>NZ_CM148371.1:0-2105000 GCF_055901555.1 Mesorhizobium sp. WSM4821 | reverse complement strand
CCAAAGGCATCGCCCCGGGCGTGCGCGTCCGCCAAGGCCAGACCATCGGCTTTCTCGGCCAGACAGGCCTCGCCACCGGTCCGCATCTCCACTACGAGCTGATCGTCAACGGCACCAAGGTCGACCCGATGCGCGTCCGCCTGCCGGTCGGCAAGGTACTGAAGGGCGACGACCTCGTGGCCTTCAAGCGCGAGCGCGGGCGTATCGATGACCTGCTCAAGCAGGAAGACAGTGATTCGCTGAAGGTCGCGAGCGCCAAGATCGAAGGCTGAGCCGGTTTCGGAGCCTTTCCGGCCTCAACTCCGCGAATTCTCAGATCGACGCGACCATGGCAGCCGCTCGCCGGAAACAGTCGTCCACGCCACGATCGCCGAGAGCAGGCAAAGCAGCGCGGTGACCAAGGCGACGGCGGCGAACGCCGCGTCGCTGGCGACAAGCCTTGCTGCATCGAGATCCGGTGCCAGACCTGCCGGCGCCGGTTCGCCGAACCCGGGAATGCCGGCACCGCCGTTCAGCACCGCCGCATAGACCCCGGCCGCCAGCGAACCCATCGCCGCCACCGCGATCAGACCGCCAATGCGCGAGACGGCATTGTTGATTCCCGAAGCAGCACCGGTATCCTTGTCCTCGACCGCCGTCATGATCGCCGTCGACAGCGGCGACACGACCAGCGCCATGCCTAGGCCCATCAGCCCCATCAGCGGAAATACCCCCATCCAGAAATTGTGGATGCCGGCATGGGCGAGCAAGGCAAGCCCGGCGAAGGCGACAGCGACGACGAGACTGCCGCTGGCGATCGGAAACCGTGGACCGATCCGGTCGGACCACTGCCCGACCGGCCCCGACAGCAGCGCAATCAGCGCGGACAGCGGCAGGAAGATGAAGCCGACCTCTGCCGCGCTCAGTCCCCATCCGGCAATCATCAGCATCGGCAGGTAGAACAGATTGGCCGACAGCGCGAAGTACAGGAAGAAGGTCGCCACATTGGCGCCGGCGAAAGCGCCGATCCGAAACAGCGACAGATCGATCATCGGCTCGCGCTGCCGGCGCTCGAAGACGATGAAAGCGATGAGCAGCACCCCGCCCGCTGCAATGCTCATCCCCGACATAAGCCCCTCGCCCGTCAACCCCTCGCCCTTGTCGCTCATCGAGGTCAAGCCGTAGGCGAGCGCTCCAAACGCCAGCGTCGCCAGTCCGGCGCCGCCAAGATCGAGGCTGCGTTTCTCCGTCGGCGCGTCGGCAGGGACCTTGGCAAGCAGAAGATAGATCGAGACAAGACCAAGCGGCAGGTTGATGGCGAAGATCGCCCGCCAGATGCCGTCGCCGAAGGCCGACAGCACAAGGCCGCCCAGCACCGGGCCAAGTGCCGTCGTCAGCGCCGAGGCCGCCGCCCAGATGCCGATCGCCCTGCCACGCTCCTTCTTCGGGTAGGCTTTGGCGATGATGGCGAGGCTGCCCGGCACCATGATGGCAGCGCCAATGCCCTGGAGTGCACGGAACGCAATAAGCACCGCCGGGTTCGGTGCCACCGCGCAGGCCAGCGAGGCGGCAATGAACAGGACTATGCCCGCCACGAAAGCGCGCCGCAGACCGAATCGGTCACCAGCGGCACCGCCGGCGAGGATGAGTGCCGAAAGCGTCAGCGCATAGGCATTGGAAATCCATTGCGCCTCGGCGAGGCTGGCGCCGAGATCGACACGGATCGCCGGCGTGGCTATGGCCAGGACCGAACCGTCGATGAAGCCGAGCGCGGAAGCCAGGATCGCCGCGATCAGCACGAACCTGCGCCGCGACTGCGGGCAGAACGTATCGGCTGGAAGAGAGCTGGCCAGCGGGATGGCGGCGGCATCGCTTGGAGACTTCATGGAGCCTGCTTAGAACTCCTATGCGCCGGCAACAACCGGCCAGAGGGTTGGTGTCGCTGACACCAGAACAGGATCAGGACCGCTATGCCGCCGGACCCACGGCTCCTTCTTTTGCGAAGAACTATTGGCTGACCCAGGCGATGGCGTTCAGTCGACGAATTCCACCGTGACGCCCGGCGACACGACCTTGGCCAGTTCGCGCGCGTCCCAGTTGGTCAGCCGCACGCAGCCATGGCTCTCGGTCCTGCCGATCTTGGAGGGATCTGGCGTGCCGTGAATGCCGTAGGTCGGCTTGTCCAGCGCGATCCAGACCGAGCCGACTGGGCCGTTCGGACCCGGCGGAATGGTCAGGACCTTGTCATTTTCGCCCTGCTTGAAATTGATCTTCGGGTTGTAGGTGTAGTTCGGGTCCAACGCGACCCGCGACACCGCATGCAGGCCTGACGGCGATGGCGTGTCAGACGAGCCGATGGTGGCCGGATAGGCCGCGACCAGCTTGCCCGACGCGT
Source organism: Mesorhizobium sp. WSM4821 (assembly GCF_055901555.1). Lineage (NCBI taxonomy): Bacteria > Pseudomonadati > Pseudomonadota > Alphaproteobacteria > Hyphomicrobiales > Phyllobacteriaceae > Mesorhizobium > Mesorhizobium sp. WSM4821. The sequence goes on along the minus strand of NZ_CM148371.1, from coordinate 2,102,626 downwards.
CATAGGCACGGACTTGCTTGTTGCCCTTGTCGGCGATGATGCGGGCCACCGGCTTCGCCACCAGCTTGCCGAAATTGGCGACCTTGATGATCGTGCCGGGACGGTTGAAGTTGGCTTCCGGATTGAGCGCCTTCAGGTATTTCTCATCCATGTGGAAGCGTTCGGCCAGCGCTTCAGTGACGGAGGTGTAGCTCAGCCGGTCGAGTTGCGCCTTCTGGCCGTAGTCTTCCGGCACCGAGGCGACATAGGGGCCGGCCGCATCCTCGGGCGTGATCTCGTAGGAGGCGAAGGCATCGCCGCCGGTTTGCTCAAGGGCCGCCTGGATGCCGACCGCATCGGTCGACCGCAGGTTGCTGCCGGTGATCTCGTTGTAGGCGGCGAGCGCCTTGTCGACATTCGAGCCGAAGCGCCCGTCGACGACGCCGGGCGAAGCGCCGGCGCGGTCGAGCAGCACTTGCAAGGCAGCAACATCCTCGCGTGCACCGAGCGAAAGCGACGGATCGGCGACAGTCTTGCCGCCGATCTTTGGCGGCAGTGCCGCCTGGTCGCCCGGCGCTGTCGGCTCGAGCGGCTCGATCGAAGCCTCGTTGAGCGGCTGGCGCTCGACGGTGCGCGGCTCTACCGGTTCCGGATAATTGTTGCCATAGCTGCCGTTATCGCGCGGTGCTTCGGGAAAAGCTTCCACCGAATTGTCGTTGGAGTATTCGTCGACCGGCGGTGCGACAACCAGGCCTTCCTCTTCCAACTGCCTGCGGCGCAAGCGCGCCGTATCTTCCGGGTCGTCGAGATAATAGCGGTCGTCCTCGACCGGTCCGAGGTTGCGGTCGCGGCGGAGCGTGCGGCGGTCGACCCTGGTCTGCGGCGGCTGGATTGCGAGGACCTTGCCGGTTTCCGCATCGACGATGACGCGGTTTCCCCTGGCGTCGTAGTAGACGTCCAAATCGCCGTTCTGGGCGACCACCACACCATCGGCATCGCCTGCACGGGCTGATCGCGGCGCGATGTCTTCCGTCGGCGCGGCCATTGGGCTCGAAGAAAGCAGCCCGGCGGCGAGCGCCGAAAGGGTGAAGATCGTGCGGAACATGTTGGCCAAACTCTCCGGTCCGTAATTGCCGCCGCCCGGCATTGCCCCTATGCGGCGAACCCCTTCGCCAGCAAATCAGTTACCGAGCATAAGGTTCCAACATGAACCGGGCATGAAGATGGCGGATTTCTGGCGGTGAGAGCAACAAAGCTAGCTGGTGGCGAGTCCCAATTCCTTGCGCGCCTGCTTCGTCAGCTTGAGGACGACGAGGCGATGGCTTTCACGCAGATAGTCCTTCAGCGCATCATCGTCCATGCTCTGGCTTGTCTGGCGCTGGATCCATTTCATGCCGCGTGACGCAAGATAGGGCGCGGGCCGAAGACCCGGCTGTTCCTTCAGGATGTCATAGGCGATGTCGGAGCATTTGAAGGTGACGAACGGCTCCTTGCCGTCGCTCCAGCCGCCGATCGCAAAGACCTTGGCTCCGACCTTCCAGACATGGGCACCGCCCCACTGGACGACATGGGTCGTCAAACGCAGCGAGGCGCAGAAGCTGTTGTAGTCGTCCAGCGTCATCCGCGCCCCGCCCGTTTAACACATGAGGCGGCCTCGAATCAGGCGGCCGCCTCGGTCGCCACGACCGTCGGCTTCGACCGGAAGTTCAACCGGTCGGAACCGGCGGTAACCTTGACGGTCGAGCCGTCAAGGATGTCGCCGAGCAGGATTTTTTCCGCCAGCGGGTCCTGCAGATCCTTCTGCATCACCCGTTTGAGCGGCCGCGCGCCATAGGCCGGATCGTAGCCCTTGGCCGCCAGCCAGTCGATCGCTTCCTGGTCCAGCGAAAGCGTGATCTTGCGATCGACGAGCAGGTTTTCCAGCCGCTTGAGCTGGATCTCGACGATACGACCCATATCCTGCCGGCGCAGCCGGTGGAACAGGATCACCTCGTCGACGCGGTTGAGGAACTCCGGCCGGAACGACGCCCTGACGACGCTCATCACCTCGTCGCGCACGGCGTCGACATCCTGGTCCTCGCCGAGATTGACCAGATATTCGGCGCCGAGGTTCGACGTCATGATGATCAGCGTGTTGCGGAAGTCGACCGTGCGGCCCTGGCCGTCGGTCAGGCGGCCGTCGTCGAGCACCTGCAGCAGCACGTTGAAGACATCAGGATGCGCCTTCTCGATCTCGTCGAACAGCACAACCTGGTAGGGCCGGCGCCGCACCGCTTCGGTCAGCGCGCCGCCTTCCTCATAGCCGACATAGCCGGGAGGCGCGCCGATCAGCCGGGCGACCGAGTGCTTCTCCATGAACTCCGACATGTCGATGCGCACCATGGCGCTCTCGTCGTCGAACAGGAAGCTGGCGAGCGCCTTGGTCAGCTCGGTCTTGCCGACGCCCGTCGGCCCGAGGAACATGAACGAGCCGATCGGCCGGTTCGGATCCTGCAGGCCCGCGCGGGCACGGCGGACGGCTTTCGATACCGCCTGCACCGCCTCGCCCTGGCCGACGACGCGCTTGCCGATCTCGTCTTCCATGCGCAGCAGCTTGTCACGCTCGCCCTGCAGCATCTTGTCGACCGGAATGCCGGTCCAGCGCGATACGATATGGGCAACGTGATCGGGGGTGACCACCTCTTCGACCATGCCGACCTTGCCGTCTTGGGCTTCGGCCTCCTTCAGCTTCTTTTCCAGTTCCGGAATCTTGCCATAGGCGAGTTCGCCGGCGCGCTGGAATTCACCCTTGCGCTGGGCAATGGCGAGTTCGTTGCGCGACTCGTCGAGTTGTTTCTTCAAGTCGGCGGCCAGCCCGAGCTTCTGCTTCTCGGCCTGCCACTTCGAGGTGAGCTCGGTCGATTCCTCTTCCAGCGCGGAAAGATCCTTTTCGAGGCGGGCGAGCCGGTCTTTCGACGCGTCGTCCTTCTCGACCTTCAGCGCCTCGCGCTCGATCTTGAGCTGCATGATGCGGCGGTCGATCTCGTCCAGCGCTTCGGGTTTCGAATCGACCTGCATCCGGAGCCGCGACGCGGCCTCGTCGACAAGGTCGATCGCCTTGTCCGGCAGAAACCGGTCGGCGATATAGCGGTTGGACAGCGACGCTGCAGCGACCAGCGCCGAATCCGAGATGCGCACCTTGTGGTGCTGCTCGTACTTTTCCTTCAGGCCGCGCAGAATGGAGACGGTGTCTTCGACGGTCGGCTCATTGACGAAGACCGGCTGGAAGCGGCGGGCAAGGGCCGCGTCCTTCTCGACATGCTTCCTGTATTCGTCGAGCGTGGTCGCGCCGACGCAGTGAAGCTCGCCGCGCGCCAGCGCCGGCTTCAACAGGTTCGACGCATCCATCGCGCCATCGGCCTTGCCGGCGCCGACCAGCGTGTGCATCTCGTCGATGAACAGGATGATGCCGCCGGCCGCGGCGGTCACCTCGTTGAGCACCGCCTTCAGCCGCTCCTCGAACTCGCCGCGATATTTGGCGCCGGCAATCAGCGCGCCCATGTCGAGCGCCATCAACTGCTTGTCCTTCAGCGATTCCGGCACGTCGCCATTGACGATGCGCAGCGCCAGCCCTTCGGCGATCGCCGTCTTGCCGACGCCGGGTTCACCGATCAGCACAGGATTGTTCTTGGTGCGGCGCGACAGCACCTGGATGGTGCGGCGGATCTCGTCGTCGCGGCCGATGACGGGATCGAGCTTGCCGGCGCGGCCGTCGGCGGTGAGGTCGCGCGCGTACTTCTTCAGCGCGTCATAACCCTGCTCGGCGCTCGCCGAATCGGCGGTGCGGCCCTTGCGAACATCGTTGATCACCTGGTTCAGCGCCTGCGCGGTCACGCCGGCCTTGGCCAGGATGTCGGCGGTCTTGGCGGATTTCTCGACCGCCAGCGCCGTCAGCAGCCGTTCGACCGTGACAAAGCTGTCCCCGGCCTTCTTGGCCAATTCCTCGGCGCTCGAGAACACCTTGGCCAGCGGTTGCGCAAGATAAAGCTGCCCGTTGCCGCCTTCCACCTTGGGCATTGCCTCCAGGGCCGATTCGACGCCAAGCTTGACGTCGCGAAGGCTTCCGCCGGCGCGCTCGATCAACGACGCTGCCAAGCCCTCGTCGTCGTCGACGAGCACTTTCAATATATGTTCGGGGGTGAATTGCTGGTGGTTGCGCGAGAGCGCCATGGTCTGCGCGGACTGGATGAAGCCGCGCACGCGCTCGGAGTATTTTTCAAGGTTCATGTCTGTCTCCTTCCGTCACCAGCCCGCTTTGCGGCACCGGATCAGATTGCGGTGACGGACCCGCCCGTTCGAGCCAGGTCCTGTTCACGCGAGATATGGTGCATAGCCCACGGTCTCTCAAGACGCCTTGATGTCGGTCAACTCATAATATTCCACGGGGACATTCCACGGGCGCGCCAAACAAAAACGGCGGAGATTTCTCTCCGCCGTCCGGGAATGTCCGAAAGCCTCGCTCGATCAGTTGTTGACGTCGACGATGGCGGGCTCGCCACCGGCATCTTCCGCCGGCGCAGCATTCACTTTATCGGCGCCAGCATTGTCATTGCCGCCATCCACCTGATCAGCACTGACGCGCGGACGGCGTGGACGCCTGGGGCGGCGGGCAGCGCTGTCGGCGACTGCTTCCTTCATCTCGGCCTGGGCGGCGAGACCCGCCGGCGAAAAGTCTTCGAACTGCGGCGCGGGTTCGGCCGCGGAGACAGGCTCGACCGGAGAGACCGATTCCGCCTGCACGGGCGTCTCGTTCTGTACCGGTGTCTCGTTGCGCTGGTTCTGATCACCGCGCTGTCCGCCCTGCTCGCCACGCGAGCCATGCTCGCTGCGCTGGCCGTTCTGGCCGTAGCCGCCATTGGGACGACGGTCGCGATGGCGGCCGCCACTATTGTCGCGGCCGCCATTAGCGCGGTTGTCGCGGCTGTTTTCCTGGTTGAACGCCAACTCGGCCGGCGTGCCTTCGATGACCGGCTGCGGACCGGCGCCGTGGTTGACCACCGGAGTTGCAGCCTCCCCAACGTTGCTGTTGCCGACATTGTCGAACTGATCGCGATCATCGTCGCCGTCATCGTCGAAATCGTCGCGGCTCTGCTGAGCGTTCTGGATCGGTATCTGCGCCTGCGCGGCAGCGATGATACGATTGTAATGCTCGGCGTGCTGGAGATAATTTTCCGCCATCACCCGGTCGCCGGAGCTTTGCGCGTCACGGGCAAGGGTTGCGTATTTTTCGGCGATCTGCTGAGCCGATCCACGGATCTTCACATCCGGACCGTTGCTCTCGTAATTGCGCGTCAGGGGATTTGGGCCCTTGCGGTTATTGTTGTTGCCACCGCCGCCATTGTTGTTGCGACCGCGCATGCGCCTGTTCTGCTGTTGTGGCCTCATTCGACTCTCTTCATTTTGAAATTTTCGAAAACTTTTCACGCACGGAGGCGCTCATGCAGCCAGCCGTTTCGTTTCTTCACCGGCGTTCGCCCGCATCGATTGCGTTGGCGCCACGTGTCATCCTGTTCCGGTTACATCACTTGCCGGACGATTCCCGCACGAAGCTTGGGCGTCGTTTGCGCAAGAAGGCAGCTATTTCCAAGGAAACCGAATCGCTAAGAGCACTGCCTGCTTCGTCTCATCCGGTTGAGGCGACCCTAGCCGCATTCCCCGGTATTGCCAAGCGTTTTTTCGCACTGCATCACGGCTTTGTCAGTTCGAAGATCAGAACCCTCTCGTTTCCGCCAAGATCGCGGAACATCCCCACCGGTATGTAGCCGGCTGCGGAGAAAATATCCGTAACCTCTTTGCGTTGCGTGTGGCCGATCTCGACCGCAATCCTGCCCTCGGCTTCCAAAAAACCTGCCGCCTCGGCGGCAATGATCCTGTAGGGACTCAGACCGTCCACACCGCCATCGAGGGCTTGGCGTGGATCGAAATCGCGGACTTCGTCCTGCAGATTTTCAATGTCTATGGACGCTATATAGGGAGGGTTTGCGACAATTACATGGTATCGGCCAGAAACTTTTTCGAACCAGTCGGATTTGAGCACCTGGAACCGGCCGGCTAGCCCCAATTCCCCTGCATTGCGCATTGCGGTCGCCAGCGCGTCTTGCGAAATATCGACGCCGGTGGCGATCGCTGCCTGAGCGGCGCTGAGCAGCGCAAGCGCGATGGCGCCGGTCCCGGTGCCGAGGTCGAGGATGCGGCATTCGCCTTGCCGCGCCGCTGTTGCCTTCACGAAGGGCAGCACAGCTTCGACCAGCGTTTCGGTATCCGGCCGCGGCTCCAGCGTCTCCGGCGACAGCGACAGGCGCAAGCCGTAGAATTCGCGATGGCCGAGGATGCGATGCACCGGCTCGCCGGCGATGCGTCGCCTCAGGGCTGCATCGATCGCGGCAATCGCGCCGGTATCGACCCTGCATTCCGGATCGGCGATGGCTTGCGTGCGGGTCGTGCCGGAAAGATGTTCGACGATCAGCCTTGCATCCAGCGCCGGGTCGGCGACTGCGGCCGCGGCAAGGCGTGCCCGTGCGGCTTTCAGCAACTGCGCTAGCGTACCCGGCAGACTGTCAGCCATCGAGGCCGATATCGGCGAGCAGCTTCGACTGGTGATCGGCGATCAACGCGTCGATGATCTCGTCGAGTTCGCCCATCATCACCCGGTCGAGTTTGTAGAGCGTTAGATTGATGCGATGGTCGGTGACGCGCCCTTGCGGGAAGTTATAGGTGCGGATGCGCTCTGAGCGATCGCCCGAACCGACCTGCGATTTGCGCGATTCGGAGCGTTCCTCGTCAGCCTTGCCGCGCTCGAGGTCGTAGAGCCTGGCCCGCAGGATCTGCATGGCTTTCGCCCGGTTCTGGTGCTGCGATTTCTCCGCCTGCACCACCATGATCCCGGTCGGCAGATGGGTGATGCGCACCGCCGAATCGGTGGTGTTGACGTGCTGGCCGCCTGAGCCCGAGGCACGCATCGTGTCGATGCGGATGTCCTCGGCCCTGATGTCGATGTCGACCTCTTCCGCCTCGGGCAGCACGGCAACCGTCGCCGCCGAGGTGTGGATGCGGCCGCCGGCCTCGGTTGCCGGCACGCGCTGCACTCGATGCACGCCGGACTCGAATTTCAGATGGGCAAAGACCCCCTTGCCCGAAATGGTGGCGATGATTTCCTTGTAGCCGCCGACCTCGCCCTCGCTGGCCGACGCGGTCTCGAAACGCCAGCCGCGCGCCGCTGCGTAGCGTTCGTACATGCGAAACAGGTCGCCGGCGAAGAGAGCCGCCTCGTCGCCGCCGGTGCCGGCGCGGATTTCGAGGATGGCATTCTTGTCGTCGGCGGCATCCTTGGGCAGAAGCAGGATCTGGATGTCCTTCTGCAGCGCTTCGATGCGCTCCTCAACCTCGGGCAGATCGGCCTCGGCCAATGCCCGCATTTCGGCGTCGGTGCTTCTGTCGGCGAGCATCGCCTCCAGATCGGCCTGTTCACGCTCGGCGGTGCGCAGCGCCCTGATCTTTGCCACCATCTCCTGGATGTCGGCATATTCCGAAGCCATCCTGACATAGGCGTCCGGCGCCGGTCCGGCCGACATCTGCGCCTCAAGCATATCGAAACGCTTGACGACTTGATCCATACGGTCGCGGGGCAGGTTGATCATGGCGAAAGTCTATAGCGGGATTGAACGGTCGTCGGCAAAGGCCTGCAGCAGCGCCCGCATCGGCAACCCCTGGGCAGGCGCCATGAGATTGTCGTCGAAGAACGCTTGCAGTTCGCTGAGCGGCAGTTCCGTCAGCATCGCCTTGACCGGGCCAATCGAGGCCGGTGACATCGAGATCGACCGGTAGCCAAGGCCGATCAGCGCCATCGCCGAAATCGGCTTGCCGGCCAGTTCACCGCACAAGGTCACCGGGGTTTGATTGCGCACCCCGGCGTCGGCAATCTGCTTCAGAACGCGCAGGAACGGCGTCGACAGCGCATCGAAGCGGTCGGAGAGCTGCGTGTTGCCGCGATCGACCGCCATGACGAACTGGAACAGATCGTTTGAGCCAACCGAGACGAAATCGACGGCCTTCATCAGCTCGTCGAGCTGGAACAGCAGCGAAGGTACCTCCAGCATGGCCCCGACCTTCAGGCTGGTCGGCAAATGATGGGCAAAACGCGACAGATGCCGCACCTCGCGATCGATGATTTCGCGGGCCTGCGCGATTTCGCCAAGCTCCGTGACCATCGGCAGCATCAGCTTCAGTTCACGCCCGCCGCAGGCCTTCAGAAGCGCGCGGATCTGGGTGCGCAACAGGCCCGGCCGGTCGAGCGTCAAGCGGATGGCGCGCCAGCCGAGCGCCGGGTTCTCTTCCTGGACCGCGTCCTTGAAGTAGGGCAGCACCTTGTCGCCGCCGATATCGATGGTGCGGAAGGTCACCGGCTTGCCGCGCGCCGCGTCGAGCACGTCACGGTAGAGCCGTTCCTGGGCCTCCGCACGCGGAAAGGTCGAGGCGACCATGAACTGCAGCTCGGTGCGGAACAGGCCGATGCCGGCGGCACCCGCCTCGGCAAGCTGCGGCAGATCGACGGCCAGTCCCGCATTCATCAGAAGATCGACCTGGACGCCGTCCTTGGTCACCGACGGCTTCTTGCGCAGTTCGCGGTAGACCTCCTGCCGCCGCGCCCGGAAGCGGACCTTTTCGGCATAGGCGGCTTCGAGATCGGCCTGAGGGCGCAGGTGGATCGTGCCCTCTACGCCGTCAACAATGATGGCGTCGCCGTTTTCCGCCATGGAAACGGCGCCCTTCATCTGGCCCGCGACCGGTATGCCCATGGCCCGCGCCACGATAACGACATGGCTGGTCGCCGCGCCGTCCTCCAGCACCAGCCCGCGCAGCTTGTCGCGGGGATAGTCGAGCAGTTCGGCGGCGCCCATGGAGCGAGCGACGATGATGGCGTCCTTCGGCAGCGCGGCCGCGACATCCTCAGGCCCACGCCCCATCAACTGGCGCAGCAACCGGTTGGCGAGATCGTCGAAATCGCTCATTCGCTCGCGCAGATACGGATCGGTCATGTGCAGCATGCGGGCACGCATGTCGCTCTGCACTTTTTCCACCGCCGCTTCCGCCGTCAGGCCGTTGCGTATCGCCTCTTCCAGCCTGCGAACCCAGCCACTGTCGTTGGCGAACATGCGATAGGCCTCGAGCACCTGGCGATGCTCGCCCTCGAAGGCGACCTCGCGGCGTTCCAGCATGTCGTCGATGGAGAGCCTGAGCGAACCAAGCGATGCATCGAGCCGCCTAATCTCCTCCTCGCTGTCCTCGTTGAACAGATTGGTGACGACGATGCGGGGCTCGTGCAGCACGACATGGCCAAGCCCGACGCCCTCGTTGAAGGACAGGCCGGTAAAGCTCACCGGGCGGCGCAGGTCGAGTTCGAGCCCGGGCCGGGTCAACCGGGCAAGGTCGCCGGTGGCGATCATCTCGGCGATCACCATCGCTGTCGTTTCCAGCGCCTCGACCTCGTCGTCGCGGTAGTGGCGCATGGTCTTGTTCTGGACGACCAGCACGCCGAGCGTGCGCCCCGCCCTGAGCACCGGCACGCCGAGGAAGGAATTGTAGATTTCTTCCCCGGTCTCCGGCAGGTAGGCGAAGGCGGGATGTTCCTGCGCATTGGAGAGATTGAGCGGCCGTGCCGAGGCCGCAATCGTGCCGACGAGGCCTTCCCCCAGCCTGAGCTGCGCCAAATGGACGGCGTTCGGGTTCAGGCCCTCGGTGGCATAGAGTTCGAGCACCGAATCGGCGCGCAGCACATAGAGCGAGCACACTTCGGCGACCATGTTGGAGGCGATGTCGCGCACGATGCGGTCGAGCCGCTCCTGCGGCTCCAGCGGCTCCTGCATGAGCTCGCGGAGCCGTTTCAGCAAAACGCGCGGGCCGCTGGCCGTATCACGCATCGCGGCTTGTTCTCCAATGGACATTTTGCCCGCCGCAGTTTCTCCCGCGGCCGGCGCTCACGCAACAACTCAATTAGAGCGCCGTGCGTCCGATTGGACGCACAAAGGACGCTCCAAGACTTCGATCCGCTGCATCGTGCTTTCCGAAAGTCGACTCCGATTTCGGGCCGATGCAGTCTGCTACTGCTTATCCAGACCGTAGACGGAATGCAAAGTACGAACCGCAAGTTCGGTGTAGGGACCGTCGATCAGGATCGAAATCTTGATCTCGGAGGTCGTGATCGCACGGATGTTGATCGCCTTGTCGGCCAGTGCCTTGAAGGCGGTGGCGGCAACGCCCGCATGGCTGCGCATGCCGATGCCGATCACCGAGACCTTCGACATGCCGGCCTCCGATTGCACAACGTCGTAACCGATCGTGGCCTTCAGCCGCTCGAGCACGGCAAGCGCCTTGTCGACATCGCCGGACGGCACGGTGAAGGTCATGTCGGTGAACTTGCCGTCCTCGGAAATGTTCTGGACGATCATGTCGACATTGATGTTGGCCTCGGCCAGCGGCCCGAAAATGCCGGCGGCAACGCCCGGCCGGTCGCCGACACGGCGCAACGAAATCTGCGCTTCGTCCTTGGCGTAGGCAATTCCGGTGACGACCTGCTGTTCCACGATCTCTTCCTCGTCGCAAATGAGCGTTCCGGGCGGATTGAGCAAATCCCCCATTCCGGGCGCGTCGGGATCGTCGAAGGACGACCGCACGAAAGTACGCACCCTGTGCACCATGGCAAGCTCGACCGAGCGCACCTGCAGGACCTTGGCGCCGAGCGAGGCCATTTCAAGCATTTCCTCGAAGGAAATCTTGGCCAGACGCCGCGCCTTCGGTTCGATGCGCGGATCGGTGGTGTAGACCCCATCGACATCGGTGTAGATGTCGCATCGGTCGGCCTTGACCGCCGCCGCGATGGCGACAGCACTGGTGTCGGAGCCGCCGCGGCCGAGCGTCGCGATGCGGTTGTCCGGTCCTATGCCCTGGAAGCCGGCGACCACCGCCACCTGGCCCTCGCCGAAGCGCTTGATCAGGAAGGCCCCGTCGATGTCGAGAATGCGCGCCGCGCCATGCGCATTGTCGGTCTTGATCGGGATTTGCCAGCCTTGCCAGGAACGAGCATGGACGCCCATGTTCTGCAGCGCGATCGCCAGCAGGCCGGCAGTGACCTGCTCGCCGGAGGCGACGACGGCGTCATATTCGCGCGCATCGTGCATCGGCGAGGCTTCGCGCGTCCATTGCACGAGTTCGTTGGTCTTGCCGGCCATCGCCGAGACGACCACCGCGACCTCATGGCCGGCATCGACCTCGCGTTTGACATGGCGCGCCACATTGCGGATGCGGGCGATGTCGGCGACGGAGGTTCCGCCGAATTTCATCACGATGCGCGCCATGGAAGCGAAATGCCTTTGACTGGGTGCCGTGCCGACGGCCGAAAAACGGAAAAGAGAGCGTCCGGCTGGGCCGGCCGCTGAATGCGCGGCCTCCTTAGCCAAATGCTCCGGGTTTCGCAAGGCGTGCCGCCGGTTGCGGCTGACGAAGAAGGCATCACGCGAGCGGAGCAGCGCGTGCCCGCAACGCCTGCCGGGGATGGTGGTGGCTTCAGCCCAGGCGCGCCGCGTCTCTCCACAGGCCCGGATAATCGACAGCGAAGCCGGCCGGCGAGACTTCCAAGACCTCGTCGTAGCCGAACATCGGCGCGGCATAGGCGTAACGGGTCTCGTCGAGACGCCGGTAGGTCTGTTCGAGGCGCACGAGCCTCAGTTCGGGGAATGTCAGATACGCGGCCGGAGCTTGTGTCGCCTTGCTGACCTCCAGGTCGAAACGGCGGATCGCAAGCAGGTTGGTGGCGGGCGTGAAGCCGAGATCGACATCGATGAGGCCAGCGACGTCTCCTTGGCGTTCGCCGTTCAGCGTCCATCCGCCGTCGGCATGTCGTTCAATCGCATAGTGCAGGTCTTGCGTGCCGAGAAAGCCGTCGACGCGTGCCGATCGCGCACGCCAGCCGGCATCGCAGGTCACCTCGTAGGCAAGGCTGCACGGTTTGTCGTCATGGACGAAGAGGGCCTGCCCCTTGAGGCTGCGCTCAACATCCGGTTGCGAGAGCCGGCCGGATTCGGACGGCAGGCCAGATTCAGACAATAGGCACGCGTCGTGGCCCTCCAGGTCAAGCCGGCGCCAAAGGATCGAAGCCACGATTCGCATTCTGGTCCACTCCCTTTGAAACGATGCCTTTCCTTCGTTCGCTCGGAGCAATTTGTTTCCTGGCGGGGCTAACAAGCTGACATGTGCTGACGGAACGCAAGCGGCAACACCCAACATTCGTGGGCATTGTGAGCGCCGCCCTGTCAGCAGCAAAAAATGCTGTCTTGACATTCGCTGCCTCGCGCCCGACTTCCTAACGTCACCAGAGCGCGATCAGCAAAAGTGGTATCCGGTTTTGTGCCCGATCGCGCTCTGAACTTTTGAGTCTGCGGGAGAGACACCATGCCAGAACCCCGACGATCGACGATCGATGCCGGAGAAGTGGAGCGCTTTTCCGCCCTTGCCGCCGAATGGTGGAATCCGAACGGCAAGTTCCGCCCGCTGCACAAGTTCAATCCGATCCGGCTTGCCTATATACGCGACCAGGTTGCGGCGCGCTTCGGCCGCGACCCGCGTGCGGCGCGGCCGTTCGAAGGCCTGCGCTTCCTCGATATCGGCTGCGGCGGCGGGCTGTTGTGCGAGCCGATGGCGCGGCTTGGCGCCGAAGTGGTCGGCGCCGACGCATCGGCCACCAACATCGAAGTGGCCAGGCTGCATGCAGCGGAGGTCGGCGTGACGGTGGATTACCGTGCCACGACTGCGGAGGATCTGGCCGACGCCGGCGAGAAATTCGACGTCATCCTCAACATGGAAGTGGTCGAGCATGTCGCCGACATCGACCTGTTCGTGGCCAAATGCGGCGAGATGCTCAAGCCGGGCGGCATCATGTTCGTCGCCACCATCAACCGGACGCTGAAGGCGCTGGGCCTGGCCATCATCGGCGCCGAATATGTGCTGCGCTGGTTGCCGCGCGGCACCCACCAGTTCGGTAAGCTGGTGCGGCCGGACGAGCTGGAAAAGGCGCTGGCCGGCGCCGGCCTGGCCATCATCGACCGCACCGGCGTCACCTACAATCCGCTCGCCGACCGCTGGCAGCGGTCGAAGGACATGGACGTCAACTACATGGTGCTGGCGGAGAAGGCACCCGTCTGAGCCTTCTCACGCCGTCTGGCTTTGGGCCTTTGTAGTGATCCGGCTTTGCGCTTTCGTGGTGATGAAGACGCCGGCGGTGATGATGACGGCACCCGCCCAGGTCAGCAATTGATAGTGCTCGCCGAGAAAGATCGTTCCGGCAAACAGCCCGACCGCAGCCGCGACATAACCGATCTGGCTGAGATAGACCGGGCCGCCAACTGCCTGCAGCCGGAAGAAGAAGGCGAACATTGCCGCGGCTGACGCGACCTGCCCGACGACCACCATCGGCACGCCGCCGAGCAAAGCGAGCGAGCCGCCGCCCTGCAGCGTGAGGATGCCGCAAAGAAGCAGCGCGGCCGCTGCTAGATGGCTGCCGACGGCAAGCTCGATCGGTCCAGTCCCTTCGGGCCAGTCGACCGTGCGGTAGATATTGCCGGCGGCAAGGCTGACCGGGATGAGCAGCCCTACCGCCACCCAGAAGAATTCGGCCGGCTGGCCGGCCTCGCCGCGCGTCGCCGCCACCATCACCGCGCCGGCGAAGCCGACGGCAATGCCGACCACGCCAAGCAGATTGGGGCGCCGGACGCCGAGCAGGATCGAAAACACCAGAGTGATCACCGGCGACAACGTGAACATGATGCCGGTGTAGCCGGCGCCAAGGTGCGGAATGGCCGAGAACATCAGAAGATTGGGGAAGGCGTAGGACACTGCCGCGGTGACGAAGAAATAGCGCAGCCTGTGCGGGGTCACTCGGATGCGCTGCCCGCGCAGCAGCAAGGCACAGAAAAGCACGCCGCCGGCGCCGAGCGAGATGACGAGGGCCCAGACCATGGCGGGAACGCCGGCCGCAGTGGCGATCTTGCCGAAAGGCAGCGTCAGGCCGAGCAGGCCGCCTGTGACGACCAGAAGGCCCAGCGCCGAATCCCAGAGAAATTTCATTTCGTAGCCCTGCTGCCTATGTGCGGCTCTTGGCCGGTACTGTAACTTGAGATAAGATAATGCAAAGATTCTTAGCGTCAAGATATTTAACGGTGAGATAGATGGACCGCGCAGCGAAGGCCATCGAGCAGTGGAAAAGGGAACGGCCGGATCTGGACGTTTCTCCGATGGCCGTGCTGGGACGGTTGAACGAGGCCTCGTCGCTGATAGCACGAGAACGCCTCGCGCCGCTGTTTGCGCGTTTCGGACTGCAATCCGGGGAATTCGACGTGCTGGCGACGCTGCGCCGTTCCGGATCACCTTACGCGCTGACGCCAACCGCCCTCTATGAGGCGACGATGGTGACGTCGGGCGCCATGACCAACCGGCTCGATCGGCTCGAACAATCCGGATTGATCATGCGCGGGCCACACCCCAGAGATCGGCGCGGAATTGTCGTGCAACTGACCGCGAAAGGGCTCGCCTTGATCGACGAGGCGCTTGCCGCCCACGTCGCCAACGAGCACCAGATTCTCGCTGGCCTCACCCAAGCCGAGCGGGAGATGCTCGCCCATCTGCTTGGCAAACTGATCGAAAGTGTAGTCTAGCCGATCAGCTTGCTGGCTGCCGCGCGAAACGTCGCCGGTGTCGCCGCCGCCGGTACGATACGGTGAGATCGACGAGCCAAGCCGGCATGCTGAGGTAGAGAAGAGCATCTCGCAAGCCGTCGAGATAGCGCTCGTTCATTGCCTCGTCGGAGAAATCCGGCATGGCGGCAAGTGTCGCCTCAACTTGTTCAAGCCGCTCCGTTCCGGCAGGCAATTTGGCCGCAAAGGCGATCTCCCGACGCAGACAGACCCGCTCCACGCGATCCCGCATCTCCTCTTCGTAGCCGATACCGCATCGCATCAGCCGGGCATGCGTGGCCTCATGGACGATACACGAAGCGACGAGTTCGGGAGTCGTTTCTTGGTGGATGACGTAGCGCTCATCCAGTTCGCAAGCCCGTGAAGAATCTGCCCATTGAGCGACCGAAGAC
The DNA here is from genome assembly GCF_055901555.1 of Mesorhizobium sp. WSM4821. Taxonomy (NCBI): domain Bacteria; kingdom Pseudomonadati; phylum Pseudomonadota; class Alphaproteobacteria; order Hyphomicrobiales; family Phyllobacteriaceae; genus Mesorhizobium; species Mesorhizobium sp. WSM4821. The sequence goes on along the minus strand of NZ_CM148371.1, from coordinate 2,087,475 downwards.
GGAAGAGTTGTGACGAGAATCTGCCTGACGTCGCGGAGCAGCCGTTTATACCGGACGGGGTCAAAATCACGAATAAGGCCAAGCGCTTCGACTATCTTGTCAGTGCCCTTATCGCTGACGATCAGCAAGCCGTCGATTGTTAGGTTGCCACTAAACTTGATTACACCTAGGCGCGCCAAGCGGCCAATAAGTGACCGTATATCACGCTGCGGCTTGGTCCTTTCCGGTCGGCGCAAATCTCGATTGAGACTCAGTTCCGGTCCTCCGGGAACACCGGCACCGGCATGAATTCGACGCCGTCCTCGGCCAGGCTCTTGGCCTCCTCCAGCGTCGCCTCGCCATAGATGCCGCGCGGATCGCTCTCGCCAAAATGGATCTTGCGCGCCTCCTCGGCAAACTTGTCGCCGACATAGTCGGCGTTCTTGCGCACCTTCTCGGCCATCGCCTTCAATTGCGCCAGCGCCTGCTTCTGGGCCTCGCCCATGGCGAGCGCGATCTTTTCCTGGCTGCGCCCGGTGGAGACCGCCGGTGCCATCAATGCCTTCTCTATCCTGTGCGAGCCGCAAGTCGGGCAATCGACGAAGCCACGCTTTTTCTGGGTGTCGAAATCGTCGTTGCTGCGAAACCACCCTTCGAATTCGTGCTCGTGCTCGCAGATCAGGGAAAAGCGGATCAAGACGCCGCACCCCTGAGAGGCAATGCCTCGGCCGATCCGGCGTTCACGGCGAAATCCCGCGCATTTTTCAGGTTCGGGATCTTCTTGCGCGCCGCAGTCGACTGCGCCGGGTCGATCTCGGCGACGATCACCGCGGGCTCGTCATGCGCCGCCTCGGCGACGATGCGGCCCCAAGGGTCGACGATCAGTGAATGGCCATAGGTCTCGCGGCCATCCTCGTGCAGTCCGCCTTGCGCCGCGGCCACGACATAGGCGCCGTTCTCGATGGCGCGCGCCCTGAGCAGCACATGCCAGTGCGCCTCGCCGGTCTGGCGGGTGAAGGCGGCGGGCACCGAAAGCAGGTCGGCACCGGCCAGCGCCTCGGCGCGGAAGAGCTGCGGAAAGCGCAGATCGTAGCAGACGGCGAAACCCAGCCTCGCACCGTCGATCCCGGGGCCACCGATCTCGGTGACGACGGCCGCGGTGCCTGGCTCGTAGGCGGCGGATTCGCGCCAACTCTCGCCATTGTCGAGATCGACGTCGAACATGTGGATCTTGTCGTAGGTGGCGATCGTGGCGCCATCCGGCCCGAACAGAAGCGCGCGGTTGGCGAGCTTGCCGTCGCCGCGCAGAATCGCGGTCGAACCGATATGCAGGAAGATGCCAAGTTCCTTCGCCAGCTTCCGCGACGTCGAGACGATAATATCCTTGTCCTCGGACGTGAAGGCGGCGGCCCGCGCTCGGCTGTCGCGGACCAGAGCACCGGTCATTTCCGGGGTCTGGATATAGGCCGCGCCCTGGCCGGCCGCCTCGCGCACCAGCCGCTCCAGATCGACCGCGTTGCGCTCGGGGCTGGTACTCGAACGCATCTGGATCGCTGCCGCCTTGAAAGCACCCATCGTCATGTCCTCAGTTCGTCGAGCGATTGGCGAGCAGACGGTCCAGCCGGCCCTCCGCCTCCAGTTCGTGCAGATCGTCACAGCCGCCGACATGCGTATCGCCGATGAATATCTGCGGAAAGGTCGAGCGGCCGTTCGCGCGGGAAATCATTTCCCGGCGCAGTTCCGGCGAGAAGGAGGCGTCGTGCTCGGTGTAGGCGACACCCTTGCGCTCGAGCAGCCGCTTAGCCGCCGTGCAATAGCCGCACATCATCCGTGTATAGATCGTCACGTCGACCATCGGTCAGCAATCCTGCCTTTCTTCAACCTATATAGTCGCGGACTCGTCGGCCCGAAAGTCCCCCGGCAGCACGCGCGCAAAGGTCAGCACGTCGACCGCCCCGGCGCCACCCCTCTTTAGCGCCTTGGCGACCGCGCGGACAGTGGCGCCGGTGGTCCGGTGGTATAGACATCGTCGATCAAGAGAACCCGGCGACCTCGATCTCGGCCTCCTCGGGCACTCTGAACGCGGCACGCACATTGTCCTCGCGTTCCCGCCGCTCCAGCCCGACCTGCTGACGGGTGAGTTTGATGCGCCTGACCGCGGAGGGCGCGAAAGGCAGGTCGCCAAGCTGCGAAACCGCCCTTGCCAGCTCGGCAGACTGGTTGAACTGGCGCCTGAAAAAACGCCGCCAGTGCAGCGGCACCGGCACGACCACATCGGCTTCCGCGACCAGTTCGGCGCCGGCGCGCAGCATCCAGCGCGCCATCCACGGCGCCAGATCGGTGCGATCCTGGTATTTCAGCCCTTGCACCATCTGGCGGGCGACGCCGGAGTAGGCGACCGCGGCCCGCGCGCGCTAGAAGGGCGGCGGGTCGGCGATCGCCTCGCCCGACAGGAACCCCTCGCCCATGTGGTGGATGAACGGCGTGCCCATCACCGGGCACCATGGCCGTTCCAGAAGCCTGAGCTTCGGCCAGCAGGCGCCGCACAGCACGCCGGGCTGCGAGACATGCCGCCGGCAGCCGGCGCAAACCGGCGGAAACAGGAGGCGCGCCGGTCCAGCCCAATGCCGTTCGAGCGATACTCTTGATATCTGGCATTGGATCGGCCACGTGGTTGGTCCTCCGCCACCCTATATCAGAGAGCGGTAACCAGGAACCAGCCGTTGCAGCCTATAGTCGATACATCCCTCTGGCTCGCGCACAAGCGCCGGGCTCTTGCCTACCCGACCGCCGGCGCGGATTTCCTGATGCGGCGGACGGCCGAGGATCTTGCCGAGCGGCTGGGCACCGTCGAGCGCAAATTCGGCAGAGCGGCCGTGCTGTTTTGCCAGACGCCGGCGGCGACCGACGTGCTCGCGACAAGCGGCAAGGTGGCGGACGTCGTGCGCGTGGAGGCGGACGCCGCGTTCCTGGACGATGGAGCGGGGGGCGGTGCCTCGGGATTGGTGGCGCCGCTGGAAACCGTGCCGTTCGAACCGGAAAGCCTCGACCTCGTCGTGTCTCTTTTGTCCCTTCAGACAATGAACGACATTCCCGGCATGCTGGTGCAGATCCGCCGCGCGCTGAAGCCCGATGGTCTTTTCCTTGGCGCTTTTGCCGGCGCGGGTACGCTTTCCGAGTTGCGCGAAAGCCTGCTCGCCGCCGAGACCGAGCTTTATGGCGGCGCCAGCCCGCGCGTCATCCCGTTCACCGACGTGCGCGACGCCGGCGCGCTTTTGCAGCGGGCCGGCCTGGCCCTGCCGGTCGCCGATGTCGAGACGGTGGCGGTGCGCTACGAAACCCTGTTCGGCCTGATGGCGGACCTGCGGGCAATGGGCGAGACCAGCGCGCTCGTCGACCGCAGCAGGCGACCGGGCACACGCAGGCTGTTTGCCCGCGCCGCCGAAATCTACGCCGAGCGGTTTTCGGACGCCGACGGTCGCGTCAGGGCGAGTTTTCCGATCGTCTGGATGTCGGGCTGGGCGCCCGACGCCTCGCAGCAAAAGCCGTTGAAACCGGGCTCGGCTAAGATATCGCTGAAGACAATACTGGAAAATCCCGGGCGTTGACCGGATTCTTAAGGTTGGGGGGTGGTCGCGAAAGCGTCCACCAGCCTGCTGTTGGTGTCGCTGAACAGCCACTTGATGGCATCGAACGCCTGGCTGGCGCCGCCTATGATGGTAAGCGACAGCACGGCCACGATCAGCCCGTATTCGATGGCCGTCGCGCCGGTATCATCTTCCAGAAATCCTTGCAGCAATGTCTTCATGGCCGTCGATCCCGCTTGCCGCAACCCTAGCGCCGACCTGTTAAGAAAGGTTAATGGCACAGGCTTAACAGGCAATGAAACAACGGCTTCAAATCATGTCAGCAGTCGCCGCTGCGCTTGCCATTGTCGCGTATCACGCAGACCGAACTCGGCAGCGGCTGCAGCACGCTCCTGCGCAGCGTGTAGGTGTCGCGGCGGCCGATCGAGCCCGTGCTTATCGTATCGAGGTCGGCAAGGCCGGCACGGGCGGGCTGCGATCGCATCCGGCTGTCAAGAAAAGGCGTCGCGATCAAGGCCAGCGCCACCGCGGCCGACCCGAACAGCAGCGTGATCCGCAATATGCCCATACCGGCATTGGCGGCGCTATAACTGCGATCGGGTCGGATCGAATCCCAGTCCCTGTCGAGGCTCATGCAACCGCTCCCCGGCAAAGGCCTGACCATGGCCTTCCCTCGATTTCCATGCCGTTAATTTTTCACGGCAAGATAAATCTTCCATTAACGCTGTCTGGACCGGGCAGTGACGCCACAATCACAGAAGATCGATGAGGAACTGGATCAGCGGCGCGTCGGCCGGCGGCATCGGAAAATCGCGCATCTGGCGCGGCCGCACCCATTTCAACACCTGGCCCTCCTTCGGCTGCGCGATCCCGCGGAAGCGACGGCAGACGAACAGCGGCATCAGCAGGTGAAAATCATCGTAGGAGTGGCTGGCGAAGGTGAACGGCGCCAGGCAGGGAATATCGGTTTCGATGCCGATCTCCTCGTACAATTCCCGGATGAGGCATTCTTCCGGCGTCTCGCCGGGCTCGACCTTGCCGCCCGGAAACTCCCACAGGCCGGCGAGTTGCTTGCCTTCGGGCCGCTGCGCCAGAAGCACGCGGCCATCGGTATCGACCAACGCGCAGGCCGCGACCAGGAGCAGGCGCTTGCCGCCAGGGTTCGCGCCGGTCATGCGCCGGGCGGCCGGCGATAGTGGTAACGATAGACTTCGTCGAACCCGAGCGAGCGATAAAGCGCCAGCGCCGGTGCATTGTCGGCCTCGACCTGCAGCCAGGCTTCCCGGGCGCCGCGCAGTCGCGCCCATTTTAGCGCCGACAGGATGAGGTGGCGGCCATGGCCCTGGTTGCGTACCGATTTGTCGGTGGCGATCTCGAACAGCCCTGCGAGATCGCCATCATGGACGCAGATCAGCGTCGCCAACGGCTCGGTACCCTCTTCGAGCGCGAACAGCCCGGCTTCCGGCTGGATGGCGCCGATAATCTCCGACAGGCCCGGCCGCAGCGACACGTCCGAGCCGCTCACCTTGAGCGCCGCGCCGATAAAGCGGCTGATATCCTTCAGCGGAATCTGGTCCATGGCCGCATCGAGCTGCGCGTCCGCCAGCGGCAGCCGCATGACCAGCGATTCCGCGAAGCTGCTCCAGCCCTCGCTGTCGAGATGCTTCGAAAGCACGGAGCCCGACAGCGGCGATATGCGGAAGGTCAGCGGCCGGCCATAGGCATCGAAACGGCGGCTGGCGCGGCCGATGCGCTCGGCAATGTGCTGGATGTCGCCAGGATCGAGCGGGTTGACCGAATTCAGCCGCTTGGCCGGATGACCTGCCGTCAGCCGCACCACCCAGGTGCCGTCGTAATGGACGGCCGCCGCCGGCCAGGCGCGAAAACCGGCCGCCTCGTAGCGGCGCACGATGGCAAGCACGCTTGCCGGATGTCTGGAAACCAACGCCATCAGCTCCGATAATCACCGTTGATGGCGACATACTCCTTGGTGAGGTCGCAAGTCCACACCGTCGCCTTGCCGCGGCCGATGCCGATATCGGCACGGATGCGAATCTCGTCGCGCTTCATATAGGCCGACGTGGCCTCTTCGGAATAGCTTGCATCGCGCTCGCCCTCATGCGCCAGCCTGATATCGCCGAACCAGATCGACAGGAGGTCGCGGTCGGCCGGTTCGCCGGCCTTGCCGACGGCCATGACGACGCGGCCCCAATTGGCGTCCTCGCCGGCGACCGCCGTCTTGACCAGCGGCGAATTGGCGATCGACAGCGCGATGCGCTTGGCCGAGCGGGCCGATTTCGCGCCGGTGACGGTGACCTCGACCTGCTTGCGGGCGCCCTCGCCGTCGCGCACCACTTGCAGCGCCAGCGATTTCAGCACCTTGCCGAGCGCGCGGCGGAAGGCGCCGAGGCGCGCATCCCCGGCATCGGTGATGTCAGGCGCACCACGCCCGGCGGCCGTGCCGGTGGCGAAGATCAGCAGCGTGTCGCTGGTCGAGGTGTCGCTGTCGACGGTGACCGCGTTGAAGGTCTTGGCGGTGCCGCGCGACAAGAGATCCTGCAGTACGGTCGTCGCGATCGGCGCGTCGGTGGCGATGAAGGAGAGCATCGTCGCCATGTCGGGCGCGATCATCCCGGCACCCTTGGCGATGCCGTTGATGGTGACGTCGGCGTCGCCGAGCTTCACCGTCGCGGTCGCCAGTTTCGGATAGGTGTCCGTGGTCATGATCGCCTTGGCGGCCTCGGTCCACAGGTCCGGCCTGCCGTCCTTGACCAGTCCGGCCAGCAAATGGCTGAACCTGCCGGCGTCCAGCGGCTCGCCGATGACGCCCGTCGAGGCCAGAAACACCTCGTCCGGCGTGCAGCCCGCGGCCTTGGCCGCGGCTTCGCCGGTCATTGCCGTCGACGTCCGGCCCTTCTGGCCGGTAAAGGCATTGGCGTTGCCGGAGTTGACGACCAGCACGCGCGCCTTGCCCTGCCCGAGATTCTGCCGGCAGAAATCGACCGGGGCCGACGGGCATTTCGACTTGGTGAACACGCCAGCGACCGTGGTGCCGGCGTCGAAGACCATGGCCAGCAGGTCGGTGCGGTTCTTGTACTTTATCCCGGCCTCGGCGGTGGCGATGCGGACACCCTCGATAGCAGGCATTTTGGGATATTTCTTCGGCGCGAGCGGCGAAATCGTGGCTGACATGAAGACCTCGGGCGGGAAAACGCAAGGGGAACGCCCGTTTGCCCGATAGCGGGCGCCGGCGCAAGGGCGTTTTCCCGACGGTTGCGGGCGGCTACGGGAACCGCCAGCAGCGCGCATCCTTCACTGGGCCGGATGGAGGAACCTCCGGAACGTCCTCTGCACGACTGGAATGAGCCCCCAGATTATGACCGAGACCATCAACGGGGCGATGACCAGCGTGCGCTGCCAGATCTCCCACTGAATGCGGGGAAACTCGCCGGCAAAGGAAGAATGCAGATGGGTGAGGACGCGGATCGGGCCCGCAGATCAACTGGCGCGCGGCGCAACCCCGACAGCGCCGACGCCATTCTCGACGCCGCCGAGGCTGTTCTGGTAGAGACCAGCTATTCCGGCTTTTCGATCGAGGCGGTGGCGCGGCGGGCGCGTGCGGGAAAGCCGACGATCTATCGCTGGTGGCCGAGCAAGGCCGCTCCGCTCTTCGACGTCTATCAGCAGGGCAAGCGCGTCGACAATCCCGACACCGGGAACCTCGAGGATGATCTCGTCGGCTTCCTGAAGAACCTGTTCTCGCACTGGCGCGAGACATCGTCGGGCAGTGTCTTCAGATCGCTGATCGCCGAGGCGCAATCGGATGCGACCGTGGCCGCCGTCCTTGCCGAATACACGGAAGGACGCCATGCCCATACCGGCCGGATGATCGAACGCCAAGGCAAGAGGCGAAGTGGCGGCCGACGTCGATCCGATGCTCGTCGCCGACCTGATCGCCTCCTTCGCCTGGACGCATCTTTTGACCAATCGCCTCGATGTGGAGAAGCGATCGTACGCAATGCGGTCCGCTACGTGATAAAAGGCATCGCTTCACCGGCGCCGCCGACGATCCTGCGGCGTTCAAGGCGTCGACGCATTGTGGGATAGGGTGAGAAGCAGAACCGTCCGTTTGTCGAAGTTTGCGCGCCCCTTGGCTGCTCTCCAGCGTTGGTGGTTGGCAATAGCCGACGCAGCATCCAATCTCCCCCCTTGCGGGGGAGATGTCCGGCAGGACAGAGGGGGGTGGGAAGGATCACCAACTTTCGACTTAACCCATTCCCAACCGGAAACCGGCCTGTGCACTTGGCTGTGACGGTTTGACAGGTCGGAGGGACAGCACCCCCCTCTGCCCTGCCGGGCATCTCCCCCGCAAGGGCAGGGCTATCGCATATGGCTCAGAGCGTTGATGAGGTAGTCGTCGTTCCATGCGCATTTCTTGATACGGTGACTGATGGGAACTTTCTGCAGATCGGCGCTCTGCAGGATGTTTTTTGCGATCCTGTTGAGGATAGCGGTGTTGGCGGGAGCATTGTCTTTTCGGGCACGGCTAAGGTCTTCATCGAAGTGAACATCGAGCATCCAGTGGAGGCCGTTTTCGATCTGCCAGTGGGACCTTGTGATATCGAGCGCCTGTTCGGGCGTGAGGAGGCTGGAGCCCATGAACAGACGGCTTTTCGGCTTGTCTTGGCCGCGGCGCGTGGTGATGCGGAGATAGGTGGTATGACCCGGCATGAGAGGTTTTTCGGCGGGAATGACTTCGGCTTGGCGCCACTCTTCACGGCCATGGCTGAACTCGGCCTTTTGTGCGCTTTGCGGGATAGAGCGGACGAACTGCTCTACGGCCTGGCGTCGCCAATAACGGCGGTTGCCCTTCAAAGCCAGCACGTAATTGGCACCGCGATCGATGATAGCCTTGGCCATGCGACGGTGGCAGTGGAGGGCATCAGCGGTAACGATTTTGTCCGTCAAATCAATCAGTTCGACAACTTTCAGCGCCGCCTCGACCTCGTTCTCGCCAAGCCCCGGCGACGAAGCTGCCAGACACAACCGGGTCGTGGTGGCGAAGGCCGAGACCGTCAGTGGCGGGCTGGCAGCCTGCCCTTTCTCGTAGGCGCGCCGCAGGGCTTTACCATCGAGTGCCACGACTTCACCATCGGTCTCGGCAACGGCCTGAGCGAAACCGGCGGCAAAGACGGCGAAAGCGCGTTCGAACGCCTGCCGGTCCATCAGCCGCAGCAACCGCGAGAAGGTGTCGTGGCTAGGCGCACTATCATAGTCGATCAGCCGCGAAAGCACCGCCTTGCGGTTCTCGGCAAACAAGGCAAACTCGGTCGCCGTCGTCGCTCCACACAGGCTCGCAGCCACCATCATCACCATGATGTCGCCAAGCCGATGCGAGGCATTACCAGCCCGCGGGTCAGGCAGCGCCTCAAAACAACTATCCAGACAGGAAATGGCAGTCGCTCCTTTGCTAAACTGCCATTCTCAAGAATCCTTCCCCGCCTTCAACGCAACAGAAAAATCCCATATGCGATTCCCCTGCCCGCAAGGGGGGGAGATCAGCAGCTTCGCCGACGGCAGGCCTACTTCGCGTTCTCCATCGCGTCGACCGTCTTCTTCAGCTTCTCGTCCGGGATCTCGACCTTGGCGTCGGCGCGCAGCGTCTTGACCAGCGCGATGTACTTGTCGCGGATGACCGCCTGACGGGCCTGATCCCTGACCTGCTCGAAGGCCGGCGGCTGCTTGGCGCGCTTGTCCTCGACCTGGATGACGTGCCAGCCGAACTGCGACTGCACCGGCTGCTCGGTGTATTTGCCGACCGCCAGCGTGAAGACCGCCTTGTCGAATTCCGGCACCATCTGGCCGGGTCCGAACCAGCCGAGATCGCCGCCGCTGGTCTTGCCGCTCGGATCGCTGGTGTGCTCGTTGGCTAGCTTCTGGAAATCGCCGCCGCCGTCGAGCTGCTTGATGATCGCGTCGGCCTCTTCCTTCGTCTTCACGAGGATGTGACGGGCATGCACCTCGTTGGTCGGCGGCGTGTTGGCGATTTCCTGGTCGTAGCGGGCGCGCACCTCGGCATCCGTGACCTTGTCGACGACATCCTTCTCGACCATTTCACCATGCAGGGCGCGCTGCTGCAGGAACGCCATGCGGCGCTGGAAGTCGGGATCCTTGTCGAGGCCGGTGGTGACCGCCTGGGCTGCCATGACCTTGATTTCGATCGCCGCCGAAAGCGCCGCGGCACGTCGCTGTTCGGGCGGCATCTGCGCGAACTGCTGCGACAGCTCGCCTTCGGCAAGCGCAAGGTCCGCCTCGGTCAGCTTCTGCCCGTTGATCGTGGCGACCACGGCGTTCGGATCGACCGGCGCGGCCGGCTGGGCCGGCTGGGCGGGCGCCGCCGGTTGGGCGGGGGCGGTGTCCTGCGCCATCAGTGGCGACAGCGACAGAGCCGACAACCCGAATGCCAGGCCGAAGCTGGCGAGCGACGCGCGGCGGAACAATAAGGACATACGATTAACTCCAATGGGAACAAGCTAGAGCGGGATGACTTCCAGACCAGCCGGATTGTGGCGGAATTTGGCGCGGTCGACAGGGCGAGCGCGGCGTTGACATCGATTGAGCCCCCTCTTATCTGTCCAACGACTTTGCGTCCAGAACCGTTTTCCGGGCGCTATTTGCGTTTGTCCGCGTTTCACGTGGATTTGATGGGGCCAACCGGCGGCCGTCGCAACGGAATGCTATCGAAAGGACCATTGAATGGTCAGTCTTGGCGGTCTCGCCCGTAAGGTTTTCGGCTCCTCCAACGATCGTCGGGTCAAGTCGACCCGGCCGCGCGTCGAGGCGATCAACGCCATGGAAAACGAGATGCGGGCCCTCTCCGACGCCGAGCTGGCGGCCCGCACGGAAAAATTCCGTCAGGACGCCGCCAACGGCGCCAGCCTCGACGATCTGCTGGTGCCGGCCTTCGCCACCGTGCGCGAGGCGGCGCGCCGCGTGCTCGGCATGCGTCCGTTCGACGTGCAGCTGATCGGCGGCATGGTGCTGCACAATGGCGGCATCGCCGAGATGCGCACCGGCGAGGGCAAGACGCTGGTCGCCACGCTGCCCGTCTATCTCAACGCGCTCGCCGGCAAAGGCGTCCATGTCGTCACCGTCAACGACTATCTTGCCACGCGCGACTCCGAGTGGATGGGCCGCGTCTACAAATTCCTCGGCCTCACCGTCGGCGTCATCGTCCACGGCCTGTCCGACGAGGAACGCCGCGTCGCCTACGCCGCCGACGTCACCTACGCCACCAACAACGAGCTCGGCTTCGACTATCTGCGCGACAACATGAAATACGAGCGCAACCAGATGGTGCAGCGCGGCCACAGCTACGCGATCGTCGACGAGGTCGATTCGATCCTGGTCGACGAGGCGCGCACGCCGCTGATCATTTCCGGCCCGCTCGAGGACCGTTCGGAAATGTACAACACCATCGATGCCTTCATGCTGAAGCTCGAGCCGGCCGACTACGAGATCGACGAGAAGCAGAAGACCTCGATCTTCACCGAGGAAGGCACCGAGAAGCTGGAAAACCTTCTGCGCGACGCCGGCCTGCTCAAGGGCGAGTCGCTCTACGACGTCGAGAACGTCGCCATCGTCCACCACGTCAACAATGCGCTGAAGGCGCACCAGCTGTTTCAGAAGGATAAGGACTATATCGTGCGCAACGGCGAGATCGTCATCATTGACGAATTCACCGGCCGCATGATGCCGGGCCGCCGCTATTCGGAAGGCCTGCACCAGGCGCTCGAGGCCAAGGAGCATGTGACGATCCAGCCGGAGAACCAGACGCTCGCCTCCGTCACCTTCCAGAACTATTTCCGCCTCTACAAGAAGCTCGCCGGCATGACCGGCACGGCGCTGACCGAGGCCGAGGAATTCGGCAACATCTATGGCCTCGAGGTCACCGAGATCCCGACCAATCTGCCGGTGGTGCGTGTCGACGAGGACGACGAGGTCTACCGAACCGTCGAGGAGAAATACAAGGCGATCGTCAAGGAGATCAAGGAAGCCCGCGCCAAGGGCCAGCCGACGCTGGTCGGCACGACCTCCATCGAAAAATCCGAGCAACTGGCCGAACGCCTGCGCAAGGAAGGTTTTAGGGACTTCGAGGTGCTGAACGCCCGCCACCATGAGCGCGAGGCGGCGATCGTCGCCCAGGCGGGAAAACCCGGCGCCATCACCATCGCCACCAACATGGCCGGCCGCGGCACCGACATCCAACTCGGCGGCAATGCCGACATGCGCATCGCCGAGGAGCTTGGCGACATGCCGGCCGGTCCCGAGCGCGAAGCGAAGGAAAAGGCAATCCGCGACGATGTCGCCCGGCTGAAGGAAAAGGCGCTGGCCGCCGGCGGCCTCTACGTGCTGGCAACCGAACGCCACGAGTCGCGCCGCATCGACAACCAGTTGCGCGGCCGCTCAGGCCGCCAAGGCGACCCCGGGCGCTCGAAATTCTTCCTGTCACTGCAGGACGATTTGATGCGCATCTTCGGCTCCGAGCGCATGGACGGCATGCTGCAGAAGCTCGGCCTCAAGGAAGACGAGGCGATCATCCATCCATGGATCAACAAGGCGCTGGAAAAGGCGCAGAAGAAGGTCGAGGCGCGCAATTTCGACATCCGCAAGAACCTCTTGAAATATGACGACGTCTCGAACGACCAGCGCAAGGTGGTGTTCGAGCAGCGCATCGAATTGATGGACGGCGAAGGGCTTTCGGAAACCGTTGCCGAGATGCGCGAGGGCGTCATCGAGGAGATCGTCGCCAAGGCCATTCCCGAAAACGCCTATGCCGAGCAGTGGAACGTCGCCGGCCTCAAGGCCGAGGTCGCCGAATTCCTCAATCTCGACCTGCCCATCGAGGACTGGGCCAAGGAAGAGGGCATCGCCGAGGACGACATCCGCGAGCGCATCACCGAGGCTGCCGACGCTGCCGCCAAGGACCGCGCCGAGCGTTTCGGCACCGACGTGATGACCTATGTCGAGCGCTCCGTGGTGCTGCAGACGCTCGACCATCTGTGGCGCGAGCACATCGTCAACCTGGACCATCTGCGCTCGGTCGTCGGCTTCCGCGGCTACGCCCAGCGCGACCCGCTGCAGGAATACAAGGGCGAGGCGTTCGAGCTGTTCCAGGCGATGCTGGGCAATCTGCGCCAGGCCGTCACCGCGCAGCTGATGCGCGTCGAGCTGGTCCGCCAGGCCGCCGAAGCCCCGCCGCCCGAAGCGCCCGACATGTTCGGCAGCCATCTCGACGGCACCACCGGCGAGGACGATTTCAACGGCGGCGAGACCGGACTTCTGGTCCGCCAGGAAACCAACGCCATCGTCGCCCCCGAAAACCGCGACCCGAAAAACCCCGCCACCTGGGGCAAGATCGGCCGCAACGAGGCCTGCCCGTGCGGGTCAGGCAAGAAATACAAGCACTGCCACGGGGCGTTTGCGTAAATCTCGACGATCAACCTGAATTTTCGACTATTGATCAGTCGGCGGCAAAGCGCCCCCCTGCCCTGCCGGATATCTCCTGATCGAACGGACATTTCCCGACGGGCTCCACGTGCCCATGAACGACGCTGGCGCCGACGCACTCGGCGGCGTCATTATGCGCAATGCCGAAAAGGGTGTGACCTGGGTCCAGTCCTTCGTCTCACCGGACAAGAAGCGCAGCTTCTGCATCTATGACGCACCTTCCCCGGAAGCGATCCGCAGCACGGCTCAAAAGAATTCGTTACCGGTCGACAAGATCACGGAGGTGCGTATCCTTGACCCCTACTTTTATCGATGATCCCCCGGAGCGATGCGTCTCGCCTTGCCCTTCGCGACAATGGCGGCAGACCGGGTGACCCTTGTTCGATCGTGAAGCGACACCCATATGGCAGCCGCCGCAAGGAAGCACCACCTTTCCGTCTCCCGTCGCTATGCGGTGAGACGGAAAGCCCACCCAACCGTTTCTTAATCTGTCTTCGCTACACGCAGACCCAGAAAAGAGGCGGAAAACGGAGAGTATTTGGTGCGCTTTTCCGCGGCGACGACAGCCGGCCGGTTCCTGCCGCAGCGCCTTGCGCTGCGCGTAAAACCGCTGCTTGGCCGCATCGATGCCGTGCTGTTCACCGCCGACGAGCGCGGCGAGGCCGGCCGCATGTCGCTGATTGCTTTTTCCATCCGCATCGTCAGCGCCGTCATCGCCTTCGTCAGCCAGGTGCTGATGGCGCGCTGGATGGGCTCGTTCGAATACGGCATCTTCGTCCTGGTCTGGGTGACGATGGTCATCGTCGGCAACCTCGCCTGCCTCGGCTTCCATACTTCGGTCATCCGCTTCATTCCCGAATATCGCGAGCGCAACATGCTTGCCGAACTGCGCGGCATCGTGCTGGCCAGCCGCCTGTTCGTGCTGGTTGCCTCGACCGCGATCGCCGGGCTGGGCGCGCTCGGCGTCTGGTTGCTCTCGCCCTTCATCGAAAACTACTATGTCGTGCCGTTCATCCTCGGCGTCATCTGCATGCCGATGATCGCCATGTCCGACCTGCTGCAGGGGATGTCGCGGGCGAACTCATGGGCGCTGTTTGCGCTGGCGCCGACCTATCTGGTGCGGCCGGTGCTTATCCTGGCGTTGATGGCGCTGATGCTTCTGGTCAGCTTTGCGCCCGACGCCAGGACCGCGATCTTCGCCTCGATCGCCGCGACCTATGCCACCACGATCGGCCAGCTCATCGGCGTCACGGCGCGCCTGGACAGGCATATCCCGGCCGGGCCGAAGACAGTGCATTTCGCGCGGTGGTTCTTTGTGTCGCTGCCGATCTTCCTGGTCGAAGGCTTCTTCTTCCTGCTCACCAATGCCGACGTGCTGATGGTCGGCGCCTATATGGAGCCCAACGACGTCGCCATCTATTTCGCCACGGTCAAGACGCTGGCGCTGGTGCATTTCGTCTATTTCGCGGTCAAGGCAGGCGTCGCCCAGCGCTACGCGCAATTCACCCATGGCGAGCCGGAAAAGCTCGCCGCCTTCGCCCGTGAAACGGTGTCGTGGACCTTCTGGCCGTCGCTGGCCATGGCGCTGCTGGTGCTGGTGCTGGGCCAGCCGATGCTGGCCCTGTTCGGCGCCGAATTCGTCGCCGGCTATCCGCTGTTGTTCCTGCTGGTCTTCGGCGTCGTGGCGCGGGCCGCCGTCGGCCCTTGCGAAAGCCTGCTCACCATGAGCGGCAACCAGAACATCTGCGCCGCCGTCTACGCCATGACGCTGGCCTTCAACATCGGCCTGAACGTGGTGCTGATCCCGCTTTTCGGCCTGTGGGGCGCGGCGATGGCCACCGCCTTCGCCATGATCTTCGAGGCCGGCGCGCTGTCCTTCACGGTCTGGCGCAAGCTCGGCATCGCCATGGCCATTTTCGTGCCCCTGAAAGGAGCCGCGTAGTGGCCGCCGTCCCGTTGCTCGAGGAAACCAGCGGCGGCCCGGCCGGCGCCATGGTGTCCGGCCTCGCCGGGTTCGCCCGCGACGCCGATCCCGCCCATATCGAGCTGCTGGCCAACGACCGGCCCGAGCGCAAGCTGGCGATCTACCCGGCCTCGGCCGGCTTCGACCTGGTCGAGGAACTGGACTATCTCTGCACCCGCACGATCGAGCCGAACGTCTTCTTCAACCCGCGCTTCCTGGCGCCCGCCATGCCGAGGCTGGAAGACCGCGAGGTGCGGCTGGCGGTCATCCGCGACGGCGACGAATACCGCAACCGGCTGCGCCTGCTGGTGCCGTTCTCGGTGGAAAGGCCGCCGCTCGGCGCGCGGGTCATGCGCACATGGTCGAGCCCGTTCGGCCCGATCGGCACGCCGCTGGTCGACCGTGACGATCCCGTCGGCGTGCTCGAGGATTTCTTCTCGATGCTGTCGCGGCCGCATCTCAAGCTGCCGAAGGTCTTTGTCCTGCCCGACATCCGGCTCGACGGCCCGGTGGCGAGCCTCTTGGCCACCGTCGCCGAGACGCGTGGCCTGACGCTGGTCGCCACCGGCAAGGCCGAACGCCCGGTGCTCGAAAGCGAGCTCGACGGCGAGGACTACCTGAAGGCCTCGCTGCGCTCGCACCACTATCGTGAATTCCGCCGCCTGAAGCGCCGCCTCGCCGATCTCGGCCGGCTGGAGCACCTCGTGGCGCGCGGACCGGACGAGATCCGCCACGCCATCGAACGTTTCCTGACGCTCGAGGCCGCCGGCTGGAAAGGCCGCGAGCGCACCGCCATGGCCGTCGACCGCTACCGCGCTGCCTTTGCCCGCGAAGCCGTGCACCGGCTGGCCGAACAGGATCTGTGCCGCATCCATTCGCTGACGCTCGACGGCCGCACCATTGCTTGCCTGATCGTCTTCGTCGAGGCCGGCGTCGCCTACACCTGGAAGACGGCCTATGACGAGACGCTCGCCGCCTATTCGCCGGGCACGCTCCTGATGATCGAAGTGACCAGGCAGCATCTCGACGATCCCAACATCATGATGACCGATTCCTGCGCCGTACCCGACCATCCGGTGATGAGCCGGCTATGGATGGAGCGCAGGCCGATCGGCACACTGGTCATCGGGCTTTCGCCGGACGCCGACCGCCTCGCCCGCCAGGCGGCGTCGCAGCTTCACCTCTATCGCGAAACCCGCAACATGGCGCGCATCCTGGGCAACCGGATGAAGACCCTGCTGGGACGGCGGTAACGCACGTTTGCGGAAAATGGTGGCCGGCTGACCACCACAAATGCGGGAACTGGCTGAGCGCGCGTTAACGCGCCCGCTGTCGCGGCGCGTCGTGCGCCGATACGCCTTAACTTTCGATATATCCGGGCTCGAATCCGGCAAGCTTCGCCAGGCCCGGTTGATCGACCACGCGAACATGGCCCTGGCGGAATTCGAGTAACTTGCGCTCGCGCAGGTTCCGCAGCACCCGATTGACATGAAGCGGAGTGATGCCGAGGGCGTCCGCGAGATCGTACTGGGTGAGAGGGCACTCATAGCTGTCGCGGGTGACAGCGCCGACTCGCTCCAGACGAGCCCTCAGTTCGAGGAACAGATGCGACGTCCGCGCCAAGGCGCTGCGTCGTCCGACATTGGTGAGATGTTGAGCGACAAGCGCTCCTCGATGCACAAGGGTCTCGATAATAAGCGAGAAGAGATGGGGCGACTTCATGGCGGCAAGGGTGAAGGTCTTGGTCGAAGCCACCAGCACCGAAAGTTCGGTTTGGGCCACAAACGTTTCGAGAGCGTTGCCCGAATA
This sequence comes from Mesorhizobium sp. WSM4821, assembly GCF_055901555.1. Lineage (NCBI taxonomy): Bacteria > Pseudomonadati > Pseudomonadota > Alphaproteobacteria > Hyphomicrobiales > Phyllobacteriaceae > Mesorhizobium > Mesorhizobium sp. WSM4821. The sequence goes on along the minus strand of NZ_CM148371.1, from coordinate 2,070,627 downwards.
TGCCTGAGGCAGGACGGTATCGCCTCTCAGGGCAAAATCCAATATTTGGCGCTGCCCGCCCGCGAGTTCATGAGAAATGCAACCCCATCCCGACTCGACTATGAATATGCGATCGTTGTCGTCGCCCTGGCTGACGATGACCGTCTCCGCCGGATAGCTCTTCGGCGTGAACCCCAGCGTCTTGATAAGCGCCGCATCGTCGTCGTTAAGTCCGACATACGATGGACGATTTTCATTTCCGCGCAAAAAAAGATGTGACGTATACGCCATCTGCCAGCACGCCCCTTCCTCGATCGGATAGAACGTACATCAAAATTGATGCAATGAGTATCCGTTCAATGGCCACTATCGGACGATATCGCAACGGCACTGTTCGCTGACTGTACAGGCTCCACTGGCGTGCCGAAGCCACGATTTGAAATCGCTATGGGATGGCACCGGTCAGCTTTTGTTCCTCCTGAAGTTTTCCCGCATGGAATCGACTATTTCGCTGGCAATGAGACAACTCCGGTTGTCTGTTTGCTCGGCGGCATTCCGTAACGTCATGGATGCGTCCTTGAGCAATCCCCTGATCTCTGCTGCCGACAGCAGTTCGGATGCTTCGAGTTCCAGCAGTACGGATTCACTCACGTGCAGCGCGGCAAGCGCAACCGCTTTCGGCCTGGTGGCAAGCAGCTTCAGGAGGTCGCTACTGGGCTTGGTACGCGATTTTTTTTTTGCCATAGTTACGTCTCGACCGTCCTGACAAAAGGTTCATAGGCTCAAATTACAACGCCTCGACGATTTAACCGCAGTTCCAAGATTGGAAGAGGTCGATCATATTTTATGGGGCATACTATCCCTGTTTGCAGCCTCGACACAGGAGGCAAGGGATACCGAATTCGCCGTAGCTACCCACCTCCCTACCCACCTTGACATCACCGTGGTCACAGGCGGCTCTCCCGTCAGGCGACTCGGCCGCAGTCAGCGCAATTGTGAGGAAAATGGTGCCCCTAGCCGGGATCGAACCAGCACTCCTTGCGGAACTCGATTTTGAGTCGAGCGCGTCTACCAATTCCGCCATAGGGGCTCAGGCCGGGCGGCCTGGATGGGCGCGGACTATACGGTTGGAGGGCTGTTCGTCAACTGGCCAATTCCCGACATCCGACCTTCGCTCGACCCCAGCCTTCGATTTCGTGCCCACCCCTTCGATTTCGTGAAGCTACGGCCATTGTGCGGCGCGGAAAATCTTTCTAGACAAGCTGCGCATTGAAGCGCGTCGCGGCTGGAGACATTCATGTAGCGCGCTTTTGGTCTTTGTTCGTGCATGTCGTGATCCAAAACCGGCATTTTTGGGCGACATACATTAGGGGTGTCGATGCTTCGCGGACTTTACGACTGGACCTTGTCGCTGGCGGCAAGGAAATCCGCCGAATGGTGGCTGGCGATCATCGCTTTCGTCGAAAGCTCGGTGTTCCTGGTGCCGGCCGACGTGCTCTATCTGCCGATGGCGCTGTCGCGGCCGGATCGCGCCTATCGTTACGCGCTGATCGCCACCCTCGCTTCGGTGCTGGGCGGCATCGCCGGCTGGTACATCGGCCACTATGCCTATGACGCGGTAGCCAGGCCGATCCTCGAATTCTATGGCAAGTATGACGACTTCGAGGCGCTGCGCGTCTCGTCGGGCATCGGCTTCATCATCCTGATGCTGGTCACCTCCGGCCTCGCCCATCTGCCGCCGATCAAGGTGGTGACGATCCTGTCCGGCGTCATCGGCGTCAATCTCCTGTTGTTCATCGTGCTGGCGATCGTGGCGCGCGGCGCCCGCTTCCTGTTCCTGGCCTGGCTGCTGCGCCGCTATGGCGAACCGATCCGCGAATTCATCGAAAAGCGCCTTGGCCTGATCGCGGGAACCGCCGCAGCCGCCCTGATTTTGCTCTATATAACAGCCAAATACGCCCTCTAGAGCTGGTCCCGAACCGAAGGTCCGGTTTTCGAAAGTCATGCTCAAGGTCGAACGGAACGGACGGTAGATCGATGACTGCGACCGTAAATGCCGACACTGGACGCCAGCGCACGCAAACGGCCTTGTTTCTGGCCGTCGCGATGGCCGCGACCGTCGGCTCGGCATTGGCCTTCCAGCACCTTGGCGGCTACATCCCCTGCAAGCTCTGCTTCGAGCAACGCACACCCTACTATATCGGCGTGCCGCTGATGCTGCTGGCCGCGCTGTCGTCGGCGCTGCGCTGGCCGGCCTGGCTAACACGCGGCCTGCTGGCCGTCGGCGGCCTGCTGATGGTGTACGGCCTCTATCTCGGCGTCTATCACTCCGGCGTCGAATGGGCGTGGTGGGCGGGACCGACCGATTGCGCCGCGGCGGCAGGACCGGTGGACACCGGCGGCAAGGGCGTGCTCGATGCGCTCGACAAATTCGTGCCGCCCTCCTGCGACAAGGCGGCGCTGCGCATCCTCGGCCTGTCGCTGGCCGGCTGGAACGCCATCGCCAGCTTTGTCCTGGCGGTCATCGCGTTCCGCGGCGCCTTTTCCCGCGATTGATCGGCACAGCGCGAGATCATCCCAGAATTCGGCAGGCTGAGTCGTAGGGAGTGATTGTCGAGAATCGAAGCGCAGCGGACATTGGGTCCGTGAGCACCGGCCTACGCCGGCCGTACCATTGACTACCACACCACGACCGCTCATGAGTGCTTCGGCCGGCGAAGGCCGGAAGCGCAGAAAGCTGCGTCAGGCGACCGGCATGGCGGATTTCTGCCGAACTCTATGGTTCCAGTTCGACATCCCAGTACAGATAATCCATCCAGCTCTCATGCAGGTGGTTGGGCGGGAACAGGCGGCCATTGTTGTGCAGGTCATGCACCGTCGGCTGGAAGGGCTTCTGCAGCGGCCACATCTTGGCGTGCGCCGGCATCATGCCGCCCTTTCTCAGATTGCAGGGCGAGCAGGCGGCGACGACATTCTCCCATGTCGTGGCGCCGCCGCGATGGCGGGGAATGACGTGGTCGAAGGTCAGATCCTCCGGCGTGCCGCAATACTGGCACTGGAAACGGTCGCGCAGGAAGACGTTGAAACGGGTGAAGACCGGATGCCGCGACGGTTTCACATAGGCCTTCAGGCTGACGACGCTCGGCAGCTTCATCGAGAAGGTCGGCGACGACACGGCGTGCTCGTATTCGGCGACGATGTTAACCCGCTCGAGGAACACCGCCTTGATGGCGTCCTGCCACGACCAGAGCGACAGGGGGTAATAGCTGAGCGGACGGTAGTCCGCGTTCAGCACCAGCGCTGGAAGCCCATCCGGAGACACGGCAACCGTCACGTCATTGACCTCCTTGGTTCTCGAAGCGATCGGCGCGGATACTGTAAGCCCGACATGACAGGGATGTGAAGCGGCTTGTCGGCCACACGACGCGCCAAAAGCGCCTGATTTCAATGCTTTTTTGCGAATTCAGGCTGGAGGCGCGGCGTCCCTGCCCTTCAATTCGCGATAATACGCCCAGAAAAGCCGCGATGCGACACCTCGCCATGGGCTCCATGATTCGGCGAGCTGGATCAGTATTTTCTCGGGCGGACGCGGATCGATGCCGAGCGCATGGCCGACCGCCGTTTGTAGCGCGATATCACGCGCGGGGAAGACATCGGGGTGGCCGGCGGCGAACAAAAGATAGACTTCCGCCGTCCACGGGCCGATGCCCGCCACCTTGGTCATGGCCGTGATCGCCTCGGCGGCGTCGAGAAGGCAGAGATGATCGAGGTCGAGGCCGTCGACCACCGCCTGGGCCACGGCGATCAGTCCGCGCTGCTTCGGCCGCGACAGTCCGGCCTCGCGAAAGATGGCTTCGTCGGCGGCAAGGATGGCTTGCGGCGTCAGCGGATCGACGAGTTTTGTCAGCCGCCCGAAGATGGCGTCGGCGCTGGCGCGGGAAACCTGCTGCGAGACGACGATCGAGGCGAGGCTTCCGAACCCCGGCTCCGACAGCCTGAGCGGCACCTCGCCGGCCATGCCGCGCACCTTTGCGAGGCGCGGGTCGAGCAGGCAAAGCGCGTCGAGCCCTTGCGAGATGTCGTCGAGCGTGGCGATGCGTTGCATGTCTGCTTGTTCCCTAAACCGCGCAAAATCAAGTTCCACAACGCCCTTTGTGCGTGCCGATGGACGCGCGGCGCTGCAGGTGCAAAGTAGCAATTGACGAAAGTTCCGCACAACCCGATTGCCGCCGAAGGATGACACTCCTGACATTCCGCTTCGCGCCAAGCCCGAATGGCGAACTGCATCTCGGCCATGCCTATTCGGCGCTGCTCAATCAGAAATTGGCGAAGGCAACGGGCGGACGCCTGTTGCTGCGCATCGAGGACATCGACACGACGCGCTGCACGCCGGAATTCGAAGCCGGCATCTTTCGCGACCTGAAATGGCTCGGGCTTGGCTGGGAAGAACCGGTGCGCCGTCAGTCCGAGCATTTCGCGGACTATCAGGCGGCGCTCGACCGGCTGATCAGGGAAGAGCTCGTCTACCCGGCCTTCATGAGCCGTGGCCAGATCCGCGCCTTCATTGCCGACGGCGAACAACGCGGGCGCGACTGGCCGCGCGACCCCGACGGCGTGCCGCTCTATCCCGCCGCCGACAAGGCGTTGCCGACCAGGGAACGCAATCGACGGATCGCCGAGAATGCGCCGTTCGCCTGGCGGCTGGACGTCGATGCCGCAATGGCGCGCATCGGCACGGAGCTGTCATGGGTGGAATTTTCGGATGAGAGGCTTTCCGCGACACACACCGTAGAAGCCCGCCCGCAGGACTGGGGCGACGTGATCGTCGCGCGCCGCGATATCCCGACTAGCTATCACCTCGTCGTCGTCGTCGACGACGCGCTGCAAGACATCAGCCACGTGGTGCGCGGCCAGGACCTCTATTCCGCCACCGGCGTGCAGCGCCTGCTTCAGGCGGTGCTTGGCCTGCCGCAGCCAAGCTACTTCCACCATCGTCTCATCCTCGGCCCCGACGGACGAAAACTGTCGAAGAGCCTTGGGGATACCGGCCTTGCCGCCTTGCGCGAGGCCGGCGCATTACCCGACGATATCAGGCGGTTGATCGGGTTCTAGATCACCTTTCGGCCTTGAAACCTCCCTGATCCAGCGCGCCTCTTCAATTCGGATGAGCCCATGGATCAACCGTTTCGTTTTGCTTGCCAAGTTGAACCCCATTACAGCAGGCGCGACAGTCGACCTTCACCGGATTCACGAGCAGCCTCCAGAAAATGCACAGCGTCAAGCGGTTCATCCCCGCCTCCTTTGTCGTCCTGTGGGCGACCGGCTTCATTGGCGCGCGCTATGCCATGCCATGGGCCGAGCCTTTCACCTTCCTGGCCGTGCGCTTCGTTATGGCGGCCGTCCTGTTGGCCGTCTTGATGATGGCGCTTGGCTCCAAGCGGGCGACGCGCACGGAGGCCCTCCACGCGACCGGCGCCGGCATCCTCATGCATGGCGTCTATCTCGGCGGCGTGTTCTGGGCCATCCACGGGGGCATGCCAGCCGGGCTTTCTGCCTTGATCGTCGGCCTGCAGCCGCTGATCACGGCGGTGATGGCCGGCAGGTTTCTCGGCGAGGCCATCCTGCCGCGCCATTGGGCCGGCCTCACTGTCGGACTCGCCGGCGTGGTCATCGTACTTTGGCCGAAGCTCGGAGCGATTGGCGGCGGCGTAACTGTCGAGACGCTGGCCGCCTCGCTTGTCTCGGTGCTTGGCATGAGCGCCGGCACGATTTGGCAGAAGCGCTTTGCCTCCGGCGGCGATCTCGTGGCGGCCACCATGTGGCAATATGTCGGCGGCGCGTCGCTGATGGTCCTGGCCTCGCTCGCTTTCGAGACGCGAACGGTCGTCGTCAACGGCGAGCTGATCTTTGCCATGGCATGGCTGGTGCTGGTGCTGTCGATCGGCGCCATCTTCCTCTTGATGGTGATGATCCGTGACGGCGAGATGTCGAAGGTCGCGTCGCTGTTCTATCTGGTCCCCGCCGTCACCGCGGTCATCGCCTGGCTATTGTTCGGCGAACAGTTGAATCTGGTCCAGATCGTCGGCATGGCGATCGCCACGCTCGGCGTCGGGCTCGCAACCGCTCGGCCGGCCAAGGCATGATCCCTAAAAGCGGAATCAGCCAACCCGGGCGCGAGCCTCCAGATAGCGGCTGATCGCGGCGTTGAGCTCACCGCCGAGGATGAAGATCGCCGAGACGATGTAGAGGAAGACGACCGCAACCATGATCGAGGCAAGGCCGGCATAGGTCGTCACATAGGACGAGAAACGGTCGAGATAGGCGGCGAAGATGGTCGACCCGATGAGCCAGGCAATCAGCGTAAAAATGATGCCCGGTATGATCGAGACGAAGCGGCGGTGGCCCGCCGGCAGCCAGAAATGCACCGCGAACAGCCCACCGACGATGACGACTGAGGCGATGATGTACCGCCACAGCGTGATCGTGCCCATGTAGGGTTCTATCCATTCGAAATTGGCTACGGCTAGCCGGCCCAGCAATGGCGCGAAGACCAAAAGTACGCTGATCACCAGGAAACCTGCGGTGGCGATCAGCACGAAGGCGATGCTCTGCACCCGGCGATAGATGATGCCGCGCGTTTCGGAGACGCGGTAGGCGCGGTTGAGCGAGGTGCGCAGCGCCTCTATCCCGTTGGAGGCGAAGAAAGCGGCGAGCAGCACGCCATAGGTCAACAGGTCGGTGCGCTGAACGGTGAGCACGTTGAGCACTTCGCGCGCGATCGGCTTGGCGATCTGCTCGGGCCAGGTGTCGAAGACAAGGTGCACGGCGGTGTCGGCGAAAGCCCGTGCGCCAAGGAAGCTGGCCAGTGTCGTGGCAAATATCAGAAAGGGGAAAAGCGCCATCAGCGCTGTGATCGCCAGATGACTGGCCATCGCCCAGCCATCGTCCGCGTTGAAATGGCCGAGCGCATCATAGAGCACGCGTTTGACGGCTACGATCGTCCGCAACAAGAGCCGCGTTCCCTTCGATTGTCTCGACGCCGCGAATATGGGAAGGGATTGCGGTAAATGACAAGCCTAAGTCAAACCGCTTCTGCTCCGGCGAAGGAATTGCGCACCATCATCGTCACGGGTGCCTCTTCCGGGATAGGCGCCTATTGCGCCCGGGCGCTGAAGGCGGAAGGCTGGCGGGTCTTCGCAACGGCGCGCCAGCCCGCCGATATCGCTGCCCTCGAAGCCGATGGCATCGAGGCCTTCTATCTGGATTATCGCGAGGCCGGATCCATCGAGACGCTGGTGGCGTCGGTGCTGGAACGGACGGGCGGACGGCTCGATGCCCTGTTCAACAACGGCGCCTACGCACAGCCCGGCGCTGTCGAGGATCTGCCGGTCGCGGCACTCAGGGAGCAGTTCGAGGCGAACGTCTTCGGCTGGCATGACCTCACCCGCCGTATCGTGCCGGTGATGCGCCGTCAGGGCCATGGCCGCCTCGTCCATTGCTCCTCGATCCTCGGCCTGGCACCGCTGCGCTTTCGCGGTGCCTATTCGGCGTCGAAGCACGCGATCGAAGGGCTGATGCTGTGCATGCATCAGGAGCTCGAAGGCAGCGGCATCCATGTCTCGCTGATCGAGCCGGGGCCGGTGAGGTCGAAGATCGCCAGCAACGGCCTTGCATGGTTCCTTAGGAATATCGACCATGAGAATTCCGTCCATCACCTCGCCTACGAGGCGCAGCTGGAACGGCTGCGGGCCGGCGGCAGCACATCACGGCTGAAGCCCGGGCCGGAGGTGGTTCATGCGGCCTTGCGTCATGCGCTTCTGTCGCGGCGCCCGCGCCCGCACTATGTGGTAACGGTGCCGGCCAGGATCGGCGTGATCCTCAAACGCATCCTGCCGGCATCGATGCTCTACCGCCTGCTCGCCAAACGCGCCTGAACGCAACGCACTGGAAACACAACCATGGCAACCGTCTTCAACGTCCTCGCTGTCCTCGTCATGGTCGCCGTGGTGATCGTGCTGATCCGCGGCCTCGTCAACATGATGCGCGGCGGCTCCGGCATGACTTCCAACAAGCTGATGCAGACACGTGTGCTGCTGCAGTTCGTGGCATTGGTGCTGATCATCCTGGCGGTGTATGTCACCCGCAAATGACGAGGGTGGCGATTTTGGGAGGCTGAAGCGTGGTCAAGCTCAACAAGATCTACACTCGCACCGGCGACGACGGCACCACCGGCCTTGGCACCGGCGAACGGCGGCTGAAATCCGATTTGCGTGTCGACGCCTATGGCACGGTCGACGAGGCCAATGCCTGCATCGGCATGGCCCGCATCCACACCGCAGCGACACATCGGGCGATCGACGCGATGCTTAGCCGGATCCAGAACGATCTTTTCGACCTCGGCGCCGATCTGGCCGTGCCGGACGACGGCAAGCCGCTCGGCTATGAGCCGCTGCGCATCGCCGCTGTGCAGACCGACCGCGTCGAGAGGGACATCGACCTGCTCAATAGGGATCTGCAGCCGCTCAAATCCTTCGTGCTCAACGGCGGCACGCCGGCAGCCGCCGCCCTTCACCTCGCCCGCACGGTGGCGCGGCGGGCCGAGCGCGTCGTGGTGGCGCTGGCACAAGACCCAGACGAGCATGTCAACCGCGAGGCGATAAGATACATCAACCGCGTATCGGACTTTCTGTTCGTCGCCGCACGCGCCGTCAATGACAACGGAAACGCCGACGTGCTATGGGTTCCCGGCAAGAACCGCTGAATCTGCCGAGGCGGGAGGGGGTCCGATGTTCATCCCGCTTTACGACACCAACCGGCTGCGTCACATCAAACTGCAATATGTGACGATCGGCCTGATCGCGTTCAACACGCTCATCTATTTCGCCACCGCGCTTGGCGGCGAGCAGTTCTCCAACGCCGCTGTGCTGAGCCTCGGCTTCATTCCGTCTGTCGTGCACGACAGCGTGGAGCTGGCTCCGCAGTTTGTCGTGATCCCGGAGAGTCTGAGCTACGTCACCTATTCCTTCCTGCATGCGGATATCTTCCACCTCGGCGGCAACATGCTGTTCCTCTGGGTGTTTGGGGACAATGTCGAGGATGCGCTCGGCCATGTCCGCTTTCTCGTCTTCTACCTGCTTTGCGCCATCGCCGGTGCCTTCTTCCAGGGGCTGGTCGCGTGGGATTCGCAGGTTCCGCTGATCGGCGCCTCGGGCGCCATTGCCGGCGTGGTCGCCGCCTATCTGATGCTCTATCCGCGGGTGAAGGTATGGGTGCTGGCCTTTGCCCGCATTCCGCTGCGCATCCCGGCCTTCATCCCGCTCATCCTGTGGATCCTGTTTCAAATCGTGATGTTCGCCGCTGGTGGCGAGGACCAGATTTCCTGGGCCTGCCATGTCGGCGGCATCATCGCCGGCGCCGTGCTGGTGCTCATCTTGCGCAACCGCGGCGTACCACTGCTCGCCGGCGCTGACGGGGAGCCCGCGGTTGCAGCCGGCCAGACGCCGGTTCCTGCCGGCCCTGTTGAGAGCAATGAACCACCGGCGCAGCCGGCACCGCGCTGGGGACGGGGAATTGCGTCCAGTCCGGACTGAACCGATTTGAGTGCTTTCCGGATATTGACGTGCAGGGTTACCGCAACTACGGAAGCTTTCCACCACATTGGGCGGTCGGAGACTAGAATTCCGTCCGGAATGTCGGCTTTCGACAATTCCGAAGAGGCGCACACTGCTATAGCGCGCCCAATTATCTTGAAAGAGGTGGCTTTCGTGAAAGAGGTGACAGGCAAATGAAGATCCTTGTGCCCGTGAAGCGGGTTGTGGATGCGAACGTCAAGGTTCGTGTGAAGGCTGACGGTTCGGCGGTGGAGCTCGCCAACGTCAAGATGGCGATGAACCCGTTCGACGAGATCGCGGTCGAAGAGGCGATCCGGCTGAAGGAGGCCGGCAAGGCTGAGGAGATCATCGTCGTCTCGATCGGGCCGCAGCAGGCGCAGGAGACCTTGCGCACCGCGCTCGCCATGGGCGCCGACCGCGCCATCCTGGTCAAGACCGACGAGCAGACCGAGCCGCTCGGCGTCGCCAAGGTGCTGAAGGGTGTGGTCGAGGCGGAACAGCCCGGCCTCGTCATCCTCGGCAAGCAGGCGATCGACGACGATTCCAACCAGACCGGCCAGATGCTGGCCGCACTTCTGGGCTGGGCGCAAGGCACTTTTGCTTCCAAGGTGGTTATCGACGGCGACAAGGCCAAGGTGACGCGCGAGGTCGATGGCGGCCTGCAGACGGTGGAGCTGAAGATGCCGGCGATCGTGACGGCGGATCTTCGCCTCAATCAGCCGCGCTATGCCTCGCTGCCCAACATCATGAAAGCCAAGAAGAAGCCGCTCGATGAGAAAAGCCCGGCCGACTACGGCGCCGACGTCACGCCGCGGCTGAAGGTGATCAAGACCGAGGAGCCGGGTGGCCGCAAGGCAGGCGTCAAGGTCAAGAGCGTCGCCGAACTGGTCGACAAGCTCAAGAACGAAGCCGGCGTTTTGTAAGCGATCGGAAAAGGAACAAGAAAATGGCAATTCTCCTCATCGCAGAACACGACAACGCCACCCTTTCCGACCAGACCGCAAAGGCGCTTTCGGCGGCGCTGCAGATCGGTTCGGACGTGCATGTGCTGGTTGCCGGCAAAGGCGCCAAGGGCGCGGCAGATGCCGCCGCCAAGCTCAAGGGCGTAAGCAAGGTGCTGCTCGCCGAAGCCGACGAACTCACCGAGCGGCTCGCCGAGCCGCTGGCCGCACTCGTCGTCAGCATAGCTGGCGCCTATGACACGATCATCGCGCCGGCGACCTCATCGGGCAAGAATGTCGCGCCGCGCGTGGCGGCGCTGCTCGACGTCGCGCAGGTGTCCGAGATCATCGAAATTGTGTCGCCCGACACCTTCAAGCGGCCGATCTATGCCGGCAACGCCATCCAGACCGTGCAGTCGAGCGACGCCAAGAAGGTCATCACCGTGCGCACCGCCTCCTTCCAGGCGGCGCCCGAGGGCGGTTCCGCTCCAGTCGAGACGGTTCAGGCGGCGGCCAATCCCGGCCTGTCGAGCTTCGTCGAGAACAAGCTTTCCGAGACCGACCGTCCGGAGCTGACTTCGGCCAAGATCATCATCTCGGGCGGGCGCGCGCTGGGCTCTTCGGAGAAATTCCAGGAAGTCATCCTGCCGATCGCAGACAAGCTCGGCGCAGCCGTCGGCGCCTCTCGCGCAGCCGTCGATGCCGGCTATGCGCCGAACGACTGGCAGGTCGGCCAGACAGGCAAGGTGGTGGCGCCCGATCTCTACATCGCCGTCGGTATCTCAGGCGCCATCCAGCACCTCGCCGGCATGAAGGATTCGAAGGTCATCGTCGCCATCAACAAGGACGAGGAAGCGCCGATCTTCCAGGTTGCCGATTACGGGCTCGTCGGCGACCTTTTCGTCATTCTGCCGGAACTGCAAAAGGTGCTTTGACGCCTTCTGCTGAAGCGTATTAAATTGTGAAGGGTGGGTAGACGAAGTCGCCCCGCCCTTTTAGTTTGCACCGCACAAAAAGCAGGCCGCAAAAAGGCCATTTGACGGGATCGGTGTAATGAGCAAGATCGAGACGATCGGCATCATCGGCGCGGGCCAGATGGGTGGCGGTATCGCCCATGTTTCCGCGCTTTCAGGCTACAAGGTGCTGGTCTACGATATATCGCCCGACCGCCTCGAAAAGGGCATCGCAACCATCAGCGGCAACATGGCCCGCCAGGTCGGCTCCGGCAAACTCGAGGAAAAGCTGCGCAACGAGGCGATGGCGCGCATTTCGGCGGCGCCCACCATGGCCGACCTCGCTGGTGCCGATCTGGTGATCGAAGCAGCGACCGAGGACGAGACGGTCAAGCGCAAGATCTACGCCCAGCTCTGCCCGCAGCTCAATCCCGAAGCCATCCTGGCGACGAATACCTCGTCGATCTCGATCACACGTCTCGCCGCGCAGACCGACAGGCCGGAGCGTTTCATCGGCATCCACTTCATGAATCCGGTTCCAGTGATGAAGCTGGTCGAACTGGTACGCGGCATCGCCACCGAGGACCAGACCTTCGAAGCGGCAAAGGCCTATGTGAACCATCTCGACAAGACGATTACGGTCTCGGAGGATTTTCCGGCCTTCATCGTCAACCGCATCCTGCTGCCGATGATCAACGAGGCGATCTACACGCTGTATGAAGGTGTCGGCTCGGTCGACGCGATCGACACCGCCATGAGGCTCGGCGCCAACCATCCGATGGGACCGCTGCAGCTTGCCGATTTCATCGGGCTGGACACCTGCCTGTCGATCATGCAGGTGCTGCATGACGGCCTCTCGGACTCGAAATACCGCCCCTGCCCGCTGCTGGTGAAATATGTCGAGGCCGGCTGGCTCGGCCGCAAGACCGGGCGCGGCTTCTACGATTATCGCGGCGAGCATCCCGTTCCGACGCGCTAGAACGTTGCGCGTCCACTTTCACGCGCAACTCTTTGTATCCAGGTATACTGATATCCGATATCCGAGCATCTTTCCAAAATCGAATCCAATTTTGGACCGATGCCGTTAATCGTGCGTCTGCTATTCCCGATCGCGGACCGTCGCTACCAGCGCACGAAAAGCCGCCCGCCGAGCGCGCCGAACGCGGCGAGGATGGCAATCGCGATCGTGTACCAGGTAGCGACGAAAAGCGGCGAGTCGTCGAAGCAGTGTGCGGCATAGAAGGTTGCCGCCAGCCCGCCGGCGAGCAGGCCCGCCACCGTTCCGGCAAGCACCGGCCGCGTTGGCGCGCCATAGCGCAGCACCGCGAGAAAGACGGCAAGCGGCCCGATGCCGATCAGCGGAATGAACGTCAGGCAGATGACTATGTTGCTGCCGACCAGTCGCCTGCCCCAGTCCGCCGCGGGCACGGAAAAGAGCTCCAGAACCACCGCAATGACCACCATCAGCGGTGCGGCGATCATCCAGGCCGCCGCCCTGCTCGTCGATGCACCGGGTGTCGACAGGGCGCGGATCAAGGCGAAGGCGCTGACGGCCAGGGCTGCCGTGAAGACGAATTTGGCGAGGAAGCGCATCGTATGCATGGCGGTCGCGATGTCGGTGCGTGGGCCGATCGCCAGCCAGAAAACCACCGCCGCGATCACGATAGCCGCCCCGGCGGCTACCCACCAGGCCGAACCCAGCGGCATCGTCCTGCTGCGGGCATCGGCGTCAAGCGCCTTGATGAGATCGTCGGTCCTCATGTCATTCCTGCCCGAATCGCTTGGCCCCGAACCGTTTGGCAATGGCGGCGAGCCCGCGATGCAGCGACACGCGCACCGCCGTCTCGCTGATGCCGAATTTCGCCGCCGTCTCGCCGATGGAGCGGCCTTCGACCGATATGGCCGATACAACGGAACGCTGCGCCGGCGGCAGGCCATCCAGGGCCCGGTTGATGTCGCGCTCGCTGACGGTCTCCGCTTCCGGTTCGGCGAAAGTCTCGGCGATGTCGTCGATTTCGATCTCGATGCGCCGCCCACGCCGCCGGAAGGCGTCGATCAGCTTGAAGCGCGCTATGGCGTAGACCCAGGGCAGCACTGCCAAATCCTGGCGCCAGGTATGCCGTTTCACATGAATGGCCAGCAAGGTTTCCTGCACGACATCCTCGGGGTCGACTCCGCCCTGCACGATTTTGCGCCTGGCGAAGCCGCGAACGAGAGCAGCCGTCCGGCGCAGAAAGTCGGCGTAAGCCCTTTCATCTCCAGCGATCGCGGCCCGCATCAGCCGGGAAAGCTCGGCCTCGTCATTGCCGGTCACAAGAGTTCACTCCCCGATATTCGCACTCGGCGGTGGTTTGTTACGTGGCCGACGAAATAATGTCCAAGCCAAAATATGCGAATATCACGAAGGTTTCACCTCCAGCGCCCGATTTACGCTTCTCTCCAATGTTGACTACACCGATCAGGTATTGATAGGTGCGCCTTGCCAAATCAAAAAGCCATCAAGATCGAGAGGGAATGACGTCTATGAAATATGCTCTTTCCGCCCTTGCCGGTGCCACCGCACTGGCCGTCAGCCTGATCGTCGGCCCGGCGATGGCCCAGGACGGCGGCATCGTCGTCTACAATGCCCAGCATGAAAGCCTGACCAATGCCTGGGTGGAAGGTTTCACCAAGGAAACCGGCATCAAGGTCACCGTTCGCCACGGCGGCGACAGCGATTTCTCCAACCAGATCGTCGCCGAAGGCGCCGCCTCGCCGGCCGACGTGTTCCTGACTGAAAACTCACCCGCCATGGTGCTGGTCGAATCCGCCGGGCTGTTCGCGCCGGTCGACGCCGACACGCAGGCGCAGGTTCCGCAGGATTACCAGCCGGCCAGCGGCAAATGGGTGGGCATCGCCGCGCGCAGCACCGTCTTTGTCTACGACAAGACCAAGCTGACCGCCGAGCAATTGCCCAAGTCGCTGCTCGATCTCGCCGATCCGAGCTGGAAGGGACGCTGGGCCGCGTCGCCCTCCGGCGCCGATTTCCAGGCGATCGTCAGCGCGCTTTTGCAGCTCAAGGGTGAGGCCGCAACGGCCGGCTGGCTGAAGGCGATGAAGGAGAACTTCACCGCCTACAAGGGCAACAGCACGGTGATGAAGGCGGTCAACGCCGGCGAAATCGAGGGCGGCGTGATCTATCACTATTACTACTATGGCGACCAGGCCAAGACCGGTGAGAACAGCAAGAACATCGGGCTCCACTATTTCAGGAACCAGGACCCGGGCGCGTTCGTCTCGGTCTCCGGCGGCGGCGTGCTGGCTTCCAGCAAGCACCCGAAGGAAGCGCAGGCTTTCCTGAAATGGGTGACCGGCAAAGGTGGTCAGGACGTGCTGAAGACCGGTGATTCCTTCGAATACGCGGTCGGCAAGGGCGCGGAGTCCAATCCGGCGCTCGTACCGCTGGCCGATCTGCAGGCGCCGAAAGTCGACGCGACGACGTTGAACTCCAAGAAGGTGACCGATCTGATGACGGCAGCCGGCTTGCTTTAGTCCGCGTTCGTCCTAAAAGGGCAACCGACTGCGCTCCTGCGGGAATTCGCTTTCCGTGGGAGCGCTCTGTTTTTTGAGGTGGCATTCGTCCATGACGACAAGCTGCGTTTTTGGCCACTTTGTCGGCCCTTCGATCATCTCCGCCACCGAGCCGCAGCGGCGGGGCGTCTGAGCCGATGCAATCTGCGGCCGATCTTGCGCGTTCAGGCTTGCCGGCCGGCATGCCGGCTGGGCAATGGACGCGCCGGCGGCCGATATCCTGGATTTCGCTCGCCGCCATCCTCATCTCGCTTTTTTCCCTGCTGCCGCTTGCCTTCATCCTCTGGATTGCCGTGCAGACCGGCTGGGAAACCGTATCGGCACTGGTCTTCCGGCCGCGTGTCGGCGAGCTGCTGACCAACACCCTCCTTCTGGTGGTGCTGGCCGTACCGGCCTGCATCGTGCTCTCGGTGGCGCTGGCCTGGCTGACCGAACGCAGCGATCTCCCTGGTGCCCGCCTGTGGGCCTGGCTGTCAGTAGCGCCGCTCGCCATCCCCGCCTTCGTGCACAGCTACGCCTGGATCAGCCTGGTGCCGGGGCTGCACGGCCTGTGGGCCGGCGTTCTGATTTCCGTCGTCGCCTATTTCCCGTTCCTCTATCTGCCGGTGGCGGCAGCTTTGCGCCGGCTCGATCCCGCTCTCGAAGACGCCGCGGCAGCGCTGGGCCTCGGACCGTGGCGCGTTTTCCGGCGGGTGGTTCTGCCGCAGCTCAGGCTCGCCATCTGCGGCGGTTCGCTGCTGGTCGGCCTGCATCTCCTGGCCGAGTACGGGCTCTACGTGTTCATCCGCTTCGACACCTTCACCACGGCGATCGTCGACCAGTTCCAGTCGACCTTCAACGGACCGGCCGCCAACATGCTGGCTGCCGTGCTGGTGACATGCTGCTTCGTGCTGCTTGGGATCGAAGTGCTCGTGCGCGGCGAGGAGCGCTATGCCCGCGTCGGCTCGGGCGCGGCGCGCCAGCAGCAGCGCACATGCCTCGGCCGCGCCACGATCCCTTGCCTGCTGCTGCCGGCCATCACCGCGCTGCTGGCGCTTGGCGTGCCATTCGTCACCATCAGCCGCTGGCTTGTGGCCGGCGGCGCCGATGTCTGGCGGTTCGCCGAGATCGGCCTGGCGCTCGGCCAGACCCTGTTCCTGGCGCTCGCCGGCGCCCTGCTCGCCACCGTCGCCGCCATGCCGATGGCCTGGATCTCGATCCGCGCGCCGGGACCGCTGCAGCGCGTTCTGGAAGGCTGCAACTACATCGCCGGCTCGCTGCCCGGCGTCGTCGTGGCGCTGGCGCTGGTCACCATCACCGTGCGCATCGCTCTGCCGCTCTACCAGACCCTGTTTACGATCCTCGTTGCCTATGCGTTGATGTTCCTGCCGCGCGCCCTGATCAGCCTGCGGGCGTCGATCGCGCAGGCGCCGGTCGAACTCGAACGCGCCGCCGCCAGCCTAGGCCGGTCACCGCTCAAGGCGCTGTGGTCGACGACGATCCGCCTGTCGGCGCCGGGGGCCGCGGCGGGAATGGCGCTGGTGGCGCTCGGCATCATGAACGAATTGACCGCCACGCAGATGCTGGCTCCCAACGGCACCCGCACGCTGGCGATGGCGTTCTGGTCTCACAGCGGCGAGATCGACTATGCATCCGCCGCACCCTACGCCCTGATCATGGTGGCGATGTCGCTGCCGCTGACCTGGCTGCTCTACGTCCAGTCGAAGCGGATGGCCGGGCGATGAGCTTCCTCGAACTCACCGATGTGCACAAGCATTACGGTCCGGTGGCCGCACTGGCCGGGATCGACCTCAGCGTGGCCAGCGGCAGCCGCACCGCGATCGTCGGGCCGTCCGGCTGCGGCAAGACGACCTTGCTGCGGCTGATCGCTGGCTTCGAGGCGCCGGACCAGGGCCGCATCGTGCTCGACGGCAAGGTGCTGGCCAATGGCGGCAGTGCCGTGCCAGCATATCAGCGCGGCATCGGCGTGGTGGCGCAGGACGGCGCCCTGTTCCCGCATCTGAGCATCGCCGACAATATCGGCTTCGGCATGGCGCGCGGCGAGGACAGGCCCACCGAGCGCATCGTCGAGCTCGCCTATATCGTCGGGCTGGACAAGGCGATCCTGAAACGGCGGCCGCACGAGCTCTCCGGCGGCCAGCAGCAGCGTGTGGCGCTGGCCCGCGCCATGGCCATGAAGCCGCGCCTGATGCTGCTCGACGAGCCGTTCTCGGCGCTCGACACGGGCCTGCGCGCGTCAATGCGCAAGGCGGTGGCCGAGCTTCTGGAGGCCGCCGGCATCACCACGATCCTGGTCACGCACGACCAGGCCGAGGCGCTGTCCTTTGCCGGTCAGGTCGCGGTGATGCGCGACGGCAAGTTCTCGCAGATCGGCACGCCGCGCGAGCTCTATCTCAAGCCGAAGGACAGGATGGTCGCCGAATTCCTCGGCGATGCCATCATCCTGCCGGCCAAGATCGCGGACGGCTTCGCTAGCTCGCCGCTCGGCCGCATCGCCGTCGACAGCACCGAGCGGCGCGATGTCGCCCGCATCATGCTGCGGCCGGAACAGGTGCTGCTGAAACGGACGTCGCGTGAAGGCATGTCGGGCACGCCGGAGATGCTGTTCGGCGAGGTGACGGAATCCGAATTCGCCGGATCGATGTGCACCATCGCGGTGCGGCTCTTGAACAGTCCCGATCCGCCTGATGCAGCAGCGATCGGCAACACGCCATTGATCCTGCGCAAGCCGGGCATAGACACACCGGTGGTCGGCGAGATTGTCCGACTGACCGTTTCCGGCAAGGCGCATGTGTTTGCCTGAACGCACTTGCGTCTCTCGATGCTCGCTGGTCAGGACGACAGGCTGGCTTCAATCGGCCCGATTACCGGCCTGATCGAACCAATGCAGTTTTTCGGACTTGGCCACGACGCGCAACCGGTCGCCGGGCTTGGCGGTGGCGCGACCTGAGATGCGCACGACGATGCGGCTGCCGCCTGCCGCGCAGTGAAGAAAGCTTTCGGCACCGACCGGTTCGACCGCCTCGACCGTCGCCGGCAGCACGAGCGCTCTGGGCGGCGCCTCCGTGTTGAAGGTGACGTCGGCATCTTCCGGGCGAAACCCGAGTGTCGCGGCTTGTGTTTCGGGAGGTGCGAAGCCGATCGCCGTGCCATCGGCCAGTGCCATGCCTGAGGAACTTCCGGTCAGCGCCAAAAGGTTCATCGGCGGCGCGCCGATGAAGGAGGCGACGAAGATCGAGGCCGGCTTCTCGTAGATGTCGAGCGGCGCGCCCGTTTGCTCGACCAGTCCGGCGTTCATGACGACGAGGATGTCGGCCAGCGTCATCGCCTCGAGCTGGTCATGGGTGACATAGACCGAGGTGACGCCAAGCGTGCGCTGCAAATTCTTGATCTCGACCCGCATCTGGCCGCGCAGTTTGGCATCGAGATTGCTGAGCGGCTCGTCGAACAGGAAGACTTTCGGGTTGCGCACGATGGCGCGGCCCATGGCGACGCGCTGGCGCTGGCCGCCGGAAAGCTCGCGCGGGCGCCGGTCGAGCAGCGCCGAAAGCTCCAGCACCTTGGCGGTCGAGCGCACCCTGCTGTCAATCTCGTCCTTCGGCGCGCCGCGATTGCGCAGGCCATAGGCCATGTTGTCATAGACCTTCATATGCGGGTAAAGTGCATAGTTCTGGAACACCATGGCGATGTCGCGCTCGGTCGGGCCGATGGCGTTGACCACCTTGCCGTCGATGGCGACAGTACCGGCAGAAATGGTCTCCAACCCGGCGATCATCCTCAGCAGCGTGGACTTGCCGCAGCCGGAAGGGCCGACCAGCACGCAAAGCTCCTTGTCGGGAATGGCGATGGAAACCCCCTTCACGGCTTCGACGCCACCGGGATAGACCTTCTTCACGTCCTTCAGATCGACAGTCGCCATCGGCTTCTCACTTTTCGGATTCGACCAGGCCACGCACGAACCAGCGTTGCATCAGCACGACCACCAGGATCGGCGGCACGATGGCCAGCATCGCTGTGACCATGACCAGGTGCCATTCGGTGTCGGCATCGGCGAAAGAGACCATCTTTCTCAGCGCGATGACGATGGTGTTCATATCGTTGCTGTTGGTGACGAGCAGCGGCCAAAGATACTGCGTCCAGCCATAGATGAAGAGGATCACGAACAGCGCCGCGATGTTGGTGCGTGACAGCGGCAAGAGGATATCGAAGAAGAAGCGCCATGGCCCGGCGCCGTCGACACGCGCCGCCTCGACCAATTCGCCCGGTATGGTCATGAAGAACTGGCGAAACAGCAGCGTCGCGGTGGCCGAGGCGATCAGCGGGATGATCAGACCGGCATAGGTGTCGATCATGCCGAGATCGACCATCACCTTGTAGGTCGGCAGGATGCGCACTTCCACGGGAAGCATCAAGGTGATGAAGATCAGCCAGAAGAAGGTCATGCGCAGGGGAAAGCGGAAGAACACGATGGCGTAAGCCGACAGGATCGAGATGAAAATCTTTCCCACCGCAACGCCGAGCGCCATGATCGTGGTGTTGAGGAGTAGTTGCCCGACGCTGACGCCGCCGATGCGACCAATGCCGCCGAACAGCGCCTCCCTGTAATTGTTCCAGAGCTGGCCGCCGGGCAGGAGCGGCAGAGGCGGCCTGAGGATCGTTTGCAGCGTGTGTGTCGAGGCAACGAACGTGTAATAGATCGGAAAAGCCACGATCAATATGCCAAGGATCAGCACGGCATGGGCGACGAAGGTGCGGAGCGGGGACTGGCCGATCATCACTGCCCTCAACCGTAGTGGACTTTGCGTTCCACGTAGCGGAACTGGATGGCCGTGAGCGCGATGACGATTGCCATCAGGATGACCGACTGCGCCGCCGAGTCGCCTAGGATCAGATTGACGAAGCCGTCATTGTAGACCTTGTAGACCAGCGTCTCGGTCGTCTTGCCAGGCCCGCCGCCGGTGACGGCATGAACGATCCCGAATGTATCGAACAGGGCATAGACGGTGTTGACCACCAGCAGGAAAAAGGTCGTCGGGGCAAGCAGCGGGAAAACGATGGTCCAGAAGCGCTTGGTCTCGCCGGCGCCGTCCATGGCCGCTGCCTCGATCAGCGTTTTCGGCACCGCCTGCAGACCGGCGACGAAGAACAGGAAATTGTAGCTGATCTGCTTCCAGGCAGCCGCCGACACCAGCAGGATCATGGCGTGGGTGCCGTTGAGAAGCGGATCCCATGCGATGCCGAGGCTTCTCAGCAAGTACGCCAACGAGCCGATCGAAGGATTGAACAGAAACAGCCACAGCATGCCGGCAATCGCCGGCGCCACGGCATAAGGCCATATCAACAGAGTGCGGTAGAGGCCTTTGCCGCGCACCGCCTTCTCGGCCATGACCGCAAGCAGGAGCGCCACGCCCATGGCGACGATCGCGGTAGCAAGCGAGAACACCACTGTGACCTTGATCGAATTGAGGTAGGCCGGATCGGCCAGCACCTTCCGGAAATTGGCGAACCAGACGAACTTGGTTCTCAACCCGAACGGGTCTTGCCTGAGCATCGACTGGTAAAGCGCCTGACCGGCCGGCCAGTAGAAGAAAACCAGTGTTATGGCGAGTTGTGGCGCCACCAGAAGGTAGGGCAGGATCTTGTTGGGAAAGACGACGCGTGGAGACAGGCTGATTTCCCTCGCTATCCAGGAGCCGCCCACGCGAGCTCGCGTGGGCGATTCAAACCGACATCAACCGAGATAGACCTCGTCAGTTCTCTAGCGCTTCCTTGATCGCGGCGTTGCCGCGCGTGACCGCATTGTCGAGCGCCTGCTGCGCGGTTTGCTGGCCAGCCAGCATCTTCTCGAGCTCCTCGTTCTGGATATCGCGCACCTGCGGCAGATTCGGCAGGCGTACGCCCTTCGAGTTGTCGGTCGGCGCCTTGCCCGTCATCTGCAGGATGGGTGTCTCGCGGCCGGGATTCTTGTCATAGAAGCCCGATTTCTTGGTCGCCTCGTAGGCGGCGAGCGTCACTGGCAGGTATCCCGACTTCTGGTGCAGATATTCCTGCACATCGGTCTTGGACAGATACGCGAAGAAGGCCGCGACGCCCTTGTATTGCTCGTCCGACTTGCTGCCGAACACCCATAGGCTGGCACCGCCCGGCGTGGTGTTCTGCGGTGCGCCCTTGGCGTCGGTATCGTAGGGAAGCTGGCCGATGCCGTAGTTCATGCCTGACTTGACGATGTCGCCGAGGCCGCCCGACGATTCGGTGAAGATGCCGCATTCGCCGGCAAGGAAGATCTGCTTGGCTTCGGAGGTGCGCCCGCCATATTTGAAGGTACCGTCCTTGGCGAGGTCCGCGAGCGCCTGGAAGTGGTTGACGAAAATCGGTGCGTTGATCTTGAGTTCGACATCGCCGCCGGCCAGGCCGTTCTGCTGGGTGGCCCACGACACATCGTTCCATGCCGCGAAATTCTCCAGATGGATCCAGGTCAGCCAGGTAGAGGTATAACCGCAAGAGGCGGCGCCGCTCGCCTTGATCTTCTTGGCGGCTTCCCACACCTCGTTCCAGGTCTTGGGCGGGTTGTCTACATCGAGCCCCGCCTTCTGGAAGATGTCCTTGTTGTAGTAGAGGATCGGCGAGGAGGAGTTGTAGGGGAAGGACAGCATGGTGCCGTCCGGCTTCGAATAATAACCGACGATGCCGGGCAGGTATTGGCTTTTGTCGAAGGTCATGCCAGCACCGGTCATCACATCGGCTACCGGTTTGATCGCGCCCTCGGCCGCCATCATCACGCCGGTACCGACGTCGAACACCTGCAGGATATCGGGCGCCTGTCCGGCGCGGAAGGCAGCGATGCCGGCATTCAGCGTCTCCGGATAGGTGCCCTTGAACACCGGAACGAGCTCATAATCGCTCTGGCTGGCATTGAAATCCTTGGAGATCTTGTCGACAACCTCGGCGTTGGCGCCGGTCATGGCGTGCCACCAGCTGATCTGCGTGACTGCAAAGGCGGAGGTTGTGGAAAGCAGGGTCAAGGTGGCGGCAACACCGGCCGCGAAGCCGAAGAACTTCATGTTTCATCTCCCGTTTGTCATTGGCGAAAGGGGCACGCTCGCAAAGGCAATATGTGCCGCTCGTGACAATTGGACAACGGTTTTATTGCGGATCGATGAACTCGATCTCCGATCAAAGTTGTACATGCCTCCAAATGGGAGCCGATGGAAAGGATTTGCCAAGCCGGCTTACCATTCGAACAGCGGCGACGGAAACCGGCACAATCGCCCGCTCAGTCCGTCCCGCCGAGTGCCGCCTCGATCAGCCGCCTGGCGTCCGGTCCCGACCATTCGGCCGGGCCGTTCATATGAGCGATCAGGCAGCCTTCACCGTCGATCAGCATGGTGACCGGCAGGCCGAGCGCCAAGCCTCTCGTCTTGAGATCGTTGAACAGCGCCATCGTCGAATCGCGGTAGTAGCCGAGCGTTTCGACGCCGGTTTCCTCGAGGAACTTCTTCGGCTTGGTATCATCGCCGGCATCGACGTTGACCGCGACGACCTCGAAGGCGTCGCTGCCCATCTCTTTCTGCAGCGCGTCGAGCGCCGGCATTTCGGCGCGGCAGGGCGCGCACCATGTCGCCCACAGATTGAGCAGCACCGTCTTGCCGGCGTGATCGGCGAGCGTCATAGGCTTGCCGCCAGGGTCGTTGAAGGCAAGGCTTTTCAGCGATTGCGGCGGATCGGCCGGCAAAAGCGCGGCGACCTGGCCGGTGGCAGCAGCCGCGATCGTCTTGGCGCGATCGGCCTTGGCGGTGCAGGCGGTATCGTCCTTGCCGTCGCCAACCGCGACTTCAGCGGGCGCGTTGTTGCCAGAACCGCTCTCGCTGACATATACCGCGACCGCGCCGGCAAGCACGCCCGCCACCAAGGCGGCGAGGATGAGGCGCGGGGCCGGGAAAAATTTATTGCCGTCTGCCATTTTTTTAGAACTGCTCCGGAGCACGGGTTATAGCGATGAGCGACAAGAAGGCCAGCAACCAGATGTGGGGCGGACGTTTTGCCTCGGGTCCGGCCGCGATCATGGAGGCGATCAACGCGTCGATCTCCTTCGACCGCAAACTCTACGCGCAGGATATCAGAGGCTCGATCGCCCACAGCGAGATGCTGGCGCAAACGGGCATTATTTCGGCGGCCGATCAAGAAAAAATCGCTCACGGGCTGAACACGATCCTGGCAGAGATCGAAGCCGGCAGTTTCGAGTTCTCGACAAGGCTGGAAGACATCCACATGAATGTCGAGGCTCGCCTTGCCGAGTTGATCGGTCCGGCCGCCGGCCGCCTGCACACCGCCCGCTCGCGCAACGACCAGGTGGCGGTCGATCTCAGGCTATGGGTCAAGGACGAGTGCTTTCGCGTCGCCGAGGCGCTGAAGGGCCTGATCACGGCGTTCCTGGAACGCGCCGAAGAGCACGCAGCAACGGTGATGCCTGGCTTCACCCACATGCAGGCAGCGCAGCCGGTGACCTTCGGCCACCACTGCATGGCCTATGTCGAGATGTTTTCGCGCGACCTGTCGCGTGTTCGCGACGCCATCGAACGGATGGACGAAAGCCCGCTCGGTGCCGCCGCCCTTGCCGGCACCAGCTTCCCGATCGACCGGCACCGGACAGCCAAGGCGCTCGGCTTCCGCGGGCCGATGCGCAACTCCCTGGACAGCGTTTCGGACCGCGATTTCGCGATGGAGTTTCTGGGGCTGGCGGCAATCTGCGCAACGCACCTGTCGCGGCTGGCCGAAGAGATCATCATCTGGTCGACACCGCAATTCGGCTTCGTCAGGCTATCGGACTCATTCTCCACCGGCTCTTCGATCATGCCGCAGAAGAAGAACCCCGACGCGGCCGAACTGGTGCGCGGCAAGACCGGCCGCGTCACCGGCCATCTGGTCGGCCTCCTGACGGTGATGAAGGGGATGCCGCTGACGTACGGCAAGGACATGCAGGAAGACAAGGAATCCGTGTTCGACGCCGCCGAGACGCTCGACCTGATGCTGGCGGCGATGACCGGCATGGTGCGCGACATGACGGTGAACGCCGCCGCCATGAAGAAGGCTGCCGGGTCAGGCTATTCGACGGCGACCGACCTTGCCGACTGGCTGGTGCGCACGCTCGGCCTGCCGTTCCGCGAGGCGCATCACGTCACCGGCCGCGCGGTGGCGCTGGCCGAAGAGAAGAAGCTCGGACTCGACAGGCTACCGCTGGAAGATCTGCAATCCATTCACCCCGGCATCACGGCGGACGTGTTTTCCGTGCTGGCCGTACAGAATTCGGTGAAGAGCCGGACGAGCTTCGGCGGCACCGCTCCGTCGGAAGTGAGGAAGCAGATCCGGTACTGGAAAAAGCGCATCGCCAAGGCGTGATGCCAGGGTGCAATGCCAGCAAAACTCGGCTAAAAGCGGCGGGCGAAAGTTTCGGACGGATGGCACGGATGACCGCAAGCAGGATTTTGGTGACACTGACGCTGCTGGCGGCGATGACGGCCGTTACGGCCTGCGGCAGGAAGTCCGGGCTCGACACGCCCTATGAAGCGGCCGTGCAGGCACGCAAGGACGCCGAGAAGGCCAAGCAGCCTGTGCCGCCGGAGCCGGAAAAACCGGTCGAGGACAGGAAGTTCGTTCTCGACCCGCTGATCTAGAGCCGATGAGATCATCCGATCTCATTGTGCTCCAACTTCCGGAACCACTCTTGTGAACCATTTCGATTACCGCGACGGCGTGCTGCATGCCGAGGACGTGGCGATACCGGATATCGCCGCAGGTGTCGGCACGCCGTTCTATTGCTATTCGACGGCGACGCTGACCAGGCATTTCCGCGTGTTTGCGCAGGCCTTTGCCGGGCTCGACGCGCTGGTCTGCTACGCCATGAAGGCGAATTCCAATCAGGCGGTGCTGAAGATCCTGGCCAAGCTCGGTGCCGGCGCCGACGTTGTCTCCGAAGGCGAATTGCGCCGTGCGCTGGCCGCCGGCGTTCCGGCCAGCAAGATCCTGTTTTCGGGCGTCGGCAAGACCGCGCGCGAAATGGATTTTGCGCTCTCCGCCGGCATTCTCTGTTTCAATGTCGAATCCGAGCCGGAACTGGAAATGCTGTCGGCCCGCGCCATGGCGCAGGGCAAGATGGCGGCGATCTCGCTGCGCATCAACCCGGATGTGGATGCCAAGACCCACAAGAAGATCTCCACCGGCAAGGCCGAGAACAAGTTCGGCATTCCCTGGCAGAAGGCGCGCCAGGTCTATGCCCGCGCGGCTGAACTGCCGGGCATCAAGGTTACCGGCATCGACACCCATATCGGCAGCCAGATCACCGAGTTGCAGCCCTTCGACGACGCCTTCGCGCTGCTGGTGGAACTGGTCGGCGCGCTGCGCGCCGACGGGCACGCCATCGAGCATGTCGATCTCGGCGGCGGCCTCGGCATTCCCTACCGCGTCGACAACAGCCCGCCTCCCTTGCCGGACGCTTATGCCCAGATCGTCAAGAGGCATGTCGCCAAGCTTGGATTGAAGGTGATGTTCGAGCCGGGCCGGCTGATATCAGGCAATGCCGGCATCCTCGTTTCGCAAGTGATCTTCGTGAAGGAGGGCGATGCCCGGAATTTCTTGGTCGTCGACGCCGCGATGAACGATCTGATCCGGCCGACGCTCTACGACGCCTTCCATGACATCAAGCCGGTGGTGCAGCAGCCGGCTGCGGCGCCGCGCATGACGGTCGACGTCGTCGGGCCGGTCTGCGAGACCGGCGACTATCTCGGCCTCGACCGCGACCTGCCGCGGCTGAAGGCCGGCGACCTGATCGCTGTCGCCACCGCCGGCGCCTATGGCGCGGTGCAGGCCGGCACCTACAACACCAGGCCGCTGGTGCCCGAAGTGCTGGTCGACGGCGACCGTTTCCATGTCGTGCGCCCACGCCAGACCTATGACGAGCTGATCGGACTGGATTCGGTGCCTGATTGGCTGGAATAGACCGAACCGAAGGTCCGCGTCAGCGAAAAAGCGGGAACCGGTTTTCGGAAGCGATCATGGTCAAACAAGAATAGACCGCCTGCAGCGCTACAGCCGGTGCTGAATAAGCGCCCGGGTCTCGGCGATCCTGTCTTCGTCGCGGCGATAAAACGTCCACTGCTTGATGCGTTTGCTGCGCAGAAGGCCCGCCTGGGTGAGCACCCGCATATGCTCGCTGAGCGTTGCCTGGGTGATCCCCAGCTTTTCCGCGATCAACAGCGCGCAGACGCCGTCCTCGACCAGGTCGCCATCCGCCTGTGGCGAAAAATGCGCGCGCGGGTTCTTCAGCCAGTCGAGGATTTGCAGCCTGCGCTCGTTGGCGATCGCCTTGAAGACATCGACCTCTTGCATTTAGCCATTTTGCTAAGTTACTAAGTAATGTCAACCCTTGGGAGCAGGCCATGCTGAACGGCAATATGATCACACGCGAGCGCATCGCTTCGATGGAGCCGCGCATCCGGCCATTCGTGCGCCACACGCCGGTGCTGCGTGTCGACATGGCCGATTTCGGCCGCCCGCCTCTTGGCGTCGACCTGAAGCTCGAATGCCTGCAGCATTCCGGCTCGTTCAAGGCGCGCGGCGCTTTCACCAATCTCCTCGAACGGCCGGTTCCCAAGGCCGGAGTCGTCGCTGCATCGGGCGGCAATCACGGTGCCGCGGTCGCCTATGCCGCCATGCGGCTCGGCCACAAGGCGACCATCTTCGTTCCCGAAGTGAGCCCGCCGGCCAAGCTGGAACGCATCCGCGGCTACGGCGCCGATCTGGTCGTCGGCGGTGGGCGCTATGCCGAGGCGCTGGCTGCTAGCGAAGACTTTGCCGAAAAGTCCGGCGCGCTGCAGATCCACGCCTTCAACCAGGAGGAAACGCTGGTCGGGCAAGGCACGCTTGGCCTAGAGATCGAGGCCGACCTGCCTGAACTCGACACTCTGCTGGTCGCCGTCGGTGGCGGCGGCTTGATCGGCGGCATCGCCGCCTGGTTTGCCGGCCGCATCAGGATCATCGCTGTCGAGCCTGAGGGTGCGCCGACGCTCTATCGCGCCTTTGAGGCCGGTCGGCCCGTCGATGCGCCGGCCGAGGGCATCGCCGCCGATTCGCTGGCGCCCAAGCGCGTCGGTGAATTGATGTTTCCGATCGCCGAGGCCTTCGTCGAGCGTTCCATATTGGTCGGCGACGACGAGATCGTCGCCGCACAAGCGGCGCTTTGGGACCGGGCGCGTATCATTTCCGAGCCGGGCGGCGCCGCGGCCTTCGCTGCGATCCTTTCCGGCCGCTACGCGCCGGCCGCGGGCGAGCGCGTCGCCGTGCTGGTCTGCGGTGCAAACGCCAATCCGGCTAAATTCTGACGATAACGCGAGCAGTCCTGTTCACGTTTTCGGGAACCGCCTCGCCTTCGCCGTGTTTGTTGGTATGTTTCGAGTCGTGAGGTTCGGGCTATCCCGCCCGACCGGGGAAGGGCCGATGACGCAACGACCCACCTTCATCAGCGATCGCAGCCTGGCCGGGCGCCTTGCCCTGAGCCGGCTGGCGACGCGGGTCTCGATGACGGTCGAGCGTGGCTGGCCGCTGCTGCTTCCGCTGGTCATTGTCGCCAGCCTGTTCCTCAGCGTCTCGTGGCTCGGCCTCTTCCTTCTGCTGCCCGATATAGCGCGCATCGGCCTTTTGGCAGTGTTCGGCATCGCAGCCCTTGCCGCGCTCTATCCCCTGCGTTTCTTCCGGCTGCCGTCCAGCGCCGAGATCGACCGGCGCATCGAGGCGGCCAACCAATTGCTGCACAGCCCGGTGCTGGTGCAGACCGACCGGCCGAGCGGCCGGGAAAGCATTTTTTCGCAAGCGCTGTGGCGCGAGCACCAGAAACGCATGGCCGAAAAACTCGGCAACCTCGGTGGCGACCTGCCGCGCACGCGGGTCCCGGAGCGCGACCCGTGGGGGCTGCGCGCGGTGGCGGCGCTTTTGTTGATCACCGCCTTTGCCTTCTCCTTCGGACCGTCGGGCGGCCGCATCGCAGACGGGTTCAGTGCCCAAGCGGCGCGTGACGCCGTGCCGCCGCGTATCGACGCCTGGGTGACGCCGCCGGCTTACACCGGCAGGCCGCCGGTCTTCCTCACAGCCCCGGCCGTCGCCAGCCCAGCCCTCGCCAACAATCGCAATCAGGCGGCGTCCGCCTTCACCGTTCCGGAAGGCAGCGATGTATCGCTGCGCGTCACCGGCGGTTCGGGCGAGGAAACGCTGAGCTACACGGACGCCGGCGGCAACGCCCGCATTATCGAGCCGACTGGGCAGCAGGCCGGCGCGACCAAGCCGGCGGCAACCTCGACAGCGCCTTCCGCGGTGCGCCAGTTCACCGGAAAGCTGACGGCCAACGGCACGCTGACGCTGGAAGCGGGCGGTGACGAACTCGGCCGATGGGCCTTCGCGGTGATCCAGGACAAGCCGCCGCAGATCCGCTTCGTCGGCGAGCCGAAACGCGCCGCCAACGGCACATTCGAACTCAACTACCAGATCGATGACGACTATGGCGCGGCGGCCGCGAAGACCGATTTCGCATTGGCCGAGCCACCGGCGCCGGATGCGCATCCGCTCTATGGCCCGCCCGAAATGGCGCTGTCGCTGCCGCGCCGCGGCGCCAAGGGGAATGCAGCCAAGACCACGAAGGACCTGACCGAACATGTCTGGGCCGGCGGCAACATCAAGCTCACGCTTGTCGCCACCGACGATGCCGGACATACGGCAACCAGCGAAACCAAAACGCTGGTGATGCCGGAGCGGCCTTTCTCCAATCCGCTGGCCAGGGCCGTGATCGAGCAGCGCCGTGTGCTGGCGCTCGACGCCAACGCCAAGAACCGCGTGCTCGACCTGATGGACGCGATCACGCTCAGGCCCGAAGACACCTTCGACAACATGGCGCACTACCTCGCCATCATGAGCGCCCGCAGCCGGTTGAAGATAGCCGACAACGACGACCAGTTGCGCGACGAGATCGCCTATCTGTGGGAAATCGCCCTCGGCATCGAGGAAGGCAATCTTTCGGCGGCCGAGCGGCGGCTGCGCCAGGCCCAGCAGGCGCTGCAGGACGCGATCAGGAACGGCGCCAGCGACGAGGAAATCGACAAGGCGATGAAGGAACTGCGCGAGGCGATGAACCAGTTCCTGCAGGAATTCGCCCAGCGCGCGCAGCAGAATCCGAACGCGCCGCAGATGCAGCAGAACGGCCAGGAACTGCGCCAGAGCGACATCGAACGCATGATGGACCAGATCGAGGATCTGGCGAAGTCCGGCGATCGCGACAGCGCGCAGCAATTGCTTTCGCAACTGCAGGACATGATGAACAATCTGCAGGCCGGACGCCAGCAGCAGGGCGGCCAGCAGAACAGCGAGATGCGCCAGCAGATGGACAAGCTCGGCGAAATCATGCGTCGCCAGCAGGAGATGATGAACGAAACCTTCCGCATGGACCAGAGGCAGCGCGGCCAGCGCCAGCGCGGAGAGAATCGCGACGAGCAGCTCGGCGAGAACGGCGAGCCGGGCCCAATGGACGAGCAAGGCAAGCCCGGCCCCGGAGAAGACCGCGATCCGCTCGGCCGGCAGAAGCCGATGACGCCGCAGGAATTCGCCGATGCGCTGAAGCGGCTGCAGGAAGGCCAGGGCAAGCTGCAAGGCGACCTCGACCAGTTGAGAAAAGGTCTCGAAGGCATGGGGCTCGAGCCCAATGAGGGATTTGGCGACGCCGGCAAATCCATGGGCAGTGCCGAACAGGCGCTTGGTGAGAGCGACGGCGACCAGGCCGTCGGTCATCAGGGTCGCGCGCTGGAGGCGTTGCGCAGGGGCGCCAAGGACATGATGAAGCAATTGCAGGCCATGCAGGGCGACGAGGGCGGCAGCGAGCAGGGCGGCCGCCAGCAGAACGCCGACCGCGATCCGCTCGGCCGGCCGCGCGCCACCGAGGGTCCCGATGATGGAAGTTCGGTGAAGGTCCCGGATGAGATCGACGTGCAGCGCGCGCGCCAGATACTCGATGCGATCCGCAAGCGGCTCGGCAATGCGCTCAGCCCCGAAATCGAGCGCAGCTATCTGGAACGGCTCCTGGAGCTGAAGTAGTTCGTCCTCCAAGGGACGAAACATCGCCCAAGATCAGTCAAACGGTTGCGATATCCTTTGCGGAGAGGGCAGCGTTGTCATGATCGACTTCTGGTTTTCTATCGGCAGCACCTATAGCTATCTCTCTGTGATGCGCCTGGCTGAGGTCGGGGCGCAAACCGGTGTGCACTTCCGATGGCGCCCCTTCAATGTTCGCGCCATCATGATCGAGATGGACAATATCCCGTTTGCCAAAAAACCGGCGAAGGCCGCCTATATGTGGCGCGACATCGAACGGCGCGCGGCGATGTACAAGATGGTCCCGAAACTGCCGACGCCCTACCCGCTGGCTGAGCTCGAACGCGCCAATCGTGTAGCGGTCATTGCCGCGGCCGAAGGCTGGTGCGAGGCCTATGCCCGGGGAAGCTACAGGCGATGGTTCGAACAGGGCGAGCCGGCGGGCAGCGAACCCAATCTTTCAGCCAGCATCGAAGAGGCCGGTCAGCAGCCAAGACGCGTCCTGCGGAAAGCCGATTCCGACGCAGCGAATGCCGATCTTGCCGCAGCAACCGAACAGGCGAAGGCGCTGGGCATTTTCGGCTCGCCGAGTTTCGTCGTCGACGGCGAACTGTTCTGGGGCGACGACCGCCTGGATGACGCCATACGCTGGCTGAAGCAGATGGAAAGCGGCCCGCCGGATTGATGCATGTCGCCCAAAAGTGCGCGGCGTTTTGGGATAACGACATCCATAAGACAAGAACTTAAATGGCGCACATGCTTGGGCGCAGTCGACAATCACATGTCGGGCGCGGCGTTGGCCTGCCTGGTGACCATGAACGCCTCGCGGATCGCCTCTTCCATGCCGTCGATGGCCTCGCCGGAAGCGTTCGGATTGCGGCGCAGCACCACGTTCGAGGAATCGATGTCGCCGAACCCGTCGGCGGCCGTAAGTTCGCGGCAGCCAGCCGGGATGTTGCTGCGCGAGATCGGCGCGATCGCCAGCCCGGAGGTGACGGCGAGCCGCAGGCCGCCATTGGTGTCGCTGGTATAGGCGACGCGATAGGCGAGACCGCGCTGTTCCAGCGACTTGATCGCGAAATCCTTGCACCAGCCGGCACGATTGTAGAGCGCGATCGGCACCGGCCGCTCCTCATGCATGTGGTGCAGTTCCGACGTCACCCATACGGTCGGGTCATGCATCAGCACTTCACCGCCGGACAGGTCCTGCCATTCGAACACCACCGCCAGGTCGAGCGCGTCGGCAGCGAGCGCCGCGATCTGTGCACCGGAATGCGCGTAGCGGACGGTGATGTCGACCTGAGGATGGCGCTTGGCGAAGGCGCCGAGTGCGCGCGACAGGATCGCATGGCCATATTCCTCCGGAATGCCGATGCGAACCGGCCCGCCAAGCGGCGCCGCGACCATCGATGCCGCCGTCTCGTCCAGCAGCGAAACGATCCGGCGGGCGTTGACGATGAGTTCGCCGCCGCGACGCGTCAGCGCCACGCCGCGCGAGCCGCGTTCGAACAGGCTGTCGCCGACCACATCTTCGAGCTTCTTCATTTGCATCGAAACCGCCGACTGGGTCCGGCCGGCCTGCATCGCAGCCTTGGTGAAATTGCCGGCGTCGGCAACCGCGACGAAGGTGCGCAGCAGGTCGCTGTCGAGCGTGGGCTTCATGTATCCGCCATAAGGAAATCTGATTGCTGGTATCATTCCAATTCGTTTGCAACATGTCAAACGGCGGATAATAGTTGCTTCACCCATTGGATATGCGGCTGCGAAATCGGCCGCGGACCAATCAAAAGTCCTCACTCGTACCCGCTGCCCGAAACGGTGGCGGGTTCTTTTTGATGCATGTCGCCCAAAAGTGCGCAGCGGTTTTGGGACAACGACATGCACAAAGCAAAATTAAACGCGGACCCGGTTCGGGCCGTATACGCAGGGAGCCCGTTCAACGACATGCAGAACCGGATCGTCCTCGGCATGGCAAGCCTTTGCCTCGGCGTTCTGGTGTTCTCGCTCCAGGATCCGCTGATCAAGGCCGTATCGGGCACTTATCCGGTGACCGAGGTGATGGCGATCCGCTCCATCGTCGCCCTGCCTATTCTTCTCGTGCTCGTTCATGCCGATGTCGGGCTCAGGGCGATCTTCTCGAGGCGATTTCGCATGCTGACGATGCGCGCCTTCATCCTGTTCACCTCCTACACGGTCTACTATCTGGCGATCGCCGCCCTGCCGCTTGCCGACGCGGTGGCGCTCTATTTCATGGCGCCGCTATTCATCATGGCGCTTGCCGGTCCTTATCTCGGCGAACGGGTGGCGTGGCAGACGCTGGTCACCGTCATGGTCGGGATGCTCGGCGTGCTGGTGATGCTGCGGCCTGGTGCCGGGCTGTTCGACTGGGCGGCGCTGCTGTCGCTGGCCTCGGCGGTGCTCTACGGTTTTTCGCAATTGATGGCCCGCAAGATTGGTGACACTGAATCGTCCACGGTCATGGCGTTCTATCAAAACGGCGTCTACCTCTTCGGCGCGGCAGTGGTCGCCGGCCTGTTCTGGCTGGCGGGAATAGCTCACGCCACACATCCGAGCCTGGAGTTCCTGGTCAGGCCGTGGATCTGGCCGACGCCGATCGATTTCCTGAAGATGGCAGCCTGCGGCTTCGTCGCTTCGGCCGGAATGGTACTGTTGTCGCAGGCCTATCGGCTGGCGCCCGCCAACAGCGTCGCCACCTTCGAATACACCGGCATCATCTGGTCGCCGCTATGGGGTTTCCTGTTCTTTGCCGAAGTGCCGCGATCGACCACCGTCATCGGCGCGGCTCTTATCGTCGGTGCCGGTCTGTTCGCGCTCAACAGCAGCCGGCGCCGGAGCAGCGGTCCGGCAATCCAAGCGACCTGCGATCCCGCCTGACCGCGGTCAGGCCTTCTTCACGCGAAACAGGCGAGCGCCCGTTCGACGCGCGCACGGATTTCGGCCAGCGTGAACGGTTTCTGCACGACGTCCAGAATGACGCCGTTCAATTCCTCGGCGCGCTCGCGCTGGTCGGCGTAGCCGGTCATCAGCAATATCTTCGTCGCCGGGAAAAGGCGTACCGCCGCCTTGGCCATCTCGATGCCGTCCATTTCCGGCATGCGAATATCGGAGACGACAAGGTCGTAGCCGCCTTGCGCCGCGCGGATCAGGGCAAGCCCTTGCGCGCCGTCGGCGGCGATGTCGATCAGATGCCCGGCGCGTTCGAGCGCGCGGGCGGCGAGGGTGCGGACGGACTCATCGTCCTCGACGATCAGGAGCTTTGCCATAGAAGAATGTTTGGCGGGGAAAAGTTGACTTTTCCTGAACCGCCAACGGCATCGAAGATAAATCTAGGCGTCGCCCTTGACGATGCCGACGAAGGGCAGTTCGCGAAA
Organism: Mesorhizobium sp. WSM4821; assembly: GCF_055901555.1. Classification (NCBI taxonomy): domain Bacteria; kingdom Pseudomonadati; phylum Pseudomonadota; class Alphaproteobacteria; order Hyphomicrobiales; family Phyllobacteriaceae; genus Mesorhizobium; species Mesorhizobium sp. WSM4821. The sequence continues at coordinate 2,037,058 of NZ_CM148371.1, read as the reverse complement.
GGCGTGGGCGACATCCATGCCATAGCCGACGACGAAATAGTCGGGGCAGTCGAAGCCGACATAGTCGGCGTTGAGCGCTGTCTGGCGGCGCATGCGCTTGTCGAGCAGCACGGCGACGGCGCAGCTTTTGGCGCCGCGCGACAGCATCAGGTCCCGGGTGAAGGACAGCGTCTTGCCGGATTCGAGAATGTCGTCGATCAACAGCACGTCGCGGCCGGCGACCTCATTGTCGATGTCGCGCAGCACCCTCACCTCGCCGCTGGTGGTGCCGGCGCCATAGCTCGAGATGAAGATGAACTCGACCTCGGGCGACAGGCCGACATCGTGCATGGCGCGGATGAGATCGGCGGCGAAGATGAACGATCCTTTCAACACCGAAATCACCAGAAGGTCCTGATAGTCGTGCCCGGCTATCTCCTTGGCGAGCTCCAGATTGCGGCGCGCAATCGCCGATGCTGAAAACAGAACTTCTATATCCTTGCCGCGCACGACTGGCATTGGCAGCCTTTCCAAAAATGTTCGCCCTAGTTGGCGAAAGTGACCGAAACGGCCCTCACTCCGTTTCTAGGCACCTGGAGCCGGCTGGAAAAGCCGAATCTTTCGCCGGGCGCCAGCGGACGGCTGGATGCTGCCAGCGTGTAGCGGGTGATGCGTCCATCCTTGCCGGTGACCCGGATCTCCAGCGGCGGCAGTGGCGATGGGCCGGTGCCGTCGTTCGCGGCCTCGCCGTCTACGAACAGGGCAGGTGTCGATCCGGACGCATCGACACGCGAGGTGACACCTGAAATGCTGAGTGCATCGCCCGTTTCCGGTGCAGCCAGAAGAAACGGCACCTGGCGCACCAGCGCATGCCCACCCGAAACCCAGAAGGCTGCAAAGGCGGCACCGAGGCCGGCGATCCAGAAGACCGGCCCGCCGCGCGATGCTCGCGGCCGTTCCATCGCGGCTTCGGGTTTGCGCAGCATGTCCATGCCTTCGATCGATGGCGTGGCGATCACGCGCGAAAGCGGCGGTGAAGGGTCGATGCCGGCGATGAAGCGCGGCAGCACCTGGTAGTCGGCATCGACAATGTCATCGGCTGGAGCACGCATGATGCGTTCCGGTGCGGCAGCCGCATCGGTCATGATTTCGCCGGAAATCGGGCGCGCGGTTCGATCCTCAGCCATACGGCCCAGCACTACAGCACCTGTTCGCTCTTCGTATCTTTTGCGTAAACGGAAATGGTTAACGCTTCCCCACCGGAGCCCTTGTGACGCGCCCAAAAAACCTCGAAATTAACCGCCGGTTAACCATGCGGGCCGATGGTCTTTACTCAGAGAAGGCTGGCTCGTCGCCACCGCAAGTTTCAGGTCGTCGAACGTGATCCGCTTCGAAAATGTCGGCCTCCGCTATGGCATGGGTCCGGAAATCCTCCGCGACATCTCCTTGCATATACCGGAGCGCTCCTTCCAGTTCCTGAGCGGCCCTTCGGGCGCAGGCAAGACGACGCTTTTGCGGCTATTGTTCATGTCGCTCAAACCGACGCGCGGACTGATCACCATCTTCGGCAAGGACCGCTCGCGCATCTCGCGCACGGAACTGCCGCATCTGAGGCGTCGCATCGGCGTGGTCTTCCAGGATTTTCGCCTGCTCGACCACATGACGACCTATGAGAATGTGGCTTTGCCGCTGCGCGTGCGCGGGCGCGAGGAAGCAAGCTACCGCACCGACGTGACCGAGTTGCTGAAATGGGTCGGCCTCGGTGAGCGCATGCATGTGCTGCCGCCGGTGCTGTCGGGTGGCGAGAAGCAGCGCGCCGCGATCGCCAGGGCGCTGATCGAGCAGCCCGAGATCCTGCTTGCCGACGAGCCGACCGGCAATGTCGATCCACCGCTGGCGCGACGCCTGTTGCGGCTGTTCATCGAACTCAACCGGCTGGGCACCGCGGTCGTGATTGCAACGCACGACCTCGGTCTGATGGAACAGGTCGACGCACGACGCATGATCCTGGCTGGCGGAAGGCTGGACATCTATGACTGACCTTTCCGTTGACCACGTCGAAGACCAACACGCCGAGCAGGCTCGGCCGACACAGCGCGTGCAGCGCAAGATGGCGCCGATCGTGCCGGCGCAGAACATCGCCGGCCGGGCGCTGGTCCTGGTCATAGCCATCATGACCTTCCTCTCCTGTCTGACCTTCGGCGCGGTGACGCTGGTGCGCGACACCGCCTCGGTCTGGGAGAATCAGATCTCGCGCGAGGCGACGATCCAGATCAAGCCGGTTGACGGCCTCGACATGGAGGCGGCACTTGCCCAGGCCTCGCAGATCGCCAGTGAGTTTCCCGGCGTCAAGGCTACCCGGATCGTCGACCGCGGCGCCACGGCGCGGCTTTTGGAGCCTTGGCTGGGTTCGGGTCTCAACATCGACGACCTCCCGGTGCCGCGTCTGGTCATCGTCACCATAGATGAGAACAGCCCGCCCGATTTTGCGGCGATGCGCGCCGCGATCACGCCGAAACTGCCCAGCGCAGCACTTGACGACCATCGCACCTGGGTCGACCGGCTGGTGGCCATGGCCCGCACCACGGTGACCATCGGCGTAGCCGTGCTGGCGCTGATGCTGTCGGCAACCGTGCTGACCGTGGTGTTCGCAACGCGCGGCGCCATGGCCGGCAACGGCCACATTATCGAGGTGCTGCATTTCGTCGGCGCCGAAGCGCGTTTCATCGCGCGCGAATTCCGCCAGCATTTTCTGGTCACCGGAATGAAGGGCGCGGCCGCCGGAGGTGCGGCGGCGGTGCTCGTCTTCATCGTCTTCTCATGGTGGTCGTCGCGCAACATGGCGACGCCGCAGGCCGATCAGGCAACCGCCCTGTTCGGCAATTTCGCCATCGGCTCGGCCGGCTATTTCGGCGTCGTCCTGATGGTGCTGGTTATCGGTGCGCTGACGGCGGCAACCTCCCATGTCACTGTGGTCACCTATCTCAGCGACATCGATGTCCGCCAACCGGACGCGGGGTGATCACGGATAGAGAATTAGCGTAACGCAATTTGTGCTTTGTCACCTACTAAACGCCGTATTTCGGGGTTAACGATAAAGATGATGGACGCGCCCGACTCGACCGGAACGGCTGGACAGTTGCCCTTGGTGATTGCGCGTTCCCGCGAGCACACCAGGTCCAGCCGATTGGTCGGCGTGTTGCGCATCTCCGCTCTCTTTCTGCTCGTGCTGGCAACGTTGTTTGCCGGCGGTTTCGGCTGGTTCGCCAACACCGTCAGTCATCTCACGACGCCCGCCAATCCGGCAAAGGCCGATGCCATCATCGTGCTGACCGGCGGCCACTCGCGTCTCGACGCCGCTATGGGCCTGCTTGCGTCCGGCAAGGGCGAGCGACTGCTGATCAGCGGCGTGCATCCTTCCGCAAGCCGCCGCCAGCTTCAGGTCGCGACCCGCGGCGACAAGAGATTATTTTCCTGCTGCGTCGACATCGACCGCGCCGCGCTCGACACGATCGGCAATGCGGAGGAAAGCGCCAAATGGGTGGAGGACCACGCCTATGGCACCGTGATCCTTGTCACCAACAATTATCACATGCCGCGAAGCCTGCTGGAAATGGGGCGGCTGCTGCGCAACGCCAAGCTCGAGCCCTACCCGGTGGTCAACAGCAATCTTGGCAATGGCGGCTGGCTGATCAAGCCCAGGGCCTTGCGCGTGCTGTTTACCGAATACAACAAATATCTGCTGGCGCTGGCGCGCGGCATCGTGCCGGTGAAGCCAACGCCAACCGGCATCGCGCTCGCCGAAATTTCGACAGCCGAAGACTGAGCAGCCCGCGCTTCGTGCCTCATCCGCGCAGGCGCGCGATCTCCTGTTCGAGCCGTTCGATGCGCTTATCTCGCTCGGCCAGCGCCGCCGCCACGTCGGCCGCTTCGAAGCGCTGTGGAATGTGCTGCGGGCAATTGGAATCCCAGGCCGAAACCGTGAACAGGATGATTTGCTCCGGGCGCGCCTTGTAGCCTTCCGGTATCAGCTTCGCCATCAGTTCGGCATCGTCCTCGACGACGCGCGCGCTGCCCCAGATCTTGATGCGCTGCCGGTGGGCATAGTCGATCAGGAACAGGAAAGCACGGGGGTTGTCGTCGAGATTGCCCTGGGTGATGAATTGCCTGTTGCCGGAGAAATCCGTGAAGCCGATCGTCCGCTCGTCGAGCACCTTGAGAAAGCCGGCCGGCCCGCCGCGATGTTGGATGTAGGGCTGCCCGTCGCCATTGGCCGTCGACAGGAAGACGCTGGTCTGCGTCCCGATGAAGGCGGCGAGGCCGGGCGTGATGTCAGCTTGCCAGCCGCCGCGCGCCTCGACGCGGGCATAGGCCTCGCGTGAGCCCTTGCGGGCCTGGATCGCCTTGACGGTTGGAGTAAAGGCGACATCGCTGGTGAAGACGTGAGCATTCATGGAAAGGCTCCTTCAAAGGCCGAGTTCCGTCAGAGAGGGATGGTCGTCCGGACGCCGGCCGAGCGGCCAATGATATTTGCGGTCGGCCTCGCGGATCGGCAGGTCATTGATGCTGGCGATGCGCAGGCGCATCAATCCATATTCGTCGAACTCCCAGTTCTCGTTGCCGTAGCTGCGAAACCAAGAGCCGCTGTCGTCGTGCCATTCATAAGCGAAGCGCACGGCGATACGATTGTCGCGAAAGGCCCAGACCTCCTTGATGAGCCGGTAGTCGCGTTCGCGATCCCATTTGCGTGTCAGGAAAGCCTGGATGGCCTCGCGGCCTTGCAGGAACTCGGCCCGGTTGCGCCAGCGGCTGTCGATTGTGTACGCAAGCGCGACCCGAACCGGATCACGGGAATTCCAGGCATCCTCCGCCATGCGTGCCTTCTGTGCGGCGGTCTCGCCGGTGAATGGCGGGAGCGGCGGGCGGCTTTCAGGCATGGGAACTCCTTGCGAGAGGCATCGGCTGCGACGCAGCAGGCGCCGCCTCCGTGGATGCGTATAAAGCGACAAGGGGCATCGGCATTTCCTTCTGATCGATCGGCTTCGCCACCAGACATGGCCCCTTCCATCTTTCGGACGTAGATGGCATATTCGCAATTAATCCTTCCATTTTTTGAGAGAATCATGGATCGCCTCGAGGCCATGTCGCTTTTCGCCGCCGCGGTGGAGGCCGGCAGCCTTTCGGCCGCCGGACGCCGTTTCGGCATCCCGCTTGCAACGGTCAGCCGCAAGGTCTCGGACCTGGAGCGGCATCTGAAGACGCGTCTCTTGAACCGCTCGACGCGGCAGCTGACGCTGACCGACGCGGGTCACGCCTACCTCGCTGCCTGTTATCGCATCCTCGACGAGGTCGGCGAGGCCGAGCGGACCGCCGCTGGCGAATACAGCATCCCGACGGGCGAACTGATCATCACCGCACCGATCGTCTTTGGCCGCCTGCATGTGCTGCCGGTCGTCACCGGCTTCCTCGCAGCCTACCCCGACGTGGCCATCCGCCTGATGCTCGCGGACAGGATAACCCAATTGACCGAGGAGCATATCGATCTCGCTGTCCGCATCGGCGAGCTTCCCGACTCGAGCCTGGTGGCCGCCCGCATCGGTTCGATCCGGCGCGTTGTTTGCGCGAGCCCGGCCTATCTGGCCAAGCACGGCACGCCGGAGACCCCGAGAGACCTCGCGGCACACAGCTGCATCACCTTCGAGGGGCTCACCGTTCCCGCCGCATGGACTTTTGCCACGGGCAAGAGCGAATTCGCTGTTCCGATCCGCTCACGGCTTCGGGTCAACACCGCGGAAGCGGCGATCGATGCCGCGGTTGCCGGTGTCGGAATGACGAGGGTGCTTTCCTATCAGATCACGGCTGCGGTGCGGTCGGGCACACTCTGTGCTGTGCTGGAGGCGTTTGAGCCACAGCCATGGCCGGTCAGTCTCGTGCATGCCGGCCAAGGCCTGCTGCCGGTGAAACTGCGTGCGTTCCTCGATTTCGCCGCCCCACGCCTGAAGAAGCGGCTGGTGCAAGCGACGTGGCAGGCCTGACGAACGGATAGCGGGTTCATCAAGTCGGATCGATCTCGAGCCGTTTCCTTTTTGCCCGCGCTTGGTGTAACCAACGCACACCTCCTCACCGGGCTCTTCCTGCATGCTTTATATCCGCTCGCTGGCGTTCAACTTCGTCTTCTACGTCAATCTGATCGTCCAGATGATCCTCTGGACGCCGTACTATTTCCTGTCGCCGCGCCATCGGGCCTGGTTCGTGCCGAAATTCTGGTCGCGCACCTGCATGTGGCTTTACGACAAGATCGCCGGCACCCAAAGCGAGATCACCGGCCAGGAGAACCTGCCCGAGGGTTCCTTCATCCTGGCGCCGAAGCACCAGTCCTTCTGGGATGCGATCGCCTTCTTCCCCTTCCTGCAGGATCCGCTCTACATCCTGAAGCGGGAATTGACCTGGATCCCGTTCTTCGGCTGGTACATCCTGAAGATGCGGATGATCCCGGTCGACCGCGGCAGCCGCTCGAAGGCGCTGAAAGCGGTGGTCGCCGCGACCAGGCAGGAGCTGGCGCGCAATCCCCGCCAGCTGATCATCTATCCCGAGGGCACGCGCCGGGCGCCGGGCGACGAGCCGGCCTATAAATACGGCATCGTCGAGATCTATGCGCAGCTTGGGGTCCCGGTGGTGCCTGTCGCCCATGTCGCCGGCCTCTACTGGCCACGCCGGAAATTCCTCCGCTATCCGGGCACGATCAAGGCCCGCTTCCTGCCACCGATCCCACCGGGCCTCGGCAAGGAGGAATTCATGGAACGGCTGATCGGCAAGACGGAGGCCGCCTGCGACCAGCTGCTCGTGGAGGCGTCCCGTGCGCCGAACCCGCCGCCCATGCCGCCGACGGCGGTGAAGCGGCTGAGCGAATTGGCCTCCGATACCCCAGCCTGAGACGCCTGTCGGGACCGGCACTATCCCCTAAGAGACCACAGCCAGCGCCGTCGTCAAAACAAGTATCGCCGCGAACGTCAGATTGATGATTCGCGAAGCCAGCGGCTTGCGCAGGAAGCGCGCAAACGCTGCCCCGGCGAGAAGCCACAGGGCATGGATGGCGACGATCATCAAGGCAAGGACCGCCAGCTTGAGCCCCGCGTCGAGCTCACCGGTGGATGACGTGCCGGCGAATACGGCGGCAATCGCCACATAGGCTTTTGGGTTCGCCACGGCCAGAAGAAACCCGCCCAGGAACGTGGGAAGCACTGTCCCGCTGGTACGCGCTGCCGGAGGCGGAGCCGTTGCTATCTTGAAGGCGAGGTAGAGGATGTAGGCTGCGGACGCCACAGCCAGGAGCGGTGTGAGCTTCGGCACGGAAGCAAGCATGGCCGCAATGCCCGTGGCCACGACAAGAAGCACGGCGACCGTGCCAAAAACGATGCCCGAGGCGTAGCGGAGCGAATCGCGCAGACCGAAGGCGGCGCCAACGGCGGTCACACTTATCGTCGCCGGCCCCGGACTGCCCATGACGACCGCCGACGCCAGGATGAGCGTCAGCAATTGCTGCCATAGATCCGGATGGGAAAAGACCTGTTCGGCCATCTGTATACCAGTATCCAGACGCGATGCGACCGATGGTATGGCAGGCCAAAGCGGGACGTCTTGAACGATCGTGCGCGGGCACTCGGCGCGGGCCGTGCGCGATCCTTGGCTGCTGTTTGAGCAAGCCGCCGCCGCTTCTACGCACTCGCGCTGTCGAGCTCGGCGATGTCGTCCGCATTGAGCTTCAGCGATGCGGCGCGGACGAGGCTGTCGACCTGGTCCAGCGTCGTGGCGCTGGCGATCGGCGCCGTGACGCCGGGCCGCGCGATCACCCAGGCGAGCGCCACTTCCGCCTGCTTGGCCGAGTGACGCGCCGACACGGCGTCGAGTGCTGCCAGGATGCGAATGCCGCGCGCATTGAGGTAGTCCTTCGCGTCGTCGCCACGCTCGCTTTTGCCGAGATCGGCTTCGCTGCGGTACTTGCCGCTCAAAAATCCCTTGGCGAGGCTGAAATAGGTGATGACGCCGATATCCTCGGCCATGCACAGATCGCGGAGCGGCCCATCGAACGAGGCGCGATCGTAGAGATTGTATTCCGGCTGCAGCACCGCATAGCGCGGCAGGCCGCGCAGGCTTGCCACATCGAGCGCGGCGCGCAACTGGCCGGCATCGAGATTGGAGGCGCCGACGTGGCGGATCTTGCCCTTGGCGAGCAGCGTCTGGTAGGCGCCAAGCGTTTCCTCGTAGGGGGTGGCCGGGTCCGGCCAGTGCGACAGATAGAGATCGACGACGTCGGTCTGCAGCCGCCTCAGCGATGCATCGATGGCCTTTTCGATATAGGCGGCGGAGAGATCTTTCCTGCCCTGCCCCATGTCCGACCCGACCTTGGTGATAACCACGACTTCGTTGCGGTTGCCACGGCTCTTCATCCATTTGCCGATGATGGTTTCGGATTCGCCGCCTTTGTTGCCGGGCACCCACCGCGAATAGGAATCGGCGGTGTCGATGGCGTTGAGGCCGGCGCCGACGAAGCGGTCGAGCAGGTTGAAAGAGGTTTTCTCGTCGGCGGTCCAGCCGAAGACGTTGCCGCCCAGGACCAGCGGCGCGATGGACAGGTCGGTTTGACCGAGACGACGCTTCTGCAAGATTGATCTCCGTGGCATGGGAAGGATCGGGCGAACGGCCCGTGACGGGTTTAACCTAAGGCGCGCCGCATCGACGTCAAAGTGCCAGCCGCCTTTTCCATTGACCACGCTTCACAAAGACGCAACCCACCGCGCCCAGTGCCGTTATCTACCGGCTCTGGCGCCGATATTCGCCAGGCGGCAGTCCGACCACGCGGTTGAAAAGCCGGCTGAATGAGGCCGTATCCCCGTATCCGACCTGGTAACATATTTCCGAAATACCAAGCTTGGTGCTTTCTAGAAGCGTCTTTGCGGCCTCAAGGCGCCGGTCTTGAATCCATCGGCCGGGAGTGGTGTGCAATTCATCGGAAAACCGGCGCGCCAGCGTTCGCGGAGACAGACCGAGTTGCGCTCCGAGGAACGCAAGGTCGAGCGTCCTGAGTTGTCGTCTGGACAAGGCTTCGAGCCGGTCGCGGAACGGCTCTTGCGAAGGCAGCAAATCGGTGAGCGGGAATTCATAGGGCGTCTGGATCTGACGCGACGGTGGCAGCACCAGCAGTTTGCGAACCAGGCGCTCCTCCTTGGCGAAGCCAAGGTCCCGCAGAAGCGCCTTGCCGAGTTCCAGACCTGAAAAACCGCCGCCGCAAGTGTAGATCCGCCCGTCTCCGATCAGCACACGCGAAGCGTCCCAACGTACCTCCGGAAAGCGGCGCTGGGCATCGGCCTTCAGCCACCAGGAGATCGTTGCGCGCTTTTGGTCGAGAAGACCGGCATCCGCCAGGAAGTAACCGGCCCCGCAATGCGCGGCGATGATAGCGCCGTCGCGCTGCGCGCTTGCGACAAGCGGCGCGGCATGGCGGCTCTCTTCCTCCAGAGCCGCAACAAGCTCGGGGATTTGCATGCCGGGCATGGCCAGCAGGACCAGCAGGTCCATGCGCTGCGAGGGTTCGCGCCTGGTGTGAAAGGAAATTCCAGACGTCGTCGCGGCGTCGGCCTGCCGCGCCACGAATTCGAAGGAAATCGCCGGCGCGCCGCGAATGGTGTTCACCAGCTCGAACATTTCGACAAGTGTCGCGGCGACGGCCGAATAGAAGGTCGACGGCAGCCAGATCACGGCGTGGACGGGATGATTGTCCAAGATGCCTCCTTTGAACAGCTATGGCAAGTTTAGCATATAGATTGTCAAATCTGCCAATTCCGACTTTTGCCAGCGATCTTAGGCTCCGCGACACCGATGCAAACGACGGTGCTGCAATCTGGTGACGTCCAGGCTTGCTTCCCCCGGATCGCCCGTTACTGGAGACCGACATGAAAGCAATTGTATTCGACGCAATCGGCGCGCCGCGGGACGTGCTTTATCTGCACGACATGCCCATGCCGCGAATTGGCGACGGCCAAGTGCTGCTCAGGATGGTCTCCGCCTCGGTCAATCCTGGCGACTTCCTGTTCATCCAGAACCTCTATCCCGAACCGAAGAAGCCACATTTTCCCCGGCAGATAGCCGGAAACCATGGCGCCGGCATTGTCGAGGCCGTGGGCGCGAACGTCGTTTTGGAACCGGGCACGCTTGTCGCATTCAGCTACTACAACAGCTGGGCCGAATATGCGGCGGTTCCGGCCGAATGGCTGATTCCGCTTCCCGCTGACTATCCGGTCGAACGCGCCGGGCAGATGGTGAACCCCATCACCGCCTGGGATCTGCTTGCGGATTCCCGTGTGCAGCCTGGCCAGTGGCTGGCCGTCACGGCCGGCTATTCATCGGTTTCGACGATGGTAATGCAGTTCGCCCAACGGCGCGGCATCAAGGTGATCGCGCTGGTGCGACGCTCTCCCGACAGGCTGGACCTGAAGGCGCTTGGCGCCACCGCCATCCTTGATCTGTCGGGCTTAAAGGTCGGCATCAGGGAAGCGGTCATGGACATGACCGGCGGCGCAGGGCTGAACGGGATCATCGATAATGTCGGCGGCCCCGCCAGTGGCGAATTGATCCGCACCCTCGCGATGGGCGGGCAGGTGATCATCAATGGCGGCATGAGCACCGAGCGTTTCGAACTGCACAATTTCGACGTGCTGCTGAGCGGCGTCGAGATCAGGGCAAATATCTACCGCTACTTCTTTTCGCCGCCTGTCGAAGCCGACCGGCCAGTGTTGCGCGAGATTGTCGACATCTTCGGCCAACCGGATTTCCATGTCCCTGTCGGCGGCATCCATCCGCTGACGGAGTCCGAGCTCGCTGTTACAAACAGCCTGGATCGTGCTGATCTCGGAAAGCAGGTTTTCAGAATGTAGCCCGGGCCATCATCGAGAACCGAAAGCCAAACGTGAGAACCGGTTCTCGCTTGAGATCATGGTCAAAACAACGAAAGAAGATTACGACCCGATCCGTTCCGCCACCTCTTCCAGCCAGTGGTCGCGGATTCCCAGTGCCTCGAGGTGCTCCAGCGTGCTGGAGACGTAATCCTCGTTCTTTCCGGACTGGCCGACGGCGCCGCGAACGACGGTCGCCGCATCGGCCGCATCGAGCGCGCCGGCATATTGCTCGTGGCTACGGTCGACCACATAGGCGACCGCCGAAACCGTCTCGCCCCCGTCCGTCTTGCCCCTGCCGTTCTCACCCCCGCCCTCGTCCAGGCGAATGCTAAGCATGCGCTCGACATAGACATTGGTGACCAGTTCACGCTCGCGCAGATAGGTAATGACCTCGTTGCGCAGATCGCCGGGGACGCGGAAAGCCAGCCCGATGCAGGAGCCGCCACGGTCGAGGCCGAGCACCAGGCCAGGCCGCTCGCGCGTGCCGCGGTGCACGAAAGAGTAGACGCACAGCGACCGGCGGTAGCCGTGCAGGCGGGCGCGGCGCGTCTCGACATGCGCGAATCCGGGCCGCCAGATCAGCGAACCGTAGCCAAAAACCCAAAAATCGCCCATATCGCCAAGCCTGGTTGCAACACCGCCACCGGAATCGGTGTTTTTTCAATCCATCTCCGTCTACCTGATGTTGCCGGAAACGACATCTGCAACACGCGCTAATGAGAGCCACAGCATGACGTCGAGTGACGAGCGCCCGCCGAATTTCCTCCGCCGCCTCTCCTGGCTCGGCGCTTTCGTCGTCGTGCCGTTCGGCCTCTACAGCGCCGGCTGGTTCTACCTGGCAGACAAGGTCAAGAACGAGGCCGACAAAACGGTGGCCGAGCTCAACGGCAATGGCATCCAGGCGGACTGCGCCAACCTCACGGTCAGCGGCTATCCGCTGAGCTTCGCCATTTCCTGCGACAGTCTGGCTTATCAGGACGACACCAGGAACGTCGCCGCCTCGCTCGGCAGCCTCAGCGCAGCCACGCATGTCACCCAAATCCTGTCGCCTGGCGCCGACCTGCGCGGGCCGCTCAGGGCCTCCGTTCCGGGGATGGCGCTGCTGTGGATCGACTGGGACACGCTGCGAGCGAATGTGAAACTGTCCTGGCCGCTGCCCCGGCGCGTTTCGCTTGAGGCGGAGGGCCTGTCCGGCCAGACCGATCCGACGGACGGTACAGACCCGGTCGAGCTGTTCAGCGCAGGGACGGCGGCCGGACAACTGCGGCCGAATGGCCAGGACATCGACTATGCCGGGAGTTTTACCGATCTCGAAATCGATCCGCGGGCGATCGATGGCCGCTTGCTGCCGCCGCTCGACGGCGGCGGCGATGTGACGCTGAAGAACGGCGTGGCGCTGATCAAGACGCAGCCAAGGAGCCTGCGCGGCCAGGCGATCGATATCGGCAAGCTCGATCTGTCGTCGGGAACCGCGCGCATCACCGTTTCCGGCCCGGTGTCGGTCGATGCCGACGGGCTTATCGACGCCGACCTGATGATCAAAATCAGCGACCCGAAAGCCGTGGCGGCAATCCTCGTCAAGGCCATTCCCGAGCAGAAGAGCCAGATCAAGACCGGTTTTGCCGGATTGGCGCTGCTTGGCAACGAACCGTCGATGCCCCTGAAGATCGTCAAGGGCAAGACCTCGCTCGGTTTCATCCCGCTGGGCAAGATCAGCCCGGTCGATTAGACCATGATCCCGAACCGAAGGTCAGTGAAGCAAAAAGTGGGACCCAGTTTTTGCGTCGCTGACCTTTGGTTCGGAAAAAGAACATGATCAAACAGGAAGATAGATGAACAGCCCGGTGAAGCTCCTCAGTGTTGGCGCGCTGACGCTCGATACGATCCTTGGCGTCGACACGCTTCCGACACGTCAGGGCAAGTTCATCGCGTCCGACGGCGTACAGATCGCCTCGGGCATGGCTTCGAGCGCAGCCTGCGCCGCACGCCGCCTCGGCGCCGACGTATCGCTGTGGGCGAGCGCGGGGGACGACCCAGTCGGCGATCAGCTGGTCGCCGGGATCGAGGCCGAGGGCGTCGATTGCAGCCTTGTCCGGCGCGTCACCGGTGCGCGGTCGGCGCTGTCGGCCATCTTGGTCGATACTCATGGCGAGCGCATCATCGTTCCCTTCTACGACAGGCGGGCACAGGCCGACCCCGAGGCGCTGCCTGTCCGCGACCTGTCGGTATTCGATGCCGTCATGGTCGACGTGCGCTGGCCGGGCGCCGCGGCTCTGGCCCTTGCTGCGGCGCGCGCAATCGGCCGTCCGGCCATACTGGATGCCGACACCGCGCCACGCGACGTGCTGGAACGCCTGTTTCCGCTGGCCTCGCACATCGTCGCATCGGAGCCGGCGGCGCTCATCCTCTGCGGCGAGGAGCAAACCCCGCAAAAGGCCTGTGAAACGCTGGCCAGACGCACCGATGCGTTCGTCGCCGTGACGGGCGGCGCGGCGGGAAGCTGGTGGTTCGACCGCTCGGTGGGGTCCGTGCGCCATGTCGCAGCGCCAGGCATCAAGGCCGTGGATACGCTTGCCGCCGGCGACGTGTTTCACGGCGCCTTCGCCGTCGGACTGGCGGAAGCCATGCCGATCGAACTGGCATTGCGCTTTGCCAGCGCCGCCGCCGCGCTCAAATGCCTGCGCTTCGGCGGCAGGCTCGGCGCACCGGACAGGGCCGAGACGCTGGCGATGATGGCGGCACACTGGCCGGCCTGAGACTGGCCGGTCTGAGAGAGCCTACCCCTTTACAGGGTGCTCGACTGCCTGCCGGCCAAAGTCCGGCGCGTCGATGTCCTGGCCGGCCTCGATGATCGAGCGGCGGACGGCGCGGGTGCGGGTGAACAGGTCGAACAGCTTTTCGCCGTCGCCCCAGCGGATCGCCCGCTGCAGCGACGCCAGATCTTCCGAGAACCGCGCCAGCATCTCGAGGATGGCATCCTTGTTGTGCAGGCAGACATCCCGCCACATGGTCGGGTCGGAGGCGGCAAGGCGGGTGAAGTCGCGAAAGCCGGAGGCCGAATATTTGATGACTTCGGACTTGGTCACCGACTGCAGATCGTCGGCGGTGCCGACGATGTTGTAGGCGATGATGTGCGGCAGATGCGAGACGATGGCCAGCGTCATGTCGTGATGCTGGGGATCCATCGTGTCGATGTTGGAGCCGCAGCGGCGCCAGAATTCCGAAAGCTTTTCCAAGGCTGCCGGATCGGTGCCGGGCAACGGCGTGAAGATGCACCAGCGGTTTTCGAACAGCTCGGCAAAGCCGGCGTCCGGGCCTGATTTTTCAGTGCCGGCCAACGGATGGCCGGGAATGAAATGCACGCCATCAGGCACATGCGGCCCAATCTGCGCGATGACCGACGCCTTGGTCGAACCGACATCGGTGAGAATGGCGCCCTGCTTCAGCGCCGGCGCGATTTCCTCGGCAACCTCGCCCGAAGAGCCGACCGGTACCGAGACGATGATCAGGTCGGCATCGCGGACCGCCTCTTTCGCGTCCATCGTGTAGGAGCAGCCTAGGCCGAGTTCGCTTGCCCGCGCCAGCGTCGTTTTGCTGCGCGTCGAGATGGCAACGTGGCGGGCAAGGCCTTCGCGACGGATGACGCGGGCCAGCGACGAGCCGATGAGGCCGATGCCGACCAGCGCGATCTTTTCGAACATCGGTGATGTCATTGCTTCAGCTTTTCAAAAATGTCGTGAGGGCGGCTACAACGCCGCGATTGGCCTCTTCGGTGCCGATGCTCATGCGCAGTGCATTCGGGAAGCCGTAGCCGGAAACGCGCCGCAATATGTAGCCGCGCGCGGCGAGGTAATTGTCCGCAGCTTCAGCCGAATGTTTTTTGTCCTCGGGAAAGTGGATGAGGACGAAATTGCCGACGCTCGGCGTCACCCGCAGCCCGAGCCTGGTCAATTCCTCGCTCACCCATGGCAGCCAGGTCTCGTTATGCGCCACGCTGCGCTCGACATGGGCACGGTCGCGGATCGCGGCAATGCCGGCCTCGATCGCCGTCGCGTTGACGTTGAAGGGACCGCGCACACGGTTGATCGCGTCGATGACATGCATCGGCGCGTACATCCAGCCGACCCGCGCGCCTCCCAAGCCGAGCTTGGAGAAGGTGCGGGTCATGACCACGTTTTCCGCGCCAGCCACAAGTTCGACGCCAGCTTCATAGTCGTTGCGGCGGACATATTCGGCATAGGCAGCATCCAGCACCAGAAGCACATTCCGGGGCAGGCCGGCATGCAGGCGGCGCACCTCCTGGAACGGCAGATAGGTACCAGTCGGGTTGTTGGGATTGGCGAGGAAAATGATCCTGGTGCGCGGTGTCACGGCGGCGAGGATCGCGTCGACGTCGGCCCGCTCATTGGTTTCCTTGACCGACACCGGAACGGCACCTGCCGACTGAATGTAGATCTTGTAGACCATGAAGCCGTGTTCGGTGATGACGGCTTCATCGCCGGGCGCGAGATAGGTCTGCGCAAGCAGGCCCAGAATCTCGTCGGAACCATTGGAACAGATGATGTTCGCCGGATTGAGGCCATGCACCTCGGCGATCGCCTCCCTAAGGCGCCTGGCGGTGCCGTCGGGATAGATGTCGAGCCTGGCAGCGACGTCGCGCGCGGCCTCTATGGCCTTCGGCGAGGGGCCGAGAGGGTTCTCGTTCGACGACAATTTGTGGACCTTGGCGACACCGGCCGGCGCCGTGCTTTTGCCCGGCACATAGGCTTCGATGTCCATGATCCCCGCGCGGGGCGTTGGACGTGCCTGATCCGATGCCTGGTTCATATTGCAAAAATCCGTCGAGAACGCTTCCACCCAGGAAGCCGCAGCGGAAATACAAGCCGCGGCCTGGAATGTCGAGAGGCGGCAATCATGGGTGAGCGGCTGGCCGTTGACGCCGGGGCGCGCCGGTCCTAGAAGAGAGGCGAAATCCCGTGGTGATTTGGCCGGTCGGCTTGCAGCCACGTTAAACAACTCGCTAAAGGGCCGTTTGCATCCTGTAACCGGCTTTGCGAAGGCAATGCCGGTTTTTTATTGTCCGCAACCGGCCGGACAATTGCATCGGCCCGAAAATCGGTTCTGATTTTCGGAAAGCGCGATGGGTTAGTGTAAGAGGGACGCGATGGTCGCGCTGCGCGCTAAAAGAACCAACAACGAGGCCGACGAGCCGTCGAGCCCGGTGTTGCGTTTCGGTGCCGACAAGCCGCTCAAGCTCGACGCCGGCACGCTGTTGTCGCCGTTTCAGATCGCCTACAAGACCTACGGCACGCTCAACGAAGCCCGCTCCAACGCGATCCTCGTCTGCCATGCGCTGACCGGCGACCAGCATGTCGCCAGCACCAATCCGGTGACCGGCAAGCCGGGCTGGTGGGAAGTGCTGATCGGCCCCGGCAGGATCATCGACACCAACCGCTTCTTCGTCATCTGCTCCAACGTTATCGGCGGCTGCCTCGGCTCCACCGGCCCCGCCTCGACCAACCCCGCCACCGGCAAGCCTTACGGGCTCGACCTGCCGATCATCACTATCCGCGACATGGTTCGGGCGCAGTTGATGCTGGTCGACCATTTCGGCATCGACAAACTATTCTCGGTGCTCGGCGGGTCGATGGGCGGCATGCAGGTGCTGCAGTGGGCGTCGAGCTATCCGGAGCGCGTTTTCTCGGCGTTGCCGATCGCCACCGGCGCGCGCCATTCCTCGCAGAACATCGCTTTCCATGAGGTCGGCCGGCAAGCGGTGATGGCTGATCCGGACTGGCATGGCGGCAAATATTTCGAGCATGGCAAGCGCCCGGAAAAAGGACTGGCGGTGGCGCGCATGGCCGCTCACATCACCTATCTGTCGGAGGCGGCCTTGCACCGGAAATTCGGCCGCAACCTTCAGGACCGTGAAGCGCTCACCTTCGGTTTCGACGCGGATTTCCAGATCGAAAGTTATCTGCGCCATCAGGGCATGACCTTCGTCGACCGTTTCGACGCCAATTCCTATCTCTACATGACCAGGGCAATGGACTATTTCGACCTCGCCGCCGACCATGGCGGACGGCTGGCCGACGCCTTCGCCGGCAACAAGACCCGTTTTTGCCTGGTCTCCTTCACTAGCGACTGGCTGTTCCCGACCGAGGAGAGCCGCTCGGTCGTTCACGCGCTGAACGCGGCCGGCGCCTCGGTATCCTTCGTCGAGATCGAGACCGATCGCGGCCACGACGCCTTCCTGCTCGACGAGCCGGAGCTGTTTGCCGCCATCAACGGCTTCATCGCCTCGGCGGCCCGCGCCAGGGGGCTCAGCGCATGATCTCGAAAGGGCGCAGGCGTTCCGGATCGGCATCATGCGCCAGGCATCAGCGCATGACCCCGAAAAGTTGCAGACTTTTCGGATCGGGATCATGCGCAGCGGAAGAGGCACGACCATGAGTGTCAACCATGCCCAGCGCGTCGACCTCGAAGTCGTCGCCGATCTCATCCCGGCGCAGTCGCGGGTGCTCGACGTCGGCTCCGGCGACGGGCTGCTGCTCGAATTGCTGCAGGCAACGAAGCAGGTCGACGGCCGCGGGATGGAACTGTCGCAGCGCGGCGTCAACGAATGCGTGGCGCGCGGCCTGTCGGTCATCCAGGGCGACGCCGACAAGGACCTCGAATTCTATCCCGACAAGGGTTTTGATTTCGTCGTTCTCTCGCAGACCTTGCAGGCGACCCGCAACCCAAAGCTGGTGCTCGACGAGTTGCTCAGGATCGGCAAGCACGCCATCGTCTCCTTCCCCAATTTCGGCCACTGGCGGGTGCGCCTCTCGCTGTTTCTCGACGGGCGCATGCCGGTAACCAAGGACCTGCCCTATTCCTGGTACGACACGCCCAACATCCATTTCTGCACCATCCGCGATTTCGTCAATCTCTGCGACGAGCTCGGCGCAACGGTGGAAAAGGCAACCGCGCTCGACGCCAACGGCCAGAAGATCGGCCTCTCGATGCCGTGGTGGTTCTGGAATTTCTTTGGCCAGCAAGCGGTGTTCCTGCTGAGGCGTTAGGAATTGCTCGGGCCGATCCTTCCTCACTCAAGAACGTCGGTGGCCTTGTGCGGATGCCTGACGCCGTCGACGAAGAACACATCGGACCGGGAATTGTCGGTACGCAGCGGCAATATCTCCTGATAGGCGGGCGAGTGGTACCATCCGCGCGCCTGCTGCAAGTCTGGAAACTCGATGATGACGAGATGCCCCGGCCAGATGTTTTCAACCACGTCCACCTCGCTGCCATGGACAATGAATCGCCCGTCAAACGGCTCCAGCGTGGCATCGATCTTCTGCAGGTATTCGACAATTTGCGGCCCCGGCGCAACCTGGTGCATATGGGCGACGGCATAAGCGGTCATGGCTGCGCTCCCTGGTGGTTTCGAAGCCGAACTACCGGCTTGATGGAAGCAGTCTGCCGAGACGTTGCGCAGTGGTCGATTACCCCTGAGGTAATAACAATGAATACAAGAACCGCCCCGACTTCCCGGCACTATGTTACCGGTCAAGCTCCGGAAAATAGGGATCGGAAAAGAACCGCCGGTCGCGCTCGCCTTGCAAACAGTCGACCGGTGCTGCCGCATCGATCCGGGTCGTCCCGGGATTGGCCCCGGGATTGGTCAACGGATCGGCAACACCGCTGACCTCGAGCACCAGCTTGCGGCGTATGGCGGTCACGAATTCGGACGCGGCATAGACCGGCAGCACGAAGGAGCCGGGCCCGCCGGTAACGCACTGGGCATAATATTGGTCGAGATGGCTGAAGCTGGGCGACGGGCTGATCAGGATCGGCAGGCCGTTGATGACGATGTCGTTTGCCACCGCGGCGTCGCGCGTCGTGGTGACGGGCATCCCGATATTGTTGGGGCCGTCGCCTGAGATGTCTATGACGCGGCGTTTGCTCTCGAAAGCGGTTCCATCGAAAAGCTCCGCGCCGAAGGCGAGCGCACCGGAAATCGAGGTGCCGCGAAAACTCCTGAACGGGCGGGCTTCGATCTTGTCGGCGAAAGCGTCGGCGCTTCCTGCACCGTCGACGACCTGCCAGGCAATGACAGCATCGTCGCGGACAGTGCCAGCCCATTCGAAATAGGCGAGCGCAATGCGGCCGGTCGCACCCGAACGCACCGCGTTGATGAAGTCGGGGTGGCGCAGCGCCTCGACATAACCGGCGCGCTGCAGGGCGAATTCCCTTTCGTCCATCGAGTGCGAAATGTCGACCGCCAGCACCAATTCGACATCCACGGCAATGGTGTCGGCGGGCGCGGCCAGCGGTGCTGCCTGGGCGCAGGCAAGGCAGGCAAGCAGGCCAATGCATGTCGCCCAAAAGTGCGCAGCGGTTTTGGGGTAACGACATGCATAGAAACAAGACTTAAAGCGTCGCATGAATCCTTCAATGGGACGCGCTTTAAGCGCGTCAAGCATGGTCTAACGCCGCGGACGTCCGAACGATAAGGCAATCTTTCGCTGCGATCACGGCGAAATAAAGCTTGGCTGCGTATGACCGCTATTCCTCTTGATAGGCTGGGGCGAGGGCCGGGGGTGGCTCGATCGCGCCGGCCTTGACACGGACTGGCTTGAGAGCGGGTCGGTCGACGTCTTTCACGATCGTCAATGAGCGCGGAAAGAATTCAATGTTGTGCTGGCCACGGCCGATATTGAGGATCGCGGCGCCGGCAAGACGCGCCTTCAGCATCGACAGCACCCGCCTCAGCGTCGCACCGTCGAACGTATCCAGAGCCTCGTCGATAATCACCCATTTCGGCCGCCGCAAGGCGAGCCGGGCAAAGGCAAGCAGACGTTGCTCGTCTACGCCCAGTTCACGCTCCCAGCGCGCGGAGCGGTCGAGCGAGGACGACAGGCGCTCGAGACCGACCTCGGCAAGCAGCGCTGAGATCTCGGCATCGTCCGCCGTCCTGTCGGCATGGTTGAGCACCTCGCGCAGCGTGCCTAGCGGGAAATAGGGGGTGCGCGGAACGAAGGCGAGCACCGCTCCGGCCGGCATGCCGATACGCCCGCTTCCCCACGGCCACAGACCGGCAAGGGCGCGAAAGAGCAGCGTCTTGCCGGCGCGCGGCTCTCCCGTGATCATGACGCGCTCGCCGGCGCGGATTTCGACATGCGGCTCGGCAAGTTTCGTGCACCCATCCGGCGACGCAACCTCGAGCGCCTCGAATGTCAGGCTGTCGTTTGGGTTCTCGCCGAACGCGATGCGCCTTTCGGTGTGGTGAAGTACGTCGGTTTCGCCAAGCGCAATGCGGAAGTCGGCGACCCGCATCAGCGTGGCCCGCCAATCGGCGATGCCGCCGATATTGTTGATGAACCAGCGCAGCGACGAGTGGACCTGGTTGAAGGCGCCGACCGCCATCATCAGCCCGCCGAAGCTGATATCGCCGGCGAAATAGACCGGCGCCGCGACCAGGATCGGCGCAACGACAGTGATCCAGCCATAGGTATCGGTCACCCAGGCAAGATTGATTTGCGCGCTGTAGATGCGCCGCATGGCGCCGAGCAGGCTTCCAAGGTCGAACTCAAGCCGTCGTTTCGCGTCAGCCTCGCCATGCGCAAGCGCGATGGCATCGACATTCTCGTTGACGCGGACCACCGAGGACCGCAGCTCCGCTTCACGCGTATAGCGGTCGTTGTTGAAGCGGATGAGCGGCCGTCCGACCAGCCAGCTCAGCCAGGAGGCGGTTCCGGCATAAAGGATCGCGGCCCAAACCATATAGCCCGGAATGGCCAGGGAATAGCCGCCGACATGGAAAACGAAGCCCGAAGACAGCGACCACAGGACGCCGACGAAGGAAACGAGCAGAATGAGCGACTGCAACAGCCCGATGCCGAGACCGGTAGAAAGATCGGAGAGATGCCCGGCATCCTGCTGCATGCGCTGGTCGGGGTTGACGCCGATGGCCCCGGCATTGGCGAGCCGGAAGGCACGGCTCGGCCGCATCCATTCGTCGATCAGGTCGAGCGTCAGCGCCTCACGCAGCTTCAACCGGATCATCTGATCGAGCCAGGTCTGGCCGATATTGAGCACCAAGAGCCCGCCGGCTATTACCGCAAAGACAACAAGCTGATGCAGGAAGCCTTGCATGTCGCGGCGTGCGATTGCGTCGTAGAAAGGCTGATTCCAGCGGTTGAGCAGGATCTGTCCGATCGAGGTCGCCACAATGACGGCCATGATGCCTATCGACATCCACAGCAGCGTCTTGCGAACCGGCGAGGTGGTCAGCGCCAGGCGGATTGTCGCCAGCTGGTCGCGCAGGCTGCTGGCCTCGGCCGACGCGGCACCTGGCCGTGTGTCGGCCTTGTCGTCCGGATGATCAGCCATGAGTGAGATCCTTACATTCGGAAGCGGCGCCGGTCACAGCATTGATGGCTCACGCCTTCAACCAGGACCCTGCGTCTACAGTCTACAGATAGGCAGATAGGACCAGAAAAAGCACGGGAGGCAAGGGGCACCCCCTGTCACGAACGCGTCACTCGGCCAGCCGGCGACGTTGCGTTCCCAGCCTGGACAGCCGACCGAGTCTCGTGGCGCCATGCGGCGAGAAAACCGGCACGAAGACGCGGCGGGAGGCGCGCTGGACGACCGGCACGCCCTGATAGAGCCGCTTCTGCGCCTCGACCACGATGACGCCGGAAAAGATCGGCCAGAACCTGCGGCCGGCGCGCTCAATCACATTGTGGAACCGCATCATGAAGCGGCGCCGCGATGGCGGGAAGAACAGGGCATCGGACCAGGCCGCGGGGGTGAAGTTTGCTTCGCGCAGCAGTTCGGTGAGCTGGCCGCGCGAGAACGGTCGGCCGCTGCCGAAAGGCGTATGCTCGAAACGCGCCCAGACACCGCGCCGGTTCGGCACGACGATGACGACGCGGCCGGCGGGCGACAGCACCCGCCAGATCTCGTTCAGCGTCTCGCGCGGGTTCTCGGCATGTTCGAGCGAGTGGACGAGCAGCATGCGGTCGATGGAGGCATCGACCAGCGGCAATTCCTCATCGAAGACCAGCGCGGTCGCGGTCGGCCCCGTGGCCGGCCAGACCACCGCGCCCTGCGTCGCCGGCATGAAGGCAAAGACGCGCTCCGCGTCGGTGCCGAACCGCTCCAGCCACGGCAAGGTGTAACCGAGGCCGACCAGCCGCTCATTGGGCACGACAGCCCATATCGAGGACAACGCCATGGTGATCGAGCGTTCGGCCAGTCGCCCGAGCGTGGTCGAATAGAAGGAGCGGAGATCGACGATATCGGAATGCATGCGCGCGACGGTATCTTCGATGCTGCTCAAGTTCAACAAAGGCGGATGACATCCGCAGGCAAGCGCCCTATGTCTGCGGCGACAAGGGGCCGACGAAGGAGAGAGACGCGATGCCGGTTGAAATCGAACAGTTCATGTGCCGCAGCGACAATTTCGGTGTGCTGGTGCATGACCCGAAGAGCGGCCAGACCGCGATCGTCGACGCGCCCGAGGAGGCGCCGATCCTTGCCGCTATCGAGCGGACCGGCTGGACGCCGACCATGATCCTGACCACCCACCATCATGTCGACCATGTCGAGGCCAATATGGCGCTGAAGGAGCGCTTCAAGCTGCGCATCGTCGGACCGGAGGCGGAAAAGGCCAAGATCCCGGGCATAGACGAGACCGTCGAGCAAGGTTCGGTCGTCCACCTCGGCGAGGAGAGGATCGACGTGATCGCCACGCCCGGCCATACAGCGGGCCATGTCTCCTATCATCTGCCGGCGTCGAAAGTGGCCTTCACCGCCGATACGCTGTTCGCGCTCGGCTGTGGCCGGCTGTTCGAATGCAAGCCGCCGGTGATGTACGATTCGTTGAAAAAGCTCGCCGCACTTCCGGCCGACACGGTCGTCTATTGCGGCCATGAATACACGCTCGCCAACGCCCGCTTCGCGCTGACCGTCGACCCGACCAATTCGGCGTTGAAGGAGCGCGCCGCGAAGATCGAGGCGCTACGCGCCGATGGCAAGCCGACGCTGCCGACCACGATCGGTGAGGAACTGTCGACCAATCCGTTCCTGCGCTGGCACGACCCGGCAATCCGCAAGCATCTCGGCATGGAGAAGGCCTCCGACGCCGAAGTGTTCGCCGAGATCCGCAAGCGCAAGGACAATTTCTGACCATTGATCATCTCGAAACCATGACGTTCTGGAGGCCATGACCAGCTCCGCCGAAATCATCGCCACGCTCGGCCTGAAACCGCATCCTGAAGGCGGTTGGTATGCCGAAACCTTTCGCGATGGCGCGGAAGGTGCGCGCGGCCATTCGACCGCGATCTATTTCCTTTTGGAGCAGGAGCAACTGTCGGCCTGGCACCGCGTCAAGGACGCGGCCGAGGTCTGGCATTTCTACGCCGGCGCCCCGCTGGCGCTGTCGATCCATCAGGGAGGCGGGCCGGTGATCGAGCAGGTGCTCGGCACGGCTCTTGCCGCCGGTGAACGGCCGCAGATCGTCGTCCCTGCCGGTTGGTGGCAGTCGGCTCGCAGCCTGGGTGAATGGACGCTGGTCGGCTGCACCGTGGCGCCGGGCTTCGATTTCGCCGCCTTCGAGATGGCCGCACCGGGCTGGGAGCCGGGCACGCCCCAGGGTTAAAACCCAATCGCTTCGAACGACGAAATTCGACCTCAATGCGGCCCTTCTGCCCAATTTGCCGTGACCCGAAACCCGCCAATCGAAGGGCACTTGGCTTTCGGTTTGGCTGACGCCGTATCCAGTCAGACCGCCCCTTTAGCAGAAGGTGCGCCAGGGGCAAATTAGCTATGTGGAGCGAGGCTCCGCCTGAGCAGGGATCACTTTAGTTGACAGCCACGAAGGGAAAGCAACACTGCCGAATGTTCCTAAAGCTGTGGATTTTGTGTCGCTGGCAGCGTGATTTCGATCTCTGCCGGGGAAATCTTGTTGATTTCCTCCTCCTTCCCTCTCTGTATTTCTTCAAATATCACAGTCCCGATGGCTTTAACCTGACTGTAGAATGGCACATATTTCAGTAACTGATCCGCCAGCGTGATGGCAATTTTTGCGGCACCCTCTTGCCCATATTTTACACCAACTTTCTTGGGCTTGACATACTTGTACCGTGCGGAGATCTCCGTGCAGTAGAATTCGAGGGCTTTAGCCAGTTCCGATTGCCTCTTATCGTCTGGCTCGGCTTGCCAGTCGTTTAAGGCTTTCAGATAGTACTGGCCGAGATCATTGCGTATTGCCATCAATTCCGTGGGGTCAACTTGCGAAAGGCGACCGATATCGGGCAGCACTACCTGACATCGGAAGCCAACGCCGGGCTTCGGGGGGGCGTCCTTGCCTGACCGTAAAACGCTATCTAACATGAAGTCGTGCTCGTAGTTGTAGACGGGAAAATTAATCGATGTGTTGAAACTCCCAGCCTGGCTGATGAAATGACATTGAGCAAGCCAGCGGGCGTAAGCCTCGAATTCCCTACTATATCCTGAAAGTCGGCAAGCATCATAAAGGTCTCCATAGGTTACCTTTTCACTCGACAGACCGAGGGACTGCCCGACCGCATTGTATATTTCTTGACGTCTTATACCCGTATGCCCCCGTGCAGCGGTACGTTTATCTGCGATTTCAATCAGATCTGTTCGCCATTTCGTCGTACGCTCCCATATTCGATTGAGGTGGTCGGAGCGGCCCGCATCGATAATGTCTCTGAGTGTATCTTCTGGCGGGGTATCTCGGCACAACATTGTTCGCACGGAGCGTGCAAACCGTAGGCCGACGTCTTCACCTGAAGCGTAGAATGGTTGGGTCTTGCCATTTAATAGTGCATGGTCGACCTTAACCATTACTCGTAGTAGGCGGCTCCTCCGGGTATTTCCGAAATATTGTCATTCTTCCTAAGAATAGCCACCGCATCGCGGAATGGTTGAACTGATCTATCTCGGAATGTTGGAGTTATTATCCCGTCCCGACACGCAAGTTCAAAGAGGGATTCTTGTCCCTGGGTTCGCGACATATGAGAAAGAAGATTGCTGCACGAAAATATTGAAGCATCGTATCCCAATATCTTCTCTTGAAAAAGGACATTCATTACAAGACTTTTCTCAAACGAAGTGGAGTCAATACCACAGCTGATATCCATCGCGTTGAGCAAGCTGACGTTTTGCAGCATAAATACCCCCTCAAAAAGAGCCGCACGATGCTACTCGTCAACTGACACTTGTGTCCATAGCGGCAATTATCGGCTTGACGTACCGTGGTACGTCAAGCCGATAATTGCCCCCTAACGCCATAGTCTTCTTGTGATTTATAAACCGATCGCTAGGACATCCGAACTCAAAGTATGTGACACTGGTAGCCAGTCGCGTTTTCGGGGCAGCGGCGAAGCAATCCTCCAAGACCGGATATAGCGGCGTCTTACCGCCGAAGCTCGTTGGCCAGATGAACGGCAGCTTTCGCGGCGCGGCCGCCTGAGACCGGTCCTTCCGCTTTCCACCCAATCCCGGCCATTGGTGGCAGCCAGCCGAGTGAATTTTGATCCTAGGGTGTATCGAGCAGAAAACCCAGGGTAATCCCCAACTGCGCGGCGTAGTACAGCCCCCAGACCGCGTGGCGCATCCAGGCGCGGTGCGGCGAGATGGCGGGCGCCAGGAATTTTTCCGCGGCCAGCAGCCCGTCGGATGCCATGAACAAAACCGCGCCGCCGATGACCCAAAGGCTGTTCAGGGTGAGCACCGAAATGCCCATGGCGAGGATTGCTGCGATATAGCCGCCGACCGGAAGGCGCAGGGCGGGGCCGACACGGCGCCAGAGCGCAAGAAGCATGGCGAGCGCGAAGACGGCCATCGCCACGGCAATCGCCGGGCGCCACGGTTCGGCCGGGAGCAGCCCGAACCCGCCGCCGGAGCGTACGAACAGCACGACATAGAGCACATGCGCGGCGAGAAAACTGGCAAGCCCGCCGAGAAACGCCTTTTCGCCGTCGCGCGACAGCAAGGCATCGCCGATGGCGGCGAGCGCCAGCGCCGCGACGAGCAGCCCCGGACCGCCCTGCAGCAGGGCCAGCACGGCAAGCAATGCCACGGCCAGCGTCTTGACCGCCAGGCGTGCGAGGCTTTGTGGCATATCGAGGGTGAAGGCGTAGATCATCGCCGCCACCACCGAAAACAGCAGCGTCGCATTGGCATTGGCTTCGATGCCGCCGGGAAACGGCATCATGCCCCGGCCTCGCTCGTTGCCTGCCTGCGCAACAACAGCGATTTCGCCGCAAGGGCAGCCCCGCCGGTGATCAGCACGCAGGCGGCGAGGATGCGCAAGGACGGCTCGGCGAAGCCGGCCGATATCAGCACCAGCGTCGACAGCAGCGGCGCGGCATAGCTGGCCGCGCCGAGCACCTGGATGTTGCCACGCTTGACGCCGATATCCCAGGCGTAGAAGGCAGCGCCCACCGGCATCACCCCGAGGCCGAGCACGGCGAGCCACTGGCCGGCGCCGTCAGGCAGCACCGTTTCTTCCAGCACGAGATGGCAGATAAGCGACAGCGCGGCCGTAGCGGCACAGAACCAGGTGACGATGCCGGTCGGCACCGATGGGAAGCGCCGTGACAGCAGCGAATAGGACGACCACAGCACCGCGCAGACGCCGGCCATCGCATAGCCAAAGGAATAGCGCGCGTCGAAGGCCAGCCCGCCGCCCTTGGTGACGATCAGGAAAGTGCCGGCGAGGCCGAGCAGGGCGCCGACGACATGGTTCCAGGCCAGCCGCTCGCCCGGCATCAGCGCCGATCCGAGCACAATCAGCAGCGGCCACAGATAGGCGATGAGGCTCGCCTCCACCGCCGGCGCATTGCGCAGCGCGGTGAAGTAGAAGAAGTGGTAGCCGAACAGGCCGGCAATGCCGATCACCCAGACCTGCGGCGGTATCTTCTCGCTCCTGTCGGCAGCCGGCATGAACAGCCGCGCAACGAGCCCGACGCCGGTGCCGATCGTGAAGGTGATCGCCGAAAGCAGGAACGGCGGCACCGCGCCGGACGCATCCGTAAGCAGCGCCAGCAGCGCCCACATGGCGACCGCCGAGAAGCCGATCAGTGTTGCGCGCCCCATATCCGTCTCCGGCGGCGCGCGAAACGCGCCTATTCTGTAGCTTCGAACCGCTCCGCACTGACGGTGAGAGTGCCGATTTTCGTACCGACCGTGGCGTGGATCGGCGCATATACGCCGGTTTGGCCAACCGGTGCAAACGTTACCATGATACGGCTGCGATTCTTCAAATAATTCAAGGCTTTGCGATTCTTGCGGTAGCCCGCCACCGGCTCAAAACCCATCTTGCAAGTGACGGTCTCGCCCTCGTAGCCCCGCACCGACGTCGAGCCCTTCGAATCGTAGGTCAGCGTGAGGTTGGCGCGCATCTCGCCGTCATAGAGTTTCACCGTGCGCCCGCAGACCTTGTCGAGACTGTCGGCATGGATGACGGTGGCGGCCATCGGATCGAGCACCGACGCGAGATCGTTGGCTCCCAGCGGTATCCAATTCCTGGGATTGCGCTTCCTTGGCGCAGGCACGACCTTTGTCGCGGTAACAGCGCCATTGGCGAACTGGATATCGATCATCGATGCCTTCTCGCCTGACTTGTAGTCGGCACGGAACGCCTGCGGCTGCAATTGCGCGCCCGAAATGCGCCCTTTTGACGAGATCGTGCCACGCGTGTCGTCGAAAATTGTGGCAAGGCCGGCGCTGGAGACACTGCCGTCGATCGAATAGGCATCGCCTTCGTAACTGCTGGAAAAGGTTGCTTTCGCCACCGAGAGGCCAAGGAACGATACCGTATACTCGCCCTTGAAGGACCGTGGCGCGGCGGAGGACGTTGACGTCGGCAGCGCAACGGCGAGCAAGGCAGCAAGAGCATGAGACGAACGAAGCATGGCGGCAATCGGTCCTCGATTTTCGGCCGGAGACGAGGAGAAACTCCGGCCTGGCATGTCCCTGTGCGAACGCTTATAGGCTGAATTCCGGCCTTAATGTGAAAGGCACAGCGGCCTTGAGCGCCGTGCCGGTTGATGGCCAGGCGACGGCGCCAGAAATGAAAAAACCCGCCTCGTGGCGGGTCGTCGGCGCGGATCAGCACCACGCCAAGATTGGTAGCATAACTGCCGGCACAAAGCAAGAACAAATTTGCTGCCTTCAGCTTTGGAAATCGGCGAAGGTAACATCCGATTCCCCTTGCGCGGAGGTGTACGGCAGGACAGGGAAGGATCGCGCCTTCATTCGCTTCGCTGCCACCTCTCCCCGGCTTCGCAGTGGGCGAGGAACCCCAGGTCTGAGAGTTTGAGGGACAGCTCCTCTGCACTGCCAGGAATCTCCCCCGCAAGCGGGGAGATTGGCAGCTTCACCCCAGCTTCACCGACGGAGCTTGACGCATCGGCGAAATGCAACTATGGAACGCCAACTTTTTCCATAAGGCCGCCTGACCGAAACCGCGCGCCGCCCGGCGCGGGTTGAATGTTTGGTCAGACCGAGAACTGAAGGTTAGAACCCATGTCCCGCACCTGCGAACTCACTGCCAAGGCAGTCATGTCCGGCAACAATGTGAGCCACGCCAACAACAAGACCAAGCGTCGCTTCCTGCCCAATCTCGTCAATGTGACGCTGATCTCGGAAGCGCTGAACCAGAATGTGCGCCTGCGCATTTCGGCCAACGCGCTGCGCTCGGTCGAGCATCGCGGCGGTCTCGATGCGTTCCTGGCCAAGGCCGACGCCAAGGAGCTGTCGCAGCGCGCTCGTCTGTTGAAGAAGCAGATCGCCAAGAAGCTTGCCGAACAGCCGGCCGCTTAATTTTTTCCAGGCGGGGGACAACCGCCTTCCAAGGAGTGTCGTCCGAACTCGGCATGACACCCCGCTGGTTCCATTACCCAGGATAAAAAAATGACTTTTTTCTCCCGTTACCTGCCCTTCGTGGCCGCTATGGCGCTTGTCGTCGTCGCGTCGAACATCCTCGTTCAGTTCCCGATGCAAGGTGCGGTCGGCGGCCTGTCGCTGGCCGATATTTTGACCTGGGGCGCCTTCACCTACCCGTTCTCCTTCCTGGTCACTGACCTTGCCAACCGCCGCTACGGCCCGGCCGTGGCGCGCCGGATCGTCTTTGTCGGCTTCATGACGGCGGTGATCTGCTCGATCCTCATTCCGCCCTTGCTGTTCCGCTACGGCCTGATCGAATTCGAGACCGCCGCCGACCGGCTGGTGCGCATTGCCGCGGCTTCCGGTACCGCGTTCCTGATCGCACA
The DNA here is from genome assembly GCF_055901555.1 of Mesorhizobium sp. WSM4821. Classification (NCBI taxonomy): domain Bacteria; kingdom Pseudomonadati; phylum Pseudomonadota; class Alphaproteobacteria; order Hyphomicrobiales; family Phyllobacteriaceae; genus Mesorhizobium; species Mesorhizobium sp. WSM4821. Next base: position 2,007,831 of record NZ_CM148371.1, on the reverse strand, counting down.
ATTGCTCGACGTGGCCGTGTTCAACCGGCTCCGCCGGCAGAGCTGGTGGCGTGCGCCGATCGTCGGCACGCTGGCCGGCTCGGTGTTCGACACCGCCGTGTTCTTCACGGTCGCCTTTTCAGCGGCCTTCGCCTTTGCTGGCCCGAACGATGGCTTCGCGCTCGAGACCGCGCCGCTGATGGGCGTGCTGCCGATCGAGGCCATGCGCTGGGTGTCATGGGCCCTCGGTGATCTGGCGGTGAAGCTGATCATCGCGGTGGTGGCGCTGATCCCCTATCGGCTGCTTGCCGCCCGCTGGAGCCAGCCGGCACTGGCGGTATAGAGCATGATCCCGAAAAGTGGGAACCGGTTTTCGGGAAAGATCACGCTCACAGGTTCTCAAGTATGATCCCATGGGTCCAGCTCGATACCGCGAAAACGCCTGACGGCGACCACGAGCTTCGCCTGAAACGGCGCGGCGCCGAGTTCTGCATCATGCTCGGCACCAACGAGCTGATGAACAGCCGTCTCAGCGGCTCCGAGGAAGCGCTGGCGAGATTGTCCTGCCAGAGAATTGCCGGCCGCCGGCAACCCAAAATCCTGATCGGCGGGCTGGGCATGGGTTTTACGCTGCGCGCGGCCCTTGCCGAGATTGGCGCGGATGCCGATATCGTTGTCGCCGAGTTGGTGCCCGCCGTCGTCGCGTGGGCGCGCGGCCCGGTGGCCCCGGTGTTCGGCGGTTGTCTCGACGATCCGCGCGTGACTGTTCGCGAAGCGGATGTCGGACAACTCATACGATCGGAAGCCTCGGCCTGGGATGCCATCCTGCTCGACGTCGACAACGGGCCGGAAGGGATCGTCCACAAGGCCAATGATGCTCTTTACAGCATTGCCGGACTGAATAGCGCGAGAGCAGCGCTCAAGCCCGGCGGCATTCTGGCGGTGTGGTCGCAAGGCCCCGACAGCGGCTTTACCCGCAGGCTCAAGCAGGTGGGCTTCGCGGTCGAGGAGGTCAAAGTCCGCGCCAACGGCAAACGCGGTGCCCGCCACGTCATCTGGATCGCGACCAACGGACCCCTGCCCGCAGCAGCCGGCGCGAAGCTGTAGACCTGCCTCTACCATCCTGCCGACTGCTCAATCCTGGTGCAGGACAAATTCCAGGTAAAGATTGCGCTGCAGGATCGAGTGGTTGTCGTCCGAGACCAGCGACACCATCAGCGCGCCATCGTCGCGGGTCCAGACATCCAGCCCTTCCATGTTGTCGATCTGGTAGCCCATATCGGCCTCCATCAGCACCGGCCCGTCGGCAACGGCGCCCTTCTCGACGCTTTCGCCATAGATACGCCTCAGCCGCATCTTGACGCCGCCGGCCATCGAAAAGCTGCGCTCCAAAAGCAGGAGGTCGCCGTCGGGCAGGAAGGCGCCGTCGGTGATGTCGAAATCGCCGTTGCGCTTGACGGTGAAGACGCCCTTGTGCGGCCCTTCGATGATGGCGGCATAGATGTTGCCTGATGTGTCGAGGCTCTTTTCCGAGACCACGACCAACCCGCCCTGATGCTGGCCGTTTGGATTGGCATGGGTGACGGTCTCGAAGCCGCGATTCAGGCGAAGCTCCCGGGCCGGAACCAGGAAATCCAGCTGTTTGAACGGCGCTTTCATATTGTCCGGCTCGATGCTGAACTGGGCGACGCGCTGCTGGCGCTCGAAGCCGACGGTGGCGATGCCGTCCTCGACCGCGAGGCCTTCGGCGTCGACCTCCCATTTCTCCTCGACCGGCTGGCCCGATACGTCGACCATCTCTTGCATGCGGAAATTCTGAATGCCCGCGGGGCGCTTGTCGGCATCGTGGACAATCGTGCCGAAGAACCAGAAGCCGGTGTCGGCGACGCCGATGAAATCGCTGCCCGGCTTGAGAAAGCGAAACGCCGACAGCCCGCCCAAATCGCGTGACGGCGAGGTCATCTCCAGCCCGCCGACGAATTCGAGCGGGCCGAACCGTTCTTCGTCACGGCCGATATGAAACCGGGTTATCCGCCGGACCGACACTTCGGTCGGCTCGACCGAAACCGGGGCGGCAGTGGTGGAAGGCGACAAGGCGATGCCGGCAACGAACAGTGCTGTGGCGGCGAAAAGCGTGTGCCGAAAGCCGCCCCGCGAAAAACTCATCCGGCGCGCCGCATGCTGCCGCGTCGCGTGTCCCGCGCGCTTTCCTCGCCGAACAACGAAGCGAGCTGCTCGGTCATGGCGCCGGCCAGTTCCTCGGCATCGACGATGGTGACGGCGCGGCGATAGTAGCGGGTAACGTCGTGGCCGATACCGATGGCCAGGAGCTCGACCGGCGAGCGCGTCTCGATCAGTTCGATGACGGCGCGCAGATGCCGTTCGAGATAGTTGCCCGGATTGACCGACAGCGTCGAATCGTCGACCGGCGCGCCGTCCGAAATCATCATCAGGATCTTGCGCTGCTCCGGCCGGGCGATCAGGCGGTTATGTGCCCACAGCAGCGCCTCGCCGTCGATGTTTTCCTTGAGCAGGCCCTCGCGCATCATCAGGCCGAGATTGCGGCGCGCCCGCCGCCACGGATGGTCGGCGGATTTGTAGATGATGTGTCGCAGATCGTTGAGCCGCCCGGGGCTAGGCGGCTTGCCCTCCTTCAGCCATTTCTCGCGTGCCTGTCCGCCCTTCCAGGCGCGGGTGGTGAAACCGAGGATCTCGACCGAGACGCCGCAGCGCTCCAGCGTGCGCGCCAGGATGTCGGCGCAGGTCGCGGCGACCGTTATCGGCCGGCCGCGCATCGAGCCCGAATTGTCGAGCACCAGCGTCACCACCGTGTCGCGGAACTTGGTCTCGCGTTCCTGCTTGAAGGACAGCGGCTGCATCGGATCGATGACGACGCGCACCAGCCGCGCTGGATCGAGATAACCCTCTTCGAGATCGAAATCCCAGGAGCGGTTCTGCTGCGCCATCAGGCGGCGCTGCAGCCGGTTGGCCAGCCGGCCGACGACGCCGGACAGGCTGGCAAGCTGCTTGTCGAGGAAGGCGCGCAGCCGATCCAGCTCTTCCTCCTCGCACAGATCCTCCGCGCCCACCGTCTCGTCGAAGGCGGTGGTGAAGACCTTGTAGTCGATCTCCTTCGACAGATTGGTGAAGGGATCGTCGTTGCGGCGCGCCTCGCCGGGCGTCTCGGCATCGGCGTCGTCATCGTCGGACAGGTCGTCGGCGGTGGCATCTGACGCCTCCGTCTCGGCCGATTGCTCGTCGTCGGAAGACGCCTCGGCGTCGTCGGACTGCGACTGATCGGAGCCGGAATCCTCCTCGCCGCCCTCCTCGCTCTGCTCCTCGCCTTGCGGCTGGTTGTCGTCATCGTCGTCCGAGTCTTCGGTCTCCTGGTCGTCGCCGAGTTCCTCGGCCATTTCCATGGAGGCCAGCATCTCGCGCACGACGCGGGCGAAGGCCTGCTGGTCGTCGAGCCTTGCCGACAGCCCGTCGAGATCGGCGCCGGCTTTCTCCTCGACCCAGGGGCGCCAGAGGTCGACCAGTCGCTCGCCGCTCTTCGGGACAGTGCGGCCGGTCAGCTTTTCGCGCACCATCAAGGCCAGCGCCTCCTCGATCGGCGCGTCGGCCTTGTCCTTGACGTCGACGAGGTTCGCCTTGGCGTATTTGTCCTCGAGCATCGAGCCGATATTGTCGCCCACACCTTGCATGGCGCGAGAGCCGATCGCCTCGACGCGGGCCTGCTCGACCGCATCGTAGACGGCGCGGGCCTGCTTGCCCTCCGGCGCCAGCCTGGTGTGGATGCGCGCGTCGTGGCAGGCGCGCTTCAGCGCCATGGAATCGCCGAGGCCGCGGGTGATGGCGATGTCGGCTTTCGACGCTTTCTTCGGCAGTTCGGGCAGCCGGGCGCGGCTGCCGGCGAGCGCCGGCCGATCCTTGGCGAAACCGACTTCGAGATCCTTGTCGCCGGCAATCGCGCGCATGCAGACGGTGACGGCGCGCTTGAAGCCGTCGGCTTCAGAACCCGTCTTCGACTTGTTGCGCGTGTTGTCGCCCGGACCCGCCATCGATCATTCCTTGACGCGCGATCTTGTCCGAAAAGCCGTGCGACTTTTCAGAACCATGCTTAACCCAGCACCACATTGGCGGCGCTCTCCGGCAGGTCTTCACCGAAGGCGCGCTGGTAGAACTCGGCCACGAGCGAGCGTTCCAGTTCGTCGCACTTGTTGAGGAAGGTCAGCCGGAACGCCATGCCGATGTCGCCGAAGATCTCGGCATTCTCGGCCCAGGTGATGACCGTGCGCGGGCTCATGACGGTCGAAAGGTCGCCGTTTATGAAGGCCGAACGCGTCATGTCGGCGACGCGCACCATCTTGTTGACGATCTCCTTGCCCTTGCCGTCGCGATAGTGCTTGGCCTTGGCCAGCACGATGTTCACCTCATTGTCGTGCGGCAGATAGTTCAGCGTGGTGACGATCGACCAGCGGTCCATCTGCGCCTGGTTGATCTGCTGGGTGCCATGATAGAGGCCGGTGGTATCGCCGAGGCCGACCGTGTTGGCGGTGGAAAACAGCCGAAACGCCGGATGCGGGCGGATGACCCGGCTCTGGTCGAGCAGCGTCAGCCGGCCCGACGATTCCAGCACGCGCTGGATGACGAACATCACGTCCGGCCGGCCGGCATCGTACTCGTCGAAGCACAGCGCGACATTATGCTGGTAGGCCCAAGGCAGGATGCCGTCGCGGAATTCGGTGATCTGCAGCCCTTCCTTGACGACGATCGCGTCCTTGCCGACGAGATCGATACGGCTGACATGGCTGTCGAGGTTGACGCGCACCATGGGCCAGTTGAGGCGGGCGGCGACCTGCTCGATATGCGTCGACTTGCCGGTGCCGTGATAGCCCGACACCATGACGCGGCGGTTGTAGGCGAAGCCGGCGAGGATCGCCATCGTCGTGTTCTTGTCGAACAGATAGTCCGGATCGATGTCGGGCACATGCTCGCTCGTCACCGAATAGGCCGGCACGACCATCTTGGACTCGAAGCCGAATTTCTCCTTCACCGACACCGTGGTGTCGGGCAGGTTGGCGATGTCGCGATCGACCTTGTTCATCACTATCAACGTCTCCACGGGCGAAACGCCTGATTTCGCCGGCAATCGATTTTGTCCGGGGGCGGTCTTAGAGCCTTTTCCAACCTTATGAAAGTTGGAAAACGACACGGACCGTAAGGTCGCTCAGCACAATCCTGCCTGCTTGAGCACGCGATAGGCATGAAGCACATCGCGGAACCGGTCTTCCGAACCTCTGTCGCCGCCATTCGCATCCGGATGGTGGCGTTTTACCAGTTCCTTATAGCGCGCCTTGATATCCTTGCCAGTCGCCTTTGTATCAAGACCAAGCGTTTCCAGCGCCTTGGCCTCAAGCGGCTTGGCCTTGCGCTCGCGCGGCGTCTGCGGATCGTTGAACAGGTTGAAGGGGTCGCGCATACGGTTGTAATAACCGGCGCGGCCGGAACGCTGCTGGGCGAAGTCGGGTGAAGAGCGCGTCGAGGCGCCGTTGATGCCCATCTTCCAGGTCGGCCGGTGGCCGGTCATCGCTTCCTTCTGGAAGCGGGCGATCTCAGTGTCGGGAACGCCGGAGAAATAATTGAAGCCCTTGTTGTACTCGCGCACGTGGTCAAAGCAGAACTGGAAATACTCGCCCTCCTTCATGCGTCCGACCGGCGCGCGATGGGTGCCGGCCTCCTTGCAACCGTCCCATTGGCAGATCGGCGAGCGCGACTTCAGCTCCGCATCCTTCTCCGGCCGGATACGAATTTTCTCGAAATATTTGGGGTACGGTTTCATCTCACCCATTTATGGGCTGTTCGCTGATGCGAAACAAGAATTGACATTTTCGCGATGATCGCCCTAACCGCTGAATCGCGGCATAAAGCGGGCGATTGGCGGATTTTGTCGCGGCGACGGCATCGCGCGTCCTCTGGGACGCGCAAAGAGCACCGATTTTCGGGGATCATGCGCCGGCCATATGTGGTGAAGGGAAGTGCGAATGTCCATACAGTCGACGATGGAAGGCAAGTTGAAGACGGCATTCTCGCCGGAGCGGCTGATCATCATCAACGAAAGCCACCTTCATGCCGGCCATCACCATCAGGACTCCGACCACCACGGCGCCTATGACGGCACCGGCGAGACGCATTTCCGCGTCCGCATCGTCTCCTCGGCCTTTGCCGGCATGAGCCGCATCGACCGCCACCGCGCGGTCAACGAATTGCTGGCCGACGAGTTGAAGGCCGGTGTCCATGCGCTTGCCATCGAGCCGGCAGCACCTGGCGAAAACACCAGGTGGTAGGATCAGCCGAGCGCCGACTTGAGGAAGATCATCACCGCAGAGGTCAAGGCTTCGCCCTCGTCACCGAAAGCGCGATCGATCGCCATGTGCGAATAGGCGCTGCCGTCGAATAGTGTCACCTCCGTTCCGGTCGCCCGCAGGCGCTCGGCGAACGCCCGTGAAACTGTCGCGCGACCGGATGCGCGCGAATAGGCGATGAAGGTCGGCGGATGTTTGCGTCCGCCGACCTGGGCGGCAGGCGACAGCGCGCGCCACTGCGCGGGGTCGGGAAAGGCCCTGGCATAGGCACGTGTCATGCCGCCGCTCCTCGCAAGCGCCTCAAGGTCATAGGCCTTGGTATCGCCAAGGACGAGCGCCGCGACGCCGGGCAAGCCGCCGCGCAGGCCGGTCAACGCAGCGAGATGGCAACCGGCCGAATGGCCCATCACCGCTATCCGGTCCGGATCGCCGCCGTGTTTGGCGATGTTGGCGCGCACGTAGCGATATGCCTGCTCGACATCGTGCGCCTGGCTGGCGACATCGGCCTTGGGCAGCAGCCGGTAATCGATGGAGACGAAGCAGAAGCCGTTGTCGAGCAGGAAGCCCGGCTTGGAATCCACGTTGTTGCGATTGCCGGCGCGCCAGGCACCGCCATGGATGTAAAACACCACAGGCAGGCCGCGCGCGCCATCGCGCGAGTAGATGTCGAGCCTGGCCGGTCCGTAGTCGAAGGTTTGCGGAGAAGGCGAATGCTGGCGCGATGCCGCTGAAGCGCTGGCCGGCAACAAAGCCATCGACATCAAAAGCAGGGTTCGCCGATCGATCACCGTCATCTCCAGACAGCCCAGTTCCAGACAGCCCAGGGGAAAGTGCATCGAGGCGCGGCGAACGTCCAGTCAAGGATTGGTCAGCCGGACAACAACCTAAACCTCGCCGGCCGGCCTGATCCTCAGCCTTGCGATCCGGTTCTTGTCGCGTTTCATGACGACGAAGCGCTTGCCGTGAAAGGTGAAAGCCTGCTTTTCGTCCGGGATCAATTGCGTCTCGTGGATGACAAGACCGGCAATGGTGGTGGCTTCCTCGTCCGGCAGATCCCAGCCGAGCGCCCGGTTCAGGTCGCGGATCGACACCGTGCCGTCGACGACGACGGAGCCGTCGGCTTCCTGCTTGACGCCCTGCATGTCGATATCGTGCTCGTCGGCGATCTCGCCGACGATCTCCTCGATGATGTCCTCCAGCGTCACCAGCCCCTCGACCTCGCCATACTCGTCGACGACGATGGCGAAATGCGCCTTGCGGCGCAGGAAGGCGTTGAGCTGTTCCTGCAGCGTCGTGGTGTCGGGCACGAACCACGGTTTTGAAGCGATCTTCATCACGTCGATCTTGGAAAAATCGTTGCCGACATCGTTCAGCGCGCGCAGCAGGTCCTTGGCATGCAGCACGCCGACGATGTTGTCGAGCGAGCCCTTCCACAAGGGCATGCGGGTGTGCGGGCTCTGCAGAATCTCGCGCACCACCGCTTCCGGCGGATTGTCGGCATTGACCGAGCGCATGTTGGTGCGATGGACCATGACATCGGACACTTCGAGCTCGTCGAGATCGGAGAGGCGGCCGATGCGGGCGCGATCCTCGCGCGCCACCTGGCCATCGCGCCGAAAATCGTCGGCGGCATGGCGCGATTCGTCATGGTTCTGCGGCTCGATGCGCAGCAGTTTGTAGCCGAAGGCCGCAAGCAGGCGCGCGCGAAAGGCGAAAGCGAGCAGGCCGAGCCCGGCAAGGACAGCAGCGACGATCCAGCCGGGCTCGTTCATCCCGGGCGGCCCTGCTGACCCGGGCTTTTCTGCCGATCCGGATGGTTCTCCTTCAGAAACGACAGCACTTCCGACGCCGGCACATCCCTGGCGATGAACGCCTGGCCGATGCCGTGTGTCAGGATGAAGGTCAGCGCGCCGCGCGACACCTTCTTGTCCTGGGTGATGAAGGCAAGCAGCGCCTCGGCATCAGGCAATTCGCCGGGAATGTCGGCCATGCGCCAGGGCAGGCCAACGGAGCGAAGATGGGCCTCGACGCGCGCCGCATCGTCGGGGCTCGCCAGATTGAGACGTGACGAAAAGCGATAAGCCAGCGCCATGCCGATGGCGACCCCCTCGCCATGGACGAGACGGGCGCCGTCATAGCGGGTGGCGGCCTCCAGCGCATGGCCGAACGTGTGGCCGAGATTGAGCAGGGCGCGGTCGCTGGTCTCGAACTCGTCGCGAGCGACGACATCGGCCTTGGCGCGGCAGGCTTCGGCGATGGCCTGCGCCCGCTCCGGGCCACCGGCAAACACTTGGCCCCAGTTCTCCTCCAGCCAGGCGAAGAAGTCCGGGCGGTCGATGAGGCCGTATTTGGCGAGTTCGGCGTAACCCGCCCTGAACTCCCGGATCGGCAGCGTGTCGAGCACTTCGGTGTCGGCCAGCACCAGCTTCGGCTGATGGAAGACGCCGACGAGGTTCTTGCCACGCGCACTGTTGATGCCGGTCTTGCCGCCGACCGAGGAATCGACCTGGGCGAGGAGCGAGGTCGGGATCTGCACGAAATTCATGCCGCGGCGTACAATGCCGGCGGCAAAGCCGGCCAGATCGCCGATGACGCCGCCGCCGAGCGCGATGACGACGTCGCCACGCTCGAGCCTTGCGGCGAGCACGCCGTCCACCACCTCCTCGAGATGCGCGAAACTCTTGGTCTTTTCCCCGGCCGGCAGCGTGATGACGGCAGGCTGGATGCCGCCCTGTTCGAGACCGGCCTTTAACGTTTCGAGATGTGCTGTGGCGACATTGTCGTCGGTGACCACCGCGGCGCGCGTGCCGGGCAAGCGGCGCGAAATCTCGGTGCCTGCGCGGGAAAGCAAGCCGGGGCCGATCAATATGTCGTAGGCGCGGTCGCCAAGCCCGACTTCGACGGTGACTGTCGCGTTGGCGCTCACGACCGCACCTCGCCTGTCGCGGCTGCAACGCCGAAATGCCTGCAAAGCGCGCTCACCACCTCGGCCGCGATGACCTCCTTGCGATCGTCGCGGGTCGGCACGGTGACATCTGCGGTTGCGTAGACCGGATAGCGCTCGACCATCAGCCGCTCGATCACGGCGCGGGGATCGGCGCTTTTCAGGAGCGGCCGGTTCTGCTTCTTGGAAACGCGCTCCATCAGCAGGTCGATCTCCGCCTTCAGCCATACCGACACGCCATGGCCCGCAATTGCCTCCCGCGTCTGCGCGCTCATGAAGGCGCCGCCGCCGGTCGACAGCACCTGTGGGCCCTGTTCAAGCACGCGCAGGATGACGCGTTGCTCCAGCGCCCGGAACTCGGTCTCGCCATAGCGTTCGAACAGCTCGGGAACGGTCATGCGCGACACGCTTTCGATCTCCTGGTCGCTGTCGATGAAAGGCAGCCCCAGCATCCCTGCGACCTTGCGGCCGATCGCTGTCTTGCCTGCGCCCATAAGGCCGACAAAGACGACGGAACGGTCACCCAGCCGGCCGAGCAGCGCGGCGTGGCTTTCATCATGAGGATTTGCTGGCAGCGCGTTCATGACACCATGGTGTTTCCAAGCAGGTCCCGCAAAAGTGCCCCACGGGTTGGCGATAAGAACCTGCGACAAACCAAAGAATCCAAGCAGGTGTTCGTGGGCTGGCATAAATGCCTGCTTGAAGCCCTCCTTGCCGGCGTATCGACATCAAAAGCCTGTTTGCGTCAAGCGTGACGCGCACCGCGGGTCACTCGAGCTTCGTCCTTGAATTGGCCGGATTGGCATCCCATAAGGGCACAGGGTTTGGAAACGCAGACAAGAAGACGGGCGAAAATTGATGCCGACACTGTTTCGCTTTGTCGTGACGCTCACGATTCTGGCCGGCATTGTCTATGGCGCGATGTTCGCTCTGGCGATGTTTGTCGAGCCGAGAAAGGTCGAAATGAGCGTACGCATTCCTCCCGAAAAGCTGAATCCCAAGAAAAATTGACCCAAAAGAAATGAACAGCGCGGCCCGCATCGAAGCCTTTCTGGAAATGATGAGCGCCGAGCGGGGCGCTGCCGAAAATACGCTTTCCAGCTATCGCCGCGACCTCGAAGACGCTTCGGCCGAGATCGACGGCGGACTTGCGGCTGCTGCCGCCGCCGATATCCGCGCCTATCTCGACGATATCGCCGCGCGCGGTTTTGCCGCCACCTCGCAGGCACGCAAACTGTCGGCGATCCGTCAGTTCTTCAAGTTCCTTTATGCCGAGGGCCTGCGCGGCGACGATCCGACCGGAACCCTGGACAGTCCGAAGAAAGGCCGGCCGCTGCCGAAGACGATGAGCGAGGTCGATACCGGCCGGCTGATCGACCGTGCGGCGCTAGAGGCAGGCGACGCCTCGCTGAACGACGGCGACAGCCTGGCGGCGCTGCGCCTGCATGCGCTGGTCGAGGTGCTCTACGCCACCGGTCTGCGCGTTTCCGAGCTGGTCGGCCTGCCGGTGACGGTGGCGTTGCGCGACGATCGTTTCTTCATGGTGCGCGGCAAGGGCGACAAGGAACGCATGGTGCCGCTGTCGGCAAAGGCGCGCATGGCGATGCGGGCCTGGCTCGCTGCCCGGGCAACGGTGCCGGCTTTGGCGGACAGCCCGTTCTTGTTTCCGGCAGCAAGCGACAGCGGCTATCTCTCCAGGCAGGTCTTCGCCCGCGACTTGAAGGGCCTTGCCGCGCGGGCCGGCATCGCCTCGGCGAAAATATCGCCGCATGTGCTGCGCCATGCCTTCGCCAGCCATCTCCTGCAGAACGGCGCCGATCTCAGGGCCGTGCAGCAGTTGCTCGGCCATGCCGACATCTCAACCACCCAGATCTACACGCATGTGCTGGAGGAGCGGCTCGTGCGGCTGGTCAACGATCATCATCCGCTTGCCGACTAGGCGTCATATCGCTATGTGAGGCGACGTTCCGCCGCTCGGAGCCTCTGTTTCCCAGGTTCCACCAGTCATTGCCTTCCGACTTACCGGTCCGCTCAAGAATGTACAATTACCTCGATTTCGAAAAGCCGATCGCCGATCTCGAAGGCAAGATCCTCGAGCTGAAGAAGCTTGCCGAGAACGGCGAGGCGGTCGATGTCGGCGATGAGATCGGCCGTCTCGAGAAACGCGTCCGCGACGCGCTGCGCGACATCTATAAAGCACTGACGCCATGGCAGAAGGTGCAGGTGGCGCGCCATCCGGACCGACCGCATTGCGTCGACTACATCAAGGGTCTGTTCAGCGATTTCACGCCGCTCGCCGGCGATCGCAATTTCGGCGAGGATCAGGCGATCGTCGGCGGCTTCGCCCGCTTCCGCGGTGAACCGGTGGCGATCATCGGCCAGGAAAAAGGGTCGGATACGGCGAGCCGCTTGAAGCATAATTTCGGCTCGGTGCGACCGGAGGGTTACCGCAAGGCGGTGCGGCTGATGGAACTCGCCGACCGCTTCAACATCCCGCTGCTGACATTGGTCGACACGGCCGGCGCATATCCCGGCGTCAACGCAGAGGAGCGCGGCCAGGCGGAGGCCATCGCCCGTTCGACCTCGGCCTGTCTCCGCCTGAAGGTGCCGTCGATCTCGGTGGTCATCGGCGAAGGCGGCTCGGGCGGCGCCATTGCGATCGCCACCGCCAATCGCGTCTACATGCTCGAACACGCCATCTATTCGGTGATCTCGCCGGAGGGCGCCGCCTCGATCCTGTGGCGCGATACCACCCGCTCGAAGGATGCGGCGACCAACATGAAGATCACGGCTCAGGATCTGCTCGAGCTGAAGGTCATCGACGCCATCGTTTCCGAGCCGCTCGGCGGCGCCCATCGCGGTCCGGAAACGGTGATCGCCGCCACCGGCGACCTCATCGCGAAAACGATGAAGGACTTCTCCGGCGCCAACACCGATTTTCGCGAGCAGCGCCGCGAGAAATACCTGGCCATGGGCCGGAACCTTTAGACCGTGATCCCGAACCGATGGTCAGCGCAGCAAAAAGTGGGAACCGGTTTTCGGAAAGGATCATGGTCAAACAAGAAGATTCAGTCCGTCCGATTTCAATCGGACGGACTGTGAGACGATTTCGGCGGCGCAATGTGGCGAGATTGAGCACTTTCGCCACAAAATTGCCGTTGCATTCGGTTCAATCAGATTGCCGTGAGGGATTGCGCCCGGCGCTTGCGGTAAGGAATTTTCAAGGTTAACGGGCTTAGGGTGGGGCCGATGGCGCTAATGCCTGCAGCCCGAAAGAAAAGACATAGCCATACGCATGTTTGCCAAGCTTGCCCGCACCGGACTACTGATTGCCGCGATAGGGGTCGCCGGCTGCACCGATTCCTCGATGAAGGATTTCAACCCTTCGGCCAACAACCCGCTGCCCGAGAAGATCCTGGCCAGCATGAAGGCCAAGGGCATGACCCGTACCTCGCCGGTGATGGCCCGCATCTTCAAGGAAGAGGGCAAGCTCGAAATCTGGAAGGCCAAGACCAACGGCCGCTACGACATCGTCGCCAGCTACGACATCTGCAAATGGTCGGGCAAGCTGGGTCCCAAATTCACCGAAGGCGACCGTCAGGCGCCGGAGGGGTTCTATACGGTCCGTCCGGCGCAGATGAATCCGCGGTCGAGCTACCACCTTGCCTTCAACATCGGCTATCCCAACGCCTACGACCGCGCCAATGGCCGCACCGGTTCCCATCTGATGGTCCATGGCGCCTGTTCGTCGTCGGGCTGCTATTCGATGACCGATGCGCAGATCGAGCAAATCTACGCCTTCGGCCGCGATGCCTTCCAGGGCGGCCAGACCGAATTCCAGATCCAGGCCTTCCCGTTTCGCATGACCGCCGCCAACATGGCGCGCTACCGCAACGATCCGAACTACGAATTCTGGAAGATGCTGAAGGTCGGCTACGACAATTTCGAGATCACCAAGGTGCCGCCGAAGGTCGACGTCTGCGAGAAGCGCTATGTCTTCAACCAGGTTGCGGGCGACGGCGCGACGTTCGATCCGACCGGTGCCTGCCCCATGACGACGCAGCCGGACTCGCTGAAAACGGCCTACAGCGCCTACCAAAGCACCTATGACGCGGCCTTCAATGGCGCGGTCAAGGCCTCGGTGCCGGCACCCAAGCCGACCATCGCCGGCATCAAGGAAGCCAGCATCGTTTCCGACTGGTCCAAGCGCCGCGCCCGCGGCGAACGCGTGCCGATCGAGCCGCCGTCGCTCAACGCCGACGGCTCGTTGACCGAGACAGCTCGCATGGGCCGCATCGATTCGCCGGCAGGCCGCAAGATGGCCGCGCTCGATGCGGAGAAGGCCGCCAAGCAGAAGGCCGAGGAACAAAGGCTTGCCGCGATACAGGCAGCCAAGGCCGAGAAAGAGGCGGCCAAGGCTCAGGCTCTGGCCCAAAAGGAAGCGGCCAAGATCAATTCGCTGGCCGAAGAGGAGGAGGCCAGGGCCTCGCCCGAAGCGCCTGTCGCTACCGCGACAATCGCGTCGTCCCCCGAGGCCGCCCCGGCCGAAACGCAGGCGGCGAATGCCGATGAAAGCAGGGTCACAAAGCTGAAGAACAAACTGCTCGGCATGTTCGGCGGCTGAGGTTCTCGCTTGACCAGGCGCGCTGCTATTTACGATCTGAAAGGGCTGAACTGTCCCTTGCCGGTGCTCAAGGCGAAGAAACGGCTGGCGGCGATGCAGCCGGGCAGCCAGCTCTGGTTGGAGACCACCGACCCGCTCGCCGTCATCGACATTCCCTCCTTCTGTGCCGAGAGCGGTCATCATCTGGTGGAAACGACACCGGTTTCCGGTGGCCATCGCTTTCTGGTCGAGCGCGGCGGGGCCGCGTAAGCTCTGCGATCTCGCCATTCTGCCAGTTCAGCGCTTGCAAATCGCAGGTAGGTGAAAAGGCCTATCGCCCGGCAATCGCCAGCGGGTTGTCTTCCAGCGCCGCACGATCCGGTGTGTCGATCGACGGCCGGTTGGTGAAGGCGGCAAACAGCCGGCGGACGTAATCTTCCGGCATGTCGAGCGTGATCAGCACCAGCCTCGTGCCGCGTTGGCCGTCAGGCCAGGACGGCAACCGCGCCGGCGGATGCAGGATCTTCTGCACGCCGTGGACGACCAGCGGCCGCGCCGGGTCTTCCCTGAGTTCGATGATGCCCTTCATGCGCAGCAGGCGCTCGCCATGCGTCGATCGCAACAGGTCCAGGAACATCTCGATCGCAGAAAACGGCACCGGACCATCATGGACGAGCGCGTAGGAGCGCACGCGGGAATCGTGCCGATGGCCGTGATCGTGATCGTGATTATGGTCGCCGTGGTCATGGTCGCCATGGTGGTGATCATGGGCGGCCTCCTCGCCCAGCCAGCGCCGGACGTCGGCGGACTTATTGGCTGGGTTGTACAGACCGCAATCGAACAGCGCCGCTGCGTCGGTCTTACTGTCACCGGCATCGAGCAGCTCGGCGCCCGGATTGATCTGCCGCAGCCGGGTCCGCAACGCCTCTACATCCCCCGGACCGGTGGCCAGATCGGCTTTTGTCAGCACGATGCGGTCGGCGACGGCCACCTGCTTCACCGCCTCGACATGGGCGTCGAGCGTCGCAGTGCCGTTGACCGCGTCGACCAGCGTGATGACGCCGTCGAGCCGGAAGGCCTGCACAAGCGCCGGATGCGCCATGACCGACTGCAGCACCGGCGCCGGATCGGCGAGGCCGGTGGTTTCGATGACGACGCGGGCAAGCCGGGCGATGCGGCCGGTCTGCAACCGGTCGACGAGATCGGCCAGCGTGTCGACCAGTTCGCCGCGCACCGTGCAGCAGAGACAGCCGTCTGAAAGCTGGATGATGCCATCGGAGGCTTGCTCGACCAGGAGATGGTCGATTGCGACCTCGCCGAACTCGTTGATGATGACCGCGGTGTCGGCGAGCGCCGGATCCCTGAGCAGCCGGTTGAGCAGCGTCGTCTTGCCGGCGCCGAGAAAACCGGTCAGCACCGAGACGGGAATAGGAAAGTCGCTGCTCATCAGGCTAGTTCAAGGCCTTGGCGGGCTCCTGGGTCGCCGTGGCGGAACCGATCACTGTCGGCTCGGCACCGGGCGGCTGCGGCAGGTCGGGCCGCCAGGTCGGCAGCGGCACGTCGGCATATTCCCGGCCCGATGCATCGAGCATCGCCCTCGGCTTCGGCCCGGTAGCACCGCCAAGACCGACGGCAACCAATGTCGGCACGTGGTCGAGCTTTTCCCGATAAGGGGATTTTGGCGCCTTATCGCCGACCGGGACGGCAGCTTCCGACTGCTCCTTAGCCGGCTTTTTCTTGCAAAGCTCGTCACGCAGATCGTTGACGGACGTGGTGTCGCCATAGGCAGGCAGCGCCGCGACCGTGGTCCAGCTCGACTCAGGCGCCGCGAACCCCTGGTCAAGCAATCTCGCAGTGGTCTCGGCACGGGTAATGGGCGACTGTTCGCCGAGCACCACGGCGACCAGCGTGCGGCCGTCGCGCGTTGCCGAGCCGATCATGTTGAAGCCCGAGGGGCAGACGAAGCCCGTTTTCATGCCGTCGGCACCGCGATAGCGGCCGATCAGAAGATTGTAGTTCGGGATCTGCTTCTTGCCGACGGCGAGACCCTCGATCGAGAACCAGGGGCCATATTGCGGAAATTCCGTGCGGATCGCCATCACCAGCAAGCCGAGGTCGCGCGCCGTCGTATACTGGTCCGGCGAAAAGAGCCCGTTCGGGTTGACGAAATGCGATCCGGTCATGCCGAGCCGGCGCGCCTCGGCGTTCATGCGTTCGGCGAAAGCGGCTTGCGAACCGCCGATGTTCTCGCCCACCGCCATGGCGACGTCGTTGGCCGATTTGACCAGCATCATCTTCAGCGCATTGTCCAGCCGCATGACGGAGCCCGGCTTGAAGCCCATCTTGCTTGGCGGCTCGCCAGCGGATCGTTTCGTGACCTTGATCGGCGAATCGAGCTGGGCCTCGCCGGCCGCGATTGCGCGGAACGTCACATAGGCGGTCATCAGCTTGGTCAGCGAGGCAGGATACCAGCGCTTGAAAGCCTCCTGATGCTGGAGGATCCTGCCATTCTCCAGGTCGAACACGATCGTCGGATTGGCGAGAGCCGTCCCGGCCAGCACCGGAAGCGCCAAGGCGCCGGCCAGCAATAGTTTGAGAAAATACCTGTGCCGCATGGTGGAATCCGAAATCGCCTCTTGCCGTAGTCGCCCCTGGCTCCGTAAGATTTCGTTACGCGATCGCCAGCAAAGTGGATCCGACCCTCCTCGGACCATGGTTGCGGTGCTATTTAGCCTATGTGACGTCAAGATGGCAAAGTGCCTGACAATCACAATTGCAAAACAGCAGGCACAATCGCAAAACAGCAGGCCAAGACCGTCTGCTCCAACAGCGAGATGGAACCATCATGCCAATCCTGAACCGCGCCGCCGAAATGCAGGACGAGGTCGCCGGCTGGCGTCGCCATCTGCACCAGACTCCAGAGCTTAATTTCGACGTCTTCCAGACCGCCTCCTTCGTCACCGAGAAGCTGAAGGCTTTCGGCTGCGACGACGTGGTGACCGGGCTCGGCAAGACCGGCGTCGTCGGCATCATCCGCGGCCGCCAGGGCGAAGGCACGACCATTGGGCTCCGCGCTGACATGGACGCGCTGCCGCTCAACGAGATCACCGGCAAACCCTACGCCTCGACCGTTCCGGGCAAGATGCATGCCTGCGGCCATGACGGCCACACCGCGATGCTGCTCGGCGCGGCCAAATATCTCGCCGAGACGCGCAATTTCGCCGGCTCGGTCGCAGTGATCTTCCAGCCGGCCGAAGAAGGCGGCGGCGGCGGCAACGAGATGGTCAAGGACGGCATGATGGAGCGCTTCGGCATCTCCAAGGTGTTCGGCATGCACAACATGCCGGGCCTGCCGGTCGGGCAGTTCGCCATCAGGCCGGGCCCGATCATGGCGGCGACCGCCGAATTCACCATCACCGTCAAGGGCCGGGGCGGGCATGCGGCGATGCCGCACGGCACGATCGACCCGATCGTCATCACCAGCCAGCTCGTCGGCGCGCTGCAGACGATCGCCTCGCGCAGCACCGATCCGGTCGAGGCCGTCGTGGTGTCGGTGACGAAATTCCACGCCGGCGACGCCTACAACGTCATTCCCGAGAGCGCCGAGATCGCCGGCACGGTACGCACGCTGAAGAAGGAGATCGCCAAGAGAGCGGAAGAGCGCATCCGCACCATCTGCGCGGGGTTGGCCGCGGCCTTCGGCGCAACGATCGAGGTCGATTACAATGCCAATTATCCCGTCACCTTCAACCACGCGGAAGAGACGGTCTTTGCCAGCGACGTCGCGGCCGATATCGCCGGCGACGCCCATGTGCACCGTGCCATCCAGCCGGTGATGGGCGGCGAGGACTTCTCCTATATGCTGGAGGCGCGGCCGGGCGCCTTCATCTTCATCGGCAACGGCGACACCGCCGGTCTCCACAACCCCGCCTACGACTTCAATGATGAGGTCATCCCGCATGGCATGAGTTACTGGGTGAAGCTCGCGGAAACGGCGCTGGCGGCTTAGCTGTTGACACAGGGACCGCGCGGCGACAAGCTGATTGGGTGCAGAGCGCTCCCGATCAACTTGCCGCCCGGCAAGCATCGAACTGGGCGGCACAGCCCTTGTCGAAACCGATTTGATTGGATGCAGAGCGCCTCTTGGCGAAACGATCCGAAGCGGTTATGTGTCGGGCCGCGTGGTCCCGTAGCTCAGTAGGATAGAGCGGCAGATTCCTAATCTGTAGGTCACAGGTTCGATTCCTGTCGGGATCACCATTCTTTTCAAGTAGTTAGGTGACGCCCGCCATACTAAACGAGAAAATAGTATGGCAATTAGTATGGCAGACTTTGACGAAAGTTGTTAGGTGGTGACAGGCCATCGCCAGAATTGGCTGCCCGTCTCCTGCTAGCGAATCGGTGCTCCGCGCAGAGCTTGGTAAGTTGAGCAACTGGCGGACCGGGAGGGGTCAACGGTTTCTACAGAAATTCGATATGTTAGCGGCTGGTCTTTCCCCGGCAGCGTCTCCGTCTCCTACACAAGGTTCAGGAACCCATGTGGGCCATGAGGCCGGCAAACGCGTTGAACAAAATTTGCGAACAATGCGTTAGCCCCCGGGCGGACCATCGGACGTTGCAGCATGAAGACCGCATTCCTTCTGATGGCCCAGTATGAGGGCAAGGCGATCATTCCCATTGATCAAGTCTGCCGCGATTACTTCTTCCATCTCACGCCGAATAAGCTGATCCGAAAAATCTCGGCGGGAGAGATCGCACTCCCGCTTGTCCGGATCGAAGACAGCCAGAAGTGCGCGAAGGGTATTCACCTGAACGACCTAGCTCAATACCTCGACCGGCGGACGGAAGCTGCCCAGAGGGAACTGAAAAGCCTGACCGAGTAGAGGGGTCCCGTCTGACGTCTGTGGCTTCTTGCGAGCGCTCGGTACTGCATCTAGTACAGCACGACATTCACAAACGGGCATAAGGTATTGAACCAAAATGGCTCGATTTGGAAAATCCGTCCCATCCGATGTCGGCCGAACCGGTTGATCTGCCCTGCGACGTCGTAGATGCGCCGATGCTCCTAGCCACGCACTTAAAGGGCAGGTAGCGGTCCGCTCTCCGACGATCTGAGGGGCCCTGAACGGAAGGCAATCTCCTAGCGCGTCGACTTCAGCGCTCGCCGTCCATCTCGGCGAGCTTGCGCACGCGGCGGCGGAAATCTTCGTCGGTGGAAAACTCGGCCTGGAGGTACGCGGTGACCAGGTCCTTGGCCAGCCAGGCGCCGACGATCTGCGCGCCGATGCACATGACGTTGACGTCGTCGTGCTCGACCGACTGGTGGGCCGAATGCACGTCGTGGCAGACCGCCGCGCGGATGCCCTTCACCTTGTTAGCCGCGATTGAAGCGCCGACTCCCGTGCCGCAGACCATCAGGCCGCGCTCCGCCTTACCCTCGATGATCGATGACGTCACCGTCTTCGCGATGTCCGGAAAGTCCACCGGATTGGGATCGTAGGATCCGGCGTCGTTCACCTCGTGTCCGAGCGACTTGATGTGATCGATGATTGTCGCTTTGAGCGGGAAGCCGGCGTGGTCGGAACCGATGACGATGCGCATCTTCAGAATTCTCCAGGGTGTTACTGAGCGATCATGCGGGGCAGCCACAAGGTGAGATCCTTCGCGAAGGTCAGGATCGCAAGCGTGGTCAGCAGCGGGATGTAGAACGGCAGCAGCGCCTTGAGCAGTTGCCGGATCGAGACCTTGGCGATGTCGGCCACCAGGAAAAGCGACAGGCCCATCGGCGGTGTCAGCAGGCCGAGCATCAGATTGAAGATCGTCACGATGCCGAGCTGAACCGGGTCGACGCCTGCCAGCACCAGCGGCGGCGCGATGATCGGCACCAGCAGCAGTGTAGCCGTCGTGGAATCCAGGAACATGCCCGCCACAAAGAAGATGAGATTCGCGATGACGAGTAGCATCACCGGATCGCGTGAGAGGCCAAGCAGTGCGGCCGCGAAGCTCTGCGGCACCTGCTCGACCGCGAGGATCCAGCCAAAGAGGGCCGCTACTGCCACGATGATCAGGATCGCCGAGGAACTGCGCGCGGTGAGCACGGCCGAGTTCCACAGATGATCGAGGGTCAACTCGCGGTAGAGCAAGGCGCTAATGAGGATGACGTAGACGGCGGTGATGGCCGCCGCCTCGGTCGGCGTGAAGGCGCCGGATGTCATGCCGGCAATCATCAGGGCGGGCGCGACGATCGCGGGCAGCGCTGGCAGGAAGTCGCGTCCCACTTCCCACAGCGTTGGCCAGCGGTCGGCCCGCGGATGCTTGTGGATTGTCGCCACCGCGAGCACCGTCAGCATCAGGAGCGCAGTGCACAGGATGGCCGGAACGATGCCCGCGACCAGGAGCTGCACGATCGAGACGCTGGTCACCGAGCCGTAGACGATCAGGGGAATGGACGGCGGGAAGATCGGCCCCAGCGTCGCCGAGGCGCCGGTGACGGCCCCTGCGAAGGAGGCGTCGAATCCGCGCTTCTTCATCGCGTCGATCTCGATGCGTCCGAGCCCGCCGATGTCGGCGAGTGCGGCGCCCGACATGCCGGAGAAGACCAGGCTGCCGAATACGTTCACCTGCGCCAGACCGCCCGGCACGCGGCCGACCAACGTGTAGGCAAATCGGAAGATGCGGTCAGTGATCCCCGACAGATTCATCAGGTTGCCGACGAAGATGAACAGCGGCACCGCAACCAGCGGGAAGGAATCGAGCGCGTAGGTGACGCGCTGTGCCAGGAGGCCGAGCGGAAGGCCTTCGATGATCACATAGGCAATGGACGGCAGGAGAATGGCATAGACCGCCGGAAAGCCGAGCATGAAGAGCGCCAGGAAGCCGATGACGACCGCGAAGCCCATGTCAGACCGCGATGTTGGTGTCGGCCTGCGGCGACTTGCGCAGGTGGAGGAGGTGGACGAGAGCTGCGCCGGCGAAGCCGAACAAGGTCGCGCCCAGGAAGATCCAGAACGGGATGCCGAGCGTCGGCGTCGCGTTCACCAGGTTCCTCGAAATGTTGGTTGCCGTGACATAGGCGAGGAAGCCGGTCGCGGCGATGGCGGCGATCGAGATCGACCAGTTGACAACCCCGCGCAGGCGCGCCGGCATCGCCGCCTTGAACTCGCCCATGACGATGTTCTCGCCGTTCTCCACCACCAGTGGATAGGCGCAGAAGACCAGGCAGATGAGCAGGAAGCGCGTGAACTCCTCGGCTCCGATGAAAGGCAGCACGAAGACCCCACGCATGATCACCTGCGCGGTCGGCACGAGCACCAGGCCGGCCATGATGATGACCACGAAAGCTGTAAGAACGCGTTCGGCGATGCGCATCCCATTCCTCCCTTCCGGCCGGCGAACCGGCGATGGCGGCGACAATTTACCAAAGGGGCTGACCGGGGCGCGAGCCCCGGCCGTCGTCGATCACTTGACCGCCTGAATCTGCTCGATCAGCGGCGTGAAGTTCGGAAAGTCCTGCGCGATCTGCTTGTTGACGCCATCGCGGAATGCGGCGATGTCCAGCCCGTCGGCCTCGGTGATGATGGTCATGCCACGTCCCTTCAGCTCTTCGACGAGCTTGGCCTCGCCATCCTGGGCCATTTGCAGCGACGTCTTTGCCTCGTCCTCGAGCACTTTGGTGATCGAGGCGCGCTGCGCCTCAGTCAGCCCCTGCCAGACCTCCTCATTGACGAACACGGCGAGGACGGCACGCATGTGGCCGGTCATTGAGATATGTGACTGCACTTCGTTGAGGTTGTTCGAGGCGATCATGGTCAGCGGGTTCTCTTGCCCGACCACCACGCCCGTCATCAGGGCGGTCGGCAGTTCCGCGACCTCGACCGGAGTCGGGATCGCGCCAAAGCCCTTGACCATCGAGACCCACAGCTCGAGCGGGACGGCGCGGAACGGCTTGCCGGCGAGATCGGCCGGCGTCTTGACCGGGAAGTTGGACGAGATCTGGCGGTCGCCGCGGTAGATGCGGCCGATGATGCGCACGCCCTGTGCGACGAGCTTCTCGTTGATCGCCTGCAGTGCGGGCGACGTCGCCGGGTCTGTCGCGCCAAGCGCATGCGCACCGTCGCGGTAGATGAAGGGCGCGTTGAATACCGCAACCTCAGGCACGAGGCGTGCGAGCGAGGCGAAGTCGTGATGCCCCATCGAGATCGAGCCCATCTTGACGCCGTCGACCATCTCGGCGACGCCGCCGAGCTGGCTCGCCGGATAGACCGTCACGGTCACTTCATTGTTCGTCGCGCCGGCGATGCCTTTCGCGGCCTCGGCGGCGTAGACCGTCTGGATGTCGCCCTCGGCACCCACATGCGCGTAGCGCAATTCGGCGGAGCGTGCAGCGCTCGTCATGACGAGCGCGACGGCTGCGCCCGTCAGCGCGTTGATGATGGTCCTGTGCAGCATGTCGAATCCTCCCTTGATTTGATGCTGGTTGCTAGGTCTGCGGCCTCCGGGCGAAGGCCGAGATGAGGCTGCGGCGCCGGAATTCGTCGCCGATGGCGAAATGGTCGCGGAGCTTGCGGTCGGCCGCGTCCGGATTGCGATCGACAATCGATAGAAACACTTCGCGGTGCGCTTCCACGAGATAGTCCACGATGCCAGGCTCTGAGATGGTCACTTCGCGCCGCTGGACATGGCTGCGGCGCAGCAATTCGCCGATCGCGCCGTAGAGCGTGGTCAGTGCCTCGCTGTGCCCGGCCTCGACGATCGCCTGGTGGAAAGCGAAGTCGGCTGCGCCGCCCTCGATCGGATCGTGCAGCGTGTCCATCAGCCGGGTGAGCTTCGAGCCGATGCGCTTCAGATCGCTTTCCGTCGCGCGCTCGCAGGCAAGCCGGATCGCCTGGCACTCGATCGCGATGCGTGCCTGCATCACGTCGTCGAGAATATCGGGCTGCTGCGCGAGGCTAAAGGTGAAGAAATCCGAGAGGACGTTGATATCGGCCTGACGGACATAGGCGCCCTTGCCATGGCGGATATCGAGGAAGCCGAGCATTGCGAGCGAGCGCAATGCCTCGCGCAGCAGCGGCCGAGACACGCTGAGCCTCAGTGACAGTTCACGCTCGCCCAGCAGGCGCTCACCCGGCTTCAGGGTGCCATCCAGCAAGGCGTCGCGGAAGAAGGCGAACACCTTCTCTGCGCCCGACAGGTCGTCGCCCTCGGCAAGCATGGTCGCCATCGGCCGTTTCTCCTCCCTTACTGGCCTTACAGTGGTCTGACCAGTGATTGCCGATCAGATCCGTAGTGTCAAGTAAACAGGTTGCGACGACACGCTCGCGGTTACGGCGGCTCGTTCGCTCCATCTGTGGACTTGAAGCGTCCCCAATGCCCGGAGAGGATCCCAGGAATATCCTCGCACGCAGGAGATCGGGGAGGTCGCGCAATTGACAGCGCGCCTTTCGAATTCATAAGGCCGACAGTGCGTAAGGGGTCAATTCTTCCGGTTCTCGAACGGGAAGGTTGCGCCAGCAGCGGACGTTCGTTCGACAACTAACGAGGTCGCTTTCCGGAACCCTTTGCGGTCATTGAGACCCGCTAACTCTGGGGCTCTTGGTGGCTACCATAGACTCACGCAAGCGCCACTTACGACAACGACGACTCATTTCTGCTATTATTTCTCCGGCAGTCCCGCCTGGATCAGGTCGGCTACCTGGCGTTCGACTATCGTCGGATCAATCTGTATTAAGGTCGCACGCCACATTTTCGCGGTGAATGCAGGCTGCAGCTTCAAAGCCCTGGCAACGTAAGCCTTGGCCTCCTCTGGCCTTCCAAGACGAGTGCCGTTGATGGATTGGTCCAGCAACGCGAAAACCGACCAGTCTCCACATTTGTGCAGTATGTCGGCAGACTCCTGATACCTTTCTGCCATTTGCAGCGCCGAACCCTTGAACGAGCAGGCATAATATAGGGTGTTCGCGGGATCGTTCCGGATGCCGAAATCCACCCAGGCAATGGCCTTGTCCGGCTGGCCTGCCTGGATAGCCGCCTGCGAAAGGTGGGCACTCATCCAAGCGTCGTTCGGATACATCGTCAGTGCAAGCTCAGCTTCATCCATGGAGCGCTTGAAGTCTCCCTCATAGCCGTGAACAAAAGCCAGAAGCCAATGGCCCAGCTTCTGCTCCAGCGGGCTGAGGTTGTTTGATTTCATTGCTTCGCGAGCCAGCTCTCCCGCCTTGCGGTAGTCATCCTCTCGATCCTGGCTCCAACCGATATCTGCATTGTAGTAATGATAGAGACCGAGTTTGAGCTTGAGCAACGCAGATGCCGGGAACTTTGAAAGCCCTTCGGTCCAGATGCGTGCGGCTTCCTCGAAGCTCTCGGGGGAGAGCTTGAGAAATTTGTCGTGGCCGCGCAGATAGTAGTCATACTCCTCCAGGTTCGCAGCGTCCTTGCCCCAAGCAGCTCGATATGCAGCTTGCTTGACCTGCCCCTTGTCGCCAGCGACCGAACCAACGATCTTCCCGGTTACCGAATCCTGAAGGGCCATAGGGTCGCTCCCGGTCTCATCGAAACGGTCGGCCCAGACGTGCTCTCCGTTCTTCGCGTTTATCAATTGCGCGACGATGCGGACCTTGTCGCCGTCCTTTCTGACGCTCCCTTCGAGCACAAAGCCGACGTTCAGTTCCCTGCCGATCTGACGCACATCCGTGGGCTTGCCCTTGTAGGTGAAGGAGGAGTTTCTTGCGATAACTGACACGTCCGGCGAGCGGGCGAGCATCGTGATGATGTCCTCAGTCACGCCGTCGCTGAAATATTCGAGCGTCGGATCTCCGGTCATGTTGTCAAAGGCGAGAACGGCGATCGCAGGAACGCCCGCTTCTACAAGCGGCGCAAAAAATTGGGCGGGTGCGCCGAACCATGCCAAGCCTCCGCCAACCGCCGCCAGCAGTCCCGCTGCCGTGATGCCGGCCCATTTCGTCCGGCCCGAGCGTCGGCCGCGAAGCAAGCGTCTTCCCCGAGTCGCATCGGCGAGATTGACCCGGAATACAGACACGGGTTCGGCCAAGTTCTTCACCCATTGGTCACCCATGGACTCGAGGCCGAACGTGAGCTTTCCCTCCACTTCCTTGGCAACCTTGCCGGAGACGTAGACGCTTCCCGGCTCGGCAATCTGTTCAAGCCTGGTCGCGATGTTCACGCCTTCACCGTAACGGTCTTTCCCGTCGACGATCACCTCGCCGAGATTGATCCCGATGCGCACCTGGATGCGCTCGGCTTCAGGGACGGCCTCGTTGCGCTCGGCGAGGCCCCGTTGCACAGCCACACCGCATTCGACTGCGTCCACTACACTGCCAAATTCCGCGAGGAGGCCGTCGCCCATTAGCTTGAAGATGCGACCGTGATGGCGGGCGATTTCTGGTTCGAAAAGCTCCTTTCTCGCAGCCCTAAGGCGTTCGAAGGTGCCCTGTTCGTCCTGCTCCATCAGGCTGGAATAGGCAACAACATCGGCGGCTAAGATTGCTGCAAGCTTTCGATCCATGACTGTCCTCTCTTTGTCAGACAGCAGCTCAACCATATCACGAACGAGGTGCTGGAGCACTTGTTGCCGAATACCTCTCCCTTCCACCCCAATCGAGACCCTCAGCAGTATCCTTGCGGAGGTCGCCGAAGGGTCCAGGCTGTGTGGAAACGCGTTGATTTGGTAAAGTGATTCCCGATCAGCGAGGGGAGTCGGGATGAAGCGGTTTGTCGAGGGCGAGGATCGCCGGCAAGCGACACTGCTTCCCGAGTGCCTGGACGATTACGTGACGCACGACAATCCGGTCCGCGTCGTCGAAGTCTTCATCGACGAACTCGACCTCGGCGCTGTGGGCTTTGCCGGGGTCGTGCCGGAAGCGACCGGGCGGCCTGCCTATCATCCCGCGACGCTGCTGAAGATCTATCTCTACGGCTATCTCAACCGCATCCAGTCGAGCCGCCGGCTCGAGCGGGAGACCCAGCGCAACATCGAGCTGATGTGGCTGACCGGCCGATTGATGCCGGACTTCAAGACGATCGCCGACTTCCGCCGCGACAATGGGCCGGCGATCCGCGCGGCCTGCGCCCAGTTCGTCGTGCTGTGTCGCCAGCTCAGTCTGTTCACCCGGGCTGTCGTGGCCATCGACGGCAGCAAGTTCAAAGCCGTCAACACCCGCGACAAGAACTTCACGGTGGCCAAGGTCGCTAAGCGCATCGAGCAGGTCGAGGCCAGCATCGCGCGCTATCTGGCGGCGCTCGACCGTGCGGACCGGCAGGACGATGATGTCGCCGAGGCCAAGACGGTGCGCCTCAAGGAGAAGATCGAGGGCCTGCGGCGGCAGATGCAGTCCCTCAAGGAGATGGGCAAGCAGGTCGAGGCCGCGCCTGATAAACAGGTCTCCCTGACCGATCCCGACGCCCGGTCGATGGCGACCAGCGGCAAGGGCACCGGCATCGTCGGTTACAATGTCCAGATGGCCGTCGATGCCGAGCACCATCTGATCGTCGCGCACGAGGTCACCAATATTGGCAGCGACCGGGCGCAGCTGACCTCGATGGGGCAACGGGCGCGGGACGCTACCGGATGCGAAGAGATCACGGTGCTGGCCGACCGTGGCTATTACAACGGCGACGAGGTGCTGGCCTGCGAGGGCAGCGGAGTGTTGCCCTGCATTCCCAAAACACAGACATCCGGCAACGCCAAGCGCGGCCTCTTCACCGTTGCCGACTTCATCTATGACGCCGGGAAGGACCGCTACACATGCCCGGCCGGCAAGCACCTGACCAAGGGAAAGGTACGCTCGGACCGCCGGGACAATATCGATCACTATCGCAATCTCACGGCCTGTTCGTCCTGCGCGCTCAAACCCAGATGCACGCCCGACAAGCACAAGCGCCTGAAGCGCTGGGAACACGAAGGCGTCCTCGACAAGATGCAGGACAGGCTCGATCGCATGCCGGACGCCATGACCATCCGCCGGCAGACCGTCGAGCACCCGTTCGGAACGCTCAAGGCGTGGATGGGCAGTACCCATTTCCTGACCAGGACCCTCGAAAAGGTCAAAACCGAGATGAGCTTGCAGGTGCTCGCCTACAACATGAAGCGCATGATCAACATCTTCGGGGTCAAGCCGCTGATGACGGCAATCGCCGACTGATCCACGCCCCGCCTGCTAGCGGCCTCATCGCTGCCACGCTCAAAACAGCGGCCGTCGTACGCAATCGCGTTTTCACACGACCTCGGTCAATTCCTCCGGTTCGAAGCGATGGCAGCGAGCTTAAATCTCTAGGTTCGTCGATAGATCGTCTGCACGGTTTACAGCATGACCCAAGCGACTTTGTCCTAAGCTTTGAAATTTATTGACTTTTTCGGCTCGATCCGTCCCATCCATCATGGGACCAATCGACAATTGTTATGCTTTGACAAGTTGTCTGTTCTATCCGTGCTACCAAGACGTTAGACAACCGTACCTTATTGTTTTTAAATGATTTTTTCTCAAAGCAAATTCCTAATCTGTAGGTCACAGGTTCGATTCCTGTCGGGATCACCAAACTTTTCAATCAGTTAGGTGACATACCGCCATACTAGAGCGGGATGAGATTACCTCCAGTCATATCCTGAGTTTGCGAAATAATTTGAGCACTCGACAGGTGTGACGCGGTTGAGAATCTGGCCGATGGCGTCGCAAACCGTTTCGACGGTCCGTTTTGCGGCCTTTCGCAGCCAGTGCTTGAGCTTGGCGAAGAGCTGTTCGATCGGATTGAGGTCGGGCGAGTATTTCGGCAGGAAGAAGAGCCTCGCGCCGGCGTTTCGGATCGCGCGGCGCACGGCCTTGCCTTTGTGACTGCCGAGATTGTCCAAGACGACGATGTCGCCCGGACGAAGGGTCGGCGAGAGAACCTTCTCGACATAGAGGAGGAACCTCTCGCCGTTGATCGGCCCGTCGATGAGCCAAGGCGCGTCGACGCGATCCTGGCGTAGCGCTGCCAGGAAGGTCATTGTCTTCCAGTGGCCATTGGGAACTTTGGCCTTGATCCGCTGTCCGACCGGCGCCCAGCCCCTGAGCGGGGCCATGTTGGTCTTGGTCCAGGTCTCGTCGATGAACACCAGGCGGGCGGGGTCGATCCGGCCCTGATACTGAACCCACTGCGCCCGCCGGCGCGCCACATCGGGACGGTCCTGCTCGGCGGCGATCAGCGTCTTTTTTTATGCGACAGCCCCTCGGCGTGCACGAACTCCCACACCGAACGATAGTCGACCTTCAGGCCGCGCTCGCCAAGTTCGGCGACAAGCCCGCGCAAGGTGAAGGCCTTATCCCGGCAACGCTCGACCAGCCAGTCGCGCCACGCCCCCGATATCTTCTTCGGCTTATAGCCGCCGACCTGGCGGGGCTTGACGCTGCCGGTCTCCTCGAAAAGCTTCAGCCACTCGATCGCCGCGCTGTAGCTGACCCCAAGGCGAGCCGCCGCCGCACGCCGCGACATGCCCTCCTGCTTGACCGCTGCCACAACCCGTTCGCGAAGGTCCATCGAATATGATGCCATCCATGCTGGCCTCCTTCCCAGCATCGATGTTGAATCAGATCATTACTGATTTGGGAATCCTACGACTCCTACAAATCCCATCCCGCTCTAAATGAGAAATAGTATGGCAATTAGTATGGCAAACCTTGGCGAAAGTTGTCGGGCACCGTTGGCTAAGAATGACGGTACCTGTAAGGCGGTGACAGGCCATTGCCGGAACTGCCTGCCGGTCGCTTGTTGAGCATCCCCTCCGGTAAAAGGGCCGCCTTGTAGGCTGAGGCGAACGTCAGAAGTCGTAGGGATGAGCCGCTGGCACCCGTCACTGCTGCCGCGCGCCGCAGCGTGTTAGGAACCATTCAAAAGGTCATGACGAGAATTCCGCCTTGCCCGCCGTTCCTGCCCGCATCCTGCCGACGATCGTCATCTCGCAGTTCGCCGCGACATCGCTGTGGTTCGCCGGCAATGCGGTGATGCCCGACCTGCAGCGCAGCGCCGGCCTGCCGGCGTCCGCCGTCGGCGACATCACGATCGCCGTGCAGCTCGGCTTCATCGCCGGCACGCCGGTCTTCGCCTGACTCGATGGGCGGACGTCGCTGCGTTTATGCTCGAACACCTCGCCGTCAGGCCCACATGTGTGCCTACCGCTCATCCCGCTCCGGCAGGCCGGCCATGCGGAGATTCTTGCGAAAATGCCGAAGGTAAGCGGCATCACCATAGGGCGCGAGCTTCGGATCGGTCCATTTTTCCAGCGTGGCGCCGGGATCGAGCTCGAGCGCGCGTTTCACCGATTTCTGAGCCTCCTGCTGGTTCCCGGCGGCAGCGAAGCTGGCGGCCTGATAGACGCGCATGATGGCGCCATCGAGTGTCCGCAGGCTGGCGAAGGTGGCGATCGCCTTGTCATAGTGGCGGGCATCGAAATAGATCATGCCTAACTGAGAGGTGTACCACTCAAAATGATACGGGTTGAGGCGCATCGCCTTCCGCGCGTACTCGATACCTTCTTCGGCCTTGCCCGCATAGCTCAGGCAAAATCCGTAGTCGGTTGTCACATCGGCGTCGTTGGGATTGCAGTCGAGAGCCTTGCGGAAGGCCTCAAGCGCCAGGCCATGATTCAAGGTATACAGATGGTAGTTGGCGAAGGCCCAATGGGACCACGAATCGCTGTCGTCGCAGGCAATTGCTTTCACGGCCCATTGGCGGGCCAGTTCCATGGAGGCGTCAAAGTCGTCGGCCCAGCCAAGGCAGGCATCGGTAGCATGGGTCAAGGACATCTTGCTATAGGCCTTGGCAAGTCCCGGATCGCATTCGATTGCCTTCGTCAGATGCTCTCTTGCGAGGATCTCGTCCTCCTTGGTGAAGCGGCAGACATCGATGGCGCGTAAGAGATGGTCCAATGCGGCGAAGCTTTCAGGTCCGGCGGACATGCTCCGGTTGCGCCAGGCCTTGCCGAGCCTGCCGCCATAGCCGGATGCCAGCGTGCCGATGATCGTCCCGGTGATTTCGTCCTGGACCGAGAAGATATCTGTCAGTTGCCGGTCATAGGTCTCGGTCCAAAGCTGCCGGCTCTCGGCTCCGTCGACAAGTTGGACCGAGACGCGGATGCGATCCCCAGTTTTCTGAACACTTCCCTCGAGAATGTAGCGAACCGAAAGTTCACGCGCGGCCTCAGCCGATGTCACCGGCCGGTTCCGGTAGGCCAGGGTCGAAAACCGATCGATGACGAACAATTCGTGAAAACGCCCGAGGCTGGCGATGATGTTGAGCGCCAGTCCTTCGCAGAAAATATCCTGCGCCGCATCGCCGCTCAAATTGGCGAAGGGAAGGACGGCGATAGACGGTTTGGTCGGCGGCGAAGCCTCAATTATAACAGGCGCGGCCGATGACGCTGCGACTGGCCTCGGTCCCGCATATTTGTAGCCCCGGCCGTGCACCGTCATGATCATGCCGGCATCGAGCGCCTTGCGCAGCGCCGAGATGTGGACCTGCAGCGTGTTCTCCTCCACCACCAGGCCGGGCCAGGCCGCGTCGAAGAATTGAGCCTTGCCGATCACCTCGTCCGGCCTCTCCAGCAATATGGCGAGGATGTCGAAGGAACGCGCCGAAAGTTCCACTGGTCCTTTCGGCCCCAGCAGCAGCCGTTCGGCCCGTTTCAAACGATAGTTCCCAAACTCCAAATCCATTGGCCAAGAACCCATTCCTCGCGGGCAGGATAATCCAATACGACCCTGAACGCGAACTTCAGGACTGTTCAGGACTCTTCAGGTCCGGGCCAAGGACCTGAATGGGAAGCGGTGTCATCCTCATCTTGACAGGAGGACGCCATGACCGACATCTCCACCAAAGCCCCCATCACCATCCGCCGCTTCAGCCTGCCACGGCTAAGCTTTCCGAGGCTCGAAATCGGCGCATCGCTTGCCGCCATTTCCGGTTTGGTGGGCGATGCACTCAGCATGGCCTACGTTGCCCCCTACACCAGTCTCCGTCGCCGGCCGCAGGTCGTCCCGGGCGATGATCTCGAAGGTCGGGACCCCACCTGGTGAGTTGAACGGCATCGGTCAAATCTTCGCGTTCGCCATATGTGGCCGTCAGGCCCGACGGCCGAACAGGTCGGCGTACCGCTGCAGGTAGAGCGGCCAGCCTTGATCGGCGGCAACACCATCTCGCACGCCTTCCCAACCATCGCCATGGCGCTCCAGCCTCCGGTGCTCAATCTCGACGCGGGTCCGGTGCGCCGTTTCGGCGGTGAACCGCACCTCCCACTCACTGGTCTTGTGCGGGTCAGTCTCCAGCTGCCATCGAGGGCTGATGTCCCAGCTCAAGAGCAACCGGTTGGGGGGCTCGTAGGCCAAGACGCGTGCCCAGCGGCACTCGCTGCCGTCGCTGCCACGATCATAGATGTGGCCGCCGACCCGAGTCTCGAAGACGGTTTCGGCGATCGGCACGGCGAGCAGATTGTGCTCGCGGGGTTTGAAACTCCCGAAGTCCTCGGTGAAAACCTTGAATGCGCGCTCGATCGGCGCCTCGACCACGATGGAGTGTCTGACGGTCGCTTCTGCTGCATGGACGTTCATTGCCAATCCTCCGGCTTTTGCTCAACGGCCGTCTTGTAGGCCTCCAGCGTCTTGCTCCAAAACCGGTCGAGTTCCGCGCGCAGGGCCGCCAGCCCATCGGGATCGACCTGGTAGATGCGATGTTTGCCTGCCCGTGTGTCGCCCACGAGCCCGGCGTCCTTG
Organism: Mesorhizobium sp. WSM4821; assembly: GCF_055901555.1. NCBI lineage: Bacteria > Pseudomonadati > Pseudomonadota > Alphaproteobacteria > Hyphomicrobiales > Phyllobacteriaceae > Mesorhizobium > Mesorhizobium sp. WSM4821. The sequence goes on along the minus strand of NZ_CM148371.1, from coordinate 1,976,184 downwards.
AGTACTTTCAGATGCTGCGAGACCGCCGAGCGAGTAACCGGCAGGGTACGAGCTAGTTCGCCAACCGAGCACGGATGCTCGACCAGCATTTCGAAGATCGTGCGCCTAGTCTTGTCGCCGAGCGCGGTCCAGCTGTTCACGTTAGTCACCACTAACGCGTTAGCATGGACTGTTGCGTTGTGTCAACCTTGCCGCTACGCGAAAAGGCCTGATCAGGATTGCCGATCCGTACGGCCGAAACGTCGGTTGACAGGTCCGAAACGGCACCCACCGCCGGCGAGAGTGACTTTGAGCCCGGCCAACGGAAGAGAGCGTCCAACGTCGCCCAAGACTAAAACATCGTTAGGTCTCAAGTAGGAGGCGCAGCTCTGGCTTCCAAAACGGAGTGACTGGTAGCCCGCGCAGAAGCCAGTTCTCCATTCCACCGTCCACGTCGGCCGCGTTCTTAAGACCAAGGCGAACGAGGTTCGCTGCCGCAAGACCCGACTGAAACCCTTGATTGCAGAGAACGATTATCCGCTGCTCGTAATCGTTCGCCTTGACCATGGGGTGCCGCCATTCAGCACTTGGATCGCAACGCCACTCGAATTCGTTGCGGTTGATGACCGCTGCGTTCGGAATGTCGCCATCGCGTGCTCTTTGCTCAAGACACCGGATGTCAACGAGCAGTGCTCCTTGAATGCGTCGTCGGGCGAGAGCCGACCAAGCATAGCCCGAGCTTCATTTAGCATTTCATCAACAGTCATCTTCACCCCCCGAGGTCGCAAGGCATCACGGCAGCTCGACTGGGAGGCCGGCCGCTCTCCATTCCGGCAGTCCATCTTCCACGCGCCGCGCCCGAAAGCCGCGTTTGCGCAGTACCGCGACGGCTTCGAACGACAGCACGCACCAGGGGCCTCGGCAGTAGGCAACGATTTCTCGATCCGCATCGAACGCTGACAGGCGACCCTCAAGCTCACCGAGTGGCACGTTGATCGCGCCGGGCAGATGTCCGAGCGCAAACTCATCGCGCGGTCGGACGTCGATGACAGTAACGAGCCCGTCGTTCATGCGCGCAGCCAGTTCTTCCCGCGACACGGGCTCCATATCGTCGCGTCGGTCAAAATAGCCCCTCACGATGCGTTCGACCTCGGCCGAATGCCGCTCGGCAACGCAACGGACGGCGGCGAAGGCTGCAAGCACGCTTTCATCCGCGAGTTGGTAGTTGACGAACTTGCCGTCCCGCTCTGACGTCACCAGTCGGGCGCGGCGCATCGCCTGGAGATGCTGCGAAACGTTCGCCACCGGAAGCCCAAGCTTCCTGGCCAAGGCTTCCACGCTGCGTGGACCCTGCGCGAGTTGCTCGATCAGTTCCAGCCTTTGCGGGTTGCCCAGGGCCTTCGCCACGGCGGCGAACTGCTCGTAAAGCGCCTTCTTGGGATTGCGGATTGACATCCAGGTGCTGACCACGTTAGTTCATTCAACATAGTTATTGAATGACAGTTATCATACAGCCTTTAGGGAGACAAGTCCGTGGTCGTGAAGGTCCTTCTGCCCCTCAACAGCCATAGCTCTGAAGGCTCCCGAAAGGCGTTGGTGCTGTGATGCTGCGCGCCTCCATGCACAGGCAGGTGTTCTTGCTCGCGAGCGCGCAGGCTCTGTTCCAGACCGTTTCGGTGCTGGTCATGACCGTTGGCGGGTTGGCGGGAGGGATGATCGCGTCGCGCCCGGAACTGGCGACCATGCCGATTGCCTCGATGTTTCTCGGAACGGCGGTCACCACTTTCCCCGCCTCGATGTGGATGGCGAAGGTCGGCCGTCGGGCGGGCTTCGTCCTCGGTGCGTTACTAGGCGTGGCCGGTGGTCTGATCGCCGCGACGGGCATCTGGATCGGCTCCCTCGCGCTCCTCGCTGCTGGCACGTTTTTCGTCGGAGCCTACCAGGCCTTCGCGCAATTCTATCGTTTCGCGGCGGGCGAGGTCGCCGACGACACGTTCCGTCCGCGTGCGATCTCCCTCGTCCTCGCCGGAGGCATCGTCGCAGCCTTGGCAGGCCCGATGGTCGGTCGGATCGGAGCGCCTCTGCTCGATACTGAATATGCCGGCTCCTTTCTTCTGCTTGCCCTCGTCTCCCTGCTTGGTGCTGGCGTGCTGCTCGGACTGCGCGTTCCAGCGTCAAAGGAGGAGATAGGCAACGCGACGTCCGGTCGGCCTTGGTTCGCCATAGTCTCCCAGCCCGCCTACTTGGTCGCCCTTTTCGGCGCCGCGACGGGCTATGGAGTCATGATCCTGGCGATGACGGCAACACCGCTGGCGATGGTGCATCACCACCACGATCTCTCGACCGCGGCAACCGTTATCCAACTCCATGTGCTAGGCATGTTTCTCCCATCCTTCTTCACCGGATCACTCATCGCCCGCTTCGGCGTCCTGCGCGTCATGCTGACGGGAGTTCTCCTCCTTGCGGGACACGTGGTGACCACTCTCAGTGGAGTAGGTTTTGGCTCTTTCGCGGGCGCGCTTGTCCTGCTCGGCGTGGGCTGGAATTTCCTCTACGTCGGCGGCACGACCTTGCTGACCGGCACATATACCTCCGCAGAGCGGGGCCGCGCGCAGGCGACCAACGACATGACCATCTTCTCTGTCGGCCTTGCTTGCTCGTTTAGCGCCGCGGTGTTCCTGCAAAGCTTCGGCTGGCAATTGCTCAACGTGCTTTTGCTGCCGTGGCTGGGGCTCGCCGCTGCTTCGCTGGTGTGGCTGGGCTACTCGCGGCGCGCGCGGCTCAAGCCGGCCGAGTGATCGGAATTCCAGTTTTTCCATCGTCCGGAGAACCGTCATGATCCTGAGGCAATTTCTTCATTTCGATCCCGTCGCTGCGTCCTATCTGTTCGGCTGCGGCGGTAGGGCCGCGGCCGCCGTCGTCGACCCGATCTTTCCAATCGAGCCCTATCTCGACGCGGCAAGCGCGACCGGCATGCGCATCCTCTATGTGATCGATACGCACGTTCATGCAGACCATGTGTCCGCCGGACGTACACTGGCCGAGGCGGCCGGTGCCGAGTATGTGCTTTTCGAAGGCGCGGCTGCCGATTTTCCGTTCCATGCAGTCAAGTGTCCTGGAACTCGGCAACGTCACCGCAACGGTCGTGCATACGCCCGGCCACACGCCGGAACACATATCGCTGCTCGTGACCGACCGCACCCGCGCGGCCGAGCCGTGGTTCGTGCTGACGGGCCACACGCTGATGGTAGGCGACCTCGGACGCACCGAACTCGCCTCCAGTGCGGAAGACGGAGCACGCGCCTTGTTTTCCAGCGTGCGGCGGCTGAAGGAATTGCCTGACCATGTCGAAGTGCTGCCCGGCGCGTTTTCTGGATCCGTCTGCGGCAGATCGCTCAGTGGCAAGCCCACCTCGACCATCGGCTTCGAACGACGTTTCAACAAAGCCTTTCGCATCGAGGACGAGGCCGCGTTCGTCGCCACGATGACAGCGGACATTCCGCCGCCTCCTGAGGCGGCACGCACACGCGCCCTCAACGCCGGTGCGGCATGACATCGGTCGCGGCGCCTGCCGTAAGCCTCGGCTTCAAAGCAAACTGGCGGCAGTTCGCGCTTCTGGTGCTTATCAATGCCTTCGTCGGCGGCATGGTCGGAATCGAGCGCACCGTCGTGCCGCGATCGGCTCAGAGGAATTCGGGATTGCTTCGACCACCCTGGTCGTCTCCTTCATTGTCAGCTTCGGGGTGGTGAAGGCGCTGGCCAACCTCGTCTCCGGACAACTCGCCGACAATTGGGGCCGCGACCGCGTGCTTGTCCTCGGCTGGCTGTTCGGCCTGCCGGTGCCCTTCATGATCATGTGGGCCCCGGACTGGAACTGGGTCATCGCCGCCAACGCGCTGCTTGGGATCAGCCAGGGCTTCGCCTGGTCGATGACGGTCATCATGAAGGTCGATCTCGTCGGCCCGAAGGGGCGCGGCCTCGCCGTAGGGCTCAACGAATTCGCGGGTTACCTCGCGGTCGGGATCACCGCCTTCCTCACCGGCTATCTCGCCAGTCGTTACGGTCTGCGACCAATCCCCATCTACCTCGGCGTCGGCTACGCGGTGCTGGGCACGGTGCTCTCGATCCTGCTCGTGCGCGACACGCGCGATCATGTGCGTGCGGAACTGGCGAACCATCCGCGCGAGGCCTCACCCCTTTCCTTCCGCGAGGTTTTTGCGTTGACCTCCTTTCGTGATCGCAACCTCTTCGCCGCTTCGCAGGCCGGGTTGGTCAACAACCTCAATGACGGCATGAGCTGGGGCGTCTTTCCACTCTTCTTCGCCGCCGGCGGGCTTGGTGTGGAGCGCATCGGCATTCTGAAGGCCGTTTATCCCGTCACCTGGGGCGTGCTGCAGGTCGTGACGGGACCGCTCAGCGACCGCTGGGGCCGCAAGGGCCTGATCGTCGCCGGCATGTGGGTTCAGGCGGCGGCGCTCTTTCTCACCGCGCTAACCGCCAATTTCGGCTGGTGGCTGGTGGCGAGCCTCATGTTCGGGGCTTGGCACCGCGATGGTCTATCCGAGCCTGATCGCCGCTGTTTCGGATGCGTCGCACCCATCATGGCGCGCCCGCTCGCTCAGCGTATATCGCTTCTGGCGCGATCTCGGCTATGCGATCGGCGCGCTGTCGGCGGGACTGATCGCCGACTTCTTCGGCCTGGCTTGGGCGATTGCCTCGATCGCCGCCCTCACTTTCCTGTCCGGTACCGTGGTCGCTTTCATGATGCGCGAATGTCATGCCGGAAAGACCGGCTGAACGTCGCCTCGGATGCGTATTCGCCTCCTAATAGCTCGCGGCTTACTCGCACTTCCCAATTTCCGACTTCGTTGCCTTGCGGACCGAAACTGCGCTTACTAGGCAACATGACTGGGATGGCCACATTCGACTTGATGTTGCGGGGCGGCGCGATCGCCCTCAACCTGCTCTTGGCGACCCAGTTCCTCCGCGCGAGGCCGATTGGCGTCGGAACGCTGAGCGGCTGCCTGCTAACGTTGGGCGTCGCCAGCTACACGCTGCTCTCCGCGCCCGCCATGCCGCAAGGGCTGGGCACTATCCGTCTCATTCCATTGTTGTTGGCCGTGCTTAATCCGGCGTTCCTCTGGTGGTTCGCAATGGCGCTCTTCCGCGACGATTTTGTTTGGAAGCCTGTGCATGCACTGCCTGCAGCGCTTCTTCTCGGGGCGCTGCTGCTCGGCGTCTTGGGCGGCCCCAAGCTTGAGGACGCCCGGACAGTTCTGCATCAAACGATACTTCTGGCATTGCTGGCGCACGTGGTTTGGATGGCCATCCAGGACCTGCGCAACGACCTTGTCGATTCACGTCGTCGCTTCCGCATAGCACTTGCCATCGTGCTGCCGATCGCGGCTGCCTTCGTCGCGGCGGGCGAGATCTACGCGATGTTCGCGCCACTTCCCGGTTGGACGACACCAGCGCAGGCCGCAATGCTGTTCGCGATCTCGTTTGTCTTCACCGCATGGTTGGCGCCGCTGCGCATGGACCTGTTCGAGGCGCCCGCTCAGCGTGGCATCATCGACGTGACTGATCTTTCCACCGCCGAGCGCATCGAACTCGAGCGTCTGAAGCGCGCCGTTGCGGAAGGCGTCTTGCTCGAGCCTGATCTTTCGCTCGGCCGACTGGCTGGCCGCCTCGGTGTGCCCGAACACCGGCTGCGCAGGCTGATCAATGTCGGCCTCGGTTTTCGGAGCTTTTCCGCTTTCGTCAACGAACATCGCGTCGATGAGGCGCGGCGGCGTCTTGCCGACCCGAACCGCGTGCGAGAGCAGATCGTGTCGATCGCCTTTGGCGTGGGCTATGCGTCGCTCGCACCGTTCAATCGGGCATTTCGCGACCGCACCGGAACGACGCCGACGCAATTTCGCAGGGACGCGCTTGGCAGGCTCGTCGATTCCGAAAATCTCTGATCGAAATCGGTATTTTGCTATCGATTTCTTGCGGCGCGGAGCGGCCATGAGCGCGCCTCGGTAGTCCCGGCCATCCAACGGGAGACTACCGTCATGTGCGAAACATTGTTCGCCTCGCCGCTTTTTCAGTTCGCCGCTGGCGTCTATCCTCTCATCCTTCAGGGTGACCTCTACCGTTACCTGCTCGGCGCCGGCGGGACGTTTCTCGTGATCAACGTCCTCCTTTCGGCGCGCCTTGCGTCACGCAAGATTCGCGACGAGACGCCGGATGCGCGGCAGATCCTCCGCGAGATCCTGGCATCTCTCAGAACCGTTCTGGTCTTCTCACTCGTAGGGCTCACGATCGCTATTCTGGCCAGCCTTGGCCTGCTGCCCGTCTATGAAGACCCGGCGCAGTATGGGTTGACCTATTTCGTCATCAACGTCGTCGTATTAATCGTCGCGCACGATGCGTGGTTCTACTGGACCCATTGGATCATGCATCGCCCAAAATTGTTCCGGTGGTTCCATCGCTTGCATCACCGGTCGTACAATCCAACACCTTGGACCGCATATGCCTTCGACGTCAGCGAAGCATTCGTCAACGCGATCTACCTGTTGATCATGATGGCGATCATGCCGACCAGCGTGCTCGCTGCCTTCATCTTCACCGCGCACATGATGCTGCGCAATGCAATCGGGCATTGCGGCTACGAGATCTTTCCGGCGACGGCCGACGGTCGCCCGCTGTTCGACTGGATCACCACCGTCACGCATCACGACCTGCACCATGCCCGGCCGCGCACCAATTTCGGACTGTATTTCACGTGGTGGGACAAGGTCATGAGAACCGAGGATCCGACCTACTACGACGCGTTCAGGCGGGCAGTAAGCCAGTGTGCATTGCGCGCCCGGCGTGCGGCGAACTGACGGGAGAAGCATCATGGGTTTCTATCAAGATGTTGTCCTACCGCGCCTCGTGAATCATTCGATGGCCAACCGCGAACTGCTGCCCTACAGGCAGCGCGTGCTCTCCGCCGCCGAAGGACGGGTGCTCGAGGTCGGGATTGGCTCTGGCCTCAACCTGCCGCTTTACCCCGCCGCCGTGCGCGAGGTGATCGGCCTTGATCCTTCCTTGCGGCTTTTGGCGATGGCCCGGCGTGCCGCTGAGCATTGCGCCTGTCCGGTCGGTTTCATCGACGGATCGGCGGAGGAGATCCCGCTGGACAACCATTCCGTTGACACAGTTGTCACGACCTGGACGCTCTGCTCGATCCATGTGACTGGACAGGCGCTCAGCGAGATGCGGCGGATTCTTAAGCCGGGTGGACAACTCCTCTTTGTCGAGCACGGCTTGTCGCCAGACGGGTCTGTTCAACGCTGGCAGGACCGGCTGACGCCGGTCTGGAAGCACATCGCCGGCGGCTGCCATCTCAACCGGGCGATCGGCACGCTTGTCGAGACTGCCGGCTTCAGCATCTCGCGGATCCAAGAGGGCTATGCAAAGGGGCCTCGGCCTATGGTGTACATGTATGAAGGCCGCGCCGTCCCGTAGCTACGGGTTTTCGGGTTCTCGCTGCTGCACGCCGCACTCGATGCTTTGATCGATGCTACCATCGTCCGTCCCATCGGACCAGCGGCAGCAAAACGCGGGCGCAGTTTAGGGCCCGGTATCGATTTCGGTCAATGTGATCGTTTGTTGATCCCCAGAGGATCGAGGGCAAGGCGTCGGAACCTGCGGAAAGAGTTTTGATCGCCATCGACTTTCATGCGGACCAGCGTTCCCTCGTAGCAATCGATAAGGAAGGCTGCTGCATCCTTGGGATCAAGATTCGGGTCGGCTTCGCCAATGGCCTGAGCTTCTTCCAGCAATCGGCACAGCTGTGCCTCCCAGCGGGAAAACACCCGGGCAAGCCTTGCCCTGAACTCAGGGCTGCGCGCCGCGGCGGTCTGGCTCAGCACGCCGAAAAGACATCCCCCGATGGGCACTTCGCTCAGGTGGAGACGCTCGACCGCATCGAAATAGTTGCGAAGCCGTTGCAGAGGGCTGCAGGACGTGTCTTGGAATATTTCCGCGCGCATCTTGACGTAATGGCGCTCGTAGGCGTCCAGAACCGCGCCGGCAAATTCCTCTTTGCTCTTGAAAAAATAGTAGAAAGAGCCCTTCGGGACGCCTGCGGAATGCAAGATGGCGTTCAGGCCGATGCCGTCGAAACCATTCAGGATCAGTGACTTGAGGCCCTCAGCGATCAACCTGTCGCGGGTTGGATTATTCTTTTCGAGCATGCCTAGTAGACCAGTTTACTAGTTGCTAGCCATACCACCATCCGCTCGCCAAGCCAACTGGATTCGTCACCTGCCTCGACAAGTCCGGCGCGGCCCAAGCGGTGGATGACAGGGGACCGGAAACGGGAGGCGCATGAAATGAACCACGTCGCAGATCGAAAAATGCTGGGCATACTGTTAGCCCTTGCCTGCTACGCCATGTACTCGCTGCACTACGCAACCATGAAATGGTTGGGGGAGAGCTACTCGCTGTGGCAGCTCATCTTCGCTCGCAGCGCCGTGATGCTCGTCATAACTCTGACCCTGGGGCGGCAGGCGACGGTTAGGGGCTTTATTGCGAGTCCCTACAAAGTTCCTACTGCGTTGCGCGCCATCCTTCATTTCCTATCTGCGCTTGGCTTCTTCGTTGCAGCCGGGCTCATGCCACTTGCGAACGTCACCACGCTCTACTCCACGTCGCCGCTGATCGGCGTACTCCTCGCGGCCCTGCTTCTTGGCGAAAGGATCTGCGGCTTCCACTGGATCGCCATTCTCCTCGGCCTTGCCGGCGCGGTCATTGCCGCGAATCCGGCAGGCGATGTCAGTCCGGTTCCTTCTCTGATCGCTCTGGGAGCTGGCCTGTTATGGGCGATGGCTGTGGTCCTCACCCGGAAGAGTGGCGCGCGAGAAAGTTCGGATGTGCAACTGTTCAGCACCGGCGTCGTCTTCATGCTGCTAAGTGCCGGGTTCATGCAGTGGCAGCCACCTCAGACACTCTTGGATGGCGCGCTCATGCTGGCGCTCGGACTCCAGATCTACCTGGCGCAGCTTTTCTTCTTCGAGGCCTGCCGATTCGCGCCGGCATCGCTTGTAGGTCCAATGGAATATTCGACTGTGATCTGGGCATGCCTTTTTGGCATCGTGATATTCTCGGAGTTGCCCACACCGGGCATTGTTATCGGCGGCCTGCTCGTCATCGTCAGTGGCGTCGCTCTGGCTGTAAGCTTGCGAAAGGTCTCGGACGCAAAGCTCGGGGCGGTAGTGACCGCCAGCTGAAGGACCAAGAATCCCAAGAGTGCGGGGCGCATGAAGGCGCCTTGTCGCATACGGATAAGCAGCGTGCCGGCCGCCGTTCCGCCGACCAGCATATATGGCATCGATCCCCGGAAGTCGGGTGTGTTAGAGGGATGAAGGCCAGCACGGCGGCAAGTGACGTCAGGACCACAGGCCTCGTGCGTTAACACAGTTGCTTTAATGACGGTGTGATAGCCGACCAGGCCGTTCGGGGCGTAAATGCCAATCCAGACTTTGAGACTTCTGGGTATCTATCAAAGAGCAAAAATCTCATAAGATATTGATTTCAAAAGATAATTTCTACAACATAATTCCTAATCTGTAGGTCACAGGTTCGATTCCTGTCGGGATCACCACTCAGTCACTGTAGACATAGCCCATATCGGCTGGCTCGAACGTCGGTCGACTATCCGCGAGTTAGCCGCAGCCTTCTCCGGACAGTCTGGCTGAGCCGCGCGATCCGTCTCTGTTTCCGCCGAGTTTTGAAGGCCAATAAGGAACTTCTCTCTGATCGCTTAGCCCCAGAAGCGGCCATCCGCCTCTAGTTCTCGAATGACCGCAGTGGGCCGAAACCTGCAGCGATCTGGGCCTTCCGGCCACGGCTCTGTTCTGTCCACATCACGACCCGTTGATCACGTAGCCGATCGGCCTCTGTCACGCCGCCAGGCCGGCGATCCTCGGCACCAGCCACAGCATCGCCGCAGTGCCGATCGCGTAGGCGCCGGCCAGGCGGGCCGGGGCGGGCGGCACCCTGAGCAGCGTGCCCGCCGCCGCGAGCAGCACCAGCGCCCCGGCAACGAAGATCAACTGGCCCGCCTCGACGCCGAGGTTGAACGTCAGCAGGCTGAGCGGCACGTCGGCTTGCGGCAGGCCGATTTCCTTCAGCGCGCCTGCGAAGCCGAAACCGTGCAACAGCCCGAACGCGAATGCGACGACCCATGGATAGCTCTCCGAAAGCCGCCGTTCGCCCGGTTTCATCTTGACCAGTTCGCTCGCCACGAAGGCGATGCTGAGCGCGATCGTCGCCTCGACGGGCGCCTGCGGCAGGCTGAAATAGCCGAGCGATGCACCGGCCAGCGTGATACTGTGCGCCACCGTGAAGGCCGTGATCGTCTTCACCAGCATCCAGCGGTCGCGGATGAGCAGCATCAGCGCCAACACGAACAGCAGGTGGTCGAGGCCCGACAGGATATGGTCCACACCGAGCAGGAAATAGGTCCGCGCCACTTCAACGTTGGTCTGCGTTCCCGCCGCGACGAAGGCCGGCCCCTCCGGCAATAGGCGAGCGACCTCCGTGTCGCCCGTCGCGTACTGGATGCGGACCAGCGCATCGGTCATCGTCGATCCAAGCCCGTCGACGCCTATCTCGCGGCCTTTCAGTCCGCCGGCGCAGGCGACGGACCATCGCTCCAGATAGGCTCCAGCCTCGATCGAACCCACCGGCTCCGTCTTCTCGACACAGGAGCCGGGCAGGCGGGCATGGAGCCCGAGGCGCATATCGCCCAGAGCGGGGACCTTCCAGACGACGGCGAACGCGCCGCTGCCCGTTTCGCGCATGTCGAGATAGGCCGGCCGGACCTCATGCGCCATCGCGGGTGCGGCGAGAAGCGCCGCAACCACGATTGCGAGCATCGCGCCAAGTCGCGTCACTGGCTGGCTTCCATGCCGTCCGGGCTCTCGATGGTGACCTTATAGCCCTTGAGCAGTTCAGCTAGATGCTTGTCTTCGAGCTCCTTGCGCCTGGCGTTCGTCCACTCCCGTGCCACCGCCTCGCGCACCTCGTCGAGCGTCGGCGTCCGGCCTTGCACGCGCTCCGTCACGCGCACCAGGTGAAGCCCGAAGGTGGAGGTGACGGGACCCGTCCAATGGCCCACGGGCGCCTTGCCGAGCGCTTCGGCGAAATCGAAGCCGAAGGTCTGGCCGATCGATGCGGCGCCGGAAAGCGGCAGCCCGGGCGGCAGCAGGGTCGGGTCGCCGAGCGGAGAAGGGTCCGCGGCTGGGTCGGCCAGCAGCGCCTCCAGTACAGATGCGGCGTTCTGATCGATCGCCTCGCCGCGCCGCTGCGGGTTGAGGAACACCTGCTGGAAGGCCAGCATGCCGTCGACCCTGAACGCGCCCGGATTGGCCGCCAGATAGGCCTGCAGCTCCACCTCCGTCGCTTCCAGCGCCTCGGCGTCGGCGTTGTTCAGGAACTCCATCTTCTGGCGAAGACGCCGTCTGACGACCGTGTCGTCCTTGTCGAGCCCGATTTCGAGCGCCTGGCGGACGAGGATTTCCTCCTTCACGTGATCGTCGACCAGCCCCTTGAGTTCGTCGGCGGTCGGCGGGCGCTGCCAGGTCTTGGCGAACAGGCTGGCCATCTGCTCGATCTTCGGCGCCGTGACGACGATGCTGTCCGTCTTCTTCTCCGCATCGGCGCCGACCAGCCCGTGCACCGCGAAGATCGCGAGCGCGATCAAGAGGAAGTGAAGAAGCGGTTCTTTCAACAGCGGCTTCAGCATCAGTCGGTGCGTCCAGGGACGGGTCGCGATGGGCAGGTCTCGGACATCATGGCTCATCGGCGGGCTCGCCGAACCGCCGCTAGTCATTGGCCAGATCGTCTTCGTCCTCGCTCTTGGTCCTCTCGACGGGATGCCTTCGTTGAAGGCTTCGTAAGCGCTCGGACTTGCAATAGCTCGGGAGCTATCTTTTCGAAATATCTGGCCGGGTCCATCGATTCATTCCTCCGGGGTTGGCCCGATCACCATTAGCTCCGGCGAGTTTGCCCGTCACCGGTCACGATTGCCTGGTTGCGGCACACAACACGCAGCGGCGCCTTCGCAATGCTTCCAGGCATCGTCGCCTAGAAATAGACGACGACATATCCGCCGCCCGACTTTTGGTAATAGCTGCCACCGCAGTAGTAGAGATTGTAGCCGTAGTAGCTGCCATACGGGCAGCCGACGGGAATAGCGCCGATATAGGCGCCGCGGCGGATAACGCGGCGCGTCGTCCTGCGGGCGACGCCGGCAACGCTGCCGGGAGTCGCCGGACGCCCGACGCGGGCTTCGGCATCGGCGACCAGGCTGAAGATACCCAAGCCCACCCGCCAATCGGCGACGTGGAGGTCCGAGGCACCGAACAGCAGTGCGAGTGATGCTATCAAAGCTTTCGTAGACGATCTCATTGCGCATCTCCTTCTTCAAGCAGGCCGGCGAGATCGTCCAGCCCGCGCATCTCCTCGATCTTCACTTCCTTGGCATCCCCGGTCTCCAGATTGAAATCGTCGGCGGCTACGTCCTTGCCGGCCTTCCAGTCGGAAATCTGCACCGTGTAGGACGGCGCCATGGCCATCATCCTGCTGGTGATGGTGATGCGGCAGGGACGGGGCGCATCGCCATCGGCGATCCAGATCTCCCAGTCGGTGTCGTTGGTGCGGAACGCCAGGTGGTTGCAGACCTCACCACCGATCACGCCGCTTCCGAGATCCTTGCCCGCCGTGACGTTCTCCATCATGACCTCGAAGGCGTTGGCCGATAGAAGGTCGGCGGCCGGCGCTTCGACGCCATAAACGAAACGGAGCGTATCGAGCATATCCTCGACCGAGCCCTCCAGGGGGAACTTCGTATAGACGTCGAGGTTCTTTCCGATCGCCGATACCATCTTTCCGTCATAGGTCAGTTCGACATCGGCCACGCCGGTCCGGGTCATGCGCGCCTTGTCAGGGCGTTGCAGCGTGAGCGAGCCGGAACTCGCCAGGCCGACCTTCATCATGTCGGCCGTGACGATGTCGAGTGTCGCGTCATAGTTGAACGAGAAGGCCTGCTGGCCGGCAAGGTAGTCGGTCATGCCCTTGAACATCTGCTTCGCCTGAGCCTCATCGGCCGCGGCGGGCAGAGTGCCCGTCGCGCCTGCCAGCCCGCAAAGCGCCAGCACTGCGATGACGGTCCAAGCTCTCTCGTTAAGACTTCTCAATGGGTGCATCATGTCACCACTCCTTGTTGTCGTGTGTTGGCGTCAAGACTCTTCGGGCGTGTACCAGATCGGCGAGGTATAGGCCCGCTCGGTGACGGTCATGCGAGTACCGTCCAGCGCCTTCGTGCCGAACCGTTTGGCGTCGTAGGCGGTCCAGCGAGGCGTCGGAATCTCGATGACGCGCCCGTAGTAGAATGCCTTTTGTTCCGGATCGAAGCTTGGGTCCTTCCAGACCGCGATCAATTCCGGCGCCCCTATGGTGTTGGTCCATGTGGCGTTCTCAACGTCGACGGTGCTGCCGACAGACGGCACCTTGCCGTCGGCGCCCGGCTTGCGGTCGCCGCCCCACACCACGTCGTAGACCTGCTCATGCGTTTCGCCCTTGTCGTCGAGCCAGCCCTTGACGATCTGGTAGCGGTCGAGATTGGCGCCGATCGGATCCTTCAGCGCCGCAACCAGGAAGGTCGGTGCCTTGCCTTCCGGCGCGCTGGTCAAATCACCGCCCATCGGCACACCCTTGCCGTAGCCGATCGCGCCCGGATTGCGGTTCTGCGCATCGGCCGGCTCGAAGTCCCAGCCGCCAAAGAAGCGCACGGCCATGCGCGGCCCGGTGGTGGCATAGGTCTCCTTGCGCTGCATCGCGTCCCAGATCGATTCGCGGGTGTTCTCCTCCGCCCAGACCGCGGCGTAGCCCGATGCGCCGACCTCCCAGTCCATCACCGTGATTCCGGTCTTACCGTCTTTGACGAACGTCGCCGTCAGGCGCTCCGGGCTCGGTTCCTGCGGCGTCGTCTTGCCGAAGAAGTTCTCCTCTTCCATGGCCGCAAGGCCGGTATGCGCGTCGGAGCTACCGACCAGCCCGAACTTGTAGGGGTTGGTGCCGAGTTCGGCTTCGAGCTTGAGCCCGTTCTTCAGCGCGGACCGTGTATATTCGAACTCGAGCATGTCAGGCGTCTTCGGCACGCTGGCATCAAGATTACCGAAATCCCAAGTCTCGAAATCCGCGAACTCGTCATTGGGCGACAAGACCGCGTGCGCCTCGCCGTCGCCCTTCGTCTGGGTTGTCTCGTAGAGGCGTTCCCACCTGGAGCGCTGCTCGACATATTCCTTGTCGGCCGGCTTGCCGGTGAAGGACTCGATCAGCGGAAACATGCGGCCGTTGGACAGATTGCCGTTGTGCGCAATCGCCAGCACATTGCCGCCGGTCTTATCCTCATAGGCCTGCATCCACTTCCATAGATCGCGCGGATTGTCGCTGCCCAAGGGCTTAAGCGTCGTATAGGGCACGACCTGATCGGCCTTGTCTGCATTGTCGCGAAAAATGACGTTGCGGTGCAAATTGTTGCCGGCCGTGTTTGATGTCCATTCGTAGCCGATGAAGGCGGTGAACCGGCCCGGATCATTGTATTCCTCGGCCGCCTTGACAGTGTCCTGCCACGCATTCTTGTAAGGTCGCGTGTCCGGCCCGTAGATCATCGCCTTCGGCAGCGTTCCCTTGCCGAAGCTAAAGATGATCTCGAGCGCGGCTTTGCCGCCTTGTCCCGCCTTGATCTCCTCGTACCAGGTCTTGGCCTGCGGATCGGCGATCACGTCAGGCTTGCCTGCGAACAGGTCGGGGAACATACCCATATTGTCGGAGTGGTCGGCCACCACCAGGAAGTCGAGCGGCCGCGACAGTTTGGCAGGCTGGCCGCTCGACGCCGTGATCTCCTCGCCGTGCGCGAAGCGGTAGGCGTCTCGCGGCGTCAACCGGGCGCCGAATGCGCCAGCATCGAAGGAAGCTCCCGTGTGCAGATGCGTGTCGCCGAACAGAGGGCGGGTCGGAAAGTTGCGCCCCGCATAGGGCGAGTAAGGAGGTTTGGCGGCAAACACCCTTCCGGCCTTCGCCGCGTCGAGGGTGCCGATATCGGTAGTCTCCTCAGCGGCGGCTGGCCGCGCCAGTCCAAGCCCGGCAATCCCGAAGGCGGCGAGCGCCGCCAAAATCGAAGCAGCGCGTATTTTCCACATTGTCCCCCCTCCCCTTGGGCTACATTTGCATTCGTTCACAAGCGCGCCTTGTTCCTTGATCTGCATCAACGACGCTCCCGGTCCGTCTGGCGTCGCGCCCCGCGGGACTTGCCGGTATTAGCCTTGGGCGCATGGAACGCGTTTCCCCTCAATCGGCGACGACCTCCCAGGTTTCGTCTGGATTGAAGCGGTCTATGTATTTGACGATCGCCTCGGTGGTCGGACCGAGATCGGTCTCGTAGACGATGCCGTGCTGGTTGACGGCGAAGGTCTTTACGCCCGTCTCGCCATATTTGGCTGGCCAGGCGATGAGGCCGAAGCCGGCGATCATGTTGCCGTTGATGACGTAGTCGTAGGCGCCGCCGGCGATCCTGTCCCCCTGTCCGGTCAGGATCTTGTACTTGTAACCGAAATAGCCTTCGCCCCTGGCTGCATCGTCGAGTTCGGACTGGCTGAGGTCACCGGCCGGGCTTTCCCCGTTGATGTCGTCCGCCGGCCAGTAGATCCCGTCGGTCAGGCCTTCCGTACTGACGAGTTTTTGTGCGAACTCCTCGACGCCGTCCTCGTCACGGTCCTCGGATGCATAGTCCTCCTGCGCGTCGACATAGGCGCGCATCGTCTCGATCGCCTGCAACTCGTTCTCGCCGACGCGGCGGTTCACGATCTCCTCAAGCCCGCCATAGGTGTCGAAGGCCCATTTGCCATCCTCGCCCTTGACGATCGGGAATGGCAGGGGCCACAGCTTCTCGCCGATCTGCACCGTGCGGCGGTCGCCCTCGCCGTCGAGCACGAGCTGCTTTGCTGCCCCTTCCTTGGCCGCCGCAAGCGTGTCGTCGGTGTTCTCGTCGGCCTTGAGTTTTGCGGCGTCGAGGCCGAGCAGTGCTGCGACCGCGTCCGAGCCTTCAGCCTGAAGCGCCTGCTTGAAGGCGTCGAGCGCCGCCTCCGGCGTGTCGAAGGACGGCGGCTCGTCGGCAGCCGCAAACGATTCGATCTCCGGTCTGGCTACATCCGGGGCCGCCGCATCCTGTGCGGAGGCGACTGACGACAGCGACAGAGCGACGCCAAGAGCAACGACGACCGCGCAGACGCTGTGATGAAGGCCCGTGAGACGGGTGGTGCTGAACATCCTGGTCATGATCCTGTCCTCCCGTTTGCTCAACGCCGCCGCCCGCCGCCGCCGCTGGGTCGCCTGATCTGCTTGTGGGCACCGCCTCCGCGACTGCCACCGCCCATCGACTTGTGGCCCCGGTTTGAGCTGACCTTGGTAGCCTTGCCGCGGTTGACGTTGCCGAGTCCGGACGTCTTCTTCGGGCGACTGTCGACCCTCGCCGCGGGCTTCGGCTTGCCGGCCTTGCGGTTAACGTTGGCAGACTTGGCCGCGGGACGGTTGGCGGTGGGCTTCGCCGCAGGGCGTTTGACGTTCGCTTTGTTGGCCGGCCTGTTTGTCGCCTGACTTCCCTGGCCCTTCAGCCCGTCCAGCGTGCTCTTGCGAATGTCCCTGGTTCCAGCCGTCTTGCCCGGCCCCCTGTTGGCGACCTGATCGCGCTTCTTGATGTCCTTGGCGCGGTCGCGGATGGCGTTGTCGCCGTTCTTTTCGATCCGGTTCTTGATGTTGTTCTGGTCGAACTTGTTCAGTTGGTTTCGGTCGATGTTGATCTTGCTGCGGTCGACGTTCTTCCAGTCCACGTCATTGAAGTTGACCTTGCCGTTGAAGTCGCGGTTGTTGAAGCAGTTGTTGCAATCGATGTCGATGTCGCCGCCGTTCCAGCGGCCGCCCCACACGCCCCAGTCGTCCCAGTCGACGGCGGCGGCCCAGATGGCGCCCGTCACCGCCCCGGCGAAGAAGGTTGCTCCGGGATACCAGTAATAGGGATAGGGGTCGGGATAGTAGCGGATCGGCTCCCACACATAGTTCGGTTCATAGAGCATTTGAGGCGGATATTGCGGGACATAGATCACCTCCGGGCTGGCAGACTTTATGACGACGTTGTCGTTCTCTTCTACGACCTGGATTTTGTCGTCGGTCTTGATCACCCCCTTGGCGACCGCCTCGTCGCGCAACTGCTGGATGGCGATCAGCACATCCTTCTGCTGGTATGCGATGGCGTCGCCGAGCGCCTGCGTCCACTCAAGGTCGTCGCTCATCATCTTGACGATGTCCGGATAGTTGAGCAGCGACACCACCGAGCCGTCCCAGCTCTCCTTCGGCTTCAAGCTCTTGTCCTTCGCGTACCGGTCGAGGAAGCGCGCCGCCTCGACGATCTCCAGCGGATAGAGCGCTGCCGCCGTGATCACCGCGATCAGCTCGTCCGGATAGAGCGCAATCCGCGCAACCAGGACCTCCATTTCGTCGGCGCTCAGCGGGTCCGGCGAAGTCGTCGCCGCGCCCGAAGCGTCAGCCGCCGCGACCTGTTCTTGTGCAAGGACAGGGTGCACCGAACCAAGCCCGGCAAGCAGCAGCGCCAGCGCCGCAGCGCCCGCCTTCAACATGTCATTGCCCATCATGCTTCGATCCTCCCTTGTCGTCGTCCCGGCAGGCCTGTGCCGGTCGGCCTATGCGTCTGCGAAAGGCAGTCCCGGAAACAAGAAAGCCACGACAGCTCCAGCGGCAAGAAAGGTCTTCATCTCACCCCCTCCTCCTAGCCGGCAGAAGGGCTCTGAGGGCCGGCGCCAGCGTCCTTGCTGAGGACGCCCGTCCGCAGGCGAAAAGATGCGCCAATAGGCCCTGCTGCACCAGCGACTCTATGTAATTTACGTCGAACGCGCGCAGCCAAATGCGAGGGCAGCCGCACAATTGGCGGCGAGCGGAAAACCGCACTTTGCCGGTGACTACTCTGGATCCAATGCTCGACATACCGCGCCGATATCGCGACCAAAGCCGCAGAATACGCGAGGCGTCGAGAAGGCTGGTTCGAAGCCGCCTCAAGCGTCTGGTCGAGACTGCCCTGCGTGTGCTCCCGGCGAGATAAGTCGCCACACCGCATAGGGCTTGTAGAACGGATCGAGATGGATGTGCTGAATTTTGCCGTGCCAGGTGAAGTGGCGGCCGGTGACCATGTCCTCCACTTCGATCGGGGCGTCGTCGGTGAGACCCAACTCCCAAAGCGGCACCTCGAAATCCGCGCCCTGAGCCGAGTGCGGATCGAGGCAGACATGGAACAGCAGAAAGTCGGACAGGTCGGCCGTGCGCTTGCCGTAGTAGATGATGTTGTCGTTCCAGGCATTGTAGAAGGCGAGACTGGTGAAGTCCTGCAGCGACTTGTGGTTTCGGCGGAGGCGGTTGACGAACCTGATGTCCCACTGCAAATTGCCGGGCTCGTCCATGTTCCAGGCGCGGATTTGGTACTTCTCGGAGTTGAGGTACTCCTCCTTGCCGGGCACGGCCTCAGCCTCGCAGATCTCGAAGCCGTTATAGATGCCGTAATTTCCGCCGAGCGTGCCGGCCAAGATCAGCCTGGCCTGGAATCCCGGCCTGCCGCCATGCTGGAGATAGGTTGGGTTGATATCGGGCGTATTGGCGAAGAAGTTCGGCCGCATATAGTGGCGGCATTCTTCCTGAGTGAGTTCGATAAGGTATTCCTCCAGTTCCCGCTTGGAATTGCGCCAGGTGAAGTAGGAATAACTCTGGTTGAACCCGACTTTGGCGAGGCGTTTCGTGACCTTGGGACGCGTGAAGCCTTCGGCGAGGAAGATAGTTTCGGGATGCCTGGAGCGGACTTCCCCGATCATCCACTCCCAGAAGGCGAACGGCTTGGTGTGCGGGTTGTCGACCCTGAAAATCTTTACCCCGTGGCCAATCCAAAATAGCAAGATGTCGCGCAAGGCGTGCCAGAGACCTGGGAAGGCGTCCCTGTGGAAGTTCACATTGACGATGTCCTCGTACTTCTTGGGCGGGTTCTCTGCGAATTCGAGGGAGCCGTCCGGCCGCCAGTCGAACCATTCCGGATGCGCCTTAATCCAGGGGTGGTCTGGAGAACATTGAATTGCAAAGTCGATCGCGACCTCCAGCCCGTGCCGCCGCGCAGCAGCCACCAGGCGATGGAAATCCTCGAAACTCCCCAGTTCCGGGTGGATGGCATCATGCCCTCCATGCTGCGCGCCGATGGCATAGGGGCTGCCGACGTCGCCCAGTTCGGCCTTGGGGCTGTTGTTGCGGCCCTTGCGATTGGTCTCGCCGATGGGGTGAATGGGTGGGAAGTAAAGCACGTCGAAGCCGAGATCGCGCACATAGGGCAGACGGTTGATGACGTCGTCAAAGGTGCCGTGGCGCGCGGGATCACCTGATTGGGAACGCGGGAAAAGCTCGTACCAAGCGCTGAATGCCGCGGCCTTGCGGTCGGCGAATATCTCGAGAACCTTGTGGTAATAGCTGAGGTTGGCTCTGACCCCGCCCCGGCTCATCACGGCGGCCACCGCATCGGAACCAAGTAGAGCAAGGCGCTGCGTGTCGGCATGCAGAATTTCGAACGACGCCAGCACCTGCTCAAGCTCCGCGACATCGTCTCGGCCTGCCCGGTCGGACCGCGCCGCAGATTGAAGCAGGCGGCGTCCTTCCTGCAGTTCGAGGGCGATGTTCCGGCCCGTCGTAAGCTTCCTGGCTACTTCCTCGCGCCAGGTCGCATAAAGGTCGTGCCATGCGCAGAAGGTGAACTGGTAGAGCCGGTTTTCGCCGAGCACGACCCTGGTACTCCAGCGGTCGTTTTCCAACAGGATCATCGGCTGCTCGGTCCAGCTTTCGGTCCCTGCAGGCCGGTAAAGCAGGCAAGCAACGATCCTGTCGTGACTGTTGCCGAAGATGTCCGCCTCGATCAGAACCTGATCGCCGGCGACACATTTGGCCGGGAAGCGCCCGCCGTCGATCTCCGGGCTTACGCCCTCGATGGCAATCCGGTTCGCCGCGAGGCCGCACAACGCATCCAGTTCTCGCGGTTGACCCTGCGGTTTGTATGGCTGAAGATTTGCGGAACGCTGGAAACGTGGCTTTGCAGCGCTGGCTTTCTTTTTATCGACCAGCGCGAAGTGCTTCCCTCCTCGCGTCGGGACCGAGTTCGAATGCGTCGGAGTTTTCATCAACATCACCTTCCGACTTGGCGCGCTCAGGTGACGTTGAGACATCGCCTCTCTGCGCGGAAGGTAATTTACTGTATTGGACAATGTCGAAAGTCGGTCCTCGATGTGAGCCCTGCTTTTTCAGCAAGCATCGAACCTGTTCTTCACCAGTTCTAGCGCATTTTTGTCCAGCCGGGCAGGCTCTGCGATCAGCTCGATTTTGCTTCCAGCGGTCGCAGAAATGTCTGTGCCAATCCCGTGATTGATCGGATCGCACAAAGGCGGCGATCTTTGATCCACATAGCTGCCTTACCCAAGCCAACCACGTAACTTACATTCCCCCACTGCCCTCCACGCGGTAACTTCACACCAACCTTCCGGTCGTCACCGAAAGCCGCAAGAAATGAGAATTGCTCAGGTCGCGCCCCTAGACGAATCGGTCCCGCCACGCCTTTACGGGGGAACGGAACGGATCGTATCGTTCCTCACCGAGGAGCTTGTCAGAAGAGGTCATGAGGTCTCGCTGTTCGCGAGCGGGAACTCCGTCACCACCGCCAATCTGGTGCCGCAGGGCACCACGGCGCTGCGCCTTGACCCAAACGCGCGACGGTCCTCCATCGCCGCCCATCTGGCGATGCTGGATGAAGTGCGCCGGCAACAGGACCGGTTCGACGTAATTCATTGCCATCTCAGCCATTTTCAGCATTTCCCGCTCTTCGAGACATTCGCAGAAAAGACAATAACCACGCCGCACGGGCGGCTCGACTACAGCGATCTTCCTGGCACATATGCCAGGTGGCCTTACTTCTCGCTAAGCTCGATCTCGATGCGCCAGCGCCAGCCGCTAGCCAAGGCGCGATGGGTGGGCAACGTCTATCACGGCCTGCCCCTGCATCTTTATCCCGCCACCGACCGGGCTCCCCAACAAGACGCCTACCTAGTTTTTCTGGGCCGGATTTACCGCGACAAGCGGCCCGACCGCGCGATCGAGATCGCCAGGTTGGCAGGCATGCGGCTCAAGATCGCCGCCAAGATGGATTACAGCAACCGCGCCTACTGCGAAGAGCTCGTCGAGCAGATGAAAAGCCCCCATGTCGAATTCTTGGGGGAAGTGGACGAAGTCGGTAAGGCCGCTCTTTTCGCCGGCGCGCACGCCCTGCTTTTTCCAATCGATTGGCCGGAGCCTTTCGGCCTTGCGATGATCGAAGCCATGGCATTTGGAGTGCCGGTCATCGCCTGGCCGCAAGGTGCGGTGCCCGAAGTCGTGGAGGACGGTGTCACCGGCTTCGTGGTCGACACCATCGACGATGCGGTCGCCGCCATCCAACGGGTGCATTCGCTCGACCGGCGTCAGGTAAGGCGCAGGTTCGAGGAGCGCTTCAGCGCGTCCCGCATGGTCGACGGCTACGAGGCGATCTACACCTCGGTTGCCGCAGGCGTGCACAACCCCGAAGGCGTCCCGCGGATTGTTCCGATCTCGGGAAAAGGTCGATCGGACCAGGAATGGACGAACGGAAATCAGATCAGCTTAAACTCTCGCCGGGGATCGATGAACTAATTTCCGTGGAACCGTAGCGCCAACTGGAAACATCTCGATGCTGATGAGCTGCGCTGTCGGGATCGGGAGTAGATGTGCACACGCAAATGAATGAAGCCCTGCACGCAAACGAAGCACTGTTTGAGAATGGTCCGCCTGTCGGGGTCCAGCGGCGTCTCGGCTTCGTTAAGGGTAGTCAACTCAACGTTGGCCGCCGCGCGATGATCGTCGGTGCGGTAGGCTGGGCGCCCCTTCTCGTTTTGGCCGGCATTCAAAATGTGACTATGCACACCGACGGAATTACGTCGCTCCTTTGGGATGCGGGTATGCACGCGCGGTACCTGATCGCCGCACCACTGCTCGTCTTGGCCGAAGCTCAGTGCGCATTAAGGCTCAATGCGATCGTACGGCACTTTGCTGATGCCGGGCTTGTAACCGATAAGGACCGTGGGTCATATGACGCTGCCGTTGCATCGACCCGTACGCTCCTCAATTGGAGTACTGCGGAAATTATTGTAATCGCCATGGCCTATCTCCTCATGTCTGCGGCGGTCTTTTCGCTGCCATTCGATCAGATTCCAATTTGGCACAAGACCGGCGGCTCCGCGCCTGCCTTCTCGCCAGCCGGCTGGTGGCACGTGCTGGTGAGTTTACCCTTGCTCCTGACCTTGCTCCTTGGCTGGGCGTGGAGGTTTGCTCTGTGGGCGCATCTTCTGTGGCGGATCGCCCGGCTCGACCTCCGCCTCTTGCCATCCCATCCGGATGGCACGGCGGGCCTTGCCGTGCTGGGATATTCGCTGCGGGCATTTTCCCTCGTAGCGATGGCGCTGGCCACGATCATTGCCGGGCGTTCGGCGAATATTGTCTTGGTCGATGGGGCGCTGCCGAGAGACCAAACGATCTTCAGTGCCGGCCTCTTGGTGGCGGTCGTCGCCTTGTTTGCCGCGCCATTGTTCCTTTTTACGCCGATTCTGATGAAGGCGTTGCAGCGCGGCTCATTCGAATACGGCGCACTTGCCAACCGGGTCGGAGCGGTTTTCGAAGAGAAATGGCTTGGACGCAATGGACCCGTCGACAAATCCGCGATCGAAAAGCCGGACTTCTCCGCCACTACCGATTTGTACGCGATCGTCGCAAATGTTTATGCGCTGCGCTTAGTGCCGATCGACCTCAAAAGCATCGTCACGCTCGGGATCGCATTGCTGCTGCCGTTCGTTCCGATCGTGTTCCTGGCGCTACCCATGGCGGAAATCTTGGCAGGACTGAAGGAATTGCTTTTTTAGAGCATCACGACCAGGGCGGCGATACGGATTCCGCATCTCAGCGTCCAAATTCTCCTTGCCTTGCAATAGCTCCCGTCAAGTCTGCTGAGACGCCCGCACCTCAAGCAAATCCCGCTCGAGGAAGTAGTTGAGAAACGTTCGGATCACGGCAATTGCCGCTAGTCGTCCAATGTCATCCCAGCCCGGTGCAATCGAAGTTTCTATGATGTCGGCCCCGAGCTGGAAGGTCAGGCCGGCAACCAGCCAGCGAGCATAGCGCAGCCAGACAACGCGTGCCTCGGTTGGTCCCGAAGAGGCTAACATCGCTCGAAACGCGCCGACGAATGCCTCAATTGTCCCGACGACGATAGCGATCAGCGCGATAGCATCGATGAAGAGGATCGCATACCCGGTGATGACGGCGAAGCCCTCTTGCATCACTCCCTCACGAGCGTGAACGAACGACGCAGCGCAAGCCGAGATGGCAGGTCGATGTATCAACCGGCTGCGACATGCGCGCTGCAGGCCGATATCGCCGACAGTAATTGGGCGCGCATAGATAAGAGCCGCCTTTGGTTACCTTGCGCGGGATCCTGATCTCAGGGGTGTGAGGGTCAAAACTGGCTTCGCGCTGGCCACCCCGCGGATTATCGATCGTACAGCACGGGCTCTCGATCCGAGAGTGCTCCTGATACCAGTCTGCAGTCCACTGCCAGACATTGCCCGCCATATCGTGGAGCCCGAAACCGTTGGCCGGGAACGAACAGACCGGAGCCGTCCACTCGTAGCCGTCCTCGTTGCGATTCTCATAGGGAAACTCGCCTTGCCAGGTATTGGCCAGATGCTTGCCGCCTGGCGTCAGTTCGTCACCCCAGACAAATTCGGCGCCGTCGAGTCCACCGCGGGCTGCGAACTCCCACTCGGCTTCGGTCGGCAGTTCCTTGCCCGCCCATTTCGCAAAGGCTTCGGCATCCTCGAACGCAACATGGACCACTGGGTGGTCGCGCAGCTTCTTGATGGAACTCGCAGGGCCGCGTGGATGGCGCCAATTGGCGCCGGCTACATAGACCCACCAGTTATAGGAGTTCCGGATGTCGACCTTCTGAGCCGGCTTCTTGAACATGGAGGACGACGGCACCAGGAGTTCTGGTATCGCTCCGGGGTAGTCCGCGGGATCTGCCGGACGTTCAGCCAGCGTCACATATCCGGTCTCTGATACGAAACGTTCGAATTCGCGATTGGTTACCGTGTGGCAATCCATCCAGAAGCCACTCACCTTGACGCGGTGCGCCGGCGCCTCTTCCGGGTAATGCTGGTCCGAGCCCATGAGGAATGTACCGCCGGGAATCCACAGCATGCCTTCGAAAGGCGGAACGCCGTTGTTTCGATCGCGCGTGGTCAGATCAACAGAGTCATTCACGACAGAGCACCTTTTGTATCGTCCAAGCTATCGCTCGGCAGTCAATGCCGGGTGGCGGGATGCCCGCCGCCCGGCCAACGGCGCTAGTGTCCGCCTCCGCCCGTGCCGGTCACCGCTTCCATCACATGATCGAGGTTGAAGCTTCCTGGCTTCTGGCGCGGCGGGAACTCGCGGAAACTCTGCAGCCATCGTCCCACGAAGGCGCCCGCGGGTGCGATCATAAACATGTGCTCGCAGAACCAGCGGTTATAGTCCATGCCGATCTGATGCGCGAGTTCAAAGGGGTCCATCCGTAGATTGGTCAACATCGGTGCACGCAGCGCCACGAAGGGCTCCTGCCAAACGTGCAGGCCGTGTGCGTCTTGCCGCAGGAAGGTAACCTTCCAGTTGCCGTAACGCAGGGCGGCGACGCTGCCGTCATCGGTCCAATAGATGAACTCCTGGCGTGGCCATTTGGCCTCGCCCTTCAATGCGGGCATGAGGTCGTAGCCGTCGAGGTGGACCTTGTAGTCCCGGCCCATGGCCTTGTGACCTTTCAGCAGCTTCTCCTTGACGTCAGGCTCGCCAGCCGCGGCCAGGATGGTCGTGAGAATGTCCTCATGCGATCCGACATCGTTGATGACCGTGCCGGGTTTGATCACGCCGGGCCAGCGAATGGCGCACGGCACCCGATAGCCGCCTTCCCAATTGGTGTTCTTTTCACCCCGGAACATCGTCGTGCCACCGTCGGGCCAGGAGAAGGATTCCGAGCCGTTGTCGGTGGAATACATGACGATGGTGTTCTCATCGAGACCCAGTTCCTTGAGCTTGGCCAGCATCTCGCCGACCTGACGGTCGTGCTCGACCATGCCATCGGCATAGATGCCGAGCCCCGTTCTTCCCTGAACCTCCTTCTTGAGATGCGTGAAGATATGCATCTTGGTGGAATTCCACCAGAGGAAGAACGGCTTGTCCGCTTTTTTGGCGCGCTCCATAAAGTCGATCGCCTTGGCGGAGACCTCTTCGTCGAAGGTCTCCATGCGCTTCTTGGTCAGCGGACCCGTATCTGTGAGGCGGCCGTCGGCGAAGCTGTGAATGACGCCGCGCGGACCAAAGTTCTTCTTGAAATTCGGAAACTCCGATTCCTTAGGATAGTCGGGGTTTTCCGGCTCTTCCTCTGCGTTCAGGTGGTAGAGGTTGCCGAAGAACTCGTCGAAGCCGTGGTTCGAAGGCAACATCTCGTCACGGTCGCCGAGGTGATTCTTGCCGAACTGCCCGGTCATGTAGCCGTGGTTCTTGAGCAGGCCGGCGATCGTCGGATCTTCCTTCTTCATGCCCTCGGGCGCTCCCGGCAGGCCGACCTTGGTGAGGCCGGAGCGGATGGGCGACTGCCCGGTGATAAATGCCGCACGACCTGCGGTGCAGCTCTGCTGCCCATACCAGTCGGTGAACAGCGCTCCCTCCTTGGCGATGCTGTCGATGTTGGGCGTCTTGTAACCCATCATGCCCTGATTGTAGGCGCTGACATTGAACTGACCGATGTCGTCGCCCCACAGGATGAGAATGTTCGGTTTCTTGTCTGCCATTTTCGTCTCCTCTCCATGTTTTCGTGTTGCCACTCGGACGCCGCCCCATCCTTGCCATCAGACCAGCCGGAACAGCACGGCAATGAAAGTGAAAATGCCGATGAGCAACAGAACGATCGTGACGGCAAGGAGCGGCGTCTTGTGCGGGTCCCTGTCCACTCCGGCGAGCGGAGCGAACTGTTTGCTCCACAGATAACGAAGTAGCGATCGGTATTGCCACAGCGAGACAGCAAGCGCACCCACGCCGGCGAGGATGAGCGCAAGGCCAAGAATGCGCGGCGCCTGCGGGCGAAGCGCCGGGGCGACGCCTTGCATGTCCTGAAAACGCTCGAAGAACTGGACGATCGTGAAGCCGAAGCCGATAAGCGAGACGGCCGTTCGCACCCACGACATCAGCGTGCGCTCGACGCTGAGACGCGTACGCAGCCAAGAGAAATGACTGTCCGATGTCACATGGACTTCAAATCTTGGCGGGTTCTCATCCGCGGGCTGGCTCGCCATTCTGATCCCCGAATTCCCTATTCAACGACATTGTTTCACGTACGAGACTGGCCCCAGGGCTTCTTTATCGCTCATGATTTGGTCCGAGACGGCTGCGGCTCCACCAGCGCGCGATACGCGCCGCGGGCCCGCGGATCAGGAGATAGGGAACGAAGGCGAGAACAATCGCGACGACCGCAGCTTCAAACGGATAGAAGGTGCCGAGTTCGATAAACTGATAGACGGCGTCCAGGACCAGCGCGAGTACCATGATTTTACCTGTCGACTTCAGACCTTCGCTTAGCCGTGCGCGACGTTCGTCGGCTTTCGACAGGACCGCCCAGAAATAAGGCGAGCGCCCGTCGCGCGCGTCCTTGATGCCGTCGCGTATCGCGAAGAGCGTCGCCATTACCGGCTGAAGCAGGAACCGAAGCGCCAGTGGCCCACTGGGCCTTGCGACGAGGTCTTCCCAAAAACGTTGCAGAATATCTTCGATCGCCATCCCTGTTCATTCCTCGTGCGAAGACGGTAGCCCTTTTCCGGCTCTGCGCCTCTCGGATGCTTGATCAGACACTCCAATGTCGGTGATACCGGTCATGGCTCGACCTTGTGAATGTTCGGGAAAATGGTGTTCCAGTCGTCCTTCATATCCACGACCGTCCAGCCATTCGCCTCGGCTTCATCAAGCGCCTTGTCGAGACGGCCGATGGACGATTGCCGGTCATAGGCCCATTCGCGTTCCGCATCGGTGTGATGAACGATCAGTCCGAAGCGCGCCCCAGACGCGGCCGTCGTCCATTGCAGCATCTGCAGATCGCCGTCGGAATTGCCGAATGCCGCGATAGGCCGGCGGCCGATATGCTTCTGGATGGCGACCGGCTTGTCGGCGTCGTTGTCGATGAAGTCGACCTCCGGCAGTTTGACGAGAGCCGGCTTGCCATCACGGATCTCGAATTTCAGCCTGCCGCTGCTGCCGATCACCTGCTCCGGCGGGATGCCGTAGACTTCTTCGGCGAAGACCCGCATGAACTCGATGCCACCGCCGGAGACGATGAAGGTCTTGAAGCCATTGGCACGGAGATAGGCGAGCAGTTCGAGCATCGGCTGATAGGCCATTTCGCTGTACAAGCGGCCGGTCTTCGGATGCTTCGCGGTGGCGATCCAAGTGTGGACAACACCCGCAAATTCCTCGGATGTCATCCCCGCATGGGTCGCGACGATGATCTCAAAAACTGCCGGCTTGCCACCGGCGAGCGCAGCTTTGAGGTCGCCCCTGAGCAGAGAGGAGAAGGGTTCCTTGTCCTTCCACTCGGGATGCTGCGGCGCCAACGCCTTCACGCGATCGAGTGCGAAAGCAAGCTGGAAGTATATCGGCTGCTCGGACCAGAGCGTGCCGTCATTATCGAATGTCGCGATGCGTTCGGACTCAGGCACGAAATCGGGAGAGCCTTGCGCTGTCACCCGCTCGACGAACGCGACAACGGACTGCTTGGCTTGACCTTCGTTCCAGGATGGAAGTGCACCGGCAGCGTATGCATTGGTGGTGGCAGCCAAAGTGCCAGCGAATACAGCAGTCATGAGGCCGCCCTTGATTTTCATTGCACTTTCTTCGTTCGCCTGGGTCGCGCCCGCCATCGTGGACGGGCGCATCGTTTGAATGGACTTGGCGTTTTCTTCAGCGCGGCATCACTGCCGCGCCAGTGCGACGCGAAGGGCCTCTTCCGGCGAGACGTGGTGGTCGGCACGGTCGGCGTCTTCGCCAATGGCGAGTTGCACGCCCTTTATGACTCCATTGAACGCGTTTCCACGCGGGCCGTAGTCCGGCGAAACGGGCGCTCCCGTGTCGCAACCGACATCGCAGCCGTCGTCCGCCGAGAAGACCGAGGGAGCAGTTGCGCCTACAGCGCCTTCTCCGACCTTCTTGCTGTCGATGAACAAGGACACCGTGCCGCCCTTGGCAGGACCGCCGCCGGCATAGGCGAATTCCATGCGGACCTGATGCGATCCCGGCGGGATCGCGTCGGCGGATTCGGCGAAGAAATACTGTACGCCGATCAGGTTGTAGCAGTATTTGAGCTTGCCGCCCTTGGCATAGAGGCTCCAGCCGCCGATATTGGCTCCTTGGGAGATGATGACCCCTTCGGCGCCTCCCTCCGGCACCACGATCTCGGCGGTCACCGAATGCGACTTGTTCTTGAGGTTGAGGACGGAGTTCTCCGAGAGGCGACCCATGCCTCCGAACAGGATCTGGGATTTCCCCTTGATCAGAACCGGCCGTCCCGCCAGATCAGAGTCAAAGCGAGCGGCGACATTGTCGTCCAGCGGCAGCACATTATAGCGAGCGGCCTCGATCAGCCACAGGCGCTGAAGCTGATGCAGCTTGTCCGGCATCTGCTTTGCCAGATTGTCGGCCTGGCTCCAGTCCTTGCTGGTGTCGTAAAGCTCCCAGACGTCGTCGTCGAAGGCGGGGACCGTCTCTCCGTGCAACAGCCACGGCGTCTTGTGTCGCGTCACCGCGGTCCAACCCTTGTGGTAGATGCCACGGTTGCCGAACATTTCGAAGTATTGGGTCTCGTGCCGCTCCGCGGCCTTCGCTTCGTTGAACGAATAGAGCATGCTGACGCCTTCGATCGGCATCTGTGCAACCCCGTCTACCGCCTGTGGTTGCGGGAGCCCTGCCGCCTCCAGTATGGTCGGTGCGACATCGATGACATGATGAAACTGGGAGCGAATCTCGCCCTTGCCTGCAATACCGTTTGGCCAGTGCACGATCGTGCCGTTTCGGGTCCCGCCCCAATGCGAAGCGACCTGCTTTGTCCACTGGTAGGGCGTGTTCATGGCGTGCGCCCAGCCGACGGCAAAGTGATTGTAGGAGTCCGGTCCGCCGAGCTTGTCCAGCCGCTCTATGAGGAATTGTGGCGTCTCGAGAGCGGCCAGGCCATTGAAATTGGCCATTTCATTATAGCAGCCGATCAGCGTTCCCTCGGCCGAAGCGCCGTTGTCGCCAATAATATAGTAGATCAGCGTGTCGTCCGTCAGCTTCATCTGGTCGAGGCTGTCGAGGAGCCGTCCGACATGGTGGTCGGCGTATTCCAGGAATCCGGCGTAGACCTCCATCTGACGCCTCAGAACAGGCTTCATCTCCTCGGGCATTTGATCCCAGGCAGGGATCTGCTCGTGGCGCGGCGTCAGCTGGCAGTCGGAGGGAATGACGCCGAGCTTGAGCTGGCGGGCAAAGGTCTCCTCTCGCAGCTTGTCCCAGCCCTGATCGAACTTGCCCTTATACTTGTCCGCCCACTCCTTCGGAACATGGTGGGGAGCGTGGGTTGCGCCGGGTGCGAAATACATGAAGAAGGGCTTGTCCGGTATCAGCGCCTTCTGCTGGCCAACCCAGGCAATCGCCTTGTCGGTCATGTCCGCCATGAAGTGGTAGCCTTCTTCCGGCGTCTTGTGCACCTCGATCGGCGTGGTGCCCTCATAGAGAGATGGGTACCACTGGTGTGCCTCGCCGCCGATGAAGCCGTAGAAATATTCGAAGCCGCCGCCACCGGTGGGCCACGCGTTGAACGGGCCTGCGGGGCTCGTTTCCCAGACAGGGACCTCATGGCATTTGCCGAACTGCGCGGTCGCATAACCGTTCAACTTCAGCGTCTTTGCCAGTGGCGAAGCCGTGTTCGGCAGGACCGAGCAATAGCCGGGCGAACCGCTGGCGATCTCGGTGATGCCGCCCATGCCGACCGAGTGGTGGTTGCGCCCCGTGAGCAGCGCCTGGCGCGTCGGCGAACAAAGAGCTGTCGTATGGAAGCGATTGTACTTGAGACCGCCGGCAGCCAGGCGTTCGGCGTTGGGCGTCTGGCACGGACCGCCGAAGGCGCTTGAGGCGCCGAAGCCCACATCGTCGATCAGGATCACCAAGACGTTCGGGGCGCCCTTTGGCGGACGCAACTGCTCGATGACCGGATACTTCGATTCCGGATCCTTGGCGTCGTAGGTGATGAGACCGGTTCGCGGGCGCGTCGGTATTGGAAGGACGCCGCGGTTGATGTTGTCTGTGCCGTCGCTCATCGTGATCTCCCATTTGGCGGCGCTCTTGCCACATATCTTCGAAGGGCAGGTATGTGAGGTTTGCCTATTGCCGCTCGGGGCGGAAGGTAATTAACGGTAACCTACGGACAGAATCCGCTCGGCCAGCGCAAGAGTCGGTCCTTGGGGTGATTCCGGCTTCCTCGATGAGCCAGGGAAGAACTCCACGTTCTTTGAGCGAACAAACCGCAACGAGCCTCTTGCTGCGTGTTCTCCACCAAATCTGGCACGATTTTTCGAGGCAGGCTTACGCGCAGCGCCCGTTTCGTAGGCGCCTTTGCCGAAAATCGCAGCCGCGATCGCACGATGCGATGGCTACAGAGGCTTCGGTTCCAGTCAGATCATCAAACGTTTCTATGAGTCGTGGAGTATCGGGCGTACTTCGGCTGACGTCGATCCTCGCAAACCACAAGGCTGAAACCACCAAGGCACATTGCCCGCCAGGGGGCTACAACTCCCGGTGGCGATATCGCGCAATAGCTTGCTGGGATCGGGAAGACGTTGCGGGTTCTTTGGGGCCGCCTGCCCAAGCGTGTCGATCCTCGTTGGCCGCAGGCGGATACAGCTTCGCGAGCAACAGTCAGACTACGTAACTTACATACTGATACTGGCACCATCAAAAAGACTATGCGCATTCTAGCGGGTAAGTGATGGCCCTATGGCAACAACGGCAAACCTCCTGGCGGGGAGCAATCATATTCGGCGGCAGGCGACGCATGCCGCATGCCGAATTTGCGACCCGCAAATTGAGGCATTCCGCGACAGTAAGAGCTGCTCTACGAGAGGCTGAGGCCTGGCAATTGAAGTCACGGCAAAGCTGCTCAGCCATGAACCCGCCAACGCTCAGGCCTATGCGGTCATCGCCATCGCTTACTACGCAAAAGGCGACTGGATCGGGCAAAGGAGAATGCAGCCAAGGCCCGTGACATAGACCCTTCCATCCGCTTGCCGGATGAACTCGACCGCATGCAAGGCGGCCGAGCTGATTGACGGGGAGGCCAGCGGGATACACTCGAGGGACGAAATCGCGAAATCCATCTCGCCAAGCGTGCCTCAAAGCATGAAAGAAAGTGGAGCTTTGGTGATAATGTGGCTCGACGGATTGGTTGTTATTGGGAGCCGGCTCGGTGACTGGGTAGATCAGTCGAGATCGGATTTTCGCGGGAGGGCGGCATGAGAGCGATCGAGTTATCCCGGCAAAAGTCGCCATTTTTGGCGGTGTGCGTCATGGCCGCGCTGGCATTGGTGTGGTTGGCGGCAATGGGCAGCGCCTCGATGGCGCAGGCGCAGCAAACTTCGACCGTGCCGGTGGCGGATGAAAAACTTCAGGCATTCATCAAGATGCTTGATGATCCCGACATCCGCGCGCGGCTGGACGCCATGGCAGTGCCCCCTGCGGACAAACCAGTTGCGCCAGCCGCCTCCCAGATGGCGGTCTGGGACAGCCACATTCGCAACCATCTCGTTGCGTTGCGTAACGCGGTTCCGCGCATCCCGGGCGAGGCCGCAAACACCGTCCGAATTGTGAGGTCGGAAATCAACAACCGTGGATTCGCCACCATACTTGTTCTCTTCGCAGCCTTGCTGGCGCTTGGCTTCGGAGCGGAGTGGCTATTCAAGCGTGCGGTGGGCGGAGTGAAGCAGCCCGGCTCGGGCCAGGCAGCCGGTGCAAGCGCCGCACGCGAGGGCAATCGTACCGCCCGATTATTCGCGGAACTGGCGCCGCTCGTCGTGTTTTCCCTCGTCAGCGCTGGGGTTTTCCTGGCCTTCGATTGGCCCGCCTTGCTGCGCGTTGTCATCCTGACCTATCTGGTCGCATTCATCGTCGCGCGGCTGGTGATGACCATCGGCAGGATACTGCTTGCACCGAATGGCGGCGCCATTCCGGCGGGACAGGAGAAACCGCTCCGGCTTGTTCCGGCGAGCGATGCCGAAGCCCATTTCTGGTATCGCCGGCTGGCCGTTTTCACCGGCTATCTGATGGCCGGCTGGGCGACCGTCAGCCTGCTTCCGCACCTGGGCTTTTCGCCGGATGCAACGCGTTTGATCGCCTATCTGCTGGGGATCGGGCTTCTGGTCCTCGCCGTCGAGATAGTCTGGCGGCGTCCAGGCCGCCCGGCGACCACACAGCGTATAAGCACGAGGGAATGGCTCCTTACCATCTACCTGGTTCTCCTCTGGGGGCTCTGGGTCGCCGGTCTCAACGGCGCGCTGTGGCTCGGCATCTATGCCTTGCTTTTGCCGAACGCGTTGACCATCGCCGGCCAGGTGGCAGAGGCACTGGTGGTCCGGCCGGACAATGCCACCTCGGCGAATTCCCTTCGCACAGTGCTGATCAACCGCGGCGTTCGCGCGCTGGTGATCCTGCTCGCTGTGCTGTGGCTGAGCCTGGTCTGGCGCCTGGACCCAGGTGCAATGGCAGAAGGTAATACCACTTTAAACCGGATCGTGCGCGGCCTGTTCCACGGTGCCCTGATCTTGCTGGTTGCCGATCTCATCTGGCAACTGGCGAAAGCCTATATCGGCCGGACGCTGGAACTGGCCGCGGTCGACGACACAATCACGCCGTCCGAGGCGGCACGCCGGAGCCGGCTCAGGACCTTGCTGCCGATCTTCCGCAACATGCTGGCTGTGCTGCTTGCTACTGTGGCCGTTCTCATGGTGCTTTCGGGGCTCGGCGTGCAGATCGCCCCGTTGATCGCCGGCGCGGGCATCTTCGGGGTTGCCATCGGCTTCGGCTCGCAGACCCTGGTCAAGGATGTGCTGAGTGGCGTCTTCTACATGCTCGACGATGCCTTCCGGGTCGGTGAGTACATCCAGAGCGGCAGCTACAAGGGAACCGTCGAATCCTTCAGCCTCCGCTCGGTGAAGCTGCGCCATCATCGCGGCCCCATCTATACCGTCCCGTTCGGTGAGCTCGGGGCGATCCAGAACATGAGCAGGGATTGGGTGATCGACAAGATCACGATCGGCGTGACCTATGATTCCGACGTGGAGCTGGCGCGCAAGCTGATCAAGAAGATCGGCCTGGAGCTGGCAGCCGATCCTGAATTTGCGGCCGACACGATTGAGCCGCTCAAGATGCAGGGCATCGACAATTTCGGGGACTATGCGATCGTTCTCAGGATGAAGTTGACGACGAAGCCCGGCACCCAATTCGGCATCAAGCGGCGCGCATTCATGATGATCAAGGCGGCATTCGAGGAAAACGGTATCAAGATCGCGGTTCCCACCGTTCACGTCGAGAGTGGCGGGGAAACCGCGGCCGCTGCTCATCAGGCAAACCAAACCCTGAAAAAGAGCAGGGCCCTCTTGGAGGCGTAAGGGACACGCCATAGAGCTGCGCGGTCCTGTCCAAGTCATCCGAATTCGGGCTGACCTCTCTGAGAATTCGGGCCGTGCCAAAACCGACATCCGACCAAAGGGCAATGGCTGTCGCGAGATAGCCGTTCGCGGAATGTCGGCTATCTCTCAGGAACGGCCGCAATGGGGGGTGGGCTCAAGCGCAACACACTAGTCTTGTCAAAGATCGAGTGTGGCCATGAAGCAGCGGCGGCGTTCGTATGTGTGCCAACCGCCATTTGTCGATGGCGTCGAGGACTGAACGGTTGTCTTGGTTGTTGATGTCGTGGTTGTCGACCGTCTGAACTCTAGTTTTCATGAGGCCGCCGACTGCCAGTTATCCAGGCAAACGCAAGGAGGACTGACAGGATCACGTGAAGCGCGACTGCCGGCCACAGCAGGACACCGGCCGAACCTGCAAGGCCTGCGTAAGCAAGGAACACAGCCACCCCACTGCTGTACGTCAACATGCCGGCGAGCGGCGGACCCGGCCAACAGGCTATCGCCAAGCCTATCAAGGCGATGCCGGCGACCCGCGCCACCGCTGAGGCCGCGCCGGCAAGCTCCGCGCCAAGCAAAAGCTGACCGACCAATGATGGGACGATGAGCAAGGCCAAGCCCATCACTGTTTCACCCATGGCCGTGAAAGTGAGCACATTCTTCATCGCACCAGTCCACCCGGTCCTTGCCCCGCGATCCGTCTGGCAGATGCCAGGCCGCGTTGCCGTAGCGCGCCTACTGCAGTTTGACTGTCAGCATGTCGATCTTGCCGGTGAACCTGAACGGAGCGTCGTAGCGACTCCACCAGCGCCACTCCTGTTCTTGTGTCCAGGCCGAGGTCGAAGCTCTCGTCCTCCGGGAACGTGATCGGAGTGCCGCGTTCCATCGAATTGGTGGCCACTTCCTTGCCGTCCAGGGACAGCACACCCGTGCCGCACTTGCCCAGTTCTGGACCGTCCGACTTGTAGTCGAAGACGATGGTGTGTTTACCGGGCTCCAAGTAAGGACCTTCCCACATGGTGCGCTTGAGGCTCATCTCCCCCTATTTTCTTCTGGGTCGGTATGCTGCAGATATTCAGCCTACCTTCTTCACAGGCGGTATCTTCCATGAACTGTCGATGATCGATGGATTGCTCTCATTGGGCCAGTAGAGCCGCATCATCAGCACAAACTTGCCCTTAGGCGCCGGCAGCCAATTGGATTCCTTGTCAGCGCCCGGGGATTCGTTCTGGATCAGAAGATCGATCGATCCGTCGGCATTGGCCTTGAGCGGCTGGCGGGCGCTGATCGAATAGCGGTTCAAAGGATTGTCGACGAAGAAGTAGTTCTCGTCATACATGGTCAGCGACCAGAAACCTGAGACAGGCGGCGTCAGGCCCTTCTCGAAGGTCAGGACGTATTTTTCTGAACCGTTGTAGGCTCTCCTGATCAGGCCGGCATCAGCCTTCATCGACGTCGGATAGATCGCGTCCTGCGGCCGGTTAGCCCCAAGTCCGATGGCGGTGACGAGGGCGCGTTGGATATAATTGGTGCCGTAGAGACCCGACTTGGTCGTGAAGCCCCAGCCGTCAATATCCTGGACGTCGCCGCCACTGAACTTGAAATGCAGCATGATGCGGGCGAAGGCGATCTCCGGGACGCGCTTGGCGAAAGCGGGATCGAACTTCGTCTTGTCGAAATCCTGCCCCGGCACGATGCCGATCTGGGCCAGCTTTTCGACCATCGGCGCGTCGGCCTCGGACGGCGGATTGGTCTTCAGAAGTTCGGCGAGCAGCGAAAAATACTCGACCGCGTCCATCTTGTTGACCTGCTCGCGTACCGCGGTCTTCATGTCGATCGAGGGGTCCACCTTGCCCGGGGGCGGCGTCCATTCCTTGCCATTGGCGCTCAGCGGATAGAGCTTTACCTCATCCTGGATTTTGTGAACCGCAGCATATTCCTCGGGTGTGCCGGTGCAGTAAATGCGGCCGAGTAGCCAGACGATGCTAGTCGGCGACTTGTACTGCTTGACGCCTTCCGGCAGCGTGCCTTCCCAGCCCGGGCCGGTGACGGCGAATGTCTGCGCGCCGGTTCCGGTGGTGCGCTTTCCCGGAACGTCGAAGACCGTCGTCCATCCGTCGAGCATCGGGAACAGGGCATAGCGATCATACAAGTCCGGCAGGCTGACAACCCAGGGCTCCTTGCCGACATCGAGAAAAGCCGTTGTATAAAGCGTGTCCGCATTCGGCGCGGTCACGTCCCGGAACGCCGCATTCGGATATTCACGCACCTTTATGAGGTGGCCCATCGGACCTTTCGTCCCCTTGGGCTCAACGACATTGGAGATGACACGACGGGTCATCTCCATTGTGACGAGAGGATAGCCATAGGTGTAGGCCTCGACGGCGAGGCCGAATTCGTCCGCACCTTCCATCAGGTCCGAGACCAGGCCTTCGGCATGTGAGGCCATCGAACTGAGGGAGGCGGCGGCAAGCAGGCCGGCGCCTCCGAGAGAAACGGTACGACGCGAAACCGACATGATGCTCTCCTTTGGATGGGTTGGGGAGTGTAGAACGGCGCTGGCTGCGGCTAGAGAACCAGACGTCGGAACGAGCGCCCGACGACACCGGCACAGTGGAAGCTGCCCGGCCTCACTTCTAGCAATAGTACACACCAACGGCGCAGCGCCGCACCGTGCGCCGCGCCACCCCGGCATAGCTCACTGGCGTGAGTGGGCGTCCGACCCTGGCCTCAGCGCTCGAGACGAAGCCAAACGAACCCGGAGCCGCAAGCCGTTCAGAAACTCCGATCCCAAGAACTCCAATTGCCGCGGCGAGTAGAATAAGTCTCATCTTGATTGTCATGGTCTTTAGTTACCTCCTGGAGCAAACTGAGCTGGCAATTCATCCGTATCTGTGAGTTCCGTCGCCTCGACCTTCTTGGCATTGGTCGCGTTCTTGAAGGCAAAATCATCGACCGCAACCTCGCTCCCTGTCTTCCAGTCCCTGACTTGGACGCTGTATTGCGGGCCCTGATCCACCTCCTTGGAGGTGATGACATAACGGCAGGGATAGGGACTCGCACCTTGCGCGATCCAGATCTGCCAGTCGACCTCCTTGGCCCGGAACGCCAAGTGGTCGCATTCGGTGCCACCGATCACGCCGCTGCCGAGGTCCTTCACATCGGTCACGCCGTCCATCAGCACGTCGTAGACGTTGGACATAAGCAAATCGGCGCCCGGGACGGGCCTGTGCAACTTGTCGCGTAGCTCGTTGATCAGATGGTCAAGATCGCCTGGGACCTCGGCCTGGGCGTAGAGGTTGGCATCCTTGCCCAGCAGAGTGAGTGTCTTTCCGTCGAAGATCAACTCGACACTGGCAAAGCCGCCGTCGCGCGTGGCGCGAATCTTGTCGGGGCGGCCGAGGGCGGCAGTGCCCGAACTTGCGAACAGGAGCTTCTGATGATCCTTGGTGACCATTTCAAGGTTGGTATCGTAGCCAAACGAAATCATCTGCTGCGCTGCGAGATAATCTGACATGGCTTTCAGCATGTTCTTGGCGTGAGTCTCGTCGGCCCGTGCGGCGGTGGGCGCTCCCAGGCCGAGCACGAGTACCAACGCCGTGGCTGACATCGCTGCCCTGGCGAACCCGGCTGATTTCTGCATCATTTTCAATTCCTCCGCTAAACTCACACCCACCTTGGGTCACCTGAGCCCGCTGGGCTCAGGCGTTCGCTGGTCTTGCAATCTGCAGTGCGGCCTTTATTGCGGCCCGGACTGCATGTGATGAATCGGCTTGCCGTCCACTGCGATGGCCTGCATGTCCTCCCGCATCATCCTTGATCACGCCGCCGAAGGCGGGATCAGGCGCTAGCCTCAGACGCGAGAAGTTAAACGCCCTTCTGTCAGGAAGCCCGTAGCATCGGAGAGTCTCTGTCGTGCTGAGATCGATCGGGTCTGTCGGAAGCGCAACGGTCAGCTTCGCCCAGTCGCAGAGACGTGACTCTGACTTGGGTGCGTAAGGCGCCTATTGAATGGATCTAACTTGATAGAGCACCAAACTTTAGGCCCTGTTACTGCGACGACGTCCTCGCTGCTTCGTCATTTGAGGGCAACAGACCGGCCTTCCGGAGGCTCGCGACTATGCGTGCCCGATCCTGCACCCGGATGTTGCGCTTCACGAGTTCGAAATCGAGGTTGGAGAGAAACTCCGGGTGCATCTTGACGAATATTTCGCCCTCCCGGGTAGCTTCAGCCATCATATCGGCTTGTGCATAGATGGCCGCCGCGACGGCATGAAACAGCGGGAGTTTCTGCAGATTGGCCTTCTGGATCTCGGCCACAGCCGTTTTGTCGTCATCCTGCATATAGGCGGCGAGCGCGAGGACTGTATGATAGGAACCGCCGGCGCCCGGATTGTAGACGAGGGCTTGCTGCACGATCTCCGCTCCACGCTGCCATTCGCCGCCCAATGCCAATCGGGTGCCGAATTCGCCGAGAAACTCGGCATCGTTGGGATTAAGGGCTAGTGCGCTTTCCCCGACTTCTATCGACTCTTCTACTTGTTGGTTGAAGAACAATGCTGTCATCAACGCCTGAAGTGCACGCGTGTTGCCCGAATTGAGATCGACCGCTCGGCGCGCCGCGGAAAGGGCCCGCTGCACCGATGTGGCCGCGCCTGCTCGCGGGTTAAAGCCAAACCTGTCTTCGTCGAGATAGACAATGGACAACATCGACCAGGTGGTAGCATAGGAGGGAAAGCGTGCGACGGCTCGTTCAAGGCAGTCGCGGACTGCCGCATGCTGTTGAACGCTCAATTCCAAGCGGTAAGAATAAAATTGCAGCGTACAATGGTAAGTATCAAGATCATTCGGCGGAGGGTTCGCTACATCGGCCTGATGGATCACGCCGTAGGGCTGGGCCACAACTGTAGCAACCTGGGCAGCTACGTCCGATTGAATGACAAAAAGGTCGCGAGAGCCCAGATCGTCGTCATAGGTCTGCGACCACAGGATCGCATTGTTTTCGGTTTCAACCAGGCGAGCGGTCACCCTTACCCGATCGCGTGACACGCGCACGGCGCCTTCAAGCAAATAGCGAGCCCCGAGTAGCTCACGGACGTGTGAGGCTCCGGCCTGCGGCGGCAGGGCTTCAGATGTCTCGCGGCCAAATACCGTGAGCTCCTTAAAGCGTGGGAGCGCAGTCAGCAATTCCTCTGTAAAACCAAGTGCGTAAAGCTTAGCTTCCGATGTTTCGCCAAGACTGACAAATGGCGCGACAACCAGCGTCGGCCCCTCTGGATTGACCCCTTGTGCCGACGGCAAAGTAGGTTGGAACACCGACGGGCCGGAGGTCCAATAGGCAATGGTCGTCAGGCAGACAAGAATCGCCAGGGCCGCCGTTACCAGCCAATGGGTCCGTTCCCACGAGGTACGGTTCGAAGTTGGCGGAACCTCGGCAGCCTTGGCAAGCGCAGGTTCTGCAGCGTCGGCGCTCGAAATACTCCAAGTGAAGACGGGGATATACCCGCCCTTGGGCATTTCGATACGGATCGGATCTTCCTGACCGGCAACCAGAAAATAGCGCTCTAACGCACGACGTATACGGCTAGCCTCGATACGAACCACCGGATCGTCCTGCGTGAATTTTTCGTCGCGCTCGAAGACTTCAATTGCAATGGAGTAGCCCTTGATACGTGACGCCCGACCCGCGAGGGTTTCCTCGACCACGTAGCGAAGAAAAGCACATCCGCGCGCAGGAACCGGAAATTCGGGACTGGAGAGAATGCGATCGAGTTGAGCGCGGATTTCTTCCGGGCAGGGCGGCGGTCGCGATGCCTGAGCAAGCGCATGCGCTGCTTGCTCCAAAATCTGCATCTAACCATCCCCCGTGCCTCGCGTGGTGCACCCCTAGACGTCCAGCCACGAGCAGAGACTACAGTAACATACTCCTCGAACGCTCATCGGTCCATCATTATGACCTGAATTGTCCGCGCCGCGATTTTCCGCGAATGAGAACTATTGCCGGACGTGGGGAAGTGACATTGACTTGGATCAAAAACTGACGGCTGCCAAACGCCACTTTCCCGACCGAAGTCACGCGATCGAGGAACTGGCTTTGCGCAATGAAGACTTTTGCACATTGTGCATCGATCTCGCCGATGCCGAGGCAGAAGCCCGGAAATGGGAGAGTTCGACTGCGCCGAAACGCGATAAA
The DNA here is from genome assembly GCF_055901555.1 of Mesorhizobium sp. WSM4821. NCBI lineage: Bacteria > Pseudomonadati > Pseudomonadota > Alphaproteobacteria > Hyphomicrobiales > Phyllobacteriaceae > Mesorhizobium > Mesorhizobium sp. WSM4821. Next base: position 1,936,032 of record NZ_CM148371.1, on the reverse strand, counting down.
TTTCGCGCTGAATACCTGGAACTCGTTAGCTATCTGGCTAAGGAGATCGAGAGCGCGTTGGACGCTGCCGTGGTCATCGCGCTCGATGAGCGGCGGCCAAAAGCGCCGGAGTGACGAGTATCCCCGACAATGCCCCCTTTCGAGCGACAGGGGATATTCAGTACGCCGACTTCAAGAAGGGAATGCGAATGGCGCAGGAGACTTGGCCTAATAGCCCCAACGAGACGACGGGAGTTACGCAGATGGCGATCAGACTTAGTGTTCTTGGCTTGGAGCCCTTCATAAGCAAAGGCATTGAGCAAAGGTATTGCCGATCTCGAGGACGGGACCCTGGTCTTTTGACGCATTCCGAGCGAACGGAATTCGGGCCGTGCCAAAACCGACATCCAACCAAAGGGCAATGGCTGTCGCGAGATAGCCCTTCGCGGAATGTCGGCTATCTCTCAGGAACGGCCGCAATGGATCAAACCGGAAATCATGCGGTCGTTGCGGACGTTCTGACGAACATAGTCGGATGGCAAGACATTAGGCGGCGTTCGTATGTGTGCCAACCGCCATTTGTCGATGGCGTCGAGGACTGAACGGTCCGCAGTGCGCTGGCCAGCATTAGCCCGTAGGTTACAGTTATTTACGTTCCCTGGCGTGAGCCGATCGGCCAAGGTCAGCGCGTAATATCGCCTCGCCCCGCAAGAGGACAGCAGCCTCTGAGCAATCGAATAGGGCGCTCATAGTCAGAAACAATTTAGCCTGCACACAAAGGGGAATATCAATGCGAAAATTCACGACACTCTTCGCGGCAACGTCAGTAGCACTTTCGTCTGCGATGGCAGCCTACGCACAAGATCAAAACCCCCTTCCCAAGGCCAGCGATGTGCTTGTCCGATACGGGGACGACGTCGAGGGCTGGACCGTCTATGCCAATCAAACCCGCGGAGACTGCTTGATCGTGCACACGGATGGCCCAAGTGCGGTGCAAATGGGCGTTACCGCAAATCGGGAGGTTGGGTATCTTGGCGTGTTCACGAAGCAGGATATCGGCCTTCAGAACGGGACCAAGTCGGAAATCTTCGTCTCCATCGGCGGCCGTCTCTACGAGGGTGTGGCCACCAGCACGAGCGGCGAACTCAAGGGCGGATATTCTGGCGGCTACATCTTGACCGACGACCCGAAGTTCAAGCGCGACGTAGCGAAGCAATATGAAATGATCGTGTTTCCGGAAACCAAGGGGGCCTTTGTCGTCGATCTGAAGGGGACTTACAAGGCAATGGCAATGGGCCACAAGTGCCTCACGCAGTGACCCGTTCCTGAGCGGCCGGGATTATCCACGGCGGCGGTAACTGCGAGCGCGATGAGATGACCGACGCCGGGGAGCGTCATCAATCGGTCGCAGGCCGTGGAAGCTTTGGCCATTTTCTTGATGTCGGCATTGATCGCCGCGAAGGCCGAGAGCACCGCGGCACGCGCTGCAATGGGACCCTCATGGCGGCGGACAACCGGTTATCCCTCGCCGGCTCGCAGCGTTACCGGGCAGTTCGAAGCGACATCATTGGACCACCGGCATTCGCGCCAGCGTCCTGGAATCGTTGCATATATCGTCGGTCAGTGACGATGCGTACGCGTTTTGCCGGACATGATGCAGATCAATGCGCATTTGGGATGGGAGATGGCACGCCAATCCGGATCAATCTCGAAAAATCTGGCGAAAGGCCTGACTCTCGCGCACGGCCGTCAATGTGGGCTGCCTCCCTCAAAACCGACATCGGCAAGCTGACATCGAGTGCACCCCGTGCATACGCATATTCGGGAAGATAACCGTTAACGATGAGGCGCCAGTCAAGCGGGACCACGTCACCGACCGCTCGCATCATCTTGACGATCGTGGTCGTGCAGTTCGTCGTGATGGAATTATAGAACTCCGGAGTCGTGGAAAGTGTATTTGCGTCCAAGACGTATTCCAGCAAGAGCGCCCGGGCCGCCTCCGGTGACGCTTTTAGCCGATAGATTTGGACGTCCTCTCCGCGAACGTTTGACCTGACGCCGACGACGTCTCGCTCGTCAGCCGCAATAATGACCAGGGGATTGCTCTTGAACAGGTCTGCCACGGGAGAAAACTTGCCGCTTCCATGGCGCCGCACCTCAATGGACCAGGCAAGATACTCACCGCCTGCGAAGCCAAAGCTCATGATGACATGGGCGATTTTGGTCCCGGACCAATAAGACATGAAGAGGTCGACCGTCTGAAGGTTGGAGAGGTCGTAGGTCCGCGTTGTCCAGCGTTCAGTGAAATCAGTAGCGCTACGCCATTCGAAGTCGCGCACATCAGTCAGCGTCAACAGGTTCCCGTCGTGGGTGCCGGTCACCTGACGGGCGACGTCGAGCGCCCAGTCCGCGTGATCGAAAGGCCTGATGGTGCTCCACCAAACCAGAACCACAGCTAACGCAGCTGCAAACAGGACAAACGCCCTGATGCGAAACCGGCTGAAGAGCGCGACGATAGTGACGAGGCCGAACAAGATGAAAAGGACGCTGGCCAGAGCCCGTCCAAGCTCAGCCACGGGCAGGCGATACCACATGGCAAGTCCGGCCCAGGCAGTCAGGATTGCGACGGCTAGCGAAAGGATGATGGCAAGCGAGATCCGAGCGATGCGACGCATTCATTCCCCTTTTCAGCCAGACGGGATCGCGGCAACGTTCCTGCGGATGCAGTTGACTCCCCGTCATCGGCCTCAGTGCTGCCGCTTTGGCTTCGACGAATGATTATTTCTTGCAGTCTTTCCTAGTCGGAGAGGAGACAGCGCAATCCTTACTGCTAGGGTTCGATTTCTGGCTGGTCTCGGAACCCGTCAGGGCGCCGATGTGACTGCCCAAATTTTCCCTGCTGTTTTGATCGACAGCTGCAACAGGTGCCGCAATCACCACCCCTGCCGCGCTGCCGGCCGCAGCCGCCGCACCGGTCGTTGCCTGAATGATCGTGTCGCCCAGGCCTATCCTGTTGTCGGTCAACGTCTGGCCGCCGGCCATACGCGTCCCAATCAGTTGCACGATCTGCGGCGACGACGCGAATTTGCCGTGATGCAAGCGATCTCCCGATTTGACTTTCGTCATATCGATGACGGTAATATTGTTGCTCTCGAGTTCTTCCTTGTATGGAGCCTGTTCCGGATCAATCGATCCGAGCCGGGGGATATCGCCCCAGACCCGTCGCGACACTTTGAGCGCGCGATCATCCTGCGAGACAAAGAGGGTGAACTGCGGGTGCTGTTTGCCCATGTCGGCAATCTGAGTGCGAAACACGTCGACATCGACGTCAGGCGCGGCCAGCATGACGTTTTTGAACTTCGCTGGAAGTCTGCCATTGCGGATGGCCATCTGGCGCAAGCCTTCCAACGCAAGCCAGTTGCCCATCGAATGGGCGAGGATCGAAACTTCCTTGATTTCAGGATCGCGTGCCAGATATTGGAACAGCAGTTCGAGGGCATTTCGCGTGTAGTTGGTGCTTTCACGATCGTAGCCATACGCCAGCGCACTGCCTCGGGAGGGCCATGTGACCAGGATCGGGGCACTCTGCGTGCCCGTATCCTTCGCGATCTGCGCAAAGCGATAGACCGAGTCTTCAAAGCGATTGTTGAACCCGTGAATAAAGACGAGGACGCTGTGATCCGGGCTCTTCCTGACGGAGGCGCTAAGCCACTCCTTCGCGGTCTGGACCGTCAATTCTTGGGCCTGCACGACTGCAAAATCAGTTGCCGGGTTCGATGGCAGCTTCTTGGGCCAAGCCACCTCTCCAACCTTGCGGACCGATGCCGGAGGGATCGACACCGTGATTTCCGCGAACGAAGGGGCCAGTCCCCGCTCGCCCGTATACATTTGTGCCGGGTTGGAGGAACGACTGCGGGTCGTTGCGACCAGCATCTCCACCTTGCTTGAGGAAGGGGAGGTATCGGCCACGGGCAGCAGCACATTCGTCGGACGGGACGCGCACCCCCACAGCAGGCCAACCAACGCCGACGCCAGCAAAACGTTGCTGATACGCCTGACCTTGGACAGGCTCACGAAACAATTACCCAAACTCTCCTCCCGTTTCGAAATCGTCCCAAAGCGTCCTCGGGCAGCAAAAGCTACCCTGCAACCGGGAGCGAAAACGATCAGCACTGTACTGCTGGCGCGAACTTCGCGATGCGATTACTCAAACACGCGGCCATGATCTAATTGAACCCCCGGCGCAGACCCGATCAGAACCGAAATCTGGCGCCGATGATTGGTCCCTGCATTGCTATGTCAAACACAAATCCGTCGTCCTCGTAGTCTACGGCAAGGTAGCGATAGCCCGCTTCCAGCGTGACCGAATCACTGTACCGGTATTGAAGCGTGCCCTGCACTTGCCAATCGATGTCGGCGCCAACACCGAAGCCACCGACATCCGCCTCGCCATGGAGCCCGAATCCGTTACCGAGAGCAACATCGCCGGCCACGCCAATCAAGGGGTCGACCCAAGTCTTGCTGCCGCTGGCCTCCCTTACGGCGAGAGGGCCAGTAACGGTCATATCCGTATCCAGGTACCAGAGCCGTCCGCCGGCCAGAACGTCCAAGGTCGCGGTGCCATTGTCGGCGACCCGATAGGAGCCGCCGAAGGTCCACACCACCGCGTTCATGTTCACTTCGGCCGAAAGAGCCAACGGGCCGGCCGACGTGCCATCGGCCTCGAGTCCCAGGTAGATGAAGTCGGTGAAAAGAGCGTAGCGGCCATTGCGCGCCTCACCGGCAAACATGACCGGCGGGGGAGACCAATCGATGTGGTCGAAAACCTGGCTGAAATCGACATCGATATCCGTCGGCGACAGGCCCCTCACGCCGACCCTGCCCTTCATGCCCGCCATCCAGAAATAGGGCTCTGCGGTGAAGGTCCAGACCGGCGCGGGCGCGGCTTCAGCAGGCGCGGGTGCGGTTTCAGGAAGTTGCGTCGCAGCGTCCGCGGCGATCGCCGGCACCGCAAACAGCGCTGCCGCTGTTCCCGCCGAAGCCAACACGAGAGCTCGGATGATTCCCATATCGAAGTCCCCTCTAATTTCCGTCTTTTACTTCATGTCCGATGCGATCGCCCTGCACGCCGCAGTGACAACATATATGTATTCATGCTGCCCAGCTAATCGATATCGGATTTTGATCGTTTTTCATGTCGACAGCGGTTCATTTGTTCGTGGCTGTCACGGACGGACAGTTCTGGGTCTACTTCGGGAACAGCAGGGCAATTCCCGTGCGGAATCCGAAGCCGTCGGGTCCGCTATCGGGGCTTACCGCCCAATACCGCACACCGGCGAAGAGGCTGATTGGCTGCTTGTCGATCACAACCAGCTTCGAGACCTGGAAGTTGATCGGGACCGACCATTGATGCGCCTCCCAGTTGTAGGCGCTCTCGGTATTGAGCGTGAAGGTCCAGGCATCCTTCGTCGTGTAAGCGACGAAAGGCTGCAGGAAAGTGGAATTTATGTCGCTGCGGTCGCTGTCGCCTGCAAATGACCAAATGTGGTTGGCCAGCATGCCGACCGTCCACCCATCGAATTGCTTCAAGACGACGCCGGTCGGTCCCGCTCCCCATTTTTCTCCGCCAAGCAACTCGTCAGTCGCGGTGGGCAATAGAAACACCGGGCCGGCACCCCAAATGATCCCGCTCGCCGTGGGTTGGGAAGGCGAGAAGAACAGGCTTTGGGTTATGTCGCCGAGCCCGGACTGGTCGCCGGATGGTCCTGCAATGTCGTGCTGCCAGGCAATCGGCAAGATGGTGCGCGATATCAGGTTCCAGTTGTCGTTGAGCGTGATCGGGATGACCGGCTGCACGTTGACATAAGCTTTGTCACCGTCGTTCGGGCCATAGCCGCTGTCGTAGTTGAACTGGAACGGCACGCTGATCAGCGAGGCGATCGGATTGGATAGCTTCTTGGCGAGATCCTGGGTGTCATCCTGGGCCCACGCCGCCGTGACGACAAGCAGGGCCGGGAGCATGGCTGCCATGGTTTGCAGAGGTCGATTGCCTGACAGAAATTCCAAGCCAGCCTCCGCTAATTTTGGCCGCTCACCGTGGCGGCCAAGGAATGACGCGTGATTTGCGGGTGGCGTCCGCGTGCAGAAAGGCTCCGACTTCCCCAACCAACCGATCCACCAGCTCCTGCCATTCGGCTCGTCTAGACTCGCGCACTTCCGGCGCGACCATGTCGATCCTCGACAGTGCGAGCTCCGCTTCAGCAAGTTCCTCGCACATATCCTGAAAGCCCTCATTTCGGTCCATCAGCCGATGGATCGCCAATTCAAATTGCGGGAAACGGCGCACCGCCGCCGAGACCGCTCTTTGTCTATCAGCCGGTTCGTCGTCCATCCTCATGGCGCAAATTCGTATTTTCCCGAAACCACCTTACCCTATCGCATGGAGCCGGCTGCGGAATGTAAGTTACGTGGGTGACAGGGTAATTTCTGAACATCCGTAGCGAGTTCGGTGGGCGCCAAGCCTATAGAATCGTAAATGCAAACTGCGCTGCCGGTGACGTCGCCTATCTGTCGATCGGTGTCATCCGCCGCTGCTGCACAATCTTCGCCTTCATCCGGATGTTATCGTTCAGACTACTACTACTAGGAGTATTGCGGGAATTAGCTCGCGCATGTAAATTGTGCGGTGAGGGGTGACTGGCGAAAAAAGAAATATAACTGGAGTAGTCACCCCAGAACGTCAGGTGAGGAAAACCAAGGTGATCCGGGCGGAACCAGCCGCAGCGAGGGGCATAGGGTTGCCCCCAGAGGATTGTCGCGCCCAGCTTGCCCTTATCCTCAACAGCGCGGACTTCGATGCAACCGGTCGCGAGCGCCGCTTCCTCAGCCATGTGGTGGAGGAGACGTTGGCGGGCCGCGGTGACCGTATCAAGGCCTATTCGATCGCAGTCGAAGTGTTCGGCCGCGATATGTCTTTCGACCCGCAGACGGATCCGATTGTCCGCATCGAGGCTGGCCACCTCCGGCGCGGGCTCGAGCGTTACTACCTGACTGCCGGACACGACGATCCAATTCTCATCACGATTCCGAAGGGCGGTTACGTTCCAACGTTCTCGGCGCGATCGCCCCCCGAGACCGTTGAGCCGGTCTTGCCGGTTAACTGGGCAGAGAAAGTCCCGACCCTTCCTCGATGGATGAGGGCATCATGGCTGACGGTAGCTCTCGCGGCTACCGTCGCGGCATTGGCCGTTCTGGCGTTGGGATTGGCGAGCGGCGGCGTCCGCCCAACTTCGCCTGAGATTCCGCGACTGCTGGTCGAGACGTTCGACGATCTTTCAGGAACGGAAGCCTCCAGGGCGATTGCAAGCGGATTGACACAGGAAATTGTCGGGCAACTCTCTAAGTTCAAGGATGTCATCGTCGTCCAGTCTTCCGAAAATTCGGTCGCGCCATCGCGCTTTGTTCTTGCGGGAAGCGTCCACCTGTCGGCGGATTCCTTCCGGCTTCGGGTCAGGTTTATCAACCGCGCCGATGGCTCCGTCCTATGGGCGGACAGTTATGATGGAGAGATGAAAGTAACCGCGCTTCTCGAGACCGAGGCCAATATCGCACAGAAAGTAGCGACGAGCCTGGCCCAGACATATGGCGTGATCTTTCAGGCCGACGCCTCGCTCCACGTCTCGAATCCTCCCGAGGATTGGGCTGCCTATTCTTGCACGCTCTCCTTCTACGCATACCGGGCGAAGCTCGACCAAAAGGCACTTCCAGCGGTGCGCGGTTGCCTGGAGAAGGCCGTTGAACGTTTCCCCGGCTACGCCACGGCCTGGGGCCTGCTGTCGCAGGCCTATATCGACGAAATTCGATTCCTCTATCCTTCCGACGAAGCCGCGACTTCGGCCTCGATCGCTCGCGCTCTTGCCGCGGCCAGGCGGGCCGTGGGCCTGGACCCGCTCAACATCCGCGGCCTGCAGGCGGAAATGTTCGCGCTCTATTTCGGTAAAGAGATCGAGGCGGCGCTGTCCGTGGGCAAACGTGCCTTGATCATCAACCCCAACGATACCGAACTGATGGGCGAGTACGGTTACCGGCTGGCGCTTTCAGGAGGCTGGGACGACGGCTGCCCGCTGGTCGCGGAAGCTCGGACACGCAATCCGGGTCCCTTAGCCTATTACGAGACCGCGCTTGCCCTTTGCGCCTATTTTCGCGGCGATTATCCGCAGGCGGCCATGTGGATCAGGAAAGCCACGGTTCCAGGCAATGCCAACTATCACACCATCGCGGCCGCGATTTTCGGCGAGGGCGGATATGAAGCGGACGCCCGGCGCGAGCGTGTCTGGCTTGAAGAAAATGCGCCAGGCTTGATCAAGAACCTCCGGCAGGAGGTCGCGATGCGGATCATTCGACCAGAGGACGTCGATTTCTTCCTCGGTTCGCTCAAAAAGGCCGGACTCACATTCAAGGACATGGCCGGGCAGACCTAAACTCCCCCCGTAGGACACGTCAGCGTACATTTCAGCGCGCCGGCTGACTCCGTCGTCCGTGAAGAACTCGGAATGCTTTGATTCCGTTTAACAATTTCCCCTGATTTCGGTTTTCAGATTGCCGAATTTCGTGGCTTTGGGCTGCGGTTTCCGGCAAATTGGATGCGCTTGTTCTGCGTGATTCGAGACGATGACGAAGCAGCGAGGGAAGCGAGCGATGCGACCGAAGGAACGGCGCGAGAGCGGCCAGACGGACCTGTTGCGATCCCGGCTCGACCACATTCTCAATATGGATCATGCGCTGGTGAAGCTGGCCAAGACGATCGACTGGCGTTTCCTCGAAGAACGGCTGGGCGAGGTCTATGACGACGATCCTGGCCGGCCGCCTTTGCCGACCCGGCTGATGGCGGGATTGGCCATCCTCAAGTCGATGCACAACCTGTCCGACGAAAGCCTGTGCGAACGCTGGCTGGAGAATCCCTACTACCAGCTGTTCTGCGGCGAGGAGTTCTTCCAGCACCGCTTGCCCTTCGACCGCACGTCATTGACGCGCTGGCGCCTGCGCATGGGCGAAGAGCGGCTCACGGCTCTGCTCCAGGAGAGCCTTGCGGCGGCGACCAGGTTGGGGGCGGCCAAGCCGTCGGACTTCCGCGCGGTAATCGTCGACACTACCGTGCAGGAAAAGGCCATCACCTTCCCGACCGACGCCAAGCTGATGCATCGCGCCCGCGAGCGGCTGGTCAAGCTGGCCAGGAAGCATGGCATTGCCCTGCGCCAGTCCTATGCGCGGGTCGGCAAGATCGCGCTGATCAAGCATCAGCGCTATGCCCATGCCAAGCAATTCAAGCGGGCCAACCGGCAACTCAAGCGCCTGCGCACCATGCTGGGAGCGGTGATCCGCGACATCACCCGCAAGCTCGCCATGCGGCCAGAGCTGATGCAGGCCTTCGCCCTGCCGCTGTCGCTGGCCCGGCGCGTCAGAGACCAGCGCCAGCGCGAGCGGGGCAAGAAGGTGTATTCCCTGCACGCTCCGGAGGTCGAGTGCATTGGCAAGGGCAAGGCCCACAAGCCCTACGAGTTCGGCGTCAAGGTCTCCGTCGCCACCCCGCTGCAGCGCAGCCGCGGCGGCCAGTTCGTCGCCCATGTCAAGGCGCTGCCCGGCAATCCGTATGACGGCCACACGCTGGCGACCATCATCCCGGCGATCGAGGACACCATCGGCGTCAGCCTCGGCAAGATCGTCACCGATGCCGGCTACCGCGGCCACAACGCGCCGAAGGACAAGATGTTCAAGGTCCATGTCGCCGGCTACAAGCGCGGCCTCACCCAGGCCGTCAAACGGGCGCTGCGACGCCGGGCCGCCGTAGAACCCGTCATCGGCCATCTCAAGAACGACCACCGCATGGGCCGCAACTTCCTGGCCTTCTCCGAGGGCGATGCCAACAACGCTGTCCTTGCAGCCGTCGGCTATAACTTCAGCCTCCTGCTCAACTGGCTGAGGCTTTTGTGTGCGCTCTTCCTGGCGCTGTTCGCCACCCCCGCAGCGCCGCCGATCCAGCCACGAACAGCCTAATCACCGCTCTGGACGATCCAACCGGCGCACGCCCATTTACCAGCCCAGTCTTTCCGGCCCTGATCGCAACCGCCGTCAGCGAAATCGACCTTCTTCACAGCCGACGACTCCGCACGTCAGCCGATTCGTAGCGCCCGTGGAGGGCATCGTGAACATCTCGCGGCGCAACCAATCGGCACTGAAAGCTGGCGCCTCTGACGGCATTGGCAGTCACTCTGTGCACCACAAGCGCGATTTTGAACTTCGGGGACTTAAACTCCTGAGCCGTGAATATGGTAGACAAACCGCCTTTGACGGCGACGTTTCTTGCGTGAGGCGGCTTTCGCTCTTGCGCCGGGATCATGCCGGCGGATAGGGCCGCGAGGGCGGCGTCGCCAGCGTGAGCAGGTTGCCGTCAGGATCACGCACCTGCGCCAGCGTCGAGTAGTCGCCCTCAATATCGTCCTCAAGCACGATCCCCAGGCCATGCAGCCTACGGCGCTCGGCCGCAACATCGTCGACGATAAGGAACATCACGCCCCTGCCGGCAATCTCGCTGTCGGTTGAAAGCGCTACCCCGCCCTGGCCGAAGAGCTCCCACTGCACCAGCGTGTCCATCGGCCGGTAATCCGGTCCACGACCGAGCAGCTTCGTATACCAGCCTTCGGCCGCCGCAAGGTCTGCGGTTAGCAATGCGGTGTAGATCTTCTGCAGGTTCATTTGTTCCTCCCCGGGCCAGACGCGGTATGAACGCCTACTCGACCAGCAAGGTTCCCCTGCCATGGGTGACGAAAAGCGTATCGCCGGATCGCTGTTTGCCACGGCAGGCTCTGCCGAACCGCCGGACCAAGCCCGCAACGATGAGACGAAGCTCCATCCCGGTCATCGAGCGGCCGCCAATACCCGGGAAGACCTGCCACGTCCTGACGGACAAGATAAATCGCGGCCCTTGCCGGTGCATGCACCGACCCAGATTCGCCGCCAGGAGCGGGCGCTGCAATGGCCGTTTTGCATGGCCGAAGTGCTGCCGATCGACTTTAATGTGAGTGACGGTTGACCGTGACGGCCTGTGACCTAGCTTAGATCAGGATGGACCGTCCAAAGCCGGAAATGCGGAACGATACGCACCGTGGGAGAACTCTCGGAACGTCGAGATGCAGAGATGCGAGTCGGCTTTTCACACGCGTGCGCCTCGGCGGCCGACAATTGGCGGCCACGGCATCTTCAAGTTCGTTTCAAACAAACGCCATCTGCACCGGAAGCGCGCGACCGGCGCTCCGCCATGCAACGACAATTCGGGCACTGGAGGGACCTCGAAGAAAATGACAGCTTCGAGAGCGACCAAAGGCTTTAGCCAGCACCAAGGTGAGGGACCGGACACAGCTTCACGAGCTTGAGAATACACGCAAGAGCGCACAGGCACGGCAATGCCAAATCACTTTGCCGAAATTTACGCGAACAACGCAGATCCCGCCGTCCTGGGCGGGATAGCAGCAGTTGCCTCGGTTGGCGTCTGTCTTGTGCTCCGGCGTATCCTTATCGCCGTGCAACGGCGTCGCACGAAACCAGATGCCGACCTGAGCGAATGCATATCCGGTCTCCCCGAGGAGTCTTCTTGGGATTGGGAAAGCCCGGTCGACCTTGCTACCGAGCCAGCGTCTTCTTCTCAGGTTGCCGTGGCCTCAGACACGGTAGATCCGGATGTTCGGCCTCAGCATGCCAATTACCTCCGGTTCGGGGTGCGAATCGAGTATTTCGACGTAATCTCCGAACCTTGCGAGAGCTCGCCGGCGGCGCAGACCGACGCTGTCGCTTCCGCGAGGAAGATACCGCAACCCGGCCCGCTTGCGACATCGATCAGAGAAATCGCTGACTATGCTTATAGGCAGGTGGCGGCTGGCAGGCCGATCGGCCTTGTGTCCCGCTTGGGCGTCGCCGCAATCTGTCTGGCCGTGCCGCTTGGCTATGCGATGACAAGACAAAACTGGGTCGAAATCGCCCCTGCCATTTCGCAGGCTCAAGACTACGCTCATCGGGGCCTTTCGCGACTCTTCGAGCTTCAGGCGAGTGCTGCATTGGACAGACCAGCCCACGGAAGCGGGCGCACGAATGTCGAATTGCTCAGCCCGGATCTCACGGCTTCCCGGGTGCAATTGGGGACAGCCGGTGCTCAGGCAGTTGGTGAGAGGGAATTGGCCGCCCTGGAGCACCGGGCGACGGAAGGCGGGCGCACGAATGTCGAATTGCTCAGCCCGGATCTCACGGCTTCCCGGGTGCAATTGGGGATAGCCGGTGCTCAGGCAGTTGGTGAGAGGGAATTGGCCAGCCTGGAGCACCGGGCGACGGAAGACGAGCGCGCGAGGAGCGCCGCTCTGCAGAGGGCGCTCCTCGAGTCGCGCAAGCAGATCGATGCGCTGAGGACCAGCATGGCAGCCGCCGACAAGTCACGCGAGGAGCGATTGCGCAACGAACTCGACGCAGCCCGCACGCTTGACGCGTTGCGGCGCATTGCGGGAGATGCCCGCACGCTGCTGCGCGAAGCCACCAACTATGTCTTTGCGGAGATGCCCGCTGCTTATCTGCAACGTCAGCGAGCCGACCGGCTGATAGGCGATCTATCGCGAGCGCGGGCACAAATTGAGCAGCTTGAGGCAGAGGCCGCCAAGGATCGCGCCAAGGCCAAGGCTTCGCTGGCGCAAGCGAGCGGAATGCTCGATGACGAGCGCCGAAAGTCGGAGGACCTTCGTCGCGATCGCGCGGAAATGAAACTGGCCAATGCCGCGCTGGTGGAGCGCGCGGACGCGGCCGAGCAGGAACGGACCGCGAGAGAACGCCTGGAGCAGACCACAGCCGGGACGGAGTGGGCACTGGCCCAGGAACGCGCTGCGGCAGCGTCGACTCGTGACGAGCTGAGAAAAGCGCTCCTCGAGCGCGACGCGGCTGAACGGGAACGGGTCAAGGCCGAAGCTTCGCTGGCGCAAACGGGCGGAATGCTCGACGACGAACGCCGGAAGTCAGAGGACCTTCGTCGCGATCTCGCCGAAATGAAACTTGCCAATGCCGCGCTCGTGGAGCGCGCGGACGCGGCTGAACGGGAACAAGCCAGAGCAGTCATAGCGAGAAAGCGCGTGGAGCAGACCACAGCCGGGACGGAGCGGGCGCAGGCGCGAGAACGCGCTGCAGCAGCGTCGGCTCGTGACGAGCTGAAAAAAGCTCGCCTCGAGCGCGACACGGCTGAACGGGAACAAGCCAGAGCAGTCATAGCGAGAAAGCGTGCCGAGCAGACTGCAACCGAGACGGCGCAGGCTCTGGCACGAGAACGCGCTGCAGCAGTCTCGGCCCATGAGGACCTCAACAAAGCTCGCCTCGAGCGCGACGCCGCCCGAGCACTTTTGATAGAGGTCGCCAGCCTGGAGAAGGCTCTGGACAAGCAACGTGAAGCCACTGTTTCTCTTGCCCGCGAGTTGGCCGCCGCGCGCGCGGACAATGACAGGCTCAGGGCTGAGCGTCGCAGCGCGCAGATTGAGACGCCGCGGAAGCCGCGCTCTGGCCGCGCTGCAGCCGCTACCGGCCGGATGAAGGTTGCCAGCCAGAAGACTGCACGCAGCAAGGTTCGCAACCCGACGCGGGTTGCCCGAGTAGGTTCCATCCCGCTTCCCTATTCCCTCAGGCCAAGATACGCGACGTTGGAGTGAACGGCTGCGCAATCCTCCTGTCGAACGCTCATGTTCCTTGAGATCATTGCCTCGCACCCTCTCGCAATACAGAGCTAAGGCAAGAGGAGATCACGGCGCCGCGGTCACTTCGGGCAAAACAAGGCATTAATGCATGTCGCGCAAAAGTGTGCAGCGGTTTTGCGATAACGATATGCATAAAAACAGGAGCCTAAGCGCGTCGCATGAATCCGTTCAAACGCGACGCGCGTTAGGCCGGGATGAACCACCCATTCGAATTCCTCCTGCTCTCGTCGGAGGAGTTTGCGCGATCTGCTATGTCAGCCCGATCACGCTGCCTTTCGCATTCAATTCGCATTTGATCGGCGCCTGCCGCGTCTCCACATTGCCTTGCCGTCCATAGTCGATGCTGACCTTGATGGGAGCCGAGATCATATCTGGGCTCACCTGACGTAAGAAACCTGCGCTGCTGACGCGCACACTGGTCGCGCCAAACGGGGCGGCGGCCACCTCGATCGCATCGCGGCAGGCGCGAACGACCTCATCCGGGACGCCCGGCAGCGCTTTGATTGGGCTGACAGTTGACGGACTGTTCCCAGGAGGCTGGAGCGCGGGCGGGAGGCCCGGCGACTGTCCGGCCTCTACGGACGGGACGACACTGACGGCAGTGGCGGCCGAAGTGCTGGTCCCGTCGTCGCCAGCTCCTTTGTGCGCGCCGCCTTTGCCGCGCTGGCCGCCAGCGCCATGGCCTCCGCCCTTATCGCTGCCAGCGCCATGGCCTCCGCCGTTCTGGCCGCCAGCGCCATGCCCTCCGCCGCCCTGGGCGCCGGCTGCAGCTCCTGCGCAAGCTACCGCGATCGAACACGCGAATGCGAAACGTACCCAGCTGGATCCAGGGGATTGACGCACGGCAACCTCCATAAGTACGTCGGTCTAACCGTCTTTCCGCGGCATGCGGTCCGAACGGCGCAACCGCCGCTGCCCCCAGGCAAACTCACGATCAACACGCCCACGCAGGAAAGTAGAGGATGCCTCTGGTGTATCAAGGGCGCGGTATGTGGCAGTGGCCGGCATCAGCACCGAGTTCGGCAACAACGCTTACTCCGCATAGCCGCCGTCGACTTCCGGCCAGCGCGGCATCGACGGCCGCTACGCTATTCGGCCCTGGTCCGCGGACGCTCGGGCGATCAGCAAGGATCTCGATCCGTCCTGGCTCCGCTCACCTTCTGAGATACAGCCATAGCGTCGTCGGCGCCAGAATCGCGGTCAGCGCCACCGGCGCGATCAGCGCGAGGACGATCTGACCGAGCGTCGCCCCGTCACCCATCAGACCGCGCAGCGCCGTCGTCATCAGCGACACCGGATTGACGTCGACGAAGGCTCGTAGCCAGTCCGGCATGGTGCCGGGGTCGACCATGATGTTGGAGGCAAAGACGAGGGGAAACAGGAAGGTAAAGCCGAGCGTCATCACCGTGGTTGGCGTGCGGATCAGCAGGCCGAGCACGATGAATACCCAGCCCATGCCGAACCCGATGGCGATCAGCATGGCGAAGGCTGCAAGCACGCCGAGGATGCCCGCTTCAGGCCGGTAGCCCAGGATCAGCCCGATCGTGAGGATGATCGAGGCGGCAATCAAATGGCGCAGGATGTCACCCACCATCAGGCCGGCGAACGGAGAGAGCGACCAGATCGGCAGCGACCGGAAGCGGTCGAACAAGCCCTTGCCGAGGTCGGTCGACAATCCCATGCCCGAATAGACCGCGTTGAACACCACGGTCTGAACCAGGATGCCAGGTAGGAAGAACTGCAGGTATTCCCGAGGCGAGCCGGCTAGCGCGCCGCCGAAGACGAAGGTGAAGAGCAGTGTGAACATGATCGGCGTCATCACCAGATCGAAGAGCTGCTCCGGCACATGCTTGAATTTCAGCACCGCGCGCCACCCGAAGACGAGCGCGTTGGACAGGGCTGATGGGGTGCCGGGCCGGGCGACCCTTTGCAACCGCTGCAGGGATGTCGTGTCGATCATGGCTTGTCGTCCTTTCGGCTTTCACCCGGGCCCGGCTGGCCCGTCAGCGCGAAGAAGACCTCTTCGAGGCTGGGCTGCCCCATGGAGAAATCCGACAGCTCGATGCCGCCGGCGACCAGATCGGCCAGCGCCTCGTTGGCGGCCCTCGCCGTGCCGGCAAGGACGGAGAGTTCGGCGCCCTCGGTGCTGCGTTGGACGGGATGTTCCAGCCGTCGTTCCAGCATGGTCGCCGCTTCGTCCAAGCGCGCAACGTCGGCGAGCGCGACATGGAGAAAGCCGGAGCCGGTGGCCGCCTTCAATTCGCGGCTGGTGCCCTCGGCGATTTTCCTGCCGTGGTCGATGACGGCGATGCGCGCCGCGAGTTGATCGGCCTCCTCGAGATATTGCGTGGTGAGCAGGATGGTGACGCCAGCCTCGGCCAGGCCGCGGATCATGGCCCAGACATCCTTGCGGGCATTCGGATC
This sequence comes from Mesorhizobium sp. WSM4821, assembly GCF_055901555.1. Lineage (NCBI taxonomy): Bacteria > Pseudomonadati > Pseudomonadota > Alphaproteobacteria > Hyphomicrobiales > Phyllobacteriaceae > Mesorhizobium > Mesorhizobium sp. WSM4821. Next base: position 1,919,857 of record NZ_CM148371.1, on the reverse strand, counting down.
GAGGCCTGTGGTCGGCTCGTCGAGGAACAGCACGCCCGGAGTAACGATCAGCGAGGCAGCTATATCGAGCCTCCTTCGCATGCCGCCCGAATAGTCCTTCACCTGCTTCGTCGCCGCTTCGGACAAGCCGAAAGCCGCGAGCAGGTCATCCGCGCGGGCTTTCGCGGCGCGACCGCGAAAACCCCAGAGTCGGGCGAGCAGGACGAGGTTCTCGCGGCCCGTCAGGTCCTCGTCGAGCGAAGCGAACTGCCCGGTCATCGCGATTGCCGCACGGACTTCATGCGGGGCCTGCATGAGATCGTGGCCCATCACTGTCGCGGAGCCGGCGTCGGGGCGCGACAGCGTCGCCAGCATCCGCATCAGCGTTGTCTTGCCGGCGCCGTTCGGACCCAGAATGGCGAAAATCATGCCGCGCGGCACATCGAGATCGACACCATCGACGGCACGCAGCGTGCCGAACGTCTTGACCAGGCCACGGGCGGAGATGGCCGACGCGGCAAGTTCGGTGGAGGGCACGCGCATAGGAGACGTATCGTTCATGGCGATCAACCGGCAGTCGTATTAAACGGCAAGGGTCGAACTGGCGCGCGATGGCTGGGTTGTCAACTCCTGGAGCGGGATGCGTTCAAATTGAACTGCGCATCGCGCTTTAACGAACCGTTCCAGGCCACGTCATTGTAGCGCGTGAGGAATATTGCAGCCGCTCTTGCGCGGTTGCCGCCGCACCGATCAGATACGCCGGCCGGTTTTCGCGTCGAACAGGTGGGCGCAGGCGCGATCGACCTCGATCCGTACCTGCGCGCCCTGCCTGAGCGGAAGCCGCTCGCGGAAAAGGCAGGAGATTTCCTCGCCGGCGCAGTCGACCTTGGCGAAGATTTCCGAACCCGTGGCTTCCAGAAGCGTGACCGTGCCTGGCATGCCCTGGGCAGTCGCGCGGATATGTTCGGGGCGAATGCCGTAGACAAGTTCGCGTCCAGCGGCGTCAGCCGGGCGGGCATCCTCCGGCAGCGGCAGGATCAGCCCGCCGGCGCTGCGGAACACGCCCTCCTCGATGCGGCCGGCAATGAAGTTCATCGCGGGCGAGCCGATGAAGCCGGCAACGAAGAGATTGGCCGGATGGTCGTAGAGGTCGAGCGGCGCGCCGATCTGCTCGACCAGGCCGTCATGCAGCACGACGATCTTGTCGGCCATGGTCATGGCCTCGATCTGGTCATGAGTGACATAGATGGTGGTGGTGCCCAGCCGCTGGTGCAGCGCCTTGATCTCGCCGCGCATCTGGACGCGCAGCTTGGCGTCGAGATTGGAAAGCGGCTCGTCGAACAGGAAGACCTGCGGGTCGCGCACGATGGCGCGGCCCATCGCGACGCGTTGGCGCTGGCCGCCGGAGAGCTGACGCGGATAGCGCTCAAGCAGCTTTTCCAGGCCGAGGATGTTAGCGGCATTCCTGACGCGGCCCGCGGTGTCGGCTGGATCGGCTTTCTTGATCTTCAGCGCAAAGCCCATATTGTCGGCCACCGTCATATGCGGATAGAGCGCGTAGTTTTGGAACACCATGGCGATGTTCCGGTCTCGCGCCCGCAGATTGTTGACCATACGCTCGCCGATGGCGATCTTCCCGCCCGAGATCGTTTCGAGCCCCGCAATCATGCGCAGCAGCGTCGATTTTCCGCATCCCGAGGGGCCGACCAGGATGACGAACTCGCCGTCGGCAATATCGACGCTGACGTCGTGAATGATCTTGGTGGCTCCGAAAGCCTTCTGCACGTTGTTGATTGTTACCGATGCCATTGGATTTCTCCAGGAGAAAAGAGTGATGTCCAGCTAGGCGACTTCAGCCGCCCTTGACCGCGCCTGCGGTCAGCCCGGCGACGATCTGCTTTTGCGCGAACATGGTCAGGACCAGCACCGGCAGCGTCACCACAAGTGCCGCGGCGGCGAGCGGCCCCCAGCTCACCTGCTCATAGGAAAGCATGTTGTAGACGGCGACCGGCAGCGTGCGCGTCTCGCGGCTGGCGAGCACCACGCCGAAGACGAAATTGTTCCACGAAAAGATGACGGACAGGATGAAGGCCACAACGATGCCCGGCTTGGCTATGGGCAGGGCGACCAGCCGGAACACCTGCCAGGAGCTGGCGCCGTCGATGTTGGCCGCCTCTTCCAGCTCCATCGGCGTGGTCTCGAAATAGCCGATCATCACCCAGACCACGATTGGCACCGTCACCACCAGATGGATGATGATCTGCGGCCAGAGCGTGCCGAGGATCCCGATCCATTGGAACAGCAAAAACAGCGGGATGAGATAGGACAGCCCGGGCGTCATGCGGGCGATCATGATGACGACCGCCGATCTTTCAGCCTTGAGCCGCGCTATGCCATAACCGGCCGGTACGCCGATCAGCAGCGCCAACAATGTTGCCGTGCCGGTCACCAGAACCGAATTCCAGAGATAGAGCAGGAAGTTGTTCTCTTCGAACACCTTTACATAGTTCGACCAGGCGAAATTCTCGGGGATCAGGATCGGCGGATAGGCGCCGTTGTCGATCTCGAATTTCAGCGAAAGCGAGATCATCCAGAGGAAGAACAGGATCGCCGGCGAGACGATGACCAGGGCCGCGAAAAACAGGCCGATCTGGTTGAGCAGACGTGAGCTCATTTATTTGCCCTCCGCGTCGATCCACTGGGAGCGCTGGCGCAGCATCAGCAAGATGAAGGACAGCGCCACGATGACGATGAAGAACACCACGGCCATCGCCGAGCCGTAGCCGATGTCGTAGTAGGAGAAGGCGGTGTTGTAGAGGTAGATGTTGATGGTTTCGGACGCCGTGCCCGGCCCGCCCTGGGTCATCGCATAGATGATGTCGAAGCTCTTCAGCGCATCGATGGTGCGGATGATCAACGCGATCATCAGGAACGGCGCGATCATCGGCAAGGTGAGGTAGCGGAATTGCTGCCAGGCATTGGCGCCGTCGATCTCGGCGCTCTCGAACGGCTCGCGCGGTACCGAGGCCAGCCCGCCCAGCACGATCAGCATCACCAGCGGCGTCCACTGCCAGGTCTCGACCGCAACCAGCGAAGGGATGACCGTTTTGGGGTTGAATATCCATTCCTGCGCCGGGATGCCGATCAGCGACAGAAGGTAGTTGAGCACGCCGAGCTGGGGATGGAACATCATGGTCCAGACCAGCGCTACGGCCACGGGCGTCGCCATCATCGGCATCACGAAGACGCCGCGCAGCAGGCCGCGCAGCGGAAACCTGGCGTCGAAGATCAGGGCGGCGACAGTGCCGAAGAGCATCGGCGCCGCCACCGACAGGGAGGTGTAGGTCAACGTATGAACAAGGGATTCCCAAAACCGCGGGTCGCTGGCCAGACGGAGATAGTTTTCCATCCCGGCGAAGCTCCGCGACTGGCCGAGCGTCCAGCGGTTGACGCTCATCCAGAGCGTGAAAGCCCAGGGAAAGACGATCACGGCGCCAACGACGACGAGCGCCGGAACGACGAAAGGCCAGTAATTGGGAGCCAGCCGGATTGTCTGGCTCTCCTCTATGGCCTGCATCGTCACCGCGGTGCGATCTGTCGTCACCCCGGCGCGTTCGGGGGCGATGGTGGACATCAGCCTTGCTCGCTCCTGTCGAGAACCGGCTGGAATTGCGCGGTGGCCTTCTTCAGTTCTTCGGCAGGATCGGCACCGGCAATCATGTTGGTCAGCGCCACACCATAGACGTCGCGGAACTCTGTGACGGGAATGATCACCGGCAACGCCAGCCTGCTGATATCGCCGGACTGAACCACGGCATCGAGCCAGCTTGCCGGCATGGTGACGCCTTCGCGCACCTTGGGGTCTTCCAGCACCGACTTGCGGAAAGGCACGCCGGCGCCGGCCTGGAGCAGGCGCGCGCCCATGGCCGGGGACACCGCCCACTGACAGAACAGATAGGCGGCTTCCTTCTTTTCGCTGGAGGCGGTCACGCCGAGCCCGTCGCCAAACGTCCCGGAGGCGTGCGCCTTGGGCCCCTTGGGCATGACGCCATAGCCGACCTTGCCGACCACGCGCGACTTTTCGGGATTTTCCATCGGCGGGGCAAAACCCACGCCATCGAACCACATGCCGATCTTGCCTTGCAGGAAGGCGGACTGCGCTTCAGCCCAATTGAAGCCGGTGACGCCCGGAGGGGCGGACTTGGTCATCAGCCTCTGATAGAGGGCGGCGGCCTCGATCGCTTCGGGCGTTTCGGTGCGCAGCTTTCCCTGGTCGTCGAGCGGCGTCATGTCGTAACCGAGCATCAACGATGTCCACACCGGGGTGTTGGCATTCTTGAGGCCGCGGGCGACGAAGCCGAAAGTGTTGGTCGATGGGTCGGTCAGCGCTTCTGCGGCGGCCACCAACTGTTCGAACGTTTCAGGGTATTTGAGGCCCTTGGCCTCGAACAGCTCCTTGTTCCAGTAGACGATCCAGTAGTCCACCGAGAAAGGCAGTGAGCGCAGCACGCCCTGGCTGTCCTTGGCGAAAAGCATGCCGGCCTCGGCGAAATCGCCTTCGACCAGCCCAGGATCGGTCAGCGTCGGGTCGGCGAGATAACCTGATATGTCGGCCAGCCAGCCACCTTTTTCGAACTGGCGCTTCTGCACATGGTAGCTCAGATGCACGACATCGAAGCTCGGCCTGCCGGAGCTCAACTCGATCACCGTCTTCTGCCGTTGCTGTTGTTCCGGCGTCGCCTCGGCATTGACCTTGATGCCGGTCAATTCCTCGAACTCGGCGATATATTTCAGGATGGTGTCGCTGCGCGGGCTTTTCACCAGATTGACGTCGAGCGTCGTGCCGGCAAAGCGCTTCCAGTCGACGCCGGCGGAAAAACTCGGGCGAAGGCCGGCCAGGCCCGCTGCGGCGAACGCCGTGGTCCCTGCAAGAACCTGCCTTCTTGTTGGCTTGAACGGATTGGACGACATTTCTTCCTCCCTTGGGTTTACTGTCGTTATGCTTTGCGTCGCGGTGGCCGCGAACCCTACGTCCTCAGATCTGGAGCGCCAACCGGCGCGCATTGTCGATATGCCGGCTGATCGCCTCGACCGCCTTTTGCGGGTCGCGGCTTTCCAGCGCTTCGATCACAGCCAGGTGCTCGTGCATCACCGGCACGACACGCCCGTCGATGCGGAAACGTTCCTGATGGATCAAGCGGATCTTTACAGAATTGACCAGATAGGCCTTGGCGATGATTTCATTGCCCAGCGCATCGATGAACGTGTCGTGCATCGACCAATCGATGTTCTGGGCCTTGGCTTCCATTTCCGGCGTCGGCGCCTGCAACAATGCTTGAGCCAGCATATCCTCATGTTCGCGCCGCAGGCGGGCGAGTTCGGCGTCGGACGCATTGACGGTGAACAGCGCCACCGCTTCGCGCTCCATGAACAGGCGAAACTGGAAGGCCTCGCGAATCAGGCTGATGTCGATATGGGCGATCTGCATGCCGCGCTGCGGGATCGTCGTCAAAAGCCCCTCGGCTTCGAGACGCGGCACGATCTCGCGGATGGCGCCTAGCGGCAGCCCGGTAAAGGCTACCAGTTCACGCTGCGACACGAACTGTCCCGGCCGCAGATCGCGGGCCAGCAAATGCCGCGTGAAGCTGGCATAAGCTTTTTCCCTGAGGGTTGCCGGTCCGGTGCTGTCGTCCATTTCAGCGCGCTTCCCTTGCCGGTCAGGCCGGCTCTGTCACAAACAGCCTGTCATAGGCGGCGGCAAGCTGTTGTCGCCCCTGCGCAGCGATCGGCTCCAGCGGTGGGCGGACCGCCAGCCAGCACTCGTCGCCGGTCTTGCGCGCCACCATGACCTTCACCGCTGGAGTGACCGGATATTTGAGCAATTCGAGCACGAAGCCCTCGACGCGGGCATCGTCGCGCCCGTCCTCGGCCATGGCGCGGATTTCGCTGGTGACGAAATTGGCCATGCCGGAGATGGCGCCCTGCCCGCCCTGGCGCACGCTTCTCGCCAAATGCCGCTCGTCGCCTATCAGGATCACCAGGTCGCCATGGGCTCTTAGCAGCGCCTCGCTATAGCTCCAGTCGCCACCTGAATCCTTGACACCGGCGACCACCGCGGGAAAGGCGGCACGCAGCCGGCCAATCAGGGCAAGCGGGAGCGGCACCATGGTGACAGAGGGGATATTGTAAAGGAGGACGCCGCGAGCCAGCGGGCCGAGTGCCGCGAAGACAGCGGAAAACCATCCGAACAGCCCGTCCTCGCCGACATTTTTGAAGTAGCTCGGCGGAGCCAGCAGGATATTGCGGACGCCGCACTGCAAGGCATGTCGCGCCTGTTCGGCGGCGTCTTCTGCCGCATCGACCAGCACGCCGGCGACGAGCTGATGTGCCGGAATGCCGGCGGCCAGCATGGCTTCGGTGACGATCCGCCGCTCTCCCGTGCCCACGGAGGCGCCTTCCCCGGTGGTTCCGAAGAGCGTTGCGCTGCTGCAGCCGGTGCCCAGGCAAGCCTGGGCCTGCGCGACCATCGGAGAGATGGCGATTTGTCCGGACGCATCAAAAGGCGTGGTGAGGGCGACCGAAAGACCAAAACGCGAAGCCAATGCCATGCTCTCCAACATCAATTTGCGCGCAGTACTAACACACTAACATGTTAGCTGTAAATTGCAGCGGATGCTTTTTTCAAAACGGCGATGGCAACGGACATTTGCGAGGCGAACGAGTGCCATATCTCCGGCAGCGCGACCCCTATTGCCCCGTCGCATCCGCGTAGATATCGAGAACACGGGTGACGCTGCCGATCAGAAGGTCATGCGCGAGGGGCTTGACCCGGCCTGCCGCAATTTCGGTATCGAACTGCCCCAGATGTTGGCTGATCAGGGGGCCAGGGAGGTCCTTGTCGCCCAGCACCTTCAGCAGGTTCCGTGTTGCGTGCTGCGCCTCCGGCGTCGGCCAGTAGTAGCGGATGCGGTCGCTGAAGGAGAAATGCCGCTGCACGCGCTGCTCGTCCGGCCTGCCTGGATAGTATTTCTGCCAATTGTCCGGCGACGCCAGCATGATGCGCTCCATCGCGACAGGCAGGCTTTCGCGCGAAGGGTCCGGCGCGAGCACATCGGCGATGTGGCTAAGCCCGTACAATGCCTCGCGAAGTGCGAAGGTCAGCCAGGGGCCGACCTTGAGGATGGCAAAACCATCGCGAACGAGAGCATTGAGCGCCTCGGCCGTTTGGTAATCCGTCGAATGCGCTTCAAAAACGACCTCTGGCATGCGGTCGAGCACCGCCACCAGCCCCGCCGCCTTGTCCGGCGCATAGGAGACGACCTCGGTGTTGCCGAACTCCACACCCGGCTGGACGACGACGCCCACTACACGGGCAAAAGCGGCTTCGAGGCGGACCCGGGAAAAGGCTCGGGCGTGAATCTCCACGGTGTGCTGTGCATCGTCGGGCGCCGTCACATGCAAATGTTCCAATCCCTCCAGCGCACCGCCCGGCACTGGCACCTCGGTGCCGATGACGTAGACCGGTTTCTCGCCGCCGGCCCGCTCGACCGCCGCCTCGGCGACTGCCGCAAGTTCGGCAGCGCGCGCGGCGATGGTTTCATCGGCAAGCACGGCTGGATCGTCGGCGCAGGCGATGCTCGTATCCAGATGCATCTTGTTGAAGCCGGCGCTCGCATAGGCATCGATCATCGCCACAGCGTTCTTCATGGCGGCGGTAGCCGCCATGTGCTTCCACGGATTAGGCCCGAGATGATCGCCGCCGAGGATCAGGCGATCGACGGGGAATCCGACTTTCTGCGCACGTGCCTCTACGAAGTCGCGGAAGTCGGCGGGCGTCATCCCGGTATAGCCGCCCTCATGGTTCACCTGATTGCAGGTGGCCTCGATCAGCACATCTGCATTTCGCGCCACGCCGTGGCGCAGGGCGGCCTCGATGACCAGCGGATGCGCAGAGCAGACCGAAGTGATGCCGCCTCTCTCGCCTGCGGCACGCCTGGCCGCAATGTTCGCAAACCTCCGCGTCGCGGCACTCACTGCGCGTTCTTCCCTGTGGCAATGAAGGCCTCGACCGCGGCAAGCGGGAAAATGCCCTCCATAGGACCCTTGCGGGTGACGGCAAGCGCACCGCAGGCATTGGCGATCCGCAGCGCCTGCGCGGGCGCCGCCCCGCGCAGCCAGAACGAGACGAAAGCAGCACCGAAACAATCACCCGCGCCAGTCGGATCGACCTCGTCGACGGCAAAGGCCGACGAGGCTACCGCACCGTGGCGGTCATGATAGGCGGCGCCTGCGGCGCCCTTCTTCAGGACGATGCAGGACAGGCCACGGGCTAGCAATTCCTCGACCGCGCTCTTCTCGTCCTTCGCGGATGAGAACAGGAAGAGTTCTTCGCCACTCGGCAGGAAGATGTCGGCTCGCGACAGCACGCAATCGAGCGCCGCGCGCATGCCGGACGCCTGCATGATCTCCCGGCGGATATTCGGATCGAAGGAGACGGTTCCGCCTTTGGCCTTGACAGTCTCGATCGCCGACAGCGCCACCGCGATGGCGCGGTTGGAAAACAGCGACGAGCCCATGACATGGACGTGATCGGCACCGGCCAACAGCTTTGTCGCCGCCGCGTCGGTCTCGATCAGGCCGGAGGCGCTGTTGCGGATATTGAAGACGAAGTACCGGCTGGCGTCGGCTCGGTAGGTGACGAAGGCCGTGCCCGTCGCATGGTCCTTGTGAACTGCGATCGCCGACACGTCGGCGCCCAGCGCTCGCAGCCGCTCGATGTTCAGCCTGCCGAAATCGTCATCGCCGACGGCGCCGATGAGGCCGGCCGGCTGGCCGAGCGCCGCCGCCTGGCCGATGAAGATGGCGGGCGCTCCTGACGGGTAGGGCCCAAGCAGCGGACCAGGCTCAAGAAAACTCTGGCCGATCCGTTCGGCCATGATCTCGACCAGGATCTCGCCGGCGCTGACCAGTTTCTTCATCTCGCGCAATCCCTCCCGGCGTTGCGCCCCGGCCTCGCTTCGGATCAACCGCGCGAGCATTTTTCCGGGGGATACGAATTTCGATTTCGCCCACTGGAAGTGATTACGGCTTGTGCTTTTTCGCGTCAATTAATAAATTTACGCATGAAAACTGTCAAAATTATCTGTAAAATTTTGCCTTGCAGCTGCACGCTCGCGCACCGTATGTAGGGAACCGGGCAGCGCTAAGAAACAGCGCGAGGGATTCAATGCCGATGACGCACAAGACGATGGAGGATTTCGCCCGCTCTTGCGGCGTCTCCAGGCCGACACTGTCGAAATATTTCGACGATCCCACCAGCGTCAAGCCGGCGACACGACAGCGGATCGAAGTGGCGCTGCGCTCGTCCGACTACCAGCCCAATCTCTTTGCGCGCAACCTGAACCGCAAGCGGACCCGCAGCATCGGCATCGTGGTGCCGACGGTCGCCGATCCCTTCTATTCCGAGATGGTCAGCCGCATCGAACTCAGGCTGCGCGACGAAGGCTACTGGCCGATCGTGATCTCCTCGCACGGCTCGCGCGAGCTCGAAGTGGAAGCGACGCGAACCATCCTTTCGCTGAAAGTCTCCGGCGCGCTGATCGCGCCGCTCGGCCTGCGCTCCGACTGTCGCGCGCTTGAGAAGCTGACGCAGGCCATACCGGTCGTCTATTTCGACACCTATCTGGAGGGTGATACGCCGTTCGTCGGCAACAACAACAGCCAGAGCGTCTCGACCATCGTCGACTATCTCTGCCGCTCCGGCGATGCCCCGGTCTATTTCGACATCCCGCACGTCAACCACAATTCGCGCGAACGCCTGAACAGCTATGTCGGCGCCATGCAGCGGCTCGGGCATGAGCCCGTGGTTATCGGCGATACCGATGACTACACCTGGGATTTCGAACGGATCGGCTACGAGCAGATGGAAGCGATGCTCGGCAATGGCGGCCTGCCGGGCAAGACCATTCTGTGCGCCAACGACCGTCTCGCCTTCGGCGTGATGGCTGCCGCCTACTCGCAAGGCCGCAAGGTCGGCCGCAAGGCTGATTGCGACCTGCGCGTCGCGGCCCACGACGATCATCCGCTGAGCCGCTACACCTGCCCTGCCCTCACCACCATGGCGCAGGACTTCGCTTCGATGGCGGGACGCAGCGTGGAGACGCTGTTGGCCTTGCTGGACGAGGACGACGCATCGGTTGCCTCCAAGGTCAATCTCGACGCAACGCTGGTCATGCGTCAGTCGGCCTGAGCGTCTCCAAAGCCATGATCGAAGCCGCGCCATGCGGCAACCGCAGCAGCAACCGCCTGCCGCGCCGCCGGGGCATGGCGTCCCATCGAGACGAAGCCGTGGATCTGGCCGGGCCAGCGCCGCAGGACGACCGGCACGCCGTCATCTTGGAGACGTTTCGCGTAGGCCTCGCCTTCGTCGACGAGGATGTCATGACCGGCGATAGCGACAAAGGCCGGCGCCACACCTGCAAGGTTCGCGGCCTTGAGCGGCGAAACGCGCCAGTCGCCGATGTCACTGACATCGCGGATGTAGTGGTCCCGGAACCAGGCCATGGTCGCCGCGCTGAGACCATAACCGTCGGCAAAGCGGCTATAGCTGTCCGCCGCCTGGGAGGCGTCGGTGTTCGGATAGAACAGAAGCTGCGCGATCGGCGGGTTCTTGTCGCGGCGCGCAAGCAGACAAAGGACGGCAGCGAGATTGCCGCCGGCACTGTCGCCCGCAACGGCAATCCGCCTCGCGTCGATGCCGAGATCGCTCGCATCGTCGTGCATGAAGGAAAGCACAGCAAGGCAGTCCCCGATCGCCGCCGGAAACTTGTGCTCCGGCGCTAGCCGGTAGTCGGGACAGACGACCACACAGCCCGCCATGTTGGCGAGCCACCGGCAGATCTCATCATGGGAGTCGAGATTGCCGATCACCCAGCCGCCGCCATGCAGATAGAGCAGCGCCGGGGCATCGGCCCCGCCTGCGCCCTGTCCGCGATAGACTCTGAGCGTCAGCGGACCACCGGGACCGGCGATGGCGCGCTCGGTCAGTAAGCCGACCGGTTCGCGCTCGCCTTGCAGTGCCGGAAAGCCCTCTTCATAGGCGCGGCGCGCTTCTGCAGGCGTGCCGGTCTCGAATGGCGGGGCTGCCGCCTCCCGGCCAAGGTCGAGTACGTGCCGGGCTTCCCGGTCGAGCAAGGGTGAAAGCGATATCATCGTGGAAGTACCCTCGTGCCTGTCAGGCAAGCAGGCTTGCCGCCTCGTCTTCGCCAAGAAGCGGCGGTTGGTCAACTGTCCCGTTGACGGCAACCGACTCGTAGCCTTCTCCCGAAGCGAGGATCGCCTCCATGATCTCCAGCACATGAAGCGCAAGCTCGCCGGAGGCACGCGGCTTTCTTCCTGATATCAGCGAGCGCGAAAGATCGGCGACGCCGAGCATGCGGTAATTCGCGCGGTCGGGCGCGGCAAAGGGCCAGTTGCGCGCGCCGTAGAGTTCGCTCTCGCTGGGGAAGTCGGCCCAGTCGGCGCCCCGCTCCGAAAGCGAGACGGTGCCACCGAACGTGTCCGGATCGGGCAGCCTGAGCGAGCCTTCGGTGCCATGCAGCTCGATCGGGTGGTTGGAATGTCTGAAGACGTCCCAGGAGGCACCGAAAGTGACGGTTGCGCCCGAGCGGAACTCCAGCAGCGACAGGATATTGGTCGGCGTGCCGACCTTGAAACTGGTGTTCCTATAAGGACCTTCGGCGGTGATCAGCCGTTCTTCCTGGCCCCGCGTCGCCATCGCCATCACGCGGGCGACCGGCCCGAGCAAATTGACGAGCATCGTCAGATAGTATGGGCCCATGTCGAAGACAGGGCCGCCGCCCGGCTGATAGTAGAATTGCGGATTGGGATGCCAATGCTCCATGCCGCGCCCCATCATGAAGGCTGTGCCCGTCACCGCGCGGCCGATCGCGCCCTCGTCCATGAGGCGGCGCGCACGCCGTCCGGCGGCGCCGAGGAAGGTGTCCGGGGCCGAGCCCAGCAGCAGCCTTCGCTCCGCAGCCTCGGCGACGAGGCGGCGGCCGTCCCTGGCCGAGGTCGCCAGCGGCTTTTCGGTGAAGACGTGCTTTCCCGCCGAAAGCGCTGAAAGCGAAATCTCGAAATGCGCCGCCGGGATGGTCAGGTTGAGGACAAGGTCGATCTCAGGATCGGCCAGAAGCGCATCGACGCTGACCGCCCGGATGCCATATTCGCTGGCGCGCAGGTCCGCCATGTCGGCCGAAATGTCGGCGCAGGCGCGAAGCTCCACCTCCCCGAACAGAGCCGCGTTGCGCAAATAGGTCATCGAGATGTTGCCGCACCCGATAACGCCGATGCCAAGCTTAGCGCCTGTTTTTCCTTGCATTTCCTATTTCGCCTCCCAACGCCGCAACGTCCTGGCTGAACCCTTGCACCAGCAACGGATCATACTTGAAAGCCGCAATACAGGATTTTAAATATTGACGCGCGTAAAATTTTTATGGAACATGCGGAAATGCTGGCGCAACATCGGGAGGCCGCCGGCCCAAGGAGGAGAAAATGACTGACATCAAAAAAGGGCCGGTCTCCGGCTCGAAACCTGTTGCGCATGTGACGATCGCTGACCGCAGGCAGTTTCTCGTCGGCAGCGCCGGACTTCTGGGCGCGGCGACACTTGGCCTCGGCACGGGACTGGGCGTTCGCCGGGCGCGCGCGCAATCGCGGGCCGAAATCAGCTTCGCCAGCGCTGCCTTCTTCGGCAAGGAGACCTTCGGCGATCTGATCAAGGCCTTCAACGAATCGCAGGATCGCGTTCTGGTCAAGAATATCGAGCTGCCGCCGCCGAGTTCCTCGACCGAGGTCTACCAGGGCCTCGTCCAGCAGCTCGCCCGACGCACCGGAACGCCCGACGTTTTCAGCCAGGACGTGATCTGGATCGCCGGCTTTGCCGCCGCCGGCTGGGCGCTGCCGCTCGACGAGTATTTTCCGGCGGACAAGCGCAGCGCCTACTTCTCCGGAACCCTCAATGCCTGTACCTATGACGGCAAGCTGACCGCCCTTCCTTGGTTCATGGATTCGGGCATGTTCTATTACCGCAAGGACGTGCTGGAAAAGCATGGCGGCAAGGTGCCGGGAAACTGGGCCGACATGGCGACCATCGCCGCAACCGCGCAGAAGGCCGGCGATGTCGATTTCGGCTATCTCTGGCAGGGCAAGCAGGCCGAGGTTCTGGTCTGCGACGCGGTCGAGATCATCACCTCCAACAACGGCGCGATCCTTGCGCCTGACGGCAAGACGTCGCTGATCAACCAGAAGGCGGCGGTCGATGCGATCCAGTTCCTGCACGACACCATCAACGCGACCAAGATCAGCCCGCAGGACGTCCTGTCCTGGGACGAGGAGCCGTCGCGCCAGCCCTTCACCTCGGGCAAGGCGATGTTCATGCGCAACTGGTCCTACGTCTACCCGATCGCCCAGGATGCCAAGGCCTCCCAGGTGGTGGACAAGGTCGGTGTCGCGCCGCTGCCGTCCTTCCCCGGTGGCAAGAGTTCAGCCTGTCTCGGCGGCTACCAGCTCGGCGTCAACGCCAACTCGAAGCAGCGCGAAGCCGCGATCGAGCTGCTGACCTGGCTGTCGTCGACCGAAACCCAGCATCGCATCGCCTTGAACTTCGGCCTGGCGCCGACGCGCCCTGCATTGTTCCAGGACGAGAAGATCAAGGCCGAACAGCCGTTCATGGCGAGCCTCGAGAACGTGTTCACCGGCGCCACCGCCCGGCCGATCACGCCCGAATATGCGAAGGTGACGCTGGCCTTGCAGTCGGGCATCTCCAAGGCGCTGGTGTCGGGCAACGTGCAGGCCGAGATGGACGCGCTGGCTGCGCAAATCGACCAGATCGTCGGCTGAACCATGACCGCGGCGGCCACTGTTTCTGGCATTGGCCGGCCGCGGCTTGGCAAGGCGCTTCCCGGCGCCGTCTGGGCCTTGCTCCTGCTGGCGCCGGCCTTCGTGTCTCTGGCGTCGGTTTCCTTCTACCCGATCGTCAACGGATTGTATCTGTCGCTCACCAACACATCGCTGATCACCCAGGAAAACGAGTTCTCGGGCTTATCCAACTATGTGCAGCTATGGCGTGACGCACAGTTCTGGAATGCCTGGTGGCACACGATGTGGTTCACCACGGCATCCACGATACTGGAGACGGTCATTGGGCTCGGCATGGCCCTCATCCTGTGCGAAGCGTTCAAGGGACGCGGCCTGGTTCGCGCCGCCATGCTGGTTCCCTGGGCGATGCCCACCGTCGTCACCTCCAAGATGTTCGGTTGGCTGTTCGATGGCCAGAACGGCATAATCAACTACATCCTGCTGCATGCCGGGCTGATCGACCAGAACGTCAACTGGTACGGCTCGCCCGATACGGCGATGACGACCATCATCATCGCCGACGTCTGGAAGACCACGCCCTTCATGGCGCTATTGCTTTTGACCGGGCTGCAGACGGTGCCCAATTCGCTGATCGAGGCGGCGCGCATGGATGGCGCGAAAGGCTGGATCACCTTCTGGTATATCCGCCTGCCGCTGTTGATGCCGACCTTGCTGATCGCCGGCCTGTTTCGTGCGCTCGACGCCTTTCGCGTCTTCGACCTCGTCTATGTGCTGACCGGCGGCGGTCCGGCCGATTCGACCGAGACGTTGTCGACGCTCTCCTACAAGGTGCTCTTCTCGACGCTGCAATTCGGCTACGGCTCGGCCGTCTCGACGGCCATGTTCGTCACCGAAGGCATCATCGCTATTGTCTTCTGCCTCTATCTCATCAGGCAAATCAGGAGGGCGCAATGAAGGACACGCGCTCGCCGCTGCAGACCATCGCGATCTATCTTGGCGCGCTGCTGATCCTCGTCTGGTCCGGCGGCCCGTTCATCTGGCAATTCTCGACCTCGTTCCAGCTCGACAGGGCGCTGACATCGGGCTCGCCGTCGCTGATCCCCGCGCCCTTCACCCTCGAGCACTACTACAACGCCTTCATCGAGAAAGATCTGCACCGATATGTCTGGAATTCGCTCGTGGTCTCGCTGGCGACGACGTTCCTGTGCCTGTTCGTCGGGTCGCTGGCCGCCTTCGCGCTGTCGCGGCTCAACGTCAAGGGCCGCTTCGGCATCCTGATGGTCATCCTTTCGGTGTCGATGTTTCCGCAGATCGCGCTGGTCGGGCCGCTCTATCTGGTGGCAACCAATCTCGGCCTGCTCGATACCTACACGGCGCTGATCATCACCTATCTGGCGCTCGGGCTGCCGCTCGTCACCTGGGTGCTGTTCGGCTATTTCGAGACGCTGCCGCGCGAGATCGACGAGGCGGCGCGTATGGACGGCGTCAGCGTTCCCGGCCTGCTCTGGCACATCATCCTGCCGATGTCGCTGCCGAGCCTGGTGACCACAGGCCTGCTCGCCTTCATCACCGCCTGGAACGAATTCCTCTTCGCCCTCGCCTTCACCTCCAACATCGATCGCCAGACGATCCCCGTCGGTATCGCCAATTTCACCAACCAATATTACGTGCCCTGGGGCGACATCGCCGCGGCGTCGGCCGTCGTCACCGTCCCTTTGATCGTGCTGGTGCTGTTCTTCCAGCGGCACATCATCGAAGGGCTGACCCAGGGTGGCATTAAGGAATGAAAGGACGATCGTGAAAGACCTGAAAGTCGGTTGCCAGACCTTTACC
This sequence comes from Mesorhizobium sp. WSM4821, assembly GCF_055901555.1. Lineage (NCBI taxonomy): Bacteria > Pseudomonadati > Pseudomonadota > Alphaproteobacteria > Hyphomicrobiales > Phyllobacteriaceae > Mesorhizobium > Mesorhizobium sp. WSM4821. Next base: position 1,904,164 of record NZ_CM148371.1, on the reverse strand, counting down.
TGGGAAATGCTGGGAGACCGTTTTACCGGCGGTCCCGACGAACTCCTGAAGGCGATCGCCGACGGCGGCTATGCCGGCATCGAGATCACCGACACGATGATCGGCCGCTATGCCGGCAAGCCGGCGGAATTCGCCACCGCGCTGAAGTCGTCCGGGCTGACGCTCGTCTCCTTCGCCTTCGGCTCGAAGAGCGGCTTTACCCTCAAGGATCAGATCGGCGCCGACCTCGAAACGGCGCAGCGCTGGATCGATTTCGCCGCCGCCTTTCCAGGCGCGTTGGTGTCGATGGGATCGGCAACCGTCGTCTCCGACGGACCGCGCGACGACAAGTTCGCCGTCGCCGCAGAGGTCTACAACAAGGCCGGCGAACTCGGCCGCCAGGCAGGCGTCCAGGTCGCGGTTCATCCGAGCTCGCACCACAACACGCTGCTCTTCGACCGCGCCGACTACGACCGGATCTTCGGACTGCTCGATCCGTCGCTGGTGGGCTGGGTGCCGGACACCGGCCACATCCTGCGCGGCCATAAGGACATGGCGGACACGCTCACCACCTACCGCGACCGCATCCGCTATGTGCATCTGAAGGACGTCGATGCCGGCGGCACCTGGGCGATGCTCGGTAGGGGTGTATGCGATACGGCTAAGGTGATCGAGATCGCCAGCGCCGCGCCGCATTTCAACGGCTGGCTGGTGCTGGAGGAGGAATCCGAGACCGCCGCCGCCGATCCGGCCGCAGCGGTCAAGACCAACCGCCAGACGATGCGCGGCCACGGCGCGTGAGGAAGAAACCATGATCCGGAAGCAAGACCGTCGCCTTCGTGTCGGCGTACTCGGCTGCGGGCCGATCGCGCAATTCGCGCATCTCGAATCCTGCGTGAAGGCCAAGAATGCCGATCTATATGCGATCTGCGATGCCGCCCCTGACCTTTTGGCGCGCATGGGCGCCACCTATGAGCCGGAAAAGATGTATGGCGACTACGATGATATGCTCGCCGACCAGCAACTGGAGGCGGTGATCGTCGCAACCTCGGACGCCTATCACGTACCGATGTCGATCAGAGCACTGGAAGCCGGCAAGCACGTGCTGTGCGAAAAGCCGATCGGCGTCTCGGTCGAAGAGGGCCAAAAACTCGCCGATGCGGTCAGGCGCTCCGGCAAGGTGCTGCAAGTCGGCCATATGAAGCGCTTCGATCCAGCACTGGAAGCGACGCGCGATTTTGTCCGCGACGAGATGGGCGAAATACTGGCGCTGAAGGCCTGGTATTGCGACTCCACCCACCGCTACACCAACACCGACGCGGTACAGCCGCTGCCCGTCACCAGCAAGCTGGCGAGAAAGCCCGCCGGCAATCCGAAGGCCAATCTCAGGCAGTATTTCATGCTCGCGCATGGCTCGCATTTGGTCGATACCGCGCGTTTCCTGTGCGGCGAGATCGTTGCGGTGCGCGCCCGGCTCAACGAGCGTTTCGGCGCCTATTGCTGGTTCGTCGAAACCGAATTCGCCAACGGGGCGCTTGGCCATCTCGACCTCACCGTGGCTGTCCGCATGGACTGGCACGAGGGCTTCCAGCTCTATGGCGAGAACGGCTCGGTGATCGCCAAGACCTTCAACCCCTGGTATTTCCGCGCGAGCGAGGTCGACATTTTCCATGAGAAGGACGCGACGTCGCGCAAGCCGCTTGGCGCTGACGGCCATTTCTTCAGACGCCAGCTCGAAGGCCTGGCTGAGACAATCCTCGACGGCAAGCCGATGCGCGGCGCCAACGTCGAGGACGGCCTTGCCTCGATCCGCGCCATGGTGGCGATCGCCCGCTCGGTCGAGAGCGGCGAGCGCATCGAGATCGCCAGCGCGACGGGAGCGGTCTGATGCAGGTCGGGGTGTTCGCCAAGACCTTTCCGGGCAGCGAGCCGGGCGGCGTGCTGGCAGCGGTCCGCGCCGCCGGATTTGCCGTCACCCAGTTCAACCTGGCCTGCGCCGGCCTGCCATCGATGCCGAATGCGGTGCCCGGTGACGCCATCCGCTCCATCGCGGCCGCATCCGATGCCACCGGCGTCACCTTGGTGGCGCTCTCCGGCACCTACAATATGGCGCACCCCGACAAAGCGGTGCGCGACGACGGCCTGCGCCGGCTTGCCGTCATCATCGAAGCCGCGGCGGATCTTTCCGTTCCGCAGGTCACGCTGTGCACGGGAACGCGCAACCGCGACGACCAGTGGGCGCACCACCCCGACAATGCAGACCCCTCGGCATGGGCCGACATGGCGGCCGAGATGGGAAAGGCGCTCGATCTCGCCGAGCGCCACGGCGTCGACCTCGGCATCGAACCCGAGCAGGCCAACATTGTCACCTCGGCTGATGACGCGATGCGCCTGATTGCCGAAATGGAGTCGAAGCGGCTGCGCGTCGTGCTCGATCCGGCCAACCTGTTCGAGCAGGCGAGCGAGGCGCAAGCCCGCGCAATCGTGGCTGCCGCGGTCGAACGCACGGCGGGCCATGTCGCCATGGCGCACGCCAAGGACCGCTTTGCCGACGGCCGTTTCGCCACCGCCGGCCATGGCGTCGTCGACTTTCCGGATTTCGTCGCCAGCCTCAAAGCGTCAGGCTTTGACGGGCCGCTGGTGACGCACGGACTTTCGGCTGAAGAAGCGCCCGGGGTTGCCCGTTTCCTGAAGGGGTTGGCTTGATGGCACGCCCGACAACCTTGCTCCGTAATGACGCCACGCTATGCGTTTCCGATATGGGCGATGGGCTGGCGGTCGTCTTTCAGCACGGGTTGGGCGGCAGCGAGGCGCAGGTCGTCCAGGCCTTCCCTGCCGACGCAGGCTGTCGGCGCATCACGCTGGAAGGCCGTGGGCACGGCGCTTCAGGGCTCGGCAGCAGCCGGCCGTTTTCCCTGAAAATGTTCGCCGACGATGTCCTGGCCGCCGCCGATCAGGCCGGCCTCGACCGTTTCATCGCCGGCGGTATTTCGATGGGCGCCGCGATCGCCTTGCGCCTCGCCTGCCGCCACCCGGACCGCGTGGCCGGTCTGCTTCTCGTGCGTCCAGCCTGGATTTTCCACGGCGCGCCGGTAAACATGCAACCGATCGCCGAGGTCGCCGGCCTCATCCTCGACCACGGCCCTGACAAGGCCAGGGCGGTCTTCGCGCAATCGGGGACCGCCGCGCGGCTCCTGGACGAGGCGCCCGACAATCTCAGTTCGCTGCTCGGCTATCTCGACCGGCCCGATGCCGCCGCTTTCGCGCAAGTTCTTGCCGACATCGCCGCCGATGGCTCCGGCATTTCCGAAAGCGACGCCGCTGGCCTCAACGTTCCCACGCTGGTCGTCGGCAACGCCGTGGATGCGGTGCATCCCTTGTCGGTCGCCCACAAATTAGCCGCCACTATTCCCGGCGCGGCCTTTGTAGAAATCACTCCCAAGGCGCTCGACAGCGCCAGGCATTTCGCCGAGCTGCAGGCCGCGATCACCGATTTCCTTCACGCCCACGCCAATTTCCGGAGCCTCATTCCGTCATGACGACCAAATCGCCGTCCGGCCCTGCCGCCATCGCCGCCCTGCCGCGCAACCGGTTGCTCGGTGAATTTTCACTCTGGTCGGCGGACCTTGCCAATATGGAGCGCGACCTGAAGCGCATAGACGCTTATGTCGACCTGCATCACATCGACGTCGCCGATGCCCGCTTCACCCCCGGCTTTCTGTTTTTTCCGGATCTGGTGGCGCGGATCGCCAAGCTGACGGCAAGGCCGATCCATGTCCATCTGATGGTCGAAGCCGAGATCGTCGAGGAGCAGACACGGCAGTTCATCGAGGCCGGCGCCGACCTGGTCAGCGTCCATGCCGAAAACGGCGAAGCCGGACTGCGAGCCGTGCGATTGGCGCATGCGCTTGGCGCCGAGGCCGGCGTCGTGCTGAGGCTGGAAACGCCGGTCGCCGCAGTCACACCTTTCCTGTCGCAAGTGGCGTTCGTGACACTTCTCGGCACATCCATCGGCGTCAAGGGTCAGAGCCTTTCCGACCAGGCTTGCCCGCGCCTGATCGAGGCACGCGCGCTGATGAGAAAGGCGGGGCGCGAGGCCGACATCATCCTGGCTGCCGATGGCGGCATCCGTCACGGGACGGTGCCGCGCTTGCGTGCCGCCGGGGCCGAGACGGTGGTGCTTGGGTCGCTGGCCTTCGGCGACCCCGAGCTCGCCCAGCGGATGGCCTGGCTGCATGGGCTGAAGGTCGCCGCCTGATGACAAGACTGGCCCTCGCCTTCGATCTTGGCGGCACGGAGCTGCGCGGCGCGCTGGTCGAGCGCGGCGGCCGCGTTGTTGCTCAGGTTTCGGCGCCCACGATGGCGATAGCAGGATCGGATGCGGTGATCGGCCAGATCATCGCACTGGCTGGAGCTCTTCTGACACAGCGCCCGCAGGCAAAGGTCGCCGGCATCGGCATGTGCGCGCCGGGACCGCTCGATCCCAAAGCCGGGATCGTCATCGGTCCGCCGACGCTCGCCGGCTGGCACGACGTGCCGTTGATCGACATTCTCAGCCGGCAATTCGGTCTGCCGGTACGGCTGGAGAACGACGCCAACGCGGCTGCTCTCGGCGAATGGCGTTTCGGCGCCGGCCGTGGCAGCGGCTCGCTGGTGTTCGTCACCGTCTCGACCGGCATTGGCGGCGGCGTGGTCGCCGACGGCCATATCTATCACGGCCGACGCGGGCTGGCGGCCGAGATCGGCCACATGACCATCACTGGTGAAGGCGACCGCTGTTTCTGCGGCGCCGTCGGCTGCTTCGAGGCCGTCGCCTCGGGCACCGCACTCGGACGTCGCGCCACGCGGCTGACCGCACCGGGCGACGGCTCGCTGCTCAGGCGCCATTCCGGCGGCCGCGACGTTTCGGCCAGGCACGTCATCGAAGCCGCGCGTGCCGGTGACGTCAACGCACTCGAACTGGTCGACGCCGAGGCGAAGTGGCTCGGCATCGGCTTCACCAACCTGCTTCACCTCTATTCGCCGGACCTGATCGTCATGGGCGGCGGCCTCGCCAACGGCTTCGACCTCCTGGCACCAGGGATCAGGGCCACCGTCGAGCAGCGGGCGATGGCGGCCTACCGCGACGTACCGATCGTTCAGGCACAACTCGGCGACCGGGCCGGACTGGTCGGCGCGGCAAGTCTGATCCTGTGGGAAGGCGAACCGGGCGCGCCGCTGGCGATGGCGCAAGACGAAGACAACGGCGCGACTGAGCGCGCCGATGCCAGGGGAAAGTAGGTCATGGCTGAGCTCAAGCTGCGCGGTGCGCGCAAGTCCTACGGATCCGTCGAGATCATCAAGGGGATCGATCTCGACGTCGCGGATCGCGAATTCGTGGTCTTCGTCGGCCCGTCCGGCTGCGGCAAATCCACGCTGCTGCGCATGATCGCCGGGCTGGAAAAGATCACCGCCGGCGACCTTCTGATCGATGGCGTGCGCGCCAACGACATCGATCCGTCCGAGCGTGGGCTCGCCATGGTGTTCCAGTCCTACGCGCTCTATCCGCACATGACGGTGGCCGAGAACATGGGATTTGCCCTGAAGATCGCCGGCGTTTCCACCGCGCAAAAGGAACGCAAGGTGCGAGAAGCCGCCGAGGTGCTGCAGCTTTCGCATCTTCTCGACCGGCGGCCGAAGGCGCTTTCGGGCGGCCAGCGCCAGCGTGTCGCCATCGGCCGCGCCATCGTGCGCAATCCCAAGGTCTTCCTGTTCGACGAGCCCTTGTCCAATCTCGACGCCGCCTTGCGGGTCAGCATGCGGCTCGAGCTGATGCGCTTGCACGAACATCTCAATGCGACCATGATCTATGTCACCCACGACCAGACCGAGGCCATGATCATGGCCGACAAGATCGTGGTGCTGAACAGCGGCTCGATCGAGCAGGTCGGCTCGCCGCTTGAACTCTACAACAGGCCGGCAAACATCTTCGTCGCCGGCTTCATCGGCTCGCCGAAGATGAACCTGCTGACGCTGAAGGTAGAGTCCGCAAGCTCCGATGGCGTTTCCGTCATCTTGCCGAACGGCCAGGCGCTGACGGTGCCAGTCGCAGCGGGCGCAACCAGAGCCGGCGACGAGCTGCTGCTCGGCATGCGGCCGGAGCATCTCCACATCTCGGCCGGCGGACGGTTCAGGGGGCAAGCCGTGTTGGCGGAACGGCTGGGCAGCCTGACCATCCTGCATGTCGAGATCGCCCCCGACATCACGCTGGTCGTCCAGGCCGAAGGCGGCGACAGGACGCCGTTGCACAGCCCGGTCGCGCTCGACATCTCTCCCTCGGCTTGCCACCTGTTTCGCACCGATGGCCCGGCGCTGATGCGGCTGACTTCCGACTGAGTTTCCCGACATTTGAGAGACGTTGGCTGGACAGCGCCCCCTTTGTCTTGCCACCGCACCCCGCAGCACATCAAAACTCGCTGCATACCATTTTAAATCTTGACGCGTGTCAAATTTTTATAAAACATGCGGAAATGCTGACAGGCATCGGTCAGCGCTCTGGGAGGAGAAATGCCTGACACGAGGTATGGCCCGGAACGGGTCCTGAACCGGCGAGCCGCATGGCAATCGCCAACCGGTCGGCAGCCTGTCATCGCAAGCGGCGGGCTGGCCAACGTCGGCACAATTCCGTTCGCCGAAAAACGGATCAATTGCGACATAACCAACAATTAGGAGGAGGACGAAGCATGCGCATGTTCAATTGCCTGTCGCTTGGCGCAGGACTGTTTGCAACCGCGATTTCAATGCCGGCCCATGCCGAAGACGCGGCGAAGGTCGCTGCCATCGTCAAGGGCCTCGACAACCCCTTCTTTCAATACATGCAGAAGGGCATCGAAGAGCAGGCCAAGGCCGATGGCGTCGGCGTTACCGTCCAGGCAGCAGCCAATATGGGCGATGCGACCGGGCAGGCAGACCGTCTGACCGCCATGGCCATGCAGGATTTCGATTGCTATCTGGTCAATCCGATCAGCGTCAGCAATCTCGTGCAGGCACTGGTGCCTGTCGCGCAGAAGAGCAAGCCGATCGTCAACATCGACAGCACCATCGACGCCGAGCAGGCCAAGGCGGCGGGCTTCGCCATCTCGACCTATATCGGTACCGACAATGTCGCCGCCGGCGTGCTGGCCGGCGAGGAGATGCTGAAGCTGGTGCCGAACGGCTCCAAGGTCGCCCTGGTGGCCGGCATCGTCGGCGATGTCGGCAGCAATGCCCGCATCAAGGGCTTCAAGCAGGCGGTCGAAGGCAAGCTCGACGTCGTGGTGATGGTCAGCGCCGACTGGGACCGCGAGAAGGCCCTGACCGCGGCCACCGATATCCTGGCCGCGCATCCCGATCTCGCCGGCTTCTTCGCCGCCAACGACATCATGGCGCTCGGCATCCAGCGCGCCGTGCAGACCTCGGGCAAGGACGTCAAGGTGATCGGCCTCGACGGCATCGTCGACGCGCTGAAATCGGTCGCGGCCGGCGAACTCTCCGCCACCGTCGCCCAATATCCCTATGTCGTCGGCGCCATGGGCGTGGAGGCCTGCAAGGCAGCGGCCATGGGCAAGGAACTGCCGGCCAACGTGCCGGCGCCGGTGCTTCTGATCAACAAGGACAATGCCGAAGCCTCGCTGAAGAACTTCCCGCGCCCGGGCGGCGACTATCCCGACCCCTTCCGCGAGATGTTGAAGTGAGCACTCCTGAACAAAACGCGCCCGTGCATACCGCGGGCGCGGCGGAGGAGAGCCGCCCCTCCCTGTCGGCTCTCCTCCTGGATCCTTCCTTCTGGGCCGACTGGGCATCGGTCGTCGGCCTGGTCGGCCTCGTCATCGTCTTCGGCATCGCCCAGCCGGTCTTTCTCAGCGTCGCCAATTTGCAGGCCCTGCTCCTGGCGGCAGCGATCCTGGTCGTGCTGTCGATCGGCCAAACCTTCGTCGTGGCGACCGCCGGGATCGATCTCTCGCTGGCTGCCGCGGTCATGCTCGGTGCGATCATCCTCGGCCTCGTCAACGCCGCCGGCTATGGCACCTTCCTCGCCTGTGTCTTGGCTGTTCTTGCCACCAGCGCGGTGGGCTTTCTCAACGGCGTCCTCATCACCGCCGGGAAAATTCCAGACTTCGTGGTGACGCTCGGCACGCTTTCGGGCATCACCGGGCTTGGCCTCATCCTGTCGGGCGGCGAGCCGACGATGGTTGGCTCGACCTTCCTGCTGCGGCTCGCGTCCGGCTCCTTCGGACCGTTCGGCTATCCCGTCTGGGTGGCGATCGCGGCCGTCATCGTCGCCCATATCGCGCTCTACCACACCCGCTTCGGTGTGCATCTGCTGGCCACCGGCGGCCAGGTCGAAAGCGCCGGCGCGCTTGGCATCCGCACCAACCGGGTCAAGATCGCCGCCTATACGATTTCAGGCTTCTGCGCCGGCATCGCCTCGGTGCTTCTGGTGGCGCGCATCGGCTCGGCCGAACCGCAGATCAACACCAGCCTTCTGCTGAATTCGGTGGCGGCGGTGGTCCTGGGAGGCGTCAGCCTGTTCGGCGGACGTGCCAGCATTCTCGGCCCGGCGATCGGGGCGCTGATGCTCACCGCTCTCGTCAACGGGCTGACGTTGCTCAGTGTTTCGGCCTTCTACCAACCGCTCGCCGTGGGCGCCATCGTGGTGCTGGCCGCCTTGATCATGCGGTACCAGAAATGAGCGCCGTTCATCACATCCCGTCGTCGGATGCGATCCTCGCCTGCGAAGGATTGAGCAAGCATTTCGGCGGCATCCGCGCCTTTACCGACGTCGCCTTCCAGGCCCGCCGCGGCGAGGTCACCGCGGTCATCGGCGACAACGGCGCCGGCAAGTCGACGCTGATCCGCTGCCTGGTCGGCGTGCATGTGCCGGATAGCGGCGAGATCTTCTTCGACGGCCGGCCGCGCCCCTTCGCCAATCCCGACGAGGCGCGCAAGGCCGGCATCGAGACGGTGCACCAGAACTTGGCGTTGATCGACGAACTGACCGTGGCGCAGAACCTGTTCCTCAACCGCGAGATCGTGCGCCGGATCGGCCCGATCGCCTTGCTCGACCGCAAGGCGATGCGAGAGCAGGCGCGCGCCATGCTGTCGCGTCTGTCGATCAACATGCCCTCGGTCAACCAGCGCGTGCGCCGCCTCTCGGGCGGACAGCGGCAGGCGATCTCGATCTGCCGCGCCGCTGGCTCCGGCGCCAAGCTGGTGGTGATGGACGAGCCAACCGCGGCGCTCGGCGTACAGGAAACCGCCAATGTCGAGGCGCTGATCCGGCGCCTGCGCGAGCAGGCGGTTAGCGTCATCCTGGTCAGCCACAATTTCGATCAGGTGCGGCGCCTGTCCGACCAGATCTGGGTCATGCGGGCTGGACGGATGGTGGCGACAGTGCGTTCGTCGGAGACATCGGGCAACGAGCTCGTCGCGCTTGTCACCGGTGCAGCATGAAATGATGAAGTTGCGAAGGAGTATGCCGTGGCGGTAATCCGTGTCGGACTTGTGGGCCTTGGCGAGGTCGCGCAGTCGATCCATCTGCCTGTCTTGGCCGACCAGCGTGACCGCTGGGTGATAGCGGGCGTCCATGACGTCTCGCCAAGCCTGGTGGCGCTCTGCACCTCCGAATATCCAACCGCCAGGGCCTTCGACACGGCCGAGGCGCTGATCAATTCGCCCGACATCGACGCGGTCTTCGTGCTGTCGTCCGACGACACCCACAGCCGATTCGTCCGCGCCGCCGTGGCAGCCAACAAGCACATCCTGCTGGAGAAGCCCGCTTGCCTGACGGTGCGCGAGATCGACGAATTGCTGGCGCTGACGACGAACTACGCCAGGACGATCTTCGTCGGCTACATGCGCCGCTATGCGCCGGCCTATCTGGCGGCCAGGGACGAACTGCCCGATGCTGCCGACATCACCCATGTGCGCATCTTCGACCTGATCTCCGAGGGCCGGCATTTCCTGAAGAAAAGCCAGAACATCCTTTATCCTACCGACATTGACCCGGCGCTGCTGGAGCGCGGCGCCAGCGAGCGCGACGCGCTCATCCGCGAGGTCGTCGGCGCCGATGCGCCGGCCGACCTCGTGCGCGCCTATCGTGGCCTGACCGCGCTGTCGTCGCACCACATCTCAGCGATGCGAGGGCTCATCGGCGAACCGGTCCGCGTGCTAGCCGCGCACCGCACCAATGGCGGCGCCAACACCAGCGTGACCTTCGACTATGGCCATTTCGCCTGCTGCTACGACGCGGTCGTCGACGATCTCGGCCTGTTCGACGCCATGATCGAGGTGCGCTCGAACACCAAACGCGTCCGCATCATCTATGATACGCCCTACATCCGCAGCCTGCCGACACGGCTCGAAGTGACGGAAGCCGGACCGCTCGGCCCGGCAACCAGGACCTTCGGGCCGCTCTATGGCGATGCCTTCTCGAATGAACTCGCAACCTTCCACCGCCACATCACCGACGGCACGAAGCCGCTGACGGACCTCGCGGACTCTCGCCGCGACCTCGCCCTGATGGCCGAGATCATCGCGCGGATGAAGGAGGCTCGCAGGCGCTCAGTCTAGCCCCTATTTGCCGCAATGATGATCGTTGATCTTGTTCAACGCGTTCGCGTCAGGCCCGACCCTGTGGTAGGAGCAGGCTCCCGCGGCCGTGGTGACCAATTGCTGGTCATAGTAGCGCGGTCCGCCGAACAGGATGTCGATGATATCGCCATCGGCAGGAACATAGCGTTCGGATTGGGCCTTGTCGTCGCGACTTCCAGCGAAAGCCGACGCGGACATGCTCAAGACCACCCCGAAAACAAGGGCGCGGATCGCGAAGCTTTTTCTCGTCATATGCAACCCCTCCTGGCCATTCAGATTCCCACTATACATCCAAAAGCGCCAGCCGGACAAAAGTTCCCTGAGCGGCGCCTTGGGCAACCGCTCAACCCGATGGCCGGCCAGTCGTGGCAATCAGGCCGGATGGAGCTACGCGCTTTCGTACACCTGCCGCCACCAGCAGGTCAACGAAAGCGCGCCTTGGCCGGCCTGAAGCGCCGGCCCAGGCGCTCGCGGCAATCTATCCCGCAATCTCTAGCAAGGAGGATACCAGCAACCGACGTTCGTCCTGTGAAAGGACGTCCGAGTCGAAGAGGTTCATACTGCGAAGCCCTTCGATGGCGAGATAGCAGACAAGCAGCGCCTTTAGGTCCGGCGTCTCTTCCTTGAGCCGCTCGAAAACCTCCCGCCTGAACGATTTTATCGGTGTCAGGAAATCGGGATCCTCGGCGATCGCCGAAAATATCCAGGAGGCCGACGGTTTCGATTCCTCGGCATGTTCGGCGGAAAGCTTGATATAGGTCGCAAGCGGGCTTTCGCCGCTGGCGCCGGCCGTGCGGGCGGACTCCAAAGCCTGCTCGAAGGCGCGCAGGTAATCCTCCACCAGCGCCTGCATCAGTTTCGCCTTGGTCGGGAAATTGTACAACAAGCCGCCTTTAGACACGCCGGCGCGGCTGGCGACGGCGTCCAGCGACAGGCTGCCGGGACCCGTCTCGCGCGCCACGTCGGCGGCGGCCGCGAGTATCCTGTCGCGCGAATTTGCCCTGCGAGCTTTCATCAATCCCTCCCATTACATTAGCCTAGGCACAATTGACAAGACCGTCCAGACGGTACAGTAAGACCGCCGCCATTTGAAATCGGGACCTGCCATCGATATGAGTCCCGATATCCAACCGTTATGCCGATTGCCGGCCGAGGGGATTGTTCGTGATCAAGCGCTTCATCATCGCCTTCATTCTGCTCGTACTGGTGTGCGGCGGCATCGTCGGCTTCAATCTGTTTCGCGACAATGCGATGCAGCAGTTTTTCGCCACCATGAAGCCGCCGGCGGCGACCGTGTCGACGACGATCGTCAAGCCGACGGACTGGACGCCGGGCATCGAGGCGATCGGCACGGTCAGCGCGGTACGCGGCGTCGACCTGACCGTCGAGACCGCCGGCATCGTCAAGGACATCCTGTTTCACGCCAATCAGAAGGTTGAAGCCAACGCAGTTCTCCTTCAGCTCGACGATGCCGCCGAGCGCGCCGATCTAGCTGCAACGAAGGCGCAAGCAGCGCTCGACCAGACGGCGTTGACACGCGCCCTTGAATTGCAGAAACGCGGTGTCGGCTCTGAATCGACGCTTGACACGGCGCGGGCAACCGCATCGGCTTCCACCTCACGGGTCAACAGGCTGCAGGCAGTGCTCGATCAGAAGCTACTGACGGCACCCTTCGGCGGCACCGTGGGGATCCCGAGGATCGATCTCGGCCAGTATCTGACACCCGGCACTTCCGTGGCGACCCTGCAGGATCTGGACACGATGCGGGTTGATTTCTCGGTGCCCGAACAGCAGCTTCCGCTGCTGAAGATCGACCAGAAGGTGCGGCTGGGCGTTGGAGACGGCGAGCTGCCGTTCTCGGGCACCATCCGCGGTATCGACCCGAAGATCGACCCGACCAGCCGGCTGGTGACGGTCAGGGCCGAGCTCGCCAACCCCGAAGGCAAGCTGACCCCTGGCCAGTTCGTGCAGGTGCGCGTCGAATTGCCCGAGGAAAACAACGTACTGACGGTACCGCAGACCGCGCTGACCTCCAGCCTGTACGGCGACTTCGTCTTTGTGGTGCGTCCGGCGAAGCCTGCCGCCGCCAAGGGCGCGGCCCCCGATGCTGGAGCGAAGCCGGAAGAAAAGCCAGCCACGGATACCGCGGCCGAAGCGACCGCGGCAAAATCCGAGGAAAAGCCGGCCCCCGCCCCGGCCCAACCGAGGGCGGAAGAGCAGAAGCCGCAACTCGTGCTCGCCCAGGTTTTCGTCAAGCCCGGCCGCCGCAACGGCGGCCTGGTTGAGATCCTGGAAGGCCTCGCACCCGGCGACGAAGTCGTTACCGCAGGCCAAAACCGGCTCTCCAACGGCATGTCCGTTGCCGTCGACAACACGATCGACCCGACCAAGCCGGCGAACCAGCAGGCAGCCCAGAAATGAGCTTTTCCGACATTTTCATCCGCCGTCCGGTCCTTTCGACCGTGCTCGCCTTGATGATCCTGCTTCTGGGTTTCCAGGGCATCTTCAACCTTTCGATCCGGCAGTATCCGGAGGTTGAAGAAACCGCCATCACGATCACCACGGCCTATCCCGGCGCCAGCGCCGACCTGATCCAGGGGTTCATTTCCGCGCCGATCGCCCGTGCCGTCGCTTCGACCGAAAACATCGATTATGTCACGTCGGCGAGCCGGCCGTCATCCAGCACCGTAACGGTGCAGATGAAACTCGGCTCCAACCCCGACGTCGCGCTGAACGAAGTCTTGTCGAAGGTGCAAGGCGTGCGCGGCGACCTGCCGAGCGAGGCCGAAGACCCAGTGATCGTCAAGGGCACCGGCGAGCAGTTCGCGATGATGTATATCTCGATGCAGAATCCGAACATGACGCCGGAACAGCTCACCGAGTATATCGAGCGCGTCGTGCGGCCGCGCATGTCGACGGTCGAGGGTGTCGCCGACGTTCAGATCTTCGGCGCCGCCGAATATTCGATGCGCGTCTGGATCGACCCGATCAAGCTGGCGGCGCGCGGCGTGACGGCGGCGGAAGTGCTGACCGCCATCAACGAGTCGAATTTCCTCTCCGCGCCGGGCAATACCGAAAACGAATATGTGGTTTCCTCGATCACCGTTCGCTCGACGTTGCAGACGCCGGAGGCTTTCGCCGCCCTTCCACTCCGTTCGAAGGACGGAAATGTGGTGAGACTGCGCGACGTGGCGCGCGTCGAGCTCGGCGCGGCGAACACCGACACCAGGGTCACCTTCAACGGCAAGCCCGGCATCTTTCTCGCCATCTTCCCGACGCCCGCCGCTAATCCGCTGACGACAGCGCAGGCGATCCACGAAATCGTGCCGACGATCCAGGAGACGCTGCCGCTCGGCATGACGATCGAGATCGTCTACGATTCGACCGAGCAGATCAGCGCGTCGATCGAGGAGGTGTTCAAGACCATCGGTGAGGCTGTCGCCATCGTCATCGTCGTCATCCTGCTCTTCCTCGGCTCGTTCCGCTCGGTGCTGATGCCGATCGTGACCATCCCGCTGTCGCTTATCGGCGTCTGTTTCCTGCTGTTTTCGCTGGGCTATTCGATCAACCTTCTGTCGTTGCTGGCCATGGTGCTGGCGATCGGCCTCGTCGTTGACGACGCTATCGTGGTGGTAGAAAACATTCACCGCCACATGGAGGAAGACGGTCTGTCGCCGATGCAGGCGGCCTTCAACGGCATGCGGGAGATCTCGTCCGCCGTCGTCGCCATGACGATAACGCTGGCCGCCGTGTTCGCGCCGCTGGCCTTCACCGGCGGCCTGACCGGCGCGCTGTTTCGCGAGTTCGCGGTGACGCTTGCCGGCTCGGTGGTGCTTTCGGGTGTCGTCGCCCTCACCATCACGCCGATGATGTCGGCACGCATCCTGAGGGCCGGCTCGCACAGTCGCTTCCAGCGCATCGTCGACAACACGTTCGGGCGCGTCGAAAACACCTATGAGCGGCTGGTCAGCGGCTCGTTGAAATATCGCCCGGTGACGCTGATGATCGTCATCGCACTGGTCGCCACGACCGGTTTCATGTTCACCAAGACCGCGAGCGAACTGGCGCCCGAAGAAGACCAGGGCTTCTTGCTGTCTATTGTGAACGCGCCGCGCTACGCAACGTCGGACTACACCGAGACCTATGTGAACCAGATTCTCGGGCTGGTGAATGATATCCCCGAAACCAGGGCGCGGTTCTCCGCCGTCGCGTTCCAAGGCCCGACGAACAACGCCTTCGTCGGTTTCGCATTCAAGGACTGGGCCGAGCGCGAGCGCAGCTCGAAGGAACTTCAGGAGGACATCACCGCCCGCCTTGCCAAGGTGGCGGGCGTCGAGGCTTTCGTCTTCGCCCCACCGACGCTGCCCGGCTCCGGCGGCGGCCTGCCGATCACGATGGTCGTGCGCTCGACCGGCGACGCCTCCCAGGTTTACGAGGCGGCCGAGGACATCAAGAACAAGGCGCAGGCCTCCGGTCGCTTCCTCGCCGTGCAGAATTCGATGTCCTTCGACGCGCCGCAAGTGACGGTGACGATCGACCGCGACCGCGCCGCAGCGCTCAACCTGCCGATCGCCGATATCGGCCGGACACTGACCCTGTTGGTCGGCGACGCCAAAGTGGCGCAATTCGACCGTGAATCCAACAGCTACGACATCATCCCGCAGGTGCCGCAGAACTTCCGCGACAACCCTGAAAAGCTGGCCGAGTATTTCGTGCGTAGCGCATCGGGAGAGATGGTGCCGCTCTCGGCGGTGGTGAATATCTCGACCAATGCCTCGCCGGCGGCGATCGAGCAGTTCAACCAGTTGAACTCCGCCACGATTTCCGCTCTGCCATTGCCCACCGTCACCACCGGCGACGGGCTGAAGACCATCGAGGATATCGCCAGGGAAAGCCTGCCCGACACATTCTTCATCGACTATACCGGCCAGTCCAGGCAAGAGAAGGAACAGGGCTACACGATCATCATCGCCTTCGCGGCAGCCGTTCTCGTCATCTATCTGGTGCTGGCGGCGCAGTTCGAAAGCTTCCGCGATCCGCTGATCATTATGATGTCGGTGCCGCTGTCGATCTTCGGCGCGATCGTGCCGCTCAATCTGGGGTTGGGAACGCTCAACATCTACACGCAGGTCGGCCTGATCACACTGATCGGTCTGATCACCAAGCACGGCATCCTTCTGGTCGAATTCGCCAACCAGCAGCGCGAGCTCCACGGGATGCGGCGGCGCGATGCGATCGTCGCCTCGGCCAGGGTGCGGCTGCGGCCGATCCTGATGACTACGGCGGCGATGGCGCTCGGCGTGGTGCCGCTGATCATCTCCAGCGGCGCGGGTGCCGCGGCACGCTATTCGATGGGCCTGGTGATCTTCACCGGCATTCTGGTGGGAACCATGTTCACCCTGTTCGTGGTGCCGATGTTCTACACCTTCATCGCCAGCAAAGACCTGCCGCATCATGCCGAGAAGCCGGATCCGAAGCTAATGCCGGTGCCGACCGATTGATCGAGAAAAAGGCCGGAAATTTCCGGCCTTTTTCTTGGGCGGTGATATCAGACCCCGGAATGTATTCATATTCGGCAGGCGGATCGTCTTTGGTGACCTATTTGACGATAACGATCCTGGTGTTGGCGGGGCCGAAAATCTCGACAAGCTGGTAGAAATCGGCGGCATTGTCCGGATGCAGCCGCACGCAGCCATGCGAGGCCGGCCGGCCGAGGCGCTTGACGAAATTGGTAGCATGCACGGCGTAGCCGCCCTTGAAGAACACCGAATGCGGCATCGGCGCGTTGTCGTACTTCCTCGAATACCACATTTGATGCATGCGGGTCGGCTTGAACGAGCCGGTCGGGGTGACATGCCCCTTGCCGCCGGTCGAGACCTTCCACGCGAAGGTCGGTCGCCCGTCGACCAGAACTTCCATGGTCTGCTGCGAGAGCGAAACCCGCGCCACGATCTGATTGCCGGCATGAGCGGCACCATTGTCGAGGCAGAACAGAACCACCGCACCCGTGAGGGCGGCGGCAGCGATGTTGATGAGCTTGGTGGAAATGGCAGTGTACATTGTGATCCCCCTGTCTGCCGGATATGGCCGGCTCCAACGCGATGGCCTGCTTATCGTTGCGTCATGTTTCGAATGTATTTCGCAGAGAGCGCGCTTTCGTTTCGAACCCGTTTCCTCCAGTTAACAACCGGGGAAGGCGTCCCGGGCGGAACCTCGGGGCAAGACCAAGACATGACGGGTCAACTTACAGAACAGGGCCGGCGAAAGTCCCAAGCCATGGTCCAAAACGAAAGTGCGATCGTCCCGCATATGAAAGAATTTGGCTTTGCTTCGAAACCAATCTGCAACAAAGCGCTGGGCCTAGCGGCATGCTCTGGATACAGGCCAATCGCAGAGTTGACCCAACGAAAGCAGCCGGCACCAAACGAAGATGAACATGCAATCGAGCTCGACGTGCTGGCTTCTCAGGGCAAGCATGACCGCAGCGATCATTGGCGATGTCCGCACCGCCGCTGGCGCTCCGGTGACGAGGCTCGCGGGAATGACTTCAAGCGAGGGTTCGACCCTGCATGCCGCACTGTTTTTCGCCACGGTCTGGATTGTGTCCAGCCTGCGCATCTACCGGTTCAAGACCTTCTGGCGGGTCGGTTTTGGGCTGAAGAGGATGCGCGGCCCCTCCGGCAACTTGCAGCCGAGAGGACCGAAGGCCCGCGCCGCGACGGGGGGCTCCGCTGGCGGCGCGGGCACTTCGGGGGTGTCCTGGAGGACATGCTCCCGAACCGGAACATCGCGTAACGACAAGTCGGTACTGGTTTTCGGAACAGGACCATGCCCAAAAACGGGCCACACGCAGCATATCTGAATTTGGGGAGCGGATCGGATGAACACGAAATTTGCAGCTTCGGTGCTTACCGCACTGCTCTACGCACAGGGCTTGCTCGGCTTTGCCGGCCTCGCCACCATGCTTCTCAGGGACCGTGCCCATGCAAGCGAACTCGTCACGGCCAGCGAAATGGGGGCCAGCGAAATGCCGTCAGGCCCATCGCTTCTCGTGGTGCGTTGAGCGCCTGGGCAGGTGGACAGTACAGTGACGGCCCAGCCGTCAGTCGGTGAACTGCGTCGGCGGATCGAACCGATAGCCCGCACCTCGTATGGTGGTGATGGTTTCGGTGTCGAGCTTGCGGCGCAGCCGCACAATACGCGAATCGATCGAGCGATCGAAGGCATCGGCATTTTCGGCGGGCGCGGCCGCGATGATGTCGTCGCGCGTCAAGACCTTTCGCGGACTCGCCAGGAACAATCTGAGCAGCGCCACCTGGCCCGGCGACAACTGTTCTTCCGTACCGGAGCGATGCATGACCATGGCCGACCGCAGGTCGACCGTCGCATTCTCCAGCACCACCAACTCCCCGGCATTCCTGCCGCGCCGTGTCAGCAGGCCGCCGATACGGGCGGCGAGTTCCCTGACGTTGAGCGGGCTCTCGACGACGTCGGCGGCGCCGAGTTCGAGCGCCAGCACCTTGTCGACGAGATCTGCCGGCCGGCAGATCAGGATGAAATCTGGCCCACCCTCGCCGCCATGGCGCCTGAGCAGGTCACGCCCTTCCGCCTGACTGAGGCTATCGCCAACGACGACGACATCGATACCCTTTTCGGAAAGCAGGGATTCGGCCTCCCACGGCTGTCGCACCGCGCGCACGTCATGACCGCGCCGTTCGAGATGGTCGGCGAGATCGGCCGCGACCACTTCGGCGACCGAAATAAGCGCGATGACGGATCGTGCAGCCATCTTTTCCATCCCCTGCAACCGGCAACCCAAGATGAGTGCTGGACATGATGTTTATACCCAATCTACTTTCCGCTGAAAGCGGGAGCGAGAGCATAGTGCAGGCACGAATTGTCGTCGTCGAGGACGAGCCCGATCTGAGGGACGCGGTCGCCGAGTATCTCGGTGCCAGCGGCTACGACGTCGCGACGGCCGAAAGTGCCGCCGCCGCGCGAACCTTGCTGGAAACGCAGTCCTTCCATTTGGCCATCCTCGACATTGCGATGCCCGGCGAGGACGGCCTGTCGCTCGGCCGCTGGCTGCGCTCGAAAATGCCGATCGGCATCATCTATGCCACGGCCGCCGGCACCGCGCTCGACCGTATCGTCGGGCTGGAGCTTGGCGCCGACGACTACATCGTCAAGCCTTACGAATTGCGCGAGGTGCTGGCGAGGGTCCGCAGCGTATTGCGTCGCGTTCCGCAGCCAACCGAGCCGCAGGGCGCCAAGGTCGAAACTGCCAAGCGCCGTTTCATGAGCTTCGGCTCCTTCCACGCCGATCTCGACGGCAGGTTTGTGACCGGCGCCGACGGGACGGTCGTCGACATGGCCAAGAGCGAATTCGACGTGCTGGAGGTTTTCCTGACGCGCGCCAACCGGCTGTTGACGCGCACGGCGATCTCCGAGGCGATCGGCTTCGTGGAAGACTCTGAATCGTCGCGCGCCGTCGACATCCGCATCATGCGGCTGAGAAAGAAGATCGAGACGGACCCGGCCAATCCGAAATTCCTGCGCACGGTGCGCGGCGAAGGCTATATCTTCTCGCTGCCCACCGGCGAAAGTAACTGAGCCGCGCGACCGCCCGGTATCGGCCCAGTCCAGGTGTCACTCTGGCTTGGTACGACTCTGAAATAACGGTGATCATGACGGCTGAAGCAACACCCACCGATATGCAGAGCGTCAGGCAGGGCGCGGCGATGGCGGCCGTCCGTATCGTTCGCCAGCTCCGGCAAGCTGGCGACTGGCAGCGCGAGATGGAGAGCATCCTTGAGACGCTCTGCGGGGCCATGGCTTGCCAGCGCGGCATCCTGTTTCGGCTACGCGAGCTAGCCGGTCAGGGCTTTGCCCAGTCTGTCGCGGCCCACTGGATCGACCCCAGATTTGGCGGCGAGTTGGCATCGCCGACGGTCATCATGCAGTCGGTCGTCAATTCGGATCCGCTGCTGGAACGGTTGGCGGAGGACGAGCGGCAAGGCAAGATCTTCGCCGGACACACGCGCGACCTCGAAGGCTTCCTGAGAACCGACTTCGAAAAGCAGCACATCAAGTCGTTCCTGTCGGTATCGGTATTTGCGCATGGCCATCTGTGGGGCACGTTGGCGGTCAATGATTGCGTGAACGAGCGTGAATGGACCGACGAGGAAGAGGCGACCCTGCACATCGTGGCACTGGCCATCGGCGACGCTATCGAACGATCGCTTTCCGACGCCCATGCCAGTGAAGTCATTCGCCGCACCATGCTGCAGGCTTCGCTCGATGCGATCATCGTCATCGACGAGACAGGCTCGATCATCGAATTCAATCCCGCTGCCGAAAAGATGTTCGGCTACCAGCGCAGCGACATCCTCGGCAAGGACCTGCTCGACACCGTCGTTCCGGAATATTATCGCAAGGGCTATGTGTCCGGTGCTGAATACATGTCGGGCCGCGGCGCGCCGATGGTTGGCCAGAGGCTGGAGACTGTCACCCAGAATGCGGCCGGCGAGGTCTTTCCGATCGAACTGACGGCGACCGAGATGCGGGTCGCCGACCGCCGCCTGATCTTCGGCTCGATCCGCGACCTGCGCGACAAGCTCCGCGCCGAAGAGGAGATCGGCCGCCAGCGCGAAAAGCTGCACCAGAACGAGAAGATGGCCGCTATGGGCTCGCTGCTCGCCGGCGTGTCACATGAACTCAACAACCCGCTTGCGGTGGTCGTCGCTCAATCGACGCTGTTGCATGAATTCGCTTCCGACCCGCAGACCAAGGTGCGCGCCGAAAAGGTCCGCGCTGCAGCCGAGCGCTGCGGCCGCATCGTCAAGAGCTTCCTCTCGATGGTCCGCCTGCATCCCGCCACGCAGGCCGAGACCGACCTCAACCACGTGGTCCGCGCGGCGCTCGAAGTGACCGCCTACGGCGCCAGGTCGAGCGGTATCATCATCGACACCGATTTCGCCAGCGGTCCGCTGCTGGCCCTGGCCGATGCCGACCATGTGACGCAGGTGGCCGCCAATTTCCTCATCAACAGCCAGCACGCCTTGGCCGGGGTTGCCGGCGACCGGCTGATCAAGGTCCGTACGTTTCGCAGCGACCGGGGCAACCCCGGATTCTCGGTCGAGGACAATGGGCCGGGCGTGCCGGAAGCGATACGCTCCCGCATCTTCGAGTCCTACTTCACCACTAAGCCGGTTGGCGTCGGCACAGGCATCGGCCTGTCGATCTCGAAATCGATCATCGAACGGCACAACGGCAATGTCTGGTTCGAGGAGGTTCTGCCGCGGGGCGCGCGTTTCGTCGTCCAGTTACCGGCGATCCCTGCCGGCGCCGCCACCGCCGGCGACAGCCCGGTACGCTCGAGCGGATTGCGTCACGCGCTGATCATCGACGATGAGCCGGATGTTGCCGCGTCACTCTCCGACATTTTGGAGTTGATGGGCATCAAGTCACGGATCGTGCCGGCTTGGGAATCGGCTGCAGCAACCTTGACCGGCCACATGCCGCCGGACATCGTCTTTTCCGATCTGCGCATGCCCGGCACCAGCGGCATCGCCATTTATCACGAACTGCTCGCCGAAAAGCCGGATCTGGCGCGGCGCTTCGTGCTGGTCACCGGCGATCTGATCGGCGCGAAAGCCGAGATCGAGGCATTGCCCGCGCCGCAACGGCCGCAGATCCTGGAAAAGCCGTTCAGCACGTTGGACGTGCGCGGCGTGCTCTCGGCCATTGCCGACCAGGTCGCGTTGGGCGGGTAGAGCCCAAAGAAAAGGCTCCCGACCGACGATGCGGCGGGAGCCTGACCCAGCGCTGGAGGACGCTCGGGAAAGTCTCAAAAAACGTTCGGCGTATCGGTCAGCGGTGCGGCGTTGGCGATGGTGCGGATCGCACGAGCCTTGTGAATGCCGGATTGCTCGGCGATGACGCGCAGGCATTCCGCGCTCTCGGCGCCCCAGGCTTGGCCCTTGCAGACAAAATCGATCTCCGGCATAGGCAGGCGCGCGGTCTTGGTCGTGGTCGGCGCGCC
Source organism: Mesorhizobium sp. WSM4821 (assembly GCF_055901555.1). NCBI lineage: Bacteria > Pseudomonadati > Pseudomonadota > Alphaproteobacteria > Hyphomicrobiales > Phyllobacteriaceae > Mesorhizobium > Mesorhizobium sp. WSM4821. The sequence goes on along the minus strand of NZ_CM148371.1, from coordinate 1,882,530 downwards.
GTCGACGATGTTGGCCGGCGGATTCAATGAAACGAAAGCTGGACCAACCGTCGGCGCGAATGCCATGCCGACAAATGCGGCGGCACCCAGCGCCACGAACAACGCCATCGGATGGTCGTTTACGCTCTGGCGCAGCGCCAGCCTCGGCCGCCGGTCGTTGCGCTCAGGCGCCTGCAGGCGGCGGTCATTGTAGGCAGTCTGAGTCTTTGTATACATCACCGTCCCCTTCGTTCGCTTTCTTTTGCACTTGAAACGAACTTAGTCGCACCTTGTAACAGGCCAGCGATGCTGCGTATCCAGGCATGTAACAGGCAGGAAACCGACTTTTTGCGGAGCTCTCGGTCAAAACCGGTCACAATTCGGGCAAGGGGACGACCGTGCCTCGCTGACTGTGACGGGGAAAGCGGGCCGGCTCGCGCATCGGCCCGCGTTTGTTTTCCACCTGAGAGTTCTGTTTCCACGCAGCCTTCCAAGGCTCAAGTCGAAATGAGACGCCAAATGCGAACCTTGGCTAACACACGGAATTTTTGGGGATTTCTCAGGCCCTAAGCATCCTGGACTCCGACCAAAGGCGCTTGACGAGTTTGCTCAAAGAATCATTCATACGTCAACAAGCCATTGCATTTAAATAGGAAATGTGACTTTATTGAATGAGTATTCAACAAGAGAAGACGACTCATGAACCCGCACTTCCGTGACGTTGCGATCCCTAACGAATGGGACCGGCGGGGTCTGCCGGGCTGGAGTTATCATTCCGACGCCTTGCTCGAACTCGAGAAAGAATTCGTCTTCCGCAACCACTGGCAGATCGCCGGCCATGTTTCCGACCTGCCGAATGCCGGCGACTATCTGACCATGGATGTGGTCGGCGAGCGGGCGCTGATCGTACGCGGCAAGGACGGCGTTGTGCGCGCCTTCAACAACATGTGCCGCCATCGCGGCAGCCGCGTCGTCGCCGGCATCCAGGGCACCTGCACGAACGCTCTGGTCTGTCCTTTCCATGGCTGGGTCTACAACCTCGACGGCACGCTTCGCGGTGCTGCCCGTCCACGCTCCTTCCCCGATCTCGACAAGACCGAATTCGGCCTGACGCCGCTCGATCTCGAACTCTGGATGGGCCTCATCTTCATCCGCTTCCGCAAGGGCAGCCCGCAGCCGTCGGTGGCCGAGCTCTTGAAGCCGATCGAGGCCGAGATTGCCCATTATGGTGTCGCCGGGATGGTGCCGTCCTGGGGCGTCTGGACCCAGAAGAGCCCGGTCAATTGGAAATCGGTGCGCGACGTCGACAATGAAGGCTACCACGTCGCCATGGCGCATCCCGCCTTGCAGGATCTTTACGGCGCGACCTATTTCGACGAGCCGTTCGTCAACGGCGTGTCACGCTCCTTCGCCACCTACAACCCACATGCCGGTCGGCGCTGGAGCGTCAGGCAGTACGTCAAGATCGCGCCCGAGGCCGCGCACCTGCCGCAGCACCTGCGCAAGGCGTGGATCTACTACGGCATTTTTCCGAACAACGTGCTGTCGGTCATGCCGGAATCCGTGCAGTTCTATCAGGAGTTCCCGCTGTCGACCGGCGAGACGCTGTTGCGCGGCGCCATTTACCGCTATCGCGACGAAACCCGGGAGCAGGCGGCGGCACGCTATCTCTCCTACCGTATCGATCGCGAAACCATGAACGAGGACGTGCAGCTTTCCGTGTGGTCGAACGAATCCATGCTGTCCGAAGCCTTTGAGGGTTTCTATCTCTCGGACCTCGAATATGGCGTACGCACCCACCACGACCATTTGCGCAAGCAAATCCCCGTGCTCGGGTTAGAAACGGCACCGGAGGAAAAGGACATGTGGGCGCTGAACGACGCGCTGCGGTCGAGGTCGTAATGCGAGACGGCGAAGCTGCCGGCCTCCCTCAAGGGGAGACCGGCCGCCGTCTCACCCCCGCCACACACCCTCTCTCCTCAGATCGTCCATCGTCCGCGAAATGCCCTCGCGCAAGATCGACACCATGTCGTCGATCTGGTCGCGCGTGATGATCAGCGGCGGCGACATCACGCACATGTTGATCAGCGGCCGGACCAGCAGGCCAAGCTCGTGGCAATGCGCGTCGATGCGCTTGCCGACATCCTTGTCGAGCTGCAGCGGGTCCTTGCTTTCGCGATCGGCGACGCATTCGATACAGCCCATCAGCCCCAAGCCGCGCACCTCGCCCACCAGCGGCAGTTCCTCCAGCGTCTTCAGTTGCGCCTGGAAATAGGGCGCGACTTCGCGCGTGTGGGTCAGCACGCTTTCTTCCAGGATGTCGAGATTCTTCAGCGCCACCGCGCAGCCGACCGGATGGCTGGTGTAGGTCAGCCCGTGGCCGAACATGGCGTCCGGATGATTGGAACGGCGCAGCTCCTCGAGCAGCCGTTCCGAAATGATGACGCCGCCAAGCGGGAAATAGCCCGACGTGACGCCCTTGGCGAAGGTGATCATATCCGGTTCGATGCCAAACATATCGCCGGAAGCAAAGACATGGCCGAGCCGGCCGAAGGCGGTCACCACCTCGTCGGAAATATAGAGAATGTCGTTGTCGCGGCAGACCTCGCGAATCCGCTTGAGGTAGCCGTCCGGGGGCACGATGACGCCTCCCGACGCCTGCACCGGCTCACCGACGAAGGCGCCGATCCTGTCGGCGCCGACGCGGGCGACCGTATCGCGGAATTGATCGACCAGGGCATCGGTGAAAGCGGCAATACTCGTGCCTTTCGGGCGGCGGAACGGATCGGGCGACGATAGCTTGACCACCAGATCGTCGGCGCCGTCCATCCAGTCGCGATCGCGCGGACGCCCGTTGAGCGAGGCCGACAGATAGGTCGAGCCATGATAGGCGCCGCCCCTGCTCACAATCAGCTTCTTCTCCGGACGGCCGCGCACATTGTTGTAGAACTGCATGAAGCGCAGCGCTGTCTCCACGGCCGAGGAGCCGCCCGTGGTGAAGAAGACATGGCTGAGGTCACCGGGCGCATGGCCGGCGATGCGCATGGCGAGTTCCGCGGATGGCGCGTTCATCGTATACCACGGCGTGTTGTAGGACAGCGCCATCGACTGGTCGTACATCACCTTCGCGAGCTCCTCGCGGCGGTGGCCGATATTGATGCACCACATGCCGGCCGGCCCGTCGATCAGCCTTTTGCCGGTGCCATCCGTGATGTAGATGCCGTCGCCTTCGCCGATCAGGGTGCGCGCTTCGTTGCCGACCGAACCGGCGAACGGCCAGGGCTGAACGAGGTGGCGCTTGGCCAGCTCGACGGCATCGGCATCGCCAAGCGCAGCCGCTTCAGTCGCCCTCATATCTCTTGCAGCCGCCATCGTCGCCTCGCATCAGATTTCATCGGACAGGAAGCATGGCGCCAAAGACCGGAAAAGTTGGCTTTCTTCGCGTCATTTTGAATGTCCGTTCAATCAATATTACAGAAATAGCGCTTGATTTCAATCGGCTGATGCGCGCATGATGAAAGAAAGCTGGCAAGCACGGAGAGCGATCGGCAAAGTTATCATCGGCTTTGCGTTGGATCGCACTCCAGGCATGAAATCGGAAACAAGCGCCGGCACTGGAGCGACGTGCGTCCAATTGGACGCACAAAGTACGCTCCGGCATTTTGATCTACGCATCGTGCTTTTCGGGCCGATGCGCTAGCCAATGGGACGTCGCATGGCAGGACAATCCGTGCCAGCAGCCGAGACCACGCCCGGAGCCCTGCCCGAGGGCCTGCAATGACGGCGGCGGCGGAAGGGTCGCCCGCGTTCGGCATGACGCGGGCCAGGCGAAACGCCCTTCTGCAGTCCGAACCCGTCCAAGGCTTTGCCCTGATCAGCCCGACCTTTCTCTATGCGCTCATACTTCTGGTCCTGCCGATCCTGTTGGTCATCGCGCATTCCTTCTGGACACAGAACTACCTTACCATCGATCGCACCTTCACGCTGGAAAACTACCGCGCCGCGCTGACCGAGCCGATCTATCGCGACCTGCTCTGGCGCTCGCTCTACATCTCGCTGATGGTGAGCTTCTTCACCGTGGTCCTCGCCTATCCGATCGCCTACTTCATTTCGTTCCATGGCGGCCGCCACAAGAGCCTGTGGCTGTTCCTGATCACCATCCCGTTCTGGACCAGCTACCTGCTGCGCGTAATGTCGTGGAAGGTCATCCTCGGCTACAACGGCGTGCTCAATTCCGGCCTGATGGGCCTTGGCGTGATCGACGAGCCGTCGACGGCGCTGCTTTACAATTCGAGCGCCGTCATCATCACCCTGACCCATGCCTGGGCGGCCTTCGCCATCCTGCCGATCTTCGTGTCGCTGGAAAAGGTCGACCGCACGCTGGTCGAGGCGGCCACGGACCTCGGCGACGGTCCCATCCGTTCCTTCCTGCGCGTGACCCTGCCGCTGTCGGCGCCCGGCATAATTGCGGCGGCGCTGATCGTCATGATCCCGACGGTCGGCGACTATGTCACGCCGAAACTTGTCGGCGGCAAGGACGGCGTCATGATCGCCAATGCCATCCAGGCGCAGTTCGGCAAGGCCTCGAACTGGCCGCTGGGTGCAGCACTTTCCGTCACCACCATGCTGATCGTGACGCTGATGGCTGGCGCCACCGTGGTGATCATCCGCGCGGCACAGAGGCTGGCGCGATGAGGCTGGCGCGATGATTGCGATGCGGCGCTTCCTGGCCAGCAGCTGGCTGTCGGCCTATGCGTTCCTCTATATCGTATTCCTCTATCTGCCGGTCGTCTTCCTGCCGATCTTTTCGGTCAACACCGCCGCGACGCCGAAATTCCCGCTCTCCGGCTTCACGCTCAAATGGTACGAGGACCTGCCGCGCACGCCGGCACTGCTTGACGCGACCTGGAACAGCCTGGTCGTCGGCGTGTCGGCCTCCATCCTCTCCACCGTGCTTGGCATCCTCGCCGCCCGCTCGATCACCCGCTACCGCTACCCCGGTCGCCGCGCCATCAACGGCCTGATCATGGCGCCGCTGGTGCTGCCCGAGATCATCGTCGCCATCTCCCTGCTTCTGGTGATACTGCAACTGGGTTTAAGCCTGTCGCTGTTCACCATCGTGCTCGGTCATGTCCTGGTCTGCATTCCCTATTCGATCACCGTGCTGACCGCCGGCTTCGAGGGCTTCGACCGCAGCCTCGAGGAGGCCTCCGCCGATCTCGGCGAGAGCGCCTTCGGCACCTTTCGGCGCGTGACGCTGCCGATGGTGGCGCCGGCGATCGTTTCCAGCCTGCTCGTCTGCTTCACCATTTCGCTCGATGAATTCATCATCGCTTTCTTCCTGACCGGCACTGACGCGACGCTGCCGATCTACATCTGGGGCCAATTGCGCTTCGCCTCGAAGCTGCCCGGCGTGCTGGCGCTGGGCACGCTCTTGCTGGTTGCCTCTTTCCTGCTGTTGACCATCGCCGAAATCCTGCGCCGCCGCGCGGCCAGACGCACCCAGAACGAGGGAAGCCTCCATGCCTGATCGGCCCCGATCCGAGCGGCCCCAACTCGAACGGTCAATGATCGAGATCTGCAACGTCACCCGCAGCTATGGTTCATTCAAGGCGCTGGACGACACCTCGCTCACCATCAAGGAGGGCGAATTCTTTTCGCTGCTTGGCCCGTCCGGATGCGGCAAGACCACGCTGTTGCGCATGATCGCCGGCTTCGACAATCCGACCAGCGGTTTCATCTCGGTCGATGGCCAGTCGATGCAGGGCATCCCGGCCAATCGCCGGCCGACCAACATGGTATTCCAGAGCTACGCCATATTCCCGCATCTCAATGTCGAGCAGAATGTGGCCTATGGGCTGAAGCGCCTGAAGCTGGCAGGATCGGAGGAAAAACGCCGCGTCGAGGAGGCGCTGGCCCAGGTCTCGCTGACCGGCCTTGGTAAACGCCTCGCCACCGAGCTTTCCGGCGGCCAGCGGCAGCGCGTGGCGCTGGCCCGCGCGCTCGTGATGCGCCCCAAAGTGCTTCTGCTCGATGAGCCGCTGTCGGCGCTCGACAAGAAGCTGCGCGAGCAGATGCAGGTCGAGCTGCGCCGCCTGCAGCAGGCGGTCGGCATCACCTTCGTCCTGGTCACGCACGACCAGTATGAAGCACTGGCGATGTCGGACCGCATCGCCGTGATGTTCGGCGGCAGGATCGCGCAGGTCGCCTCGCCCAAGGAGATCTACCAGCGGCCGGTCAACCGCCAGGTGGCCGACTTCCTCGGCGGCATGAATTTCGTCAAGGCCGAGATCGTCGAGGAGAACGGCGCTTCGCTCGTCGTCGACACGCTGGGCTTCGGCCGCGTCAAGACCGACAAGCCGAAGGCTTTCGTCCGCAATGGCGGGGCCGCCACGCTCGGCATCCGTCCGGAGCGTCTGCGCGTGTTGTGGGACAACGCCACAGCGAAATTCGAGGTCGCCGGCAAGGTGGTCGAGCGCCATTATTTTGGCGAGATCACCCATCTGATCGTCGAGATACCGGGGCTTGAAAAGCCGCTGTCGGTAACCGAAACCAACGATTTCGGCGCCGACGACATCCCCGTCGGCACCTCGATCCGCCTCGCCTACGATCCCGATGCGCTGGTGGCGATGGCGGATTGAAATCCGTGGATGATCTTTCGTGCAGCGATGCGCCCAGCCACAACAGCGCCTTCGATGTAGCCCGGGAATGACGGCGACAGTTCGGACGCGGCGAAATGCACTGGCGGTGCGCCGGCCAGGATGATGCGTTCGGCGTCGGTCGCGGTCGCATCGACGATAAGATCGCTGTAGCCGCCGCCGCTCCAGCGATCATGCGTCCAGTCACTATAGCCGAAATCGAGCATGTTGGCGGCCTCCGCACCGAGCGCATCCTCCAGCCTCGTCGTCACCTCAGCGCGTAACGCCGCGTCGCCGAGCTCACGCCAGCGCAAGGCCAGAGGCCCGCCGACGAAGACGACCAGCGCGGCATGGTCGCTGTCCTTGCTCACGTCGCAGGCAAACAGCCCTGGCAGATCGCGCCACATCACCACGCCGCTCAGGCCCTTGCCGCGCCAGAAGGCGCTGGGATAACGCGCCAGCGCCTTGATCACCGCGCCGCTTTGCCAGGCACGGAGCGCCCTTCCCAGGGCAGCCGGCAGCGGCGGTGCAAAATCCAGTTTCGAGGCCGTCATCGGCGGCACGGCGACCAGTGCCATCCGTGCTTCGGTCGAACCCGTCGCCGTTACCAGGCGAACCCCTTCCGGCCGGTGCTCGATGGTCTCAACCGGCGTGCTCAGCTGCACACGATCGCCGAGATCGCTGGCCAGGTCGTCCGCCAGCGACTGCATGGTTTCGCGCACGAAATATTGCAGCTCCGACCCGTCGTTGGTGATGCGGCGATCATTGTCGATCAGGTGCCACAGCGGCAGTTTTTCGAGTCCTTGGCACCACAGGCCTTCGATCATCGAACGGAAAGCAGCCTTGGCCTCGTCAGGATCGGCCTGGCGATCGAGCCAGGCCGCGACGGTCAATCCGGCGACGGCCGGATCGTCCGGAGCAATCGCGTTCATGCGACCGCGGATCGCCAAGGAGGCGTCGTAGGTAAGCTCGGCCTGCTGCGCGCTCATCCACGGCTGGGTGACGAATTCCCCCTCGACATAGGTCTCGACCAGTGTCTTGCCGCGCGCCTGCAGCAGCCCCACCAGTTCTGGCATGTCCTCGCACAGGAACTGGCCGCCGCTGTCGATCGGTTCGCCGAGCCCGTTCCGCCCGGACTCCACGCGCCCACCGACACGATCGCGCGCTTCGAGCAGCACGAAATCGATACCGGCCTTGCTCAGTTCATGCGCAGCCGACAGGCCGGTGAAGCCGGCTCCGATGATGACGACGTCGGTTCTTTCGATTCCGCCCTTCAATATCCGGCCTTGATCTTCTCGAACTCCTCGATCATCCGCTGCTTGAGATCCGAGGGAACCGGCGCCTGGAACAGCGTCTTGTCGATGAATTTCTGCACGTCGTCATAGCCCTTTTCCTTCAGCACGGCCTGGTCGACACCGGCCATGCCCTTGGCGTTGGCCTGGCCGTAGCCCCAGTCCGTAACCAGGACCTTGGCGACTTCGGGATCGTTGATTGCGTTCAGATAATCATAGGCCTTGTCGGTATTACCCGGCGCATCCTTGAACAGCACGTAGCCGCAGACCCAGGTCGAAATGCCTTCGTCGGTGTCCTTCTTGGCCTTGATCGGCACGCCGGCGGCGACCGACTGCACCGTCGCGTCGTTCCATGCCCAGGCAAGGTCGACTTCGCCGCCGCCCAATTGCTGGACGATGTCGGTGCTGTCGGTCCAGTAGGCGCGGACATTCTTGTGCACCTGGCGCAGGAAGTCGGACGCCTGTTTGAACTGGTCGTCCGTCATCTTGGTCCAGTCCTTGAGCCCGATCGCCAGCGAGGCCAGCGCATAGGCGTCGTCGACATTGTCGCCGATGGAGACCCTGCCCTCGAACTTGGGATCGGCGAAGGCCTTCAGCGAACGGACGTCCTTTTCGTCGACCTTGTCGGAATTGTAGGTGAGCTGCGTGTTGCCCCAGTCCCAGGGCATGAACCAGGCCTTGCCGTCAGCGGTGGTGGCGAGATCCTTCATTGCCAGAATGCCGGGATTGAGGTCGCCCCAACCGGTGATTTTCGAGGTGTCGAGCGGCTGCAGCAGACCCGCCTCGCGCCATTTCACCACGCTCTGCGAGCAGGGATGTCCGAGATCGGCCTTGAAACCTGAGCGGGCTTTTTCGAATGCCTCGTCCTCGTCGCCAAAGAAGGTGAAGGTCGGCGAGTCGCCGTTTTTCTCGACGTATTTCGGGTGGAAACCGGCGTCCTCGTAGCCGGACCAGTCGAACACGATCAGGTCCTTGTCCGCGGCAACCGCAAGCGCTGCGACTGAGGGCGCCAGCGTTCCTGCCAGCGCCAATGTCAATGTCAGGCGTCGGGTCATGGTCTTCATTGCTGTTCCATCCTCTTTTTTTGGTTGTTTTATGCCGTCTTGGGGCCGCTGGCTCACGAATAATGCCTTGGAAATGCAGCCGACAGGAATTCGTTGGCCGCCTGCAGCGCAGTCTCGCGAGTGGTGTCCTCGGTGCCCATCATCAGGCGCAGCCACAGCCCCTCCAGCAAGGCACAGAGCGCCAGCGCCATGACTTGCGGCTCGAAGGCATAGCCGCCGCTTTGCTTGAGCGTCGCGCAAAGGTCGATGAAGACGTTCTGATAGGCCGCGTCGCGCGCACCGCACAGCGCCTGATAGGTCGGGCGCGACTTGGCCTCGCCCCAGAAGGCGCACCAGGCGGCCAGCTTGCGCTTGTTGCAGATTGAACGGTCGAAATCGGCGGCGACCAGAGCCCTCAACTGGCGGGCGGGATCATCGCCAGCCTTGGTAAGTGCTGCGCGCCAGTGTGCGGCATACTCATCGGCCATATATTGCAGTGTGGCGACGAGCAGCTTCTCCTTGCTCTCGAAGTGGAAATTGACGATCCCGCGCGACAGGCCGGCGCCATCGGCGACATCGGCCATCGTCGTCTCCGAATAGCCGCGCTTGGCCAGCGAATCGATTGTCGCCTCGATCAGCTGAAGCTGCCTGACTTCCTTCGACGCCTTGCGGCCGCGTTTTTCGGGCTCGTTTTTCCGCCTTGATTCAAAGAGGGCGTCCCTGGCTTCTGCTTTCATGGGCGTGATGGTCTCCAGCATCGCCGGCTATCCAACCGGCTTTCGACCGCGAAGATGAGTGGGACGGTGCTCGCCGCTGTCAAGAACCTTCTGCATGGCTTCCCAGGTTCGTATGTTCTTGTCGACATAGGCCGCTCCGACCGCAGCCGCGACCGTCGCATAGAGCGGTCCTTTGAGGCGGCTCAATTCCTCCCGCGCGACGTCGCGATACCAGGGATTGCGGTCACCCACGGTGACGTCGGCAAAACCTGCCTGGCGCATTGCTTGTGTATAGCGCGCCGGCGACGCCATGGCGAAGGAAAGGCCCTCGGCGGCGATATAGGCCTTCATGTCAGGTGAAGGTTCGCCATCATGCGAGATCATCCAGTTCGATGCAGCGAAGACACCGCCCGGCTTCAGCACCCGGAAGATCTCGGCAAACAAGGCATCCTTATCGGGCACGTGCAGCAGCGCATCCTTGGAGAACACGACATCGTAGGAGCTGTCGGCGAAGGGCAGCGGTCCCGGCGGCGACTGGACGAAGTTCGCGCGACCGGAAAGCCCGCGCGCGGCCGCCCTTTGCCTGGCCGTCTCGATCACCGGTCGCTCGACATCGAAGCCGGTGGCGTGGGCAGCACCGTGACGCTCGACCAGATGCAGCGTGATGCCGCCGGAGCCGCAGCCTATATCGAGGATCGTCTTGCCGTTGAGCGCAAGCCCTTCGACCACCCGGTCGACCTCATCCGGCCCGCCGGGCGACAGATAGCCTTCACCCCACAACGCCTCGAGGAAGCGGATGGCGGTGTCGTCATATTCCGGCTCGGCGTCCGCTGTTTCGACCATCAGACCTCAGTTCTCAAGCCCATACCGAATGTCGGCAAAGCCTAGCGCATGTCAGGGAAAACGCAACATCGTTTGTTGAACATTCATTCAATATGACTGGACATGGTGGCCGCTGCCATGCGAAATTTCATGCGCTTCGCGGCGGATCGCGCGCAAATGAGGGGCGGGCGGAAACGACGGTTGGACCAAAATGAAGACATGGGATGCGATCGTCATCGGCGGCGGGCATAACGGGCTGGTCAATGCCTGCTACCTGCAGCGCGCCGGGCTCGACGTGCTGGTCGTCGAAAAGAACGGCTGGGTCGGCGGCGCTGCCACCAGCAGGGAATTGACGCCCGGTTTCCTCTATTCCAACTGCTCCTACGTCTGCTCCTTGTTCCGTCCCGAGATCATGCGCGACCTCGAACTGCCGCGTTTCGGGCTGCAGGTGATCTCCTATGAAGGCGGCGCGGTGTTCACCCGCGGCGGCGACTATCTCGCCAACTACCGCGATCACGATGCCCACCGGCGCGAATTCGCCCGCTTCTCCAGGCGCGACGCCGAAGCCTATGACCGCTATTCCCGCGATGTGACACGGCAATGCCGCTTCATCCAGCCGCTGCTGATGCGCACGGCACCCGACCCGACCAGTTTCCGGCCACGCGACCTTGGCGAGCTTCTCTATCTCGGCAAGAAATTCGCCGGGCTGTCGGCCGAGGAAATGGCGCTGACGCTGCGCTTCTGGACCATGTCGATCTCGGACTTCCTCGACGAGTACTTCGAGACCGACGTCATTAAGGCGAACTTCGCGCTGTCCGGCATCATCGGCACCGCGCTTGGCCCGATGTCGCCGGGCACCGCCTATGTGCTGCTTCATCACTATATGGGCGAGGTCGACGGTTCGGTCGGCGCCTGGGGCTATGCGCGCGGCGGCATGGGCGCCGTCACCAAGGCGCTGGCGGCGTCCTTCCAGGCCTGCGGCGGAACCATCCGCACCGGCGCCGAGGTCGACCATGTGCTGGTCCGGCGCGGCAAAGCCAGGGGTGTGGTGCTGGCCGGCGGCGAGGAGATTTCCGGAAAGCTCGTCGTTTCCAATGCCGACGTGAAACGCACCTTCCTCAAACTGGTCGAGGAAAAGGAACTGCCCGACATCTTCCTGCGCCGGGTCAGGAACTTTAAGATCCGCGGCTCGTCGGGCAAGGTCAACATCGCGCTGGATTCGCTGCCCGAATTCCCGGGGCTGTCGAAGGATTCGCCGGTCTATCGCGGCGATATGCATTTCACCGACTCGATGGAACGCATGGAGCGCGCCTATGACGACTGGAAGGCCGGGCAATGGTCGGCCGACCCTTTCCTCGACATGGTGATCCCGACGACGCTCGACCCGACCATGGCGCCGCCCGGCAAGCACTTCATGAGCTGCTTCGTGCAATATGCGCCGCCGAAGGTGAACGGCCGCGAGTGGACCGACGCCGACCGCGATGGTTTCGCCGAAAGCGTGGTCGCGCAGATTTCAGATTACTCGCCCGGCTTTCGCGATCGCATCGTCCATATGGAGGTGCGCACGCCGCGCGAGATCGAGGCGGAAGTCGGTCTCACCGAAGGCAATATCTTCCAGGGCGAACTGACCTTCGATCAGCTTCTGTTCAATCGCCCGGTGCCAGGCTACGCGCAATATCGTTCGCCGGTCGATGGGCTTTATATGTGCGGCTCCTCGACCCATCCCGGCGGTGGCGTCATGGGGGCGCCTGGCCGCAATGCGGCAGCTGAAATCCTGCGCGACCTCGCTAGGCCAACCATCCATATGAGCCCGGCCCATGATGTCATTTGACGCAATCGTCATTGGCGGAGGCCACAATGGCCTCGTCTCGGCCGCCGTTCTGGCTAAGAGCGGCCGCAAGGTGCTGGTGCTGGAAGCCGCCGACGATGTCGGCGGCGCGGCGCGCACCGAGGCGTTCGCACCGGGCTTTCGCGTCTCATCCATCGCCCATGTGCTGAACCGCCTGCATCCCGATGTAGTGAAGACGCTGGAGCTGGAAAAGCACGGACTGGACATTGCGCGCAGCGGCCTCGTGCCATCCGTGGCGCTGTCGAAAGACGGTCCGCCACTTGTCCTGCACGGCGCCTATGGCGAGGTGCTGACCGGTGCGAACTCTTCCGAGCAGACCGCTTGGAAGGGGTTGCGCGCCCAGCTGCTGCGCTACGCCGGCTTCCTGAAGCCGCTTCTCGCGCGCCGCCCGCCCGATCCTGGCGGCATGTCGCTGCTTGAGACGGCGTCGCTCGCCCAGACGGCTTTGGCGTTGAAGAGGCTCGGCAAGGAGGACATGCGCGACTTCCTGCGCGTCCTGTTGATGAACGTCGCCGACCTGCTCGATGAGCAGCTTGCCGACGACCGGCTGAAGGGCCTGCTCGCCTTCGATGCCACACTTGGCAGCCATCTCGGCCCGCGTTCGCCGACCTCGCTGCTCGGCCTCTACTATCGGCTGGCCGGGGAAACGGGTGGTGTCGCTGCTGCCCAGACGCTGCCGAAAGGCGGCATGGGCGCGGTCATTTCAGCCATCCGCGCAGCGGCGGAAAAAGCCGGCGTGGCCATCCGCACGTCGACACCAGTGGCAAGGATAATCGTCGAGAAAGGCCGCGCCGTTGGCGTCGCACTCGACAGCGGCGAAGAAATCCGGGCGAAAACGTTCGTCTCCGCCATCAATCCGGCGACCACTTTTTTCGACCTCGTCGGGCCGCGTGAGATCGACACCGGCTTCGTGCGTAAAGTCGGGAATATCCGCATGACGGGCGATGCGGCAAAGTTGCATCTCGCGCTCGACAGGCCACCGCTATTCGCCAGTGTCGATGCCGCGGACCACAATGGGCGACTGGTCATCGCGCCCTCGCCCGATCATGTCGAGCGCGCCTTCAATCCATCGAAGTACGGCGCGTTCTCTCCCGAACCGGTAATGGAGATCACGCTGCCCAGCCTTGCCGATCCGTCGCTGGCACCCGACGGGGCCTGTGTGCTGTCGGCGGTGGTGCAATACGCGCCTTATGCACTCAGGGAAGGCTGGAGCGACGGCAAGCCGAAGTTCCTCGAGGCGATCATGGCTCAGCTCGAGGCCTATGCGCCGGGGATCGGCAAGACAGTGCTCCATGCCGAATTGCTGACACCGGCCGACATCGAGGCGCGCTATCGGATGCCGGGCGGCCACTGGCACCACGGCGAACTGCAGGCCGACCAGATGCTGATGTCGCGCCCTGTCACCGGCTGGTCGGGCTACGACACGCCGGTTGAGGGGCTTTTCCTCGCCGGCGCCGGCTCGCATCCGGGCGGTGGTGTCTCAGGCGCGCCAGGGCTGAATGCCGCGCGGCGCATCATCGCGACGAAGGGATGATATGATGATCCAAAGAGCTAAGGCCCTGCGCTACGAGGCTCCCCCTCAACCGAGCATCGACACCGCCCGCACCACAGCGCAATCGCACTTTCGCACCTTGCGGCGCGGCACGCCGTTTCAGCCACGCATCGATGCGCTGGCCAGGACCAACGACTGGTACAATTGGGCCGGCTACCGGGCGCCGCATTCGCTCTGGGACGAGGAGCTCGAATATTTCGCCATCCGCAGCCAGGCTGCGCTGTTCGACATATCGCCGATGACGAAGTACCGCATCGAGGGCCTGGATGCCGAGGCCTTCCTCAATCGCGTTACGCTGCGCGACGTGGCCAAGCTGAAGTCGGGCCGTGTCCACTACACGGCCTGGTGCGACGACGAAGGTTTCGTCCTTGACGACGGCACGCTGTTCCGCCTGTCGCCGACTCGGTTCCGGCTGTGCTCGCAGGAACGGCATCTGCCCTGGCTGCTCGACAGCGCCATAGGTTTCGACGTGACGGTCGAAGAAGAAACCGAAGCTGTCGCCGGTCTGGCATTGCAAGGACCGACCGCCTTCGCCGTGCTGCGCGATGCCGGTTTTGCTGGCGTCGAGAATCTGAAGGTTCTCGACCTCGCCGACTTCCCACATGATGGCGGCCCCCAGGGAAACAGCCAAGTCACCATCTCGCGCACCGGATTCACCGGCGATCTCGGTTACGAGCTGTTCGTGCCGTGCGAGCAGGCGCTGAGCCTCTGGGACCGGCTGATGGCGGCTGGCGAATTGCGCGGCATCCGTGCCATCGGCTACACCGCGCTGAACCGCGCCCGGCTCGAAGCCGGCTTGATCGTCGCCAATTCCGACTTCATCACCTCAGGGCATGCGGTTCGGCCCGACCGCTTGCGCATGCCGGACGAGATCGGTCTCGGTTTCATGGTCGACCTCGAAAAGGGCCATTTCAACGGCCGCCGCGCCATTATCGAAGCTCGCGCCAGGCGCAGGCTGCGGCATGTGCTGGTCGGGCTGGAAATCGAAGGCAACATTCCCGCCGAGCATGCCATCGTCTACCATAGGAAGAACCAGGAGGTCGGGCTGATCAGCGCCGCCATGTGGTCGCCGATGGCCAAGCGCAACATCGCCATCGCCTCGCTGGCGCGGCCGTTCGGCGATACGATCTTCGACGATCTCTGGGTCGAAATCTACGCCATGCGCGAGTTGCAGTACCAGAAGCTGATGAAGCGGGCCAAGGTTGTGCCGCGGCCCTTCATCAGGCTCGATCGCCGCACCGCCAATCCACCGGCGGATTTCTGACCATGACCGACGAGACGGATAGGTCCGACGTCGATGGGGAGGCCATCGAA
Source organism: Mesorhizobium sp. WSM4821 (assembly GCF_055901555.1). Taxonomy (NCBI): domain Bacteria; kingdom Pseudomonadati; phylum Pseudomonadota; class Alphaproteobacteria; order Hyphomicrobiales; family Phyllobacteriaceae; genus Mesorhizobium; species Mesorhizobium sp. WSM4821. Next base: position 1,867,325 of record NZ_CM148371.1, on the reverse strand, counting down.
CAGTGGGAACTGATCAACACGCCGCTTGGCGAAAAATGGTCGGGTCGCACGCGCTACGCCGCCGCCATGTTCTTCTACAAGCGCGGCGAGATGGGTGCCGAAGCGTTGGAAGTCTACCGTATATGCGCCAGGCTGGATTCGGAAAATCCGCTGCCGATCATCCGTGACCGCGGCGTCGGCCAGGACTGGCTGAGGCGTATGGGCTTCCAGTAATTTCCACTTAGTCCCGTTGAGATTCAGGTCAGTCCGAGTCGAAAACGGTGGTTTCCGAGAACCGGAGCGGAGCGCACTTAAGTACGTGAGCACCGGAAGCGCAGGAAGCCATAGTTTGCAGGCCGGCCTCACCTGAATATCAACAGGCCTACCCGATCGATTTCTCCAGCATGCTGATCCAGTTGCGATAGGCGATCTTCTCGATAAGCGCGCGACCGAAGCCGCGCTTGGCTAACGCATCGAGCAGCTTCGGCAGGCCGGCGACATCGCCGATGACGGCCGGGATCATGGCGCCGTCGAAATCGGATCCGAGGCCGACGCCGTCTTCGCCCAGTGCCTGCAGCAGGGAATCAACATGCCGCACCATGATGTCGAGACTGGTATCGGCATTCATCCTGCCATCTTCGCGCAGGAACCCAGTGGCAAAATTCAACCCGACCATGCCACCAGACTCGCGGATCGCACCGAGCTGCCAGTCGGTGAGATTGCGGGAATGCCCGCAGATCGCATGGACATTGGAATGGGTCGCGACCAGTGGCGCGTCGCTGATTGCGGCGACGTCGCGGAACCCCTTTTCGTTGAGGTGCGAAAGATCGATCATGATCCTGAGCCGGTTGCAGGCCTTGACCAGTGCCTTGCCGGCGTCGGTCAGGCCCGGCCCGGTGTCGGGCGTCGACGGAAAGCGGAACGGCACGCCGTGGCCGAAGACATTCGGACGACTCCAGACGATGCCAAGCGAGCGCAGTCCCGCAGCGTGCAGCACGTCGAGCATCGTCAGCTCTGGATCGATCGCCTCGACGCCTTCGATGTGGAACACCGCCGCGATCGACCCTTGCGCCATCGCGTTGCGCACGTCGCCGGCGCTCCGGCAGACGGTGAGCGCCGACGCTCGCTCCAGCCTGAACAGGATCGAGGCCATGGCGATGGTGGAGGGAAGCGCGTCGGTGCGGGCAAGTTCGGACGGCAAGGGCTCGTTGTCGCTTGGCGCCGGTGGCACCGCGCCGCGCCTGGATTTCTCGATCGGCGGCGGGAAAACTGCGAACATGCCGCCCGCAAAGCCACCCTTTTTCGCCCGCGGCAGGTCGATGTGGCCACCCGGCGTTCCCTCGATGAACAGCTTTTCGACATCCGCGTCTTTTGACTGATAAAGCCTGAGCAGCGTGTCGTTATGGCCGTCGAAGACGGGAACGCGATCGGTTTCGGTCATCAGGGGATCATTCGGTTCGATTGGTGGGGCGGCCGATGGCGAGCCGGCTACGGGCAACACACCTACTTAGGCAAGACAATGCCCACTAGGCAAGACAGCGATGCATCTCTGTGGCCGCCGCCCTAACCGTCATCGCGCCAAGGAACGTGGGTAGGATCCAGCCCTATTGCTTCAGCACGTCGGCCCATTCCTGGTGACGACGGAACTGGGCGTTGGCGAACGGGCAGAGCGGGATGATCTTCTTGCCCGCCGCGCGCGCGTCCTCGACGGCGCGGGTGACGAGGCGAAGCCCCGCGCCCTGGCCGCGAAACGCATCCGGCACCTCGGTGTGGTCGATGATGATCTGATGCTCGCCGATCTTGGTGAAGGTCATCTCCGCCTCGGCGCCGTCGGGCCCACGCAAGAGATAACGGCCCTTTGAACCGCGATCCTCCAGTTCGATCTCCGGCAATCTGTCAAGCATTGCTTACGCTCCTTCTACCGGCGTGGCGGACAGGAATCGCCGCGCTGCCTCGATCTCGTTCGACTGCACCTCATGGCCGCCGTCGTGCCACTCCACTGTGACATCGGCACCATCGGCACGCAAATAGGCCTCCAGCCGCGACGTCAGGTCGGGCGGGCAGATCGGATCGCGCCTGCCTGCTGTGACCAGGATGCGGTGGCCGGCAAGACTTCCCCCGATCTCCGGCTCGAACGGGATCAGCGGGTGCATCAGCACCGCCGCGTCGAACAGCGCGGGTGCCGCGAACACCACCGAGGCCAGGATGTTGGCACCGTTGGAATAGCCGAGGCCAAGCACCGACGAAGGCTTTGCCGCCTCGACATGCGATTTGACGAAGCCAACCATCTTGTCTGTCGCGCGCGCCAGGTCGTCCAAATCGTAGACGCCCTCGCCGGTGCGGCGGAAGAAGCGCGCGGCACCGTGTTCCGAGACATCGCCGCGCGGCGAGACGATGGTCGCTTGCGGCGCGAGATCGCGCCCGAGCGACAGAAGCTGGCTCTCGTCGGCCCCGGTGCCGTGGAAGACGAAGAGCAGCGCGCCGCTCGGCGAACCGGGCAGCACCTTGTGGATGTAAGCGTCCTTGCTCATGACCTGATCCTTAATGCACGCCGCCCAAAGTGCGCAGCGGTTGCGATAACGATATGCACAAAAGTAAACTGAAGCGCGTCGCCCAATCTCATCAAACGCGATGCGCTTTCAGTCTTCCAGCTTCTGCAGATGCTGTTCGAGATAGGGCCTGAGATGCTGGTGCTGCGACGGCAGCTTCAGCGCCTCGCCGAGATGGGCGGTGTCTTCGTCGCGGTCGAAGCCAGGTTCGTTGGTGGCGACTTCGAACAGCACGCCGCCCGGTGTGCGGAAATAGATCGCCCAGAAATAATCGCGGTCGATCACCGGCGTCACCTGATAACCCGTCTCCATCAGCGCCTTGCGCACTTCGAGCTGCTTGGCGCGATTTTCGACGGCGAAGGCGACGTGGTGAACGGAGCCGGCACCTAGATCGGCAAAAGCAGCGCCCGGCAGCGATTCGATGTCGACGACATCGGCGCCATTGCCGTTCTTCACCGCTAGCCGTTTTACATTGCCGGATGTGTCGGCTTCCTCATAGCCCATGAATTTCAGCAACTCTTCCGTAGCGCCGCCATCCCTCAATCTGAGCGATACCGAATGAAAGCCACGGATCGCCTCGTCGGAGGGCACGCCGCCCTTCGCCCATGGCGCTCTGGTGTCCGCCTTGTCCTCGACCAGCGCAAAACCATCGCCGTCGGGGCCGGAGAAGGCGAGACGCTTCTCGCCGAAGCTCTCTTCGCGCGAGAGGCCGGCCACGCCCTCATCGGCAAAACGCTTTTCCCAATAGGCGAGCGTGCCTTCGGGGACCGAATAGACCGTGGTGCCGACTTCGCCAACGCCGTGGCGGCCCTTGCCGATGTTGGGGAACGGAAAATAGGTCATCACCGAACCGGGCGTGCCGATCTCGTCGGCATAATAGAGATGGTAGACATCCGGTGCGTCGAAATTGACGGTTTTCTTGACCCGGCGCAGGCCGAGTTTTTTTGTGAAAAATTCATCGTTCTGGCGCGCATCCCTGGCCATCGAGGTGACGTGATGCAAGCCTTTGATCTGGTCGAGCATTTCCTGCTCCTTCCTTGTCCTGTGCGGCCCATGCCGCTGTCCACGCCAATATGAGGATACAGCCATTGCCGGCAAAGGCCGCAAACACAGAATGGACTGTGCTCTATAGGTGAACGATAGAATGACCTTTGTTCACCAACTTGCAAAACCCTCTGGCTTGCGTCGCCGCAAAAATTCGGCTCCATGAGCGGCACGCTAGATCAAGGATACAGCGATTGGCTGGAAAAGGCAGACGCCCGAACATTCTCCTGATCACGTGCGACCAGTGGCGCGGCGACTGCCTGTCGGCTGTCGGTCATCCGGTGGTGCGGACTCCGAACGTCGACGCGCTCGCTGCGGAGGGCGTACTGTTCAGAAAACATTATGGCGGGGCGGCGCCCTGCTCGCCGGCGCGCGCCTGCCTCTATACCGGCCTTTACCAGATGAACAACCGCGTTTGCCGCAACGGCACGCCACTGGACGCCCGCCACGGCAACATCGCGCTCTCGTTGCGCGGCCTCGGCTATGATCCGACGCTGTTCGGCTACACCGACGTGTCGCTCGATCCGCGCGCTTTGGCGCCAGGCGACCCGCGGCTGAAAAGCTACGAAGGCGTGCTGCCCGGCTTCACCGTGCGCCAATTCCTGCCGGAGCACCAGAGACCATGGCTGTCCTGGCTTAAGGCGCGCGGCGTCGATACCGGCGCCGGCTTTCCCGACATCCATCGTCCAGCGGGCGAGTTTGGCGGCAGGACCGACAGCGCGGTGACCACCGCGCCGCCCGTCTATTCGAAGGACGAAACCCCCGCCGCTTTCCTGACCGGCGAATTCGTTCGCTGGCTTGGCGAACAGGAGCGCGACTTGCCATGGTTCGCGCATCTCTCCTTCATCAGCCCGCACCCGCCTTTCATCGTGCCGGAGCCCTACAACACAATGTATGATCCGGTCGACGGTACGGCCTTCCGCCGCGCTGTGAGCTGGCAGGCCGAGGCCGAGAGCCACCCCTACCTTGCCTATGATCTTGACCAGCAGGAGCGGGCAAAATTCCGGCCGGGAGCCGAAGGCAAGGTGCGCGACTGGAGCGACGACGATCTTCGCCGCATCCGCGCGCTCTATTACGGCATGATCTCGGAGGTCGATGCGCAGCTTGGCCGCATCTGGCAAGCGGTCAAGGCAGCCGATGCCTGGGACGACACCATCGTCGTACTGACCTCCGACCATGCCGAGATGATGGGCGACCATTTCATGCTGGGCAAGGGCGGCTTCTTCGACGGCAGTTTTCATATCCCGCTGATCATCCGCGACCCGCGTCGCCTCACAGCGGCCGGCGCCGGCGTCGACCGCTTCACCGAAGCGGTGGACATAGCGCCGACACTGCTCGATTTGCTTGGCGAGGAAACGCCGCCGCATCTTGACGGACAATCGCTGAAGCCGTTCCTGGACGCCAGGGAGCCGGACAGCTGGCGCGAGGCCGCGCATTGGGAGTTCGATTTCCGCTCGGTCGCCGACGGTCACGCCGAGCGCCATTTCGGCATCGGTCCGCGCCAGTGCAATCTCGCCGTCACCCGCACGAAAGAATTCAAGTATGTCCATTTCGGCGGCGGCCTGCCGCCGCTGCTTTTCGACCTTGAGAATGATCGAGACGAACTGACCAATGTCGCTGCAGACCCGACCTATCTGCGCGTCCGGCTGGAGCTTGCCGAAAGGCTGCTTGCCTGGCGTGCCGAACATCTCGACCAGTCACTGGCGCTTGCCGAACTGACCGAGGACGGTGTCGCAGGCCATGCCGCAGGCCCGCCGTCTTTCCTGACGTGAAAAAGGCCCGCGCCGTTGCCGGCGCGGGCCTTTCTTCGTCGGTTGAGCGAACTAGCGCATGATCATGCGCTGCTCGTCGCGCTTTTCGGCATAGCTGCCCTTATCGTAGGCGACCTGCGCCTCGAGCTGCTCCTTGGTGAAGTTCGTGTAGAGGTAGCGGTTGCCGTCCTTGTCGGTCATGAACTTGAGATTATCCATGCCGACCGCCACTTCCTTCTCGCCAACGCCGAGCAAACCCCCGACATCGATGATGACGGCATCGACCTTCTTGTCGCCCGTCAGTACGACGTCACCAATCTCGCCGACATTGACATCATTGGCGCCATAGACAGTGGTTCCAACCAGATCCTCGGACCGGATTTCGTTGACCGGCACTTCGGTCAGCGCCGATTTGTCGATCGCCGCGGTCTGCGTCTGGTCGGGGGCGTCAGGCGTTTCGGCAGCCGGAGCCTCGGCTGTCTGGTCCGTTGGGGCCGGAGCAGCAGGATCGGGCATTGCCGCCGGAGCCTGCGCCGTCTTATCCGCCGGCGCTGGAGCCGGAGCCTCGGCTGTCTTGTCCATTGGGGCCGGAGCAGCGGTGTCAGGCGTTGCCGCGGGGGCCTCCGCCGTCTTCTGATCCGTCGGGGTGACAGCCGGGGTTGTCGTCACCGGCTGAGGCGCCGCGGCGTCGTTGGATGCGGTGGTCGCCGGGGCGGGATCATAGGCCTCGCGGTTGAACTCTGGCAACGCCTCCAGATCTTCCTTCGTGGTCTCAGCCACCAGCCAGCGATCGCCGTCCCTCTCTGCCCACTGAGCCTTGTCGAACTGATAGGCTACGTTCTTTTCGCCGACGTCGAGAAAGCCGCCGACGCCAATGATCAACGACTCGGCCTTGCCATCCTTGGCCAGGACGATGTCGTTCACGTCGCCGATGTTCTCGGCGTCGTCCCCAGTGCCGTTGTAGACGGTTTCACCGATGATATTGGTGGCGAGATTGCCGTCGGCGCGCTTCACTGGTTCGGCCGGAGCCGCCGGAGCGTTCTGTGCGGTCGTATCGGTCGAGCCAGACGGGGTGGCAGGAGCCGTGGCCGCGCTGTCATTGGCCGCAGGAGCCGGGTCGAAAGGTTTGCGGTCGAAGTCCGGCTGAGCCGTCAACTCATCCTTTGTCGTCTTGGCAATCAGCCAACGGTCGCCATTCCGTTCGGCCCACTCCAGCTGGTTGTAGTCGAAAGCGACATTCTTGGCACCGACACCGAGAAAGCCGCCGACGCCGATGACGACGGATTTCACCTGGCCGTTTTCGTCGAAGACCACATCGCTGACGTCGCCGATGTTCTCAGCATCGTCGCTTGTGCCATTATAGACCGATTCACCGATAATGTTGGTGACAAGGCTACCCTCGGCGCGTTGCACGACTGGTGCGGCTTCCTGAGCGGCAGGCGGCGCTGGCGCCGGGGTTGTCTGCGACTGCGCATAAGCGCCTGTTGTAATCAGCATTGTGAGTGCGGTCGTGGCTAAAAGGGTGCGTACCATGATCATCTCTCCTCGTGATTTCGTGTACGCCGCGCCTAATTTGAGCCATGGAAAGATCGGACGCAGCGTCTTCACATGTCACAACGTTGTGACCACGCCGTTGTTCCGAAACACCATGGCGAATGCCGTAAAAATCCGTGTTAATCGCGCTTATGCATGCGTTCCGCCGGTAAATCGGGCTCCTGTATTCGTCAGAGCTTACGGAACCTTTTTTTAACCGCCCCGTTTCAGCCTGTGGCTGGGTCTGTCCTGGGTAATGGTTGCCCATGGTTGCCACGAAAAAGCGGAGAGGGGGCATGCGATTTGCGGCGGTGCTGAACCAGGAGGGCGGCACCTTGCGAACAATTGACCTTTTCGCCTTCTCGGACCAGATGCGCCGGACGTTGGAGGCAGGTGGTCACTCCATCGACATCGATGTCGTTGCCGGCAGGGATATCGTCGCAGCGCTGGACAGCGTCGCTTCGAAGCCTGGCATCGATATCGTGCTGGCCGGCGGTGGCGACGGCACCATTTCGGCCGCGGCGGCCCGGTTGATGGGCAGGAAAACAGCGCTTGCCATATTGCCGGCCGGCACGATGAACCTGTTCGCGCGCGGGCTCGGTATCCCGCAGACTCTTGACGCGGCGGTGAAGTCATTTGCCGACGGCGAGATCATCGCAGTCGATATGGCAACCGCCAACGGCCGTCCCTTCGTGCATCAGTTTTCGATCGGCATGCATGCCAGGATGGTGCAGCTTCGCCAGCACATGGAGTTTGGCTCGCGGCTGGGAAAGATGCGGGCCTCTGCGCGGGCTGCCTGGGCGGCGATCAAGAACCCGTCGGCAATGAAGGTGACGCTGACAATCGGCGAAACCGAAATTGTGACGCGCACCCCCGGCATCGGCGTCACCAACAATCTTTTCGGTGAAGGTCACCTGCCCTATGCCGACAATCCCGCCGGCGGCGTGCTCGGCATCTATATCACGGTGGCGCGGCAGCGTGGCGAACTGATCCGGTTCCTCTTCGATATGGCGCGCGGCAAATGGCGAGATAGCGGGCATGTCGAAATCCACCAGGCCGACCGGGTCGTTTTGAAAATTCACTCGGCAGCCAAGAGATTCCGTGCCGTCCTGGATGGCGAACTGATCAGGCTTGACCGCGAAACGACGGTTGAAATCCATCCTGGCGCGCTGAATGTTCTCGTCCCGGCGCGCGCTGCCCAAGCGAAGGCCGCATGATGCGGCCCGGCACGGTCGATCGACGGGCTTCAGCCTTGGGGAAGCTCACCCTGTTCGTTCCTGGGGAGCTCGCCCTGTTCGGTCGGCGTCTGGTCTATCATATTGCCGTAGATCTCCGCGATGCCCCAGGCGATAAACGCCAAAAGCAGCGCTGCGATCAGGATACGGAGTGTGTGCCACCCCCACCGTCCCTGGCGGGCTTTGTCTTCAGGAACGATCTTGGGCATGATCGGCCTCCATATCGTTTAGCGCTGGCATGTCGTTTGGCGCCGGCGGGCGCGGCTGGCAAAACATGGTTGGGTAACGGTTCCTCAAGGCGAAGGTTCCGGTTTCGGAGCCAGGCAGCCGTCCTGGCGCGAATTGCTGCAAGCCGATGAATTTGGGGGCCTTGTGGATAGCCGGGTAGAGAAAAAGCCGAACCTGCCGGTCGATGTCCTTAGCGTGCTGAGGGCGCAGGACCGGCTTGCCGTACTCCATGGTCTCGATGCGCTCGACACGGCGGCCGATCCCGACTTCGACCATATCAGCGGGCTCGCCGCCGCGGTCATGCAGGCGCCCATCGCGCTCGTGACGCTGTTGGACGTCGAACGGCAATGGTTCAAATCCTGTGTCGGCCTGGATGAGACCGAGGCCGCCGCCGATACATCTTTCTGCGCCTACGCCATTGCCGCCGGCGACGAGCCGATGGTGGTGACCGACGCGGCCGCGGATTCACGTTTCAGCGCCAGCCCGCTGGTCACCGGCAAGCGCCATGTCCGTTTCTATGCGGGTGCTGCGATTGTGGTGGCCGGTGCCCGGATCGGCACCCTCTGCGTCTTCGATCGGAAGCCGCGCGCGTCTCCGTCTGCCGCCGAGCTCGGACAGTTGACCGCGCTCGCCAGCCTCGCCGCCAGCCTGTTCGCATTGAAGGACGCCACCCGCAACGGCGCCAACGCCGCTGCCGCGCTGGCGCGCGAGGAAAAGCGGCGCGGCATCGCGCTCGATGCCGCCTCGCTCGCCAGCTGGGCATGGGATATCCATACCGACATAATCGAATGCGACGTCCGGTTGTCCGAGTTGTTCGACCTGCCGCGCTCGAACCGGCTGAGGGCACGCGATATTCTTGCCGCCATCGACCCGCGCGATGTCTACCAGACCGAGACGCACTTTCGCGACGCGCTGGCCAGCGGCGACGACTATTTTGGCGAATACCGCGTCAAGGGCTTCAGCCCGCCGCGATGGGTCGCTACGCGCGGCCGTGTCATCGAGCGTGACGGCGACGGCAAGCCGACGCTGATCTTCGGCGTCAATTACGACGTCACCGAACGCAAGCTCGGCGACGAGCGGCAACGGCTCTTGCTGCGCGAGCTGAACCATCGCGTCAAGAACACGCTGGCGACCGTGCAGGCGCTGGCGACGCAGACCGTTCGCCATGCTCGACAACCGAGCGAGTTCCTCGAAGCCTTCAGCGCCAGGCTTCAGGCGCTGGGCGCCGCCCACAGCCTGCTGTCCGACCGCGAGTGGCGCGGCATCGGCATTCGCGAACTGGTGCAGGTCGAGGTCAGACCGTTCGACACCGCCGAACAGCCGCGCATGACGATCTCAGGCGCCGATCTCCTGCTTTCACCCGACCAGGCCGTCGGGCTTGGGCTGATCCTGCATGAACTGGCCAGCAACGCGCTGCAATACGGATCGCTGTCGGCGGCTGCGGGTAAGGTCGATCTCGACTGGAAGGCACGGGGCCCGAAAGGCGCACGGCGGCTGGTGCTGACCTGGCGCGAAAGCGGCGGGCCCGAAGTTGCTTCGCCCGAACGCTATGGCTTCGGCTCGATCCTGATCCGCCGCAGCCTGGCCAAGATCATCTCCAGCGAAGTGACCCATGAATTCCGGCCGGAAGGCGTGTTCGCCGAAATATCGATGCCGCTGGAGGACCTGTCGAAATGACGGCGCAGCGGTCTTGGGTATGCATCGAGACCGGAACTTAAAGCGCGTCGCATGACGCCTTCAGGCGCAGCAAAAAGTGGCGCCCGGATTTTCGGGCAAGATCAAGAACAGTTTCGAGTTACTTCGCTTCGCCGTCATCCGGAACGTTGGCGCCGGGCTTCATGTTCTCGCGGTAAATGGCGTAGGCGGCGAGTGCAATCGCGGGGCCGAGGATGGTGCCCAGGCCGCCTTTCCCCTTGAGCAGCAACGGCAGCACGGCGAACGCGGCCGCGATGCCGGCTACTTTGATGTCGGCATTGCGCAACTGCGCCCGGCGCCGCGCACGCGCGCCGGCCGATAGGCGATGGATGAGTACAATGACCCCTGCGATCACAAGAAAGCCGACCCCGAAACCGATGCAGGCCGCCATCGGCCCATAGCGGCCCGCCACCCAGACATAGGCCGCTCCGACGAGGAAACCGAGGCCGCACAGCGCTGCAAGTGCCGCGAGCATATAAACGATTGCTGCCGTGCGCGCGCGGTGCACGGCTGCAACAATTTCACCCGAGGCCAGGCCCGAGATCAGCGATGCCAGCATTGCCATCTGGGTTAGGGCTAGCGGCGCGCGAGAAGGGCGAACAGAAAGCCGACGCCGGCCGCAATCGCCAGCGACGTCACCGGCTTCTCGCGTACGCTCGCCGCTAATTGCTCCTCGATATCCTTGGCGTTGCTGCGCACGGTGTCGAAGGCTGCTTCGCCCTGGGCGCGCAATTGCTCGACGCCTTCAACGGCGGCCCGGCGGGCCGTCCCATAGCCATGTTCACCGGTTTTGGCCAATTGCTTGGTGAGCTTTTCGATATCGGCCTTCAATTGCCTTATGTCGGCCTCGAGGTCCGAATTCGCCCGGGTTTCGTTTGCGGTCTTTCCTGCGGCAGTCGCCATTGCTTAACTCCTTGCGTTTGCTTGATTTCAAACGCCCGATACACGGCAAGGTTCCTAAATCGGAACACGATCCATGAAAGGGTGTTTTCGCAGGCGAGTCCAGCCCGGCGCGGACGTATTTGGCCGGGCTTTCAAATCAGTGGTCGGCGATCTTCTCTCAACCCCTCCCAGCGGGCGAGTTCCTTGAGCCTTTCGTTGTCGACCACCTCGCAGCCTCCGTCGCGCCAGAAGATAAGCTTGCGGTCCATCAGCTTCCGGATCGTCTTGTTGGTGTGGACCAGCGACAGGCCGAGCGTATCGGCGATATGCTGCTGCGTGATCGGAATCCGCACAGGCGTCCCGCCATTGAGCCGGACCGCCTTGGCACGGCTTGATATGAAGGCGATGAGATAGGCTGCACGCTCGAGCGCGGTGCGTCTGCCGATACTGAGCAGGTTCTCGTCCAGCATGCGCTCCTCACGCGAAGCGATCCAGGTGATGTCATAGGCGAGGCCCGGATGGCTGCGGTAGAGATCGGGAAGGGCCTCCCGCTCGAAGACGCAGAGCAGCATCGGCGACAGCGCTTCGACCGAGTGTTGCATTTCGCCCATCAGGCTGCCTTGCAAACCGATGAGATCGCCTGGCATGGAATAGTTCAGAATTTGGCGGCGCCCGTCGGATAGCAATTTGTAGCGGAAAGCCCAACCCGACAGCACCGTATAGAGGTGTGCGCTGTGGTTCCCTTCCACCAGAACCGTGGCCCCCTTGTCGACGGCCAGTTCGCCTTTCTTGAACGCGTCGACGAAGACGAGTTCCTGCTTCTCGAACGCCCGGAACGCCGGCAACGGCCGCAACGGACAGTCCCCGCATGAATATCGGCGACTGGGAGAAGAACGGCCGTTCTGGCCAGGCATTTCGATCCCCTCTTCGAAAGCGTTGCCCTCCCGGGCGGGCGATAGCAAACGCCCTGCAGGCGTCGAGGTTCCGCCATCCGCGATGGGCATGTCTTTTTTAAATGACAGGATGCCAAATAACTTTAAATGACAGGACGCTAAATAGAGATCATGACTCCTCCATGCCCTGCGCTTCCCCCAGCGCTTCAAGGAGACATTGCCACGTGCCCCGATTGCTTGACGGATTGCGGATTCTTGTTCTGGAGGATGAATTCCTGATCGCCATGGATGTCGAGCAGCTTTGCCGCGACTATGGCGCCGGCGACGTGGTTATCGCCCGCGATCTGGCTGAGATCGATCGCAAGAGCGTTGCCTCGCAATTCGATGCGGCCATAGTCGACCTCATGCTGGGCGGCGCTTCGACGCTCGATTTCGCCTCGCGCTTGCACGAATCGGGCGTGCCTTTCGTCTTCGCCTCGGGCTATTCGGACATGGATGAAATCAAGGTGTCCTTTCCGAATATCAGATTGGTCACCAAGCCCTATTCGGGAGACGATCTCGTGGAGGCGGTAGCGGCGGCGTGCGGACGTGGACCCGGTGTTTAAGGTCCCGAAACCGGTCCGTATTCAGGCGGCATTCGAGCCCGTCACCTGAGCCGAGATCGCGTCCGGGCCAAACTCGTCTTCGCCGGAAATCTTCAGGATTTCCTGCAGCCGGGTGCGGGCGCGGCTGACGCGGCTCTTGATCGTTCCGACCGCGCAGCCGCAGATCTCGGCGGCTTCCTCGTAGGAAAAGCCCGAAGCGCCGATGAGGATGATGGCCTCGCGCTGGTCCTCGGGTAATTGCTCGAGCGCGCCGCGAAAATCCTTGAGGTCGAGCTGGCCGTGCTGGGCCGGATGGACGGCTAGCCTGGCCGTCATGATGCCGTCGCTATCCTGCACCTCGCGGCCGCGCTTGCGCATTTGCGAATAGAATTCATTGCGCAGGATGGTAAACAGCCATGCCTTTAGATTGGTCCCCGGCTCGAAACTTTCATGCTTGTCCCAGGCCTTGACCAGCGTTTCCTGCACAAGATCGTCAGCCTTGTCGGCGTTTTGCGTCAACGACACGGCAAAGGCCCGCAGGCTCGGAATCGAGGCGAGCAGATCGGTCTTGAAGCTCTGGGAGACGGCCGCCATGCCTCAGTCCTTTTTCCGCGCAGGTTGGGCCTGTTCCAACTGGCTGAGCAATTGGGCGAAGCGATCCGGCACATTGTCGGAGACCAGCTCGTCATAATATTGTTTAAGTTTGCGGCCGATTTCCGAGTTTGGCCCGAGCGGGTCGCCGGAAACGGCCCGGCGCCCGTTTACAGCGCCAGCCGTGTTATCTTTCGTCATGTCTTCATTTCGCCCTTTTGTTCCCAGCACCCCTGCCGCCCCATCAACACACGACGCAAAGCAAGCGGCACCCTCGTCTGGTTGCCCATCCCGACCCTCAAACGCCGTCCCCTTATATTAGTTCCACGACATCGGAACTTTTTCGGAAAGCCGGCGTTTTTGTTTTCAGGGTTTATTTCGGGTCTAGCAATCGGCTTGGTCAGCAATCCATCCAATCACGTCAGAGGGAGACGTCCACCATGAGCCTATCCGCAACCATCGCTCCGCACCTGCCGTTCCTGCGCCGCTTCTCGCGGGCCGTTTCCGGATCGCAGGAGAGCGGCGACGCGTTGGTCGCCGCGATGCTCGAAGCCATCATTGCCGACGTCGACATCTTTCCGGACGCGTCGAACGATCGCATCGCGCTCTACAAGGTCTTCGCCAGGCTGTTCACCTCGGTCGCCATCCGCGTTCCGCAAGAGCAACCCCAGTCGGCGTGGGAACAGCGCGCCGCCGCCAACCTGAACGCGATCTCACCCCGCCCCCGCCAAGCCTTCCTGCTGGTCGCCGTCGAAGGTTTCAGCGAAGGCGAGGCGGCGGAAATTCTCGACGTCGACGACCAGGAGTTCTCCGAACTTCTCGCCGAGGCCAGCAATGAGATTTCCCGTCAGGTGGCAACCGATGTCCTGGTCATCGAGGACGAGCCGCTGATCGCCATGGACATCGAACAGATGGTCGAAAGCCTGGGCCATCGTGTCGTCGGAACTGCGCGCACCCACGCCGAGGCGGTGGCGATGTTCGCAAAGACGCGCCCAAGGATGGTGCTGGCCGACATCCAGCTTGCCGACGGCAGTTCGGGCATCGAAGCCGTGAACGAGATCCTGTCGTCCACGCCGGTGCCGGTGATCTTCATCACTGCCTTTCCCGAGCGCCTTCTGACCGGCGAACGGCCGGAGCCGGCTTTTCTAGTCACCAAGCCGTTCAATCCGGACATGGTCAAGGCTCTGATCAGCCAGGCGCTGTTCTTCGACCGGCATGCGAAAGCCGCTGCATAGCAAACGGAGGTCGGGCAAACCGGGGTAGGCCCAACCTCACCGGCCGCCCGGTTTTCGCAGATCGCTCGCTTCCAGGGGATCGCCCGTTTTCCATGGAACGAATGACGCTGGTCCTTTGCGGCCGGCGCACGCTCTTTGCGCCCCTGCGAGTGACGATTCAATTCGGGTCGGAGAGCTTTCCAGGGATCGTCTTTTTCGGCAAATGGTGGAACAAACGGCAGCGAACGGCGTTTTTGCCGTACCATTTGAAGGAGATGGATCATGCTTTACTGGGCGCTCGTATTTCTCGTCGTAGCGATCATTGCCGGCGCTCTCGGTTTCGGCGGCATTGCTGGCACCTCGGCCGGTATAGCGCAGATATTGTTTTTCGTCTTTCTCGCTTTCCTGGTCATTTCACTTATCGCTGGCCTGTTCAAACGGGCATCGTGAACCCAGGTGCGATCGAACACTGGGAGCCGCACCCCTCAAGCGGTTTCCAGCTACCGCCGGGCGATGTCCCTCCACGGACGTCGCTCGGCGGACCTCTTTTGGGAACCCATTTTTCCGTCAGCCGTTCAGCCTAGATTGGGTGGGTGAAGTGACCGATGCAATCCAAAGCTGGAGACATGAAAGGCAGCGGACGGAGCGATGAGATCATCGCCCCGCATTCCACTGAGAGCGGAATGCAGCTTGGCCGGGCCCTTCTCCATGCGCTGCACAATGCCGGCATTTCGGTTCTGTATCAGGATCGCGAGATGAAGACCGTCTGGGCCCGCAACATGCGCCCGCCATGGGCTTCCGACACGGCCGACAGCGGCATCTTGCCGCCGGCGCAGGCCGAGCGCATCGGTACGGCCAAACGCAACGTCGTCGCATCCGGCAATCCGGAACATCTTGAGCTCAGCATTCCCGCCGACGATGGCGTTCGCTGGTTCCAGGTGTGGGTAGACGCGGATCACGACGACGGCGGCGCCGTGCAGGGCATCGTCACCACCATGGTCGAAACGACCGAGCAGAAACGTCGCGAGCAGACCCTGAAGGCGCTGCTGCGCGAGGTCAGCCACCGTTCGAAGAACCTTTTGGCCATCATCCAGAGCATCGCCACCCAGACCAGCCGTTATTCGGACACGCTCACCGACTTCCTGACACGCTTTCGCGGCCGGCTGCAGTCGCTTGCCTCGTCCCAGGATTTGGTGACTTCGTCCAACTGGCGGGGAGCGGCACTGCGCGAACTGGTGTCCGGCCAGGTCGGCCGCTATGGGGCCGATCCGCTGCGCAGCCTGCGTTTCCGGGGTGCAAATCCGTACCTCAACCCCAATGCCGCCCTGCATATCGGCTTGGCCATGCACGAGCTCGCCGTCAATTCGGTCAGCTACGGCGCTCTGTCGCGAGCCGACGGATTCGTCGAGGTGACGGCCGATCTCACGGCCGCTTCCGCTGGCGAGACCGCCCTGTCACTGGTTTGGGCCGAAGCCATCGGAACCAACGACAATCAGCCCAGCGAGAAGCGTTTTGGCAGTGTCGCGCTCGAGCGCGTGGTGCCTGCGTCGTTGAACGGTACGGCGACACTTGAAATCACCGGGGGCCGTGTGGAGTATCGCCTTGTCGTTCCTCGCGGCAATTTCGAGACGGATTGAACGGACAACAGCCGAGAACTAATGCATGTCGCCCAAAAGTGCGCAGCGGTTTTGGGATAACGACACGCATAAAAACAAGAACTTAAAGCGCATCGCATGAATCCGTTCAAACGCGACGCGCTTTAAGGGTCCGGGATCGATACCGGCCGCGCCGGCTTTAACCACCTGTTCACCATAAAGTCCGATGCTGTTTTTCCCAGACCGCTCCACATGACGTTTTCGGTCGCAGTTCGCTGCGCAGTACGGGGGGAATGGCTTTGACAGTCGCCGATATCAACAGGCTGGAACAGGCCGCACGTATTTCGATGGGCGGGTTTCAGGACCTCGAAGCATCCGCCATGCCGTCGCATATTGCTTCTCAGCCGTTCCTCCGCTTTGCCGCCTTTGCGTTGGTCGCGCTGACAGCCCTGATCGTCGCGCTCCAGTTGAGCTAATTTTAGAGCACCCAAAATGACCTGCGGCTGGCTTCATGTCGACGTGTTTCTCCAATTGATCACGCGCCAGCCTGGGCGCAGGAACTTTGGCGGATGTGGCCCGTTCCTACGGCGAAAGGATCGTCGCCATGGAACACATTGCTGCCGTGTTGCTGGTCATCGGCTGTTCGAACACGATGACCGAATGCCGTGAACTGCCCGTATCGGTGAGCGTCTTCGAAACCGCTCAGGAATGCACCGCCGAACGCCCGTTCGCCTTGGGCGATGTCCAAGGTCAGGCTCCGCGTGTAATTGCCGAGTGCCTTTCCGTCGATCCGGCGCTGGAGGATGACTACGACCGGATCGTCTGGAATGTGCGTCCGGAGGGCACGCTCGACGCCTCCGTGGAGATTTCCAATCTTGTGGTTGCCTCGAACGGCGCGCGCGCTAAAGATTCTCTTAGCCAACAGTGAAATCGAACAGGCAAAACCCTTTTCCGCATGATAAATGATCGGACTACAAGTGAGGACAAAAGCGAGGAGTAACTTTATGCGGAAGATTATTATTGCGATGGTTGCCGTGGTCGCGGTCAGCGGTTGCAGCACTACCGAGCAGGATGTCGGCGTCGGCGCCGGTGTCGGCGCTCTGGCCGGCGGCCTGATTGGCGGCGGCAGGGGTGCGCTCGTCGGGGCAGCCGTCGGTGCCGGTTCCGGCCTGCTGGTGCGCAACCTGCGCAATGGCTATTGCCAGTACCGCGACAACCGTGGCCGCCTCTATACGGCTCGCTGCTGATTCCCGTCAAACGCGGGGAGCAATATAAGCGGGGACCGGCTGGTCTGGACTCCGCTTAGTGCATTCGAAAACTGCCGGTTCGCGGCAGCATTTCAGTCCGATAGTGGAATCCTGATTTCCACGTTCAACCCGCCATTGTGAAAATCGCGATTGATCGTACCGCGCAATTCGCGCGTGACGTTCAAATCGATCAGCTTGGTGCCAAACCCGGTTTTGACAGGTGCTTCGAGCTTTGTCTGGCCTGCTTCGCGCCAGTTGAGAACCAGCGTCTTGTCGCGCCTGCGGCCTTCGACCGACCAGTCGACCTTGAGCGCCCAGTCGCCCTTTTTGTTATTGGCCGAATTGCCGGCTTCGCCATATTTCAGCGCGTTCGTCGCCAGCTCGTGAAAGGTCAGGCCGAGCGCTTGCGTGGTGGTCTCGTCGAGCAACACCTCCGGCCCCAACAATATCCCATCGGGAAGCTCCTTGCCGAACACCTGGCCAAGCTCGATGCGCAACAGGTCGCCAAGATCGGCCTTCTGCCAGCGCGAGCGCGTCAGCATGTCCTGGGAAGCCGCCATCGCCTGCAGCCGGGCCGAAAAAGACGATGAGAACTCGTGGACGTCGGTGGCGTGCGACGCCGTTTGGCGCGCGATCGCCAACACTCGCGTGATCGAGTTCTTGATGCGGTGCTTCATCTCCTGCAGCATCAGGTCTTTTTCGAGCAGGCTCTTTTCCGTCGTCTCGTGAAGCAGGGAGACCGCGTCATAAGCCCGCTCCTGATAGCGCGCCACCAGCGCAATGGCGCCCGCGAGCATAAGCCCGAACAGGCCAAGCATCACCGGAATGGCGCGCGAAGAGGGTTGCGAGAAGGCACTTGTCGGCCTGAACAAGACGGTCCACGGACGGCCGGCGACGGTGATCTCGC
Source organism: Mesorhizobium sp. WSM4821 (assembly GCF_055901555.1). Classification (NCBI taxonomy): domain Bacteria; kingdom Pseudomonadati; phylum Pseudomonadota; class Alphaproteobacteria; order Hyphomicrobiales; family Phyllobacteriaceae; genus Mesorhizobium; species Mesorhizobium sp. WSM4821. The sequence continues at coordinate 1,849,398 of NZ_CM148371.1, read as the reverse complement.
GGGTAACCAGCAGCCTTTCGCCGAAGGTCGACACCGGCGGCGTCTCCGACCGGAACAAGAGATTGTCGGCATCCACCTTGCCGTCGTAGATTTCAATGTTGACCGGCAGCAGCGGCGTCCGGCTGAGCGCGGTCTGGAACAGGTCGCGGGCGCGGAAGGCCGCATAGAGAAAGCCTGATGCCGAGGACATGGATGCATTGATGCCGTCCGGCGCGGTATCGATGTTGAGCCGCACGAAGACCAGGAAGCCGGTGAAGGTCTGCGCAGCTCCCGTTTCCTGGCCAAGCTGCACGCGCCCGCTCGCATGCTGCTGATCGTCGGCCATCGCTTTTTCGATCGCCTCGCGCCGCACCGGTTCGGTGAACATGTCGTAGCCGATGCTGGATTGGCTCGACGTGTCGAGCGGCTCGAACTGCACGATGGGCGTGCGCCACGGCAGCGTCGTCGTAGCCGGATAGATCACATGGCTGGCTCCATAGTCGCGCAGGATGGCACGCTCGACCGTTGCCTCGTCGCCGGCTTTCACCAGCCGGAGAAAGCCGATGCCGCGCAAGCCGGCGAAATTGCCGTCGATATCGAGCGCGCTGAAGAATGCCTTGAACTCGCTTCGCGAAATGCCGCCATTGCGGGCGTTGAACAGCGCCTGCGTCGATCGCAGCAGCGACAGATGCAGGTCGATGCGGCTATCGATCCGGTTGAGCGCGTCGTCCGCCGTCGCCGCGAACTTGATGCGCGCCGCTTCCTGCGTGGCGAAATAGGCGAATCCCGCCATCGTCAGGCTGATCAGCGCGACGGCGATGAAAGCGACGATCGGAAAAAACTTCTTCAATTGCTGCCGCGGCCTGTGAACGGTTTCCAAACCTTTATGGGCAACTCCCCGCGTCAACACAATGGCGCGGCCAAACCATCATGATGGCTGGCATATCACAAGGCCGGTCACCTGGCTGTTATTTAGCCGGCTTATTTAAAGCTTCAGGCGGCGATCTTCAGTGCACCTGGTCCCGGAATGGCGCCAGGCGGGCACTTGCCCAGGATGATCATGCCGAGCACCTCGTCCTGGGTGACGTCGCTCGTGCGCGCCGTGCCGACGACCTGACCGTTCTTCATCACGCAGACGCGGTCGGCAAGCTCGAACACATCATGGATATCGTGGCTGATCAGGAAAATGCCGATGCCGTCGGCCTTGAGCTGCATGACCAATTCGCCGACCTGCGCCGTCTCCTGCGGCCCCAGTGCCGCCGTCGGCTCGTCCATGATCAGGATGCGGGCGTTGAAGAGGATGGCGCGCGCGATCGCCACCGACTGCCGCTGGCCGCCAGAAAGCTTGATCACCGGTTCCTTGAAGCGCTGGAACCGGGGATTGAGCCTGCCCATCACCTTGCGCGCCTCGGCCTCCATGGCGCCATCGTCGAGCGTGCCCCAGCCGGTCATCAGTTCGCGGCCAAGGAAGAGGTTGGCGGCGGCGTCGACATTGTCGGCGAGCGCCAGCGTCTGGTAGATCGTCTCGATGCCGTATTTCTTGGCGTCGCGCGGATTGGAGATCGAAGCCTCTTCGCCGTTGACGAAGATCTGGCCCGCATCGCGCTTGTAGGCGCCGGACAGGATCTTGATCAGCGTCGACTTGCCAGCGCCGTTGTGGCCGAGCAGCGCCACGACCTCGCCCGGGAAAAGGTCGATCGACGCATCGTCGACGGCGCGAATGCCACCGAAGGCAATCGAAATGTTGCGCATATCGATCAGTGGCGTGGGAGCAGTCGTGTCAGCCATGATCGTTCCTCCCTATGGTTTTTGCTTGGGCTTGATTGTCCGTATACCGGTATCCACTTTTCGCCGACGCGAGCCTTCGGTTGGGGGCCATGCTAGACCCGCTTGCGGTAGACGGTGTCGAGCCAGACGGCGACAACCAGGACAGCGCCGACGACCACGCTCTGAAGCGGTGAATCGATGCCGAGCAACACCATGCCGGACTGCAGCGACTGCATCAGGAGCGCGCCCAGCATGGCGCCGAGCACCGTGCCGGAGCCGCCGGCAAGCGACGTGCCGCCAATGACCGCCGCCGCGATGACCAAGAGTTCGTCCAGCGTACCGAGTGCATTGGTCGACGCATTGAGGCGGGCCGACGCAATCGCCGCGCTGATTGCGGCCAGCACGCCCATGATCATGAACACCTTCATGGTAACCCAGCGCGTGTTGATGCCGGCGAGTTCCGCCGCTTCCGGATTGCCGCCGATGGCAAAGACGTAACGGCCGAAACGGGTGCGCCGGGTGATGAAGGTCATGACGATGCCAACGGTGACCGCCATCAGTACCGGTATGGCGATGCCATGGGCGATGAACAGGCCGCCTTCGGGGATGGTGATGCCGTTCTGCTGGGCGTAGCGGCGCACGATGCCGACCGGCCACGGATAGGAATTGGCGATCCGGACGGCGCCAAGAATGGCGGCGCAAGCAACCACGCCGAGAAAGATTTCCGCCCAGATGGGGCGCAGTGGAAATTTGAACCGTTTGCGCTGCGACCGGCCGTTGAGCAGCATGAAGGCGACGGCCACACAGGCGAGAGCACCGACGATCCAGCTCGCGGTCGCCCCGATCGAGCCACGCGGCCCGCCACCCATGAGCTGGAAGGTGGCGTCCAGCGGCGCGACGGTGCGCCCGCTCGTCATCAGCCACGCCATGCCGCGCCAGATCAGCAGCCCGCCCAGTGTCACGATGAAGGCCGGAACCTCGAGATAGGCGATGATGAAGCCCTGGAGCGCGCCGATCATGAGGCCGAGCGCCACACCGGCAGCCAGTGCGACGACCCATATCCAGGGACTTCCAAGCTGGAATCCCATGACGCGGATGAGGAATTCGGCCTGCGCCACGCCCATCACCATGCCAATCACGCCTTCGACGGAGCCGACTGAAAGATCGATGTTGCGCATCACGATGACCAGCACCATGCCGGTCGCCATGATCGCGACCGAGGAGGTTTGCACCGACAGGTTCCAGAGATTGCGCGGCGTGAGGAAAAGCCCGCCCGACAGGATGTGGATTCCAAACCAGATGACCAGCAGCGCGCCGACCATGCCGAGCATGCGTATATCGAGCTCGGTTGCCTTGAGGAACCGTCCGACGGCGCTGAGTTCGGAATCACGCGCCCGGTCTTCGGCCGTTCTGGCGGCCGGTGGGTTGGATGCCGTGTCGGTCATGAAGTCCTCCCACCGGGTTGCCGTCTGGCGCGGATGCCGGAACACGATGCCACCGGCTTTCCCCAATCATTTGAAGCGGAAGCCATTTGAAGCGGAAAGCCCTTTTGAAAACGCCGCGACTGACAGCCGCGGCGTTCGTTTCCTTGCGAAGTGATCGAGATCAGTTGCAGACCGCCACGCTGCCGGCGGCGACGCCCGCGCAAACCGCGTCCTTGGTGATCCAGCCGGCGTCGATGACGACGTTGAGATTGTCCTTGGTGATAGCAATCGGCGTCAGGAACAGCGACTTGACGGCATTGCCGCCCGGCGTGGTGAAGTCCTTTGCGGCCGCAATGTCGGTCATCTGCTTGCCGTCGGCAAGTTGCGAGGCGATCTCGGCAGCGTTCTTGCCGAGTTCGCGCGCATCCTTCCACACCGATACGGTCTGTGTGCCGAGCGCGATGCGGTTCAGCGCCGCGTGATCGCCGTCCTGGCCCGACACCGGGACGGATCCGGCCAGGCCCTGCGCCGTCAGCGCGGCGACGACGCCGCCGGCGGTGCCGTCATTGGCGGCAACCACCGCATCGACCTTATTGTCGTTGGCGGTCAGGAACTGTTCCATGTTCTTCTGGGCGTTGGCGGGAAGCCAGCCGTCCGTATAGGCTTCGCCGACATTCTTGATCTTGCCGCTGTCGATGGCCTCCTTGAGCACTTCCATGGAGCCGGCGAACAGAAAATCGGCATTCGGGTCGGCGCCCGAGCCCTTGATGAAGACGTAATTGCCTTCCGGCGCCACTTTGAACACTTCGCGGGCCTGCATGCGCCCGACTTCCTGATTGTCGAAGGTCAGATAGAAGACGTCCTTGTTCTCGATCAGCCGGTCATAGCCGACGACCGGAATGCCTTCGTCCAGCGCCTTCTGCACCGCAGGTCCGATGGCCGAGGCATCCTGCGCAAGGATGATCAGCGCGTTGGCGCCTTGCGAGATCAGGCTCTCGACATCGGTCAACTGCTTGCCGGGATTGGATTGCGCATCGGCGGAAATATACTTGTCGCCGGCGGCCTCGATCGCTGCCTTCATGGCGGCCTCGTCGGTCTTCCAACGCTCTTCCTGGAAGTTGGACCACGAAACGCCAATGACCTTGTCCTTCGCCTGCGCGACCGACGCGAGCGTCAGCGACATGGCGACCCCCGCCAGGATGACGGCTGTGAATCTCTTCATGGTATTCCTCCCTGCGCCACGTACGGCGCGACCAAACTGGCCCAAAGGCCGGCACAAAAGGCTCTATTTTTTCGAGCCTCGAAAAAATACTGGTCGAACGCCGAAGCGCTGTCAACATCAATTCTGATGGATTTTGATGTCCTGCCCGGCGTTTTTTCGAGTCTCGGAATAAATAATGACAGGGCTGTCGGCTTCTGCCAATATTTGCCTGGTGTCGCCGACGGCCTTCGCATCACGAGAGGCCGCGAGGACGACCGGGAGGAACGCAAGACATGTCGGTCGGAATCCGCCACGACGATTTGCGCCGGCGCAACCGGGGGATGGTGATTTCGGCCGTGCGCCGGGCCGGCCATCCGTCGCGAACTGAGATCGCGGCGACTACCGGCCTCAGCCATTCGACGATATCGGCGATCTCTTCCGACCTTATCCACGAGGGCATCCTTGCCGAGAGCAGGGCAAGCGAGACCGTTTCGCTGAAACGCGGCCGGCCGCAGGTCGGCCTCAGCCTCAATCCGGAAGCGGCTAAGGTATTGGCCGTCGTGTTGTCGTTGAATTTCCTTTCGGTCGCCGTCATCGATTATGCCGGGCAAGTGGTCGCCGAGGAACAGCGCCGGCTGGACACGCTGACCATGTCGCGCGACGCACTGATCGGCGAATGCGTCGCCATCGTCCGGCGCCGGCTCAAGGATCCCGACCTCGATGTCCAAAGCGTCGCGCGCATCGCGCTGGCGATCCAGGGCATCACCGATTCCCATGCGCGAGCCATGCTGTGGTCGCCGATCACGCCGCAGACGAACATCGCTTTCGCCGACATTCTGGAAGACCAGTTCGGCATCCCGGCCACCATGGAGAACGACTGCAACATGATGGCCGTGGCGCTGCGCTGGCGCGACCCGGATCGTTACCGCGACGATTTTATCGCCATCCTGCTCTCGCACGGCATCGGTATGGGGCTGGTGCTGAAAGGCGAACTGTTCACCGGCACTCATTCCTCGGGCGGCGAATTCGGCCACATGATCCATCGCCCGGGCGGCGCGCTCTGCCGCTGCGGGCGGCGCGGCTGCGTCGAGGCCTATGCCGGCAACTACGCCATCTGGCGCAACGCTAGGCAGTTGAGCGAAAACACCGAGCCGGTCGCCGATGTCAGCGATGCCGACATGCGGGCGCTCGCCGCCCGGGCGCGCGAGACGGACGGACCGGAGCGCGAAGCCTACCGCAAGGCCGGCGAAGCGCTCGGCTTTGGGCTCGGCAGCCTGTTCGCACTGATCGATCCGGCGCCGGTCGCCATGGTCGGCGCCAGTGCCGCCGCTTTCGACCTGATCGAGCCGGCCCTGCGCGAAGCCATCGCCCAGACCGCCGGCGGCCAGCATTCGGGTTCGATTTCCTTCGACACCGAGCCGAACGAGCTGCCGCTGATCCGCGAAGGCTGCGCCATGCGGGCGCTAAGCTTCGTCGACCAGGAGATTTTCGCGCCGGGCGTGCAGGCGAGAGGAGGCTCAGCGGGGAAGAACGTGGCTTGAGTTTGACCGAAGAGCGCGGGAGGCCCAACTTCGTCATCCCTGGGCGAAGCAATGGGCGTTTTCGATAGCCGCCAAGACATGCGATCCGCCAACGCAGCACATCCGACTGTCAGAACCTTCGCGCCGTGGAGCTAGTCTTCCCTGATCGCGTAGCCGGCACCGCGGATGGTGCGGATGACATCAGGCATGCGACCATTGTTGACCGCCTTGCGCAGCCGGCCGACATGGACGTCCACCGTGCGTTCGTCGATGTAGATCGTCTCGCCCCAGACATTGTCGAGCAGCTGGCTGCGCGAGAACACGCGGCCGGGATGCCGCATCATGAATTCGAGCAGCCGGAACTCGGTCGGTCCGAGCCGGATCTCACTCTTCTTGCGATAGACCCGGTGCGATTCGCGATCGAGCACGATGTCGCCGACCTTGAGAACGCTGGACAGCACTTCCGGCTTGGCGCGACGCAGCAGCGCCTTGACCCTGGCCATGAATTCCGGTGTCGAGAAGGGCTTGACCAGATAGTCGTCCGCTCCGGTGGAAAGGCCGCGCACCCGGTCGCTCTCCTCCCCGCGGGCGGTCAGCATGATGATCGGCAGCCGCTCGGTTTCGGGACGCACCCGAAGACGCCGGCAAAGCTCGATGCCGGAAATCGCCGGCACCATCCAGTCCAGCACCAGAAGATCGGGCACGTTCTCCTGCAGCCGGATCTCGGCCTCGTCGCCGCGTGTCACCACCTCGACTTGATAGCCTTCGGATTCGAGATTGTAGCGGAGGAGGACGCCTAGAGGCTCTTCATCCTCCACCACCATGATGCGCGGCGCGATCATCGGCCGGTTACCCCTGTCATGTCGCCGGCGCCGACATTGTCGTCTCGTCGAGCTTCGGGCGGTCCGCCGGCAATTGATTCCCGGTCACGACATAGTAGGCGTTTTCGGCAACGTTGGTGACATGATCACCGATACGCTCGAGATTCTTGGCGCAGAATAGAAGGTGCGTGCAGGCGGTTATGTTACGCGGATCCTCCATCATGTAGGTCAGGAGCTCGCGAAACACCGCCGTGTATTTCACGTCGATCCTCTCGTCGGCGGCGCGCAGTTCCTTCAACGCGTCGGCGTTGCGCGAGACATAGTGCTCGACCACGCCGCGGAGCTGCTCGAGAACGAGATCCGCCATGGCGTCGATACCGTGCGAGAGATTGCGTGGCGTGGCGCTCTGTCCGACGGCGCTGACCCGCTTGGCTATGTTCTTGGCCAGGTCGCCGATCCGCTCGAGATCGCCCGCCATGCGGATTGCGCCGACCACGGCACGCAGATCCTGCGCCATCGGCTGCCGCTTGGCGATCAGCGTGATCGCGCTATCGTCGAGTTCGCGCTGCCGCGCATCCATGATCGTGTCGTCCGAGACGACGCGCTGCGCCATCGCATTGTCCGAAGCTAGCAACGCGCGGATTGACGCCGCGACCATCGCGGCGGCTAGCTCGTCCATGTCGCGGAGCAGCCGGTCGATGTGCTCCAATTCCTCGTCGAAAGATGCGACGGTGTGTTCACCCATGATACTGTCCTCGTGTTCGAAATTCGCCGCCGCTCAACCGAACCGGCCGGTGATGTAGTCCTGGGTGCGTTTGTCGTCGGGATTGGTGAACATCTTGTCGGTCGCGCCCTCCTCGACCAGATAGCCGAGGTGGAACATGGCCGTGCGCTGCGACACGCGCGCTGCCTGCTGCATCGAATGAGTGACGATGACGATCGTGTAGTTCTGGCGCAGTTCGTCGATCAGTTCCTCGACGCGGGCGGTGGCGATCGGATCAAGCGCCGAACACGGCTCGTCCATCAGGATCACCTCCGGCGACACCGCGATGGCGCGCGCGATGCACAGGCGCTGCTGCTGTCCGCCGGAGAGACCAGTGCCCGACTCGAGCAGGCGATCCTTGACCTCGTTGAACAGGCCGGCCTTCTTCAGGCTCGATTCGACGATGCCGTCCAACTCCGCCTTACTCCTAGCCAGGCCGTGAATGCGTGGACCGTAGGCGACGTTTTCGTAGATCGACTTCGGAAACGGGTTCGGCTTCTGGAACACCATGCCGACGCGAGCCCTGAGTTCGACGACGTCGATTTTCGGGTCGTAGATATCCTCGCTGTCGAGCGTGATCTTGCCGGTGACCCGGGCGATCGGGATCGTGTCGTTCATCCGGTTCAGGCAGCGCAGAAAGGTCGACTTGCCGCAGCCCGATGGGCCGATCAACGCCGTCACCTGGTTTTCACGGACATCGAGATCCACGTCGAACAGGGCTCGCTTCTCGCCGTAATGAACGGAGACCTTTGCGCCCTTCATCTTGATCGAAGGTTCGTTGGTCCCGCTACCCAGTTTCTGTTCGACGCTGGCTTCCGTCATGATGTTCATATCCTCTACTCCTTACCAGCGCCGCTCGAAGCGCCTGCGCAGTATCACCGCAATGGCATTCATGATGACCAAAAACAGCAGCAAGATCAAAATCGCCGCCGAAGTCTTCTGCTGGAACCCGGCTTCCGGGAAATCGGCCCACATGAATATCTGCACGGGAAGGATCGTCGCGGGATCGGTGAAGCCGCCGGGGATGTCGACGATGAAGGCGACCATGCCGATCATCAGCAACGGCGCGGTCTCGCCCAGCGCATGCGCCATTCCGAGGATGGTGCCGGTCATGATACCCGGCATCGCCAGCGGCAGGACGTGATGGAATACGGTTTGGACCTTGGACGCTCCGATGCCAAGCGCCGCCTCGCGGATGGATGGTGGCACGGCGCGTAGCGAAGCGCGTGAGGCGATAATGATGATCGGCAGCGTCATCAGCGCCAGCACCATGCCGCCGACCACCGGGGCCGAGCGCGGCAGGCCGAAGAAATTCAGGAATACGGCAAGTCCAAGCAGGCCGAAGACGATCGAAGGCACCGCCGCCAGATTGTTGATATTCACTTCGATGATCGTCGTCAGCCGGTTCTTGGGCGCAAATTCCTCAAGATAGATCGCCGCCGAAACGCCGATCGGGAAGGCGATGGCGAGCGTTACGATCATGGTCAGGAACGATCCGACGACCGCGCCCCAGACGCCGGCCAGTTCCGGCTCGCGGCTGGCGCCGGTGAAGAAGAAGATCGAGTTGAACCGGCTTTCGATCAAGCCGTCGCTCTTCAACGTGTCGAGCCACACGATTTCCTTGTCCGAAATCTTTCGCGATGCTTCCGGCGTATCGATGACGCGCAGGGATGCCTGACCGCTCGCGGCGGGCGCCGTGCTGTCCAGCGCCTCGATCACCGTGCCCTTTGCGATCGCCGTCCCGTTGCCCCCCGGCGACAGCGCGGTCAGCTTGACCGTACCGCCGTTGAACACGACCAGCAGCGACGATGCGCCGCTCGTCAGCGTCAGCATGCCGTTTTCGCCCTCGGTCGCACCATGGCCGCGCGCCAGCGCCAGCAAGCCATCGTCGCCGAAGGTCAGGTCGATGTCGCCGCTGGTTCCCGAAGGCGTGACGCTCGTTGAAATGGGTTCGTCCGAACCGACGTCAGCAAGCAAACCCTTGAGATAGAGGTCGGCAAAATCGTCCAGTGGAACCGCATAGTCCACCGTTCTTCCGAGCATCCCCGCATCAGCCGCAATATCCTTGCGCAGGAAGACGCCCGTGCCGCTGGAAATCAGCCCGCGCAACAGGCGCTTGTCCTGACGGCTCTTCACATCCGGAAATTTTGCCGCAAGCGCTTCCTGGGCGATGGAATCATAGTTTACGTCACCGAGTTTCGCTGGGTCGACCTTAGCCGACGAAAGATCGATCGGCAGCGTCAGATAGTTCAGCCGCAGCGCCGGAATCGCCTGCGTGACGACGGTCGACAGGAGCAACACGAGGAACAACCCAGCCAACGCGACGGCTCCGGCGCCGAGCCACTTGAACCACGCTTCCGCACGGTAACGGCCCTTCAGCCGCGCCTTGGCGGCATCGTCGGTATGAATGCTGACCGGCCGTCCGCCGGCGCCAAATGACGCGATCGCATCAGTCATATTGCTCTCGGTATTTCTGGACGACGCGCAAAGCGACGATGTTGAGGGTGAGCGTGATGCAGAACAGCACCAGGCCAAGTGCGAAGGCTGCAAGCGTCTTGGCGCTGTCGAATTCCTGATCGCCCACAAGCAGCGTCACGATCTGAACCGTCACGGTGGTGACCGCTTCGAGCGGGTTGGCCGTGAGGTTTGCCGCCAGCCCCGCCGCCATGACCACGATCATTGTTTCGCCGATGGCGCGGCTGACGGCGAGCAGCATCGCCGAAACGATGCCCGGAAGGGCGGCGGGAAGGATCACCTTGCGGATGGTTTCCGACTTGGTCGCGCCGAGGCCGGCGGAACCGTCTCTGAGGGATTGCGGAACGGCGTTGATCACGTCATCGGAAAGCGAGGAAACGAAGGGAATGATCATGATGCCCATGACCACGCCTGCGGCGAGCGCGGATTCGGACGCAACGCTTAGACCCAGACTTTCGCCGATACCGCGAAAGTAGGGTGCAACCGTCAGTGCGGCGAAGAAGCCATAGACGACTGTCGGAATGCCGGCGAGGATTTCCAGCACCGGCTTTGCGACCGCGCGGACGCTTTTGGAAGCGTAATCCGAAAGATAGATCGCAGCCATCAGCCCGATAGGCGCGGCCACCAGCATGGCGATGAAGGTGATGAGCAACGTGCCTGCAAAGAGCGGCACCGCGCCAAAAATGTCCTGGTTGACGTCGCCGGCTTCCGTTCCCGCGCCGGTAAAGGCGCTCTGCGGCGACCAGTGCGTACCGAACAGGAACTTGTAGAACGGCACCTGTTGGAAGAACCGCAGCGATTCAAAGATCAGCGACAGGACGATGCCGATCGTCGTCAGGATCGCGACCACCGAGCAGGCGATCAAGAATGCGCGAAGAACGCGCTCGACCACATGGCGCGCCCGGTAGGCCTGCGCGATACGCGAATAGGCCCAGTAAAATCCGGACGCGGAAAGCATCAGCGCGACGGCCCAGATGATCCAGGTGCTGGTCGCGTGGATTGATTTGTAGACGGCAGCGGCCGCCTCTTTCGTGGGATCGGCGAAGCCGACAAGCCCGCCAAAGGCCATGGCGCGAGCGTCGCGGATGAAAGCTTCGACTTGCGGAATGCCCATTCCCGACAACTCGGCGGAGAAGCGGTCGGCAATGATTGACGATTCAATTCCCGGCGTCACCATCGACCACAAAACGATTGCAAGCAGCGCGGGACCGGCGGCAAAAAGCGCCAGAAACATGCCATGCTGGCCAGGCAGCGAATGCAGCCGCGCGACGTCGCCATTGACACTGGCAACAGCACGTGTCCGGCCTATCCAATAGGCCGCGGCGGCCAAAACCAAGAGCAGAACAACGAGATAACCGACCATGATTCAGGACGTCCCCTCGACCGCCGGTCATTCACCGGCTCAAAGCACGGGACATTGGTCCCGCGCTTTGGGCATTAGAGCATGAGGGTCAGAGCGGATATTTGCCCGGACCCCGAAACATCAGGAGCCCATGCCCTTCAAGGCCTTGGCGTTTTCGGCCCACGTAGCGCGCTCGGCATCCGGCAGCGGTATCAGGCCCTTGTCGGCCAGATAACCCTCAGGACCCCATGCGCCCTCCGAGGTGTACTCGGCGATGAACTCTTGCATGCCGGGAATGACGCCGACATGCTCTTTCTTGGCATAGATAAAGAGCGAGCGGGAAACGCCATAGTCGCCCGATGCGATGTTCTCGAAGGTCGGCTCGACGCCATCGACCTTGTGGCCCTGCAGCTTGTCGGCGTTCTGGTCAAGGAACGAAAAGCCAAAGACACCGAAGGCATTGGGGTTGGCTCCCAGCTTCTGGACGATCAGATTGTCGTTTTCGCCGGCCTCGACAAAAGCGCCGTCTTCGCGGATTTCGCCGCAGCCCTTTTCATTTGCCGCCTTCACTTCTTCCTGGCAGGCCGCGTCCATGACGAGCTCAACGAACGCGTCGCGCGTGCCGGACGTGGGCGGCGGGCCAAGCACCTCGATCTTTGTCGCGGGAAGCGACGCATCGACATCCGACCAGTTCTTGTAGGGATTGGGGACGACCTTTCCGTCGATGGCGACGTTCTTGGCGAGCGCCTTGAAAACCTGGTCCTTGGTCAGATCGACTACAGCCCCTGCCTTCGAGTTGGCGAGCACGATCCCGTCGAAGCCGACCTTGATCTCGACCGGCGTCACGCCATTTGCCTTGCAGGTTTCAAGTTCGCTGTCCTTGATGGCGCGCGAGGCATTGGTGAAGTCAGCGGTATTTTCGCCGACGCCCTGGCAAAACAGCTTCATGCCGCCACCGGTCCCGGTCGATTCGACGACCGGGGTCTTGATCTTTCCGCTCTGGCCGAGCTTCTCAGCGACAGCCGTCGTGAAGGGGAACACTGTGGACGAACCGACGATTTGAATCTGGTCGCGCGCGGCGGCGTAACCAGCCGACGCGGCGAGCGCGAGCGCCGCGGCCGACGCCGTAAGGATGAATTTGTTCATGTGCCTGCTCCTGTTCGGAAGATGGTCTCTCGGCGCCATTGTCTGTTGGCGCCCGGTGAGGCCATAGCCCCCGATTATTACAGTCACATGACAGTTTCATGTCACCCCGGTAACGCCGCACAGCCAAGGCGAAGAGGGATGACCGCTGGCCCTGTCGGCAGAGCCGTGGTTTGCCGCTGGAATCAGCAGCTTGCGCGATTTCCGGCCGGCATTTCCCCTCGACAGTCGGAGCAATTGGCGTCGAAAAGAAAATCCGGGCGGGAGCGCGTTGCATGCGGCCAGACTATATCAAGGCCGCGCCATCGCCCGAAACAGGTCCGTTGGGGTAGATCTGACCCTGTTTCTTGCCGGCGGTCGCTGCTCCCGCCCGTAACTGGAGAGCGGAACTCGAATGCGCTTATTGTCCCAACCGGGCGCACGCTTTGGTATGGTGCGATCGCGCCATAGTCTTGTCCGCAGCGCATTGCCGAATCTCGGCTGAACGCCACAGCCCGATGAGAAACCCTATCCCGCGTTACGCTGGTTTTCGCCGTCGGCGCCGAGCCAGCGCTCGACCTTTTCCAGCAACGCCCTGGGGCTGATGGGCTTCGACAGGTAATCGTCCATGCCCGCCTCCAGGCACCGTTCGCGATCGCCCTTCAGCGCGTGCGCGGTGACGCCCACGATCGGGACATGCGTGCCGGTCTCCTCTTCCAGCCGGCGAATTGCGGCGGTCGCTTCGTGGCCGTTCATCTCAGGCATCGAAACATCCATCAGGATCATGCGCGGATTGAGCCTGCCGAAGGCATCAAGCGCCTTGCGGCCATTGCCGACGATCTCGAAGCCGTAGCTGGTTTCGCCGAGAATCTGGGTGAAAACCATCTGGTTCACCTCGTTGTCCTCGGCCACGAGGACGTCCAGCCGATACCCGGCGCCGGCCAACGCGCCGGTGCGGGGACGAACCGGTGGCGGCTGCAGCAGCGTCCGTCCGGATGCGGCTCCATATGTCGGCAACGGCGAGGAACGCGACATGTCCCTCTTGGAGCCGTCCGCCGCCGGCTGCGCGCCGGTGCCCATCGTGCTGTGACGGTGCCGCTGGATGGTGGCGACCAGTGTTTCCAGCAGCACCGAAGAGCGCGCTGGCTTGATCAGTTGGGCGTCGACCTGGAGATCATGATGGCCGGTGGTGGCCAGCGACTGATCGACGGATGTCAGCATGATGATCGGCGTATCGGCGAGACTGGCAGTGTTGCGCACGATCCGGGCCATCTCAGCCCCGTTCATGCCGGGCATCTGATAGTCGAGCACGACGCAGTCGACCGGCACGCCGTAGGCAGCGGCGGCGATAAGCACTTTCAACCCCTCGGCGCCGCTTTCGGCCGCGCAGGAATCGAAGGTCCATGACGTCATTTGCTCGGTCAGGATCGAACGGTTGACGGCATTGTCGTCGACGATCAGCACCCGGGCGCCGGTCACGTCCACAGGCGTGATGCGTTGCCTGGTCGACGGCGCAGCCCTTGGCAGCGTCACGGTGAACCAGAAGGTCGAGCCCCTGCCTTCGGCGCTGTCGACGCCGATCTCGCCACCCATGAGGTCGACGAGCCGCGAGGTGATTGCGAGGCCGAGCCCGGTGCCTTCATGCCGCCTCGTCGACGACGTGTCGACCTGGCTGAATTTCTCGAAGACAAGCTGCAGCTTGTCCTGCGGAATGCCGATGCCGGTATCGGTGACCGAGATGGTGAGCTTCGTTCCCGTCGGACCCTTTTCGCCGGTCACGTCGACCAGAACGTAGCCTTCGTCGGTGAACTTCACCGCGTTGCCGAGCAGATTGGTGACGATCTGCCTGACACGGCCGACGTCGCCGACGAACAGACTTTCGAGGCCGGGCTCGATGCGCACGATGAGTTCGATATCCTTCTCCTTGGCGCGTGTCGACACCAGCGTCGCCACATCCTCGATCGCCTCGGGGAGGTTGAAGGGCGCCGGGTCGAGCACAAGCTGGCCGGCATCGATCTTGGAGAAATCCAGGATGTCGTTGATGATGGTGAGAAGCGCGTTTCCCGATTTCACGATGATGTCGGTGAAGGTCTTCTGCTTCGGGTCGAGCTCCGATTTGGCAAGGAGTTCGGCCATGCCGAGCACGCCGTTCATCGGCGTGCGGATCTCATGGCTCATATTGGCCAGGAATTCCGACTTGGCGCGGTCGGCGAGCACGGCCCGCTGCCGCGCCTCGCGCAGTTCGGCCTCGCGCTGCTTCAGTTCGGTGATGTCGGTGGTCGAGCCGATCAGATAGAGCGAACCGTCGGAAGCGACCATTGCGCCCTTGCGCGCGAACTGATGGCGGACGCTGCCGTCGGCCAGGGTTGCGGTCTCCTCGATCTCCTGGGTCTCGCCGCTGCGCAGCACGGCAAGATCGCCTTTTACGAAGGCTTCGCCATCCGCCCCGAAAATCTCGATGTCGGTCTTGCCGATCGCGTCTTCCTTGCTGAAACCGGTGAGATCGCACCAGCGCTTGTTGACGTAAAACAGCCTGAGGTCGGATCGCTTTGCGTAGATCGATACCGGCACGTTATCGATGAGGCTGCGGAACACCTCGTTTTCGCGCATGCTGTCATGCAGTGCCTTTTCACGGCTCTTGATCTCGGAAATATCGACGCGCACGCCAATGAACGTGCCGTCGTCGGTCCGCATGTCGTGGACCTGGTACCAGCGGCCATCGGGATTGACGCGTTCGTAGGGCGCCTTGGGCGAGCGGTAGCGGGCCAGCATGCCGTCGAGCCAGCGCTCGGGATCGCTGTCGTAGAGCCGGTCGAGTTGGGGATCGCCACTGAGCCGGAAATACCCGACCGAGTGGCCGAGCGCCAACGCCTCGCGGAATGCGCGCCCGGCCTGCCATGCCGGCTTGAGTGCCGGCAACGTGTCGCGCAGCTTGCGATTGGCAAAGATGAATTTGTCGTCGCGGCCGTAGATGATCACGCCGGCTGGCAGCGAATCCAGCACGGTGACGAGTTGCCTGCGCGCATCCTCGGCTTCCGTCTCGCGGCGCTTCATGTCGGAAATGTCGAAGATGAAACCGGCAACATAGTTGCGGCCGCTTGCCATGCTGACGCGGTTTTTCCTGACGATGCGGGAGCGGCCGATACCGGAGAAGGCGAAGTCTTCTTCCACCTCGTAGGGCCGGCCGCTTGCCAGAACCTGCTTTTCGCTTTCTTCGAAGCGCATGGCCTCGTCGGGCGTGGCGAAATCGCCGCAGAGCTTGCCCAGCATTGCCCGCGGTCGCCGTCCGTACAGCGCGGCGAACGCCTCGTTGACGAACACGAAGCGCAGATTGTCGTCCTTGACGAAGATCGGATCCTTGACGTTGTTGATCACCGCCTCGGCCAGCCGCGATTTTTCCAGCGCTTCGGCAAGTTCCGCCTCGCGGTCCTTCATGGCGGTGACATCGACATAGGAAATGAGCCGCTTGCCCCCGGCAAGCGGCGCCATGGATGCGATCAGCGTCCGGCCATCGTTGCGCGGCAGCTGCCTCGATCCAATCGTACCCGCCCTGATTTCCGCCTCGCGCTCGGCGACGTGCCGCTGCCACGCCCCGTCATCGCGACCATAGGGGTCGGCATCCCGGCTGGCTTCCATCAGGTCGCGAAAACGGCAGCCGACCTCTGCCCGCCGGGGGTCGATCCTCCAGAAATCGTAGAAGGCGCGATTGATCACTTCCGCGCGCAGTTCGGCGTCGACGACGACGATACCGATCGGCATCGAATCGACCATCGTGCGAAGGTTGTCGAAGGTTTTTCGCTCGATATCGGCCAGATCTCGCGCGGTCTCGCCGCCGGCCGATGGATCGCTCTGCCTCAATTCATCGAACGCACCGGCTAGCATCGTGACGTTGCGACCGATACCGCGATAGCCGCCAAATCTTCCCTCGGCGTCGAAGCGCGGAAAGCCGGTGATCGAAACCCAGCGGCAGCCGGGGCGGCCACCCTTCAGTTCGTAGACGAAATCGCGAAACGGTCGATGTGCCTGCAGGTCTTCCAGATGCGCGGCCGCACTCCGGCTGCCGCTCACAACCTGCTTGAGGAAGTCGAAGCGGAACCGGCCGAGAACGCTCGCCGGATCGATGCCGGTTGCGGCACGATAGTTTTCCGAAAGCCAGGAAAAGCGCAGCTCGGCGTCGCTCTCCCAGATCCAGTCCGAGCCAGCCTCGACCAGTTCGCGAAGCGCTTCCGCCGAACCGGGATACCCGGCGGACGACGGTGCGTCGCCCCCGCGCGCAACCCGTTTGCGGGGAGCGCGCTTGCCGCGTTTTCCAACTGGTCCGTCCGCTTCCGCCATGCCGTCCAAACCCGAGAGTAAAGGCCGAACCCCTCCCTCCGCGGTTCGCTGGCGGAATGTGCCCCAACAAGCATTAACGTTCCGCTAACCTTAACGGATCGGCACTGGTGCGGTGGGCTTGGAACTCGCCCGTTGCACCGCTCCAAACCTGGACGAATTCGGATTCGCCCCATGCCAGCGCCGCGCGTCCTTTCAGACACACAACGGACGTCGCAGCGCTTGAATTTTGCGCATGATGCCCAGCGAAAATCGATTCCGATTTTCGGGGGCATGCGCTAGCCTTGCCCGCGGCGTTCCGCCGGTTGTCGGCATAACCGAAGTCGCGTTATAGATCATGCAAGGTGTTGCTGATGTTGGGACGGATCCTGCCTTTTTTCCTGTGCCCGATGCTGCTGCTCGGGAGCGGTTGCTCGCGCAGCTACGACGGCACCGTCATCATTCCAAGGCCGCTCGATGTCCGGCGGGTCTGGGACCGGCCGCCGCAGGCGCAAGCCGAACAGCCGCAGGTGTGGACCGATGTTTTTCCGGAGGCGCCCGAAGTCCCGAAGGGAGTGGCGGCCCGCAGAGCGACACCGCCTGTCACGCAGAGAAGACGAATCACGAGGTCGTCCAACAATTCGCCTGTGTCGTCCGAGCCGGCAAAACCACTCACCTGCAAGAACGTCAGCCAACCCGGAAAACGGGTCCGGATGGTCTGTGAATAGGCCAACCGGCGTTCAAACGACGATTGGTCCGTCCTAAAACCTTTGCTGCGCATCGCTCGATCGACCGGCCGCCATCGATCAATCCGTCGTTACCGCCAGATCCACGCTGAAACCTTTATCCTGCCTTCGGCGTTGAATGGCCATTACAGCGCCGTGCGTCGTCGGGATGCGCAAAGGTAGGTTTGATTTTGCGCTTTCCGAGAAATCGAAATCGATTTTCGGGATCGTGCGCTGGATGGTCAAAGGACACCGCAAATGTCGATCCACTTCAATGTCTCGGACCTGACCAGAAATCTGTTTCACTCGCTTGGACTGGACCATGAGCGCGCGCCGAGGCCTCTCAGTCCTGAGCAAAGTCTTCTGCTGGAATGCTATCTGGCCGGCCAGATTCCGGAATCGGCCTGGAGCGACTACGTCTTCGAGACGCCGGAACTGGCACGCCATGTCGATGCGAGGCGCGGGCAACATTGACGTCTCGTGAACCGGGATCGGTCCGATCGCTTGATGACGCCGCCGGGCTACGCTGGGCGGCCATCCGAGCGGACTTTGCCTGGGGATAGCGTCCAGCTATTGTTTGGGCGAGCCGAATTGCAAGGTGAAGACGCTGCCTGCAATCCCTTTGGCAAGCGCCGGCGAAAAGCTCAGCGGCAAGCAGTCTTCCAGGGCGGCGATCGCGGCATCGACAAAGGATTGCCGTGCCTTCGCGTCGCCGGTCACATTGATGGCGGTCGGCCTGGGCGGGCCGATCAGCGTGCCGTCGCGCTTGAAGCTGAAGCTCAACGTGACGGTGGAATTCCCGGCATCCTCCGGCGGGGTCCAGCACGCCTGGATCGCAGCCCCGACATCGTCCATGGTGTTGAGCGTCGCGGCATTCGATTGACAGGTGGCGCCTGCCAACATCGCGCCCGCAATCGCCGACAGCCCCGCTGCGCGTCTCATTGCAGTTCCTCGTCCTTCCGCCTTGCCCGCACAATAATATGGTACGGACAATGGCGGCGATGACAATATGTTTTGCAAAGGGCGATGCCCAACGACAACGCGAAGTCAGGCCGCGATTTCCGGGGCATAACAGCCCCTGAAAGCGAAAAGGCCGGCACATGGCCGACCTTTCGTTCCACCTCGGCATCCGCGCCAGTACATCCGTGGTCGCGAGTTGGAGGTGAATTGCCGATCAGTAGATAGGGATTTGGTTAACGAATCCTTAGCTGACGGGGAAGCATATCGGCGACGCATCACGCGATCCGATGACTGCGAAAGTCGTCTTCAAAAGCGGTACAGATTATTAATCGTTGCCAACCAATATGTGTGCGCACGAAGCATGTCTAAGTAAAATCCTAGAGTTGATATGGCCGTACTTGGCACTCTGCCTTCCGATCTTCGCTGTCGACCAATTTGCGAAGCTGATTGGGAAGGAGTGGTCGACTGCCTGCGCAGGGGCTTTCCGGAGCGTGATCGGAGTTACTGGATACAGGCGCTGACCCGTTTGTCGCAGCGGCCCGCCGTCGCCGAATTCCAACGATACGGCTTTGCTTTGGAGAAGGCCGATCGGATCGTCGGCGTCGTGCTGACCCTTTACAGCCGTTACCGGGGGCAGGACGGCGACGAAATCCGCTGCAACCTTTCAAGCTGGTCCGTCGACGCGGAATTCCGTCCCTATGCCGCCATGTTGGTTTCGAAGGTTCTCAGGCGAAGGGATGTGACCTACACGAACATTTCGCCGGCGCCCGCGACGTTAAAGGCCAACTGGGCGCTCGGCTTTCGCCCCTTTTCCACCGGACAATTTGCCTTTCTGCCGGCTTTGAATTCGGCGCCGCGGTCATGTCGCGTGCTCGAAGTTCGTCCCGATCTCGAGGAAATGGCGATGCTGTCCGACAGTGAGAGATACATCCTCTCGGAACATGCCGCGCTGGGATGCCTGTCATTGATCTGCATTTGCGACGGCGAGGCGTTTCCCTTGGTGCTGATGCCGCGCCGAACACTGCGCGGCCTTATCCCATGCTTTCAGATCGTCTATTGCCGCTCTCTCACGAATTTGGCCCGGTGCGCCGGTGCTCTGGGGCGCTTTCTCTTGCGACGCGGGATCCTGCTTTGCGTCGTCGACGCCAAGGAGCCGATTGCAGGTCTGTACGGGTGGTACCGCCCCAACAGGGGGCTGAAATACTTCAAGGGTCCCAGACCACCCTCGCTCGGAGATCTGACGTTCACCGAGCTTGTGCTGTTCGGTCCCTGAACGAAGGCGCAACATCAAGCGAACCCGCGCCCCCGGGCGAGGGTTCCATATTTTGAAACTACGATCCGCTACTGAGCAGGGGCGGTCTGAGCCGGCGTCATCGTATCGGTTGGAGGTGGCGGCAGCTGGCCGGCGGTCGTCGCCGGCGTTCCTCCTGTTTGAGTTTGGCTACACGCCGCCAGGGTAGCAAGCGCCAGGGCGGACGCGGCGAATAAGGGCAGTTTGCGGGTCATATACGGTCCCTTCCATGGACGCCACCCGCGCAGGCGTCATCATCGGGACCGGTGCCCGACAGGTCAACCGTCGCCTCTTCGTCGGCGCATCAAACATTCTTACGTCCAGTAAAAAGCAGCGGGCTGGTCGAGGCTGCCGCTTTGCAGTTGATTATGAGAATAACTTGTCAGCGCTCGCAGCGGATGAGCCATGTAGCCAATTCGAGAACTTGCATTTGATTTCAAAATCGTCTCCGACCATTGGCATAATACTCCTCCGGAATATGCCTGATCGCGGTCAGGTGGAACGAAGAGTTTGCGCGCGGCGGAACGATCGGGCGAAGCGGTCAAACGCCTTCGAGGATGACGATCGTCGGCCGGTCGGGCAGCGTCTTCAGCGAGACCGTCAGCGACCGGCCGGAGAGGAATTCCACCGCGAAATCGTCGCCCATCCTACCTGTGAATTCGGCGATTGGAGTCGAATGGCGATGCATCGGCAGGATCATCGAGGAATAGAGCCGCGCAGTGATTTCGGTCATCCGGTCTAGCGACAGCGTCATGCCGCCGTCGATAGGCACCATGAGGATGTCGAGCCGGCCGATGGCGCCGTAATGCGCGTCCTCCAGCCGGTGGTGCAGATGGCCGAGATGGCCGATGCAGAGGCCCGCCACTTCGAAGATGAAGATGGAATTGCCATCCTTGCCGAGATCGCCGCCATTGCGAATGTCAGTCGGCACGTTGCGGATGTAGACGTCATCCACGACGAGGGCGTGGCGCGCCGGACCGCCGTCCGGATTCCAACCGCGCAGCACATATTCGATGCCGGGATCCGGAAGGTCCGAATAGTGGGTGCGATGAGCCTTGTTCATGGTCACCACGCGCGGCAGCGGGTCAGTGCCGTAGACGCCGGAAAAGTCGGTGGCGATCCTGACGCCGGCGGGCGTCTCGATGATGTAGGTCGAATGACCGGCATAGGTGATCGTAACGTCGCCGTCGGCGACGGCCTCGGCCAGCAGAGGCATCCGCGCCTGTGGCATCGTGAAACTGGCATAGGTGGCCGACGGCAGCGCTTCAGCGATCGCAACGCATCTCGACGGCGGCGGCTCGCCCTGGGCCGAAGCGGCGAGCGGCCAAAAAGCCAGGGACAGCAGAACGGCGGCGGATAGGCGGAGCATGGCTGTCTCCCGTGGCAGGCCTGGCGCGCTCATGCCACGATAGCGCCAGCAATCATGATGGCCATCGCCGCGACAGTCACGTTTTCGCGAGCACCGGAGCGGCCGCTCGCCCGGCCGCCCCAGTATATAGCCACCCGATCAGGGCGTCGGGCGAAAGGCGCCGTTCCCTGCCTTTGACCTCGCTTCAAGTCGGCCTAAGGGGAAGCAACCGTTGGCGCGAAACGCCTCACGCCTTGGCCTGCGATTTCACATAGGCGATATAGCCGCGCACGTCGCCGGCCGGCTCGGCATAGGCCTTGCCAAGCTTCTTCTCCATCGCCGCCATGTACTCCTTTGCCCAATTGGGCAGCGCATAGTCGATGACGGCCAGGAATTCGAGCGTAGCCGCCAGGCGGATATCGGCGATCGACGGGTTCTTGCCGCCGATGAACGGCTTGCCGTTCCTGAAGAAGGAGTGAAAGACCTCCAGCGGCTCGGCAATCGCGGCCATGGCGGCCTTCTGGGCTTCCGATTTCTTGTCGGGGTGAGCGTCGCTATGGCCGACCTCGCCGGCATATTGCGGAAAGTTCAGTGCGGGATAGGTGGCGCGCGCGACATAGGGGTAGAGCGTGCCGATTAGGTAGAACATGGCGCTGTCGATCATCGCCCGTTTGGCGGGCGCCTTCGGGTAGAATTTCTCCAGCCCGTGCTTGTTGGAGAGATACTGCATGATGGCGCAGCTTTCCCACAGGACGCCGCGCGGCAGGCCCTTCTCCTCGATCATCGGCGTCAGATGGGCCGGGTTTCGCGCCATGTATTCGGGCGAGCGCGTGTGGCCCCAGACGTCGGCCTCGGAATGGTCGAGCCCGGCCGCACGGGCAAACACCCGGACGGTCATGTTGTTGACGCTCGGCTTCAGCATGCTGAGACTCAGCCCGCTTTTGCCGGCCTTCGCCGGTTTGGCCTTCGGCGCGGACTTCTTGGCCGATGCCTTGGCAGCGGGTTTTGCGGCGGCTTTCATCGTCGGCTTGGCGGCAGCTTTCGAGGCCCTTGCTGCAGGCTTTGTCGCGGCCTTGGCCGCCGGTTTCGTGGCTGCCTTGGCAGCCGGCTTCTTCGCGCTCTTTGTTGTTGTCTTTGCCATTGTGGTCTTCCCTCGGTTGTCGTCAGTATGGATTCTTGGGCGCCCGGTCGTCCGACAAGGTCGCACGCGAGCGCTCGACCAGCGTCTGGATCGCGTCGGCGAGATGCACTTCGGCGATTGCGTAGTCTCCGCGCGCGACGCGGACCTTGTGCGCTTCCATCAGCACGTCGGCATGGCTGAAGCCCGCCGGCGGCTCGAAACGGTAGGAGGCGAGTTCGATCAAAAGGCCGAGCGGATCCTCGAAATAGATCGAATCCATAAAACCGCGATCCTTGACGCCGCTGTGCTTGATGGCGCGCTCGTCGAGCCTGGCAACCGCCTGCAGGAAGGTGACGCGCGACACCGCAAACGCGATGTGGTGCACGCAGCCGATATCGGTCGGCGTGCGCCGTTTCTCCGGCGTACGGCTCTCATCGGTGAAGACGGTGATGAGCCGGCCATCGCCAGGATCGAAATAGAGATGGCTTTCGCTTGCCTTGTCGAGATTGGGCTGCTCGAAGATGAAAGGCATGCCAAGCACGCCTTCCCAGAAATCGATCGAGGTCTGGCGCCCGGCGCCGACCAGCGTGATGTGATGGACGCCCTGCGATTGAAGTTTTTGCATTGGTTCCCGCCTCCCAAGGTTTCCCGCCTCTATGCCGAACCGGTTCGACTGCGCATCCACCGAGCTTGATTGGCACCGGATGTACTCGGCTGGCCCAAGGGCTTAATGAGGCGATGCTAATTCAATCGGCCGCGCTGCGCCAGAAGCGGCGAAAGGCCACTGCCGACTTGCGGGAAGTCAGCGGCGACAGTCGGCACGCCTCGTTGCAGGATTTCTGGGAAGAGCATTGACCCGCCGACAGGCTGAAGTGGCCACAGCCGCCCCTGCAATGGCGAAGCGGAGCACTTGTTTCGGAAGACTCCTCAAGCCTTCGGCTTTGCGAGCGTTTACTTGGCTACAAGTTTACCCGATGGTAGGCCATATTTCCCAACCAGATGGCTATGCCGGTGCCCATTGGATCGACCCACCAGGCGTCATGGCCGTGTATCGAAAATAGCGCGACGATAAGGCCCCCGGCAATGAAAATAAATCCCGCCGCGGCGTGACCTGCTGTTGCTCGACCCATTGGGTCGGTCTATCTGCTGCCATATTGGTTTATCCAGGTTTCGCCCAAAACGCGCTGAACTCTCATGGCAGAGAGGATGCCGCAATTGCGGTAAGCGGGCAATGCGGCTTTGGCAAAGATGTTCGCATTGAGGCTGAAAAATGCCTCGCCGCGCAAAGCTTGCGCGCGGTAGCTAGGCGCTGGCGTCTCGCGATCATTTAGGCGCCTCAAGCTCCATGGCCCTTTGAGCCGCCTTCGCGAGAAAGCCGGACCGGGTATAACCGTGCGCCTCGGCAAAGGCATCAATCTGGCTCAGAATATCTTCAGGGAGCGTGACGTTCACGCGGACAGCCTTCTTGGCCTCGGTCTTCATCGCAACCAAGATTGCAACGCCGTCTCGATTAGTGGCGTCGGCCATGACATCTTCCAAGCTGGAAGGTTCTGGAATGGCCTTGCCATCTTCCAAAAGCCCTTCGATGTGAAAGGCAAGGGCTTCCTCAGCCATAGCACGAGCGTCGTCTAGATCGGTGCCGGCGGTGACAACGCCGGGAAAATCAGGAAAGGACACGCCGAAGTCGCTATCGGCATCCTTATGGATCAATCCGATATACTGCTTCATTGTCTCTACCTCAGCTTTAGACCGGATTGACGTTCAATGCTCCGCAAAGTCCCCAAAGGGATATCCCTTTTGGGGTGCGGAACCGTGACTCTGCCGGTTTTCTTCTTGTGTTTGAATTGTGCGTGACTGCCCACGAGCGACTTCGTACCACCGTCGGCCTTTAGGGCTCTGATCACGTCTGCATTTTTCATGTGTATAAATACACACCAATTGCGAAAGATGCAACAAAAAGTGAAAGTCAGCCTTTCAAATGGTCATGTTCGATCAAAGGATAGGATTCTTCCGAGAAGGGTCTCGGACATTTATCGCACGCGCGGGGGGCCTATGGATATTGCTCACGGATGCGTGCAACGCCTCCAGACCTCCAGGTCTGCCATCATTCGCGGCCGTACATGGCCGTTCATATTCGATCCAACAGACCGCAAGCGCGCTAAGTCATTGATTTCCTTGGTACGCCCAAGGGGAATCGAACCCCTGTTCCCGCCGTGAGAGGGCGGTGTCCTGACCGCTAGACGATGGGCGCGTTCAAGAACCGGCGATATAGGCTGACGGCTGGGAAAAAGCAACTGGGCTTCAGGCAGTCGATGTTGCCGGAGAAATATCCGTCGCAAGCCTATCGTTTTGGCTCGATCAGGTCCCAGAGATTGCCGTGGAGATCGGCGAAAACCGCCACAGTGCCGTAGGGCTCGACGCGGGGTGCTTCGCGAAACTCGACGCCCTTCTCAAGCATCGTCACGTGGTCGCGGGCAAAGTCGTCGGTTTCGAGGAACAGAAACACCCGGCCGCCGGTCTGGTTGCCGATGCGGCATTCCTGCATCTCGCCGGCCGCTTCGGCCAGCAGCAGCCGCGCGCCTTGCCCGTTCGCCGGCGCCACCGTGACCCAGCGCTTGCCGCCGCCGAGATCGACGTCCTCGGTGAGCGAAAAGCCCAGCCGGTCGACATACCAGAAGATCGCCTCATCGTAGTTTCGAACGACGAGCGCAACAGTGGCGACGCGTCGATTTTCCGCAAACGCAGTCATTGGTTGCGGATCGCGAAGCGCCCGACGATACGGCGCTCGGTGATGTCGTAGACAAAGATGGCGCGGCTGCCGTCGGCAAGCTCGGCATCGATGGAGAGGCGGTTGCCCGAGAGCGACTGGCTCACGACCTTGGCGCCGACCGGCAGCACGATGTCGCCGGTCAGCGGCTCGCCTGATGGCACCTGGATGTCGCCGGCAAGTGATGGGTTGGCGGGCGGCGGCGGCGCGGTGCGCGTTTTGTAGACAAGGGCTGCGATCACCACCATAAGGGCGAGGAACAGCAGGCCGAGATTGATGGCGACGAAGCGGACGAGCTTCCTGCGCACCTTTTCGACTTCGGGGTCGAGCGGCTTTTCCTCGTCTTCGTCGGCAACAGCCATGGCAGAAATTCCGGAACTTTTTTCGATGAGCGCTCATAACGAACAGGCCCCCATATTGATAGAGGATGGTTTGACAGGGGATGGATTGATGGAAGGCGGATCGCCAAACGGGGGATCGCTCATGCTGGAAGCGGGTCCGGGTGCGGCCGGCCAGCGCCTCGACCAATGGCTGGCGGGCAAGCTCGGCCCGGACATGTCGCGCAGCCGGGTGCAGATGCTGATCAGGCAGGGCGCCGTCAAGGTCGGCGGCCAGCCGGTCAACGAGACCAAGCGCAAGATGGCGGCCGGCGACCGCGTCTCGGTCGACATGCCGGAGCCGGAGCCGGCGGAGCCGCAAGGCGAGAACATCCCGCTCGACGTCCTCTATGAGGATAGTGAATTGATCGTCATCAACAAGCCGCCGGGGCTTGTCGTCCATCCCGGCGCCGGCAACTGGACCGGCACGCTGGTCAACGCGCTGATCCACCATTGCGGCGACAGTCTCTCCGGCATCGGCGGTGTGCGGCGGCCGGGCATCGTCCACCGCCTGGACAAGGAGACCAGCGGCGTCATGGTCGTCGCCAAGACCGACCACGCCCACAAATCATTGTCGGAGGCCTTTGCCGACCATGGCCTGGCCGGCGATCTCAAACGCGCCTATCTGGCGCTGGTCTGGGGCATACCGACGAGACCGACAGGCACGGTCGACGAGCCGCTTGGCCGCGCCGCCGACCGCGTGCGCCGCGCCGTGGTGCCTGAGGGCCGCGACGATGCCCGCCATGCCGTCACGCATTTCACCGTGATCGAGCGCTTCGGCGAACAGCAGAAGGACTTTGCCACGGCCAGCCTGGTCGAATGCCGGCTCGAGACCGGCCGCACGCACCAGATCCGCGTCCACATGGCCCATATCGGCCACCCAGTCGTCGGCGATCCCGATTACGGCCAGGCCTTCCGCACCAAGGCGAACCGGCTGCCCGAGCCGCTGAAAGGCCGGGTGAAGGCATTTCCGCGACAGGCACTGCATGCCCGCCTCCTTGAATTTCGGCATCCGACCACCCATCTAACCATGAGTTTCGAGGCAGCGATACCGAGTGATATGGAGGAACTCGTCGACGGCTTTCGCAGACTCTGAACCGCCTTCCATCCATTCAAAACCTGATCTGCAAAAACCTGACCGGCGTTGTTCACTTTGACGTGACACACTGTTTCGTGTTGAACCAAATGCTGTCCTTTCTGGTTTTGTTCCTATATACACCGGTTGTCGCGAACGAGCCTTTGGCGTTCGCTTCGTATGCCCGCCGCGTTTCGGGGGCACCACTCCAAAGAGAGGGGCGCTATCATGGCCCAGTCATTACCCAGTATCGTTTCCGGCGAAGGCGGCCTCAGCCGCTACCTGGAAGAAATCCGTCGCTTTCCGATGCTTCAGCCGCAGGAAGAGTACATGCTCGCCAAGCGCTACGCCGAGCATGAGGACACCACGGCTGCGCACAAGCTGGTCACCAGCCACCTCAGGCTCGTCGCCAAGATCGCCATGGGCTATCGCGGCTACGGCCTGCCGATCGGCGAGGTGATCTCGGAAGGCAATGTCGGCCTGATGCAGGCCGTCAAGAAATTCGAACCGGAGCGCGGCTTCCGGCTCGCCACCTATGCCATGTGGTGGATCAAGGCCTCGATCCAGGAATACATCCTGCGCTCGTGGAGCCTGGTCAAGATGGGCACGACCGCCAACCAGAAGCGCCTGTTCTTCAACCTGCGCAAGGTGAAGGGCAAGATCCAGGCGCTCGACGACGGCGACTTGAAGCCCGACCAGATCGCCGAGATCGCCACCCGCCTCAACGTCTCCGAAGCGGAAGTGGTGTCGATGAACCGCCGCCTGTCGGGCGACGCTTCGCTCAACGCACCGATCCGGGCGAGCGAAGGCGAGTCCGGCGAATGGCAGGACTGGCTGGTTGACGACCATGAAAGCCAGGAAGAGATGCTGATCGAGCAGGACGAGTTGGAAAACCGGCGCGGCATGCTGTCCGGCGCTCTTGCCGTGCTCAACGAGCGCGAGCGGCGCATCTTCGAGGCGCGCCGCCTGGCCGATGAGCCGCTGACGCTGGAAGAGCTGTCGGCCGAGTTCGACATCAGCCGCGAGCGCGTGCGCCAGATCGAGGTGCGCGCCTTCGAGAAGGTGCAGGACGCGGTCAAGGCCGCTGCCAAGCGCCAGATGCAGGCCCTGCGCACCATCGAGGCGCAGCCGGCGGCGTAAAGGCTTCCGGTAGCATATGCGACGGCGGCGCCGGGAAACTGGCGCCGCCGTTTGTTTTTATGGGTTTGGCAAATTGCTGCGGAGCCGTTCTTCCGCCTTCCAGCGTTGGGAGAGATCGGCAGCTTCACCGATGGCGCGCCTACTCGCCGCGAAACCGGCCTCTCAAAGGCAATCCAACGGAAACTTGAGATACCGGCGCCCGTTGGATTCCGGCGCCGGCAGGCGCCCGCCATTCATGTTGACCTGCAGCGCGTGCAGGATCAGCCTGGGCATCGGCAGCGTCCTGTCGCGCTCCTCCCGCAACGCCACGAAATCGGCCTCCGTCCGGCAGGCGGCAACATGGATGTTTTTGGATTTCTGTTCGGCAACCGTGCTCTCCCACAAGGGTTCGCGCCCTTCCGCCTGGTAGTCATGGCCGACGAAAAGACGGGTCTCGTCCGGTAGCGCGAGGATATTCTGGATCGAGCGCCAGAGCCGCACGGCACTGCCGCCGGGAAAGTCCGCTCTCGCCGTGCCGCTGTCCGGCATGAACAGCGTATCGTGGACGAAGGCCGCATCGCCGATCACATAAGTGACCGAAGCCAGCGTATGGCCGGGCGAAAACAGTACCCTCGCCGGAATGTTGCCGACAGAAAAGCGCTCTCCATCGGCGAACAGCCTGTCCCATTGCGAACCGTCCGCGGGAAAATCCGGCCAGTTGTAGATCACCTTCCACAATTTCTGGACGTCAACGACCTTCTCGCCGATCGCCGTGGGCGCCCCTGTCCTTTTGCTGAGATGATGCGCCGCCGAGAAATGGTCGGCATGGGGATGCGTGTCGAGGATCCATTCGATCTCCAGCCCGCTTTCCCTGATGAAGGTCAGTACCGCGTCGGCATTTTTCGTTGCCGTTGCGCCGGACTTCTCGTCGAAATCAAGGATCGGGTCGATGATCGCGCATCGCCGCGTCTGCGGATCGGCAACGACATATTGGATGGACCCGCTCGGCGAGTCGTAAAAGCCTGTGACCTGCGGCTTGACCGATGATGCGTCCAATCCCGGGCTCCTCAACTCGCATTGAGGCAGGAATGTTTTTCTCTGCCGTGACGAAAGAAGAGCATGATCGTCCGCGCATGCGGCACCGTCAAGCACCGCATGCTCGCGCAGGCGCGAGAACCGAAAATTCTCCTATGCTGGCCCTGCCGCTCAGGTGGAAGGCTGCTTGGTCTTCCTGAGATAGGGCAGGATCGTCTCGTAGGCGCCGAAACGCTTGATCGCATCCTCGTTGGAAACCGCGGCGGTGATGATGACATCCTCGCCCTGCTTCCAGTTCGCCGGCGTCGCCACCTGGTGCTTGGCGGTCAGCTGCATCGAATCGACCGCGCGCAGGATCTCATCGAAGTTGCGGCCGGTCGTCATCGGATAGGTGAGAACCAGCTTGATCTTCTTGTCGGGACCGATGACGTAGACCGAACGCACCGTCGCATTGTCGGCGGGCGTGCGGCCTTCCGAGGTTTCGCCGGCACCGGCCGGCAGCATCTCGTAAAGCTTGGCGACCTTGAGGTCCTTGTCGCCGATCAGCGGATATTTCACCGAATGGCCGGTCGCCGTCTTGATATCGTCCTGCCATTTTCCATGGCTTTCGACCGGATCGACGGAAATGCCGATGATCTTGACGTTGCGCTTGTTGAACTCGCCTTCCAGCCCGGCCATCGTGCCGAGTTCGGTCGTGCAGACCGGCGTGAAATTCTTCGGATGGCTGAAAAGCACCGCCCAGCCGTCACCGATCCATTCGTGGAAGCTGATCGTCCCTTGCGTGGTTTCAGCCGTGAAATCAGGCGCGATATCGTTGATACGAAGGCTCATGGCGTGTCCCTACCCTGTGATTGCAGCCGGCATTGACTGGCGCTGCTTTGGCCTTTCTACCACTCCGGCGTCATCCTTCAAACGCCTGTTGCCGCCGACATTGAGGTCGGCGGCGAAAAATGTTCATTGCTTCTCGGCAAATGCGGCGGGAACTCGCTGCGCTGGCTCAGGCTTTGTTCACTGCCAGCGTCGTCGCTAGATTTTCCATGCGTTGCGCCAGCGCGCCCAGGGCGTCGGTCAGCACGCTGTCGTTCTTGTCGGCCTTGGTCAGCGCGTCGTCACGCGTCTTGCGCAGCGTCAGCACTTCGCTTTCCATGCCCTTGACGCGTTTTTGCAGTTCCGAAAGCTCGTCCATGACCATGATCCCGGCCATCACGGTCAGGCGCTGGTCGCCGATCTCGCCGAAGGAATCCTTCAGATGCGAGACATAGCGGTCGAAGCGCTCGGCAAGGTCGATCAGATGCTCTTCCTGGCCCTCGTCGCAAGCCATGCGATACTGCTTGCCGTCGATGGAAACCGTGACTTGTGCCATTGGGCCAGCCCCTATCTGTCCAACACGGCGCGGATGGTTTCCATGGCGGTCACCAGCCGGCGCGAGACTTCCTTGTTGGCATCCTCCAGCCGTTCGGCGCGCGCTTCGGAATTGTCGAGTTCCTGCGCCAGCCGCGAGCGGTCGGCGTTCATGCGCTGCACCTCCGCCTCGGCTTCCGTATAGTCCCGCTCGTGCTCAAGCTTGGCCGCGACGGCATTCTCCAGCCCCTCGATGGCCTTGCCCAGCCTGGCGATGACTTCCCTGAGTGTCGTCTCCCCGGTCATGGCTTTCGTCCTGCGCCCTGCCCATCACCGAATCATCCACGTTCATAACGCGTTACCCTTGAAAGATTACGCGCCGTGTGAAGCCGACGTC
Organism: Mesorhizobium sp. WSM4821; assembly: GCF_055901555.1. Classification (NCBI taxonomy): domain Bacteria; kingdom Pseudomonadati; phylum Pseudomonadota; class Alphaproteobacteria; order Hyphomicrobiales; family Phyllobacteriaceae; genus Mesorhizobium; species Mesorhizobium sp. WSM4821. The sequence goes on along the minus strand of NZ_CM148371.1, from coordinate 1,819,118 downwards.
AACAAAGCTCTCGCGACTGTCCCCCGCTAACGCTAATGTAGGGCTTTCAAGGCCCGCTCTGGCGCCATCACGAGGCCGGCAAAAGCGCGCCGGTTTATTGACTAAAAAGCCGCGCCTGCTATGTGTCCCGCACCTTTTCAAGGGCTCTCCCAAGGCCCCGAACCCCCACATTGGAGGAAGCATGACCTCGCGTGAACAACATGACCGGATGGCCAATGCGATCCGTTTTCTTTCCATGGACGCCGTCGAGAGGGCCCAGTCCGGCCACCCCGGCCTGCCCATGGGCTGCGCCGACATCGCCACGGTGCTGTTCACGCGCTTCCTGAAATACGATCCGAAGAACCCGCACTGGCCCGATCGCGACCGTTTCATCCTGTCGGCCGGCCACGGTTCGATGCTGCTCTATTCGCTGCTCTATCTGACCGGCTACGAGGACATCACCCTCGACCAGATCAAGCATTTCCGCCAGTTGGGATCGAGGACGGCGGGTCATCCCGAATATGGCCATGCCGCCGGCATCGAGACGACGACCGGCCCGCTCGGCCAGGGCCTTGCCAATTCGGTCGGCTTCGCACTCGGCGAGCGCATCATGAACGCCGCCTTCGGCAACGACCTCGTCGATCATTACACCTATGTACTGGCCGGTGACGGCTGCCTGATGGAGGGCGTTTCCCAGGAAGCCATCGCGCTGGCGGGACATCTCAAGCTGAACAAGCTGATCGTCTTCTGGGACAACAACAACATTTCGATCGACGGGCCGGTGTCGCTGGCCGACAACACCGACCAGGTCGCGCGCTTCCAGGCCTCCGGCTGGAACGCCAGCCACATCGACGGCCAGGATCCGGAAGCGATCGCCTATGCCATCGAGGCGGCTCGCCATTCGGACAAGCCGACGATGATCGCCTGCAAGACGACCATCGGCTTCGGCGCCCCGACCAAAGCAGGCACAAACAAGGCGCACGGCTCGCCGCTCGGCGCCGAGGAAATCGCCGGGGCAAGAAAATTCTTCGGTTGGGATTCGCCCCCCTTCGAGGTTCCGGCCGACATCCTCGACGCCTGGCGCGCCGCCGGCAAGACCAGCGTCGAGGCGCGCACCGAGTGGGAAGGTCGCCTCGCCAAGGCCGATGCCAAATTGCGCAGCGAGTTCGAACGTCGCGTCAGTGGCACGCTGCCGGCGAATTTCGACGCCGTCATCACCGACTACAAGAAGAAGCTCAGCCAGGACAAGCCGAAGGTCGCCACCCGCAAATCGTCGGAAATGGCGCTCGAAATCATCAACGGCGCCGTGCCGGAAACCGTCGGCGGCTCGGCCGACCTGACCGGCTCCAACAACACCAAGACCAGCCAGACCAAGAACATCACATCAGGCGACTACGGCCAGCGCTACGTTCACTACGGCATCCGCGAGCACGGCATGGCGGCCGCGCTCAACGGGCTGACGCTGCATGGCGGCATCATCCCCTATGGCGGCACGTTCATGTGCTTTTCCGACTACGCCCGTCCGTCGATGCGGCTTGCCTCGTTGATGGGCATCCGCTCGATCTTCGTCATGACCCATGATTCCATCGGTCTCGGCGAAGACGGCCCGACCCATCAACCGGTGGAGCATCTGGCCGCATTGCGCGCCATTCCGAACCACAATGTCTTCCGCCCCGCCGACGCGGTCGAGACCGCCGAATGCTGGCAACTGGCCATCGAGCAGGAAAAGACGCCTTCGACGCTGGCGCTGACCCGGCAGAACCTGCCGATGGTGCGCAACGACTTCGTCGCGGAAAACCTCAGCCGCCAGGGCGCCTATGAGTTGGCTGCCGCCAATGGCGACGCCGCGGTGGCGATCTTCGCTTCGGGCTCCGAGGTCGAGATCGCGCTGGCGGCGCGCGAAGCACTGGAGAAGCACGGGCATCCGACCCGCGTCGTCTCTGTGCCGTGCTTCGAATTGTTCGATAAGCAGAGCGCCGACTATCGCAAGAAGACGATCGGCAACGCGCCGGTCAAGATCGCCATCGAAGCCGGCATCCGCCAGGGCTGGGATCATTTCATCGGCACCGACGGCATCTTCATCGGTATGACTGGTTTCGGCGCCTCCGGTACGATCGAACAGCTCTATCCGCATTTCGGCATCACCGCCGAAGCGACGGTGAAGGCTGCGGAAGCCCGCCTGCACGGCGAGTGATCCCTTTGCTCGGGCGGCGAAACCGCGGACATGATGTCGCGGGGCTAGTCCGGGCTTAATCGATTTAGCTCCAGTCGCCGATGGCTGGATTCTTTTCGTGTCCGCCGCTATGAAACTGCGGGCACCAACTCCCAGGGAGAGACAAATGACCGTCAGAGTTGCCATCAACGGATTCGGCCGCATCGGCCGCAACATCCTGCGCGCCATCCACGAATCCGGCCGCAAGGATATCGACGTCGTCGCGGTCAACGACCTCGGCCCGGTCGAAACCAATGCGCATCTGCTGCGTTACGACAGCGTGCATGGCCGCTTCCCGCATGAGGTGACGGTTGACGGCGACCAGATCACCGTCGGCACCGAAAAATTCAAGGTCACCGCGATCAAGGACCCGACGCAGCTGCCGTGGAAGGAACTTGGCATCGACATCGCGCTCGAATGCACCGGCATCTTCACCGCCCGCGACAAGGCCGCCGCGCACCTAACCGCCGGCGCCAAGCGGGTGCTGGTCTCGGCGCCTGCGGAAGGCGCCGACCTCACCGTCGTCTTTGGCATCAACCATGACAAGCTGACCAAGGACCACATCGTCATCTCCAACGCCTCCTGCACCACCAACTGCCTGGCGCCGCTGGCAGCCGTCCTGCATGAGGCAGTCGGCATCGAAAAGGGCATGATGACGACGATCCACTCCTACACCGGCGACCAGCCGACGCTGGACACCATGCACAAAGATCTCTACCGCGCCCGCGCTGCGGCGCTGTCGCAGATCCCGACCTCGACCGGTGCGGCCAAGGCGATCGGCCTGGTGCTGCCCGACCTCAAGGGCAAGCTCGACGGCATCTCCATCCGCGTGCCGACCCCGAACGTCTCGGTCGTTGATTTCAAGTTCATCGCCAAGCGCGCGACCACGGTCCAGGAGATCAACGAGGCTGTGATCGCCGCCTCCAACGGCAAGCTGAAGGGCATTCTCGCCGTCACCCATCATCCGAACGTGTCGATCGACTTCAACCACGATCCGCATTCCTCGATCATGGCGCTCGACCAGACCAAGGTCATGGACGGCAACTTTGTTTCAGTGCTGTCCTGGTACGACAACGAATGGGGTTTTTCCAACCGCATGGGCGACACCGCCGTCGCCTTCGGCAAGACCATCGCCTGATTGCAGAACAACCATCCTCTCGTGATACGAAACGCCCGGCTTCGTCCGGGCGTTTTTCGTTGTGCGGCTTGGGCGCATGGATGTCGAGATACGCTCCACCGCCTTGAACCTGCGGGACTGTAGCGCGCGTCAAAACACCCAGGAATCAGCGGCATAGGCAAAAAACCACCCTCCCGCCTTGCACTGGTCATGTCTTCGCCTCACTCTCCCGCAAAGCGAGAGGAACACGAATTCGAGGGGGCAATTGGCGGATGGAGCATACGATCTATCTCGTGACGCTGGTCGGCGCCGCTCTGATCGTAGCCGCCGCGTTTTCGAGCCTGATCGCCTTCCGCTTCGGCGCCCCTCTCTTGCTGCTGTTTCTCTGCATCGGCCTGGCCACGGGAGCCGACGGCCTCGGCATCCAGTTTGACAATGCACGGCTGGCTTATTTTGTCGGCTCGCTGGCGCTGGCGGTCATCCTGTTCGATTCCGGATTCGGCACGCCGCTCAGCGCCTTGCGCCAGGCGGCCGGACCGGCGCTGTCGCTGGCGACCGTCGGCGTCCTTTTGACCACCGGCCTGTTCGGCGCCGCCGCCTACTATCTGCTCGATCTCAGCTGGCTGGAATCTCTCCTGCTCGGCGCCGCGGTCGCCTCGACCGACGCGGCAGCGGTTTTCTTCCTGTTGCGCGCAGGCGAGATCAATCTGCGAGAGCGCGTGCGTTCCACGCTCGAAGTGGAATCCGGCACCAATGACCCGATCGCCATCTTCCTGACCATCACGCTGGTCGAGATCATCGCCATCAACGCCAATCCCGAAGCCAGGGTGCTGGCTACTGACCTCGCCCTCGGCTTCCTTCTCAACATGGGGCTTGGCGCCATCGTCGGTATTTTCGGCGGCCTAGCTATCGTGCGCCTCGTCGAGCGCCTCAATCTCGACCACGGGCTGCTCCCGATCTTCGTGCTGACACTGTCGCTGATGGTGTTCGCCGCCGCCGGCGCCATTGGCGGCTCCGGCTTTCTGGCGGTCTATCTCGCCGGCCTGATATCAGGCAATTCCGACATCCGCGCCGTCACCATCCTCAAGCGCTTCCAGGACGGCATGTCGTGGCTGGCACAGATCATCATGTTCCTGATCCTCGGCCTGTTCGCCACACCCTCGCAGTTTCCGGCGATCATGCTGCCGGCGGTGCTGTTGGGCCTGTTCCTGATATTCGTGGCGCGGCCAATCGCCGTCTGGCTCTGCCTGGTGCCGTTCCGCCTGCCGCGCCCGGAAGTCGCCTTCGTCTCATGGGTGGGCCTGCGTGGCGCCGTGTCGATCCTGCTCGCCATCACGCCGCTGCTGGGCGGTCTTGAGAACGGCCGCCTCATCTTCAACACCGCCTTCATCGTCGTGCTGGTATCGCTGGTCGTTCAGGGATGGACCGTCGGACCGCTGGCGCGCCGCCTCGGCCTGATCGTGCCTGCCCGCCTTGGCCCGCTGGACAAGGTCGAACTCGAATTGCCGGGATCCGCCCATCACGAGCTTCTCGCCTACCGCGTAGCACCTGGCAGCCCGGTGGCGCGTGGTGAACGCATCCCACGCTGGGCACGGCCGTCGCTGGTGCTGCGCGACGGGCGCTCGATGCGCTTCCAGGACATGGGCAGGCTCGCCGCCGGCGACCATGTTTACATCTTCGTGCCGGATCGCTACCCAGGCCTGCTCGACAAGCTGTTCGCCAGCCGTGCCGTGGTCGACCCCGAGGATGCGGACTTCTTCGGCGCCTTCGCCGTCGATCCGGCGCGCTCCGCCGCGGAACTGGAAGCTGCTTACGCGCCGGGCCTGACCGAGGAGGAACGCAAGCTGACCGTCGGCGACCTGGTGACGGAGCGTCTCGGCGGCCATGCCGAATATGCCGACCGCGTATTGCTTGGCCCGATCGAGCTGATCGTCCGCGACGTCGACGACAAGGGCAAGATCACTGGCCTCGGTCTTTCCCTCGAGCCGACGGCGCCGGTGGCACGGGTCCCTGTGTTCCTGAGTGCCGGCGAGATCGCCGACCGCATCGTCGCCTTTGCGCGCAACTGGCGCAAGCGGACCAAAAAGCAGAATGCCGAGGCGCCGGCGGACCCGGAGCCGGCTTCACAGCCGGTGGTGGAAAAGGCAATCGACGAGGGCTGACGGCTCTCGCTGCAGGCCGTGGTCATATTTCCCGCGTAGCACCATTGCAGGTCTTGCATCGTCGTTGGTGCGGGTTAAGGTCCCCGCGATTTTTCGCGAAAGGGAACAGCATGGCCGGCTTCAAGACACTGGACGACATCGGCAATATAGACGGCAAGCGCGTGCTGGTGCGCGTCGACCTCAATGTTCCCGTCACTGAGGGCAAGGTCACCGACGCCACCCGCATCGAGCGCATCGCGCCGACCATCGCCGAGCTTTCCGGCAAGGGCGCCAAGGTCATCCTGCTTGCCCATTTCGGCCGGCCAAAGGATGGGCCGTCGCCCGAATTCTCGCTCGAGCCGATCGCCAAGGCGACCGCGGACGTGCTCGTCCGCCCTGTCGGCTTTGCGCCGGACTGCATCGGCGACAAGGCCGCGAGCGCCGTCGCCGCCATGAACAACGGCGACGTGCTGCTGCTCGAAAACACCCGCTTCTACAAGGCCGAGGAGAAGAACGACCCGGCCTTCACCGAAAAGCTTGCCGCCAATGGCGACATCTTCGTCAACGACGCCTTTTCCGCCGCCCACCGCGCGCATTCGTCGACGGAGGGGCTTGCACATCTGCTGCCGGCCTTCGCCGGCCGCACCATGCAGGCCGAGCTCGACGCGCTGGAAAAGGGCCTCGGCAATCCCGCCCGCCCTCTCGTCGCCATCGTCGGCGGCGCCAAGGTCTCGACCAAGATCGACCTGCTGATGAACCTGGTGAAGAAGGTCGACGCGCTGGTCATCGGCGGCGGCATGGCCAACACCTTCCTCGCCGCGCGTGGCACCGACGTCGGAAAATCGCTGTGCGAGCATGATCTCGCCAACACCGCCAAGCAGATCATGATCGAGGCGGCCGAAGCCGGCTGCGCCATCATCCTGCCGGTCGACGGTGTCGTCGCCAGGGAATTCAAGGCGGGCGCCGCCAGCGAAACCGTCGCCATATCGGAGGTGCCCGCCGACAGCATGATCCTCGATGTCGGCGAAGAGACCGTGAAGACCGTTGCCGACTGGATCGACCGCGCCGCGACGCTGGTCTGGAACGGTCCGCTTGGCGCTTTCGAGATCGAGCCGTTCGACCGCGCGACGGTGGCGGCGGCCAGGCACGCCGCGGCCCGCACCAAGGCCGGCAAATTGATCTCGGTGGCCGGCGGCGGCGACACGGTGGCCGCCCTCAACCATGCCGGCGTCGCCGACGACTTCACCTATGTTTCGACCGCCGGCGGCGCCTTCCTGGAATGGATGGAAGGCAAGCCGCTGCCGGGTGTCGATGTGCTGAAGCACTGAGGCGACAAGGCGAACGAGGGCGTTTGCGCATTTCAATCGATTCGAGCTTTCCGCTCGGAATGGTTCGACTTGAACCTGCCTTGCTCAAGTGGTCTGCTAGGACGGATAAACCGGCCCAGGAGAAGCACAATGAGCGAACGTCTCGAGGACATTGCCGCCGCGATGGTGGCCGACGGCAAGGGCCTTTTGGCCGCCGACGAAAGCTCCGGCACCATCAAGAAGCGCTTCGACGTCATCGGCGTCGAATCGACCGCCGACAGCCGCCGCGACTATCGCGAGATGATGTTCCGCGCCAAGGAGGCGATGACCAGATACATATCCGGCGTCATCCTCTACGACGAGACCATCCGCCAGAAGGCGGCCGACGGCACGCCGCTGGTCGACATCATCAAGGCGACCGGCGCCATCCCCGGCATCAAGGTCGATGCCGGCGCCAAGCCTCTGGCCGGATTCCCTGGCGATACGATCACCGAAGGCCTCGACGGCCTGCGCGAGCGACTGGCCGACTATTACAAGCTCGGCGCCCGTTTCGCCAAATGGCGCGCGGTGATCGACATCGACGTCGCCAAGGGCGTGCCGTCCGCCACGTCGATCGACTCGAACGCCCATGCGCTCGCCCGCTATGCCGCGCTCTGCCAGGAGGCCGGCATCGTGCCGATCGTCGAGCCGGAAGTGCTGATGGACGGCGCCCACGACATCGGCGCCTGCTACGAGATCAGCAAGGCGACGCTGACAAAACTTTATACCGAGCTCTACGCGGCCCGCGTCGTCCTCGAAGGCACCATTCTGAAGCCGAACATGGTTCTCGCCGGCAAGAAGTCGGGCAAGGTGAGCAGCCCCGAGGAGGTCGCCGAAAAGACCATAAAACTGTTCCGCGAGACGGTGCCGGCAGCGGTCGGGGGCATCGCCTTCCTCTCCGGCGGACAATCGGACGAGGAAGCGACCGCCAACCTCAACGCCATCAACGCCATTGGCCCCCATCCGTGGAAATTGACCTTCTCCTATGGCCGCGCCTTGCAGGCAGCGCCACAGAAGGCCTGGAGCGGCAAGGCGGCCAACGTCGCCGCTGCCCAGGCCGCCTTCGCCCATCGCGCCCAGATGAACCATCTGGCCGCGCTTGGAAAATGGCAGCCGGAACTGGAACAGGCCGCCTGACCGGTTTTTTCTTCGGCAGAACCTGGGCTATATGGCCCAGGTTCCATCTGCTCCAAAATTGCTCCAAGAAAACGCGATGGCCGTGTCGGCTTGCGTCGAGCCCAAACGTCCTTGGGGTTCAAAAGAGGAGCAGGCTCATGCCAAACAACAGGATCGTTTCACGGGAAGACTGGTTCCAGGCGCACAAGGCGCATCTGGCCCGCGAAAAGGAATTGACGCGCTTTCGCGACCGCATAGCCGCCGAACGACGCGAATTGCCATGGCTGAAGATCCGGAAGGACTATGTCTTCGAGACCGAACAGGGCCCTAAGAAACTGGCCGACCTGTTCGGAGACGCAAGCCAGCTGATCGTCTACCACTTCATGTTCGGGCCGGGCGCCGACTATCGTTGCGAAGGCTGTTCCTTCCTTGCCGACCACATTGACGGCGCCAACCAGCACCTCAAGCACCACGATGTGTCGCTGGTCGTGATCTCTCGGGCGCCGTTGGCTGAATTTCTGCCCTACAAAGAGCGCATGGGCTGGAAATTCGACTGGGTGTCGTCCTACGCCTCGGACTTCAACTTCGACATGCAGGTTTCCTTCACCGACAAGCAGATCGCGGACGGCGAAACGACCTACAATTTCGAGCAGCGCGCGCGGAAATCGAAGGACCTTCCGGGCACCAGCGTGTTCTACAGGGACGAGAAAGGCGACATCTTCCTGACCTTCATATCGCGTTCCAGGGGCGGCGATCCGCTGATCGGCGCCTATCACTATCTCGACCTGACGCCGAATGGCCGCAACGAGACCGGCCCCTACCACAGCCTGATGGACTGGGTACGGCTGCATGATGAATATGCGGACAGGCCCGAGATGCAGGACGCCTGTTGCCATTGACGGCGGACGCAAGGTCTTTCGCCTTCGGCCCGACATGCGCTAAGTGCTGCTCGCTATCCCCTTTGACGGACTTGCCCATTAACGGTTTGCGATGCAGCGCTTTCTGACCCTCCTCACCTGGCTCGCCTTTCCTGTCTATGTCTGGCAAGGGCTCGGCGTGCGCCGCCGCACCACCCGCATGCTCCCTGCGCAAGGTCCGGTCATGCACGAGATATCTGGCCAGGCGCCAGCGATCTCGCTTCTGATGCTTGGCGATTCTTCCGCCGCCTCGGTCGGCATCGGCAATTCCGAGTACGGGTTGGCCGCGCAACTGGCCGATCTGATCTCGAAACGCACTGGCCGTGCGGTGCGCTGGCGGGCAGCCGGCTTCAACTCGGCAACCTCAGGCCAGATCCGCGACCATGTGCTGCCCAATCTGTCGGCCGATCCGTGGACGCATATCGTGCTCGCCATCGGCACCAACGACACCAAGAACTTCCACTCGGTGTCACGCTTCAGGAAAGAGTTTGGCGGCCTGCTCTACGCGCTGCGCGCTAAATGGCCGGAGGCGCGCGTGGTGTGGTCGCCGGTGCTGGAATTCACCCGGGCGCCGGCAATGCCGCCGCTGCTCGGAAAGATTCTGGAAATCCGCGCCGCCGAGATGAACCGGATGGGCGAGCGGCTTTGCCTCGAACGCGGCGCGGTGCCGGCGCCGCGCCTGCCGATCACCGATGCCGATGCGGGCTTTGCGTCCGACGGATTTCACGCCTCGGAAGCCGGTTACCGGGCCTGGGCGGAACATCTCGTCGGCTTGGTGCTGGATGAGCATCGTCCGGCGTAGCGAGCGAAAAGCCGGCGATTTTGGCCTGCTCGAGTTGTGAACGATGAAAGTCCGGTCCGCCTTCAGGCGAAACGAAACGTACCGTTCCGATTAGATTGAACGTCCCGGGGCCGGCGAAGGCCGGGCCTCCGATCTACGTCCAATGTCCCAGCGCTGCCGTCAGGGAGATCGCCGCCATGGCCAGCACCGCCAGCTTCCAGAAATCGCTGCGCCGCTTCAGCCCCGGCCAGCCGAGCGGCTTGATCATCTGAATGACCATCATGGCGACGATGACGAGCGCGAGGAATTTCGACATGCTGCCTTTGACCAGCATCGCGGCCAACTGTCAAAGCGCTCCTTGCGCTCTCCCCTGGTCGCTACTCACGACGGGATCAAAGCGGACAGGCGCTATGCTGGACTGCAAAACCGGCAAACCTGGCGCGTTCGCCAACGCCCACCCAGCCTCCTGACAGACTGCTGTCAGGAGGGGTGTGCGATAGTGTCTCCATCGAAAGAGAGGAGACCAGTCATGAACGGTTTTACCATTCTGAGCAGTGTGCAGCACTATGTCGGCAAGATCCGGACTATGCGCAACGAGATTCGCACTCAGCGTTTCATGAATGCGTTGCCGCAGAGCATCCGCAAGGACATCGGTTGGCCGGATAATTACAAAGGCCGCCACAATTGCGGATGATTTTTTCGCGGCAACGGTTGGACGCGGACGCCACAGCGCCCAGATAATAGGTCCGGCGAGCCGAAAGACGGAGCAGGAAATGTCCGAACAGAAGACCATCGGCATCCTTTTCATCGATCGCTTCGCGGACTGGGAGTACGGCTTGCTGGCGGCTTCGGCGGTCGAATGGTTCGGCGCACGCGCGCTGTCGCTTACGCCGGACGGCAAGCCTGTGACCTCGGCCAGCGGATTTCTGCTGACGCCAGATCGCTCTGCCAAGGTCGATGAAAACACCGATCTCGACGCCATCGCGGTCATCGGCTCCGACCAGTGGGTCGATGACCCGCCTGATATCTCCGGACTGCTGACAGCAATTGCGATGCGCGGCGGCGTGGTTGGGGGCATCTGCGCCGGCACGTTGGCGCTCGCGCGCGCCGGCCTCTTCGACAAGGCCAAGCACACCAGCAATGGTCGCGACTGGATCAATGAAAAGGAACCGGGTTACGCCGGCGCCCAGAACTACCAGGATGTGCCCCATGCCGTCGCCGACGGTCGCATCGCGTCAGCGCCGGGTTCGGCTCCCGGCACATTCGCTCTTGCCTTTTTGAAGACACTCTATCCCCAGAGAAGCAGCGACCTGGCACAGATGCGTACGCTGTTCGCCAAGGAGTATGCTGAAGGGGAATATGCTGAAGCCTCCTGACAGTATGGTGTCAGGAGCGAAGTGCAATACTACGGCAGCGTCAGGAGAAACACATGGCCTTTATCCCCGCGAAAGCCTCGGCATGGTTTGAAATCCCTGTCGCCGACATGGATCGGGCGCGCGCCTTTTATGCATCGGTGCTTCAGAACGATCTCGTGCTGGAGGAGAGCGGCCCGAACCCGATCGCCATTTTCGCCGCGCAGGACCGCACGGCCTCCGGGCACGTCTATCCCGGAAAACCCGCAGCACCGGGAACCGGCCCGACAATCCATCTGTCGGTTGCCGCACCGATCGAGGACGCCATGGAACGGGTGAGGCAGAGCGGCGGCCAGGTCGTCTCGCCAGCGATCTCCATTCCGGCCGGCACATTCGCCTACTGCCTCGACCCGGACGGCAACAGCTTTGGACTCTTCGTCTAGGTGCCGCATGGTAAAAAGCTGGAGCGACAGGCTGAACACATCGGGCACCAACGGCATCAAGCCGTCGCCGCGCACTGTTGGCGACGTCATCGAGGGCCAGTCGATGCTGGTGCCGACGGCCAGGCAGGTCGATGATTTCATCCGCTCTATCCCAAAGGGCGTGGACATGGACGTCCGCGATTTGCTCGCCGTCGAGCACGGTGCCGAAGTGACATGCCCGGTCACCAACGGCTATCATCTGCGCACCGTTGCCGAGGTCGCCAACGAGGATTTGGAGCGCGGCATGACGCTGAGCGATATTGCGCCGTTCTGGCGCGTGCTGGACGCAAAGACGCCGACCACAGGGAATTTGTCCTTCGGCGCGGCATTCGTCGCCGCGCAGCGCAAGCGCGAAGGGCTCGAAACATAGAAATCGAGGGACCGTACGATGCGCCGCGCCGACAGGCTCTTCCAGATCGTGCAGCATCTGCGCGGTGGCCGTCTGGTCACCGCCCAGAAGCTGGGCACATGGCTCGAGGTTTCCGAGCGAACCATCTACCGCGACATCGCCGACCTGCAATCGACCGGGGTGCCGATCGACGGCGAGGCCGGCGTTGGCTACATGATGAGGGAGGGTTTCGACCTTCCGCCGCTGATGTTCACGCGTGACGAGATCGTCGCGCTGGTCGCTGGCGCCCGCATGGTGCGCGCCTTTGGCGGTGCAGCCATGGCGCGGGCCGCCGACGAGGCGCTGGTCAAGATCGGCGCCGTGCTGCCCGACGCAGAAAAGGACCGTATCGCCCGCACCGAGATCCACACGCCGATGTGGGTGGTGAGCGATGCCGCCCGCGAGGCGATCGACCTGATCGAGCGCGCGGTGGAGAAACGCCAGGTGCTGACCATCGACTACTCCGACGAAGCAGGCCGCGGCACCGCGCGCGACATCCGGCCCTTGGGCCTGTGGTTCTGGGGCAAGGTATGGACGCTGGTCGCCTGGTGCGAGATGCGCGACGATTTCCGGGCTTTCCGTATCGACCGCATCGCTTCGGTGGTTATCGCCGGCCGCGTCTTCAAGCCGGAGCGCGGCAAGCAGCTCGCGGATTTCTATCGCGCGGTGGAGCGCAGCGAGGACTACGGCATGAGACCGGACCGGGCAGCGCGACCCTGACGCCGCAAGAGCGCAAAGCCCGCCTGGCGCGGGCTGTGTGAAACGCGGGCTGTGTGAAAGGCCGCTACGGCATGGCACTGCCTGGCAGCGTCGATGGCATCACGGCCGGCAACAGCCCAGGGCCGACAAGGTTGCTCCCCTTCCCACCTCCCGTGATGGCGTCCTTGCCAGGCCCTGTCTCTGCCCACAGTGGGATGAGGAACGCACGCTGGCTTGATTCAAGACAAACAATTTAACTTGGCCATGTGCCACACAGATTGGCGACGGCAACGATAACCCGAAGGGGCAACGGACCAGGCGAAGCCGCCCACTGTTGTCTGGGCCGTGCCAACCGGAAGAGATGAACGATCTGGTCCTCTCGCAGACGAACGGCGCGCCAATACCGGATGGTCCTCCTGTTTTTGGGCTGACCAATGCCGAAGCGCGCTCCAGGCTCGAACAATACGGCCCGAATGCACTCCCCCAACCGTATGCGCCATCTCTCGCCGCCGTATTCTTGCGGCAGTTCCTAAGCCCGCTGATCTATATACTTCTCTTCGCAGCCGTGGTCTCGCTGGCATTGGGAGACGCGAAGGATGCGCTGTTCATCGGCGTTGTCCTGGTGATCAACGGCATCATAGGAGCCGCACAGGAATATTCGGCTGGGCGGGCCGCGGCAGCGCTCCGAAATCTGGAAGAGCCGCATGCGTCGGTGATCCGCGATGGAGCGCAGTGCAGGATCAACGCACGCGAACTCGTTCCCGGCGACCTGGTGCTCCTGGAAGCCGGTTCAAGGGTTCCGGCCGATATTCAGCTTCTGCTCAGCAAGGACCTTCAATGCGACGAGTCGCTGCTGACCGGCGAATCGAGGCCGGTGAAGAAAAGAGCCTCATCGTCGCGTGCGGAAACGGGGCTGGACGTTGTCTATGCCGGCTCCATGATCACGCGGGGACGCGGACGAGGCGTCGTCGTTTCGACCGGCGGCGCGACCGAAATCGGCAAGATCGCGGAGGAGATCGGCAAGCGCTCGATATCCAAGCCGCCACTCCTCATACGCCTGGAGCGCTTTTCGCGGATGATCGCGATCGCTGTCTGCCTGGCAATACTTCTGCTGGTCGCGGTCGGGCTTCTGCGCGACATCCCCTATCGCGACCTGTTCATGCTTGCGGTCGGTCTTGCGGTCAGCGCTATTCCCGAGGGGCTGCCCGTCGCGATCTCCGTCGCTTTGGCCATCGGCATGCGGCGGATGGCTAGGGTAAACGTCATCGTGCGCAAGATGCCGGCAGTGGAATCGCTCGGCTCCTGCACCATGATCGCGACAGACAAGACGGGCACGCTGACGATGAACGAACTCACCGTCACGGATATCCTGCTGCCGGACGGAACGCGACTGAAATGCGAGGCGGGCCAGGACCTGGACGCGTGTTCAATCGTGTCGCCACACGGCGGCAATGTGCAGGCCTCGCTGCGCGCATCCGCCCTTCTGAAAGCGGCTTCCTTGCCCAATGAGGGGCGTCTGTTCAAGGAGCGGGAAAGCTGGAGCCGGCACGGCGACCCTGTCGATGTCGCCCTGCTGGCGGCAGCCCGCAAGGGAGGCATCGCGCAGGAGGAAATCGCCGCGCATTATCCACTCATCACGCGCATCCCCTACGAGCCGGATCTCAAATACGCCGCCTCCTTTCACCGCCGCAGGGGCCGTGTCCGCATCTTCGTCAAGGGCGCGCCCGAAACGCTGATAGCGATGGCCAGCCGGATGGATGCCGATGGCCGACCGGCGCCGATCGATGGTGAGTTTCTGCTGCGCCAGAAGGAGGAGCTTGCCGGAATGGGGCTGCGCGTTCTGGCATTCGCTCAGGCGGAAATCGACACGACACCGGACGACGGGTACGCGCATCACCACCTTGTGGATCTCACCTTTCTCGGCATGGCGGGAATGCAGGATCCGGTGCGCCCCGAAGTGCCGAACGCCATCCGCGACTGCTATCGTGCCGGCATAGAAGTGGCGATGGTGACGGGCGATGATCCGCGAACGGCAAGCGTGATCGCCGGGCAGGCCGGCTTTGTGTTCAAACCCGACCAGGTGGTGACGGGCGAGACGGTGCGCCGCGCTGAACAGGATGGGGAAGCGGCACTCGACAAGTTGACGCGTAACGCCCGTATTTTCGCCCGCGTCGATCCGGCACAGAAGCTCTCGATCGTTTTGTCGCTCTCACGCAACGGACATTTCGTCGCCGTCACCGGCGACGGCGTGAACGACGCGCCGGCGCTGAAACATGCCCATGTCGGTGTGGCGATGGGACGAGCCGGCACGGATGTGGCCAAGGAAAGCGCCGATATCGTCGTCACCGATGACAATTTCGCTTCGATCGTCAACGGTATCCTGGAGGGGCGCGTCGCCTACGCCAACATCCGCAAGGTGGTCTTCATGCTGGTATCGACCGGCGCGGCGGAGGTGGTGCTGTTCCTGCTGGCAATGCCGATGGGACTGCCCATGCCTCTGCTGGCCGTCCAGCTCCTTTGGCTCAACCTGGTCACCAATGGCATACAGGACGTGGCGCTTGCCGCCGAGGCGGCCGAGGGCGACGAACTTCGCCACCCGCCCCGCCGTCCGAACGAGCCGATCCTGGATCGCGTGATGATCCGCCGCATCTGGCATTCCGTTCTGGTCATGGGCGTTGGAGGCTTCGCCGTCTTCTACTGGCTGCTCCGGCAGGGCTATCCCGAGGAGCAGGCGCGCAACCTTCTGCTGCTTCTCTTCGTCCTCTTCGAGAATTTCCAGGTCTTCAACAGCCGTTCCGAGCACCTCTCGGTCTTCCGTCAGAGACTGTTCGCCAATCCCCTCCTGGTTCTCGGCGTTCTCGGCGCGCAGGCCTTGCACATTGGCGCGATGTACATTCCAGGACTGAGCGACACGCTAAGGATCACGCCGGTTTCGCTGCGCGAATGGGGGATGTTGCTTTTCCTCGCCGCCACCTTGCTGTTGGGCATGGAGTTCGAAAAATGGCGGGACCGGCGCAGGGGTGCGGTCAATGAACGCCAGGACACACAGCGGTGAATGAGGCAGTTGCCGAAGGCGTGGTGGGGCGCCGGCTTGGTGCCCGCGGGATGACCTACTCCTCGTCGTCCGTATCCTTGTCCTTCGACTTCAGCGCCGAAAGCTTGGCGAAGACGGCGTTGGCGTCGAGTTCCGCATCCTCGTCCTTTGGCTTCTCCGGCGCCGGCACCAGCCGCTCGGTCAATGCCGCCGGCAGCAGTGTGTCGCCGGCCGGCTGCGCCTGTTCGCGGCCACGCGAGGCGCGGTTGACTTCCATGTCGAGGTCGATCTGCGAGGCCAGCCCCAGGGTCACCGGATCCATCGGCTGCAGATTGGCCGAGTTCCAGTGCTTTCTGTCGCGGATCTGGTCGATCGTCGACTTGGTGGTGCCGACCAGGCGCGCGATCTGCGCGTCCTTCAGCTCGGGATGGTTGCGCACCAGCCAGAGGATGGCGTTGGGCCGGTCCTGGCGCTTCGACAGCGGCGTGTAGCGCGGACCCTTGCGCTTGGATTCCGGCACCCGCACCTTGGGGTCGGACAGCTTCAGCCGATGGTTCGGATCCTTCTCGGCGCGCGCGATCTCGTCGCGGGTCAGCTGGCCGGTCATGATCGGGTCCATGCCCTTGATGCCTTGCGCCGACTCGCCGTCGGCGATCGCCTTGACCTCGAGCGGATGCAGCGAGCAGAACTGCGCGATCTGCTCGAAGGAGAGCGCGGTATTGTCGACCAGCCAGACGGCGGTCGCCTTGGGCATCAGCAGGGTATTGGCCATTATGAAAAATCCTTCTCGTTCGCCCGCGTTCCCGCGCGGGCGGTGGTTTTAGAGCCACCAAAATGGGAAATTCGCGGTCTGTATAACCGCTCTCTCGCCATTTCGCAATGTTTTTGGGAGGTCGCGAGGGCGATGATGGCCAGACCCGTCAAAGAGCCGTTGGGCACCGGGGCATGTCACTCGCGTTTTCGCAAGTCGGCTTTCGCTGACCGAGCGTGTGGCTTCAAATCGCGATCAATAGCTGAAGCTCGGCCTAGAAGGGCCCGGCATCGAGGCTCCATAACCGCCGTTGTTGCCCGGACCCCAAAAAAGACAAAACCCGCCGGACAGGGTCCAGCGGGTTCGGAACCGACGACGGAAATCCGTCTGCTGCGGCTCTGGCTTCTAAAGCATGATCCCGGACCCAGGCGCCGCGAGAAGCGGCTTGATACTTTCTGGCGGGATCACGCTCGAGATCAAAGCGCCTTGCGGGCGATGCTCTCGATGTCGGCGCGGTTGATGCCCAGATCATTGAGCTGACGGGCGTTGAGCTTGTTCAGTTCGCGCACGGTCTCGTTGTACATGCGCCAGTTGCGGAAAGCACGGATCGGGTTCATGGTGGTCCTCCATTTGTTGGATCATTCGTTTCGATGACGCGTAAATAGGCATCGCTGCCCAGGAATTGAACAGACGCTTTTGCATGGCCGCAATGCATTTGTTGCATTGCACCATTAAGCTTTTGTTCAGCTTGTTGGGGCGTGTGTCTTGGCCGATGCGTCAGCCGACATCGAGCACGATCTTGCCGATGTGGTCACCGTCCTCCATCCGCTCATGCGCCCGCCACGCTTCCTTGAGCGGGAAGATCATGTCCATGACGGGTGCCACCTTGCGGGTGCCGAGCAGCGGCCACACCTGCGCCTCCAGTGCCGCGGCGATTGCCGCCTTGAACTCGACCGTGCGCGGTCTGAGCGTCGAGCCGGTATGGACGAGCCGCTTGACCATGAGTTTCGAAAAATCGGCGTTTGCCACCGCCCCGCCCTGCGTGGCGATCTGGACGATGCGGCCTTCCACAGCCGCGGCTTCGTAGTTTCGCGCCACATAGTTGCCGCCGACCATGTCGAGGATGACGTTGGCGCCGCGGCCGTCGGTCGCCTCCTTGACCGCCGCAACGAAATCCTCCTCGCGGTAGTTGATCGCCCGATCGGCCCCGAGCTTCAGACAGGCGTCGCATTTCTCCCGGCTGCCGGCAGTGGTGATGACGTAAGCGCCGAAGGCGGAGGCGAGCTGGATCGCCGTGGTGCCGATCCCGGACGAACCGCCATGCACGAGCAGCGTCTCGCCGCTCTTCAAGGCCCCGCGCTCGAAGACGTTGTGCCAGACGGTGAAGTAGTTTTCCGGCACCGCCGCCGCTTCGGTGTGGGTAAAGCCGGCGGGCAGCGGCAGCACGCTGCCGGCATGAACCCTGACATATTCGGCATAGCCGCCGCCGGGCGTCAGCGCGCACACCCGGTCGCCGACGCGCCAGCGTGATATCTCGTCGCCAAGGGCTGCGACTTCGCCGGCGGCTTCGAGGCCGGGCAGGTCCGACGCACCCGGCGGCGGCGGATAGGCGCCCTTGCGCTGCTGCACGTCCGGCCGGTTGATACCGGCGGCGCGCACCCGGATCAGGATTTCGCCGGGACCGGGCATGGGCACGTCGCGCGTTTCAGGTTTCAGCACCCGCGGTCCGCCGGGTTCCGAGATCGCAATGGCCGTCATCGTCGCCGGAATTTTATCCTGTCCATTCGCCATGAATTTTCCCGTCTCGCTTCGCCAGTTTCTTGCCAGCTGCCGGTTTCTTGCCGACTATTTGCATCCATGCCCCTGCCCTATGTATGCTGATTGCCAAATCAGGCAAATGGCCATGACAGCGCCGGGCATCCGATTGGACGCCCAAAGGACGCTGCAACAATCTAATTTTTGCGCGAGCGAGGAGCGACGATGGCGATCTTCGACGACGAACCCAAAAAGAAAGCGCGCCCGCATGAGATCGGGCAGGATTTGTCGCTGCTTTCCGTCGATGAACTGTCCGAGCGGATCGGCATCTTGCGCGACGAGATCGCCCGGCTGGAAGCCGAGCTCAAGGCCAAGGGCACCACCAAATCGGCGGCCGAGGCGCTGTTCCGCCGCGGATAGTTCCAGGGCCGAAGCACCCGCCGCCGAAAAGCCCGAATGCGACTATCTTCAGATCCTCCCTAAATTCCAGCCGGATCAGCTAAATGTTTGCAAGCTACCGACCGATCCTCTCGCTGCTTCGCGGCACCGCTTTCCTGCTGGCGGCGACCGGACTGCATGGACTGCTGTTGCCGCTGCGCGGCCAGGTGGAAGGTTTCTCGACCGCATCGCTCGGCCTGATGGGCACGGCCTGGGCAGGCGGCTTCGTCACCGGCTGCTTCTTCGCGCCGCGCATCGTGCGCCGTGCCGGTCACGTCCGCGCTTTCGGCGCCTTTGCGGCATCGGGAGCCATCGTCGCACTGCTCACCGGCCTGATCATCGACGAATATTTCTGGATCCTGCTGCGCGCCTTCACCGGCTTCACCATGGCTGGCGCCTTCATGGTCATCGAGAGCTGGTTGAACGAGAAGTCCACCAACGAGAACCGCGGTGCCGTATTCGGCCTTTACATGATGGTCACCTATGCCTCGATCATGGGCGGCCAGATGATCGTAGCCGGCGGCGACGTGAAGTCGGCGTCGCTGTTCATGATCACCGGCATCCTGTTCTGCCTGTCGCTCATTCCGACCGCGGTCTCGACGGCTTCGCATCCCAAGCCGCTGCAGGATGTCTCGCTGGACGTCAAGGGGCTCTATGTCAATTCGCCGGTGTCGGCGATCGCCTGCGTTTTGATCGGTATCGCCAACGGCGCCTGGGGCACGCTCGGCGCCGTCTATGGCGCCCGCATCGGCATTTCCACGGCCGAGATCGCGCTGATGATGAGCCTTGTGGTCGTCGCCGGCGCGGCCATGCAGCTTCCGGCCGGGCGTCTCTCCGACAAGACCGACCGCCGCTTTGTGCTGGCGGGCCTGGCCTTCGGCGCGGCGCTGTTCGCCGTCGCCGTCTTCCTGTTCGAGCCGCGCTCCGGCGTCTTCGTCATTGTCTGCACCGCCGCTTACGGCGCCTTTGCCTACACGCTGTATTCGATCGCCGTGGCCCATGCCAACGACCACGCCCGGGCGGAGGACTTCGTCAAAGTGTCGGGCGGCCTGCTGCTGCTCTATGGTTTCGGCACGATGATCGGGCCGTTGCTGGGCGCCGCCCTGATGGGCTGGATGCGGCCGGAAGGCCTGTTCCTTGCGACTGCCTTGGCGCATCTTTGCCTGGCGGGTTACACGTTGCTGCGCATCAACCGTCGAGCACCGGTGCCGATCGAAGACCGCGACGCCTTCAAGACGCAACCGGCCGAACGTTCTATCACGCCGGAAGCATTGCGGCTCGATCCGCGCAGAAAGCCTGAAACCAACGGTTGAGATTTCGAAAACTTTGCCTCACAAATAAGGCATGATGTTTTCCGACGCCTTCATGGCGATTGCCGATCCCAACCGGCGCTATCTCTTGGAAGAGCTCCGGCGCGGCCCGAAGACCGTCAACGAACTGGCAGCAGGGTTGCCGGTCTCGCGCCCGGCTGTTTCGCAACATCTGAAGGTGCTGCTCGAAGCCGGGCTGGTCAATGCCAAGCCGGAAGGGACAAGGCGCGTCTATACGGTCAGCAATGCCGGCTTCCTGAAGCTCAACATCTGGCTCGACCAGTTCTGGGACGCAGAGCAGCCTGGTTGACCCCGCAAGCTGAGAGGCGCCGTCATGCCTCGGCCAGCAGCGCCAAGAGCATAGTCAGGGACATTGTTTTGTTCGTCCCTTTGATGGTTCGCCTCGCAGACATTCGGTGCCGAGGTTCGGCCCGTTACTTGCCGGATTGGCTATGTCCCACGATGGCGTGGACGATGGTGGCCCAATCGTCGGGATGCAATTCGTGGCCGCCGCCTTCGATACGGACAAGCCGCGCCCCGGCAACCGCTTCGGCAAGAGCGGCGCCATGCTCGACCGGAAAGATCGGGTCCTCGGTGCCATGAATGACGAGGAGCGGAACCTCCAATTCGTGCAGGCGGTTCTTCCAGTTTTCGCCGCCCTTGAGCAGGAAATGATTGGTCGCGCTCAAGAAGCCACCGGATCGGTCGTAATCCTGTTCGACGAACGCCCTCGTCCGCCTCTCGTCGAAGGCATGCGCGGTGCCGGCGATTGCGTGCGCGTCCTTGACGATGAAGTCGACCACCTGGTCACGATCAGACCAGTCGACCTTGGCGCCTTCGGCCGAATGCTTCATATAGGCATCGGTCATCCTTGGCAGATGCGACGTTTCGGTTCCCATCGGCGAGGTGCTGATCGCCGTAAGCGAGATGACCCGCGACGGGTGTTTCAGCGCCACAAGCTGCGCGATCATGCCACCCATCGACATGCCGACCACATGCGCTTTCGCGATGCCGTGGTCGTCGAGCACGCGGATGGCGTCGTCCGCCATGTCGTCGAATGTGTAAGGCGGTTCGCCCGGCGCATATTTGGTTGAACGACCGGTATCGCGATTGTCGTAGCGGATCACGAACAGACCCTTGCCGGCCAGTTTCCGGCAGAACGCCTCCGGCCACCAGAGCATCGAAGCCATGGCGCCCATGATCAGCAGCATCGGTGGATGCGCGGGGTCGCCAAACGTCTGGGACGCGATTTCGGGTCTCTCAGCATTCATCATGATCGTGGTCTCATCTCTGTAACCAATTGCATTTTGCAATCAGTTGCACTATGATAGAACTGATATGATAATGCAACCAGTTTTTTTCGGAGAATCGCATGAGCATCGATCGCCGGTCTGGGTGCCCGATCAATCTGTCGCTTGAGGTGTTTGGCGACCGGTGGAGCCTGATCATCCTTCGCGACATGATTTTCGGCGGCAAACGCCATTTTCGCGAATTGCTCAACGGTTCGATCGAGGGCATCGCTTCCAACATCCTTGCCGACCGGCTGAAGCGGCTGATGGAATTGGGCATGCTGACCAAGGCCGACGATCCTTCTCACAAGCAGAAGGCGATCTACAGCCTGACCGAAATGGCCATAACGCTGGTGCCGATCCTGGCGCATCTTGGCGCATGGGGTCGCGTCTGGCTGCCGGTCAGCGAGGAACTGTCGATCCGCGCCGAGCTTCTGGAAAAGGGGGGGCCGCCGATGTGGGAAAAGTTCATGGACGAGCTGCGCCACGAACATCTGGGCACGCCTTCCGATACGCCGCCGGATGCCACCGTCCGCGCGACCTTGCAGGCCGGATACGAGGCGGTTGTCGCCCGAAAGGCGCCGGGAGCCGGGTGCGATCCGGGCGCCTGACCAACTTATTTTCCCCATGGCAGGCCGGCTCTGCTATTAAAGGGATTGAAAACTATAATTTACGGGATTGGAAAAACCCTTGGTCGAGAACTCTAAGGATACTGCCCGCGCGCGGGCCGATTTGCGTTTCAAGAAGCAGGAAGAAGCAGCCACGGTTCGTCAGAAGGCGATGGCGGAATATGTCGCGGAGAGCGACGCCCGCCAGATAAAGACCAACAAGCTGAGGGCGCTGCGCCTTGCCAAGGAAGCGGAAGACCTCGCCAATGCGCCGGCTGCTCCGGCCAAGAAGCCGGCGCGGGCCAAGAAAAAATAGGGCGAGAAAAAATAGGGCCGGTTCGTTGCGCATGACGCTGGAAACCGGAATCGGTGTCCGGAAAGCATCATGGGCTGCCTCAGACTGTAGAGCGTTCTTTGCGCGTCCAACGGGACGCGCGGCGCTCTGATCCTCGACAACGGATCTGGACGCGTCCGGACGAGCGCCATATTGGACGTGCCGGTCAGCGGCGCTTCGATTTCGCCATTTCACGCGAAGCAGTTTCGACCGAAATCGGGATTTGTATCTGTCGTCCCGGATCGATGAATCACCCATTTCAACAGGAGACTGCCATGACCGCACTGACGCTCGACAAAGCCGTTGAGATCATCGGCGCCGCTTTCGCCAAAGGCGTCGAACTCGAGCTCAGGCCGCTTGGTGTCTCGGTCCTCGACGCGGGCGCCCATCTGGTCGCGTTCCAGCGCCAGGATGGCGCCTCGTTCCTGCGCCCGCAAATGTCGGCCGGCAAAGCCTATGGCGCGCTTGCCATCGGCATGGGCTCGCGCCGCGTCGAAGCCTTCGCCAAGGAACGGCCGCATCTGATCGCCGGAGTCTCCGACGTGTCGGGCGGACGCATCCTGCCCGTCGTTGGCGGCGTGCTGATCCGCGACAAATCAGGCACCATCATCGGCGCCGTCGGCATTTCCGGCGATACATCGGACAATGATGAGGCAGCCGCCATTGCCGGCATCGAAGCGGCTGGTTTCACCGCCGATCCAGGCTGAGGCCAAGCCCTTAAGTCATCAAGCCTCTAGTTCATGTTTATGTCACGGGTGGCCGCTCGCATCGAAACCGAGAAGCCGGCCAGGACGTCGACCAGTGCGATGACCATCAGCGTGAAAAAGACCGAGTGCGCCGCGCCCTTCACCAGCAGAAACTCGACCAGGAACGCCACGAAGACGAAGGTCGACAACAGGTGGTCCATGATCGAAGCGCTCGACGTGCGTGTCGATTTCACGATTTCGACGAAGAAGAGGAGCAGCCCGATCAGCACGATCAAGTCACCGAGTGTCATCGAGAACACCCCGCCCGACATCATGCGGATCGATAACATCTGGTTTGCCCAGGGATCGTCCCCACTGCCGAATATTCCCAGAAGCCCGAGATTGTAGAGGACGAAAGGCACGATCAGCAGCGGAATGGCACCGAACATCTGACGTCTCCGGTTGGACAGCCTTCTCTAGTATGCGCCCGGCGTTCGCCGTCAAGAATTTTCGTACGTGACCGCGAACACGGACAAAGACCGTGCGAAATAACCATGTCAGCCGCGCCCCGGCTGCCATCCGATACGGCTGCCGGGATGTCTGAAACTGGTTCTTCGGGATGCGATCGCCCGCGCCAAATGCAAAAGGACCGGCGCAATGGCCAGTCCTTCGGGAGTCGCAAAACCGTCGAAAGCGTTTTCTCAGCTTTCCTTCGGCTCCAGAACCTGGCGACCGCGATACATGCCGGTCTTCAGGTCGATATGGTGCGGGCGGCGCATCTCGCCGGAATTCTTGTCCTCGACATAGGTCGGGGCCTTCAGCGCGTCGGCCGAGCGGCGCATACCGCGCTTCGACGGGGAGGTTTTTCGTTTCGGTACGGCCATGGATATGCTCCACTACATGGTCAAAATGCCCCGGCTGCCCTCGTGAAAGGGCCGCGTCAGGGGCCGGAATCTGAGAAAGTCGGGTGCCTATACACGCCCTGCGCCGTTTTGGCCAGCGCCGCCGCGAATTTTTTTAAGCTACCGCAGACAGCCGACATAGGCGCCGGACCGGCCTGCGCGCCGCTCGATCAACGCGGCCAGACGTCTCAGCCCCGGTCCGGGCTTCGCCGGGTTGCGGACGATCGGGTTCGGCAAGGTGACGGCAAGCAGCGCCGCCTGGCGTCGCGACAGCCGTTTTGCCGAAACCCCGAAATGGTGCTGGGCGGCGGCCTCGATGCCATAGATGCCCGGGCCCCATTCGGCAATGTTGAGATAGATCTCCATGATGCGCCGTTTCGACATAACCACGTCGAAATAGACGGCCAGCGGCAGCTCGACGACTTTCCGGACCGAGCCCAGCGGCCGCGACCAGAGGTAGAGGTTCTTCACTGTCTGCATGGTGATGGTCGAGGCGCCGCGCGTCATCTCGCCGGCCAATGCGTCGTCGACGACGCCCTTCAGCTCGCCAAGATCGATGCCGCGATGGAAACAGAACTGCCCATCCTCCGACATGATGACCGAATGCGCCAGCGCCGGCGCCACATCGTCGATCGAAACCCAGCGCCGGTCGTAGCCGGAAAACGTCGCCAGATCCTTCAGCATCAGTGTCGATACCGGATGCACGAATGGCGGCAGATACAGGAAGGTCAGCACCGCCGGTATCAGCGCCAGCACGATGGCGACGGAGATGCCGCGCCGGACCCAGCGCCGGGGCCGGCGTTTGAGACCGATGCGGTTGCCGCGTTTCGGCCTCACCATATCCAGCCCTTCGGTTTCGTGATCGACGATCGGTTCCGCCAAGCCGCCCAATCCATGCTGCTCCCTGCCCCGGCATAATGGCGCTTGGCTTCTTGCGCAACGTCTGAGTGTCGGCTACCCGTCCCCGGCATGATGAAAGACGATCAAATGCCGTTCGAGGCAGCACTTGTCGAGCGCGCGGGTCCGCTTGAGGCGCTGCTCAGGCGGCTCCTCGACGAGCGTCCGCTTTCAGGCGAGATCGCGCGGCCGCAACGCCTGATGGCGGCGATGCGCCATGGCGTGCTGAACGGCGGCAAGCGCCTGCGCCCCTTCCTGGTCATGGAAAGTGCCGCGCTGTTTTCCGCCGACGGCGAGGCGGCGCTGCGGGTGGCGGCGGCGCTCGAATGCGTGCATTGCTATTCGCTGATCCATGACGATCTGCCGGCCATGGACGACGATGATTTGCGCCGTGGCCAGCCGACCGTGCACAAGGCCTTCGACGAGGCGACCGCCATCCTGGCCGGCGACGCCTTGCTGGCGCTCGCCTTCGACATCATAGCCGACGATGCCACGATGCTGCCGGGCGAGCGACGGGCGGCGCTGGTACTGGCGCTGGCCCGCGCCGCAGGAGCCGGCGGCATGGTCGGCGGCCAGACGCTCGACCTCGAAGCCGAGCGCATCAGGCCGGACGAGGCCGGCATCATCCGGCTTCAGGCGATGAAGACCGGCGCGCTGATCCGCTTCGCCTGCGAGGCGGGCGCGATCCTTGCCGGCGCGCCGGCGGACGATCGTGAAAGGCTGGCCGAGTTCGGTTCGGCGATCGGGCTTGCCTTCCAACTTGCCGACGATCTGCTCGACCTGACGGCGGACGCGCATCAGATGGGCAAGGCGACGGGCAAGGATGCAGCCGCCGGCAAGGCGACGCTGGTTGCGCTGCACGGCGCGACCTGGGCGCGGGACCAGCTTCAAGGCCTCGTCGGCCAGGCCCACGCGCTGCTCGATCCCTATGGCGAAGCCGCCGTACTTCTGAAGCAAGCGGCGAAATTCGTGGCGGCCCGCACCAGCTGACGGATGGCCGCGACGGGTAGTCACTGCGTCACTAGTAGCTAGCGCAACCGGCCAACCGGGATGATTTCCGGCGATGTCTCGATATATGGCTCGCCCTGCCAACTGCCGAGCCATACTTCGACGACCAGCCCGGTCTCGTCCAGCATCCGCGCAAGGCTTTCCTTTGCCGGGAAGGCAATTTTCGATTCGGCGCTGAGCACCCGCCCGCTGTCGCGGATTTCGTAATGGGTCGAGTAGATGACGACACCGGTGGCGGGATCGCGCCGGAAATCGTTCCATGCTCTCACAGTGCCCAATCCGGGATGACTCAGTTCCCGTTGCGACCGTTCCGGCGTCCACTCGAGCCATTCCTCCGTGGCGGGATTTCGCGTGTCGAAGATGAAGCGCCCGCCGGGAGCCAGATGAGCAGCGTTCGTGGCAAGCACCGCCTCTCGATCCTCTCGCGTCAGAAACACCTGGAAGGCGTGGCCCGTCAAAAGCACCAGATCGAAACGTCGTCCGAGCCGGACGGTTCGCGCATCGGCCTCGACCCAGTCGATCCTCTGCCCGCCGGGTCTGTGGCGCGCGATATCGAGCATCGCCGGCGCCGGATCTACGCCGGTCACGCTGCGCCGGTCGGCGAGAGCGACGGCCAGTTGCCCTGTGCCGCAGCCGAGATCGAGAACCGAGCCGACATCCCTGGCGAAGCCGACGCAATAGTCGAAGTCCATGCCGGCCTCGTTCTCGATATCGTAGAACTGGACGAGGTCGGGATCGCTGTAGAGACGGTCGGTCATGGCAGGCCTATAACTGGAGCCGTGGAGCAGATTCGTGGAGTCAAAGCGCAGTTTTGACGGTTTGTCGGGCAAATCGGTCGGTATCCATCACCGATTCCGCACCACAATGCATGCACCGCCGACGCTTTGCAGTTTCCGGCAGATATTGTCGGCCTTGGCTTTGCTATCGGCGCCGATCCGCACCGCATAGATGCCGCGCCGGCCGATCGGGGTCCGCACCCGGCTGACCACCGGATTGCTGCCGCCGAGCAAGGCCGTAAACCGGCGCTTTACACCGTTCCATTGATTGAGCGCGGCAGCGCGGCGGAAATTGCCGGCCACCTGCACGCCCCACGGCTTGACGTTGATCGACGCCATGGCCACGGTTCTGGACATGATCGTCGGCAGCTTGCGGCAGGAGACCGCGAAGCTCGCGTTCTTGTCGAGCGGCTGGATGATGCCGGCATAGGCGGCGTCTGTAAACCTGTCGGCCGGCTCGCCCATGATGTCCAGGACGTAGTTTTCGGTCTCCATCGGCAGGAAGCCACCGGAACTCAGCCAGCGCGACACCCGGCTTTCGCCGGCATTGTAGGCGGCGGCGGCCAGGCCGAGATTGCCGAAGCCGGTTTTCATTTCAGCGAGGTATTTTGCCGAGGCCGGGATGGCCTGCTGGATATCGAAGGAATTGGCGAGACCGCGCATCTTCGCTGTGCCCGGCATGAACTGGGCTATGCCTTCGGCGCCGACCGGACTGACCGCATTGGGATCGAAGCGGCTTTCCTTCCAGATCAGCCTGGCAAAAAAATCCTTGGACAGGCCGTTTTGGTCTGCATGGGCCTCGATCAGGTTGCAAACCCGGTCGAGCAGCCTCTGCTTGGCGGGGCGCGGCGGATCGGCCTGGACGGTCGTCGCCCAGCCCAGCCCACAAAACAGAACCAGCGTCGCCCGGAGGAAGCGCCGCATTGACCTACTCCGCCGCAGCCCTGCCGTGTTGCCCAAACCGCTGCTCGATATAGTCGGCGACCATCTTCTCGAAGTCGGCGGCGATCGATGGGCCGCGCAGCGTCGCCGCCTTCTTGCCGTCGACAAACACTGGCGCCGTCGGCATCTCCCCGGTGCCGGGCAGCGAAATGCCGATATCGGCGTGCTTGGATTCGCCCGGGCCATTGACGATGCAACCCATCACCGCGACCTTGAGGTTCTCGACGCCGGGATATTTTTCACGCCACACCGGCATGTTCTTGCGCAGATCCGCCTGGATGTTCTGGGCGAGTTCCTGGAACACCGTCGAAGTCGTGCGGCCGCAGCCGGGGCAGGCGGCGACGATCGGCACGAACTGCCGGAACCCCATTGTCTGCAGGAGTTCTTGCGACACTTGCACCTCACGGGTGCGGTCGCCATTCGGCTCCGGCGTCAGCGAGATGCGAATCGTGTCGCCAATGCCTTGCTGGAGCAGGATGCCCATCGCCGCGGACGAGGCGACGATGCCCTTGGAACCCATGCCGGCCTCGGTGAGACCAAGATGCAGCGCGTGGTTGGAGCGGGTGGCAAGCTCGGTATAGACCGCGATCAGGTCCTGCACGCCGCTGACCTTGGCCGACAGGATGATCTTCTCGCGGCCAAGGCCGATCTCCTCGGCCAGTTCGGCCGAAAGGATCGCCGATTGCACGATCGCCTCGCGCGTCACTTCCTGCGCGGTCAGCGGAAAGCCCTGGCGCTGGTTGTCGTCCATCAGCCGGGTCAGAAGCTCCTGGTCGAGCGACCCCCAGTTGACGCCGATGCGCACCGGCCTGTCGTACCGGATCGCCGTCTCGATGATCGCCGCGAACTGCCGGTCCTTCTTGTCCTTGAAGCCGACATTGCCGGGATTGATGCGGTATTTGGCCAGCGCCTCGGCGCAGGCCGGATGGTCGGCGAGCAGCTTGTGGCCGATATAGTGGAAATCGCCGACCAGCGGCACGTTGACGCCGAGCCGTTCGAGCCGCTCGCGGATGGCGGGCACGGCGGCAGCACTCTCGTCGCGGTCGACGGTGATGCGCACGACCTCAGAGCCCGCGCGATGCAGCGCCGCAACCTGAGCGACCGTCTGGTCGACATCGGCGGTGTCGGTGTTGGTCATCGACTGGACGACGACCGGGGCACCCCCGCCGACCGTCACGCCGCCGACATCGACGCCGACCGACGTGCGGCGCGGGAAGGGAGAGGAAAAATATCCGGTCATGCCGGCTGCCTTTTGTTAGCGCATGGGCCCGAAGGCCGCCGGAATCGGTCTTCGCAAGGGATCATGCGCAAAATCAAAATGCTACAGCGTCTTTTGCGCGTCCGAAAGGGCGCTGTAGCCGTCCGGGCATGAGGTGGAGGAGCAAAGATGGCTTGTCAATGGCGACAGGCAGGCAGGCCTGTCAAATCAATAACGAAAAGACGGCGGCAAACCATCTATCCTGTCCGTGTCTCCGGAACAAAATAAACAGAACTTCCGGCGGCATGGTTGCCACCGGAAAGATGATTGCGCGCCGAAAGCGGCGCAGCTAACCCGTGCAAGACTCCGAAAATCGGAATCGATTTTCGCTGGGGATCATGCGCCAAATCAGAAGCACTACAGCACCCTTTGCGCGTCCAAAAGGACGCGGCGCTGTAAATAGAGCGTCAGTGCGTGGTCGGTTTCGCCTTCAGTTTTTCAATCTCGTCCTTGAGTGCCAGCTTGCGCCGCTTGAGATTCACGATTTCGAGGTCGTCGACCGATGGATGATTCATCGCATCATCGATTTCGCGTTCGATGTCGCCGTGTTTCCGCTGCAGCTCATCAAGATGGGATGCAAGAGACATGATTGGTTCTCCCTTTCATGGTTTCCTCGATTGCAGCCGTCAAGGCGCTTCCACCGCAGG
This sequence comes from Mesorhizobium sp. WSM4821, assembly GCF_055901555.1. NCBI lineage: Bacteria > Pseudomonadati > Pseudomonadota > Alphaproteobacteria > Hyphomicrobiales > Phyllobacteriaceae > Mesorhizobium > Mesorhizobium sp. WSM4821. The sequence goes on along the minus strand of NZ_CM148371.1, from coordinate 1,789,953 downwards.
TTCGCTTCTGTGACGGCATAATGACAGTGTGCCACCATCGGACATCGATGTCGAATGCTGCGTGGTAGCATTCCACGACAATACGAAATGTGATATTGGCTGCGCGCCGGTGCAAGATACCTCCGGCCTCGCCCAATCAGGCCCATTTTTTGGGCGCCGCAGACGTGCAGACGGTAGATAATGTCCGAACAGGAACAGGCTGATATCCGCCTCGAATATTCACGGCTGAAGCAAGAGCACGCCGATTTCGACGCGGCCATCAATGCGATGATCGCCGTGAACTGCGACCCTCTGCAGATCCAGCGCATGAAGAAGAAGAAGCTTTTCCTGAAAGACCGGCTGATGGCGCTGGAAGACCGGATCATTCCAGACATCATCGCGTGAGCAAATCTCGCTTGCCGTCTCGGCAAGAACCGCTCATCCCGCGATCGAAAGCCTTGCGGCGCGTTCGCGCAGCAGGGCGATGAGATCGCCGGTCTTCTCCTCGGAGGTATCGATGGGAACCACTAGGCACATCGTCGCCTCGACCTTGCCCGGTGCTGAGAAGACCGGCGCTGCAAGGCATTTCGTATAGGCGTCGACAAGACCTGAGGTCACGCAATAGCCGGCGGCTCCGGCCACGGCGATATCGCGTATGAAGTCGTCGAGCAGCAATCTGCGGCCGTCCGGCAGGACGAGATCTTCCTCGGACACCATGTCCTCGATCACGGCCCTTTCGAATCCGGCGAGAAGCAGCCGCCCGGAAGCGGTCCAGGGAAGCGGGATCTGCAGACCTGTGGCCGAACTGATCCGGAATGGCCTGGTGCCCGGACTTGAATGGACAATTGTATAGCGGCCGCTTTGCAGCATGCACAATTCAGAGGTTTCGCCTGTCTCGCGCGACAGATTGTCGACCTCCTGGCGGCCTCTCCTGAGCAGGTCGTTGCCGCGCACATAGTCCATTCCGTAGAGATAGAGCTTCTTGCCGAAATAGACCCGATTGCCGTCGCCGGCCATTTCCAGCAGGCCCGCATCCACGAGTTCGCGCACCAGCGTATAGGTCGTCGAACGGGGCGCATTCACGCCCTTGGCAAGATCGCCGATGCCGACCGCGCGCTGGGTCGTGTGCAGAAACTCCAGAATATGGAGCACACGGTTGAGACCCTTCTCGCGAGAGGCCGAAATCTTGTCTTCGTCCGGACCGATATCCAGCTGAGCCGCCAAGGCATTGTCATCTTGCATTGTTGATTCCCGATGTTAGTATCTGTCTTGTACAGGATACATGTGTCTTTTGTAAGAGACAAATTGCCACTGACGCATGTGCCGCCAAAGGGGAACACAACACGAAAAGGAGGTCGCCGTGAACGACACATCCAAGAGACGTGATTTTCTGAAACTGGGAATGGCCGGGCTGGCAACGGCTGGCGTGATGAGCGCGGCCACAGCGGTCGATGTCCAGAAGGCGGCGGCGCAGGCGGCGCCGGACAGCCTGCTGCGCACTGTTCTCGATCGCGGCAAGCTGATCGTCGGCACCGGCAGCACCAACGCGCCCTGGCACTTCGAGAATGATGCCGGCGAACTGGTTGGTATGGACATCACCATGGGGCGAATTCTTGCCAAGGGACTTTTTGACGATCCGACCTCGGTCGAATTCGTCATGCAGGATCCGGCGCAGCGCATTCCGAACGTGACCACCAACAAGGTCGACATCACCATCCAGTTCATGACCATGACCGCCCAGCGCTCGCAGCTGATCAACTTCTCCAGGCCGTATTACGTCGAAGGCGTCGCTCTGCTGACCCTTCCGACCGCCGAAAACAAGACCTTCGACAAGCTGCTAGCCGGCGGCTCGGCAACGCGTATTTCCATCCTGCAGAATGTCGATGCCGAGGCAAATGTGCATCTCGTCCTGCCGGAGTCGCAGGTTATGCAGATAGACACCCAGGCCAACGTCCTGCAGGCGCTGGAATCGAAGCGCGTCGACGCCGCGGCCGTCGATCTGTCGACGGTGCGCTGGCTTGCCTCGCGCAATCCGGACAAATATTTCGATGCCGGCAAGAGCTGGTTCTCGATGCTTTACGGTGCGGCGCTGCGACAAGGCGATCCTGACTGGCTGGCCTTCGTCAACACAAGCTTCGCGACTGCAATGTTCGGTCATGAAACGGCGCTCTACGATGCGGCGTTCAAGGATTATTTTGGGTTGGAGCCGCCGGCGCGCCATCCCGGTTTTCCGGTCATCTGATATAGCCGGCGGAAGGGCAGCAATCATGGCCCTTCCGCCTCTTTCTCCTCGTTGACCTTGGTACTGAGGCGGACGCATGGGCTATGCCCTCAATTTCAACCTGATCTGGCGGCATTTCGACAAGCTGTGGGGTGGCCTGCTGCTCAGTCTCGAACTCGCCGTGATCTCGATCGCCATCGGCATCGTCATCGGGCTCGTTCTGGCGGTCTGGTACGTTTCGGCCGGGCGCGTGGTACGCACCGCGATCGCGGCCTATGTCGAGTTCATCCGCAACGTGCCCCTGATCCTGCTTGTCTATCTGGTCTTCTACGGCCTGCCGACCGTGGTCGACATCGCCTACTCGGCGCAGACTTCGTTCGTTGCCACACTGTCCCTTTATAGCGGCGCTTATCTCGTCGAGGTGTTTCGCTCGGGGCTCGAGGCCGTTCCGCGCGGCCAGATCGACGCCGGCAAGGCGATCGGCCTGACGCCTTGGCAAAGGCTTGTCCATGTGCGGCTGCCGACGATGCTGCGCATCACACTGCCGGCGCTCTCCAACACCTTCCTATCGCTCTTCAAGGACACCTCGGTCGCCTCGGTCATCTCTGTGCCCGAACTCACTTACGGCGCCCAGTGGATCAACTTCAACACCTTCCGCATCGTCGAGGTCTATCTGGTGACGACGGCGATGTATCTGCTGACCGGCTATGTGCTGCTATTCGCGCTGCGGCTTGTCGAGCGTCAGTTCAGGGCGGCACACTAGATGCTCGGCCAGATCCTCTACGCCTTGCCCTTCCTGGCTCAGGGTTTCGCTCTAACGCTCTGGGTGTCGCTGCTGGTCGTGGTGCTGTCGCTCATCGCCGGCGTATTGATGGGCGTAGGGCTCGTCTACGGTCCGGCTCCGCTGCGCTGGGCGGTGCGCATTTTCAGCGACACCATCCGCGGCATTCCGATCCTGGTGCTCATCTTCTTTGTCTATTACGGCCTGCCGGCCGTCGGCGTGCATTTGCAGTCCTTCTGGGCGGCCGTGCTGGCGCTGACATTATTCAAGACGGCACAGGTCGTCGAGTATCTCCGGGGCGCGGTCGCCTCCATCCCGAAAGGGCAGTCCGAAGCGGCGATGGCGATCGGCCTGACCTTTCGCCAGCGTCTGGCCTACGTCGTCTTCCCCCAGGCGTTCAGGCGCTTCCTGCCGCCATGGATCAATGGTGTCACCGATGCGGTAAAGGGCAGCGCGCTGGTCTCGCTGCTCGGCATCACCGACCTGATGCAGGCCATCAACCAGGTCATCGGCCGCACCTACGAGGCAATGCCGCTCTATATCCTCGGCGCTGTCGTCTACTTCGCGGTCAATTATGCCCTTTCGCTCGCCAGCCGGCGGCTGGAACGGCGTTTCTCCTTTATCCGGGAATAGCAATATGTCCGCAAACGCCAATGTCGCGCTGCTCGATGTACGCGATGTCTCCAAGGCCTTCGGCGCCGTCGAGGTTCTGCGCTCCGTCAGCCTGCAGGTGACACGCGGCGAGGTGGTGACGGTCATCGGGCCCTCCGGCAGCGGCAAGACCACGCTGCTGCGCTGCGTCAACTTCCTGGAGAGCTACGACAGCGGCTCCATCCGCATCGACGGCAAGGAGGTCGGCTTCCGCGAGACCGGAACACGCCAGCGTCGCAGCGAGCGCGACCTGGCGGCGATGCGGGCCGAGACCGGTATGGTGTTCCAGAGCTTCAACCTGTTCCCGCATCTGACGGCGGCCGGCAACATCATGCTTGGCCTGCGCAAGGTGCGCGGCAAGAGCAGTGCCGACGCTCGCCAGATTGCCGAGCACTGGCTCGGCCGGGTCGGCCTCGCCCATAAGGCGGACAGCCTGCCGGCCGAGCTTTCCGGTGGCCAGCAGCAGCGCGTCGGCATCGCCCGCGCGGTGGCGATGGAGCCGAAAATCCTGCTTCTCGACGAGATAACCTCCGCGCTCGATCCTGAACTCGTCGGCGAGGTGCTCGAGGTCGTGCGCAACCTGGCCGAGGACGGCATGACGATGGTGATGGTCACGCATGAGATGGCCTTTGCCCGTGACGCCTCGAGCCGCATTGTCTTCATGGCGGATGGCGGCGTCAGCGCCGCGGGTCCGCCCGCCGAGATTCTGGGCGCGGAGATCGACAACGAGCGTCTTCGCAGCTTCCTGGCGCGGTTTCGCGCCTCGCATTTCTGACATCAGACGGCGAAAGCCGTCGCAAGGAGCTTTTTCATGACGCCTTACATCCGGCTCGCCGAATTGGGCCTGACGCTGCCCGATCCGCCGACGCCCATCGCCAATTTCGTCACCCACGCCGAGAGCGGACGGCTGATCTTCCTCTCCGGACAGGGGCCGTTGCGCGCCGATGGCACGCTTTGCACCGGCAAGGTGGGTGAGGACATCACGGTGGAGGAAGCCTATGAGCATGCCCGTCTCACCGGTTTGAACCTGTTGGCAGTCATGCACGCCGCGGCAGGCGACCTCGGCCGCATCGTCCGCGTCGTCAAGCTGCTTGGCTTCGTCAATGCGATCCCGACCTTCAGCGATCACCCGAAGGTGGTGAATGGCTGTTCCGATCTTTTTGCCGCTGTCTTTGATAGGATCGGCGGCCACGCCCGTTCGGCGATCGGTGTCGGCTCCTTGCCGGGGAACATCACAGTCGAAATCGAGGCGGTCGTCGAGATCGCCGCCTGACGTCTTACCATTGGGATCTCTAGAGATGACGATCTATTCCGCTAACGGCTCCAACACGACAATTCGCGAACGGCTCGGCCTTCGCCCGATCATCAATGTTTCCGGCACGATGACGGCGCTCGGCGCCTCGATCATCGTCCCGGAAGCGATCGCCGCGATGTCGGAGATCGCTTCGCAATGGGTGGAGATGGACGATCTGCAACGCGCCGCAAGCACGATCGTCGCGCGCCTCACTGGCGGCGAGGCCGGCTTCGTCACGGCTTGCTGCGCCAGCGGCATCACCATGGCGATTGCCAGTGCGATGACCGGCACCAACCTTCTCGCGATCGAGCGGCTGCCGGACGACACCGAGGGCCTCAAGTCGGAGGTCATCGTCCAGCTCGGCCATATCGTCAACTACGGCGCGCCGATCGACCAGTCGATCCGGCTTGCCGGGGCCAGGACCGTGCCGGCCGGCACGGTCAGCGTGACGCAGGACTATCACGTCCGCGACGCAATCCGCGACCGCACCGCGGCAGGCCTCTATGTCGTTGCGCATCACACGGTGCAATACGGCATGCTTTCGCTCGAGGAGTTCTGCGACATCTGCCACGCCAGGGGCGTCCCGGTGATCGTCGACGCCGCCTCCGAATACGACCTGCGCGGCTTTCTCGCACGCGGCGCCGACATCGTCGTCTATAGCGGCCACAAATTTCTCTCGGGGCCAACCAGCGGCATCGTGACCGGGCGCAAGGATCTGGTGCGAGCCGCCTATCTCCAGAATCGCGGCGTCGCGCGCGCCATGAAAGTCGGCAAGGAAAGCATCGCCGGCACCATGGCGGCACTCGAAGCCTGGGAAAAGCGTGACCATGCCGGGATCCGGCAGCGGGAGGAAGCAGCGCTCAATCTGTGGACGGACGCACTGCAAGGCATTGCCGGAATTGGCGCCGAGATCATCCCTGATCCTACCGCCAACCCGCTCGACCGCCTGCAGGTCTTCGTCCGGCCGGAAAGCGGCTTCAGCGCCGCCGGCCTCGCCTCGGCGCTGGCGGCGGGCTCGCCCCCCATTGTCGTTCGCAACCACGAGGTCGAGCGCGGCCACTTCTTCCTCGATCCCTGCAACCTTCATCCCGGCGAGGCGGAGATCGTCGCCGAGCAGCTTCGCGCTGTGCTGAGCGCCGAGCGTCCCGCCGACGCCATGAAGTCGGCCCGCAAGGACACCGCCGGCGTCTTGCGCTGGCCGGATTAGGCAACGATGGCGCTGTGCGCCCGAATGCTGCGCAGAGGCAACGCATCCTTGCGGCTCTCCCCGAATTCCGCTAATGCGCGCCTTTGCCGCCGGGAGCAGAAGCTTGGACGATCAACGCGCCGACGTCGCCATCATCATGGGCAGCCAGTCCGACTGGGCGACGATGCGCCACGCCGCCGAAACGCTGGAGGCATTGGGCGTCCCGCACAGGCGGCTGATCGTTTCGGCCCACCGCACTCCCGACCGGCTCTATGACTTCGCCAATGGCGCCAAGGCGGCTGGTTTTCGGGTGATCATCGCCGGCGCCGGCGGTGCGGCGCACCTGCCCGGCATGACGGCGGCGATGACCCCGCTCCCCGTTTTTGGCGTGCCGGTGGAATCGAAGGCACTTTCCGGACAGGACTCGCTGCTCTCCATCGTCCAGATGCCGGCCGGCATTCCGGTCGGCACGCTGGCCATCGGCAAGGCCGGCGCCATCAATGCCGCCCTTCTGGCTGCCGCCGTGCTGGCGCTGACCGACGAAAAGCTCGCTGCCCGGCTCGATGCCTGGCGCGCCGCCCAGACCGCCAAGGTCGCCGCCGAACCAACGGACATGCCATGAGCCTGCCGGCCGGCTCGACCATCGGCATCATCGGCGGCGGCCAGCTCGGTCGCATGCTGGCCATGGCCGCGGCCCGCCTCGGCTACCGCACGGTCGTGCTGGAACCGCAGCCGGATTGCCCGGCCGCACAGGTCGCCAACCGGCAGATCGCCGCTGCCTATGACGATACGGCCGCGCTCGCCGAACTGGCGGCAGTCAGCGCTGTCGTCACCTACGAGTTCGAGAACGTGCCGGTCGCAGCCGCCAGCGCGCTTGCCGTCACGGTCCCGGTCTACCCGCCGGCGCGCGCGCTGGAAGTGGCTCAGGACCGGGTGGCGGAGAAGAAATTCCTCAACGGTATCGGCGTCTCCACTGCGGATTTCTGTCCCGTCGACAATGACGACGAACTTACGGCGGCGCTGAAGAAGTTCGGTGGCAGCGGCATACTGAAAACGCGGCGCATGGGCTATGACGGCAAGGGCCAGCGTGTCTTCCGCAACATGGAAACCGGCGGCTTTGCCGGCACCTGCGAGACGATGGGCAACGTGCCGCTGATCCTCGAATCCTTTGTCGACTTCGAACGCGAGATTTCGGTGATCGCCGCGCGTGGAATGGATGGTTCGCTCGCCGCCTACGATCCGGCAGAAAACGTCCACGGCGACGGCATCCTGCACAGTTCGACCCTGCCGGCTGGAATAAGCTCCGAAACAGCGGTTTCGGCGCGGGCGGCAGCAGCGGAGATACTTGCGGCCCTCGACTATGTCGGCGTCATCGGCATCGAGTTCTTTGTCCTGGCCGACGGCTCGCTGCTGGCCAATGAAATCGCGCCGCGTGTCCACAATTCCGGCCACTGGACGGAAGCCGCCTGCGTCGTCTCGCAATTCGAGCAGCACATTCGCGCCGTCGCCGGCCTGCGGCTGGGAAATCCCGGCCGCCATTTCGATTGCGTCATGGAGAATTTGATCGGCGACGACATCCTGCGCGTCCCAGCCCTGCTCGCCGAGCCCGATCTGATGCTGCATCTCTACGGCAAGGCCGAGGCGCGGCCCGGCCGCAAGATGGGCCATTTTACGCGAATGAGCCGTCACCGGCTCATCTAGGAAGCATGCTTGCGGTTGACAGGGACAAGGCTCCTCGTTTATGAGCCACGCACAAGTTGAAAGGCGCGCTTTCCGAGCGCGCCTTAATAATTCGGCCCGGGACCGGGCCCAGACCGACGGGCAAGACCATGAAGATCAAGAATTCGCTCAAGGCGCTGAAGGCGCGTCACCGCGACAACCAGCTGGTTCGCCGCAAGGGCCGCATCTACATCATCAACAAGACCGCTCCGCGCTACAAGGCGCGCCAGGGTTGAGCCTTGCGCGTGGGGCCTGCCTCCGCGCTTGCATGATATTACCGCATCGACGTCCTTTGCGCGTCGAAAGGACGCGTGGCTCCAATACCGGCCTGCCGGCCTTCTCACGCTAAATTCAGTTTGACGACCCGCTGTCCGGGGCTAGATTCCGACTATGCGGATTCTTTTTGCATTTCTCGCGGCGCTTTTTCTTTTCGGTTCCGCCTCCCTTCCGGCTCAAGCGGACGATCCGGTCGCACCTCCGGTCGCCACGACCAGAGAGGCAAGGCTCGACCAGTTGTTCGCCGACCTGAAGCGCGAGCGCAACGAAAAAGCCGCCGAGCGCATCGCCGCGCGCATCTCGAACGAGTGGGCGCAGTCCGGCAGCGCCTCTATCGACCTCATGATGCAATGGTCGCAAAAGGCGATCGAAGACCAGAAGTTCGACGTGGCGCTCGATTTCCTCGATCAGGTGGTGACCTTGCAACCGGCCTTTGCGGAGGGATGGAACCGGCGCGCCACCGCGCATTTCATGATGAAGAACTTCGGGAAATCGATGTCGGACATCGACCGCACGCTGCAGCTCGAACCACGCCATTTCGGCGCGCTTTCCGGCCTGGCGCAGATCATGACCGTAACCGGCCACAAGGAGTCGGCGCTGGAAGCATGGCAGCGCGTGCTCGGCATCTATCCGATGTTGCGCAGCGCCCAGGATCAGGTCGGAACGCTTTCGGAAGAGCTCGCCGGCGAAGGGATTTGATACCGGAGGGTCATTAGTGCCCCTGGGCTGTGATCGCCCCACGGCAATTTCAACGTTGCTGTCGTTCTTGCTGTAGCCATAGCCATGGCCACCCTCCGGTCAGTGAAACGACCAATCTCATCGCTTTTACTTATCTCGGCACTGCTTGTCGGTGAGCGCGATGTGTGGTTTCTGTAAGGGGCTGGAGTGGTTGGGCAATCATGATTGCAGCTTACATCGACGAGTTCATAATGTTTTGCGCCGGTCTATGGATGTCGGGCGTCGGCTACGGGTTCCTCCAGATGCCAAACCAATCCCAAGCCGGACAACAGACCTGGTTGGCACGCCTTCCCAGCCATTTCAAATGGATGGGGCCGCTCTTGCTGATAATCTCGATCGTACTCGCCGTCGCCTCACCTTCTTGATCCGGTTGCAGGCAGCAGGGTGCCGCGCGCTCCGCACCGGGGCGAGGCTTGGCTTCAGCTTGGTGAATTCGCCTGTGGGCGGCCTAAAATCGCCGCGCACTTTGAGCGACTCGCTCTAGCGGCTGGCCTGCATCTCCGATCCGATATAAGCGATGCGCAGCATGTTGGTGGAGCCCGGCGTCCTCAGCGGCACGCCGGCCGTGATGATAACCCGGTCGCCCGGCTTGCCGAATCCCTCGTCCAAAGCAATGCGGCAGGCGCGGTCGACCATATCGTCGAGGTCGATGGCATCGGGCGAGACGACGCAATGCGTGCCCCACAAAAGCGACAGCCGCCGCGCCGTGTTGACGATCGGCGACAGCGCGACGATCGGCACCTGCGGCCGCTCGCGCGCGGCGCGCAGGCCGGTCGTGCCGGACGCCGTATAGCTGATGATCGCCGACAGTTTCAGCGTCTCGGCGATTTCGCGGGCGGCCAGCGAAATCGCGTCGGCGCCGGTCGCTTCCGGCTGCGAGCGCTGCGCATTGATGATGCCGGCATAGGTCGGGTCGGTTTCAACCTTGGTGGCGATGCGGTCCATCATCGCCACCGCCTCGACCGGGTAGGCGCCGGCCGCGGACTCCGCCGAGAGCATGATGGCGTCGGCGCCTTCGAACACGGCGATCGAGACGTCCGACACCTCGGCGCGGGTCGGCACGGGTGCTGCGATCATCGATTCCAGCATCTGCGTGGCGATCACCACCGGCTTGCCGGCGCGCCGCGCGGCGCGAGTGATCTGCTTCTGGATGCCGGGCACGGCTTCGAGCGGCATTTCGACGCCGAGATCGCCGCGGGCGACCATCAAGGCATCCGAAAGTTCGATGATCTCGGCCAGCCGCGCGACGGCTTGCGGCTTTTCGATCTTGGCCATGATGAGCGCACGGCCGCGCGCGATCTTGCGCGCTTCCGCCAGATCCTCCGGCCGCTGCACGAACGACAGCGCCACCCAGTCGACACCGGTGGCCAGCACCTCATCGAGGTCCCTGCGGTCCTTTTCGGTAAGCGCGCCTACCGGCAGGTCGGTGTCGGGCAGGCTGACGCCTTTCTTGTCGGAGATCGTGGTGCCGGCGATCACGGTACAGACGATCGCCTTGCCGTCGCTCTTCACCGCCTTCAGCTCGAGCTTGCCATCGTCGATCAGAAGGCGGTCTCCGACCTCGACCGATCTCAGGATTTCGGGATGGGGCAGATAGACCCTGGTCGAATTGCCAGGCTCGGGATTGTCGTCGAGCGTAAACGTCTGGCCGAGTGTCAGCGCCTCCTTGCCGTTGGCGAATTTGCCGACCCGCAGCTTTGGCCCCTGAAGGTCGGCGAGAATGCCGATCGGCCGGCCGACCGCTTTCTCGACGGTGCGGATACGACCGACAAGCGTGCGCATCAATTCATGATCGGTGTGGCTCATATTGATGCGGAACACGTCGGCGCCGGCTTCGAAGAGCTTCTTCAGCATATCCTCGGAGGAGGAGGCAGGACCGATGGTGGCGAGTATCTTGACCTTGCGGCTACGTCTCATTGACTGTTTGTTCCCGGGGCGGCTGGAGCGCCCCCCGTTGCGGGGTCGTCGGTCAGCTGGACCATCCAGCTTGACTGCTCGCCCGTGTCATATTCCTGGAATCCGGCGCGCTGGAAGCCCCGGGCGACGCAATCCGCAACGCCGGCGATCTTGAACTCTTTTTCGGCCACGCACATGTTGATCGGGCCATCCCAGCGCCCGCCGCGCTCCGCGTCTTCTGCATAGAGATAGTAAAACCTTGATGACAGCGGCCCTTCGATCAACGTCTTGCAGCTCGATCCTTCGATGTGCCACCAACCTTCGGTGATCCAGCCGGCCTTGGCGCGATAGCCGATGCCGACGCCGACCAGGTTCTGCGTGGCGTTGCAGACACGGAAATCGGCGCGCGCGGGCGAGGCAGCAACCATCGCGGCGAAGCCCACGGCAAGGCTCAGGAGCGGCATGGCGAAGGCATAGCGCACGCGCGGCCTGCCGGCGGAATCCATCCTGAAACCCCTCAAGAACCACATTTGCATCTCTCAACGCCCCTTTTCGGAAAAGTCCGGGCGCATGTCAACGCGCCCATTTGCCCAATTCCAATCGATTTAGGAAGGCTCTGGCGCACGGTCTGCCGCCCTGTGCCAGATTTCCGCAGAAACCATGGCCAAACAACGGCATTGCGCAAGCGTCCTCTTCGTGGAATGACGATACCACCCTCCCCGGAAGCCAGCGAACAGACCATTTCCCACCAATGACCCGATCCACAGTTTTTGCGCCTTTCGACATCGTCGAAGGCGACCGCAAGCGAGGCATCGTGCTCCTGGCCGATCACGCCCGCCGCGACCTGCCGGAGGACTATGGCAGTCTCGGCCTGCCAGCGGCGGAATTCGACCGCCATATCGCCTACGACATCGGCGTCGAGACGGTGACACGAGAACTGGCCGCTTTGCTCGGCGTGCCGGCGGTATTCGCCACTTTTTCGCGACTTCTAATCGATCCCAATCGCGGCGAAGACGATCCGACGCTGATCCGCCAACTCTACGACGGCACGGTCGTACCGGGAAACTACCCCATATCAGCGGAAGAGCACGAAAGGCGGCTGGATCGATTCTACCGGCCCTATCACGACGCGGTCGGCGCCATGATCGCGTCGGTCGCGCAGGCCTCCGCAAGCGCGCCCTTCATCTTCTCGGTGCATTCCTTCACGCCGGCGATGCAGGGGCTCGAGCGCGCGTGGCATGTCGGTATCTTGTGGGATCGCGACGACCGGGTGGCGCGGCCGTTGATCGATATGCTGGCCGCCGACAAAGACCTCGTCGTCGGTGACAACGAGCCTTATGATGGCGCATTGCGCGGCGACACCATGTTCAGGCATGCCATCGTCAACGGCTTTGCCCATGCGCTGATCGAGATCCGCCAGGACCTGATCGCCGATCGGAAGAATGCGGTTGCATGGGCCGAACGGCTGGCACCGATCGTTGACGCGATCAATCGCCGCCCCGATATACATGCTGTGAAGATGTTCGGCTCGCGCACCGGGCCACTATGACGGAGGCCCAAGGAGGCCAGGAAGCAATGACCGATCTCAGCGACGAGCAAAAACGCGATTTCGAAGCCGCCGCCTTCCGCCGGCTGGTCGCGCATCTGCGTGAGCGCACGGACGTGCAGAACATCGACCTGATGAACCTTGCCGGCTTCTGCCGCAACTGCCTGTCCAACTGGTATCGCGATGCCGCGCAGGCCGAGGGCGTCGATCTCGGCAAGGACCAGTCGCGCGAGATCATCTACGGCATGCCCTATGCCGAATGGCAGGCGCTCAACCAGACCGAGGCCTCCGACGCCAAGAAGGCGGAATTCGAGGCAAGACGCCCAAAGGATCATTAGGGCCGTGATCCCGGACTGAAGGGCCGCGTAAGCGAAAAGCGGAGATCCGGTTTTGCTGCGCTGACCTGCGCTTCGGATAAGATCGTAGTTAACCCATTCGATTAGATCGGTCCCAGGTACCGCTTGGCCCAAGCACTTTCGGCCGAGAGCGCTTGACTGACGATTGAATCGATCTAATTTGCCGCCCGATGCCATTTTCGGACCGGATTCTACGCGATGCACGCGCAAAACGTCATGCAGGCCGCCATTCATGGACGATGGGCGGTGGCGGCCATCTTCCTCGCCAATGGCTTCCTGACCGGCGCCTGGGCGCCGCAGATCCCGGTGTTCCTGACCCGGCTCGACATCTCGAAGTTCACGCTCGGCCTGCTGATCCTTCTGTTCGGCGCCGGCGCGGTCACGGCGATGACGTGGTGCGGTCACCTGATCTCCAGGCATGGGTCGCGCACCGTGCTGCGCTGGTTCGGTCTCGTCGGCAGCTTCGGCCTGCTGGTCGTGGCGCTGGCCCCCAACGTGCCGCTGGCGGCGATCGCCTTGTTCATCTTCGGCGGTTCGATCGGCGGCATGGATGTCGCCATGAACGCCAATGCGGTCGTGGTGGAACGGCGGTTGTCCCGCGCAATCATGTCGTCCTCGCACGGCTTCTGGAGCCTCGGCGGTTTCGCCGGCGGCGCTCTCGGCGGCTTCGCCATCCAGAACTATGGCCATCTCGCCCACGCGGCGGTCGTGACGGCACTGGCCTTTGCCGTGATCGCAGTGGCGGTCCGCCACCTGGTAGCCGAAGACAAGCCGCTCCGAGGGTCAACAGGCGGCAACGGGCATCGCAAATTCACGCTGCCGGGAAATCCGCTGGTCTATCTGGTCGGGCTGATGGCGCTGCTCACAATGATCTCCGAAGGCGCGGTGCTCGACTGGGCGGCGCTGTATCTGCGGCAGGAACTCGGCGCCGATCTTGCCATAGCGGGCCTTGCCTACGCTGCCTTTTCGGGCGTCATGGCCGTCATGCGCTTCCTTGGCGACGAGGTCCGCAACCGCTTCGGCGCGGTGACGACGCTGCGCGTGTCGGCCCTTGTCGCCGCCGCCGGCATGCTGGTGGCCGGGCTGGCACCCTCATCCTGGCTTGCCATAGCGGCTTTTGCCTTTTGCGGCTTCGGCATCGCCAACATGGTGCCGATCCTGTTTTCCGCCGGCGGCAACCAGGAAGGCATGTCGTCCGGCACTGGCATGAGCGTCGTCACCACAATGGGCTATTCCGGCATTCTGGTGGCGCCGTCGGCAATCGGCTTCATCGCCGAGCACTCGAGCTTCGGCCCGATCTTCGTCGCTTTGTCGGGGCTGCTGGTCGTCGTTCTATTGATGGCCGGGCTCGCTCATCGCGCCGAATTCGCCCCCGACGCCGCACCAGCCGAATAGCGCTTCAACGCCTCGTGAAGAAAATCCGCGACGCGGCGTATGCGCACGCTGGTGCGCACATCGCGGTGCATGGCCAGCCATACCGGCAGCGTCGGCAACGCGAGGTCCGGCAGCACTGTCTCCACCAGCGGATCGCGGTTGGCCAGCGGTTCCTGGCCAAAGCCGATGCCGTTGCCCGTCCGCACCGCCTCCCACAGTACGATCTGGTTGTCGGTCCTGAAGCGGAAGGCATTGCGGGTGAGCGAGACGCCGAATTGGGCAAAGCCGCGAATGATCTCGTCGCTGCGGTCGAAGCCGATCAGGTCGTGGCCGGCAAGATCACCGGGTTCGCGCGGACGGCCGCGCCGGTCGAGATAGGATTTTGCCGCGCAGGCGCGAAGCGGAATGTCGGCCACCTTGCGCGCCACCAGTTCGTTCTGCGCCGGCTTGACCATCCGGATGGCGATGTCGGCATCGCGGCGTAACAGGTTTTCGACCTGGTTCGACGCGGAGATCTCGACCTCGATGCCGGGTTCCTCGACGCCCAGCCGCGCCATCATCCCGGGCAGGACATAGGCCGCCACCACTTCGCTGGCGGCAATGCGGACCGTGCCCTCGATCGCCTCGGCCGACCCCAGCGCCAATAGCGAAAAGGCGCTCGCCTGCTCGCTCACCGCCTGGCCGCGCTCATAAAGCGTGCTGCCGGCTTCGGTCAGCGCATAACCACGCCGCCCGCGCCGGAACAGCGTGACGCCGAGCGCCTGCTCCAACTCGGCGATATGGCGGCCGAGCGTCGGCTGGCTTGCGGCCAGCTTGCGCGCGGCGGCGGACAGGCTGCCGGTTTCCGCTACCGTGACGAAGCTCTTGATCAGGTTCCAATCGATATCAGTCATTCAAAATTGAATAACAGATCGACAGATTAAGTCAATTTCCATTCGTTTGAGGGCCAACCATATTCGGAGCGTAACGCAAACCCGGACACGAAAAATGACCAAGATCGCAATTCTAGGCGCCAACGGCCGGCTCGGCCGGGTAGCGGCCAAGGCCTTCCGCGACGCCGGCTACGACGTCCGGGCTGTCGCCCGCAGCGGCAAGATACCGGCGGAACTCGCGGGCGCCACAGCTGTCGCCGGCGACGGCCTCGATCGCGAAGCGCTTATCCGCGCCACCGAAGGCGCCGACATCATCTTCAACGGCCTCAACCCGCTCTACACCGACTGGGACAAGTGCCTGCCGATGGCCGAGAATGTGATGGCCGCCTGCCGGGCGAACGACGCATTGCACCTCGCTCCAGGCAACGTTTACAATTATGGCTCGCCGATGCCGGCGGTGATCACAGAAGACACGCCATTTCTGCCGACGACCGAAAAGGGCCGCATCCGCGTCGCCCTGGAAGACCTCTTTCGCCGTGAGGCTGAATCGGGTCGAGTGCGCACCATTCTGCTGCGAGCCGGTGATTTCTTCGGCGGCACCGGCACCGGCTCATGGTTCGACCTTGTCGTCGCCGCCAAGATCAACAAGGGTTTCTATACCGCCCCCGGACCAGTTGATCTTGTGCATGAATGGGCCTACTTGCCGGACCTGGCCAGGGCATTCGTCGGACTGGCGCAAAATCTCGACAAGCTCGGTACCTACGAGGCGCTGAACTTCCCCGGTCACGCGGTCACCGATCTGGCGATCAAGGCGGCTGCGGAGAAAGCGCTCGGGCGCACGCTGAAACTGACGTCGATGGCGTGGTGGGTGCTGCGCGCCGGCAGCCCGTTCGTGGCGATGTGGCGCGAGATCGTCTCGATGTCCTATCTTCGTTTCGAGCAACACCAGCTGACCTCGGTGAGGCTCGAAGGCATTATCGGCACGATCCCGCATACGCCGCTGGACAAGGCGGTGGCGGACGCTCTTGCCGATATAGGCATTGCGACCATTGGCGCACCACACAGCCGGATGGCCGCTTGAGCGAAATCGAATTCATCGAGGCAGGCAAAAAGGCCGCCCGGTTCCGGAGGCCTTTTTCTTCGCACGGTTCAAAATACGCGCGGCGCGCCAAGCGGTATCAGTCTATTCGGCGGCCTTCGGAAAGGCTATCTCGGGTTCTGGACCCAACTCTGGCTTCGCCTCCGGCGATGAAATCTCGCCCTTGCCGCGCCTGAACAACCGGCTGAACCAGCCGCGCCGGGCCCCGGGCTTGACCTTGGCCCGGGTGAACACCATCAGCATCGACGGTGTCACCACCAGCGTCAGCACGGTGGCGAAGGACAGGCCGAAGACGATCGCCGAGGATAACGATATCCACCATTGCGTCGACGGCGCGTTGATCGTCGTCTCGTGATGGAAGATTTCGAGACCGAGGCCGAAAGCGATCGGCAGCACGCCGAGGATCGCCGACACCGCCGTCAGCACAACCGGGCGGGCACGTTCGCGGCAGGTCTGCAGCACCGCTTCGACTTTGTCCCAGCCCTCTTCGCGCAGCCGATCATAGGTGTCGATCAGCACGATGTTGTTGTTCACCACCACACCGGCCAGCGCGATGACGCCGATGCCCGACATGACGATGCCGAATGCCTCGCCTGTTAGAAGAAGGCCGAGGAACACGCCGATCGTCGCCATGACCACGCAGGACAGCACCAGCCAGACGCTAGTGAACTTGTTGAACTGCGCAAGAAGCACGAGGAAGATCAGGAAAATCGCGGCGCCGAACGCCTTGCTGAGGAAGGCGCTGGCCTCGGCGCTGTCCTCGTTCGAGCCGGCGAGTTTCCAGCGAATGCCGCTGCCGAGATCCATATCGGCGACAGCCTGGGTGACCTCTTGCTGGACGGCCGCGACCTGAGCACCAGCGGCAACGTTGGCCTGAACGACCACCGTGCGCGCGCCATCGATGCGGTTGAGGATGCCGACGGTCGGCTCGGGCTTGCGCGCGACGAAATTCGAGATCGGCACCGACCCTTGTGAAGTTTGCACCCTGAGCTCGTCAAGCATCGACAGCGTGCGCCGGTCCTCCGGCAGACGCAGCCTGATGTCGACGGCGTCATCCGATCCGGCAGGCCGGTATTCGCTGAGCTTCAGCCCGTTCGTCACAAGTTGCACCACCGTTCCGACCGAGGTCGGGCTGATGCCGTATTGCGCCGCCTTGGCGCGATCGACCTCGAGCGCCCAGTCGACGCCGGGCGGCGGCAGGCCGTCGGAAATGTCGATGACGCCGGGCACCTTGGCGATGCGCGCGGCGACGGCGCGGGCTGTGTCGTCGAGACCTTCCGGATCGACGGCCGAAAGCCTGATCTGGATCGGCTTGCCGGTGGGCGGACCGGCCTCGGGCACGCGAACCTCGACGTCGACGCCGGGAATGCCGGCCATGACGCCGCGCAATTCGTCCAGGATCGAGTTCGCCGATTTGCGCTCGCGCCAGTCGACGAACTCGTATTGGATCACGCCGACCACGTCTTCGGGAATGTCCTGGCCGCCGCCTTGCGTCTTGCCGACACGGGTATAGACCGACTTCACGCCTGGCCAGCCGAGAAGCCGGTTTTCCGCGGTCTTCGTGGCGGCATCCATTTCGGCGAGCGAAAGATTGCCGCGGGCGTGCACATAGAGCAGGCCGTAGTCGGGCTCGACATTCGGGAAGAACTCGACGCCGGCGCCGTATTTCGAATAGGCGAAGCCGACACCGAACAAAAGGGCGACGGTCAGCAGAAGCACGGTGATGGGAAAGCGCACCGCCTGCTTGACCACGGCCATATACCAGCCATCGCGGTTATCGTCCTCGTGATGGGGCGGCGCCTTGGCGAACAAGGCGCCAAGCGTCGGCGCAAAGACCAGCGCATAGAGCATCGAGGCCGAAAGCGTGACGATCAGCGTGATCGGCATGTATTTCATGAAGTCGCCGATGATGCCCGGCCAGAACAGTAGGGGCGAAAAGGCGGCGATGCGCGTCATCGTCGCCGCGATGACCGGGCCGGCCATGCGCTTGGCGGCGAGCGCGAAGGCTTCTTCCTTCGGCATGCCTTCGCTCATGCGCCGCTCGGCGAATTCGGTGACGATGATGGCGTCGTCGACCAGCATGCCGACCGCCAGGATGAGGCTGAACAGCACGATCATGTTGATCGTGTAGCCCATCATGGCCAACAGCAGGATGCCGATCAAGAAGGACGATGGAATGGCAAGGCCGATCAGCACCGACGCACGGCCCGACAGCGCGTAGAGAATGACGATGAACACCAGGATCACGGCGATCATGACGTGGTTCTGCAGATCGCCGAGCAACTGGTTGACGAAGACCGATTTGTCCTGGGTGTAGGTTACGTGCATGCCTTCCGGCATCGACTCGAGGTAGGCATCGGACACTTTCATCACCTGGGCGATCGTATCGATCAGGTTGGAGCCGATCCGCTTCTTCACCTCGATGGCGATCGCCGGCTTGCCGTCGAGGCGGGTCACCGTCTCGGCGTCCTTGAAGGTGGAGCGGACGGTGGCGATATCCTTGGCCTGCACCACGGCATTGGGGCCGGCGACGATGGGCAGTTCCGCCACGTCCTCCGGCGTTTCGATCAGCGACGGCACCTTGACCGCATATTTGCCCTCGGACCCTTCGATGTTGCCGGCGGCGACGAGGCTGTTGGAATCACCAACCGCACCGATCAGCTGCTCGAGCTGCAGCCCGTAGGAAGACAGTTTCATCGGATCTATGACGACTTCGACGAGATCGTCGCGCGCGCCTTGCAGCGCACCTTCCAGCACGCCGGGCACTTCCTCGATGCGGTCGCGCAGTTCGCGCGCCGCCGCGGTCAGCAGGCGCTCCGGCACCTCGCCCGACAGCGTCACGACCAGAACGGGAAACTCGGAGACGTTGACTTCGGTAACGACAGGCTCCTCGGCTGCCTGCGGCAGGTCGGCCTTGCCATCCTGAACCTTGCTGCGCGTGTCCTGCAACGCCGTCGCCAGATCCGTCTGCGGGTGGAATTCGACCAGCACGTAACCGCCGCCCTGGAAGGCAGCCGAGCGCATCTCCTTGAGGCCCTTGAGGCTTTTCAGCTTGGCTTCCATCGGCCGCAGCAGAAGGCGTTCCGAGTCCTCCGGCGAGATGCCCTGATAGATCAGGCTGACATACATCATCGGAATCGGAACATCGGGTTCCGCTTCCTTCGGCGTCGACTGATAGGCGACCGCACCCGCAAGGATGAGGAAGATCAGGATCGAAATGGTCAGCCGGGCATTGTTGATGGCAAGTTTGACGATATCCATGATTACTGCGTCCCGGCCGTCGCTTCGCCCAAGAGCTTTCGGATGGTCGCCTGGTCGGCCTCGACCGGCTTGACCACTTCACCTTCCGTCACCAGTTCCTGGCCGGCGACGATGATGCGCGCGTCGGCCGGGATGCCGCCGAGCACCAGGCCGGTCGGCGTATCGTCGACCAGGTCGATCGGGAAGAACACGACCTTGCTATCCTTGTCGACGGCGCGAATGCCGAGGTCGCCCTTGTCGCCGAGCGTCACCACCGAGCGCGGCAGCATGACGGCGTCGGTAGGCTGCGCGCTGAGCGCGATCTCGGCCGTCATCCCGGCGGGAATGGCGCCCTCGGGATTGGGGACGGCTATCTCGACGCGGAAGGTGCGGGTGGCGGACGACGCGTCGCGGCTGATGTAGCGCACGGTGCCCTCGACGGTCTGGCCGCTGACCAGCCGTACATTCGCCTTGTCGCCGATCTTCAGATAGCCGAGATCGCGTTCGCTGACCTCGCCGCGGGCGATCACGGGATCGAGCTTGATAATGGTCGCCACCTCGCCGCCCTGCATCACGGAACTACCAAGCTCCACCGGCACCCGGTCGATGACGCCGTCGAAGGGCGCCTTCACTTCGTTGCGGTCAAGTTCGGCTTGGGCCGTCTCCAACAGGGCCTGCGCCGAGGTCAAATTCGAGCGCGCGGTGTCAAGCTGCAGCTTGGGCAAATTGCCGGTTTTCATCAGCCGAAGGGCTGCAGCCAGCTCGGCCTCACGCTGCACGACAAGCTGTCTGGCATTGTCGACCGCTGAGATTTTTTCCTCGGCGGCGAGCATCAGCACCAAGTCGCCGGTCTTGACGTGCTGGCCTTGGCTGACCGGCAGCTTGTCGATGATGCCGGCGACGCGGGTCGCCAGGACCGCGCGCTTATCGGCTTCGGTCAGTCCGGAAATCCGGATGGCGCGCGCATAGGTACGCCTGGGCGGGGTTATGACCGCGACGGTGCGCGCGGGCGGCTTGGACTGCTCTGCCTCAGTGGGCTTGGCCTTGCCGGCGTCAGCCGCCTCTGGCTGCCCGACCTCTCCCGCCTTGGGTTCGTTGTCGGCGGCCGCGCTGCCGACGGAAGAGAACTCCCCCGTCGCCATCCAGGCAGCGAACCCGACAAGCACGACAATGGCTGCAAGCTTGTGAAACCTGTACTTCGGCATCGTCATTTTTCCAGTGCGGGGTTCGGCCAGGCCGCATCTTCTAACTCGGGCGCGTCGCCGATATGGGTGCGCGCAAGGCCGTGTTCAACTTGCCGTGATCGGCGACCGAGCTTCTACATCAAAGTTGCACCGCAATATAGTCAGAAAAGTTGATGGGTTATTACTTCGCTGGGCTGGACGCGCCCGCCGCCACGCGGCGCGCCCCCGGGCAGGCCCTTGGCTGCATCGACCGTCATCGGCGCCGTTGTCTGGCTTTGTGCGGTTGCGAAAGGCATAGCCGCAAACGGCATGGCAGCAGGCGTCAGCATGATGGGAAATAGTTCATGCGAAGGCCACCTCTTTCGACAAGGGCAGCGTCCGGATGCGCTTGCCGGTCAGTGCGAAGACGGCATTGGCGAGTGCCGGTGCCGCCGGCGGTGTGCCCACCTCGCCGACACCGCCCATCTTGTGAAAATTCTCCAGGATAGCGACTTCGAACGCCGGACACTGGAAGATGCGCATCGCATCATAGTCGTGAAAGTTGGACTGTTCGACCATGCCGTCGGCGAAAGTAATCTCCTGGCCCATCGCCGCCGACAGGCCGTAAATGGCCGCGGAAATGAGCTGTGCCTCGATGATGCCGGGATCGAGCGCGGTGCCGACATCGGCGGCGATCCACACCTTCTCGATAAGAACTCCGGCTGGCGTGTCGGCGACCTGAACGACCTCGCCGACCCAACTGCCGAAGGACAGAGTGAACGCCATGCCCTTGGCCTTGCCGGCGGGCAGCGCCTCGCCCCATTTCGCCATTTCGGCGACCTTTTCGACCACCTTCACCGCTGCGGGATAGGCAGCCATCAATTTCTTGCGCAATTCGACCGGGTCGGTTTTTCCGGCGACGGCGATCTCGTCCAGAAATCCTTCATGAAAGAAACCGTTGATCGAACTGCCGACCGACCGCCAGGAGCCGACCGGGATGGAGACGGGTGCGGCGATGCCGGTCACCCGGTAGTTCGGGATCGTATAGGGCTGGTTGTGGGCTCCGTCGACGATGGATTTGTCGGGGCCGAGCGGCGAGATCGACGGGAACAGCCGGCGCAAGGTGCTGGCTATCATCGATGGAGAGGCGATTTTCATGTCGACGGCGACGGGCATGCCGTCGTCGCCAAGCCGCGCCTGGAATTTGCCGGCGGAAGCCGGCCGGTAGGCGTCGTGGCGCATGTCCTCCTCGCGCGTCCAGATCACCTTGATCGGCCGGCCGGCCGTTTCTTTCGCCATCAGCGCGGCACAGAGCGCATAGTCCACCTCGACGCGCCGGCCGAAGCCCCCGCCCATCAAGGTGGTGTGGACGCTGACGTTGTCCTGCTCGATGCCGACAGCATTGGCGCAAAGCTGCCGCACCAGGGTCGGCGCCTGGTTGCCGCACCAGATGTCGAGGACGCCGTCCTTCAGCCGCGCCGTGGCGTTCATCGGCTCCATCGTCGCATGCGCCAGATAAGGCACCGCATAGTCGGCCTCGACTATTCTTTCGCGCGGCGCATCGGCAAAGGCGGTGTCGACGTCGCCATCGTCGCGCATTTCCGACCCCTTGGTGCCAAGCGCCCGCTTCAGCACGTCGGAAATGGCGGCGCTGTCCAGCGGATACTCGGGATCGGCCCATTCGGCGTCGATCGCCTCCGCTGCCTTGAACCCCGCCCAGGTGTTTTCCGCGATGATCCCGAAGCCGTGGCCGTAATTCGTTTCGATCGGCACGATCCTGACCACGCCGGGCATTTTCTCGGCCTTGGAGACGTCTGCCTTGACCGGCTTGGCCCAGAAGCGCGGGCTCATTTTGACCGTGCCGTACAGCATGTCAGGCAGTGTCACGTCGATGCCGAAGATCGGCGCCCCGGTGACCTTGGCCAGCATGTCGATGCGCTTTTGTGGCTTGCCGAGCAGTTTCCAGTCGGCTTTGTCCTTGAGCCTGACATCCGCGGGCGGCGCCATCGCCGCAGCAGCGGCGGCGACCGCGCCATAGGTCACCGACTTGCCCGAAGCCTTGTGCAGGACCATCCCATTGGCCGTTTCCAGCTCGGCGGCTGCTATGCCGAGCCTTTGCGCTGCCGCGGCAACCAGCATTTGACGCGCGGCGGCGCCTGCTTGCCGCATCTTGAGGAAAGCGTCGCGCGTCGAGGTCGAGCCGCCGGTGGCCTGGATGGCGAGGAATTTTCCGACCACCCCCATGCCGGCGCGCATCGCTCGAGCGGTTACGCTCTCGTCGAAGAAGGCGAACGGACCGCCCTCTTCCAGGATCGTCGCATTGTAATAGGCGTATGAGGCCGGGCCATGCTCGACCTTGATCCGGTCGAGGCCGACATCGAGCTCTTCGGCGACCATGGCGGCGAGCGTCGTCGAGATGCCTTGTCCCATCTCGGCGCGCGGCGCTACGATGGTGATGGTGTCGTCGGCGCCGATCTTCACATAGGGGTTGAAGGTCGCCTCATCAGCGGCGAGATCGCCTTCCAACGGATTCGGATAGGGTTTGCGGTAGTGATAATAGCCGACGGCGACGCCGCCCGCGAGGGCAGCCGCGCCGATGAGAAACGTGCGGCGGGCGATCTTTCCGACGCTTGCCAAGGTCAGATCCCCGCTGTCTTGAGGACGGCCGCTCGTTTGATCGCCGCGCGGATCTTCGGATAGGTGCCACAGCGGCAGAGATTGCCGCCCATGGCGTTGTCGATGTCGGCATCGGTCGGGTCGGCAATCTCGTCGAGCAGCGCCACCGCGCTCATGATCTGGCCGGCCTGGCAGTAGCCGCATTGCGCAACCTGCTCTTCCAGCCATGCCTGCTGCACCGGATGCAATTTGCCGTCGCTGCCGATGCTTTCGATCGTGGTGACGACGCCGGTAACCTGGCCGACCGGCAGCGAGCAGGAACGTATGGGCTGGCCGTCGACATGCACAGTGCAGGCACCGCAGGCGGCGATGCCGCAGCCGAACTTCGGCCCGGTCTTGCCCATGAGATCGCGCAGCGCCCACAACAACGGCATTTCGGGATCGGCATCGATGTCGAATGACTGCCCATCGACGGTGAGGCGCATGGGATACCCTTCGTTGTCGTCCACAGCCCGAGACGAATGACCGGTTGGCCATTTCGTCATCATACATCTTGACAAATTTCGTTATTTTGTCAACAGAGCTTTTTACAGGATAAAGTCGCGCCATGATCGAGATCGAGGACATCGCCACCGACCCCAAGCGCGTCCGCATTCTGGACGGCGCGATGAAGGTGTTTCTGGCTTACGGCTACGCTCGCACCACCATGGACGACATTGCGCGTGCCGCCGACATGTCGCGGCCGGCGCTCTATCTCCAGTTCAAGAACAAGACCGACATCTATCGAGCCATCGCGCTGATGCTGCTTTC
Source organism: Mesorhizobium sp. WSM4821 (assembly GCF_055901555.1). Taxonomy (NCBI): domain Bacteria; kingdom Pseudomonadati; phylum Pseudomonadota; class Alphaproteobacteria; order Hyphomicrobiales; family Phyllobacteriaceae; genus Mesorhizobium; species Mesorhizobium sp. WSM4821. Next base: position 1,766,136 of record NZ_CM148371.1, on the reverse strand, counting down.
CCGCTCGCTCGAGCAGGCGAAAACGGCGCTCGCCGGCGAAGGGCCCTTTGCCGAGCGCATGATGCGGGCCATCGACGAGGCGCTGATCTCGATGATGCGTGCCGTCCACGCCTCGCCGCACGGCGCCGAACTCCTCGATATGAAATCGAGCCTCGCCGACCTGGTCGGCTGCTGGCGCGGCCGCCTTGTCGAGCACATCGCCAAGGCTGTTCAGAGCGAGGCCGGCCGCAATGGCGTCGATCTGGCGGCCAAGGGATTGTCGGCGCGACTGCTCGCCGACATGCTGCTCGACGGTCTGGAAGGCATGAAGACGCGCATCAGCGACCCGGACGAGCAGCGGCAGGCGGCGGCCGCACTGATCAAGGTGATCGACCTCGCGCTGAAAGCTGGGTGGGGTCAGATCTGACGGCGCGTGGCCTCGGGCTGCTTGCGCGCTGCAAGGAATTCCTTGACCCGCCGGCCCGGCGCCGGACCACGCATCGGCTTGAATCCGTCGTCGAGCTCGCCGGAGAGATCGAGCGTCGGCCGTTTGCCGACGGCGTCGTAATTCTCTTCCAGCCAGTCGCTGGCAGCGGTACGGCCAAGGTCGCGCAGATAGGTCAGGAACGCCCATTCGGCATTGACCTTGGACGACGCAGACAGATCCTTGAACGCCTCGTCGGCATCGATGCGGTGCATGCGGATGTCGCGGTATTCGCCATGCGGCAACCGGCCGGCGGCGATCAGTTCCTTGACGAAGGCGATCGAGCGGAATTCACGGAGCAGCCCGGCGTTGAAGGCGATCTCGTCGATGCGGTTCTGGATTTCGTTGGCACTCTTCGGCGTCCCCTCGCGGACTACCGGATTGATCTGCACCAGAAGCACATCCTCGGTGGCAGTCGACTTGAAGAACGGGAACAGTGCCGGATTGCCGCCATAGCCACCGTCCCAGTAGGGCACGCCCTTGATCTCGACGGCACGGAACAGCTGCGGCAGGCAAGCCGACGCCATTACCGTGTCGAGGTCGATCTCGCCATCGGAAAAGACACGCAATTGCCCCGTCTCGACATTGGTCGCGGAGATGAACAGCTCCATCGACTTGCAGGCGCGCACATTGCCGAAATCGATCTCCTGCTCGATCACATCGCGCAGTGGGTTGAGGCCGAGCGGGTTGGCGACGTAGGGCGAAAACACACGAGACATGGTGTCGAAAAACAGATATCCAGGCGTGTTCTCGATCGACCAGTTGCCCCAGGCCACATCCCAGGGCATGCGCTGCACCGGGCTGAACCGGCCCTTCCGCGCCACTGCGCGCCAGAAATCGTCGAGCTTCCGCCGCGCGCCCTCGACCCCGCCGCGGACGAAGCCGTCGGCCAGCGCCACCGCGTTCATGGCGCCGGCGCTGGTGCCCGAGACCGCAGCGATGTCGAGCCGTCCGTCCTCCAGCAACTGGTCGAGCACGCCCCAGGAAAAGGCGCCGTGCGAGCCGCCGCCCTGCAGCGCGACGTTGATCTTCTTTGGCTCCTCCGCCTTGCCGTTTGTCGTCATGGCGTTGCCCTTGTTTTGTCGAGAAATTTGTTTCGCGCGCCCGAATTCACTGCGCGGTCCAGCCGCCATCGACCGAGATGTGCGTGCCGTTGATCCGCGCCGCCGCATCCGAACACAAAAACACCGCGGCGGCGGCAATTTGCTCGACCGTGACGAATTCCTTGGTCGGCTGTTTTTCCAGCATAACCTCGCGGATGACCGTCTCGCGATCCATCTTGTTGGCCTTCATCTGGTCGGGGATCTGGGCCTCGACCAGCGGCGTCAGCACATAACCGGGGCAGATGGCGTTGCAGGTGATCTTGTCGCGCGCCAACTCCAGAGCGACTGTCTTGGTCAGCCCCATGATTCCGTGCTTGGCCGAGACGTAGGCCGACTTGAACGGCGAGGCGACCAGCCCGTGGGCCGAGGCGATGTTGACGATCCTGCCGCCGCCTTCCCTCATCAGCGGAATGGCGGCGGCAATGGTGTGGAAGGCCGACGACAAATTGATGGCGATGATCGCATCCCACTTCTCGATCGGAAATTCTTCCACCGGCGCGACATGCTGGATGCCGGCATTGTTGACCAGTATCTCGACCGAGCCGAATGCATCGGCTGCCTTCGCGACCAAAGCCCGGCATTCGGCCGGCTTCGACATGTCTGCCTTGATATAGGCGGTCTTCACCTTGTGATGCTTGGCGATCGCATCGGCAATGGCCTGGTCGTCGGCTGTGTCGGAAAAGGAATTGACGACGATGTTGCAGTCTTCCGCCGCGAGCGCATGGGCGATGGCCAGGCCGATGCCTGAGGTTGAACCAGTGACGATGGCGGTTTTTCTTGTGGGCAAGGCGAAATCCTTCAGTGTGGCGCTAGCGGGAATATATTGCAGTGCAGCATATATGTCTCCTGCGGCGCAAGAAAAGCGGCACGAACTCGCGACGACATGAAATTTTTGTCATGAAGATGCCGTTCTCACTCGAAGCTGTGCGCCTGACAGGCCGTCTGAGAACCAAGTTTTGTCAGCGATCCTGGGGAGTCGCTTCGGGGTGCGCGTGAGATTGCATTTTGGGTGGGATGGTCATCTGGCTCATGAAAAGACGCAGAGCCCTCTGCACGGCGATGGATGGCGGCTCGGACGGATGCCACTCCGGGAAATGACCATCGATGGCCATGCGTGCCAACCCGTAGACAAGCGCACGCGCGGCAAGCACCAGATGATCGAAGTCGGTGTGCGGAGCAAGCCGACCTTGTTGCTGCGCCTGGGTCAGCAGGTCGATCATCCTCCGGCGAATCGCCTCGTTCTGGTCACGAAGACTGTCGGACGCGTCGAAATCGATCAGCGTCCGGGAACTGATGATCTGGAAATGCGTGGGATTGCCGATCGCCCATTCCAGATAGCCTTGTCCGATTGCTTCGAAGGCCTCAATGGGATCTGCGCTGTCGGCTTTTGCCTGTGCATTGACGACGGCCTCGGTCAGCCGGTTCATGGCCTGTTCGGCGACTGCGGTCAGCAGTGCTGTTTTCGACTGAAAATGCCGGAATGGCGCGCCAGGCGAAACGCCGGCGCGCTTTGCGGCCTCGCGCACAGACACATGCTCTGCTCCGCGTTCCTCGATGATCTCCACGGTTGCATTGATCAAGGCCTCGACCAGATTGCCGTGATGATAACGCTTTGGGCGGCCGGCTTCGCCGGGATCAGGAGTCTTGGTCATGCCTTCCAATAGCATGCAGCCAAAATGTAATCACCGATTATTTTCCTTGCGCCCAAGCAGTTTGTATGTAATCAGTGCTTACACATCAATGGAGATTACCATGCTTCGCATCATCGCAACGACTGCCCTCGCTTTCTCCTTATTGTCGCTCGGTTCTGCACAGGCCGAGGATCGGCCCACCCTGGAAATCGCCTGGCCGGCGGCCGGTTCGGTCATCGAACTCGGCAACGATCCCGAGAAGGCGATCGGCGTCGTCGTCAGGAGCAACTTTACGTTGCGCTCTGCGGGTGAGTGCGGCGACAACAGCCAATGCGGCCACGTGCATATGAAGATCGATCCCGACGCTGACACCTGCAACATCCCCGGCAAGCCGTACAACAGCATGAACAGCGACTTTGGCGGCGAACTCATAAGGGCTCGCTTCGGCCATTGTCCGGTTGGCGTCGGCGAGCACGCGATCGGCGTCCTCCTTGCCGATGACCACCACAAGCCTATCCTAGTGGACGGCAAACCCGTTACTGCTCTGGTGACGGTGACGACGAAATAGCGTGGCCCGGATGCATCTCCGCCTCATTCGAGGCAGAGATGTTTGACGCCGCCTGCTGAGAGGTTTTTGCCGGACTCCGTCCAGCCGACGATCACGACATGGTGTCGAGCTTGCGCTGCATGGCGGCGATCTGTTCCTTCAACTCCTGAAGGTCGTCGGGCTTTTCCGGTGTCTCTTTCCTGGCCGGCTCTGCCGGCGCCGCGGAAGCGCCGTTCAGGCCTGCGGGTGGAAAAGGCGTGAACAGCCGCATGGCATTCTGGAACATCTCCATGTTGCGGCGCGTCTGCTCTTCCAGCGCCTTGATCGGCGTGGCCATCTTCATCATGTCCAGGGGAGACTTGCCCAAGGCGCCCTTCATCTGCTCGCGAAAGCGTTCCTGCTCCTTCGAGAAGGCGATCATCGACTGTTCGAGGAAGCTCGGCACGATCATCTGCATCTGATCGCCGTAAAAGGCGATCAACTGGCGCAGGAACGGGATTGGCAGCATGTTCTGCCCATCCTTGTTCTCAAGTTCGAAGATGATCTGGGTCAGCACCGGATGCGTGATATCGTCACCGGTCTTGGCATCCTGGACGGTGAAGTCGTCGCCCTTCTTGACCATTTCGGCAAGATCCTCGAGCGTCACATAGGTGCTGGTGCCGGTATTATAGAGGCGGCGATTGGCATATTTCTTGATGATAATCGGTTCGTCTTTCGCGGCCATCAGTATCCTCCCGGGACACCGGCGCACTTGAGTAAGCAGCCGGTAACGATTGCGCCTTTTCAAGGATATGCGCAAAAGCGTCACAATTCCAAGTGGTTTGTGCAGTGCGGGATCATTTAATGCTGCGGAGCGGTCTGAATATGCTGCGCAGCAACGGGCAGCCTGTCTCGGTGACGATGATGAACCTGCTTGCCACGCCTGGCCGGCATGCCCATTTCCGGTTTGACTTGGGTCATGGAAAGGGCAAGAAAAGTCACTAACCATTGCCGAAATTCGACCCCTTAGAAGTCTGGAGAAGAACATGCCCGCTTCCAATGCCATTGTCGTCGCCAGTGCGGCGCGCACGCCTGTCGGTTCTTTCAACGGCGCTTTCGCCAACACACCGGCCCACGAGTTGGGCGCGGTCGCCGTCAAGGAAGCGCTCGCCCGCGCCGGTGTTGACGGAACCGAGGTCGACGAGGTGATCCTCGGCCAGGTGCTGACGGCGGCTCAGGGCCAGAATCCCGCCCGCCAGGCATCCATCAATGCCGGCCTGCCAAAGGAAACCACCGCTTGGGGCCTCAATCAGGTTTGCGGCTCAGGCCTGCGCGCTATCGCGCTTGGCATGCAACAGATCGCCACTGGCGATGCCAAGGTGATCGTCTCCGGCGGACAGGAATCGATGTCGCTGGCCCCGCATGCCCAGCACCTGCGTGCCGGCGTCAAGATGGGCGACTACAAGATGATCGACACCATGATCAAGGACGGGCTGTGGGACGCCTTCAATGGCTACCACATGGGCAACACAGCCGAAAACGTCGCCCGCCAGTTCCAGATTACCCGCGAGGACCAGGACCGGCTCGCATTGGCTTCCCAGAACAAGGCCGAGGCGGCGCAGAAGGCCGGCAAGTTCAAGGACGAGATCGTGGCCTTCACCGTCAAGGGCAAGAAGGGTGACACCATTGTCGACCAGGACGAATACATCCGCCACGGCGCCACCATCGACGCCATGACCAAGCTGAGACCGGCCTTTGACAAGGACGGCACGGTGACCGCCGCCAACGCCTCCGGCATCAATGATGGCGCCGCTGTCGCGGTGCTGATGACCGAAGCGGAAGCCTCGAGGCGCGGCATCACGCCGCTGGCGCGCATCGTGTCCTGGGCGACCGCGGGCGTCGATCCGCAGATCATGGGAACCGGGCCTATTCCCGCCTCGCGCAAGGCTCTGGCCAAGGCCGGCTGGTCGGTCGGCGATCTCGACCTGGTCGAGGCCAACGAGGCCTTCGCCGCCCAGGCCTGTGCCGTCAACAAGGACATGGGCTGGGATCCGTCCATCGTCAATGTCAATGGCGGCGCTATCGCCATTGGCCATCCGATCGGCGCATCCGGTGCCCGCATCTTCAACACGCTGGTCTACGAGCTGCGCCGCAGAGGTGCCAGGAAGGGCCTCGCCACGCTGTGCATCGGCGGCGGCATGGGCGTCGCCATGTGCGTGGAAGCGCTGTGAAGACAGCCAAGACAGGATGAGCAAGACATGGAATAGTCGATGACGAACGGGGCTCAATCGCCGTTAGAGCGTTCCCCGCCCGCCGCTCATGAAAACCAAAGGGGAGGTATGAAATGACGAAGGTAGCACTGGTCACCGGTGGCTCGCGCGGTATTGGCGCTGCGATTTCGATCGGCCTGAAAAACGCCGGCTACAAGGTCGCCGCCAATTACGCCGGCAATGATGAAGCCGCGCAGAAATTCAAGGCGGAGACCGGCATTCCGGTCTACAAATGGTCGGTCGCCGACTACGACGCCTGCGCCGCCGGCATCAGACAGATCGAGGCCGACCTCGGCCCGGTCTCCGTGCTGGTCAACAATGCCGGCATCACCCGCGACGCCATGTTCCACAAGATGACGCGCGAGCAGTGGAAAGAGGTCCTCGACACCAACCTGTCAGGCGTCTTCAACATGACGCATCCGCTGTGGGGCGGCATGCGCGACCGTAAATTTGGCCGCGTCATCACTATCTCGTCGATCAACGGCCAGAAGGGGCAGACCGGCCAAGTCAACTATTCGGCCTCGAAGGCCGGCGACATCGGCTTCACCAAGGCGCTCGCCCAGGAAGGAGCGCGGGCCGGCATCACCGTCAACGTCATCTGCCCCGGCTATATCGCCACCGAAATGGTCAGGGCGATGGACGAGAAGGTGCTCAACGAGCGCGTCATCCCGCAGATTCCGGTCGGCCGTCTCGGCGAGCCGGAAGAAATCGCACGCTGTGTCGTTTTTCTCGCTTCCGACGATGCCGGTTTCATCACCGGATCGACCATCACCGCCAATGGCGGCCAGTATATTACCTGAAGCCCGGACAGGTACGCCGAGACAAAGCCACGATAGAAACGGGCCGGGAAATCGGGCCGTTTCCATCAGCGGCTCCTTGGTCGCGAGGTCTTGATGCAAACCCTGCCCCAATCCGGCACGCAAAGGTTAACGCCTACCGCGCAGCCTGTGCAAAACCCTGTGTCCAGCCTGTGGATTCTCGGTGGAAAACCTGTTCGAAACACAACATGTTGGGGTGAACAAACCGGGAAACATCCGGCAACGCTGATTCGTCGCCGTTTCGTTCCGGCTTTGACCGGAAGGTTAATGACAATGACTGAAAACAGCCGTCCCACCGTTAAGGCGCGTTAAGAAAGATCAATAGTTTCATAATGTTGGACGACGCCCTTCGGTCTGCACCGATCGTTCGCCGGCAAAGGTTAACGGCGATGCTCGCCCTGCATGAATCGGGCCAGTTCGGGGATTCAGCATGTGGTGAAACTCACCGGCAAAAAAACCAGATGTAGCCGTGAACAAAGCCTGAATCTGCGCGAGTCAGTGATTCGTAGCCGATTCGTTCCAGACTCGTTCCAACTGTTAATAGGAGCCTGTTGACAGCACCGAGCGAGGGCCTTCGACCCGCCAGCGAACATTCCGCTTTCGCTTCGCGCGCTAAATCCCTATGTGTCGCCTGTCACACGCGCCTCCATGGGCGCGCTCCCGACAAATGCGAGGCAGAGAGCCTTATTTCCAGGTCGATGAACATCCAGCCGAAACACACTGAGCCGCTGATCCTGTCGGGCCGTGACGTGACTGCCGTGCTCGGGCCGACCAACACCGGCAAGACCCATCTCGCCATCGAGCGCATGGTGGCGCATGAGAGCGGCATTATCGGCCTGCCGCTCAGGCTGCTGGCCCGCGAAGTTTATTCACGCGTCTGCGAGAAGGTCGGCGCTCACAAGGTGGCGCTCATCACCGGCGAGGAGAAGATCCAGCCCGAGGGCGCCAGATATTCGGTCTGCACGGTGGAAGCCATGCCGCGCGAGACCAGCGCCGCCTTCGTCGCCATCGACGAGGTTCAACTGGCCGGCGATCTCGAGCGTGGCCACATCTTCACCGACCGCATCCTGCATCTGCGCGGCCGCCAGGAGACGCTGCTGCTCGGCGCCGCCACCATGCACGGCATCCTCCAGCGTCTGCTGAAAGGCGTATCGGTGGTGACGCGGCCACGGCTGTCGCATCTCGCCTATGCCGGCTCGAAGAAGCTGACCCGCCTGCCGCGACGCACGGCGATCGTCGCCTTTTCCGCCGAAGAGGTCTATGCCATCGCCGAACTGATCCGCCGCCAGCAAGGCGGTGCGGCCGTCGTGCTCGGCGCGCTATCGCCCCGCACCCGCAATGCCCAGGTGGAGCTATTTCAATCGGGTGATGTCGACTATCTGGTCGCCACCGATGCAATCGGCATGGGCCTGAACCTCGACCTCGACCATGTCGCCTTCGCCCAGAACCGTAAATTCGACGGCTACCAGTACCGCAACCTGACGGCGGCCGAACTCGGCCAGATCGCCGGCCGCGCCGGCCGGCACTTGCGTGACGGCACCTTCGGCGTCACCGGCCAGGTTGATCCGCTGGACGAAGATCTGGTCAAGAAGATCGAAGGGCATGAGTTCGACCCGGTCAAGGTGCTGCAATGGCGCACCGCGCATTTCGATTTCGCCAGCCTCGATGCGCTGAAGCGCTCCATCGAGGCCAACGCGCCGGTCGAAGGCTTGACGCGTGCGCTGCCGGCGGTGGATGCACAGGCGCTCGAGCATTTGTCCCGAGACGAGGACATCCGGGCGCTTGCCACCGACGCCGGGCACGTGGCGCTGTTGTGGGAGGTCTGCGCCTTGCCCGACTACAGAAAGATCGCGCCGGCCCAGCATGCCGACCTGATCGCCTCGATCTATATGGACCTTGCCAGGCATGGCCATGTCGACGAGAATTACATGGCCGAGCAGGTGCGCCGTGCCGACACCACCGAAGGCGACATCGACACGCTGTCGCACCGGATCGCCCAGATCCGCACCTGGACTTTCGTTTCCAACCGGCCCGGCTGGCTGGCCGATCAGGCACACTGGCAGGAAAAGACGCGCGAAATCGAAGACAGATTGTCGGATGCGCTGCATGAGCGGTTGACGAAACGCTTCGTAGACCGCAGGACTTCCGTCCTCATGCGGCGCCTTAGAGAAAATACCATGCCTGAAGCCGAAATCAGCCCAACCGGAACCGTCCTCGTCGAAGGCCACCATGTCGGCGAGTTGCAGGGATTCCGCTTCACCGCCGATCAGAGCGCCGGCGGCGAGGACGCCAAGGCAGTGCGCACGGCAGCCCAGAAGGCGCTTGCGGCCGAATTCGAAGCGAGGGCCGAACGCTTCGGAGCCTCGGCCAACGGCGACATTGCGCTCGGCTCCGACGGCACACTGCGCTGGATCGGCGCGCCGATCGGCACGCTGGTGGCAGGCGACGAGGCGTTGAAGCCGCGCCTTGTGCTGCTGGCTGACGAGCAGCTCACCGGTCCCGCCCGCGACAAGGTCGCGGCGCGCGCCGAGCGCTTCGTCAATTTTCAGATCGAGTCCTTGCTGAAGCCGCTGGTCGACCTCAAGAACGCAGAGCAGATCACCGGCATCGGCCGCGGTATCGCCTTCCAGCTCGTCGAGCATTTCGGCCTCATCAACCGCCGCGACATCGCCGAGGAGATGAAGTCGCTCGACCAGGAAGGCCGCGCCGCGCTTCGCCGGCTCGGCGTGCGCTTCGGCGCCTACCACATCTTCGTGCCGGCACTGATCAAGCCGGCGCCGGCCGGTCTGGTGACGCTGCTGTGGGCACTGAAGAACGACGGCAAGGACAAACCGGGCTTCGGCGACGTGGTCCATGCGCTGGCCTCCGGCCGCACCTCGGTAGTCGTCGATCCCGCTTTCGACAAGACCTTCTACAAGCTCGCCGGCTACCGCAACCTCGGCCGCCGCGCGGTGCGCGTCGACATCCTCGAGCGGCTGGCCGACCTGATCCGTCCGGCGACCAACTGGAAGCCCGGTCTCGGCCAGCGTCCCGACGGCGCCTATGACGGTCAGTCCTTCATGGTGACGCCGCCGATGATGTCGATCCTCGGCGCCACGGCCGACGACATGGAAGAAATTTTGAAAGGCCTCGGCTACCGGGCCGAGCCGAAGCCAGCGGTCGAAGTGAAGGCACGGCTCGAGGCACAGGACAATGCCGCGCGTGAAGTCGCCGCGGCCAAGCAGGCGGCGGAAGAGCAAGCCGAGCAGGCCAAGGCGGCGGCAGCCGCGATTGCGGACGCAGCCGCCGAGGCGCCGGCCGAGAGTTCGGAGTCGGATGCGGTTGGGGCAAACCCCGACGGCTCGGCGGAAGGTGCCGCCGAAGCGGCAGCCGGGCCTGCCGCGGGAGAGCAGCCCGAAGTTGCACCCGACATCACACAAGAGGTTCCGTCTACAGCGGAAGCGGCCGCTGACATCGCTGCTGCCGAAGGCGCCGACGTGCTCACCTCCCCCTCGATGGGGGAGGTCGCGGCACGAAGCGACGCAGGTGAGGGTGATGGCGCCGAGACTGCAGGTAAGGTTGACAATGTCGACGCTCCCCCTAGCCCGGCGCTGCGCGCCGACCGTCCCAGCGAGGAGGAGGGTGAGGCCAGCGAGCCCGCCGTGGAAGCCGAGGAACCGAAACCCATCCTGTTGTGGCGGCAGGGCCGCTTCGACCAGCGCCCGCGCCATCGCCACCATGACAATCGGCCCCGTGACAACAATCGCGACAATCGCCCGCGCCACGGGCAGGCCGCGCGCGATGGCCATGGCGACACGCCGGCGGACGCCGGGCAACCGGCCGGCGCTCCGGGCAGCCGGCCGCCACGCGAGGGACGTGGCGCCGGCAAGCCGCGTTTCGACCGCAGTAAATTCAAACCCAAGCCCCAGGGCGAGACGGGGGAGCGGCGCGACAAGCGGCCCGACTGGAAGGACAGCCGGCAGGACGGCAAGGGCGGCGCGCAGGGCGGGAAGCCCGCCTTCCAGCCAAAACCGCGCGAGGATCGCCCGGCGCGCTTCGACCCGGATTCGCCTTTCGCCAAGCTCGCCGCGCTGCGCGACCAATTGAAGAAGTAGGTGCGCTCGCTCCGATGGTCACTGATGCCCGCCAGCGCATCGATAAATGGCTGTTCTTTTCGCGTGCGGTTAAATCGCGCTCGCTGGCGGCGAAGCTGGTGGTGGCCGGACGCGTCCGCATCAATCGCGACAAAGCAGCGCAGGCCTCCGATATAGTCCGGGCCGGCGACATCCTGACCATCACTCTTGAGCGGCGCATCTTCGTCTGGAAGGTGTGCGGCACAGGAAGCCGGCGAGGCCCCGCCGAGGAAGCGCGCATGCTCTACGAGGATATGTCGCCGCCGCCTGTGCCAAAGGGCGAGGCCGTTCCCGATGCGATTCCGGCGCTGCGCGATGCCGGCAGTGGCCGCCCGACCAAGAAGGAGCGCCGGGAGACGGACCGGCTGTTCGGCGAGGACTGACGCGTAACCGGCTTTCGCTTCATCGCCCCTCTGGAATTCCATTCCAGAACATCGGTATCGCGCGCAATGGCTGCCCTTGCAAGCAGCGGGCAAAGACGTTACCTCACCAAAAAAGCCTGCCGCGAAAATCGGAACCGATTTTCGGAAGGTACGATGCGTAGATTCAAAGTGTTAGAGCGTACTTTGTGCGTGCAAGTGGACGCACGTCGCTCTAGTAAAACGGGACGTCCCGGAGCCGACTGATGACCTATGTCGTGACCGACAATTGCATAAAATGCAAATACATGGACTGCATCGAGGTCTGTCCGGTCGACTGTTTCTACGAAGGCGAGAACATGCTCGTCATTCATCCGGACGAATGCATCGACTGCGGCGTCTGCGAACCGGAATGCCCGGCCGACGCGATCAAGCCGGACACCGAGCCGGGTCTCGAAAAATGGCTGCAGATCAACACCGAATATGCCGACAAATGGCCCAACATCACCGCCAAGAAGGAGCCTCCTGCCGACGCCAAATCCTTCGATGGCGAAGCCGGCAAGTTCGAGAAGTACTTCTCCGCCGAGCCAGGCGAAGGCGACTAGCGCATGACCCCGAAAATCGGAATCGATTTTCTCTGGGGATCATGCGCAAAATCAAAAGTGTTACAGCGTCCCTTGCGCGCCCAAAAAGGCCGCGTGGCGCTGTAATCGCAGGGCCGGTTCGGCCGACCTGACGCAGCGTGACAAGCATGACACATTAGCTGCCTTGACGGGCAGCAACGGTGCACGGCCTTCGCGTATGCAGCAAAACCTTGATTCTTCCGACTTTTTGTGCTACATCAACCAAACATGCCGGTGACACAACGTCGATTTATGGCGCAAACGCCCCAAATCACTGAAAGGTGAATTTCTCATCCGGACCAGAGTGATCTGGGGCAGGCGGTCGCTGTTACGCGGTTTGCCGGTCCTGATTTTTTCGGATGGATTCGTCTGTTGTGCGGCTAACGGTCGGTAGCCCGACCGCACGAGTTCAGCCGGCGCCGCCATGCCGGCGCAACAACAAGGAGTTCAGGGCGTAATGGCAACTATCACCCCGCAGAAGAAGTCCAGCGCAGCGCGTCACGGTTTCAAGACCGGCGAGTACATCGTCTATCCGGCGCATGGCGTTGGTCAGATCGTCTCGATCGACGAGCAGGAAGTTGCGGGCCACAAGCTGGAACTGTTCGTTATCGACTTCCAGAAAGACAAGATGCGCCTGAAGGTCCCGGTCGCCAAGGCGACCTCCATCGGCATGCGCAAGCTGTCGGAAGAGGATTATGTGGAGCGCGCGCTGAAGGTCGTGCAGGGCCGCGCCCGCGTCAAGCGTACCATGTGGTCGCGCCGCGCCCAGGAATATGATGCGAAGATCAATTCCGGTGACCTGATCTCGATCTCGGAAGTTGTGCGCGATCTCTACCGCGCCGACAACCAGCCGGAGCAGTCCTATTCCGAACGCCAGCTTTACGAAGCGGCACTCGACCGCATGGCGCGCGAGATCGCGGCTGTCAACCGCATGTCGGAAACCGAAGCAGTGCGCCTCATCGAGGTGAACCTCAACAAGGGTCCGAAGCGCGGCGCCAAGGCCGACAACGAGGAAGCCGAGCAGGAAGAAGCTGCCTGAGCGCCTCTCGCCTCCGGATTTGGAAAAACAAAACCCGGCCTTGCGCCGGGTTTTTCGTTTTTAGGCCGATCGTCTGATGAAGGCATGGCGGGCAAAACAGGCGAATATCCTACCCATCGCCGCCGCCCTCCTTCTCCGTCTCCTGCTTTAGCGTCGCGATGAACCGCCTGGTCCGCTGACGCTCCGGATTGCTGAATAGAACCGGTGCCGGGCCTTTCTCGACGATGCTGCCGGCGTCGAGGAACACCACTTCCTGCGCGATCTTGGAGGCGAGGCGCAGGTCATGCGTCGCCATCACCATGGTGGTGCCCTCCGTGGCGAGCTGGCCCAGCACGTCGACCACCTCCTGCGCCAGTTCCGGATCGAGCGCCGAGGTCGGCTCGTCGCACAGCAGCACTTTCGGCGACGGCGCCAGCGCCCGGGCGATCGCCACGCGTTGCTGCTGACCGCCTGACAGCGTCGCCGGCCAGGCATCGGCCTTGTGCGCCATGCCGACCTTTTCGAGCAGAGCGAGCGCCCGCTCGCGCGCCCTCCAGGCCGGCCATTTCAGCACCGTCACCAGCCCTTCCATGACATTCTCGATCGCGGTGCGATGCGGAAACAGCTGGAAATTCTGGAACACCATGCCGGTCTGCAGCCGCAGCCGCTGGATGGCCTTGGCGGGAACCTTGCCGCCAGGGTGGAATTCGAGCGCGTCGTCGCCGATGCGCACTGTGCCCGAAGTCGGGAGCTCGAGCAGGTTGATGCAGCGCAGAAGCGTGCTTTTCCCACCGCCCGAGGGCCCGACAAGGGCGGTGACGCTGCCCTCCTCGATGGTGACCGTCACGCCCTTCAGCACGAGATTGTCGCCGAATCGCTTCTCGATGTCGGTGAGACCGATCATGAGCGCGCCTCCAGGAAGCCGCCATAACGGTTGAGCCGCTTTTCGAGCCGCGTTTGCAATGCCGACAGCACTGAGCTCAGCGCCAGATAGAGAGCCGCAGCCTCGATATAGAGGATCAACGGCTCATAGGTGGTGGCAACGATGCGCTGCGCCGCCTGGAACATTTCGGGCACTGTGATGGCGGCGGCCAGCGACGTGTCCTTGACCAGCGAGATGAAGGTGTTGGACAGCGGCGGCACAGCGACGCGGCCGGCCTGCGGCAGGATGGTGCGCCGCATCGCCTGGCTCCAGGTCATGCCGATCGAATAGGCCGCCTCCCATTGCCCCTTCGGCACCGAACCTATGACAGCGCGGATGATTTCCGACGTATAGGCGCCGATGTTGAGCGTGAAGCCGATCAACGCGGCTGAAAAAGCGTCGAGCAGGATGCCGACCGAAGGCAGCCCGTAGAAGATCAGGAAGAGCTGCACCAGAAGCGGCGTGCCGCGGAAGATCCAAACATAGAAGCGGACCACGGCGACCAGCGGCTTCGGGCCGAACAGCCGGGCAAGCGCGGCGACCAACCCTAAGAAGAGGCCGAATGCGAACGACAGCAGCGTCAGCGGCACGGTGAAGATCAGCGCCGCCCATAGCAGCGTGGGCAACGAATCCAGCATCAATTGCAGCCAGTGCGGCACGAAACCCCTCCTTGCGAGATTGCCGCCCCAACTGGCCCGGCGGCATCGGGGCGCGACCATAGGATCGTCATATCACGCGAATAGCGGCGGCCGTCAAAGGCGGCTCGCCGCTATACTTGCCACGCAGGCCGGCAACCGGCCCGGCCCGTGAAATCGCCTATTTCGAGACGTCTTGGCCGAAATAGGTGTCGGCGATCTTCTGGTAGGTGCCGTCGGCCTTGATGGCGGCCAGCGCCTGGTTGATGGCGGCGACCAGTTCCGGATCGCCCTTGCGCACGATGACGCCGGAATAGTCGGCGTTTTCTTCCTGCGCGGCGATCTTCACATTGGCGTCGGGCTTGTGCTTCTTGAAGTCGAGGAAGGACAGGCTATCGTTGATGGTGGCGTCGGCGCGGCCGGTAAGAAGCAGCTGGATCGACTGATCGAAACCATCGGTGCCGACGAGCTCGGCGCCGTTCGTCTCGGCGAGCTTGCCGAAATTCGAGGTCAGCGACTGCGCCGCCTTCTTGCCCTTGAGGTCGGCAAAGCTCTTGATGTCGGTGTTGTCGCCGCGCACGATCAGCACCGCCTTGGAAGCGATGTAGGGATCGGAGAAATCATATTTGGCCTTGCGCGCCTCGGTGATGCCGACCTGGTTGATGACGGCGTCATAGCGCTCGGCATCGAGGCCGGCGATCAGCCCATCCCATTTGCCTTCGAGGAATTCGGCCTTGACGCCGAGGCGCTTGGCGATCGCCTGGGCGATCTCGACATCGAAGCCGACCAAGGCGCCCGAGGCATCATGGTAAGTAAAGGGAGCATAGGTGCCTTCCGTGCCGATCTTAAAGACACCGGCCTGCTTGATCTGATCTAGATTGGCGCCGGCATGGCCTGATGTGACGGCCAGAACCTGCAGTGTTCCAGCGACGATAAGCGATTTGAGCCATTTCATTTTTCTGTGATCCCGTCCTTGGCCGGTCTCCGGCGCATTTGTGAGCGCCGGAAACTGACAGATGCAGGTCAGCAAAATAAGAAATCGGATTTCAAAAAAGAGACATTTTTGAAATCTAAATCTCAAAACCACATCGATTTACGCCACCCGGCCACGTCGCGACCGCTGCGGCAAGCGTTCAACGGCGCAATCCACGCGACATCGGCGGCGGAACCATTCGCCCGCGTGGCACGTTCTTGGCTGTTGTAGGGCGCGGCGTCGCCAATTCAACCACGATGCCAGCTCAGGGTCGAGCGATCGCACCACAACGCCCGAAACAGGAGCGGCATGATGGAAGACACGGCAGGGCGAACCATGATCCGTGCGGCGATGAGAGCCCCCTATCTCGAGCGCGACGAGGAGCATCTTCTCGCGCTGCGCTGGAAGGAAGACAACGACCAGCAGGCGTTGCACCAAATCGCCATGGCGCATATGCGGCTGGTCATTTCCATGGCCTCGAAGTTCCGCCACTACGGGCTGCCTCTGGGCGACCTGGTACAGGAAGGCCATGTCGGCCTGCTGGAGGCGGCGGCCCGTTTCGAACCGGAGCGCGAGGTGCGGTTTTCGACCTATGCGACGTGGTGGATTCGCGCCTCGATGCAGGACTACATCCTGCGCAACTGGTCGATCGTCCGCGGCGGCACCAGCTCGGCGCAAAAGGCGCTGTTCTTCAATTTGCGGCGCCTGCGCGCCCGCCTGGCCAACGGCGCCGAGCCGATCTCGAATACCTCCCTCTACCGCGAGGTGTCGATGGCGCTCGGCGTCTCCGAGGCCGACGTGGCGATGATGGATTCCCGCCTCTCAGCTCCAGACAGCTCCCTCAACCAGCCGCTCGCCGACGACGCGGGCGCCACCGAGCGGATGGATTTCCTCATTTCAGACGATCCGTTGCCGGACGAAGTCGTGGGTGACACGATCGATGTCGAACGCCGCTCTCTCTGGCTGAAAGCGGCGCTAGGCGCGCTCAATGCCCGCGAGCTCAGGATCATCGAGGAGCGCCGGCTGAGCGACGAGGGCGCGACGCTCGAAGCGCTCGGCGAGGCGCTCGGCATCTCCAAGGAGCGCGTCCGCCAAATCGAGGCACGCGCCATGGAAAAGCTCAAGATAGCACTGGTGAAGCAGAACCCCGAGTTCCTGGCGACAGCCGCCTAACTATCTGTCGGTGATGATTTTGACCTTGTCGCCGGCCGAAACGGCAGCGCCGGGCGACAGCGCATTGAGCACCCGGAACAGGTCGAGCTTGCGGTCCACGCCCACCATCTGCGCGGCGAGCGAACCCATGGTCTGGCCGGGCTGAACCGTGACGACGCGGATATGCAGCGGCTTCAGTGCGGCTTTCTCGGCTGCGCTCAAGATGCGGAAGGAGCCGCTGACCGAGCGCGCCACCGCGTCCAGCGAGGTGGCGGCGGAAGGGGCCGCCGTCAACAGCCGGTAGACCTGGCCGCCGGCGCGGATCACCGCGATGTCGAACTGCCAGCCTTCGGCGCTGGCATGCGCCGTCGCCGCCTCGTTGCCGTTGATCGTCTCCTGACGGACGCTGCTCTCGTCGAGACCGGCCACCCAGCCGCTGCGGATATAGTCGGTCAGCGGGCGGCGCTTGTCGATCGAAACACCGTCGAAGCGGATTGCCATATCGCCCGGCCCGGTCGCCGTCACCGCCGCGGCCGAGTTGTCGATGATGAAACCGTCGGGCACCGAGAACGACACGCCGAGGCCCGGATGCAGGAAGGTTTCGCCGCGCACATAGCCTTCTTCCGGCGTGTCGCCGTAAAGCAGGCCGTCTATGCCGGCAAGAAAGGGGTCACGGTCGCGCGTGCCGACGCCAGGCGCGCCGAACTGACGGGCGTGGCGCTGCGCCAGTTCGATGCGCTGCGGCGTGTTGGGATGAGTCGCCAGGAAGTCGAGACTGGCGTCGGTGGCGCCGCTGATCGAGCGGAAGTCGGTGTAGGCCGACATTGACTGCAGGAAGCGGCCGGCGGCAAAGGGATCGAAGCCCGCCTCGCCGATCGACTTGATGCCGACGCCGTCCGCCTCCAGTTCCTGGTTGCGCGAGAACTGGGCAAGCCGCAGCTTGCCGCGGATCAATGCCGCCTTGGCGGTGGGGTTGTCGCCGAGGACGTCGGAAACGACCTTGGTCGCCAGCCCTTCCTCGGCCTCCAATTGCTGGCGCTGCAGGCCGTGGTTTGCAGTGACGTGTCCCATCTCATGCGCGATGACAGCGGCGAGTTCGGCCGAATCGTTGGCAAGCGCCAACAGGCCGCGCGTGATGTAGAGATAGCCGCCTGGCAATGCGAAAGCGTTGACGTTGGGCGAATTGAGGATCGTGATCCGGTAGGTCTGGGTCGGATTGGCCGACACCACGGTCAGGCGGCCGACGACCTTGGCGACCATCCGCTCGAGCTTCGAGTCGGAATATTCGCCGCCATAGGTGGCAAGAATGCGCGGATGCTGCGCCTTCGCCATTTCGGCGAGCCTGCTGTTGGCGGTGACATTGTCGACCGTGATCGGCTTGCTGGAAGGCTGGAAGCCGGATTCCTGAACATCCGGAGGCGTGAACATCTGGCAGCTTGCCAGCGCCACGGCAATGCCGGCCAGCGCAAGGAAGCGCGCCAGCGAATTCCTTCCCACTCTGTCGGTACCGGTCGGCAGAACAGCTTCCTTTCAGGTCTCAGCACATGACCTGAAAATCGGGTAACGATCTTCAGAAAGGATCATGCGCAAAAATCAAACTGCCACAGCGTCCTTTGCGCCATCAGCATGCACGGCACTGTAGTGGCAAATCATGGCTTATGCCGGACCAATATCGGAGGACCTAGCCACACTACTTTGACCATGGCAAGCAAACGCCGCATCGCCTGAACCCGGTTTGACCGTAAATTATGTCCGCTTCCGGGCAATATCTCGTGATACGCCGCCAAACGGGCCTGCACCGATATAGCGCCGGAAGGCTTCCGGTCCAGCCTTGGTGAAAAAGCCGGCCGCGGCACCCGTCGCGGCAACCGTGCCATTGTCCAGGAACACCATGTCCTGGCCGATACGGCGCGCATCTTCCGGTTGGTGCGTGACGAACAGCACCGTCATGCGCCGCTCAGCATGGACGCTGGCCACCAGGTCAAGCATGTCGTCGCGCAGGGCCGGTCCGAGCGAGGCGAACGGCTCATCGAGCAAGAGCACCGGCCGGGCGCGCACAAGGACGCGGGCGAGCGCGACACGCTGCCGCTCGCCGCCGGACAATTCGCGCGGCAGGCGCTGTTCCTTGCCGGCAAGGCCGACGCGCTCGAGCGCCCCGGTGATTGCAATGTGGTCGGCCTCGGTAAGGCTGAGCGACGGCGAGCGGCCGAGCCCGACATTTCGTTCGACCGAAAGATGGGCAAAGAGATTGTTTTCCTGGAACACCATCGACACCGGCCGCGCCGAAGGTGGTTTGGCGCCGACATCGGCGCCGCCGATCAGCACGCGGCCCGATCGCGGCATCTCGAAGCCGGCCACCAGATTGAGCAGCGTCGATTTTCCCGAGCCGCTCGGCCCCATGATGGCCGTGATCCTCGAAGCGGCGAACTCGACGTCGAACAGGAACGGCGCTTCGCCATAGCTGAACGAGACCTTTTCCAGCCGCACGGCCGTACCGTTTTCCGCGCCGGTGAGCATCATGATTTTTCTCCCCGTCCCAGCCAGTGAGCGGTCAGGACAAGCGCGAGACAGACCAGACCGAGCAGCAACGCCAGGCCTGCGGCGTCCAGCGTGCGATAGCTGCCCATGCGCGCCAGCAGGAGATAAGGAAGTGTCTGCAGGGAATCGCTGCCGAACAGGGCAATGACGCCGAGATCGCCGAGCGACAACGCCATGGCAAAGGCGAAACCGGTGGCGAGCGGCCGCCGCAGCGACGGCCAGTCGACCAGACGGAACCGGTTCCAGCCGGTAATGCTAAGCAGCAGACAGATCCGTTCGTGGCGTTCGCTCGCCGCATCATAGCCGGGGCGGATGGCGCGGATGGCAAACGGCATCGCCATCACCGCATTGACGGTGACGACCATGACAGGGGCGACGGCAAAGACGTTGCTGACGGTGCGCAGGAGCAGGAACCAACCGGTGCCGATGACGATGGGTGGCACGACGAGGGCGAAACCAGCGCCGGTATCGGTGGCGTGCTCGAGCAGCGTCTTGGCGCCGACGCGACGGTTCAAGGCCAGCGCCCGCCGTGCCATGACGAGTGACAGCGACAACGCCACCGAAAGCAGCGCCGCCAGCAAGGCGAGCACGACGCTGGTCAGCGTCGCTTGCCGCACCGCGCTCTCGCCCGTCAGCCGGCTGAGATCGGCGCCAAGGCCTGACGTCACGATGGCCGCCATTGGCCCGGCTACGAACAGCAGTGCCAGAACGATCAACGCGCCGTTCAGCGTGGTCTCGGCGGTGCCTGGCAATATATACCGGCGCGGCGCCACCGGCAGGTTGGCGTCGCCGACAGTGTTGGCACCGAGCCGCATCAATGCCAGCACCACGACGAAGGTCAGCACGATCTGCAACAGCGTCAGCGTCACCGCGCGGGCAGGATCGAAATCGAAACGCAGCGCCTGGTAGATGGCGACCTCCAATGTCGTCGCGCGCGGCCCGCCGCCCAGCGTCAGCACGATGGTAAAGGATGTCATGCAGAGCATGAAGACAAGCCCGGCGACCCCCGGCAGTGCCGCGCGCAGCGTCGGCCATTCGATCAGCCGGAAGGCAGGCCTGGCGCCCATGCCGAGCTGGCTCGCCAACCGCCACTGGTCGGCCGGCACTGTCCCCAAAGCTTCAAGGAACAGTCGCGTAGCCAGCGGCAAATTGAAGAAGACATGGGCGACGAGGATGCCGGACAGGCCGTATATGCCAGGCCAACCCTGACCGCCAGTCGCTGTGAGCAAGCCGGCGAAATAGCCGGCCCGGCCATAGAGCGCCAGAATGCCGAGCGCCGCGACGATGGCCGGCAGTGCCAGCGGCACGGCGAAGAGCTGCAGGATCAGGTCGCGGCCAAAGAAACGCGGATGCCGCGACAGCGCCCGAGCGACGAACAGCGCCGGCACGACGGAAAGTAGCGTCGACAGCAAAGCCTGCCAAAGCGTGAAGCGCGCGACGCGGAAGAGATAGGGATCGAAGGCCGACACGGTGCCGGAAGGGTCGCGTGCGCCTTCAAGGATAAGCCCCGCGAACGCTCCGCCGATCAGCAGCGCCACAGCGGCAAGCGCGAGAGTGCCAATGGTGACACGGGAGTCAGAAGGGGGTGCGTGCAGCACGTTCGACCACCTGACTCGAGATTCTTAGCGAGGATTGCGTTCCTTCGCGCCCCCCTCTGTCCTGCCGGACATCTCCCCCACAACAAGGGGGGAGATTGGCAGCTTCAGCATTCCGCTCGTCCCAGCAACTTTGGAGATTGGCGAAAGCCGGCGTGACGGCCGATCTCCCTCCATGTGGGGGAGATGTCCGGCAGGACAGAGGGGGGCGCCGTAGAGCAAACATCTTTGATCAGCTCGCCACGATTACTTGCTCATCACCGACAGCCATTCGTCGACCCAGGCCTTGCGGTTGGCGGCGACCTCTTCAGGGCTGAACATCAAGGTCCTGGTCGGCTTGACGAGCTTGTCGAAAGCCGGATTGAGCGGTTTCTCGGTCTTGCCGGCCGGGAACATCCAGTTGGTCTCCGGGATCACATCCTGGAATTTCGGTCCCGTCATGAAAGTCAGGAATTGTTCCGCCAGCGGGTTTTTGGCACCCGTGGTGGTGATGCCGGCGACCTCGATCTGCAGATACTCGCCCTCCTCGAAGGAAGCCGCCTGATAACGTTCGGTGTTCTCGGCGACCATGTGATAGGCCGGCGACGTGGTGTAGGACAGCACCATCGGCGCCTCGCCCTTGGTGAACAGGCCATAGGCCTCGCTCCAGCCCGGCGTCACTGTGAGCACCTTCGCCTTGAGCTTGGCCCAGGCTTCCGGCGCCTGGTCGCCATAGACCGACCTCACCCACAACAGCAGGCCGAGACCGGGCGTCGAGGTGCGCGGATCCTGAATGACGATCTTCTCGTCGGCATTGCCCTCGACCAGTTCCTTCAGGCTCTTCGGCGGGGTCTTCAGCTTTTCGGTGTCGTAGACGACGGCGAAATAACCATAGTCGAACGGCACGAAAACATCGTCGCTCCAGCCGCCCGGCACATTGACGTCCGCAACGGCGTTATGCGGCGAAAACAGGCCGGTTGCCTTGGCTTCCGCGGTCAGATTGGTGTCGAGGCCGAGCACGATATCGGCCTTGGTAGCGACCCCTTCCAGCTTGACGCGGTTGAGCAGCGCGACGCCATCGGCGACCGCGACGAAATCGAGAGTACAGCCGCATTCCACCTCGAAGGCCTTCTTCACCGCAGGACCTGGACCCCAATCGGCGGTGAAGCTCTCATAGGTATAGACGGTGAGTTTCTCCTGCGCGGACGCCGGCCCGGTGCCAGCGAGAACGGACGCCGCCAGGAGCACTGCTGAGACATGAGAGTAAAAAAGCGTGCGCATCGGCGCCTCCTTCGTTCGCATTGAAAGGAATTGAGGCGTCGGGTTGTCCGAAACGTCTAATCCCTCCGCCGGTACAAACCGGATCAGGTTCAGCGGGTTGGCATGGCTGCCTCTCAGCCGGTCCGCGTAGATCGCGTCCAGCACCCCGTTAGAGCGTTTCGACACATAGGCCCGGCCCAGGTGCGGCGCAAGCGGAAGTTTGCCGGGCATCCGGAGCGCGGCCTTCCGTTTCACCTTTCGTTTCCTGGACAGGGCTGGTAAGGGCCACGATATATGAGCACATTCACCATCCTGCTTGGCGGCGATCTCATCCGCACGCCGCTGCTCGACCGCCAGGTCGCCGGCACACGCGTCATCGCCGCCGATGCCGGCATCGGCCATGCCCGGACTTTGGGCCTCACGCCGGAACTCTGGGTCGGCGACTTCGATTCCGTCCCGGCGGATTTGCCGGACGATCTGGCTGCCGTTCCCCGCCAGGTGTTTCCGGCCGAAAAGGACAATACCGACGGCGAATTGGCCATCGCCGCCGCGCTCGAACGCGGCGCGACCAGCCTCGTGCTCGCAGGCGCGTTCGGCGGCAGGCGCATCGACCACGCATTCCTGCATCTGGCGCTCAGCCTGCGACTGGCGGAACGCGGGACGGACGTGCTTTTGACCAGCGGGGCGCAGGAAGGCATCCCCTTGCTTCCCGGCAAGGCCGGCTTCGACTACGCCGACGGTACGCTGTTTTCGATCCTCGACTTCTCCGATCTTTCCGGCCTGACCGTCACCGGCGCCAAATGGCCGCTGAACCATGTCGAGGTGGCGTTCGGCTCGTCGCTGACCCTCTCCAACGAGGTCAAGGGCCGGCTCGAAATCGCGCTGGACAGCGGCCGCGCGCTGTTGCTCGCCCATCCTTTTCCCTTACCTGAAAGCTGACATGGCGCCGCCGCTTCTCAATCTCGACGGGATAAAACTGACCTTCGGTGGCACGCCGTTGCTCGACGGGGCGGAACTGACAGCGTCGGCCGGCGACAAGATCGCCCTGGTCGGCCGCAACGGCTCGGGCAAGTCGACATTGCTCAAGATCGCAGCGGGATTGATCGAGCCGCAGGACGGCGAGGTGTTTCGCCAGCCTTCGGCGACAGTGCGCTACCTGCCGCAAATGCCGGACATGGACGGTTTCGCCAGCGTCCGCGCCTATGTCGAGGCGGGACTCGGACCCGCCGACGATCCCTACCGCGCCACCTATCTGATGGAGCATCTCGGCCTGTCCGGCGAGGAACGGCCGAACGACCTGTCCGGCGGCGAGGCGCGCCGCGCCGCACTTGCCCGCGTCATGGCGCCGGAGCCCGACATTCTCCTCCTCGATGAGCCGACCAACCATCTCGACTTGTCGGTCATCGAATGGCTGGAGGAGGAGCTTGCCCGCACCTCTTCGGCGCTGATCGTCATCTCGCACGACCGCCGTTTCCTCGAACGCCTGTCGCGCGCCACCGTCTGGCTCGATCGCGGCCAGACCCGCAGGCTCGACAAGGGCTTTGGCCATTTCGAGGAATGGCGCGACACCGTACTGGAAGAGGAAGAGCGCGAGCAGCACAAGCTCGGCCGCCAGATCGTCCGCGAGGAGCACTGGCTGCGCTATGGCGTGACAGCGCGGCGCAAGCGCAACATGCGCCGGCTCGGCGAATTGCAGACCATGCGCCAGCGTTTTCGCGGCCATCGCGGCGCCGAGGGCGCTGCGACCATGGTGGCCAGCGACGCGGCCGAATCCGGCAAACTGGTGATCGAGGCCAAGAACATCGAGAAGAGCTTTGGCGACCTCACGGTGGTCAGAGGCTTCTCGACCCGCATCCAGCGCGGCGACCGCGTCGGCTTGGTCGGGCCGAACGGCGCCGGTAAGACGACGCTACTGAAGATGCTGACCGGCGAATTGAAGCCGGACTCGGGCTCGGTGCGGCTCGGCACCAATCTGGAGATCGCCACACTCGATCAGAAGCGCGAGGCGGTCGATCCGCAAGAGACGCTGGCGCAATATCTCACCGACGGGCGCGGCGAGAACCTTGTTATCAACGGCGAGCAGCGCCACGTCGTCTCCTACATGAAGGACTTCCTATTCAAGCCGGAACAGGCGCGCACGCCGGTGCGCGAGCTTTCGGGCGGCGAGCTCGCGCGGCTGCTGCTGGCCCGCGTGCTGGCGCGGCCGGCAAACCTGCTGGTGCTCGACGAGCCGACCAACGACCTCGACATGGAGACGCTGGAACTGCTGCAGGAACTGGTCGCCGGTTTTGCCGGCACGGTCATCCTGGTCAGCCACGACCGCGATTTCCTCGATCGCACGGTGACCAGCCTGATCGCGCCGGACGGCGGCGGCCGCTGGATCGAATATGCCGGCGGCTATTCCGACATGCTGGCGCAGCGCGGCGGCACCAGGCTCGATGATCGCAAGGCGCGGCCGAAAGCCGAAACCGGCGAGGCGACAGCGGCGGGCAGGACAGAAGCGGCTGCGCCGAAAGGACCGGCGAAGAAACTGTCGTTCAAGCAGAAATTCGCGCTGGAATCGCTGCCGAAGAAGATCGAGGCCGTGGCAGCCTCGATCTCGCGGCTGGAGAACAACATCGCCGACCCGGCCTTTTACGAGCGAGACCCGGCCTCGTTCCAGAAGACTATCGCCGCCCTCGACAAGGAACGCGCCACCCTGGCTGCGCTCGAGGAGGAGTGGCTGGAACTGGAGATGCTGCGCGAGGAGATGGAGGAGGGGTAGAACGCAGGGCCGCGAATCCGGGTTAATGCGATGGCTGTCCGAGCACAGATGCCAGGTAATTTGTGCTCCATGCTGCCATTTTGCGTCTGCGCTTGATGGGTCGCTTGTCGTTGACGGCCCTGACGAGATTGATTGCGAAGTGGCGCACGATCGCCATGTTGACTGCGCCGTGGCCCTTTCTCAATCTCACTGGTCATCCTTGAAGATGACGTCGAGCGTCCAGTGCAGGGCGTTCTCGACCAGCCAGTGGCCGCGCACGGCGTGGGCGGCTCGCTCGGCAGTGAGATTGGCGGAAGCGATGTAGTAGCGCGTGTCGAAGCGGCTCCTGTCCTTGAGGTTGGTTCGCGAGCGGACGCGGATGATGGTTGTCGCGTCGGGAAGGCGCAGCTCTCCGGGAAAGCGCCGGCCGCCGGCCAGCCAGTCGGTTTCGCGGGAGACGGTGACGGTGCGCTCCTCGATGCGGCCATGAGCCTTGTCGATGTCGCTAAAGACCGAGGCTTGTCGCGGGAGCATCGTCGAAGTAGCGCTCGATCTCGGCCCTGAGCGTTGGCTGGTTGGGCCTTGACGGCGAGCAGATAGTCGGCCCCGGCATTGCGGATCGCCGTGGCGATCGTCGCATTGGTGGCGATGGCGTCGATCGAGACCAGCGCACCCTTGAGACCGTCATTTGCACCCAGTCGCTCCAGCAGCACGGGAATGGCAGTGGTCTCGTTGCTCTTGTCGGCGACCGCCTCCTGGCCGAGCACCAGACGCGACGTGGTGGCGAAGGCCGAGACCAGATGCAGCGGCGCGCGGCCCTCGCTGCGGTCATGGCTGCAGCGCGAGGTCTTGCCGTCGATGGCGATGAACTCCGGCTTGTCGGGCCAGGTCTCGCGCACCCATGCGGTGAAGCAATCCGAAAACAGGGCCGGATCGATGCGGTTCATCAGGATGGTCAGCCAGCGCCCGCCCGGCACGCCATGATGATAGGGAAGGTAGCGGCGCAGGAAGTCGAGATGAGCCTCGCCCCAGTCGGCGATCAGATCGTAATCCTCGCAATCGCAGATCGTGCCGCAGACGACGAGCAGCAGCACTTCGGGAAAAGGGTGCGCCACCCGCCAGGGCTCACGCGGGTCTTCAATGGCAGAGAAATGGTCCAGAAGCGCCTTCAAGCGCGACTTCTCGAAGCCTTCGAGGGTGGCAATCGTCATCGCAGCGCTCCGAATCACGAGGAGCGCACATGGAATCAGCCAATCTTCATCGCGAAAGTCCGTTAACCCGAGTTCGAGGCCCTGGGGTAGAACGCCTCGTGGTTGCTACGGCGAGGGAATGCGCATACATTATGCGCATATTTGTGGAGGCAAAAATGCGTAAGCTAGCCTTGAACGCGATCCGCCAGCCGGCAAACCTGTCGATCGATTCAAAACTCTTGAAGGAAGCCAAGGGGCTCGACGTGAATGTCTCGCGCGCCGCGGAAGCCGGCATCGCGGAGGCGGTGGCTACCGAAAAAACGCGGCTATGGAAGCTTGAGAATCGCGCCACGATAGAAGCGTGGAACGAATACGTCGAAAAGCACGGTATTCCGTTGGAAGAACATCGGCAGTTCTGATGGCTCGCTATGATGTCTTCGCGGGGCGCGTCGAAGGCAGCTATTTGCTGGACGTTCAATCCGGGCTGCTTGACGATTTTAAGACACGGGTGGTGATCCCGCTTTTGCCGATCACGATGACGCCGCCGCCAATGCGAAAGCTTCATCCCATTCTCGAGATCAACGGGCGAAAATTGGTTATGGCCACCCACCTGATCGCCACGGTTCCCGCCGAGGAATTGGGCGAAAGTCGAGTGAATATCGCCAGGCATCAGGACGACATCATGGCAGCGCTCGACATGCTGTCCCAGGGATTCTGAACCGGCGGAGGCTCAGGCCGAGCCTCAGCCCGCCGTTTTCGCTTGCCAGGCTTTCAGCGCCTCATCGAACACCTTGTCGCCGGGAATGCCCTTTTCCATGGTGAGCAGCGCCCGCCGTCCGGTCTTGTAGACGACCGGCACGTCGATCCAGTTCTGGCCCCGGAGCAGGGTCAGGTTGGCGTTTTCGTCCGCCTTGGTGTCGTTGAGCGCGACCAGGAAGAAGCCGTCGGCGATCTTGGCCGGGATGCCGATCAGCGGACTGCCGGCATCCTGTTCAGAGCCCTTCATGGCGACGCGCAGGATGTTGTCGACGCCACCACCGTCGAAGCCGTCGGGCGTCAGAAAGATCATCTCGATGATGTGGCTGGCCGGCAGCGTCTGGTCGGTGTTGCGGCGGATGGTCATGCGCAATTGCACGTCCTTGCCGGGGATGCTCGCCTCGGCGCGGATCGCAGGCTCGGGCGGCAGATTGCCGCCGGGCGATTCCTGCACAAGCGACCAGACGATGCTGCCGGGCTCGGCCGAGCCCTGAGCGGTGCTGGTGCGCTCCTCATAGAAGATCGCCTTCTGGCCGACCGCCAGCGCGGTTTCCGCAGGCGCGGCCGGTGTGGCACCCGGGCTCGGCGCTGCCGGGGCCGCGGTATCCGGCGCGGCTTCGCCGGCCGGCGGCGCCGCCGCCGGGGCCGCACCGGGCGTGGCGGGCGCGTCCGTGGCTTGCGCATCGCCGGCTGGCGCTTCAGGCGCGGGAGCGGCCGGCGGCGGCGTGGTCAGCGCTGCGACGGATTCGCCCTCTCCGATGCCGCTTTGTCCTGAAGCGGGGCCGGGATCGACCTCACCGCCCTCGGGCGTCAGGCGCTGGGTGAACTTTGTGCCATCGGCGTCCGGCGCAGCCGGTTCGGCCGGGGGCCTGGCCGCCGCATCTGCAGCCGGGTCGGCGGGGGCAGTCGGGTCGGCGGGGGCAGCCGACTTCACCAGTGGTTTGGTCGTTGCGACCTCGGTGCTATTGAGACCCAGCATACTGCTGAACGCGTCCTTGTTCAGCCAGACGCCGTAGCCGCCGCCGGCAACAACGAGCAAAGCGACCGCAGCGGCGATCAGTCCGCCGTAGCTGCGCTTGCGCTCGGCCGGACGCGGACGCTGAAAGGTACCGGACGGCGCCGGCCCGTCGTTGGAAAAGACATCGTCGCTGAAAGCATCGCCCCTGAGGACATCGCCCTTATCGTCCGCCGCTGGAATATCCGCTTCCGAAGGTACGGGATCGGCGCGCTCTGGAGGAGCAGCGGGCGGCGGTTTTTGCCAATTCAGCGTCGCCTTGGCGGCTGGCGCCGGCTGCCATGCCGGCTCGGTCTTCACCGGCTGGCGGACATGGCTGGATTGGTTCTTGTTGCGGTCGATGGAGGAGAAGATATCCTCCAGCTCCGCCAGCGGATCGGATGCCGGCGCTGGCCTTGCATACTCCCCCTCGACGGTGGCAATGGCGTCTTCCAGGGTACGCTTATGCTCGGCAATGACCGACGGCGCCAGCGGCGGTGTCTTCTTGGCCAGTTGGTCTGCAATGGTGGAGCGAGCCTTGTCATAGACTCTCGTGCGCACCTCCGGGGTCGGGTTGCTGAGCCCGCCGAGCGTCTTTTTCAGAGGACTAACGAAATCTACCATGCTTCAGTCGACCTGCATTTCGTTTCTGGGCCGGCCTCCGCAAATCGGCCGCGATGCCCGGAACGGCTGAGAATCTAGTCTTGAAACGGATCGGTCACAAGTATTGTGTCGTCCCGTTCCGGGCTGGTGGAAAGGAGTGCGACCGGCGCGCCGATCAGCTCCTCGATGTGACGGACATATTTGACGGCCTGAGCCGGCAGGGCGTTCCAGCTTCTGGCGCCGGCGGTAGTGCCTTTCCAACCCTCCAGCGTCTCGTAAACCGGTTCGACGCGCGCCTGTGCACCCTGGCTGGCCGGCAGATAGTCGATCGCCTCGCCGTCGAGCCGATAGCCGGTGCAGACCTTGATCTCGTCCAGCCCGTCGAGCACGTCGAGCTTGGTCAGCGCGATGCCCTTGATGCCGTTGACGGCGACGGCCTGGCGAACCAGCACGGCATCGAACCAGCCGCAGCGGCGCTTGCGGCCGGTGACGACGCCAAACTCGTGGCCCCGCGTGCCCAGGAACTCGCCGATCTCGTTCTTCTGTTCAGTTGGGAACGGACCTTCGCCGACACGCGTCGTGTAGGCCTTGGTGATGCCGAGCACATAGCCGATGCCGCCTGGGCCGACGCCAGAACCGGCGGAAGCCTGGCCAGCGACCGTATTGGACGAGGTGACGAACGGATAGGTACCGTGGTCGATGTCGAGCAGCGTGCCTTGCGCGCCCTCGAACAGGATGCGCTCGCCGGCGCGGCGCTTGTCGTCGAGTATCTTCCAGACGCGGTCCATATAGGGCAGGATCTCGTCGGCGACCGAAATCAGCTCATTCATGATCGCTTCATGCGTGACTTCGGCGTGGCCGAGTCCGCGGCGCAGCGCATTATGATGCGTGAGCAGCCTGTCGATCTTCAGGGGCAGCGTCTCCAAATCCGCCAAATCCATCACCCTGACCGCGCGCCGGCCCACCTTGTCCTCGTAAGCAGGGCCGATGCCGCGACGGGTCGTGCCAATCTTCGTTCCGGAATTGGATGCGGCATCCTCGCGGAATCCGTCCAATTCCCGGTGCAGCGACAGGATAAGCGCGGTGTTTTCGGCTATTTTCAGGCGCTCCGGCGTGACCTCGACGCCCTGCGCCTTCAACTTCGTCACTTCGGCGACGAAGGCGTGCGGATCGAAGACGACGCCATTGCCGATGATGGACAGCTTGCCTTGCCGCACCACGCCGGAAGGCAGCAGCGACAGCTTGTAGACCTTGCCGTCGACGACCAGCGTATGACCGGCATTGTGGCCGCCCTGGAAACGGACGACGACATCGGCGCGTTCCGACAGCCAGTCGACGATCTTGCCTTTGCCCTCGTCGCCCCATTGCGAGCCGACGACCACCACATTGGCCATGTTTCTTTTCCCTTGAGGCGCCGCTCGGGGCGGCTTGAAATGGTTCGAAACGACAGGCTTCTATAACCTCAAGACCCGGCGAGCGCGACCATTCTTTGCCGCCGAAAGCGCCCTGAGGCACAACAATTTTCGCCTTTGACATCATTTACTTGGGCAAGCTGCCACAATAGGGCGACAAATACCTTTCGCCCGCCATCCCCTGGCCGGAAAATTTCGCCATGCATCGAACCGCCTATCTGTTCCTGCTGTTCACCACCTTGCTGTGGGGCGGCAACTCCGTGGCGGGCAAGCTGGCAGTCGATCACATTTCGCCGATGACGCTGGTATTCCTGCGCTGGCTTCTGGCCGTTCTGATCATGCTGCCGATCGGCTGGCGAACGCTGCGTGAGGACTGGCCGGTGGTGCGCAGGCATTGGCTGCTGCTTGGCGGGCTCGGCACCTGCGGCTTCACCTTCTTCAACGCGATCTTCTACACGGCACTCAACTACACGACGGCGATCAATGTCTCGATCGAGCAGTCGGCGATACCGATCGTGATCATCCTCGCCAATTTCGTGTTGTTTCGCCTGCGTGTGAACCGGGTGCAGATCGCCGGCGTCGTGCTGACGATCATCGGCGTCGCCCTGACCGCCAGCCATGGCGATCTGTACCAGCTTCTCAAGCTGGATCTCAACTTCGGCGACGCCATCATGCTGATCGCAGTGCTTTGCTACAGCCTTTACTCGGTCGGGCTGCGGCTGAAGCCGGCCATGCGCTGGCAGAGCCTGATGCTGGTGCTGTCGATTGCAGCGCTTGGCACCTCTGTGCCTTTCTTCCTGTGGGAAGTGGCCGCCGGCAAGGTCATCGTCCCCGATGCACGTGGCTGGGCGATCGCGTTCTACACCGCCATCGGCGCCTCGGTCATCTCGCAGCTCTTCTACATCAGAGGCAACGAGCTGATCGGCGCCAACCGGGCCGGCCTGTTCATCAACCTGGTACCGATCTTCGGAACGCTGCTTTCGGTGCTGATCGTCGGGGAGACATTCCAGCTCTATCAATGCCTTGCCCTCGTGCTGGTGCTTGGTGGCATCGCCCTCGCCGAATACAGCGGAAGGAAGATGGCGATATAGCCGATGTCAAAAGGCGCGGGCCAGGCCCGCGCCTTTCATATGCCTTCCCAGGAATCTCGAATCAGGCACCGCCTACATCGAAATGCAGCCTCTTGGCGGAGTCGATCGACTTGTGCGCCCGCACCTGTTCCAGCACGTTGTCCGGGAACGGTGCATCGAGATAGAGCAGCGCGATGGCATCGCCGCCAGGCCGGTTGCGGCCGAGCTGGAAGTTGGCGATGTTGACGCCGTTCTCGCCGCAGACCGTGCCGAGCAGGCCGATGATGCCAGGAGCGTCGGCGTTGGTCGTGTAGAGCATGTGCTGCCCGACTTCGGCGTCGAGGTTGATGCCCTTGATTTGGATGAAGCGCGGCTTGCCGTCCGAGAAGCAGGTGCCGGCGATCGAACGCGTCCTATGCTCGGTCTTGACCGTCAGCTTGATATAGCCGTCGAACACGCCGGATTTGTCGCGCTTGACCTCGGCGACGATGATGCCGCGCTCTTTAACCATGATCGGCGCCGACACCATGTTGACGTCGGAGACCTGTGGCCGGATCAGCCCGGCAAGAGTGGCGCTGATCAGCGCGCGCGTGTTCATCGTCGCGGTCGAGCCGTCGAATAGGATCTCGACCTCCTTGATCGGATCCTCGGTGACCTGCCCGACAAAGGCGCCGAGCACTTCGGCAAGTTTGACGAAAGGCTTCAGGCGCGGCGCCTCCTCGGCGGTGATCGACGGCATGTTGATGGCGTTGGAAACGGCGCCCTTGATCAGATAGTCGGCCATCTGCTCGGCGACCTGCAGGGCGACATTCTCCTGCGCTTCGGTGGTCGACGCGCCGAGATGCGGCGTCGCCACCACATTCTCCATGCCGAACAGTTCGCTCTTCTCCGCCGGCTCGACCTCGAACACATCGATGCCGGCACCTGCCACCTTGCCGCTTTTCAGCGCCCCAATCAGGTCGGCCTCGACGATCAGCCCACCACGGGCGCAGTTGATGATACGCACGCCGGTCTTCATTTTGGCGATCGCCGCGGCGTCGATGATGTTGCGCGTCTTGTCGGTCAGCGGCGTGTGCAGGGTGATGAAATCGGCGCGGGCGAACAGTTCGTCGAGTTCGACCTTCTCGACACCGAGCTCCTCGGCGCGGCTGTCCGACAGGAACGGATCAAACGCGATGACGTGCGTCTTCAGGCCGACGCCGCGTGTAGCCACGATCGAGCCGATATTGCCGCAGCCGATGATGCCCAGCGTCTTGCCGGTGATCTCGATGCCCATGAAGCGGTTCTTTTCCCATTTGCCGGCATGGGTCGAGGCATTGGCCTCAGGTATCTGGCGGGCAAGCGCGAAGATCATCGCGACGGCATGCTCGGCGGTGGTGATCGAATTGCCGAAGGGCGTGTTCATCACGATGATGCCCTTTCGGCTCGCCGCCGGGATGTCGACATTGTCGACGCCGATGCCGGCGCGGCCGACCACCTTCAATCTGGTGGCGGCGTTAATCAGCTTTTCGGTGACCTTCGTCGCCGAACGGATGGCGAGGCCGTCATACTGCCCGATCACCTCAAGGAGCTTTTCCTTGTCCTTGCCAAGATCGGGCAAGTAATCGACCTCGATGCCGCGGTCTTTGAATATCTGCACGGCAGTGGTGGAGAGTTTGTCTGAGACGAGAACGCGGGGCGCCATGGCGGCCTCCTTAAATGGGAATTGATCCGTTTGGGAAAAGGGCGGCCCGAGGGCCACCGCGGGACACTCAGGCGGCCGCCTTGAGCGACGCCTTTTGTGCGGCAAAGGCCCAGTCGAGCCAGGGCAGCAGCGCTTCGAGGTCGGAGGTCTCGACCGTCGCCCCGCACCAGATGCGCAGGCCGGGCGGCGCATCGCGATAGGCGCCGATGTCATAGGCGACGCCTTCCTTGTCGAGCGCCGAGACGATGCCCTTGGCGAAAGCCGCTTGTCCGTCGGCATCGAGTGCCGTGACATCCGGGTCGGTGAAAGAAAGACAGACCGACGTGTTCGACCGCGTCGCCGGATCGATGGCCAGATGGCCGAGCCACGAGGATCCTCGAACGAAACCGTCGAGAACGGCGGCATTGGCGTCGGCGCGGGCGATCAAGGCCTCGATCCCGCCGATCGACTTCGCCCAACGCAGCGCGTCGAGATAGTCCTCGACGCACAGCATCGACGGCGTGTTGATGGTCTCGCCCTTGAAGATGCCTTCGATGAGCTTGCCGCCCGACGTCAGGCGGAAGATTTTCGGCAGCGGCCAGGCCGGCTTGTAGCTTTCCAGCCGCTCGACGGCGCGCGGGCTGAGGATCAGCATGCCGTGCGCACCTTCGCCGCCCAGCACCTTCTGCCAGGAAAAGGTGACGACATCGAGCTTCTGGAAATCAAGCCTTTGCGCAAAGGCTGCCGACGTAGCGTCGCAGATGGTCAGGCCCCGGCGAGCCGCCGGGATGAAATCGCCGTTCGGCACACGCACGCCCGAAGTCGTGCCGTTCCAGGTAAAAACCACGTCGCGGTCGAAGTCGATCTTTGTCAGATCCGGCAGCGCGCCGTAACCGGCTTCGATCCTGCGCACGTCGGCGAGCTTCAGCTGGTTGACCACGTCGGTGACCCAGCCGGAGCCGAAACTCTCCCAGGCGACCATGTCGACGCCGCGTTCGCCGAGCAGCGACCACAGCGCCATCTCGACCGCGCCGGTGTCCGACGCCGGCACGATGCCAATGCGATAGTCTGCCGGAACCTGGAGGATCTCCCGCGTCAGCTCGATCGCCTGTTCGAGCTTGGTCTTGCCGATCTTGGCGCGGTGCGAACGTCCAAGCGCGGCATTGGTCAGCGCCTTGACCGACCAGCCGGGACGTTTTGCGCAGGGACCTGAGGAAAAATTGGGATTTGCCGGACGGAGTCCGGGCTTCGTATGCGTCGTCATCGTGGTCTATCCTTCCAGATAGTGGCCCCTCGTTGGGGAGGGGTGGCCCACGGACGGCGATATGCTTTCGGGGTTCAGGCGTCAAGGGGAAAGTTTTTGTCGCTGCCGGGACACTACGGCGCACCAGCTGAAACCGAGAAGGCGGGCCGAGGCCCGCCGCTGCCATTCCTAGGCTTTGCTACCAGAGGTCGTAACGCAACCCGACCTTGACCTGGTGATTGCTGATCCCTTTGCGGATCAGATACGAATCCAGATCCTCCGCGGTGGCATATTCAGCATCGGGCGCGGAAAAATACTGATAGCCCAGATCGACGGAAACATTCTTGGAAACTTGATAGGCCAGGCCCGCATTCAGCGTATAGGCAAAGGAGTACTGGGTCTTGTTGTCCTGCAGATCGAAATCGTCGGTGGGGTCATCGTTGTCGGTGAAATAACTCGCCGACAGCTTGCGCTTGCTCTGGACGACGCCGATACCCGCGCCGAGATAGGGCGTGATCCCCACATAAGTGCCAAGATCGACATAGCCATTGAGCATGCCTGAGAACGCGTAGTTTTCCAGAGATCCGGACGCCACGGTCGCCGGATCCGCGGTCGCTGAATCATCATAGGCGACGC
This sequence comes from Mesorhizobium sp. WSM4821, assembly GCF_055901555.1. Lineage (NCBI taxonomy): Bacteria > Pseudomonadati > Pseudomonadota > Alphaproteobacteria > Hyphomicrobiales > Phyllobacteriaceae > Mesorhizobium > Mesorhizobium sp. WSM4821. The sequence continues at coordinate 1,731,849 of NZ_CM148371.1, read as the reverse complement.
CGATCTTGTTGCCCGGCAGATAGCCGAAATTAAGATCGGCGCGCAGATAATCGTTGAAATGGTAGCCGAAGCCGATGCTGGCAAAGATGGGGTCTTCCTGGTTGCTGAAGCTCGCCGGGGTGAAGGCGAAATCTTCGTTTTCGTAACTCTTCTGCGGCAGATAGGAAACATCGCCGCGCAGATACCATCCCGAACCGACCTCGACCGGCACATAGTCCGGCGCCTGGTCGACATAGATCGGCGGATCGTAGTCGGCGCCAAGCGCCTGCGGCAGCGGCATCAGGGCGATTGCTGCAAGCGTCAGCGCTATGCGCGATTTGACTGTCATGGTCCCTGGCTCCCCGAAGTTGGCGCCATTCGCGATCGCGAGCGCCGTTTCAAGAGGCATTGTTAACCATAGTGGTTAAGTGGCGGTTAAGGATAACAGGTGGTTAGCGAATTGATCCCGATGCGCTTTAGACCGCAAACGAAGACCGCCCGGCTTTGACCGGGCGGTCCGCAAACCTGCTCTCGAAGCGATTACTTGGTGTAGATCGGTTCGGGTTCGTAGGCGATCGGCTCCGGCTGGGCGCAGTCCGATTTGCCGAACTGGTAGCGCAGGCCGCCGCGCACTTCGTGCGTGTTGATGCCCTTGTCATACCCCGGACCGACATTGCTGTCTGAAGCGTAGTTGAACATTTTCCCGCCATCGATGTGGCTGAAGCGGTAGCCGACGTCGAGCTTGACCCGGTCGCTCAGGCAGTAGGACGCGCCGGCCATGGCGGCATAGGCGAAGCGCCAGTCCTTGCCGCCGCCGTGGAGGAATTCGCCGTCTTCAGTGGTGTTGTGAAGCGTATCCCACTTGACCCAGGCACCGCCGATGCCGGCGCCGACATAGGGCGTGATGCCGTGCCAAGTGCCGATATCAACATAGGCGTTGGCGAGCAGCAGCAGCGCCGTATAAGAAGAGGTATCGACCGAAGTGCAGGGCTCCCCATCGCCACAGAGGCCGCTGGTCGAGCCCCGGAATTCGGATTTGCTCATCCAGTCCGCGGTGAGATCGGTGCGGAAATGCTGGTTGATCTGGTAGCCGACGCCGGCACCGGCCGAGAAGGCGCTCTCCAGCTCGCCGCTGTCAAAGCGGCCGGTGCCGGGGATGTCGCCATAGGTGATATAGTCGGCGCCGCGAAACTCCGACCAGTGATAGTCGATGTCGCCGCGAATGTACCAGCCGCCATACTCGACCGGCTGCTCGTAGACGGGCGGCGGGGCCGGCTCGATCACGGGCGGCTCGACGAAGTCGGCGGCGAACACGGGTCCGGCCGCGCCCGCGAACAGCGCGGCAAAGACGGCCATTCTTGCTGTATTGAACATGCTTGTCACCCCTGAGAACCCTCGGCACAGCGAACGCGTCCGAATATGATTGGCTTCAGTCGTGGATAATGAATTGGAAAAGTTAAAAGGCGTTTAACCGTATTGCTTAACCATAAATCCGAAGAATTCGGGCGAACTCGCGGCCATATCGACGGGCAGGATACGTGCAGCCAATGAAAAAAGCCCGCCGGGAAGGCGGGCTTTCAAACTGCCAAAGCGCGGGATCAGGCGGCGCTGCGCGTTTCCGAAATGACCTCGACGATATCGTTGACGACGGCTTCGACCAATTGCTGGTCGTCGCCTTCCGCCATGACGCGGATGAGCGGCTCCGTGCCGGATGGCCGGATGACCAGGCGCCCGGACTTGCCCAGGCGGTGGCGCGCATCCTCGATCGCCGCCTTGACCAGGGCTTCCTCAAGCGGCTTGCCGCCGGAAGTATGGACATTCTTCAGAAGCTGCGGCACCGGCGCGAACTTCTTCGACAGTTCGCTGACCGGCCGGTTTTGCCGCTTGATGCATGCGAGCACCTGGAGCGCCGAGACGAGGCCGTCGCCGGTCGTGGAAAAATCGGACAGCACAATGTGACCCGACTGTTCGCCGCCGACATTCAGGCCATGCGCGCGCATGTGCTCGACGACATAGCGGTCGCCGACCTTGGTGCGATGCAACTGCAGGTTCATGTCGCCGAGGAAGCGTTCGAGGCCGAGATTGGACATCACCGTCGAGACGACGCCGCCCCCGGCCAGCCGTCCGTTCTGATGCCAGGACTCGGCGATCAGCGCCATGATCTGGTCGCCATCGACGATCGCGCCATTCTCGTCGACGATGACGACGCGGTCGGCGTCGCCGTCGAGCGCGATGCCGATGTCGGCGCGCACTTCGTGCACCTTCTTCTGCAGGCCGGCCGGATGGGTCGAGCCGCACTCCTTGTTGATGTTGAAGCCATTGGGCTCGACATTGATGGCGACGACCTCGGCGCCGAGTTCCCACAGCGCCTCGGGCGCCACCTTGTAGGCGGCGCCGTTGGCGCAATCGACGACGATGCGAAGCCCCGAAAGCGACATCGACCGCGGCAGCGTGCGCTTGGCGAATTCGATATAGCGGTCATGGACGCCGTCGACGCGCTTGGCGCGGCCAAGCCCGTCCGAATCGGCGAGCGCAAGGTCGATATCCTTGTCGAGCATACCCTCGATGCGCTCCTCGATCTCGTCGGAGAGCTTGTAGCCATCGGGGCCGAACAGCTTGATGCCGTTGTCGTAGTAGGGATTGTGCGAGGCCGAGATCATCACGCCGATGTCGGCGCGCAACGAGCGCACCAGCATGGCGACGGCAGGCGTCGGAATCGGGCCGAGCAGGAACACGTCCATGCCGGCGGCGCAAAGACCCGACACCATCGCATTCTCGATCATGTAGCCGGAAAGTCTGGTGTCCTTGCCGAGCACGACGCGGTGGCGATGATTGCCGCGCTGGAATGAGAGACCGGCGGCCATGCCGACCCTCATGGCGACCTCCGCCGTCATTGGAAACCTGTTGGCGCGCCCGCGAATGCCGTCCGTACCGAAATAACGTCCTGCCATGCTAGTCAGCTTCCCGATGGTTCTTTCCCGGCACGTCATGCCACAAATTGGCCCGCGCCCTATCATCACAATGCATGATTATATGTCACCATTCCTTAGAAAATCGTTGGTTTGTGTGATTTGTGTCACGCTGATGTACTGGTTTTCAAGTTCCTGCTTGTATGCGGCAGCGGGTTCAGGAACTTCAACTCAAACCGAACTGGAGTCCGGACGATGTGTCAACGTGGCTTCAACCCAAAATTCGCGCGCCGTGCTGCTCCGCGCCGAGCCGTATTCAGGTCCGCCGCGCTGGCCGACTCGACTGATCTGTCGTGCAAAGCATTCCTTGGACGCGGGCCGCCATATACGCGCTCTCCGTGCAATTGAGATCGGAAAGATTCACCTGGAGACCCCAAGCCCGCAACGATTTTGTCACCTTACTGGAAAAAATTCGCTTTCCAAACGGTCTTTTAGGCTACTCGGCATCTGGCGCAACCAGTCGTTGAGCGCTATTGCTTCCTGAGGGACATATCATGAACCCTGTAAGGGAGAAACGCATGCTCATCCATCGAATTGCCACTTTGACGGGTTCCTGGCCGCGCCAGCCAATGCGCTGACCAAGGCCGAATGCAGCACCAAGTATAACGCGGCCAAGGATGCCGGAACACTTGGCGGACAGAACTGGAACCAGTTCCGCAAGGCACAATGCGGCACCGACGCCACCGCAACCGACACCACGCCAGCCAAAGTACCACGCGCTGCCACCGCCGACGATGCGGCGCCCGGCCTGACGGCGAAGGAATGCAGCGCCAAATATCAGGACGGCGCCCAGGGGCGTCAAGTTCCCGACGGCGATCTCGAAGAAGTTTGCCGACGAGACTCCCGCCAAGGGCCGCATGCACACCTGCCTCGAAGCCTACTATGCCAACAAGGACGCCAATACGCTGGGTGGCCTCAAGTGGATCCAGAAGGGCGGCGGCTTCTACAGCCTTTGCAACGCCAGGCTGAAGAGCTGATTCGCGGCAACGTGATCTGAACGAACCGAAGCCCGCGAACCGCTAGGTTCGCGGGCCTTTTGTTGCCGCACGGGCATGTTAGTTGGGTCGAGGTGCAGTTGGCCATGACATTTGCGAGCGCTGGCGCTGCTCTCACCTGCCTGCCGGCTGCTTTTGCAGAACTCGGGATTTCCTCGCCACACGAAGTAAGTGGGAGAGGGACCCAAAATCTGCAACCCGGCGTCTGCTATGCGATGAGGTGCGGTGCCGGCTCTGGTCGTCTTGATGTCAAATCCAAGCGAAAAGCACTTCACCCTTGCGGCAAGATTTCAGGCCGCGACCGACTGTCGGGCACCTTCCAAACGAAAACGCCGCGGTCGAAAGCCGCGGCGTTTCGCAATCAATCTCCTGGCCGAGCTCAGCTTGACGGCTGAGGCTCCATGCCGCCTTCGGGCTCCGGACCCTTCTTGCGGCGGCTGCCGGACTTCGGCACGGCCGAGCCGCGGCTCGGCGGCGTGTCGTCGCCGAGATCGCGGGCGGGCTTATGGCCGGCGATCAGTTGCTTGATCTCCTCGCCGGACAGCGTCTCATATTCCAAAAGCCCCTGCGCCAGCGCGATCCATTCCTTCTTCTTCTTCGTCAGGATGGATTTCGCCGTCGAATAGGCCTCGTCGATCAGCCGGCGCACTTCAGCGTCGATGATTTGCGCCGTCTCTTCCGAGACGTTCTGGGTGCGTGCCACCGAATGGCCGAGAAACACTTCCTCCTGATTTTCGCCATAGGCGACGTGGCCGAGCTTGTCGGAGAAGCCCCAGCGCGTGACCATGGCCCGCGCCAGCTTGGTCGCCTGCTCGATGTCCGAGGAGGCGCCCGAGGTGATGTTCTCCTTGCCGAACTTGAACTCCTCGGCGACGCGGCCGCCCATCATGATGGCGAGCCGCGAGATCATGTATTTGTAGCTCATCGAATAGCGGTCGCCTTCCGGCAACTGCATGACCATGCCAAGCGCCCGGCCACGCGGGATGATGGTCGCCTTGTGCAGCGGATCGGCCGACGGCACGTTCAGCGCCAGGATGGCGTGGCCGGCCTCGTGGTAGGCGGTCAGTTCCTTCTCGGCCTGGGTCATGGCCGACGAGCGGCGCTCGGCGCCCATCATGATCTTGTCCTTGGCGTCCTCGAACTCAGCCATGGTGACAAGGCGCTTGTTACGCCGCGCCGCCATCAGGGCGGATTCGTTGACGAGGTTCATCAGGTCGGCGCCGGAAAAGCCCGGCGTGCCGCGGGCGATGACCTTGAGGTCGACATTGGGCGCCAGCGGCACGTTGCGCACATGCACCTTCAGGATCTTCTCGCGGCCGACGATGTCGGGGTTCGGCACCACCACCTGGCGGTCGAACCGGCCCGGCCTGAGCAGCGCCGGATCGAGCACGTCCGGCCGGTTGGTGGCGGCGATCAGGATGATGCTTTCGTTGGATTCGAAACCGTCCATTTCGACCAGCAACTGGTTTAGCGTCTGCTCGCGCTCGTCGTTGCCGCCGCCGAGACCGGCGCCACGATGGCGGCCGACCGCGTCGATTTCGTCGATGAAGATGATGCAGGGCGCATTCTTCTTGGCCTGGTCAAACATGTCGCGGACGCGGCTGGCGCCGACGCCGACGAACATCTCGACGAAGTCCGAGCCGGAAATGGTGAAGAACGGCACGTTGGCCTCACCGGCGACCGAACGGGCAAGTAGCGTCTTGCCGGTTCCGGGAGGGCCGACGAGCAGCACGCCGCGTGGGATCTTGCCGCCGAGCCGCTGGAATTTCTGCGGATCGCGCAGGAACTCGACGATCTCTTCCAGATCCTGCTTGGCTTCGTCGACACCGGCCACATCCTGGAAGGTGACGCGGCCATGCGCCTCGGTGAGCAGCTTGGCCTTCGACTTGCCGAAGCCCATGGCGCGCCCGGAACCGGACTGCATCTGGCGCATGAAGAATATCCAGACGCCGAGGATCAGGATCATCGGAAGCCAGGAGATAAGATAGCCGAACAGCGAATTGGACCCATCGGATTCGGGACGAGCGTTAATGGTGACGTTCTTGTCCTGCAGCCTCGAAACCAGCGAGGGATCTCCCGGCGAATAGGTTTGGAAGCCGGTTGCGCTGTCGGTATAGGTACCGGAGATGCGGGAACCCGCGATAGTGACCGTCTTGACTCGGCCGGCCGCAACGTCCTGCAGGAACTGCGAATAGGGGACATCGCTCGCTGCTCCGCGCGTCTGCGGCGTCTGGAACAGGTTGAAGAGAGCGATGAGCAGAACCGCTATGATCGCCCAGAGCGCGAGATTACGATAATTCGGATTCATCAATTGTCCCGTTGGCGCCCGCTGGCGGACACGCGTCGTGAGAGGAAACTTGGGTCTAACATAGGGATGGCGCCCTCCCTTGCCAAGCAGAACAGCATGTCGCGGTTAAGCTTTCGCCCATGATCAACCGGCAGTGTGGCCGCCGAAAGGCACGGCTGGAACGAGCGGCGCGCCGATCAGCGCGGCGACAGTCCTGGCCGGCGCCAGATCGAAGGACGGCAGGAAGCGGGCGAAGGGCGCAACAACCGCACATGTTCGTGTCGAGACCGGACTGTCCTGCACCAGACCAAGGCATTCGCCAAGGTATTCGCCAGGGTATTCGCCAGGGTATTCGCCAGGGTATTCGCTTGAGCGCCACAACGCCGGCTCGGCCGCCAGGGCGGCTCGCACAAGGCTTGGCGGCGTGCCGTCTTCAGCAATTGCCCGTTTTGCGGCACGAGCCGTGCCGAGCGGCGCGATCAAAAATGCACCGGGCTTGTCGCCCAATGTGATCCTCCAGCGACCGTCCCAGAGGGCATTGTCCACGGCCGGAGCCGCGGGCGGCAGGTTGCGGGTTTCGCGGCGCAGGAAGATGCCGGCACGCCGCGCATCGACCACCGTCCGCGACAATGTGGCGCAAAACGGGCTCGCGCAAAATGGGGTGGCGCCAGATGGGGGGGCTCCAGATGGGGGGGGCGCCAGATGGGGGGCGGAAGACAGCCCCGCCCTCAGCCGTTCGAAAAGCGCCTCGCCGCGAGCCTGGTCGGGCAGAAAGGCAACGCCGCCGACAGTCGCCAGCAGGATGCGCAGCGCATAGACGGCCGCCGGCTCGTAGCCGGCCGCCGCAATGCCCGGATCGAGGCGGACAAGGCCGTCGGCCGGCTTACTGGCGAAGCCGCGGATCAGCGCCGCCGCGCGATGGCCAAGCTGTTCGCGCTCGACCGCGGCCCGCGCGGCCAGCGCCAGCGCGTCCTCCATGCGCTGCGCACCATTGCCATCGGCCAGTGCTGCGCGCATGCGCGGCCGCTCGAAAGCCTCGTCTTCGTTGGTCGGGTCTTCGGCCCAGCCGACATTTGCGCGCCGCAGGACGTCGCGCAGCGCCGCACGCCGTGTGCCGAGAAGCGGCCGTGCGATCCAGATCCGCCAGTCGTAAAGGGTTGCGGGCGCCATGCCGGCAAGGCCTCGCCCCCCGTCGCGGGCGCCATCGTCGCGGACTTGCCGCATCAGCACGGTCTCGGCCTGGTCGTCGGCAGTGTGGCCGGTCAGGATCAGGCCAATGCCTTCCGCCCGCGCTGCCTCGGCCAGCAGCCGGTAGCGTGCCTCTCGCGCGGCGGCCGGCAGGCCGGTCAACGGCTTGCGTCCGGACCAGACCAGGATGCGATGGGCAATGCCGTGCCCGGCGCAAAGCCTAGCCACGTCTTGCGCTTCCGCTGCCGCGCCCGGACGCAAACCATGATCGATCGTCACAGCCAGCAATTTCGTTGCCGGCGCGGTACAGTCGAGATGGTCTTTGAGGAGAAGGAGAAGGGCGGTCGAGTCGCTTCCGCCGGATACGGCCGCAACAGCGCCGTTGGTAAAGTCGATCTGCGAAAAATCCGAAACCTTAGGCTCGGTCTCGAGCATCAATGCATGTCGCCCAAAAGTGGGCTCGGTTTTGGGGCAATGACATGCAAGAGCAAAACTAGCACGCCGCGAGCGCCCTTTCCTGCTTGACGCGTTCCTTGAGCGCGCCCGAAACGTTGGGATAGCGCTTGCCGATCTCGCCGAAAGTGGCGCAGGCCACGTCGCGCTGGTTCAGTCCGACCAGCGACACACCGAGCTTCAGCAGCATGTCGGGGGCCTTCTTGGCCTTCGGATAGTCCTTGCTGGCCGCCAGGAAAGTCTCGGCCGCGTCGCGGTATTTCTGCTGGCCCAGCAGCGACTCACCCAGCCAGTAATGCGCGTCCGCCGCCTTGGCGTCCCTGGGGTAGCGGGCGATGTGGTCGCGAAAGCCCTGTTCGGCGATGTTGTAGTCGCCCGACAGGATGAACTGGTAGGAGTTGCGGTAAAGCTCCTCCGGGTCGTCGGTGGCGGGCAGCGCCGCGACCACCGTGTCGTCGGGCTTGCCGGTCTGCGTCCCAGTGGCTTGGCCGTCGGTGGCTTGGTCGCCGGGGATGGGGTCGGTGCTGTTCGCCGGTGCATGCGCTTGCGTGTTGCCGTCGGAGTCGACAACGTTGCCGTTCTTGTCGACGGTGATGGTACCGAACGTCTTTGGCGGCGCGCCCTGGATGACCGTGCCGGGCTCGCCTGTCGGCGATTCGACGATGACCTCCTGGCCGGCGTCAGGCGGTATGCCCGCATCGGCCGGCGCGTGCGTCGCCGGGGCCTCGGCGACGCTGCTCTCGGTCTCGGTGGTGGCGTCCGACTTCTTCTGCTCGCCAGGTTGCTGCGCGCCTTGCGAACCGCCCTCCAATTGCTGGAAGCGGAACTCGTTGTCTTCCTGCTGTTTGCGGATCTGCTCCTGCATCTGCAAAACCTGGAAATTGAGCTCTTCGATCCTGCCGTTCATCTGCCGGAGCTGCTCCTGAAGAGCCGTAGCGCTGGTGCCGTCCTGCGCGAATTGAACCTGATCCGGCTTCTCGCTGGACTTTTCACCGAAAACGCCGGGCAGGTTGATCTTGGGCAAATGGAAGGAAAGACCGCCTTTCGACGGTTGCTCGGTGCCGCTTGCCGGGGCGACGATGCTTGTTAGGAGCAGCAGCGCAAGCGTGCCGCTCAAGACCGATCTGAAATGCATGTGCCTCTCGCCGTGAAATTGTTGGCCTGTTGCGCGCCTTCCGATCAGGATGGACCGTCAGGCTACTCGGCTCTTAGCAGGACGCAGGACTTCGGCCAAATTTTGTTTCAAGGCTCATATCCGGGCTCCGGACATGAAAAAGGCGGCCGCAGCCGCCTTTCGCACATATGTGTTGCATTTCTGCCGATCAAGAACCGGCGCCGCTGAGCGTGGTGACGGCGCGACGGTTCTGCGACCAGCAGGAGATGTCGTCGCAGACCGCGACCGGACGCTCCTTGCCGTAGGAAATGGTCTTCAGGCGCTGGGCGGCAACACCCCTGGCGACGAGGAAGTCGCGGGTGGCGGCCGCACGGCGGGCGCCGAGCGCCAGGTTGTATTCGCGTGTGCCGCGCTCGTCGGCATGGCCTTCGATGACGATGGCATACTGCCCGTACTGGTTCAGCCACTGCGCCTGGCGCGAAAGCGTCGTCTGCGCGTCGGCGCGGATCGAGGACGAATCCGTGTCGAAGAAGATGCGGTCGCCGATGTTGACGGTGAAGTCCTGGGCCGATCCGGGCGTTGCCGCCCCGGCGCCGCTAAGGCCGAGATCGGCGGCGCTGTTCGGGGTCTTCTTCGAAGCGCAACCGGCGATGGCGAGCAACGCCACCAGTGCAATCATCACCGGGCTTCTGGTAAGTGCTGCGATACGGCCCATGCCGCCTCTCCTTCGCAATTCGAGTGATTTCATTGATCCTCCAGTAACCACGTTTGGGTTAACCGGCATTCAAGAAACACGGTTAAGATTTGGTTCCGGCTGCCGTCCGCAGCCGTTTTGCCAGAGGGCCACCCAAGGGGCCACAATGCGCGCGGACCGTAGGCGGAAATGCGGCTAAAACGCGACTAAGGCATGAAAACAGGCCGAAAGCGCGGCTTATCCGCCACCGTTGCAAGCCTGCAACTAAAGCAAAGGATACTCAATTAGAACATCCTATACTCGCGCTATTCCAGCAACGGGGACCATGCCGGGTCCGACGCGAAATTCGCGGTCGGGATCGGTTGTTCGTTGCGGCCGGTGAGATCGACCGAAACGAGCTTCGGCCCGCCGGCTGAATCGCGGAAGAACATCAGCACCCGGCCGTTGGGAGCCCAGGTCGGCCCCTCCTGCTGGAAGCCTGTCGAAAGGATGCGCTCACCCGAACCGTCGATGCGCATGACGCCGATCTGGAATTCGCCGGCGGTCTGCTTGGTGAAGGCGATGAGATCGCCGCGCGGCGACCACACCGGCGTCGAATAGACACCGTCGCCGAAGGAGATACGGGTCTGGCCCGAACCGTCGGCGCCCATCACGTAGATCTGCGCGCGGCCGCCGCGGTCGGAGGTGAACACCACCTTGCTGCCATCCGGCGAATAGGACGGCGAGGTGTCGATCGCCGTCGAATTGGTGAGCCTGGTCGTCGAGCGGCTTCTCAGGTCCATGGCGAAGATGTTGGAATTGCCGTCCTCGCGCAGCAGGCTCATGATCACCTTCTGACCGTCGGGCGAAAAGCGCGGCGCAAAGGTCATGCCGGGGAAGTTGCCGACCAATTCGCGCTGCCCGGTCTCGATCTGCAAGAGATAGACCCGCGGCTGGCCGCTTTCGTAGGACATGTAGGTGATTTCCTGCCGGTTTGGCGAGAAACGCGGGGTCAGCACGATCGACCTTCCATCCGACAGATAGCGGACGTTAGCGCCATCCTGGTCCATGATGGCAAGGCGCTTCTTGCGCGCATTCTTGGCGCCCGATTCGTCGATGAAGACGACGCGCGTGTCGAAATAGCCCTTCTCGCCGGTCAGCCGTTCATAGATGGCGTCGGCGATGATATGGGCGACGCGCCTCGTATTGGCGTCGTTGGCGAAGAACTGCTCGCCGGACATCTGCTGGCCGGCAAAGGTGTCCCACAGCCTGTACTGGGCGCGGACGCGGCCGTCGGCCTCCTTGCTGACGCTGCCGGTCACCAGCGCTTGCGCATTGATCACCTTCCAGTCTTCGAAGCGCGGCGTCGCATCCGGGTTCGAGATCTTCTCGATGAAGGCGCTCTTGTCGATCGGTGCGAACAGGCCGGAGCGCTTCAGGTCTGCGCTGACGATGCCGGAAATCTCCGCGCCCAGCGCATCGCCGCCCTGGAAATCGGTGATGGCGATCGGCAGCGGCTCGACATTGCCTTTGTTGACGTTGAGCTCAACGAGCGCCCGCGCCGGCAAGGTGGCGGCGGCAGTCATGCCCAGCGCCATCGCTGCGATCATCAGGAGCGGCTTGAGGATGGATTTCATGTCTTCTCGCTTCTCTTCAATGATACTACGTGCGCCAGGCCTACAGGCCGAGCATCTCCCTCGGATCGAAAGTGACCCGAACATCGGCCCAGATGTCTTGTTTGCCTGCGGGAACCTGCAGGCCGGCGACATCGCATTTCTGAACCGCGCGAACTGCACTTTCGTCAAACGGACGATTCCCGCTGGACTTTTCTACGGATGGCCGTCCGTCGAGCTTGCCTGAGGCGTCCAGGTTGAACCGGACTACGACTATGAAATTCTCGGAACCCTCGAGTCCTGCCGGCAGTGTCCAGCAACCGCCAAGCTGGGCCTCCAATGCCCCCTGCTCCGATCTCGAAAGCTTCTGGCCCTGATCCTTGTCGCCGCCGAGCGATGCCTGCTGGGTCGAGCGCTTGGCGCCGCCGCCGGATGGTTTCTGCTTGTCGAGCAGCGCGGAAATCTCGTCGGCGTTGAATTGCTTGTCATCCGACTTGGGCCTGGACGAGGCTTCCTTGACCGGCTTGTCGGCGTTCTTGCGCTCCGGCGCCTTGGCGCTTTCGGCCTGAGCCGGTTGCGGCTTCGGTCGCGCCTGCGGCGCCGGCGCCGAATCCGGAAGCTGCGTCTCCTCGGTTGGCGGCTCCTGGGCAATGGCCTCGGCCACGGCGTCGGGCTTGACCTCCGGCTGCGGGTCGATGGCGGCGGTCTTGTCCTGCGGCGGGGCCGGCTCCGGCTCCTTGGCCGGTGTCGGTTTTGGCTCCGCCTGCTTGACCGGCTCGGGCTTCACCTCTTCCTTCGGCTGCGGGACCGGCGCGACCTCGGTCGCCGGAACAGGCTTGGGCTGCTCTTTCGGCTTCGGCACGTCCTCGTGCTTCGGCTTTTCGACCGGGGTTGGCGCAGGTGGCGGCGCCTCAGCCAGATCGACCGGCTTCGGCTTGGCTTCCGGCGTTATCGGCTTTTCCGTATCGACGCTGTTCTCGCCGACCTTCTGGGCATCGGGAACGATATCCGGTCGCTTGGTCGGCGTCGGCGCCGGCTTTTCATGCACCACGGCTTTCTTGTCGCCCTGCAGAACCTGCGCCATCGCCTCCATGGGCACGATATCGACCGACACCGATTCAGCGTCGGACGCGGGCATGGCAGGCGGCGAGGACAGCGTGAACAGCCCGAAGGCAATCGCCACCGTATGCAAGATCACCGATGTGGTGAGGCCGGTCCTCATCTTGCGTCTATTGATCCTGTTCCTGCAGTGAAACGAGGCCGATGTTCTTGTAGCCAGCGGCCGAGATGCGGGCCATCACCTTCATCGCCGTGCCGTAGTCCGTCGATCTGTCGCCGCGGATGAAGATGCGCTCATCGTAGCCGGTCTTCGAAATCGCCTGCAGCTTCGCCACCAGCTCCTCGATCGGGATCTCGGTTTCCTGGAGATAGATCTGGCCGGTGGAGTTGATCGAAACGGTGATCGGCTGCGTGTCGACATTCATCGCCTTGGCCTGCGTGTCCGGCAGGTCGATCGGCACGCCGACCGTCAGCAGGGGTGCCGCGACCATGAAGATGATCAACAGCACCAGCATCACGTCGACCATCGGCGTGACGTTGATTTCCGATATCAGCGCATGATGGCGGCCACGCCGCCTGTGGCCGCGCCCGCCGCGCCCCGCCATGCCTACGGACATACCCATCTCGTTGCTCCTCAGGCCTTAGGCGCTACTTTTTCATCGATTTGGCGCGAGAGTATGGCGGAGAACTCGTCGGCAAAGCCCTCCATGCGCATGGCGATCTTGTTCGCGTCCGATGACAGCTTGTTGTAGGCGATGACGGCGGGGATGGCCGCGAGCAGGCCTATTGCCGTGGCCAGCAGCGCTTCGGCGATGCCGGGTGCGACCACCGACAGGCTGGTGTTCTTGGATGCGGCGATCGCCTGGAACGAGGTCATGATGCCGATCACGGTGCCGAACAGGCCGATGAAGGGCGCCGCGGAGCCGGTGGTGGCGAGAAAACCAAGCCGTCCTTCCAGCCGTTCCATCTCGCGGGTCAGCGCCAGGTCCATTGCCTTGTCGATGCGGGTCTGCAAGCCGAGCGGCGATTTCGCACCCTTCTCGAAGCTCTTCTTCCATTCGCGCATGGCGGCGACGAAGATGGCGCCCATGCCTGACGTCTTGCGGTCGGCCAGCGTGCGGTAGAGCTCCTCGAGCGACTGCCCCGACCAGAACACCTGTTCGAAGCGATTGAGCGCAAGCCGCATGCGGCCATAGGCGACGAGCTTGTCGACGATGATCGCCCAGGTCCAGATCGAGGCGCAAAGCAACCCGATCATGACCAGCTTGACGACCCAGCCGGCCTGCATGAACAGTGCCCAAACTGACAAATGCGCGCCCGGTTCGGCGAGTGCGATGTTTTCCATGGTTACGTCCTTAAGATTTTCCGGGGCATGGCTGACGGTTGGCCCATGGGCGTCCCTTGTGGTCCGTTCGCGCAAGGCTTGCAGAATAACCCCAAAATGCACCGTTGGCGGCCTTTTCGGAGCAAATATTGGTGAAAGGAAGGCGCTGGATTCCGCCAATCTTCACCGATCTCTTCATGAACTGTTATGGTTAAGGATGAGTTAGGACGTACGGCGCGACGCATTGCCGCGCCCCGGGCGAGCCGCCCGGCGAATCGTCACCCGCTATCGAAGCGGACAGCGCCGGGTCAGCGACGCTGGGAGACGTTACCCATTTGCCTTCGGCATGAAGGCCGCAACCCATTCCTTCGGAAAACGTCTTGGCCGGCCGTTCTCGCCGATGATGGCCGCCTCGACCCGCGCCTCGACCAGCACCTCGCTGCCGCGCTTCAACTGCTGCGCCATGAAAATGCGCGCGCCGGAAATGTCCTCGGTTCGCGTCTCGATGGTCAAGATGTCGTCCATGCGGGCGGATCCGCGGAAGTCGATCTCCATGCGCCGCACCACCCAGACAATTCTTTCGCCATGCTTGCCCTCGGCAAGTTCGGTGTGATGGACGCCGGCAAGCCTGAGATAGTCGGAACGGCCGCGTTCGAAGAATTCGAGATAGCGCGCGTGATAGACGACGCCGGAGAAGTCGGTGTCGGCATAATAGACCCGCGCCATCAGCCGATGGCCGAATTCCGTCAGCGCGCCGGAAAGCCCGGCGCGGAGCGTCGCCGATTCACCATGATCGTCCATTGCGCTTTCCTTTTTCGGCCTGACCGGGCACCTAAAGCGCGACGCGCTTGAGGCAGTCGTTTCCGTGCGTGTCGTTGTCCCAGAGCCGCTACACGCTTTTGGGCGGCACGCATCAGCTTGGCGCACGAACCCGATGGCACTGTTGACGGCGATGATCAAGACCTTGATGGCGGCGCTGCTTGTGCTGGCCGCGCTGGCGCTGCAGGGCCAGGCAGCGAGTTTTTCGATGAAGCGGGGCCTCAATCTTGACCAATGGACGACATGGCCAGGCGAGGACAAATGGGGCGACCCGCACGCGATATTGCCCTATCCGGAATGGCGCAAGTTCCTCAACGACGACGACCTCAAGGCGCTTAGGAGCGCCGGCTTCGATTTCCTGCGCATGCCGGTCGACCCGTCGCCTTTCCTGTCGGAGCAGGCGCTGACGCTGCGCGACGAACTCTATGCCAGCGTGCTGGACTCGGTGCGCATGATCAACCGCGCCGGACTGAAAGCGGTCGTCGACATGCATCTGATCCCCAGCGGCGGCAGCCGCAAGATCGGCATGGGCGAGGTGATGGATGACCCGCAAACCTTCGAGGCCTATGTCGAGGTGGTGCGCAAGATGGCGCGCACGCTGGCCGATGAGGATCCGCGTCAAGTCGCCTTCGAGCCGATGAACGAGCCGATCGTCGACTGCGACACCGACGGCGCCGGCCTCTGGCCGGAGCGCCAGCAGAGACTGTTCGCGGCGGCGCGTGCATCGGCCACCAAGCTCACCCTGATCCTGACCGGCGCCTGCTACTCCAATGCGGCATCGCTGGCAAAGATCGATCCGAAGGCGATCCCGGACGACAACATCATCTGGACCTTTCACTCCTATGATCCGTTCCTGCTCACCCATCAGGGCGCGACCTGGGCCGGCGATTTCATCCCCTATGTCACCGGCCTGCCCTATCCGCTCACCGCCGTACCGCGTGCAGAGCTCGACGTGACGCTCGACACGATCCGCGCCCGGATCAAGGCCGAGGCGCCATGGGCGCGGCGGAACGGCCTGCTCGCCTACCTTGACGAACAGGTCGCCAGCATGGACACGGACGGAAAGCTGCTCGCTGTCATGGACGCGCCGTTCAAGACTGTCGCAACCTGGGCGAAGGCCAATGGGATAAAGCCCGAAAACATCACACTGGGCGAGTTCGGCATGATCCGCCAGGAATACGGCAATGCCTATGTGATGCCGGCCGAATACCGCGCCGCCTATGTGAGCGACATGATCGCGCGCGCCGAAGCGCACGGCTTCTCATGGTCGGTCTGGAGCCATGGCGGCGCCTTCGGCGTCGTCGACGCCTTTAACGGCGAAAAGGCCGAGCCGGAAGTGATGGACGCAATCAAGTCACTTCATTGAAGCGGTTCAGGCTGAACCCAGTTCAATCGAGAGAATTTCTGGGCGCATGCCAAAACGCACCGGCAGAATGCTGAAGCCGAGCCCTCCGGAAACGATCAGGTTGCGGTTGCGCTCGACGACGTGGCCATAGGCAAAACGGTTGCCGAAGCCGGATGGCACGACCGGAGAATAGCCGAGCAGCCGCACCTGTCCGCCATGGGTGTGGCCCGAAAGGGTCAGCGACACCCGTGATGGGACCTTCGGGAATATGTCCGGCTCATGTGCGAGCAGAATTACGGGGGCTTGGTCGCTCACCTTTGCCAGCGTGCCATGCAGATCATCCAATCCCTTGAATCCGCTGCGCCCCCAGGCTCTGCCCGGCCGCAGCGCAAGTTGGTCCGCAAGTCCGGCGACCCAGAAGCCGTGCCCGTCCTTGTCCAGGCGGACGACATCGTTTTCCAGCACCGGGATGCCGGCACGCTCGAGCGCCCTGCGCGCCAGCGTTGGCCCAGCCCCGGCCCTTTGCGCGGAAAGATCCTCCCACCAGTCGTGATTGCCAAGGATCGACCACACGCCGAGCGGCGCCTTCAGGCCGGATAAGGCAGGCGCCCATTCGGAGGAACCCACCCAGTCCGTAACCAGGCGCGTGCCGGCTGCATAGTCTCCAAGCAGGACAACCAGATCCGGCTGCAAGGTGTTCGCCCGTTCGGCAAGCGACCTAATCCGCTCCGGCGTCATCCATGGCCGGCAAGCATGAATGTCGGCGAGAGCGACAACGCGAAGCCGCAATCCTGCAGGCCAGTTTGCCGGAGTCAATGAATAGCGCTTCACGTGGGTCAGCAGCATCGGCTCGATGCCGACCGCATAAGCGCCGAGCGACACGGCCGACAAGAACGAACCGCCGATGAGGCGCAGAAAGCCACGTCTGGTGATCAAGCTCAGCTCCGTCGTTCGTGGGATCGACGGCCCCACAGCGCGAAGCGTTAGAGACCGCAAATGCGCCGGCAAGCTGACCACGATTAGGAGATTTTGCGCAGGAACGAAGCGTCGCGCGACGCTATTCTTCCTGGAACAGGCTGATCTGCTGCTGTGCCAGGTCCTTCGGCGCGTCGAGGCCGAGATGCCGCCAGGCATTGGCGGTCAGCGCGCGGCCGCGCGGCGTGCGCTGGATGAAACCCTGCTGGATCAGATAGGGCTCGATAATGTCCTCGATGGCGTCGCGCGGCTCGGAAAGCCCCGCCGCGATCGTCTCGATGCCGACCGGCCCGCCGCCAAAATTCCGCGCGATCATCGACAGATAGCGGCGGTCGAGCGCATCGAGGCCGAGCGCGTCGACTTCGAGCCGCGTCAACGCCTCGTCAGCGATCAGCCGATCGACATGACCGTCGCCGGCGACGGAGGCGAAGTCGCGCACGCGGCGCAACAGCCGGCCGGCGATGCGCGGCGTGCCGCGCGCGCGCCGCGCGATCTCCAGCGCGCCGTCGTCGCCGAGCGGCATGGCAAGAATGCGGGCGCCGCGTCGAACGATCTGCTCCAGTTCCTCGACGGAATAGAAATTAAGACGGACCGGAATGCCGAAACGGTCGCGTAGCGGATTGGTCAAGAGACCGAGCCGGGTTGTGGCCGCGACGAGGGTAAAACGGGCAAGGTCGATCTTGACCGAGCGTGCCGCCGGCCCTTCGCCGATGATCAGGTCGAGCTGGAAATCCTCCATCGCCGGATAGAGGATTTCCTCGACAGCCGGGTTGAGCCGGTGGATCTCGTCGATGAACAGCACGTCGCGGTCCTCGAGATTGGTGAGCAGTGCCGCGAGATCGCCGGCCTTGGCGATGACCGGACCTGAGGTCGAACGGAAATTGACGCCGAGCTCGCGGGCCATGATCTGCGCCAGCGTCGTCTTGCCGAGGCCGGGCGGGCCAACGAACAGCACATGGTCGAGCGCCTCGCTGCGACCCTTGGCGGCTTCGATGAACACTTTGAGATTGGCCCGCACCGCCGCCTGGCCGACGAAATCGCCAAGCGTCTGCGGCCGCAAGGTCTGCTCGGCGTCCTCGCCGCGCTTGTCGGGAGCAATGAGGCGGGGGGAAAGGCTCATCCCGCCTTCCTTGCATATGGCAGGGAACCGGACAAGCGAGGTCTCACCGCGCCAGCTCCTTCAGCCCGAAGCGGATCAGTTTCGACGCGTCCGCGCCCTCGCCCGCCGTCTTCATCGCCGCGGCGACCGCATTGGCGGCGATGTCGCGCGAATAGCCGAGATTGACCAGCGCCGAGACGGCGTCGGTGATCGGCGCCGGCGCGACGCCCTCGCCGAGTTCCTGCTTCAGGCTGATGGTGCCCGAGGCAGTGCCTGCATAGGCCGGCGCCTTGTTCTTCAGTTCGGTGACGATGCGCTCGGCCACCTTCTTGCCGACGCCCGGCGCGCGGCTGACCATGGCGATATCACGCAGCGCGATGGCATTGGCGAGATCGGCGGGCGCCAGCGTCGACAGGATGGCCAGCGCCACCTTGGCGCCGACGCCCTGCACGTTGTTCATCAGCAGCCGGAACCACTCGCGCTCCAGCACCGACTGAAAACCGTATAGCCGCAGCATGTCCTCGCGCACATAGGTCTCGATGAACAGCACCACCGCCTCGCCGGGTGCCGGCAGAGCGGCAAGCGTGCGCGCCGAGCAGTGAGCGACATAGCCGACGCCGTGCACGTCGATGATGCAGAAATCCTCGTCGATCTCATCGAGTGTGCCTTTGAGCTTGCCGATCATGCGTGATCCCTCATGCCAGCGCCGCGATCCTATAGGCAACGCTCTGCCGGTGATGCGCGTGGCAGATGGCTATGGCCAGCGCGTCGGCGGCATCGTCGGTGTCGAAAGTCGCCTTCGGCATCAGCACCTTGACCATCATGTGGATCTGCTTCTTGTCGCCGTGGCCAACGCCGATCACCGCCTTCTTGACGGCGTTGGGCGCATATTCGGCAACGACCAGACCTGCCCGCGCCGGCACCAGCATGGCGATGCCGCGCGCCTGGCCAAGCTTCAGCGTCGCTGCCGCATCCTTGTTGACGAAAGTCTGCTCGACCGCCGCCTCGTGCGGCATGGCGGCATGCAGGATATCCCTGAGCCCATCATGCAACTGGCAGAGGCGCGTCGCCAGCGCCGCCTTGTCGTCGGAGCGCACAGTGCCGGAGGCCACGAAGTGCAGCGAATTGCCGAGGCTCTCGACGATGCCCCAGCCGGTGCGCCTCAGTCCCGGATCGATGCCGATGATGCGAATCGCTTCCCCCATTCGCCAAGTCTACCCTTGGCGGAGAGCGATGCCAGCGAAATGTGAACAAACCAGAAACGGATACCCCGCTACGTCCCGGGCACGCTGTCAACCGCGGGCGAAAGCCGTATTGAGCAGCGTGATCTGGTCGGAAACCGGATTGACGCGGCGGCCGGATGAGGGCACGTCCGCCACGGCGTTGCCATAGATTTCCTCGTCCATGCGGCGCACCAGCGCCTGCAGACGCAGCGAGCGGTCGACGAGGTCGAGAAAATCCTTGGGCAGTTCGACCCAGCCTGCGGCATCGTTGTTGGCGGAAGCGGTGTCGAGACGCACCTTGGATTTTTCGGAAGCCACCTGATCGCGGGTCATCTCGCCGGAGTTCGCCGCGCGCTGCAAAAGCAGCCAGGAAGCGACTTGCATCAGCCTCGTGGTCAGCCGCATCGACTCAGCCGCGTAAAGTGTCGCCGCCAGCCTGGACAGTTTCTTTGCCTCGACCCGGCCCTTGCCGTCCAGATATTCGGCCGCCTGCTCGACCAGGCCCATGCCTTCCTGGTAGAGTGGCTTGAAGGATTGGGAGAAAACCCGGCGCTCCGCCAGCTTGACGGTTTTCGCGCTTCCCTTCGAAGACTCGTTCATCGATACGCCCCTGGACTTGCCTTACAGCCGGCCGATTCGGCGGCATCGCCGTCACGCCTGTAGCCTATATGACTGGAGCTTGAAAATGCGCTTCGGAGCCGGTGAAGGCAAGCACATGTTTAACAAACGGTTAACGGCGGCGCCGACGCCGGGCAACTCGGAATCGCGGACAAAAAAAGAGCCGCGGATAAGGCGGCTCTCAGGAGTTTAACAGGGAGGCGTCAAACAAAGTGGCTCCAACCACTCGGTAAGAATCCAGATCACTGGATGCGCATAGTAAACGCCCGTAAAGCTTAATGGAGTCTTAACGGTGCGGATATTTTTTGATCGAGCGCCGCCTGCCTGTGCCGTAACAGCACAGATGTTCTTCCACTCCCCGCAGCGTGATGGGTTGAGTTCACGCGGTCGATCCGCCGCCGGTCCCCGACATCAGCGCGGCGTACTCGTTCAGTCGCTCTATGATGCCTTCCGGCCGCATTCGCAGGACGCCGAAACAAACCTGCCTCCCACGCGACATCGTTCCGAAACAGGCGCCGCGCTAAACGCCCACTCCTCGCAGCGAGGCGGAGCAAATCTGCGCCGCTCATAAATCGTCAAGACTCCAAGGGATGGGGAACTATGGACTGGTACTCGATCATCAAATTTCTGCATATCGTCTCGGCGACCCTCTGGGTCGGCGGCGGGTTCATACTTATGGTGCTTGCCGTACGCGCCGACCGCGCCGGAAATATCGAAGGCATGCTGCAGGCCATGCGCGCCACCGGCGAGCTGGGCAACAGGTTCTTCGCGCCGATGTCGATGCTGACGCTCGCCTTCGGGCTGATCATGTGCTGGTTCTGGGTCGGCCTCTCCGACTTGTGGATCCTGATCGGCCTTGTCGGCTATGCGACGACCTTCTGCATCGGCATGTTCATCTTCAAGCCGACAGCCGACCGCATGGCGGGCATGATCGCCAAGGACGGCGTGACGCCGGCGGCCCTCGCCCAGGGCCAGCGCATCCTCGGCGCCGCACGCCTCGACTATTCGGTGATGCTGGTGATCATCGCCGACATGGTGCTGAAGCCGACGCTGAACGATGTCACTACCCTGGCCTGCATGGCGCTGGTCCTGGCCACTGGAATTGCTCTCGCCCTTGGCGGGGCGCGCCGGTTGGTGCCGAGTGCCGCCTGAAGTCCGCGGCGAAGCTGATAGAGCGGAGTGCGTTCAAACTGAACTGGGGCATCCGCTCTATCTATTTGTTTTAGCCGCATTTCTGCGACGCCAAACGATTCCACTTGGCTACAAAATGCTCTAGCCGCTCGGCCGCCGGCAGCTTCAATGGGCGACGATCTACAGGAGGCCGGCGATCCCGTCCCACAGAAGCTTGACCGCAACGACCGCCACGGTCGCGTAGGTGAATGGATAGAACAGTTCCGGCCGCATCCGTCGCACCAGCCAGGCGCCGGCAATGGTCGAGAGCGGCGCCAGCGGCAGCAGAACCGCCGACGCGGTCAGGTTGGTGGTGTCGAACTGTCCCAGCGCAAAATAGGGGATGAGCTTCAATGCGTTGGTGGCGGCAAAGAAGATTGCGGCGGTGCCCGACAGCACTTTCGGATCGAGCCGGATCGGCAGCGCATAGACCTGAAAGGGTGGGCCTCCGACATGGGCGACGAAGCTGGTGAATCCGGCGACCGTCCCCCAGAAAGCGGCAGCCGCGCGGTTGGGCTCGGCTGAGTGGTTCGCACCGTGCCGCATCTGTAGGTAGACCCAGCGAAGCACGAAGATAATGGCCACGGCGCCGACGATCAGCCGCACCATTTCCGCTGTCACCAGCGCCGCGGTCAGCCAGCCGAGGCCGATGCCGATCACCGCCCCCGGCATCATGTCCGTAAGCATCTTGCGATCGTAGACACCCCGCCATGTCCACACCGAGACGATGTCCATCAGGCACAGTATCGGCAGCAGGATGGCGGCGGCCTGCACCGGCGGCATGGCAAGCGCCATCAGCGGCACGCCGACGAAGCCGACCGCACCGCCAAAGCCGCCCTTGGACAGACCGACCAGGATGACGGCTGGAATGGCCGCGGCATAGAACCACGGATCGAGGAGGAGGCCTGACATCGGAGGAAGCAATTGGAGGGAACCCGTGTTGACTGGAACAGCCGATAAACCTTCGCGCCCGCGACTGCAAATATGCGCACGATCGGCCGATCGAAGCGACCAGGCGCCAAGGCCCGTCACAATGATCCCGCCCGCCTGTTCAAGGCAGGCACTTTGCTCTATGCCGCAATGCAACCATCTTCGCTCGGCATAGGCGGAAACCGGGATCGAAAGCCAATGAACGACGCTACGCCTCCAAATCGCTGCCGCATCGTGCTGATCGCGCCGCCCGGCGTGTCGGCTGAGCGCATCGGCGCGGCATTCGAGGGCGGCGACGTCGCCTCGCTCATCTTGCCTGAGAACGGCATGGACGAAGCCTCCTTCCAGACCTTCGCCGAGCAGATCGTGCCGGCGGCGCAAGCGGCGGGCGTCGCTGTCGTCATTGCCGGCGACACCCGCATCGCCGGCCGCGTCCAGTCCGACGGCATCCATGTCGAGGCCGGCAAGGCCGAACTCGCCGAGACGATCGAGCGCTTCCAGGGAAAGATCATGGTCGGCGCCGGTGGCGCCAAGACCCGCGACGACACGCTGGAACTCGGCGAGGTCAGGCCCGACTACATCTTCTTCGGCCGCTTCGGCTACGACAACAAGCCGGAACCTCACCCACGCAACCTGGCGCTGGGACAATGGTGGGCGGATGTGATCCAGATCCCTTGCATCGTGATGGCCGGATCCGACCTCGCCTCGGTGGAAGCGGTGGCAGCCACCGGCGCCGAATTCGTGGCGCTGTCCAGCGCCGTCTTCGCCGACGGCGTCGACCCAAAGATGGCAGTCGCCAGCGCCAATGCGATGCTCGACGAAACCGCGCCGCGTTTCGAGGATTGACGTGCCGGCGCGGACAATCCTTTTCAGTGTCTTCCTTGCGGTACTCACGGTGAATGCCGCCGTCGCGGAAACCGTCCCGTTGCCGCAACCCAAGCCCGGCACCGACACGCAGACGGACAAGCCGATCGCCACGCCGCTGCCGCAGCCCGCCACCACTGCGCCGTTGCCGTCGGCCGATGCCATCAATCCCGACCGCTTCGGTGCAAAGCCGTCGGATTCTGCCTATGGCGCCTTCCAGCGCGGCCTTTACAAGACGGCCTACAACCTCGCTTTGATCCGCGCCCAGAACGGCGATCCAGCGGCGCAGACACTGGTCGCCGAGATCTTGTCGCGCGGCCTTGGCATGCCGGTCAATGCGGCGGAGGCGGCGAAATGGTACGCGCTCGCCGCCGAGCAGGGCATACCGGAATCGCAGTTCCAATATGCGCTGATGCTGCTCGACGGCCGCTACGTCAAGAAGGATGAAAAGGCGGCCTACGCTCTGATGCAGGCCGCCGCCGAGGCCGGCAACCGCCTGGCGCTTTTCAACTTCGCGCAGCTGCTGGTCAAGCAGGATGCGGGCGATGCCGGCATCGCAAAGGCCGTGTCTTACTATCAGCGCGCCGCCGCGACCGGCCTTGCCGACGCGCAATACGCAATGGCGCAGATCTATGCCAATGGCGTCGGCGGCACGCCGCGGGACGATGCCCAGGCCCGAGGCTTGCTGGCGCAGGCAGCACGGCAGAATTACGACACGGCACAGATCGATCTCGCCGCCTGGATGATCGAAGGACGCGGCGGCGCCCGCGACCTGAAGTCTGGCTTCGGCTGGATGAAGCAGGCCGCCGAGGGTGGCAATGTCGCCGCCCAGAACCGCCTCGCCAAGCTTTACATGGGCGGCATCGGCACCGATCCGGACCCGATCCTTGCCGGCGCCTGGTACACCGTCGCCCGCCGCGCCGGGCTTATCGATCCGCAAATGGACGATTTTCTGCAGGGTCTGACCGAGGACCAGATCAAACAGGCGCTGCAGCGGGCCAACCGCCTGCCGTAACGCACCGCGGCTCGCTCCCTTGCCTCTCCTGGCGATTTGTGGTCTTGGAGGCGCCAAATCGCTTTCATCGCGAAAATCTCATTCCGGATTGCATCATCATGGCCAAGATCAATGGCAACGAAATCCGTCCCGGCAACGTTATCGAGCATGATGGCGGCCTCTGGGTGGCGGTCAGGACCAACACCGTCAAGCCCGGCAAGGGCGGCGCCTACAACCAGGTCGAGCTGAAGAACCTGATCAACGGCACCAAGCTCAACGAACGTTTCCGTTCCGCCGAAACCGTCGAACAGATCCGGCTGGAGATGAAGGATTTCTCCTTCCTCTACGAGCAGGACCAAGCGCTGGTGTTCATGGATACCGAAAGCTACGAGCAGCTTGAATTGCAAAAGGACTTCGTCGGCGACCGCGCCGCCTTCCTGCAGGACGGCATGATGGTGACGGTCCAGCTTTATGACGAAAGGCCGATCGGCATTTCGTTGCCCGACCAGGTGACGCTGACCATCACCGAGGCCGACCCGGTGGTCAAGGGCCAGACCGCGGCCTCGTCCTACAAGCCGGCGATACTGGAGAACGGCATCCGCGTGCTGGTGCCGCCCTTCATCGGTTCGGGCGAGCGCATCATCGTCGATACCAACGAAATCACTTACGTGCGCCGCGCCGACTAAGGCGCCCGGCAGCAGGAAGAAGCGCAGCAGGAAGAACACAATGGCGCGTTCCGCGATCCTCAACGTCATGGTCCAGGCCGCCATGAAGGCCGGCCGCTCGCTATCGCGCGATTTCGGCGAAGTGCAGAACCTGCAGGTCTCGATGAAGGGGCCGGGCGACTATGTCAGCCAGGCAGACCGCAAGGCCGAGGACATCCTCTTCACCGAACTGTCGAAGGCGCGCCCGGGATACGCCTTCCTGATGGAGGAGCGCGGCGTGGTCGAAGGCGACGACGGCCAGCACCGCTGGATCGTCGATCCGCTCGACGGCACCACCAATTTCCTGCACGGCATTCCGCTCTTCGCCATCTCGATCGCGCTGGAGCGCCAGGGCCAGATCGTCGCCGGCGTCATCTACAATCCGGCAATGGACGAGCTCTACACCGCCGAGCGTGGTGGCGGCGCCTTCATGAACGACCGCCGGCTGCGCGTCGCCGGCCGTACCAAGCTGATCGATGCGGTGATCGGCTGCGGCGTGCCGCATCTCGGGCGTGGCCAGCACGGCAACTTTCTTGTCGAGCTGCGCAATGTGATGGCCGAGGTCTCGGGCGTGCGCCGCCTCGGCTCTGCTTCGCTCGATCTCGCCTATGTCGCTGCCGGCCGCATGGACGGGTTCTGGGAAACCGATCTGTCGGCCTGGGACATCGCCGCCGGCCTCCTGCTGATCCGCGAGGCGGGCGGCTTCGTCTCCGACTTCGCCGGCGGACAGAACATGTTGGATGGCGGCTCGGTCGTCGCCGGCAACGAGATTATCCAGCGTGCGCTGCTGAAGACGGTGAAAAAGCCGGTGCCCCCACGCTGATCAACTTGGCGCGCTGAACCGCCGCAGTCGCAAAACCGCAACCAAAGCTTGAAATACTGTCCGGCATCCGCCCAGATAGGGGGTGCAGGATCATTCATGACGAACAACAGGCCCGAATCCCAGATCGAAATCCCCTTCATGGGGCGCTGGCACTATTCGCGCGCCGAAATGATTGCCGACGGTATCGTCCATGCGGTGGGCATCGTGCTCGCCATCGCCGCCGGCTCGGCTCTGCTGGCGCTGGCCGCCTTCCATACCGGTCCGGGCGAATATGTCGCCGCCGCTTTCTACGTGGTTTCGCTGCTCAGCGTGCTGTCGGTGTCGCTGGCCTACAATCTGTGGCCGGTATCGCCGGCCAAGTGGATTTTGCGGCGCTTCGACCATGCCGCTATCTATCTGCTGATGGCCGCGACCTACACGCCCTTCCTGGCCCAGCTCGACGGCTCGCCGCTGGCCGTCTCGATGATCATCCTGGTCTGGGTTGCCGCAGCGATCGGCATCGCCATCAAGGTGCTGCTTCCCGGCCGCTTCGACCGGCTGGCAATCGTTTTCTATCTCGCCATCGGCTGGAGCGGCATCGTCCTGGTCGAGCCGCTCGTCCAGACGCTGCCGACGACATCGATCGCGCTGATCGTTGCCGGCGGCATCGTCTACTCCTGCGGCGTCATCTTCTTTGCCTGGAAGGGCCTGCGCTTCCACAATGCGCTGTGGCACGGCTTTGTCGTCACCGGCGCCAGCCTGCATCTGGCCGCCATGGTCGACTGCCTGGTCATCAACCGGCTCTGACGCCAGTGATACAGTTGGCAATACTACCAAGGCAATCGGGCGAAGGAAAAAAGTCCTGCTTCCTGCCCGCGCACCGGCGGCGGCAACCATTTTCGCAAAGCGAAAATGGCAAGGCCGACCGGCCGTCGCGCCTTTTGGCGCGTGAAGCCAAGGGCGCGGATGCGACCGCCGGCGTTTGAGGCAGCAAGGAAAGTAGGGCAATCGGTTCACCCGATTGCCCTGGCAATATTGCCAAGCGCCATTCAATTTCGTCACAATTGCGTTTAGAGTCGCCGTCAAACGTGATTTGGCGGCAGCGGCATCGGAAACGGGGCACGAATGGCTTTTTTCAAATCCTTCGGCATGGGCAGGCGCTCCGACGTTCTGATGTATGATCCGCACAAATTGTCGAGCCCGCAGGTCTTTCTCCTGACCATGGTCATCTTCCTGATGATCGTCGCCTTCATCGCCGCCATCCTGACCCGTCAGATCTCGACCGCCTTCGCCACCAATCCCGGTCTCAACGGCCTGATCATCGGCGTGCTTGTGGTCGGTATCCTGCTGGCCTTCGTGCAGGTCGGCCGGCTGTTTCGCGAAGTGCGCTGGGTCAACTCCTTTCGGGCCGGCTCCGAAACCACCGAGCCGGTGCTGCTGGCGCCGATGAAGGCGATGATCGGCCGCTCGTCGACGATCGCCTTCTCGACCAGCTCGATGCGCACCATGCTCGATTCGATCGCCACCCGCCTCGACGAAAGCCGCGATACCTCGCGCTATCTTGTCGGGCTGCTGGTCTTCCTTGGCCTGCTCGGCACTTTCTGGGGCCTGCTCAACACGATCGGCTCGATCCGCGAAACCATCGAGTCGCTCGATCCCGGCACAGGCGATGCCGCCGCCGTGCTCGAATCGCTGAAGCAGGGACTTTCCGCGCCGCTGGCCGGCATGGGCACCGCCTTCTCGTCCTCGCTGTTCGGCCTGTCCGGGTCCCTGGTGCTCGGGTTCCTCGACCTGCAGGCTGGCCGCGCCCAGACACGTTTTTATACCGAGCTCGAAAACTGGCTGTCCTCGGTCACCGACCTGTCGTCCGACATCGTCGTTGCCGAACCGGTCAAGGCCGAATCCTCCGACGAGATCCGCGTCCTGTCGGAAAAACTGCGCAGCATGCAGGAGAATGGCGGCGGCGCCAATCCACGCGTCGCCACGGCCATGGCCAATCTTGCCGACGGCATTTCGGGCCTGGTCAAGAACATGCGCTCGGAGCAGCAGATCATGCGCGACTGGGTCGAGGCCCAGTCGGACGAGCAGAAGGCGATGCGCAGCACGCTGGAGAAGATCGCCGACGCCCTGAAGAAGCCTGGAGTTCATTAGCATGGCTCTCGCCAGGAGCCGGCGTGCAGATCGCCGCATCGATTACTGGCCGGGCTTCGTCGACGCGCTGTCGACGCTGCTGCTCGCAATCATGTTCCTGCTGACGGTCTTCGTGCTGGCGCAGTTCCTGCTCGGCCGCGAAATCTCCGGCAAGGACACGGTGCTCAACCGCCTCAATTCGCAGATCAACGAACTGACCCAGCTTCTGGCACTGGAACGCTCGACGACGCAGGACAAGGAAGATTCGCTCGCCAATTTGCAGGCGTCGCTGTCGGCATCGGAGGCGGAAAAGAGCCGGCTCGAGCAATTGCTGGCGCAAGGCGCCGGCGCCGGCGACGCGGCCAACCAGCGCGCCACGGCACTTTCCGGCGAACTCGACAACCAGCGCCAGATCAGCCAGCAGGCGCTGAGCCAGGTCGAAATCCTCAACCAGCAGATCTCGGCGCTGCGCAGGCAGATCGGAGCGCTCGAAGAAGCGCTCAACGTGTCTGAAGCGCGCGATCGCGAATCCAACACCAAGATCGCCGATCTGGGCCGCCGCCTGAACGTCGCGCTGGCGCAACGCGTGCAGGAACTGAACCGCTATCGGTCCGACTTCTTCGGGCGCTTACGCGAAATCCTCGCCGACCGCGAGAACATCCGCATCGTCGGCGACCGCTTCGTCTTCCAGTCGGAAGTGCTTTTCCCGACCGGCTCCGAAGTGATCAACGACGCCGGCAAGGTCGAGATGAAGAAGCTCGCCGACGCCATCATCGACCTGCAGAAGGAGATCCCGCCGGAGATCAACTGGGTGCTGCGCGTCGACGGTCACACCGACGACAAGCCGCTGTCGGGCACCGGCCGCTACCGCGACAATTGGGAATTGTCGACGGCGCGCTCGACCTCGGTGGTGAAGTTCCTGATCGAGAACGGCGTGCCGGCCAACCGGCTGGTTGCGGCCGGCTTCGGCGAATTCCAGCCGCTCGACCCCGCCGACACCGAAGACGCGCGCAACAAGAACCGCCGTATCGAGCTGAAACTGACCGAGCGCTGATCGGCCGGCTCGAAGCGGCCGCATGTAGGGCGCCAGTACAGGCTGGCAAGGCCTGAAAAGATTACCTTTTTTGATTACACTTTGCCGAGAAGCGCCCCTAGTTCTGTCACCGGGCCGAGAACCGCCGGCGGTGGAATCGTCCATCGCGACGCGACGGAACCGGACGGCCCACGGCAGGAAGGCGGGCGTCCCAATCGCTGCCTTCCCCAGTAAAAGGAGACGCATCCATGCGCTCTTTCAAGACCCTCAGGCGCAAGACCCTCAAGCGCAAGACCCTCAAGCTCAAGGCCCTCAAGCCCAAAGCCCCCAGGCCCAATCGGGCCCAAGGCTTTCAGGACTGCAACGCTCGCCGCACTTCTCGTCACCGTTCCGTTTGCTGGCGCCTACGCCGCATCGACCTCCGTATACGGCCCGCGTGAGACAGGCTTGATCAATCAGATAGAAAGCCTGGATACGGGTATACGAGCCGCGACGCAGGCAAACGTGATCCAGCCCGACGAGGCGCGTGATTTGCATACGCAGGTCGTTCAACTCGACCAGGCCGCCCACAGGGCCGCGCGAAACGGAATGATGCCGGCCACGCAATATCGGCAGTTGCTGCAGCAGCTCGACGATGTGAGCCAAAAGCCGCGGGTCACCACTGGCAGCACCTTCCTCATCGGCAGCGGCGGCGATGGCGGGCACCCAAACGGTTACGGCCCAAATCATCCACACCGCTGAAAATCATTCATAACGGCGCGTGCGTCCTGTCGGCACGCAAGGCCGCTGCAGCACTTTTGGCATGGCCCCTTCCGGACCTTCGGTTGGGGGTCATGCGCCCAGGAAAAAGCGATGCTAAAAAAGAAGCTAGTTCAACGCGAGCGCGATTAGCGCCACCACCGCCGGCACGGTCTGGATGAACAGGATCCTTCTGCCGACCGTCGCTGCGCCGTAGAGGCCGGCGATGGCGACGCAGAGCAGGAAGAAGATCTTGACCTGGAAACCGGCCTCGCCGAGGTAGAGCCCCCAGATCAGCCCGGCGGCGAGAAAGCCGTTGTAGAGCCCCTGGTTGGCGGCAAGCACCTTGGTTGCGCTGGCGAATTCCGGCGTCAGCTTGAACGCCTTGTGGCCGCGCGGCGTGTCCCACAGCACCATCTCCAGATAGACGATGTAGAGGTGGATCAGGGCCACCAATCCAACCAGCACATTGGCGATCATGCTTCGTCTCCCCGTCACGGCCTTGCGCCGCCAGGCGATATTGACCACGCACGCCATCGCTCCCGCAAGACGCATTGCGTCGGGAACCCCTGGCCAGCGACCAAAGTACCCATCACCGGCGGCCCTCAGGGTTGCCAATGCCGGCGCATTGGTATCTTTTCGCGCCGTCCAAAATCAGCGGAACCGCCATGTCCTTTCAAAAACTCGACGACCTCGGCCATAAGCTCGAAGCGCTGGAACATGCGCTCGCCATTCTCGGCGCCGACGAGGCGACACATATGGCCGTCGGCGGCGGCGAGAAGCGCGCCGAGGCGATGTCGGCGCTTGCCGGCATGCATCACGCCCGAGCGACCGCGCCGGAGATCGCCGACTGGATCGCGGCCGCCGAACAGGAAACACTGAACGAAGAACAACAGGCAGCGCTCAAGGAATTCCGGCGCCAATACACCAACCTGACCTGCCTGCCGGTCGAGTTCGTCGAACGCCAAACGACCGCGCGCATGCGCTCCGAGCAGCTCTGGCGCGATCTGCGCGCGAAAAACGACTGGGCCGGTTTTTTGCCGGCGCTCGAAGGGGTGGTAGCGCTGGTGCGCGAGGAGGCAGCTCTTCGCGCCGAGGTGCTCGGCCTC
This sequence comes from Mesorhizobium sp. WSM4821, assembly GCF_055901555.1. Taxonomy (NCBI): domain Bacteria; kingdom Pseudomonadati; phylum Pseudomonadota; class Alphaproteobacteria; order Hyphomicrobiales; family Phyllobacteriaceae; genus Mesorhizobium; species Mesorhizobium sp. WSM4821. The sequence continues at coordinate 1,701,642 of NZ_CM148371.1, read as the reverse complement.
GCCCCCTACGACGCACTGATGGAGCAATATGATCCCGGCAACCGCGCCGCCGACATCACGCCGGTCTTCGCCGAGCTGAAGACCTTCCTCAGGGGATTCGTGCCGGAGGCGCTGGCCGTGCAGGAAGAGCAGCTGGCAAAACACCCGCTAAAGCCGCTTTCGGGCAGCTATGCGATCGACAAGCAGCGCGAGCTTGGCCTCGCCATGATGGCGGCGGTCGGCTTCGACCTCACCCACGGCTCACTTTCGGTATCGCATCATCCGTTCTGCGGCGGCGTGCCGAGCGACGTGCGCATCACCACCCGCTACAAGACCTCCGACTTCCTGTCGGCGCTGATGGGCGTGCTGCACGAGACCGGCCACGCGCTTTACGAACAGAACCTGCCGAAGGCGTGGGCGCACTGGCCACTCGGCAACGCGCGCGGCATGGCCGTGCATGAAAGCCAGAGCCTGTTCGTCGAGAAGCAGATCGGCCGCAACCCCGAATTCTGGCGCTGGGCGCTGCCGGTGGTCGAAAGGCACCTCGGCGAGACTTGGTCGATCGACGACATCCTGCCGCACGTGCACCGGGTCGAGCGCGGCCTGATCCGCGTCGACGCCGACGAGGTGACCTATCCGCTGCACGTCATCCTGCGCTACGAGTTGGAGCAGGAGCTCGTATCGGGGCGGCTGGAGGCTGCCGACCTGCCCGAGGCCTGGGACGCCAAGATGCGCGATTATCTCGGCCTGTCGACCATCGACAACCCGGCCGATGGACCGATGCAGGACGTGCACTGGCCGGGTGCCGCCTTCGGCTATTTCCCATCCTATACGCTGGGCGCCATGATGGCGGCACAGCAATGGGCGGCGCTGACCAGAGACCATCCTGCCGCCGACGCAGACCTCGCCCGGGGAGATTTCGCGGCGATCAACGACTGGCGCCGGCAAAAGATCTGGTCGCAAGGCTCGCGCTGGTCGACGCCCGATCTGCTCGAACGCGCCACCGGCGAAAAACTCAACGCCGCTCATTTCACCGAGCATTTGAAGAAGCGGTATGGGAGCCAGTAAGTGGTCTTCATCGGCGTCAGGTGGCAGGGTGGGACAATGGTCAGAAAATTTCTATTCGAGGGTCGACCATGAACCGTACTCACACCTACATCCCTGTTCCGCTGCCCGACTATCATGAAATTCCGGTCGAGAGGATGCGCGAGAACGCCAAGGCTTTTTATGCAGAACTGCGCACCCGCCATACCGTGCGCGAATTCTCTTCCAGGCCGGTGCCGCGAGACATCATTGAAACCTGCATCCTTGCGGCGGGCACCGCGCCGAACGGCGCCAATCATCAGCCATGGCATTTCGCGGTGATCGGCGATCCGATGACCAAGAAGAAAATCCGGGAAGCTGCCGAAGCCGAGGAGCGCGCATTCTATGCCGGCCGGGCTGGAGAAGAATGGCTGGCGGCACTGGCCCCGCTAGGAACGGACGAGAACAAGCCGTTTCTGGAAGAGGCGCCATGGCTCATCTGCATATTCGGCGAGCGCAAAAGCCGGTCGGCCGACGGCGTGTTGCGCAAGAACTACTATGTTCCTGAATCGGTCAGCATCGCCGCCGGCTTCCTGATTGCGGCGCTGCACCGGGCAGGCCTCGCAATGCTCACCCACACACCCAACCCAATGAGTTTCCTCAACGATATCTGCGGTCGCGACCCTCACGACAAGCCATATATCCTGATGGTCGTTGGTTACCCGAAGGAAGGTGCGACAATCCCGGCGCATGCACTCGAAAAGAGGCAGCTCATCGACATTGCGACCTTCCTGTAGCGCTGCTCTCAAAAAACCGGAAAGCTACTCCGCGGCGCCCCTGAAAGCATTCGCCCCGGTTTCGAATTGCAGCTTGGCCAGCCGCGCATAGATGCCGCCCTTGGTGACGAGGCTCTGGTGCGTGCCTTCCTCGACGATGCAGCCGCCGTCCATGACGAGGATCCGGTCGGCCTTCAGCACCGTCGCCAGCCGGTGGGCGATGACGATCGTGGTGCGGTCCTGCATCAGCCGTTCCAGCGCCGTCTGCACCAGCGTCTCGCTTTCGGCGTCGAGCGCCGAGGTCGCCTCGTCGAGCAGCAGGATCGGCGCATCGCGCAGAATCGCGCGGGCAATCGCCACGCGCTGGCGCTGGCCGCCGGACAGCGTCACGCCGCGCTCGCCGACCTGGCTGTCATAGCCTTTCTCAAGCTTCAGGATGAATTCGTCGGCAAGCGCATCTTTCGCCGCTGCCTCGATCTCGGCGTCGCTGGCGTCCGGACGGCCGAAGCCGATATTGTTGCGTGCGCTGGCCGCGAAGATGGTGACGTCCTGCGGCACGATGGCGATGCGTTCTCGTATGGCGGCAGGGTCGGCCTCGCGCACATCGACGCCGTCGATCATGATCTTGCCTGTCTCGGGATCGTAGAAGCGCAGGAGCAGCGAAAAGACGGTGCTCTTGCCCGCGCCCGACGGGCCGACGATTGCCACCGTCTCGCCGGGCTTGACCTGGAAACTCAGGCCGTGGACGGCGGCACGGTCGGGCCCAGCCGGATAGGAGAAGGACACATCGTCGAAACTGATTGCGCCTCTGACCGTAGCCGGCAGCAGTTTCGGATGCGCGGGGGCTTGGATCGCGGGTTTCTCGGCCAGGATCTCAGTCAGCCGTTCGGCGGCACCGGCCGCCTGGGAAAGCTCGCCCCACACTTCCGACAGCGCACCGAGCGCGCCGGCGGCGAACACCGAATAGAGCAGGAACTGGCCGAGCGTGCCCGGCGACAGCGTGCCGTCGAGCACGTCGCGCGAACCGAACCACAGCACCGCCACCACCGAGGAAAAGATCATGAAGATGGCGAAGAAGGTGAGGAAGGATCGGGCAAAGATCGAGGATCGCGCCGCCTCGAACGCGGCTTCCACGGCAGATGAAAAATGTCCGGTGACCAGCTTTTCATTGGTGAAGGCCTGCAGCGTACGCACCGCGCCGATCTGCTCGCTGGCGTAGGCCGTGGCGCCGGCCAGCGTGTCCTGCGCCAACCGCGATTTGCGCCGCACCGAGCGGCCGAAAGCAACCAGCGGCAGCACGATCACCGGGATGGCGGCGATGACGAGGCCGGACAGTTTCGGGCTGGTGAAAACCATCATCGCCACGGCGCCGAGACCCAGGATGACGTTGCGCAGCGCCACCGATGCGGTGGCACCGACCGCCGACTTCACCTGCGTCGTGTCGGCGGCGAGCCGCGAGACGATCTCGCCCGACTGGGCGGTGTCAAAGAAGGACGGCGACAGCGTCGTGACATGGCGGAACACGTCGCTGCGGATGTCGGCGACGACGCGCTCGCCCAGCGTGATGACGAAATAGTAGCGGCTGGCCGACGCTGCGGCCAACAAGGCAGCCATCACCACCAGCATGGCGAAATACTCGGCGATGAAACTGGAATCGGAAGCGGAAAAGCCGTGGTCGATCATCCGCCGCACGGCGAGCGGCAGCGCCAGCGTCGTCGTCGCCGCGACGGTCAGCGAGACGACCGCACCAATGACCATCTTCCGGTAGCGGGTGATGTAGGGGAACAGGCGCCGCAGCGGCTTGAGCGAGCGCCTGCGCGCGTCTGCATCGCCACTGGTGTGCGCCATGACCGTTTCCTCTGGCTCTTTTGGCATGCGCCCCAATATGCGCCTGCCGCGGCCTTGTGATTCAATTCCGGCTGATGTATAGGCTCGCCGACCGTTTTAGAAGCCGTGGCTCCTCAATAGCTGCGGCTTCGAGTTTTAAAAAGGGGCGCATCGACGCAGGCTTTGTGCCCGTCAGCAGCGCCAGCGAACCAGGAATAGCACAATGAAGACCGACATCCATCCCGACTACCACACGATCAAGGTCGTCATGACCGACGGCACCGAATACATGACCCGTTCGACCTGGGGCAAGGAAGGCGACACGATGAACCTCGACATCGACCCGACCACCCACCCGGCCTGGACCGGCGGCCAGCAGACCCTGCTCGACCGCGGCGGCCGCCTGTCGAAGTTCAAGAAGCGTTTCGAAGGCTTCGGCCTCTAAGCCGCAGGGCTTTCGCAGATCAAGTACCCGCCCTCGTGGCGGGTTTTTTGTTGCCGAAATGCGGCCTATTCGCCGACCAGCTCCCGCAGCGCCATGCGCTTGTAGGCGGCGACCAGGTCGTCGCCTTCTTGCCGCCCGACCGAGATCGCCAGCCGCATGGTGGCCTCGCCCATCTGCCAGACGAGAAACGCCGTCGTTTCCAGCGCCGCCGGATCGGCGGCAGGCCGCAGCCGTTTCAGCACTGCGGTGAGGAATTCGGCATTGGCCCGGCTGTCGGCGAGTTCGAGTTCGCGCAGCGCCTTGTCGGCCTGCGTACCCGACCAGATGTCGCGCATCACCGGCTCCGCCAGGAACAGTCCGTAATAGATATCCACCAGCTCCGAAAACGCCCGCCCCAGGCCTTTGGCATCAGTGACATCTGCCAGTGCGGCTGAGATGCAGGCCTGGCTTTCGGCGGTGTAGCGCTCGGCCAGCGCCCAGATGATCGCCCGCTTGTCCGGAAAGAACTGGTAGAGCGATCCGATCGACACCCCTGCCCGTTCTGCCACTTCGCCCATGCGCATGGCGTCGCTGCCTTGCTCGGCGATCAGCGCGGAGGCTGCGGCCAGCATCCGCTCGAACCGCTCGCGGCTGCGTTGCTGGCTCGGTGCCCGGCGCGGCGATGCGATCCGGCCATCCTGTGAATTCGATACGGTCGAGCCTTCCATCGCTGTCTCCAGGCGAACGATCAACAATTGGCTTGACCCACAGAATACGAGGGTTTATCACGTTTTGCAAATATGAGGATACCTCATGTTTATAAGCAAAGGAGAACAGCCATGAACGGCACTACAATGAAACCGACCTTGATCCTCGGCGGCACCGGCAAGACCGGTCGTCGTCTCGCGGACCGACTGACGGCGCAAGGCCTGCCGGTGCGGATCGGCTCGCGCTCGGGCACGCCGCCCCTCGATTGGGAAAACAACACGACCTGGGCACCGGCGCTCGATGGCGTCGGCGCCGTCTACATCAGCTACTATCCCGATCTCGCCGTGCCCGGCGCGGCCGAAGCGGTCGGCGCCTTCGCCAACCTTGCCGTGGAACGTGGTGTGCGTCGGCTGGTGCTGCTGTCGGGGCGCGGCGAAACCGAAGCGCAACGCGCCGAAGAGATGCTGAAAGCCTCAGGCGCCGACTGGACGATCCTGCGCTGCGCCTGGTTTGCCCAGAACTTCAGCGAGAGTTTTTTGCTCGATCCGCTGCTCGCCGGTGAGGTGGCCTTGCCGGTCGGCACTGTCGGAGAACCATTCGTCGACGCCGACGACATCGCCGACGCCGCCGTGACGGTGCTTACCCGGCAAGGCCATGTCGGCCAGCTTTACGAGCTGACCGGGCCACGGCTGCTGAGTTTCGCCGAGGCGGTCGCTGAGATCGGCAAGGCCGCCGGCCGCGACATCCGCTTTATCCGGATCTCGCACGCGGAATTTACCGCCGCTGTAGCCGGGTACGAGCTGCCGGCCGAGTTCGCCTGGCTACTCAACGAGCTGTTCACCGAGGTGCTCGACGGCCGCAACGAGTCGCTGACCGACGGCGTCGAACGCGTGCTCGGCCGCGCCCCTAAGGACTTTTCCGCCTATGCAACCGAAACCGCCGCTACGGGCATCTGGAGTGACTGACGTGATCATGAAGCTGCTTCCCACCCTCACCTTAATCGCCGCGCTCGGCTCGGGCGTCGTCGCCGGTGTCTTCTTCGCCTTTTCCAGTTTCGTCATGCCGGGCCTCGCCCGCATGCCTGCCGCGGGCGGCATCGCCGCCATGAATTCGATCAACGTCACTGCGGTGACGCCCATGTTCATGACCGCGCTTTTCGGCACCGGGCTGGTCTGCCTTGTGCTTGCCGGCGGCGCTATCATCGGCTGGAACCAACCGGGTTCGTTCTGGCTTCTCGCCGGCGCACTGACCTATGTCATCGGCAACCCGATCGTGACGATGGTCTTCAACGTGCCGCTCAACAACGCACTTGCCGCCGTCGACCCTGTCAGCGCCAGCGGCGCCACTGTCTGGACCAGCTATCTCGGGGACTGGGTGATGTGGAACCACGTCCGCACCATTGCCGCTATCGCCGCGCTGGCATCCTTCTGGTTCGCCGCACGTTGAAATGTCTCGGGCCGGTGCGTCCGGCCCGCTTGGAGGCATTTACAGCATCGTGCGGAGAAGAACCTTGAAGGATCCGTATTCGAACATGGCCGTCGGCATGGCGATCGGGGTCGGTCTCGGGGCCGCCTTTGGTGTTGCAATGGACGATATACCGGCCGGCATCGGCATGGGCATTGCCATCGGTGCCGGTATTGGTGCGCTTTTCGGACAGCGGAGTGGAAAGTGATCTTTTGCGTTGCGCGTAGAGCTCAGCTCTTCGCCTTACGGTCGGCATGGCCGAGATCGCGGTCCGGATCGATCACATCGCGGGCCAGTTGCTTGAGCTTCGCCGCATCCGGAAAGCCGCCGTCGCGTTTGCGGTCCCAGATGAGTGTGTCGTTGCAGGAAATGGTGAAAATGCCGCCGGTGCCGGGCACCAGCGTGACCTCGCCCAGATCCGTTCCGAAGGTGGACAGCAGCTCCTGAGCCATCCAGCCGGCCCGCAGCAGCCACAGGCATTGCGTGCAATAGGTGATGCGGATGGTGGGTAGCGGCTTTTCAGTCATGTCAGATTGCGCTCCGCTCATATCTCTGGCTGAGCTCCGCTCATGCCGCGCTGAGCTTTGCCATGGTCTCGTCGTCGACCTCGAAATTGGCGTAGACGCTCTGCACGTCGTCGTCGTCCTCGAGGGTGGCGACCAGCTTGATCAGCGACTGTGCCCGCTCCTCGTCGACCGCGATGTTGGTCTGCGGCTTCCAGATCGGCTTCACCGACTCTGCCTCGCCGAGCGCGTCTTCCAGCGCCTTCGACACCTCGCCCAGGTTCTCGAAGGCGCAGTAGATCGTATGGCCGTCCTCGTCCGACTGGACATCGTCGGCGCCGGCTTCGATCGCAGCGTCCATGACTTTCTCGGCGCTGCCGACCGATGCCGGATAGAAGATTTCGCCGACACGGTCCCACATGAACGACACCGAGCCGGTTTCTCCCATCGCCCCGCCAGCCTTGGTGAAGGCGGCGCGTACATTCGACGCCGAGCGGTTGCGGTTGTCGGTCAGCGCCTCGACGATCAGCGCAACGCCGCCGGGCCCGTAGCCTTCGTAGCGCACGGCTTCGTAGGTCTCGGCGTCGCCCATCGATGCCTTGTTGATGGCGCGCTGGATGTTGTCCTTCGGCATCGACACCGCCTTGGCGTTCTGCACGGCCAAGCGCAGGCGCGGGTTCATCGACGGATCCGGCGTGCCGCTCTTGGCGGCGACGGTTATCTCGCGCGCCAGCTTGGAAAACATTTTCGACCGCACCGCGTCCTGGCGGCCCTTGCGATGCATGATGTTCTTGAACTGTGAATGGCCAGCCATGGCACCCCTGTCGTCTTCTCGGCTAGAGCATCCTGCAGCGAGGTGGTCACCTCGCTTCTCGCCAAAATGCTCAAATTCAAAATTTCAGAACGTCCCTGGTGCCTCCGGATGGACGCACGGCGCTCTCTATCGGAATGGCCGGCTTATAGATAAATCGGCTCAATTCGTCCAGCCGTGCGGTAAGGGTGGTGCGCAACAAGCCCGCCTGCTGCATTCCTGCGGCCGATCACCCCTCAAGATCGGATCTCAGCCGGTCGAGAATACTGATCGCATGCGTGGCGTATTCGCTGATCCAGCGGTCGTGGATCTGCTTGATCGGCAGGGCATTGAGATGGTTCCAGCGTTCGCGCCCCTCGCGCCGCGCGATAACCAGGTCGGCCTCTTCCAGCACTTTCAGATGCAGCATGACGGTGCAGCGGTCCATGTCGGTGAAGGCATCGCACAACATGCCGGTGGTCTTCGGTGCATCCTTCAGCTCGTCCAGCAAAGCGCGCCGGCGCGGATGCGCCAGCGCCTTGAAAACATTGTCGTCTTGCGATCGGCTTGACATGTTATGTTTTTATAACATATTCTCGACCCAATCAAGGAAGGAGCTGTGGATATGTCTCTTGGATTCAGAGTTTCGGGCCGCATAGGCAAACCTGTTGCCGAAGTCTTCGACGCAGTCGTCAATCCCAGCAAGCTCAGCGGCTATTTCACCACGATCGGTGGCGCCAGCGCGCCGTTGGTCGCGGGCACCGGCGTCGTCTGGTGGGGCAAGGTCCCGGTCGAGGTCGACGAAGTGGAGAAAGACAGCCGCATCGTGCTGCGCTGGGACACTGCCGACGCCAACGGCAAGCCGGCCTACAAGACGCGCATCGAGATGAATTTCGAGCCGCTCGACGACGGCGGTACCTTCGTCACCATCGCCGAGACCGGCTGGCACGAGGACGCGGTCGGCCTGAAGAAGTCCTACCTCAATTGCGAGGGCTGGTCGCAGATGCTGGCCTGCATGAAGGCCTATGTCGAATACGGCATCAACCTGCGCGACGGCTATTACCGCAGCGAGATGAAGGGCGAGCCGGCCAGTGAAGACAATATCTGAGAAGGCGGAGGAAGGAATGTCTGCGAAAATCACCGGCGGCATCAACATCGCCATGAAAGTGCCGCCACACCAATATCAGGAGACGGTCGCCTTCTACCGCGATGTCGTCGGCCTGAAGCCGTTCACGGCCAAGGCGCCAGCAACCGGCTTCGAACTCGGCCCAAATCGCCTGTGGATCGACGAAGCGCCGATGCTGAGCCAGGCCGAGGTTTGGCTGGAACTATTCACCGACGATTTCCCAGCCGCCGCCGATCATTTCGCCAAGGCCGGCGTCGTGCGCTGCGACGCCATCGAAGCGCTGGGTGAGGGATTCCGCGGTGGCTGGATCACCAATCCGGCCAACATCGTTCACATGGTGCGCGAGCCCGACGCCTGGTGAGCGCCAATGCTGAAAAGGAGCATCCCATGGAGATCCGCGAAAACCCGACAGCCGAAGCCGGCATGCTGATCCGGCGGCCGGTCGCCGAAGTGTTCGAAGCCATCGTCGATCCGGCCATCACCACGAAATTCTGGTTCACGCGCGGCAGCGGCCGGCTGGACAGCGGCAAGCAAGTCCGCTGGGAATGGCGCATGTACGACGTCTCGACGACGGTCGATGTCAGCGAGATCGTCAAGGACAGAAAGATCGTCATGCGGTGGAGCGAGCCGCCGACCACCGTGGTCTGGACCTTCAACGAAATGCCTGGGAGTGCCACCTTTATCGAGGTCCGAAATTTCGGCTTTGCCGGCAATGGCGACGAGCAGGTGAAGGAGGCCATCGGTTCAACCGGCGGCTTCACCCTCGTGCTCGCCGGCGCCAAGGCGTGGCTGGAGCAAGGCCTGACACTTGGCCTGATCGGCGACCGCCATCCGAAGGGTGTGCCGACGACTTAGAACGCATCGGCTTCCGCAGACCGGCGCGCCCGCTCAGCGCATGCCAGCCTTTGCCTTCCTCCGGCGCCTTGCCAGCATGTTGAGACCCTCGACGAGAGCGGAAAAACCCATGGCGGCGTAGATGTAGCCCTTGGGCACATGGAAGCCCATGCCGTCGGCGATCAGCGTCATGCCGATCATCAGCAGGAAGCTCAGCGCCAGCATGACGATGCTGGGGTTCTTCGCGATGAATTCGGCGAGCGGTCCGGCCGCCAGCATCATCACGCTGACCGCCACGATCACGGCGATGTACATGATGGCGATCTCGTCGGTCATGCCGACCGCGGTGATGATCGAATCGATCGAGAAGACGAGGTCGAGCAGCAGGATCTGGAAAATGGCGCCGGCCAGCGAAAGCTGCAGCGTGTCGCCCATCATCGTGTCCTGGTGATCCTCGAGATCGACCGTGTGATGGATCTCCTTGGTCGCCTTCCAGACGAGGAACAGGCCGCCGGCGATCAGGATCAGGTCGCGCCACGAGAAGCCGTGGCCGAAAGCCGTGAACACCGGCGTCGTCAGTTGGACGATGATCGAGATGGTCGCAAGCAGCACCAGCCGCATGATCAGCGCGGCAGAGATGCCGAGCCGACGGGCGCGGGCCCTTTGCGCCTCCGGCAGTTTGTTGGTCAGAATCGAGATGAAGATCAGATTGTCGATGCCAAGCACGACCTCCAGCACAATCAGTGTCAGCAGCGCGACCCAGGCGGTCGGGTCGTAGACGAAGGCAAAATGCGGCGCCAGGAACTCGATTAGCTGCATGGAGGTCGTCCCCTCTTTAACGATCTGAAGCAGGTGTAGCCGGCAGTTAGGTACTACAACCGCTTACATCAATACTATGACCAGAAGGACGGCGCCGTTTCCTCGAGCCGCGGTCCGCGGCGAAACGGCGCAATCTTCTCGGTCAGACCGCTGCGGTCCGAAATGTCGACGCCCACGCCGCACAAAGTCGCCGGGCCGGTCGACGCCTCGAAGCGGCCTTTCGGCACCTTCGACAGGAACCGGTTGAGCGGCTCCTCCTTGTCCATGCCGAGCGAGGAATCATAGTCGCCGCACATGCCGGCGTCGGAAATATAGCCGGTGCCGCCATTGAGAATCTGGTGGTCGCCGGTCGGCTGGTGCGTGTGGGTGCCGACGACCAGGCTGGCGCGGCCGTCGACGAAATGGGCAAAGCACATTTTTTCAGAAGTCGCCTCGGCATGGAAATCGATGACCACCGCATCGGCCTGCTCGCCGAGCGGACAGGCGGCAAGCTCGCGCTCGCCGGCCTGGAAGGGATCGTCGAGCTCGGGATGCATGAAAACCCGGCCCATGATATTGGCGACCAGGACGCGCGCGCCGTTCCTGGCGATGTAGACACCGGAGCCGCGCCCCGGCGTGCCCTTGGGGAAATTGGACGGACGCAGGAACCGCTCCTCGCGTGGCGCGAAAACCAGCGCGTCGCGCTGGTCCCAGACATGGTTGCCGGTGGTGACGACGTCGGCGCCCGCCGAGATCGTCTCGCGAAAGATTTCTTCGGTGATGCCGAAGCCTCCGGCGGCGTTTTCGCCATTGACGATGACGAAGTCGAGTTTGAAATCCGAGATCAGGCCGGGCAGTTGTTCCCACACCGCCGTGCGGCCCGTTTTGCCGACCATGTCGCCGAGGAAGAGGAGTCTCATCTGAGCATAATTCCGAACCGAAGGTCAGCGAAGCAAGAAGCTGCATGACTTTCGGAAAAGATCATGCGTCCAGGAAACTATCTACAATTGTGGCGCGAAGCGGCGCAACCCGCTCTCGGTGAGTATTTCCGGTATGATCACGTCATGCGGCTCGTCCGGCACCAGCGCCACCTCCTGGCAGTCGAAAGCTATGCCGATCAGCCGGGGCGGCTGCCCCTTGTCGACCAGCCGCGCGATCGCACGGTCGTAGTAGCCGGCGCCGTAGCCGATGCGGTGGCCGCGCGGGTCGAAAGCGGCAAGCGGCACCAGCATCACCTGGGGATCGAGCACATCCGCCTCATCATGCGGCCCGACGGTGCCGAACCCCATGTCGACCATCGGGGCGCCGCGCACCAGTTCGCGAAAGACGATAGTGGTCTTGTCGAGTATGGCCGGCAGGCAAAGCCTTGCTCCATTTTCGCGCAAGGCGAACATCAGCGGCCGGACGTCGACCTCCGAGCGCATCGGCCAGAAGCCGGAAACGATCTGGCCCGGCTCGACGGCAATGCTACCCCGCGCCGTCTCGGCCATTTCAAGCGCCGCTTCCACCCGCCAGAATTCGTCGAGCGCGTCGCGGCGCCCGAGTGCTTCGCGTCGCAAATTTTTTTTCAGGTCTTTGGGAGAGGTCATGTAGCCAGGGTAGAAAAGGTCAGATCTGGATGGAGTTTTAGGCGCGACGTTTTCCACCGCATGATCCACCGAACTGTGGGCAGGCCCATAAGTGACGATCCACACAACCGGTGGAGAGAGCGATCCCGGGAACCTACAAAGTAGGTGGGCGCCGTATGAGAAAACCCACGGGTCTTCCCAGGGACAGCTCCCTAGGGATCATTAAGGCCCCGGGGAAAATGTTCTCCTGCCGGGAAGCGCAGACCGTCACCTCCCAATATAGTCGGATGGCCGACCAAGCGCCAGAGAGACGGTCATGTTCGGCGGCTTTATTCGTGCTTCACCCGCCCTTGCGCAGGCCAAGCCGCCTCCTTAGGGTTTTCCGGATGAACCGAGGAGAAAAAATGCGTTTCGAAGGCACGGCCGCCTATGTCGCCGACAAGGATCTGATGGTCGCGGTCAATGCGGCGATCGCCCTGGAGCGGCCATTGCTGGTCAAGGGTGAGCCCGGCACCGGCAAGACCGAACTGGCGAGGCAAGTGTCGGCAGCGCTCGGCCTTGAACTGATCGAATGGCACATCAAGTCGACGACGAGGGCGCAGCAGGGTCTCTACGAGTACGACGCCGTGTCGCGGCTGCGCGACAGCCAGCTCGGCGACGAGCGCTTCAACGATATCAGGAACTACATCAAGCGCGGCAAGTTGTGGGACGCTTTCGCGACGGCCAAGAAGGTCGTGCTTCTGATAGACGAGATCGACAAGGCCGACATCGAATTCCCCAACGATCTGTTGCAGGAGCTCGATCGGATGGAATTCTTCGTCTACGAGACCGGCGAGACGGTCCGCGCCGCTGTGCGGCCGATCGTCGTCATCACCTCCAACAACGAGAAGGAACTGCCGGACGCTTTCCTGCGCCGCTGCTTCTTCCACTACATCCGCTTTCCCGACGCCGAGACCCTGCACAGGATCGTCGACGTGCATTATCCCGGCATCAAGCAGAACCTGGTGCGCGCCGCACTGACCCAATTCTACGAAATCCGCGATGTGCCGGGCCTGAAGAAGAAGCCATCGACCTCCGAGGCACTGGACTGGATCCGCCTGCTCGTCGCCGACGACATCGCGCCGGAGGATCTGCGCGTCGACTCGAAGAACGCGTTGCCCAAGCTGCACGGCGCATTGCTGAAGAACGAGCAGGACGTGCATCTGTTCGAGCGGCTGGCCTTCATGGCGAGACGGCAGGGGTGAGGAGCGGCCCGCTCAGCGGGCGAACGGGATCGGACAGCGCTTTCCCGTCGCTGGACCGTTGCCGCCAGTCGGACACCGAGGCAGCTTCGGGCCAGAAACTTCGAAGGGAAGCGAAATGACCGAGATCACCATCCGCCCGCTGGCACAGTCCGACCACGCCGATTGGCAGCGACTGTGGACCGCCTACCTCACCTTCTACGAAACCAAGCTGCCGGAGGAGATCTACGCCGTCACCTGGAAGCGCCTGTTCACGGCGGGTGAGTTCGAACCGAAAGGCTTCATCGCCACCCTCGACGGCAAGGCGGTCGGCCTCACCCACTATCTCTATCACCGCTCCTGCTGGTCGCAGGCAAACAACTGCTATCTGCAGGATCTGTTCGCCGACGCGGATGTGCGCGGCAAGGGCGTCGGCGCCGCGCTGATCGAAGCGGTAAAGCAGGAAGCCGGCAAGATCGGCGTCAAGAACGTCTACTGGATGACCCACGAGACCAACACCATCGCACGCAAGCTCTACGACTATGTGGCGCGGCGGACCGGCTTCATCGAGTATGATCTGCTATAGACGGTGCGATGTTCATCCCCTTCTTCCTCGAATTGAAAGCCGCGCGGGTTCCGGTCTCGCTGCGGGAATATCTGTCGCTGCTGGAGGGGCTGGAGGCAGGATTGGTCGACTATGACGTCGAGGGTTTTTACTATCTCGCCCGCTCAGCACTGGTGAAGGACGAGCGCCACATCGACCGCTTCGACCAGGTCTTTTCGCACATCTTCAAAGGCGTCGAAGCGCTGGCTGGCGAAAACGCGGTCGACGTCGAAAACATTCCTGAGGAATGGCTGCGCCGGCTTGCCGAAAAGCACCTGACCGATGAGGAGAAAACACTGGTCGAAGCCCTGGGCGGTTTCGAAAAGCTGATGGAAACGCTGAAAAAGCGGCTGGAGGAACAGAAGGGCCGTCACCAGGGTGGTTCGAAATGGATCGGCACCGGTGGCACCTCGCCCTTCGGCGCCTATGGCTACAATCCCGAAGGGGTACGCATCGGACAGCACCAAGGCCGCAACCGCCGTGCGGTGAAAGTCTGGGACAAGCGCGAATTCAGGAATTTCGACGATGCCGTCGAGCTCGGCACCCGCAACATCAAGATCGCGCTGAAGCGCCTGCGCCGCTGGGTGCGCGAAGGCGCCGAGGAGGAGTTTGACCTGCCCGGCACCATCCACGCCACCGCTGAGCACGGCTACCTCGACGTGCGGACACAACCTGAGCGGCGCAATGCCGTGAAGCTGCTGATTTTCTTCGACGTCGGCGGTTCGATGGACGACCACATCAGAAGCGTCGAGGAGCTGTTTTCGGCCGCCCGCGCCGAGTTCCGCCAGCTCGAATATTTCTACTTCCACAACTGCCTCTACGAAGGCGTGTGGAAGGACAACCGCCGCCGCCATGCGGAGGTGATTTCGACCTTCGACCTCCTCCACAAATACGGCCCGGACTACAAGGTGATCGTCGTCGGCGACGCCTCGATGAGCCCTTATGAGATAGCGCATCCCGGCGGCTCGGTCGAGCACTGGAACGCGGAGGCCGGCGCCGTCTGGCTCGGCCGGCTGCTGCAGCAATGGCCGAACGCGGTGTGGCTCAACCCGGAAAACGAAAAGCATTGGGGCTACACCCATTCGATCGCCATGATCCGCGATATCTTCGGCGGCCGCATGTTTCCGCTGACGCTCGCCGGGCTCGAAGCCGCGACAAAGCAGCTTTCAAGGAAGCACTGAATGGCTTTACGACAAGCAAGACAGGAAGGCCGATGACCTGTTTCCTCTGCCTGCAGTGTGGCGTCCAGTTCGCGGCGGCAGCGATGCCGCCTGACCATTGTCCGATCTGCGAGGACGAGCGGCAATATGTGCGCTGGGAGGGCCAGGCCTGGATCACGCCGGAAGAACTCGCCGCCGGGCATCGGATCGTGATGAAAGACGACGCCGGCGTGCTCGCCTTCGGCATCGAGCCGCGCTTCGCCATCGGTCAGCGGGCGTTGATGGCGCAAACGCCGCACGGCAACGTGCTGTGGGACTGTATCTCGATGGTCAGCGGCGAGGCGGTGGCCGAAATAAACCGACGTGGCGGCTTGGCCGCGATCGCCATTTCGCACTGCCATTATTATTCGGCAATGGTCGAGTGGAGCGAGGCGTTTGGCGGCGTGCCGATCTATCTGCATGCCGACGATCGTCAGTGGATTATGCGTCCGCATCCGGCTGTTATCAGTTGGGAGGGCGAGACGCGCGCCCTGAACCCCTCGCTGACACTTATCCGTTGCGGCGGCCACTTTGCCGGCGGCCAGGTGCTGCACTGGAAACGCGACGGCGGCGGCGCCATCCTGGCCGGCGACATCTTGCAGGTCACGCCTACGCGTCGCCATGTCAGCTTCATGTACAGCTACCCGAACTACATTCCGCTCAATGCGGCGAAAGTGCTCGGCATCAAGGCTGCGCTGGAGTCTTTCGAGTTCGACCATATCTATGGCGCATGGTGGAACCAGAATGTCATCGGAGAAGCAAAGACGGCATTTGCGGCGTCTGTTGCGCGCTATCTCGCGGCGATCGCCTGAGGATTTTTCACGGCAGGAACGGAATACGGGCAAACGCCGTAACGAATGCCTATTTTAGGCGAACTTGGGAAAGCAACCCAACAGCGGCTTGAGCTAAGAGGCAAAAAAGATGGATAGCCATACCTACCCCGTCACCCGCACCGATGCCGAATGGCGCGCCCGGCTGACGCCAGAGCAATATGCGGTGATGCGCAACCAGGGCACCGAGCGACCAGGCAGCTGCGCCCTGCTCCACGAGAAGCGCGCCGGTACCTTTTCGTGCGTCGGGTGCGACCAGCCCTTGTTCGAATCGAAGCTGAAATTCGAGAGCGGCACCGGCTGGCCGAGCTTCAACGACCCGGTGCCCGGTTCGGTCGAGACCACGGTCGACCGCAGCTACGGCATGGTCCGCACCGAATGCCACTGCGCCCGCTGCGGCAGCCATCTCGGCCATGTCTTCGAGGACGGCCCGCCGCCGACCGGCCTTCGCTATTGCATCAACGGCGTCGCGCTGAAATTCGAGCCGGCTGCCTGACTGGAGTTCGGCGTTGGCAACGGACCGCTTCGGCCGCCCTTTGCCGACAGCACTGTCCTGTCAGACCACCACCACCAGTATCAGCCACAGCACAGCCCCCAGCGTCATCAGCGAAGCCTTGACGCCGCCGGAGTTCTCGGCGGTCCGCCACACCGCAAAAGTCAGAAAGAAATTGTACGGCACCGGCGCGAAATGCACCGCCAGAACGAGAGCGAGCGGCAGCTTCAGCCCGAGCAGGATGAGCGCCAGCACCGACAACGCGACGTTGATCGCCGTGCCGACGAGGACCAGATCGCGCCAGAACAGCCGGTCGAGCGGGGCCGTGCCTCGCCAGCGCGAGCGGAAGAAACCCGTCGCACGGCCTGCCTTGCCGTCTTCGCCTTCGAAGGTTTTTGGCGCACTCATCTATGCAGCCTTCTCTCATTCGACTGCCGCAGAAATGTCCAACGCCGCAAGCCTGTCAACACAAGTCGATCATCGGCACGCAATCGTATGATCTGACAGATTGTCATCAAACGGTCGTGAAACCTTTCTACGTCGACCTATTGTCGGCATCTCGGCGAAGATACCTTGCCGGAATCTGCCGCCCCATCATCCAGTCGCCTGCCAGGGAGATCTTGAGTGAGCGATAATGTCTACAACGTGCTGTTTCTTTGCAACGCAAATTCGGCGCGATCCATCATGGGGGAAGCAATTCTCAATCGGATCGGCGCCGGCAGGTTCAAGGCCTTTTCCGCCGGTTCGCAGCCGAAGGGCGAGGTCAACCCCTACGTACTGCAACTGCTTGAAAGTCTCGGCTACGAAACGAGCTTTGCCCGTTCGAAGGGCTGGGACGAGTTCGCCGAGCCCGATGCGCCGGAAATGAACTTCGTCTTCACGCTTTGCGACAGCACCGCGAATGAATCCTGTCCGATCTGGCCGGGTCATCCGATGACCGCTCTTTGGTCGATACCCGATCCATCCAAGGCGGACGGCACCGAAGCCGAACTGCACCTTGCCTTTGCCGATGCCTATCGCATGCTCAACAACCGCATCTCGCTGCTCGTCAATCTACGGATGGATGCACTCGACCATCTGGCGCTGCAGCACCATCTCGACGAGATCGGCCGCGACACGCCGAAGCCGAACTAGCCAAAGCGGACGACAGGCACGCGAAATCATGAACCGGCTTCGCCACTGTCTGCAAGAACCTCTGCAACGGCGCGTTCGAAACGCGATGCTTCCGTCACCAGCCAGTCGGCCATGGCCGGCCAATTGTCCTCGGCAAAACAGTTCACCCGCCACATCGAATTGATGCCGAGGCCCTCACAACTCTGTTCCGGCCTGAGCTTCAACCTGTCTTCGATCGCCGGCTGGAACGGCTTCAACCGTGACCAGGCTTCCGTGGCACCGAACTTCTCGTTGCGGCCGAAGAAGACGCCGACATGGTTCTGCGCCGGCGCGACATACATGGAAAGGACCAACGCGAAGTCGGACAGCCCGCGCTGCCAGAACCAGGGCCCGCGCCGCGCCATCAGAGCTCTTTCTTCCGGATGCCGTTCCGCGAACAGCGTCCAGAAGCCGCGTTGGCGGAATTCCGAGGCACGGCGGGCACCGAAGTCGAACTCACTCATGATTCGAACCTCGACTCCGGCAACCGTGATCAGGGCCGAAGGCGGTTACACCATGCCGAGAGCGGCTTTGTAGAGGTCGAGAATCGATTCCTCCTCCTGCCGTTCGGCCTGATCCTTCTTGCGCAGCCGGATGATCGACCGCATTGCCTTGGTGTCGAAGCCGGTGCCCTTGGCCTCGGCGAACACTTCCTTGATGTCGTCGGCGATCGTCTTCTTCTCTTCCTCGAGCCGCTCGATGCGCTCGATGAAGGCTCGCAGCTGGCCGGCGGCAACGGTCTGGCTGGTCTCGGTGATGTCGTCGGCCATTTTTTTCTCCGCGTCATTTTCGCGCCGCGACTCAGGCGATCCGTCGCGGCGAATTTGCAGCGGTTCGATGCCCGACCAGGGGCGGCGGGTCAAGCTGTTATCGATGCGGCATGAAGGGTTGCCGCCAGACGCAGTCTCACCCGAATGCGATCAGCAGATCCTTGGCGTCGATCTGGTCGCCGGCCTTGACCAGCACCTCGGCGATTGTGCCGTCACGCTCGGCATGCAATGCCGTCTCCATCTTCATCGCTTCGATCGACAAAAGCACGTCGCCGGCCTTGACCGCCTGGCCGGCGGCAACGGCAAGCGCCGAGACCACGCCCGGCATCGGCGCGCCGACATGCGCCTCGTTGCCCGGTTCGGCCTTGCGCCGCGCCTTGGCAGCGGAAGCGCCATGCGCGCGGTCCGGCACCTTGACCCGGCGCGGCTGGCCGTTGAGCTCGAAGAACACCGTGACCATGCCCTTCTCGTCGACGTCGCCGATGGCCAGGCACCGCACCACCAGTGTCTTACCCTTCTCGATGTCGACAAAGATCTCGTCTTCCGGCTTCATGCCGTAGAAATAGGTCGGCGTCGGCAGCACGCTGACCGGCCCGTAGGTTTCCTGCGCTGCGGTAAAGTCGGAAAACACCTTCGGGTACATCAGCCACGAGGCGAATTCGAATTCGCTGAGCTTGCGCTCCAGCTTGTCCTCGATCTCCTTGCGGCTAGCCTTGAGATTGGCCGCTTTCAGCAGAGAGCCAGGCCGATCCGTGATTGGCTTGTCGCCCTTAAGCACCTTCTTCTGCAATGCCTCCGGCCAGCCGCCGGGCGACTGGCCGAGATCGCCGCGCAGCATCGACACGACCGAGTCCGGGAAGGCGATATCCTTGGCCGGGTTTTCGACATCGGCAACGGTCAGGTCCTGGCTCACCATCATCAAGGCCATGTCGCCGACAACCTTGGACGACGGCGTAACCTTGACGATGTCGCCAAACATCAGGTTGACGTCGTGATAGGTCTGCGCCACTTCGTGCCAGCGCGTCTCCAGCCCGAGCGAGCGCGCCTGTTCCTTGAGGTTGGTGAACTGCCCACCCGGCATTTCGTGCAGATAGACTTCCGAGGCTGGCCCCTTCAGGTCGCTCTCGAAGGCGGCGTACTGGTTGCGCACCGCCTCCCAGTAGAACGAGATGTTCCTGATCCATTGCGGGTCGAGGCCCGGATCCCGTTCGGTGCCTTTCAGCGCCTCGACGATCGAGCCCAGGCAAGGCTGCGAGGTGTTGCCCGACAAGGAGTCCATTGCCGCGTCGATGGCGTCGACGCCGCTGTCCACCGCCGCCAGCACCGTCGCTGCCGACAGGCCTGACGTGTCGTGCGTGTGGAAATGGATCGGCAGGTCGGTCGCCTCGCGCAGCGCCTTGAACAGTACGCGGGCAGCATTCGGCTTCAAGAGCCCGGCCATGTCCTTTACCGCGATGATATGGGCGCCGGCCGCCTGCAGCTCCTTGGCCAGCGCGACGTAGTATTTGAGGTCGTACTTGGCTCGGGCCGGGTCGAGTATGTCGCCGGTGTAGCAGATCGCCGCCTCGATCAGCTTGCCCTCGGCGCCGACCGCATCCATCGCGACGCGCATGTTTTCAACCCAGTTCAAACAGTCGAAGACGCGGAACAGGTCGATGCCGCCGTTTGCTGCCTGTTTGACGAAGTGCTGGACGACATTGTCGGGATAGTTGGTGTAGCCGACGCCGTTGGCGCCGCGCAAAAGCATTTGCAGCAACAAATTGGGCGCCGCTTCGCGCACCAGCACCAGCCGCTCCCACGGATCTTCGGTGAGGAAGCGCATGGCGACGTCGAAGGTAGCACCCCCCCAGCATTCGAGCGACAAAAGCTGCGGCAGCGCACGCGCATAGGTGCCGGCGATGCCGGCTATGTCATATGTGCGCACGCGCGTCGCGAGCAGGGATTGATGCCCGTCGCGCATCGTCGTGTCGGTGACCAGCACCTCCTTCTGCGCGCGCATCCAGGCTGCGAATTTCTCCGGCCCGAGCGCGTCGAGCTTCTGCTTGCTGCCATCGGGCATATTGCCGTTGAGATAGGGAACCATGGGTGCCGCCGCATCGGACTTCGGCTGCGGCCGGCCGCGGGTCTCGGGATGGCCGTTGACGCTAACATCGGCCAGATAGTTGAGCAGCTTGGTCGCCCGGTCCTGCCGCTTCACGCTCGCGAACAGTTCCGGCGTCGTGTCGATGAACCTGGTCGTGTAGGAATTGTCGGCGAAACTCGGGTGATTGATGATCGCCTCGAGGAAGGTGAGGTTGGTCGCCACGCCGCGGATGCGGAACTCGCGCAGCGCCCGGTTCATGCGCTGGATCGCCTCGAGCGGCGTCGGCGCCCAGGCGGTAATCTTCTCCAGCAGGGGGTCGTAGAAGCGGGTGATGACCGCGCCCGAATAGGCGGTGCCGCCGTCGAGGCGGATGCCGAAACCGGTGGCACCGCGATAGGCCGTGATGCGGCCATAGTCGGGAATGAAGTTCTGCTCGGGATCCTCGGTTGTGATGCGGCACTGCAGCGCGTGGCCGTTGAGCCGGATGTCCTTCTGCGCCGGCACGCCCGATTCCGGCGTGCCGATGGCGAAACCGTCGAGAATGTGGATCTGCGCCTTGACGATGTCGATGCCGGTCACCTGCTCGGTGACGGTGTGCTCGACCTGGATGCGCGGGTTGACCTCGATGAAATAGAATTTGCCGGTGTCGGCATCCTGCAGGAACTCGACCGTGCCGGCTCCGATATAGCTCGTCTCGCGGGCGATCTTCAGCGCATAACCGCAGAGTTCCTCGCGCAGCGACATCTCGAGATACGGCGCCGGCGCGCGCTCGACGACCTTCTGGTTGCGGCGCTGGATGGAACAGTCGCGCTCGAACAGATGCACGGCATTGCCATGTGTGTCGCCTAGCACCTGGACCTCGACATGGCGGGCGCGCTCGATCAGCTTTTCGAGATAGACCTCGTCCTTGCCGAAGGCAGCCTTGGCCTCGCGCTTGCCTTCCGTGACTTCCCGCGCAAGGTCGGCTTCGGAGCGAATGGAGCGCATGCCGCGCCCGCCGCCACCCCAGGATGCCTTCAGCATCACCGGATAGCCGACCTCCTTGGCCAGTTTCTTGACCGCCTCCATGTCATCCGGCAACGGCTCGGTGGCGGGGATCACCGGCACGCCGACCTCGATGGCGAGGTTGCGCGCCGCGACCTTGTTACCGAGCCTGCGCATCGTTTCCGGTTTGGGGCCGATGAAAATGATGCCGGCTTCAGCGCAGGCATCGGCGAATTCAGGGCTTTCCGACAACAGTCCGTAGCCCGGATGGATGGCATCGGCGCCCGAAAGCCTGGCAACGCGGATCACATCCTCGATCGACAGATAGCTTTCGATCGGCCCCATGTCCCTGGCCAGATGCGGCCCGCGCCCGACCTGGTAGCTTTCGTCGGCCTTGAAGCGGTGCAGCGAGTATTTGTCCTCCTCGGCCCAGATCGCAACGGTTTTGAGGCCGAGTTCGTTAGCCGCGCGGAAGACGCGGATAGCGATTTCGGACCGGTTGGCGACAAGGATCTTCGTGATTGCCAAGGACAAGGCTCCGGACGCTGACGGGAAGGGAACTGGCGCCATGATTAACGCGAAAATGCTGCAGCGCAAACAAAATCGGGCGGACGTTAAACCGATTTAAATCGATTCTTTGCGCTACAGCGAGCCGCGTTCCCTCGAATGCGCAAGGCACGCTCTGACAACAGGCCATACATCAAACGAAAAATGCCCGGCGCAGGGCGCGCCGGGCATCCGGAATTGTCGTCGTCGACAGGCTTACATCTTCTGGACGTAGGTGTACTTGCCGTCGTCGCCCTTCTTCCATTCGTACATGACGTAACCAGGCAGCGTCGGATCGCCCTTCTCGTCATAGGAAAGGTCGCCCAGCACGGTCTTGAACGGGCCGTTGGCCTTGAGAGCCTTGGCGACTTCCTGCGGATCGTTCGACTTGGCGGCCGTCGCTGCTCCCGCGATGGCCTGCATGGCGGCGTAGGAGTAGAGCGTGTAGGCCTCCGGCTCGAAACCCTGCGCGCGGAACTTCTCGACGAGTTCCTTGTTCGCCGGGATCAGACGCGGATCCGGACCGAACGTGTTCAGCGTGCCCGCGACCGCGTCGCCCGCGATCGAAGCCAACTCGTTCGACACGATGCCGTCACCGGAAACCAGCGTGGCCTTGAGGCCCTGGTCAGCCACCTGGCGGATGATGAGGCCGGCTTCGGTATGCAGACCACCCCAATAGATGATCGAAACGCCGGCTTCCTTCATCTTGGCGATCAACGCCGAGAAGTCCTTGTCGCCGACATTGACGCCTTCGTACATGACTTCCGTCACGCCGGCAGCGTTCATCGCCTTCTTGGTCTCGTCGGCAAGGCCCTGACCATAGGTCGTCTTGTCGTGGATCACCGCGATCTTGGCATCCTTGAAGTTCGACGCGAGATAGGCGCCGGCGATGCTTCCCTGCTGGTCGTCGCGTCCGCAGGTACGGAACGTGTTCCACATGCCGCGTTCGGTGAACTTCGGATTGGTCGCGGCCGGCGTGATCTCGAGGATACCGTTTTCCGCATAGACTTCCGACGCCGGAATCGAAACGCCCGAGTTGAAGTGGCCGACCACGAACTTGACGCCGTCGCCGACGAACTTGTTGGCCACCGAAATGCCCTGCTTCGGATCGGAGACGTCGTCGCCGACCGTGAGCTTGATCTGCTCGCCGTTGATGCCGCCGGCCGCATTGATGTCGGCGACGGCCGCCTCGGCGCCCTTCTGCAGCTGCGCGCCGAAGGCGGCGTTCGGACCGGTGATCGGACCGGCAACGCCGACCAGGATGTCAGCCCATGCGCTTCCGCTGAACGCGACGAGCGCGGTCAGGGCGACGGCGGACAAAAGTGATTTTCTCATGTAAAACGCTCCCATTTACGGAGTGGGCGTGATGATGCTTTCATGCGATGCCCACTTTTACTCGCAGAAAGCGTACTTTGCCGATTTTCAGGCGCTTGTCACGCCGATTCATTCTTGAAACGGCGTTATTGGTGAACGTCAACCTTTTGGTTTCCAGCTCAAAAGCGATGCTCTTTCGTAGAGCCAGTTATACTGTGTCACCATCTGGTTGGTGCGCGTGTATTGATAGCCGATGAAGCCCAATATCATCAGTACTATGGTGTCGACGACGTAGTACTGCAGCGAGAACATCGTGCCGCCGAACAGCGCGTGATGGATGAACCTTACGGCGATGCCGAGGCCGAGCATATAGGCGAACAGCTGGAGGAAACTGCGCCATGTCTGGGCGCAGGCCTTGCCCGTCATCCATGCCGCCCAGCCGCCAAGCAGGCAGGTGACGAAGAAGAACTGCCAGACCGAGGGTTCCTCGTAGAGAATGCCCTGCATGATGAAGACTCCTGAACTCAGTGATGGCCGCCTTCGAGATAGGCGGCGCGCACGTCCGGATCGGCGAGCAGCTCCTTGCCGGTGCCGCTCATCGTCACATTGCCGTTGACCATGACATAGCCGCGCGTGGCGAGCTTCAGCGCACCGAAGGCGTTCTGCTCGACCAGGAACACGGTCAGCCCCTGCGTGCGGTTCAACTCGCGGATGGCGTCGAATATCTGCTTGACGATCAGCGGCGCCAGGCCCAGCGACGGCTCGTCGAGCAGGAGCAGCTTTGGCCGCGCCATCAGCGCCCGTCCGATCGACAGCATCTGCTGTTCGCCGCCCGACAGCGTGCCGCCGCGCTGGGCAATGCGTTCCTTCAGGCGCGGAAACAGCGTGAACACCTTCTCGACGTCCTCGTCGTAATGCTTGAGGTTGTCGAGGCTGGCGCCCATCTGCAGGTTTTCCATCACCGTCATGCGCGGGAAGATGCGCCGGCCCTCCGGCGACTGGGCGATGCGCATGCGCGCGATCTCATGGGTCGGCAACTGGGTGATGTCGGTGCCGGCGAAGGTGATTGTGCCCGCCCGCGCCCGTGGAGCACCAAAAATGGTCATCATCAGCGTCGACTTGCCAGCGCCATTGGCGCCGATCAGCGCCACGATCTCGCCCTGCTTGACGGTGACATCGACGCCGTTCAGCGCCCTGATGTTACCGTAGTAGGTCTGAACGCCCTTGATATCGAGCAGCGTTGTGCCGGCCATTATTTGCGCCCTCCGCGCCGGTTGGTGACGCCCGGTGTCTTCGACTTCACCGCAGCCTTGGTGGTCGGCTTTGCCGTGGAGGATTTCGCGCCAGCAGGTTTCGCCTTCGGTTTGGTTTTGGTCGGCGATGCGGGCTTAGCTGCGGCACCCGACCTTGAATCGACCTGCCCGGCCTTCGAGGCGCCCCTCGACACCGTGACACGTTCGCCCTCGCTATGGCCAACCGTATCGGTCACCGGTCCGGCGAGAAAAGAAGATGACGTGCCCGGGCCATGCGCCGAATCCGGACCCGTATCCAGCTGCTCGATGACGTCTTCGTCGCCGACCTCGGTCAGCACCGTCTCGACCTCCTCGTCCTCGACGCCGAGATAGGCGGCGATGACACGCGGGTCGGTGCGTACCGCCTGCGGGCTGCCGTCCGAGATCTTGCGCCCGTATTCGAGCACCACGACATGGTCGGAAATCTGCATGACCACCGCCATATCGTGCTCGATCAGCAGGATCGAGGTGCCGGTATTGTCCTTGATGTCCATCAGGAGCTCGTTGAGCGCCATTGATTCTTTCGGATTGAGGCCGGCGGCCGGTTCGTCGAGGCAGAGCAGTTCCGGCCCCGTGCACATGGCCCGCGCGATCTCCAGGCGCCGTTGTGCGCCGTAGGGCAGATCGCCGGCCGGATCGTCGGCTCGATCGACGAGATTGGCCTTCTCCAGCCAGTGCCGGGCCAAATCGATCGACTCGGCCGACGCTGTCCGGTAGCCGCTGAAGCCGAACAGGCCGAGGACGGTATAGCCGGACGCCTTCATCAGCTTGTTGTGCTGCGCCACCAGCAGGTTCTCCAGCAGCGTCATGCCCGAGAACAGACGGATGTTCTGGAAGGTGCGCGCCACCTTGGCGCGCGCCGGGATCTCATGATTGGGCAAGCGTTCGAGCAGATAGCTCGAGCCGTCGCGCCGATTGAGCGTGAGCATGCCTTCCGACGGTTTGTAGAAACCGGTAATACAGTTGAACACGGTGGTCTTGCCGGCGCCGTTCGGTCCGATCAGCGCGGTGATCTCGCCGCGCCTGGCCTGGAAGGACAGGTCGCCGATGGCAACGAGGCCGCCGAACTTCATCGACAGATGCTCGACCTGCAGGATGGCATCGTTCATGGAAAGGCTCGCATCAGTCATCAGCCGTGGCCTTCCTTGGTGAAGGAGCCGGACACGGCCCTGCGCTCCTTGAGGAAGGCTGTCGGTTCACGACTGCCGACGAAGCCGCGCGGCTTCCAAACCATGACAATGACCATGGCCATGCCGAACAGCAGCATGCGGTAGAGTTCCGGAGTGAAATCTGGACCGAAGACCTGCTTCAGGAAATCGAGTTCGCGCAGCGCCTCGGTGCCGCCGATCATCACCATGGCGGCGACGGCAATGCCGACCAGCGAGCCCATGCCGCCAAGCACGACGATGGCCAGGATGATCGCTGATTCCAGGAAGATGAAGGATTCGGGGCTGACGAAGCCTTGCCGCGCGGCGAAGAACGAGCCGGCAAATCCGCCGAACATGGCGCCGGTGGCAAAGGCGGTGAGCTTGGTGGTGGTGGTGTTGATGCCGAGCGAGCGGCAGGCGATCTCGTCCTCGCGCAGCGCCTCCCAGGCGCGGCCGACGGGCATGCGCCTCAGCCTGATGGTGACGAAGGCGGTGAGCAGGCAGAGACCGAGGATCAGGTAGTAGAGGAAGATTTTGTAGTAGGCGCCCGACTGGGCGATGTCGAGCACCTTGGCAATATAGTTCGGATCCGAGACGTTGAACGACATCAGCCCGAAGAACGAAACTTTCGGGATACCGGAAATGCCGGCCGAGCCGTTGGTCACCTCGCGCCAGTTGATCAGCACGAGACGAATGATCTCGCCGAAGGCCAGCGTCACGATCGCCAGATAGTCGCCGCGCAGGCGCAGCACCGGAAAGCCCAAAAGCACGCCCCAGAAGGCGGCCATGGCGCCGGCGGCCGGCAGCAGGATCCAGAACGACAGACCAAAATGCGTACCGAGCAGCGCATAGGCATAGGCGCCGACGGCGTAGAAGGCGACATAGCCGAGGTCGAGCAGACCGGCGAGGCCAACGACGATATTCAGCCCCCACGCCAGCATCACATAGATCAAGATCTGGATGCCGAAATTGTCGACCCATTTCAGCGAGCCCTGAAAGCCGCCCACCACCGATCCGCTGTACAGCGCAAGCACCAGCACGACGATGACAGGATAGATCGCCAGTGCGGCGATGCCCAATACCGAGAAGTGGGCATGGATGAAGCTGCGGAAATAGAACAGCACCGAGGCGAGGGCGTAGATGATCGCCAGCGCTCGCGCAAACCGAGCATAACCGGCAAGGCTCGGCCCCAGCAAACTATCGAGGAAGCCGGCCAGAAGAGCCAGTACGGCAATAATCAAGACGGCCGCGATGAAATACGGCAACCGGAAGAACCGCGTCGCCACGGTGTCCGGCAACAGGCCGGTGGCGATGTCGGCGATCTTCTGCTTGGCCAGGAAGGGCTGGCCATAGGCGATATAGACAAACCGTCCGACCATGGTCAGCACAACCACGGCAAGGAGAAGCCACCAGCGCTGTACGAGGATCAGTTCGTTCGAGATGTTCTGATCGGTCTTCAGGCCGATGAACAGCACGAACAGGCCGAGCACGATGGCGCCGGCATAAAGCGCCTCGCGCGTGGCGCGCTGCACAGGGGTGGCGACGATGTCGCGCTCCGGAGATGCGGTGACGGCCATGATCTCAGACCTTTTCGACTTCTGGCCGGCCCAGAATGCCGGAAGGCAGGAAGATCAGCACGATCGCCAAGATCGAGAAGGCGGCGACGTCCTTGTAGTCGATCGAGAAATAGGCCGACCACATGCTCTCGATGAAGCCGATCATCAGCCCGCCGAGCACGGCGCCGGGCAGCGAGCCGATGCCGCCGAGCACTGCCGCCGTGAACGCCTTCACGCCAGGTGTGAAACCGTCGGAGAAGGCGATGACGCCGTAATACATCAGGAACAGCGTCCCGGCGACGGCGGCAAGGGCTGCGCCCATGACGAAGGTAATCGAGATGGTGCGGTCGACGTCGATGCCGAGCAGCGCAGCCATCTTGCGGTCCTGCTCGCAGGCTCTTTGTGCTCGACCAAGCGACGTCCTGTTGACCAGGTACCAGAACAGCGCCAGCAGCAGCGCGGTGACCACGACGATGATGATCTGCTTCAGCGACACGCTGATGCCCTCGATATTGTAGACCTTGGACACCATCGGCGGGATCGGCTTGTTGCGCGGCCCTTGCGTCACTTGGACGAAGTTGGACAGTGCGATCGACATGCCGATCGCGGTGATCAGCGGCGCCAGCCGGAACGAACCGCGCAAGGGCCGGTAGGCCACCTTTTCGATCGTCCAATTATACAGACTGGTCAGCAGCATCGCGACGATCATCATGACCAGGAGCGCGATCACCACCGGGACCGAATAGAACAGCGCACCTAGGATGAGAAACACGATGAGGGCGGTGAAGGCGCCGATCATGAAGATGTCGCCATGGGCGAAATTGATCATGCCGATGATGCCGTAGACCATCGTGTAGCCGATCGCTATCAGCCCATAGATCGATCCCAGCGTCAGCCCGTTGATAAGCTGCTGGACAAAATACTGCATGCTGTCGTGGCTCCCCTGGAATGTCGCCCATGCAGACGCATTCCTTTTCGTATTTCCCCTAGTCGTAAAGTTTCGAGCCCGGATTGCAACGTGATTTTTCAATCGTCATGCGTGATTTTGAAGCACGTTATCGGATTGCCCGTTCTTTTCCCTTCCAGCCCCTGGACTATCGCGGACCCTATCATTGGCATAACGCAATGTCTTTGACGATTCGGCGTCAAGGTGCACCTCCTTTCGAAGGAATCGCCGTCAAAATAAGTTGATGAGCAGGATCGTTGCGTCGCCAAAGCGATCGATCTTAGCGTTCCCTTTGTTTCCCTAGGGTCAGGATCCCCGCTATTTGACGACGAATCCGTGCGCGAACGGATCGCGGTCGTCGATGAAGATCGTGTTCAAGCCGGTCATGCGCGCCCAGCCGCCGATCGAGGGAATGATCGCTGGATTGCCCGCTACCGTGACTTCCTTTTCGACCCTGCCCTTGAACAGCGAGCCGATGATCGATTCATGAATGAAGTCGTCGCCGGCGCTGAGCCTGCCCTTGGCGTGAAGCTGCGCCATCCGCGCCGAGGTGCCCGTGCCGCAAGGCGAGCGGTCGATCGCCTTGTCGCCATAGAAGACGGCGTTGCGGGCGTGCGCTCGGCTGTCGGTCGGCGCGCCCGTCCAAAGCATATGCGACAGCCGGTCGATGCCGGGATTCTCGGGATGCACGAAGGAGTACTTCTCGTTGAGCCGCTGCCGCACCACCGGGCTCCAGGCGATCAGATCTCCGGCGGAATGGTCGGCCATGTCGCGATAGTTCTTCTGCGGCTCGACGATGGCGTAGAAATTGCCGCCATAGGCGACATCGACGCTGATCTCGCCGAGCTGCGGACATTCGACCGTCAGACCCTCGGCATGGAGGAAGGACGGCACGTTGGTGATGCGCACCTCCTCGACATGGTCGCCGACCTGCTTGTACTCGGCGATGACGAGGCCGGCCGGCGTGTCCAGCTTGAGCGAACCCGGCGTCTTCGGCTTGATCAGCCCGTGCTCGACGGCCATCGTCACCGTGCCGATGGTGCCGTGGCCGCACATCGGCAGGCAGCCCGAGGTTTCGATGAACAGAATGGCGATGTCGCAATCGGGCCTTGTCGGCGGATAGAGGATCGAGCCCGACATCACGTCATGGCCGCGCGGCTCGAACATCAGCCCGGTGCGGATCCAGTCATAGTCGGCCAGGAAATGCGCCCGCCGCTCCATCATCGTCGCCCCCTGGAGCAGCGGTTCGCCGCCGGCGACGAGCCGCACCGGATTGCCGCAGGTGTGGCCGTCGATACAGAAGAAGGAATGGCGCGCCATGTTTGGACCTTATCGGAAACGGTTCGGAGAAAAGGCGGAAAGATCAAGCGCGGGATTTTGCCCGAGAATGAGATCGCGGATCAAGCATCCGGTGGCGGCTGCCTGGGTCAGGCCGAGATGGCCGTGGCCGAAGGCATAGGCTATGCTGCCGGCCTGCCTGGCGCCACCGATCACCGGCAGCGAATCCGGCAGCGACGGCCGGAACCCCATCCATTCGTGGCCGCCGGCCGGATCAAGCCCCGGCAGGAATCTTTGTGCCTTGTCGAGCAGCGCTTTCGATCTGTTATAGTTGGGCGGTCGCTCAATGCCGCCGAGTTCGACCGCGCCGCCGACGCGCACGCCGGTTTCAAGCGGAGTGATGACGAAGCCATGCCCGGAAAAGATCAGTTGCCGCTTCACGTCGAAGGCGGTCTTCGGCAGGGTCGTGTTGTAGCCGCGCTCGGTTTCGAGCGGGATGCGGTCGCCGAGATGTCTCG
The DNA here is from genome assembly GCF_055901555.1 of Mesorhizobium sp. WSM4821. Lineage (NCBI taxonomy): Bacteria > Pseudomonadati > Pseudomonadota > Alphaproteobacteria > Hyphomicrobiales > Phyllobacteriaceae > Mesorhizobium > Mesorhizobium sp. WSM4821. The sequence continues at coordinate 1,671,889 of NZ_CM148371.1, read as the reverse complement.
CCAGCAGATGCGACCACGCGCCGGCGGCGATTACGAGGCGTTTTGCCTGCCGCACCATGCCGTCGGCCAGCATCAGCGTCGCGCCATCCTGCCCCGCTTCGACACGGTCGATGTTGGCCTGTTCGAAACGCGCGCCGTTCTTCTCGGCAAAGGCCCAGATCTCCTTGCCCAATAATTTCGGGTCCGTAACGGTCTTCCATCCCGGCACGAAAGTGCCCCTGACGAAGCGCGGTGACAGGCCCGGCTGCAAGGCGGCGACAGCATCATCGCCTTCGACATGGCTGAAGCCGATGCCGAACCGCTGCCTGGCCGCCCAGCCGGGCAACGACGCCTTGAACTCGGCCTCGCTTTCGTAAAGTTCAAGCGAGCCATCCTCGCGCAGCATGTTTCCGGTGCCCGAGCGCGCCATCAGCCCGGCCCATTCGACTTCGGCAAGCCGCATCATCCCGGCCTGCGCCACGAGGCTGGCCTCGTAACGGTCGCTTCGACCGGCTCGCCAGAAGCGGACGAGCCAGGGCAACAGCTTCGGCAGGTAGGCAGGCGGGATGCTGAGCGGGCCGAGCGGGTCGGCAAGCCATTTCGGCAGATGCCTGATCATGCCCTTGTGGGCCAGCGGCAGCACATCGGAAAAGGCCAGGGCCGCGGCATTGCCGGAACTTGTTTCCTCGCAAATGCCCGTCCGATCGAAGACGGTGACGTCGCGCCCCGCCTCGGCCAGATAGGCGGCGACACAGATGCCGATGATACCGCCGCCGACAATGGCGATGTCCAACATTTGGTCTGGCGCCGTCACGACCGCATTTCTCCGGTGTTGAGGGACTTTGTCATCAACGGGTTTTTTCGGTCGGGCCGGACGGCCACCCAGCCGAGGCATTGATAGAACCCCTCTGCCTCCTTGGCGGCGTTGACTTCAAGCTTCTCCAAACCAAAGCGGCGCGCATAGCTCTCGACTTGCTGCATAAGAATCCGGCCCAGGCCGCGCCGCTGCAAATTCGGTTCGATGGTGACAAGCCTGACAATGCCGAGGCGTGGACCGGCAATGTCCAGTCTGGCAGTCCCTACCGGCGCGCCATCGTGCATGAGGAGCAGCGGATGATTGCCCGCAAGACGGTCATCAGGATGCCGCTCGTCATAACCATCCAAGCCCCGGCCGTCCCAAAGAACGCGCTTGCGAATACCGTGATATGCCGCCCAGTCTCCATCGCTTTCGACGCGCTTGAGATGGATCCGAGACGGCATATGACGTTCCTCAGAACTGCGGCAGCTTCGGCCTCACCGCCAGCGCATCCCTCACGATCTTCTCGACCGCCTTGCGGCGCTCGCCCGACAGCGGCTGGCGCGGCATGCGCACGCGGTCGTTGGTGTCGATGGCAAGAACCTCGGCGAGCTTGATGTTCTGCACCAGATAGGTCGACACGTCGAGGTCGAGCAGCGGCCGGAACCAGCGGTAGATGCTCAGCGCTTCCTCGCGGCGGCCCTGCTTCATCAGCTGGTAGATGGCGACGGTCTCGCGGGGGAATGCGGTGACCAAGCCGGCCACCCAGCCGATGGCGCCGACCGACAATGCCTCGAACGCCAGATTGTCGACGCCGGTGAACAGGTCGTAGCGGTCGCCGAAGCGGTTGATGATCTCGGTCGAGCGGCGGATGTCGTCGGAGGATTCCTTGATGGCGACGAAGCGCTTGTCCGAGGCCAGCTCCTCCATCTGGTCGACGGTGACGTCGACGCGGTAGGCAAGCCGGTTGGAATAGATCATGACGGGCAGGTCGCCTGCCTCGGCGACGGCCCGCAGCGCGGCGACCGTCTCCTCCGCATTGGTGTGGTAGATCGGGCTCGGCACCACCATCAGCCCGTTGGCGCCCTCCTTGGCGGCGCGGCGCGCGATCGCCGCCGCCTCGCGTGTGCCGGGCTCATTGACCGTCAGCAGAACCGGCTTGTTGCCGGCGATCTTCTGCGCGGTCTTCAGCACGTCGATCTTCTCGTCATGCGAGAGCATCGGCCCTTCGCCGAGCGAGCCGCAGACGATGATGCCATCGCAGCCGGCCTCCATCTGCAGCGCAAAACAGCGCTCCATCTCGGCGTGGTCGAGATGGTCGTTCTCGGTGAATTTGGTCGTGACGGCGGGAAAAACTCCGGTCCACATAATGGTCGCTCCATCTGATATATCAGTGGTATATTTGTTGAGAAACGCGCTGTCAATGCAGATTCCACTATGATATATCAAAAATATATCAGGAGCACCTCCATTGATATCCACCAAAGATACCATCGAACCCCAGCCGGTCGCGGCGAGAGCCTACCGCGTGCTCGAGCACATGATCGTGACGCTCGAACTGGCGCCCGCGAGCTTCGTGACCGAGGGCGCGCTGATCGACAGGCTCGGGCTCGGTCGGACGCCGGTGCGCGAGGCGATCCAGCGGCTGGCGTGGGAGGGACTACTCGATGTCCGGCCCCGCGCCGGCATCGCCATTGCCCCGCTTCATCCCGGCGACTGGCTGCGCGTCCTCGACGCGCGGCGCGGCATCGAGGTGGTTCTGGCCCGCTCGGCCGCCCGCTTCGTCACCCGTGAGGCCGCCGACCTATTCCACGATGCGGCACTGGCCATGCAGAAGGCGGTGATATCAGGCAATGTGCTGGCCTTCATTCAGGCCGACAAGGCGCTCGACGAAGCGCTGGCGCTGGCTGCCGACAACCCCTTCGCCGCGCGGCTGGCGGCTCCCTTGCAGACCCATAGCCGCCGCTTCTGGTTCCGCTACAAGGCCGATACCGGGCTCGCCGAATCGGCCGAGCACCACGTCGCGCTGATCCGCTCGATTCTTGCGGGCGACGAAGACGCTGCCGGCAAGGACGCCAAGCGCCTGATGACGCTGCTGCGAGGCCATGCCGAGGCGGCCGCCACGCGCTGAGACCGCTCATCCGATCAATGCGTCCTGACCGTCATGCGTCCTGGTCGGATGGGATCACCACGTTTTCCCAATGTTCGCCGGCCGCGACGATGCAGCTTCTGCCGGCGACATCGGTGACGATGATCGTCCAAGTTCCGGTCTCGGCAACAAAAACTTCCATGATCGCCATATGGCCGATCAGCCTATGTTCAACGCAATATTGATATTGGGCGCTTGCGGCGTTCGTAGCCAGCACCAATGCGCCAGCAAAAACCAGGGTTTTCACCCAATCCAACAGCGATTTGCGTGCCATAGGGCACCTCCTTTGCCATCACGTCCGGCAAAGGGAGACGCCTCATTTTGCCGGAACGATCCAGGCCGGTTCCGACGTCATCATCATCGCGTCGTCCTTTCTGCGTTCCGGTCTGTCATAAGGGGGGGAACGATGCCATATGTTCCCACTATGTTCCGAATATGGTGTCGGCAACGATAGAACGCAAGCAGGCGCCCGCTGGGGGCGCCTCTCGATCCGTTTCAAGGTCGTCACCGAGAATCGCGGCCCGCGCGCGGCCCTGCCGAGGCGACTGCCACCCGCCAGGCGGCTCAGGTGCCTGGCAGCGCTGCTGTCGTCACCGCGCTCTCCCAGCCTTCACCAACCGAAACCACGCAGCTTTGGCCGCGTGTGTCGCTGGCGAGGATGGTCCAGGTGCCTTGATCGGAAACGAAGACTTCAACAATCACATTCGGATTGACGACGCCGAGCGCGGCCGGATTTTCCCGAAACTTCTCGCCGAGCGCCTTGATCATGTCTGCGCGTGCCGCGCATTGTTCGGTCGCTGTTGCCGAGGCGGCTGAGAACGCGACAATCGCCGCGCAACATATCGACATGATAAGACGTGTCATCTGACACCTCCTTGCGCCGGCCGATGCCCCCGAAACTGTCGCCAGCGCCGCTGTTTGATCTACCGTGCTTGGTTCGCGGCAGAAGATTGCAAATTAAGGCTTCTGCTGCCTGCCTGGTTCCATCACATTAGCGTTCATGCAGATACGGGGCGAGACCGGCCAACAAAAAAAGCCCGGTTTCCAGCCGGGCCGTTTTCGCCTTTACTCTTAAATCGGGCTTCTTAAATCGCCCGGCTAATTCATCGTCGGGATGACGAATTCGGCGCCGTCCTTGACACCGGACGGCCAGCGCGAGGTCACCGTCTTGGTCTTGGTATAGAAGCGGAACGCGTCCGGCCCGTGCTGGTTGAGGTCGCCGAAGGAGGAGGCTTTCCAGCCGCCGAACGTGTAGTAGGCGATCGGCACCGGGATCGGCACGTTGACGCCGACCATGCCAACCTGAACCCTTGAGGCGAAATCACGGGCTGCATCGCCGTCGCGGGTGAAGATGGCGACGCCGTTGCCCATTTCGTGGTCGTTGGCGAGCTTGATCGCGTTCTCGTAAGTCGGCGCACGCACCACCGAGAGCACCGGCCCAAAGATCTCTTCCTTGTAGATGCGCATGTCGGCGGTCACGTTATCGAACAGGCAGCCGCCCATATAATAGCCGTTCTCGTAGCCCTGCATGGAAAAGCCGCGCCCGTCGACGACCAGCTTGGCGCCTTCCTTAACGCCGGTGTCGACATAGCCCTTGACCCGCTCCAGCGCCTGCGCCGTCACCAGCGGGCCGAAATCGGCGGACGAATCCGTCGACGGGCCGACCTTCAGGCTTTCGACACGCGGCACCAGCTTTTCCATCAGCCGGTTGGCGGTATCGTTGCCGACCGGGACAGCCACCGAGATCGCCATGCAGCGCTCGCCGGCCGAGCCGTAGCCGGCGCCGATCAGCGCGTCGACGGTCTGGTCCATATCCGCGTCGGGCATGATGATCATGTGGTTCTTGGCGCCGCCGAAGCACTGCACGCGCTTGCCGGCTGCGCAGCCGCGCGAATAGATGTACTGGGCGATCGGCGTCGAGCCGACGAAGCCGATGGCCTTGATGTCAGGATCGTCGAGGATGGCATCGACCACGTCCTTGTCGCCATTGACGACGTTGAGGATGCCTGCCGGCAGGCCGGCTTCGATGAACAACTCGGCGATGCGCATCGGCACGCCGGGGTCGCGTTCGGACGGCTTGAGGATGAAGGCGTTGCCGCAGGCGATGGCCGGCGCGATTTTCCACAGCGGGATCATCGCCGGAAAATTGAACGGCGTGATGCCGGCGACGACGCCGAGCGGCTGGCGCATCGAATAGACGTCGATACCGGGGCCGGCGCCGTCGGTGAACTCGCCCTTCATCATATGCGGCGCGCCGATGCAGACCTCGACCACTTCCAGGCCGCGCTGGATGTCGCCCTTGGCGTCGGCGATGGTCTTGCCGTGTTCGCGCGCCAGAATGTCGGCCAGCGCGTCATAGTCCCTGGCGACCAGCTCGAGGAACTTCATCAGCACGCGCACGCGCCGCTGCGGATTGGTCGCCGCCCAGCCGGGCTGCGCCGCCTTGGCGTTTTCCACCGCCGCACGCAATTCCGCCTGCGAAGCCAGCGCCACCGTGCCGCGCACGGTGCCGTCCATCGGCTGCAGAACGTCCTGCTTGCGGCCGCTGGTTCCAGCGACACGCTTGCCGCCGATGAAATGACCGTATTCGATCATGGTTTCTCTCCCTGGGTTTGTGATGGGGCATTGTCCGCCTTTGCGCGGCCGATGGCAACGCGAGCGAAAACGCAACCATTGTGCACAAAATAGACAGCGATCGGCGCCTGTGCATCAATTCCCGCAAATGATAGGCTGCGGACGGATAGTTACAAGGATTGAGAGATTGAGTTCCTTCACACCCCCCTCTGTCCTGCCGGAGACCTCCCCCGCAGGGGGTGAGATCGACAGCGTCGCTGCCGGCGCACCCTTTTCTGCGCTGAAGATTTGCGAAAGCGGCGGTGACATACAATCTCCCCCCTTGCGGGGGATATGTCCGGCAGGACAGAGGAGGGCGGGCGCGAACGCGGCGCTCGTTACTAAAACGGACCGTTCCCATGAACTGGGATGACGTCCGCATCTTTCTGGCGGTGGCGCGTGCCGGCCAGATTCTCGGCGCGGCCAAGCGGCTGGAGCTTAACCACGCTACCGTCTCGCGTCGCGTCGCCGCACTCGAGGATGCGCTGCGCACAAAGCTCTTTCGCCGATTGACCACCGGCAGCGAGCTGACGCCGGCAGGCGAGCGGTTCCTCGACATCGCCGAGCGCATGGAAGGCGACATGATCGCCGCGCGCTCGACCGTGGCGGGCGAAGGCGACGATGTGTCCGGCACCGTGCGTATCGGCGCGCCTGATGGTTTCGGCGTCGCCTTCCTGGCCAAGCGCCTCGGCGCACTGACGGCGCTTCACCGCGAACTCACCATCCAGCTGGTGCCGGTGCCGCGTTCCTTCTCGCTGTCCAGGCGCGAAGCCGACATCGCCATCACGGTGGAGCGGCCGACCGAAGGCAGGCTGGTTGCAGGAAAGCTTGTCGACTACACGCTCGGCCTGTTCGCTTCCCGCGCCTATGCCGAGGCGAACGGCCTGCCCGAGACGGCCGCGGAGCTTGGCCGGCATACGCTCATCGGCTACGTGCCGGACCTGATCGTCAGCCCCTCTCTCGACTATGCGGCCGAATTCAGCGCCGACTGGCGCACCAGCTTTGCCATCTCTTCGGCACTCGGCCAGGCCGAAGCGGTGCGCTCGGGCGCCGGCATCGGCATCCTGCACACCTTCGTCGCCCGTTCGATACCGGAATTGGTGGCTGTCGACATCGTCGCGCCTATTCGCCGCGCCTACTGGCTGGTCTATCACGAATCGGTCAGGCCACTACGCCGCGTCCAGATCGTCGCGAGTTTCATCACCAAGGCGGTTGAACGGGAACGGGGATTGTTCGTCTGACGAGATTCATCCGACGCGCTTGAGTTGTAGTCGTCCTCGAAACCGCTGCGCAGTTGGCAAGTTTCTCACCGCGCTCGAGGGAGAGGGCTGGGTGAAGGAAGGTCTTCTGATCCTACCTGGCATATCGCTCCGGCCCGAGGTCGCGGACATCGATGTCCGGCACCCGGCTGGAGATGATGTCAGCCAGGACCTTGGCCGAGCCGCAGGCCATGGTCCAGCCGAGCGTGCCATGGCCGGTGTTGAGGTAGAGGTTGGAGTACTCGGTGCGGCCGATCAACGGCGGCCCGTCCGGCGTCATCGGCCGCAACCCGCACCAGAAGGTCGCCGACTGCATGTCGCCGCTGCCTGGAAAAAGGTCGCCGACCGAATGTTCGAGCGTGTCGCGCCGCGATTCATGCAGCCTCAGGTCGAAGCCGGAGATCTCCGCCGTGCCACCGACCCGAATGCGGTCGCCGAGCCTGGTGATCGCCACCTTGTAGGTCTCGTCCATCACCGTCGACACCGGTGCTGCGGCAGCATCCTTGATCGGCACGGTGATCGAATAGCCCTTGACCGGGTAGACCGGTATGGACCGTTTCAGCATACGCATGAACTTGGCCGAATAGCTGCCCATCGCCATCACATAGGCGTCGGCAGCCTTCCAGCCCTTGTTCGTATCGATGCTCGCGATACTGTTGCGCTTGCGCATGATGCGCCTGATCGACACGTCGTATTCGAAGGTGACGCCGCGCGCCACGCAGAGCTCGGCCAGACGGTCGGTGAACATCTTGCAGTCGCCGGTTTCGTCGCCCGGCAGCCGCAGGCCGCCGACGATTTTCTCGCGCACCTCCGACAGCCCCGGCTCGGTCGCGATGCAGCCGTCGGGATCGAGGATCTCGTAGGGAACGCCATATGTCTTCAGCACCTCGACATCGCCGGCTGTGCCGTCGAGCTGCTGTTGCGTGCGAAAAAGCTGCAGCGTCCCCTTGGTACGCTCGTCATAGGCGATGCCGGTCGCCTCGCGCAGCGCCTTCAGCATCTCGCGGCTGTATTCGGCCAACGGCACCATGCGCGCCTTGTTCACCGCATAGCGCTCGGCCGTGCAGTTGCGCAGCATCTTGACCAGCCATATCCACATATAGGGATCGAGAGTCGGCCGCAGCGCCAGCGGGCCATGCTTCATCAACAGCCATTTGATCGCCTTCAGCGGAACGCCGGGACCGGCCCAGGGCGACGCGTAACCGGGCGAGATCTCGCCCGCATTGGCAAAGCTGGTTTCCAGCGCCGGGCCCTTCTGGCGGTCGATCACCGTCACTTCATGGCCGGCCTCGGCAAGATAATAAGCGGTGGTGACCCCGATGACGCCGCCGCCCAGCACGAAGATCTTCATCGCACAACTCTCCACAACAACGTCTTGTCAGGCTCTACAGCGCCGCGTCTTTTCAGACGCGCAAAGGACGCTGTAGCATTTTCATGTCGCGCATGATCCTCGATCGAAAATCGGATTCGATTTTCGTGTTCATGTGCTGAGCCAGGGTCACCATCGCCATCTGTCTTGCCGGATTTTGCGGCGTCCGCCAAGTGCCGAGCATGTCACCCAAAGCATGCCCTCGGACTTGATCCGGGGTGCGCAGCGGTTCTGGCATGACGATATGCGTAAGACTAAGCCCGCGAGCTATCCATTCACATAGCAACGGTGAAAGCGGTATCCGAGGCTGGTCAGGATCTCGTAGCCAATGGTGCCGGCATGGCCAGCCGCCTGGTCCACCGTCTGCGACGGCCCGATCAGTTCGACGAGATCGCCTGCCTTCAGCCTGTCTGGCGGCAGCGCCGAAATGTCGAGAACGATCGAGTCCATCGACACACGTCCGAGGAAGGGCAACCGCACGTTTTCGAACCAGGCGGCCGAGGCAGCGCGTCGATGCCAGCCATCGGCATAGCCAAGCGAGATCGTTGCAGCGACCAGCGGATCGGTCACGTGAAAAACATGGCCATAGCCGACACCGGCTCCCGTATCGAGGTTGCGCGTCTGGATGACCTTTGCTTGAAGCCGTACCACCGGCAGCATCGGGTTGGGTTCGGCCGGCGTTGGATTGATGCCGTAGAGCGCCGCACCGGGACGGGCGAGGTTGTAATGAAAGGGTTTCCCAAGAAAGATGCCGGAAGAATTGGCAAGCGTGGCCGGCGCCTTTGGCAGCATCTTGCGCAGCCGGTCGAATTCCAGCCGCTGCTGCTCGTTGGCCGGATGCTCGGGCTCGTCGGCGCGAGCCAGATGGCTCATCACCAAGGTGACGTCGATACCGTCGAACGCCCGCGGATCGACAGTGACGGCTTCCACCTCCGCCGCCGCCATGCCGAGCCGCGACATGCCGCTGTCGACCTGGATTGCAGCCTTGAGCTTGCGGCCGACCCGCTGCGCGGCTGCGCGCCAGGCGGCGAGTTGGCCGACGCTGTTGATGACCGCGCCCACCTGCGCTTCGACGGCTTCGCCTTCGGCGCCCGGATGAAAACCGTTCAGCACATAGATAGCCGGCAGTGAGCCGAGCGCCTGGCGCAGCAAGATGCCCTCGGCCAGATGCGCGACGAAAAAGATAGCGCAGCCCTCGGCCGCCAGCGCCGCCGCCACCTGGGCCCCGCCGAGCCCATAGCCGTCGGCCTTGACGACACCCGCGCAGTTGACGCCGCCCAGCCGCGCCTTGAGCCGCCGGTAATTTTCACGGATGGCGCCGAGATCGACGGTCAATATGGCGCCGGCCGCCGCTTCGCTGATCGGCGCGACTTTGACGGCGACCCTTTCAGATTTTTTGGAGGCGTCGTTCATGCCAACCCCGTCTGCAGCGGATTGGCCATCAATAAGGCCACCACACCCAGGCGGCAACTGTCGCGGCCACCTTAACGTATGTTGAGATTCAGGTCAGGCCGCGCCGAGAATGGAGATTCCGAGAACCGGAGCGGAGCGTACTTAAAGTAGGTGAGCACCGGAAGCGCGGGAAACCGCCGTTCGTTAGGCCCGCATCCATCTGAATATCGACATGCCTTAAGCAACCAGATGCCGGAAAGCCGTCACCACCTCTTCATAGACCCGACGTTTGAACGGCACGATCAGATCGGGCAGTTCCCGCATTGGCCGCCACGCCCATTTGTCGAACTCGGCGGTGTGGCCACCTGGCGGCGGATTGATCTCGATCTCGCTCGTGTCGCCGTGAAAGCGGAAGGCAAACCATTTTTGCGTCTGGCCGCGATACCTGCCCTTGAAGGCGACGCCAACCAGGTCGGCCGGCAGGTCGTAATTGATCCAGTGCGGCGCTTCAGCCAAAAGCGAGACCGAGCGCATGCCGGTCTCTTCGTACAGCTCCCGCTGCGCCGCCCGCAGCGGCTCCTCGCCCTTGTCGATGCCGCCCTGCGGCATCTGCCAAAGCTGGGTCGCACCGGCGAATTCGCTGTCCGGCTCGGCAATGCGATGCCCGACCCAAACCAGCCCGTCTGCGTTGAGGATCATCAGCCCGACACAGGGGCGGTAAGGCAGCGTTTCGGGATCGACCGGCTTTTTCTTCGCCATGCTCAACCTTTTTCCGGATCCGTCGCCACCGCCGAGATCGGCACGATCTCGACACCGCGCTTCTTGGCCTCGATCACCCAGGACGACACGGTGTCGACCGTCAGGTCGAAGGCCGAGCCAATGCCGACAGCAAAGCCCTTCGCCCGCGCGGTAGCCTCCAACTCGTCCAGCTTCTTCAATATCGCGCCGCGGTCCCGTACGGCGTCGATCGACGTGTCGCCGGCAACGAAGGGCACGCCATCCTTGAGCGCCAGGTCGGACGCGAGGCTGCGCGCCGACGAACCGTCGTCGACATAGGCCAGGCCACGCCTGCCGAGCTCGGCCATCAGCGGCCCCATCGCCGCCGCGTCCGCCGAAAAACGTGCGCCCATATAGTTCATGATGCCGGTGTAATTGGTCGTCCGCGATAGCGCCCAGCGCAAATTCTTCAAATTCTCGTCCGGCGTCGCCGCGACCGTCAATGTGTTGCGGCCGGGATTGACGTTCGGATAGTCGAACGGTTCGAGCGGCACCTGCATGACGATCTCATGGCCTTCCTGCCGCGCCGCCTGCATCCAGCGGCCGATGCTGTTGCCCTGCGACGCGAAGCCCAGCGTCACTTCGGCGGGCAGTTTGGCGATGGCCGCCTGCGTGCCGGTCTGCGACACGGCAAGCCCGCCGATGACGATCGCCACGCGCGCGCCGCGCGCGCCGGACCACGGCCGCGCATAGACATCGAACGGCCGTCGGCCGTCGGCGGCGCGAACCGGCAGCGGACCGGTCTCGCTGGCCTCGACCAGCGCCCTGTCGGGAATGTGCGCGACCCTCAGGTTCTGGCCGATCGTCGAAGGGTCGTGGATGACGATGGCCGCCCTGGGCTGACCACCGCTCTCTTCGGTCGGCATATGGATGATCTGCGGTCCACTTGTCTTGGGCACCGCTTCGGCCTTAGGAATAGGCGCTGGCTCAGTGGTCGGCGCTGCTGCGGATTCGGCCACCGCCGTCGCCTTCGGAGTCGAAACCGCGGCTTCTTGCGGTTTTCGAAACGGCCTTTCGCGTAGCGCGATCGCGCCGGAGACACCGATCACGGCCAGCACCAGGAGAATGGCCGCGACCGCGCCGGCGCTGAATCCACGGGCCGCGCGGGGCGGCCGGACGGCCTGTCCGAGCGGGCGTTCGATGTCCTTGCCGATATCAGCCAAGCCGCATCCCCGGGCGCATCACCGCCGAAAAGTGCGACCACTTTTCGCAAAGATTCATGCGCGATCCAAAACTGTTGGCACGTCCCTGAGGACGCACGGCACCCGGCCGCGGGTCCCCCGAATCAAACTGCCGGAACCTCGCGGCCCCGGCAGCATTGCATCGCTTCGATCAGGCGGCCAGACCTGTTTGCCCAGCAGATCGACCTTACTGGTTCAAGACAGCCCTTACTGGTTCAAGACAGCTTTGTCCGGATTCGGCGGGAACGCTGGATCGGTCTTCTCGCCGCGCAGCAACTGCTCGGCAAAGATGAGCTGCAGGTCGTCCTTCGGCTCCGGCGGCACATAGGCAGCCGAGCCCGAACCGGTATCGCCCTCGTCAGTGCCCTTGATGTGGCCCTTGAGGTCCGACTCACCGCGCGTCAGATCCCTGCCCTGCAGTTCCGGCGGCAACGGCTGGTCGACCTTGATGTCGGGCGTGATGCCCTTGCCCTGGATCGACTTGCCGGAGGGCGTGTAATAGAGCGCCGTCGTCAGGCGCAGCGCACCGTTCTCGCCGAGCGGGACGATGGTCTGCACCGAACCCTTGCCGAAGGACTGCGTGCCGACCACCGTGGCGCGGCGCAGATCCTGCAGCGCGCCGGCAACGATTTCGGACGCACTGGCCGAGCCGCCATTGACGAGCACGACCAACGGCTTGCCGTCGATGTCGTCGCCGGGCCGTGCGTCGAAGCGGGTAACGTCCTTCGGATCGCGGCCGCGGGTCGAGACGATCTCGCCACGGTTGAGGAAGGCGTCGGACACGCTCACCGCCTGGTCGAGCAGCCCGCCCGGATTGAGGCGCAGATCGAGCACGTAGCCCTTGAGCTTGTCGTTCGGCACCTGCTTCTTGATGGTGTCGACTGCGCTCTCGAGGTCGTCAAGTGTCTTTTCGGTGAACGAGGTGATCTTCATGTAGCCGATGTCGTCATCGACCCGGACCTTGACCGCCTTGACCTTGATGATGGCGCGCACCACCGTCAGCTCGATCGGCTTGTCGGCGCCCTCACGCAGGATAGTGAGTTTGATCGGCGTGTTGACCAGCCCGCGCATCTTCTCGACCGCATCGTTGAGGCTCAGGCCGCGAACCTCCTCGCCGTCGATCTTGGCAATATAGTCGCCGGCAAGCACGCCCGCCTTGGCGGCCGGCGTATCGTCGATTGGCGTGATCACCTTGACCAGGTCGTTCTCCATGGTGACCTCGATGCCAAGGCCGCCGAACTCGCCCTTGGTTTGCACGCGCATGTCCTGCGCCTCTTCGGCGTTCATGTAGGAGGAGTGCGGGTCCAGCGAGGTAAGCATGCCGTTGATGGCGTTTTCGACCAGCGACTTGTCGTCGGGCGGCGTTACATATTGCGCCCGCACCCGCTCGAAGATGTCACCGAAGATCGCCAGTTGCTTGTAGGTCTCGGAGCCCGCAGCGTTCGCCGTCGAGCCGGGCGCACCATAGACCAGGCTCATCGCGGATGCGCCCATCAGCGCACCGGCAAACAGAAGCGACAATTTCCGCATCATCTCACGTCCTTCCAGAGAAACGGTCCGCCCACCATGGGGCCGGATCGACGGGTTTTCCATCCTTGCGGAACTCAACATAGAGCTCCGGCGTGGCATTTCCATTCTTCGATGCCGAGGTGCTCGCCACCCGGGCCTCTCCCATCGCGCCGATCGGCTCTCCTGCGAGCACCGACTGACCAGACGCGACGCTGATTCTGCTCATCCCCGCCAGAACGACATGATAGCCGTCACCCGCGTTCAGGATCAAGAGTTGACCATAGGAGCGAAAAGGTCCGGCATAAAGCACATTTCCGTCCGCTGGCGCCGTGACGATGGCTCCCGATTGTGTCGCAACCATGTCGCCGAGCATCACTGCGCCGTTACCGTTGTCGGCCCCGAACCGCCGCTTGATCTTGCCGGTGACCGGCAGCGCGATCTGCCCCTGAAGTGCCGAAAACGGCGCGGCGGCGGTGAGACGGTTGGCTTCCGGCACCGGCAGGGCCGCCAGTTCCGTCTGTGCCGGGGCCTTATCCTGTGCCGGGACCTTGTCGGCGTCCGCGGTCTTCTGCTTTGCCGCCTTCGCCGCGTCGGCTGCCTTGCGGGCCTTGTCGGCCTCGAGCGAGGCGATCAGTTCCTTCAGGCTGCCGGCCTTGGCCGCAAGTGCTGCGGATCGCTGCTTTTCCGCGGCCAGCGCCGCTTCCGTCTCGGCCTCGAGCTGCTGCTTGGCTTCAAGCAACATGCTGAGCCGCTTCTTTTCCGCCGTCTGCTCGCCGACCGCCTCCGTCAGCCGCGCCCGCTCCGCCTCGATCGAGCCTGTCACCCGCGACTGCTCCTTGAGATCCGCCAGCAGTATGCCGGTCTGCTGGCGCAGTTCCGGCACCACGGCGCCGAGCAGGATGGCGCTGCGCACCGATGACAGTGCGTCCTCCGGCTTGACCAGGATGGCCGGCGGCGGATTGAGCCCCATGCGCTGCAGCGCGGCCAGCACCTCTGCCAGAACGTCGCGTCTTGCGGCCAGCGAGGCGCGGATCTTCTGCTCCTCGCCCTTCAGCCCTTCCAGCCTGGCGCCAATATCCTCGATGTCCTGGCCGAGCTTCTGCTCGGTCATCGCCGATTGGATCAGCGCCGCGGTGATCGAGGCATGGTCCTTCTTGACCGTCGCCATATCGGCGGCGAGCTTGGCCAGCCGCTCCGACGACAGCGTGATCTCTTTCGATACCCGTTCGTATTCGGCACGGCTCTGGTCCGGGTCAGGCGCCATGTCGAGCCTGTCCTGCGCCCGCGCAGCACCGAGCGACAGCACGAGCGCCGCCGCTGCCAAGCCGCAGCGTGCGCGCCAAAAACCCGTTTGCGATTTCCAACCTTCAGACATTGAAGCCCGACTCTATGCGTGGCTTCGTTAACGAACAATCAACCATGTTCGAGAGCCCGCCGACCGCAAGCAATTTCGTGACGCATTGAGGCTAAAATCCGGGCGGCTCGCGCCAATCCACCGGTTTCGGTTGGAGCTGCAAAGACTCACGAGCGATGATAGGGATGGCCGGACAGGATCGTGGCCGTCCGGTAAAGCTGCTCGCCCAACATGACACGGGCTAATTGGTGCGGCCATGTCAGCGCGCCGAACGACACCATTAGATCGGCCTGATCGCGCAGCGGCTGGTCGTGACCGTCGGCGCCGCCGATGGCGATGACCAGCGCCTTGCGCCCGCCGTCGCGCCAAAGACCGATGCGGCCGGCGAATTCCTCGGAGGAAAGGTTCTTGCCGCGCTCGTCGAGCAGCATCAGCGCGGTGCCCGGCTGCAAATGCGTCTGCAGTTTCTGGCCTTCCTCGCGCCGGCGCTCGCTGGCGCTCTGGGCGCGACCTTCCGCAGTCTCGGCAATGCCGGCGAATTCGAGCCCGATTGCCGGGCCGCTCTTGGCGAAGCGCTCGAAGTAACGGTCCGCGAGCTGCTTCTCGGGGCCGGTTTTCATTCGGCCCACGGCATGAACGATAATCTTCATCCCTACCTCAAAGAGCCGCTATGCATGTCGCCCAAGAAGCCTGCCCTCGAACCTAACGCCCGGAGAGGTCACGGTTTTGAGACGACGACATGCATCAAAACAATTCGGCTCAGTGAAGGGTCTCTTCCTCGAGGTCCGGCGCCTGCCACATCTTTTCGAGATTGTAAAAGTCGCGGACTTCGGGACGGAAGACGTGGACGATAACATCGCCTGAATCGATCAGGACCCAGTCGGCGCCAGCCAGTCCCTCGACACGCGCCGTGCCGAGTCCGGCATCCTTGAGCGCCTTGAGGAGATGATCGGCGACAGCCGAGACATGACGGTGCGATCGGCCGGACGCGATGACCATATAGTCACCGAGGCTCGATTTTCCCTGAATGTCGATTGAGACGATGTTTTCGGCCTTGGAGTCTTCCAGACTGGCAAGGACTGTCTTGATGGCGCGGGACACGGCGTCATTTACGCTGATCCCGGCCGGCGAAGGCACGATATCGGCCTTCTTCCGCAGTGCTGTTCTCAGTGTATTTCCTTTCGCAGCAAGAACAACCAAATCACCCTTTAAAGCAGGCGACACCCTTAGATAGGCAGAGTTGCGTTGCAGTTTCAAGACGGCAGCCCTTGCTATCGCCGAATGACCGGCCGATCACCCGGTTCCGCCGCCCGAGAAAAATCGGAACTCTTCGCACTTCGCATGGTTATCGGCTCAGAACCCCATCGGAACTCCCCCATGCCCAGCGACCCTCAAAACGCTCTTCTCACCGTGCAGTCCGGCCTTGCGCAGCTCAGTTCCCTGATCGTCTCCTACTTGTTCTCGGCCGTCGGTGCCGTCATCCTGCTGGTCGTCGGCTACGTCGTCGCCGGGCTCGCCCAGCGCTCGATCTTTGCCGGCCTTGGCCATATCCATGGCTTCGACGTGACGCTGCGCCACTTCTTCTCGAGGATCGCCCGCTACGCCATCCTGATCCTCGTCGTCATCATGGTGCTCGGCCAGTTCGGCGTGCAGACGGCCTCGATCATCGCCGCCATCGGCGCCATCGGCCTGGCCATCGGTCTTGCATTGCAGGGTACGCTGCAGAACATCGCCGCCGGCATCATGCTCTTGGCGCTGCGGCCATTTCGCATCGGCGAACATGTCGAGGTCGGCGCCATCGCCGGGACCATCGAGGAAGTCGGGCTGTTCGCCACCACGCTGAGAACGGTTGACGGCGTCTACATCCTCGCCCCCAACTCGACACTGTGGAACCAGCCTGTCCGCAACTTCACGCGCAATGGTGCCCGCCGCGGCGACATCACGCTGACCATCGGCTCGTGGAACGATATCGATCTCGCGCAAAAGACCATGCTTGGCGTCGCCGCCAGCGAGCGGCGCGTCAGGCGGGAGCCGGCGCCGATTGCATTCGTGGCGACCGTCGGCGACAGCAACGTCGCCATCACATTGCGCTACTGGACCTCGGCTGCGGATTTCTTCGCCACCCAGATCGATCTCACCAAACGCGCCAAGCAGGCTTTCGACAGCGAAGGCATTTCGATTCCCGCGCCGCCGCCGGAGGCGCCACGGCCGGAAGCTGGCACCAGACAGTGAGATGATCAATCCCCAGCGTAGGTCTATTTGTCCGCGCGACGCTGCTCTTCCGACGGAAAGGCAAGATCGACCGGCAGCGGCGCCTGCGCCGTCATCGGCGCGAAATTGCCGGTCTCGGCGGCAGGAACAGGCGACATCGCCACCACACGCCACAGCACGAACAGGCAAAAAAGGGTGGCAATGACGATGGCCACATAGATGAAGGCCTGCGTTCCATAGACAGCGGAAAGCCCGGTCACGATGCCGGGAACGATGAAGCCGGACAACGACCACGCAAACAGAAGCGAACTGGACAACGCCACCATATCATCCTTGCCGGAGCGGTCGGCCGCATGTGCGCTGGCGAGCGAATAGATCGATTCCGACGCGCCGTCCCAGACCACATAGATGACGACCAGCGCCGCCAGCGCACCACCGTCGAAGCCGAGGGCGAACAGGCCCGCCACCAGGGCAAGCGCCGAAGCAGCGACCAGCACGAAGCGCCGGTCGGTGCGGTCGGAAATCCAGCCGAGCGGGATCTGCAGGATCAATGTGCCGACCGGCATCGCCGACAGCAGCAGCGCCACATCCGCCTGGCTGTAGCCCTTGGCCGTGGCATGGATCGGCGCGAAACCCGAAATCGTCATCGACAGGCCGCCAACGGCAACCATGCCGGCGACGCCCACCGGCGAAATCCGCCAGGCCCGGCCAAGTGCGACCGACGCCGCCTGCGGTGGCGGCGGCTGGGCGAGCCGCGTCAGTCCCACGGGCAGGATCGACAGCGCGGTGAAGGCGATGCCGATCAGCGGCGCGTCCGCGGCCCTTATATCGATCAGCGCCAGTGTGGAGTAGCCGACGCCCAGCCCGGCGACATAGGCGACGTAGAAGAAGGCCATGACCCTGCCGCGTATGGCGTTGGCGACGACATCGTTCAGCCAGCTTTGCGCGACGATGAACAGGCCGCATATGGCAAAGCCATAGAGTGCGCGTGCCGCGATCCACGACAGCGGGTGCGGCCCGGCCCCGACGGCGGCGTTCGACAGCACGATCAGCGCCGACAGCACCATGAACGCGCGAGCATGCCCCACTCTGCGCACCAACGGCCCGGTCAGGATGCAGCCTGCCAGGCCGCCGGCCGAAAGGCCTGTGACGATCAGCCCGGCCCAGGTCGGATCGAAACCCTCGGCGCCGAGCCGGACCGGAATGTAGGCGAACATCAGTCCGTTGCCGACGGCGACCAGCGCCATCGACAGCACGACGCTGGCGATCGCGATCGCCGGCGTCGGGCTGCGCTGCTCCGGGTCGCGTCTTGTCTGGTTTCGCTCGAGAATCGTCATGATCGCACAGGATCGCCCACGGATCGGAGAAAGGCCGCCGCAAATGCGACATGGCCGGGTAAGCCTTCTCTCCTTGCGGAGACGGCAAGTCCGTGCAGGCTCAGCCCTTCGCCATCTCGCGGATCGCGCTCGACGACAGCGACGAGCGCGGACCGTGGATGAAGGTCCAGGCCGGCGCTTTCATGCGGGCGAGCCGTGGCGCGTCGCCCTCGTCGACGCGCGCGTAGTCGAAGGTCTTGGCAACGACCGACGACAGGAACGACAGCGTAGCACCCGGGCGATCGATCACTGCGATCGGGAACGTCATCACGATCTGGCGCCAGCGCTGCCAGCGGTGGAAATCGCGCAAGGAATCGGCGCCCATGATCCAGACGAAGTCGACACCAGGATTGCGCGCCTTGACCAGAGCCAGCGTGTCGGCGGTGAAGCGGACATGATGGGCCGCCTCGAAGGCGGTGACCTTGACCTTCGGGTTCCTGGCGATCCGCTCGGACAGGCGCAGCCGCTCGGCCAGCGGCCCCAGCTCCCGCGCGCTCTTGAGCGGATTGCCCGGTGTCACCATCCACCACAACTGATCGAGCGCCAGGCGTCTGAGCGCAATCTCCGCGACCAGCGAATGACCGGCATGGGCGGGATTGAACGAGCCGCCGAACAGGCCGACGGCCAGGCCTTTTCCGGCATGCGGCATCTTGAGATAGCGGGAGGGAACGGCGGACTCGGAAGGGGACAGCATCGCGCTAGGCACCCCCCTCTGTCCTGCCGGACATCTCCCCCGCATGGGGTGAGATCGGATGTCGCATAGACCTTTGCCAATCGCCGGCGTCGCAATAAGGGCGCCAAGGGAGAAGCAGCCAATCTCCCCCCTTGCGGGGGAGATGTCCGGCAGGACAGAGGGGGGTGGCTGGGCGCAAAACTTCAGGTTCTTTGAGCAAATAGCGTCAAGGCCTCACCTGTCCCGTCCCGCGCACGCGGTACTTGAACGAGGTCAGTTGCTCGACGCCGACCGGGCCGCGTGCATGCATTTTGCCGGTGGCGATGCCGATCTCGGCGCCCATCCCGAATTCGCCGCCATCGGCGAATTGGGTCGAGGCATTGTGCAGAAGGATCGCCGAATCGATCTCGTTGAAGAACCGTTCGACGGCATTCGCATCCTCGGCAACGATCGCCTCGGTGTGATGCGAGGAAAAATTCTCGATATGCTCGATCGCATCGGCAACGCCATCGACGAGCTTCACCGCGATGATGGCATCTAGATATTCCCTCACCCAGTCGGCATCGGTCGCAGGCTTGGCGTCGGCAAAAACCTTCAGCACCTCGGTATCGGCGTGGATTGCGCACCCTGCCGCGCGCAACGCCTCGAGGATCGGCACGAGATGGGTGGAGGCAATAGCGCGGTCGACCAGCAGCGTCTCGGCCGCGCCACAGACTCCGGTGCGCCGCATCTTGGCGTTGACCGCAATACTGACCGCCATATCGAGCTTGGCCGAGCGGTCGATGTAGAGATGGCAGATGCCCTCGAGATGAGCGAAGACCGGCACCCGCGCCTCGTTCTGGACGCGCTCGACCAGGTTCTTGCCGCCGCGCGGAATGATCACGTCGATATTGCCGGAAAGCCCTTTCAGCATCTCGCCGACGGCGGCGCGGTCGGTGGTCGGCACCAACTGGACAGCCTCCTCAGGCAGCTTGGCCGCCTTCAGCCCCTCGACCAGGCAAGCATGGATCGCGGCCGACGAATTGAGCGAATCCGAGCCGCCGCGCAGGATCACCGGATTGCCGGCCTTGAGGCAGAGTGCCCCTGCATCGGCCGTCACGTTCGGCCGGCTCTCATAGATAACGCCGACGACACCGAGCGGCGTGCGCACCCGCTCGATATGCAGCCCGTTCGGCCGGTCCCATGCGGCAATCACGTCGCCGACCGGATCGCGCAATTCGGCGATCTCTTTGATGCCATCGGCCATGGCCCGGATACGAGCGGGATCGAGCTTCAGCCGATCCATAAGCGCCGCCGACAGGCCTGACTCCTCGCCATTCCTGGTGTCGATGGCATTGGCATCGAGAATGTCCCGTTCCCGGGCGACAATTGCCTCCGCCATGGCGACAAGCGCCGCGTTCTTGGCGGCGGTCGTGGCGATGGCCAGCGGTCGGGCGGCGGCCCGCGCGCGGCGGCCGATATCGGCCATCGTTGCTGCGGTGTCGCCCCGGGATTTTTCATGCAGCTTCAGCATGGCTCATCCTCCGCTCGTTACTTGGTCACCCGTCCGTACTTGGTCACCGGCATGGCTCACCACAAGGTCGTCGCGGTGGATCATTGCCGATCGCGCTTCGTAGCCAAGCACCGATTCGATCTCGGTAGTCTTCAAGCCAGCGATCCTTACGGCATCGGCGGCATCATAGGCAACCAGTCCGCGCGCGACCTCGCGCCCCTCGGGCGACAGGATCGCCACCGTGTCGCCGCGCGAGAAATTGCCGCTGACCAGCTTGACGCCGGCCGGCAGCAGCGACTTGCCCGACAGCAGCGCAGTGATGGCGCCGGCGTCGACGGTCAGCCGGCCGGCTGGTTCGAGCTGCCCGGCAATCCACGTCTTGTAGCCTTTGACCGGATTGGCGCTCGGCCGGAAGAACGTCGCCCGCTCGCCACGCTCGATCGCCATCAGCGGCGACAGCCGCGTGCCGGCGGTTATGATCATGGCGGTGCCGGCGGCGGTGGCGATCTTGCCGGCGTCGAGCTTGGTGCGCATGCCGCCGCGTGAAAGCTCCGAAGCGGCCGCGCCCGCCATCGCCTCGATGTCGGGGGTGATGCGATCGACGACCGGAATGAACCGCGCTTGCCGGTCGCGCGCCGGAGGCGCCGTGTAGAGCCCGTCAATGTCGGAGAGCAGCACCAGCAAGTCAGCGCCCATCATGGTGGCGACGCGTGCCGCCAGCCGGTCGTTGTCGCCATAGCGGATTTCGGAGGTCGCCACCGTGTCGTTCTCGTTGATGACCGGCACCGCCTTCATCTTCAGCAGCGTCGAGATCGTCGCACGTGCATTGAGATAGCGGCGGCGCTCCTCGGTGTCGCCGAGCGTCAACAGGATCTGGCCCGATTTCAAGCCGCCCTTGCCGAGCGCATCCGACCAGGCGCCGGCCAGCGCGATCTGCCCGACGGCGGCCGCCGCCTGGCTGTCCTCGAGCTTCAGCGCCCGTTTGCCAAGGCCGAGAATGGTGCGACCGAGTGCAATGGCGCCGGAAGACACGACAAGGATTTCGGCGCCGCCGTCGGCCAGCACGACGATGTCGTCGGCAAGCGAGGCCAGCCAGTCGCGCTTCAGGCCCGTCGTGCGGTCGACAAGCAGCGCCGAGCCGATCTTGACGGTGATGCGCCGGTATTTTCTCAGCGACTGCGCGGTCATCGCTATGTGTTCCAACGCGTCTCGACTGGAGCAGCGACAGCTTCACGTGCCTCGGCCACGACAGCCATCAGCGCGCGCAGAACGGCCTCAACGCCTTCGCCAGTGACAGCGGACAAAAGCATTGGCGGGCGGCCGGCGGCACGTTTCAGCGAAGCGACCTTCTTCTTACGCGCGTCGGCGTCGAGCGTGTCGATCTGGCAAAGCGCTACGATCTCGACCTTCTCGATCAGCCCATGGCCATAGGCGTCGAGTTCGGCGCGCACGGTCTTGTAAGCCTTCCCCGGATTTTCCTCTTGCGCGGAGACGAGGTGCAGTAGGACACGCGTGCGTTCGACATGGCCGAGGAAACGGTCGCCGATGCCGACGCCTTCATGCGCGCCTTCGATCAGGCCGGGAATGTCGGCGATGACGAACTCGCGCCCGTCGACGCGGGCCACGCCGAGGCCCGGATGCAGTGTGGTGAAGGGATAGTCGGCGATCTTCGGCCTGGCCGCGGTCACGGCGGCCAGAAAAGTCGACTTGCCGGCATTGGGCAGGCCGACCAGGCCGGCATCGGCGATCAGCTTGAGCCTGAGCCAGATGTTGAGCTCTTCGCCCGGCAAGCCCGGATTGGCGCGGCGCGGCGCCTGGTTGGTCGAGGTCTTGAAATGCTGGTTGCCGAAGCCGCCATTGCCGCCCTTGGCCAAAAGGAAGCGTTGGCCGACCACGGTCAGGTCGCAGATAAGCGCCTCGTTGTCTTCGGCGAAGACCTGCGTTCCTACCGGCACTTTCAGCGTCACGTCGGCGCCCTTGGCGCCAGTCATGTTGCGGCCCATGCCATGCGTGCCGGTCTTGGCCTTGAAATGCTGCTGATATCGATAGTCGATCAGCGTGTTCAGCCCATCGACCGCCTCCACCCAGACATCGCCGCCGCGACCGCCATCGCCGCCGTCGGGACCGCCGAACTCGATGAACTTTTCGCGCCGGAACGACACCGAACCGGCGCCGCCATCGCCGGAGCGGATGTAGACCTTGGCTTGATCGAGAAATTTCATCGGATTGTCGAGTTTCTGCTATGGCTTTGGGGGATTGCTCTAAACCAAGGTGGGGCAAAGGGCGAGGCCGTTTTGCGACTGCGGCGCCGTGCGTCCCTTTTGGACGGGCCAAGGTTCGAATTTCGGATTCGCCGCACCAGGCCCGGAGACATGTCGGAATGAAGCTCGTAACCTACAACATCCACTACGGCGTCGGCCTCGACGGCCGCTACGATGTCGGCCGCATCGCCGATTCCGTGCGCGGCGCCGATGTGATCGCGCTGCAGGAGGTCTCGCGCAACAACCCCAACAATGGCGGCCGAGACATGGTGGCCGAGCTCGGCGAGGCGCTGCCGGAATACTTCGCCGTCTACGGCAGCAATTTCGAGGCCAATCTCGGCTCGCGTCTGGAAAACGGCCGCGCCATCACGACCACTTTCCAGCTCGGCAACATGGTGCTGTCGAAAACGCCCGTTCATCTGTCGCGCAATCTCCTCTTGCCGCGCAGCCGCAGTTTCGACGTGATGAATTTCCAGCGCGGCGCGCTGGAGGCGCTGATCGAAATGCCGCTTGGTTTCATCCGCTTCTATTCCACCCATCTCGACCATCGCAGCCCGGTCGAACGCTTAAGCCAGATCCGGTTTCTGCGCCGGCGCCTGCTGAACTATGCGATCGAGGGCGGCGCGCTGTCGGGCGTCGCCGAGGTCGGCCTGCCGGACCTGCCTTGTCCCGAAGCCTTCGTCGTCATGGGCGATCTTAATATGCTCGCCGCATCGCCCGAATATGTCGAACTCGCCGGCAGCCCGGATCATGAATTCGGCATGCCTGTGACCGCGGATCTTGCCGTCGATGCCGCCGCGCGCCTCGCCGCCACAGATGCCGATCTCGTCACCTGGGTCGATCCCAAGCGGCCCGACGACGCCAGCCGCCACAAGCGCATCGACTATGTCTTCACCAGCGCCTCGCTCGCCAAATCGCTGAAGCGGCTGTGGGTCGACCGGCAGGCGGTCGGCTCGGACCACCTGCCGGTCTGGGTCGAGATGGCCTGACCCCCAGTTTGGTTCGCAACCGACTTTTGAATTCACAATGATCCTTTCGGAATCTTTGGTTCGAGGCCATGCGCCGAGGTGTGTTGAGATTCAGGTCAAGCCGAGTCGAAAATGACGGTTTCCGAGAACCGGAGCGGAGCGTACTACGTGAGCACCGGAAGCGCAGAAAACCGCCATTTGCAGGCCGGCCTCACCTGAATATCGACGCGCCTAGAAATGCACCCAGTTCCGAAGGCTGGTCCAGGTCTTGCGATCGAGACGGTAGCGCTCGACCGGCACCTGGCCGGCAACGATCGAGTTCAGCATACCCTGGCCGGCATATTGGAAACCGCATTTGTGGATGACCCGGCGCGAGGCCGGATTGATGACCCGCGTCGAGGCATGCAGCACCTGGATCGCCGTCTTCTGGAAGGCGAGGTCGACCAGCACGTGTGCGGCCTCCGTCGCATAGCCGCGCTTCCAGTAGGGCTCGCCGATCCAGTAGCCGAGTTCCAGCCCGCGGTCGGTGGTGTTGAGGCCGGCGCAACCGACGAAGATTTCGGTGCCGGCCAGCGTCAAGGCATAGGCGATCCCGGCCCGGCGCGATGCCGCCATGGCGAGGAAGGCGCGTGCCTCGGCCTCGCCATAGGGGTGCGGCATGCGGGCCAGCATTTCGGCGACATGGCGGTTGTCGGCGAGCGCCACCAGTTGCTCGATGTCGCTTTCGCGCGGCGCCCGCATGACCAGCCGCTCGGTCGCGAGCACCGGGCAATCTATCGCGTAACTTTCACCGTCTGTGTCGTCCGCTTCGGCAACCATGTCAGTCCTCCAGGCAAAAAGAAAAGGGGAGATGGAAACCCATCTCCCCTGATCCTTTTCCTGGCTTGGCCAGACACCGGTCCCGAGATGGGTGCCGGTGTTCTCGTGCGGAACCGGCTACTCCGCTGCCTTCGTCATCGGGTTCACCGATACGTAGGTTCGGCCATTGGCTTTTTTGTTGAAGGTGACTGCGCCAGCTTCGAGCGCAAACAGGGTGTGATCCGTGCCCATGCCGACATTGACGCCCGGATGCCACGAGGTACCGCGTTGACGAATGATGATGTTGCCCGGAATCACGGCTTCGCCGCCGAACTTCTTCACGCCGAGCCGCTTGGAACGGGAGTCGCGACCATTGCGCGACGAACCGCCAGCTTTCTTGTGTGCCATCTAACTAACTCCGATGCGCCGCAGGGGCGCCTAAAGGGTCTTATGAACGCGTTCGCGTTCCGTTTCAAGTCCGATCCGGCGACGATCGCGCCGGTTCGCTTTACTTCTTCGCCAGTTCCTTAGCCTGCTCGCGCCAGTCCCTGATCTGGTCGGCGCTGAACGGCATATGCTCGTCGATCTTGGCGATATCCTTGTCGGACAGCTTGGCGATCTGGGCGAAGGTCGTGATGCCCTGTTCGTTCAACTGGCCGGCCGCGACCGGGCCGATGCCCTTGATCACGGTCAGATCGTCCGGCTCGCCCTTCGGTGCCTTGAACAGCGGAGCGGCGGTTTCGGTTGCCTCGGCTTCCTTCTTCGGCGCGGCCTCGGCCTTGGCTTCCTTCTTCGGAGCGGCCTCGGCCTTCGCCTCGGTCGTTGCAGCAGCCTCGGCTTTCGCTTCGGTCTTGGCGGCGGCCTTCTTCGCCGGCTTGGCGCCACCCAGCAGGATCTCGGCGATCCGCACGGTGGTCAAAAGCTGGCGATGGCCGATCTTGCGGCGCGAATTCTGCCGGCGGCGCTTCTTGAAGGCGATGACCGTGCGGTTCTTGCCCTGCTCGACGACTTCGGCGGTGACCATCGCGCCGTCGACGAACGGCGCGCCGAACGTCACATTCTCGCCCTCGCCATGCGCGAGCACATGGCCGATCTCGACGATATCGCCGACCTGGCCTTCGACTTTTTCGATCTTCAGGAGATCGTTGGCGGCGACGCGATACTGCTTGCCGCCCGTTTTGATGACTGCGAACATTTTTTGCCTTTCGCTGTTCGGTCGGCCTCGATGAACCGCATCTGGCGGTTCGGCCGTCTTTTTGTCAGTCTGCGGGTTCAAAAAACAAGCGGCGCGGAAGAACCCTCCACGCCGATTGCGCGCTGTCCCTAACCGAAGGTCGGGCGCAAGTCAAGGCGAACGGCGTAATTAGGCCAGGCGCGCGACAACATCGAGACCTCGACGGCAAGCCTGACAAGAAGCCGGATCGCCGGGCAGATTGGCCCTTGTAACCTGCCTGTCCAGCCGTTATCTAGTGCGCCGCGTCGGCAACGGCGGACCATGACCGCGGAGAGGTGGCAGAGTGGTCGAATGCACCGCACTCGAAATGCGGCATGGGTGCAAGCCCATCGGGGGTTCGAATCCCTCCCTCTCCGCCATTTTCAGCACGCCGGATTGCCGCCTGATCAGGCAGGAACGTACGTCAGCCTAACCGTATCCTCGCCCACGATATCGGTGGAAACGAGCCGGAGCGGCTGCCGTGGGCCGGCAAAGAATGGCTTGCCGTGACCGAGCACGATGGGGTGAAAGTAGAACCGATACTCATCGATAAGGCCAAGCTCGGTTAGGCTTCGTGCCAGGTCTGGTCCGGAAACTGCGATCTCTCCCGCGAGCCGGGCTTTCAGGCCACGTACCACCGCCTCGACGTCGTGATCCACAAGCGTGGCGTTGGGACCGACCGACTTCAACGAGCGCGACACGACCCACTTCGGTTGTCGCTTCCATACCGCCGCGAACTCGTGTTGCTCCGCACTCCACTCGGGACGGTCTTCGTCCCAATAGCGCATGACTTCGTACATGCGGCGGCCGTACACACTGCCCGTCAGGTCGCGCACGTGCCCTATCCAGTGACGAAAGAGCGCGGGACTTGGCGCAAATTCCTGGTGGTCGACATAGCCGTCCAGGGACTGGTTCATTCCGAAGACGATCCTCGCCATGCTGCAAGATCTCCATCCCAAGGTCCTCACGACAGTATGCCGCGGTGTGGCGCTGAAAGTGAAGTCACGGCAAACTGCGCGCCGCTTGTCGGTTTGGCGAAATAACTGGGTGACCGCTTGGGGTGGCAGTCTATGCAGCCTTCCGCCGCAATTGGCCCACGCTCAGCCACACCGCCGAAACCAGGAAGTAGAAGGCGCCTACCGCGGCGTAGCCGGCCACGCTGGTGATGGATGGCGGCATCGGCATCCGCGCCTGCACGATGAAGAACGCGCCTGCCAGCGCCGATTGTCCTCCGCTCAGGATCATCGCCCACTGCGCGCCATTACTCTTCCAACGGCGGACCGCGGTGCCGAGTTGAAGCAGGCCAGACAGGATCGCCCATACGCCAAATACCCCGAGCACCCAACTCATGCTCATCTTCAGCGCGAGAACGATCGCAAGCGTTGTCACCACGCTGACCACGACGTTGACAGCCTGCGTGCGATTCTGTCCCAATCCTCCGCTGCGCGATGCGTCGGCAAAATTGGCGAGGGCATCCCATGCAGGATAAGCCACGAGTAAAACTGCCGCGATCACCCAGGAATTCCGTCCCACCGTAAAGGCAGCTGTCACCCAGACGACCGAGAACGCTGTCCGAGCGAAATAATAGAGCTTCAGCCATTGTTCCTGGCTGGTGCCGGAAACACCACTGTGAAGCGTCATTGGGTCGTCCTTTCAACTAGTAGGTAGAGGCTCTCGACGAACGTCGCAGAGCGATCACGGCTATGATTATTTGATCTAGGACCGTATCGGGGGGTGCGGAGCGAGTCGCTCCAAGAGCGGGCCTGTCACCACGCCGAATATCTTCGGATCGCCATAGGCCCGCGCCGAAAGCATCGCGCCGTGAACCGTTGCCATGAACGTTTCAGCCTCGGCACGAGGGGTGCTCATCAGTTGAACTTGGCCGCGCCGCGCGCCGCGCTCCAGCACGGATGTCAGCCACGCTGACAGGGAGCGGAAATGCGCCCGAACCTCGAGGCCAACTTCCTCGGGTAGATCGGGAAGCTGGCTTGCCAACACCGCGCAGACACAAAACTGAGCGCTGGCGGCCGCGATGCAGGCTTCCCAATACCCAACGTAGAGCCGAAGCTGTTCGAGCGGATCGGAAACCTGAAGTTCGAGATTCGACATCCCGGCTTCAGCTTCTTCCCGATACCGCGCAACCAGCGTCCGGACCAGATCGACTTTGCTTGGGAAATGGTGATGGATGCTCGCCTTGCGAATCCCAACCACCTCAGCGATGTCGGCATAACTGAAACCGTTGTAGCCGCCAGAGACGATCAGAGAACGCGCGCAAGCCAGTATGTCGTCAGAGGTGGAAGATAGGTTGCTCATGCCCTTGCCTACCTTCTGGTAGGTTGACCGTCAAGCCCCTGCAACTCGATCGACAAACAGAGAGAGCTGCGGGCTTGAATTGAGCGGGCACGACCCGCTTCCGACCATTCTTAATTGCTGAACTTAATGCCGAATAGGGCAAGGTCGCGAACTGAGCAACCATCCTGAGCATAGCGAGCGACGCCCGTTTCTGGGACCGGAGTTCGCGGAAATACGCCATGAGCGCGATTGCGGATCGGGCCGGAGATGAGCGCACGCTGGACCGGACCCGCGCCCTGTTGGAACCAGGCGACAGCGTGTTGGAACTGGGCTGCGGAACGGGAACAAAAGCGCTCCGGCTCGCGGGCGATGTTCAAGACTATCTTGCGACGGATATTTCCACTGAAATGATCGCGATCGTCAACGAGAAACACGCCGCCGGCCGCATACCGGGCCTCGTCTTCCGCACCGCGACCGTGGAGGCGCTCACGCCTGACGCGGCGCGGTTCAACGCGGTTCTGGGATTCAACTACCTCCATCTGGTCCGCGACCTGCCTGGCACGCTGCGGCCCATCCACGCCTTGCTTGCAGCGGAGGGCCTGTTTATCTCCAAGATACCTTGCGTCGGCGATATGAACCCACTCTTCCGGCTTGCCTGTTGCCCGCGATGCGCGCGATCGGCAAAGCACCCCATGCAGGCGTCTTTCGCGCGGCAGGCGTGAGCCAGCAGATATCTGCCGCGGGCTTCGACGTTCTTGCCACTGAAAGCCACGCAACGAAGGGCAACGAGAACCGTCCTTACATCGTGGCTCGCAAGAGGACGTGAGCGGCCGAGGCTGCAGTGTATCGGTCAGGGTTGCTGTATTGCCGCGAGCTTCCAGTCACCACCGTTTTGGCGCGTGAAGGTCCATAGTTCGGTTGTTTCCGTCGGTCGATCGGCTTGGCCCGCGACGATCTCGCCGCTGGCGCGATCGCGCATCACGTCGTGAGACTCGTAGCGCAAGGCGGTCGTGGCGTAGTCGCGATCATCTTCCCGCCAGCTCTCAGCAATATCGGCCTCCAGCAGGCTGATATCAGACACGTCGTTCCTGATGCCCTTTTTCGCATTGTCGGCAAGTTCCTCGGACAGGTAGGACACCATCTCGGGGGTCGCCAGCCGGCGCAAGCCGGCATGATCTTCGCGCCCGAAGGCTTCCTGAACTTCCGTCAACCGTTGCTGGAAGGTGTCGAGGTCGGCCGGCGTCATTGTGATTTCATCGGAGGCTGGAGCCGCCCGGCCAAACCCAGACCCGCCAAGCCCAGATCCGCTAGATCCAGACCCGATGCCTGGAAAGGGGAAGGATGAGACGTTGGCCGCGTTGGGCTGGGTTGCTGCGCTTCGCCCGAAGTTCCCCATGCCCCGCGGAACACCGGCCATGGCGGGATTGCGTGCTGATTGCGACCGGAAAAAGCGGATGATCAGCATGATAGCGCCGCCGATCAGCAGTCCTTGAAGCAGCAGACCCAACATGCCAGCCAAGCCGCCGAACCCCCGGCCCAAAAGAAGGCCGATCAGGCCGCCGAGCAGCAGGCCGCGCATCATCGAACCGCCGAGACCGTTGAATAGCCCCGGTCGTTGGGATGTCTGCGTCTGGCGGGCCGCGTTGTTCGTTGCGGTATTGGGCGTCATCGAGCGCTCGACCGGCGCCGCCGGCTGCGGCGCCGTTCTGGTCGGCGGGACCGACTGGAACGTACGCGTGCCGCGGCTGCCAAAGCTGCCGCCACGGCGCGCCTCGGCGTGATCAGCCGCGACCATGGAAAATGCCAGGAACAGTCCTGCAAACAAAACTGCAAACCGGCTCGACCGCGAAATCATCATAGCAACCCTTAAGCGACACTGTTCCCGGTCATATGGGGTGCGCCGATCGAAATATCAGTGGCACGCACCTTCCGCGTCCAGCCATTGAGGAAAATTCAGGACCACCTCTCCACCAGGCACGGCAGCTGACCGTGATCCTTCCGCAACGTTGTGCGTTGTTGCCCGAGGCACGCCGAGGGAGACGAACAGTGTTTGCAGGTTTTAGAGCCACCAGCTTGCAACTGGACGAAACGACCATTTTCGCAAGAGTCGGCGGGACGGGTCCGCCGCTGCTGCTGCTTCATGGTTTTCCCGAAACGCATCTGATGTGGAGGGATACCGCCGTGGCATTGGCACCACGCTTTACGGTGGTTGCCGCCGACCTGCGAGGCTACGGGCAAAGCGGGTGCCCGGTCTCATCTGCCGATCATAGCCCATACGCCAAACGCGCCATGGCCAGCGACATGGTTCAAGTCATGAAGCGGTTGGGGTTTGAGCGGTTCATGATTGCCGGGCATGATCGTGGCGGACGGGTCGCTTATCGTCTGGCACTCGACCATCCCTCTGAAGTCTCCAAAGTCGCGGTCCTCGACGTCATCCCGACCGCCGCTGCGTGGGATAGGGCGGACGCCAGACTGGCTCTCGGCTTCTGGCCGTGGAGCCTTCTTGCGCAACCGGAGCCTCTGCCGGAGCGACTGATAGGCGCGGCGCCCGATGCCGTCGTCGACAATTCGATTGCGCATTGGGGATCGTCCGCAGATGTGTTTTCTGCGGACATCAGGGACGCCTACGTCGATGCGCTTCGCGATCCCGCACATGTTCATGCGATTTGCGAAGAGTACCGCGCCGCCGCCACGGTCGATCGTGAACATGACGCGCTGGACCAGTCAAACGGACGCCGCATCGGGTGTCCGCTGCTGACGCTATGGAGTGGCGAAGGCGGCCTGGAGAGCTGGTACGCGGAGGAAGGCGGGCCGCTGGCTATCTGGAGAAAATGGGCCGACAGAGTTGAAGGAGGTCCTGTCAGAGGCGGGCATTTCTTTCCGGAAGAGTACCCTCGCCAGACCGCGGCGGCTCTCTCAAAATTCTTCGAGGGCGAAACAGGGGGAAAGCAAAGAGGAGGACAAATAGGGGAATGACGCGCGAGACGGAGTGGGGATAGTGTGGAGGCGCAAGTTACACGGGATCTCGGGAACGCGCGGCGATCCGCGGCCGGGATATCTCTGGTAGTCGCCCGTCCGGGGTCAAACATGCTCGGTAAGAAATGAAGACGATCTCTACGGCCAGGCCTCTGCTATGCAGCCTCGTGTTTGTTGGCGGTTGCGCGTCGCCCCTTCACGCATCTCTTGATACCGCGAAATACGACAGGATGAGTTGCGTTGAACTCAACGTGGCCATGGGGGAAGTCGCCAAGGAGATGTCGGCGACCGCGATCACCCGGGGCAAAGTCACCAAGGCCAACATTCCGGGCTGGCTATGGGGAGCCCGCCGTGTCGCGTCCACCGTCACCGCCCGCCAGAGCGCGAAAATCGAGCAGTTGCGGCAGCAGGAGGCTGCGATCGCGGCGGTGAGGAGAAGCAAGTGCTGATTGCGGAATTATGTCCGCTCGATGGACCCGGTTATCGCCGTCCCGGCTTTCTCGGCGACACGGCCAAGCCGAGGAAAACGATGACGGCCTGATTGACGCGCAGGATGTCCGCGTCGTCCAACCGCCCGATATGCGCGCCGACCTTGGATTTCGGGACAGTGGTGATTTTGTCCACCATCAGTCGGCAGACGGGAGCAGCCCATTGCGCTCATTTGGTTCGACGGCCAGACGGAATAATGGCGCGTCCGTCTCGTCGGTCGTGAAGCCGCAGATGGTAATCGAATCCGTCGCATCGAAACTGTCATCCTGGATGATGACGACGGGGCGCGGCTTGCCGGCGTAATCCTTGCCGCAGGCGACCGTCCAGATATCGCCACGTCTCATTCATCGACCCAATCCGATACCGCATCGATGAACGCCTGATCCTCGCTTGCATGGGCGCTTGCCGCGACCGCCAGTGACTGGCGATGCGCTTCCGAACGGAAGGCCGGCGCACGCACGTCCGGCACCCAAATCTGTATGGGGCGCAGACCTTGCCGTCGCAAACGCTCACGATGTTCCCGCACCTTCGTGCCTGAGGGCTTAGGCTTCGATGCCCAGGCCATGACGGTTCTCCTAAATGGTTACATGTAACCTGTCGCGGAGGGCGAGCTTTGGCCAGTCCCTTCGTCGGAAAACCCCGCCGAGGCTGCGACAGCGTAATGGAGACCTCAGACTGACACTCCGGATTGATGCGCAGCGATTGCGCCG
Source organism: Mesorhizobium sp. WSM4821 (assembly GCF_055901555.1). Lineage (NCBI taxonomy): Bacteria > Pseudomonadati > Pseudomonadota > Alphaproteobacteria > Hyphomicrobiales > Phyllobacteriaceae > Mesorhizobium > Mesorhizobium sp. WSM4821. The sequence continues at coordinate 1,640,052 of NZ_CM148371.1, read as the reverse complement.
AGGAAGATCTCGCCGAATTCCCCAAGCTTCGCGGCGCCGACGCCATTGACGGCGGCGAATGCGTCGAGGTCGCGCGGGCAGCGTGCGGCCATATCGATCAGCGTGCGATCGGAGAAGATCACGAAGGCCGGCACTTGGCGCTCCCGGGCGAGGCGCAGCCGTGCCGCTTTGAGCGTGGCCAACAGCGCGGTATCCAGGTCTTCCGTGCCCGCGGCGGCATCCTGAGCAGGATGCAACTTGGCGCGCGAGGCGCGGCTCCGCGTCTCGACACGATACTGGAACGGGATCTCGCCACGGCTGAGCGCATGACCCTTTTCGGCGATGGCGAGGCCGCCATGGCCACCTGGAACCGGCACCAGAAACCCTCCAGTGACGAGCTGGCGGATCAGCGACAGCCACATGTCCTTCTTGTGCGCTAGACCGCTCCGGAAGCTGACAAGCCGGTGGTGGTTCCGGGCCAGGACCTTCTCGGTTTCATGGCCGAGCAATACATCGACGACGTGGGCAGCACCGAAGCGCTCGCCGGTCTGCGCGATGACCGTGAGGATGATCCCTGCCTCCGCCTCGCCATTTGCACGCGGCGTCTGGTCAAGGCAGTTGTCGCAATTGCCGCAAGGCGCCGCATGTTCACCGAAGTAGCCAAGCAGGATCTGGCGGCGGCACTGAGCGGTCTCGCAATAACCGATCAGCGTATCGAGCCGGCCATGCGAGCGCCGCTTGTGCTCGGCCGATGCATCTTCGTCCTCGATGAAGAGCCGGCGCATGCGGATATCGCCGAGGCCGAACAGCATATGTGCCTCGGCAGCCCGTCCGTCGCGACCCGCGCGTCCGATTTCCTGATAGTAGGCTTCTAGGCTGCCCGGCAGATCGGTGTGGAAGACATAGGCGACGTCAGGCTTGTCGATGCCCATGCCGAAGGCGATGGTCGCCACCATCACGACGCCGGACAAGGTCATGAAAGCGTTTTGATTCGCTTCACGCGCGTCCTTGCTCATGCCGGCATGATAGGCCAACGCTCGCACGCCGTTCTGTTCGAGGAACGCTGCCGTCTCTTCCGTCTTCTTGCGCGACAGGCAGTAGACGATGCCGCTGCGGCCCGCATGACGCTGTACGAAATCCAGCAACTGGCGCTTGCTGTTCTGTTTGGCCTCGATGCCAAGCTTGATGTTCGGCCGGTCGAAACCCAGCACCAGGCTCTCGACGCGCCCGGCGAACAGGCGCGCGGCGATGTCGGTGCGCGTCGCCTCGTCCGCAGTTGCCGTCAGCGCGATGATCGGCACGTCAGGGAAAATGCCGCTGAGCCGCGACAGGTCTTCATAGTCGCGCCGAAACGCCGGCCCCCATTGCGAGATGCAATGCGCCTCGTCGATAGCGATCAGCCGGATATTGAGCTTGGCGAGCGCCTCGAGCATCCGTTCGGTCATCAGCCGCTCCGGCGCGAGATAGAGCAGGCGCGACTGGCCCGCCGCGACGCGGCGCCATGCCGTGACATTGGCTTCGCGGTCGAGCGAGGAATTGATCGTATCGGCCTCCACGCCGGCAAGCCGCAATGCTGCGACCTGATCCTGCATCAGGGCAACCAGCGGCGAAACGACGATGGTGAGCCCGCCCAGAACCAGCGCCGGAACCTGGTAGCAAAGCGATTTGCCGGCCCCTGTCGGCATGACGGTCAGCACATGACGCCCGGCCAGCAGCGCCTCTATCACAGCGGCCTGGCCGGGGCGAAAATCGTCGAAGCCGAACACGTCCTTCAGGACGCGCCGCTTGGGATCCTCTGCCGGGACACTCATTGGCGATATCTGCATCAGGGAATTTCTACAATCGGCACCGCCCGGAAAGGCGGCGTGGAGAGGGGCTGAAGAAGCATCCCCTTCATTGGCTGATATTGGATCGTGATTCCAGCCCTGTTCGCTTTCGTACAAAGAACGCACCGCTCTGGACGGTTAATCCTATCTTCACCAAGATTCGTCAGCTTCGGGCCCTGCGGTGATGTTTCGAGTACCGCGGCGCAGCAAGGCGCCAGGCAACAACCCGCGCCGCTCCGGAGGCGCGGGATTTCGTTCCTGCAAATGCTGTCAGCCGATAAAATCGGCCCGGTGCGGCGCAAAACTGTCGACCAGGCGGCCCGCTTCGAGCGCCTTGACGCCATGGACCAGATTGGAAGGGACAATGAAGCTGCTTCCGGTTTCCAGGATTTCGGTCCTGCCGTCGATAGTGACCTCGAAGCGGCCTTCGGCGACGTAGCTCGCCTGAACATGCGGGTGCGAATGCAGCGCACCGACACCGCCCCTTTCGAAACCGAACTCGACCATCATCAGCTCATCCGTGTGCAGTAGCACGCGCCTGCGATTGCCATCCGGGGTCGGCGTCCATGCGCCCTCGCCGGCATGCGAGAAGATTTTCGTTCCGGTCATCGCCAAATCCTCACCATGGCATGCTCCTCATCGCGCCAGCCAGCCACCGTCCACCGGCACCACTGCGCCGTGCATGTAGTTGGACGCCGGCGCCAGCAGGAAGACCGCTGCGTCGCCGATGTCTTCCGGCTCGCCCCAACGCCCGGCCGGAATGCGCGCCAGAATGGCGGCGCTGCGGTCTGGATCGGCGCGCAGCGCCTGCGTGTTGTTTGTTTCGATGTAACCGGGCGCGATGCTGTTGACGTTGATGCCTTTCGACGCCCATTCGCAGGCGAGCAACCGCGTGATCCCGAGCGCGCCGTGCTTCGAGGCGGTATAGGAGGCGACGCGGATGCCGCCCTGGAAGCTCAATACGGAGGCGATGTTGACGATCTTGCCGCGCCGTCCGGGATTGGCAAGCACATGTCTGGCGAAGCCCTGACTGAGAAAGAAAACCGTCTTCAGATTGACGTCCATGACGTCGTCCCAATCCGCTTGCGTCAGATCGACGGCGTCGGCGCGCCGGATGATGCCGGCATTGTTGACCAGCCCGTCGAGCGGCCCGGTTTCGTCCCAGACGCGATCGAGCATCGCCTGGGCGGCGGCATGGTCGGCGAGGTCGCAGCGCACCGCCTCGAAGTGGCCGCCCGCCGCCGCGATCCTTTCCGCGGTCTCGTCCATTGCAGAGCGGCCGACGCCGACCACAGCACCACCGGCGCGGGCGATCGACAGGGCGATACCTTGGCCGATGCCGGTGTTGGCGCCGGTGACGAGGATGCGCTTGCCGACCAGGCTGAAAGCCGAGAGGTTGCTCACCGCAGGTCTTCCATCGCTACCGGATCGACATCGGTGTAGTCGACATTGTCGCCGGCCATCGCCCAGATGAAGGCGTAGTTGGAAGTGCCGGCGCCTGAATGGATCGACCATCCCGGCGACAGCACCGCTTCCTCGTTGCGCATGACCAGATGGCGGGTCTCGTCCGGCTCGCCCATGAAATGAAAGACACGCGCCGCCTCCGGCAAGTCGAAATAGAGATAAGCTTCCATGCGCCGGTCATGCACATGGCACGGCATGGTGTTCCAGACCGAGCCTGAGGCAAGCTGGGTCATGCCGACGACGAGCTGGCAGGTTTTCACGCCCTCGGCGTGGATGAACTGGAAGATCGAGCGCTCGTTGCAGGTCGCCTGGCTACCAAGGTCGAGCCGCTTGGCGTCGCCGATGCGGATCAGTCTGCTGGGATGACTCTGGTGCGCCGGCGCGCTGAGCAGATAGAACTTGGCCGGCTCGGCCGGATCGACTGAGGCGAACGACACCTCATTGGCGCCCATGCCGAGATACAGCATGTCGCGCGCCCGCAGATCGTAGGACTGGCCGCCGGCCTTCACGGTGCCGGCGCCGCCGATGTTGACGGCGATCATTTCGCGGCGATCGAGAAAATTCTTCGTCCCGGTCGGCTTGATCGCCTGCAGCGGAAGCGGTGTCCCGGCCGGCATGGCGCCGCCGACGATCATGCGGTCGTAGTGGGTATAGGTCAGGTCGATGCGGCCTGACTGGAACAGGCCTCCTATCAGGAAATTATGACGGAGCTCGTCCGTCCCCATCGCCGCGGCGGTAACAGGGTCGACGGCGAAGCGCGAGGTGAAGTCCGTGTGATTGTCGGTCTGATTCATTACTGCCTCATTGATCATTCGGTTGCCGCGGCCTTGACCGAGTCGGCATAAAAAACCTGGCGTGCGTGCAAGCGCTCGCGATAGCGCTGCTGGCTGGCGGTGAGATGCGCGCGCATGGCCTCGCGAGCGGCCTCGGCATCGCCTGCCGTAATTGCGTTCAGGATCACCAGATGCTCGCGTTGCAGCCCGCGCTGATAGACGTCGGATTGGGCGAGTTCGGTGGACCACGGCGACGTCACGTCGCAAGGAATGGCGCGCCGACCGAGCACGTCGAGCATCTCGACATAGAACGGGTTGTTGGTGGCGCTGGCGATGGCGCGGTGGAAGGCAAGGTCGGCTGGGCCCGTCGGCTCGCTGTTCAGCAGAAGCCGCTCGAACTCGAAGAAGGCTTCCTGGATCCCTGCTTCCTGCGCGGCGTTGCGACGGATGGCGGCGAGCCCGGCGGATTCGATCTCGATCGCCAGGCGCACCTCGAGCACGTTGAGCGCGATCGAATCCTTGGCTCCCATGTCCGCGGCCAGCACGCCGAACATCGTCGAGATATGCTCGGTGACGAAGACGCCGGCGCCCTGGCGCGGCTCGACCAGACCGTCGGCGGCAAGCTTGGCCAGCGCCTCGCGGATGACGGTGCGGCTGACCCCGAAGGTTTCAGTCAGCTGGCCCTCGGTCGGCAGCTTTTGACCCGGCTGGATCTCGCCCGCCTGCAGCTGTTTGCGGATCGCCGCGACCACGGTCTCCGACAGCTTGGGCTTGCGTTCCACCTTCAGGCTGGTCGCCGTATCCGATGCCATTGCCAACCCCTATTTGAAGACGCTCGGCAGCCACAGCGAGATGGCCGGAATGTAGGTGACGAGCCCCAGCACCACGAGGCCTGCCCCATAGAATGGCCAGATCGAGCGCATCGCTTCCCAGACGGATATCTTGCCCACTGCGCACGCCACGAACTGCACTGCGCCCACCGGCGGCGTGTTCAGCCCGATACCGAAATTGAGGATCATGATGACGCCGAAGTGCACCGGATCGACGCCGTAGGCCTGTGCCACGGGCAGGAAGATAGGCGTGCAGATGATGATCGTCGGTCCCATGTCCATGAAGGTGCCGAGGAACAGCATCAGGATGTTGAGCAGGAGAAGCACGACCAGCGGATCTTCCGAGACCGCGTTCATCGAGGCTATGAGCGCCGCCGGCACTTTCAGGAAGGCCATCAACCACGAGAACGCCGCCGCCATGCCGATGATGAGCAGCACCATGGCCGTGGTGCGCACGGCACCATGGGTGGCATGAACGAAACCTTCCCAAGTCATCTGCCGGTAAACCAAGACGGTAACGAGCAACGCATAGATGACGGCGATGCAGGAACTCTCGGTGGCCGTGAAAATGCCCGATCGCACGCCGCCGAAGATGATCGCGATCAGCAGCAGGCCGGGCACCGCGACGGCGAAGAGATGCGCGACGGCGGTGAAGCCCGGAAACGGCTCGGTCGGATAGCCGCGGGAGCGCGCCACGAAATAGGCGGTGATCATCAGTGCCAGAGCCAATAACAGGCCCGGGATGACGCCGGCCGTGAACAGGTCTGCGATGGAGATCTTTCCGCCTGCCGAAATCGAGTAGATGATCATGTTGTGCGACGGCGGCAGGAGCAGCGCGATCAGCGCCGCCATTGACGTTACGTTGACCGCGTAATCCGCTCCATATCCACGCGCCTTCATCTGCGGGATCATCAGGCCGCCTACCGCCGCGGCTTCCGCCACCGCGGAGCCCGAAATGCCGCCGAACAGCGTAGCGGTCGCGATGTTGACCTGACCGAGGCCGCCACGCATGTGGCCGACAAGCGAGCCGGCAAAGGCAACGATCTTGCTGGCGATGCCGCCGCGCACCATCAAGTCGCCGGCGTAGATGAAAAAGGGAATGGCCAGCAGCGAAAAGACGCTCATGCCGGAATTCAGGCGCTGGAAGACGATGAGCGGCGGCAGGCCCATATAGAGGACGGTGGCAAAGCTTGCGACGCCGAGGCAGAAGGCGATCGGCGTGCCGATGAGCATCAGAAGGGTGAAGACGCCGAAGAGTATCCAGAGTTCCATGGTCAGACCTTCACGTTCGCCGTGTCGAGTTCGGCTGCGACTTCCGCCGGCGGCAGTTCATCGAGCGCATCGTCAACCGGCGCGCCGGAGAGGCGAAGCACGATACGCTCCAGCGTGAAGAGCACGATGAGCACGCCTCCCGCGACAAGCGGGACGTAGTCCCAGCCCCCCGATATGCCGAGCGACGGCAAGGTGGTGCCCCAGGTCAATGCGACCAGCTGGCCGCCATACCAGATCATGCCGATGCCGAAGGCGAGCGCGACGAGGTCCGAGATCATCCTCAGCCAACGCTTGCCGCCTTTCGGCAGCACGTAAAGCAGGACGTCGAAGCCGAGGTGATAGTTCTCGCGCACCCCGACGGCAGCGCCGAGGAAAATGAACCAGCTCATCAGCATCACCGAACCCTGCTCGGTCCAGCTCGGCGAGCGGTTCAGAACATAGCGGCCGAACACCTGCCAGGCGACGAAGGCGGTCATCAGCACCAGTCCGATGCCGGCGATCCACAGCGCCGCGGTGCTGACACGCGACATCACGCCCGCGACGCCGGACAGGGGCGGTCTCCGTTCTGGGCTGGAGGGCACGGGTTCTCTCCGCAAGAGGAAGGCGACGCGGAGTGCCCGCGCCGCCCGCTTGATCACTGCACTGCCTTGATGGCCTCGACCATGGCCTTCAGCTTGTCGTCCTTGACGTGTTTCTCGTAGACCGGACCCATAGCGTCGATGAAGGGCTGCTTGTCCGGCGTCGTGATCTGCGAACCGGCCGCTTCGACCTTGGCGCGCGATTCCTTGACCTTGGCGGCCCACAGATCACGCTGCTTGGCGACGCTTTCCTTGGCGGCCGCCTTGAAGATCGCCTGGTCTTCCGGCGTCAGCTTGTCCCAGCTCGACTTCGCCATGACGAAGGCTTCCGGCACCATCGTGTGCTCGTCGAGCGAGTAGAACTTGGCGACTTCCGCATGCTTGGCGGTGTCGTAGCTAGGAAAATTGTTCTCCGCGCCGTCGATGACCCCGGTCTCGATCGCCGAATACACCTCGCCATACGGCATCGGCGTCGCATTGGCGCCGAGTGCCGCCACCATGTCGACGAAGATATCGGACTGGATGACGCGGAATTTCATGCCGGCCAGATCGGCCACGGAGTTGATCGGCTTCTTCGAATTGTAGAAGGAGCGCGCGCCGCCGTCATAAAAGGCGAGCAACACCAGCCCGACCTGTTCGAAAGCCGCCGCGATCTGGTCGCCGACCGCTCCGTCCATGACCTTGTGCATATGGTCTTCCGAGCGGAAGATGTAGGGCAGCGAGGGCACTGTGGTTTCGGGGATGAGCCCGTTGAACGGGGCCATCGAGATGCGGTTGAGGTCGATCACGCCGGAGCGCACCTGCTCGATCGTGTCCTTTTCCTCGCCGAGCTGCGCGGAATGATAGAGGTCGACCGCATAGCGGCCGGCCGTGCGTTCCTTGACAAGCTCGCCGAAATATTTGACCGCCTCGACCGTGGGATAGCCGTCCGGGTGTGTGTCGGATGAGCGCAGGACCGTCTGGGCGCTCGCCGTTCCGGCCATCAGTGCGGCGGCAAGCAGCGTAGCTCCCGCCAGTCTGGAAAAATGCAGCATGACTTCCTCCCTTTTTAGACCTGACGCCCGGCTCAGAGCCGGTACGCCTCTTTCGCAAACGTATAGGCAAGTTCCTGCACCAGCTCATGCGCCTCGTCTTCGCGGAGCCGGTGCTCGGCGACGAGACGCGCAAGAAAGGCGCAATCGACCCGGCGCGCCACATCGTGCCGAGCCGGGATGGATGGAAAGGCGCGGGTGTCGTCGTTGAAGCCGACGGTGTTGTAGAAGCCGGCCGTTTCTGTGGTCATCTCGCGGAACCGGCGCATGCCCTCCGGGCTGTCGTGGAACCACCAGGCCGGCCCGATTTTCAGCGCCGGATAGATGCCGGCGAGCGGCGCCAGTTCGCGCGCATAGCTGGTTTCGTCGAGCGTGAAGAGGATGATTGTAAGTTCGCGCTCCAGCCCGACGCAGTCGAGCAGCGGCTTGAGCGCCGCCACATAATCGGTTCGGGTCGGGATGTCGAAACCCTTGTCTCTGCCGAACCTCTGGAAGACGAAAGGCGAATGATTGCGCCAGGAGCCGGGATGGATTTGCAGGACCAGGCCATCGTTGCGGCTCATCTTGGCCATTTCGGTCAGCATCTGGGCGCGAAACAGTCTTCGCTCGCGCTCGTCATCCGAGCCCCGGCGGATGCGGTTGAACAGCTCCTGCGCGGCGGCATCCGACAGATTGGCGGTTTCGGCCGTCGGATGGCCGTGGTCCGACGCGGTCGCGCCGAAACTCTTGAAGAAGGCGCGCCGCTGGCGATGCGCATCGAGATAGCCGGCCCAGGTGCCGGTGTCGCATCCGGTGATGTCGCCGAGCCGATCGACATTGGCCGAAAAGCCCTCGACGTCGGGATCGACGACCGCATCCGGACGGTAGGCGGTGACGACACGGCCCTGCCAGCCGCTGTCGCGGATCGCCTTGTGCCAGCTGAGATCGTCGAGCGCGCCTTCCGTCGTTGCGATGACCTCGATGTTGAAGCGTTCGAACAGGGCGCGTGGACGGTAATCGTCACGCTGCAGCAGCGCCGCGATCGTATCGTAGTGCCGGTCCGCCGTCGTGGCGCTCAGCGGTTCGTCGATGCCGAACAGATGGGCAAGCACATAGTCGAACCACAGCCGGGTCGGCGTGCCGCGGAACAGATAATAATGCTCGGCGAAGCGCCGCCAGATCGTCCTGCCGTCGGTCTCCACCGGCGAGCCGTCGAGCGTTGGCACGCCAAGATCCTCGAGGCGGACACCCTGGCTGAACAGCATGCGGAAGATGTAATGGTCCGGCACAACAAGTAATTGCGCCGGATCGGGAAAGGCTTCGTTGAGCGCATACCAGCGCGGATCGGTGTGCCCGTGCGGGCTGACGATCGGCAGATCCTTGACAGCTGCGTAGAGATCGCGGGCGAGCGAGAGCGGACGCGCCTCGGACGGAAACAGCAGATCCGGATCGGTCAATGCGGCCACGTCGTTCCTCCCAACCCGGCCATCGGTAGGGTCGGCAAGAAATAATGTCAACATACAAAAATTGGATTTTTGTATGATGACTTTTACGCAACGTCAGGGCATTGTGCGGGAATGAAACGGATGTTACGCCGCATGCGGCCATGTCTCGGCACGATCCCGATCAGACCACGTTGCACCCCGGCAAGACACTTTTGATCAATGACAGACCGACGCCTTTCCAACAGCACGCGGCAGGCACTGCCGGCTTCGGTCGCGGTCCCCGGATACGACCGCGACCGCGTCGTGCCCGGCATCGTCCATCTCGGCGTCGGCGCGTTCCACCGCGCTCATCAAGCAGCCTATGTCGACGACTGTCTGGCGGCGGGAGAACCGGATTGGGGCATCGTCGGCGTCTCGCTGCGCAGCGCCGACACGCGCGACGCGCTGGCGCCACAGGACGGGCTCTACACGCTGGCGGTCAGGAGTAGCGACGGCGAAAGCCTGCGCGTCGTCGGCTCGATCCAGTCGATGCTGGTGGCCCCGGACAATCCGGGCGCGGTGCTGGCCGCGCTGACCGATCCTCGCACCCGTATCGTTACGTTGACGATCACCGAAAAAGCCTATCTCCGCGCGGCGGGTGGCGGGCTGGACGCAGTTCATGCTGACATCGTCCACGATTTGGCGAACCCACACCTGCCCAAAACGGCACATGGTTTTTTGGCGGAATCGCTTGCGCGCCGCCGCGCCGCCGGCAGTCAGCCCTTCACGGTGCTCTGCTGCGACAATCTCCCGGCCAATGGCGCCACGCTGCGCCGGCTGCTGGTCGAATTCGCCGCGTTGCGCAATTCCGATCTCGCTCGCCATATCGCCGACGAGGTGGCGTTTCCGTCGAGCATGGTCGATCGCATCGTGCCGGCGACCACCGATGCCGACCGGGAACGGATATCAGGCCAGCTCGGCGTCGAGGATGCCTGGCCGGTGATGACCGAACCGTTCTGCCAATGGGTGGTCGAAAATAATTTCCCGGCGGGCAGGCCGGCCTGGGAAAAGTCCGGCGTCACCATGGTCGGCGATGTCGGGCCGTTCGAGGACATGAAGCTGCGCCTGCTCAACGGCTCGCATTCGGCCATCGCCTATCTCGGCCTGCTCAGCGGTTACGAGACGGTCGACCGCGCCTTCGCCGATCCGGCGATCCGGCAATTCGTCGACGGATTATGGGCCGAGGCCATCCCGACGTTGCCGAAGGACGCCGGGCTCGACACGGGCGACTACACGGCCCAGCTCGCCAAGCGTTATTCGAACACCGCACTTGCCCACCGCACGGCGCAGATCGCCAATGACGGCAGCCAGAAACTGCCGCAGCGCATCGTTGCTTCCGCCATGGAGCGGCTGAGTGCCGGCGCTCCGCCCGCGCATCTAATGCTGGTGGTGGCCGCCTGGATCGCCGCTTGCGAGGCGCGCGGCAAAACATTGCCGGAAAATCATTTCACCGATCCGCTCGACGCGGCGCTGGCTACGCTCGACACTCGGCAGCTGTCGGCTGGTGAAACGGCGACGGCGGCGTTCGATCTGACCGGCTTTGCCAAGCGCCAAGCCGAGCGCCAGGCGCTGATCGAGCTCGTGGCCGCTCATCTCGAACGGCTGCGACAGAGCGGAGTGGCTGCCGCTCTCGCAGCGCTCGGCATTGGGAATGAAAAGCCATGAGGCAGAACTGCTCGGCGTCATGTGTGCGATGGAAGCGCTGACGGCGTGAGCCTATTTGCTCTGACCATCCAGCGTTTGCCGTGAGGAATAGTCGATACCTCTGGAGTTCCAGAACAGGCGAGCGCCCTTGCCGATTAGATTCTCATACGGAATAGTACCCATATCAAAACGGCTGTCGGCGGAACTGCCGCGATTGTCGCCAAGCATGAAGTAGCGGCCGGCCGGGACGACAACAGGCTGCGTGTTGTCGCCCATCGATCCGTCGATCATGTCGAGGACCGAGTAAGAGAGGCCGTTCGGCAATGTTTCGCGCTGCACTTTGGCCGATCGGATCTCATCGGAGGCGTAAGAACCGGTTTCTTCAAGCTTCACCGCCTGATCGTTGCGGGGAAGGACACCGTCGATCATCTGGATCTTGTCGCCAGGAAGGCCGACAATGCGCTTGATGTAGTCGGTGCGGGATCAGACGGCCGCCTGAAAACTGCAACATCGCCCAGCGCCGGCGCCGTGCCGAACGTCCGCCCTTCGATCGGCAGCAAGCCAAAGGGGACGCTGTAGCGGCTGTAGCCGTAAGCAAATTTGGAGGCGAGAGATAGTCGCCGACCTCAAGCGTTGGCACCATGCTGCTGGCCGGTATTGAGAATGGCTGAAACAGGAACGACCGGATCGCAAACGCAGCCAGAGATGAGGCCAGAAATGCCAGCACCAGAACCGAAAGCCCATGTGAGTTCCACTTGTCCGGCTTGAATCGATGCGCGAAGGGAACAACGAGCACCGCCGACAAGATCGCTATGCCGATACTTGAAAGATTGGCCAATCCGGAAAGATCGATGCCCGGCAAAACCGGGAACCCCGATGTAGCAAGGGCAATGCTTGCGGCGCTGATCGCCCCCAGACTTATGACAGCCAGTTTGCCGCTTCAGATCCAGAGAAATCCGCCGAACGGGCCACCAAAGAAGCGACACCAGGGCTGTCGACCACAGCATCGCGATTTCGTTTCACTTACCATTCGCCACCGCCCCGAAAGCAAGCAAAGTCGGACTGTCCTTCAAACAAAAGAAGCGAGGCAAGCCTCGCTTTTTTAAACGACCGAATTGAGCTTCACTTCAGGCCGGCAATATCGCGCCTTCCAGCGTGGTGAGCTGGCTAAGGAACTGCTCGGCCTTGCTGCGGGTCTGGTCGTCCTTTGCGTCGGCGACGTCTTCCCTGGCCTCCTGGATGCGGCGGGCAAGGTCGGCGCGGTCAATGTCGCCGACGGCCACCGCCGATTCGGCGAGCAGCGTGCACCCGGCCGGGACGATGTCCGCGAAGCCGCCGAATACGACATAGCGTTCTTCCTTGCCGGCGGCGGTCTTTACCGTGACGACCCCCGGCTTGATCGTGGTCATGACCGGCGCATGATAGGCCATGACGGTCATTTCGCCTTCGGCGCCCGGAATGACGACGGATTCGACCTGCTCGGAAACCAGCAGGCGCTCCGGCGAGACCAGTTCGAATTTGAAAGCTTCAGCCATGTCAATTTAGTGAGTAGGGAATAGGAACTAGGCAGTAGCAAGCGGCCCTAACCGGCCCACATCACGCAGCTGCTATTCCCTACCCACTACTGACTACTCCCTATTCCCTAAATTAAGCCGCTTCGGCCGCCAGGCGCTGTGCCTTCTCGACCGCTTCTTCGATGCCGCCGACCATGTAGAAGGCTGCTTCCGGCAGATGATCGTAGTCGCCGTTGCAGAGGCCCTTGAAGCCCTTGATGGTGTCGGCGAGGTCGACCAGCTTGCCCGGCGAGCCGGTGAACACTTCGGCGACGAAGAACGGCTGCGACAGGAAGCGCTCGATCTTGCGCGCGCGGGCGACAGTCTGTTTGTCTTCCTCGCTGAGCTCGTCCATGCCCAGGATGGCGATGATGTCCTGCAGCGACTTGTAGCGCTGGAGGATCGACTGCACCTGGCGAGCGACCTGGTAGTGCTCTTCGCCGACGACCATCGGGTCGAGCATGCGCGAGGTCGAATCGAGCGGGTCGACGGCCGGGTAGATGCCCTTTTCCGAGATCGCCCGGTTAAGCACGGTCGTCGCATCGAGGTGGGCGAAGGAGGTCGCCGGCGCCGGGTCGGTCAAATCGTCGGCCGGTACGTAGATCGCCTGCACCGAGGTGATCGAACCCTTGGTCGTCGTCGTGATGCGCTCCTGCAGAGCGCCCATGTCGGTGGCCAGCGTGGGCTGGTAGCCCACGGCCGAGGGAATACGTCCGAGCAGCGCCGACACTTCGGAGCCCGCCTGCGTGAAGCGGAAGATGTTGTCGACGAAGAACAGCACGTCCTGGCCCTGATCGCGGAAATATTCGGCAACCGTCAGGCCGGTCAGGCCGACGCGGGCGCGCGCGCCCGGCGGCTCGTTCATCTGGCCATAGACGAGCGCCGCCTTGGATCCTTCGCCGCCGCCCTTCTTGTTGACGCCGGACTCGATGAACTCATGATAGAGGTCGTTGCCTTCGCGGGTGCGCTCGCCGACGCCGGCAAACACCGAGAAGCCGCCATGCGCCTTGGCGACGTTGTTGATCAGTTCCTGGATCAGCACCGTCTTGCCGACGCCGGCGCCGCCGAACAGGCCGATCTTGCCGCCGCGGGCATAGGGCGCAAGCAGGTCGAGAACCTTGATGCCGGTGACGAGGATCTGCGCTTCCGTCGACTGCTCGACATAGGTAGGAGCCGGCTGGTGGATGGAGCGCATCTCGATGCCGTCGACCGGGCCTGCCTCGTCGACCGGCTCGCCGATGACGTTGATGATGCGGCCGAGCATGCCCGGGCCGACCGGCACGGTGATCGGCGCGCCGGTGTCATAAACCTCCTGGCCGCGAACCAGACCTTCGGTCGAGTCCATGGCGATGCAGCGCACGGTATTCTCGCCGAGATGCTGGGCCACCTCGAGCACGAGGCGATTGCCGACGTTCGACGTTTCCAGCGCGTTCAGGATCGCCGGCAGATGTTCGCCGAACTGCACGTCGACAACGGCGCCGATGACCTGGCGAACCTTGCCGGCCAAGCCAGTCTTCTTGATGGCAACGGGCGGCGCCTTCGCCGCGGCGGCCTTGGCGGGCGCGGCCGCCTTCTTAGCCGGAGCGGCCTTTGCTGCCGCTGCCGGAGCCTTTGCCGGTGCTGCCGCCTTCGCGGCGGTCTTCGGGGCCGCCTTCTGGGGGGTCGCTGCTTTCGCCATCGTCTTTGCCCTTTTCGTCTCTTTGTTTCTCACGCGATCCGCTGAAGGTCGGCGACCTTCGTGGGAAACGCTAGAGCGCCTCGGCGCCCGAAATGATTTCGATCAATTCCTTGGTGATCTGCGCCTGCCGCTGGCGGTTGTAGGTGATCGACAATTTGTTGATCATGTCGCCGGCGTTGCGCGTCGCATTGTCCATGGCGCTCATCTTGGCGCCCATCTCGCCGGCCGCGTTTTCGAGCAGCGCACGGAAGACCTGTACGGAGATGTTGCGCGGAATGAGGTCGGAGAGGATTTCGCCCGGCTCCGGCTCGTATTCATAGACGGCATTGCCACCGTCCGTCACTGCAACGGGAGCGGAAGCCACGCCTGCAGGAATGATCTGCTGTGTCGTCGGGATCTGGCTGATCACCGACTTGAACTGAGAGTAAAACAGCGTGCAGATGTCGAAGCCGCCCTCGTCGAAGAGCTGGATGACCTTCTTGGCAATGGCATCGGCATTGACGAAGCCCAGCGTCTTCACCTCGCGCAAGTCGACGCGGTCGATGATCAGCTCCGCATAGTCGCGGCGCAGGATGTCGAACCCCTTCTTGCCGACGCAGATGATCTTGACCTTCTTGCCGGCGGCCAAAAGCTTGCGGATGTGGTCGCGGGCAAGGCGTGCGATCTGCGAGTTGAAGCCGCCGCACAGGCCACGTTCCGCGGTGCAGACGACGAGCAGATGCACGTCGTCCTTGCCGGTACCGGTCATCAGCGCCGGGGCATCGCCGCCGTCGCCGATCGCCTGGGTGATGTTGGCCAGCACCGCACCCATGCGCTCCGAATAGGGGCGCGCGGCTTCCGCCGCCTCCTGCGCACGGCGCAGCTTCGCCGCGGCGACCATCTGCATCGCCTTGGTGATCTTCTGCGTCGCCTTGACCGAGGCGATACGGTTACGAAGGTCTTTTAACGAAGCCATGCTTCAAACCTGATCCCGTCTGGCTTCGTTCAAGCGAAGGTCTTGGCGAAGGTGTCGATCTCCGCCTTCAGCTTGGCGCGCAGATCGTCCGACAGTGCCTTCTCCTTGCGGATGCCGTCGAGCACGTCCTTGCCGGCCGAACGCATGTGGCTGAGCAAGCCATGCTCGAACTTGCCGACCTGGTCGATTGCCAGCTTGTCGAGATAGCCGTTGACGCCGGCGAAGATCACCGCGACCTGCTCCTCGACCTTGAGCGGCGAGAACTGCGGCTGCTTCAGGAGCTCGGTCAGGCGCGCGCCGCGGTTGAGCAAGCGCTGCGTGGCGGCGTCGAGGTCGGAGCCGAACTGGGCGAAGGCCGCCATTTCACGGTACTGCGCGAGCTCGCCCTTGATCGAGCCGGCGACCTGCTTCATCGCCTTGATCTGCGCCGAGGAGCCGACGCGCGATACCGACAGGCCGACATTGACCGCCGGGCGGACGCCCTGGAAGAACAGATTGGTTTCCAGGAAGATCTGGCCATCGGTGATGGAGATGACGTTGGTCGGGATGTAGGCCGACACGTCGTTGGCCTGGGTTTCGATGATCGGCAGCGCCGTCAGCGAACCGCCGCCATTGTCGTCATTGAGCTTGGCGGCCCGCTCCAGAAGGCGCGAATGCAGGTAGAAGACGTCGCCCGGATAAGCTTCGCGACCGGGCGGGCGGCGCAGCAGCAGCGACATCTGGCGGTAAGCGACGGCCTGCTTCGACAGATCGTCGTAGCTGATCAGCGCGTGCATGCCGTTATCGCGGAAATATTCGCCCATCGTGCAGGCGGTGAACGGCGCCAGGAACTGCATCGGCGCCGGATCGGAAGCCGTGGCGGCGATGATGATCGAATAGTCGAGCGCGCCGCGCTCTTCGAGGACCTTCACGAACTGCGCGACGGTCGAGCGCTTCTGACCGACGGCGACGTAGACGCAGTAGAGCTTTTCCTTCTCCGGGCCGTTGTCGTGCACCGATTTCTGGTTGAGCATCGTGTCGAGGATGATCGCGGTCTTGCCGGTCTGGCGGTCGCCGATGACCAGCTCGCGCTGGCCGCGGCCGACCGGGATCAGCGCATCGATGGCCTTGAGGCCGGTCGACATCGGTTCGTTCACCGATTTGCGCGGAATGATGCCGGGCGCCTTGACGTCGACGCGCTTGCGCTCGGTTGCCTGGATCGGCCCTTTGCCGTCGATCGGATTACCGAGCGCGTCGACGACGCGGCCGAGCAGACCCATGCCGACGGGCGTATCGACGATGGCGCCGGTGCGCTTGACGACGTCGCCTTCCTTGATGTCGCGGTCGGCGCCGAAGATGACGACGCCGACATTGTCGGCTTCGAGGTTGAGCGCCATGCCGCGGATGCCGCCGGGGAACTCGACCATCTCGCCGGCCTGAACATTGTCGAGGCCATAGACGCGGGCGATGCCGTCACCGACGGACAGAACCTGGCCGACTTCGGAGACCTCGGCCTCCTTGCCGAAATTCTTGATCTGGTCTTTCAGAATTGCGGAAATTTCCGCGGCGCGGATGTCCATCAGCCGACCTCTTTCAGTGCAAGCTTGAGCGAATTGAGTTTGGTTTTGAGCGACGTATCGATCTGGCGCGAGCCCATCTTGACCACCAGCCCGCCGAGCAACGACGGATCGACGGTAACGGTGATCGCGACATCCTTGCCGGCGACGCTTTTCAGCGCCGCCTTCAGCTCGGTCTGCTGAGTCGCCGTCAGCGCATGCGCCGAGGTTACCTCGGCGGCGGTCTCGCCACGATGCTCGGCGGCGATCTGGCGAAACGCCTTGATCATGCCTGGCACTGCGAACAGCCGGCGGTTCTGGGCGACGACGCGCAGGAAATTGCCGGTAAGGCCGGTAATCCCTGCCTTGTCGGCGATCGCCGCGATAGCCTTGGCCTGGTCCTCGCTGGAAAACACCGGGCTATTGATCAGACGGGTAAGGTCGGCACTGCCTTCGAGCATCGCCGCGAAACTGTTGAGGTCGGCCTCGACCTTGGCGACCGAATTTGCCTGCAGCGCGAGCTCGAACAGCGAACCCGCATAGCGTTCTGCGACACCTGAGATTGGCGATGACGATTGGGCCACGGACCGTCTTTTCTCTTGTCTGACAGGCCGCAGATTGTTGGCGCGAGCGAAAACTCTGGCTAAATCTTTGACCTTACTGCATTTTTCCAAGCACGGAGGCGCGGCTTCCGCTATCCCCGGCCGAAAGTCGATTGCCGTCTAGCACAGGCATTTTAAGACCGCAATGCGTCGTCCTGCATGGTTTTAGGCACTATTGTCGCATCCGGCGGTGCGGCTCGACCGCCGGATGCGAATTAGCCTTCGATTCAAGCCACAAAGCCGAAGACGAAGGCGAGCGGCAAGGCGGCCAGCACCAGTTCCATCACGAAGAAAGCCCAGTTGAAAGGCGTGTTGGCGCTATCCGACATCATAGACAGCAGCCGGCCGAAGGCGGTGAACAGCCAGGAAAAGCCAAGCGCCATGTAGAGAAGCGGTTGCGCCAGCAGGATGCAGCACAGGCCGACACCGAGATAGAAGCCCGACATCCTGCCGCGACCTTCTGCGATCGCCGCGGTCTTCTCGGGCTTGACCTGCAGCCGCAGGATCCGGAAGGCCAGCACCGGCGCCAGGAACAGCAGCAGGCCGAACAGCAAGGTCACGACGGCGCTCGACCATGCCAGCCACTCGCCCTGGCTCATCGGCCATGGAAACGCAAACTCCATCTTGTCCCCTCGTAAACGGCTGTTTCGAAATTTCGGACATTCTAGCGAAGGAAAGCCCTCGCGCCAGATGGCGGCCGGCACTTTAGGAAAACGCGTTTCAAGAGAGCGCGAAGTCGACCGCCGCTTCGGCATGAATGAGCGTCGTGTCGAACACCGGAATGTCGAAATCCGGATGGCCGATGAGCATGGTGATCTCGGTGCAACCCATGATGACGCTGTCGATCTTTTGATCGCGCCGCATGCGAACGATTTCATCGATGTAGGCCGCCTTCGATTCGGTGCTGACGATGCCTTGGCAGAGTTCGTCATAGATCACGCGATGAACCATATCCCGCCCGGCCTGATCCGGAACCACGGGCTGAAGTCCATACTTTTCGATAAGCCTGCCCTTGTAGAAGTCCTGTTCCATGGTGAAGCGCGTCGCTAACAGCACCGGGCGGTTGACGCCGGCCTGCCTGACCGCGGCGGCCGTTGCATCGGCGATGTGGATGAGCGGGATCGACACCGCCGCCTGCACCGCGTCGGCCAGCTTGTGCATGGTGTTGGTGCAGATCACCAGCCCCTCCGCACCGGCTGCCTCAAGCTTGCATGCAGCCTCGGTAAGAAGCGCGCCGGCGCCTTGCCAGTCGCCTTCATGCTGCCGTCCGGCAATCTCGGCAAAATCGAACGACCACAGGAGCAGCTTGGCCGAATGCAGGCCGCCAAGCCGCCCGCGCACGATCTCGTTGAGCAGACGATAGTAGATGGCGGTCGATTCCCAGCTCATGCCGCCAAGAAGGCCGAGGGTTTTCATGACGGGCTGTTCCTTTCCGGTATAATTCCTATATTATGACCACATGAGACCACAAGGAGTTCGCGCATGAAGACAATGCAGCTACGAGAGGCAAAGGCGAGCTTTTCTGCGCTCGTGGAGGCGGCGGAGAATGGCCAGCCTACGATTATTACCAAGCATGGCAAACCTGCCGCGGCGGTCGTGCCGATCGCAGAGGCGCGAAAGCTTTACCCAGATCGTAACGACGATTTTATTGACTTCCTTCTCACTTACCCAGGCGGCATCGAGCTTGAACGAAATCAATCGACGCTCCGGGAATATGACTTTTGAACGGGTACCTGCTCGACACTTCCGTGCTCTCGGTACTCGCGCCTGATCGTGCAGGGCTTTCGCCTACCTTTCAGGCTTGGCTGTCACGGACCGGCAGACGCCAAACTTGGTATATTCCGGCTATAGCCGCTGCTGAAGTCCAGAAAGGCGTTGCCAAGTTGAGGCGCGCCGGCGGCGCCCAGCGAGCCGAGCGCCTTGAGCGATGGCTTGACGGCCTACTGGCTGAATTCGATGAGCAAGTCTTGTCAATAGGCTCCGCGATCGCCCGACGAGCAGGAGAAATGGAAGACGCGGCGATCGCTCGTGGGCGTAGCCTTGGCCTACCGGACATTTTGATCGCCGCAACCGCTCTTGAGCACGACCTGACAATCTTGACTGCCAACAACCGTCATTTCGACGTCCTCAAGGTCGCAAACCTCAACCCATTTGGTACAGAACCCGAAGGCTAGCTCCAAGCTCACAAGAAGCTCTGCGGGTCGATGTCGACCTGCACACGGACCGAGCCCCGTAGCTTCGGTCCCTCGGCCAGCATGGCGCGGATGAACCCTTGCATGTCGGCGCGCCGCTCGCCCTGGATCAGCAGGCGAAAACGGTGGCGTCCGCCGATCAGCGATAGCGGCGCCTCGGCCGGGCCGAGCACGAACAGGTCGGCGCCTTGGGGTGCTGCACGCCGCAGGCCGCGGGCGTGCGCTTCGGCTTCCGCTCGCGTCGCGGCGCTGACGATGACGCCGGCGAGGCGGCCGAAAGGCGGCAGCGCCGCCCGCTCGCGTTCGGCGATCTCACGCTCATAAAAAGCCTCGGCGTCGCCGGAGACGATCGCACGCATCACCGGGTGGTCGGGCTGAAAGGTCTGCAGCAGCCCGAGGCTCTTCTTGCCGGTGCGGCCGGCGCGGCCGGTCACCTGGCTGAGCAGCTGGAAGGTGCGCTCGGCGGCGCGCGGATCGCCGTTGGCAAGGCCGAGATCGGCGTCGACCACGCCAACCAGTGTCATGTTGGGGAAATTGTGGCCCTTGGCGACGAGCTGCGTGCCGATGACGATGTCGGCCTCGCCATTGGCGATGGCTTCAAGCTCGAGCCTCAGCCGCCGCACGCCGCCCATCAGGTCGGACGACAGCACGATGGTGCGGGCGTCGGGAAAATGCGCGACGACCTCCTCGGCGATGCGCTCGACACCCGGCCCGCAGGCGACCAGATGGTCGAGCGTGCCGCATTCCGGGCAGGCCTCGGGGCGGCGCTCATTATGCCCGCAATGGTGGCAGACGAGCTGGCCGCGAAAGCGGTGCTCGACCAGCCAGGCCGAGCAGACCGGGCAGCCGAAGCGGTGGCCGCAGACCCGGCACAATGTCAGCGGCGCATAGCCGCGCCGGTTGAGGAACAGCAGCGACTGCTCGTGTCTCTCCAGCGTCTGCCGCATATAGCCAAGCAGCACCGGCGACAGGAAACCGCCGCGCGCAGGCGGGGCGCGACGCATGTCGATCGTCTTCAGATCGGGAAGAGCCGCCTCGGCGAAGCGTGCCGAAAGCACTGCCCTGCTGTAGCGCCCCTGCTGGGCGTTGACCCGGCTTTCGACCGACGGCGTGGCCGAGGCGAGGACGACTGGAAAGCCGCCGATATGGCCCCGCACCACCGCCATGTCGCGCGCATTGTAGAAGACGCGATCCTCCTGCTTGTAGGCGGGGTCGTGCTCCTCGTCGACGACGATCAGCCCGAGCTCCCTGAACGGCAGGAACAGCGCCGAGCGCGCCCCGGCGACGACCCGCACTCCGCCTTCCGCCACTTGCCGCCAGACACGCTCGCGCATCCTTGGCGGCAGGTCCGAGTGCCATTCCGCCGGCTTGGCGCCGAACCGTTCCTGGAAGCGCTCGAGGAAGGCGTGGGTCAGCGCGATCTCCGGCAGCAGGATCAGCACCTGCTTGCCCCGCTCGAGCGCCGCCGCCACCGCCTCGAAATAGACCTCCGTCTTGCCCGATCCGGTCACCCCGTCGAGGAGAGTGACGCCGAATGCGCCGGCCGCGACATTGGTGCGCAGCATCTCGGCGGCATCGTTCTGGTCCGGCATCAGCGAAGGCTGGGCGTAGCCCGGATCGGGTGCTGCGACCACCGGTCGCGGCGGGATCATGACGGTCTCGAACACGCCTTGCGCTTTCAGCCCGTCGATGACGGTCGACGACACGCCGGCCGCATGCGCCAGCCCGGATCGCGTCCAGGCGAGCCCGCCTTCGGCTGTTTCCAGCACGCGCATCCTCGCACCCGTCATCCGGTCGGGTTTGGCGAAAGTACGTTGCAGCCCTTCGATCCACGGTTCGGGGTCGAAGGCCTCCGGCGCCCGCAGCAGCATGCGCGCCACCATGCCGGGCGGTGACAGAGTGTATTGCGCGATCCAGTCGACGAAACGGCGCATCGTGCGGTCGATCGGCGGGCAGTCGAAGACCTGCTCGATCGGACGCAGTTTTTTGGCATCGACCTTTTCGACGGCACCGTCCCAGACGATGCCGGCGACCTGCCGCGGACCGAGCGGCACACGCACGATCAAGCCCGGCACCACACACATGCCGGCTGGCACGGCATAGGTGTAAGGGCGTTCGGCGGGCATCGGCACCAGCACCGGCGCGGCTGCGACAAAGGGCGAATCTTCGATCATGAGGCGTGACCTTGCCCCGACTTTCGTCTAGAGCAAAGGCCGACCCCGAATGTGCATGACATGCACATGAAAATCTTCAGGAGACCCCCATGAAATTTTTTGTCGACACCGCCGATGTCAAGGAAATCCGTGAGCTGAACGATCTGGGGCTGCTCGACGGCGTCACCACCAACCCTTCGCTGATCCTCAAGTCCGGCGGCAAGATCGCCGACGTCACCAGAGAGATCTGCGACATCGTCAAGGGTCCGGTCTCGGCCGAAGTCGTCGCCACCGAATACAAGGACATGATGGCGGAGGCCAAGACCCTGGCCAGGATCGCCGACAATGTCTGTATCAAGGTGCCGCTGACGCTGGACGGCCTCAGAGCCTGCAAGGATATCCGGTCGGAAGGCCGCATGGTCAACGTCACGCTCTGCTTCTCGGCGACCCAGGCGCTGCTCGCCGCCAAGGCCGGCGCCTCGTTCATCTCGCCCTTCGTCGGCCGCATCGACGACACCGGCTGGGACGGCATGGAGCTGATCGCGGACATCCGCACCATCTACGACAATTATGATTTCCAGACCGAGATCCTGACGGCTTCGGTGCGCACCGTGAACCATGTCAAGCAGGCCGCCCTCATCGGCGCCGACGTCATCACCGCGCCGCCGGCGACGCTGAAGGCGCTGGTCAAGCATCCGCTGACCGACAAGGGCCTGGAGCAGTTCCTTGCCGACTGGGCCAAGACCGGCCAGAAGATTGGTTGAAACCCCACAAGATCGCTGAAATCAAGGCACCGCGTTCCCGAAAAAGGCCGAGCAATCGGCCTTTTTGCGTCCTGCAACCAGATCTCGGCGACATTTAGAACGTCTCGATCCAGGTCGGAAACGTTTTAACCCGCCACTGTCTTGCCGTGCTTGACCAGATCCTGGGCGATCGACAGGCGCAGCAGGTCCGCCAGTTCGCGCGCTGCGCGGTTCTCGGCGTCGATCTGCGCCCTGTAGGAGGCGAACTCCTGACGCGGCTTGTCGAACGACGACGTTATCGAGCGCTTGCCGGTCGCGATGGTCGTGCCGGTCTTGGCGTCGGTCAGCGCATAGGACGCGGTCAGTGTCACCGTGCCCGCCGTCGCCTCATTTTCATCGGTCTGGGTTCGCACGAATGCCTCGGACTCGACAAGTTCGGCGACGCCGAGATCGAGCGAATAGGCCGGCGAAGCCGGCTCGCCCGCTCCTTGACCGAGTGCGAAGATCAGATTGTTGCGGACCTGCTGGGCGTAGCGGGTCTCGACCGGCTTGATCGAGATGGATCGGAGCTCGGCGGCAGCCCCGGCTTGCGAGCCGGCGGACAGCGGCGCGCTCGAATAGAGCGGGCGCACCGTGCAGGCCGAAACCAGCGTAACGAAAGCGATCAGGCCGCAAAGCGAGGCACGGCGCAGCAAACGCGTCACTTCTGTCTTCCTCGGATCAGGCAACGACATTGACGATCCTCTGCGGAACGATGATCACCTTGCGCGGCGCCTTACCTTCGAGCGCCTTCTGCACGAAGTCGAGGGCCAGAACCGCTTTTTCGACCGCACCTTGGTCTGCGTCGCGGGCGATTGTCAAATCCCCGCGCTTCTTGCCGTTGACCTGGACCGGCAGCACGATCTCGCTGTCGACGACAAGCGACGGGTCATAGGCCGGCCAGGGCCGTTCGGCGACAAATCCTGTCCCGCCCAAGGTTGACCAGCATTCGTCAGCCAGATGCGGCATCATGGGTGCGATCATGATGACCAGCATTTCCAGTGCCTGACGCAACGCTGGAGCATTTTCCGGGTTCAGACTTCTGCCACCCAAGACATTGGCCCCGCTGAGCTCACTTTTGCTGGCCGTGAAGGCGCCGGCGGGCGCAAGCGCCTGGATAGCATTGACCAATTCATAGAGCCGCGCGATGCCTTTGTTGAAGGCGATCCTCTCAATATCCTCCGCCACCTGCTTGGCGGCACGATGGGCCATACGCGACAGTTCAAGCGCAGGACCGGAAACGCCTTGTGCAGGTGATACCCCTGCCAGCGCGGGCGCTGCCTCCGATACCTGACGCCAGACGCGCTGCACGAAGCGGTGTGCGCCCTCGACGCCAGCTTCCGTCCAAATCACGTCGCGGTCGGGCGGCGAGTCGGACAGCACGAACCAGCGTGCGGTATCAGCGCCGTAGTTTGCCAAGATATCATCGGGATCGACGACATTCTTCTTCGACTTCGACATTTTCTCGATCGCGCCGATCTCTACCGGCGTGCCGTCGCTGATCAAAGCCGCCTTTCGCTCCCCTTCGACCATGTCAACCCTGACCTCCGCCGGAGTGACATACTGGCCGCTGGCGCCGCTGCCGATACGGTAGGTCTCGTGCACAACCATGCCTTGGGTAAACAGGCCATCGAACGGCTCTTCGACCACATTGAGATGGCCGGTCGCCTTCATGGCGCGGGTGAAGAAGCGCGAATAGAGCAGGTGCAGGATCGCATGCTCGACACCGCCGATATATTGGTTGACCGGCAGCCAGCCGTTCTTGCCGTCGACCGCGGTCATCGTCGTTGGCGCAGCCTCGTTCCACGGGTCTGTGAAGCGTGCGAAATACCAGGATGAATCAACAAACGTGTCCATCGTATCGGTGTCGCGTCGCGCCGGCTTGCCACATTGCGGACAGTCGACATGCTTCCACGTCGGGTGATTGTCTAGCGGATTGCCTGGCTTGTCGAAGGACAGGTGATCCGGCAACTCAACCGGCAAATTCTCGGCGCGCACGGGCACGGCGCCGCAATCGTCGCAATAGATCACCGGGATTGGCGCGCCCCAACAACGTTGGCGCGAGACCAGCCAATCGCGCAGCCGGAACTGCACCTTGCGCTCAGCCTGCGGCCGATTGCCGATAGCGATGCCTGACAGCCTGGTCGCGACCTCATCGAATGCGGCCTGTGGCTTCATACCATCAAGGAAGCGCGAATTGATCATCACGCCGTCGTCGGTATAGGCCTCCTCAGTGATCTGGAAGGTCCTGGCGTCGGCGCCTTCCGGCATCACCACCGGAATGACCGGCAGCCCGTATTTATTGGCGAAGTCGAGATCGCGCTGATCGCCAGACGGGCAGCCGAAGATGGCACCCGTGCCATAGTCCATCAGCACGAAGTTCGCGACATAAACGGGCAGCGTCCAGCTCTCGTCAAACGGATGAACGACTCGGATGCCGGTATCAAATCCCTTCTTCTCGGCTGTCTCGATCTCGGCAGTCGCCGTACCGCCGCGCTTGATATCCTTGATGAAGGCGGCCAGCTCGGCGTTGTCTTCCGCAGCCCTTCTCGCCAGCGGATGGTCTGCCGCAATTGCCATGAACGAGGCGCCGAAAATAGTGTCGGGCCGGGTCGTGTAGACCTCAAGTTCGGGCTCGCCGGCGGGCGCCGTAGCGGCAGCCAGCGGCCAGCGTATCAGCAGGCCTTCTGAGCGGCCGATCCAGTTGGCCTGCATCAGCTTGACCTTGTCCGGCCAGCGCTCCAGCGTCGACAGGCCGTCCAGCAATTCCTGCGCCATCGAGGTAATCTTGAAGAACCATTGCGTCAGGTCGCGCTGCTCGACCAGTGCGCCGGATCGCCAGCCGCGCCCGTCGATGACCTGTTCGTTGGCGAGCACCGTCATATCGACTGGGTCCCAGTTGACCTTCGCCGATTTGCGCTCGGCCAGCCCGGCCTTCCAGAAATCCAGGAACATCTTCTGCTGGTGCTTGTAGTAGCTCGCATCGCAGGTGGCGAATTCGCGGGCCCAGTCCCAAGACAGACCCATCGACTTCAACTGGCCTTTCATCGTTTTGATATTGGCGTAGGTCCAGTCGCGTGGATTAACATTGTTGTCGCGCGCCGCGTTTTCGGCCGGCAGCCCGAAGGCATCCCAGCCTATCGGGTGCAGCACGTTGAAGCCCTTGGCCCGCTTGTAGCGCGCCACCACGTCGCCCATCGTATAGTTGCGCACATGGCCGATATGGATGCGCCCCGACGGATAGGGGAACATCTCCAGCATGTAGTATTTCGGGCGCGAGTCGTCGTTGTGCGCTTCAAACAGCTTCTTGGCGTCCCAGGCCTTCTGCCATTTGGGCTCTGACGCGCGCGGATTGTATCGTTCGGTTGCCATCGGATGTTTTTCACTTAAAAGCATGCGCTAGCCGCCGGACATGCCCGGCGGCCGAGGGAAATGTCGTCGCGGTGTTCACCATGGATTGCCGGACCCGTCAACTGCGGCGACCCGGCGGAGAGCACAAACAGATACTGGGTATGGGCATGACGAGCGCCGTCGAACAGCTTTTTGCGGTCAGAACGAAGATCGCCGCCGCCGAGCAGGCGGCCGACCGCGGGGCTGGAGCGGTCACGCTGGTCGCGGTGTCGAAGACCTTCGGGGCGGAAGATGTCCGCCCGGTCATCGAGGCCGGCCAGCGTGTCTTCGGCGAGAACCGTGTGCAGGAAGCGCAGGCCAAATGGCCGGCGCTCAAGGAAGCCTTCCCCGATATCGAGCTGCATCTGATCGGTCCGCTGCAATCGAACAAGGCGAAGGAAGCGGTCGCGCTGTTCGACGTCATCGAGACGGTCGATCGCGAGAAGATCGCGGCCGAACTCGCCAAGGAAATCGCCAGGCAAGGCCGGTCGCCAAGCCTCTACGTCCAGGTCAACACCGGCTCGGAGCCGCAAAAGGCCGGCATCCAACCGCGCGAGGCCGTCGCCTTCGTCGCCCGCTGCCGCGCGGTCCACGGCCTCGTCATCAAGGGCCTGATGTGCATTCCGCCGGCCGACGAGAATCCCGGCCCGCATTTTGCGCTGCTGGAGAAACTTGCGCGTGAGGCCGGTCTCGAAAAGCTCTCCATGGGCATGTCGGGCGATTACGAGACGGCGATCGCCTTCGGCGCAACCAGCGTCAGGGTCGGCTCGGCGATTTTCGGCAGCCGTTAGCGGACAGGCCCGACCACAGGCCTGTTGATTCCCGTTCAGCCCAGCCGGACAGTCTCGACCAAAAAGTCGAGAAAGGCCCGCACCCGAGCCGGCAAATGCTTCCCCTGCCCGACATAGACGGCGTGGGTGAGCTCCTCGTCGCCGGGGTTGAAGTCCTCCAGAAGCGGCACCAGCCGGCCGGCGGCGATGTCGGGCTCCACGTGCCAGCGCGTCAGCCGGGCGATTCCTGTCCCGGAGAGCGCCATCAGCCGCATCGCCTCGCCGTCGCTGACTAGCGCATTCCCAATCGTCGGAACAACGACGTTTCCGCCGGTTCCGTCATTGAAAAGCCAGCCGTCGATATGCCGCACGAAGCAGAAACCCATCCGATTGTGGCGTTCGAGATCGGCCGGCGTCCGCGGCGTGCCATGTGTGCCGAGATAGGATGGCGCGGCGACGACAATCGCCGGGCTTTGCCCGAGCTTGCGCGCCACCAGGCGTGATTCGCCAAGCGGCCCGGCGCGGATGGCGACATCGGCGCGCTCCTCCATCAGGTCGATGACGCTGTCGGTCAAAACCAGATCAACGGCAATTTCCGGATAGCGTTCGAGGAAGCGCGGCAGAAGGGGGATCAGCCGGTGCTGCCCGAAAGGTACGTAGCTGTTGACCCGCAGCCGCCCGCGGGGTGCGGCGCCCGCCGCCGCCTCGCGCTCGGCTGCCGCCATCTCGGCCAGGATGCGCACGCCGCTGTCGAAGAAGGCCGCCCCTTCCGGTGTCAGTTGCAGCTTTCGCGTCGAACGGCTGACGAGCCGCGCGCCAAGGCGTGCTTCCAGCCGTGCGATCAATTTGCTTACCGCCGACGGCGTCATCCGCAAGGCGCGAGCGGCGGCCGAAAAGCTGCCCGCCTCGACAACGCGGACGAACACTTCGATCTCGCCGGAGCGGTTGATGTCTGGTCTCGCCATTCGTGAATCTATTTCACAAACGATGTGCCCGGCGCAAGGCTGGTTCACAGCCCATCGCGACCCGATTTTCCGGGTCGGGGCGTGGCGGGACACGGACGCCCCGTCGCAAAACGGGCCATCAACCGAACCGGAAGATTACCATGCCTCTTGCCCTTTATGCCCTCGCCGCCGGCGCCTTCGGCATCGGCGTCACCGAATTCGTCATCATGGGCCTGCTGCTCGACGTCAGCACCGATCTCGGCGTCTCGATCTCGGCCGCCGGTCAGTTGATCACCGGCTATGCGCTGGGCGTCGTCATTGGCGCGCCGTTGCTGACGATCGCCACCGGCCGCTGGCCGCGCAAGGCCGTGCTCCTGGCGCTGATGGCGATCTTCACGCTGGGCAACCTCGCCTGTGCGCTCGCTCCCGGCTACTGGACGCTGATGGGTGCCCGCGTGCTCACCGCCTTCGCCCACGGCACCTTCTTCGGCGTCGGCTCGGTGGTGGCGACGGGACTGGTGCCGCCCAACAAGAAGGCCTCGGCGATTGCCCTGATGTTCACCGGCCTGACCATCGCCAACATTCTCGGCGTGCCCTTCGGCACCTGGCTCGGCGAGGCCTTCGGCTGGCGCGCAACGTTCTGGGCGGTGACCCTGGTCGGGATAGCGGCCTTCGCCATCATTCTGCTCTTGGTGCCGCGCGGCAAGGCGGCGCCGGAAAAGAGCGACCTGCGCGGCGATCTCGCCGTGCTCGGCCGTGCGCCGGTCCTGCTTGGTTTCGCCACCACAGTGCTTGGCTATGCCGGCGTCTTTGCAGTCTTCACCTATATCGCCCCCTTGCTGACAGAGATCACCGGTTTTGGGGAAGCAGCCGTGTCGCCGATCCTGCTTGTCTTCGGCGGCGGCCTCATTGCCGGCAATCTGCTCGGCGGCAGTTTCGCCGACCGCTGGCTGGTGCCTTCGGTTCTCGGCACCCTCGTCGTGCTGGTGCTGGTGCTCGGCACGATGACCTTCGCCCTGCATAGCCGGGCGATGGCCGTCATCTATGTCGGCCTGCTCGGCGCCGCCGCCTTCGCAACCGTGGCGCCGCTGCAGATGTGGGTGCTGGAAGAGGCTGAAGGAGCCGGCCAGAGCCTCGCCTCGTCCTTCAACATCGCCGCCTTCAATCTCGGCAACGCCGCCGGCGCCTGGCTCGGCGGCGTCGTCATCGCCCATGGTCCCGGCCTTGGCGCAGTCACCTGGGTCGCGGCGCTGCTGCCGCTCTCGGCGCTGGTCGTGGCTGCGCTGGCGCTACGCCTCGACCGAAATCCCGTCCTCACAGCACCAGAAATCGCGCGGTCGTAGGTCGGCAAACCTCAACCGCTCTTCAAAAAATCTTCCGACATCATCAAGGAGCAAAACCATGGATTATCGACGTCTTGGCGCATCGGGCCTGAAGGTCCCGGCTCTCTCGTTCGGCGCTGGAACCTTCGGCGGTTCGGGGCCGCTGTTCGGCGCCTGGGGCAACAGCGATGCGACGGAGGCGCGGCGACTGGTCGACATCTGCCTGGAGGCCGGCGTCAACCTGTTCGACACCGCCGACGTCTATTCGAACGGCGCCTCCGAAGAGGTGCTCGGCGCGGCCATCAAGGGCCGCCGCGATGCCGTGCTGATCTCGACCAAGACCTCGCTGCCGATGGGCGATGGACCCAACGATGCCGGCTCGTCCCGTTCGCGCCTCATCAAGGCCGTCGAGGACGCGCTGAACCGTCTCGGCACCGATTACATCGACCTGCTGCAACTGCACGCCTTCGACGCCGCAACCCCGATCGAGGAGGTGCTGTCGACGCTGGATAGTCTCGTGCGCGCCGGCAAGCTGCGCTATGTCGGCGTCTCCAACTTCTCCGGCTGGCAAGTGATGAAATCGCTCGGCCTGGCCGACAGGCACGGCTATCCGCGCTACGTCGCCCATCAGGTCTACTACTCGCTGGTCGGGCGCGACTATGAATGGGAGTTGATGCCGCTCGGCCTCGACCAGGGTGTCGGCGCGCTCGTGTGGAGTCCGCTCGGCTGGGGTCGCCTGACCGGCAAGATCCGCCGCGGCGAGCCGCTGCCGGAAAAAAGCCGGCTGCACGACACCGCAAGCTTCGGACCCCCGGTCGAGGACGAGCAGCTCTACCGGGTTGTCAATGCGCTCGACGCCTTGGCCAAGGAAACCGGCAAGACCGTGCCGCAGATCGCCATCAACTGGCTGCTGCAGCGGCCGACAGTCGCCTCCGTCATCATCGGCGCGCGCAACGAGGAACAGCTGCGCCAGAACCTCGGCGCCGTCGGCTGGTCATTGACATCGGATCAGATGAAGAAGCTCGACACGGCAAGCGAAGTCACCGCGCCCTACCCGTACTTTCCGTATCGCCGGCAGGAAGGCTTTGCCCGGCTCAGCCCGCCGGCGGTTTGACCCCGCTCGATACATCAAACGTCCGGGATAGGGCGTGTTGAGATCCAGGTGAGGCCGAGTCGAGAATGGTGGTTTCCGAGAACCGGAACGGAGCGTACTTAAAGTATGTGAGCACCGGCCTACGCCGGCCGTAGCCTTGACTACCACGACCGCTCATTGAGTGCTTCGGCCGGCGAAGGCCGGAAGCGCAGGAAACCGCCATTCGCAGGCCGGCCTCATTTGAATATCGGCACGCCCTAATGCAGCACGAACTCGCCGTCGACCTTGTGCCATTCATTGGGCGCGATCAGCTTCTGGTGCGTATAGCTCACCGAATGCAGCGGACCGTCGAGCCTGGTCTGCCAGAACTCGATGAACCGGATCAGCACCGGAAATTTCGGAGCGATGTCGTAATCCTGCCAGATGAAGCTCTGCAGCAGATGCGGATGATCGGGAAAATGATAGAGTATCTTGGCCGTGGTCAAGCCATAGCCCTTGAGCATCAGGTCCATCTCGGATTGGTCGCGCATTGCGGTCCTCTGGGTTGATTCTCCTTTCCTCCCAATGCGAAATAGTGCGCGCTATTTGCTTAATCGTCTATTGATTTTTTATGGTTCAGGCTGGGTTTAACACGCAAAAACATGTAGTTAGCAGCGATACAGCCTGAGTGCTGACAGCGCCGAAGAGAGCCTCTGCGGCATCCCGCCGCGCGAATCCAACGTCTAATGTTGCCGTCACCGCGGAACTGTTAATAATGCGCGCGAATTCGCGGCCGCTTCGCCGCGATGCCGCCGGCGGTCAAGCCGGGCGGCCTGGTTTTCGGGGAGGAAGTGAAAAAATGTCCGAGGTTCATGTCCATCGCGTCCAGCCGGCGTGGAAGAAGAACGCGCTGATCGACAATGACACCTATTTGAAGTGGTATGCCGACAGCGTGAAGAACCCGGACAAGTTCTGGGGCAAGCACGGCAAGCGCATCGACTGGTTCAAGCCCTACAGCAAGGTCAAGAACACCTCCTTCAACGGCAAGGTCACGATCAAATGGTTCGAGGACGGCCAGACCAACGTTTCCTGGAACTGCATCGACCGGCACCTCAAGAAGCGTGGCGACCAGACCGCCATCATCTGGGAAGGTGACAATCCCTATGACGACAAGAAGATCACCTACAACGAGCTCCACGGGCATGTCTGCCGGCTCGCCAATGTCATGAAGAAGCACGGCGTCAAGAAGGGCGACCGCGTCACCATCTACATGCCGATGATCCCTGAAGCGGCCTACGCGATGCTTGCCTGCACGCGCATCGGCGCCATCCATTCGGTGGTCTTTGGCGGCTTTTCGCCGGATGCATTGGCCGGCCGCATCGTCGACTGCGAATCGACTTTCGTCATCACCGCC
Organism: Mesorhizobium sp. WSM4821; assembly: GCF_055901555.1. Classification (NCBI taxonomy): domain Bacteria; kingdom Pseudomonadati; phylum Pseudomonadota; class Alphaproteobacteria; order Hyphomicrobiales; family Phyllobacteriaceae; genus Mesorhizobium; species Mesorhizobium sp. WSM4821. Next base: position 1,608,830 of record NZ_CM148371.1, on the reverse strand, counting down.
GACGAAGGCCTGCGCGGCGGCAAGTCCATCCCCTTGAAGGAAAACACCGACAAGGCGATCGACATCGCTGCGAAGAATTTCGTGATGGTCAACAAAGTCGTGGTCGTGCGCCGCACCGGCGGCAAGGTCGGCTGGGCTCCCGGGCGCGACGTCTGGTACCATGACGAGATCGCTTCGGTGAAGGCGGAATGCAGGCCGGAGAAGATGAAGGCCGAGGATCCGCTGTTCATCCTCTACACGTCGGGCTCGACCGGCAAGCCGAAGGGCGTGCTGCACACCACTGCCGGCTATCTCGTCTATGTCTCGATGACGCATCAGTATGTCTTCGACTACCATGACGGCGATATCTACTGGTGCACCGCCGATGTCGGCTGGGTCACCGGCCACAGCTATATCGTTTACGGGCCGCTCGCCAACGGCGCCACCACGCTGATGTTCGAAGGCGTACCGAACTATCCGTCGCAGTCCCGCTTCTGGGACGTCATCGACAAGCACAAGGTCAACATCTTCTACACCGCGCCGACGGCGTTGCGCGCCCTGATGGGCGCCGGCGACGCCCATGTCGCCAAAACGTCGCGCAAATCGCTGCGCGTGCTCGGCACGGTCGGCGAGCCGATCAATCCGGAAGCCTGGGAGTGGTACTTCAACGTCGTCGGCAACGGCAAGGTGCCGATCGTCGACACCTGGTGGCAGACCGAAACCGGCGGCATTCTGATTACGCCGCTGCCCGGAGCCACCGACCTGAAGGCAGGCTCCGCGACGCGGCCCTTCTTCGGTGTCCAGCCGCAGCTCGTCGACGGCGACGGCAAGGTGCTGGAAGGCGCCGTTGACGGCAACCTTTGCATCACCGACTCCTGGCCGGGCCAGATGCGCACCGTCTACGGCGACCACGAACGCTTCGTGCAGACCTATTTTTCCAGCTACAAGGGCAAATACTTCACCGGCGACGGCTGCCGCCGCGACGCCGACGGCTATTACTGGATAACCGGCCGCGTCGACGACGTGATCAACGTCTCTGGCCACCGCATGGGTACGGCCGAGGTCGAATCCGCGCTGGTCAGCCATGACAAGGTCTCCGAGGCCGCCGTCGTCGGCTACCCGCACGACATCAAGGGCCAAGGCATCTATTGCTACGTCACGCTGATGGCCGGCGAGCAGCCGGGCGAGGAGTTGCGCAAGGAACTCGTCGCTCATGTCCGAAAGGACATCGGCGCCATCGCCACACCCGACAAGATCCAGTTCGCGCCGGGCCTGCCGAAAACCCGTTCGGGCAAGATTATGCGGCGCATCCTGCGCAAGATCGCCGAGGACGATTTTGCCTCGCTCGGCGATACCTCGACGCTGGCCGATCCGGCGGTGGTCGACGACCTCGTCGCCAACCGGCAGAACAAGAGGGCCTGATGCAATGGGCGCCGTCACCGGGCTTTGGCGCTATCCGGCGAGTTCGCTCGCCGGCGAATGCCTGGAGGTGATCTCGGTCGGTCTGGAAACCATCGATGGCGACCGCCTGTTCGGCCTTGTCGATGCCTCGAACAATGAGATCGCACGGCCCGATCGCGAGGCGAAATGGCACAAGGTGCCACGCATCCGGACCCGGTTATCGCAAGCCCGCGAACTGGAGATCGCGACGCCACAGAGCGATTGGCTGCCAGCGCCTGGGGCCGAAAGCGACCGCGCTGTTTCCGCCTTTCTCGGCTTCGAGGCCTCGATCCGTCCGTTTCGCCAAGATGCTGCGCCGGACTACGCCGGTCCCCTTACCGCGGAGCGCTACCGCAAGGCTCCGGTCCACCTCCTGACCACCGCTTCGTTGGCGCGCCTGAAGGCGCTGCATCCCGACGGTGCCGCCGACCCGCGCCGCTTCCGCCCAAACATCGTCGTCGACATGGCGGCTGTCGAGGGATCGTTCCCGGAAACGGAATGGATCGGTCGCAAGCTGGCGATCGGCGACCTGCTGTTGACAATCTCCGAGCCGTGCCGCCGCTGCGGCTTCACCATCATCGCCCAGGATGGTTTCGACGACGATCCGGCGATCCTGCGCAGCCTGGTCCGCCACAACGCGCACAATCTCGGCGTCTACTGCACCGTCGACCGGCCAGCCCGCGTCGAAATCGGCGAGACGATGCGGTTGGTCTAAAGCGCGTCACGTTTGAACGGATTCATGCGATGCGCTTTAAGTTCTTGTTTTTATGCATGTCGTTATCCCAAAACCGCTGCGCATTAGACCCCAAGAAGGCGTTGAACAATGCCGCTCGATTCGATGCTTTTTCGCTCGCCAGCGTATCGAGGGGTGCCCCGAACCGGACCTCGCAGCGCTAAACACCGCACCGGACTATCCGCCGTCGACGAGGCAATTCGTCGGCGTATCCATATGCTGCCATTCACACTGACATCCGGACGAACGCGTCGATAACTTCCCTCGGTTTTTTAATGAGGGGCAGCTAGTGTGCCGCGGCCGAGATGTTTTGGTTGAGGCTGAAAAAATTCATGGGATCATATTTCCGCTTTACCTCGGCAAGCCGACTGTAATTGTCACCGAAAGAGGCACGGATCACGTCGTCCGCGGGTTCGCTCTGAAAGTTGAGGAGGTGCATGCCACTCGAATGCTGCTCGAACGCATCGTACATGGCCCGCACCCAGGCTATATGCCTTTCGCTTTCGGCCGGATCCGTCCACTGCGCAGTCATCCCGATGTTGTATTCCGCGTTCCGCTGGGCGAAGGCGGAGTCCGCGCGACTGACCCGGCCTGGCGCGCCGCCGTAGAACTCCACGAGACAGGCCGAGAGAGGCGACTCCATGCGGTTTCCATGCTCAACAAGCAGGTCGATGACCGTATCGGTAAGTTGCGGAACAAAGCTCGCCTTCCAGTAATTGTGGGTGCCGTCCGGGAATGCCCCGTCCAGCAGCTTCTGCATCGACGGGTAGGGCATTGGCTGTATGGCGTCGAGCAGCGGCGGACCGAAGGCTCGCAGCGGCGCCAGCACGCGTGCGCCTTCTTCCATGTCTCCGCACCAGCAAGCGACTATGCCGACCGCCGGCGTGCCGTCCGGCGTCGTCAACATGGCCGCGTAGGCAGTCAGTTCCTCCGGTGTCGTGGCCATGAAGTCGCGATAGAAGCGCAGCAGTTCGCGGGTCTTGTCGCGGCCGTGAACAATCAGGCCGCCGAACACCGAGGATATTTGCTGCGCGCGGAAGGTGAAGCAGGTGACGATGCCGAAATTGCCGCCTCCGCCGCGTAAGGCCCAGAAGAGGTCGGGGTGTTCTTCTGCGCTGGCCGTCAGCAGGCGTCCCTCCGCCGTCACCAGCTCAAACGAGATCACGTTGTCGCAACTCAGCCCGTGCTTGCGCACCAGCCAGCCTACGCCGCCGCCGAGTGTGAGCCCGGCAACGCCGGTCTTCGACACGACGCCGACCGGCACCGCCAGCCCATGCAGATGTGTCTCGCGGTCGAGGTCGCCAAGGGTCGCGCCGCCCTGCACCCGCACGGTGCGCGTCTTGGGCTCAACCAGCACGCCACGCATGGCAGAGAGGTCGACAACAATGCCGTTGTCGCATAGTGCCCGCCCGGCGACATTGTGACCGCCCCCACGCACCGCAACGAGAAGGTCGTTCCTAGCCGCAAATTTCACCGCTTGGATTACATCGGCGACACCGAGGCAGCGTGAAACCAATCCCGGATGCCGGTCGATTGCCGCGTTCCAAATCCGGCGCGCCTCGTCGTAGTCGGCATCAGCAGGCCGGACTAAGCGTCCAGCCAACCCGACGGCGAACTCATCGATAAGATCGGTGCCAATCCGCACGCCACTGCGGTTTTGAAGTCCCGTCGCTGCCATGTCCTCCTCCTCAGCCTCGTTGCACGTCAGCATTGACCAAGCCTCGGAGGCAAAAGGCAGCATAACACCAGCGGGTGGGCTTGTGATGTGCCAAAACACCCTCGATCAGATCAGAGCCCACTAGTCGCAAGCGTTGCCGTCACAGACAGGTCACCGTGTCTGGCACGCAGCCCCGCGGCACGCTTTTGGCCTGGGGCTGCAGTCGGCTGTCGTCGGCCGAGATGCCTGTTCGAAAAGCAGCGGGCCAATGCGGAGTTCGATATCCTCGAACGCTAGAGACGCCGCTGGCGACATTCTCTCCAAAATGACCCCAGCAGGCTTCGCAGCGATTCTCGCAGCAACCAAGGCGTCAAACACTGGCCGCTGGGCCGTTGCGCTTATGAGTTCACGACCTGAACCAACTACCGGTAAAGGTCCGCCCGCGTCGGTGGCAGGCCGCTGGGCCCACGCGCACGCTTGGTGACGACGGTCTGGAATATCTGTGCCGAGGCGCGTTCGAACGTGATCGAACAGCCGGTGAGATAAAGCAGCCAGAGGCGCGCCCTGGCTTCGTCGACCTCGGCGATCGCTTCGTCGAAGCGTGCGTGGAGGCGCTCGGCCCAGAGACGGCAGGTCCGGGCGTAGTGCTCGCGCAAATTCTCGACGTCGTAGACGAGAAAGCCGTGCGCCTCGAGATTGCCGAGCGTCATGCCGATCGTGTCCAGCTCGCCGCCGGGAAAGATGTATTTGATCAGCGCCTTGAATTCCGGACCCTTGCGCAAGGTCTTCTTCATGTTGCCGTTGTCGCGCCGGGTGATGGCGTGGTGCAGATAGATTCCGCCCGGTTCGAGCAGGCGGTGGCTGGCCGAGAAATAGGCGGCGTGGTTGGCGAGCCCCAGATGCTCGAACATGCCGATCGACGATATTTTGTCGAAGGAGCCGGACAGCTCGGCATAGGACTTTATCTCGATGGTGACGCGATCCTCCAGCCCCTCGGCGCGGATGCGCTCGCGGGCGAGCTGGGTCTGGGCTTCCGACAGCGAAACGCCGTGCCCGACGACACCGTAATATTTCGCGGCATGGATGAGCATGGCTCCCCAGCCGCAGCCGATATCGAGCAGCCTTTCGCCGGGCTTCAGCCGGAGCTTACGGCAGATATGATCGAGCTTGTCTTTCTGCGCCTGGTCGATGCTGTTGGCGAAATCGGTGAAATAGCCGCAGCTATAGACCATGGTTCATCAAGGAAGAGCCCGTAGAAGGCGTTCGAAATATCGTAGTGATGCTGGATCGCTTGCCTGTTCGACCCACTGACGAAGGGGTTGTGCCCGGAAAGGTCGGTCCGTCATCTGTTTTCTCGAAAACAGCACGGTTGGCAAGTCGCGCAGGACTGCCAGCTTTCGGCAGCGACTTGAGCTTCGTCCTGAGCTTGCCACTCGAAGGCAGGGCGTAGACATCGAACAGCGATCCGTCTTCCACGTCGATGATCTTGGAAATCCACATCTCGATCAGCGTCGAGAAGGAGGGCCGGCGTATCACCTGCCAGACGATGTCCTGGTCGTTGATAGTGAGCACCGGGCCGGTGGCAGGCCCGATCCGCTCGCCGGTCCAGAGCTTCACCGCGAAACCCGGCTTCAGCGTTTCGATGACCGTTCGGACGATCCGTGCGGCTCTGTGCGCTGCCTCCATGCCGCTCCTCCCATGACTCTCCTCCCGGGCCCTCCTCCCATGCTCCGAATGCTGGCGCGGTCCGACAGGAGTTTGCCCGTCCGATTGGCCGGTCGCAACCCATTCCGATCCGCGAGCAGGCGCCGCGCGACATTTTTCGGCGCACCGCCTTGCCATTTACGGATCGGCACCCCATCATGAGGGCTGTTTTCAACAGATCGAAAGGAGGTGATCCGATGTCGAGTGATTTCGTTTTCCAGAACGTGGCCTCAGCGGATTGCACTTTCGGGAAGCAGTCTTCCCGTTAAGGCGCGAGATGCGCGGCAGGTGACCTGAAGGTCGCCGCCATGGGCCGCGCCATGGACGGAAACACGGAAGGCCGCCGGCTTCGAAAGAAGCGGCGGCCTTTTCCTTTTGGTTTGGCGTATCAGCCCAACGGGGAAGGTCAGCGTTTGATGGTAAGTTTCTCGATGTTCTGGGTGATCTCGTCGAAGGCGGCGGCCAATTCCGTGCCCGTGGCCGCCTCGTAGTAGTGCTTCAGCAAAGACGTGTCCGCTGTAGAGCAGTTCTTGAGCACGCTCTTTGCCTGGTCCCGCTCGGTCACCGTCATTGTCGGATTGTTCAGATCAAAGCCGATCGTGAATATCTCGATGCCATCGCGCTTCATGTTGCTGCAGATGCTTTCGGCATTGCCTCGCGACATCTGGCCCGCATTCTGTGATTTTGGCGCACCGCGCCCGCCGGCGAATGCCGTATTGAACTGGCCGTCCGTCATCAGGATGGCGACCTTGGCAACTTTTTTCTTGTCGAAATTGGCAGGCCCGGCACCCAGCCTGGCGTTGACAATGGTCGAGCGCCACGAGGGTGAAAGCATATAGTATCCCCATTGAGCCGCGATACCGCCGGCGGTCACGCCATCCGCCTTGAAGTCCGCAATCGTGTCGAGCAATTTTTGCTTGTCGGCCGTCAGCGGAATGAGTTCCGGTTTCGGGCAGGTCTTCATGTGATCGTCGCGGTTGACTTTAGCCAGATAGGTTTTGCCTTGCTTGTTCAGGCGTGGCTCGGACGGCCCGTCGGACAAATAATCGGCATAGCCATCCTTGTCCTTGCGCTCGGTGGCGCATTTGTCGCGAGGTGGCGTCCCCGACGATACCAAAATCGGTGTGCCCTCCGCCGGCGGCACATCCGATCCACCCGCTTGCTCAACGAAGACGCTGCCCGCGAGACCGCCGGTGTTCACCGCTTCGGCGTAGGGAATGATCGCTACGCGCACGCGCGGATTTTTCGGATCAAGATTTTCGTCCAGCAGATCCTCCACAGCCCCCGAAGCCGCGTCCTGCAGGTCGCCAATTTTGTCGGTCTTGGCCCACCAGTTGGCGGCCATCGATCCGGTCACATCGAGCATCATCGCCACTTCGATCGTCTTGTCCGAATAGACCGCCGTCGTCGATGCCCTGACGCGCTGCATATCGCCCATGCTGAAAAGCGGGAAGTAAAACCCGACATCGACATGGGCGTCCGCCTGAACCGTGTTGGCGGTCCGGTCGACGGTCAATTTGTCGAGGACGATCTGGCCGGCGCTCAGGATGCCGGCTTGGCTGTTGGCGTTGAGGAACGCCTGCACCGACCTATTGGCATCGGCCTCCTTGATGACGCCTGTCGTCAGGTCGCGCGCCGTCGAGGTCACCGCCGCGTCGACAACGCCTTGCAGGCTCGACTTGGCGTTGTAGAGTTGGGAAACGTTGACGCCAAAGCCGACGCCCAGCGCCAGCACCGACGCGACCATGCCGAGCAGAACCGCGAAGTTTCCGCTTCGATCCCCGGCAAAGCCGCTGACCGCGTGAACAAGACCCCCAAAATGCCGCATGCTTCTGCCTCCATTCGCCACGACCTCGAGGCCGTGCGAAGGCGCAGTGCAGGATTCCGGCCGGATGACGCCGCTAAGGGGCCGAAAGCCGGTGGCACATCGTCAAACCGTTGTTTCTGCTTGGTTTCGAAATGCGGCAAGGTGAACAACCGGTAAACGAGAAGCCGCTGCGGCAATTTCGTTTACGAAGCGCTTACCATGATCACGCTGTCTGCCGTGGAGTACGAGAACCCAGTCCTGATCCGGCACAGGCGCGTTGTGCCGAAGCGGGGCGACCATCACAACGGGACGCCCGCTGTTCGCGCTTGGCGCCCTATGCCAGCATCTGCGCGCTGACGGTCTTGTCGATGCCGCGATGGGGCGGGTTGAACAGATTGCTTTCCTGCTCGTAGGTCCAGACCTTGAACAGGCCAAGCCGGTGCTGGCCGAAACTGTGCAGCAGCGGCACGTCGGTGGCGTCGCGGCCGCGCGCGATGACGACCCGACCGATCCTTGGCATGTTGTGGCGGGGGTCGAATGTGTACCATTTGCCGTCGAGGAACACTTCCAGCCACGCCGAAAAATCCATCGGCGCCGGGTCTACCGGCACGCCGATATCGCCGAGATAGCCGTTCACGTAGCGAGCGGGGATGTTCATGCAGCGGCAGAGCGTGATCGCCAGATGAGCGAAGTCGCGGCAGACGCCGACACGCTCCTCATGCGCCTGCGCCGCCGTGCGCGTCGGGCGCGCATAGCCGTAGCCGAAGGACAGACGGTTGTGGACATAGTCGACGATCGCCTGCACCCGTGCCCAGCCGGGTGGAACAGGGCCGAAAACCTGCCAAGCCAGATCGCCGAGATGATCGGTCTCGCAATAGCGGCTGCCGAGCAGATAGCCGAGCACGTCGTCCGGCAACTCCGCCACCGGCACTTCCCTGGCCAGCGTGTTGACCTCGTCGGGCTCGCCGCTGTCCTCGACGACGGCGTCGTAAAGAATGCGAAAGCCGCCGCCCGGCGCCGTGAAGCGGCGGCAGGCATTGCCATAAAGGTCGTGATAGAGCCTGGTCGGGACCGAAGGCGAGGTCAGCACGCGCGTCTGCCGCTTGATGTCGGCCTGCCGATCCTTGTGGATCTCGAGCAGCGAAATCACCGGGGTGGCTTCAACACAGTCGATGGCAATTTCGTAGCCGAGCCGAATCAGCATCGCAACTCCCCCCTTTTAGGCGTCGTGGAAGACAATGTAAGCAACGCGAGAAGGCAGACCGTGGTTCCCTAGGATAGTCGAAAAGGCGATCTCGCGCCTTCCCATGCAGCCGACGCGACGCTACGGTCTGTCGACATGCTTTGATCCCTCCGAAATGATCCTCAGGATAGCACATGTTCGCAGGCAAGAAATTCGCGGCCTTCCTGTTCGACATGGACGGCACGGTGGTCAATTCGATTGCCGCGGCAGAAAGGGTCTGGGCGGATTGGGCACATCGGCAAGGTCTCGACGTTGCTGCATTCCTGCCGACGATCCACGGCGTGCGGGCGATCGAGACCATCGCTCGGCTGGCGCTTCCAGGCGTCGATCCGATGCGCGAGGCCGATGCGCTTTTGCAGGCCGAGGCGGCCGACGTCGACGGCATCCACCCGATCGCCGGCGCCACGGCGTTTCTGGCGTCGCTGCCGCCCGAGCGCTGGGCCATCGTCACCTCCGCACCACGCGAACTCGCTCTCCTGCGCATCGCGGCCGCCGGCATCCCGCTTCCCGCCATTCTTGTCGCGGCGGAGGACGTTTCCCGCGGCAAGCCGGCGCCCGATTGCTTCCGGCTGGCGGCCGAGCGGCTCGGCGTCGATGCGCGCGACTGCCTCGTTTTCGAAGATGCGCCCGCCGGCATATCGGCGGCCGAGGCGGCAGGGGCTGCGGTCGTGGTGATCAGCGCCACGCACCGGCATCCGCTGCAAACGCCGCACGCCGCGATCGCCGGTTATGACGCGATCGGCATCGCCCTTGACGACCGCGGCTGGATCGCGCTCGCGCCGGAGCGGCTGGGCTCAGGCCATGTTGAGATTCAGGTCAGGCCGAGCCGAGAATAGTGGGTTGCGAGAACCGGAACGGAGCGGACTTTCGGATCCGTCAGTACCGGCCTACGCCGGCCGTAGCCTTAACTGCCACGACCGCCCATTAGTGCTTCGGCCGGCGAAGGCCGGAAACGCAGGAACCCGCTATTCGCAGGCCGGCATCACCTGAATATCAACGCCCTAGAAATCGCTGGCCAGGCCCTTGACCTCCCAGTCGCCATAGCGGCCGGGTTCCTTGCCGCCACGGCCGCCGATCTCCCGGGGCATCGCGGCTTCCTGCTGGCTATAGTGTTGGCGCCGTGCTTCCGCTTCCGCCAAAGCGCGGCGGGCCGCCGGCGTCAGCGTTTTGTGCGGCGCGCCGTGATCGGGACCGGCACTTGTTCTGCTGGTTTCGCCTGTTTTACTGGTTTCGTCGATCATGCGATATTCCCGGCCGATTGAAACAGGGCATAGCCTTTCCCATCATATAGCGATGAGCCGACAAGGATCGACCCTTTTTACGCAGAGCCGGCAGAAACGGAGCAGACAATGAACACACTTCGCACCGCCATGCTTTTGGCCGCGATGACCGCGCTGTTCATGGGCGTCGGCTATCTGATCGGCGGATCGGGCGGCATGGTGATCGCCTTGCTGATTGCCGCTGGCATGAACCTGTTCAGCTACTGGAACGCCGACAAGATGGTGCTGTCGATGAACCGCGCCGTCGAGGTCGACGAAAGGAACGCGCCGGAATACTACGCCATCGTGCAGAGCCTAGCCAATCGGGCCGGCTTGCCGATGCCGAAAACCTACCTGATCGACAACCCGCAGCCCAACGCTTTCGCCACCGGCCGCAACCCGCAAAACGCCGCTGTCGCCGCCACCACCGGCCTGCTGCAACGGCTGTCGCATGAAGAAGTTGCGGCGGTCATGGCGCACGAGCTCGCCCATGTGCAGCACCGCGACACGCTGACCATGACGATCGTCGCCACGCTTGCCGGGGCGATCTCGATGCTAGGCAATTTCGCCTTCTTTTTCGGCGGTAACCGCGACAGCAACAATCCGTTCGGCTTTGTCGGCGTGCTGGTGGCGATGATCGTGGCGCCCTTCGCCGCGATGATCGTGCAGATGGCGGTCAGCCGTACCCGTGAATATGAGGCCGACCGGCGCGGCGCCGAAATAGCCGGAAACCCGCTTTGGCTCGCTTCGGCCCTTGACAAGATCGCCCGCGGCGCCGAACGCATCCGCAACCCGGATGCGGAACGCAATCCGGCGACTGCCCACCTCTTCATCATCAATCCACTTTCCGGCGAGCGCATGGACAGTCTGTTTTCCACCCACCCGAACACCGACAACCGCATAGCCGCCTTGCAGGCAATGGCGCGGGACATGGCCGGTGGCGCATCTGCCCCTGCTCAGCGGCATTTGCCGATGCCGCGGCCGGCGGCGAACGAGCAGCGGCCTTCGGGCCCGTGGGAAAAGGCAGCCCAGCAGCCTGAGCAGCCGCCGGCTGAACCCACCCGGCCGAAATCCAATCCCTGGGGCCGCAATCCGACCGGACCCAAGGGTCCATGGTCGTGAGCGGATCGAAACGCCGGCACCGAATTTCAGGCGATCATGAAAACAATGCCGTGAGCGCCGGCGAGCCCGTTGCCGGGCTTGCCGCGCGCAGGGCGGCGGCACGGCTGCTTGCCGCCGTCATCGACGCGAGAACGCCGCTTGACGGGCTGACCGACCATGAGAACGGCCATCCGCAATACAAGGCGCTCGATTTGCGCGACCGGGCGCTGGTGCGCGCCATACTGGTCACTGCGCTGCGTTTCCGCATGACCATATCAGGGCTGCTGGCCCGCCGCCTGGAAAAGCCGCTGCCACCAAACGCCACCGCGCTTTCGCATGTTCTGCATGTGGCGGCGGCGCAGATCCTGTTCCTCGACATTCCCGACAGCGCCGCCGTCGACCTTGCCGTCACCCACGCCAAGTCCGACCCGCGCACGCTGCGTTTTTCCGGTCTCGTCAACGGCGTGCTGCGCACGCTGGCGCGGTCCAAAGAGGTCGAGCTAACCGCAGCGCTTGCTGCTACCGACGAAGCGCCAAAATGGTTTTCCGACCGGCTGAAAGCCGCCTATGGCGTCGACAAGGCCAGGCAAATTCTCGCCGCTCATCGGCACGAGGCGCCGGTCGACTTCACGGTCAAGTCCGATCCGGCGCTGTGGGCCGAGCGCCTCGGCGGAATCGTGCTGCCGACCGGCACCGTGCGCGTGGAGAAGCTCAGCGCCCCCGTCACCGAACTGCCCGGCTTCGAGGACGGTGCCTGGTGGGTTCAGGATGCCGCCGCCAGCCTTCCGGCCCGGCTCTTCGGCGACATAAAGGGTTTGCGCATCGCCGATCTCTGTGCCGCTCCCGGCGGCAAGACCGCCCAGCTAATTCTTGGCGGTGCCGAGGTCACCGCCGTCGACACCTCGAAGACCCGGTTGGCGCGGCTCTCGCAGAATCTCGAACGCCTCGGTCTGGCCGCGGAGATCGTCCAGGCCGATGTGCTCAAATACGAGCCGGAGGAGCTGTTCGATGCCGTTCTCCTCGATGCGCCCTGCTCTTCGACCGGCACGGTGCGGCGGCATCCCGACGTGCCCTGGACAAAGACGGCTGCCGACGTCGAAAAGCTCGCCGATCTGCAGGCAAGGCTGCTCGCCCGCGCCGTCACCCTGGTCAGGCCCGGCGGGCGCATCGTCTTTTCCAACTGTTCGCTTGATCCGCTCGAGGGCGAGGCTCTTCACCGCGCCTTCCTCGCCGGGACGGCTGATATCGTCGACGATCCGCTCCGTCCAGGCGAGATCGCCGGCATCGACTCCTTCCTGACGCCGCAAGGCACGTTGCGCACCACGCCCGCCGATCTCGAACTTGGCTCGCCGGAACGGTCCGGCCAGGACGGCTTCTTCGCCGCCCGCATGCGCAGAGCCGGCTGACGCTGAAAATTTGACGACTATTTTAGGGAGAATCCTGCGGAAAACAGGCTGAACTCCAGGGCTTCCGTTGAATTCGCCTTCGCATAAGTTCTTGAATCACATAAACTTGTCACTTGAGTTGAGGGCGATGAGGAGGGCTTTTGGCGATCGCGGCGGGCAGCACGACGCGTCTGTGGGCGCTTGTCGCGAAGGAATTCTGGCGCAAGACGCGCCGGCGCCTGCGTGCCGGCCCGATCTATCGCTGGCGCTACTCCGGGCGCACGCCGGAACGCGTTTTGATCGCACCGCCGGACCTGCGCCTGGCCGACCCGCAGATCGCGCTTGAAATCTATTATGGCCGCTATCCGCTGTCGGGACATCTGGTCGAGACCGGCGGCAAGTCGCCCTTTCAGGTCGCCGTGCCCAATTCCGGCTGGCAGAAGACCCTGCACGGCTTTCGCTGGCTGCGACATATGCGCGCCGCCGGCACCGAGCTCGCCGCCGCCAATGCCCGCGCGCTGGTCTCCGACTGGATCGCCATGCATGGCAACCAGATTTCCGGCGTCGCCTGGGAACCCGGCACGACGGCCAAGCGCGTCATTGCCTGGCTGCAGCATTCATCGGTGGTGCTGCAGGGCGCTGAATTTCCCTTCTACCGGGCTTTCCTGAAATCGCTCGCCGTGCAGATCCGCTATCTCAGGGCGATGGCACGCGAAATGCCGAACGGCAAGGACAGGCTGCGCGCCCGCATCGCGCTCGCCTTCGCCGCCTTGTCGCTGCCGGCGCCGGCGTCGGCGCTGCGCGGTGCGACCCGCAATCTGGCCGAGGAGCTCGAACGCCAGATTCTGCCGGACGGCGGCCATATTTCCCGCAATCCGATGACCGTTCTCGAAATCCTCGCCGACCTTCTGCCGCTGCGCCAGACCTATGCCAATCAAGCGGAAACACCACCAGCGGCGCTGATGGGCGCCATCGACCGCATGCTGCCGGCGCTGCGCTTCTTTCGCCATCAGGACGGCAGCCTGGCCCGCTTCAACGGCATGGGCGCGACCATCCACGACCGCATCGCCACCATTCTGCGCCATGACGACACCGCCGGCGCGCCGTTGCTGCACGCGCCGCATTCGGGCTATGAGCGCCTCTCCATGGGCGGCGTCACCGTGATCGCCGATGCCGGCCCGCCGCCCCCCATCGATGTTTCCAACGCGGCGCACGCCGGATGCCTGGCCTTCGAACTGTCCTCCGGCCGCCACCACTATATCGTCAACGCCGGCGTCGACACCTATGGGGCCGCTGAATTCCGGCCACTTGCCCGCGCCACGGCCGCCCACTCGACCGCCACCATCAACGACACCTCGTCGGCGCGCTTCAGCCATTCGCTGCGCGTCAACGATCTCCTCGGCAGGCCGTTGATCGGCGGCCCGCAGCATGTGCCCTGCAAGCGCACCGACCAGCAGGGCAGCCAGGGTTTCCTGGCCCGTCACGACGGCTATGTCGCGCGCTTCGGCTTCCTGCATGAGCGCGAATTGAAATTGTCGACGAATGGCAACGTGCTCGCCGGCAGGGACCGTTTCCAGCGGCCCGGCAATGCTGCGATCCGCAACAACGGCCGCGATTTCGTCGCGGTCCGCTTCCACATCCATCCCGACATAGGCCTGCTCCAGGACGAGCATGATCGCCTGCTGCTGACCGCCGACCAGGCCGACACCTGGGTGTTCACCTGCGCCGAGGTGGTGCCCGAGGTCGAAGAATCAATCTATTTCGCCGGTCTTGGCGGCCCTCGCCGCAGCCGGCAGATCGTGCTGGCCTTCAAGGCATCGGAGGTTTCCGAAGTCCATTGGCAACTGACGCGAACGGTCATCGCCGGCCATCCGGAAAGAAGCTGAGACTGTCCAGGGGCAATCGCTTCGCGCAAAGTGGAGTCCACTCGTATGGGGCTCTCAATTATCAGCGTCGGCGGAGCGATTGCCCTGTGAACCTGGCCTGCGGTGCTTGATTTCCTGATGTCATGTGCTACGGCGCGCGGACACTTTCCAAACCGAAAGGCCGCCAGCCCATGGCCGTCGCCGCCAAGAACATACCCGCGCCCGACCTCGTTCCCGTCCGCCGCGCGCTGCTTTCCGTTTTCGACAAGACCGGTCTCATTGATTTCGCCAGGGCGCTCGCCGCGGCAGGCATCGAGCTGGTCTCCACCGGCGGCACGGCAAAGGCGATCGCCGAGGCAGGCATGGCCGTGCGCGACGTTTCCGACCTCACCGGCTTTCCCGAGATCATGGACGGCCGCGTCAAAACGCTGCATCCGTCCGTGCATGGCGCGCTGCTTGGCGTGCGCGACGATCCCGAACACGCCGCGGCGATGCGCGATCACGGCATTGAGCCGATCGATCTCGTCGTTTCCAGTCTCTACCCTTTCGAAGATGTCCGCCACTCCGGCGCCGCTTATGCCTCAATCGTCGAGAACATTGACATAGGCGGCCCGGCGATGATCCGCGCCTCGGCCAAGAATCATGCCTATGTCGCGATCGTCACCGACCCCGAGGACTATGCCTCGGTGCTCAACGCACTGGAGATGAATTTCGGCTCGCTCTCGCTGGATTTCCGCAAGAGGCTGGCGGCCAAGGCCTTCGCCCGCACCGCCGCCTACGATGCGGCGATCTCCGGCTGGTTTGCCGAAGCGCTGGAGATCGAGCATCCCACCTGGCGCGCCTTCGGCGGCAGGCTGGACCAGGTGATGCGCTACGGCGAGAACCCGCATCAGAGCGCCGGCTTCTACGTCGATGGCGACAAGCGGCCGGGCGTCGCGACCGCGCGCCAGCTTCAGGGCAAGCAGCTTTCCTACAACAACATCAACGACACCGATGCCGCTTTCGAGCTGGTCGGTGAGTTCGATCCGGCCCGCTCCGCCGCCGTCGCCATCATCAAGCACGCCAACCCGTGCGGCGTCGCCGAAGGCGCTTCGCTGAAGGCGGCCTACGCCAAGGCGCTGGCCTGCGATCCGGTCTCGGCCTTTGGCGGCATTGTCGCGATCAACCAGGTCCTCGATGCCGAAGCCGCCGAAGAGATCGTCAAAACCTTCACCGAGGTCATCATCGCGCCGGACGCCTCGGAAGAAGCTATCCGCATCGTCGCCGCCAAGAAGAACCTGCGCCTGCTTGTCACCGGCGGCCTGCCCGATCCGCGCGCGGCCGGAACCACCGTGAAATCCGTTTCCGGCGGGTTGCTCGTCCAGGGCCGCGACAATGCGGTGGTCGACGACCTCGACCTGAAAGTGGTGACCAGGCGCGCACCGACGCCGGCCGAAATGGCCGATCTCAAATTCGCCTTCCGCATCGCAAAGCACGTCAAGTCGAACGCCATCGTCTATGTCAAGGATGGCGCCACCGTCGGCATCGGCGCCGGCCAGATGAGCCGGGTCGATTCCTCGCGCATCGCCGCGCGCAAGGCACTCGACGCGGCCGAGGCTGCCGGCCTGGCAGAGTCGCTGACCGCGGGCTCCGTAGTCGCCTCGGATGCCTTTTTCCCGTTCGCCGACGGACTGCAGTCGGCCATTGAAGCCGGCGCCACCGCTGTCATCCAGCCGGGTGGCTCGATGCGCGACGAAGAGGTCATTGCCGCTGCCGACGCCCACGGCATCGCCATGGTGTTTACAGGCGTGAGGCACTTCCGGCATTGAGCGCCTTACCCTCCCTTGTCGGGAGGGTCGGCGAACGATCTTTGCGAAGCAAGTGAGACGGAGGGGCAGCGCCGCGCCCCCCACCCCGCTCCGCTTCACGGATCGACCCTCCCCACAAGGGGAGGGTAAGGTCATCCCTCCGGCCGGTTGTCCGCCGGATACGGCGTCTTGACCAGGATCGCCAAGCCGACGCCGAGGAACAGCACGATTGCCGCCATGCCGAGCCGCGACGAGCCGCTGGCCAAGGTGATCGTCGCCACCATGAATGGTGCAGCAAAACTGGTCGCGCGTCCGGCCAGCGCATAGATGCCGAAATAACGGCCCGATTCGGCGGCGGTGACGCTGCGTGCCATGTAGGAGCGCGAGGATGCCTGCACCGGCCCAAAAGCAAGCCCGATCAGCAGACCGAAGAAGATGTAGGCTTTTTCGGCCGGTGTACCGAACAAGCCGCCGCTGTCCGTTCCGGGCATCATCCAGGCGCCGAACAGCGTATAGCCCGGCCCTGTCGAGACGATACCGATCGTTGCGACGCTGAGCAGAACAAGCGAAATCATCACTATGGTTTTGGAACCGAGCGCCGTGTCGAGGCGTGCGGCAACCAGGCAGCCGACGATGGCAACGACGTTCAGGATGATGCCGAACAGGCCGATCTCGGTGATCGACCAGTGGAACATCGCCGCCGCAAACGCACCACCGAGCGCGAGCAGCGCATTGACGCCATCCTGATAGATCATGCGGGCGACGAGAAAGCGGAAGATGCCGCTGCGCTGGCGTATTTCGGTCAGCGTCGATTTCAGTTCCGACAGCCCCTCGCGCACCGCCGGGCCGAGAGGAATGCCCTTCACGGCATCCGGTGTGAAAAAGAACATTGGCAGGATGAACAGGAAATACCATGCCGCCGACAGGGGCCCGGTCGCCCGTGCGTCCTCGCCGAGTTTCGGGTCGAGCCCGAGGATAGGGTCGAGGCCGACGATCGTCTTGCCGGTCTCCAGTGAGCCCGCCATGAAGCCGACGACAAAGATCAGCGCGATCATGCCGCCGAGATAGCCAAGCCCCCAGGCGATGTTCGAGATTCGGCCGATCTCGCTCTTGGGCACCAGGCGCGGCATCATCGAATCGTTGAATACGGTCGAGAATTCCGCCGCGACCGAGGCCAGCGAGAAGAACAGCACGACCAGGAAAAGGTTCGAACCGGGGGCAGCGAACCACAGCAGGCAAAGACTGGCGATCTTGATCGCAGCGAAGAACGCGATCCACGGTTTTCGCGGGCCGGTCTGGTCGGCGATCGAGCCGAGGATCGGCGACAGCACGGCGATGGCCAGCCCCGCCGCGGCGATGCCGTAACCCCATGCCGCCTGGCCCGTCTCCGGATCGCCTGCCATGCGCGAGACGAAATAGGGACCGAAGATGAAGGTGGTGATGACGGTGAAGAACGGCTGCGCTGCCCAGTCGAACAGCATCCACCCCCAGATGCCGCGTTCGGGCGCTCGCTGCACTGCTATTTCGGCCATAGTCCCTCCCAGATCCGACGCCCTAAAGCGGGGCGCCGTCGGATTGCTCTATAGCGCAGTTCTTGCCGGCAATCCCGCGCGATGTGGAAGACGTCTCACAGCGCCGTCAGGTCGCTCATCAGCCCCGATGCCACCGCCAGCCGCGACACAGTGATGTCGCCGCCCTCGGTCAGCGCCTGCAGCTGCTCGCGGATACGCCCGACCCGGTCGCCGCCGGCATCCAGCCATGCCGCCACCGGATCCGGCGCCTTGGCATGGCCGGTCAGCGCCGCCACCGCGATGCCGCGCCTGGCGGTGCCGATCGTGTCGGTAGCGCGGGAAAGAGCCAACTGATCGTAATAGTCGGACGGCATGATCGAGCGCGCAGCGTCCTCGACGCGCGGAATGCGGAAGGCATCGCTGACAGCGAAAAACGCCTTCGCGGCGACGACGATGTCTGCATTCGCCGTCCGGGCGGTCAGAGCGATGTCGGGGACGAGGCCTGCCACGTCGGTCAGCGCCAGCTGTTCGGCCAGCCTTTCGGGCGCACCGTCCTTGGACAGGCCGTGCCGCCGCTCCTCGGTCCGTTCTCGAGAGAAGGTCGGCAGCAGCGAAACGAGCTTCGGCTCCAGTGCCTTGCGCGCGTCCTGCAGTTCGGCGATCCGTTGGCCGAGCAGTGCGGTGCTGGCATCGTTCTTGAGATACCAGCCGCTGGCCACGTAGATAAGCCGGCTAACCGACTGATAAAGGTCGAGCTGTATCTGTCCGTCGATCTGGTTGTCGAGCGCATCGACCTCGCGATAGAGTCCCGGTAACCCGAAGCCGTCCCGCACCAATGCAAAGGTCCGAACCACGTCGGCGACACTGCGGCCGGTCGTTTCCTGCAGCCGGTCGACGAAGGTTGGGCCGCCGCGATTGACCAGATCGTTGGCGAGAACACGGGCTATGATCTCGCGGCGCAGGCGATGGCCATGGATCTCGGCCGCGTATTTCTTCGCCATACGGTCTGGAAAATATCCGATCAGGTCACGGTCGAAGTGCGGATCGTCCGGCACGTCGCTGGCGACGATGTCGGAAAACAGCACGATCTTGGCATAGGCGAGCAGCACGCCGAGCTCGGCCCTGGTCAAAGGCTCGCCGCGCGCCTCACGCTCGGCAAGGGCTGCGGGAGACGGCAGCGTCTCCACCGAGCGGTCGAGCAGCCCGCGCGCTTCGAGCGCCGTCATGAAGCGGCTCTGATGGGCGATATCGGCGAGGCCGCGCTTGCGGGCAAGTGACAGGGCCAGCGTCTGCTCGTAATTGTTGGACAGCACCAGCGCGCTCACCTCGTCCGTCATCTCGGCAAGAAGCTTGTTGCGCACCGGACGGGTCAGCGCCCCCTTGCGCATGGCGGAAGCCAGCGCGATCTTAATGTTGACCTCGACGTCGGAGCAGTTGACGCCGCCCGAATTGTCGATGGCGTCGGAATTGCAGCGCCCGCCATTCAGCCCGAACTCGATGCGCGCCCGCTGCGTGACCCCGAGATTGGCGCCCTCGCCGATGACCTTGGCGCGCACGTCGAGCGCGGTCACCCGAATGGCATCGTTGGCGCGATCGCCGACATCCTGGTTGGTTTCTGTCGATGCCCTCAGATACGTGCCGATGCCGCCGAACCACAAAAGGTCGACCGGCGCCTTGAGGATGGCATTCATGATCTCGACCGGCGAGGCGGTTGTCTTGCCAAGGCCGATTGCCGCAGCCGCTGCCGCCGGCAGCGTGATCGACTTCTGGCCACGCGAGACGATGACGCCGCCTTCGGACAGTTTTGTCTTGTCGTAGTCCTGCCAGCTCGAACGCGGCAAGGCGAACATGCGCCGGCGCTCGGCCATCGAGGCGGCCATGTCGGGATCGGGATCGATAAAGATGTCGCGATGGTCGAAGGCGGCGATCAGTCGGGTCTGCTCGGACAACAGCATACCGTTGCCGAACACGTCGCCCGACATGTCGCCAACGCCGACCACGGTGAAAGGTGTGGTCCGGATGTCGCGATTCATCTCGCGGAAATGCCGCTTGACCGCTTCCCAGGCACCTTTGGCGGTGATGCCCATCTTCTTGTGATCGTAGCCGGCCGAGCCGCCGCTGGCGAAGGCGTCGTCGAGCCAGAAGCCATGTTTCTCGCTGATGGCGTTGGCGGTGTCGGAAAAGGTAGCCGTGCCCTTGTCGGCGGCGACGACGAAATAGGGATCGTCGTGGTCGCGCCGGGTCACGCCGGCCGGCGGAATGACGCCGTCCAGGCCGATATTGTCGGTGATCGACAACAGGCTGGAGACGTAGTTCTTGTAGGCGGACGCGCCGGCTTCGAAGATGGCGTCGCGGCCGGCGCCCGTCGGCAGCTTCTTCGGATAGAAGCCGCCCTTGGCGCCGACCGGCACGATCACCGCATTCTTGACCTGCTGCGCCTTGACCAGGCCGAGCACCTCGGTGCGGTAGTCCTGGGCGCGGTCCGTCCAACGCAGGCCCCCCCGTGCGACCGGGCCGAAGCGCAGGTGCACGCCCTCGACCTCGGAGCCGTAGACGAATATTTCCCGCCACGGCCGCGGCGCCGGCAGGCCGTCGACCGCCTGCGAATCGAGCTTGATCGCCAGCGACTGGCCCTTCTGCTTCATATCGGCAACGAAATGATTGGTGCGTAGCGTGGCTTCGATCAGGTTGAGGTAGCGGCGGATGATGGTGTCGTCGTCGATATTGGGAACCTCTTCCAAGGCATCCTTGATCTTGGCCTTGAGATGCTTGGCCGCGACCACGCCCTCCGTCTCGGCCGTCGGTCCGAGGCGGGCAACGAACAGCGCATGCAGGCCGCGCGCGATCTCCGGATAGCGGTTGAGCGCGGCGGCAATGAAATCCTGGCTCTGGGGGATGCCGGCCTGCTGCAGATAGCGGCCATAGGCGCGCAGGATGGCAACCTCGTCCGACCACAGGCCGGCGGTCTGGGCAAGGCAGTTATAGCCGTCATTGTCGATGTCGCCACGCCAGACGGAAAGGAACGCGTCCTCGAACAGCGCGCCGCCATTGCCAAGGTCGATCGGCTTGCCGTAGCTGTTTTCGAGCTCCATGTCGTGGATGAAGACCATGCCCGGCTGATCACTATTGATCATGCTGGAGGCGTCGTTCCCGACCTCGAAGGTGCGCTCGCTGATAACGCGGAAACCGATGTTCTCCAGCACCGGCACCCGCCGCGACAGCGCCACCGGGCTGCCATGGTGGTAGACCTTCAGCGCCGCTTGATGCGCTTCCTGGTCGGCATGACGGTAGTAGTCGATGGCGATCGGATTGGCCGCATCGATCCTAGCGATACGCCCGGCATCGGCCAGCGCAATGGCCGGCGCGAAGCTGTCGCGATAGCTTTCCGAGAAGCGCGCGGCGATTGCCGTGAGCGCTGCATCGGCGCCGGTCTCCGCCGCAGTCTCGCGCAGCGCATCGTCCCAGGTCCGCACGATGGCGCGGATCGCTGCCTCGATCGTCGCCTGGTCGATCTTCGGCGTCTTGCCGCCGGAACGGCCGATGATGAAGTGGACACGAGCCAGCCCGCCTTCCGGAAAGGCCGGGTAGTAGGCCGACAGCCGGCCTTCGAACACGGTTTTCAAATAGGCGCCGATCTTCTCGCGCACCACGCTGTCGTAACGGTCGCGCGGGACGAAGACGAGGATCGAGACGAAGCGGTCGAACTGATCGGCACGCACCAGCGCCCTGACGCGCGGCCGTTCGACAAGCCCCAGAATAGCTTCGGCATGCTTGCGCAGGATTGGCACCGGAACCTGGAACAGCTCGTCGCGCGGATAGCTCTCCAGCACGTTGATCAGCGCCTTGCCGGAATGATCTTCAGGGTTGAAACCGGACTTGGCGATGATGGTTTCGGCCTTCGAGCGCAGATAGGGGATCTTCATCACCGAACGCGTGTAGGCGGTCGAGGTGAACAGGCCGACGATGCGCAGCTCGCCCGCAAGCGCGCCCTTGGCTGTGTAGGTCTTGACGCCGATGTAATCGAGATAGATGCGGCGGTGCACCGCCGACTTGGCGTTGGCCTTGGTGACGATCAGCGGCTCCGGGCCGTACAGGAAAGCGCGAATCTCCGGTGTCGTCGTCACGGCTTCGGTGCCGCGCCGCAGCACCAGCACATCGGGATCGGAGAGAATGCCGAGGCCGGGTTTTTCGGTGCGCTCCAGGGTGCCGCTCTTCTCGCCGCCGGTGTATTTGAACTCGCGCATGCCGAGGAAGGTGAAATTGTCGTCGCGCAGCCATTCGAGGAAGGCGATCGCCTCGGTGACGTGGGCCTTGTCGAGCGGCACCGGAGCGTAGCGGAACTCCGAGATCGCCTGGTCGAGACGGGCCAGCATCGGCTTCCAGTCGGTGACGGCCGCGCGCACCTGGCCCGATATTTTCTTCAGCCGCCCTGCCAGGGCCTCGGCCTGCTCGGCCGAAAGGCGGCCGATGTGGACGTGGATGACGCTCAGCCGTTCATGGGTGTGATCGCCCTTGGCAAAGCCGCCATCACCGAGGATTTCGTCGACGCCGCTTTTGCCGTGCCTGACGACGATGACCGGATGGGTGACGAGCAGCGGCTCGCCGGCGCTCTCGGTGATCTCGCCGAGGATGGAATCGAACAGGAACGGCATGTTGTCGTTGACGACGGTGATCACGGTAATCGCTCTGCCTTGGCGGACGACACCGGAATCGACGTCTATGGCGACCACGCAATCGCCCTTCTTGTGCTTGGCGACGGCGCGTCCGGCGAGATCGGCGGCGCGTTCGAGATCGGCGACATCATAGGCGGCGACATCTTCGGCCGGCGCTCGGGCCAGCAGGTAATCGGCAAGCCTGCCGGGCTTTTCGCTGCCCTTGGTGGCAATCATCTTTTTCAACTGGCTTGCGGATTTCAGGCTGGCCATGGCGCTAATTCCCTCCCGTCACATGCTTTTGCAACTATGGTAGCAGATGACCGGTATTTGGCGACAAAGGTTTGACGGTAGCGACGAAATGTCGGAATTCGGCAGCAAATCACCGACGAACGAGGAAAAACACCCCATGGCCGGAAAGATCACCGCACTCGATCTCGGACCCGCTGAGCTGAGCGCATGGCGCGGCGGTGCGCCACTTCCGGCGACCCGGCCTTCGGCGAGATGATGGTGATGAATTTCCGGGCCGCCAACCTTTCCGCGAGACAGAAGGCGATGCTCGATCGCGGTGAAGCTGACCGCAGAGCCGGCAAAGATCGTCGAGGCCGACCGGGCAGCGCTGCGTGAGGCCGGCTTTTCCGCCCGCGACATCTGGGACATCGCCTCGACCGCCGCCTTCTTCAACATGTCGAATCGAGTAGCGGCGGCAGTCGACACGCTGCCGAACGATGAATACCACGCGATGGCAAGGTGAGGTGCGAGTCAACCGAACCGTATATTAGCTGCAATTCTCGTTGCTTGTTTGCCGGTTTGGTCCGATCATCGGTGCGCGGCGTGGCCGCATGCCGGTTCGATGCCGCGGATCAAGGGAGGAGAACATGGCGAAGTTTCTCTATGTCTATCACGGCTCCGGCAAGATGCCGACCGAGGAGGCCGAACGGAAAGCAGCGATGGATGCCTGGAACGGCTGGTACGGCAAGCTTGGCTCGGCCGTGGTCGACGGTGGCAATCCGGTCGGCATGTCGAAGACCGTGCTGCCCGGCGGCAAAGTCGAGAACAATGGCGGCAGCAATCCGACCGCCGGCTATACGATCATCGAAGCGAAAGACATCGACGATGCCGTCGCCAAGGCCAAGGATTGTCCTATCCTGACGGACCCGGGTTTCAGCGTCGAGATCGCGCCGATCGTAGAGATGATGTGAATGCTCAGGACCGCGCCGCGATCGCCGCGGCGGCGCCGGCCATGGTTGTGGCGCTGACGCGGTTGGCGATCTGCATCGCCCGCTTGCTCCTGAGCAGTTTTCGCGCCTGCGCAGCAGCGAGGACCCAGGCCAGATCGATGGCGACCAGAACCACAGCCATGGTCAGCGTCAGCTCGACCCAACCGACGACCGTCACCGAAGCGAGATCGATGATGGTCGGCAGCAGCGCCAGATAGAACATCATGATCTTGGGATTGCCGAGCGTCACCGCCATGCCTGCAAAGAACAGTTTGACGGCCGACTCTTCGCGCGGCATCTCGCCCTCGCGCGCCTCGACCGGCGCCGTCCACATCTTCCAGGCGAGATAGGCAAGATAGGCGACGCCGACCCATTTCAACACGACGAAGGCGAGATGAAAGGTCTGCGCCACCATCGCCAGCCCGAACACCGCCAGCGACAGCCAGATGCCCTCGCCGATCCACATGGCGAGCAGGAACGGGAACACGTCGCGAAAGCCCTTTGCGATGACCCGCGCCACCAGAGCGGCAATCGAGGGGCCGGGCGAGCCAGCGGCGACGAAAAGGGCGGCGGCGAAGATCAGAAGCGACGTGAAGTGCATGACCGGGATCTTTTGGTTGCGAGGTTGACCGCTCAATATTAGCCCAACTGTCCCCGCAGCGGTAGCATCGACAATAGAAGGGGCTTGTCGGCCCGCCGCCTCGCGGCTAGAAGTTTCGCCCCGACACAATTTCGAGCTTCACTTTGCCTACGTAACCGCCGGTCTCGTCAACTCCCCCGACACAATGCATGGCGCCGCTGTCGCGACGTCTGCTTCACCTCACGTGTTCCTCAGGGTGGCGGTTCGAGACCGGTTTGGCACTGCTGAACCGCTGTCGCGCACAATCACCCGCGACACCTGATTTTCCGACCATCGCAGCCTCTCGCCACGCCATGCCCGCATGGGCATCTCGACATCGCCGATCTGACGAACTTCCCGACGGGAAGGGCTTTTCGGCATGTCTTCGATACTGCGTATCCGCTGGGCGATCGTGCCCAAAACCGCGCCTCGACCTCTGATCAACTGCAATCGCTGCGGTGGCTTGAAAGCTTACCACAGCAGCGGAAAATTTCGCGTCAACGCCAACGGCAAACGCATCGATGCTTGGCTGATCTACCGCTGCATCGATTGCGACAATTCATGGAATTTCGGCATTCTGGAGCGGCGCAACCGCTGCGATATCGAGCCGGAGCTGCTGCGGGCGCTCGAAAGCAACGACCCGACGCTGGCGCGTCGGCATGCCTTCGATGTTGTCGCACTGCGCAGCGCGATCGGGCGCGTCGAGGAGTTTCATGAAGCCACCGTTCATGAGGAAATGCTCGGGGACAGGCCGGAAAACACCACCGCTGTCGAACTCCAGCTCGGGCTGGAAATGCCGACAGCGCTACGGCTCGACCGACTGCTCGCCAGCGAACTCGGCATCTCACGATCGCGGCTTCACGCTTGGGGAGAGAAGCGGCGGCTGGTCGTCGATCCGCACGATGCCAAAGCCTTGCGCAAGGCGGCCCGAACGGGAACGGCGATCCGCATCGGTCTGGCCGGCGAGCCCGCCCGGGAAGCCATCATCTCGGCTGCCGGCGGATGAAGCAAAAGGGAGGGAGCATTGCTCCCTCACTCGATAATTATTTCCGGAGAAAAAAGCTTACGCCGCGCCGACCACTTTCGCCGACTTTTCGAAACGCTTGCGCTCGTTCGGGTCGAGATAGAGCTTGCGCAGGCGGATGGTCTTCGGCGTCACCTCGACCAGCTCGTCGTCCTGGATCCAGGCCAGCGCGCGTTCCAGCGTCATGCGGATCGGCGGCGTCAGCTTCACCGCCTCATCCTTGCCGGCGGCGCGGATGTTGGTCAGCTTCTTGCCCTTCAGCACGTTCACTTCAAGGTCGTTGTCGCGTGAATGAATGCCGATGATCATGCCCTGATAGACCTTGACGCCCGGGTCGATGACCATCGGTCCACGGTCTTCCAGGTTCCACATGGCGTAGGCCACCGATTCACCCTGTTCGTTGGAGATCAGCACGCCGTTGGTGCGGCCCGGCAGCTCGCCCTTGTAGGGCTGATAGGCGTGGAACAGCCGGTTCATGACGGCGGTGCCGCGCGTGTCGGTCAACAGTTCCGACTGGTAGCCGATCAGGCCGCGCGTCGGCGCGTGGAAGACGATGCGCTGGCGGTTGCCGCCCGATGGGCGCAGCTCGACCATCTCGGCCTTGCGCTCCGACATCTTCTGCACGACGACGCCGGCATGCTCCTCGTCGACGTCGATAACGACTTCCTCGACCGGCTCCAGCAATTCGCCGTTCTCGCCCTGCTGCATGACGACGCGCGGTCGCGACACGGCGATTTCGAAGCCTTCACGGCGCATCGTCTCGATCAGTACGGCAAGCTGCAATTCGCCGCGGCCGGAGACGAAGAACGAATCCTTGTCCGGCGATTCCTCAATCTTCAGCGCGACATTGCCTTCGGCCTCGCGCAGCAGGCGGTCGCGGATGACGCGGCTGGTCACCTTGTCGCCCTCGGTGCCGGCCAGCGGCGAATCGTTGACGAGGAACGACATCGTCACGGTCGGCGGATCGATCGGCTGCGCATGCAGCGGTTCGGTCACCGACAGGTCGCAGAACGTGTCGGCGACGGTGCCCTTCGACAGGCCGGCAATGGCGACGATGTCGCCTGCCTGTGCTTCGTCGATCGGCTGCCGCTCGAGCCCGCGGAAAGCGAGGATCTTCGAGATGCGGCCGGTTTCGACCTGGGTGCCGTCATGGTGCAGCACCTTGACGGCCTGGTTGGATTTCAGCGTGCCGGATTCGATGCGGCCGGTGATG
This sequence comes from Mesorhizobium sp. WSM4821, assembly GCF_055901555.1. Lineage (NCBI taxonomy): Bacteria > Pseudomonadati > Pseudomonadota > Alphaproteobacteria > Hyphomicrobiales > Phyllobacteriaceae > Mesorhizobium > Mesorhizobium sp. WSM4821. Next base: position 1,582,631 of record NZ_CM148371.1, on the reverse strand, counting down.
ATGCGGCCGAGGAACGGATTGGCCTCCAGGATGGTGCCGATCATGCGGAACGGACCGGGATGCACGGTCGGCGCCGGCACATGCTTGATGACGAGGTCGAACAGCGGCGCCAGGCCCTCGTCCTTCGGACCTTCCGGATTTTCCGAGACCCAACCGTCGCGGCCGGAACCGTAGAGGATTGGGAAGTCGAGCTGCTCGTCGGTGGCGTCGAGTGCCGCAAACAGGTCGAACACCTCGTTGACTACCTCGACATGGCGGGCGTCCGGCCGGTCGATCTTGTTGATGACGACGATCGGCTTCAGCCCGACCTTGAGCGCCTTGCCGACGACGAATTTGGTCTGCGGCATCGGCCCTTCGGCGGCGTCGACCAGCACGATGGCCGAATCCACCATCGACAGGATGCGCTCGACTTCACCGCCGAAATCGGCGTGGCCTGGCGTGTCGACGATGTTGATGCGGAAGTCCTTCCAGTCGACCGAGGTCGCCTTGGCCAGGATGGTTATGCCGCGTTCCTTTTCGAGGTCGTTCGAATCCATGGCGCGCTCGGCGACGCGCTGGTTGTCGCGGAACGAGCCGGACTGCTTCAGGAGCTGGTCGACGAGGGTGGTTTTTCCATGGTCGACGTGCGCGATGATCGCGATATTGCGGAGTTTCATGTTGTGGTCTCGGGAGCGTTGCAGGCAGCAGGCCAAAGGGCGCTGCCTCTTTCGGTTGCGCGGCTCATACAGGGTTTTTCGCAATTGCGAAAGAGGAGGCGTGTCACCAAATACATGGTCACCAAATCTTAAGCGTCTTGGTATGAAATGAAATTATTAACCAATGCGGAACCTTTCACGGTCGGGGCAGTTCGAATTTCATGACCAATATGGGCATCAGATACCGGCCAATCCTCGCATGGGCTGCCCTGGGCGTGCTCCTTGCGGCAGGCGCCGCGCAATCGGCTGCGATCTTCAACGAGGCACGCCCTGCCCTGCCGTCCGATACGCGTCCGGCGGAGCAGCTTTTTGCCGATGCTCCCGATGGCGTCGACCCGGTGGTGACCGGGCCGGTCAGCGCCGCCTTCAAGCAAAGGCAGAAAAACGCCGGCTGCGACAGCGCGGTCTGGCCCAACATTCCAACCGTCTGCTATCCGGACTGACGACCGCGCTTTACCCCCCAAGGGGAGGGTCGATCCGCGAAGCGGAGCGGGGTGGGGCTTCCCTACCTGTGTCGGCGCTTTACCCCCACCCCGTCTCATTTGCAAAGCCAACCTCGCCGACTCTCCCACAAGGGACCCACAAGGGGGAGGGTGAATAGGCGCCAGTCACTCACGCCGACTGGACCGGATCGAGCGTGACCTTGTAGAGTTCGTTGTCGTCGCGATCCATCAGCCGCACCGTCATCTGCTCGGTGGCGCCGTCGATGTCGACGAGGCCGAAGAACTGCAGCCCGGCCGAGGGCGGTAGGTTCTGCCCCTGCTCGGCGGTCGGCGCTTTGATGAATTTCAGCTCCGGACCGAAGGTCATGTCGAAATCGTTGGGACCGAACGTGCCGGCGTGAAGCGGACCCGAGACGAATTCCCAGAATGGATTGAAGTCCTGGAACTGCGCCTTGTCAGGATTGTAGTAGTGTGCCGCCGTGTAGTGCACATCGGCGGTCAGCCAGACGGTGTTGTCGATGCCGGCATTCTTTATGTAGCGAAGGAGGTCGGCAATTTCCAGCTCGCGGCCCTTGGCCGGGCCGTTGTCGCCATTGCTGACGGCCTCGGCGCCGACCTTCTTGGCACCATCGTTCCAGACGACGAGACCCAGCGGCATGTCGGCGGCGATGATTTTCCACGTCGCGTTGGAGTTTGCCAGTTCGCGCTTCAGCCACCTCGTCTGCTGTTCGCCGAGAACGCGCGATTGCGGCGTCATCGTATCCTGCATGCCAGGACCATTGCGGCCGCGATAGGAACGCATGTCGAGGAAGAACACGTCGAGCAGCGGCCCGTAGGCGATCTTGCGATAGACGCGGCCGGGTTCCGATGGCTCGTAGCGGATCGTCGTCATTTCCTGAAAGGCGCGCGCCGCGCGTGCCGCCAGAACATGGATGGACTTTTCCGAATAGCGGTCGTCGGCGCTCAGGTCCTTCGAATCCGACCAGTTGTTCACCACCTCGTGGTCGTCCCACTGATAGAAGGTCGGGCAGATGGCGTTGAGCCCCTGCACATTCCTATCCATCATGTTGTACTTCCACTGACCCCGGTACTCATCCAGCGTCTCGGCAACCTTGCGCTTTTCGTCGATGAGGACGGTGTTCTTCCATTTGCCGCCGCCGGGCAGGTCGACCTCGTCCTTCATCGCGCCGTCGGCATAGATGGTGTCGCCCGAATGCAGGAAGAAGTCGGGCGTATGCTTGCCGATCGTGGCGTAGGTCTTCATGCCGGTGTCGTCGATGCCCCAGCCCTGGCCTGCTGTGTCGCCCGACCAGGCGAAACGAATGTCGCGCTTCGAAGCCGGCGCCGTGCGGAAACGGCCGACGACCGGCTCGGAGACGGCGTTGATGTCGGCGAGATCGGCCGCAATCATGCGGTAGAAGATGTCCTGGTCGGAGGCGAGGTCGGTGAGCAGCCGCTTCGCTGTGTAATCGCTGGCAGGCGACGTAGCGAGCGGCGCAAGGCGAATGGCGTTGGCGAAATTCTCCGTCGACGACACTTCGAACATGACGCGCGACGGGCGATCGGTGCGCGTCCAGACCATGCCGCTGGTGGCGTCGACGTCGCCGGACTGGACGCCATGGGTGAAGGCCGGCCGCTGATTGGCGCGGGAATAATAGGGAAGCGCGAGGCCCGAGGCGCCGACGAGGCCAAAGGCGCTCGCCGACGCGACGAAAGCGCGCCGCGTCATCGAAATTTTGTTCATGGCTGTCTCCTGGATGGCGTTGAACGTCGCCGCCAAGCTCCAGCGTCAATGTTTCAGCCGCATCTCAAAATCATGAAGGTTTGATAACAATCGACAGGCTAGCGAATCTCCCTCCTTGAGGGGAGATGTCGCCGAAGGCGACAGAAGGGGTCGTCTCGCGTGGAGCGCCGACCTCCTGCGTCGCGGTAAGGGGCCGAGCCCGGTCGGACCGCCCCCCTCTGGCCGCTTCGCGGCCATCTCCCCTACGTGGGGGAGATTGCAGCTTGACCGTCGCGCCTTAAGCCGCCTGCGGTTCCGGCTCGAAGGCCGGCCGGCTGGTGTTGATCAACAGCGAGATGCAGGCTGCGGCTATTGCCGTCATGCCGGCTATGAGGAAGGCAAGTTCGTAATTGCCCTGCAGTTCGCGCATGGTGCCGCCGAAGAGGGCTGCGGTCGCAGCGCCCACCTGATGGCCGGCGACGATCCAACCGAAGACGATCGGCCCGCTGCGGTCGCCGAACGCCTCGTTCGACAGCCTGAGCGTCGGCGGCACGGTGGCGATCCAGTCCAATCCGTAGAGCACGGCGAAGATAATCAGGCTGGTCGACGAGAAGCCGGAGTAGGGCAGATAGATCAGCGACAGGCCGCGGATCGCATAATAGACGCCAAGCAGCTTGCGCGGATCGAAGCGGTCGGTGAGCCAGCCCGACAGCGTCGTGCCGATCAGGTCGAAGATGCCCATCAGCGACAGCAGGCCGGCGGCTTGCACCTCACCGATGCCCATGTCGCCGCAGAACGCGATCAGGTGCGTGCCAACCAGTCCATTGGTGGTGAAGCCGCAGATGAAGAAGGTGGCGAACAGATACCAGAACACGCGGGTGCCAGCGGCGCGGCGCAGCGTGTTGAGCGTGTGCATCAGGAAATTGCCCTGCGAGGCCGGCGGAACCGGCGGCACGTCGTCGGCCTCGGCGCCGTAGCGTACCATGCCGATCGAGGCCGGACGCTCCGGCACCAGCAGCCAGACCAGCGGCACCAGGCAGGCGGTGGCGACCGCAATGGTAATGACGACCGGCTTCCAGCCGCCTGACTGGGCGAGTGCGGCGAGCAGCGGCAGGAACACCAGCAGGCCGGTAGCGGCGGAGGCCGACATCAGCCCCATCACCAGGCCGCGATTGGTCTTGAACCAGCGGTTGACGATGGTGGCGCCAAGTACCGTGGCGACCGCGCCGGAACCGACGCCGGAAAACACGCCCCAGGTGAGAAGCAGATGCCATGGCTCGGTCATCAACAGGCTGAGCGCCGTCGAACCCGACATCAGCAGCAGCGCTGCCAGCAGCGTGCGGCGCAGCCCGACCCGTTCCATCAAGGCTGCGGCAAACGGTCCGGTCAGACCGTAGAGGAAGATGCCTATGGCCGCGGCGAGCGAGACGACGTCGCGCCGCCAGCCGAAGCTCTCCTCCAGCGGCAGCATCATGACCGCCGGCGCCGACCGGAGGCCTGCCGCGATCAGCAGACAAAGGAAAATGACGGCGACCACGACGAAGGCGTAGCGCTGGCCAAACGGACGGGAGTGGACTATCATGTTACTGACCGGTACGTTGCTGATGGGTGAAAGGTATACGTACCGATCGGTAACATTGTCAACCGGGCAACACCATGTCGAGAATGAAAAGCATTGAACCGACGATCAACTCGGATGATGTGGCGCCACCACTCCGGGCCGCTCAGAAGATCCTTGGCGTGGCGCGTGACCTGTTCTATCGGCAAGGCATCAGGGCGATCGGCGTCGACGAGATCGTCAAGCGCGCAGGCGTCACCAAGCCCAGCCTCTACCGCAGTTTTCCGTCCAAGGACGAGCTGGCCGCCTCCTATCTCCGGCAATACGACCTCGAGTTCTGGGGCCGCTTCGATGAGGCGGTGGCTGCCCATCCCGGCGATCCGCGCGCGCAGATTGCCGCCTTCCTGACCCGCGTCGGCAAGCGCACGCAAAAAGCTGACTATCGCGGCTGCGGCATGACCAATGCGGCGGTCGAATATCCCGAGCACGGCCACCCGGCCCGCATCGTGAGCGAGGCCAACAAACAGGAATTGCGCCGCCGCCTGCGCGCCATGGCGGCCGCGATGGGCGCCGCCGACGCCGATACGCTGGGCGACGGGCTGCTGCTGCTGATCGAGGGCGCCTATATCAGCGGCCAGTTGTTCGGGCACGGCGGACCGGCGCAATCGGTGGCCAGGAATGCCGATCTGCTGATCGGGGCGAGCTTGAAGAAATAGCGTTAGACGATACGCTGGGCCGCCCGAAACGGAGATGTCCGCCATGCGAACCCTGTTGATCCCGCTTGCCCTCGCCGGCCTCTGTCAAGCGGCCCAGGCCGGCGACATTTCCAGTGTCTACACCGATCTCGACTGGAAGAAGAACTGCGTGACCTACGCGCAAGCCGAGGAAGGTGACGGCGACTGGGCTAGTCTTGCCTGCTCCGGCTACCGCGGCTACCCGGTGCTGGTCGCTTACGACGATGCCCGGGAATCGCTGTTCTACGGATTTCCGTCAAGCGACATGACCGCGGTCTGGGAAAGCTTTATCGGCTTCAATTCGGCCGGCCCCAGGATCGAGTGGCGCATCGAGACAAACGGCGATCGCGCCGTTCCTTTCGCTGTCATCCACCGTCGCTCGATCAGCAATCCCGAGGACGAGAACAAACCGACCGAAGTGCTGATCGTCGCCAAGGTTGCCCAGCCGGAAACCTATGTGGGCTGCACCGTCGGCCTGGTGCTGGCCACGGGCGACCCCAGTGCCAACGACCAGGCGCGCAAGCTCGCCGACGAGAAGGCGAGGACCTTTGCCTGCGGCAAGGACAAGCGCGTCGTCATCGGCAAGGCGCCGGACTTCGGCCGCGTCGACAATTAGTGGCAACCGCCGCCCTTCGGCGATCCTTCACGCCCCCCTCTGCCCTGCCGGACATCTCCCCACAAAAGGAGGGAGATCGGCTGCCAACTTTCGCTTTCGCCAATCTCCAACGCTGAAAGAGAGACGGGACGGCCAAACTGCCAATCTCCCCCGGGAGATGGGGGGCGCTGTCCCGCCGACGTCTCGCAGTTTCCGCACCACCTTAATGCAATGCTTGGAAAAACGTCGGATTAATTGCTCGCCTTGGCCCGCTCGATCGCCTCGACGATCATCTTCTTGGCGTAGGCGGCACCGTGCCAGCCCTCGATCTTGACCCATTTGCCGGGTTCGAGATCCTTGTAGTGTTCGAAGAAATGCTGCACCTGGTCGCGCGTGATGTCAGGCAGCTGCGTGTACTCGGTGATGTTCTCGTAGCGTAGCGTCAGCTTGGGTGAAGGCACCGCGATGATCTTCTCGTCCAGGCCGGCATTGTCTTCCATGACCAGCACGCCGATCGGTCGCACATTGATGACGCAGCCCGGCACCAGCGCGCGCGTGTTGCAGACCAGCACGTCGATCGGGTCGCCGTCACCAGACAGCGTGTGCGGCACGAAGCCGTAATTGCCGGGATAGCGCATCGAGGTGTGCAGGAAGCGGTCGACGAACAGCGTGCCGGCCTCCTTGTCCATCTCGTACTTGATCGGCTCGCCGCCGATCGGCACCTCGATGATGACGTTGACGTCTTCCGGGGGGTTCTTTCCGGTGGCTATGGCTTGGATACGCATGGCTTTGTCCCTCTTTCGATTGGAGACCGATAGCGGGCGGCGGCGCATGGTGCAATGCGGCGAATGGTGCTGAGGCAGACTGAGAGCCTATGGAGAGGAATGCCGGGCCGTCATTCCCAGACGAAGGCGACCTTCTTCAGCGCCTTCTGCTCGAAGACCTCGACGCCCTCGGCGACGTCGCGGCCACCGGCGCCGGCATAGAAGGCGAGCGCGTTCTGGTTGTCCTCCAGCGCCCACACTACCATGCCTTTCAGGCCATGATCCGCCAGTCGCGCCCGTGCCGCCGAGAATAGCCGGCTGCCGAGCCCGATGCCCTGATATTCCGGACGCAGGTAAAGTTCGTAGATCTCGCCCTGCTGCCTTAGTTCCCGGGCGCGGTTCTTGCCGATCGTGGCGTAGCCGGCGATCTTGCCGCCGATCTCGACGACCAGCACGGTGGCGGCGCGACGGATGGCATTCGCCCACCAGGCCGCGCCGCGACGGTTGATCATAGACGTCAGCGTGCGATGCGGAATGATGCCGGCATAGGCGCCGAGCCAAGCCTGCTGGTGCACGTCGGCGATGGCATCCGCGTCGCGCGGCTCGGCTTTCCTGATGTCGATGCTCAGCGTGTTCATGATTGGTTAACCATAAACCGGCATCGACCGAATGCAAGAGTCCGGTCAGCCGGCGCGATGCTTTCGCACAGGCCATCGACAGGTCCGCAGAGGTGCCGTCAGGACACGTTCAGGATCGACTCAAATCTCGACCAGATGATCGTCGAGCTCATTGCTGCCGCCGGACGAGACCGGAAAATGTTCGGCCAGCACCGCGCCCGTCGCTTCGATCGCCTTGACGAAGCCGTCGGCGAGGCGGTCGTTATGGGCATGGGCGGTCAGGTCGCGGACGACGCCGTCCCAAACATCCTGGCGGACCTGGGCGTCGATGCCGCTGTCGGCGACCACCTCGGCGTAGCGCTCGGCGATCGAGACGAAGATCAGGACGCCGGTACGTGCCGTGGTGCGATGGACGTTGCGGGCGAGGAACTGCTTTATCGCATTGGCATGCGCGGCCTGGTAGCGCAGCCGCCTCGGCACCAGATGGATGCGCAAGCCGGGCAGTGTCCACAACAGGACAAGCACGCTGACCAGCGCCAGAACCTGGGCGATGACGAAATGCGGCACGCGGATCGATAGCCACCAGGCTTCCAGCCCATAAGCGACGGCAAGGCTGACGAACAGCATGGCCAACGTCGCCATGAAGGCGGCCGGGAAGAAATAGCCGTCGCTGGCATGCGCCACCACGCAGTAGATCTCGCCGTCGGTTCTTGATTCGGCGGCGCGGATCGCTTCGGCGATGCGGTCATGATCCTCCGGGCCGATCGGTCGTGTTGCCATGTCGTGTCTCACCAGCTTCCTGAAGAACCGCCGCCACCGGACGAGCCGCCGCCGCCCGAAAACCCGCCGCCGCCACCGCCCGACGACCAGCCGCCGCCGGAACGGCCCGATGACCAGCCGCTGCCGGTACCGGTTGTCCAGGCGCCGCCCGAGGACGAGGAACGCCTTTGGCCATAACGGAATGTCATGCCCAGCCATTTATACACGCCCGGCGACAGCTTTGTGCCGAAGATCGGCGGCAGGAACGCCATCGCCAGGCCACCAAAAAACAGCGTCGCCCACACGATCATGAACAGCACGACGATGGTGTCGAGGGAATTGTCGTCGGCCGGATTGCGTTCGCCGCGCGCTTCCAGCTCTTCCGGATTGCCTTCCAGCACCATGACCATGTCGTCGACGGCCTTGGCTATGCCGCCGGAGAAATCGCCGGCGCGGAAGGCCGGCACCATGTCGTTTTCGATGATCAGCTTGGTGTGCAGGTCGGTCAGCGTGCCTTCCAGCCCGTAGCCGACCTCGATGCGTATCTTGCGGTCGTTCTTGGCGACCAGCAAAAGCACGCCATTGTCCTCGCCGGCCTGGCCGAGCTTCCAGGCGCGGAACAGACGGTTGGCGTAGGGTTCGACCTCCTCGCCGTCGAGGCTATCGACCGTCGCGACGACGATCTGGTCGGAGCTCTTGGCCTCGAAGGCGGCGAGCTTCCGGGTCAGCGCCACCTCGGTCGAAGCATCGATGATGCCGGCATTGTCGACGACCCGCCCGGTCAGGACAGGCAATTCGGCGGCGAGAGCGGTGAAGCCGACAAGCAGCAGCGCCGCCATGGCCACCAAGGCAGCGCCGATCGTGGTGGTGGAGCGGCCGGAAGCTATGGGACGAATGGCGCGTCTTGCCATCTCGTCACCAGCTTCCCGATGAGCCGCCGCCGCCGGACGAGCCGCCGCCGCCGGAAAAGCCGCCACCGCCCGAGGACCAGCCTCCCCCGCCCGAAGACCAGCCTCCGCCACCGGACGAGCGCCGGCTCGGCTCGAAGGTCATGCCCAGCCAGCGATAGCGGCCAGGACCGATCTTCTTGCCGAAGATCGGCGGCAGGATGGAGGCGGCGATGCTGCCGAAGAAGATGATTGCCCAGATGCTTATGAAGATCGCGAAGAACAGATCGTCGGTGTTGAACGGCGGCTGCTGGTTGCGTTCGCCGCGCGCTTCCAGCTCTTCCGGATTGCCCTCCAGCACCATGACCATGTCGTCGACGGCCTTGGTTATGCCGCCGGAGAAATCGCCGGCGCGGAAGGCCGGCACCATGTCGTTTTCGATGATCAGCTTGGTGTGCAGGTCGGTCAGCGTGCCTTCCAGCCCGTAGCCGACCTCGATGCGCATCTTGCGGTCGTTCTTGGCGACCAGCAAAAGCACGCCATTGTCCTCGCCGGCCTGGCCGAGCTTCCAGGCGCGGAACAGACGGTTGGCGTAAGGTTCGATCTCCTCGCCGTCGAGGCTATCAACCGTCGCGACGACGATCTGGTCGGAGCTCTTGGCCTCGAAGTCGGCGAGCTTCCGGGTCAGCGCCGCCTTGGTCGAAGCATCGAGGATACCGGCATTGTCGACGACCCGCCCGGTCAGGACAGGCAATTCGGCGGCAAGAGCGGTGAGGGAGAGGGAGAGGGAGAGGAGGCATAAAATGCCGTACAGGAATGCCAGGCTGGCGTTCCGTCGCGCCCCCCTCTGTCCTGCCGGACAAAGGGGGGCGCGACGGAGTGCAAGGCCAATAGGGACCACGCTCACCAGCTGTTCTTCACCCACCCTGCTTGGCGCCGAAATCGACCTTCGGCGTCTGCATCTTGTCTTCCTCGATGGTGAAGTTCGCGAACGGCTGATTGCTGCGGAACCACAAGGTCGCCCAAATCACCGACGGGAAGGTCCTCAGCGTCAAATTGTACTCCCTCACCGCCTCGATATAGTCGCGGCGGGCGACCGCGATGCGGTTTTCGGTGCCTTCGAGCTGCGCCTGCAGCGCCAGAAAATTCTGGTTGGCCTTGAGGTCGGGGTAATTCTCCACCACGGCCAGCAGCCGCGACAGCGCGCTGGTCAGGCCGGCCTGGCTGTCCTGGAATTTCTTGAGGGCTTCCGGATCGCTCAACGTTTCCGGTGTCACCGTGACCTGCGTCGCCTTGGCGCGTGCCTCGACCACGGCGTCCAGCGTATCCTTCTCGTGCGCGGCATAGCCCTTGACCGTCTCGACAAGATTGGGGATGAGATCGGCGCGGCGCTGGTACTGGTTCAGCACCTGGCTCCATGCGGCCTTGGCGTTTTCTTCCGCCGTCGGGATGGTGTTGTAGCCGCAGCCGGCAAGCAGCGGCAACAGTATGGCCATCATCAGCAAGGCCGGCAGGTTGCGGAAGGAGAAAGGAGAGGCAAGGCGCTGGGCAAGCATGGTAAGGTCCCTCGGTATGACTGGCAGGCGAAGCATTACCATAATCCGCATGCAAGAACATGACCTCCGGCTGGGAGCGTCACCGGTTCTTCATCATTCACCACCAGGCGGCGAACGGGTTAAAGTCGCCGCGAAAACAGGACATCGCCATGGCGGAACGCCAAAACAACGACAGCGAATCGCGCCGCATCATCGAGCGCGTGGCACGTGAGACTGATCCGGGCGGCACGTCGTTCATGGCGCGGACCGCGAAGGGCGCTCGCGATCACGTCACTGCCGCGGATGCCGACCAGTCGGATCCGATCGAATATTGGGGCACTCGCATCGGCCGGGCGCTAGGGCTCATTGTCGCCATCGGCCTGTTGATCTGGCTCGTGCTTTTCGTCATCCAGAGTTAGGAATCCCGTGAGCACCGAAGAACACGACGCGCCGCGCGCGGTCATCGTCATTTCCAGCCATGTCGCGCGCGGCTCGGTCGGCAACCGCGCCGCGGTCTTTGCGCTGGAGACGCTGGGCTTTCCGGTATGGGCGGTGCCGACCGTCATCCTGCCTTGGCATCCGGGCCATGGACGGGCGACGCGCATCGTGCCGCCGCTCGACCAATTCCAGGCGCTGTTGGCCGATCTCGAGCGCGCGCCGTGGCTGGGCGAGGTCGGGGCGGTGCTGTCGGGCTATCTCGGCGAAGGCGGCCAGGCGGACTCCGTCGCCTCGCTGGTCGGCGCGGTCAAGGCGAAGACGCCGGATGCCGTCTATATCTGCGATCCGGTGATGGGCGATTCGGGCGGCCTTTATGTGCCGGAGGCGACCGCCACCGCCATGCGCGACCGGCTGATGCCGATCGCCGATATTGCCACGCCCAACCGCTACGAGCTGGAATGGATGGCGGGAGCGCCATTGCCCGACCTGAAAACGGTTGTGGCGGCCGCCCTTCAAGCCGGGCCACCGACCATGCTGGTCACCTCGGCGCCGGCGATGATGGCCGGCGGCACCGGCAATCTGCTGCTCAACGGCAACCAGGCGCTGCTGGCCGAACATCGCCTCATCGACAAGCCGCCCAACGGGCTCGGCGACCTGACGGCGGCCGTCTATCTGGCACGCATCCTGTCCGGCCAGCCGGCGATCAAGGCACTGCAATCGACCACGGCGGCAGTTTATGAGATCCTGGCGCGCACCGCCAAGCGCGGCGGCGACGAATTGCAGCTCGAAACCGATGCACAGAGCCTGTCGCACCCGATGGCGATGGTGCAGCTTCGCCATCTCCTGCATCCGGGGCGGGACAAAAGAGCGTGACTTTTGTCGGCGTCGACGGCTGCAAGGCCGGCTGGATCGCCGTTCGCCGCTATCCCGGTTCGACAACTCGTAACCCCGGCGCAGCACCCTCGGTAGCCGTTTTTCCAAGCTTTGTTTCGCTGCTCGACGCATTGCCGGCCAATGCGACGGTGGCCGTCGACATGCCGATCGGCCTGCCCGATATTTCGCAAAAAGGCGGCCGCGGGCCGGAGGCGCTGGTGCGGCGACTGCTCGGTAACAGGCAATCCAGCGTCTTCGCCATCCCCTCGCGTGCAGCACTTTATGCGCACACAGATGACTTCACGACGACCGCGGCCTGGTATGCCGCGCATCGCCGGGCAAGCGAAGTGGCGAAAGCGACCTCCGATCCGCCACGCGGCATTTCAATCCAGGCCTTCGGCATCTTTGCCAAGATCCGCGAGATCGATGCCATGCTGATCGCCCGGCCGGAGTTGCGCCGCCGTGTGTTCGAATCGCACCCGGAAGTCGCCTTCTGCCGGCTGAACGGCGACCAGGCGATGCGCTTCCCGAAGAAGATCAAGGGCGCCATCAACCCGGCCGGCATGGCGGAACGCAAGGCGCTGCTTGGCCGGCACGGTTATGTCAGGGGCTTTCTCGACCAGACGCCGCCGCGCGGTGCGGCCACCGACGACTTCCTCGACGCCGCAGCGATGATGCTGATCGCCGCACGCATCGCCAGCGGCGAGGCAAGGCCGTTTCCGGATCCGCCGCTCACCGATCGTTTCGGCATCCCCGTGGCGATCTGGGCGTGAATTTCCTCGCCCCATCTATCGGCGAGGCAATCGCAGTCCCTTGCGATCATGCGATTCGGCATTGCTCGCGACCGGCTTTTGCCGTTAGAGCCTTTCCAAACTGAAACGAGCTGCCGCCTCCAATCCGGAAAGGCTCCAGACACCGCCTATGCCCCATCTCCCCGATCACCTTCTCGCCGGCTACCGCAATTTCATGAGCGGCCGCTATCTCGCGGAAAGCGGGCGCTACCGCGCGCTTGCCCAGGATGGCCAGGCGCCGGAAACGATGATCGTCGCCTGCTGCGATTCGCGGGCGGCTCCGGAAGCGATCTTCGACGCCGGACCGGGCGAACTCTTCGTGCTGCGCAATGTCGGCAATCTGGTGCCGCCCTATGCGCCCGACGGCGAATTCCACTCGACCTCGGCGGCGCTCGAATTCGCCGTGCAGAGCCTCAAGGTGAAAAACATAGTGGTGATGGGCCATGGACGCTGCGGCGGCATCCGCGCAGCACTTGACACCACGGCCGCGCCCCTTTCGTCCGGCGACTTCATCGGCAAATGGATGAGCCTGATCGCGCCGGCGGCCGAGACCGTGTCCTCCAGCACCTTAATGACGGCGACGGAGCGCCAGACCGCATTGGAACGCATCTCGATCCGCTATTCGATCGCCAATCTCCGGACTTTTCCCTGCGTCTCGATCCTGGAGGGCAAGGGACGGCTGTCGCTGCATGGCGCCTGGTTCGACATCTCAAGCGGCGAGCTTTGGGTGATGAACAAGGACACCGGTGACTTCGAGCGGCCGGAAATGGTATAGACCCTGATCTCGAACCCTGGGGTTCAGATGAGATCATGATCAGGCGAGAAGACAGAGACCGTCCCGGTTCCCTCGGGATGGAACAAGCTCCAGGAGGCGTCGCATGATGCAGAATTGGCGCTCGATCGCTTTCGCCGTGGCAACGCTGCTGCTTTCAGTCATCTTCGCGCGCGCCGACGATGGCGCGCTCATCGGCCGCTGGTATGCGGCGCTGCTGGTCGCCGATCGCACGGAACTGTCGGATTTGCTTGCCGACGACGTCCGCATAAAACTCGACGACCTCGGCGTCGTGCAGACCAAGCAGGAGTTCATCGACTCGATCGACGAATGGCAAGGCGCCGTTGCCGGGGCTGAAATCCGGCATCGGATCGAGAAGACCGAGGGCGGCGTCACCACGGTGGTCGCCTGCTATGATTTTCCCAACAACGACATGCTGATGCAAGAAACCTTCGCGATCGCCGACAACCGCATCACCGCCAGTTCGCAGGCGGCGATCGCGGAAACCTGCGACGCCTACTGAGCGGAACTTGACCAGCCGCGATATTGCGTGCGGCGCGCCAGCGCCCTACATCGGTGACGGTCCCGCCTCTTCAGCCATTCAGCGAAAAGCCCCTTACTCAGCGAAAGATGCCCATGCCGTCCACGAAAGCCGTCGACCTCGCCGCCCATCCGCTGACCACCTGGCAAGGGCCGCTCGGCCTGCCCGATTTCACCCGCATCGGCGACGGCGATTTTTCCGGGGTTTTCGATGCGGCATTGAAGGCGCACGAGGCCGAGATCGAAGCAATATCAGGCAATGCCGAGACGCCGACCATCGAGAATACGCTAGCGGCACTGGAACTCAGCGGCGAGGCGCTCGACCGTGTCTCGTCGATCTTCTGGTGCCGGGCCGGCGCCCATACCAACGAGGCGATCCAGGCGCTGGAGCGCGACATCTCGCCAAAAATGTCGCGGCATTTCTCGGCGATATCGATGAACGAGAGGCTGTTTGCCCGCATCGACGATCTCTACCAACGCCGCGAAGCCCTGAAGCTCGATGCCGAGACGCTGCGGGTGCTGGAAAAGACCTGGAAGGGCTTTGTCCGCTCCGGCGCCAAGCTCGACGCCGAAGGCAAGAAACGGCTGGCGACGATCAACGAGAAACTGTCGTCGCTCGGCACCACGTTCAGCCAGAACCTGCTTGCCGACGAGCGAGACTGGGCGCTGTTCCTCGACGAAGCCGACCTTGCCGGCCTGCCGGAGTTCCTGAAAAGCGCGATGGCCGAAGCCGCCGAGATGCGCGGCCAGAAGGGCCGCTATGCCGTCACCCTGTCACGCTCGATCTACGAGCCGTTCTCGACCTTCTCCGAGCGCCGCGACCTGCGCGAGACCGCCTTCCGCGCCTTCACCATGCGCGGCCAGAATGGCGGCGCCACCGACAACACGGAAGTGGTGCGCAACATGCTGCGCCTGCGCGCCGAAAAAGCGAAGCTGCTCGGCTACGCTTCCTTCGCCGCCCTGAAGCTCGACGACACAATGGCGAAGACGCCGGAAGCGGTGCATGCGCTGCTCGACCCGGTCTGGGAGAAAGCCTTGGAAAAGGCCGCAAGCGACCAGACCGAGTTGCAGCGGTTGGCGACCGAGGCCGGCAGCAACGAAAAATTCGCGGCCTGGGACTGGCGCTTCTACCAGGAGAAGCTGCGCGCCGAGAAATTCGCCTTCGACGAGGCCGAACTGAAGCCCTACCTGCAGCTCGACCGCGTCATCGATGCCTGCTTCGACGTGGCGACACGGCTGTTCGGCATCACCTTCGAGGAAAAGAAGGGCATTGCCGCCTGGCATCCGGACACGCGCGTGTTCGTCGTGAAAAATGCCGACGGCAGCGAGCGCGGGCTGTTCCTGGCCGACTATTTCGCGCGGCCATCGAAGCGCTCCGGCGCCTGGATGAGCGCGCTGAAATCCGGCTATAAGCTCGGCCATGGCTCCAGGCCGGTCATCTACAACATCATGAATTTCGCCAAGCAGCCGGAGGGCGAGGCAGCACTTTTGTCGGTCGACGAGGCCAAGACCCTGTTCCACGAATTCGGCCATGCCCTGCATGGCACGCTGACCGACGTCACCTGGCCGTCGGTCGCGGGCACCTCGGTCAGCCGCGATTTCGTCGAACTGCCTTCGCAGCTCTACGAGCATTGGCTGACCGTGCCGGCGGTTCTGGAAAAGCATGCGCTGCATGTCAAAACCGGCAAGCCGATGCCGAAGGCGCTGGTCGACAAGATGCTGGCGGCGCGCACCTTCGGCGCCGGCTTCGCCACGGTCGAGTTCACAGCGTCGGCGCTGATCGATATGGCTTACCACGCGCGGCCGGATGCGCCGGAAGAGACGCTTCGTTTCGAAGCCGAAACGCTCGAAAAGCTCGACATGCCCGACACCATCGCCATGCGCCATCGCACCCCGCAGTTCGGCCACATATTTTCCGGCGACGGCTATTCGGCCGGCTACTATTCCTACATGTGGTCGGAGGTGCTCGATGCCGACGCCTTCGCCGCCTTCGAGGAGACGGGCGACCCGTTCAATCCGGCGCTGGCCGAGCGGCTGCGCAAGAACATCTATGCCGCCGGCGGCTCGAAGGACCCGGAAGAGCTCTACACCGCCTTCCGCGGCAAGATGCCTTCGCCCGAGGCGATGATGGTCAAACGCGGGCTGGTCTGAACGGCGGAGCAGGGCTAAAGAGGCGTCACGCCGCACCCATTGCGCCATCTGTGTGCGTCGTTGAGGTGTAGAACCTTCTGGACGCCGGCAGGACAGAGGGGGCGCGAAGGAATGAGACGGTTCAAGCGATGCTGAGCAGCTCGACGCCTTTCAACAGCGCCGCCGGATCGCCGAGCACGCGCAGCGTCTTCAGCCGGGCCGTGCCGCCGGCGGCGACCGAGACGGCCGATCGCGGCACCCCCAGCGCCTTGGCGATCAGCCGTTCGAGCGCTTGATTGGCGGCGCCGTTTTCCGGCACGGCGCGGACGCGGGCTTTGAGATGGCTTCGCCCGTCGGCAGACGTTTCGATGCCTTCGAGCCTGTCAATCGCCGCTTTCGGCGTCAGCCGGACGAACAGATCGACGCCGTCGTCACGCAAGCGGAACGGCGCGCTCATGGAATGGCTCAGACGACCAGCGGCGCCACGGTGGTGAGCAGGAACTGCCGGAGGAAGAACAGGATCAGAAGCAGGATGATCGGCGAAATGTCGATGCCGCCGAGGTCGGGCAAGAAGCGGCGGATCGGCCGCAGCGCCGGCTCGGTCAGCCGGAAGAGCATGTTGCTGACGCTATCGACGAACTGGTTGCGCGAGTTGACGACGTTGAAGGCGTAGAGCCAGGAGAAAATCGCCGAAGCGATGATGATCCACCAATAAATGTCAAGCGCCAGGACAATGGTCTGAATGAGGGCTATCATGCCGGTCTCCAATTGTTGCCGACATGTAGCCATTGCGGGCGAAGGCGGCAAGAGCCAGCTGCCGCGGCACGCCGGCTCGATGGCAGGCCGCGCGGCTTTTGGGCCAAACGGCGTCTTGACAGGAAACCGCCGCGCCCGATAAATGCGCCCATCCGCTGGACGGGGCTGTAGCTCAGCTGGGAGAGCGCGTCGTTCGCAATGACGAGGTCAGGAGTTCGATCCTCCTCAGCTCCACCAGCGGAATTTCCCAAAGGAGATTGGGCAGGTGCCGGCTTGCGATGGTGCCGCGGTGCTCATCCTGGTCATCGGCGTCGGCGTCTTTCGCGTGCACCCGCTGATCATGACGCTCGGCACCAGCTGCGTGCAGGTCTAGCAGCGCATCGTCATCGCTTCGGGCACCAGGATCCCGCCCTTCCACCATCCTGCAGATACCCGGAGGCACGGCGGATTCTGTTTGGGCTGACCGCGCGGTTTGCCCGCATGATCGCATCAATCAAATTGCTTCGCCGAACGGCTTGCGGAGATAAGCGCCAAGGTCAGCTTCTGCAACGCCATGAAACCATTGACAGCGTCTCCGAGTCCGAGGGCGATAGTGCTGCTCCCGCCCCCAGCGCCCGTAGGCGAGTTTAGTAAATGGAGTTGGAGATTCATATTGCTCCGCGGGCCAACTCGGGCACTCGCCCGATGCGTATCCTTGGTACGAACATTCAGTGCAGTGAGTCATCCTCCGATAAGGCATCATCGCGCAGGATTGCGAGCGATCGTGCAATCGAGACAAGCTCGATCACAGACTTGGCGTTGAGCTTCTCCATGACGCGCTGACGGTGGGCCTTGATCGTTCTAACCGTCGTGCCAAGGTCGAAAGCGATCTGCTTGTTTTGGCGGCCGTGCGCGACCTCCTCAAACACCTGCCTCTCACGGGGAGTGAGTTTCTCAACAAGCTGTTGGAGCGTTCCCAGTCGGTCCCGCCGGGATAGTGCACGACGCTGACGAGCCATCGCCCTCTCGATGGCGTCGAACAGCTCGTCCTCGTTGACCGGCTTGGTGAGGAAGTCCTCTGCTCCATGCTTCATGGCACGGACGGTCGTGGGAATGTCGCCATAACCCGTCAGGAAGATAATTGGCAACGCAAGTCCCAAGCCACTAAGTCTCTCTTGCAATTCCGGGCCGCTCAGGTTTGGCATTCGCACATCCACAAGCAGGCAGACGGGATCGGCTCCGTCGGGCAAGCGTTCCAGCAGATCGTCCGCAGTTTGATGTTCGGAGACGATGTAGCCGGCGGTCCGCAGGAGTCTGGCGATTGCTTCGCGGAAGGATGCGTCGTCGTCGACGATGTGAACGATCTTCGTCATTGCGATCACTGCCTTCGCGCGGTTGCGCGGGGCAGTTTGAAACGGAACACGGCGCCGCCACTGTCGCGTTTTTCAGCCCAAATTTGCCCACCGTGAGCTTCGACAATGGAGCGGGCGATGGGCAGCCCCATTCCTAGTCCCTTGCTCTTTGTCGTAACGAAAGGCTCGAAGATATTTGCGAGCCGATCCTCCTGCACTCCAGGCCCTGAATCGGAAATGGCGACCTCAACCAGCGAGGTGCCCGATGGATGGGTCAAGCCCGCGATCCGGCGCTCACCCAAAGGCCTGGAGCATACGGAATCAAGGGCGTTCAATACGAGGTTCAGGACGACTTGTTGCAGTTGCACGGGATCACCCCTTACGACCAACGTCCCCCTCGTTGGAACCCGGTCAAGCCGTGCCCCTGCCGCCAAAGCCTGTGGCGACATGAATTCGAAGACTTCACGGATGACTTCGTCGAGGTTCACGTCCCGTGTTTCGGAGGGCATCTTACTCAACAGGCGATGCATGTGCTCGATCACACTGCTCGCCCGCACGGTGTCGCGCTTGATGTCTCTAAGAATCAGCCCGATCTCCTCCAGATCAGGACTGCCGGTTGCGAGAAGCCGTTGCCCCGCCGCCGCATTGCACTGGATGGCCCCAAGCGGTTGGTTGAGTTCATGCGCCATCGTTGACGACAGCTCCCCGGCTGTCGCACAACGGTTCATGTGCGCAAGCTCGGCCATGCGTTGACTTGCCTCGAATTCGGCTATTCGGCGCCAGCCGTGCTCGTATAATAGGGCTATGATTAGGACGGTCTGCAAGACAAGCGCGACCGTGATCGCTGCGAGTTCCCAACCATAATCTTGCCAAAGACTTGGGACGCGATTCCGAACCTCGCCATCAACTTCTTCCGCGGCAGTTACCGTGTCCGCTTGGCGAAGCCGCGCGAGGCGCCCGGTCACGTCGGTGGGAAGTTCGACATCGGCAGATGACTTCTCATCAACGAAGGCGAGAACAATCGGAACGCCCGGCCAAAGCTCGGGACGCCACCGAATCGCGTGGTCGAGGGCGGCCGAACCGACCGTCAAGATCACTCCGACCGGACTGTCCTGGTATTTGATGGCGAAGCGTTCGCTGAGGCTCTGTTCGTAGCCGGCGCCATGGAACCGGCCCAAATCCAGGTTCTCGACGTACAGCGTGACCGCCCTCGCGCCGGCGTAAACGGTCAAGATCAATAGAGCGGCAATCGAAAGGACGAATCCGTGGGACACGCGCATCGCTCGACCCCTTGCGCTCTCGTGGGTCGCGTCATCTTTGGAGCCGCAGCCCACGCTATCAGACTTTACCGCAATCGGCAAAAAATACCGAGGTTGCATCGGGGCGTCCCGCCGGACAAATGGAAGTGATGTACGGCGTATTGTCCCTAGGTACATGGCCTTGGGGACAGTAGTTCCACCGCGCGTTATCTCTATCCTCTGAAACCCATTCGCTTTCTCGTCGTGCCAGGGGGACCTTGGAAGCCTCCAAAGCAGAATGGCAACGGCTGGGACGCGCCTGTTAGCGCTATGGAGGCGAGAATGGCAGACAATCAGAACGAGGCTGCAGCCAGAGTCAAGGCGGCTGCAAAAGAAGGAGATTGGACCCGCCCATGGGCAATGGCGATCCCGAAGGGAGGGTATTTTGAGAAGGAGAACGGGCGCTACGGACCACTCTTCCCGAAGACCCCGGCGAATTACGGCTTCACGATCATCGCCAAGGTCAAGCCAGGCCGAGAAGAGGCTGTTCGCGCTCACGGCCAGACCATCGAGTCAGCCATCGCCGGCACACCCGACGCGCTCGCCGTGCTGAAGCTGCACTACCTGCGCTGGCTCCTGTTCCCAATCGAAGGCGCCACCTACTTCATGTACCAAGGCTACTTCGATACCGACTTCGACAAGTACACGGAAGACGCCGTGATGCTCTTCACCTCGCTTGGCCTCACCACCGTCTTCACGAACCTCGAAGGTTTCCCTGAGGACTGGAAGACGAATCCCGACGCCTTCATTAGGTTCGTGCGCGAGCACCATTGCCCGAGCTTCCTCGAATACGGCGAGTATCCATTCGTCTCTGCGGATGAGGTCAAGAAGGCCTTGAGGATCAAGCAGTCCTTGTCGGAGATGCTCGACAACATGCAATAGGAGTCGGCATCCCCAATATCGCGGCGCCACATCGACGCTCAGTTCGGCGATCGATTCATGCTGCAACGTTGCAGACTCGGAGGCGCTCATGCTCGAATTCGACGATATCCAACACATGCTGCTGACGCGCGTGCCGGCTGTAACGGGCCGGTATGAGTTCCTCTCGTTCGGAACGCCCGCACAGGGACGAGCCTGGCTCCGGCGTGTGCTTCCCACCGTTGAATCCACAGCGGCGGCCACTGCTTCGGTCGATTCCGAGAAGCGGTGGGTTTCCGTCGCGTTCACATGGAACGGATTGCGAGCGGTCGGAGTGGACGAGGGGTCACTCGCAAGCTTTCCGGCAGAGTTTCGGGAGGGCATGGTTGCGCGCGCCAGGATGCTCGGTGACACCGGCGCCAACCATCCCGACCACTGGGTGGGAGGACTTGCCAGCCCGGACCTGCATGCGATCGCGATCCTCTTCGCCCGCTCGGAGGAGGAACGCGGTCGCTGCATAAAAGAGCACGACGCCTTCCTCGCCGAGACCCACGGTGTCAAGGTCCTGTCTTCGCTCGATCTCGAGGCGACGCCACCCTTCGACCATGCTCACGATCACTTCGGCTATCGCGACCGGCTCACGACGCCGGAGATCGAGGGCACCGGTGTTGAACCGTCGCCGGGATCGGGGGCGCCGCTAAAGGCCGGCGAGTTCATCCTTGGCTACGACGACGAGCTTGGCCCGGTTCACGGTTTGCCGGAGCCAGATGTCCTGTCGCGCAACGGCAGCTTCATGGCCTACCGCCGGCTGCAGGAGCATGTCGGCGCATTCCGCGACTTCCTTCGCCAGAACGCCGCAACGCCCGACGAGCAGGAGCTGCTCGCCGCTAAGCTGATGGGACGCTGGCGAAGCGGAGCGCCGCTGGTGCTGTCGCCCGATAAGGATGACCCCGCGCTCGCCGCAGATCGCCAGCGCAACAACAATTTCGACTACGGAAAGATGGATCCGCTCGGCTACGCGGTACCGCTCGGCGCCCATATCCGGCGGATGAACCCGCGCGACACGGCCGCCAACATGAACCGGCGACGGATGCTTCGGCGCGGCGGAACCTATGGACCGCCGCTTGCGGACGCCTCACCGGAAGACGGCCGCGAGCGCGGTGTTGCCGCCTTCGTGCTCTGCGCAAGCCTCGTCCGCCAGTTCGAATTCGCGCAGAACGTCTGGATCAACGACAAGGACTTTCACGAGCTCGGCAATGAGCACGATCCGATCATCGGCACCCAGGACGGGACGTTTGAGTTCAAGATCCCGAAGCGTCCGATCCGCAGGAAGATCACGGGGTTGCCGGCATTCACCACAGTCAGGGGCGGCGCCTACTTCTTCCTGCCAGGGCTAAGAGCGCTCCGGTGGATCTCCGAACGCGGCCTTTAAGAGGAGGCCGGGCGAGAGGGACGGAAGCTCTGGCCCGTTTCTCACGCAATCGAAGGAGCAAAGAAAATGTCCGATCATGGAGCTGGCCCTAGGTCGATCGCCAATCCCGAGATCGACATTACAGACGTGTTTGCGTTTCCCAGTCCCGAGCGTCCCGGCAACCTTGTCCTCATGATGTGCGTCTTCCCGTTCAAGGAGATCGAGGCGACCAGGCTCTTCTTTTCGGATGCACTCGACTATCGGCTCCGGGTGCGCCCCATCCGTATAGCGGCAAGCGGGCCGGCGGCCGCCTTCGCAGTCGGAGACCAGGAGTGCCACTTCAGCTTCGCCTTCGACGTACCGAAGATGAGCGGCGATCGGATGGTGCAGACAGGAGTGTGCCGCAGCCCGTTGGGCGACATTACAGTCCGCGTCGGCGATGAAGGGGGCGCGCAAAGTAACGGCGTCCACATCTTTGGCGGTTGCCGGCTGGATCCGTTCTTCGTCGATCAGTTGTTTTCGGGGGGGATACGCATGACGCGCAAGATTCCCCCGATAACTGCGGTGAATTCTGTTGAGGGTCAAAATGTCCTCAGCATTGTCGTCGAAGTCGAGCATGGGAAGCTGTTTGGTGCGAACGCGAGCTCGCTTGTCGCCATCGTTGCCGAAACCGCGACCAATGGTTCGTTTCGGGCACGCCTCGACCGTGTTGGCCGCCCCGAAATCAAGAACTTCATCATGATGGACAAGGCGGCCGACACCGTAAACCGCGATTTGGATGTTCGGGACCTCTATAGCGAAGAGGACGGGTTCAAGCTTCGCCCGGATTACCTCGGTGCCTATCGGGCGCGCCTCAACGGCAGCATGTCGACCTATGACAGCCTTGACGGAAAGACCGACTGGCCGCTCGACAAGAACGGCACGCACCCGTTGACGGAAATGCTCCTCGCGGACTTCCTGGTGGTGGACATGTCCAAGTCGTTCGACGAGGACGGCTATCTCGAGATCGAACTCGCCATGCTCGACGGTACGGAACACAAGACCTGCGGCGGCCGCTGGGTCAACCACGACGTCGTCGATTCTCTCTTCACCATCCTCATCAACAAACGCAATGGTCCGCGCATTTCAGATGGCGTCGACCAGACGGCGATGCCGGCGCCCAAGGTTTTCCCGTACTTGTCGCCTCCGAATCCGATGCCGCCGAAGCTCGCGCCGCTTGTGGGTATTCCTACATGAACGGCGCGGCGCCTTCGGTCGGCACGATCCGCACCACCCATGGCGCGATCGCGCTGTCGCATCTCACAGCCCAAATCGATGGCTACGAGCGTCGGGCTGCGAGCGGAGAGAAGACGAGCGTCGCATGGGCGAAGCTCATCGACCTTGTCACGCTCAAAGCGCAGATTCTTGGTCGCATCGCCGACTATGAGCGGGCCTCGGATCTTGCCGAGCGACTCGCCGAAGCGTTTTCCGAGGACGGACTGGCATTCCTGACGCGAGCCCGGACGCGCGCGAGCCTGCATCGCTTTGCGGAAGCGATGCAGGACCTCGAACGCGCCATGCAGCTCGGTTTGTCGGGACGTGAAGTCGACGCCGAGAAGGCTGCAATCCTGCAGGCGGTTGGACGCTACGGGGACGCAATGACAATTCGCCAGTGCATCGCGGATGTTTTCCCGGATTTCGACAGCGCTGCCGGCCTGGCTTCTCTGCACGCCGATCTCGGCGAGACCGACGCCGCAGAACATTGGTTCGACGAAAGTTACCGCCGTTACCGAAGCGTCTCTCCGTTTGAACTGGCCCAGCTGGAGTTTCAGCGGGGGCACATGTGGATGGCGAAGGATCGAGAACGTGCTCTCCATTGGTTTCTCACGGCTTGGCGGCGCCTGCCATTTTACGCTCGAGCTGAAGGCCATTTGGCCGAAGTCGAGTTTGTGCTGGGCCATCGGGCTGCCGCGATATCGAGGCTCAAGCGCCTGGCTGCCGACGCCGACGATCCGGACTACGCCGCTGAACTTGCGGGCATTCTGCGAGAAATCGGTCGCATCGATGAATCCAATGCATGGCAGGCGCGCGCCGAGGTGCGGTACGAAGAATTGATCGCACGGCACCCGGCTGCATTCGCCGATCACGGCGCACACTTCTGGCTCTCAATGGGGAACAATCCGGGAAAAGCCTTGGATCTCGCACGCCTCAATCTTGAGATTCGTGACACGCCAAAGGCACGCCAGCTGTTCTCCACCGCACTCGCCGCGTGCCCCAGCGACTCACGCGTAGGCGGGTCCACGGTGCGTCCAACCGACAGCGTTAATGAACTCGGCGATGCCACGTAATCGAAACAGGAGGAAGCCCAATGCTTAAGCGTCTCGCCTGTCTCCTGCTCGGTGTATTCGCAAATGCCGCACCAGCCTTCGCGCATGTCGCTTCAGGGTACCATGGGTCCTTCCTGTCTGGCTTCTCACACCCGTTTTTCGGCCTCGATCACATCGTCGTCATGGTCGCCGTGGGCATGTGGGCGGTCTCGGTCGGTGGGCGAGCTCAGTGGCTCATCCCGACTACCTTCATCGGGTCGATGACCGCGGGCTACATGCTGTCAATCGCCGGAATCGACGTTCCGTCCGTCGAATCAATGATCCTGGTCTCCGTCCTCGCAGCCGGCGTTGCCATTGCCGCCCCGATCCGACTTCCAACCGTGCTCGGCGCGTCGCTGGCCGGCATTTTTGCCTTGTGTCACGGCTCGGCCCACGGAGCCGAGCTGGGTACTGCAGAATCGCTCCCTTTCGGTGTCGGCCTTGCAGCCGCCGCCGCGGTCCTTCACGCGGCGGGCATCGGGCTTGGTTTGCTGATCGGCTCAGGCGCTCACGTGGGTAAAGGTGATGGGGCGGCTCCTTTCAAGTGGAACGGCGAAGGTTAGAGCAAGTGGGCCGCGCTTCGCTTCCCGACAATACCAGGCCGATCAACATGCCACTTTGGCTAATCCCCATGACCTACGTGGTTACCGGTATCGTTCTCGGCTTTGCGCTGCCGCGGATCTCTCTCGCGACATTGGCTTGGGTGGACCGGGACGGATCGGCGACTGTGCCGCTCTTCTCCATCCTGGTCGTCCTCGCACTGCTCATCGTGAGCATGCTGATCTTCGCACTCTTGATGCAGCGGTTGAGCAGCCTTCCAATCACCAGCGTGCTCGAGATGATCGGAGATCGGAGTCGCGCGGTCATCGACGTCCTCTTTACCGTTACCGTTAGCAGGGATGTCTCGCATGCGGTCATCCGTCGACGGCGGCAGGACCAGTTCCACAAGACCGACATGAACGCCAGCCGCTGGTTTTGTTTGGACCAAACGCTAGGCCTGCAAAGGAGCGCTATGCCATGACGCTCCCCGGTATTATCTCGCTCGCCTTCGCGGTCAGTCTGTTCGTCCTCGTGCTCGCACTTGGATTGAAGACGACGCTCGACGACATGACCTTCCTTTTTCGCAATCCTGGTCTTCTCATTCGCTCCATTTTGGCGATGAACGTCATCCTCTTTGCTCTCGTGGTTTTGGCTAGCGTGATGTTCGACCTCGATCCAGCCATCAAGATTGCGCTGGTTGCGCTCGCGGTCTCGCCGGTGCCACCGCTCCTCCCGGGAAAGCAGATTTCGGCAGGCGGAGCAGCGCACTACGCCGTGGGACTGCTAGTCGCCGCCGCAATTGTCGCGATTTTCCTCGTGCCGATCAGCATCGAGGCCATGGAGTACGCCTTTCCTTTCCAGCTTCACATTAGCCCGAGCAAAGTGCTTTCCGTGATCGTGCTGTCGATATTCGCACCGTTGATCCTCGGGATGATTATCGCCCGACTGGCCCCGGACTTTGCCGAGCGCATCGGCCCGCCCTTGTCATCCATGGCGGGCGTTCTGCTCCTGGTGGCACTCATTCCAACCTGCATCAGCGCGTGGCCGGATCTCTGGAGACTGGTCGGCGATGGAGTGGTGCTTTGCCTCATCCTGTTCACGGCAATCGGACTCTTGGTCGGCCATCTTCTCGGTGGACCGGACCCGGGCAACCGCACGGTCCTCGCGCTTGCCAGCGGCACTCGTCATCCCGGGATCGCGATGGCGATCGCCGGCCTCAACTTCCCGGACGAACCCGGCGTAGCGGCTCTGATCGTCTACCATTTGGTGATCGGCGCTTTGGTATCGGCTCCCTACATCCGGTGGCGCGTGCATCTTGGGCGGCGGCTTCCCTGACGGCCCCCCTCACACAGCCAACCTCCCCTGCTCCACCTCCTCCGCATTGGGATCGCCCGGCGCCGTCGCCCAGGCCAGTTCCACCAGCGTCACTGTCCGCCTTCCGACCCCATCGAGCTGGCAGACGATCAGCCCCTGCTCCTCGATATAGGTCAGCAGGCGCCGGGCGCGGCGTAGCGAGTGCGAGCCATAGGCGCGGGCGATCGTCGCGTCGCTCGGGCAGGGCCGGCCCTCCTTGGCCGCGCGGGCGATCATCATGAACACGCCCTGCATATCCTCGGGCAGCAGCGAGGCGCGCACCGAGACATCCTGCCAGGCGTCATCGCCTGCCATGTCGGAACCGAGGCCGGCCCGCGCCCGCGTCAGCATGCGGCGGAACTCGGGCAGATCCGGCACGACCGAGGCGAGGCCTTCGATGCGGCAGCGGACCACGAATTCCTGATAGAGCACGCCGATGACGCGAAAACCCGCGTCGGGTTGCGCCAGCACGGCGCGAAGGACGCGGTCGACCCGCTCGCGCCGCTCCGCCAAATCCTCGGCGCTGATCGGCGGCTCCACCGCTTCCGGGCGGATTTCCAGCGCCGCCGACTTCGCCGCCATCAGTTGATCGAGCAGGTCCGGCGACGCCCGGCGCTGCGGCCGGACGGTCTCGGGCGGCGGGGCTGCCAGGATGATCGCGCGGGCATCCTCCAAAGCCGCTTCCGGCAGCGGCATCAGGCGCGGGCTGCCGTTGCGCGGACTTGTCTCCGTCGGGCCGATGCGCAAGCCCAGCGGACGGCGCGACAGCGCCGGGCCCAGCGCCATGAAATGCCCGCGCTCCAGGTCGCGGAAAGCCTCGGCCTGGCGCCGCTCCATGCCGAGAAGATCGGCGGCGCGCGCCATGTCGATGTCGAGAAAGGTCCGGCCCATGAGGAAATTGGAAGCCTCGGCCGCGACGTTCTTGGCGAGCTTGGCCAGCCGCTGGGTGGCGATGATGCCGGCCAGCCCGCGTTTGCGGCCACGGCACATCAAATTGGTCATGGCACCGAGCGAGAGTTTGCGCGCCTCGTCCGGGACCTCGCCGGCCACGGCCGGCGCGAACAGCTGCGCCTCGTCGACCACCACCAGCATCGGGTACCAGTGGTCGCGGGCGACCTCGAAAAGCCCGCCAAGGAAGGCGGCGGCGCGCCGCATCTGGTTCTCGGCGTCGAGCCCTTCGAGATTGAGCACCGTGGAGACGCGGTGGATGCGCGCCCGCTCGCCGGCGCTCTGCAGGCCGCGCTCGGTATGCTCCTCGGCATCGATCACCAGATGGCCGAACCGGTCGCCCAGCGACACGAAGTCGCCTTCGGGGTCGATGATGGTCTGCTGCACCCAGGGGGCGCTCTGCTCCAGCAGCCGGCGTAGCAGATGCGATTTGCCGGAGCCCGAATTGCCCTGCACCAGCAGGCGGGTCGCCAGCAACTCCTCAAGATCCAGGGCCGCCGGGGCGCCCGCGCTCGTGTGGCCCATCTCGATCGCAACGGTCATGTCTCGACTCTCCTTGGGGAGAGGGCTTATCAACCCGACCGCAGCCCGTCGAGCGCGCATGGCCGGGCGCCCGGTGTTGCGCACAGGCTGTACGCTGCTGGCCATTGTGACGTCGCGACTTCATAGCGCTCGGCGATTATGAAACGGACTCGATTCCCGTGGCTCCGGGCCGGAAAAGCAGCAGCGCGAGTCCGCCGACCAGCACCACATTGACCAATGCAAGTGCTGACAGCACCGCAAGCATGCCATGCGCACCGGCTTGTTCGATAAGCAGCGCGCCCATGGAAGGGGCGGCGGCTTGAGCAATCAGGCTTGGCATGGCCAGACGACCCATAAGCCTGGCATAGCCGGAGGCGCCGAACAGGGCCAGTGGCAACGTTCCCCTGGCAATTGATTCCAGGCCGATGCCGGCACCGTAAAACGCCAGGGCCAACGGGACGATCGGCATTCCCATCCAGAGAGCCGACACCCCGATCGCGACGCATCCGACCGACACGACCTTTGTCCATATCGGGTGGTGATAGCGGGAAATGACCATCTCGACTGCGCGCGCGCCGACCTGAGACGGACCGACAAGCGCGCCCAGCCCTACCGCGGCGGCCAGCGCCATGCCGCTCGACTGGAGGACAGTCAGAAGGTGGACCGAGAGGGTCGAGGATATGACCGCAGCGAGCGTTATGGTTATCGCCAGGATGACCATGACCGGCGTCGATCTCGTCCTTGGTGTGGAAGCCATGACCATGTTCTGGTCGGCTTGGCCAGCGGAACCGGCAACGCCGCGCGGCAGGATGAGGAGATACAGCGGCAGCGCGATCAGCAATTGCACGGCGGCATAGGTCAGGCATGCCCCGCGCCACCCGATCTCCCCCATCAGAAAGGCCGAGAGCGGCCAGCAGATGGTGCTTGCAAAGCCGCCGAAGAGCGTAAGGCTGGTGATGGCCGATCTTGCTCCATGGCCATAGAGGCGACCCAGGGTCGCAAAGGCGGCGTCATAAAGACCGGCTCCCATCCCAAGTCCAATCACCAGCCACGCCGCTATGTAAATGATCAGGTTGGGAGCGGCAGCCAACCCAATCTGTCCGATCCCGATGAAAAGGGCGCTGATCGCCAGGACATTTCGTCCGCCACGCTTCTCGATGGCAATCCCCACATAGGGCGAGATCAACCCGGCAATCAGCAATCCGAGGGACAGCCCTCCAACAACCCATGCCAGCGGCCAGCCTGTCTCGGCCGCGACCGTCGGCGCAATGACGGCCGGGAGATAGTAGGACGATCCCCATGCTATGATCTGCGTTACGCCCAATGCCGCGACGATCGTGCGGCGGCGGCGCATGACGGCCGTGGCAGTCGGCACAAGGCTCATGCCGCGACGCCGCAACCGCATCCTGCCTTGCCGCCCGCCTTTGCCTCGGCGTCCGCAACGCAGCAGGCATCGACCGCCGCCGGCGCCTGTCCGCCGCAGCAACCCTGGGACAACGCGCCCGAAACAGACACCGGCACAGTGCAGACGCCGGTCTCGGGCAACACCAGCTGCACGGCATCGGCGGCAGCCATGTCGCCGGCGAGCGCTGCGGCGACCGAGCGGACCTGCTCATAGCCTGTCAGCAGCAGGAACGTCGGGGCGCGGCCATAGCTTTTGACGCCGACCGTGTAAAAATCGGGCTCGGGGTGGCTGAGCTCGCGGTGACCATGCGGCGGGACGTCGCCGCAGGAATGCTCATTGGGATCGATCAGCGGCCCCAGCGCCTTGACGCCTTCCAGCCACGGATCGAGATCCAGCCGGAGCTCTCGGGTCAAGGCGAGGTCGGGGCGTTGGCCCGTCGCGGCGATGATCCGGTCGACGGGCCCGAGTGTGCGCAATCCGTCCTTTGTCTGGCCTTCGACAACCACGCGGCCGTCGACCTCGCGGATGGCAATTGTGGCAAAGCCCGTCACCAGCCGCACGCGTCCGCTCTCGGCGAGCTCCCGGACATCGGAACCGAGCTCGCCCCGCGCCGGCAGGGCGTCGGCATCGCCGCCGCCATAGATGCGAACGAGGTCGGTGCCGCGCGTCACCCATAGTGCCGAGGTGTCCGGTTCGGTTTCCGCGAGCCCAGCCAGTTCCAGCAAGGCATTGGCGGCGGAATGGCCGGCACCCACCACCAATGTCGTGCGCCCTGCATAGAGATGACGGTCGCGGCCGAGAACATCCGGTATGCCGTAGGCGATGCGGTCTCCTAATTCCCTCTCACCTTCGGCCGGCAAGCCGCCCGCGCCGAGCGGATTCGGCGTTTGCCAGGTGCCGGAAGCGTCGATGACGGCACGGGCGCTGTCCCGGCGCGTGCCCTCGGCGGTTTCGACCAGAAGCATGAACGGCCGCGTCTCCCGCGCCTTGCTCAAGACCTTGTCGGCGCCCCATCTGGAAATGGCGACGACACGGGCATTGGTCTCGATCGACGGCGCCAGTTCGGCAAGCCTTGCGAGCGGCGCGAGGTACTGGTCGACGATCTCTCCGGCCGTGGGGAACGCCTCCAACTCGGGCATTTGCCAGCCGTGACTCTCGAGAAGCCTTCGGGTGACGGTGTCGACACAATAGCGCCACGGCGTGAAAACCCGCACATGGCCCCAATCTAGAAGGTTCGAGCCGACCCCGGGACCGGCCTCGTAAACCCTGACCGCAAGACCGCGGCTGACAAGCTGGGCGGCGGCCGCCAGGCCGACAGGTCCGCCGCCGATGATCGCGACCGGGAGATTGCTGTGAGAAATCATGACACACCTTCTATACTTCTGGGATTATAGAAATATTCGCCAAAAAAAGAGCTACGCAGCCGCCTCGCCGACAGCCGGGCTGCATGCGGCATCGGCGCAACATTCATCGGCAAGAAAACCGAGGAGATCGTCCATGACAGGATAATTGGCACGGCAGATCAGCGTCGTTGCCTGGCGTTCCTGGGTGACCAGGCCGGTCAGGATCAGCCGGTGGAGGTGATGCGACAAGGTCGACGCGGCAATGCCAAGTGTCTCTTGCAGGTATCCGACCGGTCGCCCGGTTTCACCTGCCCTCACCAGCGTACGATAAAGCTTGAGTCGCGTCGGATTGCCGAGCGCCTCAAGCTGTTTTGCTGCTTGTTCGAGTTTCATGGAAGTAAGCTAGCCCCGAAGCAGCGCCGAGTCAATACTATTTCGAACATTATCGAATTATCCGTATACTGGTATCCGATCGCAGCCGCTTGTGAGACCGACCAGGATGATCGTGTATCCAGCTACGACTCCGAAGAGGAGCAACCACCCCTCAAATCGACCGCTGATTAACCCGCTTGGCGACCTCTTCGGCGCTTTCGACGCGCTCGGAATACCGGTCCGTGAGATATCCGGTCCGATCCCGCAGGAGCAGCGTGAACTTCATCAGTTCCTCCATCACGTCGACGATCCTGTTATAGTACGCAGACGGCTTCATGCGGCCAGCCTCGTCGAACTCGTTGAAGGCCTTGGCCACCGACGACTGGTTGGGGATGGTGACCATCCGCATCCAGCGGCCGAGGATGCGGAGCTGGTTGACGGCGTTGAAACTCTGTGAGCCGCCGGAAACCTGCATGACAGCAAGCGTCCGGCCCTGAGTGGGCCGCATTCCGCCCAGCGATAATGGCAGCCAATCGATCTGCGCCTTCATGATACCGGTCATCGAACCGTGGCGTTCGGGCGAACACCAGACGTGACCTTCGGACCACAGCGACAGCTCACGCAACTCCTTCACCTTAGGATGATCGGCAGGCGCCGAATCCGGCAACGGCAGACCGGCAGGATTGAAGATACGGACTTCGGCACCGAGCCAGGTCAAGATACGTGCAGCTTCCTCAGTGGCCAGCCGGGAATAAGAACGCTCCCGCAAGGAGCCGTAGACCATCAGAATTCGAGGTTTGTGAGCGGCGACGGGCACATTGAACAGCGCCGATTGATCGATCGCCGGGAACTGCTCCATCTGGATGTTCGGAAGGGACTCCGCCTGGTCGGCTAATGTCATGATCCAAGGCTTCCTTCATATTTCGAATCTCATCGAAATAGATAGATACCGCTCATCACGGTGTCAAAACAAATTCGAAAAATGTCGAAATATCTAGCCTGCGCGCTTACCCTCGGCGTCGATGACCACCTCGCCGTCCTCCTTGGCGAAGGGGCCGATATTTGGGTTGGGCAGGATGTCGAGAACGGCTTCCGAAGGCCTCGCCAGAATAGTGCCGAGCGGCGTCACCACGATCGGCCGGTTGATCAGGATCGGATGCGCCAGCATGAAATCGACGATCTCATCATCGGTCCATTTGGGATCGCCGAGATTGAGCTCGGCGTAAGGCGTACCCTTCTCGCGCAGCAATTTGCGTGGCGTCATCCCCATCGCCTTGATCAACTCGACCAGCCGCTCTCGCGATGGCGGGTTTTTCAGATACTCGATCACATCAGGCTCTTCGCCGGACCGCCGGATGATGGCGAGCGTGTTGCGCGAGGTGCCGCAGCCGGGGTTGTGGTAGATGGTGATGGTCATTGCGCGGCCTTTTCCGTCGACATCGTGCTCCTGACCGCAGCGCCCTGCTCGTACCAGCCCCTGCTGCGGTTCACGATCCATACGACCGACAGCATGACGGGCACCTCGATAAGCACGCCGACAACCGTTGCGAGCGCGGCGCCCGAGTTCAGCCCGAACAGTGCGATCGCGGCGGCAACGGCCAGTTCAAAGAAGTTCGACGCTCCGATAAGGGCGGATGGTCCGGCCACGCAGTGCCGCTCGCCCGACATGCGATTGAGGAGGTAGGCAAGTCCGGAGTTGAAATAGACCTGGATCAGGATCGGCACCGCCAGCAGTGCGATCACCAGCGGCTGGCCGATAATCTGCTCGCCCTGAAAGCCGAACAGCAGCACCAGCGTCGCCAGCAGGGCAAAGAGCGACAAGGGCTGCATCCTGGCGAGAAGCGCATCGAGCGCGGCCTGTCCCTTCGTCGCCAGCAGCCGGCCTCGAACGAGCTGCGCGACGATGACCGGCAGCACGATGTAAAGTGCGACGGACAACACGAGCGTGCCCCAGGGCACTGTGATCGCCGAAAGACCGAGCAGCAACCCGACGATGGGCGCGAACGCGACGATCATGATCGCATCGTTCAGCGCGACCTGCGAGAGCGTGAAATTCGGCTCGCCACGCGTCAGGTTCGACCATACGAACACCATGGCCGTGCATGGGGCGGCGGCGAGAATGATCAGCCCGGCAATATAGGAATCGACCTGCGCCTCGGGCAGCAACGGCCGGAACAGCCAGCCTATGAAGAGCCAGCCGAGAAGCGCCATGGAGAACGGTTTCACGGCCCAATTGATGAACAGCGTCACGCCGATACCGCGCCAATAGGTGCCGACCTTGGCAAGCGAACCGAAATCGACCCGCAGAAGCATCGGAACGATCATCAGCCAGATCAGTACGGCTACGGGAAGGTTGACCTTCGCGACCTCCGCCGCCGCGATCGCGGAGAACGCGCCCGGCAGCAGGTGGCCGAGCGCGACACCCGCGACGATACACAAAGCCACCCAGACCGTCAGATACTTTTCGACGAAACCTATACCGGGTCGCGGCGCCTCGCCCGCGTTCAGAACGTGATCTGTCACGATGCGTCCCTCCTCAACCGGCCTTCGGTAGATCGCGGCCGATTTCATCCAGCCGTTTCTGCAAGGCGAGCTTGTCGATCGTGTTCATCGGCAGGCTGATGAAGATCGAGATCCGATTGTTGAGCATGCGGTAGGTTTCGGCGAAGGCCAGATGCTTCTCGGCGTCGGTGCCTTCCACGGCCGCAGGATCGGGCACGCCCCAATGCGCCGTCATCGGCTGTCCCGGCCAGATCGGGCAGGATTCATTGGCCGCGTTGTCGCAGACGGTGAAAACGAAATTCATTTCAGGAGCGCAGGGAGCCGCAAATTCCTCCCAGTCCTTCGAACGGGCGAACGACGTGTCGTGGTTGAGAGTCTTCAAGAGCTGGAGCGCGAAAGGATGGACCTCTCCTTTTGGGTGCGAACCGGCCGAATAAGCCTTGAACTTGCCGGCTCCGACCCGATTGAGGATGGCTTCGGCAAGGATCGACCGTGCCGAATTGCCGGTGGAGAGAAAAAGAACGTTGTATGGTTCACTCATCGCGCATCCTCCTTCAACATTCACAAGTGACAGCTTGAATGACGGGCCGGCACAGCTCCGGCGCGCCGTTGCAGCAATCCTCCATGAGATAGGCAAGCAGGTCGCGGAAGCCGGTCATGTCGGCGACGTAGCGGATCGTCCGGCCGTCGCGCTCGGCCCGTACGAGGCCGGCATGGCCGAGGACCTTCAGATGCGCCGACATGGTGTTCTGCACCGTATCGAGGCGCGAGGCGATCTCGCCGGCGGGAACACCGTC
Organism: Mesorhizobium sp. WSM4821; assembly: GCF_055901555.1. Lineage (NCBI taxonomy): Bacteria > Pseudomonadati > Pseudomonadota > Alphaproteobacteria > Hyphomicrobiales > Phyllobacteriaceae > Mesorhizobium > Mesorhizobium sp. WSM4821. The sequence goes on along the minus strand of NZ_CM148371.1, from coordinate 1,548,996 downwards.
CGCGCCCGCCCGCACCAGTAGGCGAAACGCCTCGAGCCTGGTGTCCTGGCCAAGAGCTGCTAATGCGAGAAGAGCGGTGTTCTTATCCATGTATCCTAGAATCTCGAATTATCGATGTATATGGCCAACGTATGACAGATGGATGACATGGGCAAGCAGCTCATCACCTTCACCCCGCAATCGTTCAGCGCGCGGAAAATATGGCGCACCTTCTTCACTGCGTCATAGGCTTCGACGCCAGCCGGGGACCGGTCTTGACGTCGACGATCTCGGGCTTCGCGGTATCGATCGTGCGTCCCAGCCGCCACCGAGGGCCTTGTTGAGGGCGATGTAGTCGGTCGCGATCGCCACGCGGCTTTGCAGCAGATCGTCCTCGGCCGAATAAAGCGACCGTTCGGTGTCTAGCACATCGAGAAGGCTCGTTTCCCCGGACTTGTAAAGAGTACGCGCGATGCGCGCGGCGTCGCCATAGGAGTTCGCCGAGGAAAATGCCGTCGAGCCGGTCGAGTTGGACCGGCTCGTCCGCGACATCGAGGCCGAGATGGTTTCGCTCGGCCATGCCGTCTCGATCGGCCATCTCGACAAGGTCTCGGTCAGGGCCGGCGCGCTCGGCCTGCGCCGCGCGCTGCGCAACCTGATCGTCAATGCCGCCACGCATGGCAAGGGCTGCGGCGTCTCCCTGTCCGCAGCCGACACCCGCGCCACCTCACCATCGCCGATCGCGGACGGGGCATTCCGCCGGAGCTGCTCGGCAAGGCGTTCGAGCCCTTCTTTCGCGTCGATCCCGGCCGCCGGCAGTCCATTCCGGGCGCCGGCCTCGGCCTCGCCATCGCCAAGGAAATCATAGAACGCCACGGCGGCGCCATCACGCTAGAGAACCGCGCCGGCGGCGGCCTTTCCCAGAGGGTGGTTTTCGACGCAGTCTCCTGATTCTGGACGCGTGCGCGAGCTATCCTGATCAGTCTCGAGCAACATCCTCAAAGCTCAGATTGAACCGCGAGAGATATTTGCGCAGCCGGTCGGCATCGTTGCCGCTGGTCTTTTGCTGCCGCGAGACCGCGAACAATTTCCGTCCGGCCGCGCTGATGGACTTGCTGCCGCGGCAAATCTCCAGCACAGCGGCAAGCTGCGCCTGATCGAATATGTCGATCCGGCTTTGGCGGTCGGGACCGAGAACGTCCAGCAGGATCGCTTCCCGATCGCTGGCGTCACCGGCTCGCCACAGCGCCGTCAGGCGCTCGATCTCGTCGCGTACGGCTTCTTCGTTGATGCGGCCAAGCGGCGCCGGGGTAGCCATGCGCGTGACTGAGGCCGAGAGGTCGCGGAAATTCGCTCGCCACATGGCATCGGGCGCCATGGCGAATTTCAAATAGAGCTCGCGTGCTTCCTTGTTGAAGGTGGCATTCTGTCCCCGGCGCTCGCTGAACCGGCGGAACTCGAATTCGAGGTTCGGCTCTATGTCCTCCTTGCGGTCGCGCAGGGCCGGAAGCTGGAAGGTCCACAGGTTCAGGCGTGCAAAAAGATCCTCGCGGAACTTGCCTTCCTTCACGCCGATCGACAGATCGCGATTGGTGCCGGCGAGAAGCTGGAAATCCGACATGACATCCTGATCGGCGCCGACCGGCAGGAAACGTTTTTCCTCGATGGCGCGCAGGCACATGGCTTGCTCGTCGAGACCGAGTTCGCCGATCTCATCGAGAAACAACACGCCCTTGTTGGCCGATTTCATCAGCCGGCGCGCTCGTTCTGGGCGCCGGTGAAGGCGCCCTTGACGTGGCCGAACAGCGTCGACATCGCCTGGTCGCCGCGCAACGTCGCGCAATTGACCTCGATGAAGGCGCCGGACACCTGCCGCTGCGCCTTCTTGAGTTCGTAAATGCGCCGGGCCAGTTGCGACTTGCCGGCGCCCGTTGGGCCGGTGAGCAGCACCGGCGCACGCGACTTGACCGCCACCTTCTCGATCTGGTCGATCATCTGGTTGAAGGCGGGATTGCGCGTGGCAATGCCCGACTTCAGGAAGGACGTCGCCTCGTCGCGTTCGATATCTTCGCGGAAGAGACGAAGGACATCGATGCCCGCTTTTTCTCCGGCGTGACGGATATTTCCGAGCTGCCGAGCGCCTACAAGAACGCCGCTTCGATGCGCCGCCAGATAGAGCATTTTGGCCTGGCGGAGATCGTCGACGAGGTCATGCCCTATGGCTGCATCATGGCCGGCGACTGGGAAGCCAACGCGCCGTGGCGCAAGAAAAGGGAGGCGCGCTCGCAACAGGGGCGCCAGCCGTAGCGAAGACGTCGCTGGGTGCGAGCAGCAATGCCGCACCCAGTCGCCTTGACCAATTACCGCAGGTTGAACAGGAAGGGCGCGGTACGGGTTATGCGGGAACCGAGTCCCGACGGCGGCGTCGGCACCTTGGCTCCCTGCAATGCGCGGAGCGCGGCACGATCTAGGTCCGGATCACCGGAGGAACCGGCCAACCGGGCCGATAGCACCCGACCCGATGCATCGACCGTAAACGTCACTTTCGGGCTGCCTTGCGCGCCTCGGGCCTTCGCGGCGCTCGGATAGCGAGTATGCCGTCTTATCCACGCACTCAGCTGCGAATTCCACCTCGATGAGTCTCCCCGAGATGCCGAGGTCGCCTTGGCCGATTTCGGGGCGGCCGCCCTGGGCGCGGACTTCGCGGCGACGCTGGCCGTCTTCGTCCGGGGCGATGCGGCCTTGTCCTTTTTCGAAGGCTGCTTGGTCTTTTCGACGGGCTTTTTGACCTTGGCTTCGGCCTGCTTCTTCACCTTGACCGGCGTCTTCGCCTTGGGTTCGACGCGTTTCTTCACCTCGGTCTCGACGGGGGTTTCGACTGGCTTCGGTTGCGGTAGCGGAATGACCACGTCCGGTGCGACGGTCTCGACAATATCAGGCACGACCTCCTCCAGCGGCGGCTGGTCGACCCGCTCCGCCGTGGCCGGCGGTGTGGGCTCGATCGCATCGGTCGCAGCCATTTGCGACGGCTCGGCCGGCGGCTCCGCCTGCTCGACGGGCGACTCGGCCACCGGCTCCGCCGTCTCGACGGGAGGTTCGGGCTCCGTCACCGGCTCCGCCGGATCTGGCGTCACCACATCCGACACGTCAGCCTCCGCCGGCGGCATGATCACCATTGGCGACAGCTCGATCACTTGTGCCGGTGGCGGCCCGCCATCCATCTCGGCCGGTCTCAAGTCTTGCACCGCATAGGCAATCACGACATGCGCCGCGAGGACCACTGCCGCCGCTGCCGCCCACAAGACAATCTGGCGCCCGCCGAAGCGCGGCAGGCCAACCGTGGGTGAAGCGGTGGCCAGCGGTGTCATTGGCCTGTTCCGTCTTGCGGCGCCGGTGTCGCGGCGTCGGCCGCGGGCAAGGTCTCCAGGCCGACCAGTGCGATCTTCAGATAGCCTGCGCCGCGTAGCAGGTTCATCACCTCCATCAGCTCACCATAGCCCACCGCCTTGTCGGCGCGCAGGAAGATGCGCGTCTGCTTGTCGCCTTTTGTCCTGCCGACAAGCGTGGCGGCGAAAGCTTCGCGCGGCACGGTGTCGTTGCCGATCGCCAGGCTGAGATCGTCTTTCAGCGTCAGGAACAGCGGCGTCTCCGGCCGCGGCGCGGGCGTCGCGGTCGAGCCCGGCAGATCGACATTGACGTCCACGGTCGCCAACGGTGCCGCGACCATGAAGATGATCAGCAGGACCAGGATGACGTCGATGAACGGCGTGACGTTGATCTCATGGTTTTCCTCGAGATCGCCGTCAATGTTTTCTCGAATTCTAGCCGCCATGGCGTCGCTCCGTGCTCATTCCGCGGCCATTGGCTTTGCCGGAGCGACAGTGCGGAAATCCAGATCCCGGCTGACCAGCCGTTCGACCCCCGCCGAAGCGTCGGCGAGGATCTGCCTGTAACCGGCTATCGATCGCGCGAAGACGTTGTAGATGACCACCGCCGGGATCGCCGCGACAAGGCCCATCGCGGTGGCCAGCAAAGCCTCCGCGATGCCCGGGGCAACGACGGCGAGATTGGTGGTCTGCGCCTGCGAGATGCCGATGAAGGCGTTCATGATTCCCCAGACCGTGCCGAATAGGCCGACGAAGGGCGCGGTCGAGCCGATCGTCGCCAGCACGCCGGTGCCGCGCGACATGCGCCGCGCCGCCGCCGCCTCGATGCGCGACAAGCGCGAGGTCACGCGTTCCTTCAGCCCGTCGCCGGACACATGATCGAGCGAGCCGGCCGAAAGCGCGGTTTCTTCCTCCGCCGCCCGCACCAGCAGGGTGCCTGGGCAGCTATTGTGACCAAGCGCGCGCCCGGCCTGGTTCAGCGTCGCGGCATTGCCGATCGCTTGTGCCGCGCGGCGGGCGCGCAGCTTGCCGCCAAGGATCTCCAGCGACTTGGCCAGCCATATCGTCCAGGTGACGAAGGACGCAAAGGCCAGCCCGATCATCACTGCTTTCACGACGATGTCGGCCGCCATGAACATGCCCCATGGCGACAGGTCATGCGGCAGGGTCTGAGACGTCGCCGTCGCAGAACCGGTCCCGGTAGGCGTGGTCTCGACAGGCGTGGTCTCGGTGGGCGTGGTCACGCCGGTCTGCGTCGCCGGTGGCACGACTGCGCCCGGCGCAGCCTCTCCAGGCGCGCGAGCGGGCGCCCCGATCGCCGGCGCCGTGCCCGGTTGCTCCTGGGCGGCAGCGCCGCCAGCCGACAGGATGACCGATGCGATCAACGCGGCAAAAAAACCATGTCTGGACAAGGGTTTCTTCCTTATTCTCACGGGTGGCCTCATTGCACATAGCCGATGGGCTGGCCGGTGACGGGATGCGCGAACACGCCCATCTCCACGCCAAAAATTCCTCTGAGCACGTCGCCCTGCATGATCTGGTCCGGCGTGCCGCGCGTCAGCAGCCTGCCGTCTTTCAGCGCGATCAGCTCGTCGCAGTAACGCGCCGCCATGTTGGGATCGTGCAGCACGACGACGACACACAGGTCGCGTTTGCGGCTGAGGTCCCTGACCAGTCCCAGCACCTCGACCTGATGGGCGATGTCGAGCGCCGAGATCGGCTCGTCGAGCAGCATGACGCCGGCATTCTGCGCAACCAGCATGGCCAGCCATGCGCGCTGCCGCTCGCCACCGGACAATTCGTCCACCAGCCGGTCGGTGAAATCCGCCATGTCGGTCAGGACAAGCGCCTCGTCGACATGGCGCCTGTCCTCATGCCCGAAACGGCCAAGCGCGCCGTGCCAGGGATAGCGGCCGAGCGTCGCCAGTTCGCGCACGGTCAGGCCGGTCGCCGCCGGCGTCGTCTGCGGCAGATAGGCCAGCGCGCGGGCGAGTTCTCGGGCGCCCCACTGCACCAGCGGACGCTCCGCGAAGGTGATGCCGCCCGAGCTTGCCGGCTGCTGACGCGCCAAGAGCTTGATCAGCGTCGACTTGCCCGAGCCGTTGTGCCCGATCAGACCGTAGACGCGCGAGCGCTGCAGCTTGAGCGTGACAGGACCGAGCAGCGTCCGCTCGCCGACGGCGAACCGCACCGCTTCGACGTGGAAGGCAGTCTGGGCATGAATTCCTGCCACGGTCTCGGCCTCTCTCCAGTTTCGCGCGCGCATTTCGAAATCCGGTTTGGGCAATCCGGTTTCGGCGCCGATGCCCGGTTGACTATGAAACATGACTTTACTAGTCAACAATGAAGATGACTATTTGAGTCAACAAAATGTCGTGACGCGCCGGATTTGCGTCGAAATTCGAAAAAGTGGGATGCCGAGATGGTGGTTGGTCCTGATCGCGGAACAATTCGGGACGAAATGACTGCGCGCCGAACTTTGCTGTTCGCGGCAATGTCGCTGCCGGCACTGCTTGGCGGCGGCCACGCCGTCGCGCAGGAAGGGACCACCACTCTCGACCCTATCAACGTTCAGGAACGCATCGAAGACGCTTGGGGGCCGGTCGAAGGTTATGTCGCCGGTCGCAGCGCCACCGGCACCAAGACCGACACGCCGCTGATCGAGACGCCGCAGGCAATATCGGTCGTCACCGCCGACCAGATCTCGGCGCAAGGCGCGGAAAATATCGGCAATGCTGTGCGCTACACGGCCGGCGTCGCCGGTGAGATGTGGGGCAACGACACCCGTGGCTACGGCCTGCAGATCCGCGGTTTCGATGTCTGGGACGAATCCTTCTACAAGGACGGTTTACGCCTCAAGGGAACGGATTTCGCGACCTTCCTGTCGCTCGATCCTTATGGCGCGGAACGCATTGAAGTCCTGCATGGTCCCGCCTCGGTGCTCTACGGGCAGAATAGCCCGGGCGGCATCATCAACTACGTCAGCAAGCGCCCGACCGACGAGACGTTTCAGGAGATCGAAGTCAGTGCCGGCAGCTTCGACCGTTATCAGGCCCAATTCGACATGGGCGGCAAGATCGATGAGGCCGGCGTGCTGAGCTACCGGCTGGCCGGGCTTTTCCGCGACGGCGAGATCGACGTCGACCACGTCGACGACGACCGCATTTTTCTTGCGCCGTCGCTCAAATGGCAGCCCGACGCCGACACCAGCCTGACGTTGCTCGCCACCTACCAACGCGACAGAACCGGCTGGGGCATCCAGTTCCTGCCGGCCACCGGAACGGTGTTCCCAGGCTTGGACGGCAAGCGCCTGCCAAACAGCCGTTTCGTCGGCGAGCCGGCGTTCGACGAATTCAACCCGACACTTGCCATGATCGGCTACGAATTCGAGCATCGGTTCAACGACACCTGGATGGTACGGCAGAACGCCCGCTATTCTTATCTCGACAATGACGAGCAGTTTGGCGTGTTTGGCAGCGGCCTCGATCCCGACGGCCACACCTACAATCGTTATGCCGATGCCGGCCGCTCGAGCCTCGGCAACTTTTCGGTCGACAACCAGACCCAGGCGACGTTCGACACCGGGCCGCTCGCCCACACGCTGCTGATGGGCCTCGACTATCAATACACCGACTACAGCGACTGGGGTGCTGAAGGAACGGTCGATCCGATCGGTGACATTTTCGATCCTGTCTATGGCGCGCCGGTCACGGACCTGACGCCCTATCAGGACTCCGAAACGCAGCAGACGCAGGTTGGCCTCTACGCGCAAGACCAGATCAAATACGAAAACTGGGCGCTGACGATCGGCGGCCGCCAGGATTGGTCGAGAAGCGAAACGCTGGACAAGCTTTCGGACAGCACGAGCGAGCAGTCGGACAGCGCTTTCACCGGGCGGGTCGGCCTTATCTACCTCTCCGACATCGGGCTGGCGCCTTATCTCAGCTACTCGACATCATTCTATCCGACGCTCGGGACGGGCACCGACGGCGAAACCTTCAAGCCGGAAACCGGCGAGCAGTACGAGATCGGCGTGAAGTATCAGCCCGAAGGCTGGAACAGTTTCGTCACGGTCGCCGCCTTCGACCTGACGCGCGAGAACGTCGTCCGTGATCTCGGCAACAACAATCGGTTTCAGACCGGCATGATCCGCTCGCGCGGCATCGAAATGGAAGGCGTGGCAAGCCTGGACTCCGGCTGGGACATCAAACTCGCCTACGCCTATATCGACATGGAAATCCTAGACGATTCCGAACGCAATGGCGGCAACATGCCCTATGGCGTGCCGCATCATCGCCTGTCCCTGTGGGGCGACTACACGTTCCATAGCGGCAAACTGGAGGGTTTGGGCTTCGGCGCCGGCGTCCGCTATATCGGTTCGAGTTACGGCGACGACGCGAATTCCTTCGAAGTTCCAGCAGTGACGCTGATCGACGCTGCTATCCACTACGACTGGAAGAACATGAAGTTCCAGCTCAACGCCAGCAACCTGTTCGACAAACAATATGTCTCCACCTGCTTCGATGCCAACTTTGGCTGCTTCTATGGAGAGGGCCGCAAGACCACCGGCTCGATGAAATATCGCTGGTGAGCAAATCGCGGCACCGCACAGGGACCGCCGCCCCCGGCGCGCTCACCAGGCGTGAGTGCATCGGGGCAATCGGGGTATTTGCCGCGGCATGGTGTGGAATGGCATTGCCGGCGCGTGCGGCACGGCCGCCGCGGATCGCCTGCCTCGAATGGACCTCGGCCGAGATGGTTATCTCGCTCGGAATCGGGCCGGTCGCGGTCGCCGACACCAAAGGTTACCGCGACTGGGTCGTGGATCCGGATCTCCCCGCCGGCTGCCTCGATCTCGGCTCGCGCGGCGAGCCCAATCTCGAACTGCTGACCGAATTGCGGCCCGACCTCATCGTCGGCGCCTATGGCTACGGCTTGGACGAAGCTCCGTTCAAGCGGATCGCACCATTGCACACCATACCTTTCTACGACGGTACCGAAGCGCCTTATCGCCAAGCCGAGACTGAAACGCTGAAACTTGGCGCGCGGCTCGGCCGGGAGGCTGAGGCGCAACGGCTTATCCAGGAGACGGCAGCGGCAATCGCCCAGATCAGGGCACAATTTTCGGAACGGGCAAAGCAACCGCTCGCGGTGGTCAGCATGTTCGACGACCGTCACGTCCGCGTCTACGGCAAGGGCAGTCTGTTCCAGGGCGTGTTCGACAGGTTGAGCCTCGCCAATGCCTGGACGGCGCCGACCGATAGCTGGGGCTTTTCCACGGTGGGCATCGAACAGTTGGTCGCGATCGGCGAAGCCCGGCTGATTTGTCTCGATCCGATCCCTCCGCATGTGAAGATTAGGATTGACCAGAGCAGCCTCTGGGCGAATCTTCCTTGCGTCAAAGCCGGCAACGCCAGGACAATCCCGCCGATATGGCCGTTCGGCGGACTTGCCGCCGCTGCCCGTTTTGCAACGCTTGTAACCCGAGCATGACCGCCGCGCGGTCCATGGCCGGCCATCGTGTTCATTTCATGAGAGGCGGCTGGATGCTCGTCGCCCTCGTGGGCGTGTCGGCGGTGCTCGCGGCGTATCTCACCGCTGCTGGGCTTTTGCGCCTGTTGCCCGCCGACATGTGGTGGCAGTCGCTCGGGGCGACGGACGTTGCCGATCCGCGGCAGCTGCTTTACCGCCATGCCTTTCTGCCGCGTCTGGCGATTAGTCTGCTGGCCGGCGCGGCGCTCGCCCTGACCGGCACGCTGCTCCAGCAGGTGCTGCGCAATCCGCTCGCCGAGCCGACGACCATAGGCACCAATGCAGGCGCGACCGTCGCCCTGACGATCGCCACGCTCTACGCGCCGTGGATGCTGGAGCAAGGTCGCGAATGGGTGGCGCTGGCCGGCGGCGCCCTGTCGACGCTGGCGGTTCTGGCTTTGGCCCAGGGCCGGAGTTTTTCGCCGGTCGCGCTCATCATTTCCGGCTTGGTGGTCAGCCTCACATGCAGTTCGGCGAGCGCCCTGCTGATGGCGGCCAATCGCGAGTATTCCGAGGAACTTTTCATTTGGCAGAGCGGTTCGCTGATCCAGAACGGCAACGCCGTGGTGTTCGGGTTCGCGCCATGGCTCGCGGTGACCGGCATTGCCGCGTTCCTCCTACTCCGGCCGCTGCGGCTTCTGGACCTCAGCGACGAGGGAGCGGAAAGTCTCGGGACGAACCCCGCGGTGACGCGGCTGGCGGGGGCGACTGTCGCCGTCGCGCTGAGCAGCATGGTGGTCGCCGCCGTCGGCGTCATCAGCTTCGTGGCGCTTGCGGCGCCGGCGCTCGTCAGGCTCGCCGGCGCACGGACCTTGCGCCAGCGCATGGTCTGGGCGCCCCTCGCAGGCGCCACCCTATTGTGGCTGACCGACCGGCTGGTGCAGGTCCTGCCGTTTGCCTCCGAGATCCCGGCAGGTGTGGCGACTGCTTTTCTCGGTGCGCCGCTGCTGTTTCTTCTTCTGCCGAAATTGCGCGCCAACCCGGATCGGGACGGCGCCACGCTGTCTTGCGTGCGCAGGCGAAGCGGGTGGGTCTATCTCCTGCTCGGGCTCCTCGCGACGGCGCTTCTTCTCTGCGCCGCGCTTGCTGTCGGGCGAGGCGCGGCCGGCTGGCACGTGGCCTCGGCCGCCGAACTTGCCGACCTCCTGCCGCTCAGGGCGCCTCGCATCGCCGTCGCGGTTTCCGCTGGTATGATGCTGGGCGTGGTCGGCACGCTGATGCAGAGGATGACCGGCAATCCGATGGCGGCGCCAGAGGTGCTGGGGGTTTCCGGCGGCGCCTCGCTAGGCATCCTGCTGCTCTTCGTCACGACTTCGACAGTCAGTCGCCCGGCAATGATCGCTGCCGGTCTCGTCGGAGCCCTGGCCAGCCTGGCGATGATTTCGCAGACCGGCCGCCGGCAGCCCGTCGCGAATGATCGGTTGCTGCTTTCCGGTGTCGCCGTGGCGACGATGGCGTCGGCATTCTCGGCGGTGATGCTCGCCAGTGGCGATCCTCGGCTCGACACGCTTATCGCCTGGCTGTCCGGTTCCACCTACCGGGCCACCGCCGCCGACGCCGTAATCGCAGCTGGGACGGCGACCGCGCCGCTGGCCATCGCGCCCCTCATAATCCGCTGGCTGGAAATCCTGCCGCTTGGAGAGGCCGCTTCGCGTGGGCTCGGGCTTGGCCTCCTTCGTGTGCGGCTCATTCTCCTGGTGCTTGTTTCAGTGCCAACGACGATAGCGACGCTTGTCATCGGACCGCTGAGCTTCGTCGGATTGATGGCGCCCCACCTGGCCCGCATGCTCGGGTTCCAACGCGCCTTGCCGGCGCTTTTCGCATCCGCGATCCTCGGCGGCATAATCCTTGTTTCGGCCGACTGGGCCGGCCGGACGCTCATCTTCCCGTGGCAGATTCCGGCGGGTTTGCTGGCTGCACTGGTCGGCGGTCCCTATTTCATTGCGCTGATGCGGAAGGGCCGACAATGAGCGGGGCCTTGGTATATTGCCGCTTGAGCCGTTGCGGCTGTAAGCAACCGACGCAGGCGGCGAGCGGCTTAAATGTGCGCGTCGCGCAATCATGACAGATTTCGTTTCGGCAGAATGATCAGACGCTTCCTTTCCTACTATGCGCCCTGGAAGGGGCTGTTCGCGCTCGATTTCTCCTCTGCGGTGCTCGCTGGCCTGCTCGAGCTCGGCTTTCCGATGGCGGTGCGCTCCTTCGTCGACGACCTTCTGCCGCGCCAGGACTGGACGCTGATCATTGCGGCGGCGGCCGGCCTGCTGCTCATCTATCTGCTCAATACGGTGCTGATGGCGGTGGTCACTTATTGGGGTCATATGCTCGGCATCAACATCGAGACCGAGATGCGGCGAAAGAGCTTCGACCACCTCCAGAAACTGTCCTTCCGCTTTTACGACAACCATAAGACCGGTCATCTCGTCGGCCGCGTCACCAAGGATCTCGAGGAAATCGGCGAGGTTGCGCATCACGGCCCGGAGGACCTGTTCATCGCCGGCATGACCTTCGTCGGCGCCTTCGCGCTGATGTTCGTGGTCAATGTTCCCCTGGCGCTGGTCACGGCGGCGATCGTGCCTGTCATCGCCTGGGTGACCATCCGCTATGGCGACCGCATGGAGCGCAGCTGGCAGGCGCTCTATGGCCGCGTCGGCGACTTCAACGTGCGCATCGAGGAGAATGTCGGCGGCATGCGCGTGGTCCAGGCCTTCGCCAACGAGGAGCATGAGCGGACGCTGTTCGCGCATGACAACCGGCGCTACCGCCAGACCAAGCTCGACGCCTATCGCATATGGCGGCCAGCAATTCGCTGAGCTATATGGGCATCCGGCTGATCCAGCTCGTGGTCATGATCGCCGGCAGCTATCTCGTCATATCAGGCAGCCTCAGCAATGGCGGCTTCGTCGGGTTCCTGCTGCTCGTCGGCGTCTTCGTGCGGCCGATCGAGAAGATCAACTCGGTCATCGAGACCTATCCGAAAGGCATTGCCGGCTTCCGCCGGTACACGGAACTTCTCGACACCGAACCCGACATCGCCGACCGCCCCGGCGCCAAGGCCGTCAGCGGCCTCGTCGGCGACTTAGACTACCGCGATGTCAGCTTCGGCTATGGCGGTGGCAAGCCGGTGCTGAAAGGCATCGACCTGTCGATCCGGGCCGGCGAGACCATCGCCTTCGTCGGCCCGTCCGGCGCCGGCAAGACCACCATCTGCTCGCTGCTGCCGCGCTTCTACGAGGTCGATTCCGGCGCGATCAGCATCGACGGCATCGACATCAGAGACATGACGCTTGCCTCGCTGCGCGGCCAGATCGGCATCGTCCAGCAGGACGTGTTCCTGTTTGGCGGCACGGCCCGCGAGAACATCGCCTACGGCCGGCTCGATGCGACCGACGAAGCCATCGCCGACGCTGCCCGGCGGGCCCAGCTCGACGGCATGATATCAGGACTGCCGGCCGGCTACGACACCATCATCGGCGAGCGCGGCGTCAAACTTTCCGGCGGCCAGAAGCAGCGGCTGGCAATCGCGCGCATGTTCCTGAAGAACCCGCCGATCCTCATCCTCGACGAGGCGACGTCGGCGCTCGACACCGAGACCGAGCGAGAGATCCAGAAGGCGCTGTCCGAGCTTGCCGACGGCCGCACCACGCTGGTCATCGCCCACCGGCTGGCGACGATCCGCGGCGCCGACCGCATCGTCGTCGTGTCCGATAGGGGCATTGTCGAGCAGGGTTCGCACGGCGAGCTGATCCGCGCTGGCGGCGTCTATCGGAGGCTGCATGACGCCCAGCACCCTGCATCGCATTGATCCTACCAAGCCATCCCGCTCCGCGGGACGGAATGGCTTTCATTCCGCAGGGTAGCTCACCCTGCGGCGCGTGCTTCGGGCGCGCAAAAGCGCACCGGGATTCGCTTCATTCAACTCCGGAATTCTGAAAGCGGCAGGTCGCTATCCCGTAAGTCGAGACCCGATGGCTGGGGTCCCCAAGAATCAGGGAATCAGGCCCAAAACGACTGCCCCGGTGAACACGAACGCAAGGGCAAAGACGAGATAGGCAAAGGCGCCTGCGTAGGCAGGCCGCCAAGTCTGGTCGGAACCCAGCTTCTGGCCTTTGGCCATCTGGGCGTTCTGGATATAGGACATGTCGACCTCCGTCTGGGTATTTAATCTATAAAATTAGTAGACTTTGTCGAGTTCTATTTTTCTGCGATTCTTAGAATGAATTGCCCAGAACCTGCCATAAATTGGTTTTTCCTACTGAATTTCGCTGCGCTGAACCAGCCGGCGCGAATCCGCCTTGCCAACACGACCTGTCGCCGCCGTCGACGTCACGGGCTGGCGAAGCGATCTCCTATCTGCTGGGCGGCACGTAAGCTTCCAGACCGAACAGCATCAGGGCGAGCGACACCATGAAGAAGCCAACAGCCGCGCCGAGCGCAATCCGGGCGTATAGTTTGTAAACGTCGCTCAAGACGGTGCCGAAAACCCGTCGCGCCGAGCCATCGGCCGGGCGCGATTTCTCGTCGAGATAGAGCCAGACTTCGGTGTGCTTGGGATTCTTGATGCCGGCGGTCATTGCTTTCCACACCAGTGCCAATGCCATGGTCAGCGTAAGGAACGCGCCGGACCTAAAGGCAGATACCGGGTTGAAGGAGAAGCCGATCATGACACAGCCGATGGCAAGCGATCCGAACATTACGGCGCGCCCGATGCACTCCACAGCTACCCGCCTGATCTCGTTCATCGGCTGCCTCGGCAACAAACTGGCCAAGAATGTGTAAATGCTTCGACCATATCAAGTCACTTTAAGGCGAATGGACACGCCGGCGCAGTTCCGGCCGACCCCGGCGCATCGTTGCGAACGCCATAGCCTGAAATTCAGCCGTCGACGCGGCCGGCCGGCGCGCCTTATGCTGCAAGACATCCGGCAGGGAGGCTTTCGGCAATGTCGAAGGGGACGGGAATGAAGCGGGCGACCGGCGCGACACCACTGATAGCCATAGCGGCTGCGGCTGTCGACACCGAAACAACTGGGCTCGACACCACAAAGGCACGCGTGGTCCAGATTGGCGCGATCGGCATCGCGCATGGCAAGGTCGTCCGGGAACCTCAGTTCAATCTCCTCATCGATCCTGGTGAAGCGATCCCGGCTGAGGCCTCGCTCATCCACGGCATCACCGATGCCGATGTTGACGGAGCCGGGAGCTTCTTGGATGCATGGACGAAATTCCAGGAGTTCGCTGGAGACCGCATCCTCGTCGGCCACTCGATCGGCTTCGACCTTGCCGTGTTGAAACGCGAATGCCGACGCGCCAACTTGCCATGGAAAAAGCCTCGGTCGCTCTGCGTCCGGCTTCTTGCAACCATAGCAAATCCCGATCTGGCAGACCATTCGCTGGAAATGATCGCCGCCTGGCTTCGCCTGGAGATAGCTGGCCGCCATTCGGCCCTGGGCGATGCGATCGCCGCGGGAGCCATCTTTGCTGCGTTGATTCCGGAATTGCGCAAGCGCAACATCCGAACACTCGGAGAGGCCGAGGTCGCCTGCCTCGCCCTTTCGCACACTCTCGAAGCCGGCCATCGCGCCGGCTGGGTTGAACCGGTGTCGCGACCCCAGGTTCCCGCGTTTCAGCCGGTAGATCCCTATGCCTATCGCCATCGTGTCGGCGGACTTATGAGCGACCCGCCAGTCGTAGTGAAATCGACCAAGCCGACAAGGCAGGTCATCGACCTTATGGTGAAGCACAAGATCAGCTCGGTCCTCGTGTCCGACCGAGGAACGCCAGATCGACCGATCGAGGAGTATGGCATCGTTACCGAGCGTGATCTGATGCGCCGCATATCATCCGACGCCGAGCGCGTTTTTGACCTGCCGATCGGAAGCATCGCAACACGGCCGCTGATAAGCATCCGCGCCGCCGCATTCGCTTATCGAGCGATCGGGCGCATGGATCGGCTGAAAATTCGCCACCTCGCCGTCCGCGACAATGGGGGCCTGCTGGTCGGCATGCTTTCGGCACGCGACCTGCTGAGGCTCCGCGCCACCGCGGCCATCAATCTCGATGACACGATCGAGCATGCCAAGGACGTCGCCGAATTGGCGGCCGCCTGGTCGATGCTGCCGGGCGTCGCGCGTTCGCTCGTTGGCGAGGAGATCGACCCGCGCGTCGTGGCGGAAATCATCAGCGAGGAACTCTGTTCGCTTACGCGCCGCGCCGCTGTACTTGCGGAACAACACATGCGGACCGAAGGCCACGGCCCGCCGCCCTGTGCCTACGCCGTGCTCGTGCTCGGCTCCGGCGGCCGTGGCGAGAGCCTGATGGCACCAGACCAGGACAACGCAATCGTCTTCGCACATGGCGAGCCGGACGGGCCGGAAGACAGCTGGTTCAAGAATCTCGGCGCCAAGCTCGCCGACATGCTCGACGTATCAGGCGTGCCGTATTGCAAAGGCGGGGTAATGGCCGCGAATGCGGCATTCCGCGGAAGTCTCGACACTTGGAAGGGGCGCGTCGAAGATTGGGTTCGCCGCCTACGGCCGGAGGACCTCCTCAATGTCGATATCGTCTACGACCTGAGGCCGGTTCACGGCGACATGACGCTGGCCGACCAGTTCATCGAACATGCATATGACCGCGGCCACGCCGAGCCGGTGTTCGCCAAGCTTCTCGGCGAGCAGATAACAGCCGGCAATCCCTTCACTCTTTTTGGTGGCTTTCAACTTGAAAATGGCCGGCTGGACATCAAGAAGCATGGCCTTTTTCCGATCGTTGCGACCGCACGTAGTCTTGCAATCCGCCACGGCATCCGCGAGCGGAGCACACGTGCCCGGTTCGAGAAACTCGTCGCGTTGGACATTGGCGGCGAGCGCGACATGAAGGCAATGCTGGCTGGCCATGCCATGCTGATCGGATTTCTGCTCGGTCAGCAGACGCATGACATCTACGCCGGCATTCCTGCCTCCAACCGCATCGCGATCGATGCCCTTACGCGCGAGCAGCAGGCAGAGCTCAAGCGTCTCATCAAGCGCCTCCAGTCAGCACCCGATCTGGTGCGGGACCTGATGTTCGCGTAACCGGCGACACTCGACCGGGAACAAAGCCGAGAGAGGTATCGACGCGCAGGAACAAAGCTCAGATGCGCGCGGCGGCAAGCAGTTCGTCGACCAGGGCGCTGCGGTCAGCCTGCGCAAGAAAATCCTCATGCGCGCGCAGCAGATTCATTCTCAGGAAGTTGAAAATGTAGTCGTAGTCGTTGGTCAGGAGATTGGGGTGGATCGGGACCGCCTCGAAAACCGTTCGCGCCAGCGGCTCGGGGATTTCACGCACCGGCCGGGACGGACCGGCCTGCGTGGCGGCGAGGCGCTGTCGTGTCAGCTCGGCGGCGCCCTCCCAGAAGGTGGGAGGCGAACCCTCCGGAACGGCATATTTGGAGAAGCTCGCCAGGGCCACCTTTTCCAGCGCCGCTGGCAGGCCTCGCTGGCGCAAGCCGGCGGGTTCGCGCAGAGCACCCTCCACCATTTCCGCCACGATGGCGTAGCAGGCAGGGTAGGCGCGCCAGCGCGAATGGTTTAGCGCCGCCTGGAATTCCTTCTCGCTGAACAGCTTCTGCCAATAGACCCCTGCCCTGACGCGGCAGAACTCGACGATGCTTTTCTGCGCCAGGAAGGCAGCGCGCGAATCCATGAAGTCAGCCAGTTCGCCGACGTTGCGGATCGGCTGCGGCTTGCGCAGGAACTCGGGCAACAGATCGTCTAGCAGGCCCATGGCGCTCTCCCTTCGGTTTTGTTTTCAACCGATATCGACCGTTTAGCCGTCGCAGCCCCGCGCCGCCAGTCAACTCTCACCGATTCTAAAGTCGTATGAACAGCAGCGATAAGAAGTGTTACCTCTACAAAGTTACGGTCGGCTGATTCTATACCTGGTCGCAACATATGCCGGAGGGCTTCCGCGCTAGCGGAAGAGGCAAGCTTTAAACGGCGCCTTGCGGTCGAGACGGTTCGCAAGCTGCTTAACCAAGGGAGGGTTCAACGCTATGGCGACGCCAGACCGCGTAAACTATTGGAACAAGACCAGAGGCCTCATGTTCGTCATGCTGGGCCTGTGGGTGTTCTTCGGTTACTTCATCCACCTGTTCGCGGTGCAACTCAACAACATCGTCATTTTTGGCTTTCCGCTCGGCTTCTACATGGCCGCTCAGGGTTCGCTCATCGCCTTCGTCGTCATGCTGTTCTGGTTCGCCCGTAAGCAAAACAGCATCGACGAAGAGCATAACGTCGCTGAAGATTGAGGGGGGAACTTCAATGGCTAACACGACAGCTACCACGGCAGGCGGAGGCGACTTCACCTCCAATCTCGGTCGCATCTACGGCATCTACACCGGCGGCTTCATAGCCTTCATCATCCTGATGGCTATCTTGAGCGCCATGGGCGTCCCCAACAGAATCATCGGCTATCTGTTTGTGGCGTTCACGATCACAATCTATGCCGTCATCGGCATTCTCAGCCGCACCATGCAGGTCGGCGAGTACTACGTGGCGGGGCGTAGGGTCCCGGCGATCTACAATGGCATGGCGACCGGCGCCGACTGGATGTCAGGCGCGTCCTTCGTCGGCATGGCCGGCACGCTTTATCTGCTCGGCTATGACGGCCTCGCCTTCGTGCTGGGCTGGACCGGCGGCTACGTGCTCGTGGCCATCCTCGTTGCGCCCTATCTGCGCAAATTCGGCGCCTACACGGTTCCAGACTTCCTGTCGGCGCGCTATGGCGGCAATCTGGCGCGCTTCATCGGCGTGATCGTGCTCTTCTCTTGCTCTTTCACTTATGTGGTGGCGCAGATCTATGCGACCGGCATCATCTCGGCACGCTTCCTCGGCCTCGACTTCAACGTCGCAGTCTATGTCGGCCTTGCGGG
This sequence comes from Mesorhizobium sp. WSM4821, assembly GCF_055901555.1. Taxonomy (NCBI): domain Bacteria; kingdom Pseudomonadati; phylum Pseudomonadota; class Alphaproteobacteria; order Hyphomicrobiales; family Phyllobacteriaceae; genus Mesorhizobium; species Mesorhizobium sp. WSM4821. Next base: position 1,531,188 of record NZ_CM148371.1, on the reverse strand, counting down.
CATCCTGGTCTGCTCAATGCTGGGCGGCATGCGCGCCGTCACCTGGACGCAGGTCGCACAGTACATCGTGCTCATCATCGCCTACCTGATCCCCGCCATATGGATGTCCACCGTGAAAACCGGCGTGCCGATCCCGCAATTGATGCAGGGCCAGGCACTCGCGAGCATCACCGCGCTTGAAACGGCGCAGAACATCGCGACGCATCATATCACGCCGTTCGTGCATGGCGGCTACAATGCGCTCAACTACTTCTTGCTTATTCTCTGCCTGATGGTCGGTACGGCATCCCTGCCGCACGTCCTCATGCGGTATTTCACCACTCCGTCGGTGCGTGAAGCGCGTGTCTCCGTCGCCTGGTCGCTGCTGTTCATTTTCATCCTCTACTTCACGGCGCCGGCCTATGCGGCGTTCGCCAAATGGACGATGCTTGACCTGGTGGCATCGGGCCTGACGCCCGAAAACATCAGCGAGAAAGCCGGATGGATGATGCGCTGGGCGGCAGCCGACGGCACGCTCGTACAGATCTGCGGCAAGGCTGCCACTGACGCCGCAGCGATTGCAGCTGCCTGCGCCGAAAAGGGTGTGACGGCACTTTCCTTTGCCGACATCAACCTCAACGCAGACATGATCGTGCTGGCCACGCCCGAAATGGCCGGCATGCCTTACGTCATCTCGGGCCTCGTTGCCGCCGGCGGTCTTGCCGCCGCGCTGTCGACGGCGGATGGCCTGCTGCTAGCCATCGCCAACGCGCTCAGCCACGACATCTACTACAAGATGATCGACCAGAATGCCCCGACCGCCCGCCGTCTGGTGGTATCGCGTGTATTGCTCGTGCTCGTGGCCATCGCCGCCGCCTACGTGGCGTCGACCAAGCCGGGCGACATCCTCGCTATGGTGTCGTGGGCATTCTCGCTCGCCGCCGCGGGCTTGTTCCCCGCGCTGGTGCTCGGCGTTTGGTGGAAGCGCACGAACTCTGCCGGCGCCGTCGCGGGCATGATCGCCGGTTTCGGCATCTGCCTCTATTATTTGCTCGGTACCCGCTACGGCGCGGTAGGATTCTACGAAATGTGGAGTGGGCTGTCCGCGGCACCGGCTGACGCCGTTGCGAAATATGCCGAGCTGAAGACGGCTTGGGCTTCTGCGGCTCCGGACGCGCAAGCCGCTGCATGGGTGGCGCTCGACAAGCACGCCCAGACCATCGCCAACTGGTGGGGTGTCAAGAACCTGTCGGCAGCCGCGTTCGGCCTGCCCGTCGGCTTCCTGGTCATGATCGTTGTCTCCAGGCTGACCAGGGAACCATCTTTGGCAATGCAGGAGTTCATCGAGGAACTGCGCATACCTCGCGGCAAGCAGATGATGGAAGAAAAGACCGCCTGATCCCGCATAGGGACCGGCGCTCGAAGCGGGGTCCGGCGACGGACCCCGCTTTCATTTCGGGGACGCCGCTGTCATAACGCGGCGGCGCCGCTCCCTTGGACAATTCCATATGAACAATTTCTGGTCCTACTGGTATTTCCACATACCGAATTTCATCCTTGCCGCCGTGATGTACACGCTGATGGGGCGTCTCCTGCTCGGCCTCTTCGTGCCCGAAAGCTGGGACAACTACATCTGGCGCTTCTTCAAGGCAGTCACGGATCCGTTCCTGCGTATCGTGCGAACCATCACGCCGTCGATCCTGACCCAGCCGGTGGTGATCGTCTTCAGCGTGCTCTGGCTTATGGCCTTGCGGGTGGGCTATCTTGCCTTGCTGATCAATTTCGGCATTGCGCCGATGGCTTCACAAGGTGGTTGAGGCAATGGGCAAAAACGCTCTTGTGCCTGTCATGGCGGTCGCCATCGTCAACGGTATTTTTTCGCCGTGGGTGCTGATGGTGGTCCTGCTCTATCCGGTCTGGTATCCGGGCTGGGCGCCTCCCCTAAGTCAGATCGTTTACATGGCAAGTGCGCTGATCCTGTCGACGGTGACCATTATGCTCGCCGGCGTGCCGGCGGCGCTTTATGAGCGCTGGTCGGCGCAGCCCAGGAGTATCGTCGTCTCGTCTATCTGGCTTGCCGGCACGGTTTTATTGACGCTGCCGGCGCTGCCGAATGTGATGCGGGCGCTTAGCGGCGGCTGAATTCCCTTTGAACCGGGCTGGATCGACTTCACAGCCGCAACCCGCGCATATCAGCCTGCGATGGATTCGAGCCGACCGGGGCGAGCGGCTTTCCCCTCGCCATTTGAAGGGGAAGCGGAATACCGGCCACGGCCATATTGCCGTGGCGTACAGTCCATGACCCTCTTGAAGGCCGTGCGGAAAGCGCTTTCGGATTCGTAGCCGAGCGACAGGGCAATGACGGAGATTGGATCGCTGGAATTCGCCAGCCTGTCGCCCGCCAGCAGCATTCGCCAGTTCGTCAGGTACTCCATCGGTGACGTCCCAACCATCTCTTTGAATTTCAGGGCAAAGGTCGAGCGCGACATGCCGGCACGCTCCGCCAGTTCCTGTAATGTCCAGCGATGCGCCGGATCGTCGTGCATGGCGTTGATCGCAGCGCTCATCTGCTTGTCCGCGAGGGCGAAAAACCATCCGACGCCATCTCCCAGCCCTTCCGCCAGATGCAGGCGCAGGGCCTGAACCAACATCATGTGGGCGAGGTGCTGCGCTACCAGAAAACCGCCCGGCTGCGGCTCGCGCAGCTCCTGCATCATCCGCTCCACCGACCAGCGCAGCGCCGCCTGATCCGTTTCTTTCCGGATATGCACGATGGGCGGCAGCATTCCCAACAGGATGCCGGCATGATTGCCGCTGACGGCGAAGCGGCTGCCGACAAGAAAGAAATCACCGCCGCCATTATACGTCACCACGCCGCCAGCGCGCGCCGGGGGAAAAATCGTGCCGGCGTCAACAGGCGTCAAAGCCATGTCGCTTGCCAGCCGGAAAGGTCGCCCGCTCGGCAGCACGAAACAGTCCCCTTTCTCCAGGCGCACCGTGTCGGGAACGCCCTCCACGGAGAGCCAGCACCCGCCGGAAACCACGGCGTAGCATTTGATGCGTTCGTGCTGGTCCGAGAACTGGATCGACCAGTTTCCACCCGCGTCGAAGCCAGCGGACACATGACTGCGTGGCTTCAGCAGCGACAGAACATCTGAGAGCGGATCCATGGGCGTTCCGGACGATTGCGATGATATTGCGGACTTTACAGCATAGACCGCATTCCCTCAATTGGATATTTAATAACAACGTCTCCGTCATGTGGAAAATTGCGAAGTAATAATCGGAATATTTTAAACATTAAGACGCTATCGCTATGAGTAATTGAGTAAATCTCTATGGGTAACGTAGAAATAGTCACCGCCACTGGGATGACATACCAGGTTATTGCGCCAGATAAGGAACAGGAGTCATGACAGCGTTCAGGATCAATGGACGGGCGGTGGATCTCGCCGCCGAGCCGGATACGCCGCTCTTGTGGGTGATACGAGAGCATCTGAAACTAACCGGCACCAAATTCGGCTGCGGCATCGCCCAATGTGGAGCCTGCACCGTTCACGTCGACGGCGAGCCGACGCGCTCCTGCATAACCCTGCTTGAGGACGTGGCCGGCAGGGAGGTGACGACGATCGAAGGTCTGTCGCCGGATGCCAGCCATCCGCTGCAGCAGGCCTGGATCGCCGAGCAGGTTCCGCAATGCGGCTATTGCCAATCCGGTCAGATCATGCAGGCGGCGGCGCTCCTCAACAGCAACCCCAACCCCAACCGCAACCAGATCGTCGAACACATGGACGGCAACATCTGCCGCTGCGGGACCTATGTGCGAATCATCAGCGCCATTCAGCGCGCCGCACGGGAGGCCTGAGCCATGACCGGAACGTTGCAGCTTCACACCAGAGCGCTCTCGCGGCGTAGTTTCCTCATCACGGTCGGCGCCAGCGGCATCGCGGTTGCGTTCGGCGGTCAGGATGCCTCGGGCGCCAGCGTGGCGCCGGCGGTCGAGGGCAGCTACCGGCCGAACGCCTGGCTGACCATCGCGGCCGACGGCACGGTAACGATCATGTCACCCGCCTCCGAGATGGGGCAAGGCATCATGACGACGCTACCGCTGCTGATCGCCGAGGATATGGACGCCGATTGGGACAAGGTTCGCGTCGTCCAGGCTCCGTCCGACGCGGAGAAGTACGGCAACCCAGGCTTTTACGGCGTACAGCTTACCGGCGGCAGCGAATCCACGCGGGGTTACTACACTATGCTGCGCCTGGTCGGCGCCCAGACCCGCAAGGTGATCCTGGCAAGTGCCGCCGCCATGCTCAACGTTTCGGTGGGCGAACTCACCACGGAGCCGAACCGGGTCGTGCACGCGCGGTCGGGCCGCTCGCTCGACTACGGCGAGGTCGCCGCGGCCGGCGCGCTTCCCGATCCGTTGCCGCAGGCGACCGATGCCGATCTGAAGCCGAGCGATCAATGGCGCTATATCGGAAATCTGACGGTACCGCGTGTCGACGTGCCCTCGAAGGTCGACGGCACCGCGATCTTCGGCATCGACGTGCAGCTTCCGGACATGCTCTACGGAGCGGTGCTGCGGGCGCCGGTTCAGGGCGAGCAGCCGGAAAACATCGACGATGCCGAAGCCAGGGCCGTGCCGGGCATCATGCACATCGTCCCGCTGCCCTACGGCGTCGGCATCATCGGCGAAACGGTCGAGGCGACGAGGCAGGCCAAGGATCTGCTCGACGTTACGTGGAGTACGTCATCGCGGATCCGCAATTATAACAGTGACCGTCTGTTGGAGACGTATCGCAGCGTTGGCCGCGACCTCGCCCACACCGGCGTCAGCGCTGCCACGGAAGGCGATGCACAGACCGCGATCTCGAAGGCCGCTACGGTCATCGAGGTCGATTACATGAGCGACCATGTTCACCACGCGACCATGGAGCCGATGAACGCCACGGCGCTCGTGACGGCCGACAGGGTTGAAGTCTGGGCGCCGACGCAAGGCCCGACGGGCACCCAGGGCTTTGCCGCGGAGGTGGCCGGCACCAGCCCTGACAAGGTCAAGGTGAACACCACCTTGCTCGGCGGCGGCTTTGGTCGCAAAGCCGAGGCCGACTTCATCATCGATGCGGTGTCGCTCGCCAAGGCGGTGCAAGGCCGCCCGGTCAAGGTCATCTGGAGCCGCGAGGACGACGTCCAGCATGGCAAGTACCGGCCGCTCGAGGCGCAACATGTGCAGGTCGGGCTCGATGCCGCCGGCAACATCGTCGGCTGGCGGCACCGCATCGTGGCGGATTCCATTTTTGCCCGCACGATGCCTCAGCTGTTCGAGAGCGAAGGCGGCCACGACAGCGTAGTGACCGAGGGCGCGCATTTCAACTATGCCGTCCCTGCGCATCAGATCGAGTATATCCGCCAGGACAACGGCCTGGACCTAGGCTTCTGGTTCGGGGTCGGGGTTGGCTATACCAGGTTCGGCATCGAATGTGTCATCGACGAAATCGCCACCGCCAAGAGCGTCGACCCCGTGGCGCTTCGGCTGGAGCTCCTGAAGGACCAGCCGCGGGCCCGCAAGGTCGTCGAGACCGTCGCCCAGATGGCGGAATGGAACCGCCAACGTGACGGGCGGGCGCTGGGCGTCGCCTATTCCGATGCCTTTGGCTCCCATTGCGCTGAGATCGCCGAGGTGTCGCTTGACCGGGAGACCGGCGAGATCCGCGTCCACACCGTGTGGTGCGCTGTCGATCCGGGAACAGCGGTACAGCCGCGCAACATCGAGGCACTGATGATTACCGGGATCACAGGCGGTGCCAGCCATGCGTTGTTCGAGCAGATCAACATCGTCAATGGTGAGGTGCAGGAATCGAATTTCGACACCTATCGAGTGATACGCATGTCCGAGGCGCCCGATATCAAGGTCACCGTGATTCCAACGCCCGGAAATCCGATTGGGGGCATCGGCCAGGTCGGCCTGCCGCCGATCGGTCCCGCGATCGCCAACGCGGTGGCGCGGCTCACCGGTGGCGTGCGGCTCCGGCACTATCCGTTCCTGCCGGAGCGGGTGCTGGAGGCGCTCAACGCCTGAATTTGGAGGTGCTCGACGCCGCTCATCGCGGCGGCGATCGACATTTCGCCCGGTCTGTCAGCGTTCTTCCCGTCGGAACGGCTTGAGTAGCGCCGAGGGTGCGACGGCATTGCGCGACATCACCGCCATGGCGACGATGGTGAAGATGAAGGGCAGCATCAGGAACGCCTCGTAAGGGATATGGCCGAGCCCGCTCGCCTGCATGCGCAACTGCAAGGCGTCGACGAAGGCAAACAGCAAAGCGGCCCCCGCCGAACGCCAGGGATCCCAGCGGCCGAAGACGACGAGCGCGATCGCCACCCAGCCGCGCCCCGAGACGAGGCCGAAGGTAAAGGCGTTGAACTGCACCATCGACAGGAAGGCGCCGGCCAGCCCCATCAGCGCGCCGCCGAGGATCACCGCCTGGAAGCGTGTGGCGATCACGCTGACGCCCGCCGAATCGGCGGCGCGCGGATTTTCGCCGACCATGCGCACGGACAGGCCCCACGGCGTCCGGTAGAGCACGAAGGCGGCCAGAGGAACGGCCAGCATCGCCATGTAGACCAGCGAAAACTGGTTGAACACCGCCGGTCCAAGCACCGGGATATCGGAGAGAACAGGGATCGGCAGCGTTTCGAAACTCTTGATGCTCGGCGGCACCGATTGCTGGCCGAAGATCAGCCGGTAGAGGAAATAGGCTAGCCCCGAGGAGAACAACGTGACGCCGATGCCGCAGACATGCTGGCTGAGGCCGAGCGCCACCGTGAACAGCGCATGCAGGCCACCCATCACCGCCCCGGTCAGCACCGCCGCAAGCACGCCGAGCCACAGGCTGCCGCTGAGGCTGGTCGCCGTGAAGCCGGTCATCGCCGACAACAGCATGATGCCTTCGATGCCGAGATTGAGCACGCCGGCCCGCTCGGAGAACATTTCGCCCAGCGTCGCAAAGGCCAAAGGCGTGGCGATGCGGATGATCGCGGCCAGGAAGCCGACCTGGAAGATCTGTTCGAGCACCACGCTCATTTTGCTGTCCCCACGCGGCGGATGCGGTAGGCCGTGAACAGCAGCGCCACCAGCATGGCGAGCAGCGCGGTTCCCTGGATGACGTCGCTAAGGAAGGCCGGAACGCCAGTGGCTCGCGACATCGCCTCGGCGCCGGTCATGACGGCGGCGAGGAAGAGCGCCGCCGGCACCACGCCGAGCGGGTTGAGCCTCGCCAGCATGGCGACGACGATGCCGGAATAGCCATAGCCCGGCGAGATGTCGCTCATTACCTGGAAATGCACGCCGCCGACCTCGCCGACGCCGGCAAGTCCGGCCAGCGCGCCGGACAGCAGCGCGGTCGAGATCAGCACGCGCTCGACATGGATGCCGCCATAGCGCGCGGCTTCGGGATTCTCGCCGATGACCCTGATCCGGAAACCGAGCGTTGTACGCACGATCAGGAACCAGATCAGCGGCGCGGCAATGAACGCCGCCACGACGCCGAGATGCAGCCGCGTGCCCTCGAGCAGCACCGGGAAATTCGCTGAATCCTCGATCGGCGGCGAGATCGGGTAGCCGCTGAAACTGTCCTTCCACGGGCCCTCGATCAGCGCCATCAGGGCGTAGAAGATGACCGAGTTGAGCAACAGCGAGCTGACCACGTCATCAACCCTGAATTTTACCCGCAGCGTCGCCGGCACCAAGGCGACCACCGCGCCGGCGCCAGCGCCAGCCACCGCCATGAGCAGCATGGCGAGCGGCCCCGGCATCGGGATGGCGCCGACCGCGCAGCTCGCCACCGCCCCGGCCAGCAACTGACCCTCCGCGCCGATGTTCCAGAACTTGGCGCGGAAGGCGACGGCGATGGCAAGCCCGGTGAAAATCATCGGTGTTGCGCGCACCAGCGTTTCGGTGATCGCGTAGCTGTCGCCGAGCGATGCCGAAAACATCACGGCATAGGCCTCGATCACGCCGGCGCCGGCCAGTGCGATCAGACCGCTGCACAGCACCAGCGTCGCACCGATCGCCAACAGCGGCAGAGCGAGATTGAACCAGGCGGGCGTTGAGGTGCGGGCCTCCAGGCGGAACATCAGCTGTGGCCCTCCGCCCCGGTCATCATCAGGCCGAGCCGCGCGATCGTAGCCTCGGCGCTGTCGAGCGTGCCGGCGATGCGCCCCTCATACATCACCGCAATGCGGTCGCAGAGCATAAGCAGCTCTTCGAGATCCTCACCGATGACGATGATGCCGCAGCCCTTGGCCCGCATGGCAAGGAACTTTTCGTGGATGAAGCGCGCAGCGCCGATGTCGAGGCCGCGCGTCGGCTGCGATACGATCAGCACCTTCGGATCGAAGGCGAGTTCGCGCGCCAAGAGCGCCTTCTGCAGATTGCCGCCGGACAGGGCGCCTGCCCGCGTCATCGGCCCGGGGCAGCGTATGTCGTAGGCCTTGATCTGCGCTTCAGCGAAGGCACGGATCGCATCCGGCTTGAGCAGGCCGTTGCGACTGAACGCCACCGTGCCGATGCGCGGCAGCACCATAGAATCGGCGAGCGCCAGATTGGTGACGAGCCCGGTCGTCATCCGGTCTTCCGGGATGCGCCCGAGACCGAGCGCCTGCACCTCGCGCGGCGAGAATCGCGAGACAATTTTGCCGGCTATCGTCATCTGGCCGGCATCGGGCGAAAGCACGCCGGAGATCACCTCGGCCAGCGCCCGCTGGCCATTGCCCGAGACGCCGGCAATACCGAGGATCTCGCCCGCGCGGACGAAGAGCGAGACATCGGCGAGCGGCATGCCGGAATGGCGCAACGTCGAAATGCCGTCCAGGGTCAGCACCGCGGCACCTGGCGTCGATGGTCCCCTGGCCGGCGGAACGATCTCGTGGCCGCACATCAGCCGCGCCATCTCCGCGGAAGTGGTGCTGGCGGGGGCATCGACACGCCCGGTCACGCGGCCATGCCGCAACACCACACAGCGATGGGTCAGCGCCCGCACCTCGTTGAGCTTGTGCGAGATGAAGATGATGCCGAGGCCCTGGGCCGCCATCGACCGCAGCGCCGAAAACAGCCCGTCGACCTCTGTCGGCGCCAGCACCGCCGTTGGCTCGTCGAGGATCAGCAGCCTTGCGCCGCGAAACAGCGCCTTGACGATTTCGAGTCGCTGCTGCTCACCGACCGACAATGCCGAGACGGGAAGGTCCGGATCGAGCGTGAGCCCGTGCTGCCGGCCGATCTCGCCCAACCGCGCCAGCCCGCCGGCGCGTTCGATGCGGCCCGATTTGCCGGGAATGCCGATCAGCAGGTTTTCCAGCACCGACAGCCGAGGAGCGAGATGGAAATGCTGGTGCACCATGCCGATGCCGGCGGCGAGCGCATCGGCCGAACTGTTGATCGTCACCGGCCGGCCCTGGATCAGGATATCACCGGCGTCCGGTGCATAGGCGCCGAACAACACGTTCATCAGCGTCGTCTTGCCGGCGCCGTTCTCGCCGAGCAGCCCGAGGATTTCGCCGGGCGCCACGCTGAGATCGACGGCTTCGTTCGCCTTGACGGCGCCGAAGCTCTTGGAGATGCCGCGCATTTCGATGAGAGGGGCGGGCGTTGACAAGGGCACTCCTGAGGGGGATAGCGCGGACACCCTCCCCTCGAGGGGAGGGTGCCGAGCGAAGCGAGGCGGGAGGGGTCGCCTCAGCCGCCTCGACGTTTGACTGAGAAAGATGGAGCGCGTCGCAGCGGACCCCACCCGGCCCTGCGGACCACCCTCCCCTCAAGGCGGAGGGGTAGGTCGCTCTAATCCGAAACCGGCGTGTTCTCATCCACATCGACGCGGAAATTGCCGTCGAGGATCTCGGCCTTTTTCTTCTCGACCAACTCCTTGACGTCGGCGGGCAGCGTCTCTTCGAATTTGTGGTAGGGCGCCAGCGAGGAACCGCCCTTGGCCATGCGCGAGAAATCGCCGTAGTCCTGAGCGGTGAAGACACCCGCCTTGACCAGTTTGATCGCCTGCTGGACCGTCGGGTACATGTCCCATACCGGCCCGGTGATCACCGTGTCGGGGGCGAGGCTCGACTGGTCGGACATGTTGGAGATGGCGAGGATCTTCCTCTCCGCCGCCGCTTCGATGACGCCGAAGCGTTCGGCATAGATCACGTCGACGCCGGCGTCGATCTGGGCGATCGCAGCTTCCTTGGCCTTCGGCGGGTCGAAGAAGGAGCCGATGAAGGCGACCTTCCTCTTGATGTCCGGATTGACCTCCCTGGCACCCGCGAAGAAGGCGTTGACCAGCCGGTTGACCTCGGGAATGCCCATCGCCGCGACGGCGCCGATCGTGCCTGATTTCGACATCTTTCCGGCGATCAGGCCGGAGAGATAGGCCGGCTCGTGGATCCAGTTGTCGAAGACGCCGAAATTCGGCTCGGCCGGCCCGGCGCCGGAGCCGAACAGGAAGGCGACCTTCGGAAACTGCTTGGCCGTGCGGCGGGATTCCCGTTCGGCGGCGAAAGCATCGCCCAGCACCAGTTCGTAGCCGCCTTGCGCATATTCGCGCATGACACGGCTGAAATCGGCCGTCTGCACCTTCTCCGACCATTTGTATTCGATGCCGAGTTCCTTCTCGGCCCTCTGCAGGGCGACATGGATCTGGTGGTCCCATGGCTCCTCGATCGGCGTGGCGAAGATCGCCGCCACCTTCAGCTTCTTGTCCTGCGCCAAGGCACGACCCGGCAGCATGGCTGCCGCCAGACCGAGCGCGCCTAGTTCCAGCACATCGCGTCGCGAAAGCCGTTCGCGTTTCGATTGGATTCTGCTCTTCCCATTTTCCATTGCATGCCCCTCTGATTGACGCCGTGTCGAGCCGGCTTTGTTCTCTGGAATGTCAGCTTAGGGACTATGGAACGGCGTCCGACCTTTGTCCACATGGTCAAATTTTTCGGCGCAGAGCTTGCTGCCGAAAGCTCGTGCAAACGCGCCGCTTAAGCAGATGCATCCCGGCGCGATAATGCTGCTTACGGCCTTTCCGGCGCCATGGCGATGGCCTGGCCGACACCGATGCACATGGTGGCGAGCGCATAGCGGCCGCCGCGTTCGCGAAGTTCCAGCGCCGCGGTGCCTGATATGCGTGCACCCGAGCGGGCCATGCGCCGGCTACATGCGCCGCTTGCTCGCGCTCAATGCTTGATGCGGTCGCGCATGGCGTACCAAAGCATGCCGAGCACATAAAGCGGCCCGCGCAACGCCGTGCCGCCGGGAAACGGCAGTGGGCTCAGCGTCGAAAACAGATCCAACCGCGAAGCATCGCCCGTGAGCGCCTCGGCGAGCAGCTTTCCCGACAGCGTCGACAGGATCACGCCCTTGCCGGAATAGCCATGTGCGAAATACACCTCGCCATAATGTCCGACATGCGGCAGGCGCGATGTCGTCACCGAAACCAGCCCACCCCAGGCATGATCGATGCGACGGTCGCGCAATTGCGGAAAGGTTTTTTCCATATGCGGCCGCACGAAGCCGGCGATGTCGGCGGGCGGTGACGGCGTGTAGCGCTCGCCGCCGCCGAACAGCAGGCGTCCGTCGGCCGACAGCCGGTAGTAGTTGACGACGAACCGCGTGTCGGAGACGGCCACGTTGCTTGGAATGACGTCGCTCGTGTCGTCCAGCGGCTCGGTGGCGATGATGTAGTTGCCGACCGGCATGATGCGGCTGTTGACGCGCGGCTCGAGCCCTTGGAGCAGGGCGTCGCCGGCCAGCACGACTTGCGTGGCGCGAACCGAGCCCTTGGCCGTCGAGACCCGGATGGAAGGCTCGCGCTCCAGCCGCAGCGCCACCGAGTTTTCGTGGATGGTGACACCCGCCGCCGCCGCCGCGCGGGCGAGGCCAAGCGTGTAGTTCAGCGGATGCATATGGCCGCCGAGCTTCTCGTACATCGCGCCGTGATAGGGCGTGTTCACCATTCCACGCGCCTGCGCCGCCGACAGCATCTCGACATCATGAAAATTCATCACGCTGGCGAGGCATTCGGCCTCTTCCTCGAAGTCGCGCAGGTCGGAACTGTTGTCCGCACCGGCGAGGTGGCCGGTCAGCCTGAGGTCGCAATCGATGGCGTGGCGCTCGATCAGGTCGAGCACCAGTCCTCGCGCTTCGAAGGCGAGATCGAAAAGCGCCCGCGCCCGTTCGGGCCCATAGAGCTTTACCAGACCCTTGGCGCCCTTGCGCAGGCCGGGGATCATCTGGCCGCCATTGCGCCCGGACGCCCCCCAGGCGATCTTGCCGCCTTCCAAGAGCACCACTTTCAGCCCGCGCTCTGCGGCATGAAGGGCTGCGGAGAGGCCGGTGCAGCCGCCGCCGACCACCACCAGATCGGCGTCGACTTCGCCCCGCAGCGCCGGGTGATCCGGAGCCGGATTGGCCGTCGCGACATAATAGGATCTGCCTATATCCAGGCCGGAGTTGAAGCCCTCAGAATTGACACTCATAAGTCACACCTTGAGCAGCAGATGGTCGCGTTCCCAGGAAGTGACGACGCTCTGGAACAGGTCGAGCTCGACGCTCTTGACGCGCAGATACGTCTGGAAGAAATCCTCGCCGAGCAGCGCCCGAACCGGGCTGCACGCGGCGAACCGGTCGAGCGCCTCCTCCATGGTTTTCGGCAGCGTGCTCTTGCTGCGATAGGCGTTGCCCGATGCCTCGAGCGAACGCGAGAGCTTTCCCTCGACGCCGAGATAGCCGCAGAGCAGCGAGCCCGCCATCGCCAGATAGGGATTGGCGTCGGCGCCGGGCAGCCGGTTTTCCACCCGCCGTGCGGCGCGCCCGCCGGCCGGTACGCGCAAGCCACAGGAGCGGTTGTCGTGCGACCACTCGATGTTGGCCGGCGCGCTGTGGTTCGGCCGGATGCGGCGAAACGAATTCACGTTCGGCGCAAACAGCGGCATGATTTCGGGAATGTACTTCTGCAGGCCGCCGATGAAATGCCCGAACATCTCGGTGTCGGCATCGTCGCGCCCGGCAAACAGCGTGTTGCCGGTCTCGTCGACGACAGACATATGAAGATGCATGGAACTGCCGGCTTGTGCGGCGATCGGCTTGGCCATGAAGGTCGCGTGCATGCCGCCCTCTTGCGCCGCCTGGCGCGTCATCCTCTTGAACAGCAGCACCTTGTCGGCCAGCGCAAGCGCGTCGCCATGCAGGAAATTGATCTCGAGCTGCGCCGTGCCTGATTCGTGGATCAGCGTATCGAGCGGCAGCCCGGCCTTTGCCGCGTAGTCGTAGAGCCGCTGGATCACCGGCTCGAATTCCTCGAGCGCTGCCATGTCGTAGGGATGCTGCACTGTTTCGGAGCGGCCATTGCGCCCGACCGGCGCGGTCAACGGCCGATCGGGATCGGGATTGGGCGCGGTCAGGTAGAATTCGAGCTCTGGCGCCACTACCGCCCGCCAGCCGCGCTGGCGATAGAGATCGAGCACGGCCCGCAGGACATGACGCGGCGAGGCCATCCACGGCCTGTCGTCCATATGAAACGCATCGGCAAAGACATAGGCTCTGCCCGCTCTGGCGCCAGGCGCCAGGCAGAGCGTCGCGACTTCAGGCACCATTCGCATGTCGGGGTCCTGATAGCCGAAGCCCTCGTCGTTGGAACCGGAATAGCGGCCGTCGATGCAGACCAGGAAGGCGCTGCTCGGCAGATAAAGCGCGCGATCCTCGAGCGACTTCAGGAACTTCGCCGTCGGCAAGGTCTTGCCGCGCAACACGCCATTCACGTCCGGCACCAGGCACTCGACTTCCCTGATCCCCTGCTGCTCCAGCCATTGCTTCGGATCGTCCGTCGGGGTCATCTGCGGTGCATCCGTTGTTGCGGTGTTGAGCATCAGGTCACGTCACGAGGGCAAGAATGGCTTCGGCGGCGGCGTCCGTTCCTGGTGCCCGTGCCATGGTGGCCGCATTCTCCTTGAGGCGAAAGCGCATCTCGCCATCGGCCATTAGGCCATGGATGGCGTTTTCCAGTTCATCGTCACTCCAGCCGTCGCGGATGAGCTGGCGGCCGACGCCGGTTTCCTCGGCACGTTGCGCATTGTCGTGCCCGTCCCAACAATAGGGCATGATCAGGGACGGCACGCCGAAACGCAGCGCTTCGCAAAAGCTGTTGTTGCCGCCGTGATGGATGAAGAGGTCGGATTTCGCGACGACCGACGGCTGCGGAAACCAGGCGTCGAGATAGACATTGTCCGGAACCGCGCGGTAGCTGTCGCGCAGACCGCCGGCATTGACGACGAAGCGGGCCGGCAGTCTGTCGAAAACGGCGAGCATGCGCTCGATCAGGCCGACATCCATGGCGCCGAGGCTGCCGAAGCTGAGATAGACCAGCGGCCCCTCATTACGCGGAAAGACCGGCACGTCGAATGGCCCTTCGGAGCGGACGCAACCTTGGAGATAGACGAAGCGGGCCGGATCGAGCGGCTCGGCGCGCTCCCTGCGCACGATCGTCGGGGTCAGCAGCAAATTGAGGTCGGGCGAGGCTTCCAGGAACAGCCCCTTCGGCAAGGACGCAAGACCGGCATCCGCCCGAAGCCGGTTGAACCGGTCGTGGGCCGGAGAGACGGCTGCCAGATAACGCGCCTCGAAGATCGCGCGGGTCGGGTCGTCGGCAGCCAGGCCCGAAAGATAGGGTGGCACATTGGCGTCGGGAAGCTCGGTCTCGGCGCAGGAGACGACGCGCACCCATGGGCAGCCGGCGGCAGCCAGTGCGGGAAACATGATGACATTGTCGAGCACGACGGCATCCGGCTTCAGCCGCGCCAGCAATTGACGCAGCGGCGCCTCGGCGTTGACCGCCGTATCGACGATCGCCTCCCAGGTCGGGGCCACGTAGGTTTCGAGCTGGTCGATTGGGCTCAACCTGAAATGCGGCAGATGGCGGCGCACGAAAGCCTGCCAGTAGCTCTGGCGTTCGCTGTCGCTCAGCGGATCGTCCGTCGGCAGCTGATATTCTTGGAAACCATAGTCGGCAAAGACACCGGAGAAGCCGGCATGGCAGATGAACACCGGCCGTGCGCCACGGGCGCGCAACGCCTGCGCGATGCCGACGCAATTGAGCGCGGCACCGAAGCTCGCTTCGGGAAACAGCGCGATGGTGGGGCTGGTTTTACGCTGCAATCCTCGAGGTCCTCGTCAATCCGGCCGGCTGATGGTGCCGAACAATGCGGGGGCCCCGCGGCTGGCCGCCTGCGGTCGCTGGCTGCGGGACAATCGCAGATGGACGCGAAGCAGATCGGCTGCAACGTCATACTGCCGGCTTTCCAGTTGGTCGAGTATGGTCAGGTGTTCGCGCAGCGATTGCTTCAGCCGGAAGACGTTGACGCCGGCATAGGTTCCCGGCAACCGGCGCAGCCTGAGATGATCGGACAGCGCATCGGTGACGAAGCGGTTGGCGGCGCCATCGGCGATCATGCCGTGAAACTCGATGTCCAGCCGCTGGAACTCTCTGGTATCGAATGCCGAGTCGGGCAACGCCAGCAGCGTTTCCATGCCCTGGCGCAAGGCTGCCGCGCGCGTGCCGTCCAGCCGAAAGCCAGGCGCCAGGATGGCGGCGGGCTCCAACAGCAGGCGGAACTCGTAGCTTTCCCCTTGCGCCTCCGGATCGTCCGGCGCCCGGCGGAAAAGCCAGGATTGCCCCGGTGCGCGGTCCAGAAGATTCTCATCAGTCAGTTTCTTTAGTGCTTTTAGTACCGTCTTTCGCTCGGAACCATAGCGACGCATCAGCGCGCCGATCGTCACCGTCTGGTCCAGCCGGCGCGCCGACCGATCGCGCAGAATCAACTCTGCAAGTTCGTCCTCCTCGGCGCTCGGCAACTCCGTCGCAAGAGTCGCCTGGTTGGCCAGGTCCACGGCCAGCCGATAACCAGATTCAGCTTCCCAGCGCACTACGCCTTTTTCGGTGAGCAGGCGCAGCGCGGCGCGCACCGGTGTTCGCGAGACGTTGCAGAGCGAAGCGATCTGCTGTTCGGGCAGGTGGGCGCCGGCTTCGAAGCCGCGCTGCCGGGCCACGTCGAGAATGCGCTGCGCAAGATCGAGATGATTGGTGCGCGGTCGTCTGGCAACGGCTTGCATGGCGATTATCATGAACGGACTTGACCGATATGGTTTGGCCGATCGTTCTTGCGGACGCAATCGGCCAGGTTCCTTAGGCTTCTGGCAAATTATGGATTGACGTACTTTTTTCTACAATAGTACTGTCAGGTCAATCGGCAACAAAAAAGACCGGGGAACGGGATCGAAGCGGCGGCATGCTCGCAAACGCTGGTCCGACGAATGAATTCGACGATCAACCAGAATGGGAGTCTGTCATGACCGCCTCAACCTGCCTGCGCCGTCCGCTGAAGATATCTTCGATCGCGCTTGGCCTCGCCCTGGCGTTGTCGGCGCCGGGAGCCGCCGCCGACCTCGTCATCTCCAATTGGGACGGCTACATGGCGCCGGATGCCATGGACGGCTTCAAGGCCGCGACCGCTGTTTCCGGCGAGCTCGTGGTTCACGCCACCAATGAGGAGATCATGGGCAAGCTCGTCGCTTCGGGCGGCAAGGGCTATGACGTGGTCTTCGTCTCCTCGCCCTTCGCCGAGGTGCTGAACAAGCTTGGCCTGATCGAGGCGATCGACCACGCCAAGATCCCCAACCTCGCCAATCTCTATCCAGAAGCGGCGAAGCTGCCGCATGATGTCGGTAACAATTTTTCCGTGCCTTATACCTGGGGCACCACCGGCCTCTGCTACCGTTCCGACCTGGTAAAGGCAGAGCCGGCGAGCTGGAACGATCTCCTGGCCCCATCCGATGCACTCAAGGGCAAGACCACCATGCTGGCGACCGATCGCTGGCTGCTTGTCGCAGGCCAGCTCGCCAAGGGCTATTCGGTCAACGAGACCGATCCGGCCAAGCTCGCCGAGGTCAAGGACCTGCTGATCTTGGCCAAGAAGACCTTGCTCGCCTATGACGACACCACCTTCTACTCCAAGCTGGTATCCGGCGAGGCGCTGATGGTGCAGGCATGGGACGGCTGGTGCAACTACGGCATCGCCGAGAACCCGCAGATCAAATATGTCATCCCCAAGGAAGGCTCGGACCTGTGGGTCGACACGATGGTGGTGATGAAGGCATCGGCCAACAAGGATGCCGCCTTCCAGTTCATTAACTTCATGCTGGACGCCAAGAACCACGCCTGGGCAGCCCAGAACATCGACTACAAGGTGCCGAACAAGCCGGCGATGGAGAGCCTGCCGGCCGATTTCCTCGCCAAGTTCCCCAATATGGATATGCCGGTGGCCGAGTTGGTCAAATTCGAGCAGTTGCGCGACGTCGGCGACGCCCAGCGCGACTATTCGAAGATCGTCAGCGAGATCAAGGCCGCGCAGTAGGCGGGTTCAAAGTCCAGAGATCACAATCGACGGCGGGCTTCCGCCGTCGATTGTTGAATGCGGTACTGCAATCGTGTCCCAAACCAGACTTCGCTCCACTTTGCTGATGGCGCCGGCGCTGGCCTGGCTTACCGCCCTGATGGTGGTGCCATGCGCGCTGGTGCTGACGCTCGCCTTCTTCCGGCGCGGCACCTATGGCGGCGTCGAATACACTTTCACGCTGGAGAATTTCGGGCTGGTCTTCGACCCGCTCTATGCCGGTATTCTCCTCAATTCGGCGCGCATCGCCGGCACCGCGACGCTGATCGCCGTCATCATCGGCTATGCCGCAGCCTATGCGATCGCGGCAGCACCCCGCCGGTGGCAGTCGGTGTTCCTGTTCTTCGCCGTGCTGCCGTTCTGGTCCAACTACCTGATCCGCACTTATGCCTGGATCGTGCTGCTCAACCGCGAAGGCCTGATCACCCAGCTCTTGCGCTGGTTCGGCTACACCGGCGAGCCACCGTCGATGCTCTACACCGAAGGCGCCGTCATCGCCGGTCTGGTCTACAACTACCTGCCCTTCGTCATCCTGGCCTGCTACGCGCCGCTGTCGCGGCTCAATCCAGAGCTCGCCGAGGCCTCGCGCGACCTCGGCGCCTCGGCCCTGACCACATTTCGCCGGGTCATCCTGCCGTTGACCGTTCCGGGCATAGCCGCCGGGGCGGTCTTCGTCTTCGTGCTGTCGATCGGCAATTTCGTCACGCCGGCGCTGCTTGGCGGCGGCCGCTTCCAGATGATCGGCAATGTCGTCTACGACCAGTTCCTGACCGCCAATGACTGGCCCTTCGGCGCGGCACTGGCGATGATGCTGATCACCATCATGCTGCTGGTGCTGACGGCGCAGGCGCTAGCCGCCGATCGCGCCTCGGGCCGTATCGCCGAAGCGAGAGGAGGCGCCGATGGCTGAGCGTTCTCCCGTCACGCGGCGCACGCTCTGGCTTGTGCTTTCGCTGGTCTTCGCCTTTCTCTACATTCCGATCGCCGTGCTGGTGGCGCTTTCCTTCAACCAGGGTGGGCTGCCGACCGTCTGGTCGGGCTTTTCGCTGAAATGGTATGCCTCGCTCGCCGGTAACGCCGCGATCCTTTCCGCCGCCCTCAACACGCTGATCGTGGCTCTGGTCTCGACCGCCATCGCCACGCTGCTCGGCACGCTGCTGGCGATCGGCGTCGAAATGCGCCGGCAGTACGGGAGAGGCCTCGAGGCGCTGATCTTTGCGCCGATGATCATTCCCGACATCGTGCTGGCGATCGCACTGCTCAGCTTCTTTTCGTTGCTCGATTTCACTCTCGGCCTGCATACCATCATCCTCGCCCATGTCGTTTTCAACCTCGCCTTCGTCTGTTCGGTGGTGCGCGCGCGGCTGAAGAGTTTTGATTGGTCGATCGTCGAGGCCTCCGCCGATCTCGGTGGCTCCGCGCTCACCACCTTCAGGCGGGTGACATTGCCGGTCATCCTGCCGGCGGTCGTGGCCGGCGCGCTGCTCGCCTTCACCCTTTCGGTCGACGAGTTCATCATCGCCTTCTTCACCGCCGGCGCCGGACGCGCCTCGACCACGCTGCCGATGCAGATCTATGCGATGATCCGATTCGGCATCACGCCGGAGATCAATGCATTGGCAACCATCGTAATGGCGGTCTCAATCACCGCGCTGACCCTGTCGCAGCGGCTCAACCGAGGGGTCATCGGCCAATGAGCGCACCGCGCACGCTGCTGGCGATCGACAAAGTGTCGAAGTGCTTCGGCCGGGTGACGGCCGTCGACGGCATCTCGCTCGACATCCGCGAGAACGAGTTCTTCGCCTTGCTCGGACCTTCGGGCTGCGGCAAGACCACGCTGCTGCGCATGCTAGCCGGCTTCGAGACACCCAATGACGGGCGCATCCTGCTCGACGGCCGCGACATCGCCAGGACTCCGCCCAACAAGCGACCGGTCAATCTGATGTTCCAGTCCTATGCGCTGTTTCCGCATATGAGCGTCAGGGCCAATGTTTCCTACGGCCTCGAAATGGAACGCTTGCCGGCAAACGAAATCCGCTCCCGCGTCGACGCCATCCTGGCGACCACCGAACTCGTCACCTTCGCCGACCGCAAGCCGGAGCAATTGTCGGGCGGCCAAAAGCAGCGCGTCGCGCTTGCCCGGGCGCTGGTCAAGCGCCCCCGCCTGCTGTTGCTCGACGAACCGCTTGGCGCGCTCGACAAGAAGCTGCGCGGCGCCATGCAGCTGGAGCTGAAGCGCCTGCAGCACGAGGTCGGCATCACCTTCGTCATCGTCACCCACGACCAGGAGGAATCGCTGGTCATGGCCGACCGCATGGCGGTGCTCAGGGACGGCAAGCTGCTGCAATGCGACACGCCGCACGCGGTATACGAGTATCCGGCGGACCGCTTCGTCGCCGACTTCATCGGCGTCATGAATTTCGTCCCGGGCAAGGCGACTACTGACGGCGTGCTCGCGGCCAATGGTGCGCGGATATCAGGCACGGTTCCCGCAACGCTTTCGCCCGGCGCTGCGGCGGTCGCATCAGTGCGGCCCGAACGTATCCGGCTGTTCCCCTCGCCAGAGACGGGCAACCGCATTGCCGGCACGGTCGAGGCGCTGGCCTATCAGGGCCTCGACCTGCAACTGCACGTCCGCACCGCACTGTCGCCAAAGCCGTTCCTGGTGCGCGTCACCGCCGACGCCGCCGACCGGCGGCCGGTCGCGTCAGGCGATGCGGTCGAGCTCGGCTGGGACGCCGCCGACGTCAGAATTTTCGCGGATTGATTGGAAGGAGAAGCTTGATGGCGCAGAAGACGATCGCGTTTTTTCCGGAAGCAGCCTACGGCCCGGCGCTCAATTCGGTCGGCATCGCCCAGGCGGTAGAGGCGCGCGGCCACAGGGCGGTGTTCCTGTCGGACCCAGGCTTCGTCGAGGTCTACAGGGGCTACGGCTTCGAGGCTCATCCGGTGAACCTGTCCGAGCCGATGCCGCCGGAACAGATGGCCAAGTTCTGGGAGGACTTCATCAACGGCCACATCCCGAACTTCCGCAAATCGCCCTACGACCAGGTCGACAATTACGTGAAGGATTGCTGGACGGCGATCGTCGACAGCGCCAAATGGGCTGAGAAGGACCTGCCCGGCGTTCTCGCCGCGATCAAGCCCGATGTCATCTGCGTCGACAACGTCATCCTGTTTCCGGCGATCAAGCAGTATGGCAAGCCGTGGGTGCGCGTCATCTCCTGCTCGGAAAACGAGATCGAGGACGAGGACATCCCGCCGCATCTCTCCGGTTGCGGCGAGAACGACCACGCCTGCCACCAGCGCTATCGCGATCATTTCAACGCGGTGATCAAGCCGATCCATGACGACTTCAACGCATTCTTGAGCGCCTATGGCGAAGCGCCTTATCCGATCGGCCAGTTCTTCGAGGCCTCGCCCTACCTCAACCTGCTGCTCTATCCCGAGGCGGCAAAGTTCAAGCGCCGCCATCCGCTCGACCCGGCAAAGTTCCAGTATCTGGAAGGCTGCGTGC
Organism: Mesorhizobium sp. WSM4821; assembly: GCF_055901555.1. Classification (NCBI taxonomy): domain Bacteria; kingdom Pseudomonadati; phylum Pseudomonadota; class Alphaproteobacteria; order Hyphomicrobiales; family Phyllobacteriaceae; genus Mesorhizobium; species Mesorhizobium sp. WSM4821. The sequence goes on along the minus strand of NZ_CM148371.1, from coordinate 1,510,211 downwards.
GGCAGGAGAAGCCCTACACCGTGCCGACCTTCGCGAAGAACAATGACGGGCCGCTGCTCTACGTCTCCTTCGGCAGCCTCGGCGCCGGCGATGTCGACCTGCTGAAACGCATCATCGCGACGCTCGGCAAGACGCGCTATCGGGCGCTGGTCAATGTCGGCGGCTACAAGGACCAGTACACGGATGTGCCTGAAAACATCATCGTCGAGAGCTGGTTTCCGCAGCCCTCGGTCATCCCGCAGGTCGATGCGGTGATCCACCATGGCGGCAACAACTCGTTCACCGAGTGCCTCTATTTCGGCAAGCCGGCGATCATCATGCCCTATGTCTGGGACGGCCACGACAATGCCACCCGGGTCGAGGAAACCGGCTATGGCTTCGGCATGCCGCGCTACGACTGGACCGATGCCGAGCTGATCGCCAAGATCGAAGCCTGCCTGACCGACCCGGCAATCAAGGCCAAGCTGGCGAAGACGTCAGCGCAGATGCAGTCGCAGAACGGCCCCGAGAAAGCGGCGGGGCTGCTGGAGAAGCTGTTGTGACCTCCTCCGCCCCACACCTCCATCAGGCTTCGTCTCGCACCGACCTCGTCGACTGGGGCGTCCAGCCGGCTCCGCTGGAAGGCGCTTCGCACTCCACCGGCAGGCTCGTCCACAAGGGGTCGAACAACCAACCGGAATCCGGCATCTGGGTCTGCACGCCGGGTCGCTGGCGGCTGGCGATCCCGCGCGACGAATTGTGCCATTTCGTTGCCGGCCACGCGACCTACCGATCGGACGACGGCGAGGTCATCGAGGTTTCCGCCGCCACCGTGGTGATGTTCCCGGCCGGCTGGGCGGGCGAATGCACCGTCCACGAAACCATTCGCAACACCTACATGCTGGCTTGAAGCCGAGCTACCGGAGTCTCACGAAATGCCGACACCCATCATGAAATCGCCGCTCACCATCACCGATCTGGTCGACTGGGGTGTCATCCCCACCATGATCGAGGGCGAATCCCGCACCTCGGGCAAGCTGTTGTACAAGGGGCTGGAGGGCCGCTCCGAATGTGGGCTGTGGGTCTGCACGCCGGGCAAGTGGCACTGCCATGTTACCCGCGACGAGTTCTGCCATTTCCTCGAAGGCCGCTGCACCTATGTCCATGAATCCGGCGAGGTGATCGAGATCGAGCCGGACACCGCGGCGTTCTTTCCGCAGGACTGGAAAGGTGTCTGCACTGTCCACGAGACGATCAAGAAGGTCTACATGATCCGTTGAGCGGACCGGAAGGATTTTTCCATGGATTTTTCACCAGACCGGCCGACGCTCTTCATCAATCCGGACTACCGGCCGATGGCCGGCGCGGCGAAGCCGGTCATCGATCCGGCGACGCTCGAAACCGTCGGCGCCATCGCTGCCGCAGCCGATGGCGAGATCGACGCCGTGCTGACCGCGGCGGCAAAGGCGCAAGCGGCTTGGAAAAAACTCGAGGCCAAGAGCCGCGCCAGACATCTGCACACAGTTGCCAACGCCATCGAGGCGGCCGACTTCACGCGCTGCGCCGAGCTGATGGTGCGCGAGATGGGCAAGCCCTATCCGGAAGCGATCGGCGAGATCGCCAATTGCGCGCCGATCTTCCGCTACTATGCCGAGATGGCGCGCGACGATGCCGGCAAGATCGCCGGCACGACGCAGGCCGGTTCGTTCCAATATGCGCGCTACGAGCCGTACGGCACGTCGGTGCACATCTTGCCCTACAATTTCCCGATCCTGCTGATGTGCTGGACCGTCGCCGCGTCGCTCGCCGCCGGCAATGCCTGCGTAATCAAGCCCGCCGAGGCCACGACACTGTCGACGCTGGATTGCATGGCGGTGTTCCGCTCTCTGCCGCAGGGCCTGGTTTCCTGCCTGCCGGGCGGGGCGGCCACCGCCCAGGCATTGATCACTTCGGAGCGCACCCACGCGGTCGCCTTCACCGGCTCGGTCGCCGCCGGGAAGGCCGTCGCCGTCGCCTGCGCCGAGCGCATGAAGCCCTGCATCATCGAGGCCGGCGGCAGCGACCCACTAATCATCAGCCAACACGCCCCGCTGGACGTAGCGGCCGCCGGCAGCGTCACCGCCGCGTTCCACCTCACCGGCCAGGTCTGCACCTCGGCCGAGCGGTTTTTTGTGGTCGATGCCGTTCACGACCGCTTCGTCGAGCTGTTTGCCGAGAAGACCCGCGCGCTGCGCATCGGCAACGGCCTCGACAAGACCGAGATCGGGCCGTTGGTCAGCGAGGCGGCACGGGCGAAGGTCATGCGGCTGGTCGACGATGCGATCCGCAGCGGCGCCAAGGCGGTCACTGGCGGGCGCATTCCGCCAGCGCATAATGTTGGCTGGTTCTTCGAGCCGACGATCCTGACCGGCATCACGCCCGACATGGCGATCGTGCGCGAGGAATGCTTCGGTCCGGTCGCCGCTATCTGCCGAGTGAAAAATTTCGACGAGGCGATCAGGCTCGCCAATGACAGCCCATTCGGGCTTGGCGCCTCGGTCTTCACCACCGATCTTGCCGAGGCGCATGAGGCGGCCGAGCGGCTCGAGGCCGGCATGGTCTGGGTCAACAATCCGCTGATCGACAATGACGCGCTGCCGTTCGGCGGCTGGAAGTCGTCGGGCCTTGGCCGCGAACTCGGGCGGCAGGGCCTCGATGCCTTCCGCCGCTCGAAGATGGTGATCATCGACCACAAACCGGAGATCCAGGTCTGGTGGTATCCCTATCCCGACAGCTGGTTCCGTGAGGCCGGCGGCCGCAAGCACGTATAGGCTGCTCAGCCGATGCTTTCACCGCCGTCGATCACCAGCGCCTGGCCGGTCATGAAGGACGAGCGATCGGAGACGAGAAACAGGATTGCTTCGGCGATTTCTTCCGCGCTGGCCCAGCGCTGCATGGGAACCTTGGTGCGGACGTAGCGTTCGATCGCGTCCCGCCCGCCCATCTGGGCGATGAACGGCTCGTTGAATGGCGTGTCGACCCAGCCCGGGCAGAGCGCGTTGACGCGGACATTGTGCTTGGCATAGTCGAGCGACATCTGCCGGGTCATCGCCACCACGGCATGTTTTGAAGTTGCGTAGGCGATCATCTCGCGGTCGTAGAACACGCCCGAATTCGAGGCGGTGTTCAAGATGACACCGCCGCCCTGTTCGATCATCGACGGCATGACGAGCCTGGCCGCGAGGAACTGCGCCCGCACATTGATCCGCCAGGAGGCATCCATGCCGTCGACGCCGACTTCGGTCAGCGTGCCGCCGACCTGAACCCCGGCATGGTTGTGCAGGATATCGATCCGGCCATGTTCGCCCAGTGTGCCCATAATGAGTTGCTCGACCGCCGCGTCGACGCCGACATCGGTGGCGATCGCCTCGGCGCGGCCGCCGCCGGCACGGATGTCAAAAGCCGTTGCTTCGCCGGCAGCCTGATCCCTGTCGGCGATCACCACCACCGCCCCTTCCCTGGCCATGATCATTGCGCCGGCACGCCCGATGCCGGAACCGGCGCCAGTCACCACCGCGATGCGGTCTCTGAGGATCATGTGTCGACTTTCAGCTTGATGGTTTGCGTTGGCGCAACTGCCATTGGGCAAGCACGACGAGCAGCACCGAGGCGACGAGGACGATCGTCGCGACGGCGTTGATTTCCGGCGTGACGCCGCGCCGAATCGAGGCAAAGACATAGATCGGCAATGTCGTCTGTGCGCCGGCGACGAAGAAGGCAACGATGAAATCGTCGAAGGAGAAGGTGAATGCGAGCAGGAAGCCGGCGATCACCGCCGGCATGATCTGCGGCAAGACGATCGAGCGGAACGTCGTCAGGGGAGTGGCGTAAAGATCGCTCGACGCCTCGACCAGATTGCGGTCGAGGCTGCCGAGGCGTGTGCCGACGATCATCGCCACCAGCGCCATCGAAAACAGGCCGTGCGCGGCGATGATCGACCCGTACCCGAGCGTCAGGCGAGGCGGCTGGTCGTTCGGCCACAGTGAAGCTAGAAACGGATTGACGACGCCAAACAACTGGACGAGCGCGACCAGCGTCGAGATACCGATGACGACGCCCGGAACGACGATCGCAGCACCGAGAAGCACATCGAAAACGGCTCGCGTGCGCACGCCGACGCGCGCCAGGCCAAGCGCTGCCGCCGTGCCGCACAGCGCCGCGAGCAAGGCGCTGGTGGTGGCGATGAACAGGCTGTTCTTCAGCGCTTCGACCAGGAACGGGTTCGACAGCGCCTTGCCGTACCACTGCACCGAGAAGCCGGTGAACTCGCTGGCGTGGCGACCCGCATTGAAGGAAAACAGCACCACCAGCGCGATCGGCAGGTACAGGAAGGCAAAGACCGCTACGACGAAGGCGCGCATCAGATCAGATCCACCCGGCGGGCGCCCGAAAGCCGGGTCGAAATGCGGTTGGCGGCGATCAGCACCACCACCGAAACCAGAACCAGCGTGATCGCGATTGCCGATCCGAACGGCCAGTTGCGTGATTGCAGGAACAGATCGACCAACGCGTTGCCGATGAAGAAGACCTTGCCGCCACCGAGCAGCGTCGGGATCAGATATTCGCCAAGCAGCAGGATCATGACCAGCGAGAAGCCGGTCATCACACCCGGCAGCGACAGCCGCAGCGTCACCCCCAGGAATGTCGAGATCGGCGTCGCACCGAGATCGGCGGAGGCTTCCAGCAACCGGCGATCGATCCGCTCGAGGCTGACATAGATCGGCAGGATCGTCAGCGGAAGATAGCCATAGACGATGCCGAGCAGGACCGCGCCCGGCGTGTTGATCAGCCTGACATCCTCGAACCCGACATGGCCCAGCAATGTCGGGATGCCGCGCCCGCCAAGGACGTACATCCAGGCGTAGGTTCGCATCAGAAGGCTGGTCCAGAACGGGATGACGACGAGTGCGAGCAGGATCAGCCGCCGCCGCTCCGGCGCGCGCAAGGCAAGGTAATAGGCAACCGGATAGGCGACGAAGAGACAGGCCAAGGCGCCCGCCGGCGCCAGCACCATCGTGTTCCAGAAGGCAGTCGCCCGCGCCGGAAGATTGGCATATTGCGCCAAGGTGAAAGCGGCCTGGTAGCCCCCTTCCGGCGCCCGCTCGCCGACGCTGAAGACAGCGATCGCGACGAACGGCAACACCAGAAAGACCACCAGCCACGCGGTTGCTGGACCGAGCAGCAAGGCGGTCAGGAGATTATGACGAAGAACATTGCTGCGCATTGAAAACCGCCCCGGTGCCGGCGGACATCTGCCCGCCGGTAGTTCCCTGCATCGGACCTGCGGCCCGGCCGGATCAAGCCGACTTGAAACGTGCCATCAGTTCGGCGCGTCCGGGATCGGTCAGCGTCGCCGCCGCGCCGAATTCCAGCGGAGTCAACAGATCCGCCGCCGGATAGAGGATCGGATTGTTCATCACCTCCTTGGGCAGCAGCGCGTTGACCCGCGCATCGGTGGAAGGCGCACCGTTGGCCAAGTGCTCCTTGACCGCGACTTTCGGGTCCATCAGGTAGTTGAGCAGGGCATAACCGGCGGGCTTGTTGGGCGCATCCTTCGGGATGGCGTAGAAGTCGGTCCAGATCTCGCCGCCCTCCTTGCCAAGCACATAGGCGATCTCGGGGATGTCACGGTGGAGCTGCGCCCCATCATTGGTCCAGCACATCGTCATCCAGGCGTCGCCGGCACGCATCGACGGCTGATAGTCGCTGGAAACCGCAAACAGGTGCGGCTTGACCTTCAGTAGCAATTCCTCCGCCTTGGCGAGTTCGTCCGGCTTCAGCGAGTTGAACGAAAACCCGAAATATTTCAGCGCATTGCCGATCGTGGTGAGCTGGTAGTCATGAACCATGGTCCGGCCGTCGCCCTCGGCCATGGCCGTGTCCCAGAATTCCTTCCAGCTCGTCATCGGCTTGGTGAGCTTCTTGGTGTTGACGGCAAAGCCGGTGGTGCCCCAGTTCTTCGGCACCGCGTAGGTCACGCCGTCGATCGTGCCTTCCGAGGTAAAGCGCGGGTCCTGCTGCGAGCCGTCGAAATTCGCAAGTTTGGCCATATCGAGCGCTTCGATGATGTCGAGCTTCTTGTAGGTTGAAATCGTGTAGTTGGTCGGAACGAAAAGGCTCCAGCCCGAGGCGCCAGCCTGCAGCTTGGCCAGCATCTCCTCGTTTGACCCGAACACGTTGACCTCGACGGCGACGCCCGTCTCGGCCTTGAAATTCTCGAACGTCGCCGGGTCGTGATAGTTGGGCCAGGTGGCGATCGACATGCGGTCGCCAAGGCCCTCCTGGGCGAAGGCCGGCGACGGCATGATGCCAAGTTCGCGGGCCATCACCGCCGTTGCGACGCCAAGGCCGGTGAGGCCTAGAAACTCGCGGCGGCCGATGGAACCGCGCTTGAGCCGCATCAATTGATCAACAAACTTCTCCGGGTTTATCGGCAGTCCGTCACGATACGATTTCGACATTTTTGATTTCCCTCTGGTTGGTCCCGTTGTTCTTGGAGTCCGGAAACGCAAGCGGAGTTCCGGCTGTAAAGCCGATGGCGACGGGTTCACCCGGCTTGAAGAGATTTCCACGGCCGATCAGGTGATCGGCCTTGGCGAGCAGCGTTCCGATACCTCCGACCTCGATCGCGTATTCCGCGGTCGAGCCCAGAAAGATCCGGTTGCGGACAAGGCCGTTCAGCCGGCCGCTTCCCGGCGCGCCGAGACTTAGCGATTCAGGGCGCAGGCTGACCGAAACGGTCTCACCCTTTTGCAGCGAAGTCCGCTTGCGCGCGGCAATGACGGTACCGTCGGCAAGCGCCACCTCGACAAGGTTGCCCGAGTGCCCGGCGACCTTGCCGCTCAAGAGATTGGTCTTGCCGACGAAGTCCGCGACGAAGAGATCGGCGGGTTCGTCATAGATTTCGCTCGGCTGCCCGAGCTGGACGATGCGCCCGCCATTCATGACGCAGACGAAATCGCTCATCGACAGCGCCTCTTCCTGGTCGTGCGTGACAAGGACGAAGGTGATGCCGATCTCGCGCTGCAGGTTCTGCAACTCTATCTGCATGTCGGTGCGCAGCTTCTTGTCGAGCGCAGCCAGCGGCTCGTCTAGCAGCAGCACCGCCGGCTTGTTGACCAGCGCGCGCGCCAGGGCGACACGTTGCTGCTGGCCGCCGGAAAGCTCGTGGATCTTGCGGCGGCCGTAGCCGGCAAGCCGCACCATGGCGAGCGCCTGGCCTGCCCTCAGGCTGATCTCCCGCGACGACAGCCGCGGCCGCGCCTGGCGCAGTCCGTAGGCGATGTTGTCCTCGACGTCTAGATGCGGAAACAGCGCGTATTGCTGGAACACCATGTTGACCGGCCGCCGATAAGGCGGCGTGCCGGCCATGTCGCGGCCACGGATGAACACCGCGCCTTCGCTCGGCTGTTCGAAGCCCCCGATCATGCGCAGGCAGGTCGTCTTGCCGCAGCCGGACGGCCCGAGCAAGGCGACAAAGGCAGACGGCGGGACGGCAAGATCGATGCCGCTGACCGCGGTCACGCTGCCGTAGCGTTTGGTAACCCCGCGAAACTCGATGTCTGGCACTGCGGTCAAAGTGCGGACTCCAACGATAAGGCAATGTTGAAACGCTATCAGAGCCAACGGCGACTAGTATATACCTCGCAGGTGGTATATTCAGTCGATTTTATCGTTTAGAGGGGTATAAGTTGAGCGTGTCGCGCGCCGACGAATACAATCAGCTCGCCACGCTCATCGCCGCGACACGGGAGACGAGCGGCGAACTTTTCGGCAAGGCGATGGTCGGCTGGCTTCGGCAGCATGTCAGTTTCGACCACTGCGTGATCTTCGGCTATCGCGGCGCCTCGCGCCCGCCGCTGCTGTTCGAGACGTTCTCGCCGGCCGAAAGCCACGTCTTCGTCGCGCTTTATCAGGAAGGCCCCTATCTGCTCGACCCGTTCCACCATGCTGCGGTCGAGCGCAAGGAAGGTTTCTGGCGCATGCGTGAACTGGCGCCGGACCGCTTCTATGCCAGCGAATATTACCGCTCCTACTACAGCCAGACCAGACTGGCCGAGGAGGTCGGTTTCTTCGTGCCGTTGCCGGGCAAGGATGCGCTGGTGGTCTCGCTGATGCGACTCCACGCTTCGGGGCCATTCGGAACCGCCGATGCCAGACTGCTGCGCGACATGGCGCCGGCGGTGATCGGCTTCGTCAGGCTGCGCTGGCCCGGCCTTCCGGCTGACGAACCGGCCGAGACGAAGCAGGACGAGGCGATTGCTCCGGTTGCCGAGTTCGAACGTGCCCATATCTGGGAGAGCCTTTCGCTGACGCCGCGCGAAAAGCAGGTCGTCGATCTGGTGCTTCAGGGGCATTCCACGGAATCGATAGCCAGGGCGATGCGCATCGTGCCGGGAACCGTGAAGGTTCATCGCCGCAACATCTACCGCAAGCTCAAGATCAAGTCCCAGGCTGGTCTCTTCGCGCGTTTCGTCGAGATCATCGACGCGCGAATTCGGTAGTCCACGATTTCGGAATGACTCGCTCGGGCGGTTAGCTGGCGACGCCCTCCCATGAGCCGGATGCTGCCATTTGCCTGAGCAGGGGCGCCACTCGAAAGATTTGCCTGCCGGTCCGCTCGTGCCAGTGGTCCAGCCGTCCGATGATCTTGTCGACCCTTTCGAGGCCGGCCCAGAACATCGGCCCCCCCTTGCCGACCGGAAAGCCGTAGCCGTTGACCCAGACGACATCGATGTCCGAGGCGCGGGCGGCGATCTTCTCCTCGAGGATTTTCGCCCCCTCGTTGATCAGGGGATAGAGCGTCCGCTCGATGATCTCCTCGGTGCCGATCGCCCGCGGCGCGATGCCCTTCTCGGCAGCCTTGTCGCGGATCAGCGCTTCGACCTCGGGATTGGGAGCCGGTGTGCGTGAGCCGTTCTCATAGCGGTAGAAGCCGCTGCCGGTTTTCTGGCCGAAATGCCCCTGTTCGCACAGCGTGTCGGCAATCGCCGCCGTCTGGCCGCGCGCCTTGCGGTTGCGCCAGCCTATGTCGAGGCCGGCGAGATCGCCCATCTGGAACGGCCCCATTGGCCAGCCGAAATCGGTGAACACCCGGTCGATCTGCTGTGGAGTTGCCCCTTCCAGCAAAAGCGCTTCGGACTCGGCGCCGCGCGCGGCCAGCATGCGGTTGCCAACGAAGCCATGGCAGACACCAACGACGACCGGCACCTTGCCGATCCGCCGCGCCAGCTCGACGACCGTCGCCAGCGCATCCGGCGCGGTCTTCTCGGCGCTGACAATCTCCAGCAGCTTCATGACATTTGCCGGCGAAAAGAAATGCAGGCCAAGCACATCCTGCGGACGCGAGATCGAGGCGGCGATTTCATTGACGTCGAGATAGGAGGTGTTGGTGGCGAGGATCGCGCCTGGCTTGGCCACCGCGTCGAGCCTGCCGAACACCTCCTTCTTGACCGCCATCTCCTCGAACACCGCCTCGACGATCAGGTCGCAATCGCCGAGATCACCATAATCCGTCGCACCCTTGAACAGGCTGAGCCGCTGGCGCTTGGCGTCTTCGCTCAGGGAACCGCGCGCGACGGAAACGGCATAGTTCTTGTCGATTGTCGCCAGCCCGCGCTCCAGCGCCTCGCGGCTGGTTTCCAGCAGGGTCACAGGAAAACCGCCATTGGCGAACGCCATGGCAATGCCGCCGCCCATGGTGCCGGCGCCGATGACGCCGACCCGTGCGATCCTGCGCCTGACGATATCCTTGCCGGGAATCTTTGCCGCCTCACGTTCGGCGAAAAACAAATGACGCTGCGCGCGCGATTGGTCGCCTCCGACCAGTTTCACGAACAGTTCGCGCTCCTCCGCCAGCGCCTCGTCGAACGGCAGCGTGATGGCATTGCGGACCGATTGCGCGCAGGCGATCGGCGCTTCGAGGCCGCGCGCCTTTTTGGCAAGCTCCGCCGCCGCCTTGTCGAATTCAGGCAATTCAGCCTGGTCGAGACGATCGCTGCGCTCACGCACCGGCGTGAACGGCCCACCCTTGCCAGCCATTTCGCTGGCGAAACGAACCGCCTGCGCGGTCAGGTCGCCATCGAAGACGGCGTCGACCAGGCCGACGGCTAGCGCCTCGGCCGCGCCGATCGGCGCTCCCGAAACGACCATCGTCAGCGCCTTGACCGCGCCGACGAGGCGCGGCAGCCGAATCGTGCCGCCTCCGCCGGGCAGCAGACCGAGCTTGACCTCCGGCAGGCCGAGCCTGGCCGCCGCGTCGGCAACGCGGAAATGGCAGCCGAGCGCCAGTTCCAGCCCGCCACCGAGCGCGGTGCCGTGGATGGCGGCAACCGTCGGCTTTGCGATGGTTTCCAGCACGGCAATGATGGCGCGCAGATCCGGCTGCTGCACCGGCTTGCCGAACTCGGTGATGTCGGCGCCGGCGACGAAGGTCCGCCCGGCGCAAGCGATGACGATGGCCGCGACATCAGACTCGTCCCGCAAGGAAACGAACGCCTGCATCAGCGGCTCGCGGACATGGAAGCTCAAAGCGTTGACCGGCGGATTGTCGATGGTCACGACGGCGACGCCGCCATCCCTTGTAAGGCTCACGAAATTGGACACGAAAACCTCTCGCAACGATGACGGCCGGCAACGCCGACGAGATTTACAGGGCGAGCATCCGGATGGGAACCGGGTGCTTTTTCGGAAGACCTTGCAGCAGCAGCAGCGAGGTTTGGTCAGCGCAGCGCTTTCTGGCCGCCGGCGGCGGTGATGACGCCGACGATGATCAGTCCGGTCAGCAGCAGTCGGACGCCGGCGCTGACGCCGAACGTGTTGAGCATGGTCAGGAGCAGCACCAGGAACAGGGCCGCTCCCCAGACACCCGGCACATTGGCCTTGCCCCCCGCCACCGACGTGCCGCCGATGACGACGACGGCGATCGAGGCCAGCAGGTACTCATTGCCGATGTCAACGTTGGCGCCGCGGAAATAGCCGGCGAGCAGCGCCCCGTCGAGACCGCCGAGCGCGCCCGACAGCGTGTAGGTGAGGAAGCGGATGCGGCCGACATTGACGCCGGCCAGCCACGCCGCGCGGATGTTCTGGCCGATCGCCAGCACGGAACGGCCATAGATCATGCGCTGCAGCGCGATCGCAGCGCCGATGGTGAACAGCACCGTCAGCAACGCCAGCACTGGAATGCCCAGAATCTGCCAATTGGTGAAATCGGCGAAGCCCGGCGGCGGCTTGATCTGCAAGCCGCGCCCATAGCTGATGTCGATCGACTGGATGATGAAGCTGGCCGACAATGTGGCGATGATCGGCGGAATGCGCAGCGCCCAGATCAAGAGATAGTTGGCGGCGCCGATCGCCATGCCACAGGCCAGCGCCGCCAGCAGCCCGACGGCGATCATCTGATCATTGCCGTCCATCACTTTCATGGCGACGGCGCTGGCGAGGCCGATATTGGCCGGCAGCGACAGGTCGACATTGCCCGGCCCGAGCGTGATCACGAACATCTGGCCGACACCGACGATGACGGTGAAGACGGCGAGCGAAAGCGCCGCGGTGATCATGCCGCCTCCGCCATACCCGCCTGTGAAGGCGACCGTCGCCAGCCACACCAGAGCCGCGCCGATGAAGGACCAGATCCAGGGCTTTGCGAGCAGCGTGCGCAACGATGCCATCGCTCACCTCTCCCTGCGGCTGATCAGCACCCGGGCCGCCAGCACGATGATCAGGATCGCGCCATTGGCGGCGACCTGCCAGTCGGGCGGAATGTGCATAAAGGTCAAAAGCGGCGACGCGGCGAGCGCCAGCGTCAGCGCGCCGATCACCGCGCCGATCGGCGACACCCGGCCGCCGACGAATTCGCCGCCGCCGAGGATGACGCCGGCGATCGACAGCAGCGTGTAGCCATTGCCGATATTGGCATCGGCCGAGGTGGTGATGCCGATCAAGGCCATGCCGGACAGCACGCCGAACAGACCGGCCAACGCAAACAGCACGATCTTGGTCCTGAGCAGCGACCAGCCGGCTCGTTCGAGCGCGACGGCATTGCCGCCCGATCCGCGCAGGATCACGCCATAGGAGGTGCGCATCACTCCGAAATAGACGACCGCCGCGATCAGCAGCGCCGCGATGATCGGGAAAGGAATCAAAGGTGGCTTGAAGGCCATCAGCGACAGCAGCCAGTCCGGCGCCTTGCCGCCGGGCTTCGGTAGGGTGAGGATGGCCAGCCCCTGCCAGACGAAGCTCATGCCGAGCGTCACCACGATCGAAGGCAAATTGCGCAGATAAATCAGCGCGCCGAGCAGCGCATAGACACCGATCGACCCGAGCAGGATCACGACGCCGACCAGCGGCGCGTCCTTCAGCCACGTCGCCGTGACGCAGCCGACGAAACCGACGAAGGTGCCGATCGACAGGTCCAGCTCGTTGCCGGCGATGACGAACATCTGCGCGATCGTCGCCAGCGCGATCGGGATCGCAAGGTTCAGCATCAGGCTGAAGCCGAAATAGCTGATGGCGCGCGGGTTGAGCCAGGCGATCGCCAGCAGCACCAGAGCCAGCGACAGCGCCGGCAGCAAGCCACGCAACAGCCGCGCCCGCGCCAGCTTGCCGCGCTCGGAAGAGCCGCTGGGGCCGGTCTCGACGGGTGCTGCCGTCATCTCAGGCCGCGTCGCCGAACGAGGACTGGATTATTCTTTGCTCCGTCAATTCGTCGCGACGAAGATTGGCGACGATCCGGCCGTTCTTGAAGACATAGATGTGGTGGCAATTGTCGAGCTCTTCGGTTTCCGTGGTGTACCAGAGGAAGGTGCGGCCGCGGCCGGCCTCTTCGCGCACGAGATCGTAAACCTCGAGCTTGGTCCCGATATCGACGCCGCGCATCGGATCGTCCATCAGCACGATCTTCGCGTCGGAACCGAGCGCCCGGGCGAACAGGGCCTTCTGCTGGTTGCCGCCGGACAGCGAGAAGATGTTGTTGTTCATATCGGGGGTGCGGATGCCGATCTTCTTTTGCCAGAAGTCTGCGAGTTCGGCTTCGCGTTGCGGCGAGATCAAGAGGCCGTTGCGCAATCGCTTCAGCGAGCGGATGCCGATGTTTTGCGCAATCGACCATTGCGGGAAAATCCCGTCCGACTGGCGGTCGCCGGCCACCAATGCCACCGGCGCGGTGACCTCGATGCCGGTTTTGCTGCGCGCAGCAGCGGCGAAGATCGCCAGCAACAGGTCGGTTTGTCCATGGCCGGCAAGCCCGGCAAGGCCGATGATCTCGCCGGCATGCGCCACAAGTTCGTTGCCGTCCTCTTGCCGTGCCGGGCGGGCCCGAACTCGCAACGGGCCAGTCTCCGGCTTTTGGGTCGCGATTTCGGCCGCGATCTTCTCACGCGCTTCCGCTCCACCCATTGTCGTCACCAGCCTGTCGCGATCGAAAGCCTTGGCTACATCCGACGCTACGACCTTGCCGTCGCGCATCACCACGATGCGATCTGCATTCCCGAGCACCTCGCCCAGAAGATGCGAGATCAGGATGCAGCTCCCGCCAGCGGCGACAAAGCGCCGGACGAAGGCCAGCAACTGCCCGGCCGTATGCGCGTCGAGCGAGGATGTCGGCTCGTCGAGGATGACCAATGCAAGGGGATCCTGCGTCACCGTGAAGGCACGCGCCACCTCGACCATTTGCCGTCTACCGATGGAAAGGTCGTTGGCGATATCGGAGGCGGAGATGCTGTGACCCGGGAAAATCTCGTCGAGCTTGGCGGCGATGAGATCGGCCGCCTTGCGCCGCCAGCCGAAGCCGCTGAGCGCCGCATGGTTGATGCGCGTGTTCTCGGCAACGCTGAGGTTCGGGCACAGCGACAGTTCCTGGAACACGCAGCGTATGCCGAGCTGCTGGGCGCGCGGCACCGAATAATTGTCCTCGATGCCGCCACGCACCGCGATCCGCCCGCTGTCCGGCACAAGCGTGCCCGCCACCATGTGCATGAGCGTCGACTTTCCCGCGCCATTGTGGCCGACGAGGCCGACGCATTCGCCGGCGCGGACGTGGAAATCGACGCCGGCGAGCGCCCTGACGGCGCCGAAATGTTTTTCGGCTCCGTCCAGTCTGACAATGTCCATATTGGCGGCGCCGAAATGCTTTTCGGCGCCGTCCAGCCTGACGGTGTCTGCGTTAGCTTCCGGCATTCCTCAGCAATATCCGTTCGGCGCTGCCGGGAGCAATGCCGGAAGCAACGATTGTGTCACGCTCACTTGATGTTGGCTTTGATGGCCGCGATGGCATCTTCCTGCGTGTATTCGTGGCTGGCCACGCCACCTTTGGGGATTTTCGGCAGCGCGGCCTCGAAATCATCCTGGGTGAAGGCGAGGTATGGCACCAGCAGATCATGTGGGATGTCGGTGCGGCCATCGAGCACCTGCTGTGCCACCCAGAAGGCCAGCGACGACACGCCCGGCGCGATCGACGCCGACCACGTCTGGTAGCCGTCCTTGTCCTTCTGTTCCTTCCACCACTGCAATTCGTCCTGGCGGTTGCCCATGATGATGGTCGGACGCGGCTTGCCGGCGGCGGCGAAGGCCTGTGCCGCGCCATAGCCGTCGCCGCCCTGATCGACGACGCCGACGATTTCCGGCAGCGACGGCAGGATCGTCGCGACCGCCTTCTGCGCCGTCGTCTGATCCCAGTCGCCGGTCACCGAACCGACGATCTTGAATTCGGGATGGGCGGCGACACCCTCCAGGATGCCGGCATGGATGGCGTCATCTATCGACGTGCCGGCGAGGCCGCGGATTTCCAGCAGATTGCCGCCCTTGGGCTGGAACTTGGCCATCTGCTCGACTTCCTGCTTGCCCATGTCCTTGAAGTCGACGACCACGCGATAGGCGCAGGGTTCGGTGACGATGCCGTCGAAGGAGACGACGACGATGCCGGCGTCGCAAGCCTGCTTGATGGCGCCGTTAAGCGCGTCCGGCGAAGCGGCGTTGATGACGATCGCGTCATAGCCTTGCAGGATCAGGTTCTGCACCTGGGCCGCCTGGGTCGGCACTTCCTTGTCAGCCGTCGTGAAGATATCCGCGGCCGCGACCACCCCGTCGGCGACCGCCTTCTTGGTGACGATGGCGTAGCTGTCGAGCATCGCCTGCCGCCACGAATTGCCGGCATAATTGTTGGAAAAGGCGATCTTCTTGTCACTGGTGTCGGCAAGCGCGGTGCCTGAGGCGAGCATCGTCGCAAGGGCGCTCAGGACGAGTAGCTTCTTCATGTCATAATCCTCCCATGGATTGCTGGTCATTGTTGGCTGCTAATGGCTGTTATGATGACCTTCGTTTCAATATTGTCAGACAAATTTAGATGGGCGCACTTGTCAACAGCGATCAGTGACGGTTTGACGATCAACTTGCGGTGCAATGATTGAAAAGGGTTCGGCTCCTGGTCTACCTCTGAACCGCGAGACCGACATTACGTGGCAGTGACGCCGAGCGTCGGCTGACGCTTCGATCCCTCAAGAACCAGGACGAGAACATGCAGATTGGAATGATGGGACTGGGCCGGATGGGCGCCAACATGGTGCGGCGCCTGCTGCGCGACGGCCACGAATGCGTCGTCTACGATATCAACCCGGCTAGCGTTGCTGCATTGGTCAACGGCGGCGCGATCGGCGCGGCTTCGATGGAGGAATTCGTCGGCAAGCTGATCAAGCCGCGCAGCGCCTGGCTGATGCTGCCGGCGGCGATCACCGGCAAGGTCGTCGAGCAAGTGGCCGCGCTGATGGAGCCGGGCGACATCATCGTCGACGGCGGCAATTCCTACTACCACGACGCCGTCGACCAGGCGGCGCGCCTCGCCTCCAGGGGCCTGAACTATGTCGATGTCGGCACCAGCGGCGGTGTCTGGGGCCTCGAGCGCGGCTATTGCCTGATGATCGGCGGCCCGGACGGCGCGGTCCGCCATCTCGACCCGGTCTTTGCGACCCTGGCGCCGGGCGCCGATGCCGGCGCGCCTGCCCCGGGCAAGGATGCAGGAACGGCTCCTTTCGGCTACCTCCATTGCGGACCGAGCGGTGCTGGCCATTTCGTCAAGATGGTCCACAACGGCATCGAATACGGCGTCATGGCCGCCTATGCCGAGGGCATGAACATCCTGAAGTCGGCGAATGCGGGCAAGAAGCAGCGGATGGCGGATGCCGAAACCAGCCCGTTGGAAAACCCGCAATACTACCAGTTCGACGTCGATATCGCCCAAGTAGCCGAAGTCTGGCGGCATGGCAGCGTCATCGGCTCCTGGCTGCTCGACCTGACGGCGGGCGTGTTGAAGACCGACTCGGCGCTGATCCAATTCGGCGGACGGGTTTCGGATTCCGGCGAAGGCCGCTGGACGCTGAAGGCGGCGATCGACACCGGCGTGCCGGCGCCGGTTTTGTCCTCGGCCCTGTTCGACCGGTTCTCCTCGCAAGGCGAGTCCGAATTCGCCGACAAGCTCCTGTCCGCCATGCGCTATGCTTTCGGCGGCCATGTCGAAAAGCCGAAGGCCGGCTCGTGACTGGGGAGAGACACTTATGAGCCAGGAACGGTCCGACACGCTGGTGCTTTTCGGGGCGACCGGCGATCTCGCCCATAAGAAGATCTTCCCGGCGCTTTATACCATGGTCGCCAAGGGGACCCTGACCGAGCCGGTGATCGGCGTCGCTTTCGACGCCTGGGACCTGAAGCAATTGCAGGCACGCGCCCGCGACGGCATTGGCAAGACCATCGGCAAGGTCGACGAAAAGATCTTCGCGAAACTTGCCTCTCTGCTTCGCTATGTCAGCGGCGATTACCGCAGTGCCGCGACATTTGAGAAGCTGAAGAGCGTGCTGGGTACCGCGCAGCACCCGCTGCACTATCTGGCGGTTCCGCCGACCATGTTCGAGACGGTCATCCAGGGGCTGGAGCAGTCGGGCGCGGCCCAGGGCGCGCGCCTGATGGTGGAAAAGCCCTTCGGTCACGATCTGCAATCGGCGCGCTGGTTGAACCGGGTCTTGCACCTAGTGTTCGACGAGCAGTCGATCTTTCGCATCGACCATTATCTTGGCAAGGAAGCGATCCAGAACCTGCTCTATTTCCGTTTCGCCAATTCCTTTCTCGAGCCGATCTGGAACCGCAATTTCGTCGAGAGCGTGCAGATCACCATGGCCGAGGACTTCGGCGTCGAGGGCCGCGGCCGCTTTTACGACGAGGTCGGCTGCATTCGCGACGTCATCGAGAACCACCTGCTCAACATCCTCTTGCTGCTCGCCATGGAACCGCCTGTCGGCCGCTCGGCCGACGACCTGATCGACGAGAAGGTGCAGGTGCTGAGGGCGATCCGGACGCTGACCAAGGACGATGTCGTGCGCGGCCAATTCGACGGCTATCTCGCTGAGCCCGGCGTAGCGCCGAACTCGCCGGTCGAGACCTTCGCCGCGGTGCGGTTTTTCGTCGACACCTGGCGATGGCAGGATGTGCCCTTCTTCATCCGCGCCGGCAAATCCCTGCCCGTGCATGCCACCGAGGTGATCGTGCGGCTGAAGCGGCCACCGCTCGACGTCTTCGATCCGATCAAGCCCGATGACGCCAACCATGTGCGCTTCCGCATCAATCCGCAGGTGGCGATCTCGATCGGCGCCCAGCGCAAGGCCCCCGGCGACGACATGATCGGCGAGCAGGTCGAACTGACGGCCCTGGACGACTCCAAGGGCGACATGCCGCCCTATGAGCGGTTGATCGGCGATGCCATGAACGGCAACCGCCAGCTGTTCACCCGCCAGGACGCCAGCGAGCTTGCCTGGCGGATTGTCGGCCCGGTGCTTGGCGACACCACGCCGCCTCCGCTTTATCAGCCACGCACATGGGGTCCTGCCGACGCGATGGCCGGGTTCGGGCCGCCGAACGGCTGGATCAATCCGGCGAAATGACCTCCAGAGCCGGCGGCAATGTCGACAAACTCGACGAACCGCCTACCGGTTGCAGGCGCGGCGACAACACCCGTGCCTTAGAAGGCGGATTTCCACTGTGGCGCGACAAATCACTGATCGTCTGATATTCTGATGGTTTGGGGTCAGACCTGTTGATCTGGGTGCCGCCGTTAGTATTGTGTTCAAAATAATGTGCGGTGTCATTGCGTTACGCAGGTTTGCCGACTAGGAATCCTGCTACCCCCAGGATGGAGAAAATAGATTGACTGACGATAGCAACAACGCTCGCAAGGACATCGATCTGCTTGAGCTGACCGCTCACATCGTGTCCGCCTACGTGGAGAAGAACCGCCTGCCGGTTTCCGGCCTCGGCGATCTCATCGCAAGCGTCAGCGCTTCGATAAGCGGGCTCGGACAACCGGCCGTCCCACCGGCAGCGCCGTTGGTCCCCGCGGTCAACCCAAAGAAATCAGTGACGCCTGATTTCATCATCTGCCTCGAAGACGGCAAGAAGTTCAAGTCCCTGAAGCGCCATATCGGCGTTCATTTCGGGCTGACGCCGGACGCCTATCGCGCCAAATGGGGTTTGCCGGCCGACTATCCGATGGTTGCTCCCAACTATGCGGCCTCGCGCTCGCAACTGGCGAAGGCAATTGGCCTTGGCCGCAAGGCCGCCCCGCCGGCGCCCGCCAAGAAGGCGAGGAAGCCCAAAGCCAAGGTCTGACACGTCGTTCGAAGCCCGGCAAACGCAAGCCTCGAAGATTGGCGGACAGCACCCCAGGGCTATCGCGTATGCCAAGTGCCCCCTCACCGAGGGGAGAGGAGGTAATCAGTATTTGATGCTAGCCTCTTCTCCCCTGAGGAGAAGAGGGCCGCGAAGCGGTCGGATGAGGCCCCCCATATGCGTGGTGCCGCCTGCAATTAGCATGGCAACCTGGGAATTCTTGATCCAAAGCCGATTTTTGCGCGCGCCTTGCACAGAACTGGGCTAAAAGCGCTGTGGTCGGACCAGCGCCCACCGTGGTAGAGCCCCGCCGGCCGATACACGATGCCGCCGGGGCCATTCACACATGACAGCGGAACGAACATTGCCCGACCAGCGCTATGCCGCCTTCCGGCATAAACCCTTCCTGAGCTATTGGGCGGCGCGCTTCCTCTCCACATTCGCCACCCAGATCGTATCCGTCGCCGTCGGCTGGCAGGTGTACGACCTGACCCGCGATCCGTTCGACCTTGGCCTTGTCGGCATTGTCCAGTTCCTGCCATCGCTGTTGCTGGTGCTGGTCACCGGGGTGGTCGCCGACCGTTTCGGACGCCGGCTGATCATGGCGCTATCGGTGCTGTTGGAGGCGATCTGCGCGCTGGCCCTTTTGCTGCTGACGCTGCGTGGCCTTGGCGGGCCGGGGTTGATCTTCCTCGTGCTCGCCATGTTCGGCATCGCGCGCGCCTTCTTCGGGCCGGCCGCGGCATCGCTGTTCGCCAACCTCGTGCCACCAGAGGATTTCGGCAACGCGATCGCCTGGAATTCGTCGGCCTGGCAGACGGCTACCATCATCGGGCCGGCCGCCGGCGGCCTGCTCTACGGGCCTTCGGCGGAAACGGCATACGGCACCGCCGCCGTTTTGATGTTTGTCGCCGCAGTGCTGGTCTTTACCATCCCCAAGCCTGCCCAGCGCAACGAGACCGACAAGCCGACCATGCAGACCCTGTTTGCCGGCTTCGGCTATATCTGGGGCGAGAAGATCGTACTCGGCGCCATTTCGCTCGATCTGTTCGCCGTGCTTTTGTCCGGCGCCACGGCACTGCTGCCGGTCTACGCGCGCGACATCCTCGAACTCGGCCCATGGGGTCTCGGACTGTTGCGCTCGGCGCCGGGCATCGGCGCCATCTGCGTTGCCATCTGGCTGGCCGGACATCCGATCCGCAACCATGCCGGCGTGGTCATGGTCGGCTTCGTCGCGCTGTTCGGCGCCTTCACCGTGCTGTTCGGCCTCTCGACCATCACCTGGCTGTCGATCGCGGCACTCGCCTTGCTCGGCGCCACCGACATGTTCAGCGTTTACATCCGTGAGACGCTGATCCAGCTATGGACGCCGGATCAGGTGCGCGGCCGCGTCAACGCCGTCAACCAGGTCTTCGTCGGCGCTTCCAACGAGCTGGGCGAATTCCGCGCGGGCACCATGGCGGCGTTGATCGGCACCGTTCCCGCCGTGGTGATTGGCGGCGTCGGCGCAGTCGTTGTCGCCGGGCTATGGGCGGTGCTGTTTCCGCAGCTGCGCAAGGTGCGCCACCTCGATGGGCGAAACTAGAGCATGATCCCGAAAGTGGGAACCTGTTTTCGGAAAAGATCATGCTCATGCAAAGTGTTTCACACCGCCGGTTTGCCGAAGATCGTCTGCAGGAATTCGCCGAGCCAGCGCTTGAGGTGCATGTCCCAGATCAGCCGGCCGCCGAGGTGATCGCGGCCTGGCTGCGCGCCGGGCAACTCGAAGCGATGCGCGCCGCGAACGACCCAGCGCTGCATCATCACCCGGGTCAATTCGCCATGGAACTGAATGCCCCAGGCATTGTCGCCATAACGAAAGGCCTGGTTGGGATAGGTCTCGGCCGTCGCCAGCAGCGTCGCGTCCCTCGGCAGCGAAAAGCCCTCGCGGTGAAACTGGTAGACCATCTCAGGCCAGTGCATCAGCTTCCGGCCATCCTCGGTCGCCTTCAACGGATACCAGCCGATCTCGACCAGCCCCTCGCCGTGACCCTCGACCTTGCCGCCAAGATGATTGACCAGCATCTGCGCGCCGAGGCAGATGCCGAGCAACGGCCGGTTCTCCCTCAGCGGAACCTTCAGCCAGTCGGTCTCGCGGCGGACGAAGTCGTCCTCGTCATTGGCGCTCATCGGACCGCCGAACACCACGGTTCCGGCATGACCGTCCAGTGTTTCCGGCAAGGCGTCGCCTAGCGGCGGGCAGCGGAGATCGAGGTCGAAGCCTTCTTCGATGAGCATGTGGCCAACGCGCCCGGGGCTCGAACTTTCCTGATGCAGCACGATCAGGATTTTTGGCCTCGGCCTCGGCGTGGATGGCATGGGGATCCTGTCTATTCGTCGCTCGACGTTCCGGTGGCGCCCGGCGCCTCGGCCGCCGCCTTGCGGCGCGCCTCTACCCGGTCGCGGCGTTCGACGCCGATCAGTTCGGCGACTCGCCAGACGATATTATCCTCGAGTTCGTGCAACTCGCCATCGGCATAGACGATCTCCCACATCAGGCCGATGAAGGCTTTTCGCGCGTCCGCGTCGAGCTGGCGCTTCAACACGCTGGTGAAGGCATAGAGGTCGACAGCCTCATTGTCAGCCCGCTCGCCAGCGGCGGCCAGCGCGTCGAGCTCGTCGCCGCTGATCGAATAGCTTTCCGCCAGCACCACCTTGAACCGCTCCCATTCGGCATCCTGACGCACGCCGTCGGCGCTCATCACATGGTAGAGAAGGGCGGATGCTGCGACGCGCGGATCATCGGCGTCGTTGCGGGCGCCGCCACCTGCCGGCAGCTCCTTTAGAAACGACAGAACGCGTTCGAACATGCGATTACTTCCCATGGGGCCAAAACTACCAAGCTCAGCCAAATCAGAACAAGCGAAACCTGCGTGGTGATTTTTCGTTCTCGTCGTCCGGGTCGACGCCGGGGTCGTCGGGCAGCCGGGCCAGTTCCTCCGCCGGTTCGACAGCTTCGGCATCCGGCGGCACCGCGGCAAAGGCCGAGGCGGTGACCGGCGTGACATGATCTTCGCCACCTTCCGCAGCCGCGGTTTCGCCCGAAACGGTGGGGTTCAGCTCGATCACATTTTCCTGTGCCGGCTTGGTCGGCGCCGCAATGGTCGCCACTGCGGCGTCCGGCGCATCCTCGTCACTGTCGATGAGCTGGCCGAGCCGCTCCATCGGCGCCCGCCATTCGAAGGCGTCGAGCTTGCCGGTGATCGGCGACGCCGGCGCCCAGCGTTCCGAGACGACGCCGTCGGCAACCCAGGCCGGATCGCGCGGTGCACGCACTGCCTTGGATAAAAGTTGTCGCACCGTGCCCTGATCGCCGGTCTCGGCCTCCTCGATATCGGCCAGCAGCAGATAGGCGCCCTCGCGGCGGTCCATGCGAACGGCTGCCTCGGCTTCCCGGCGGGCGGTTGAAAAATCCTGCGCATCAAGCGCGGCGCGCGCCACCGCCAGTGAGGATTCGGCGTGGTTTTTCTTCATCTCCTGCAGTTTCCTGGCCCGGTTCAGCCGGTCGAGCACGGCGTCCGCAGGTCGGGCGTGGGTGTAAAGCTCGGCGATCTCCGGGTGCGGCTCGGCCTTCCACGCCGCTTCCAGGATCTTCGAGCCCTTGCGGACATCGTTCTCCCGAAACAGCATTTTTGCGGCGGCGACCGCCGCCGGCGCGAAATCCGGCCGCAGCCGGTTGGCCTCGATGGCGGCGGTCTTGGCGGCATTGGGATCGCTGTCGACCAGCGCCTGCGCCTTGGCGGTGAGCAGCACGGCGCGGCGCCGGTTGGCGGCGTCGCGCTCGATCTGCCGCGTCGATTTCTGCGCCTCGACCAGTTTCAGCGCCCCGTCCCAGTCGCCGCGCCCGGTCAGATCTTCCAGCGTCGATTCGGCGGCCCAGGCCAGTTGCGGCGCCATAGCCGCGGCGCGCCCGGCATAGTGCCGCGCCGCGTTGCGGTCGCCGAGGCGCTCGGCCTCGAGATAGAGCCCACGCAGGCCGAGCAGCCGCATTTCCGAATCGTCGAGCATGGCCTCGAACTTCTCGCGCGCACCCTCATGATCGCCTTCGAGCAGCGAGGCCTGCGCCTCGAGCAGCTGGATCAGCGGCTCCTGGTCGGAGCGGATTAGCTTTGCCGCTTCCTTGGTCTTCTTGCGGGCAAGCGCCCCGTCACCGGCGCCGGCGGCGATCATGCCGGTCGACAGCGCCTGATAGCCACGATCGCGACGGCGCACGCGGAAATAGCGCGAGATGGTGTAGGGGCTGTTCCACAGCGACTTGATCAGCCACCAGACGATCATCACCGCGGCTACGACGGCGACGACCGCCACCGCCGCCACCATTAGGCTGACCTGGTATTGATAGCCGCTGAAGGTGACGACCATCTCGCCCGGCCGGTCGGCCAGCCAGGCGAAACCCAGCCCGAGCGTGAATACGACGGCGAGGAAGAGGAGAATGCGAATCATCGGGTTTTCCTCATCACGCCTTCATCGCGCCTGATATCAGTGCGTCGACCTGCTTCTCGACCTCGATCCGTGCCTTCAATTTGCCGGCAAAGTCGGCTCCAGCAGCCTTCACAGCCTCGGGCAGCGTATCGTATTCGCTGAGCGCCTTGGCGTAGTCGCCCTGGTTGACCGCCACTTCCATGCGCGCGACGGTTTCCGGCGCGCCGGCGCCTTCGACGGCACCGATCGGCCTGACTTTGACCAGCGATTCGGCGCTCGACAAAAGGTTCTGCAGGAAGCCGGCATTCTCGTCGACGGGCTCGGAGGCGGCGACCATGGCATTGGCCGCGGCAGCCATCTCGGCGGCGATGTCCGCGCGTGTCGCAACACCCTTTTCGGCGTGGGGACGCAAGATCGCGATCTCCGGCGCGTCCGGCGAAATCGCCGCGAAGGTTTCGAGTTCGGCCGCGAATGGCGCACCGCGGTCGAGTGCCGCCTTCAGCGCCGACGCGGCGATGGCGAGCGCGATCTTCGGCTGCCCCGCCTGTGCCTCGACCTTGCCGGAAAGCTGCGACACCGACTGTTCCAGCGCCGCAAGCCGGCTTTCCTGCGCCTTCGTCGCCTCGCCGGCGGATTTCACCGCCGCGTCGAGCTCGGCCAGCTTCTCGTTGAGCGGGCCGAGGTCGGCCGGCGCTGCATTGCCGGCCTTGTCGAGGGCCGCAACCGCCGTCTCGATCTGCCTGACCTTGTCGCCAAGTGCCGCAAGCCCGGCGGTGTCGCCGGCCTGCTCCGCCGCCGATTTCAGCGCCGCGACATCCGTCTTGACCTGATCCAGCGCCGACGACAGCCCATCGACCCTGGCCGACGAATCGCCGTCTCCGGCCGCGTCCTTGAGCCCGGCGATCTCGGTCTTCAGCGCGGCGATTTCACCACTGACGCCGTCGAGCGACACACCGCCCGCACTGGACCCTGGCGCGCCGAGCAGGCCGGCGAACTGCAGCCCTCCCGCGGCGGCGAGCGCAATGACGCCGCCAACGATGCCGGCAGCGATGCCGTGGATGCCGCCACGCCTTGGCTGCGCTGCCATGGCTTCGTTCCTCGCCTGGGTTGCTTTCGGCGCTTCTTCGGTCCCGCTGGCCCCCGTCCCACGGGCCTCCGTCCAACTGGCTTTAGCCGATGCGTCGTCGAAGCTGTAATCGATGCCCCGGTTCGCCGATGCCTCCGAGCCTGTCGGATAAGTGGATTCTGATTCTTCTGGACGCTTGGTACCGGCCTCTGCCGGCTGTTCCGAGCCGGCCTGCGGCGCCGCATCGGCATGTTCCCATGGCTCGAGATCGGTCTGGTCGGCATGCACAGGCTCTTCCGGAGGCTCCGGCAGCGATGCGTTCGCTGCTTCCTCAGCCTTCGCCTCGTCAGTCCGCGTCTCTCCGGTCTGTGCCTTCTCTGTCGATGCCTTGGCGGCATCCTCGTCGGCAACGCGCGAGACGGCGCCGGGTTCGAGCTCGATGGTCACCGGCTCGCGACGGCTTTTCGAATGCCGCATCTTCGGCGTCTTGACCATGCTTTGGCTCCGCAAATTTGCTTCGGGATGGTTCAGAAAGGGTCTAGCACATCACCAAGCGGTGAAAAGGGGCGGCGTGATGACACGGGGACTATCGAAGGATAGCGTCGACACCGGAAAATAAAAAACCCGCCTCGACGGGCGGGTCGTTGGCGCAATCAGCACCACACAGAAATTACTAACATAATTGCCGGCACAAAGCAAGAACAAATACGCTATACCTCAGGGCAATCGCCCAGCCCCTCATAGCCCTGCCGGCACCTTCTGCCCGGATAGAGCAGCGGCGGATGCTGGTCAGCGCCATGCCCGCAAAAGTTCCAGCAGCGCGTCTTCGCTGGGTTCCGGCGCAATGTGGATCTTTTTGCCGAGGGCGTCGCCCAGGGCTGCGGCGATACGTCCGGACAGGGCGAAGAAACATGTGTTTTCAAAAAGCGCATGCAGCGCCGGCCGCCCGGTCAACGCCTGCATCGTTGCCGCCGCCTTGACCGAATAGAGCAGCACCGCTTCAACCGGCTGGCCGGACAGGCGCGCGAGGATTGCGGCGTCCGAATAGCCAGGCGCAACGGTATCGTAGGTCTCGATGGCGCGGACGTGGAGACAAGCGGCCTTCAGCCGCTCCTCGAACGCCGGAAACCGCACGCGTCCGCATAGATAGACGACCGTACCAGCCGCGAAGCTGCCGGCAAGCGCATCCGCTAGCGCCTCGGCATCGCCCGGGCCCTCGCTGACGGACAGGAATCCCGCCGCGCGGGCTGCTTCCGCCGTCCTTTTGCCGACGGCATGGCAGGGCAAGGCGGCGAGCGCCGCGATGATCTCCTTCGGCGCATGGCGCACGGCATTGGCGCTGGTGACCGCGACGGCCACGGCATTGTCGGCGGCTGCATCGGCATCGACCGGCAGGGCCACCGTTTCGGTCAACGGCAACAGGACCGGCCGAAAACCTTGGTCCTCCAGCCGCTGTGCCGTGCGCGAGGCGCCCGGTTCCGGCCTCGTCACCAGGATGCGAACCATGTCAGGCCCAGCCGTCGAAGAATTTTTCGCCGGCCTTGGCTCGCACGGTCCTGGCGGCATCCTCGCCGATGCAGGCGGCCTCCTGTGCCGGGCCTTGCGCCTTGACCTCATGGGATTGCGTGCCGTCCGGCGAGATGATCAGCCCGGCGAAGAAGACCGTTCCGCCCGATATCGTCGCATGCCCAGCGATCGGCGTGCGGCACGACCCGTCGAGCGCCGCCAGGAAGGCGCGTTCGCAGGCCAGCGCCTGCCCGGTCGGCACGTCGTGGATCGCCGTCAGCATACTTCCCACGTCGCGATCGCCGATGCGGCTTTCGATGCAGATCGCGCCTTGCCCCGGCGCCGGCGGAAAGATGTCCAGCGGCATCAGGTCGGTGATGATATCTTCGAGCCCGAGCCGCTTCAGCCCGGCATAAGCGAGGATGGTGCAGTCGGCGACGCCCTCGGCCAGCTTGCGCAGCCGCGTCTGCACATTGCCGCGGAACATCACCACATCGAGGTCCGGCCGCATGCGCCGGATCAGCGCCTGGCGCCTGAGCGACGACGAGCCGACCTTCGCGCCCTGCGGCAGTTCGGCGATTGCTTTCGCCGCCTTGCCGACGAAAGCGTCGCGCGCGTCCTCGCGCGGCAGGAAGGCGGACAGTTCCAGCCCGTCGGGCAACACCGTCGGCATGTCTTTCGACGAATGCACGGCGATGTCGATACGGCGCGCCAGCAGCGCTTCCTCGATCTCCTTGGTGAACAGCCCCTTGCCGCCGGCTTCCGACAGCGGCCGGTCCTGGATGCGGTCGCCGCTGGTCGAGATGACGACCACTTCGAATGCGTCAACCGGCATGCCGTGCGCGGCCATCAGCCGCGCCTGCGTTTCATGCGCCTGCGCCAGTGCCAGCGGGCTGCCGCGTGTTCCGATTTTCAAGGTTGTTTGCATGGCGCGCAGTCCGTGATAACCCCCGGCAGATTGAGGCCGTTTTCCGGGCTTTCTCCTAGCGGGGAAAGGCCTGACATACAATCTCTAGAGGCAGCGCCGAATTGATCCGCGTTCTGGGCATTGAGACGAGTTGCGACGAGACGGCCGCCAGCGTGGTGGCGCTGGACGGTGATTCAACACCCAGGATCCTGTCCGATATCGTGCTCAGCCAGATCGAGGAGCATGCCGCCTTCGGCGGCGTCGTGCCGGAGATCGCGGCGCGCGCCCATGTCGAGGCGCTGGACGGCATCATCGAGGCCGCGCTCGTCGATTCGGGCGTCGATCTCGCCGACATCGACGCGATTGCCGCGACCGCCGGGCCCGGCCTGGTCGGTGGGCTGATCGTCGGGCTGATGACGGCGAAAGCCATTGCCGCGGCTGCGAACAAGCCGCTGATCGCCATCAACCATCTCGAAGGCCATGCGCTGACCGCGCGGCTGACCGATGGGCTCGACTTTCCCTACCTCTTGCTGCTGGTTTCCGGCGGCCACACGCAGATCGTCGCGGTGCGCGGCGTCGGCGACTACCAGCGCTGGGCGACGACGATCGACGATGCGCTCGGCGAAGCCTTCGACAAGACGGCCAAGATGCTCGGCCTGCCCTATCCCGGTGGGCCGAATGTCGAGAAGACGGCAGCAGACGGCGATGCCGCGCGCTTTGCCTTCCCGCGCCCGATGAAAGGCTCGGCGCAACCCGATTTCTCGTTTTCAGGGCTGAAGACCGCCGTGCGCCAGGCAGCGACGGCCATCGCCCCGTTGAGCGACCAGGACGTCGCCGACATCTGCGCCTCGTTCCAGGCGGCAGTGGCGGATGCTCTGGGTGACCGCGTTTCGAGAGCGCTGGTGCGTTTTCGCGAAACGTTTCCCGACACGCAAAATCCGGCCTTGGTCGTCGCGGGCGGTGTCGCCGCCAACCGCACGATCAAGACGACACTGGAAGCCCTGTGCGAGAAGGCCGGCTTTGCCTTCGTCGCGCCGCCGCTCAAACTCTGCACCGACAATGCGGCGATGATCGCGTGGGCAGGCATCGAACGACTGCGCGCCGGCATCGCGGATGAAAATGCCGCCGATTTCGTGCCGCGCTCGCGCTGGCCGCTGGACAGCATCTCCGCCCCGGTGGTCGGCTCGGGTCGGCGTGGGGCCAAGGCATGACCGGCGGCGCAGCAATCAAGGCCACGAGCGGCTGGCGCGTCGCGGTTCTTGGCGGCGGCGCCTGGGGCACGGCGCTGGCGCTGGCCATGCTGCGCGCTGGCCATTCGGTCCGGCTGTTCGCGCGCGATCGGGAGACTGTTGAGGCGATCGGTCGCGGCGAAAATCCGCGTTATCTGCCCGGCATCGCGCTCGAGCCTGGCATCGAGGCGACAAGCGATATCAAAGTGGCTCTTGCCGATGCCGACTGCGTGCTGGCGGTGGTTCCGGCACAGTCGCTTCGCGCCATGCTGACGGCGGCAAAAACCCATATGCCGAAGGGCGTCCCGCTGGTTCTCTGCGCCAAGGGCATCGAGCGCGACACCGGGGCTTTGCTGTCGGCGATCGCCAGGGAGATCCTGCCCAAAAATCCGGTCGCCGCCCTGTCCGGCCCGAGTTTCGCAACGGACGTCGCAAGGGGCCTGCCGACGGCCG
Organism: Mesorhizobium sp. WSM4821; assembly: GCF_055901555.1. Taxonomy (NCBI): domain Bacteria; kingdom Pseudomonadati; phylum Pseudomonadota; class Alphaproteobacteria; order Hyphomicrobiales; family Phyllobacteriaceae; genus Mesorhizobium; species Mesorhizobium sp. WSM4821. Next base: position 1,481,926 of record NZ_CM148371.1, on the reverse strand, counting down.
TGGTGGTCGCCGCCCGCGGCGAAGGCCTGGCGGCGGACCTTGCCGCCCGCTTTTCGGCCGAGAATCTGCGCTGCTATTCGAGCGATGACCTGATCGGCGTCGAGATCGGCGGCGCGCTGAAGAACGTCTTCGCCATCGCCGGCGGCGCCATCACCGGCGCTGGGCTCGGCGCCAGTGCCCAGGCCGCGATGGTGACGCGCGGCTTCGTCGAATTGCGCCGCGTCGGCGCTGCATTTGGCGCAAAGCCGGACACACTGATGGGGCTTTCCGGCCTCGGCGACCTGCTGCTCACCTGCTCATCCGCCCAGTCGCGCAATTTCGCCTACGGGCTGGCGCTGGGCCAAGGCAAGCCGCTTGCCGGCCTGCCGCTGGCCGAAGGCGTGCCGACGGCGGCGATCGCCGCCCGCATTGTCACCGAACGCCGGATCGACGCGCCAATCATCACCGCCGTCGCCGCCATACTGGACGGCACGATCACCATCCGCCAGGCTGTGTCGGCATTGATGACAAGGCCGCTGAAGACCGAAGCCGACGTGTAATTTCGACCAACCCGGAGATGGAAAGATGCTGTTTGCACTGATTTGCAAGGACAAGCCTGGAAGCCTGCAGGTGCGGCTCGACACGCGGCCCGAGCATATTGCCTTCCTGGAAGGACTGAACGGCGAGCAGAAGCTGGCCTTCGCCGGCCCGTTCCTCGACGCCGACGGCAAGCCGAACGGCAGCCTCGTCGTGGTCGAGGCGCCCGATCCGGCCGCGGCAGAAGCCCTGTCAGCGGCGGACCCCTACGCCAAGGCCGGGCTGTTCGAAAGCGTCGAAATCCGGCAATGGAACTGGACCTTCAACAAGCCGGCGGCTACCTGATTTCCAGTCGCCAGAAGGAGCAAAACAATGAACTACTGGCTGTTCAAATCGGAACCCTCGGTCTTCTCCTTCGAGGCGCTGAAGGCGAAGGGGAAGGCCGGCACGCAGTGGGACGGCGTGCGCAACTATGCGGCGCGCAACAACATGAAGGCGATGCAGATCGGCGATCTCGGCTTCTTCTACCATTCCAATGACGGGCTCGACGTGGTCGGCATCGCCGAGGTCTGCGCGCTGGCCCATCAGGACACCACCACTGACGATCCACGCTGGGAATGCGTCGATATCCGCGCCGTCAAGGATGTGCCGAAGCCGGTGACGCTGGAACAGGTCAAGGCCAATCCCAAGCTTGCCGAGATGGCGCTGGTGCGGCTCGGACGGCTTTCCGTGCAGCCGGTGACGCCGGCCGAATGGAAAGAGGTCTGCCGCATGGGCGGCCTGACGCCAGCTCCGTGACGACGCTGACGCCAAACAGCGCGAAAAACTTCATCCTCGACAACACGGCGCTGATGGCGCCGCCGCATGTGCCGGAGATCCTGCTGCATCTCGCCGACGAGGCGCATGAATTGTGGCAGCGGACCGAGGACGAGCTGACCGAAATCGGCCTGCCGCCGCCCTTCTGGGCGTTCGCCTGGGCCGGCGGTCAGGGTCTTGCCCGCTATATCCTCGACAACCCGTCCGACGTGCGCGGCAAGCGCGTGCTCGACTTCGCCTCCGGGTCCGGCCTTGTCGCCATCGCAGCAGTGAAGGCAGGCGCGACTAAGGTGATTGCCGCCGACATCGACCCGTTCTGCGCGACAGCAATCCGCCTCAATGCAGAGGCCAATGGCGTCGGGATAGAATTGCTGGACACCGACAGCATCGGCACCGATGCCGGCTGGGATGTGATCCTGGCCGGCGACGTCTTTTACGACAAGCCTTTCGCCGATCGTCTGATCCCGTGGTTCGCGATGTTGAGAGCGCGCGGCGCCGAGATCCTCGTCGGCGATCCCGGCCGCGCCTATCTGCCGAAGACCGGGCTGGAACCGCTTGCCGTCTACGAGGTGGCGGTGACGCGGGCATTGGAGGACGCCGAGGTCAAGCGCACCACCGTCTGGCGCTTTGCTTGACGGCACCGCCGAACCGGCGTTCCATCACGGTTCGATTTTGAGAACACGCATGTCGTAGTCCCAAAATCGCTTGGCACTTTTTGGGCGACATGCTTCCGGGGAGGGAGGGAAATCATGGATTTTTCAGCAGTGAACTGGCTGGCGGTTATCGTCGCCGCCGTGGTGGCGTGGTTGTTCGGCGCCGCCTGGTACATGACCTTGAGCAAGCCGTGGCTCAAGGCCGTCAAGCTTGATCCCGCGACCATGAATAAATCGCCGCTTCCCTTTGTCATCAGCTTCATCGCGGAACTCGTCATGGCGCTCGTCATGTCGCTGGTCATCGGCGCGATGACCGGTGGCGAACCGAGCCTCCTTGCCGGGCTTGTCCTCGGCTTCGTACTCTGGCTCGGATTCGTCGCCACCACGCTTTCCGTCAATCATCGCTACGAAGGTTTCGGTTGGGACCTGACCGTCATAGACGGCGGCCACTGGCTTGGCGTGCTGCTCCTCATCGGCGCTGTGATCGGCTGGTTCGGAGCGGTGGCGGCTTAAGTTTCCGACACAGCGGTCACGTCGGCGTCTTTGCCACTTCGTCGAGAAGCCATTCGCGAAAGGCGACGATGCGAGGCTCGTCGGCGACGTTCTTGGGATAGACCAGAAAGTAGGCGAATTCCGGAGCGACCTTGATGCCAAGCTCGAAGGGCCGTATCAGCCGGCCCTCGGAAAGATCGTTTGCCACCATGGCGAAATCGGCGAGCGCGACGGCATGGCCGTCGAGCGCAGCCTGAACGACATCCGAAGATGTGCTGAAGACGAGCGTTCGGCTGTCGTCGAAATCGTCGATGCCGGCCGCCGCCATCCACATCCGCCAGTTCGGCCACGTCACGCCCTGTCGCGCCCACTCGATATGGGCGAGCGTGTGATGGAACAGGTCGCGCGGCTCCTTCAGCGGCGGCCCCGCTCGCAGTAACGCTGGACTGCAGACAGGAATGATGACGTTGTCGAACAGCCGGTCGGCGCAAAGGCCCGGATATTTTCCGGCGCCGAAGCGGATACCGACATCGACGTCGTCCAGGTCGAAATCGCGCAATTCGGAGGTTATATCGAAGCGGAGCTCGACACCGGGTTGATGCTTGCGAAAGTCGTCGACGCGCCGCATCAGCCATTTTGTCGCGAACTGGGCATCGAGGGTCACTTTCAGCAGCGCCGTTCCGCGCGCCGTCTTGTGCGCCCGTGAAACGGCACGGCCGAGCAGGTCCAGCGCGTCGGTCGCGGCCTCGAACAGCACCGCGCCCGCCTCCGTCAGCCGAATGGTGCGGCTGGTGCGCGTGAACAGCACGATCCCGAGCTGATCCTCGATTTCCTTGATCTGGTGGCTGACCGCGGCCGGCGTCAGGCCGAGCTCATCGGCGGCGCGGGTGAAATTGAGGTGCCGGGCGGCTGCTTCCAGCGTCCTCAAGGCACGGGTTCCGGGCAGCAGGCGGGCCATCAGCGCCGAATGATTCTTGGCAGGATCATCGCTTTCGATCCACAAATAAAACTTTATGATCGAGAAAAAACTACTCGTTTCCCCCTTAAATTTCAATCCGGCATAATGGGATCATCGACAAACCATCAAACCCGATTTGATGTCTGGATAGAAGGGGTCACGTCATGTCTCAGATCGTATTGAAGTCTCGAACCACCGGGCCAGTCTGGCTGCAGGAGGCAATCGAGTGGTTCCGCCACGCGAAAATCGCGCTCAATCTCCCGCATGAGCTCCCGTGTAAAAATATCGAGGATCTGTCGGATCGCCAATTGCGCGACATCGGCGCCGAACGGAAGGATGTCGCGCGTGCGACGGACCGGGAACTCGGCCGGCTGGGTCTGCTCGACATCGGCTGGCAGCGGGTTAGGGGAGTAAAGTAAGGCAGTAAGGCAGTAGGGCAGTAGGGGAATAGGGTGGTAAGGAAGTAAGAAGTATCAGTAGGATTGGGCGAACGCGCCGCTTAGCTTTTCCTACTCCCCTATTCCCCTACCTCACCACCCTCACCACCGTCCGATCCGACAGCAGCGGCAACAGCCGGGCCATCGTGCGTGCCGTCACCGCGACGCAGCCTTGCGTCGGTGTGAAGCCGGGACGCGCGAGATGAAAGAAGATGGCGCTGCCGCGCCCGCGGCGGCGCGGCGAAATGTTCCAGTCGAGCACCAGGCAGGCATCATAGAGCCGGTCGGCGCGCCGCATCCGCTCGTGGCTGGCGCCATAGGGAATCCTGACCGGACGGTTGTAGTTGCGATCGTCAGGCACTTCGCACCAGCCGAGATCGCGACTGATCGGCGCCATCGCCAGTCGGGTTTTGCGGCCGCCGGAAAAATGATCGTTCCGGAAATATCCCGACAGGATCCGCATCGAACCTAGCGGCGTGGCACCGTCGCCTTCGCGTTTGCCGGCCGATATGCCGCCGCGTCCCAGTGCACATGAAAACACCAGTCCGCCGACCTGCAGGAGCCCCTGGCTGGCGTGGCCGGGCCTGGCGCGCACCGTGAGCACACGAAGCCCTTTTCGCAAAAATGCGCTCGCCTCATTGCGCGCGCGTTTTTTCTTGTATGATCGTGCCACGGAACAAATCACTGTGATCGGCTGTTGTGCCGGTCAGCTTCCGCATAAACAGGTAGCGGTCAACTGAATTTTCTTTTCAAAACAACGGATTGATCCATGACTTCACGCACCATTCTGATCGTCGATGACGATGACGACCTGCGCGGCACGCTCGTCGAACAATTGTCTCTCTACGACGAATTCGACGTCTTGCAGGAATCGAACGCCGCCAAAGGCGTCGCCGCGGCACGCGGCGGCCTCGTCGATCTGCTCATTATGGATGTCGGCCTGCCCGACATGGACGGCCGGGAGGCGGTGAAGATACTGCGCAAGGGCGGCTACAAGTCGCCCATCATCATGCTGACTGGACACGACACCGATTCGGACACGATTCTCGGCCTCGAAGCCGGCGCCAACGACTATGTGACCAAGCCGTTCCGCTTCGCGGTTCTCTTGGCCCGCATCCGTGCGCAGCTTCGCCAGCATGAGCAGAGCGAAGACGCCACCTTTTCGGTCGGCCCCTACACTTTCAAGCCCAGCCAGAAGCTTCTGATCGACCAGCGCGGCGCCAAGGTGCGGCTGACCGAAAAGGAGGCCTCGATCATCAAATATCTCTACCGCGCCGACCAGAAGGTAGTGACGCGCGACGTGCTGCTCGAGGAAGTGTGGGGCTACAATTCCGGCGTCACCACGCACACGCTGGAAACCCACGTCTACCGGCTGCGCCAGAAGATCGAGCGCGATCCTTCCAATGCGGAAATTCTTGTGACAGAAAGCGGCGGCTACAAGCTGGTTCCTTAAACTTTTCATTATCCAATGAGCGGTCGGGGCGGGACCGCTTCCGGGTGCGGTCCTGAGACTGGAGGTGGTTCTGGATCGAACTGACGCATCGGCCCAGAGATCGGACTCGATTTTTGGAAAGCACGATGCGTCGATGCAAAGTGTTGGAGCATCGGGCCCGAAAGTGGGTACCGGTTTTGGGAAAATCCGATGCTCAAACAAGAAGATAGAGCGGCGGTACGCTAACTTGAAAGTCCGCCGCTCTAGAGTGTCCTTTGCGCATCCAGACGCGCGGCGCTCTAAGGGAGGGATTGGACTGACCGTTCGGGGACATAGCTAGATGGCGCTGGATGACGACATCCGCATCCTGTCCACCGTGAGGCTCTTTGAGGGCTTCACGCAGGAACAGCTGCGTTTGCTGGCCTTCGGCGCGGAAACCACCAAACTGCAGGCCGACCACAAGCTTTACCGCGAGGACGACGAGGCCGATTGCGCCTATATCGTGGTCAGCGGGCGCATCGTGCTCTATCGCGAGCAGGATGGCGACCGCGTCCCGCTAGGCACGGCCGGCCCCGGTACCATGTTGAGCGAACTGGCGCTGATCGCCGACACCAACCGGCTGACCAGCGCGTCAGCCGCGGTCGATTCGGAAGTGCTGCGGCTCAGCCGCAAGATGTTCCGCCGCATCCTGGAGGAATATCCCGATATCGCGGTCCATCTGCACCAGCGCATCTCCGAGGATTTCCAGGCGATGATCCGCCGCATCGAGAAGCTGGCGCCGCGTTTCGACGGCTGAGCGGGCAAAGGTGGTACAGAACCTTCTGAAGCGCCGGAGGGACAGCGCCCCCCTCTGTCCTGCCGGACATCTCCCCCACAAGGAGGGAGATTAGCAGTTCGGACGCTCCGCCCACTTCTGCAGCGTTCGAGATTGGCGAAAGCCAAGGTGACGGCCGATCTCCCCACAAGTGGGGGAGATGTCCGGCCGGACAGAGGAGGCGCGAAGGATCGCTACAGACTGCAGTCCGACCTACGCCAGGTCGAACCGCGCGATCACCGGCACATGGTCCGACGGACGTTCCCAGCCGCGCGCCGGCTGCAGGATTTCATAGCCGGCAAAGCTCGGCACCAGGTTCGGCGACGACCAGACATGGTCGAGCCGCCGGCCGCGATCCGACGCTTGCCAATCCTGTGCGCGGTAGCTCCACCAAGTATAGAGCTTCTGCTCATAAGGCACGTTGAGCCGCATCAGGTCGACCCAGTCGCCGGCGAGCCGCATCGCCTCGAAACTCTCCGTCTCGACCGGCGTATGGCTGACCACCTTCAAGAGCTGCTTGTGCGACCAGACATCATGTTCGAGCGGCGCGATGTTGAGGTCGCCGACCAGGATCGAACCGGACACGTCGTCGTGCTCTGCGCGAATGGCGTTCATCTCTGCGACGAAATCCAGCTTGTGCTTGAACTTGCGGTTGATGAGGGGGTCGGGCTCGTCGCCGCCGGCCGGAACGTAGAAATTATGCAGCAGAATCGCCTTGCCGCCGGCGCGGATGGTGACCGACAGATGCCGGCAGTCCTCGATCTCGCAGAAGCGGCGCTTTTCGACGATCTCGATCGGCCGACGTGCCACCGTCGCCACGCCGTGATAGCCCTTCTGACCATGGAAGGCGATGTGCTCGTAACCGAGCTTGCGGAAGGCCTTTTCCGGAAACAGCTCGTCCGGGACTTTGGTTTCCTGCAGGCACAGCACGTCCGGTGCCTGTTCGACTAGCAGACGTTCGACGATCGGCATGCGCAGGCGGACGGAATTGATGTTCCAGGTGGCGACGGAAAAGGGCATGCAGCGGGTCCAGAGCAGCGCAGACCCGCACAGCCGACTGGCTCTGACGGGTGATGACGCCTTTTGAAAGAGTCGGCCCGGAAACTGCCAGCCGCGCACCGCAAAAACAAGCCGGCCCGCGCTCGAAGCGCTGTCCAGGCTGCCACCAGGGTTCGCCGAGGTTCAGGTCAGGCCGAGTCGAGGATGGCGAATTCCGAGAACCGGAGCGGAACGAACTTAAAGTATGTGAGCACCGGCCTACGCCGGCCGTAGCCTTAACTGCCACGACCGCTCATGAGTGCTTCGGCCGGCGAAGGCCGGAAGCGCAGGTATCAGCCATTCGCGGGCTGGCCTCACCTGAAAACAGCGGACACTAGCGCGATTTGGTGTTCAGCTCGCGATTGGCCGTATAGTCGATGGCAAAGGTGTCGGGGGAGAAACGCACGCCTTCCCTGACGTTGAAGATCATCACCGTGGTGTCCTTGCCTTGCGCGTCGGTGATGGTCCACTGGCGCAATTCGTAGGATTTCGGATCGAACATCATCGTGATCCTCGAATTGCCGAACACCGACTTGTCGGCAAGCTGGATGGTGGTCAGGTCGTTCTCTTCCTTGACGCTTCTGACGCGGCCGCCGGAGAGGTCGATCCTGTTGTCGAGCAGCAGCTTCAGCGGCGTCTTCGACAACGGATACAGATCGGACGTTTTCAGCCTCTTGTTGAGGATCACCACCGACTTGCCGTCGGAAATCACCCTGAAATTCGACGCCCCGTCATAGTTGAAGCGGATCTTGCCCGGCCGTTCCAGAAAGAACTTGCCGCCGGTCTGCTCGCCCTTGGGTCCAAACTGCACGAACTCGCCGGTCATCGATTTGACCGAGGAGAAATGGTCGGCGATCTTCTGCGCCGCTGGCGGCACCGCTGCTTGCGCCGACGCCAGCAACTGGACGCCGGGAACGACATTGATGGCTGCCGCGCCGGCAAGGACCACGCCGAGGCCAAGCATCTGGCGGCGGGTCGGGGCAAAATCGCTGATCGGGTCAAAGGAAGAGTTTTTCATACCGGTCACTCTCATCTGGTTCATATAGTGTCGCAGTCCCTTGGCCCCCCAGTTGGGCTTAAGTTTGGCGGCCCGGACAGCGCTCAGTCGCAGCAACGCGCCAAAAGGTTCAAAGTTGCCCACCGACGTTGCAGCCCCGGGCAGGCCTGGCGGTGCTTCCCGGCCGGGTCAGAATTTGTCCTCCTCCGTCGGCACCAGGATCTCGCGTTTTCCGGCGTGGTTTGCCGGACCGACAATGCCTTCCTTCTCCATCTTCTCGATGATCGAAGCGGCGCGGTTGTAACCGATGCCGAGCCGGCGCTGGATGTAGCTGGTCGAGGCCTTGCCGTCGCGCAGCACCACGGCAACCGCCTGGTCGTAGGGATCGTCGGAATCCTCGAAATTCCCACCGCCGCCACCGCCTGAACCGCCCTTGCCCGACGGCTCGTCGTCGTCCTCGCCTTCATCCTCGGTGATCGCGTCGAGATATTCCGGCACGCCCTGCAGCTTCAGATGCGCGACGATCCTCTCGACCTCGTCGTCGGAAACGAAGGGACCGTGCACGCGCTGGATGCGGCCGCCGCCGGCCATGTAGAGCATGTCGCCCATGCCGAGCAGCTGTTCGGCGCCCTGCTCGCCCAGGATGGTGCGGCTGTCGATCTTCGACGTCACCTGGAAGGAGATGCGGGTCGGGAAATTGGCTTTGATCGTACCGGTGATGACATCGACCGACGGCCGCTGCGTCGCCATGATGACATGGATGCCGGCGGCGCGCGCCATTTGCGCCAGGCGCTGCACGGCGCCTTCGATGTCCTTGCCGGCGACCATCATCAGGTCGGCCATCTCGTCGATGATGACGACAATGTAGGGCATCGGCTCGAGATCGAGGTTTTCGGTCTCGTAGATCGCCTCGCCGGTCTGGCGGTCGAAACCGGTCTGCACGGTGCGCGAGATTTTCTCGCCTTTCTTCTCCGCCTGCTGCACGCGCGCGTTGAAACCGTCGATGTTGCGGACGCCGACCTTCGACATCTTGCGATAGCGATCCTCCATCTCGCGCACGGTCCATTTCAGCGCCACCACCGCCTTCTTCGGATCGGTGACGACAGGCGTCAGCAGATGCGGGATGCCGTCATAGACCGAGAGCTCCAGCATTTTCGGGTCGATCATGATCAGCCGGCAATCCTGCGGCGTCAGCCTGTAGAGCAGCGACAGGATCATGGTGTTGATGGCGACCGATTTGCCCGAACCGGTGGTGCCGGCGACCAGCACGTGCGGCATCTTGGCGATGTCGACGATAACCGCCTCGCCGTTGATGGTCTTGCCCAGCGCCAGCGCCAGCTTGGCCTTGGTGGTCTCGAAATCGCGACTGGCCATGATCTCCCTGAGATAGACGGTCTCGCGCTTGGCGTTCGGCAGCTCGATGCCGATCGCGTTGCGGCCAGGCACCACGGCGACGCGGCAAGCGATCGCGCTCATCGAGCGCGCGATGTCGTCGGACAGGCCGATGACCCGCGACGATTTGATGCCGGGCGCCGGTTCCAGCTCGTAGAGGGTGACGACCGGGCCGGGGCGCACATGGATGATCTCGCCCTTGACGCCGAAATCCTCCAGCACGCCTTCGAGCAGGCGGGCATTCTGCTCCAGCGCGTCCTTGGACAGGCTGGCGTCGCGCACGACGTTCTTCGGTTCGGACAGGAAATGCAGCGACGGCATTTCGAATTTTTCGGAGCCGATCAGCGATGTCTGCGCCTCGCGCTGGACGCGGGCGCCCGGAACGGGCCGGGGCGCCGGCGCCGCGACGCGCGTCGCGGCATTGGGCGTGGCGCGATGCTGCCCTGCGGGCTCCGGCGCAAAATCCACGTCGTCATCGTCGAAGACATCGGCGTCGTCGGGATCGAGCGAGGCACTGCGGTCGTTGACCATGGCGGCGAAGAATTCCGGCTCGACGCGGGCGCGCCCATCGGCACTCATCCGCGCTTCGGCGTATTCGGCCGATTCGACCCGTTCGGCTGCGCGCCGCCAGGCGCTGGCGCGCGGTTCCATCTCCGGTTCGAAATCGTCGCGCTCCTGGCGGCGCGCGGCACGACGGCGCAAATAGGCGCGCAACGACAGCCACCAATGCGTGATCGCTCCGAGCGCCAGAATGCCCTCGTCGCCTTCGTCCTCGTCATTGTCGAAAAGCAGGTCGTCCTGGTCCCGGGGATCGGGTTCGGCCGGCTGCTCCGCGACGGCGAAGCCGTTCTTGCGTGCAATCAGCGCCGAGCCATGGGCAAACAGCCACAGCGCCGGCGCCGCCAGAAGCACGGCAAGCACGCTGGCGATGAGACCGGTCGGATAGCCGCCGACGACGAGACCGGGAATCTTGAGCACCATGTCGCCGAACACGCCGCCGAGTCCGGTCGGCAGCGGCCAGGTCGGAGGCGGCACCACGCAGCCGGCGATGGCCGCGGCAAGCACCGCGTAGCCGAACCAGGCGAGCCCGCGCTTCGGCAGCCTGTCCACGCCGCGCGCCGAAAACAGCAGAAATCCCCAGATCACCGCCGGCACCAGCGCCGCGACGGCGGCGAGGCCGAAGAACTGCATGGCAAGGTCGGAAAAGACAGCGCCCGCATAGCCCATGGCGTTGGTGACGATGTTGCCGGTGGCGTGCGAGAAGCTCGGGTCGGCGACGTTCCAGGTAGCCAGGCTGGCGACACCGAAGGCGACCAGCGCAAACAGCCCGGCGCCAACCAGTCGGCCGACCTGACGCCGCGCGAACGCCTGGATGCCGTGCCCCGTATCGGCCAGCGCGAGCGGTGCTGAAGCCCCTGAACGCATGCTCTTCCCCGTCTGTCGTTGCCCGGCCGGACGCGTGCGCGCAACGCGGCGGATTCGGGCACCAGACTATCGGCGGGAAGGTTAAGGCCGCATTAACCATGGGTGCATGCCGGCACGTCTGGGTGAAAAGCGGCCACAAAAATGGCGGGCACGCTGACCCGCCATCGTTTGGGTCAGCTGGTCGATCAAGCCTCAGGCTGATCGCCAGATCCTTTGAGCGCGCGTCCTTTTGGACGCCCAAAGCCGCTCCAACACTTTAATTGACGCATTTTCGCACTAGTTGGCGCCGCCGAGCGCCTGCACGTTCGCGCGGAACTCGGCCTCCGGCGGCGCGGCGGCGCACAACAAAAAAGAGGCCCGGTGCATGTCCGGGCCTCAGGGCGCGAGCCCCTTTCGGGAGCGTCGCGACGGGATGGGACGATGCGGGGCAGCCAAGGCCGCCCCGCACACGACTACGGATGATAGGCCGCTTCGCCATGCGAGGTGAGGTCGAGCCCTTCACGCTCTGCATCGGCTGTCGGACGCAGGCCTACGATCATATCGACGATCTTGTAGAGGATGGCGCTGCCGATACCCGACCACAGGACGGTTACCAGGACACCCTTGAACTGCGACCACAACTGGGTAGCCGTGCCGGCATAGCCGGCGGCGAAGTCGGCCGTCGAATAATCGACGATGCCAGCGCCGCCAAGAGCGGGATTGACCAGGATGCCGGTGCCGAGCGCGCCGATGATGCCGCCGATGCAGTGAATGCCGAAAACATCGAGGCTGTCGTCATAGCCGAACTTGTTCTTCACGACTGAGACGAAGAAGTAGCAGCCACAGGTAGCGACGATGCCGAGCACGATGGCGCCCATCGGTCCGGCAAAGCCGGCAGCGGGCGTGACGGCGACAAGGCCGGTAACAGCGCCCGAAACCGCGCCAAGCATGGACGCTTTGCCGCGCAGCAGCGTTTCAAGCACGATCCAGGTCACTGCCGCCGCCGCTGTGGCGACGAAGGTGTTGATCATCGCCAGCACCGCATAGGCATTGGCTTCGAGGTTCGAACCGGCGTTGAAGCCGAACCAGCCGACCCACAGCAGCGAAGCGCCGACCATGGTCAGCGTCATCGAATGCGGCGCCATGATGTCCTTGTTGTAGCCGATGCGCTTGCCGATCATGAGCGCGCCGACGATGCCGGCGATGCCCGCATTGATGTGAACGACCGTGCCGCCGGCGAAGTCGACGGCACCGAAGCCGAAGATGAGCCCGGACGGGTCGCCATAAGCACTCGGGCCTCCCCAGAACCAGACCATGTGCGCGATCGGGAAGTAGACGAACGTCACCCAGAGGATGGTGAAAAGGATCACGGCGGAGAACTTGATGCGTTCGGCGAAGGCGCCGACGATCAGGGCAGGCGTGATGCAGGCGAAGGTCATCTGGAAGATGACGAACACCAGTTCAGGAATGGCGACGCCCTTGGTGAAGGTTTCCGACAGCGTCGTCACGTCGACGCCGGCGAGAAACATCTTGGAAAGGCCACCGATGAATGCATTGCCGGGGGTGAAGGCAAGGCTGTAGCCGTAGAAAACCCAGACGATCATGACCACGCTGGTGATGGTGAAGACCTGCATCAGCACCGACAGCATATTCTTGGCGCGAACCAGGCCGCCGTAGAAAAGGGCAAGGCCGGGAATGGTCATCAACAGCACCAGAATGGTGGAAAGCATCATCCACGTCGTGTCGCCCTTGTCGACGGTAAAGGTCGGCGCCGCTGGCGCTGCCGCTTCGGCGACCGGCGCCGCTTCCTGTGCGAAAGCGGCAATCGTGCCCAGGGCTCCAAGCGTAAACGCGCCCAGCAGCGCGGTGCGCGCCGCCGACTTCAAAGTAGAAGGAATATTCATTGAACTCTCCATTGGAATACGTGTCCGCAGCTCAAAGCGCGTCGGTGTCTGTTTCGCCGGTGCGGATGCGCACCGCCTGGTCGATGCCGAAAACGAAGATCTTGCCATCGCCGATCTGACCTGTCTTGGCCGCCGCAGTGATGGCTTCGACGGCCTTGTCGACCATGTCCAGGCCGACCGCGACTTCGATCTTGATCTTCGGCAGGAAGCTGACCGCGTATTCCGCCCCGCGATAGATTTCCGTGTGTCCCTTCTGACGCCCGTAGCCTTTGACTTCGGTGACGGTCAGGCCCTGGATGCCGACTGCGGTGAGCGCTTCGCGCACCTCGTCAAGCTTGAACGGCTTGATGATTGCCATCACGATTTTCATAAGGTTTCACCCTTTGCTGTTGCGGGTCCCCCGCGTTTGCACGACTTCGCCGATCCCCATGAGAGCCGGAGAGTGCCAGCTAGGATTCAAGCTCCGTGCCAGTTGCCGAAGCAGCTCATTAACCTGTTGTAAACAAAGAGGTTGAGGGCTGTTCAGCAGCCGGCTGTTCACTGTCGCGGCAGTGCTCTTGATTAAAAAATAGGCATTTTTTAAAAATTGCCTACTCGGCAGGCAGCCGCTTCAGGCGGATCAGCCCTTCCTGGGCAACCGAGGCGATCAGCGTGCCGTCGCGAGCAAACAGCGACCCGCGGGTGAACCCCCGCGATCCTTGCGTCGACGGGCTGTCTTGCGTGTAGAGCATCCAATCGTCGAGCGGATGGCTGCGGTGGAACCACATGGCGTGATCGAGGCTTGCCGCCTGGATGTCGCTATCGAAAATGGCGCGGCCATGCGCAAAGGTCGACGTATCGAGCAGCGTCATGTCGGAAAGATAGGCAAGCACCGCCGCCTGCGTGGCACGATCGGCCGGAACCGGGCCGGTCGTGCGGATCCAGATGTTCTGCTTCGGCTCCAGCTTTTCCCGGCTGGTATAATGTTCCAGCATCACCGGTTTCATCTCGATCGGCCGGTCACGCTCCCAGTAGCGCCTGATGCCTTCGGGCACGGCCTCGCCGAACTTGCCTATCAATTCGCGCTGCGACAGCAGCGTGTCGGGCGCCGGCACGTCCTGCGGCATCGGCACCTGATGTTCGAGACCGACTTCATCCTGCTGGAACGAGGCTTCCAGCGAAAAGATCGCATGGCCGTGCTGGATCGCGACGACACGGCGCGTGGTGAAGGAGCCGCCGTCGCGGATGCGGTCGACCTCATAGATGATCGGCACCTTGGTGTCGCCGGGCCGCATGAAATAGCCATGCAACGAATGCACGTGGCGTTCGGGCTCGACCGTTCGCTGGGCCGCGACCAGCGCCTGGGCGATGGTCTGGCCGCCGAAGATACGCTGCCAGTCGAGCTTTGGGCTGCGACCACGGTACAGGTTGTGTTCCAGCTGCTCGAGGTCGAGAATGCCGAGAAGCTCGTCCATGGCCGCCGTCATGTTTCGCGCCCTCACCGAAGAAATGTTATGGCGGTTTCCGACAGGAAAGACGGGCAGTCAAGGCCGGAAAGGAATTTGCCATGGTGGACCGTAAGGCGGATGCAAAAAACCGAACCTCGCTCGATGTTCTGGTCGCCGGCGCCGGCTATGTCGGGCTTGCCGCCGCGGTATCGCTGAAACAGGCGCGGCCAAGCCTGGCGGTCGCTGTCGTCGACGCCGCGCCCGCCGGCGTCTGGCAAAAGGACGGCCGCGCCTCGGCCATTGCCGCTGCCGCTTGCCGCATGCTCGACCAGCTCGGCGTCTGGATCGAAATCGCGCCCGAGGCGCAGGCGATCACCGAGATGATCGTCACCGATTCGCGCACGTCCGACCCGGTGCGCCCGGTGTTTCTCACCTTCGATGGCGAGGTCGCGCCCGGCGAAGCCTTTGCGCATATGGTCGCCAACAGGGATATGAGCGGTGCCTTGCGCCGGCGCGCTGAAAAACTCGGCATCGACATCATCGAAGGCGTCGCGGTCAGCGCCTTCGACGTGAACGGCGCCGGCATCACCGTGCATCTTACCGACGGCGCGGCCCTGAAGGCACGGCTGCTGGTCGCAGCCGACGGCGTCAACTCGAAGCTGCGCGACATGGCCGGCATCAAGACGGTGAAATGGGAATATGGCCAGTCCGGCATCGTCTGCACCGTGGCGCATGAACGGCCGCACAATGGCCGCGCCGAAGAACATTTCCTCCCTGCCGGTCCGTTCGCCACGCTGCCGCTCAAACCGGACAAGGACGGGACCAATCGCTCCTCGATCGTCTGGACAGAGCGGACGGCCGACGCCGAAAAACTGGTGGGCGGCGACGACCTCGTCTTCGAGCATGAGCTGGAACAGCGCTTTGGTCTGAAGCTCGGCGAGATCCGTGTCGTCGACAGGCCGCGCGCATGGCCGCTCGGCCTGACGCTGGCCCGCGCCTTTGTGGCGCCGCGCATCGCGCTCGCCGGTGACGCCGCCCACGGCATCCACCCGATCGCCGGCCAGGGCCTCAATCTCGGCTTCAGGGATGTGGCGGCATTGGCCGAAGTGGTTGTCGAAGCCGACCGGCTTGGCCAGGATGTCGGCGCGCTCGACGTGCTCGAGCGCTATCAGCAGTGGCGGCGCTTCGACACGCTGCAGATGGGCGTAACCACCGATGTCCTGAACCGGCTGTTTTCCAACGACATCGGCCCGTTGCGCGCCGTCCGCGACGTCGGTCTCGGCCTTGTCGAGCGCATGCCGCGGCTGAAGGATTTCTTCATCCGCCAGGCCTCCGGCCTGTCCCGCGACACGCCGAAACTGCTCAAGGGCGAGGCGATCTAACCCCTTGAGCTGGCGAGCCAATGCTGTAGGGGACGTGAGCGCCGGAAGCGCAGGAAGTCGCCGTTCGCAGGCCGGCATCACCTGAATGTCAGCGCACCCTAGTTGACCTCGAAGCCGAGTTTTTGCCGCAGCCTGAGCATGCGCTGGTCGGATATTTTCAGGGGTTGCTCACCAGCCTGCGCTGCGCGGTTCACCATCTGCAGCAAATCGTTTCTTTCAGCAACATCGAGACGTTCGCGCAGGAACGGCGCCAGCTTGTCGACGACGATCGCGGCATCGTCGATCTGTGACGCCGCCCATTTGGCATAAACCACCGCCTCATCGGTCTTCTTTTCGTCCGCAATCTCTGAAATCACCAACCGAATCGCGGCTTCGCGCTGCGGCAGGACAGGACCGTTCTCGGAAACAATGGCGACGATCAGCGTCGCGGCCGCCACGACCGGATCGTCGATCGCCGTCAGCGGTGAGAGCGCCGCCTGCTTGCGCAGCCTCTTGCGGCGGACATTGCCCTGGACACGGCCAACGACGTCCGCAACCTCACGCGCCGCGTCGTTCATGATCTTCAGCCGGTACCACCAGAACGCCGCCGCTCCCACCAGGCCAATCGCAGCAATCAGTATATGCACGCCCGAAAATCCCCCAACCGCGCAGCGACGATAGGAGAAGAATTGCCTTGCTTCAACACGCAAGAGCTGCGCCCGCCGAAGAAAATTTGATTCCGCCGGACGCAAAACGGAACAATCTCTAGGATCCCGGCACGTCATAGATCGCCCTGACCTCGATCGTACCGATTTCGGCCAGTGGAATGCCGCCGGCGATCTCCAGCGCCTCGTCGAGATCCCCGGCCTCGATCATCACGAAGCCGAGCAATTGCTCCTTGGTCTCGGCGAAAGGGCCATCGGTGATCAGCCGCTTGCCTTGCGCCGGCGCACGGTTTTCGATGTCTTCACAGATTGCAGCGCCTGCGCGATGATCAGCCGGCCGCTTTGCTCCACCGACCTGTCATAGGCCAACGAATCCGCATCGAGCTTGGCCAATCTTTCGGAAGTCATTGCGTAAAGGTCTTTTTCTTCGCCATAGACCAGGCAAACATATTTCATCTTTATCTCCATTCCTGGGTTGAATCGTAGGACGCGGCGACGGTGGTATCAGCCGGTCCTTTGCCCACCGCAAGATCGAGAAGGCACACCGTCACCCCGATGATGGCGACGGCCGCAAGCAGTCGGCCAAACCCAGAGGATGGCCGATGCCACCAGTCGGCTTCTTGTTCGCCGGCCTTCTTGCCGGTGTATCCCCAGTGAGCAGAAAACAGATCGTTCATATGATCCTCCATCCGGCCACAAATCCGTGGCCGCCCGCAGGACGGCCGAGGCAGATGGAAGTCGACATTTTTGCACACGCATTTATTCCGATGCGATGTTGGCAACGCGAAAGCACGGGTGGCCTTCGGACTCGCGCGCGCTATAGTCAACCGGACGCCGATCACGGCTCGACAATCAAGGAGGAATTCATGGACCGCACCGCAAACGCCGTCTGGAAAGGCGATCTGAAGGGGGGCAAGGGCACGCTCGACACCCAGAGCGGGACCCTGAACGGCACGCCCTATTCGTTCAAGGCGCGCTTCGAGGATGAGAGCGGCAAGTCCGGCACCAACCCCGAGGAACTGATCGCGGCGGCGCATGCCGGCTGCTTTGCCATGCAATTCTCTCACTTCCTGGCAGAGAACGGCACGCCCGCCGACGAACTCGACGTCAAGGCGGTGGTGACGCTGGTTCCCGGCACGGGGATCACCGGCAGCGCTCTGACGGTGGTCGGCAAGGTGCCGGGCATCGACGCCGCCAAGTTCAAGGAATTGGCCGAAAAGGCCAAGGCCGGCTGCCCGGTGTCGAAGGCGCTCGGCGCCATAAATGTATCGCTCGACGCCAGGCTCGGCTGAGAGCCGGTCGTCGGAGAGGGGGCGATCCTTCGCGCCCTCTGCCCTGCCGGGCATCTCCCCCATGAGTGGGGATTGGCAACTTGGCCGCCGCGCCCCGTTATCGACCTTGGCCAGCGAGCGCGTCGATGCGGGCACGCAGTGCCGCGACCTCTTCCTCAAGCGCCCGCACACGCTCTTCGAGACCCGACGCCGGCTGGGACGGTTGCCATGGCGCCGGGGACGCGGACAGCTCCACAGGCCCGCACAGCAGATGCGCATAGCGGTCCTCACGCTGGCCGGGACCGCGATCGATCTGCTGAACGAGCGGCGGCTTGCGGCCGATCAACAGGTCGAGATTGCCGCGAAGCTCATCGATGGACGGGAAGCGCGCCATGCGTTCGCTTCGCGCCAGCAATTCATGAGCCGTCTGCGGGCCGCGCAGCAACAGCAGGCCAAGTAGCACGAATTGCGCCGAGGTCAGCGAAAAGCGCTGCGCGACGATATGCTCGTACCGTTCGACGCGCGAGGCAAAGACCTGCCTGACCAGGCCCTTGTGCTCGAGCTGGCCAAGCGCTCGTCTTACCTCGGCAAGCTCGACCGACATCACCGGCTCGCGCGCCGTCTTCTGGTTCGCGGCTTGATGCGCGCCATTGAGCGTCAGAGGATAGACGTCCGGCGTCAACTCCTTCTTCTCGATCAGGCAGCCGAGCACGCGGGCTTCGATGGCGGAGAGGAACGGCAATTCGGTGTCAGTCATTTGATTGGCTATCCTTCTGGGGCCGGAGGGACAGCACCCCCTCTGTCCGGCAGGACAGAGGGGGGTGGGAAGGATCGCAACAGACGAGGCATTCTCGCCGTTCCCGCTATACCCGCCGCTCCACCATCATCTTCTTGATCTCGGCGATCGCCTTGGCCGGGTTGAGCCCCTTGGGGCAGGTTTGGGCGCAGTTCATGATGGTGTGGCAGCGATAGAGCCGGAACGGGTCTTCGAGATTGTCGAGCCGTTCGCCCTTGGTCTCGTCCCTGGAGTCGATCAGCCAGCGATAGGCCTGCAGAAGCGTCGCCGGGCCGAGATAACGGTCGCCGTTCCACCAGTAGCTCGGGCAGGAGGTTGAGCAGCAGGCGCACAAGATGCATTCATAAAGCCCGTCGAGTTTTTCGCGGTCCTCGTGGCTCTGCAGCCATTCCTTGGCCGGCTCTGGCGATACCGTCTTCAGCCACGGCTCGATCGAGGCGTGCTGGGCGTAGAAATTGGTGAGATCGGGAACCAGGTCCTTGACCACCGGCATGTGCGGCAGCGGATAGACCTTGATCGCGCCGGAAATGTCGTCGCAGCCCTTGGTGCAGGCGAGCGTGTTGGACCCGTCGATATTCATGGCGCAGGAGCCGCAAATGCCCTCGCGGCAGGAGCGGCGCAAGGTCAGCGTCGGGTCGATCTTGTTCTTGATCCAGAGCAGCGCGTCGAGCACCATCGGCCCGCAATCGTCCATGTCGACGAAATAGGTGTCCATGCGCGGGTTCTCGTCATCGTCCGGCGACCAGCGGTAGATGCGATATTCCCGCAGATTCGTCGCACCCTCCGGCTTCGGCCAGGTTTTGCCCTGCATGATCTTCGAATTTTTGGGAAGCGTGAGTTCGACCATTACCTCAGGTCCTTTCGGATGACGAGCTTCAGCCCTGACCAGATCCCGTTCACGGCCGCGATCCTCGCGTCGACAAGGTCGAGCTTCAGTGCTTGCGCGCGGATGATAGCCGCCATCGCTAGTACACCCTGGCCTTCGGCGCGATCTTGGCCGGGTTGATGCCGCCGTCTGCTTCCTTGATCAGCGTTTCGGTGTGCACCGGCCGGTAGGTCAGCGTCACCTCGCCGGCCTCGCTGAGCCGGGCCAGCGTATGCTTGCGCCAGTTCGCGTCGTCGCGCGCCGAGAAATCCTCCCGCGCGTGCGCGCCACGGCTCTCCTTGCGCGCCTCGGCGCCATGGACGGTGGTGATGGCGTTGGCCATCAGGTTTTCCAGTTCCAGCGTCTCGACCAGGTCTGAGTTCCAGATCATCGAGCGGTCGAACACTTTAACGTCCTTGAGTTCGCCCCAGATCTGCGAAACGCGCTTGCAGCCGCTTTCCAGCGATTCCTGCGTGCGGAACACCGCCGCATCCTCCTGCATCGCCTTCTGCATCTTCTCACGCAGCACGGCTGTCGGCGTTGAGCCGTTGGCGTGGCGCAGCCGGTCGAAGCGATCCATGATCTTTTCGACCGAGGCTTTGTTGGGCGACGGGATCGCGGCGTTGCGGTCGATCACCTGGCCGGCCCTGATCGCCGCCGCGCGACCGAACACCACCAGATCGATCAGCGAGTTCGAGCCCAGCCGGTTGGCGCCATGGACGGAGGCGCAGCCGGCTTCGCCGACCGCCATAAGTCCGGGCGACACCTGGTCCGGGTTCAAGGCGGTCGGGTTGAGCACCTCGCCCCAGTAATTGGTCGGCACGCCGCCCATATTGTAATGGACCGTCGGCAGCACCGGGATCGGCTCCTTGGTCAGGTCGACGCCGGCAAAGATTTTTGCCGATTCCGAAATGCCCGGCAGCCTCTCATGCAGCACCGCCGGATCAAGGTGGTCGAGGTGGAGAAAAATATGGTCCTTCTTCGGTCCGACGCCACGCCCTTCGCGGATTTCCAGCGTCATGCAGCGCGAGACCACATCGCGCGAGGCAAGGTCCTTGGCCGACGGCGCGTAGCGCTCCATGAAGCGTTCGCCCTCGGAATTGACGAGATAGCCGCCTTCGCCGCGCGCGCCCTCGGTGATCAGGCAGCCGGCGCCGTAGATGCCGGTCGGATGGAACTGCACGAATTCCATGTCCTGCAGCGCCAGCCCGGCACGCGCCGCCATGCCGCCGCCGTCGCCGGTGCAGGTGTGCGCCGAGGTGGCCGAGAAATAGGCGCGACCATAGCCCCCGGTCGCCAGCACCACCATCTTGGCCGAAAAACGGTGGATGGTGCCGTCGTCGAGGTTCCAGGCGACGACGCCGGTGCAGGTGCCGTCCGGCTCCATGATCAGGTCGAGCGCGAAATACTCGATGAAGAACTGCGCATTGTGCTTCAGCGACTGGCCGTAGAGCGTGTGCAGCATGGCGTGGCCGGTGCGGTCGGCGGCGGCGCAGGTGCGCTGCACCGGTGGCCCCTCGCCGAAATTCATCATCATGCCGCCGAACGGACGTTGATAGATTTTCCCGTCCTCGGTGCGGCTGAAGGGAACGCCGTAATGTTCAAGCTCGTAGACCGCCGCCGGCGCCTCTCGCACCATGTATTCTTGCGCGTCGGTGTCACCGAGCCAATCCGAACCCTTGACCGTGTCGAAGAGGTGCCACTGCCAGTTGTCGGGGCCCATGTTGGCGAGCGAAGCGGCGATGCCGCCCTGCGCCGCCACCGTGTGCGACCGCGTCGGGAAAACCTTGGTGATGCAGGCGGTGCGCAGGCCCTGCTCGGCCATGCCGAGCGTGGCGCGCAGGCCGGCGCCGCCGGCGCCGATGGCGACCACGTCGAATTTGTGGTCGACATAGGTGTAGGCGGAAGCCGTGTCGGCGTTTTTCGCGTCCTTGGCCAAAACGTCAGCCTCCAAATGCCAGTTTGAGCAGGGCGAAGATCGAGGCGACGCCGACCACTATGGGAAAGAATGTATTGAGGGCGAGCAATGCCAGCCTCGTGCCCTCACCATGCACATAGTCCTCGATGATCGCCTGCATGCCGAGCCGCATGTGATAAAGCCCGGACAGGAGCACCAGAGCCAGCACCAGGGCCACGAACGGATTGGCAAGTGCGGCGCGCACCTCCGCATAGCCGGCGCCGTTGAGCGCAATCAGAAAGCCGACGAAGAACAGGATCAGCGGGATGTTGGCGATCGCCGTCAGGCGCTGGCGCCAGAAATGCTCCGTGCCCTCGCGGGCGGAGCCGAGGCCGCGGACCTTCGCCAGCGGCGTGCGCATGTCGGTGTTGTTGGCGCTCATCTCAGGCTCCCCGCGCCATGTATCCGGCGATCCAGATCAGCAGCGTCAGCACAACCGAACCGGCCAGCGTCGCCCAGGCGATCCTCGAGGCAGTCTGCTTTTCAAGACCTGTCCCGGTGTCCCAGATCAGATGGCGCACACCGCCCAGCATGTGGTGCATCAGCGCCCAGGTGTAGCCGAACAGCACCAGCCGCCCCAGCCACGAGCCGAAGGCCCAGTTGACGGCATCGAAAACGGATTGCGAGCTCGCCGCCGCCATCAACCACAGGGCGACCAACAGGGTGCCGAAATAGAGCGCCCCGCCGGTGATGCGATGGATGATCGACATCGTCATCGTGATCTGCGGTCGATAAACGGTCAGATGCGGCGAGAGCGGCCGTTCGCGTCTGGCAAATTCGCGGGTTGCTGGTGATTTGCTCATGGCTCCCCCAGTTCGGCGTCTCTGGAGCCCCAGGTGGAAATGCGGCATGACCGCTTCCGGATGCGACTTCGGACAGCCGGTTTTTAATGCTCTTTTTGCACCGCGTCAAAGCCGGAAAATCGTTTTGGAAACGTAATTTAGTCTGAAGAAAGAAGGGAATTTCGGCTTCAATCGATTAGCCAGGCACATCGTCGCTGCAGTGCGGTATACGGGGTCCTGTCCGCTGACCGAATCAGCGGGTGCAGGTCAGCGGCGTGGCGCCACCCTTCATCACCAGCGCGTCGCGGCCGTCGATCACGATTGCGTCATGCGCCTCGCCGAAGCGGCTATTTTGATTTGCGGGCGAAGCCGGCAGATCCTGGCTGACGCCGTCAGGACCAAGCACCCGTACCGACGTACCGAGATTTTCGATGGTCATCGTGCCGCCATCGGCGCAATTGTAGGTCGCGGTGCGCGGCTGCGGTGCCGTCGAATCGGTGGTGGCGGCAGCGGCCGGATTTCCGCCCTTGGTCTGCGACACACAGGCTGCAGTGGTCAGCAATGGCAAAAGGGCAAGCGTCACCCGAAACGTCCGGCGTAACGCCATATTCAGTCTCCCTACGCATCAACCCGGCTGCGGTGCTTGGCCGAGATCACCCGACGTCGCGCTCGCCCCCGGCCGCGATGGTGCGGGCAAGCATGGCCGAAAGATGGCCGTGGCCGTCCGAGCCGCCGGATATTAACCATGTTTGTCGAGATCCAGCAGCCAGCGAGGCTAGCCTCTTAACAAAGGTTAATAAAAGGTTAATTTCTGATTCGAGGAGGTTCGCCTCCGACAATGGAGGACGCCATGCGTTCGAATTCAAGCAGACCGCGCCTCCCGGCGCTCGTCCTGGTGGCAGCGGTCATCGGCTTGGCGGCACCGGTACGCGCCGCGACGCGCGACCGTGTCTACGCCGATTCCTTCGGCAATCTCGTCATAGAAAGCACCGCCGGCTACAAGCGCATCCTCGTCGGCGAGGGCAAATTGGCCAAGGAATTGTCCGCCTACGTCGGCGCCGACCAACCCAAAATCATCTATGAAGACGGGACGGACGATGTCGGCAGCCGCGACTGCTACAGGCCGCCGGTTTTCGTAAAGGGCCGCAGCTATATGTACGGCCTTTCCGACGGCGAGATGCCCGAACTCAGCCCGTGCCGCTGATTCTGCCCGGCATTGCCACTCCCGCCTGCCGCACGGTGATCGACCCCATGGAGATGCGCACGCGATCGCGTCCGCTGCCCTTCGCTTGGTACAGCGCCTCGTCCGCACGCCGCATCAGATCGGCGAAACCTTCGGCCGGGTGAAGCTCGGCAACGCCGAAGCTGGCGGTGCAACGATGCTCCGCCGGCAGACTGTCTATCGGCAAGGCCCCGAAAGCGCTGCGCGCGCCTTCGGCAAAGAGTCGCGCGGCGGCGAGGTTGGTTCCCGGCAGGATGATGGCGAATTCCTCGCCACCGATGCGGCCGGCGACGTGATGGTCGGCGGCCGCATCACGCAGGAAGCCGGCAAAGGCCTCGATGACCCGGTCGCCGGATGCATGTCCGAAACTGTCGTTGATGCTCTTGAAATGATCGAGGTCGGCGATGACCAGGGCGACCGGAATACCCTTGCGCACGGCGTCACGCATCGCGATCTCGGCGTGACGCTCGAAGCCGCCTCGGTTGAGCAGCCTTGAAAGCGTGTCCGTCTCCGACTTCAACGTCACCTCGGCGAGCACGTCACGGACCAGAATGACCAGTATAAGAAGCGCGATTGCCATGCCGAAGACAGTGCCGAGCGATTGCGACACCAAAGCGTAGTTGCTCTGCAGGTAGGCCTGCGGATTGACGCCCCAGCCACCCAACGCATGGGCGATGAACGGCTTGCTCACGAATTGCAGGGCGCTGGCCGCCAGAACGGCCATCAGCAGATGGTCGAGCCGGTCGCGTCTTTGCCTGGACGACCCGACGATGGCGACGCCGACGAACTGCATGGCGGCATAGGGAAGCTGGTAAGCCATCATGCGGGCAAGCGCTTCGCGTGGCAGATCCTGCACGAAATACACGGCCGCGGTGGCCGCAAACAGGAAGACGAGCATCGGCCCCCAGGGTGGCGCCACACCGTATTTACGCGCAAGCCCGCCATTGAAGGCGATTGTGGCGCCGAGGAAAACGGCGAAGCCCGTGACGACCGCGGGTCGCGGATTGTCGAAGACCGGAACGGCGAACTCGATGGCGAAATAGGCCATCCCGAGCAGATAACCGAAGACCAGCCAGCGAGCCGACGCGCGTCCCACATCGTAGAACGAGACAGTCATGAAGGCTGCCGCCAGCAGGCCGGCTACGAGCAGGTTGATTGCCAGGATGAATTCTGCGCCGCCCATGTGGTTTTCGCAATCCCTGCGACAGCAAATCACGGACGGGCGAAAAAGACGTTAACGTGACCCAGGCATGGAAGATCAGCCGGCTTTGAGCGGTTCCAGAACGAACACCGTTTCCGACCGTTCGTAGGACAGGTGAACGCTGTCGCGACCGTTTCTCTTGGCCTTGTAAAGCGCCTCGTCGGCGCGGCGCATCAGCGGCTCCAGCCCCTCCTCGCCGGTGCGGGCCGCCACGCCGAAGCTCGCTGTCACTCTTGCATCGTGTGGAAGCCCGTCGACGCTGCCCGCCGAATAGAGCATGCGGATGGTTTCGGCGAACAGCCTTGCCGCCCCAAGGTCGCTCAGCGGCAAAAGCACGGCGAACTCCTCGCCGCCGATGCGCCCTGCGACGCCGCTGCTGCCGACAGCCGATCGAAGCTTGGCGGCGAAGTCGGCGATCACGCGATCGCCCGCCGCATGCCCGTGCAGATCGTTGAGCGCCTTGAAGTGATCGAGGTCGGCGAGCACCAGCGCGACCGGCAGCTTGGCGGTAGCGCAGTGCTGCAGGAGAAGCGTCGCGCGCTCCTCGAAGCCGCGGCGGTTGAGCAGGCCCGACAGAGGGTCGGTGTATGCCTCGGCCTTCAGCGCTTTCATCACGTCGAGCGCAGCCGCGCAGAACAGGCAAAGCGCGATGAGCAGCGACAGCAGCGCATGCGACAGCAGCGCCGTCGTCCAGTAGGACGAGGCATAGAACCCATCATAGCCTTGGTAAGGTCCGTGCGCGATGACGACGGCGAGCGTACGCACGAAGAAGTTCAGCCCGGAAAGCAGCGACAGCACGAACAGGATCATTTCCGTCGGGCCTCTGTCGCGCACGACGCGCAGTTCGGCGGCGACGACCAGGCTTATGCCGCCGAAAGCAAAGTTCATTACCAGGACGCGCCAGGTGAGATCGGGCTGGACGAACATGAACCAACCGAAAGCGGCCAGACCGCCGGCCGCCAGAACGCCGATCGCGACAAAGGGCACGCGCCGCCCATAGCGCGTCACGATCGCGCTCGCGAGACCACAGGCGGCAATGGTGAAGCATATGTTGGAGATCAGTTTTGTTGGCGCCATGCCGACGGGCAGGGTGAAGTGCTGCAGCAGGAAACCGGCCGCCGATAGCCAGTAGCTGGCGGCCAGCACGGACAGATAGGGGCGATGACGTTGATAGAACCACAGCACGAGAAACACCGCGCCGAGCGCAAGTGCGATCGTCGGATTGAGCAACCCTATCAGCAGACCAGTGTCCAAAGGACTGTGACTTCCCCTCGCTTAGGGAAGACCTTAGAGCGGAAGACCAAACAAGCGGTTAAGCAAGAGCGGAAGATCGCATATGAAACTGCTGTAAGGAACTCGAAACCGCGACCGGCGTTTTCCAGCAGCAATCGATGGGAGACGCTTTCATGGCCGATACGATCATGCTGACCGATCACGAGGCAATTCGCTCATGGGCCGCGGCGCGTGCTGGATTTCCGGCAATCGTCGACGTGTCGCCTGAAACGGGAACGCAAGCCTTGCTGAGGCTGGTCTTCGGCCAGCACGCCTATCAGGACCAGGACCAGGCCGAACGCCCGGCCAACGCCGGCGGCTACGAACTCGTCGAATGGGACGAGTGGTTCAAGCTCTTCGACGAACGTCAGCTGGCGCTGGTGGTCGCTGCGGAGCAGCCCGGCCGGCGTGAGCAATTCCATGAGCTCGTAAGGCGCCCGGCGTGAGAAAAAGCCCGAACCGCATCGCGATTCGGGCTTTGGCATGCATTGAGATATGGACTATGGCAGCCCTGCGTTATTTCCACTCGCGCCTGACCTATTTCCACTCACGAATGTCGACGAAGTGACCGGCGATCGCCGCCGCCGCCGCCATGGCCGGCGACACCAGATGGGTACGGCCCTTGAAGCCCTGACGGCCCTCGAAATTGCGGTTCGAGGTCGAGGCGCAGCGTTCGTGCGGCTTCAGCCGATCGTCATTCATGGCAAGGCACATCGAGCAGCCCGGCTCGCGCCAATCGAAGCCGGCCGCGACAAAGATCTTGTCGAGACCTTCGGCCTCCGCCTGCTCCTTGACCAGGCCGGAGCCCGGTACGATCATCGCGTCGACATGCGGACTGACTCGTCTGCCCTCGACCACCTTGGCGACGGCTCGCAGATCCTCGATGCGGCCGTTGGTGCAGGAGCCGATGAAGACGCGGTCGAGCGTTATATCGGTGATCTTGGTGCCCGGCTTCAATCCCATATAATCCAGCGCGCGCTGCTTGGACGTGCGCTTGTTCTCATCGGCGATATCGTCCGGGTTCGGCACGATGCCCTGGACGGAGACGACGTCCTCGGGCGATGAACCCCAGGAGACGATCGGCGGCAGCTTGGCCGCGTCGAGCACGACCACCTTGTCGAAATGCGCGCCCTCGTCGGACTGCAGCGTCTTCCAATAGGCGAGCGCGGCATTCCACGCCTCGCCCTTCGGGGCGCGCGGCTTGTCCTTGACATAGGCGAAGGTCGTCTCGTCAGGCGCGATCAGGCCGGCCCGGGCGCCGCCCTCGATCGACATGTTGCAGATGGTCATGCGGCCTTCCATGGACAGCGCGCGGATCGCTTCGCCGGCATATTCGATGACGTAGCCGGTGCCGCCGGCGGTGCCGATCTCGCCGATGATCGCCAGAATGATGTCCTTGGCGGTGACGCCTTCCGGCAGCGCGCCGTCGACACGCACCAGCATGTTCTTGGCCTTGCGCTGGATCAGCGTCTGCGTGGCCAGCACATGCTCGACCTCCGAGGTGCCGATGCCGTGCGCCAGTGCGCCGAAAGCGCCATGCGTCGAGGTGTGACTGTCGCCGCAGACGATGGTCATGCCGGGCAACGTAAAACCCTGCTCCGGACCGATGATATGGACGATGCCCTGGCGGATATCGTTCTCGGAATAGTATTCGACGCCGAAATCCTTGGCGTTCTTGGCCAGCGCCTCGACCTGGATGCGGCTTTCCTCGTTCTTGATGCCGAACTTGCGCTCGGGCGAGGTCGACACATTGTGGTCGACTACGGCCAGCGTCTTTTCCGGATGCCGGACTTTCCGGCCGCTCATGCGCAGGCCTTCGAAGGCTTGCGGACTGGTCACCTCATGGACGAGGTGGCGGTCGATGTAGAGCAGGCAGGTGCCGTCGTCCTGGCGGTCGACGACATGGTCGTCGAAGATCTTGTCGTAGAGGGTGCGCGGTGCGCTCATGTGCGTAAATCCGTCGATATGAAAATGGGAAGAGGTAGACGCCAGATCGCCCGGCGAAAACGACCTAACGAAGTCGGTTGGTCAGAGCGCCGGAAATGCGCGCGGAAAATCGCGACGGCAGGCGCTTTTTGTCCTGCAGCACGAAACCCTTGTAGGCCGGATCGCCAAAAAGCTCTTCCATGGCCTGGCTCATATCAATGTTTTGGCTTTTCGGCAATTGGCGGCTGCCTTCGCAGGTCCTGGGTTCAAAGCACCTCGAACACGAAGGTTTTCACCAGCGCCTCGGGCTCGGCGATCGCATAGCAGCGGAACCACGGGCTTTCCTCGACCGGCCGCCATTTTTTGTCCTGCTCCATTCCGGCAAAGACATCCCGAAAGCCACCGCTTTCGAACACCTGGTCGCGAACGGTGAAGATGGCGTGGCCGCCCTTTTTCGTGATGCGCACCAACTCATGCAGGCCGGAGGCCGGCGCATGGCTGATGGTGAACACGCCGGTCGAGAAGAAGGCGCGGAAATGCCCGTCCGGCCAAGGCAGCGTGCTGCCGAGCATGGCCTGTTTCAGCTCGCTATACGCCTGCCGGCTGCCGGCGATCTTCAGCATGTCGTCCGACAGATCGAGGCCGGCAATGTCGGGATAGCCAAGTGCTTGCAGCGAAGGCCCCGACAGGCCAGTGCCGCAGCCGGCGTCGAGCAGCGGCCCTTCGCCCGCCGGCACATGGCGCGCCACCCAGGCGGCGATCAGGAACGGCAGGAGATACCCGAGCGACGCGGTCTCGCTGTCATAGGTCGCAGCCCATGCTGCATAGGCTTGCGCCAGCGCTTCCGGCGTATCGGCGGTATAGACGGACTCCAGCGCCGCATTGGCCTTGTCGCTGATCATCGGTCAGATCCTCCAATCGTAGCTTCTATTCCTCATGCTGGCGGCGCAGCCGCTTCTCCAGCCCCCGCAAGGCCAGCGACAGGCCGACTGTCAGGATAAGATAGATATAGGCGACGATTGAGTAGGTCTCGAAGAAGCGGAACGAGCCGGCGGCATAGATCTTGCCCATCTGGGTGATGTCGGCGACGCCGAGCACCGACACCAGCGAGGAATCCTTGACCATGGCGACGAAATCATTGCCGAGCGGCGGCAGGATGGTGCGGATCGCCTGCGGAAACACGATCAGCCGGAAACGCTGCGTGCGCGTCAGCCCCAGCGCCTTCGCCGCCTCGATCTGACCCTTCTCGACCGCCTGGATGCCGGCGCGAAAAACCTCCGAGATGAAGGCCGAGTAGCCGATGGTCAGCGCCATGATGGCGCGCCACAGCAACGATACGTCGCGCACCAGCAGTTCACCGAACAGGCCGGCATTTTGCAGCGGCGCGGTCAGCGCGTTCCACGCCGCGACGAAGGCCGGGGCGCCGGCAAACGCGATCCAGAACAACAGCACCAGGATCGGCACGCCGCGGATGATCTCGACATAGAAGCGGGCAATCTGACGCAGCCAGCGCGACCCCGACAGCCCCATCAGTGCAATTCCGAGCCCGATCGCCGAGGCCAGCGCGAAGGCGACCATTGTGACGAAGATGGTGATGCCGATACCGTTGGCGACAGTGGCGAAGACCTGGGCATAGAGGTCGCTTGCGACGATGAAGATGGCGGCTGCTAGGGCGAGCGCCGCCGCCACCGCAAGCCACCAGGGGAAGTCGGGTTTGGAGGTGGGAGATGCGGGGGGCATCAGGCGGTGCCAGCGGGAAGAAAGTCGCGAAGGCAGCGTTCCGTCCCACCCCCCTCTGTCCTGCCGGACATCTCCCCCGCAAGGGGGGAGATCAGATGCCGTGACCGCTTTCGCCAATTCCCAACGTTGGTGAATGTCCGCCTTCGCAGGAGCTTCCAATCTCCCCCCTTGCGGGGGAGATGTCCGGCAGGACAGAGGGGGGTGGGAAGAAACTCCGTCCGTGCGATGTTTAGCACACGGTCCTCACGCATCCCTCGCGCCAAAACGACCTACTGCCCCATCTTGTAATCAAGGAACCACTTCTTGTTGAGTGCATCCAGCGTGCCGTCGGCCTTGAGCGCGGCGATCGCCGCGTTGACCGGCTTCACCAGATCCGAGCCCTTGGGGAAGATGAAGCCGAAATCCTCGGTGCCGAGCGGCCCGCCGATCAGCTTCAGCCCGCCATTGGAAGCGTCGACATAGCCTTTGCCGGCGGTGCCGTCGGTCAGCACGACATCGACGTCGCCCGCCTTCAGCGCCTGCACCGTCGCGCCGAACGTCTCGAACAGTTTGATGCGCGGGTTCTGCTCGTTGCCGTCGAGCACGCTGTAGACGGCGGTGTAGAAGGGCGTGGTGCCGGCCTGCGCCCCGACCAACCCGTCCTTGAAGGCGCCGAAGGTCTTGGCGTCGGTAAAGCGGCTTTCGTCGCCGCGCACCAGCATGAACTGTTCCGAACGCATATAGGGGTCGGAGAAATCGACTTTCTGCTTTCGGTCGTCCTTGATGGTGATGCCGGTCATGCCGATGTTGTACTGGTCGTCGGAAACCGCCTGGATCATCGCGTCCCAGGAGGTGTTCTGGTACTCGACCTGGAAATTCAGCCGCTTGGCGATCTCGTTCATCGCGTCATATTCCCAGCCGATCTGCTTGCCGGTCTTGGCGTCGATGAACTGCAGCGGCGGATAGGCGTTTTCCGTCACCACCACCACCTTCTTGCCGCCGAGATCGGGCAGCGTCTGCGCCGGGGCAGCGGCTGGCGCAAGAATAAGCGCGAACAGGCCGGCCAACAGCAGTTTCGATTTGGTCATGACATGCTCCCAGGATTTGAACCGCCTCGATCGGCCGAGGCTATCGGAATTCGGCACCGACTTTAGCCGTCCGCAAGCGCCTTGCAAGCCGATCCCATGCGTCGCATCGCCCGAAAACAAATTCCCATGCCTCAACCGAGCGACTACGGAACGATCCGTGCCTATCGCGGATCAGCCACGGTCCGGCAAATCGAAGCCCGGAAGATTTCCGAGGGAACGAAAAAGGCGGCCGAAGCCGCCTTTCCGAAGCATGGTTTTTGGAAAATCTTATTCGGCGACCGCCGCTTCCGCGGCCTTGGCGGCCTCGTCGGCGGCCTTTTTCTCGGCGGCGTCCTGCGCGGCCTTCTCGGCAGCGAGCGCCTGGGCGGCGGCCACCTTCTCGGCCTCGATGCGGGCCTTCTCGGCGTTCAGCGCATTGCGCTCCTCATCGTTCAGCTTGCGGGCGCGCACACCAGTGTTTTCCGAAATACGGGCCGACTTGCCGCGGCGATCGCGCAGGTAGTAGAGCTTGGCGCGGCGCACCTTGCCGCGGC
The DNA here is from genome assembly GCF_055901555.1 of Mesorhizobium sp. WSM4821. Classification (NCBI taxonomy): domain Bacteria; kingdom Pseudomonadati; phylum Pseudomonadota; class Alphaproteobacteria; order Hyphomicrobiales; family Phyllobacteriaceae; genus Mesorhizobium; species Mesorhizobium sp. WSM4821. Next base: position 1,450,988 of record NZ_CM148371.1, on the reverse strand, counting down.
GCACGATCTCTACGCCCTCGACCATCGGCGAAAAGACCGGGAACACGCGCTCCACGCCTTCGCCGTAAGAAATCTTACGGACCGTGAAATTCTCCTGGAAGCCGGCGCCGGCGCGGGCAATGACGACGCCCTCATAGGCCTGGACACGTGTGCGCGTGCCTTCGGTCACGCGGACCTGGACGCGCACGGTATCGCCGGGCTGGAATTCGGGAAGCTTGCGCTTGGCTTCGATCTTGGCGGCCTGTTCGGCCTCGAGCTGACGGAGGATATCCATCCTAAAATCCACTTCTTGTTCTTCCGACAGTCAGAGCGTCCGACACTCGCCTTGCAGTTCCATTGACCGCTCGGCTATGCCTTTTGTTCGAGAACACCTGGGTTCGAGAACACCGGGCAGGGGCGACTACACCGTCATTGTTGACGGGTCCGGCAGATTGTTCTTGCCAGTACGGCGCGCACATACAGCTATTTCGGCGCTTTGTCACGCCTGCCGTGCTCTTTTTTCATCGCCGCCTCATTGCAATCTTCCAACGCAGGGGTTGCGCCCAAGGCTCAAGCTTTTTAAGGCGGGTGACACAAGCGTTCTCTGTCCGGCGGCAAATATCCACATGTCAGTTCTCGACGCGGCCCTGCTCTTTGTCGCGGGCTTTCTTTCAGGTGCCGTCAACGCGATAGCCGGCGGCGGGACATTCATAACCTTCGGCGCCATGTCGCTGGTCGGCTTGCCGCCGATCGTCGCCAACGCCACATCGTCGGTGACACAGTTTCCCGGCTACATCACCTCGACGCTCGCCTACTGGGCCGACATCAAGCATTTCTGGCGCAGCGCATTGCTGCTCGGCCTCATATCGGCTTTCGGCGCACTGGCTGGTGCGCTCATCCTTTTGGCGCTCGACAATCCGTCGTTCCGGGTCCTGGTGCCATGGCTGCTGCTGGGAGCAACCGCGCTGTTCGCCGCCGGACCGTGGTTGAGGCCGGCGCCCAAGCCGGGGCATCAGGCCGCGGTGGGTTCTCTGGCCGGTTCCCTGGCGCAGTTTGCCACCGCTGTCTATGGCGGCTTCTTCGGCGCCGGCATGGGCGTCATGATGCTGGCGACGCTCGGCCTCACCCAGGCCGGTGACTACCACCGCCTGAACGCGCTGAAGAACATGCTGGCGGTGGTCATCGCGGCGATCGCCATCCTGGTCTTCGTTTCCGGCGGCGTCATCGCCTGGCCGCAGGCGATCATCATGATACCGGGCGGCGCGCTGGGCGGCTATGCCGGCGTCTGGATCGCCAAGCGCGTGCCGCAAATTGCCGTGCGCGGCTTCGTCGTCGGGGTCGGCGTGTTCCTGGCCTTCTACTATTTCACCAGGGGTTGAGCGGCCAACAACTCCGGCCGTCTTTCCCTGGTCAGCCTTTCAGCTTCGCCGCGCCGCCATGCGGCGATCTTCTTGTGATTGCCCGAGGTGAGAACCTCGGGGATTTGCCGGCCCTCGAATTCCTGCGGCCGCGTGTAGTGCGGATGTTCGAGCAGGCCGTTTTCAAAGCTCTCTTCGTCGCCCGACACGGCATTGCCCATCACGCCGGGCAACAGCCGCACCACGGCGTCGAGCAGCACGAGCGCTGCCGGCTCGCCGCCGGAGAGGATGAAGTCGCCGACCGAGACCTCCTCAAGCCCGCGTGCCTCGATGACCCGCTGGTCGATGCCCTCGAAGCGGCCGCAGACGATCACCGCGCCAGGACCAGCGGCCAGTTCGCGCACACGGCGCTGCGTCAGCGGCTTGCCGCGCGGGCTCATAAGCAGGCGCGGGCGCGGATCACCTGCCGGCGAAGCATGGTCGATGGCGCTCGCCAGCACGTCGGCGCGCATCACCATGCCGGCGCCGCCGCCGGCCGGCGTGTCGTCGACGGTGCGATGGCGATCGGTGGCGAAATCGCGGATCTGGATAGCTTCCAGAGACCACGTGCCTGATACCAGCGCCCGGCCGGCCAGCGACAGGCCGAGTGCGCCGGGAAACATCTCCGGATAGAGCGTCAGCACCGAGGCGCAAAAACTCACCGGTTGCCCCCAGCGTCCTTCGGCCCGCGCGGCCTGCCCTTCGGGTCGAAACCGTCGCCGCCAGGAGCCTCGCTGTCCTCGTCGTCGATCAAGCCCGCTGCCGCCGGATCAATGCGGAGGAAGCCTTCGGCAATCGATACGTCAGGCACGGCGGCCTGCGTGAACGGGATCAGCACGCCTTTACGCTCGCCAAGCGTCACGTCGAGAATGTCGCCGCCGCCGAAATTATGGACGGCGACGACCTTGCCGATCTCGGCGCCTGTGTCGTCCCGGACCGCCAGTCCGACGAGGTCGGCATGGTAGAATTCGTCCTCTTCGCCATCGTCGGGCAGCATCGAGCGGTCGACGAACAATTCCGTGCCGGCAAGCGCCTCGGCGGCATTGCGGTCGCTGATGCCCTTGAAGCGCACCACAACGACCGTATTGGCCGGCCTGATGTCGACGATCTGGAAAGCGCGGCCATCCCTGGCATAGAGCGGCCCGTAGTCGGCCAGCGCCAACGGATCGCCGGTGAAGGTTTTCACGCGCAATTCGCCCTTGATGCCGTGGGCGGCGCCGATCACGGCCATCTGGACGGGGTTTTGCGGTTTGGTCATCGGTAGAAAAATCCTTTGGCCTTGCTCTAGCTCCACCCTCTTGTCATTTCAATGACGCGGCTCTTCACCGCTTCCTAACCCGGCTGCCGGAAGATGGCCCAGAGTTGGAAAAACGGAATATCGGAAGAGCCCAATGCAGGAATTCCTCATTCCGGCCAAACTGGACCTTCAGGCTGCCCGCGAAAGCTGGCTGAAGATGCTGGCGCGCGAGCGCCGGCTGTCGCCTGAAACCGTGGAGGCCTATGAGCGCGACACGCGCCAGTTCCTGCACTTCCTGACCGGCCATCGTGGCGGTTCGCCCGGCATTTCGGACATCGCCGACCTGCGCCCGGCCGACCTGCGCGGCTTTCTCGCCGCCCGCCGCGCCGGGGGCGCCGGCGCCCGCACGCTCGGACGCGGGCTGGCCGGCATCCGCTCGCTGCTGCGTTTTCTGGAGCGGCGCGGCCTCGTCAATGCGGCGGGTGCCGCGGCGCTGCGCGCGCCACGCCAGCCGAAGTCGCTGCCCAAGCCGCTGACGGCAAGCGATGCCAAACATGTCGTCTCCATGGAGGGCCAGCTGGCGGAGGAGCCATGGATCGCCGCCCGCAACGCCGCCGTTCTGACGCTGCTCTATGGCTCGGGCCTGCGCATTTCCGAGGCGCTCGGCCTGTCTTGCGGCGATCTGTCTGGCGCCGACCTGTCGTCGCCCGCCGACACGGTGCTGCGCGTCGCCGGCAAGGGCGGCAAGACCCGGCTGGTGCCGGTACTGCCAGTGGCGCTGCGGGCGATTGCCGAGTACCGCCGGCTCTGCCCCTATCATCTCGATCCGAAAGGCCTGCTGTTTCGCGGCGCCCGCGGCGGCCCGCTCAACCCGGCCATCGTCCAGCGCGATATGGCCAAGCTGCGTTCGGCGCTCAACCTGCCCGATACCGCCACGCCGCATGCCTTGCGCCATTCCTTCGCCACGCATCTGCTTGGACGAGGCGGCGACCTGCGCACCATCCAGGAATTGCTGGGCCACGCCAGCCTGTCGACGACGCAGATCTACACCGGCGTCGACACTGCAAGGCTGCTTGAAATTTATCAGTCGGCGCACCCGAGAGCATGACCGGCCGCATGATCCCGGAGGGCAACGGACGTTCGGACTGTATCCTGCGCAGTGAAGCCTCATCTGAGACAATTTTGCCGCGCCGATTAACCATTTTACCGTTCTTTGTATCTAGAAAGCGAGCCATGAAACGCGTCATTGCCATCGCCGACCGCGCGACCCTTGTGTCGCTGAAGCTGCTCGTGGCACTCAACGTCCTGTTTTTCCTCTCTTTCCTCATCATCGCGCTGCTCGCCGCCGGCAAGGCGCGGGCCGAAATCCCGGACTGCGCTGGCGCCGACATGCTGTCAGCCTTGCAGAAGAACGACCTGGCGGCTTATCGCAAGATCGAGACCGAAGCGGCTGCGACACCGAACGGCAAGGGCCTGTTGTGGAGACTGGAAAAGGCCGGCGAAAGACCATCCTTCCTGTTCGGCACCATGCACATGACCGACCCGCGCGTGACCACGCTGCCGCCTGCCGCGCAAAAGGCGTTTGACGCTGCCGACACCCTCGTCATCGAGACCACGGAAGTGCTCGATCAGCAGAAGATGATGGCGGCGCTTTTCAAAGAGCCGGAGCTGATGATGTTCACCGACAGCACGACGCTGTCCTCGTTGCTGTCGTCCGACGACGCGGCGGCGGTGAACAAAGCGCTCGACGCGCGTGGCATCCCGCTGGCGAGCGTTGCCAAGATGAAGCCGTGGATACTGTCGGCCATGGTGGCGCTCCCGGCTTGCGAACTGGCCCGGAGGGCCGGCGGCGCGCCAGTGCTCGATATCAAGCTCGCGGAGGATGCCAAGGCCTCCGGCAAGGTTGTCGAGGGGTTGGAGACCATCGCCGACCAGCTTCGCGCCATGGCCTCGCTGCCACTCGCCTTTCACATGAAAGGCCTCGTCGACACACTGAAGCTCGGCGACAGAATGAACGACGTCAACGAAACCATGATCGTGCTTTATAAGCGCGGCGACACTGGCATGTTCTGGCCGCTGTTCCGTGCCGTCCTTCCCGGCGGCGAGGATGATCTGGCGGACTATGCCGCCTTCGAGGAAACCATGATCACCAGCCGCAACAAGGTGATGATCGATCATGCCGGGCCGATCCTCGCCAAAGGCAACACCTTCATGGCGGTCGGCGCCCTGCACCTTCCGGGCGCGGAAGGCCTGGTCGAGGATTTTCGCAGGGCCGGCTATACCGTCACTGGCGTCGACTGAGTTGCACGGTTGAGTTGCGGCCCATGAAAGACACGATTCTGATCGCCTCTTTCCCGAATCACGACGCGACAGCGGCAGCCTCGTCTCAGTGCAGGAAGGTCGAAAAGGTTCGTTTTGGCCCAATCGCCAACAAGTTTGCGGGGGAAATGCAGGCAGGCAAGCGATTCCCGGTGCAAACTGCCCTGTTTTCGGCGTTTTCGATTCCTAGCGTGAAACCTGTTCAACGATTGCGCGTTGATTTGTGTTGATTGATACTTTTCATCCACGGAGGACACTTTTATGGCGAACCCAAACGACCCGTATACCACTCCGACCCCCCCTCCCAAGTCTAGTGGCGGCGGCAGCGGCTGGCTGATTGCCCTGGTTGTCGTTATCCTGGCTATTGTCGCTTACTATATTTTTGGCAGAAGCGGTGAAACGCCAGCGCCTGCCGAACCGCCGGCCGCCAGCACTCCGGCCCCGGCGCCAGCGCCCGCTGAACCGGCGCCTGCACCGGCGGAGCCTGCGCCAGCCCCGGCACCGGCAGAGCCTGCACCTGCTCCGGCACCTGCCGAGCCCGCGCCGGCGCCTGCAGAGCCTGCGCCTGCTCCAGCGCCCGCAGAACCAGCGCCCGCACCAGCCCCGGCGCAGTGATCGGTTTCTGATTTCAAAGATACGAACGGCCCGCTGAAGAGCGGGCCGTTTGCTTTAAGATTTCCGATATGCCGCTGAATTACATATGGATCGGCTTGAAGAAGGTCGCCAGTGCCGCTTCCTTCACCGCTTCCGACATCGTCGGGTGGGCGTGGCAGGTGCGGGCAAGATCTTCCGACGAGCCGCCGAACTCCATCAGCACCGCCGCCTCGTGGATCATCTCGCCGGCACCGAAGCCGACGATGTGGACGCCGAGCACCCGGTCGCTCTGCTTGTCCGCCAGGATCTTCACAAAGCCGTCGGTATGCAGCATGGCGCGCGCCCGGCCATTGGCGCTGAACGGAAACTTGCCGGCCTTGTAGTTGACGCCGGCCTTCTTCAGCTCTTCCTCGGTCTTGCCGACCGAGGCGATTTCCGGACTGGTGTAGACGACGCTCGGGATCACCTCGTAGTTCACATGCCCGGCCTGGGCGGCAATGATCTCGGCCACCGCCACGCCCTCGTCCTCGGCCTTGTGGGCGAGCATCGGCCCGGCGATCACGTCGCCGATGGCGTAGATGCCGGGCACATTGGTCTTGAGATGGCCACCCGTCTTGACCCGACCGCGCTCGTCGACCTCGACGCCGGCCTCCTTCAGCCCTAGACTGTCCGCATAGGGACGACGGCCGGTCGCGATCAGCACGGCGTCCGCCTCGATCGTCTCGGCCGCGCCGCCCTTGACCGGCTCGAAGGTGACGGTGGCCCCCTTCTTGGCCTTGGCGACGCCGGTCACCTTGGCGCCGAGCCTGAATTCGAACCCCTGCTTGGACAGCATGCGCTGGAACTGTTTGGCGACCTCGCCGTCCATGCCGCCCAGGATGGTATCGAGGAACTCGACGACGGTCACCTTGGCGCCGAGCCGCGCCCACACCGAGCCGAGCTCCAGCCCGATGACGCCGCCGCCGACCACCACCAGATGGCCCGGCACCTTGTCCAGCGACAACGCGCCGGTCGAGGACATGATCACCTTCTCGTCCACGTCGACCATGACGCCCGGAATGCCTGACACATCGGAGCCGGTGGCGATGACGATGTTCTTGGTCTCGATCTCCTCGACCTTGCCGTCCTCGCCGGTCACCGAGACCTTGCCGGCGGACAAGACCTTGCCGGTGCCGCGAAACGCGTCGATCTTGTTCTTCTTGAACAGGAAAGCAACACCGTTGACGTTGGACGCCACGGTCGCATCCTTGTGCGCCATCATCTTCTTCAGATTGAGCTTCGGCGCGCCGATCTCGACGCCGAGCGTGTCGAAGGAATGGCCGGCCTCGGCGAACATTTCGGAGGCATGCAACAGCGCCTTGGACGGGATGCAGCCGATATTGAGGCAGGTGCCGCCGAAGGTCGGGTTCTTCTCGATCACCGCCGTCTTCAGGCCGAGCTGTGCCGCCTTGATGGCGCAGACATAGCCGCCTGGTCCCGATCCGATGATAACCACGTCATAAGCCATGATACTGTCCTTCTGGTCTGGCACTTGGCTGGCATTTAGCGGCCGCCGCCCATTTCCAAATTCGCGCCTGTCGTATAGGACGCCTCGTCCGACAGGAGCCAGAGAATTGCCGCGGCGACCTCTTCGGCGGCCCCCGCCCTTTGCATGGGCACGAAGTGGCGCATCCTCTCGATGCGATCCGGCTGTCCGCCGGAGGCGTGAATTTCGGTGTCGATGATGCCTGGACTGACCGCATTGACGCGAATGCCTTCGCCGGCCACTTCGCGCGCCAGGCCAATAGTGAAGGAATCGATCGCGCCCTTCGAAGCGGCGTAGTCGACATACTCGCCCGGTCCGCCAATTCTTGCAGCAATCGAGGAAATATTCACAATGGCGCCGCCCTTGCCGCCATGGCTGGTCGACATGCGCTTCACCGCTTCGCGGGCACAAAGCATGGAGCCAATGACGTTGATGCGCATCATGCGCTCCAGCCTTGCCCCGCTCATTTCATCGACACGCGCCTTCTGGTCGACCACGCCGGCATTGTTGACGAGCGCATCGAGCGGCCCGAAGGTTCGATCGACTTTCTCGAACATCGACAGAATGTCGGCTTCGTTGCCGACGTCGCCCCTGACGGCGAGCGCGTCGCCGCCATCCTGCTCGATCGCCTCGACAACCGCCGTGGCGGCAACTTCATTCGAGGCATAGTTGAGCGCAACACGGTATCCAGCCTTGGCGGCAAGCCTGGATGTCGCGGCGCCGATGCCGCGGCTGCCGCCGGTCACCAGCAGCACCTTTTTGGGCACACTCATTCCTGACAACCTTTCAACGAAAAAACATCCCAAGGCACTTTCGAAAACCCGTTGGCGCCATAGGCGGCCGACATCTGCAGGGACGGTCCGAGGTCGGGAAAGATCAGTTTCTTCGGCGCATCGACACCTTCGGCCGGCAGCAAGGCGATGTTGCCCTGGTCGTCGGAACTGTAGACGACGCCCTCCCACACGGTGCAGGCGGTGAGCTCGTCGCCGGTGACGTCGCCGGTCGGGCATTTGTACATCAGCGAGCCGTGCGGCCGCGCCACCCCTTCCGTCCACATGACGATGCCGTCGAGCACTACGCTATTGTCGAGCACCATCTTGAATGTGTTGGTGACAACGGCCGATTCCATGGTCGGCCTGAAATCGATCTCAGCCGCGCTTTCGGCATCGCCATAGACCGCGAGCTCGAGCGGACAGGCAGCGAGCGCGGCGGAACTCGTAAACAAAACGGCCAGCGACCCAGCTACATATCCGATGGTGGGCGACGTGGCGCTTTGCATGACAGCGGGTCTACCTGGTCTCGCGCCCATCGGCGTTTTCCAGCACGCCGAAGTCGGTCATGAGCAGCGGCGGTTCGCCAGCCGCATCCAGCCCCCAGAAAGACGAATAGGATCCATCGCCCCAGCCGCTTCCGAACATGGCAATGTTGAGGGGGTTGCCGGCAACCGCGTTATGGAGCACGAACCTGTCTTGGTTCGGTGCAAATTCGGCAGCCAGGACCTCACCATAATAGTCGCCATATTTCAGCTTGTCCTGCTCATCGGACATCAGCACGATAGCCGTCTTGTCCATGAACGAGGCTAGGCCGGCGTCGACGGGATACCCGTATACCTCGTCACCTTTCAATGCCGCGACATCCTCGCCAGGCACAGTGGCCAGTTCCCAGCGAACCGGCGCGCCGGGGCTGAAACGCAGGACCGCGGTCGCTACACGGCCTCGTGCTTCCAACAGCGAAACCGGATAACGCCCCGGCTCGACCTTGCGGCTCAAGGTTGGGTCGCTCACAAGAGGATCACAGGCGATGATCGCGCCCGTCGGCAAATCAAGATCACCGATCGGGGGGACCGTGATCCGTCGCTCCGCCATCTCGGCGTCGCTGAGAACGAAGACGCCGAGATTACTGCTTACCTTGGAGACGTCCCAGTCGGCTGCCAGCGCCATGGATGGCAAAGTGGAAAAAACGCCAAGCCAGACGACTCCACGTCGAAACAATCGGCGTACGGAATCCGGCCAGCCAGCCATGGTGCGACCGGCCCGGCTCACAGATCGAGCACCAGCCGCTCCGGATCCTCCAGGCTTTCCTTGACGCGGACCAGGAAGGTCACCGCTTCCTTGCCGTCGACGATGCGATGATCGTAGGAGAGCGCCAGGTACATCATCGGCCGGATCACGATCTGGCCGCCGACCACCACCGGCCGCTCCTGAATCTTGTGCATGCCCAGAATGCCCGACTGCGGCGCGTTGAGGATCGGCGTCGACATCAGCGACCCGTAAACGCCGCCGTTGGAAATCGTAAACGTGCCTCCTTGCATATCCGCCACGGAAAGCTTGCCGTCGCGCGCGGCAAGTCCCAGACGGCCGATATCCTTCTCGATCTCGGCGATCGACATCTGGTCGGCGTCGCGCACCACCGGCACGACGAGTCCCTTTTCGGTGCCGACGGCGACGCCGATATGGGCGTAGTTCTTGAAGATGATGTCGGTGCCGTCGATCTCGGCGTTGACGGAAGGTATCTCCTTCAGTGCATGGGTGACGGCCTTGGTGAAGAAGCCCATGAAGCCCAGCTTCACACCGTGCTTCTTCTCGAACACATCCTTGTATTTGGTCCTGAGCGCCATCACCGCGCTCATGTCCACCTCGTTGAAGGTGGTCAGCATGGCGGCGGTCGACTGCGCTTCCTTGAGGCGGCGCGCGATGGTCTGTCGCAGCTTGGTCATGCGCACGCGCTCTTCGCGCGATGCGTCATCGGCCGAGGACGGCGCGCGGGCAGCGACTGGGGCTGCCTTCGGCGTCTCGGCCGGCTGCGACGGCGCGCCCCTGGCAATCGCGTCGAGCACGTCTCCCTTCAGCACCTGGCCGCGCTTGCCTGACCCCGAGATCTGGTCGACCGCGAGATTACTTTCGGCCAGCAGCTTCGCCGCCGCCGGTGCCGGCGGCATCGCCCGCGCCTCGATGGGGCCGGCGTCGCCGGCGATCTTGGCAGTCTCGGCCGCGGCTTGCCTGACGGTCGATGCTGCGGTCGGCGCAGAGGCCTGCGACACCGCGTCCTGCTTTGGTTCGGAAGGCGACGGCTTCGCAGGTTCAGGTGCCGCCGCCTTTGCCCCGTCGCCCGCCGAAATCACGCCGAGCAAAGCGCCGACCTCGACCGTTTCGCCTTCCTTGACGGCGATCTCGCTGAGCGTTCCTGCGGCCGCGGCCGGCACTTCCACAGTCACCTTGTCGGTTTCGAGCTCGACCAGCGGCTCGTCGGTGGCGATCGCGTCGCCCACCTTCTTGAACCATTTGCCGATGGTCGCCTCGGTGACGGATTCGCCAAGGGTGGGGACGCGGATTTCGGTAGCCATTGTGCCTGTCCGTTTTTTCTGTCGGTTCTGTTCTATTCGCCGCACTCTGTTCTATTCACCGAGCGCGTCTTCAAGCAAGGCGGCAAGCTGGGCGAGATGCTTCGACATCAATCCGGTCGCCGGCGAGGCGGCTGCCGGCCGGCCGGTATAGCGCACCCGCTGATGCTTGGCGTCGATATGCGCCAGCACCCATTCCAGATACGGGTCGATGAACGACCAGGCGCCCATGTTCTTGGGCTCCTCCTGGCACCACACCATCTCCGCATTGCGGAAGCGTGACAGCTCGGTGATCAGCGCCTTCGCCGGGAAAGGATAGAGCTGTTCGACGCGCAGCAGATAGATGTCGTTGATGCCGCGCTTTTCGCGCTCCTCGTAGAGGTCGTAATAGACCTTGCCCGAGCAGAGCACGACGCGGCGGATCTTCGAATCCTTGGTGAGCTTGATCGCCTGGCCGGGAAGCTGCTGGGCATCGTCCCACAACAGCCGGTGGAACGCGCTTTCGCCCGACATTTCCGGCAGCGTCGACACCGCCCGCTTGTGACGCAGCAGCGACTTCGGCGTCATCAGGATCAGCGGCTTGCGGAAATCCCGCTTCAGCTGCCGGCGCAGGATGTGGAAGTAGTTCGCCGGCGTCGTGCAATAGGCCACCTGCATGTTGTCTTCGGCGCATAGCTGCAGGAAGCGCTCCAGCCTCGCCGACGAGTGCTCCGGCCCCTGGCCTTCATAGCCATGCGGCAACAGGCAGACGAGGCCCGACATCCTGAGCCACTTGCGCTCGCCCGACGAGATGAACTGATCGAATACCACCTGGGCGCCGTTGGCGAAATCGCCGAACTGAGCCTCCCAGAGCGTCAGTGCTTTCGGCTCGGCCAGGCTGTAGCCATATTCGAAGCCGAGCACGGCCTCTTCCGACAGCATCGAGTTGATGACCTCGAAACCGGCCTGCGCCGCCGACAGATTGTTGAGCGGGATGTAGCGCGTCTCGTCGCGCTGGTCGTAGAGCACGGAGTGGCGTTGCGAGAACGTGCCGCGCTCCGAATCCTGCCCGGACAGCCGGACCGGATTGCCGTCGAGCAGAATGGCGCCGAAGGCCAGCGCCTCGGCCGTCGACCAGTCGATGCCTTCGCCCGACTCGATCGCCTGGCGGCGGTTCTCGAGAAACCGCAGGATCGTCTTGTGCGCCGCGAAATCCTTCGGCACTTCGGTCAGCTTCTTGCCGATCTCCTTCAGCGTCTTGACCGGCACGGCGGTCTTGCCGCGGCGCTGTTCGTCCTGGTTGTCGGCCGTGCGCAGTCCCGACCAGGCGCCGTCCAGCCAGTCGGCCTTGTTGGGCTTGTAATGCTGGCCGACCTCGAATTCCTGCTCGAGATGCGCCCGCCAGTCGGCCTTGAGCTTGTCGAATTCGGCTGGGGTGATGTGGCCCTCGGCGATCAGCCGCTCGGCATAGATCTGCACCGTCGTCTTGTGGCGGCGGATGCTGCTGTACATGATCGGCTGGGTGAAGGCCGGCTCGTCGCCCTCATTGTGGCCGAAGCGGCGGTAGCAGAACATGTCCACCACGACAGGCTTGTGGAACCTCATGCGGAATTCGATCGCCACCTTGGCGGCATGGACAACGGCTTCCGGATCGTCGCCATTGACGTGGAAGATCGGCGCCTCGATCATCTTGGCCACGTCCGACGGATAGGGCGACGAGCGCGAGAAGCGCGGATTGGTGGTGAAGCCGATCTGGTTGTTGATGATGAAATGCAGCGTGCCGGCGACGCGGTGGCCGCGCAGGCCCGAGAGGCCGAGGATCTCGGCAATTACGCCCTGGCCGGCAAAGGCGGCGTCGCCATGCAGGAGCAATGGCAGCACCTTGGCGCGCTCTTCCAGCGGCACGATCTCCTCACGGCTGCGGCCGAACAGCGAGTCCTGCTTGGCCCGCGCCTTGCCCATCACCACCGGATCGACGATTTCCAGATGCGAGGGATTGGCCGTCAGTGACAGGTGCACCTTGTTGCCGTCGAACTCGCGGTCCGAGGAAGCACCGAGATGGTACTTCACGTCGCCCGAGCCCTCGACCTCGTCGGGTGCGGCCGAGCCGCCCTTGAACTCGTGGAAGATGGCGCGGTGCGGCTTGGCCATCACCTGGGAGAGAACGTTCAGCCGGCCGCGATGCGCCATACCGAGCACGATCTCCTTCATGCCGAGCTGCCCGCCGCGCTTGACGATCTGCTCCAATGCCGGGATCAGCGCCTCTGCGCCATCGAGGCCGAAGCGCTTGGTGCCCTTGTACTTGACGTCGATGAACTGCTCGAAGCCTTCGGCCTCGATCAGCTTCTGCAGGATTGCCTTCTTGCCGGTGGCGGTGAAGGAGATCTCCTTGTCGGTGCCCTCGATGCGCGCCTGGATCCAGGCCTTCTCCTCGGGATCGGAAATATGCATGAACTCGACGCCGAGCGTCGAGCAATAGGTGCGGGTCAATATGTCCAGCATCTGCCGGATAGTGCCGAATTCGAGCCCGAGCACATTGTCGAGGAAGATCGGACGATCGTAATCGGCTGATGTGAAGCCGTAGTTTTCCGGCGACAGCTCGTTATAGTCCTCGAGCGGCTTGGCGATGCCGAGCGGGTCGAGATTGGCGTGCAGGTGGCCACGCATGCGGTAGGCGCGGATCATCATGATGGCGCGAACGGAATCGCGCGTGGCCTGATGCACGTCGGCGTCGGAAAGGGCGACGCCGTTGACGACCGCCTTGTCCTGAACCTTCTTCTCGATGTGCTTTTCGACGATGCCCCAATCGCCGTCGAGCGCCGACACTAGTTCGCCATTGGCCTGCAGCGGCCAGGACGGCTTGGCCCATGAGGCGCCCTTGGCATTCTTGCGGACATCGCCGGCATCGTCCTTCAGCGCGGCGAAAAAATCCTGCCATTCGGGGTCGACCGAAGAGGGATCCCCCTCATAGGCGGCATAGAGCGCGTCGATGTAATCGGCATTGCCGCCATAGAGGAAAGAAGTAAGCGAAAATTGGTCGTTGGCCTGATCTTGTCTTGCCATTTTTTCCGCGGAGCCTGGCTCCGTCTCCTTTCAGGGTGAATGGTGAATAGTGAATGGTGAATAGTCAGCCGAAGTTTGGGAACTCCCTTCGCTTCGCATCGCTACTCACCCGTTCTTGCCATTCACTATTCACTAAATTCACTATTCACTAACCTTTGATCGCCTCGACCAGTGTCGTGCCGAGCCGGGCCGGCGACGGCGAAACCTTGATCCCGGCCGATTCCATTGCCGCGATCTTGTCCTCAGCGCCGCCCTTGCCGCCGGAGATGACCGCGCCCGCATGGCCCATGGTACGACCGGCCGGCGCCGTGCGCCCGGCGATGAACCCGGCCATCGGCTTCTTGCGGCCACGCTTGGCTTCGTCCTTGAGGAACTGCGCGGCGTCTTCCTCGGCCGAGCCGCCGATCTCGCCGATCATGATGATCGACTTGGTCTCGTCGTCGGCGAGGAACATCTCCAGCACGTCGATGAACTCAGTGCCTTTGACCGGGTCGCCGCCGATGCCGACGGCGGTGGTCTGGCCGAGGCCGACATTGGTGGTCTGGAACACTGCCTCATAGGTAAGCGTTCCCGAGCGGGAAACAACGCCGACCGAGCCCTTGCGGAAGATGTTGCCGGGCATGATGCCGATCTTGCATTCGTTGGGGGTCAGGACGCCGGGGCAGTTGGGGCCGATGAGCCGCGATGTCGAGCGGTCGAGCCTCGCCTTGACCCTGATCATGTCGATCACCGGGATGCCCTCGGTGATGCAGATGATCAGCGGGATCTCGGCTTCGATCGCCTCCAGGATCGCCTCGGCAGCGCCCGCCGGCGGCACATAGACGACGGACGCGTTGGCACCGGTCGTTGCCTTGCCTTCGGCAACGGTGGCGAAGATCGGCAGGCTCTCGCCCTTGGCGCCGGTCCACGTCTCGCCACCCTTCTTGGGATGGATGCCGCCAACCATTCTTGTCCCGTGATAGGCCAGCGCCTGCTCCGTATGGAACGTGCCGGTCTTGCCGGTCAGGCCCTGCACGAGCACCTTGGTGTTCTTGTCGACGAGAATGGACATTTTTTGCGACCTGATCAGTGAGTGCGGAAGGGGTTGATGGCGACCACGGAGCCGTAAGCCTGCCCGTGGTTGAGGTCTTCGGTGTAAAGTGTCTTGACGCCAAGGCGCTCGGCGGCGGCGATGATCGCGCCATCCCAATATGAAATCTGATATCGCTGCGAGTTTTCGATGCCCCGCATGACGACCGCGCTGTCCAAATCCTGGCAGGGCTTCATGGAGATCGCGGCGATCCACTCAGCCGCCTTCGCTGGCGCCAGTGTGACATCGGCTCGTTTGGTCACGTTCACATAGAACTCCTGCAGCACCTGCGCGGAGGTCGAGTAGTCTTCCTTGGCAATCAACTCCACGGCGCGCTCGTACTTCGCACGCTCGGATTTGTGTCCGATGGCGGCATAGACGAGCACGTTGGTGTCAAGGAAACACTCAGCGATCATAGAGAGCTTCCCGGTTCCACTTCTTGTCGCCCATGTCGCCTGCCGCCTCGCGGGCGAGCTGCAGAAGGGCTTGCCGTGCCTCGTCCTTGGCACGACGCTTCGCGGCCACTGTCGCGAAAAACTCTCGCACCATGGCGTTGACGGTCGTTCGTTGCTCGGCGGCGGTTAGCTTGACCTGCTCCAGAACCTCGTCCTCGACCGCCAGAGTGATGTTCTTCATTTCTCCTTCTCCTGCAAATTCTACACAGTATATGTGTAACTGTGTGGCATTCGCAAGTTCCTACAACCGCTTCAGATCGGCGACGGTGAGGTCGCTTTTGGCGTTGCCGGTGTTGAGCGTCGTCGCCGGCTCGAACATCAGCACCACCGGCTCCTTGCTCAGCGAGCGCGGCCGGTGCTCGACGGCGCGCGGCACGACGATGAACTCGCCGCTGCCTAGCTCCACCGAGCCGTCGCGGAAATCAATGGCGATGCGGCCGCGCAGCACGAGGAACGCCTCGTCCTCGTTTTCATGCGCGTGCCAGTCGAAGACGTCGCCGAACTTGGCGATCTTGACCTGGGAATCGTTGACGTCGCCGGCGATATGCGGGTCGAAGACTTTCCTGATCTTCGCATCCGCCGCCTCGACCAGATTTATCTTGTGCGGAGGCACCAGATCAGCCCTTCACCGCCGCCACGATTTTCTTGGCCGCGTCGTCGAGATCGTCGGCCGAGACGACGTTGAGCCCGCTGTCGTTGATGATCTTCTTGCCGAGTTCGGCATTGGTGCCTTCGAGTCGCACCACCAGCGGCACTTGCAGGCCGACTTCCTTCACCGCCGCGATCACGCCCTCGGCGATGATGTCGCATTTCATGATGCCGCCGAAGATGTTGATCAGGATGCCCTTGACCGCCGGATCCTTGGTGATGATCTTGAACGCCGCCGTCACCTTCTCCTTCGACGCGCCGCCGCCGACATCGAGGAAGTTGGCGGGTTCGGCGCCATAGAGCTTGATGATGTCCATAGTCGCCATGGCGAGGCCGGCGCCGTTGACCATGCAGCCGATATTGCCGTCGAGCGCGACATAGGCGAGGTCGTATTTCGACGCCTCGATCTCCTTCTCGTCCTCTTCGGTGATGTCGCGCAGCTCCATCACGTCGGGATGGCGAAACAGCGCGTTGTTGTCGAACGACACCTTGGCGTCGAGCACGCGCAGCCGGCCGTTTCTCATGACGATCAGCGGGTTGACCTCGAGCAGGCTCATGTCCTTGTCGACGAAGGCCTTGTAGAGGATCGGGAACAGCGTCTCGCCGTCCTTGGCGGCGTCGCCGTCGAGCTTCAGCGCGCCGTTGAGTTCTTTCAGATCATCCGCCGACACGCCTTTTTCCGGGTCGATGGCGACGGTGATGATCTTTTCCGGCGTGTCATGGGCGACCGCCTCGATGTCCATGCCGCCCTCCGTCGAAACGACGAAGGCGATGCGGCCGACCGAGCGGTCGACCAGCAGCGACAGATAGAGCTCGCGCTCGATGTCGGCGCCGTCCTCGATATAGAGGCGGTTGACCTGCTTGCCCGCCGGGCCGGTCTGCTTGGTGACCAGCGTGTGGCCGAGCATCTCGTTGGCGTTGGCAACGACGTCGGCCACCGACTTCGCCAGCCGCACGCCGCCCTTGGCGTCGGGGCCGAGCTCCTTGAATTTGCCCTTGCCGCGGCCGCCGGCATGGATCTGGCTCTTCACCACATAGAGCGGGCCGGGCAGCGCCTTGGCGGCGGCTTCCGCCTCGCTTGCCGCGAACACCGGCACGCCTTCGGCCACCGGCGCGCCAAAGCCCTTCAGCAGCGCCTTGCCCTGATATTCATGGATGTTCATGTGCGTTGTCTCCAGATCAATTGCTGGGGGATCACTTGGCGGCGAGATGCGGAGCGATGTTGACGCAGGCCTCGCACAGGCCCTGCACCGCCGCCACCGAATTGTCGAACATCTTCTGCTCGGCCTTGCTGAGGTCTATCTCGATGACGCGCTCGACGCCACCGGCGCCGATCACCACCGGCACGCCGACATAGGTGTTCTTGACGCCGTACTGGCCGGAGAGATGCGCGGCACAGGGCAGCACGCGCTTCTTGTCCTTGAGGTAGGCCTCGGCCATCGAGATCGCCGAGGCGGCCGGCGCGTAGAAGGCCGAGCCGGTCTTGAGCAGGCCGACGATCTCGGCGCCGCCGTCGCGGGTGCGCTGCACGATCTGGTCGAGCTTTTCCTTCGAGGTCCAGCCCATCTTGATGAGGTCGGGCAGCGGAATGCCGGCGACCGTCGAATAGCGGATCATCGGCACCATGGAATCGCCATGGCCGCCGAGCACGAAGGCGGTGACATCCTCGACCGACACCTTGAATTCCTCGGCCAGGAAATAGCGGAAGCGCGAGCTGTCCAGCACGCCGGCCATGCCGACGACATGGCTCTTCGGCAGCCCGGAGAACTTCTGCAGCGCCCAGACCATGGCGTCGAGCGGGTTGGTGATGCAGATAACGAAGGCTTTCGGCGCGTATTTCTTGAGACCCGCGCCAACCTGCTCCATGACCTTCAGGTTGATGCCGAGAAGGTCGTCGCGGCTCATGCCGGGCTTGCGCGGCACGCCGGCGGTGACGATGCAGACGTCGGCCCCCTCGATGCCGGCATAGTCGTTGACGCCCGTCAGCCTGGAGTCGAACCCGTCGACCGGCGACGACTGCGCGATATCAAGCCCCTTGCCTTGCGGGATACCCTCGGCGATGTCGAACAGCACGACGTCGCCGAGATCCTTGAGGCCGATCATGTGGGCGAGCGTGCCGCCGATCATCCCCGAGCCGATGAGCGCTATCTTGTTGCGTGCCATGTCAGGATGTTTTCCCTTTAGACTGTGACGCCCCAAATCTTGAACGACTTGGATAACGGCGTCGAGGAAGGAGCCGGATGCTGCGGGAAAGCCGCGAGATTTCGCCGCACCCAATAGCCCCGGCGCAAAAGAAATTCAAACGGTTATTTTAGAGTGAATAATTTCAATCGGTTAGAAACAAAGGGAATTACGTAAACGTCAAAATAATTACGCCACTTGAGAGACGTTACATAATGAAGATGGAAACAAGAAGGCTATTTCCTGGCGATGACGCCTTTGTGACCGGTCGCCGAGCGGCGTCGACGAACCGGTGAGGCCAGACCGCCTTTCCGCCTATCTCGCTCGCCAGGTCATTTCACGATCGCGGCGCTTTTCAGTGACATGGTCGTCGGGCAGTGCGCGGCCGTCATCCACCGCCATCCGGACAAGGTGAGCGAACTCTACATCGATGAAGTCGGCGTGGCGTCGGCCTTTCGGCGCCAGGGCATCGCGACGAGAATGCTCGACGCCATATTTGAGCTCGGCCGCGAGCATGGCTGCAAGGAGGCCTGGGTCGGCACCGAGCCGGGCAATGTTGCGGCGCGCGCGCTTTACGAGGCGGGCAAGGAGCCGCATGGCGAAGCGGAGGAGTTTGTGATTTATGTTTATGAGCTCAGAGGTTAGCCGAAACCACTCCACCTTCGTCATCCTAGGGCGGAGCAGGAGCGAAGCGACGTCGCGAAGACCCTAGCATGACGAACGCATGGTGGCTAAGCCCGAACCTGCTGCGCTTCCGCCGGCGTCGCCCTCGCCCTCTGCCGTTCCGCCCAGTCCTCCAGCCATTCGTGGCTCTGCATCTCGATCAGCCGTGACGCCGTGCGCTCGAACTCGAAGACCTCGTTGCCGCGCCTGGCCGTATAAAGCTGCGGCGGCGGTGCAGCGGCGCTCATCACCAGCCGCACATAATGGTCGTAGAGCGTGTCGATCAGCAGGATGAAGCGCTTTGCCTCGTTGCGGCTGCCTTCGCCGAGCACCGGCACACGGTCGATGAAGATGGTCGAGAAGCGGTTGGCAATCGCCAGGAAATCGCGGGCGCCGAGCGGTTTTTCGCAGAGATCGGCAAAGGAAAACCGCGCCGCTTCGCCGGCGGCACGCGGCACGACGACCTGTCGACCCTTTACCGTCAGCGCTGCCTCGGCCGTCGGCCTGCCATGCGTCATCACGTTCCACGCCTCGTCGAGGGCGGCATCGGCCGCGCCATCTGCGGGGGTAACATAGACCGGCATGCGGCTGAGCTTGTCCAGCCGGTAGTCCTTGTCGGCGTCCAGCGCCAGCACCTGCGCATGCCGCTCCAGGATGCCGATGAAGGGTAGGAAAAGCTTGCGGTTCAACCCGTCGCGGTAGAGATCTTCCGGCGCGACATTGGAGGTGGCGACCAGCACGACGCCGTTGGCAAACAGCGCCGAAAACAGCCGCGACAGGATCATCGCGTCGGCGATGTCGGTGACGGAAAACTCGTCGAAACACAGTACCCAGGCTTCCTCAGCCAGCGCGCGCGCCACTGGCGCGATCGGGTCGTCTTCCCTGACGGTGCCCTCTTTACGCGCCTGCCGGTGCTTCTGGATGCGATCCTGCACATCGGCCATGAAGTCGTTGAAATGCACACGGCGCTTGCGCCTGACCGGCACCAGCTCGAAGAACATGTCCATCAGCATGGTCTTGCCGCGGCCGACGCCGCCGTGGATGTAGAGGCCCTTGACCTCGCGCTTGCGCGCGAACAGCCACCCTAGCGCGCTCGATTTGTGCGCCAACCGCTTTGCCGAAATCTCATCGATCAGCCGGTCGAGGTCAGCAGTGATCCGCTCCTGCGCCGGATCGCGGCCAATCAGGCCCGTATCGACCAAATGGTCGTAGCGCTGCCGGACGGTCGCATGGGTCTGAAGGCCGTCACGCAGATGCATCGGTCACGTCGTTCTAGAGCAATTCCGGGAAAAGTGTGTAGCGGTTTTCCGTCCGGAATTGCGTAAAAACAAATAAGGGGCGGTCAGCCTACCTTGTAAGCGAGATTGGCAGGCCATTGGAAGTCTGGCCGTCGAATTTCTCTCCGCCCGAGGAATAGAGCCGTGCCAGCGTACCGCCATTCTCGTCGTACAGGGTCAACTGCTTGCCGGCGACGTTCCAGGATTTGATGCCGTCGATCGGCGCCGGGCAATGCAGCGGTCCAGCCCTATAGCCGGCACCGAATTTGGTCTGCGGCGTCGCCACCTGGCAGCTCTGGCCGGACACGCTGGCCTTCCACACGCCGGCGACGCTGCCTGCGGTAAGATCCGGGGCTCCGGCCGGAGCCGTCCCGTCCGGCGGCAGCGAGGCGACCTGAGGATCGAGCGTGCCTTGTGGCGCCGTCGGGAATTTCGACGGGTCGGCTGTGCCAGGCGCTGCCGGCGGCGGCAACTGATTTCCCGTCACCTTGCCGGAGGGCGCAGCTTGCAGCGGCGCCGGCTGGTCCTGGTCCATCGACGAGAACCGTGAGGTTGAGCAGCCGCTCGCAACGAGCGCGGCAAGCGATACGGCCAGCAGACCGGTCTTCGAAAAATTCATTTCAAACCTCCGTGGGATCCGGCTGGGGCTGCGGCCACACAATCTCTCCCCCACCAAGATGGAGAAGGTGGCGAAATTTCAACCCGATATGGTTAAAATACTATTTGCAGCAGCATCTGTTGCAACTTTATCACAAACTGCATGCCGCCCAAAGCCTGCCAGTCGGGCTTGACCCCGAGCCTGCGCAGCGGTTTGCCTGGACAGGTGCCCTTGGCATTCCGGTCGCCAAACGCTTGCGCCGGCCGGCGCAAGCCCTATCTCTGATGAAACGGAACCCTGCCGGAGGCGAAACTTTGGCTGCGAGAAAAAGAGCCGCCAATCGCTACTACAGCGGCCCGCCCAGCGATCATTTCGACGGCACCTTGTTCTTCAATCCCGACGGCAAGCCGCCTGGCCGTTTTTCCGATCTCTTGAAGTGGCAGTTGGGCGGCGAACGCGCGAAATGGCCGGCGGCGAATCCAAGTCCGTTTCCGCAGGCGAAACCGGCTGAGCGGATCGACGGCTCGGGATTGAGGCCCACCATGGTCGGCCATTCCTCGCTGCTCATCCAGACAGCCGGCCTGAGCATCCTCACCGACCCGGTCTGGTCGCGGCGCGTTTCTCCGCTCTCCTTTGCCGGGCCGAAACGGGTCAATCCGCCGGGAATCGCCTTTTCCAACCTGCCGCCGATCGACCTTGTATTGGTCAGCCACAACCACTACGACCATCTCGATCTCGCCACGCTGAAGCGGCTGAAGACCAAGCACGACCCGGTGGTGCTGACGCCGCTCGGCAACGACGCCATCATCGACGATGTCCTTCCCGGCATGCGGCTCTCCGTACATGACTGGGGCGACCGGGTCGATTTCGGCGGCGGCGTCGCCGTCCATGTCGAGCCGGTGCATCACTGGTCGGCGCGCGGCACCCGCGACCGGCGCATGGCGCTGTGGGCGGGTTTTGTGGTCGAGACGCCGGGCGGAAAGGTCTACTTCGCCGGCGACACCGGCTTCCACGACGGCATTAACTACCGGCTGATGGCCGAAAGGCACGGCGGCTTCCGTCTCGCCGTCCTCCCGATCGGCGCGTACGAGCCGCGCTGGTTCATGGCGCCACACCACCAGAACCCGGAGGAGGCGGTGCAGGGTATGCTTTTGTGCAACGCCGCCCACGCCGCCGGCTGCCATTGGGGCACGTTCCGGCTCACCAATGAGCCGATCGACGAGCCGGCCAGAAAGCTTGGCGAGGCTCTCGACGAGCAAGGTGTTCCGCGCGAACGCTTTCGCGCCTTGCGTCCCGGCGAGGTATGGGACGTGCCGGCGGTCTAAGCGACCAACGTCCGGGAAGCGGAACGCATAGGCGGAACCCAGGGCATCGTGGATGCGTTGGTGGGGCATCCAAACTTGTCGGCTGCGAGGTTTTTCTAATGATCAAATGGATCATCATTCTTCTGATCATCGCGGCCGCGGCCAGCCTGCTCGGCATGCCGGCATTGGCCGGAGCCGCCGCCACCGGCGCCCGTATTCTCATCGGCATCGTACTGATCATCTTCCTGCTAATCGTGCTTGGTGTATTCGCGGTGACGTAGACGCGGCCGCACTGGTAATTTCAGCCGCTATCCGCCATATAGGCGGCAAACCGGCATGAGACCTTTCGATCGATGGCAAGTACTGCCCCCTTCGCCAAGATGAACGGCATCGGCAACGAGATCATCGTTGCCGACATGCGCGGTCGCGCCGATCGAGTGACGCCAGCTGCCGCCATTGCGCTCAATGGCGATGCTGCCACGAAATTCGATCAGATCATGGCGATCCACGACGCCAGGACGCCGGGCACGGCCTTTTTCATCGACATCCTGAATTCCGACGGAACCGGCGCGCAGGCCTGCGGCAACGGCATGCGCTGCGTGGTGCAGGCGCTTGCCGCCGAGACCGGCCAGAAGGCGTTCGCCTTTGAGACCGTCGCCGGCATCCTAAACGCCGAAGAACATGCCGACGGGCTGATCTCGGTCGACATGGGCAAGCCGCGTTTCGGCTGGCAGGACATTCCGCTGGCCGAGGAATTCCGCGATACCCGCATGATCGAGCTGCAGGTCGGCCCGATCGACGCGCCGGAGCTGCATTCGCCGTCGGCCGTCTCGATGGGCAATCCGCATGCCATCTTCTGGGTCGACCGCGACGTCTGGTCCTACGAGCTCGACCGTTTCGGCCCCCTGCTCGAAAACCACCCGATCTTCCCCGAACGCGCCAATATCACCATTGCGCGGGTGACCTCGCCCGAGACGATGGTCATCCGCACCTGGGAGCGCGGCGCCGGCCTGACCAAGGCCTGCGGCTCGGCCGCTTGTGCCGCCGTCGTTGCTGCCGCTCGCACTAGGCGGACCGGACGCAGCGTCTCTCTGGTGACGCCCGGCGGCGGCTCCTTGCATGTCGAATGGCGCGGCGACGACCACGTCATCCTAACCGGTGCCGCGGAATGGGAATTTTCCGGCAGCTTCGATCCGTCGACCGGCATGTGGGCCCGCGACAGCGAAAGCGCCGCCTGATGCCCGCTTCGCCCAAGATGGGGGTTGACGTCGTCACCTTCGGCTGCCGGCTGAACACCTACGAATCCGAGGTGATGCGCAGCGAGGCGGAAAGCGCCGGCCTTGGCGCGCTGGAAGGCGGCGCCATCATCTTCAACACCTGCGCCGTCACCGGCGAGGCGGTTCGCCAGGCAAAACAGTCGATCAGGAAGGCTCGCCGCGAGAACCCGACTGCCCGTATCATCGTCACCGGCTGCGCCGCGCAGATCGAGCCAGAGAATTTCGTCGCCATGGACGAAGTCGATCTCGTGCTCGGCAATGAGGAGAAGCTGAGAGCACATTCCTATCGCGCGCTGCCGGATTTCGGCGTCAACGACACCGAAAAGGCCCGCGTCAACGATATCTTTTCGGTACGCGAGACGGCCGGCCATATGGTCGACGCCATCGAGGGCCGGGCGCGGGCCTTCGTCCAGGTGCAGAACGGCTGCGACCATCGCTGCACCTTCTGCATCATCCCCTACGGCCGCGGCAATTCGCGCTCGGTGCCGATGGGCGCCGTGGTCGAGCAGGTCAAGCGGCTGAGCGGCAATGGCTATGCCGAGATCGTGCTGACCGGCGTCGACATGACCAGTTTCGGCGCCGACCTGCCTGGCAGCCCGAAACTAGGCAAATTGGTCAAGGCAATCCTGAAGCAGGTGCCCGACGTAAAACGCCTGCGCCTCTCCTCCATCGATTCGATCGAAGCCGATGACGACTTGCTCGAGGCCATCGCCACCGAGCCCAGGCTGATGCCGCATCTGCATCTGTCGTTGCAGGCGGGCGACGACATGATCCTGAAGCGGATGAAGCGCCGGCACAACCGGGATCAGTCGATCCGTTTTTGCAAGGATGTGCGCAAATTACGCTCCGGCATCGTCTTCGGCGCCGACATCATCGCCGGCTTCCCGACCGAGACGGACGCCATGTTCGAGAATTCGCTGAAGATCGTCGAGGAATGCGGGTTGACGCATCTCCACGTCTTCCCTTTTTCGCCGCGCGAAGGCACGCCCGCCGCGCGCATGCCGCAGCTTCGCCGCGAGGTGGTCAAGCAGCGCGCGGCACGGCTGCGCGCGGTCGGCGACGCCGCCTATCATAGCCACCTTTCCTCGCTCACCGGGTCGCGCCAGTCGATCCTGGTCGAGCGCGAAGGGCTCGGCCGCACCGAAGGCTTCACGCTTGCCCAGGTCTCCGCGGGCGCGCCGGGCGAAATCGTCGAGGCTGATATCGCCGGCCATGACGGCGCCCGCCTGATCGCGGCGCCGCTTGCCGCCCGCGCCGCCTGAGACGCAAGAACATGGCTGGTTTTTTCAAGAAGATATTTTCGTTCGGCAAGAAGGAAGTCGAGGAGCGGATCGACGAGTCAGCACCGCTGCCGCCGATCAAATGGGATGCGCTGGAGGCGCTGAAGCCAGCCGCCGAGCGGGCCGTTCCGGAATTGCTGAAGCACGAGGAGCCGGAGGCGGAAGCCGCACCGGCTGTCGAGCCGGAGGCCGCGCCGCGACCGGCGCCCGTCAAGGAGCCTGCGCCGACCATTGCGCCCGAGCCGGAGGTACAGCCGGAGCCTGCTCCAGTCGAGGAGCCGAAGCCCGAGCCTGAAATCCAGACAGAGCCTGCTCCGGTCGAGGAGCTGCAGCCGCCGGAGCCGGAAATCGAAGAGATCCCGGCCGCCGCTGCCGTCAGCCCTGAGCCAGTTCCTGCACCAGAACCGGAAACTCCAGAGCCAGAGCCGACGCAGCCAGAGATCGTCCAGGCCGAGCTTCCGTCATCAATGGCGCCCCCCTCTCCACGGGGTGAGGAGCAGCGCGAACCTCTGCGAGATACCGCCGCGCCCGCCGAGGCTCCCTCGACAGCACCGGAGCCTGCAGCGCCGCCGGCCGAAATAGCGCCCCCCATTCGCCAGCCCGCGCCGGTCGAAACGCAGCCGATCCTCGACGAGATCGCGCCCGAACCTCACGCCGTACCGCAACCGGAGCCAAAACCTGCTCCCGCCCCCGGCAAGGTGACGGTCACCAAGAAAGTCGAGCAGAAAGCCGAGCCGCAGAAGGCGCCGGAACCGGCACCGAAACGCTCCTGGTTCCAGCGCATGAAGGAGGGGCTCGCCCGCTCTTCCCGGGAACTGTCCGGCAACATCGCCGGCGTCTTCACCAAGCGCAAGCTCGACGAGGACACGCTGCAGGATCTGGAGGACGTGCTGATCCGTGCCGATCTTGGCATGGAGACGGCATTGCGCATCACCGATTCGCTGGCCGCCAGCCGCTACGGCAAGGATGTCTCCGAGACGGAAGTTCGCGCCATCATGGCGACCGAAGTGGAGAAGGTGCTGACCCATGTCGCGATGCCGCTGGAGCTCGACCTCAGCCACAAGCCGCATGTCATCCTGGTCGTCGGCGTCAACGGCACCGGCAAGACCACGACCATCGGCAAGCTGGCGGCAAAGCTCACCGACGGCGGGCTGTCGGTGATGCTCGCCGCCGGCGACACGTTCCGCGCCGCGGCAATAGAGCAGTTGAAGATCTGGGGCGAGCGCACCAAGTCGCCAGTCGTCGCCTCGAAGCTTGGCGCCGATGCGGCAGGCCTCGCCTACGACGCCTTCGAACAGGCCAAACAGGCCGGTTCCGACGTGCTGATCGTCGACACAGCCGGGCGACTGCAGAACAAGACCGAACTGATGGCGGAACTGGAAAAGATCGTGCGGGTTCTGGGCAAGCTCGACCCGGAGGCGCCGCACACCGTGCTGCAGACGGTCGACGCCACCACCGGCCAGAACGCGCTCAACCAGGTCGAGATCTTCCGCAACGTCGCCGGCGTCAACGGCCTGGTGATGACCAAGCTGGACGGCACGGCGCGCGGCGGTATTCTGGTGGCGATTGCGGCAAAGCACAAACTGCCGGTCTATTTCATCGGCGTCGGCGAGCAGGTCGACGACCTCGAACCATTCTCCGCAAGCGAATTCGCCAAGGCAATCGCTGGAGTGGCGTAACAAGCGTGGTCCCCAAGAGTTGCAACTCATTTGAATAGGATCATGTGCAAGAAGGAAGCCTATGAACCCGCCCATCCTCGAACGCGACCCGTCCGATCCACAGAAGCAGAAAAGGGAAGGCGTCAATCCGCTGCTCAAGCTGATGCTGGAGCTCGGCCCACTGCTGGTGTTCTTCTTTGCCAACGCGCGCGGCGAATGGCTGGCGCAGAAATTTCCGGCGCTGGCCGAATTCGGCGGGCCGATCTTCGTCGCCACCGGCCTGTTCATGGCCGCGACGGCGATCGCGCTGGTGGCTTCCTGGCTGCTCACCCGCACCTTGCCGATTATGCCGATGGTATCGGGCGTCGTCGTCTTCGTCTTCGGCGCGCTGACGCTCTACCTGCAGGACGACATCTTCATCAAGATGAAGCCGACCATCGTCAACACGCTGTTCGGCGGCGTGCTGCTCGGCGGCCTGTTCTTCGGCAAGTCGCTGCTCGGCTACGTCTTCGATTCGGCGTTCAGCCTCGATGCCGAGGGCTGGAAGAAACTCACCCTCCGCTGGGGTCTGTTTTTCCTATTTCTAGCCCTTGTCAACGAGGTGGTCTGGCGGAATTTTTCCACCGACGCTTGGGTTACCTTCAAGGTCTGGGGCATCATGCCGATCACGCTTCTTTTCACCTTCAGCCAGATGCCGCTGATCATGCGCCATTCGCTGGAAGGCAAGACCGGAAAAGAAGAGAAGGCCGGCAAGTAACCGTGAGGGAGAGGGCATGGAATTCGTCACCACGCGCGAAGAGCTGAGAACGATCTACAAGACGCCCCGGCCGACCGACGGCTCGATCCGCAAGGAGCTAAGGGCGCTGGACGGTCACTGCCGCTCTTTCATCGGCAAGAGCCCCTTCGTGCTGATCGGCTCCTCCGACGGCGCCGGCAATGCCGATGTGACGCCGAAGGGCGACAGACCGGGCTTCGCCGTCGTGCTCGACGAAAGGACCATCGCCATCCCCGACCGCCCCGGCAACAACCGGCTGGACACGCTGGAGAACATCCTCCTCAACCCATCGATCGGGCTGCTCTTCCTCATTCCAGGCATGAACGAGACGCTGCGCGTCAACGGCGACGCCCGCATCACCGTCGATGCGGCTTTGCGCGAGCGGCTCGCCGTCGACGGTAAGGAACCGCAAAGCGTCGTCCTGGTGACGGTCAAGGCGGCCTACATGCATTGCGCCAAGGCCTTCATGCGCTCCGATTTGTGGAAGCCCGAAACCTGGTACGACCGCGCGACGCTGCCGACACTCGGCCAGATCCTGCGCGACCAGCTGGCGCTCGCCGATTCGGCCGAAGCGACCGACCGCTGGCTGGACGAAGAATACAAACACACCATGTGGTAGCTTTTTGGGACATGGCACGTCGAAATCCCTCGGCTTTCGCCGAGTTCATCGGTGTCCGCCGAGCGGCCGCGCCGCAACCATTTTAGGGACGCGACGGAAGCCTCTTTCAGCTCTTTCCGCGCCGCGTCTCGACATCGGTCTCGCCGACGAACCAATCGCGCGCATTGACCTCCTCGAAAACCACCCAGACGTCGTTGCTGGTCAGGCCGGTGGCGCCGGTAATGGCCGCCGTCACCTGGGCAGCGATGGCGGCTTTCTTGGCGGCTGGGTCGTCGGCGATCACCTCCTTGACGATGCGGATGTTAACGAATGGCATGGCGTCCTCCCTAGGATGTTGCCTGGCAATCGCTCAGTAGGTCTTTGCGCCGTTGACCATCAGCCGGACCATGTAGAGCGAGGTCGTGCCGGCGATGTAGAGGCAGTTCAGCTTATCGCCGCCGAACACGCAATTGGCGACGACTTCCGGCACCTTGATCTTGCCGATCAGCGTTCCGTCCGGATCGTAGCAATGGATGCCGTCGGCTGCACTGGTCCAGATGCGCCCCTGGTCGTCGAGCCTGAAACCGTCGAACAGGCCGGCCGTGCAATCGGCGAAGACTTTTTCGCCGGAGACCTTGCCGCCCCCGTCGACATTGAACACCCGCATATGCGCCGGATTCTCAGCGCCATGCGTGCGGCCGGTGTCGACGACGTAGAGCTTGCTCTCGTCTAGCGAGAAGGCGAGCCCATTGGGCCTGACCATGTCGGTGATCACCGCTTCGATCTCGCCGGTGCCGGGGTCGACCCGGTAGACATGGCAGGCGCCGATCTCGCTTTCGGCCTTGTCGCCCTCGTAATCCGTATCGATGCCGTAGGTCGGGTCGGTGAACCAGATCGACCCGTCGGACTTCACCACCGCGTCGTTGGGCGAGTTCAGCCGCTTGCCGCGCCATCTGTCGGCGATGGTGGTGATCGAGCCGTCGTGCTCGGTGCGGCTGACGCGGCGGCCCGAATGCTCGCAGCTGACCAGCCGGCCCTGCCGATCGACGGTGTTGCCGTTGGAATTGCCGGACGGCTGCCGGAACACGCTGACGCTGCCGTCGGTCTCGTCGTAGCGTAGCATGCGGTTGTTGGGGATGTCGGACCAGATCACATAGCGGCCGGCCGCGAACCAGGCCGGCCCTTCCGCCCACCGGCATCCGGTGAACAGCATTTCCACCTGCGCGTTGCTGTTGAACAGCCGCGCAAAACGCGGATCGAGAATCTCGTAGTAGTCTTCGGCGGCCATGGTTTCCTCCCGGTCATGCAAATCGCTGGTGCCGACGCGATCAAGCCAGCCGACGGACGATATGGCAAGATCGTTGATATCACTCTCACCGCATCTTGAGGCATCGAGGCGACCCCGCGGCAAACGCCGCCTTGCCAAGAATGACCAAGTCATGCGCGTTAACCGGCTATGCGCCCAGCGCAATGGTGCGTTGCAACATCTTCTTTTTGCAACGCACCATAACTATGTCATGCTGCGTATCGATCAAGGGAGGAACAACCTGCCGCAACAATGCGGCGCACAAGGAACCTCGCCATGATCCTCGACAGCCTCATGAGCCGCGCTCGCGCCAGCATCGACAAGCGCCGGCAATACAACCGCCTCGTCGCCGAAATCGACAGTTTCTCCAGCCGCGATCTGGCCGATATGCGCGCCGACCGCAGCGAAATGCTCTATCAGGTCCACAAGCAGATCTACGGCTGAGTTCGGCGCATGATACCGAATCGAAGGTGAGCGCAGCAAAAGGCTGCAGACTTTTCGGACAAGATCATGCGTAAAATAGTACGCTCGATCGGGCTTAGCCGATCCACTCGATCCAGCGGCCGTGGTAATCGCAATGGGCCAGGCGGCGCGTCTCGCCGCCCGGCCATAGCGTGAGGCTGAGTACCGCCCAGTTGTTTGCGGGATCGCCCGGCTCCATCGTCAACCTGGCGATGGGCGCAGCGGCCGTGGCCTGTCTGCCCGCCTGCTCCAGCATGGCGGTGATGGTATCCTTGGTCGCCCGCGACAGATATTGCCACATGATAGAATGATAGAGCACGAAGGCGCCGCCCGGCTGCCGTGCGGCCAGTGCCTCCCCAACAAATTCCGCTGCATCCGCTTTGACAAGCGGCGGTGGAAATTTTTCGGCAAGTGACAGCGCGGCGTCGAGCCGAGCCAGCCGCGCCGCCTGATCGGCCCAGACGTAAGACCGAAGCCGTAGCCGCGCGGCGGTGTCGGCGAGATCGATCGGCGCGATGTCGCAGCCGGCGCGATAGCGCACGTCGATCGCTCCATCGAGTGGAACGGCGAGGCCGCGCGCCTCCGGCGCCAACCGGACGGGGGAGGCCGGGTCGCCCCACTCGGCATCGCCGTAGCGGAAGTGAAAGCGGTCCAACAGCAGATTGAGCCCGGCGCTGGCGCCGATCTCGCACAGGTCCAGCGGCAGACCAGTTTCCCGCGCGACCGTCAGAAATCCAGGCAGCAGCATCGCCGACCGGGCGATTTCATTGGTCTGCGGTGCGCCGGCGAGGCCAGCGACGATCCGCTCGTCGGATCGCGCAATTGCCTCCGGCAGCTCCGCCGCGATCTCGGATTCGCTAGTCTGGTTGGGCGGATAGAGTCGCGCCAGTCGCTCACCGGCGCCCGTCAGGACCAACGCATGCAGCGCACCGCAGAGCCGCAATGCCAGCGCGTCGGCGCGCGCGTCGCCCGACCAGCCGAGCACCGCCTGCCCGGTCCTGGTGCTGGCGTCGAGAACCTTGGCCAGCGCACGGCATAAATTCGCGGTGAAAGGCGAACCAAGTCCATCGCAGGCTTTCGCCTGCGCCAGAAAATGATCGCGGATGTCGCGTTCGTCCATCGCGTTTCCGGAGCCTCAGCCGGGCACGGCCAGTGCTTTCTCGATCTCCGGCAAAAGCAGCGTCTGTGCGGAACCTGGCGTCAGCGGACCGACATGCTTGTAGGCGATCTTGCTGTCCTTGCCGATGACGAAGGTTTCCGGCACGCCGTAGACGCCCCAGTCGATCGCCGCCCGGCCCGCCGCGTCGACACCGATCGCCTGGAACGGATTGCCGAGATCGCCGAGGAACCGGCGGGCGTTTTCCGGCTGGTCCTTGTAGTTGAGCGCGGCGATGACGAAGCGCTTGTCCTGCGACAGCGCCAGCAGCACCGGATGTTCGTCGCGGCATGGCCCGCACCACGACGCGAAGACGTTGACCAGCGTGACCTTGCCGGCGAACTGCCTGGAATCGAGCCCCGGCAAATTCATGCCCTCGAGCGCCGGCAGATTGGTCTGCGGTGCCGGCAGGCCGATCAGCGCCGATGGCACTTCCGAAGTGTCGCGACCGGACAATAGCTGCGTCAGGAACAGTCCCGCCAGCCCGAGGAAAATCAGCAGCGGCAAAAGCACGATCAGGCGCCGCCCGCGCACCGGCGTTTCCGTTTCCATGCTCATGGCTTTCCTGCCTTGTCAGAGCGACGTCGCACGCCGGACGCTTCCAACTCGGCAAGATCTCGTCTGCGCGCCCGTTGGTCGAACAGGATCCAGCCGATCAGCCCGGCCAGAGCTACGGCCGTGATGGCATAGGCAGCGGCGACATAAAGAGCGTGTACGCTCATATGGGTCGCTCCGCCGGCGCAAAACCTTTCAACCGGACCGTTCCGCTTCGTTCGAACATGCCTTCCCCTTACCCTTGCGCCATCGGCTTCGCAATCGACAGCAGCGCCGCAGCCTTTGACGTCAGTGGCTGTCTAATTTAGTCCGCCCCATGGCGCAGCGCCAGCGCCGCGGCGACCGGCCCCAGCACGGCAAGAAACAAGGTCAGCGCGGCAAGAATGAGGAAGGGCTGCAGGAACGGATCGGGGTCCGCTACCGCGCCATAACTTGCGGAGACCCCGAAGATCAGCACGGGAATAGTCAGCGGCAGCACCAGCACCGAGATCAGCAGCCCGCCGCGCGGCAGCGCGACTGCCACTGCCGCACCGGCAGCGCCGATGAAGGTGATCGCCGGCGTGCCGACCAAAAGGGTCAGCGCCGTGGCGCCGATGCCGATCGGCTCCATGTTCATGAACAGGCCGAGCAAGGGCGCCGCGATCACCAGCGGCAGCACGCTTCCCGCCCAGTGCGCCAGGCATTTCGTCAGCACGGTCAGCGCCAGCATGTGCCGGTCGTCGCCGAGCACCAGCAGGTCGAGCGAGCCGTCTTCCCGGTCGGCCTGGAACAATCGGTCGAGACCGAGCAGGCAAGCGAGCAAGGCGCCGATCCACAGGATTGCCGGGCCGATGCGGGCGAGCAGATTGAGGTCCGGCCCGACGCCGAAGGGGATCGTGGCGATCACCGCGAGAAAGAAGATCACACCGGTCAGCGCCCCGCCGCCGGCACGGATGGAAAGGCGGATGTCGCGCAGGAAGAGGGCTAGCATGATGCCGACATTACCCAGTCATCCTCAATTCTTGAGCGCCCTCGATCCCCAGCGGCAAATGCGTTGCCGCAATGATGATCCCGCCTTCCCCGCAATGCTGCGCCATCAAGGCGGCGAATCGCCCTTCCGAAGCCTTGTCCAGGCCGGCCGTCGGCTCGTCGAGCAGCCACAGCGGGCGCCGGCTGACCAGCAGTTTTGCAATCGCCGCGCGGCGGCGTTGCCCGGTGGAGAGATAACCGAACGGCAGATGACCGATACCATCCAACCCAACCGTTTCCAGCGCCTCTTCGGCGCTCAAGAAATCCGCGCCCGCAAAACCGCGCCAGAAGCGCAGATTTTCCACCACGCTCAGTGCCGTCTTCATCGCGTTCTGGTGGCCGAGATAATGGCAGGCTGAGGCAACCGACGGAAAATCCGCGAGCCCGCCTTCGATAAGCAAACGGCCTGCCGCCACGGGCAGCAGCCCGGCGACGACCCTGAGCAACGTCGATTTCCCCACGCCGTTCGGCCCGGTGACGATCAGCGCCTGGCCTTTTTCGAGGGCAAAGCCGATGGCGGAAAAAACCGTCTCGCCACCGCGTTCACCGCCCAGATTTTCGGCGATCAGCCTCATTCGTTCCCCTTCGCCGAAAGTCCAAGCGCGGCTTCGGTGCGCCGCAACAAAAATGGCGATTCCGTGTCTAGAACTATTCCAGGAAATTCTCTATATGCGGGTCATCCGTGCCAGCGGTCGGCACGGGAACAAAATTAGCGCCGAACCAGCGCACGCGCCGCCTTGAACGGCTCGGGTTGGCTGGGAACGGACAGCGGAAATGGCCGTACCCGCACCTTTGCGCGTGATTGCATGCCATCGGCGTCCGTTCCCTTTCAGGCTGAACAGACAAGGACGGACCGCACGTGTCAAAATCCCTCGACAGTTTCAATTGCAGCCGCACACTCACCGCAGGCGGCGCCGACTATGTCTATTACGATCTTGTCGAAGCCGAGAAGAACGGCCTCACCGGCATCGCCCAGTTGCCGTATTCGATGAAGGTGTTGCTGGAGAATTTGCTGCGCAACGAGGACGGTCGTTCCGTCACCAGGGAGAGCATCCAGGCGGTCGCCGGCTGGCTGACTGACAGGGGCACCGCCGGCGTCGAGATTGCCTATCGTCCGGCCCGCGTTCTGATGCAGGATTTCACTGGCGTTCCGGCCGTGGTCGACCTGGCCGCCATGCGCGACGCCATGGCCTCGCTCGGCGGCGACCCGCAAAAGATCAATCCGCTGGTGCCGGTCGATCTGGTCATCGACCACTCGGTCATCGTCGATGAGTTCGGCACGCCGCTGGCTTTCGCCCGCAATGTCGAGCTCGAGTACGAGCGCAACGAGGAGCGCTACAAGTTCCTGAAATGGGGCCAGCAGGCCTTCCGCAATTTCCGCGTCGTGCCGCCCGGCACCGGCATTTGCCATCAGGTCAATCTCGAATATCTCGGCCAGGTCGTGTGGACCAACACCGAGGACGGCGAAACCACCGCCTATCCCGATACCTGTGTCGGCACCGATTCGCACACCACCATGATCAACGGCCTCGGCGTGCTCGGCTGGGGCGTCGGCGGCATCGAGGCCGAGGCCGCCATGCTCGGCCAGCCCGTCTCCATGCTGTTGCCCGAAGTCATCGGCTTCCGCCTCACCGGCCGGCTGAAGGAAGGCGTCACCGCGACCGACCTCGTGCTCACCGTCACCCAGATGCTGCGCAAGAAAGGCGTCGTCGGCAAATTCGTCGAATTCTTCGGTCCGGGTCTGTCCAATCTGACGCTGGCTGACCGTGCCACCATCGGCAATATGGCGCCCGAATACGGCGCCACCTGCGGCTTCTTCCCGGTCGACGGTGAAACCATCCGCTACCTCACCATGTCCGGCCGCGAGGAAAACCGTATCGCCCTGGTCGAGGCATACGCGAAGGCGCAGGGCATGTGGCGTGATGCCGGCTCGGCCGACCCGGTCTTTACCGATCTGCTCGAGCTCGATCTCGGCGATGTCGTCCCGTCGATGGCCGGCCCCAAGCGTCCGGAAGGCCGCGTAGCCCTCGAAGGCATCCCAGAAGGCTTTGCCAAGGCCATGGAGACCGAATACCGGAAGGCCGCCGAAATCGACAAGCGCTACGCCGTCGAGGGCACCGATCATGATCTCGGCCATGGCGACGTCGTCATCGCCGCCATTACCTCCTGCACCAACACCTCGAACCCGAGCGTGCTGATCGGCGCCGGGCTGCTGGCACGCAACGCCAACCGGCTCGGGCTCAAGCAGAAGCCATGGGTCAAGACCTCGCTGGCGCCGGGCAGCCAGGTCGTCGCCGAATATCTGGAGAAATCCGGCCTGCAGAAGGAACTCGACCAGATCGGCTTCAACCTGGTCGGCTTCGGCTGCACCACCTGCATCGGCAATTCCGGCCCGCTGCCGACGCCGATTTCCAAGACCATCAACGACAAAGGTTTGATTGCTGCCGCGGTGCTCTCCGGCAACCGCAATTTCGAAGGCCGCGTCTCGCCCGACGTGCAGGCGAACTACCTCGCTTCGCCGCCGCTGGTCGTCGCCCACGCGCTGGCGGGGACCGTGACCAAGGATCTGACCACCGAGCCGCTCGGCGAGGACCGTCACGGCAACCCGGTCTATCTCAGGGAGATCTGGCCGAGCTCGGTCGAGATCCAGGAGTTCATCGAGAAGAACGTGACGCGCGAACTGTTCGCCCGCAAATATGCCGACGTCTTTAAGGGCGACGAATACTGGCAGAAGGTCAAGGCTCCGAAAGGCCAGACCTACGCCTGGGACGACAATTCGACCTATGTGCAGAACCCGCCCTATTTTGCCGGCATGACATCGGGCTTCGGCACAATCGGCGACATCAAGGGCGCCCGCGTGCTCGGCCTGTTCGGCGACAAGATCACCACCGACCACATCTCGCCGGCCGGCTCGATCAAGGCGGCCTCGCCGGCCGGCAAATACCTCACCGACCATGGCGTCGGCGTCGCCGACTTCAATCAGTACGGCACGCGGCGCGGCAACCATGAGGTGATGATGCGCGGCACCTTCGCCAATATCCGCATACGCAACCACATGCTGGGCGAGAACGGCCGCGAGGGCGGCTACACCATCCACTATCCGTCGAAGGAAGAGACATCGATCTACGACGCCGCCATGGAGTACAAGAAGGAAGGCGTGCCGCTGGTCATCTTCGCCGGTGTCGAATACGGCAACGGCTCGTCGCGCGACTGGGCGGCCAAGGGCACCAACCTTCTGGGCGTCCGCGCCGTCATCGCTCAGTCCTTCGAGCGCATCCACCGCTCGAACCTGGTCGGCATGGGCGTCATTCCCTTCGTCTTCGAGGAGGGCACCTCATGGGCCTCGCTCAACCTCAAGGGCGACGAACTGGTCGAGATCGACGGATTGAGCGCCATCAAGCCGCGCCAGAAGATGGTCGCGAAGATCACCTATGGCGACGGCACGGTGAAGAACGTTCCGATCATCTGCCGCATCGATACGCTGGACGAGCTCGACTACTTCAAGAACGGCGGCATCCTGCAGTATGTGCTGCGCGATCTGGCGGCTTAGGGGAAATAGGGCAGTAAGGGAGTACGGCAGTAGGCAAGTACAACTCCCCTACTGCCCTACTGCCTTCCCAAACCGCGCCGTCGCCGCCAGCAGCACGCCGAGCATCAGCCCGTTTAGGATGTGCCACAGGAAATGCGTGCCGAGCGGAAAGCTGCTGCAGACCAGCGGATCGATTACCCGGCAGATGACCGACACGACGAAGATCGCCGAGCCCGCTAGATTGTACCAGCCGGCGCGATTACCGCTGGCCGCCGCCCAGGCCCCGAAGAAGGCGAGCGCCAAGAATGGTGGCAGATAGCCGGTCGTGCCGTTCGACGCCTGACGCAGCCAGTCCGGCACGGCCCAGGTCAACAACCCGGCAACGGCATAGAAGGCGACGAAGATGGCTATCGCCGCGCCCCATTTCATGCCCAGGAAGCGGCGGAGGTTGAACAGCGTGTAGGCCAGCGTGAACCCGGCGATCGGCAGGACGTCGGCCCAGATCGTCCCCCACGTGGCAAAGGTGTGGAACAGCGTCGAGCCTATGCCGATCGCCACCACCCACCAGGCTAGCACTTCGGCGAAAATGCCGGTGCGGCGCCGACGCACCTCCCGGACACCCCACAGGCCCGCGGCAAGAAAAGCCAGATTGGTCAGTGCGTTGACCGGCTCGGCCCAGAGTTCCGGCCCGAGCCGCTCGCAATAAAGGTCGACCGGCGTCAGGAGGGTTTGCCACATTGTGATTGTTGCCCGAATCGGCTTCTACCGTGAAGTGTAGCCCTTCCTATTGCGCCCTTGCGGTTGGTTGCAACGGCAAAGTTTCACCGCAACGTGACTTCCCGTTGACTGCCGCTTCTGCCAAATATTTCGCCAATCAGAATAAGGCCGGCGTCACCGGCGGGAGTCGAAACGGCTATGACATCTCCAAGACCATTGCGGCTTGCGGCATTTGCGCTGGCCCTCTCGGTGTTTGCCGGCGCTGGACTTGGCGGCAATGCACTTGCCGATGACAGCCTCCAGGCTGACAAATCCCAGACTGGCAAATCCGACCAACCCTTGGGCGTGGTCGAACTCTTCACCAGCCAGGGCTGCAATTCCTGCGTGCCGGCCGATGAACTCTTCGCCGAGCTTGCCACCAAGGAGAACATCGTCGCGCTCGCCTATCATGTCGACTACTGGGACTATCTCGGTTGGAAGGACACGCTGAGCCGCAAGGAGAACACCGAACGGCAATACGAGTATATGCGCGCCTTCGGCAGCCGCTCGGTCTATACGCCGCAGGCCGTCATCAATGGCCGCAGCCATGTCAACGGCGCCAGCCGCAAGGAAGTCGACGGCTCGCTCGCCCGCATGAAGAGATCAGGCGAGGGCATGCAGGTCAGCATCAAGGTCAGCCGGACCAGCGATCGCGTCATGATCGACGCCGGCGATGCCGGGGCCGGGCCTAGCGATGCCCATCTCGTCATCGTCTATTTCGACTCGCCGCAGACGATCAAGATCGCCAAGGGCGAAAACTCCGGCCGCAGCATGACCTACTGGAACGCCGTCACCGGCATCCAGACAGCCGGCATGTGGCACGGCAAGGCTCAGCGTTACGAATTGCCGATGAGCGAAATTTCAAAGAAATCCAAGAAGGGCGGCTGCGCCGTGCTGTTGCAATCGGTTGGCGAAGACGGCTTGCCGGGGCCGATTCTGGGCGCCGCCTTCATCCACCGGCGATAACCGGCTGCGCATTTCGCTCTAATGCATGTCGCCCAAAGTGCGCAGCGGTTTTGGGATACCGACATGCATGAAAACAAGAACTTATCCTTCAGACACGTCGCGCTTTAGGCGTCCACTTCCATCCAGACATAAAAAACCGGCGTCAGCTTGCTTCTGACGCCGGTTATTCAGGTTTTTTGGGATCGTCGCACCCGATTTTTCAAGGAAAAACCGAGGTTGGTTCGATCCGACGCAGACCCGTGGGCGGGGGGCTTGGGGTTTACGAGCCAGTGCCGGACCGAACCGTCTCAGGCAACGCCCGTAAAATCGTCGGACATTGGGGCAGGAGCGCGGATAAAAGATGGCAGGATTGTGGCGAAGGATCACCAATTTCAACGGACGTTTCATAAACGTGACTGGACACCGCGGAAACTATGGAGCGCTGCCTTTGCCCGCTTGGGCTTGCAATTCCCCGGCGAAAGCGCCAATTTTGGTCGGCGTAAGATTCATTCGAAGGGATCGAGGCATGACTGATCACGGCAGTGGGACGGAGGATGGAGACGCATCCGCAATACTGATCCCGCTGCACGAGGCAAGACGCGAACGCCTCGACCAGCCGGTGCGGTTCGACCGGCGCGAACTGGACCAGATATTGAGGCTTTACGGACGCATGGTCGCCGCCAATGAATGGCGCGACTACGCTATCGACCACCTTACCGACCGCGCCGTCTTTTCCGTGTTCCGCCGCACCAGCGAGGTGCCGCTGTTCCAGATCGTCAAGGATCCGAAACTGGCGCGCCGGCAAGGCGTATTCACCGTCATTGCCGCCGGCGGCCGCATTCTCAAGCGCGGCCAGGAACTTGGCCGCGTGCTTGGCGTCTTCGACCGCAAACTGAAACTGGTCGAAGCCTAATTCTTTAAACTCATTGACGGAATTTCCGCTCCGGCAAAGAGCGGGGATCGGGCGGAGCCAGAGACCCGTCATTGATCGAAAGTTGCATGAACACCGTGTCCAGCCAGCGTCCATGCTTGTAGCCGGAGCCTTCCAGCCGGCCCGAATGACGAAAGCCGAGCTTCTCGTGCAGCCGCACCGAGGCACTGTCCGACCGGCCGTCGCCGATCACCGCGATGATCTGGCGGAAGCCCGCCGCCTCGGCCGCCTCGATCAACTCTTGCATCAGCTTGAGCCCAACGCCCTGGCCCTTGGCCTCGGGTGCGACATAGACGGAATCTTCGACGACAAAGCGGTAGGCAGGGCGTGGCCGGAAGGCGCCAGCATAGGCATAGCCGAGCACGATGCCGTCCTTTTCCGCCACCAGATAGGGAAAGCCGCCCGCTATCAAACTGTCGAAGCGCTCGCCCATCTCTGCACGGCTCGGCGGCTCCAGTTCGTAGCTCGCCGTGCCATGGGTCACCGCGTCGGCATAGATCTCCGTGATCCGGTCGAGATCGGCCGAATTCGCGGCCCGTATCGTGATGCTGCTCATAATTTATGCAAATCGTCCACCTGCCTTCCATCACAGCAAAGGCCGGTGCAAAAGGAAAGGGCGACCGTTGGGCCGCCCTTTCAAAAATCGCTGGTCCAGCGGCTCAGAGATTGCCTAACGGCGATCGCCCATGAACTGCAGCAGGAACATGAACAGGTTGATGAAGTCGAGATAGAGCCTCAGAGCACCCATGATCGCCTTGCGGCCGGCGACGTCAGTCTCGTCACCCTCGAAATACATCTCCTTGATGTTCTGCGTGTCGTAGGCAGTGAGACCTGCGAAAATCAGCACGCCGATCGCCGAAACGGCGAAGGAAAGCGCCGACGACTGCAGGAAGATGTTGATCACCATCGCGATGATCAGACCGATCAGGCCCATGACCAGGAACGAACCGAATGCAGAAAGGTCGCGCTTGGTCGTGTAGCCGTAGAGCGACAGCCCGCCAAAGGCAGCTGCGGTGGCGAAGAAGGTCTGCGAAATGCTGGCAGTGGTGTAGACTAGGAAGATCGACGACAGCGACAGGCCGACGAGGCCGGCATAGACCCAGAATGTCGTCTGCGCGGCCGAAACGCTCATCGACTGGACGCGGAACGACAGGAACATCACCGCTGCCAGCGGGGCAAAGATCACCAGCCATTTCAGCGGCGAGCCGAAGATCGCGTAGCCGAAGGAGGTCAGCATATCGCCGTTCGGCAGCGTGGCGACCGCCGAAGCCGGATCTGTGGTGGTGCCCAGCATGACCGTGCCGACAGCCGCAAGGCCGGTGATGAGGAGGCCAAGCCCCATCAGATTGTAGACCTTGATCATGTAGGCGCGCAGGCCCTGGTCGATGGCAGCATCGACGCCGGCGCCGGGCACGGCGCGCGTCTGGTAGTTGCGAAGGGGTTCAGCCATGGAAATCCTCATCTTGCTTCTGCCCCGTCCGGTGTCAGGTCCATTCGAACCCAGGCGCCGCTGGCGGGGCTCCAGCATGCCTGCGGCGAAATATGATGGTTCTTGACGCCGAGAACAAGACCGTAACCGGAC
Organism: Mesorhizobium sp. WSM4821; assembly: GCF_055901555.1. NCBI lineage: Bacteria > Pseudomonadati > Pseudomonadota > Alphaproteobacteria > Hyphomicrobiales > Phyllobacteriaceae > Mesorhizobium > Mesorhizobium sp. WSM4821. Next base: position 1,411,542 of record NZ_CM148371.1, on the reverse strand, counting down.
GTAATGCTTCGTGAAGTACCGGAAATCCGGTTTTATTGGCCCTTCAGGCCGCAACATTAACCAGATTTAATCAAGCCCCGGTCGGATGAGCGCGAGAATCGACCGATTTTCGGCAGTCATCATGCGCGAAATCAAAGCGCTAGCGTTCTTTGCACGTCCAGAAACACTTGGCGCCGCGGTCGCGTTGGACCCCGTAAATCCAGCGGATCAGAGGTTGCGCAGCACCGGCGCCGCCTTGTGGCCCAGCACCCGCCAGGTGCCGGCGAGGCCAATGCCGACCGTGACCACCAAGGCAAACACAATTGTTGCCACCGCCACATCAGGCATGAAATGCGAGGGCAGCGTCATGATTCGTGCAACAACGAACCATGCCGCGACGCCGCCTGCCGCCAGCGCGAAGATCGCCGTGGCGAGGCCGATCAGCAAATATTCCAGCGAAAAGGCCGCGATCAGCGTCTTCCGGGTGGCGCCCAGCGTCTTCAGCACCACCGCGTCGTGGATGCGGGCGCGGTTGCCGGCGGCCAGCGCGCCCGCCAGCACCAGCACCGAGGCGATCAGCGCCACGCCAGCCGCGGCCCTGATCGCGGTGCCGAGTTGCGCCACCAGCCGGTTGACGATGTCGAGGGCGTCCTTGACCCTGACCGTTGTCACCGCGGGAAAGGCACGAGTGACGGCATTGAGAACACGGGCATCGTCCGCCCCCGACGCGCCCTTTTCGGTCAGCGTCGCCAGCCAGCTATGCGGCGCGCCAGCAAATGTATTGGGCGAGAACACCATGACGAAGTTGATGCCCATCGTCTCCCACTCGACCTGGCGGAAATTGGCGATTTTCGCGGTCACGTTGCGGCCAAGCACGTTGACGGTGACGGTGTCGCCGAGCTTCAGCCCGATCTCCGCGCCTTCCTCGGCCGAAAACGACACCAGCGGCTCGCCGGTATAATCTTCCGGCCACCATGTGCCTTCGGTCAGCGTCGCATTCTGCGGCAGCCTGGCCTCGTAGGTCAGCCCGCGATCGCCGCGCAGCACCCAGGCCCCTTCCGCCGGAACCTTGACCTTGTCGACGTCGACGCCGTTCAGCGCCATCACCCGGCCGCGCAGCATCGGCACCTTGACCAGCGTGCCCGCGGGCGCCTCCTTGCCGACCAGCGCGGAAAACGCGTCGACATCGCTGCTCTGGATGTCGACGAAGAAGAAGTTCGGCGCCCGCTCCGGCAGGCTGCCGGAAATCTGCCGCCTGAGATTGCCGTCGATCAGCGCCAGCGTCACCAGGAGCGTCAGCCCCAGTCCCAGCGACAGCACCACCGACGGCGTCAAGGCGCCCGGCCGATGGATGTTGCCGATGGCCAGCCTGAGCACCGTCGAGCGAACGCGTGGGGCCCTTTTGGCAGCCCACTGCACCAGAGTACCGACGACCCGCAGCACCAGGAAGGCAAGAATGGTGGCGCCGACGAAGATCGAGGCGATACGGCGGTCGCCGGAAAACAGAATGGCCAGCGCCGCCAGGAGCAGCGCGATGCCGAGCGCCGCCGCCATGTAGAGCGGACGCGGAAAACCGCGGCCCTCAAAACCCATTTCGCGAAACAGCGCCGTCGCCGGCACGTCGCGCGCCCGGCCGAGCGGCAGCAAGGCGAAAGCCAGCGTCACCAGCAGCCCGAACAGCGCCGCCATGCCCAGCGCGCCGGGATAGAAACCACCTTCCGCCGGCACCGGAATGACCGACTGCAGTGCGGCGCTGGCCGCGAACGGCATCAATGCGCCAAGCACGAGCCCAAGCGCGATGCCGAGCGCGGCGATCATCAGGATCTGCACGAGATAGACGGCAAAGACGAAACCGCCCGAAGCGCCCAGACTCTTGAAGGTGGCGATGACGCCGCGCTTGCCGTCGAGATAGGCGCGCACCGCATTGGCCACGCCAACGCCGCCGACCACCAGCGCCGTCAGCCCGACCAGCGTCAGGAATTGCGAGAACCGCTCGATGTTGGAGGACAACGCAGGTGCTGCGTTGCTGCGCGTGCGAATCGACCAGCCGGCCTCGGGGAAATCCTCTGTGGCCTGATCCTGGATCGCCTTGATATCAGCTTCGCTGGCGCCGCTGGGCAGGCCGATCTTGTAGGCATTTTCGACCAGGCTGCCGGGCTGGATCAGGCCGGAAGCGGCAAGCCCTTCCGTCGAGATCATCAGCCGCGGCGCAAAGCCGAAACCGTCGGACACCGCGTCCGGCTCGTTGACGAGCCTGGCACGCAGTTCGAACGTGGCGCTGCCGAGCTTCAGCCGGTCGCCAATCCCAAGGTTCAGCCGCTCGAACAAGAGGTCAGGTGCGACGGCACCGAAAACACCAGATTCTTCGCCGAACAATTCCTGCTTCGACAGCGCTGGCTCGGTCTCCAGCGCGCCATAGAGCGGATAAGCACCGTCGACCGCCTTGGCCTCGACCAGCGCCTGGTCGGATCCGTCCTCGAGCCGCGCCATCGAGCGCATATTGGCGCTGTGCGAAACCTTGCCCAACCGGTCGAGAAAGATGTACTCGGCTTCCGTCGCGGCGCGCTGATTGAGCTGGAAACGAAGATCGCCGCCGAGCAGCGACTGGCCTTCGTTGGCTACACCGGCGGTAATCGCCCGGGCCACCGAGTTGACGCCGCCGATCGCCGCGACGCCAAGCGCGATGCAGGCAAGGAAGATCAGGAAGCCGGATAGCCCGCCGCGCATTTCGCGCAGCGAGAAGCGGAAAGCGAGCTTCAACGTGCGCGACAGCGGCATCAGGCCGGCACCTTACCGACTTTCCGAGCCGGCGTTGGTGCATCCTCGATCCGGCCCGACCGCATCGACACCTGCCTTGAGCAGCGTGCGGCGAGCGCCGGGTCGTGGGTGACGAGCACCAGCGTCATGCCGCGCTCGGCCGCCTTGGCGAACAAAAGATCGGCGACCTGCGCCCCGGTCGCCTGATCAAGATTGCCGGTCGGCTCGTCGGCGATCAGGATACGCGGTGAAGGCGCCAACGCCCGGGCGATCGCCACACGCTGCTGTTCGCCGCCGGACAGTTCGCCGGGATAATGGGTGACGCGGTCGCTCAAGCCCACCGCCTCCAGCTCCCGCGCCGCCACTCCGAACGGATCGGCATGACCGGCAAGTTCCAGCGGCACTGCGACATTTTCAAGCGCCGTCATGTTGGGGATGAGATGGAAAGACTGGAAGACGATGCCGATGTTTCGACCTCGAAACGATGCGACCTGGTCTTCGCTCTTGGCGTTCAGCCATTCGCCGGCAATTCGTACCGTACCCGAATCGACCCTTTCCAGGCCGGCAAGAACCATCAGCAGCGTCGACTTTCCCGAGCCCGAGGGCCCGACGATACCGGTTGCCTCGCCGCTCGCCACGTCAAGGCTGACGCCTTTCAGCACATGGACGGAAGACGCCCCTTCGCCGAGCGTCAGCGATACGTTTTTCAGCGCGATGACGGCTTCTGTCAAAATGAGATCGTCCTATATTGGGATGAGGAGAGGCTGGAATTCGGCCTGCCGCCAACAAAATGTCCTTGGTTCATATGGGGCCTGCCGCATGGCTTTCAAACACACTCTTGCCGCAGCCTTCATCCTTTGTCTCGGAATTTGCGGCGCCATTTCGTCGGCGCGCGCCGAACCCTTCAAGGTCGTTGGCTTCGGCGACAGCCTGATGGCGGGCTTTGGCCTCGGACCGGACGAGGGCTTCACCCAGAAACTTGAGGCGGCGCTTCGCGCCAAGGGCCATGATGCAACGGTCGCCAACGCAGGCGTCTCCGGCGATACGTCGAGTGGCGGCCTGTCGCGGCTCGACTGGTCGGTGCCGGACGGCACGCATCTCGTCATCCTCGAGCTCGGCGCCAACGACATGCTGCGTGGCGTTTCTCCCGACATCACGCGAAACAATCTGGACGCCATGCTGGCGAAGCTGAAGCAGCGCAAGATCGCCGTGCTGCTGGCCGGTATGCGCGCCGCGCCCAATCTGGGCGCCGACTACCAGAATGGCTTTGACGCGATCTTCCCGGAACTGGCTGAAAAATACGGAGTCCCGCTCTATCCGTTTTTTCTCGACGGCGTCGCCGGCGAGCCCGCCTTGCAGCTCGACGGCCTGCACCCGAATGCTCGGGGCGTCGACCTTATGGTCGAGCGCATCCTGCCGGCCGTCGAAAAGGCCATCGCAGCAGTGCAAGACAATTCTTGAGGAGGAAGAGTTCGGTGACTTGGAGCAGCGTTCCGTTGGAGACGCATCGTGCTTCCCAAACCGAAGATCCGCGCAGGCAAATCGGTTTCTTTCGGCTGATGGGTTGGGAGAAGATTTAGGTGGGGCTGCGACCAACAAACCACTTGCCCCGTTCGATTATCGATGATTCGCTAGGGACAAGAGTTCGATTCGAGGACAGGAGGCTTGCCATGCCGCGTCTTTTTACCGCCCTCGAAATACCGCGTGATGCCGCCCTTTCGCTGTCCCTGCTCCGGGGCGGCCTGCCCGGAGCCCGCTGGATAGACGTCGAGAACTACCATCTGACGCTGCGGTTCATCGGCGATGTCGAGGGCCATGTCGCAGACGAGATCGCCAACGCACTCGACCGCGTCCATCGCCCATCCTTCTCGTTGACGCTATCCGGCGTCGGTGCCTTCGGTCAGAAAAAACCGCATGCGGTATGGGCCGGCGTTTCCGCCTCGCCTGACCTTTCGGCGTTGCAAAGCGAGATCGAGCGCATCTGCCAGCGCCTCGGCATCCCTGCCGACCCGCGCAAGTTCATGCCGCATGTGACGCTGGCCCGCTTACGCAATTCGAGCCCGCCCGACGTCGCCCAATACCTGTCGGCACGCGGCAACTTCTCGACGCTGCCCTTCCGTGTCGGTCGCTTCGTCCTGATGTCGTCGCGCGATTCGGTGGGTGGCGGACCCTACATCGTCGAGGAGGCCTGGCCGCTTTCGGGCGTAGATGCCCGTGCCCCGATCCGCGTCGCCAGCGCCTCCGACGCTTCGCGGATCATGCGGTAGACCGAGGCAAACGCGTCTGGCCCGTCGTGATAGGGGTCCGGCACGTCGCTTACCCTTCCGACCGCGAACTCCAGAAACAGATGGACACGGTCGCGCATGGCGGCGGGCGCCAGCGCCCTGAGATCCCGGAGATTCGATCGGTCCATGGCGAGAATGAGGTCGAAACGCGAAAAATCGTCCGTCGTCAGCTTGCGCGCCCTCTGTCCGGAAATGTCGATGCCGTGCCGCTCTGCTATCGACATCGAGCGCGGGTCAGGTGCCGAGCCGGCTTCCCAGTCGCTGGTTCCGGCCGAATCGAGCAGGATGTCTCGGTCGAGGCCGCACTCTGCCAGGACGGCGCGCAACACGCCCTCTGCCAACGGCGAGCGGCAGATATTGCCGAGACAGACGAAAAGAATGGATTCTATCGGCTTTGCACTCATCGATCCGGCACTATGCTGAAGACTGCGAATCCAGATAGCACGGGAAACGAACATGGCGAGAGAGAAACTGAACAAGGAGGCGGTTGCTGAAGCGCTGGCCGGCCTCGACGGCTGGTCGCTGGCTAAGGATGGCGGCTCGATCGCGCGCACCTTCACCTTCAGGAACTTCTCCGAAGCCTTCGCCTTCATGACCCGCGTCGCCCTGGCGGCGGAGAAGATAGACCATCACCCCGACTGGTCGAATGTCTACAAGACGGTGAACGTGACGCTCAACACCCATGATGCCGGTGGCCTGACCAAGCTCGATTTCGAACTGGCCACGGAGATGGACCGCTATTTCGGCTAGGTCGTTGAAGGTCTGTCGCCGCCGCAGCCGCTTGCTTCCTCATCCAGGGGCGGGTGCAGGAGCGAAGCGACCTCGCGGGGACCCCAGGATGACGAGCGGCAAAGGCCGATTCCGATTTTCAAAGCCGGAGAATGGCCAAGCTCTTGTAGTGGACTGGCGCTTTCACCACATTTTCCGCTGGCAGGTGCGTGTGGAACGATACACACAGCCTCGTTAGGAGAGACTGATGGCGCAAAAATCCGGTTTTGATTTCTTCGGCTTTGGCGGCAAGCTGGGCGACGAGAGCGGCGTGCGCGAGAAATTCTGGAGCACCGCCAAGAAGGCTGCCCGGCAGATTCCGTTCATGGAAGAGTTGGTCGCCTCTTACTACTGCGCCATGGACAAGAATACGCCGCTGCGCGCCAAGGGCATCTTGGTGGCGGCGCTCGGCTATTTTGTGCTGCCGACGGACGTCATTCCAGACTTCGTCTTCGGACTGGGCTTTACCGACGACATCGCCGTGCTGACCGCCGCGATCACCGCCGTCAAAGCCCATATCACGCCCGCGCATCGGCTCGCCGCCAAGCAGGCGCTCGCCGATAGGAGCTGAAGCGCAAAAGTCAAACTCTCGCCGCTTTCGTGGCCTCCAAGTCGCGAGAGGGACGCTTGCAACTGCCGCTTTCGAGCGACGGGCGCAAGGCTGGCGGCGGTTTCCTGGGGTGGATGTCCTTTTCCCAAGGGAAATTCACCGTTTGGTAACCCAGATTAAATCAAAATGAAACGACGGGCAGGACGCCGAGCCGGCCTGCCTCCGCACCATTTGGAATACAGGAAAAGCGATGCGCGGATTGATTGCTACAATTTCGAGCCTGGTCCTGGTGGCCATGGCGGCGCCGGCACTGGCGCAGTCGGCGACCAAGATCGGCCAGCATAATGCCTGGGGCACCTACAGCTACCAGGCGTCGGGCGGCAAGGTTTGCTATGTGCTGACCGTGCCGACCGACAAGCAGCCGCCAACGCTTGACCACGGCGACATGTTCTTCTTCGTCAGCCAGCGGCCGGGACAGCAGGTGTCCTATGAGCCGCAATTCATCGCCGGCTATAATTTTCAGGAAAACTCCAAGGCCACCGTCACCATCGACGGCAAAAGCTTTTCAATGTTCACCCGTGGCAAGTCGGCCTGGGTCGAGAACGCCGCCGAGGAGCCGGTGCTGATCGCCGCGATGAAATCCGGCAGCGACATGAAGGTGCAGGCGAAATCCGGCCGCGGCAACACCACCACCTATGTCTTTTCGCTGAAGGGCATCTCAGCGGCGCTGTCGTCCATCGCCAAGTGCAAATAGGCGAAGCGGAGTTTGAGTGAGGGCCGGGCCGCAAGCCCGGCTTTTTGCTTTTCAAAACGCCGCCGGCCGGAACATTGCAGCGAGCCTTGCACCGCCGCCGCCCATGACTCCGCCATCAACCTGTGCTATGCGCCGCGCTTCATTTCGGGCACGAGGCTGTAATCGGCCGCAAATCGCTTATATTGGCGCAGTAATGACCCTTTCATTCGATCTCACCACTGAGGCCGCCCGTGACGCGTTGCGCGCCCGCGTCACGCCGGCCGAAAAACCGTCGCTGATCGGTCTGACGCGCGCCGAACTTGGCGCTGCCCTCGTTGCATCAGGCATCGTGCCGGAGCGCCAGGCCCGAATGCGCGCCCAGCAGCTCTGGCACTGGATGTATGTGCGCGGTATCTCCGACTTTGCCGGCATGCTCAACATCTCCAAGGATTTGCGCACCGAGCTGGACAAGCATTTCACCGTCGCCAGGCCCGAGATCGTCGAGGAGCAGATCTCCTCCGACGGCACGCGCAAGTGGCTGTTCCGCTTTCCGCCGCGCGGCGCCGGCCGGCCGGTCGAGATCGAGACCGTCTATATTCCCGAAGAAGGACGCGGCACGCTCTGCATCTCGTCGCAGGTCGGCTGCACGCTGACCTGTTCCTTCTGCCACACCGGCACGCAGAAACTGGTGCGCAATCTGACGGCGGAAGAAATCCTGGCGCAATTGCTCACCGCCCGCGACCGGCTCGGCGATTTCCCCGACCGCGACACGCCCGACGGTGCCATCGTGCCGGCCGAGGGCCGGAAAGTGTCCAACATCGTCATGATGGGCATGGGCGAGCCGCTCTACAATTTCGAGGCTGTAAAGAAGGCGCTGCTGATCGCTTCCGACGGCGACGGGCTTTCCCTGTCCAAGCGCCGCATCACGCTGTCGACCTCCGGCGTCGTGCCGGAGATCTTCCGCACCGGCGAGGAGATCGGCGTCATGCTGGCGATCTCGCTGCACGCAACCAATGACGATCTGCGTGACCTGTTGGTGCCGATCAACAAGAAATACCCATTGAAGGAGTTGATCGCCGCCTGCCGCGCCTATCCCGGCCTGTCGAACGCCAAGCGCATCACCTTCGAATATGTGATGCTGAAGGACGTCAACGATTCGATCGAGGACGCCAAGGGCCTGATCAAGCTGCTCAAGGGCATTCCGGCCAAGATCAATCTGATCCCGTTCAACCCGTGGCCGGGGACCAACTACCAGTGCTCGGACTGGGAGACGATCGAGAAATTCGCCGACTATATCAACAATGCCGGCTATGCCTCGCCGATCCGCACGCCGCGCGGCCGTGATATCCTGGCCGCCTGCGGCCAGCTCAAGTCGGAGTCCGAGCGCATGCGCAAGGTCGACCGGCTGGCGCTGGAAGCGATGATGATCGCGGGGCATGGCGAGGCGTGAACCGCCTCGTTGCCTATCTCATCCGCTTCGCCGTCATCCTGATCGGCTATGGCGTCGCCTCGCTGGCGGCCAGCGCCTTCCTCAACATTATGTTCCTGGCGTCGCTAGGCTACACGCCGGATCACGCGCATCCTACGGCGACTGCTTCCCTGTATTTTTCGGTTCCATTCGTTGCGCTGTTCGTCGCCTATTTCGCCTTCATGCCGGCAGCCATCGTCATCCTCGTCTCCGAAATCCTCGGCCGGCGCGACTGGCTGTTCTACGCGCTGGCGGGCGCGGTGGTCGCGGTGGTTTTCCTCAGCTTCGCCTATCAGACGACCGATGCCAATTTCGAGGTCACTGACCCCCGCGCCGTTGCCGCCGTAGTCGGCTGCGGCATGACCGGCGGAATTTTTTATTGGCTGAGCGCCGGACGCTGGGCCGGAACCTGGCGGCAGATCGGCTAAGCCCTACTTCGCCTGGGCCGTCAGGATCTTGAGCGCGAAGGCCGAAAACACGCCAGCGAACAGATAGTCGACGACGCGCGTCGCGCGCGGGCTGGCCTTCATCGCCGCCGAGAATTTTTCCGCCGCCAGCACCATCGGCGCCGTTACCGGGATCGAAAGCACGACGAACATCGCGCCGAGAAAGAACAGCTTTCCGGGCGCGCTCGGGTCGTGCGCCGAGACGAACTGCGGCAGGAAGGTCATGAAGAACAGAACGATCTTCGGATTGAGCAGGTTGACGCCGAGTCCCGCCGCCCAGCTGCGAAACAGCGAGATCTCCCGCGGCCCGGTCTTCTTCTCCGGTGAAAAGGCCGATCCCCTGGTGATCGCTTGCCACGCCAGGAAGACGAGGTAGGCGGCGCCGAAAATCTTCAGGACAAAAAAGGCCGCCGGCGAGGCGACAATCAGCGCCGAGATGCCGACCACCACCAGCGTGGTGTGGATCAGCGTGCCGCACAGCGCGCCCGCCATCGAGGCAAAGCCGGTGGCACGGCCATGGCTCAGCGTGCGCGACACGAACAGCGTCATGTCAGGCCCCGGCGTGATCGCCAGGATCACGGTGGCAATGGCGAACTGGATCAGCGTGGTGGTGTCGGGAATGAAGGACATGGGCGGCCCCAAGGAGGCGTAAGATAGCGCAGCCTATAGCGCAGGCACGGTGCCTATGCCAGCGACTGGCCCCACGCAATAACTGATCCAGCGTGCCTGTCGTACCCTTCGTCTCTTGCGCAGTCCGGAAACGCTGTGATACCTCGCCCGGCGAGAACCCCTGTCGCGGAACCGCCAAGATGTCCCCCAGCATGTCGAAACCAAAAGACGTCAAGAAAGTCGTGCTCGCCTATTCCGGCGGCCTCGACACCTCCATCATCCTGAAATGGCTGCAGACCGAGCTCGGCGCCGAAGTTGTGACCTTCACCGCCGACCTCGGCCAGGGCGACGAGCTGGAGTCGGCGCGGCGCAAAGCCGAGATGATGGGTATCAAGGACATCCGCATCGTCGATGTGCGCGAGGAGTTCGTTTCCGACTTCGTCTTCCCGATGTTTCGCGCCAATGCCGTCTATGAGGGCACCTATCTGCTCGGCACATCGATCGCCCGGCCGTTGATCGCGAAGCATCTTGTCGATATCGCAAAAGAAACCGGCGCCGACGCGGTTGCCCATGGCTCCACCGGTAAAGGCAACGACCAGGTCCGTTACGAGCTTTCGGCCTATGCGCTGAACCCCGACATCAAGGTCATCGCGCCATGGCGCGATTGGTCCTTCAAGTCGCGCACCGATCTGATCAACTTCGCCGAGCAGCACCAGATTCCGGTGCCAAAGGACAAGAAGGGCGACGCGCCGTTTTCCGTCGACGCCAACCTTCTTCACTCGTCTTCCGAGGGCAAAGTGCTGGAAGACCCATGGAGCGAGCCGCCGGAATTCGTCCACCAGCGCACCATTTCGCCGATGGACGCACCGGACAAGGTCACCGAGATCGAAATCGAGTTCCTGAAGGGCGATCCGATCGCGCTCGATGGCAAGAAGCTGTCGCCGGCCACGATGCTGGCCGCGCTCAACGATCTCGGCCGCGACAACGGCATCGGACGGCTCGACCTGGTCGAGAACCGTTTCGTCGGCATGAAGTCGCGCGGCGTCTATGAAACCCCCGGCGGCACCATCCTGATCGCTGCCCATCGGGCGATCGAGTCGATCACCCTCGACCGAGGTGCTGCCCACCTCAAGGATGAGTTCATGCCACGCTATGCCGAGTTGATCTACAACGGCTTTTGGTTCGCGCCCGAACGCCTGATGCTGCAGGCGATGATCGACAAGAGCCAGGAAGATGTCGAAGGCACAGTGCGCCTCAAGCTCTACAAGGGTAACGTCATCGTCACCGGCCGGAAGTCGAGGAAGACGCTCTATTCCGACGCGCTGGTCACCTTCGAGGACGACCGCGGCGCCTACGACCAGAAGGATGCCGAAGGCTTCATCCGCCTCAATGCGCTCAGGCTGAGGACGTTGGCGGCGCGCAATCGAAAACGCTAGTCAACGTAAGACGTATACAATTAAAACCCGGCTTTTGCCGGGCTTTCTGTCGAATGGAACAATTCCAGGAAAAGTGTGAACGGCATTCCCAGGAAAAGCGCATTGCGCTTTCCCTGGGGGAATTGCGTCAAAACAAAGAGATAGAGCGTTTTGCATTTCCGCGAAACGGTGAACCGCTCTAGAGTTTACATCAATCGGCATCAATCGCCGTGGCCATGCGGGCGATGGCCTGTTGATAGACGCTCGCGGAATTCCAGCCGGCAATTGCGCCCATATTCGCCTCGTAACTCGCGCCGGCCCGCCAACCGTGGCCCTTGAGGAAGTTGGCAGTGGAAGCCAATGCCGTGCTCTTGTCGCGCAGATTTCTGTTGCCGACACCATACTTCAGAACATTTCCCGGCAGGAACTGCGTGTGGCCAATCTCGCCATGCATGGCGCCGACCGACGAGGCGCTCAACGCTCCATGATCGACCAGTTTCAGGGCCGCAACGCCATGCGGATAAAAGAACTCCGGGCGGCGGCAATCATAGGCAAGCGTTAAAATGGCAGAGACCGTGTTCTGTTTGCCCAGGTAGGAACCGAAGCCAGTCTCCATACCCCAGATAGCGAGCAACACGCCCGGCGGCACACCGTAGGTCCGTTCGATCTTGTCGAACAGCGCCGCGTTCGACTTCTTCAGCGAACGGCCCTTGGAAATGATCGTGGAAGCGCCACGGCGCTTCATGAAAGCGTCCACCGAGCCGCTGAAAGCCTTATGGATGGCGCGGTCGGCGGAGATCGTCTTTGTTGCGTAGCGTGCGTTAGCCAGAGCGGCCAGACCCTTCGAGCCCACACCGTTGGCCTTGGCCTCCGCGGCAAACTCAGCCTTCCACTCTTCGAACCCTGCGCCGGTGTTGCCGCACTGGGCGGCCTGTGCGCCTGTCGCCGCCGCAAGCGTCATCGATGCCGCCGCCGCGAAAATCTTTCCCTTGGCAAGAAATGCCATGTTGCTCTCCTGGTTGCCTCAATCACGTTCCCAAATACGAATTTGCCAGCGAAACGCCCGCTTGTCACCGTTGGAGCAACGTGCGTCCGCTTGGACGCACGTCGCTCCAACGGTTTAGAACCTGCATCGTGCTTTCCGAAAATCGGAACCGATTTTCGAGCCGATGCGCTAAGAAGTCGTTTACGCGTTCCCACAGCAGCGCTGGCGAATGCCGGAGAACTTGCTTACGATCAAGTAATTATTGTGGCGGGGGCAGAATATTCATGGAAGACGTTGATGTCGTGGTGATTGGCGCCGGCTCGGCGGGACTTTCCGCCGCCAAGACCCTCCGCGAAGCCGGCCTTTCCTTCAAGCTGATCGAAGCGATGAACCGCATCGGCGGCCGCGCCTGGACCAGCGATCAGCATTTCGACGTTCCTTTCGACATCGGCTGCGCCTGGCTGCACGCGGCCGATCGCAATCCCTACTTTCCCGAGGCGCAAGCCGCCCGCTGGACGCTCCACCATCACGACATGAATGTCGACCATCTCTATTATCGCAACCGAAAGGCGAGCGAGGACGAAGAGGCCGCGATGAAGGTGGCTGATATCAGGCTGTTCGAAATGCTGGCCGCGCATGAGGTGAAGGACGGCGACGACGACCGTCTTTCGGCGTTGCTTGCCAGGGGCCATGCACCGCGCGCCGCCGCCACCTTCGCCGGGCCGATGGATTTCGGCGCCGACGAGGACGAGATATCGATCCGCGATTTTCAGGCCGCCGCCGATCTCGATCCGAACTATTTCACCAAGGAGGGATTTGGGGCGTTGGTCGCCCGTTTCGGTGCCGACGTGCCAGTCGAGCTGTCGACACCGGTGCGGAAAATCCTCTGGGACGGGCCTGGCGTCGCCTGCGTAACCGATCGTGGCACCATTCGCGCCAAGGCAGCCATCGTCACCGCCTCGCCGGCGGTTCTCGCCTTCGAGGAGATCGAATTCTCGCCGGTGCTGCCCGACGCGCATTTCTCGGCCTTCTTCGACCTGCCGATGGGCATGCTGACCAAGCTGCCGGTCGAAATCAGAGGCACGAGGCTCGGGCTTGAGCCGTTCGACGATCTGCTGATCGAGCGGCTGGCCAGGCACGACATCTACTTCCTTTGCTTTCCCTTCGATCTAGACCTGATGGTCGGTTTCGTCGGCGGCGATTTCGCTTGGGAGATGTCGGCGGCGGGCGAGGCGGCGGGCATCGACTTCGTCGCCGACCGCCTGTGCAGCATCTTCGGCGGCGACATTCGAAAACATGTCGGACGCGCCATGATGACCAATTGGGGCGGCGAGCGGTTCGTGCGCGGCGCCTATGCGGCGGCCCGCCCCGGCCGTTCGGAGGCGCGCGCCGCGCTGATGCAGCCGGTGGCGGAAAAGATCTTCTTCGCCGGGGAGCATCTGGCCGGTCCGCTGATGCAGACCTGCGGCGGCGCCAGGCTGTCGGGCGAGGCGGTGGCGAGAACCGTCGCCGCCCAGCTTGCGGCAAAATAGCATCGGCGGGAACGCTGATTGCTCACAGGCGTTTGGACGATGTGCCGCTCCGCACCATATCCGGGCCTGATGATTTGAGACTGACATGAAGCTTTTCGATTGCCCGCATTGCGGCCACCGCCTCTATTTCGAGAACGCCCAGTGCCTGAACTGTGCCAGCTCCGTGCTCTACGATCCCCGGCATGGGCGCTTCGCGTTATCCGGCGCCGACGGCGTTTTCCAATGCACCAACGCCGACGAGTGCGCCTGCAACTGGATGGCGGAACCGGGTCATGCCTTCTGCCGCGCCTGCATGCTGAACCAGTTGATCCCGGACCTTTCGGTCGATGGCAACCGCCGCCGCTGGATCCGCGTCGAAGCGGCAAAGAAGCGGGCCATCTATTCGCTGCTCGCCGCTGGATTGCCGGTCGTACGCAAACAGAACGCCGGTGACGAGGCCGGCCTCGCCTTCGACTTCCTCGCCGATCCGATCGGCGGCGGCCCAGGCGGCGAGCGTATCCTGACCGGCCATGACAACGGCCTGATCACACTCAATGTCGCCGAGGCGGACTCGGCAGAGCGCGAAAAGCGGCGCGTCGAGATGGGCGAGAACTACCGCACTTTGCTCGGCCATTTCCGCCACGAGCTCGGACACTACTATTGGGACCGCCTGATCCGCGACGACCCGCAAAGGCTTGTCGCTTTCCGCGCATTGTTCGGCGACGAGCGCGCCGATTACGAGCAGGCGCTCAAGATCTACCATGCCAATGGGGCACGACCCGACTGGCAGCAGGGCCACATTTCGGCCTATGCCACGTCCCATCCCTGGGAGGACTGGGCCGAGACATGGGCGCACCATCTGCACATCACCGACACGCTGGAGATGGTCCATGCGCTGAATTTCCCGCTCGGCCGACTGGAAACCGTGGAGGCCAACGACCTGCCGCGCAGCGACACCGGCGGCGAGCTGCAGCCGGCGCCGTCGGAAACTGTCGCCGTTCCGGAGCCGTTCGAAAGGATCCTCGCCCGCTGGCTGGTGCTGTCGGAAGCCTCCAACTCGATCAACCGCTGCATGGGCCTGCCCGACCTCTATCCTTTCGTCATCTCGGAGGTGACCGCGCAAAAGCTGGCTTTCGTCCACGAACTCCTGAACGGCGTAGCGAAAGAAACTGGAATAAAACGTGAGCCGGCCGAGGCATTTTAGCCGGAACGCATGATGCCTTGTTTCGTTTTCGTTCGCGAGGGATTACGAAAACGGAGCGAAATCATGAACCGCATACTGCTTCCTGCCGTCGCTGGAGCGTTAGTCGCCATGTCGGGTGCAGCCTTGGCCGAAACCGCCGTCTCGGCCGTCGCCGATCTCAACGTGCGCGCCGGTCCCGGCCCGCAATACCCGGTCATCGGCGTGCTCGCCGCCGGCCAGTCGGCAACGCTCGAGGGCTGCATCGAAAACAGCAAATGGTGCACCATAGCCGAGGCCAATGGCCAGGGCTGGATCTATTCCGACTACGTGACGGCCGATTTCGGCGGCAACGAAGTTGTCCTGACCCGGCGCCCGGCCGACGCCGACATTTCCATCGTTGAAGCGCCCGCCGACAGCGAGTATTCCGACACCTATACCGGAACGATCGTTTCCGCCGAGCCGATCGAGCCCATCAGGCGTCCGCCGGCAGAAGTCCGCACCTACATCGACACGAACCGGCTCGACCCGGTCTATCTCGAGGGCGAAGTGGTTCCCGGCGCGATCTTGCCCGATACCGTCGAGCTGCGGGAGATTCCGGACTACGACTACCGCTATGTCTATGTGAACGACCAACCGGCGCTGGTCGATCCGGGCACCCGACGTATCATGTACGTCGAGCGCTGACACCGCCAACCGACAGGGCGACCGCCGGGCGCCACCGGCGGTCTGTCATAACCTGAGTGGTCCGCCATCGTTGCTCGGACAGGGGAGATTGCGCGGAAGATGCCGATCACATAGACCATCCATACCGAAGCACCAGCCTGTGAACCCGCGTGACGATCGATTCAGATGCCTTCGAGCGTTACCGGCGCTCTCCCAACGCCAAGACGACCTTGCCGCGCCTGTTGCTCGGAGCGACGATCGTCACCCTGTTCTGGGTCGCGACGACCATGGTCGTGCTGATCGGCGGCTCCCATCTTTTCGCGCTTTGGCAGGCATCATCGGGTACGGTGCAGGATTTCATGGCGTCGCCCGCCGGGATTCTTGCCGCGCTCGCCTCCTTTGCCGGCATCTGGATCGGCCTGTGGGCTGCCATGCGCTGGGTCCATCGCGAGTCGCTGATGGCGCTGATCGGCACCAGCCGCCGGGTTTCGCGCTCGGGATTCCTTAGGGGACTGGCTGCGGTGCTGCTTACATCGCTGCTCTCCGAGGTCTTGCTCTATTTCTTGCAACCCGACATTGCCCGCGGTGCGATCAGCCTGTCGTCCTGGCTGCTGTTTCTTATCCCGATCCTTGTGCTGACCCTGCTGCAGACCTCGTCCGAGGAAGTGCTGTTTCGCGGCTATCTCTTGAGGGGCCTGGCCAATCGGTTTCAAAATCCCCTCATCTGGGCGCTGCTGCCAGGGCTTCTGTTCACTTCGATGCATTGGACCCCCGGCTCGACGGCTGCCATCAACGCCTGCGTGCTGGCCTCGATCGCCGCCTTTGCGCTGCTGCTGACGCTTGTGGTCTACGCCACGGGCAATCTGGGTGCTGCCTTCGGCGTCCATCTCGGAAACAACCTGACCGGTTTCCTGCTGATTTCGCATCAGCAAAGCTATAATTCGTTCGCCCTGTTTAACGCCAAGCCGCTCGAAGGCCCCGGCTGGACGACGCTTGACGCCGTTCTCATCGCGGCGATCGGCATCGTCTGCAGCTTGTTGACGATCCTGCTGCTGCTTCATCCGCGCTCGCCGCTGAAGGTCGAGCCGGATACTTCGCACCCCAACGGATCGAGCTTGCCGGCCGATTGAGCCGTGTTTCAGCGACCGTATTCCACCCGCACCTTGACTTCACGGCCGATTTCCTGTCTACACGCCGCGAATTCCGCGACGAGTATTCCTCCGAGCAAGCCGACCAGGACGCCGAAGCCTCTTTGAGGTGACGTGCTGTAAATCGATCCTGGAGGCCAACATCCGGCAGCGCTGTGCGCCCCCGGGTGCTTTTTGGCTTTGGCTCTTGCTTGGACACTGGGCGCGGACGCATTACCTCTCGGGCACCATCCGGGTGCCAGGGAAAAGGAAAAAGAATGTTTGAATCGCTACAGGAACGTCTTGGCTCGATCCTGAATGGCCTGACCGGCCGCGGCGCTCTGTCCGAGGCCGATGTCTCGGCGGCGCTGCGCGAGGTGCGGCGTGCGCTGCTAGAGGCAGACGTGGCGCTGGAAGTGGTGCGTTCCTTCACCGACAAGGTGCGCGAGAAGGCCGTTGGCGCCGCCGTGCTGAAGTCGATCAAGCCCGGCCAGATGGTCGTCAAGATCGTCCATGACGAACTGGTCGAGATGCTGGGCGCCGAGGGCGTCGCCGTCGACCTCAATGCACCGGCCCCGGTGGTCGTCATGATGGTCGGCCTGCAGGGCTCGGGCAAGACGACGACATCCGCCAAGATCGCCAAGCGCCTCACCGAGCGTCAGAACAAGAAGGTCTTGATGGCCTCGCTCGACACGCGGCGTCCCGCCGCGCAGGAGCAGCTCCGGCAACTCGGCGAGCAGGTCAAGGTCGCCACGCTGCCAATCGTCGCCGGCCAGACGCCGGTCGACATCGCCCGCCGTGCCGTGCAGGCGGCAAAGCTCGGCGGCCATGACGTTGTCATCCTCGACACCGCTGGCCGCACTCACATCGACGAGCCGCTAATGGTCGAAATGGCCGACATCAAGAAGGTGTCGTCGCCACACGAAATCCTTTTGGTCGCCGATTCGCTGACCGGCCAGGACGCCGTCAACCTGGCGAAAAGCTTCGATGAGCGCGTTGGCATCACGGGCCTGGTGCTGACCCGCATGGATGGCGACG
Organism: Mesorhizobium sp. WSM4821; assembly: GCF_055901555.1. Classification (NCBI taxonomy): domain Bacteria; kingdom Pseudomonadati; phylum Pseudomonadota; class Alphaproteobacteria; order Hyphomicrobiales; family Phyllobacteriaceae; genus Mesorhizobium; species Mesorhizobium sp. WSM4821. The sequence goes on along the minus strand of NZ_CM148371.1, from coordinate 1,394,025 downwards.
GCCGTGGCGGTGCGGCACTCTCCATGCGCGCCGTCACCGGCAAACCGATCAAGCTGATCGGTACGGGCGAGAAGATGGACGGGCTGGAGGAATTCCATCCCAAGCGCATCGCCGACCGCATCCTCGGCATGGGCGACATCATCAGCCTCGTCGAAAAAGCCGCCGAAAACATCGACGCCGAACAGGCGGCGGCGATGGCCAAGAAGATGCAGTCGGGCAAGTTCGACCTCAACGACCTTGCCGGCCAGCTCCAGCAGATGTCGAAGATGGGCGGCATGGGCGGCATCATGGGCATGATGCCGGGCATGGGCAAGATGAAGGACCAGATGGCCGCCGCCGGTCTCGACGACCAGATGTTCGGTCGCCAGCTCGCCATCATCTCGTCGATGACCAAGGCCGAGCGCGCCAACCCCGATATTCTGAAGCACTCGCGCAAGAAACGTATCGCCGCCGGCTCCGGCACCGATGCGGCCGAGATCAACAAGCTCCTGAAGATGCATCGCGGCATGGCTGACATGATGAAGGCGATGGGCGGCAAGGGCAAAGGCGGTGGCCTGATGCGCGGCATGATGGGCGGCCTGGCCCAGAAGATGGGGCTGGGCGGCATGATGCCCGGCATGGGCGGTCCGGGCGGCATGATGGGCGGCGGCATGCCGGACCTGTCCAAGATGGACCCCAAGCAGCTCGAAGCCTTGCAGAAGCAGGCGCAGGCCGCCGGTCTCGGCGCCATGAAGGGCCTTCCCGGTGGCCTACCCGGAGGTGGCGGCCTGCCTGGGCTGCCCGGCGGCATGAAGCTTCCTGGTTTGCCGGGATCTGGCGGTAGTTTGCCCGGACTCGGCAAGAAGAAGTGAGGGCGCGATGAACGAAGAAAAGGACATGGCCGACGCCTATGCGGCGCTGGTCGACTACCGCGCCTCGATCGACAATATCGACGCAGCGCTCATCCATATGCTGGCCGAACGTTTCCGCTGCACCAAGGCGGTCGGCGTGCTGAAGGCGACGCATGGCCTGCCGCCGGCGGATCCGGCGCGCGAGCAGCAGCAGATCGCCCGCCTTCGCCAACTGGCGAGGGATGCGCATCTCGACCCGGATTTCGCGGAGAAATTCCTGAATTTCGTCGTCCGTGAAGTGATCCGGCATCACGAGCAGATCGCCGCATCCAACGGCGCAACGAAAACCGGCTGAGGACCGGTGCATGTCGCCCAAAAGTGCGGAGCGGTTTTGGGACAACGACATGCACAAAGACAACAGCCATAACCCCGATCAACGAAAATCAGAGCTTTTAGGAGAAAAGAAATGCCATTGAAAATCCGACTGGCCCGTGCGGGCTCGAAGAAGCGTCCCTATTACCACGTCGTGGTCGCCGACGCCCGTTCGCCGCGCGACGGCCGTTTCATCGAGTCGCTCGGCTCGTGGAACCCGCTGCTGCCCAAGGACGGTGAGCGCGTCAAGGTCGACGCCGACCGCGTCAAGCATTGGCTCTCGCACGGCGCCCAGCCGACCGACCGCGTGCTGCGCTTCCTCGACGAGGCCGGCATCGCCAAGCGCGAGGCTCGCTCCAACCCGAAGAAGGCCGAGCCCGGCAAGAAGGCGCAGGAGCGTGCCGCTCTTCTGAAGAAGGCGCAGGAAGATGCAGCCGCCGCTGTTGCGGCCGCAGCAGCCGCGCCGGCCGAGGCGGAAGCCGCGACCGCCGAATAATTCGGCTCTCTTGTTTGATTGGATCACCCACGCGAAACGGCGGGCGCCCTTGCCCGCCGTTTCGCAGTTCCGTCCGGCCTATGACGCGGCCCGATCAGTAACCTTGCGGGCAGCGGGCGACGTAGACGCGCCCATAGCGATCGCGATAGCGGCACTGGCCGCTTTCGCTGGCACGGCCGATCAGCGCGCCAGCCACGGCGCCGACAGCGCCGCCAATGACAGCGCCTTCCACCGGATCGCCCGCCACGGCAGCGCCGACCGCCGCGCCGCCCAGGCCTCCGACCGCCGCGCCCTTTTCCGTCTGCGAGCAAGCACCGAGCGGCACCAACAGGGCCATCAAAAGCATCGTCTTTCTCATTTGTCGTTCCTCCCGACCGGGAAACGCCTCCTACCCGCTGCGTCGATAACGCGCGGATGCGGAATTTGATCCGTTTTGAGGAATAATGGCGGCCGTCAACCATTTTCCGCTTGCACGGATCGCCTATCGGATGAAGGGGATCAGCGCGCGCACCCTGGGATCGCGCAGGAAAAGGCCACCCCACAGAATGACGCCGAGATAGACGCCGAACAGTGTGTGCGAGAACAGCGGACTGCCGAGGCGCGCATGGGTCGCGATGGCACCACCGAGATAGAAGGTGAGCAGGATGGCGCCGAGCGCCGAGGTGCGCGGCACAGCATAGAGCGCGGTCGAAACCACGCCGATGATACCGAGCATGCGTGAGACGTTGGGATCGGCCGGCCAGCCGAGCTGCACCATGGTCTGGGTGACGATATCGAACGGCGGCAACTTGATGACGCCGTCGAAGATCATGAACAGCACGATGAGGGCGCTCAGCCCGCGGCCTGCCCACAGCGCGCCCGGCGTCACGGATGCTTGAGAAATGGTCATTGGTGTTGCCTCCGGTTGTTTCGAGCACTGGCTCTCTTCGCCAGGACCTGAAACAAGGACGCGGCGCCTGAAGGCGATCCGACACGCCTGCATTTTTTTGGATGCACGGTGCTGCGGTGAGTGTCGCACAGCGGCACATCCTGGTGGATATCGCCGAAAAGTGCGACGCGCCTTAAGAAAAATAGAACTTTTCGGCAGGAATCATTTTGGGCGGCGCCTCGCCGAGCGCCTCGAACACCGAGATTTCGCAGACGCGGCACAGGCCGTCGAGGGCGAGATCGTTGGCCTCGGTGCCGAACGGGTCCTCGAGTTCTTCCGAAAGCGCGTCGAGGCCGAAGAAGGTGTAGGCGATCAGCGCCGTGAACAGCGGCGTCGCCCAGCCGGCGGTCGAGGCGAGTCCAAACGGCAGCAGCAGGCAGAAGATGTAGGCAGTGCGCTGCAGGAGCAGCGTGTAGGCGAACGGAAGCGGTGTTCCCATGATGCGCTCGCAACCGGCTTGCGCCGCGGCGATTTCCGACAGGCGCTCATCGAGGATGCGGTAGCCCATGACATCGATCGCGCCGGCCTTGTACAGCGCTGCGGCTCGCTCGCCCATCCGTCGCACCATGGCGTCGGGTGGGTTGGCTAGCTTGACGGCACTTTCGGCTTCGTCGCCGATGAACGCGCGTGCGTCCGATGTTGCGTCCACCCGCCTGAGCAGACCGCGCAAGAAGTGGCAGAAGGCGATCGCCTCCATCAACAGGCCGCGCAATTCGACCCGGTTTTCGATCAGACCGGTGCTGGCGCGCGCCAGATTGCGGATGTCGAAGACAAGCTGGCCCCATAGCTTGCGCGCCTCCCACCAGCGGTCATAGGCGGCATTGTTGCGGAAGCCGAGATAGATCGACAGCGCCACACCGAGCAAGGCGAACGGCGCGGGGCCGGCATTGCCGAAGTCGAGCTTCAGCGCCCTGACCGCCAGCACCACCAGTGCGCCATAGACGCCGAAGCCGAAGATCTGCGGCAGGATGCGCGGCACCACCGAGCCGCGCATGATGAAGAACAGATGCAAGAATCCCGGGCGCGGGCGAACGATCATCGAAACCCCTTTTCACGGACCGGCAATGATCCTGATCGGTTCCGTTGTGCGATGCAATACACACACAAGCTCAGCTGCCAGCGACATGGCGATGTCGTCTTGCCGTCCTGGGGCAGGGCGCGCTATCGACAAATCCGCAAGACGTTCGGGGAGCAAGCAATGGCCGGCGAGACCGATCTGAAGAAACTTCTGGCAATGATGAGGCCGGAAATGCGTCCCGGTGTCCATGTCTTCGTCACGCTGCCGCCCGACGCGCCAGTGCCTGCCTCTCTCGATCCGGTGATGCTGTTTCGCGAGCGCGAAGGCACGACGCTCATCGCGCTTGAAGAGGAAGTCAGGGCCGCTGGTCTGGAAACCGTCTTCCGCTGCCGCATGGTGACGCTGAACATCCATTCGTCGCTGGAAGCGGTGGGCTTCCTCGCCGCCATCACCACGCGTCTGGCCGCCGCCGGCATGGGCGTCAATCCGGTCTCGGCCTTTTATCACGACCATCTGTTCGTCCCCGCCGACCGGGCGGAGGAGGCGATGGATATGCTGCGGAAACTCGCGGCGGAGAGCACAGGCTGAAGGTCAGCGCCTTCGGACATAAAAAACGTCCGGCAGGCCCTCCTCATTGTTCACGCCGCTGCGGAGAGCCTCCACGCGAAAGCCATGGCGCTCATAGAAGCGCCGGGCGCCGGTGTTGGACTGAAAACAGTACAGTTTCACGACCGGCAAACCGACGGTCGCCTCCATCAGCAGCCGGCTGCCGATGCCTCGGCCGGTCCAGCCAGGGCCGAGATAGAGCTGTTCCACCCACTCGCCGCTGACGGCGATGAAGCCGGCAATGGTCCCGCCAGCCTCGGCGACCGTAACATGGTGCCGCAGTAACACCACACCGTTGATGAAAGCCAGGTCCTCAGGCGGCGTGTGCATGACCGGCACCCAGTCGAGCGATGCAAGCGCCGCCCGCATGATCTTCGCAATGGCGCCTGCATCCGAACTCATGGCCGGACGCAGCACGACTTTGGCGGCAATGCTCATACTCTAAGCCCGCGACTGCGGGCCGCCGGTCGTCCGGCGCCCCCGCAGAGGGCTAGCCGCGACAGCGGCGGTGCGGCCCGTGAGCGAACAGTAAGCTGAGCGAAAACTAAGCCGCCTTCTTCTTCGGCTGGATCAGCCCGCGCTCGATCAGCAGTTCCGCGATCTGGATGGCGTTGAGCGCCGCGCCCTTGCGCAGATTGTCCGAGACGATCCACATCGACAGGCCGTTGTCGATGGTCGAATCCTCGCGGATGCGCGAGATGAAGGTGGCGTCCTCGCCGGCCGATTCCAGCGGCGTGATGTAGCCGCCGTCCTCGCGCTTGTCGAGCACCTGGCAGCCCGGCGCTTCGCGCAGGATCTCGCGCGCTTCATCGGCGGTGATCGGCTTTTCGAACTCGATATTGACCGCTTCCGAATGGCCGATGAACACAGGCACGCGCACGCAGGTCGCCGTCAGCTTGATCTTGGGGTCGAGCATCTTCTTAGTCTCGGCCACCATCTTCCACTCTTCCTTGGTGAAGCCGTCGTCGAGGAAGACGTCGATATGCGGGATGACGTTGAAGGCGATGCGCTTGGTGAACTTCTTAACGTCGACCTGGTCGGCGACGAACACGGCCCGCGTCTGCGTGAACAGCTCGTCCATGCCTTCCTTGCCGGCGCCGGACACCGACTGGTAGGTGGCGACGACGACACGCTTGATGGTGGCGAAGTCGTGCAGCGGCTTCAGCGCCACGACCAGCTGCGCCGTCGAGCAGTTCGGATTGGCGATGATGTTCTTGCGCGTGAACAGCGAAATCGCGTCCGGATTCACCTCCGGCACGATCAGCGGCACGTCCTGGTCGTAGCGGAAGGCCGAGGAATTATCGATGACGACGCAGCCTTGCTTGCCGATCTTCGGCGACCACTCCTTCGAGACATTGCCGCCGGCCGACATTATGCAGATGTCGGTGTCGGAAAAATCATATTGGTCGAGCGCCCTGACCTTCAGTGTGCGGTCGCCGAACGACACTTCCGTGCCCTGGCTGCGCCGCGAGGCCAGCGCCACCACCTCGCTCACCGGAAAGCCGCGCTCTTCCAATATGTTAAGCATTTCCCGGCCCACATTGCCCGTGGCGCCGATGATCGCAACCTTGTAACTCATCGAAAAATCTCCTCTTCCCTCTCCGCTCGTTTTGGAGAACCCGCCGGCCGGTGCGGGTCTCGCCCCGGGCCGGACCCGAGGAGAGGGCGAGCAGGCCAAGGGAGATCAGACCATTTTAGTGGTCGTTTTGGCCGTGATTTTGGTCGAACGCAGGAATGCGCGCTTCGCCCGCCCGGGAACCATGCTGCCATGGCCGGGGAAGTCGAATGCATAAAGCGCCATTGGAAGGCCGCGCATCGAAGCTGTCCTGTTCGGTGCCGGCTTTTACGCGCTTTGCGTGAAGAGTCAATCGTGGCGAAGCTTCCTCGCGCACCCTGTACAACGACGGCCGCACGAAGTACGAACGGCCCAACATTGTTTGGCCCGGCGCTGTACGGCCCTGGCGCGTGCTCCAAGACGAGCGCGGACTGCGAATTCCGAAAGAGTAATATGTCCAACTTCGAACGTATCGTTCCTGCGCTGGCAAAGGCGCTGGAAAAACGCGGCTATGTCGATCTGACGCCGGTGCAGAAGGCGGTTCTGGCCCCCGAGCTCGGCCAAGCCGATGCGCTGGTTTCTGCCCAGACCGGTTCCGGCAAGACCGTCGCCTTCGGCCTTGCCATGGCGCCGACCCTTCTTGACGGCTCCGAGCGCTTTTCTCACGCCGCGGCACCCCTGGCGCTGGCCGTGGCGCCGACGCGGGAACTTGCCCTGCAGGTGACGCGTGAGCTGGAATGGCTCTACGAGCTGACCGGCGCCACGGTAGCGTCCTGCGTCGGCGGCATGGACATGCGCACCGAGCGGCGCGCGCTGGAACGCGGCGCCCATATCGTCGTCGGCACGCCCGGCCGGCTGCGCGACCACATCACCCGCAATTCGCTCGACATGTCTGAATTGAAGGCAGTGGTACTCGACGAAGCCGACGAGATGCTCGATCTCGGCTTTCGCGAGGATCTGGAATTCATCCTCGACGCCGCCCCCGCCGAACGCCGCACGCTGATGTTTTCCGCCACCGTGCCGCGCTCCATCGCCACGCTGGCCAAAGGCTACCAGCGCGATGCGGTGCGCATCTCGGCCTCCGGCGAGGAGAAGCAGCATCTCGACATCCAATACCGGGCGCTGAGCGTAGCCCAGGCCGACCGGGAAAACGCCATCATCAACGTGCTGCGCTATTACGAGGCCAAGAACGCACTGGTGTTCTGCAACACGCGCGCCGCCGTCAATCACCTGACCGCGCGCTTCAACAACCGCAACTTTTCCGTCGTGGCGCTGTCCGGCGAGCTCAGCCAGAATGAACGCAGCCACGCGCTGCAGGCGATGCGCGACGGCCGCGCAAAAGTCTGCATCGCCACTGACGTGGCGGCGCGCGGCATCGACCTGCCCAACCTCGAACTGGTGATCCATGCCGACCTGCCGACCAATCCGGAGACACTGCTGCACCGGAGCGGTCGGACCGGACGCGCAGGACGCAAAGGCGTCAGCGCGTTGATCGTGCCCAACAATGCCGGCAGGCGCACCGAACGGCTGCTGCAAAGTGCTGGTCTTTCGGCGACATGGGCAAGCCCGCCTTCGGCCGACGACGTCCTGCGGCGCGACGACGAGCGTATTCTCGCCGACCCGGTCTTCAGCGAACCGGTAACGGACGATGAGCGCGGCTTCGTAAGCACGCTTCTCGATCAACGTGGCGCCGAACTGGTGGCGGCCGCCTTCGTGCGTCTCTGCCGCTCTAGCCGCTCGGCGCCCGAGGATCTTCTCGAGGCCGCTCCGTTCACGCCCTCAGGCGACAGGCCCTCTGGCGATAGATCCATCCGTCGCGACGAGGCGCCAGGCCGCCGCGACGATTTCGGCGACAGCGTCTGGTTCTCGCTATCAGTCGGACGCCGGCAGAATGCCGAGCCGCGCTGGCTGATCCCGATGCTGTGCCGGACAGGCGGTATCACCAAGCGCGAGATCGGCGCCATCAAGATGCAGCCGGAGGAAACCTTCGTGCAGATCGCGGCGGACTGGGCCGACCGCTTCCTTGCCGCGATCGGGCCGGACCGCAAGCTACAGAACAACATCGCGGTGAAGCGGCTGGACGGCACCCCCGACCTGTCGCGGGCCGGCTATCAGGAAGCGCGGTCCGACAAGAAGCCGCACCGTGGCAAGCGGACGTTCGACCAGAACGCGCCCAAGCCGAAATTCGAAAAGCGCCCTCCGTCAGCCGATCAGCGTTCTGAGGCAAAACCCTGGGCCGGGAAGGCAGGCAAACCGAAATTCGACAAGGCCGGCCCCGCCAAGAACAAGAAGTCGAAGAAACGGCCTTCGTAGAATCTGGACGAGGGCTGTCACCGCAGCCTTGAGATCAAGGCGCTCGACTTTCGGAGCGGCGGCGCGCCGCGCTGGCCTGCAGGCCGGCCTTGATAGCGGCCCAGCTCGCCGAAGCCGGCGTCGGCCGATGTTGCTTCGCGATGCGGTCCACCAGCGAGGAACGCCACGCCTCATCTTCCGCCATCCTGCGGATGGCGGCGTACCAACCTGCCTGATCATTGGAATCGATCGCCGGCATCAGACCTCCGGTCGCTTCGATCAGGGATGGCGTTGTCGAGATGATGACCGGAATGCCGAAATCGAGACATTCCGAGGCTCCGTATCCCCATCCCTCGATATGCGACGGGAAGAGGCCGAAGGAAGCGCTGCGATAGTATTGGACGAGCTCCTCATCGCTGACCAGCCCGGTGAACGTGATCGACTGGAGCAGACCCGGATGAGCCTTGAAATAAGCGAGCAACGGCTCGATCATCCAGCCCCAGCGCCCGGCGCAGACAAGTTTCGGCAGCTTGACGCCTTCTTCGAGTGCCTGCTGCCAGATCCGCGCCAGCAGGATATGGTTCTTGCGCACTTCAATAGTCGAGCAATAGAGCACGAACGGCTCGCCAGCCTCGATGCGAGAGGTCGTGCCCATACGGGAAGCGGTCTCGTGCAGGATGGAGGGCATCGGAAACCGATACACCACCGGCGGGGCGATGCCGGCCTTACGCATATGATCGGTGAGCGTGGCACCAACTGCGTCGGAGGCGCAAAACGCTGGCGCGCGCAAGCGCACGAACTGCTCGAGATAGGACCCGTAGCGGCCCTCGCCGGTGTTCGCGCCGAGGAGATCAGGACGCAATACCGGGATAAGATCGTGGCAGAGGAAGGCGAGATCACCCGCGACTCCCGAGACCGCGGACCGGTCTTTCTGCGTGAGGATGCGCTGGCTGATCAGCACAAGGCTCCGTTCAGCCTCAGCGGCTTGGCTCGGAACAGACTGGCGCAAGCCCAACCAAGCCCGTACCCGCTGGGACAGACGATAGGCGCGGATCAGCAGCCTGACCGCATGAAAATTGAACCCGCCTCTGCCGTTGGTCACCGTCCTGGCAAGGTGGCTGTCGGCGTCGCGCTTGCCCCACGGGTGTTGCCTCACCGCCTCGAAAGCCTGAGCCAGCGCCATGCTTCTTCCCGGCCATCGTTTGGCGCGATGAGGTGGAACTTGATCGATCGCCACATGCTCCTGTTCAAACGGAGCAAGCGGTCGAAAGCGGCCGGACCTGAACGCCACCACCTCCACGCAAGGATCGGTATCCGCCAACGCCGCGTTGATGAGAAAGCTCTCTACCCGCGGAACGCCTGCCAGACCCCTGCCGGGTGGCCAGTACGCAAGACCGGTGGCGTCGATGGCCAGTATCGGGGAGGCCAGTGTCGAGGAGGCCAGTGTCTGGGGCCTTGTGACTTCGCCATCGTTGGTCCTTGCATCAGATCGCTCGATTGTCATTGTCTGCGTTTGGCGAACGTGGTTGCTCCTTATGCCTTATCCTTCATTTGCTGCGAAGACGGTAGCCGCGTTGCTCGGTCTTGCCCACGGGTTCGCCCCTGTGCCACACCTTGGCCGGGACGTGGCGAGAGGGGTGGGACATGCGCGGCGAAGTGCTTCACTACGACGAGGACCAGGGCTTCGGTTTCATCACCGGGGCCGACGGCAACCGCTATACGTTCGCGCGCGAAAATCTGCGCCGGGAAGCATCGATAACCAAGGGCGCGACCGTCGAGTTCCAGCCGGCTGGCGGACGGGCACGCGACGTTTTTCCGATCCGCGCCCAAACCGCCAGTCCACCCGTCGCCCCATCCCAAGCCAGCAATGCGACCGGAGCACGTCAGCCGCAACATTTCGGTCGGTCCGCTGAAAGTGGTCCCGTCGCGGCTACCGACCTGTGGAGCTACTTCTGGCAGGGCCTGACTGAAAATTACTTCAATTTCGCCGGCCGTGCCCGCCGCAAGGAATATTGGGGCTATTGCTTGTTCTGGACGATCGCGCTGATCGTGGTCGTCGGCATCGGCCTCTTCGTCGACGACGCCATGGGCAATCTTGACGAATTTCCGGCAGTGGCGGTCGGTCTTTGCGGCGTGTTTGTGCTGGCGACAATCCCGCCATGGATCGGATTGAACGTGCGTCGCCTGCACGACATCGGTTTGACCGGCTGGCTTTTTCTGGTGGTGTTCATCCCGACAATCGGCTGGCTGATTATCCTGGTCTTCGCGCTGATCCCGACGCAGGCCCGTGAAAATCAGTGGGGCCCGGTGCCGGCGGGCATCAGTCATTTATCTTAAAGCGTGTTCCTGCCATTACATGCAACTTTGAATAGTATCAGCGAACACAATTAGGGGAAGGCAATGCGCGGCACAGTGTTTCACTACGACGAGGATCAGGACTTCGGTTACATCAACGGAGCGGACGGCAAGCGCTATTATCTTCGCGCGTGAGGACCTAAGCCAGCACGTGGCGCCGATCCGGGGGCACGCCCGTCGAATTCCGGCCGGATGATGGAACGGCGCACGACATTGTCGCTGCGGCCTCACCGGCCGGCGGCACGACGGCGTCGGGAGCCGGTCAGCCGCGGCACTTTGGCCGTCTCGCCGAGGCCGGGCCTGTCGGACCCACGGGGTTGTGGAGCTATTTCTGGCGCTCCCTGCGAGAGAACCATGTCAACTTTGCCGGCCGCGCGCGCCGCAAGGAATTCTGGGGCTGTTACCTTTACTGGACTATCGCATTGATGGTGACTTTCGGTTTAGCCTTGATCATCGACACTGCGCTCGGCACTTTCAGTGGCAACCTGAATATCTCGGCGCTAGGTCACATTCTTCCCGTCGTATTCATGCTGGTAACGATCATTCCGTCTTTTGCGCTCATTGTGCGGCGCCTGCGCGACGTCGGGCTGACCGGCTGGCTTGCCCCGCTCTGCTACGTTCCGGCTTTCGGCGGCCTGGCGTTGCTGGCCTCCGGTTTGATCCCATCCGAAACGGGCCAAAACCAATGGGGCGCGATGCCGGCCGGCGTCAGGATTTAGCGATCGCCTTCAGCGCCTCGCCGGACAGCCTGAGAAAGACCTTCTGGTCGTGACGCCCGGCGCCGAGCCGGGCGTAGAAACGTAGCGCGCCTTCGTTCCAGTCCTCCGTGGTCAGGTCGATGCGGCCGATACCTTGGCTGAGGCAATGGCCGGCGAGAAAGCCAATCAGCGCCCGGCCGACGCCTGCATCGCGGGCGCTGTCGCGCACGAACAGATCTTTCAAAAACAGCAGCCGCTCGAGATCGATGCCAGGGTGCGCGATGGCCACCGAGGCCAGGCCCGACACCGCGTCCCCGACGAAGGCAAGCGCGAAATGCGGATGGGCCGGGCTTTCCTCGCCAAGCCATTTGCTCGCCGCAGACAGTGCCCGGTCATGATCAAGGGGCGGCTGCCGGTAATGCACCGCCAACTCGCACAGCATGACGGCAAGTGCCGCCGCATCGCCGGTCGTCGCCCAGCGGACGTCGACCGCCATGGGTTTAGCCCAGGAACTTGGCGATGATCGCGTCGCCCATCTGGACCGTGCCGACCTCGGTCATCCCTTCGGACATGATGTCCTTGGACCGCAGCCCATCGTCGAGCACGGCGGCGATCGCGCCTTCGAGCCAGTCGGCCTCGGCCACCATGCCGAAGGAATAGCGCAGGCACATGGCGAAAGAAGCGATCATGGCGATCGGGTTGGCGATGCCTTTGCCTGATATGTCGGGCGCCGAGCCATGCACCGGCTCGTAGAGCGCCTTGCGCTTCTTGGTCTTCACATCCGGCGCACCGAGCGAGGCCGAAGGCAGCATGCCGATCGAGCCGGTCAGCATGGCGGCGATGTCTGAGAGCATGTCGCCGAACAGATTGTCGGTGACGATGACGTCGAACTGCTTGGGCCAGCGCACCAGCTGCATGCCGCCGGCATCGGCAAGCATATGGTCGAGCTTGACGTCGGAATAGCGCGCCTTGTGGGTCTGGCTGACAACCTCGTTCCACAACACGCCCGACTTCATCACGTTGCGCTTTTCCATCGAGGTGACATGGTTCTTGCGGGTCCGGGCCAGCTCGAAAGCAACACCGGAAATGCGCTCGATCTCGAACGTATCGTAGACCTGCGTGTCGATGCCGCGCTTCTGGCCATTGCCGAGATCGATGATCTGCTTCGGCTCGCCGAAATAGACGCCGCCGGTGAGCTCGCGCACGATCAGAATGTCGAGCCCCTCGACCACCTCCTGCTTCAGCGAGGAGGATGCCGCCAGCGCCGGATAGCAGATCGCCGGCCTGAGATTGGCGAACAGCTCCATGTCCTTGCGCAGCCGCAGCAGCCCGGCTTCCGGGCGCACCTCGTAAGGCACCTTGTCCCATTTCGGCCCGCCGACGGCACCGAACAGCACCGCATCGGCGGCCATCGCCTTTTCCATGTCGGCATCGGAGATCGCCGCGCCATGCGCGTCATAGGCGCAGCCGCCGACCAGGCCCTCGTCGGTGACAAAGCCGCTGCCGAGCTTGTCGTTCATGGCGGATATCAGCTTCTTCACTTCGGCCATCGCCTCGGGGCCAATGCCGTCGCCGGCAAGCAGGAGAAGATTTTTCGAAGCCATGGAGAACCGTCCCAATATTGTTTGGAGAAACCGCGGCCTTGCTAAACGCCAAGCGCCCGGCGCGCAAGCCTACGTATGGGAAGCGTGATCATCGATGCGCGAGAATGTTGACCAGCCGGCCGAACGGATCGCGCACATAGAAGCGCCGCACGCCCCAGGGCTCATCAGCCGGTCCGTATTCGACGGCAAAGCCGGCGGTCTTCATGGCCTCGAGCGCCACATCGACATCATCGACCTCGATCGACAGGTCCGGCACCGGCGTGCCGGAGCCGCCCTGGGCCATGAAGCTGACCTGCACGGTCATCGTCTCCTGCGAGCCATAGGTGGCGATCCAGCCCAGGTCCATCTTGAGATCAAGGCCGAGCACATCCTGGTAGAAGCGCCTTGCCGCCGCGATGTCCTGCGTTTCGATGTTGGCTACGATGCGCTTTACTTCCATGACCGTGCTCAGACCGTGCGCCGCAGGGCCGTGACTTCGATCTCTATCTTCATCTCGGGCTTGTTGAGCTGGCAGACGATCATCGTCGCCGCCGGCCTGATCTCGCCAAATGCCTCGCCAAGGATCGGGAAGACGACGTCCACGAAGGCCTCGTCGGTAATGTAGTAATGCGCCCGCACCACATCGGCCATCTCGAAGCCGCCGTCCCCGAGCGCCTTGGCGATCGTCGCCAGGCAATTGCGCGTCTGCGCCTCGACCGTCTCCGGCATGGTCATCGTGGCATAGTCGTAGCCCGTCGTTCCGGAGACGAAGCACCAGTCGCCCTGCACCACCGCGCGTGAATAGCCAGCGGTCTTTTCGAACGGCGAACCGGTGGAGATGAGTTTGCGCATGGTGTCCTCGCGACGGTTGTGACTATTTTGCAGGGAAGACGCCGATCCCGCCATAGGCCAAAACAGATGGATAGGATGGGCAGACATGAGGACGCCGCAGCACTGCGCGATTTCGAAAAAGCGCTCAGCCTCGATCGCAAAAACCCCTTTGCCTATTTGGGCCGGGGCGTGATTCGGATCAGCAAGGCGGACTATAATGGTGCCATCGCCGATTTAACCCAGACGATAAAGCTCAAACCGGATTTTGCCGCCGCCTATAAAGTGCGAAGCAGAGCGTGGGACGCCAACGACAATCACAAGCGTGCCGACGCCGACCGCAAGAAGGCATTGAGCCTCGGAGCGAAGTAAGGCCTGGCTTTTCGAACGACGAACACCCGGAGCGGCAGCGAAGGGCTGAGGCCGGCAGGACAGAGGCGGTGGAAAGAATCACGACAAACTGCTTTTCCAGCAGCCGTGCCGCTAATTTGGGCCGAGGTCGCGACCTGGATCTTGGGTCAAGCCCGAGGGTGGCGAAGGTGTGCGATTGCTCCGTCGCCAAGTTAATTCGCCAGCGCCTTGTCCAGCGCCTCCTTCACATCGACCGGCCAGCTCTTGACCGCCGGCCACGCATCCGGCTCGGGTTTGTCACCTTGCCGGGCGAAATAGAGCGTGTGCTTGGCCGGGTCGACCGCCATGAAGCCGTTGCTGCCGCCGCAAGCATGCGGCACGCAGCCGGTGGCGTAGAAGGCGCCGGACGCCGTTTTCTCGGTGCCGCCGCCGACCAGCAGGCTGGTCGCCATTTCGGGCATGGTATCGCCGAGCAGTTTTTCGGCCGCCTCGTAGACGGCCTCATTGTGGAATGCGCATCGACGATGCTGTCGTATTTCGCCGGGTCGACGTCCTTCCAGTCGGTGCCGGGTTCCGGCGTGTAGGTCAGGTTGCCAGAGGTCGACAGGCCGCCGGTCGGCGACCATTGCAACGCCGGCTTCGAATCGCCCGGCAGGAGATAAGGCACGAAATAGATGGCGTAGTCGGACACCGCCGCGGGCGGGGCGCCGCATTCGTCTTGCTCGACCGTCGTCGACTGGATCGTGCCGCCTTCCGGCTTCCACACGATCAGCTTGGCCGGCCCGCACTGGTTGCCGCCGTCGCCGACATCGACCAGAGCCACATCGACGCCGCCGACCTTGACGACCTTGTCGAAGAACACGTCGTAATTGCTCGCCAGCTGCTTGCCGTCGAAGGCCAGCACCTTCTCGCCATACTCTTCCTGCTGGGTGATGGTCAGCTGCCCACCCTCGAACGGGATCGGCGCCTGGCTGTCATTGTCGGCCAGGGCCGCATTGCTCGACGCGCTCTGGTCGGCGGCCCCGCCGGACGGATCGTCAGCCGGCACGAGCACCCTGTCGGTCTGTGCATGCGCGCCAGCCACCGGCATCAGCATCGACGCCAGCGCGCAGACGCCGGGAAGACATGGCTGTCCTCCGCCACGAACCCGGCCTGCCGCGGCCGGGTTTCATCGCATCGCTCAGGCCCAGGGGCGCAGCTCGGCGTTCCGCTTCTCGAACGAGGCGATGGCGCCGGCCTTCTCCATGGTCAGGCCGATGTCGTCGAGGCCGTTGAGCAGGCAGTGCCGCTTGAAGTCATCGAGGTCGAATTTGACCACGCCGCCATCCGGCCCACGGATCTCCTTGGCTTCGAGATCGATCGACAGCGTCGCGTTGGAACCGCGCGAGGCATCGTCCATCAGCTTCTCCAGATCCTCGGGGCTGACGGTGATCGGCAAGATGCCGTTCTTGAAGCAATTGTTGTAGAAAATGTCGGCGAACGAGGTCGAGATGACGCAGCGTATGCCGAAATCGAGCAGCGCCCACGGAGCGTGTTCGCGCGAGGAGCCGCAGCCGAAATTGTCGCCGGCCACCAGGATCTGCGCCTTGCGATAGGCCGGCTTGTTGAGCACGAAGTCCGGGTTTTCCGAACCGTCATCCTTGTAGCGCATCTCGGCGAACAGCCCGCTGCCGAGCCCGGTGCGCTTGATCGTCTTGAGATAGTCCTTGGGGATGATCATGTCGGTGTCGACATTGACGATCGGCATCGGCGCGGCGACGCCGGTGAGCTTGGTGAATTTTTCCATGGTCTTGCCCGTCTTCTTTTCGCTGCGGGAGATGTGCTGGCGCCCGGTTTACACAAACAGGCGAGCAAATAAAAGGCGGTTGTCTTCGCTCGTGATCGCGGAACACGAGATCGGCACCACACAGCTTCAAAACCGCCGCCCGATGGTGCACTTTCACCGGCATGACCACGCGATCCAAAATCCTCTACGCCAGCGAGCCAACCCTCGAGGTGGCCGAGTTCCGCCGCGTGCTGGTGGAATCCGGCCTCGGCGCCACCCGGCCCATCGATGACGAAGCCCGTTTGAAGACGATGCTTGCCAGCGCGGATATGATGTTGACGGCGCGCCTCGATGCGCCTGGCAAGCCGCTGATTGGCCTCGCCCGCGGCATCACCGACTTTTCGTGGGTGTGTTACATTTCCGAGCTCGCCGTTTGCAAATCGGCGCAAGGGCTCGGCATCGGCAAGGGCCTGCTCGACGAAGTGCGGCGGCAGCTCGGGCCGTCCGTCGCAATCTCACTGATTTCCGTGCCCGACGCCGTCGGCTTCTACGAACGGATCGGCATGACGCGCATGGCCGACGCCTTCTGGTTCGGCCGCGAGCGCTGACGGCTGCCCGTGAAGCTGCCAATCTCCCCCGTACGGGGAAGATGGCCGGCAGGCCAGAGGGGTGGGGGGGAACTCGACAGAACGGCTCATTCTGAACGGCCTCCCGCCTCAAATCACATTCAATTCCCTGAACGCCCGCCCTTCGGCAACGCGGCTGTACCCAAACGCCGAGCAATCCACCGTGCGGTAGCCGCCATGGACGATCAGCTCGGCAAGCGCCTTGCCTACCGCCGGCGCCTGCTGCAGGCCGTGGCCGGAAAAACCGTTGGCGAAGACGAAATTCTTGACCTGCGGATGCGGGCCGATCACTGCGTTCTGGTCGAGCGTGTTGTAGTCATAATGCCCGGCCCAGGCGCGTGTCGGCTTGATCGCCTCGAAGGCGGGAATGCGGGTCGCCAGCACCGGCCAGATCACCTCTTCGAACAGCGGCCAGTCGGGCTCGAAATCGCCGGGGTCGGCGGGACCGTCTCCCTCTTCCGGCTCGGCACCGCCGGTGATGTAGACCGAGCCTTCCGGACGGACATAGATGCCTGAGGGATCGACCAGCAGCGGCATGTCGTCATATTTCTCACGCGCCTCGAAAATGAAGACGTTTCGCTTGCGCGGTTCCACCGGCAGCGCCAGGCCGGCCATGGCGGAGACCGTGCCGGCATTCGGCCCGGCGGCGTTGACGACGATGCCGGCTTCGAGCTGCTCGCCATTGTCGAGGCTCACGCTGGTGACCCGGTCGCCCTGCCGCACGATGCCGGTGACATCGGCCGTGATGAAATCGATCGTCTTCTCGCGCAAGGCCTTGCGAAACAGCATCAGCATCGCATGCGCGTCGAACCAGCCCTCGCCGCTGCGGCCATATGCGCCGGCGGTAATGCCTTCTGCCGACAGCCAGGGAAAGCGCCGCGTAAGCTGGTCAGCGTCTTCCAGCACGATGTCGGCGCCCTCGGCCATCTGCGCCTCGTGATTGGCTTTGAGGATTGGCAGGCCGTTCTCACCGGCCAGGATGAGATAGCCGCCTTCGCGAAAGCCGAGGTCGGCGTCGGCGCCGAACTCTTCCTTCAGTCGCCGGAACAGCTTCAGCGTGAACTGCGACAGGCGGATGTTCTCGGGGATAGAAAACTGCTGGCGGATGGAAGCGCAGGACAGCGTCGTTGCCGCATGGGCGAATTGCGGGTCGCGCTCGACCAGCGCGATCGAGCCAGAAAACCCTTCCTCGCGCAGATAATAGGCAATCGAGGAGCCGACGATGGCTCCCCCGATGATAACGACGTCGTAGCGCACTTTCTGTCGCCTTTCCGGTTCAAACCGCCCGTGTCGATCACGCAGCCGGCAGGATGATCTCGAAGCGCGTGCCGCTGTCGGAGTCAACCAGTCTGATCGTGCCATCATGCGCTTTCAGGAGGGCCAGCACGATGCCGAGGCCCATGCCGGTGCCGCCCGAATCTCGGCGCGTGGTGAAAAACGGCTCGAAGACCCGCCCGCGGTTGCTGGGCGAAATGCCGGCGCCGTTGTCGCTCACCAGGATCGTCGCCTTGCCGTCCGCGCTCGCCGCCGCGATCGAAACGAGCGTCGCACCATGCCGCACCGAATTGTCGATGAGATTGGCAAGAACTATTGCCGCGTTTTCGGCCGACATCGGCAGACCAATATCGCCGCTGGCCTCGACGCGCCCCGCCAGCCTGCTCTCGGTCGGCAGCAGCGCCAGTGCAGTGCTGATCGACGCGCTTTGGCCGCTGGGCGCGAGATTTTCGGCGCGCGCCAGATCGAG
Organism: Mesorhizobium sp. WSM4821; assembly: GCF_055901555.1. NCBI lineage: Bacteria > Pseudomonadati > Pseudomonadota > Alphaproteobacteria > Hyphomicrobiales > Phyllobacteriaceae > Mesorhizobium > Mesorhizobium sp. WSM4821. The sequence goes on along the minus strand of NZ_CM148371.1, from coordinate 1,375,978 downwards.
CAGGCGGCGCACCAGCAAATTGAGCCGCCCGGCGTCGGTGACGATGTTGTCCGAAAAGCGCCGCCGCTCGGCCTCGTCCATTGCACTACCCGAATCGCGCAGCAGTTCGGCCGCCCCCTGGATTGCCGTCAGCGGCGATTTGAGCTCGTGCGAGACATGGGTGGCGAATGTCTGGATGCTGTCCGAGCGCGCATGCAGCTTTTCGGCCATGTCGAGAAAAGCGTCGGAAAGTGCCGCCATCTCGCGCGTGCCGTGATGGTCGAGCGGCCTGATCGCTTCGCGGTCGCCCGCGGCGATGCGTTTCGTGCGTTCCATCAGAGCGTAGATCGGCCGGCTGACGGTGCGCAGGAAGACAAGGGCGATGAGCATCGTGCCGCCAAGGATGGCGATCGCCGCCAGCACCACCTTGCCGCGCTCGCCATAGAGGTGCTTGACGATGTTGTTCGGCGTCCGCGACAGATAGACCGCGCCGGCGACCTTGCTGTCGACGGCAACCGGCATGGCGACGAAGACGCGGACTTTTGTGCCGCGGCTGACCGAATAGAGCGACGGCGGCGGCTCGTCCGAGATCCTCAGCCTGAGCGCGCTGGCATAGCGACCGGCCAGTGCTGCGCGAACCTCTGCTACAGCGCCGAGCGACAGCCCGACCTCTTCACGTCCGGCGATGACGACACCCCTGGGGTCGAGGAGCCGGAAGCCGGCAAGCGTGGTTTTCTGGGTCTCGGCAAGAATGCCCGACAGCCGCGCGCCGATCGCCGCGAAGGCGGGATCGATGGCGGCGGCCGTCGGCGCAGGCCGGGTCGGGAGAACGGTATCGGAGGCGAGATCGAGGCGCGGCTCGATCGGCCGGTAGGGAGAGTCCGGATTGTCGCTGTCGGCAGGCACGGGCGCCCCGAGCTTTTCGGTGGCGATGCCGGCGTCGCGGACCTCTTGTGCGTAGATCACGGCAAGGGCGGCGCCTTGCGCGATCAGCTCGGCCTCGGTCTGACGGATCAGCTGGTTCTCATAGAGCCGGAAGAAGAACAGGCCGACCAGCGGCAGCGCCATCACCATGATCAGGATGGCAACAACGATCGTGGCGAGGCGCGGCCGCCATTTCTGCGCAGTCACGCGCCGCACCGGCCCAGCCTGAAGCCGACGCCATGCACGGTCTCGATCGCGTCCGTGCAGCCGGCTGCCGCCAGCTTGGCGCGGATGTTGCGGATATGGCTGTCGACAGTGCGGTCGGCGACATGGATGTTGCCGGCATATGCATTGGCCATCACCATGTCGCGGCCGAGCACATGTGCCGGGCGCGCCAGAAATCCTTTCAGGATCGCGAATTCGATCGAGGTCAGCACCAGCCGCTTGCCGTCGAAACTGGCGGCGTGGCTGGCCGGCACCAAGGCCAGTCTGCCACGCGAGAATTGCCTGTCGTCGGCCTGTTCCGCCTTTGTCGGGCGGGCGCGGCGCAGGATGACATTGACCCGGGCGACCAGCTCACGCGGGCTGAAAGGCTTGGTGACATAGTCGTCGCCACCCATTTCGAGCCCTAGGATGCGGTCGATCTCTTCATCCCGCGCGGACAGGAACAGCACCGGCACGTCCGATATGTGCCGCAGCCGCCGGCAGACCTCCAGCCCGTCCATCTCCGGCATGCCGATATCGAGCACGACGAGATCGGGCGCGCGACGCTCGACCGCCTGCAATGCGGCGGCACCATCGGATACGGCAACCGTCTTCATCCCTGCCTTTTCGAGCGCAAAGCAGATGATTTCGCGGATGTGCGGATCATCGTCGGCGATCAGGATATTATGCGGCATGGATCAGCGGCCCGGCACGAAGGGTTCGGAGCTCTGAGGAACCACGAACGGGATATGTGTGTCGAGAGTGCGAAGGAGCCGCCAATCGCGAAAGCTCCAGGCGCGCCAGTTTTCTTGGCCGTCATGGTAACCGGCCTTGTCCCGCCCGTGCAGGCCGGCGAGCTCGCGCCAAGGGGGATCGTTGGCGGCAATCGTCCTTCTCTGGAGCTCGAGGAAACGGTCCAGAGCCGGGAAGGCATCTGGCCCGAGCGAACGAAGGTACCAGAAATCGAGGCGGGTGCCCTGGCCGGTCATTTCGAATGAGTGCTCGACATTGTAGTTGGCGATCAGCGCGGCGAAGTTGATGAAGGAGCAGGCATAGAGGGTCACCGATAACGTCAGAAGATTGGCGGAAAGCAGCCATTCGTTGGACTTTTCAAGCGCGATACGGGTGATGATCAGGGCGAGGCCCGCCGCCACCAGCCCCATCCAGACGAAAGCGGCGACGCGCCAGTAGGTCAGCGCATAGACGCCGATATAGAGGTCGAGCCGCAGGATCGACGAGATGACCAGCACGATGTTCTGCGCCACCCAGACATAGACCAGCCGGCGAATAAGCGGATCGCTGGAGGGAGCACTTTCCGGCCGCAGCGCCGCCAGGACGAAGCCGGCCGCGAGCAGCGCCGTGACGATCAATGGGTAGGCGCCGCGATGCGCGTAGGCGGCGTAAGTCAGCCCGTCGGGAAGGGCGATGCCGCCCCACAGATAGGTGGCGTCGAGCGCGGTCTGCACTGCAAACAGGATGTTGAAGACGACCAGCGCGCGAAGGATCGCCGCCTTGCCGAAGATGACGTCCTCGATCGCCGTGGCGGATTTTGTGGTTGGCACGTCGCCGGCGACAGGGACAGGGGACGGCCGACGCGCGGTGCGGAAAGAGCGCGGCAGGCGCGGACGCAGGAAGGCCCAGACGCCGTCCAGCACGAACAGCCAGAAGGCCAGCCGCGGCAGCTGGATGAAGTCGAGCAACGCAAAGAGATCGATCAGCGATAACCAGTGTTCTATGACTGGATTGGCGGCGCCGAACAGCGTGAGGAATACCGCGCCCAGGGTCAGTGGCATGATCCAGACGGCGATCGCCGCGAGGCGGACGCGCCGCCGGCCAAGCCGCCGCGCCGCCTTGCGCCAGCGAAAGAAGTCGCGGATGAACCGAAATGGCGCTGCGAGCAGGAAGAGAGCGACCTGACCGACAATGCGGGGAAGTCCGTGCTGCAGCCGGCCGGCCAGCAAAAGCGCGAAGGCGGCTATCGCCGCAAACCCGATCGCGACGGACAGCGCACTGACATTTTCAATGAGCGGCAACAGCGCGACAAGCAAGCCGCCGAGTGCGAGCCATAGACCGCGGGCGCTGAGCGCCAAGGGCTGGATGCCCGCGGCTGCGGCGGCAAGCGTTATGCCGAACAGGAAAAGCGTTATGCCGACGGGCTGGCCGTAGAAGAAGAAATCGGCCAGCGCGGCAAGGAGGGCCGCCACGCCAAATCGCATGCAATAGCTCGGCGCCGCCGTAAGGAACGATGTCATGATCGGATTTTCTCAGCGGCTTTGATCCGGCCGGCATACCGGGGTGGAGACTTGCGGATGAAGGGGAGGAGGGTCGCCGACGGATGCGTCCGGGGCGGATCGGCGAGCCACCAATCTTCGCTACGGAGCCGGTACGGAAGGGACAAACGGGAACTTGTTTGCTCAGGCATACTGCCCTTTTCGCGGATCGGAATGCCGTCGGCAGGGCGGATTCGAGGAGATTTTCCGCAATCCCGTGCAGTTTTCGTGCAGGGCGAGACGGCTTGCCTCAGCCGCCTCCAGGCGGCATAGATCGGGCATGACCGAAACCTGCTGCCCGCGCCGCTCGGTGCTCTACGTCCCGGCCTCGAACCACAAGGCGCTGGCCAAGATCTCGTCGCTGGCCTGCGACGCTGTCATCATCGATCTCGAAGATGCCGTCGCTCCGGCCGACAAGCTTTCCGCGCGGGAACGGCTGACTGATGTTTTCGCCAATCGCCCCGACCGGTGCCGCGAGATGGTCGTGCGTATCAACGCGCTTTCCAGCGAATGGGGCGCCGACGATCTGCTGACCGCGGCAAGCTGCGAGCCCGACGCCATCCTGCTGCCTAAGGTCGTCAGTCCGCGCGATATTCTGGAAGCCGGCGACGTCCTCGACGACAATTCTGCACCCGACGCGGTGAAACTATGGGCGATGATCGAGACGCCCAAGGCCTTGCTCAACATCGGACCGATTGCCGAGCTTGGCCGCGACCCGGCCTCGCGGCTGATCTGTTTCGTTGCCGGAACGAACGATCTGGTCAAGGAGACCGGCATTCTCGCCACGCCCGACAGGCGCTATCTCACACCGTGGCTGATGCAGATGGTGCTCGCCGCGCGCGCCGGCGGCCTCGACCTGCTCGATGGTGTCTTCAATGATTTTCGAGACCTGGATGGCTTTGCGCGCGAATGTTTGGAAGCGGCCGCCATGGGGTTCGACGGCAAGTCGCTTATCCACCCGGCTCAGATCGATACCGCAAACCGGGCCTTTGCGCCATCTGCCGAAGCGGTGGCCGAGGCGCGCTCGGTGAAGGATGCTTTCGCGCTTGCCGAAAATGCCGGTAAGGGCGTCATTGCGCTGAACGGAAAAATGGTCGAGCGGCTGCATCTGGCGCAGGCCGAAAAACTGCTGGCGAAGGCGGCCGCCATCGGGGCAAGATCGGCAAACTCACTACAGGAATGAAAAATGAAACTCTACCGCTTTCTGTCCGGTCCCGACGATTCCAGCTTCTGCCACAAGGTGACGGCGGCGTTGAACAAGGGCTGGCACCTGTTCGGCTCGCCGACCTATGCCTACGACAAGCAGACCAAGAGCATGCGCTGCGGTCAGGCCGTGGTAAAGGATGTCGAGGGCCAGGACTACGGACCCGACACTAATCTCAGTGATTGGTAGGGGCTTGCATAGCTCCCGACGCAGGGTGTGCTGATATCAGCACAGCCTACTCCGCCGCTTCTTCGATCCGCTCCATATCGTCGTCCGACAGGCCGAAATGGTGACCGATTTCGTGAATCAGCACATGGGTGACGATGTCGCCCAGCGTCTCTTCGTTCTCGGCCCAGTAGTCGAGGATGGCGCGGCGGTAGAGCGTGACGCGGTTCGGCCCCTCACCGGTCTGCGGATTCCAGCGCTCGGCGATGCCGCGCCCCTCGAACAGGCCGAGCAGGTCGAAGGGCGTTTCCAGCGATAGATCATCCATGATCTCGTCGGTCGGGAATTCGGCGATCTGGATGACGATCTCGCCGGTCAGCTTGCGAAAATCCTCCGGCAGATGGGCGTAAGCCTCCAACGCCAGGAACTCCATTTCCTCCATCGACGGCGAAAGCTGGTCGTGCCAGGTGCGGGTCTTGTAGATGCGGGCCATGCTTTGTCCTTTGATCCCGGCATATAGGCTTTCGAGCCGGAGTCGGCAAATGGCTGGATTGTCGCCCAGGCGTGGGGAGGAATAAATTCCCTATGACCCCGCTTGACTCTTCGGACGCCCTCTGGAATCTATTAGAACATAACAGGAACAATTGTGAGTGGAAGCTGACCGTCATGGCGACAAGCGCCGTGGCGCGGGAGACTGTTTTCGCCCTGCGCCGCCAGATCGCGAAGATCGAAGGGACACTGCCCGAGCGCCTGGAGGCGCCGGCCGGCGCAGCCTCCGTTGATGCGGATGTCACGCCCCACAATCTAACAATCGTTCGCCGCGGCCTCGCCGTGGCGACGCCCGACGCGTTTCTGCGTACCGGTGCCGAAGGTTTAGATACTGCGCTCAGCGGCGGCCTGCCGAAGGCGGCGCTGAGCGAGATCCACGGCGCCGCGACCCGCGATGCCGGGGCCGTCGCCGGCTTCGCCCTGTCGCTCGTCAGCTTGATCCTCAAACGGGGACCGCGACTGCCGGTCCTGTGGATCGGCACCACGGAGGTCTTCCAGGAGGCGGGCTTTCCCTATGCCGGAGGGCTTCACGCCCTTTTCGGCATCGAACCGGAGCAATTGCTGTTTTCCGAGGCGCCAAGGCTTCTCGATGCGCTGTGGACCGCCGAGGAGGCCGCCCGGATGACGGCGCTCGCCGCCGTCATCCTCGAAATCCGCGGCAGTCCGCAGCGGCTCGACCTCACCGCGACGCGGCGGCTGCACGCCCGGGCGCAGAATGCCGGCCGGCCGGTGTTCCTGTTGCGCCATGCCGGCGAGCCCGAGCCAACGGCGGCACCCGTCCGCCTCGTTCTGTCGGCGGCGCCGTCGGCATCCCGCGAGACGATCGCCGGGCCGCTCGCCGGCTCGATCGGCCGCCCTGCCTTCACCGTCAACATCGGCAAGAGCCGCACGGCCTTGCCAGGACAATTCACACTGGAGTGGAATCCCCATGAACACGTTTTCGAGGAAAGACGCATCGGGAAAGAACGGGCAAAGAATCCTGTCCCTGTGGTTTCCGCACCTCGCCGCGGAAAGGATCCTGCGGCAGCGTCTGGGGCGGTCCTGGCGTTCCCGGCCTTCGCATCACCTGCCCCTGGTGATCAGCCATCGCCAAGGGAACGCGCAGCGCATCGCCGCCCTCGACGAGCGGGCTGAGGCGCTTCACCTGAAGCGCGGCATGGGCATAGCCGACGCGCGCGCCATGCATTCCTCGATCGACGTACTGGAAGCCGATCCCGAGGCCGACCGCCGCCTGCTCGAAAGCCTTGCCGACTGGTGCGACCGTTACACCCCGCTGGTGGCGCTCGACGCAACCGACGGTCTGTTCCTCGATGTCACCGGCTGCACCCATCTTTTCGGCGGTGAACGGTCGATGCTGGACGACATCCTGTCGCGCTTTTTCCATCAGGGTTTCGATGTCCGCGCCGGCCTTGCCGCCACACCGGGTGCTGCCTGGGCGGCGGCGCGGTTTGCCGGTGACCGCATCGTCCCCGGTGGCCAGGAGGAGGCGCTTCTCGCACCCTTGCCGCTGGCGGCGCTGCGCATCGAGCCTGATGTCCGCGCCAGCCTGGAAAGCGTTGGCCTGCGCACGGCGGGCGCCGTCATGGCGGCACCCCGCGCGCCGCTCGCCCGCCGCTTCGGCGCATCGCTGCTTCTGCGTCTCGACCAGGCGCTGGGCCGCCTCGACGAGGCCGTGTCGCCGCGTCTGCCGGTTGCGCCGCTTTCGGTCGAACGCCACCTTTCCGAACCCATCATGCTGACCGACGACATAGAGCGGCTGGTGCGATTGCTGGCGACGACGCTGAAGGCGGACCTCGAGCGCCGCGGCGAGGGCGCAAGGATGCTGGCGCTGCTGCTTTTCCGCGTCGACGGCGCTGTCAGCCGCATCGCCGTCGGCACGTCGCGACCCCTTCGCGAGCCGTTGCTGATCCAGAAATTGTTCCACGAAAGACTTGCCGCGCTCGAACAGGACATCGATGCCGGCTATGGCTTCGATCTCGTGCGCCTCTCGGTGCTGTCGGCAGCGGCCTTCGACATGCAGCAGGCGGATCTCGCCGGCGAGACGAGCGATGACGGCGCCGACATCGCCCTTTTCGCCGATCGCATCCGCGCCCGGCTCGGCGAAAGCGCGGTTTTGAAGCCGGTTGCCGTCGAGAGCCATCTGCCCGAGCGCGCAGTCGCCATGCTTCCCTTCCCGGAAACGCCGCAAAGGATCTCTCCGCCGAAGAAGCCGGACAAGATACAAGACGCCAAGCCTGTCTTTCGGCCGGAACGGCCGATCCGGCTGTTCCGTTCGCCCGAACCGATCGAGGTGCCGGCCACCGAAATGCCTGAGGGACCGCCCATGAACTTCCGCTGGCGGCGCGCGCTCTACCGGGTAGCGCGTGCCGAAGGGCCGGAACGCATCGCCCCGGAATGGTGGCGGGAGGCACCGGGACAGGAAGAGGCGCCGACCCGGGATTATTTCCGCATCGAGGATAGCGACGGCCGCCGTTACTGGCTCTACCGCCAGGGTCTCTACGGCGCCTCTCAAGTCCCGCCGCGCTGGTTCATGCATGGGGTCTTCGCATGAACGCGCTGACGGTCGTTCCCTATGCCGAATTCGGCATCCAGTCGAATTTCTCGTTCCTGCGCGGCGCCTCGAAACCGGAGGAACTGGTGGTTGCGGCAAAGTTCCTGGGATTTTCGTCGCTCGGGCTTGCCGACCGCAACACGGTGGCGGGCGTCGTGCGCGCCTGGCAGCAGGCCAGGGTGGAAGGCCTTTCCTATCATCCCGGCTGCCGCCTGGTGTTTGCCGACGGCACACCGGATATTCTCGCCTACCCGCAGAACCGCAAGGGCTGGGGCCATCTGTGCCGCATGCTGACGCAAGCCAATATGCGCGATGAAAGCGAAAAGGGCGCACCGCTTCTCTATCGCGACGACCTTTTCGAATGGGGCGATCTCATGTCGCTGGCGGTCCTGCCGGATCTGTCAGCGCCGGCGGAAGGTGATCTTGCGCTGATTAGCCGGCTTAAGGATCGCTTTGGTAAGAGCCTTCGGCTTGCCGTTTCGCCGGACTATCACGGCAACGACCGCTTCCGCATCGAGCAGGCAGCCGCCATGGCCGAGGCATCAGGCATTCCGCTGATGGCGACCAACGACGTTCTCTATCACACAGCCGAGCGGCGTCCGCTGCAGGACGTGCTGACGGCGATCCGCCTCAACGTGCCCGTCGCCGAGGTAGGGCTGGAACTGGCGGCCAATGCCGAGCGCCATTTGAAGCCGCCAATGGAAATGGCACGGCTTTTCCGCAGGCATCCGCAAGCGCTGGCGGAAACGCTGCGCTTTGCCGGGGAATTGACCTTCTCTCTCAGTGACCTCCAATACAACTATCCCGACGAACCGACCGAATCGGGTCTCGGACCACAAGCCGAACTGGAAAGGCTGACTCGAGAGGGAGCGGCGATACGGTACCCCTCAGGCGTTCCCGCCGATGTGGCGAAGCGCATTCAGGAAGAGCTCGCTTTGATCGAGCGCCTGAACTACGCACGCTATTTTCTGACTGTCTACGATATCGTCAAATTCGCCCGCAGCCAGGACATACTCTGCCAGGGACGCGGCTCCGCCGCCAACTCGATCGTTTGCTTCTGCATCTGCATCACCGAAGTCGGACCCGACAGGATCGACGCGCTTTTCGAGCGCTTCATTTCCGAGGAAAGAAACGAGCCGCCCGACATCGATGTCGATTTCGAGCATGAAAAGCGCGAAGTGGTCATCCAGTATATCTACGACAAATACAGCGCCAAGCGCACCGCGCTTGCCGCTGCCGTCATCAGCTATCGCGGCCGCTCGGCGCTGCGCGAGGTGGCCAAGGCGATGGGCCTGTCCGATGATGTCCGCAGCGCATTGTCCAGCTCGATCTGGGGCTGGTCGACCTCCGAGCTCGGCGAAAAGGAGGCAAGCGCGGGCGGCATCGACCGCACCGACCCGCTGGCAAGGCAGGTGATCGAACGCGCCAACGAGATCATGGGCTTTCCCCGCCATCTGTCGCAGCATGTCGGCGGCTTCGTCATCACCAGGGATCGGCTCGATGAGATCGTGCCCATCGTCAAGACGGCGATGGACGAGCGCAAGATGGTCGAGTGGGACAAGGACGATCTCGACGCGGTGAAAATCCTCAAGGTCGATGTGTTGGCGCTCGGCATGCTGACATGCCTGCAGCGCGCCTTCACCCTCCTCGAAGATCATTATCCTGATGCGCGCGATGACTATGGCCGGCCCTATGTGCTGGCCACCCTCCCGCCGGAGGACAAGGATGTCTACGACATGATCTGCCGCGCCGACACGCTCGGCGTCTTCCAGATCGAATCCCGCGCCCAGATGTCCATGCTGCCCAGGCTCAGGCCGCGCACCTTCTATGATCTCGTCATCGAGGTGGCGATCGTGCGGCCAGGCCCGATCCAGGGCGACATGGTCCACCCCTATCTGCGCCGCCGGCAGGGCAAGGAGAAGGCAGAATACCCCAAGCCGGAACTGGAAGAAATTCTCGGCAAGACGCTGGGCGTGCCGCTGTTCCAGGAACAGGCGATGAAGATCGCCATCGTCGCCGGCGGCTTCAGGCCGGGCGAGGCCGATGAACTGCGCCGCGCCATGGCCACTTTCAAGCGCACCGGCACGATAGGCAATTATCGCAAGAGGATGGTCGACGGCATGGTTTTGCGGGGTTACGAAAAGGACTTCGCCGAGCGCTGTTTCAAGCAGATCGAGGGGTTCGGCGAATACGGCTTTCCCGAAAGCCATGCCGCCTCCTTCGCCCTGCTGGTCTATGCCTCCTGCTGGTTCAAGACCTTCTATCCCGACGTGTTCTGCGCCGCGATCCTGAATTCACAGCCGATGGGGTTTTATCAGCCGGCTCAGCTTGTCCGCGACGCGCGTGACCATGGCGTCGAAATTCGCGAGGTCGACGTCAATTTTTCCGGTTGGGATTGCGCGCTGGAGGCCACGCCTTTCGATCCGGCCCGAATCCTCGAACGACATTCCCAGATGCGCGGCATCATTGAGACCAAACATTCCGTCCGGCTGGGTTTCCGCCAGGTCAAGGGTCTGTCGAAGGAGCGCATGGAGGCGTTTGTCGCCAGACGCGGCGACGGCTACGAATCCGTTCGCGATGTCTGGCTGCGCTCTGGCCTCAACGTCGATGAGATCGAAAAGCTGGCGCAAGCCGACGCGTTCCGTTCGCTAGGCCTCGACCGCCGCGACGCATTGTGGGCGGTTCGCGCGCTCGACGGCAGGAGCGCCGCCGAGACCCTGCCGTTGTTCGATCAGCCGGCGATCCGCTTACGCGACCTCGAGCCCGAAACCAAGCTGCCCACAATGCCGCTCGGCGAGCATGTCATCCACGACTATCGTTCGCTCGGCCTGTCGCTAAAGGCGCATCCGCTTGCCTTTCTGCGCCAGCGTCTGGATCGTTCCGGTGTCACGCCGAATGCGCGGCTCGGCCAGGTTCGGGATGGCAGGCGCGTTTCGGTCGCCGGCCTGGTGCTCGTGCGGCAGCGCCCGGGCAGTGGCAAGGCGATTTTCCTGACGCTGGAGGACGAGCAGGCTGTCGCCAACGTCATTTTCTGGGAAAGAACCTTCAACCGCTACCGGCCCATTGTCATGGGCGCGCGGTTCGTCCGCGTCACCGGCAAACTGCAGTCGGAATCCGACGTCATCCATATCGTCGCCGAAAAGATCGAGGATTTGACACCTTGGTTGTCCGTGCTGCTGGACGCACATGTCGTGCAAAACGATCGGCAGGATATCGCGACGCTATCGGGGAAGGCAGAAAAGGTCATGCCGAAGGGGCGTAATTTTCAATAGGCACGGTGCGGGCGGAACGAAAGCCAACCGCCTAACGAGGCCGCGGAACAGCGCCGACCCCAACGTGTTCAGGACGGTCCGCTCAGGCGCGGCGGCGGTAATCCTTCTTCGAAGGGGATGGCGCGCGCCTCCGAAGGCAGCATGATCGGGATGCCGTCGCGCACCGGATAGGCAAGCCGTGCGACCCTCGAGATGAGCTCGCCGCGCTCCGGATCCCAGGCAAGCGGGCCCTTGGTCAGCGGGCAGGCTAGTAATTCCAGCAGCCTTGGGTCGACATTGGCATTCTTTCCGTCACGCCCATCCGCCATCGGATTCCCCTCGGCCTTGCAGGCCCAACCTATTGCAGACTCGAACCAAAATCCTCGTTTTCGCGCGCCAGCGCCATTTCGGTGATGGCAATCAGCGTTTCGGCGCGTGTCTTCAGGTCCGCCGCTTCGAGGAGCGCCTGTTTCTCGGCCGGCCCGTAGGGAGCCATCATCGACAGCGCATTGACCAGCATGGCATTTTCGGCGCGGCTGACGCTTTCCCAGTCGGCTTCAAGATCGTTGGCCTGCAGATAGGCGCGAAACGCCTTGAGCAGCGCCGGCCGATCGATCCCGGCCTCCGCCTGATCTTCATCGAGATCGGTGAGGAAGGGCGCAAACCGGCACTGGCGGAAGGGCGTCTTGACCGTAAGTTCCTGCACGATGCGAAACCGGCACACGCCCTGCAGCGAAATCAGGTAACGGCCGTCGCCGCTCTCGGAAAGCGCGATGATCCGCCCGGCGCAGCCGACATTGCAAAGCTCCGGCTCGCCATCGGCACGCCGGGCGCCGTCGAGGCTGGGCTGTATGATGCCGATCAGCCGCGAGCCGGCGATCGCCTCATCCACCATCTCCAGATAGCGCGGCTCGAAGATATTGAGCGGCATGCGGCCTCCCGGCAGCAGCAATGCGCCTTCAAGCGGGAAGACCGGCACCGTCGACGGCAAATCCGTATCGAGCCGGTAATGCGCGTTTCCCGCCTGCACTTCAATCCTCCGCTCGCTTCCTCGAGAAGCACGTCAAATCCGCCCACTCTTCACAACCTGACGCGCAAGCGTCACAAGCGAAAAACGGACTGGCCCACTAATCTGGCGCAGCAGCCGCCGACCGCAAGGCCATCAAGCAAAAACAGCTTATGCCTCGCTCAGGAAAACAGCAGCGACGACAATTTGCGCCGCGCCGCCAGCGTTGCTTCGTCGGTCATGCCCCAGGCCTCGAAGAACTGCAGCAACTGCGTCTTGGCGCCGTCGTCGTTCCACGAGCGATCGGCCTTGACGATCGCCAGCAGATTGTCCGCCGCGGCCGTGCGCTCACCGTTGGCGTTCTGGATCATGGCAAGATCGAAACGTGCCTGGTGGTCCCCGGGGTTCTCGGCCAGGCGCCGCTCGAACTCAGCCGGATTGCCAAGCGCGGATGCCTGCGCGGCAAGCGCCATCTTGGCGCGCACCGCGGCGAGCGGCGGCGCATCTTTCTTTGCTTCGGGCGCCCGCGCCAGCACGGCTTCGGCACCCTCGGCATCGCCGGCCTCGAACAGCAGATCGCCCAACCCGGCAATCGCTTCGATTGTCTCCGGCGCCTGTTCCAGGATCGCGTCGTAGATATCCGCCGCCGTCTGCGCATCGCCGGCGTCGCGCGCCTCCGCGGCCGCGGCAAGCGCCTCGGCAACCTGAGGCGCACCATTGGTCTTACCGCCGACCTTCTGGATGAACGCGGCGATCTGGCTTTCGGGAATGGCGCCCATGAAGCCATCGACCGGCTGGCCGTCCTTGAAGGCGATGACCGCCGGTATCGACTGGATGCCGAGCTGGCCGGCGATCGAAGGATGATCGTCGATGTTCATCTTGACCAGTTTGACCTTGCCGCCGGCGGCCGTGACCGCCTTTTCCAGCAGCGGCGTCAGTTGCTTGCACGGCCCGCACCATGGTGCCCAGAAATCGACCAGCACCGGCTGTCGGCGCGATTCCTGGATAACGTCGGCGGCAAATGTGGCGGTCGTCGTATCCTTGATGACGTCGACGGCGACAGGCGGCTCGCCAAGCGCAACTTTTGCGGGGGTCGGATCGATGCCGCCATACTGCACCGACGTGGCATACTGTCCGCCATTGCCACCAAATGGGCCGCCAAATGGATTGTTGTCGCTCATCTCGTCACCCTTTCGGTCGCGCCGCCGGCCACCGGCCCGGCGCAACGCCCTTATCCTCGCTCAGAAGTCGATTATCGCCATCCAATGTGGCGATCATGCCGTGACTTTCAAGATAACAGCATCATGCCCGGTTGCCTCGACGAATCTGACAAGGTCGGCGGCGGCGATCGATGTCGTTGCCTCATTGGTCAGCGGATGGGCGTTGATGACAGCATGGTCCATCAACTCCTGGTCGAGAACCACCTTGACCCGCCGCTCCGTATCGTTGATCACGCCGAACACCGTGACCGCGCCCGGAACGACCCCGAGAAGCTCCATCAACATCTCCGGCTTGCCGAAAGACACGCGGCTGGCGGCGCCGATCACATGGTGGATCTGCTTGAGATCGACTACCGCCTCCTCGCCGACGCTGACCAGGAAGAAATTGTCTTTCTTGTCCTTGAGGAACAGGTTCTTGGTGTGCCCGCCGGCAATTTCTCCACGCAACGCCTGCGAATCGGCGACCGTGAACAGCGGCGGATGACGCAGGGTCGAGACTTCGATCCCGAGGTCGGTGAGAAAGGCGAAAAGCTCGGCTTCGGTTTTCGGCATGCTGTTTCTTGTGGGACTTCGTGTTGTCGCGGCCTGGATCATGCCGTTTACGGCCAATGAGCAGGTCGAGACAAGACCGACGTGCAACGAAGCAGTGATTCCCGTCCGCCATATCCGCAAGGGAGCTTCCAGGCGCCGTCAGGTGCGGCCAAAAAAGCCTGCGATTTCCCTGTTGCAATCGCCGCGCTCTTCAGCCATATAGGCGCGGCTTGCGGCCCAAAGCCGCGCGAGCGGGTGTAGCTCAGGGGTAGAGCACAACCTTGCCAAGGTTGGGGTCGAGCGTTCGAATCGCTTCACCCGCTCCAGTTTCCTTCCAGGGAATCAAGCAAATTGCGAAGTAGGCCGGATCCCTTTCCGGCCTTTTTCTTTTTTGCACGGCGTCACCGGCAGGAGGAGTGAGCTTGCCACCGCTCCTTTAGCCAGCAGGCGCTTTGTTCGCCGCGCGGACACGCTCCGATAGAGTTTAGGACCTTTGCCTTCCAATCTCGGACCAAGGTCCGTCTTGCGGACAGGTGTATTTAGACGCAACTGGCTAAATAACGGACCTTTTATATCAGAAAGTCCTCACGTTTGTAGTCTAAGACCATCCTGGCGGGTGGGCGACTCGAAGGAGGAATCATGAAGAATCGAACCAGTCTGTTTGTAACGGTTGCCGTCCTCGCCCTTGTCGCGTCTCCGGTCCTCGCCGGACCTGGCGGCAATGGCGGTGGGCACGGCAACGGCGGAAGCAACGGCAACGGCGGAAACTCGGCTGGGGCTGGATCGCAGGGACACGGCGCCGCCACGTCCGCGGCGGCCAAGGATAAGTCCACAACCGGGATTGCTCATGCAATGGCTGTCGTTGCGACGACGCCGGCCTCGCCGCAGGCCACCCTGTCCTTGCAGGCAGCCTTGGACAAGTTCCTGGCAAGAGACGCCGAGGATGACCCGGCAGAGCCTTCCGACGACACCTCCGGCGAAATTCCTGACGCAGCCGAATAGACTGTAAATCGTGCGTTGCGGGCGGAGCACCGCACGCACTGTCGAATTCTTGCCCGACTGGCGGGCTTCCGCATCTGTTCGGCCGGGTCAGGCGGGGGCCGACATCGAGCCCGATCCTTCGGGTCGCTGGACGGTCCTGCCCCCTACAGACTGTCCAGAGCACCACAGGCCTCGGCCGGTGGTGCGTTTTTGCGCGGGCACTCAACTGGCGCCGCCGTGCACTGCCCCTCTACCTGCCCGAAGACGCGACGTGGTGAAAGGAACGGCGGCGCCGTCAGTTCCTGGGAACGGCGAACATGTCGAAATTCTTCTTCCTGCCGAGATCGTTTTCGGTGAGCTTCGGACCGAACAGCGTTGTCGGCCCAGCCAGGTGGACGTCGTAGCCCTTGTCGGCGAAGAAGCGGTGCATCCTCAGCCGCTCGTCCATCGAAAGATGGTGATTGACCTGGGACTTGATATAGGGTCGGCATTCGTCGATCAGCGCGCTGATCGAGATCAGAACCGACAGGTCATGCGATTCCACATCGGTCTTGATGTAGCGCAGACGCTCGATGCGCCGGCCGAGCCGGGCACGGATCAACGGTTCAATCCGCCGTCCCTCGACCGTGATACTGAAAGCGCTCCCGTGCTTCCACCGCGAAACCCCTGTGTGGTCGCCGCCGTTCTCAAACCCCGGATTGCCGTAGTCGAAGACGAACGACCCATCTTCGGGTGTCGCTGCGTAGGGGATCGGGAAAATGTTCAATCGGGGGGTTGAGCGCGGCATTGGCTCCGAGGATCGTAAAGGCATAGGCGTTCGGTTCGAAAGCGAGGACCAGGCACTGCGATCCGCAGGCGAGGGCGATCGGCACCGTGCTGTCGCCAACCTGGGCGCCAACGTCGATCGCGAAGTCGCCGTCGCTCAGGAATGTCCGGAGGTCGTCGACTTCGTCCTGGGTGAGATCGAGATCGGCCCCCCGCGGGTTTTCCAGCGAGCGAACTCAATTTTCCCGTCTTTCGGAACATCAATGACCTGTATCGAGTGGCCGTAAACACGTGTCCTTGGCTTCAATCCAGGCAGATAGAAAAATTCTTTGAGCCTCATCTCCTGCTGATAGCGCACACCATGACGATATTTCAAGCGGCGCCCAGCGCTGTAATGCCGGCATTGACCGGAATGGCTTTATTTGTCTGGGGCTATCTGGCGCCTGCGCCTCTACGGAAGTCCGACGGCGACATGCCGGCCAGCTTGCGGAACGACTTGTTGAAGGCGCTGAGCGAACCGAAGCCGGAGTCCATGGCGACGCGCAGCACGTTGGCGTCCTGGTGCATCAGCAGCGCCTGCGCGTAGCTGAGCCGCAACAGGTTGACATATTCGTTGAGCGTCATGCCGGTCGATTTCTTGAAAATGCTCATGGCGTATTTGGGATGGATGTCGGCCGCCGCCGCGATGTCCACGCAGTCGATGTCATAGAGGAAATTCTCCGCGATGAAGTCGCACATGCGCCCGACATTGCGCAGGGACTGCTGATCGAAGGGACTGCCTGCTTCCTGCTCGATCGGGTTATCGGGGGCGAGCCGGTAGGGCTCGAACCGCACTCGTTCCAGCCGCAGCAGGAGTTCGTTGACGGCGTGCTCGGCCTTGGCTGGATCGCCCGACCGGACATAGCGGTTCCAGCGCTCGAAATTGTCGTTGTCGGACCGGTCGGTGGCATTGGTCACCAATGTCGCGCCCGTCATCAGCCGATTGCGAACGTCCGCCGGCAAATGCAACCGGAAGAAGTGCACAAGCGGCAGATGCGCGCCGGCAAAGACGGCATCGTTCGACGCATCCACCATCTGGTGCGGCAGGCCGCCCCAGAACAGGCACATCTCGCCCGTCGACAGCGAGATCTCGTGATCGTTCATGCGGTAGTGGACAGTGCCGCATATGATGAAGTTCACCTCGACCTGGGCATGCCAATGCGGTTTGAGCATCACCAGCGGATGATTGTGAAACGTCTGAAGGAGCAGCGGCAGGCCTTCCACGCTGCTGGCGCCGGGCTGGTAAAACGGCCTTTCCGGCATCTTACTTTCCGCCAATTCCTTATTCCCTTTGTCGCGGACAAGCCTTCCCCACTGCCTAGTCTAGGCACGCTCGCGAAGAGAGAGCAAATGAAATGGGAGGATTTCGATGCGCACCATATTGACTTGCGCCGCGCTTGCGCTTGCCCTGGGCTCAGCCCCGGCCTTTGCGCAATCCGGCGAAATCACGATCTGGAGCTGGAACGTCGCCGCTTCATCGCTGAAGGCCACCATAGAAGGCTTCAACAAGCAGTTCCCCGACATCAAGGTCACCGTCCAGGATCTCGGCAACCAGCCGACCTACGACAAGTCGATCGCCGGCTGCGCCGCCGGCGGCGAGGGGCTGCCTGATATCGTAACGATCGAGAACGGCGAGGCCGAGAACTACTGGAGCCAGTTCCCGGACTGCTTCGTCGACCTTCACACGCTAGGCTATACGGCCGAAGACCAGGCGAAATTCCCCGATTTCAAGCGTACCGAGCTCGAAGTGGAAGACAAGGCCTATTCGATGCCGTGGGATTCGGGCCCGGTAGCGATGTTCTACCGCCGCGACTTCTACGAGAAGGCCGGCGTCGACCCCGCCTCGATCAAGACCTGGGACGATTTCATTGCCGCCGGCAAGAAGATCCAGGACGCCAATCCCGGCGTGACGATGACCAACGCCGATTTCAACGGCGATTCCGAATTCTTCCGGATGATCGCCAACGAGCAGGGCTGCGCCTATTTCGCCGCCGACGGGCAGTCGATCATCGTCAACCAGCCGGCCTGCGTGGCGTCGATGACCAAGATCAAGGAGATGAAGGACGCCGGCATCATTTCCTCGGCCGACTGGAGCACCAAGATCACCAACAACACCGCCGGCAAGGTCGCCAGCCAGATGTATGGCGGCTGGTACGAAGGCACCATCCGCACCGAATCGCCCGACGGCAGCGGCAAATGGGGCGTCTACCTGATGCCGAGCCTCACTGCCGACGGCCCGCACGCCGCCAATCTCGGCGGCTCGTCACTCGCCATCACCTCGGTATCCAACAACAAGGAAGCCGCCTACGCCTACCTGAAATACTCGCTCGCGACCAACGAGGGCCAGATAGCGATGCTGAAGGGCTTCGGCCTCGTGCCGTCGCTGATCTCGGCGCTCGATGACCCCTATGTCTCCGAAGGCCAGCCCTATTGGGGCGGCCAAGCCGTGTGGAAAGACATCCTCGGCACCTTGCCCAAGGTCGTCCCCAGCCGCGGCACGCCGTTCCAGAGCGACGCGGAAATCATCGTCCGTTCGGTGCAGACCAAGTATCTGGGGGGCGGCTATCCGGACGCAAAGGCGGCGCTCGACGATGCCGCAAATCAGATCGCCTCGGCGACCGGTCTGCCGATCGCAGAGTGATCTGGATGCAGCTCTTCCTTCTCCCCCTTGTGGGAGAAGGTAGATTGGCGCGCAGCGCCAAGACGGTTGAGGGGTGCTGGCCGGAGCGCGGCCTTTGCCAAGCTGGAACACGCCTCATCCGACCGCTTCGCCTTCTCCCACAATGGGGAGAAGGAAAGACCGCGCCGACCTCGACAATGAGCCGGCAAACCTAGAAAACGGGAAGGAGGCAACGATGCGCTATCAGAACGCCACGGCGTATCGCTTCCTCGCGCCCTATCTGCTGATCTTCGCGGTCTTCTGGCTGTGGCCGATCATCAGCTCGTTCCTGATCTCCTTCCAGGCGACGCGCACCGTGCCGTGGCGGTTCGCGCCCACCTTCAACTGGGGCCGGCTGATCGGCGACCCGGCCTTCTTCAATGCCTTGAAGAACACGCTGCTCATCCTCGTCATCCAGGTGCCGGTGATGATCACTTTGGCGATCGTGATGGCCGTGCTTTTGAACTCGCCCCTGCTGAAAGCGAGAGGCCTGTTCCGCTTCGCCTTCTTCGCCCCGGTCGTGGTCGGCGAAGTCGCCTATTCGGCGGTCTTCCGGCTGATGTTCAACCTCGATTACGGCATCATCAACAAGCTGTTGAACAGCGTCGGCTTGCCCAGCGTCGACTGGTTTTCCAACGTCACGCCGGCGATGGCGGTCATCATGATTGCTGTGACCTGGCGCTGGGCCGGCTACAACGCCATCATCCTTCTCGCCGGCCTGCAGTCCATCCCCCAGGATGTCTACGAGGCGGCGACGCTGGATCGCGTCAGCAAGCTCAAGCAGTTCTTCTACATCACCCTGCCGCTGCTCAAGCCGATCATCGTGTTCTGCGCCGTGCTGTCGATCATCGGCACCATGCAGCTGTTTACCGAGCCCTTCCTGATCACCGAGCGCGGCGGCCCGGGCGGCGGCACCGAAACGCTCGGGCTGCTGCTTTACCGCCAGGGCTTCAGGTCGCTCAATTTCGGCTACGCCTCGGCCATCGCCTACACCATGGCCGGGCTGGCGATCACCATCTCGCTGGTGCAACTGTGGCTGACGAGGGACCCGAAATGAGCTCGCGTTCCTCCTCCAGCCGTTCCTCCGCCAGATTGGGACGCAGCATCGCGCTGCATCTCTTCCTGACGCCGCTGGCGCTGATCTGGCTGTTTCCGCTGTGGATGATGGTGATCTTTTCGACCATGCCCGACAGAGGCATATTCAGCCCCAGCATCGAGCTTTTGCCGCACGGCAGCTTCCTCGACAATGTCAACAATTTGCAGCGCGACACGAATTTTATCGGCGCCATCGGCATCTCGGTGTCGGTGGCGGTGACCTATACGTTTCTGTCGGTGCTGCTCACCTCGATGGCGGGCTGGGCGCTGGCTCGCTACCAATTCTTCGGCAAGGGCCTGGTCGTCGCCATCATCCTCGGCACCATCACGCTTCCCTATGCGGTCGTGCTGATCCCGCAATTCATTATGGTGGCGCGCGACTTCAAGCTCGCCAACACCTGGGTAGCGCTGATCGTGCCGCCGCTCTTCAACTCGCTTGGCGTCCTGTTCATGCGGCAAGCCTTCTCGATGATGCCGCATGAACTGTTCGACGCCGCTCGGGTCGAGGGGGTCAAGGAATGGCGGATATTCCTGTTTGTCGCGCTGCCGCTGGCGCGGCCAATGCTGGCAGCGCTCGCCATCATCCTGTTCCTTGCCTCCTGGAACAACTATCTCTGGCCGCTGCTGATCAATTCCAAACCCGGCGCGATGACGGCGCCTGTGGCGCTCGGCACGCTGATCGGCCTCACCAAAGTGTCGTGGGGCGGCATCATGGCGGGCGCCGTGATGCTGACCGCGCCAATGCTCGTCGTGTTCGTGCTCTTGCAGCGTCATTTCATCGCCGGCATCGCCGCCGGCGCCATCAAATAAATCAGGAAGATTGCATGGCGGGTGTCTCGCTCAACAACGTCGTCAAGCGCTTTGGTGATTTCGAGATCATTCACGGCGCCAGCCTCGATATCGCCGACGGCGAGTTCGTCGTGTTCGTCGGTCCCTCGGGCTGCGGAAAGTCGACGCTGCTGAGAATGATCGCCGGGCTGGAGGACATCAGCGGCGGCGAGATCGCCATCGGCGGCAAGACGGTGAACGATGTCGAGCCGGCCGACCGCGGCATCGCCATGGTGTTCCAGTCCTACTCGCTCTACCCGCATATGAGCGTCGAGCAGAATCTGAGCTTCGGACTGAGGATGAACGGCAACCCGAAGGCCGATACCGACCGGCGCGTCAAGAAAGCGGCCGAGATACTGCACATCACCGATCTGATGGCGCGCCGCCCGCGACAGCTTTCCGGCGGCCAGCGCCAGCGCGTCGCCATTGGTCGCGCCATCGTGCGCGAACCGCAGGTGTTCCTGTTCGACGAGCCGCTCAGCAATCTCGATGCCGAGCTCAGGGTGCAGATGCGGGTCGAGATCTCGCGTCTTCACAAAGAGCTCGGCACGACGATGATCTACGTCACGCATGACCAGATCGAGGCGATGACGCTGGCCGACAGGATCGTGGTGCTGCGTGGCGGCCATGTCGAGCAGATCGGCAGGCCGCTCGATCTTTACAGTGACCCTGACAATCAGTTCGTCGCGGGTTTTGTCGGATCGCCGAAGATGAACTTCATCACCGCCCAGGTCCTTGAGCGCGGCGCCTCCGGTGTGACGGTCGAATTGGCAGGCGGGACGCGTCTTACACAGCCCCTGAACGGGCCGGCGCCCGAACCGGGAAGCAAGGTTGTGGTGGGCGTTCGCCCGGAACATTTCGGCCATGCCGGAAAGGGCGATGCCGACCTTTCTGTGACCATTGACGTCGTCGAGCACCTGGGCGGCACGAGCTTCCTCTACGCCAGTACTGCGGCTGGCGACGATATCGTCATCCAGCGCGACGCGGCCGAAGTTTCCGACGCCCCAGAGATCACCGTTTCCATCCGCAAATCTTATTTATTCGACGACAAAGGACGGCGGCTGCGCTGACGCCCAGTTCGTCTCAAATCCCAGGAGAATGACAATGACTTCAATCGCGCCCATCCGCTGGGGCATTCTCGGGCCCGGCACCATCGCCAAGGCCTTTGCCGGCGGCGTGGCTCATTCGCGCACCGGCACATTGGCCGCTATCGGCGCGCGCAATCCCGGCAAATCAGGCCTCGCCGAAAGTTTCCCCGGTGCTCGCATCCTCGACGGCTACGATGCTTTGCTTGCGGACCCGGACGTCGACGCGGTTTACATTTCGACGCCGCATCCCAGCCACGCCGAATGGGCGATCAAGGCGGCTGAGGCCGGAAAGCATGTGCTTTGCGAAAAGCCGATGGGGCTGACTGCTTTCGAGGCCGACGCGATGATCCATGCGGCGCGCAAGGCCGGCACCTTTCTCGGCGAAGCCTTCATGTACCGGCCGCATCCGCAGACGGCAAAGCTGGTCGAGCTGGTCAGGTCCGGCGCGATCGGCGAGGTGCGCATGATCAAGTCGAGCTTCGGCTTCGCCATGCCGAGCTTCATGCCGGAGCACCGGCTCTATGCGAACGATCTCGCCGGCGGCGGCATTCTCGATGTCGGCGGCTATCCCGCCTCGATGGCGCGGCTGATTGCCGGGGCAGCAGCGGGAGAACCTTTCGTCGAGCCGGATAAGGTGGCTGGTGCTGCGCATCTCGGCCAATCCGGCGTCGACGAATGGGCTTCGGCGCTGCTGCATTTTCCGGGTGGCATCGTCGCCGAAGTCTCCTGCGGCATCTCGCTTGCGCAGGACAATGTCCTGCGCATCCTCGGCACCAAGGGCCGCATCGAGGTCGCGGATTTCTGGCATGCGAGCGGCAAGGAAGGCGGCACCGGCGAAATTCGCATCATCCGGCCGGACGGCGAGGAGACTATCAGGATCAAGGAGGACCGCTGGCTTTACGCTTTCGAGGTCGACGCCGCCGGCGAGGCCATTCTTGCCGGAAAGCAGGAATTTGCCTGGCCGGGCATGGGCTGGGCAGACAGCCTCGGCAATCTGCGCGTGCTCGACAAATGGCGCGCTGCGGTCGGGCTCGAATATGATATCGAGAAGCCGGCAAAGCGTCTCAATACGATATCCGGCCGGCGGCTGCGTTCCGGCGGCACCGCGATCCCGAAGCGCGAAATTCCGGGTCTACCGCGGCCGGCCTCGTGCCTTGCGCTCGGCTTCGAGGACTTCCGTACTTTCTCCTCGGGCATGATCCTGCTCGATGCCTATTTCGAGGCCGGCGGCAACGTCTTCGACACGGCCTACATCTACGGCTCGGGCTACACCGAGACGCTGCTCGGCCAATGGTTGAAGAATCGTGGGGTGCGTGACCAATCGGTGGTCATCGGCAAGGGCGCGCACACTCCGCTCTGCTATCCCGATGTGATCGGCAAGCAGCTCACCCAGTCGCTCGACCGGCTGCAGACCGATCATGTCGATGTCTATTTCATGCACCGCGACAATCCGGATGTGCCGGTCGGCGAATTCGTCGACGCAATGGACCAGGAGCTTAGGGCCGGCCGCATTCGCGGGCCGTTCGGTGGCTCGAACTGGACAAGGGAACGCATGGACGAGGCTATTGCCTATGCCGAGCGGACCGGCAAGCAAAAGCCCGGCGCGCTTTCGAACAATTTTTCGCTGGCCGAAATGCTGGAGCCGATCTGGGCAGGCTGCGTCACATCGTCGAGCGATGAATGGAAGGCCTGGCTGGTCGCCCGGCAGATGCCGAATTTCGCCTGGTCGAGCCAGGGGCGGGGTTTCTTCACCGGCCGCGCCGCGCGTGACCAGCGCGACAATGAAGAGCTGGTGCGGGTCTGGTATTCGGAAAAGAATTTCGGCCGCCGCGACCGGGCGATCGAGCTCGCGAACAGGCTGGGCAAGAGCCCGATCCATGTCGCGCTCGCCTATGTCCTGGCGCAGCCGTTCCCGTCCGTTCCGCTGATTGGACCGCGCACGCTTGACGAAATGGAGGACAGTCTGCGGGCGCTCGACATTGCGCTTTCGCCGGACGATCTGGCGTGGCTGGATGGCGGTTCGGATCGGAAGTTCGCACGCAGTGCGGGGTGACAACAGGGCAATCGCATTGGCCTGCGCTGCCCCGCCTGCGTCCAGCGTTAGTGGTTGGCGAAAGCGGAAGCGCCATCCAAACTCCCCTTGCGGGGGAGATCGGCAGCCTCGCCGACGGCGCCTACTCCGGTGCCCCAGCGGCCGACACCCAGCCAGCCCCCACCCTACACACTCACCTTCGGCCGCCGATGCTTCCACGGCATCTCCCGTTCCAACTGCGTCGAGACGGCGAGCACGGTCGCCTCGTCGCCGTAGCGGCCGATCAGCTGTACGCCGATCGGCACGCCGCCGGCGGACCAGCCGAGCGGCAGCGAGATCGCCGGCTGCCCGGAGATGTTGAAGGGGAAAGCGAAGACGGCGTCCGTCCATTTCGCATTGTAGCGGTCGATGTCCGGTTCCGACATATCGTAGTAGCCCACGGGTCTCGGCAGCTGAGTGAGTGTCGGGGTGATGAACAGATCGTAGGGCGAGAGATCGCCGACGATGTCGCGGCCGACCTGCCGGATCGTCTCGACGTCGGAGATATGACGGATGCCGCTCGTCGCCCGGCCACGCTCGATGATCGCCCAGGTCACCGGCTCGACCTCGGCCTGCGTCACCGGCCTGCCGATGACCGTTTCATGGTAACCGAAGGTTGCCGCCGTCTGCACGCAGGTCATGTTAGTGTAGGTCTTCCACACCGCGTTGGCCTCGAGCGGCATGTCGTGCTCCTCGACATCGTGTCCCAGGCGCTCGAGCGCAGCCACCGTCGCCAGCACCGTGGCCTTGACCTCGGGGTCGACGGCCGTGCCGTTGGGCGGCGTGACGGTGAAGCCGATGCTCAGCCCTTTCGGCGTACGCGACGAGAGGCTGAGCCAGCTGCCGTCCGGGACCGGCGGCGTATAGGGATCGCCAGGCAGCGCGCCGGCCACCGCATCGAGATAGGCCGATGTGTCGCGCACCGTCCGCGAACAGCACAGGAAATAGGCGCCGCCGTACCAATAGTCGCCGAAGGGCGCCAGGCTGACGCGCCCGCGCGACGGTTTCAGGCCGACGATGCCGCAGCAGGACGCCGGGACGCGGATCGAGCCGGCGCCATCGCTGGCCTCGGCGATCGGCACCATGCGCGCGGCGATGGCCGCCGCAGCGCCGCCACTTGAGCCACCGGGCGTGATGCCGTCCTTCCACGGATTTTTCGTCGCGCCGTAAAGCTTTGGTTCGGTGGTGATCGACCACCCGTTTTCGGGCGCGTTGGATTTGCCGACAAGCACCAGGCCCGCCGCCTTCATGCGGCGCACGACTTCGGTGTCGAAGTCGGCGACAACGTCTTTGAGAAAGAAGCAGGCGTTGGTGTTCGGCGCCCCGGTCCAGGACGAGGCCAGTTCCTTGAGCAGGAACGGTACGCCGGCAAAGGGCGCGCTTCTGTTGACCGTTTCAGCCGAGGCGCGCGCCATGTCGTAGAGGCGGTGCACCACCGCGTTCAGCGCCGGGTTGAGCCGCTCGATCGTCGTGATGGCCGCCTCGACAAGCTCGGCCGGTGAGACTTCCCCACACTTAACCAGCCTGGCGAGATCCAGCGCGTCCGCCGCGGCGTAGGTCTCCAGGAAACTGTCGCTGATTTCGGCCATGTCTCTCTCCCTTCGTGCTGCGACCGTCGCCGTCCCCTCACCCAGCCTCCGCTTCGCTCGGCTGACCTCTCCCCGAGGGGAGAGGAGGTCGCCAGCGTTTGACGCCAGCCTCTTCTCCCCAGCGGGGAGAAGGCGGCCGCGAAGCAGCCGGATGAGGGGGCAACCCTCATAGGAGAAAGACCATGATCACCTCAGGCCAGCTCGACGGTCCGCCCTTCCTCTATGCTCTGCTCGGCGGCAAGCACGATGCGTAGGCTGTTGACCGCCGCATTCATCTGCTCGGACAGGTCGAGATCCTCGCGGATGGCGCGCAGGAAGAACGCCTGCTCGCGATCGCAAAGCTCCTGGTGGCCGGGCTCGTCCTCCATGCTGACGATCTCGTCCGGCTTGCTGAAGTTCTTGTCGCCGTCGACTTGGGCGTAGTGGATCTTGAGCGCATCTGTCTTGGTGTGCCGGTCGATGTCGGCGGAGTTCGACACCTCGGCCAATTCGGCTGCGCTGCTCGCCTGCTGTCCGGCGATGATCGAGACCGCGCCCTTGGGACCGACCACGTCCTTCACGAAATAGGCCGTCTCGCTCATCATCGGCCCCCAGCCCGCCTCATACCAGCCGACCGAACCGTCATCGAAGGTGACATGCAGATGGCCATAGTTCTGCTTGGCTGCATCCGCCCACAATTTGGCGCCGATGCCGTGGACGCGGACCGGCTTGGCTCCGGTCAGTTGGCACATCACGTCGACATAGTGGACGCCGCAATCGACGATCGGGATCAGCGAATCGATCAGGTTCTTGTGCCAGTGCCAGGCGCTGCCGCTGCTCTGCTGATTGAGGTTGAGCCGCATGACCAGCGGCTTGCCGAGCGTCCTGCCGACCTCGATGAACTTGATCCATGACGGGTGAACGCGCAGGATATAGCCGAGCACCAGCTTGCGGTCCTTCGCCCGCGCAGCGGCGACCACCTTTTCGGCGTCCTCGATGTTGGTGGCGACTGGCTTTTCCATGAACACATGGCAGCCGGCGTCGATCGCCTTCAACGCGTATTCGGCATGCGTGTTGGGCCAGCTGTTGATGGAAACGGCGTCCGGCCTGGTCTCCTTCAGCGCCTGGTCGAAATCCTCGTAGAGCGGGTAGCCGGCTAATTCCGCTGGGATTTTTGTGTTGCTCTTGATCGAGCGGCTCATGATGCCGACGACCTCGAAGCCGTCCGATCGATGGTAGGCGCCGGCATGCGACGCGCCCATATTGCCCAGCCCCACCACCAGCACTTTCACCTCGTCGGTCAAAGCCACCTCCCTTTTTTGATTTGCCGGGAGCGGCGACCCAGTCGCCGCCCATATGGTTTGCCGAGCGCCTTACTTGACCGCCGCGTCGAAAAGATGCGCCTTGATCTTCTCCACGTCGAGCGCAGCAAAGCCTTCCGACAGCTTGTACCCGTCGGCATCGGCCTTGACCTTGGCCTTGTCGAAATCATTGGCAGGGCCGATCAGCTCGTTGGTGCAGACGTCCTCGGCCTTCACCGGGCTGGTGATCTGGCCGATCTTGTGGATCTCGTCGAAGAAGCCCTGCCAGCTCGCCATATCGTGCGAGCCCCAGCCTTCGCGCTTGTCCATGTCGCCACGGAAGACGTTGATCTGCTGCAGGATCGAGGTGGTGCCGAGCTCCGGCCCGAGATTCTTGGCCAGCGTCGGGAACTGCTCGAACACCGCTTCGACGGCGGCGCGTGGATTCTGGAAGCCGAATTCGAGGCCCATCGCCCAACCGCGCAGATACTTTTCCAGGAATGCCTTGCGGTCGGGATCTTCGAGATCGGCCGCCCGCACGACGAAAGTGTTCGCCGGCAGCTTCGAATTCTGCACGCCGAGCCAATATTCGAAGTCGAGGCTCTTGGCGATCCATTCGGCGCGTAAGCCTTCCCACGATAGTGCAGCATCGCCCTGGCCGCCGGCCAATGCGGTGCCCCAGGTCGGCCAGCCGGCTTCGACATATCTGACCTTCTTGATGTCGACGCCTTGCGCCGCCAGCAGCGGATCGGTGATCGCCTGCCATGCGGCGGAGCCGAGCAGGATGGTCTTGCCTTCGAGCTGCTTCAGGTCGTTCGTTCCCTCGCCCTTGCGGAAGGCGAAGCTGAACGTGTCGCGCGCGCCCATGTGGAACACGGATTTGAGCTTCATGCCGTTCTGGATGGCGAAGGAGAAGACGCCGGGCGAAGGGAAGCCCATGTCGGCCTGGCCGACATCGACGAACTTCACCGTCGCGGTGCCGTCCGACGGGCCCGGCTGCATGTCGGTGTCGAGGTCGCCGAAATAGCCAGCTTTCTTGGCGGCCCAATAGGGATAATCGTCGAGCACTTCGAGCGTGCCGCGCGGGGAAATCCAGGTAAATTTGCCGTAGGGCTCGGCCTGCGCCCTGAACCCGGAGGCGCCGAGCGCGGTGGCCGTCACCAGGCCGGCGCCGGTCACCTGCAGGAAGGTGCGGCGGCTGATACCCGCTCTTATCGCTATGTTGATGGAACTTTCTTTGATCATGGCATTCCCCTTTTTGTTGATTGCTCGTTTGCCCTGCCGCCCGCCTCCCGGGCGCCATCACTGCCCTGTGCTCACGCCTCCCAGCTCGCCCACTTCTTGCCGATTAGGAAGAAGAGCACGTATATGAGGATGCCGAGGGTCGAGAGGATCAGAACCACCGCGAAGAACTGCGGCATCTGGATCATCGACGAATAGGTGGTCAGCCGGTTGCCGAGGCCGAAGCCGCCGCCGACCATCTCGGCGCCGACTGCGGTCAGCAGCCCGAAGATCGCGCCGATCATCAGGCCGACAAGGATCATCGGCAGCGCCATCGGCGCCCGGATCTTCCAGAATATCTGCAAGGTGCTGGCGCCATAGGATCGCGCCAGCGCGATCTTGGCGCTGTCGACTCGGCGAAAGCCGGTCGCCGCATTGATCATAACCATCGGGCCGGCGGCCAGCGCCACCGCGATGATGCGCGGCGTGTAGCCGAAGCCGAAGCGCAGGATCAGAAGCGGCACCAGCGCCAGCATCGGCGTGGTGACCAGCAGCAGGATGTAGGGCGCGACGATCTTTTCGGCGAACGGGAATTGCGTGATCACCGCGGCCATCACCAGGCCGATGATGGCGCCGATCGCGAAGCCGGAAACAAGTTCCACCAGCGTGTAGCCGAGATGCGGCGCAATCAGCGGGAACTCGTCGAACAGCGCGTAGGCGATCGCGCTTGGCCCTGGCATGATGTAGTGCGGCACGTTGAACAGCCGCAGCGCCAGCTCGATGCCGCCGATGATGACCACCGCAACGGTGACGATGGCGGCGACTTCTGCACCCGACCTGATGCCGGGGCCGCTGGCGAAGGCCGAAAGATTGGTCAGGCTGACGTCATGCCCATCGCCGGCCTTGGCGCCCGCCTTGGCCTTGGAGAATTCCGGGATGGCGTCGTCCCCGCTCACGGCCTGATCCTTACAATTTCGGCGGTGGCGCGCTCCCGCGCCTTCGGCCGTACGCGTTCGCCGACGATGTCCATCTTGATCGTGTTGGTGAGGTCGAAGACCTCCTTCGTCGCCATAATCTCCAGCGAGCGCGGGCGCGGGAACGGCACGCGATATTCCTTGGTGACGCGCCCCGGCCGTGCGCTCAGCACCACCACCGTGTCGGACAGGAAGATCGCCTCCTCGATGCTGTGGGTGATGAAGACGATGGTGGTTTTGGTATCGAGCCAGATCTCCTCGACGAGACGGTTCATCTCTTCACGGGTAAAACTGTCGAGCGCGCCGAACGGCTCGTCCATCAAAAGCACGGACGGCTTCAGCGCCAGCGCCCGCACGATTGCCGCGCGCTGCTGCATGCCGCCCGAAAGCTCGCGCGGAAACTTGCCGCCGAAGCCGTCGAGCCCAACGCGGTGGACGAGATGCGCGATCCAGCCGCGATCCGGCTTCTCGCCCTTGATCTCGAAGGGAAAATGGATGTTTGCGTCGAGATTGCGCCACGGCAGGAGGTTTGCCTCCTGGAAGACGATGCCGATGTCCGGGTGCGGACCGTTAATCTCCTTGCCGTCGAGCCGGATTGCGCCGCTGGTCAGGCGATGCAGCCCGGACATCGACCATAAGAGTGTCGTCTTGCCACAGCCGGAGGGCCCCACGATCGAGACGATCTCATTGGCATGGACGTCGAGGCTGCAGCGGTCTAGCGCCAAAAGGTCGCCGGAAACCGTATGATAGATCTTGGTCGCGTCCTGCACGCCAAGCTTCGGGGTGTTTGCACTGCCCGCGTTCATGCGCCCCTCGGGGATTGCGCGATGATCCGATGGTGATCCGTCCGCAAAAATCAGTCTGTAACTATCCTACTTTACTGTCAAGCGGCGACCGTGCCTCTAGTCCGCGCGATCGTTTATGTCACGACTATCTAATTGTTTAAAATAGCTTTTCTATTCTTGAAATGCTTGTTGCTTTCCTACATACTTCGCAAACAAGCCGCGCGAGGCAGAGCAGGCAAGCGATGCGCAAACATGGTAGAGGTCGAGTTCGACGAACGGCAGGGGGTGACTCATGACCGAAGCTGATCGCCAGGGGCCGCCGACCTCCGACGGCGACCCCGATGGGCGCGATCCGGATGGACGCGATCATGTCAGGCGCATACCCGACATCATCTCGCTGGTGAAAGATTCCTATGGCGACCTCCGCCCGGCGGAGCGGCGCGTCGCCGACGTCGTGCTCGACGACGTCAGGTTCGCGGTCGACGCCTCCAACGCAGCGCTTGCCCAGAAAGCTCAGGTCAGCGAACCCACCGTGACCCGGTTCTGCCGCGCCATCGGCTGCGAGGGCGTGCGCGACTTCAAGCTGAAACTGGCGCAGAGCCTTGTCGTCGGCGCGCTCTATCTGAGCAAGCCGCCGCCCACCAGCGCGGACAATGGGATGCCGTTCTGGAATGCCGTGTTCGGCGAGGCACGCCGGGCGCTGCAGGAAGCCGAACGTCAGCTCGATCCGGCGCAGCTGGTGAGAGCGGCCGAGCTCATCGCCAAGGCGCGTCAGGTCACTGTGTTCGGCCTCGGCGGCAGCTCCTCGGCGTTGGCCCAGGAAACCCAGTACCGGCTGTTCCGCTACGGCATCACCGTCAGCGCCCAATGCGACCCGTATCTGATGCGGATGACCGCCTCGACCTTGAAGCCTAGCGATCTGGTGATCGCCATCTCGGCTACGGGACGCACGCGCGAGGTGATCGAAGCCGTCGAACTCGCCAAGCACTACCGCGCCAACGCGATCGGCGTGACCGCGCCCGACACCGACCTGGCCCGCGCCTGCGACGTCAGGCTGACGGTTGCCGTGCCCGAATATCCCGACACGCTGAAGCCGACAGCTTCCCGCTTCGCCTTCCTGGCCGTCATCGACCTGATGGCAGTGGCAGCCGCCTACAAGCTCGACGGCTCGGCCCGCGACACGGTTCGCCGCATCAAGTACAACGCCCAGATCCACAGGACGGGCAAGGAGATGGAACCGCTCGGGGATTGAAGGCCCCTCATCCGGCCGCTTCGCGGCCACCTTCTCCCCGGCGGGGAGAAGAGGATGGCACCTGCATCGACAGTCTCCTCTCCCCTCGGGGAGAGGTCAGCCGAGCGAAGCGGAGGCTGGGTGAGGGGGAGGCGCCGACTTGAAGGGAAGAAGGAACACAGATGCTCGACATGGCACCATCGAAACAGGCGGCCACCTGGCTTTCCTCCCTCGCCCGTGCGCTCGAGGCGGGCGATGCCGAGGCCGCGACCAACCTGTTTGTCGAGGACTGCTACTGGCGCGACCTGCTGACCTTCACCTGGAACATCAAGACCATGGAAGGCCGCGGGGCGATCCGCGACATGCTGGAGGCCACGCTGGCGACGACAAAGCCGACCGCCTGGCTCAGCGGCGAGGCGAGCTCGGACGACGGCATCGTCGAGGCCTGGTTCACCTTCGAAACGTCGTCTGCCTGGGGTCAGGGCGTTCTGCGCCTGGCAGAGGGCCGGTGTCGAACGCTGTTCACGGCGATGAGCGATCTCAAGGGCTTTGAAGAGCGCAAGGGACCCGCGCGGCCTCTGGGCGTCCGCCACAAGGCCGACCCGGATCGAGAAACCTGGGCAGA
The DNA here is from genome assembly GCF_055901555.1 of Mesorhizobium sp. WSM4821. NCBI lineage: Bacteria > Pseudomonadati > Pseudomonadota > Alphaproteobacteria > Hyphomicrobiales > Phyllobacteriaceae > Mesorhizobium > Mesorhizobium sp. WSM4821. The sequence goes on along the minus strand of NZ_CM148371.1, from coordinate 1,344,893 downwards.
GGCGAGGGTGCGCGAGGCGCGCGACCTCGGCGCCATTGAACAGCCCTACTGCCTGGTCATCGGCGGCGGCCAGGGCGGCATCATGCTGGGGGCGCGGCTGCGGCAGCTTGGCGTGCCGGCCATCGTCATCGAGAAGAACGCTCAAGCCGGCGATTCCTGGCGCAACCGCTATCGCTCGCTCGTGCTGCACGACCCGGTCTGGTACGATCATCTGCCCTACATCCCGTTTCCCGAAAACTGGCCGGTGTTCACGCCCAAGGACAAGATGGGCGACTGGCTCGAAATGTACACGCGCGTCATGGAGCTCAACTACTGGGCCTCGACGAGATGCGTCAGCGCGTCCTACGACGAGGCCGAGAAGGCCTGGACGGTCGAGGTCGATCGAGCCGGCCAGTGCATCAAGCTGAAGCCGAAGCACATTGTCTTTGCGACCGGCGCCTATGGCCCGCCCAGGCGGATCGACCTGCCGGGCGCCGATGTTTTCCACGGCGAGATCCTGCACTCCAGCCAATATTCCAGCGGCGAGAAATTCCGCGGCAAGAAGGTTGCCGTCATCGGCGCGGCGAGTTCGGGACATGACATCAGCGTCGACCTCTGGGAGAGCGGCGCTGAGGTGACCATGATCCAGCGCTCGCCGACGACAGTCGTCAAGTCCGACACCCTGATGGAGGTCGGGTTCGAGATCTTTTCGGAAGATGCGCTGGCCCGCGGCACATCCACAGAGAAGGCCGACATGATTGTCGCGTCGACGCCCTTCGCGCTGCTGCCGCAAAGCCAGCGGGCGCTCTATGACATCATCAAGGCGCGCGACGCGGCATTCTACGATCGCTTGCGCGGCTCAGGCTTCGCCATCGATTTCGGCGACGACGAGACCGGGCTGCTGATGAAGGCCTACCGCACCGGCTCGGGCTATTACATCGACGTCGGCGCCTCGGATCTGATCATCGATGGTGAGATCGGCGTCCGCAGCGGCGTCGAGATCAAATCGCTGACGTCGGCCGGGATCCTGTTCGACGACAGCACCGAACTGGCGGCTGATGCCATCATCTCCTGCACCGGCTATCAATCGATGAACGAGACGGTAGCAGCGATCGTCTCGCGCGAGGTCGCCGACAGGGTCGGCCCGTGCTGGGGGCTGGGCTCCGGCACCAGGGGCGATCCGGGTCCGTGGCAGGGCGAATTGCGCAACATGTGGAAGCCGACGGCGCAGGAAGCGCTATGGTTCCACGGCGGCAATCTCGCACTGTCGCGTTTCTATTCGAAATTCGTGGCGCTGCAGATCAAGGCGCGCATGGAAGGCATTGCGACGCCGGTTTACGGAGCGCCAGGGCAGTAAGCTATCTTTCCAGGGCAGATAGGGCAATCGCGGTGATCAAAACCAATCTCTCCGCCATCTACCGAGACTACATAGCCTGCCTGAACAAGCAGGACTGGCCGAAGCTGGGACAGTTCGTCCATGATGAAGCGATCCACAATGGTCGCCGGGTCGGGTTATCAGGTTATCTCGAAATGCTGCGGAGAGACTTCGATGAAATTCCGGACCTTTATTTCGACGTCCAGATGCTGATTTCCGATCCGCCTTACATCGCTAGCCGGCTAGGCTTCGACTGCACGCCAAAGGGAGCGTTCCTTGGCCTCGACGTAAACGGGAAGAGAGTCTCCTTTGCCGAGAATGTGATCTATGAGTTTCGCGCCGAAAAGATCGTTCAGGTCTGGTCTGTCATAGACAAGGCGGCTATCGAAGCCCAACTTTAGAACTATCGCGTATCTCGTCACCGCACCCGCCACGACCAAGCATAACCAGCGGGGCATGATAAATTCAGGGATGCCCACTCCGGAACGGTGCCAAAGCGGCAGGCCTGCCGGAAATCACGCACCCACTTGACCAACACATATCTCAGCGGTTATACGCCAATCAATAGCCCACAAGTTATCGATCTCAAATGCCGAACGCTCACGATGTGCTCTTCAGAACGCTCGCCGATCCGACCAGGCGGGCTCTCTTTGAACGACTGTGCCGCGAAGGAGAACAGACGGTCGGCGCCCTCACGGTTCAGTCCGGGGTCTCACAACCGGCCGTGTCGAAGCATCTCGGCGTTCTGCGGCAGGCCGGACTGGTACGCGATCGCCATGAAGGTCGCCAGACTCACTATAGTGCGCAACTCGGCGCGCTGGCTCCGCTGATCGACTGGACAAGCCGGATGGCCGGGTTCTGGCAGAGCCGCTTCGACGACCTCGAAGACCTGCTCAAAAGGATGGACCAGTGAACGAAACATCGACCGAAACGCTCTCCGTCGTTGTCGAACGGGAGATCGCTTATCCGCCGGAGAAGATCTGGCGCGCGCTCACGCAACCACACCTGATCGAGGAGTGGCTCATGAAGAACGACTTCAAGCCGGTGGCGAACCACCGTTTCAGTCTTCGCGCGGACTGGGGCGCTGTAGATTGCCAGGTCCAGACGGTCGTGCCGAACAGAACGCTGACTTACACGTGGGATACTAAGGATCTCAAGAGCGTGGTCACCTGGACTCTCACCCCTACGAGCACGGGGGCCCATTTGCGTATGGAACAGTCGGGCTTCCGACTGGATCAGCAGCCTTACTTCCGGGGCGCCAAGGTTGGCTGGCCGAGGTTCTTTGAAAACCTGGAGCAGCTCTTGGCGCGGATAGACTGAAGTCTGCCGGCACAATTCAAAGACAGACCCTGTTTACGAAGCGTCACGCCGCGAACGTGACGATGGAGGAACACCAATGAAGATCAAGTTGACCAGTGTGTACGTGACCGACCAGGAAAAGGCGCTGCGCTTCTACACCGAGGTGCTAGGCTTTACCAAGAAGGCCGATTTCAGCAATGGTCCGTTCCGCTGGCTGACCGTGGCCTCACCCGATGAGCCGGACGGAACCGAGCTGCAACTCGCGGCCGACGACAGCCCGGCGGCCAAGGCCTACCAGCAAGCCATATTCCAGCAGGGCCAGCCCGCGGTCATGTTCTTCACCGACGACGTCAAGGGCGACTACGAGCGCATCAAAGCGCGCGGCGCCGAGTTCACCATGCCGCCGACCGAGGTAACCGGATCGACCATCGCCCAGCTGAGCGACACCTGCGGCAACCTCATTCAGATCACCCAGCTGGCGCGCTGGTAGGGCGGGCTCGCTCAATAGGAGGTCCTGATGAATTGGAACATGTGGGTTCGGCAGATTCACCGGTGGACGTCGATCGTCTTTACAGTGACCGTCATCGCCAACTTCGTCGCCTTGGGTATGGGGGAGCCTCCGGCCTGGGTGGTCTACTCGCCGCTGCCGCCGCTCTTCCTGCAGTTGTTCACCGGTCTGTACATGTTCGTGCTGCCATTTGCCGCCAAGTGGCGCAGCGGACAACGCACCGGCGCGACGGGACTGAACGGTTAGTCGTGGCTGTGCCCGAAATGCCGGCTCGCGACATCGACATGCGTCTCGTGGCCATGCGCTTCGAAACGCTCGGTATCGCTAAGATCGTCCACCGCCTCGTTCGGCCACCAGGTGCCGCCAATCACGATACCGTCCGAGACCAGCCTCTGCTCGGCGACCAGCGAGGCGCCGACCGCATCGACAAAGGTGAAGCGTCCCGGACGCAGCCGCAGCACCGCGATGTCGCCGACGGCACCAACCGTGAGCTTGCCAAGATCGGGCCTTGCGATCGCTTCCGCCGGCCGTTGTGTTGCGGCGCGCAGGACCTCGACGAGCGGCATGCCGAGCGCCAGCAGCTTTGACATGCAGACCAGAATGTCGAAGGCTGGACCGTCGACGCAGTAAAGATGCACGTCGCTGCTGATCACGTCCGGCGCCAGCCCCTCGCTGAGCATCGCCTTGGCGACCGCGAAGTCGAACGAGCCCATGCCGTGGCCGATGTCAAAGATGACGCCGCGTTCGCGCGCCAGCCGCATGTCCGGCCGCACCGCGCCCGAGGCGAAGATCGGCGCGTTGGGAAACGGCCGGAAGCAATGGGTGAGAACGTCCCCCCTGCGCAGCCGTGGCAGCACTTCCGAGCGGCCCGGCGGCGGCTCGTCGATATGTGCCATCAGCGGCAGGCCGGCCCGATCGGCGGCCTCGAGTGCCAGATCGACCGGGGCGATGCCGCTGGTGCCGCCGGCATGGCGACCTGAGCGGACCTTGACGCCGACGACCACCTCGCGATGCTCGCGCGCCGCTGCGACGACCTCGCGCGGATTACACAGTCCGAGGTCGCTGCACTCGCCGACCGAGACCGTCTGCGAGAAGCCGAAAATGCCGGCAAAGGAAATGTTGACATACGCCAGGATGCGGACTTTCGAACGCTCAATGACGTGGCGGCGAAAGCCAAGGAAATTGCCGGCGCCGGCGCTTCCGGCGTCGATGAACGTCGTGGTTCCGCTCTTTGCGGCGAGGCGGTCGGCGTCGACGCCGAGCGACGTGCCGCCCCAATAGACGTGACTGTGCAGGTCGATGAGGCCGGGCGCGACGATAGAGCCCGTCGCATCAATGACGCGTGCGGCACGGTCGAAGGGGATATCTGCATCGATCGCGGCGATGCGGCCGTCGGCGATGGCGACGTCGCCTTGCGCGTCGAGGCCGGACGCCGGATCGATGAGGCGGCCGCCCTTCAGCAGGAGATCAAATTGCATCGGCGTCCGCCTCCGTTCCGTCTTCAGACCGGTTTGTAGGCGACGGCCTCGACCTCGATCTTGATGTCGATCATCAGGCGTGACTCGACGGTGGTGCGCGCCGGCGGATCTTTTGGGAAATGCCTGGCATAGACGGCATTGAAGGCGCCGAAATCGCGCGCGTCCTCGAGCCAGACGGTCGTCTTGACCACGTCGTCCATGGTGCAGCCGGCAAGCGCCAAGGCTGCCTTGACGTTCGAAAGCACCTGCTCGGTCTGCTCAGTGATGCCGCCCTTGACCACCACGCCGTCGCTGCCGACCGGGACTTGGCCGGAGACATAAACCATATTGCCGGCCCGGACCGCTGGCGACAGCGGCACATGGGATGTTCCAAAACACTGCTTGGGCAAGGAAAATCTCCTGTTCAAAAACACTGGCGCCTTGCCGCGCTGTCCGGCAATCGCCGTAAGTCATCGCGGTTCGGGCTTTCTCGCTGCACCGGTTTGCCCGTTTCCTGCCGGAAGGTCTACGCCGGTCCGCGCGATTCTCATATAGGCCGTGTTGGAAAGCAACATTTTTCGGAATTTATGTTGCTTTATTACAAGAGCATTAGCATCCTGCGCGAGGAATGATTGCGTCGGTTCATCCGGCAGGCGAGGATTGGACCTGGAACAGGCGAGGAGCCGCATGATCGATTTCGGTGGTCGAAGCGTGGTCGTCACAGGCGCGGCAGGCGGTGTCGGCAGCGCGCTGGTCGCCGTTTTATCTGCCTGCGGTGCAACGGTGGTCGCCTGCGATCGCGAAGGCACCGACCTGACCGGCGCCGGGATAGAAGAGGCGCACTATTTCGACCTGCTCGATGACGACGCCGTGGCGGCATTTGCCAGGCGCATCAGTGAAAAGGCGGCCCCCGCGGCGGTTATCTCGAATGCCGGCTGGACGCGGGCGGAAACGCTCGCCGACGTCTCGATGGCTGCTCTCGATCACGAGATGTGTCTGAACTTTCGCAGCGCCGCGCTGCTGTCGCGGGCACTGCTTCCCGTCATGCGCGACCAGCCGCAGGGCGCGGCCTTGGTGTTCATCTCCTCGGTCAACGCGCAGGCCCATTTCGGTAACCCCGCCTACGCCGCTGCCAAGGCGGCGCTCAACGCCTGGATGCGCGCCATCGCCACCGAGGAAGGCCGCAACGGCATCAGGGCGAATGCCGTCATTCCCGGCTCGATCCGGACCGGAGCCTGGGAACATCGCCTTGCCCATAAGCCGGAGATCCTCGCCGCCGTCGTCAAGCTCTATCCGCTCGGCAGGCTGGTCGAACCGGTCGAGGTTGCCCGCGCCGCGGTATTCCTGGCGTCGCCCTTTGCCAGCGGCATCACGGGCACGACTTTGAATGTCGACGCCGGCCTGATGGCCGGCAATCTGCCGTTTCTGGATCAGATCGGCGGTTGACCGGTTGAAGTCGAGCCTTCAGCCGATCGAAAATATCGCGAGACAGGGGAGCAAGAAGTGACCTTCGACAAGAACCCGTTTCCGCCCGGCGACGCCGACCGCCATGCACTCTGGGAGATGCTGGTGCGCCGCGACATCGACGCTTTCCTCGGCCAGGACTGGTCGATGGTCGAGGACGATTTTGTGGCCTCGAGCTTCTTCGGCATGCACGCCCATTTCCTCAACGATGCGGACGCCTGGCGGCTGCAGTTCCCAACGCTTGGCAGCTATCGCGACGAGTGGCTGCGCCAGGCCAGGGAAACCGCGGCGACGACATTCGCCGAACCGTTGCGTGAGGCGCTGTTTCGCATCACCAACATGCGCGACATCGATGTCGACGGCGACCGCGCCGTGCTGCACAAGAAGTTCAATGGCTCGGTCACCAAGCCCGACGGCAGCGCCGAGACGCTGAAATGGCAAACCCTCTATTTCTGTACCAAGGTGGAGGGAAGCTGGAAGATATCAGGTTTCGTCGGCTACATGCCGCATCCGCTCGGCAGCTAGTTCTGCCGCTCAGCGATCGATCCGTGTCGACAGGATGATCGAGGACGACGTTCGTTCGACCCCGTCCATCGCGCCGATCTGGTCGAGGAGCGTGTCGAGGTCCTTGATCGACGGCGCGTCGACGATGACGATCATGTCGAAATTGCCGCTCACGGAATGCAGCGTCCGGACCGGCGCCAGCGCCTGCAGGCTGCGCACCACCTTGTCGGCGAGCTTGGGCGTGACGGTGAGCAGGACATGCGCCCGCACCAGTCCCTGTTCGTAATCCGGCGAAAGCCTCACCCCATAGCCGGTGATGATGCCGCGCTGTTCCAGCCGCTCGATCCGGCTTTGCACGGTCGTCCGCGACACGCCAAGCCGCCGCGCCAGTTCGGCGGTCGAAGCGCGCGCGTTCGCCCGCAGCAGCGAGAGCAGGGCCTGTTCGGCGTCACTGAGCATTTCGCTGAAACCCTTCAGCATATTGTTCAAAAACTGATTTCGTTTCGCACAATTTCACGCTTCCTTTCGACAGGCAAGCTGCGATCATGTCCTCGCGGTCAAACATTTGGGCGAGGGAACCGGTCATGAAGAAAATCATTGTTGTCGGCGCCGGCAAGATCGGCTCGACCATCGCCGAGATGCTGGCTTCCACAGACGACTACCACGTCACCCTCGTCGACCGCTCGGTCGCACAGCTCGGCGCGGCCGAACTGCCCGCGACCGTTGCGACCCTGGAACTCGACATCGAAGCATCAGGCACCCTCGAGGCGGCCTTGGCCGGCACATTCGCCGTGCTCAGCGCCGTGCCTTTCCATTTGACCACGCGCATCGCCGAAGCGGCGGCGACCTCCGGCGTCCACTATCTCGACCTGACCGAGGATGTCGTCAGCACCCGGCGCGTCAAGGAGCTGGCGCGCTCGGCCAAGAGCGCCTTCATTCCGCAATGCGGGCTGGCGCCGGGCTTCATCTCGATCGTCGCCAACGATCTCGCAAGCCGCTTCGACACGCTGGAGAGCGTGCGCATGCGGGTCGGCGCGCTGCCGCAATACCCGTCGAATGCGCTGAACTACAATCTGACCTGGAGCACCGATGGCGTCATCAACGAATATTGCGAGTCCTGCGAGGCGATCGTCGAAGGCGAACTGATCGAGGTGCCGCCGCTCGAGGAGCGCGAGGAATTCTCGCTCGACGGCGTCACCTACGAGGCGTTCAACACCTCAGGTGGCCTCGGCACTTTGGCCGAGACGCTGAAGGGCAAGGTGCGCACGCTGAACTATCGCACCATCCGTTACCCCGGCCACGCCGCGTTCATGAAAGCGCTGCTCAACGACCTTGGCCTGCGCCACCGCCGCGACGTGCTGAAGGACATTTTCGAAAGCGCCCTGCCGGCAACGCTGCAGGACGTGGTCATCGTCTTCGTCACCGTCAGCGGCCGCAAGAACGGCCGCCTGCTGCAGGAGACCTACGCCAACAAGATCTACGCCAGGCGCGTCGGCGAAATGGTGCGTAGCGCCATCCAGATCACCACGGCCTCCGCCATCTGCGCGGTGCTCGACATGCTGGCCGACGGCACCTTGCCGGGGCAAGGCTTCGTCAGGCAGGAGGCCATCGCCCTTGACGCCTTCCTGGCCAATCGCTTCGGCCACGCTTACGCACAGCATGAAATGGTTAGCCGGCTGGCGAGCTAGGTTCCCGGCGATCTCACGCCTTCGTCATCCTGGGGCGGAGCAAGGAGTGAAGCGACGCGGCGCAGACCCTGGGATCCATGCCGTTGCCGCAGGTGCAGAATTCTGTTTCCGCCGCATTCCTCGGCTGATGTCACGGCATGGATCCCAGGGTCTTCGCTCCGCTTCGCGTTCGCTGCGCCCTGGGATGACGAAGGCGCGGGGCTCTAGATGTGCAGCGCGTGCCCAAGCGCCTTCAGCGCGGCTTCCTGAAAACCCTCGCCTTGCGTCGGATGAGCATGAATGGTGCCGGCAATGTCCTCCAGCCGGGCGCCCATTTCGAGCGCGAGGCCGAAAGCCGCCGACAGTTCCGACACACCCTGGCCGACCGCCTGGATGCCGAGCACCAGATGGTTGTCCGCGCGGGCAACGACCCGCGCGAATCCATCCTCGCCCATTTTCGTCATGGCCCGGCCATTGGCGGCGAAGGGGAACAGCCCGACCTTGATCTCACCGCCAAGCGCCTTGGCCTCCTCCGGCGACAGGCCTGCTGTGACCAGTTCAGGATCGGTGAAGCAGATGGCGGGAATGCAGCGCTTGTCCCAGCTGCGCTTGTGGCCGGCGACGATCTCGGCGACCATCTCGCCCTGCGCCATCGCCCGGTGCGCCAGCATCGGCTCGCCGGTGACGTCGCCGATGGCGAAGATACCGCGCATCGAGGTGCGGCACTGCTCGTCGATGCGGATGAATTTCCCTGCCATGTCGAGATCGATCTGCTCCAGGCCCCAGTCTTCGATCACCGGCTTGCGCCCGACGGTGACCAGAATCCTGTCGGCAGCGATCTTGGCATTCTTGCCGTCCTTCGTCTCGACCAGCAGCGCATCGCCCTTGGTCGACAACCCCTTGGCCTTGGCGCCCACAAGCACCTCGATACCGAGCTCGGTGAGCCGCTTCACGACTGGCCGGGTCAGCTCTGCATCATACTGTGCCAGCACGCGTGGCAAAGCCTCGACCACAGTCACCCTGGCGCCCATCTTGGCGAAGGCAATGCCGAGCTCGAGCCCGATATAGCCGCCGCCGACGACGGCAAGCCTTTCCGGCACTTCGCTCAGCACCAGCGCTTCGGTGGACGAGATCACCGGCCCACCGAACGGCAAGAACGGCAGCTCGACCGGCGCCGAGCCGGTCGCGATCACCACCGTCTCGGCGCGGACCACCTGCATCCCGGTCTCGGTCTGGACCTCGACGGTCTTGCCGTCGCGGAATTTCGCCCAGCCATGCACGGTCTTGACCCCGGCCTTCTTGAGCAGGCCGGCGACGCCGCTGTTCAGCCGGCTAACAATGCCGTCCTTCCAGGCTATGGTCGTGGCGAGGTCAAGGGACGGCGCCCCGACCATGATGCCGAGCGGGCTTTTGCCGCCGGCCATGTGCGACACCTTTTCGAACTCCTCGGCCGCATGGATCAGTGCCTTGGATGGGATGCAGCCGACATTGAGACAAGTGCCGCCCGGTTTGCCGAACTCGACGATAACCGTGTCGATGCCGAGCTGGCCGGCGCGGATGGCTGAGACATAGCCGCCGGGACCGGCGCCGATGACGAGCAGCTTGCAGGAGATTTCTTTCATGTCATCACCTGGTTCGTCGCTCTGGCAAATCGCCAACCTTGGAGACTAGCCGAAACATCCCCATTGTCATCCTGGGGCGGCGCAGGAGCGAAGCGACGTTGCGTATAGACCCCAGGACCCATGCCGTTACATCTGCGACACGTGAAGGCGGCCCAGAATCGGTGCTTTTCCGCACCCGGGGGGATGAAGGGGATGATCATTGTCTGCTTGGCATAAGGTGCCACCAAAAGCTGTTGCGGATAGGAGCGTCGTTCTGGGCCGCTGCATTCTTCGGCCGATGTCACGGCATGGATCCCAGGGTCTGCACTCCGCTTCGCGTTCGCTCCGCCCTGGCACGACGAAGGCAGGGTGGCCCGCAGCCAATCGCCAGTGTTGGAGATTGGCGGCTGGGGGCTGGCCGGCAGCGACCGTTCATAGTCCCGTTTAGGTTCAGTCAAAGAGTCAAATCCTCCGTCCATCGCCTCTAATCCACGAAGATCAGCGCCGGGGTCTCCAGCAGCGTCTTGATCCGTTGGATAAACACCGCGGCGTCCCAGCCGTCCACGACGCGGTGGTCGAAGCTGGAGGACAGGTTCATCATCTTGCGCGGGATGAACTGGGTGCCGTCCCACACCGGCCGCACCATCATCTTGTTGACGCCGAGGATCGCCACTTCCGGATGATTGATCACCGGTGTCGTCGCCACGCCGCCCATGGCGCCGAGCGAAGTGATGGTGATGGTCGAGCCCGAAAGCTCGTCCCGCGTCGCCGTGCCTGACCTGGCCGCCTCAGCAAGCCTGTTGAGCTCGGCGGCGCAGTCCCAGATGTCGCGCGCCTCGGCATGCTTGACCACCGGCACCACCAGCCCTGAAGGCGTCTGCGCGGCGATGCCGATATGGACGCCGCCATGCTGGTGGATGATGCCGGCCTCGTCGTCGAACAGCGCGTTGAGGTTGGGCTGGTCGGCAATCGCCTTGACCATCGCCCGCATCAGGAACGGCAGCAGCGTCAGCTTCGGTCTTTCCGCGCCGCTGCGCTTCTCCTTGTTGAGCGCCGCGCGCAAGTCCTCGAGCGCGGTGACATCGATCTCCTCGACATAGGTGATATGCGGGATGCGCGATTTGGCCAGTCTCATCTTCTCGGCGATCTTTCGCCTGAGCCCGATCACCTTGATGTCCTCGATCGTCTCGTTGCGGGCGAGGCCGGAGACTTTCGCCAGCTGCGGTCCGCGCGCCAGAAGGGCCTCGATGTCCTCATGCTGGATACGGCCGGCCGGGCCGCTTCCCGCGACTTGCCGAAGGTCGATGCCGCCCTCTTTCGCTCTCAGGCGGATGGCGGGCGAGGCCAGCGGCTTTTCACCTTCGGGGCGGGGTGCGCCGGCCGCCGCAGTACCCCTGCCGACTGCAGTGCCCCCACCCCTAACCGGGGAGGGGGATTCCGTCGTCGGCTCACTTCCGCGCACAGAAGCGCTTCCTGACGAAGGTGGGGATGGTTTGGCATCGGCCTTGGGAGCCGAAGCTCGTCCCCCTGCCCATTGTGGGGAGAAGTTAAGGGTGGGGGCAATCTTGGAGTCCGCCTCAACGTCCTGCGGCGCGGCATTCTTGACATTACCCTCTCCCGCCACTTTCAGCCGGACGATGGGCGAGCCGATCGCCACCGTGTCGCCGATCTCCGCGCCGAGCCAGAGGATCTCGCCATCGACGGGCGAGGGAATTTCTACGGTCGCCTTGTCGGTCATCACGGCGGCCAGCACCGCGTCCTCGCGCACGAGGTCACCAACCTTGACCTGCCATTCGACCAGCTCGGCCTCGGCGACACCTTCGCCGACATCGGGCAGCTTGATCACATATTCACCCATCAGTCAGGCCTCCATCGTTTCGACGAGCGCGCGGCCGACCCGGGCAGGCCCGGGGAAATAGTCCCACTCCTGCGCATGCGGGTAGGGTGTGTCCCAGCCGGCGACACGCGCTACCGGCGCCTCGAGGTGATAGAAACAATTCTCCTGCACCAGCGCCGACAGCTCGGCGCCGAAGCCTGACGTCAGCGTCGCCTCGTGCACGACCACGCAGCGCCCGGTCTTGTTCACCGAAGTGACGATCGTCTCGAGATCGAGCGGCAGCAGCGTTCTTAGATCGATAATCTCGGCATCGATGCCGGTTTCCGCCGCCGCCGCCTCGGCGACATAGACCATCGTGCCATAGGCGAGCACGGTCACAGCAGCGCCCAGCCGGCGGATCACCGCCTTGCCGAGGGGGACCGTGTAATGGCCATCGGCGACCTCGCCGAGCTCATGTTTCGACCACGGTGTCACCGGGCGGTCGTGATGGCCGTCGAAGGGACCGTTGTAAAGCCGCTTCGGCTCGAGGAAGATCACCGGATCTGGATCCTCGATCGCCGAGATCAGCAGACCCTTGGCATCATGCGGATTGGACGGCACGACGACCTTCAGGCCGGAGACGTGGGTGAACAGCGCCTCCGGGCTCTGGCTGTGGGTCTGGCCGCCGAAGATGCCGCCGCCGGTCGGCATCCTGACCACGATCGGGCAGGTGAAATCGCCGTTCGACCGGTAACGCAACCGCGCCGCTTCCGAGACGATCTGGTCGTAAGCCGGGTAAACGTAGTCGGCAAACTGCACCTCGACACAAGGCTTCAGCCCGTAGGCGGCCATGCCGATTGCCGAGCCGACAATGCCGGATTCACTGATCGGCGCATCGAAGCAGCGGCTTTTGCCGTATTTGGCCTGCAGCCCTTGCGTACAGCGGAAGACACCGCCGAAGAAACCGACATCCTCGCCATAGACGATGACACGCTCGTCGCGCGCCATCGACACGTCCATGGCGTCGCGGATTGCCTCGATCATGGTCCGTCTTGGCATGGTCAGACCCCTGCCTGCTGGCGCTGGCGCCTGAGATGCGGCGGCATCTCGGCATAGACGCCTTCGAACATGTCGCGCGTCGACGGCTTGCCGCCGGCATGCAGCGTGCCGTTGCGCTCGGCCTCCCTTTGCGCTGCGATCACTGTTTCGAGTATCTGCGCCTCGGCCTGGGTGTGGCGCTCGTCCGACCAGACGCCGCGCTGGATGAGGTGGTTCTTCAGCCTGACGATCGGGTCGCCAAGCGGCCACGCGTCGGACTCGGCCTTAGGCCGGTAGGCCGACGGATCGTCGGAGCTCGAATGCGCGCCGACGCGGTAGGTGACATATTCGACCAGTGTCGGCCCGAGATTGCTGCGCGCCCGCTCCGCCGCCCATTTGGCCACCGCATGGACGGCGAGATAGTCATTGCCGTCGACCCGCAGCGACGGAATGCCGAAGCCGAGGCCGCGCGCGGCGAAAGTGCCGGAGCCGCCGCGGGCGATGCCCTGGAAGGTCGAGATCGCCCACTGGTTATTGACAACGTTGAGCACGACCGGCGCCTTGTAGGTCGAGGCGAAGACCAACGCCGAATGAAAGTCGGACTCGGCGGTCGAGCCGTCGCCGATCCAGGCGGCGGCGATCTTCGAATCATTGCTGATCGCCGAAGCCATCGCCCAGCCGACCGCCTGGATGTACTGCGTCGCCAGATTGCCGGAGATCGAGAAGAAACCGTGCTCCTTCGACGAATACATGATCGGCAGCTGCCTGCCCTTCAGCGGATCGGCTTCGTTCGAATAGATCTGGTTCATCATTGTGACCATCGGATAGCCGTCGGCGATGAGCAGCCCTGCTTGCCGGTAGGTCGGAAAGTTCATGTCGCCCGGCGCCAGCGCCTTGCGGAAGGCGCAGCTCACCGCCTCTTCGCCCAGATGCTGCATGTAGAAGGAGGTCTTGCCCTGGCGCTGCGCCATCTGCATGCGCGCGTCGAAGCTGCGCAGCGTCATCATGTGGCGCAGGCCTTCCAGCAATTCGTCGTCGGAAAGCAGGCCGGCCCAGGGTCCGACGGCCTCGCCGGCGCGGTTCAGCACGCGGATGATCGAGAAAGCCATGTCGCGGATGGTACGCGGATCGACATCTATCTCGGGGCGCGGCACCGAGCCGGCCTTGGGGATGGTCACGTTGGAAAAATCCGGCGTACCGCCCGGCCGCACCTCCGGTTCCGGCACATGGAAGCGCAACATTCCAGCATCGGCCATGACCTTCGTCCTCCAATGTTGCCCGGCCCGATATTTGCACACCGCCAGACCAGTGCCAATTCGTCGGGCAAGGCTTCGGGCCAACAACCGCAGCCAGCACTCGTCAAGATGCAGATATGTCGGCGAAATTTCTTGTCGATCTTCCGCCGCCACGCGCAATTTGGCGCTTGATTGCGCCGGGTTTCTCGCCAGATAAGACAACGCGTCGGATTGAGGCCTCGCGCGGCGCCCCCTTCCTTCTTCCCTTGCGGGAGAAGGAAGGAGGAGCGGCGCCGTTCACCCCGCGCCCGCATCATGCTAACCAGAACCCATGGCACAGAAGAAAGGTTATGAGGTCGATTCGTGGTTGGCGCGGCCCGATCCGCGCATCTCGATCGTTCTGCTCTATGGTCCCGATCGGGGGCTCGTCGCCGAGCGGGCTAAAGCCTTTGCCGGCAAAACCGGCCTGCCGTTAGACGATCCGTTCTCGGTGGTCAGGCTGGACGGTTCGGAAGTGGACCGCGACGAGGGCCGCCTGCTCGACGAGGCGCGCACGGTGCCGATGTTTTCGGACCGGCGCCTGCTCTGGGTGCGCAATGCCTCCGGCCAGAAGGCGCTTGCCGACGACATCAAGGCGCTGACCGCGGAGCCGCCGCGTGACGCCATCATCCTGATCGAGGCCGGTGACCTGAAGAAGAACGTCGGCCTGCGCGCCATTGTCGAGACAGCCGACAACGCGATGGCCCTGCCGTGTTATGCCGACGAAGCCCGCGACATAGACACAGTCATCGATGATGAATTGCGTAAGGCCGGCATGTCGATGACGCTGGAGGCGCGCCAGGCGCTGCGCCGGAACCTCGGTGGTGACCGGCTGGCCTCGCGCGGCGAAATCGAAAAACTGGTGCTATACGCCCATGGCCAGACCGAAATCGGTCTCGACGACGTCAAGGCGACATCGGGCGACGTTTCCGGCCTCTCCTTCGACGATGCCGTCGATGCCTTGCTCGAAGGCAAGATCGGCGATTTCGACATGGCCTTCACCCGCCACTGCCAGTCCGGCGGCCAAGCTTTCCTGGTGCTTTCGTCGGCGATGCGGCAGCTGCAGGCGATCCAGGCGATGCTCGGCCTGATGGACGCGGGCGGCCGCAACGCCGCAGCGGTCGTTGCCGCGGCGCGCCCGCCGGTATTTTTCTCGCGGCGAAAGCTGGTAGAGAAGGCGCTCGAGCGCTGGACCAGCGAGGCGCTCGGCCGCGCTCTCAACCGCTTGCAGACCGCCGTGCTGCAAACCCGGCGACGGCCGGATCTGACGGTCGCGCTCGCCCGGCAGGCGCTGCTCGGCATTGCTGTGGAGAGCGCAAGGCTGGCGCAGCGCAACTGATCTCCCACTTGCGGGGGAAGATGTCGCCGAAGGCGACAGAGGGTGGTCGCAGCGCGTGGAACGCCAACTTCCTGCAAGGTGCCGGCGCTTGATGTGAGACGCCCCTCTGGCCTGCAGGCTGTTTCCCCTCGAGGGGGGAGTTCAGCAGCCTCGACGATTCGCCGATCACCAGCGCTGAAAAAAGGAAGGTTGTGTTACCAAGGACGAAGATGCCGCCTAGGCCGTGCTTAATCCTAAACCACAAGGTTATTTGCCGGCTAAAAATATAAACGCCTCAGGCACCTACCGCTCTTGCTTCAGCCGTCTGCATAATTCGTCGAGCTGGTCCAGTGTCCGATATGCGACGCGCAGCGCGCCGCCACGCTCCTTGTGCTCGATCGTGACAACCATGCCGATCGTGTCGGTCATCAGCTTTTCCAGGGCCAGCGTGTCCGCGTCTTTCTCTGCCGGTGCTGCGGCCTGCCGCTTTACGGCTGGAGCGCCGGCGGGCATCTGCGCCAGCGCTTCGGCCTGACGCACCGAGAGCCCTTCCTCGACGATCCGTTTGGCCAGGCCCGCAGGATCCTCAGCCGTCACCAATGTGCGGGCGTGACCCGCCGACAAGGCGCCGTCGACCAGCATGTCGCGAATCACGCCGGGCAGCTTCAGCAGCCGCAGCGTGTTAGCGACATGGCTGCGGCTCTTGCCGATCACCTGGCCGAGATCGGCCTGGGTATAGCCGTGGTCGTCAATGAGCTGCTGGTACCCGAGCGCCTCCTCGACCGGATTGAGGTCGGTACGCTGGACGTTTTCGATGATCGCCAGTTCAAGGGCGGTGCGATCGTTGACATCGCGCACGATGACCGGAATCTCGCTCAGCCCGGCGCGCTGCGCCGCCCGCCAGCGCCGTTCCCCGGCGATGATCTCGTAGCGGCCCGGCTGTGTCGGCGACGGCCGCGCCACCACCGGCTGCACCACGCCGTGCTCGCGGATCGACTGGGCAAGATCGGTAAGATCGGCGTCGCCAAAATGCCGGCGCGGGTTTTTCGGGTTCGGGCTCAGGAACTCGATCGGCACCTTGCCATCCGCCGCCATGTTCTGTTTTTCCGGCGCGGTCGGGCGATCGATTTCACCGATCAGCGCCGCCAGTCCCCGCCCCAATCTTTTTCTTGAAAGGTCTTCACTCATTGTCTGTCCAGATCGTTTCGGAGTCGAATTGGCTTCTTGTTTTCGTCCATGTCGTTGTCCAAAACCGGTTCCTACTGTCGGACGAAATGCATCAGGCGGCGCGCAATTTGCGCTCACGGCGGATCACCTCCGAGGCAAGCTGCAGATAGGCCTGGCTGCCGGAGCATTTGAGGTCGTAGAGGATCGCCGGCTTGCCATAGGACGGCGCCTCCGAGACACGCACATTGCGCGGGATGACAGTTTCATAGACCTTGTCGCCCATATGCGCCCGCACGTCCTGCACCACCTGGTTGGCGAGGTTGTTGCGCCCATCGAACATGGTCAGCACGATGCCCTGGATCGTCAGATCGGGATTGATTGAGCGGCGGACTTGCTCAACCGTCTCCAGCAGCTGGCTCAAGCCTTCAAGCGCAAAGAACTCGCACTGCAGCGGCACCAGCACCGAATCGGCTGCGGCCATCGAGTTCAGCGTCAGAAGATTGAGCGACGGCGGACAATCGATGAGCACATAGCCGAAGTTCGCCGAGCGCTCGGCCGAGGCGCGCAAGGCATTGCGCAGCCGCAGCACCCGGTCCGGTGCCGACGCGATCTCCATTTCGATTCCGAGCAGGTCGAGCGTCGACGGCACGATTGAGAGACCCGGCACCGCCGTCGGGATCGCCGCCGCCTCCAGATCCAGTTCGCCGGTCAGCACGTCGTAGGACGAAACGGTGCGGTCGCGCCGGTCGATCCCGAGGCCAGTGCTGGCATTGCCTTGCGGGTCGAGATCGACGATCAGCACCTGTTCGCCGATCGCCGCCAGCGCCGTGGCCAGATTTATGGCCGTCGTCGTCTTGCCGACACCGCCCTTCTGGTTGGCTACGGTGATGATTCGGGGGCCAGTCTTCATCATGGGTCTATGCCAGAAATTCATTCCGAGGTCGCCATAAGCAGATCACACAAGTCGCAGATCAGACAGTTCGAGGATGACGCCCTGAGCGTCGGTCATGCTGGCATGTTCTACCAGATCGAACGACCATCGTTGAGTGCTTTCTGCCACTTCGGCGCGGTAATCCCGGCCTTTGTGGAACAGGCCGCGAGCGCCCGTTGTCAGCCACGGCGCCGACAGGTCGAGCAGGGTCGACAGCGACGCCACCGCCCTGGCGGTGACGATTTGAGGCGTCGAAACAAGTGGATAGGCATCGCCGATGCGCCGCGCGATGACCCGGGCTGGCAGGTTGAACTGGCCAACGATCGCTTGCAGGAACGATGCTTTTTTCCGATTGCTTTCAATCAGATCGATGCTGGCGCCGTCTCGCTCGGCAAGCAGGAACGCAAGGACAAGGCCGGGAAAACCACCACCCGAGCCGAGATCGACCCAGCGCTTCGCGTCCGGTTTGATTCGCGCCAGCTGCACACTGTCAAGGATGTGGCGGCGCCAGACATCGTCCTGCGTCGATTGCGCGGCCAGGTTTATCCGGCGATTCCATTTCTGGAAGAGTGTCTCGAACTCGACAAGGCGATCGAATGTTTCACGTGAAACCGGACCGGCCACCTCTTGCAGGCTGGCCCATGAGGCAGCGTTCACGCCACATCCTTTCGCGCAGCAGCCTCGACATTGCGGACGTGGGCGACAATGATCGCCAGAGCCGCCGGCGTCATACCCTCCATACGCTGAGCATCGGCGATGGACCGCGGTTGGCGCGCCAGCATCTTCTGCTTCAGCTCGTTGGACAGACCCGGAACCGACGCAAAATCGAGCGAATCCGGAATCAGCCGGCTCTCCTCATGCCTGATCTGCGTGACGTCGGTCTGCTGGCGGTCGAGATAAACTGAATATTTCGCCTCCGTTTCGAGGCGTTCGGCCGTTTTGGTGCCGATGGAACCAAACTCGGGGGCGATTTGTGCCAACCAGGCAACATCGACACCCGGATAGGCCAGCAACTCATAGGCCGAGCGGCGCACACCGTCTCTATTGATCTCGAGCCCATGGCGCGCGGCTTCGTTGGGGGTCATGGCAAAACCGAGCGCAAGCTTCCGGGCATTCTCAAGGTCTTGCGCGACATCGTTGAAGCGCTGCATTCGCTCTGGCGAAGCGACGCCGAGCTTCATCGCCAGCGGCGTCAGTCGCTCATCGGCGTTGTCGGCCCGCAGCGACAGCCGGAACTCGGCCCGCGAAGTGAACATACGGTAGGGTTCGGCGATGCCGCGGCTGGTCAGGTCGTCGACCATCACCCCGATATAGGCTTCGGTGCGGCTGAGCACGATCTGATCGCTTGCCGATGCCTGCCGCGCGGCGTTGAGGCCGGCGAGCAGTCCCTGCGCCCCGGCCTCCTCGTAGCCGGTGGTGCCATTGATCTGCCCGGCAAGGAACAGACCGCCGAGCCGTTTGGTTTCCAGCGTGGGCTTGAGCTCGCGCGGATCGACATGGTCATATTCGATGGCATAGCCGGGCTGCAGCATGACAGCATGCTCCAATCCCGGAATGGTCTTCAGAATCTCAAGCTGCACGTCCTCGGGCAGCGAGGTCGATATGCCGTTGGGGTAGACGGTATCGTCGTCCAGTCCTTCCGGCTCGAGAAAGATCTGGTGGCCTTCGCGGTCGCCGAACTTGACGATCTTGTCTTCGATGGACGGACAGTAGCGCGGACCCACCCCCTCGATCGAGCCGGAATACATGGCGGAACGGCTGAGGTTAGCGCGTATCAGCTCGTGCGTCGCCGCCGTCGTGCGCGTGATGCCGCAATGGATCTGCTGGTTGTCAATGCGGTCGGTCATCAGCGAGAACGGCACCGGATCGTCATCCGCCGCCTGGCTCTCCAGCGATGCCCAGGCGATCGTCCCTCCGTCCAGCCGCGGCGGCGTGCCGGTCTTGAGCCGTCCCAGCTTGAAGCCAGCGCGGCTCATTGTCGCCGACAGGCCAAGACTGGCCTGCTCGTTCATGCGGCCGGCAACGATCTTCTTCTCACCGATGTGGATCAGCCCGCGCAGGAAGGTGCCGGTGGTCAGCACCACGGCGCCGCAGGCAAGCCGGCGGCCTCCGGCCAGCAGAACCGCCGCCATACGCCCGTTGTCGATTTCGAAATCCAGAACCTCGCCCTCGACCACGTCGAGATCGTTCTGCTCCCGAATCGCTGCTTGCATGGCAAGGCGATACAGCTTGCGATCCGCCTGCGTGCGCGGCCCGCGGACTGCGGGTCCCTTGCGGCGGTTGAGCAGGCGGAACTGGATGCCGGCCGCATCGGCGACGCGCCCCATCAGCCCGTCCATCGCATCGATCTCGCGCACCAGGTGCCCCTTGCCGAGGCCGCCTATCGCTGGATTGCAGGACATGACGCCGATCGTATCGAAGCGCAGCGTCACCAAAGCCGTCTTCGCGCCGGCGCGCGCGGCAGCGCTTGCCGCCTCGCAACCAGCATGGCCGCCGCCCACCACAACCACATCAAAGTGATCGGTCATTTCAGAATCCCGAATTCAAGTCGCCGACACATGTCCCCGTCAGAACGTGGTGTCAAGAACACAGGGCTCGCTTCATACGCATGCCAACCATTGCGGAGGCGATCAACCTTCCGTTCCCGGCGAAGCGTTTCACGTGAAACAACACCGCCGCCCTCCCGTCCCTGTGTTTCACGTGAATCACTTCCGACTCGTCCCCAGTGTTTCACGTGAGTCATTTGCCGATGCAGAACTGCGCAAAGATGACGTCCAGCATGTCCTCGACATCGACGGCGCCGACAATCCGGCCAAGTCGGTCCGCCGCCAGGCGCAATTCCTCGGCCCGCAATTCCTGACCCCGCTCATCCTCCATGATCGCCGCGCACAGGAACCGTTTCGTCTCGCCGAGAAGTTCGACATGCCGCAGACGCGAAGGTAGGATCTCGCCGGCTCGGCCGATCTGGGCTGCGGCATGTCGGCCGATCTCGGCCAGCAACTCCGCCAGCCCGGTCCCGTCCCTGGTGGAGATAACCGCCTCATAATGCGCCAAAGCCCCTGATGCAAGCGAACGATCCTTCAGCAGATCGACTTTTGTCCCGACTCTCAATGCCGGGACGGCGGTCGGCAATGCACCCGCTGCGGTCGGGTCCACCATATCCTCCAGTACAAGCAACAAATCGGCAGTCCCAGCCTTACTCCTTGCCTTTTCGATGCCGATGGCTTCGATCCTACCTGGAGCCTCGCGCAGGCCGGCCGTATCCGTCACCCTTACCCGCATCCCCTCCAGATCCAGCACCACTTCCAGGAGATCGCGGGTCGTGCCGGGCTCTTCGGTGACGATCGCCGCGTCGCGCCGGGCCAGTGCGTTGAACAGGCTTGATTTGCCGGCATTCGGCGCGCCTAGGATGACGACCTCGAACCCGTCACGGATGATTTCGGCGGCCCGGAAGCCATCGACATGACGTTCTATCTCATCGATCATCGCCCGGACGTCCGCCCAGACAGTCGCCGCAACGGAACCGGGTACGTCGTCTTCGTCGGCAAAATCGATATCGGCCTCGATCATCGCCCGCGCATGGATGAGCCGACGGCGCCAGCCCAGGTAGAGCTCGCTCTGAACACCTTCGGCATTCTGCACGGCAAAGCGCCGCTGCGCCTCGGTCTCGGCATTGATGAGATCGGCCAGCGCCTCTGTCTCGACCAGATCGACCTTGCCATTGAGAAAGGCGCGGCGCGTGAACTCCCCCGGCTCTGCATGCCTGACGCCGTCGAATCCGGCAATCGTCTCCAGCATCCTCGCCACGACGGCGCGTCCGCCATGGACATGGAATTCGGCGATATCCTCTCCGGTAAAGCTGCTAGGCCCGGCAAAGAAAACGACCAGGCCGCTGTCGAGCACCGAACCGTCGGGCGCCCTGAATTTGCGATAGGCCGCAACCCGGTTCCTGGCCGTCGAGCCGGTAATCGTTTCGATCACGAATCGACTTTTGGAACCGGAAATGCGGATCACGGCAACGCCGGCGGGCAGGCGACCGCTCGACAAGGCAACGATGGAATCACCTGAAATCATTTGCCGACCCAGCACAACCGCCCTAGCTTCGCTTATTCACCGACAATTGCCGAGTGCCCGACCGTGACGTTGCCCGCGCAGAACCTACTTGCCGAAGAGGCCAGCCCTTATCTGCAGCAGCATAGCGGCAATCCTGTGCATTGGCGGGCGTGGTCACCAGCGTCGCTCGCCGAGGCAAAGACGCTGGAGCGGCCAATCCTGCTCTCGGTCGGCTACGCCGCCTGCCACTGGTGCCACGTCATGGCGCATGAGAGCTTCGAGAACGACGACGTCGCCGCCGTCATGAACCGTCTCTTCGTCAATATCAAGGTCGATCGCGAAGAGCGACCGGACATCGACCAGATCTATATGGCGGCACTGTCCTCAATGGGCGAGCAGGGCGGATGGCCGCTGACCATGTTCCTGACGCCAGACGGCAAGCCCTTCTGGGGCGGCACCTATTTTCCGCGCGAGGCCCGTTACGGCCGCCCAGGCTTCGTCCAGGTGCTCGAGGCGGTCGACAAGGCGTGGCGGGACAAGAAAGAAAGCGTTAACCAAAGCGCTGACGGCTTGACCACCCATATCGAGGCGCGGCTGGCGAGCGCTCATCCCAAGGCGGTGCTCGACCGTGATACGTTGGCCACGCTCGCCAACGGCATCGACGGGATGATCGACAGGGATCTGGGGGGGCTGCGCGGCGCGCCCAAATTCCCCAACGCGCCATTCATGCACACGCTCTGGCTGTCCGGGCTGCGCGACAGAGCCACAGCCCATCGCGATGCCGTCCTGCTCAGCCTCGAAAAAATGCTGGCGGGTGGGATCTACGACCATATCGGCGGCGGGCTTAGCCGCTATTCGACCGATGCCGAGTGGCTGGTGCCGCACTTCGAAAAAATGCTCTACGACAACGCTCAGCTCATCCGGCTGTGCAACTGGGCCTATGCGGCGACCGGCAACGAATTGTTCCGGGTACGAATCGAAGAGACTGTTCGTTGGCTTCTGCGCGAGATGCGCGTCGATGGCGGTACGTTCGCCGCCAGCCTCGACGCCGACAGCGAGGGCGAGGAGGGGTTGTTCTACTCCTGGAACAGACATGAGATCGAGACCGTTCTTGACGACGAATCAGCTTTGTTTTTCAAGTACTTCACGCTTTCCAAACCGCATGGCTGGGAAGGCAAGCCACTCGTTCATCAGACCGAAGCCCAGCAAACGCAATGCGTGGTCGATCATGAGCGGCTCATCCCGATGAAAGAAAAACTGCTGGCAGCCAGAGAGCAGCGCATCAGGCCTGGGCGTGACGGCAAAGCCCTGACCGACTGGAACGGTCTGATGATCGCGGCTCTTGCCGAGGCGGGGCGTGCGCTCGGCCGGACCGACTGGATCGAGGCGTCGGAAGAGGCCTTTGCCGCCATTGCCGATGCTGGTCGCGACAATCGCTTGCCGCATTCGATGCTCGGCGTCAAAAAACTGTTTCCCGCGCTGTCCAGCGACTACGCCGCCATGACCAACGCTGCGATCTCGTTGTTCGAAGCGACCGGCACATCGAACTACGCCGATCTGGCCGGCCAATTCATCGCGCAACTCGACCAGTGGCATCGCGACGATGACAACACGGGTTACTATCTGACCGCGTCCGACAGCACGGATGTGCCGATCCGCATCAGGGGCGATGTCGACGAGGCCATCCCGTCAGCCACCGGCCAGATCCTCGAGGCTCTGATCCGGCTGTCTTACCTTACCGGCGATCTCGATCTGCAGGAAAAGGCCTGGAGGGCCGCTGAACATGCGGCCGGCCGTGCGGCGCATCAGGCCTACGGCCAGGCGGGCATCGTCAACGCCTGTGCCCTCGCGATCGAGCCGTTGAAACTGGTCATCGTGGACAGTTCGGAGAATCCACAGCTCGTTCCGGTCGCGAATCGAAATCCGGACCCGCGCCGAGTCGACATCGTCGTGCCGCTCGGGTCAGAAGCGAATCGACCGACGCTACCTGGCGGTATCCTGCCGCCAACCGACAAGCCGGGTGCCTGGCTCTGCACCGGGCAGGTCTGCCTGCCGGTCATCACTAATCCCGAGGATCTGGAGCGTCTCTTGCACCGGCGGTAGCTAACTTCGAATTTGTCATCCCAGGGCGAAGCAATGAGCGAAGCGACGCGGCGAAGACCATGCCCGCTCCTTCCGAGCGTCACAACGATCCAAGTTCTGCTTCGTCGCGTCCGCCGGCGGGTGTCCCGGCATGGATCCTCGGGCAAGCCCGAAGATTACGAAGACGAGCGTACTCCTCGCCAAGAACCTACGTATTCATCGAATCGAAGAAATCCGCATTCGTCTTGGTCTGCTTGAGCTTGTCGATCAGGAACTCGATGGCGTCGGTCGTTCCCATCGGCGCCAAGATGCGGCGCAGCACGAAGATCTTCTGCAGGTCCTGGCGGGGTACCAGGAGGTCTTCCTTGCGGGTGCCGGACTTGAGAATGTCCATGGCCGGATAGATGCGCTTGTCCGCCACCTTGCGGTCGAGCACGATTTCCGAATTGCCTGTTCCCTTGAACTCTTCGAAGATGACTTCGTCCATGCGGCTGCCGGTATCGATCAGCGCGGTTGCGATGATGGTCAGCGAGCCGCCTTCCTCGATGTTGCGGGCGGCACCGAAGAAGCGCTTCGGCCGCTGCAGCGCATTGGCGTCGACACCGCCCGTCAGAACCTTGCCGGATGACGGCACCACGGTGTTGTAGGCGCGGCCCAGACGGGTGATCGAATCCAGCAGGATGACGACGTCGCGTCCGTGCTCGACCAGGCGCTTGGCCTTCTCGATCACCATTTCGGCTACTTGGACGTGGCGCACCGCCGGCTCGTCGAAGGTCGAGGAGACGACCTCGCCCTTCACCGAACGCTGCATGTCGGTGACTTCCTCCGGCCGCTCGTCGATCAGCAGCACGATCAGGTAGCACTCGGGATGATTGGTGGTGATCGAATGGGCGATGTTCTGTAAGAGCACCGTCTTGCCGGTGCGAGGCTGCGCCACGATCAGGGCGCGCTGACCTTTGCCGAGCGGCGCCACCAGGTCGATGACACGCGCCGAAATGTCCTTCGAGGTCGGAACGTCCATCTCCATCTTCAGCCGCGAGGTCGGGTAAAGCGGCGTCAGATTGTCGAAATGGATCTTATGGCGGATCTTTTCTGGGTCGTCGAAATTGATCGTGTTGACCTTGAGCAGCGCGAAATAGCGCTCGCCCTCTTTCGGGCTGCGGATCGGGCCTTCGACGGTATCGCCGGTCTTCAGCGAGAACCGGCGGATCTGAGACGGCGAAATATAAATATCGTCCGGACCCGGCAGGTAATTGGCATTGGCCGAGCGCAGGAAGCCGAAACCGTCCTGCAGCACCTCGACCACACCGTCACCGATAATCTCGATATCCTGGGTCGCCAGCCTCTTCAAGATAGCGAACATCAGCTCCTGCTTGCGCATGACACTGGCGTTCTCGACCTCAAGCGATTCGGCATAGGCGATCAGCTCTGGCGGTTTCTTGTTCTTGAACTCTGCGAGTTTCATTTCTTGCATCATTAGACGGACTCTGAGTGAGTAAGCATTGGGAAAATATCGGCGGGATGCGACAAATGCCGGGCGCGGCCGAAGCGATGAATGGGGCGGCGCATGACGGGAAGGAAGACCCGTCTTTTATCGTCGGTAGACTGAAAGAGCAAGCCGCCTTTTGCCGATCATCGAAGCGTCAAAACGGCTTCACGATGACCAGCACGACGATGACGATCATCAGCAATGTGGGGATTTCATTGACCATCCGCCAGTGCCTCGCCGCTTTTCCATTGCGGTCCCCGGCGAATTTGCGCACCGCACCTGCCAGGTAGCCGTGAACGGCGGAAAGCCCAAGTACCGCGGCGATCTTGGCATGCAGCCATCCGCCCTGAAACCCAAAGCCCTTCCAGGCAAGCCAAAGGCCGAACACCCAAGTGACGGTCATGGCCGGATTGATGATGCCGCGCAGCAGGCGGCGCTCCATCACCTTGAAGGTTTCCGATTGCACGGAGCCCTTCTCCGCGTCGGCATGATAGACCAGCAGCCGCGGCAGATAGAGCATGCCCGCCATCCAAGAGATGACGGCGATGACATGGATCGCCTTTGCCCAGGGATAGAAATCATCCGGCCCTAAGAGAAACAAAACCCCGGCCAAAACAAGGAAGACGGCAATCGCGATTGCCGCGCGGCGCATCGCCGCCCCGCCGCTATTGCTACCGCCCATCATCGTCATGACGCGCTCCGCACCATTTTCACCATCGCCTCGACATGCGAGATTGGCGTCTCCGGCGTGATGCCGTGGCCAAGATTGAAGATTAGCGGCCCATCGCCTAACGCCCCGAGGATCGCCTCGACGCCGGCGGCAAGCGCCTTGCCGCCGGCCACCAGCCGCACCGGGTCGAGATTGCCCTGCACGGCGCCGTCGCGCTGCAGTTCCCGCGCCGTCGTCAGCGGCACGGTCCAGTCGAGCCCCAACCCGGTCACACCGGTCTTCTGGCGATAGCTCCGGTAGTGATCGCCAGCGCCCTTGGGAAAGCCAATGATCGGAACATCGGGATGGACGGCCCGAACCTGCCTGACGATCTCCGCCACCGGCCTGACGCAAAAGGCCTCGAAGGAAACTTCATCGAGCACGCCGGACCAGGAATCAAATATCTGCACCACATCGGCGCCGGCTTCGATCTGGCGGATGAGATAGGCGGCCGATTGATCGGCCAGCACCTGCAGCAGCTGTAAAAACGCCGCCGGCTCGCGATAGGCAAACAGCCGCGCCGGCGCCTGGTCTGGCGTGCCGTGGCCGGCAATCATATAGGTCGCTACCGTCCAAGGCGCGCCGCAGAAGCCGATCAGCGTCGTTTCATCAGGTAGTTTCGCTCGCAATCGCCTGACCGTCTCGTAGACCGGATCGAGATTCACGTGAAACGTTTCGCCGCTCAGAGCCGAAATCTCGGCGGCCGAGATCGGCGTCAGCAGCGGCCCGCGGCCTTCCTCGAAACGTACGTCGCGGCCCAGCGCATGCGGCACGACGAGGATATCGGAAAACAGGATCGATGCATCGAAGCCGAAGCGTTCGATCGGCTGAAGCGTCACTTCCACGGCAAGATCGGGATCGTAGCAAAGATCGAGGAACGATCCGGCCCGCCTGCGCGTCTCCCTATATTCCGGCAAATAACGGCCGGCTTGCCGCATCATCCAAAGCGGCGGCGGAAACACAGTTTCCCCCTTCAACACGTCCAGCATAATGCGGTTTTCAGGCATTAAGCGCTCGCCTCTCCAGTGTAGTGACCTTCGGGAGCCAATCGCCAACCTCAGAGATCGGCAGTTGAAGGCCGGCCCGCAGCGATCGTTCATCATCTCTTTCTAGGCTAGGTCAAAGGGCCCAATCCTCTGCCTCTCCAGGCTTCCCTATAATTAAATATTCTATTTCTAGGAATCTTCTGATTCTAAGAGTCTGTTGGTTGTGGTGGTTGTCACCTGTCCCGCTTTGCCCCGGAAAAGACCAGCCAGCATATTGTCGCGTGCTTCTTTTTCTTGATAGGAGGGCTTTGGGGACAATCGGAAATTTCACCGTCGAGTCAGTGGTTTGGCTTTCCAGGTGCATGATCGGCGCTGTGGATGAGGCTGAGTCAAACAGCCTGTCCCCGGACTTGTCCCCAGTCGCCCGAAGAAGCCGACAGCGCACCGAATTGTGGACAAGCCGCCATCTGATACAGTCGTTCCAACCAGCCGATCTTTCCGGCCGACCTTATCCACATCGGCCCACAGCTTGGAACGAACCCTGTGAACAAACCCCAGAGCTTCTTTCACCTTCACCTGATTTCCGATGCCACCGGTGAAACGTTGCTGGCAGCCGGCCGAGCGGCTTCCGCGCAATATAAGGATGCGCGCGCCATCGAGCATATCTATCCGCTCATCCGCACCGAAAAGCAGGTAACGAAAGTGTTCGAGGACATCGAGGAGGAGCCGGGCATTATCCTCTACACGGTCGTCGATCAGAACCTTGCCCGCGGTATCGACGAGCGCTGCGCGGCCATGGGCCTGCCTTGCGTCTCCGTGCTGGAACCGGTGTTGGCCGTGTTCCAGTCCTATCTCGGCACGCCGGCTGGACGCCGCGTCGGCGCCCAGCATGTCCTCGATGCCGAATATTTTCGTCGTATCGACGCGCTCAACTTCACCATGGACCATGATGACGGCCAGCTGCCGGCCAATATGGACGACGCCGACATCGTGCTCATCGGCATCTCGCGCACCTCGAAAACGCCGACCAGCATCTATCTCGCCAACCGCGGCATCAAGACCGCCAACATTCCGATCGTGCTCGGCGTGCCGGTGCCGGAAAGCCTGGTCAATGCCAAGACGCCGCTGATCGTCGGGCTTATCGCCACCGCCGAGCGCATCTCGCAGGTCCGCCAGAACCGCATCCTCGGCAACACCAGCGCCTACGAGCCCACCGACTATGTCGACCGCGCCGCCATCACCGAAGAACTCGCCTATGCACGCCAGATCTGCACCCGGCATGGCTGGCCGATGATCGACGTCAGCCGCCGCTCGATCGAAGAGACGGCGGCGGCGATCGTTGCCCTGCGCGGAAAGACACGCTAGGGCATGTCGATATTCAGGTGATGCCGGCCTGCGAACGGCGGTTTCCTGCGCTTCCGGTGCTCACGTACCCAAAAGTACGCTCCGCCCCGGTTCTCGGAACCCATCATTCACGGCGCGGCCTGACCGGAATATCAACACACCCTGGGCGCGTGCCAAAATCGGGCGCGAAAAATTATGACCGAAAAAATCATCCTTGCTTCGGGAAGTCGGTTCCGCAAGGCGATGCTCGTCAATGCTGGCGTCGCCATCGAGGCGGTCCGGGCGGAAGTCGATGAGCGCGCGCTTGAGGCGCCACTAAAAGACAGCGGTGTGTCGCCGGAGGATGTCGCCCTGGTGCTTGCCGAGGCCAAAGCCACCGAGGTCAGCGAGCGAAAGCCCGGCGCCCTGGTGCTCGGCTGCGACCAGACGCTGTCGCTCGGCGACGAAGTGTTTCACAAACCGGCCGACATGGAAGGCGCGCGCCGCCATCTGCTGGCGCTGTCTGGCAAGACCCATCAGCTCAAC
Organism: Mesorhizobium sp. WSM4821; assembly: GCF_055901555.1. NCBI lineage: Bacteria > Pseudomonadati > Pseudomonadota > Alphaproteobacteria > Hyphomicrobiales > Phyllobacteriaceae > Mesorhizobium > Mesorhizobium sp. WSM4821. Next base: position 1,316,307 of record NZ_CM148371.1, on the reverse strand, counting down.
AGTGCCGTGGTGCTCGCACGCGACGGCGCTGTTCTGTGGCGGCATGTCAGCGTCGCCAGCCTGACCATGCGAAATTTGGATCCGGCCTTCATCGGTCGCCATCTGGCGCGCGTCGGTGCCAAGGCGCTGTCCAGCGTCGGAGCCTATCAGATCGAGGGCGAGGGCATCCAGCTGTTCGAAAAGATCGAGGGCGACTATTTCACCATCGTCGGACTGCCGCTTCTGCTAGTCCTGGCCAAACTGCGCGACCTCGGAGCCATCGATGGCTGAGACCGCGAAAAAGGCCTTCGTCGCCGGCCATCCGGTCGCGCATTCGCGGTCGCCGAAGATCCATGGCTACTGGCTGGCGACGTACGGCATCGACGGCAGCTACCGGGCTATCGACGTCGCGCCGGACGATTTTGCCGAATTCGTCAGGACGCTCGAGGCGAACGGCTACCGTGGCGGCAACGTCACCATCCCACACAAGGAGGCCGCCTTCGCGTTGGCGGGGCGCCGTGACGATGCGGCCGAGCAAATCGGCGCGGTCAACACGCTGTGGTTCGAGGCCGGCGATTTGTGGGGCGGCAACACCGACGCCCATGGCTTTGCCGCCAATCTCGACGAGCATGCGCCGGGCTGGGCCGCAAACGGCCCGGCTGTGGTGCTCGGCGCCGGCGGCGCCTCCCGCGCGGTCATCCATGCGCTGATTGAGCGTGGAATTGCCGACATCCGCATCGTCAACCGGACGCTCGCCCGAGCAGAGGAGCTGCGCCGCTGCTTCGGCGCGCGGGTCTCGGCCCACGGCACGGCCGCGACCGGCGAACTGCTTGCCGATGCCGGCCTGCTGGTCAACACCACGGCGCTCGGCATGCATGGCAATGAGGGCCTGTCCGCCGATCCGGCCAGGCTGCCGGACCATGCCATCGTCACCGATATTGTCTATGTGCCGCTGGAAACGCCGTTGCTGGCCGCAGCCAAAGCGCGGGGCCTGAAGACCGTCGACGGGCTCGGCATGCTGCTGCACCAGGCGGTGCCCGGCTTCGAGCGCTGGTTCGGCATCAGGCCGCAGGTCACCGCCGAATTGCGGCGGACGATCGTCGCCGATCTCGGTGCCGAAGGAATGACCAAGGAATGAAAACATGATCGTGCTCGGCCTCACCGGATCGATCGGCATGGGCAAGTCGACCACGGCAAAGATGTTTGCCGAGGCCGGAGTGCCCGTCCACGATTCGGACGAGACGGTGCACCGCCTCTACGCCGGCAAGGCGGCTCCGTTGGTGGAAGCGGCTTTTCCCGGAACCACACAGCCCGGGTCGGTCGACCGCACAAAGTTGGCCGAGCGGGTGCTCGGCGATGCCGCCGCGCTGAAACGGCTGGAAGCCATCATCCACCCGCTCGTCCGCGCCGACGCCGATGCCTTCCTGGCGAGGAACCGTGCCGCCGGCGCACCGCTTGTCGTTCTTGACGTCCCGCTGTTGTTCGAAACCGGCGGCCGCGGCCGCGTTGACAAGGTCGTGGTCGTCACCGCCTCGGCCGAAATCCAGCGCGCCCGCGTGCTGGCGCGGCCGGGCATGACGGAAGAAAAGCTGGCGTCGATCCTGGCCAGGCAGGTTCCCGACGCCGAAAAACGCGAGGCCGCCGATTTCGTTATCGATACCGGACAAGGCTTTGATGCGGCGCGCAGGGTGGTCCATGCAATCGTCACCGAACTGGTCGGGGATAAGGTAGGCAGGCCCGGTTAAGAGGCTTGCGGCCAACGTTGGTTGTTGCCATTTTGTTCCCAGCGTGATTCGGCTAGGATGACGCCAAACCAAACGGACTGATTTGATGCGCGAGATCATCTTCGATACGGAAACCACCGGTCTTGATTCCCGCGAGGACCGGGTTATCGAGCTTGGCTGCATCGAGCTGGTCAATCGTTTCCCGACCGGCCGCACCTTTCACCACTACATTAATCCGCAAGGGCGGCCGATTCATGCTGAGGCGCAGGCGGTTCATGGCATCAGCGCCGCGGATCTCATGGGCAAGCCGACCTTCCGGGACATCGCCGAGGAGTTTCTCGCCTTCATCGACGGCGCGAAGCTGGTCGCCCATAATGCCACTTTCGATGTCGGCTTCCTCAATGTCGAGTTCGGCCGGCTTGGACATCCTGTCGTCGACCCCGGGCGTGTCGTCGACACGCTGGCGCTGGCGCGCCGCAAGCACCCCATGGGCCCCAACTCGTTGGATGCGCTATGCCGGCGCTACGGTATCGACAATGCTCGACGCACCAAACACGGCGCGCTGCTCGATTCGGAATTGCTGGCCGAAGTCTATATCGAGCTTATCGGCGGCAAACAGGCGGCGCTTGTCCTCGACAGCGCCACGGCGCCGGCGGCCGGAAGGAGAAATGTCGCCGACATCGACATCAGCATCGACGTCCGGCCGATAGCGCTGCCGTCTCGTCTGACCGATGCAGATCGTATCGCGCACGCGAGCATGGTCGGCACGCTCGGCGAAAAGGCGCTCTGGCTGCGCGTCGCCCCGGAAGCAAGTTCCGCGACACAGTGATTTTGACCGGAGCGATCCTTCGCGCGCCCCTGCCGACATCGCAAACAAAAAACCCGGCGCGCGGCCGGGTTTTTCAAAGGCCTGACAACGATCGCCTCAGCTCGCCTTGACCTTGCCGGCGGCCTGGTCCTCGGCCAGCTTCTGCTGGAACATCTGCGCGAAATCGATCGGGTCGAGCATCAGGGGCGGGAAGCCGCCGTTGCGCGTCGCCTCAGCGATGATCTGCCTGGCGAACGGGAACAGCAGCCGCGGGCATTCGATGAACAGGAGCGGCAGCATGTGCTCCTGCGGGAAGCCGGTGATGGCGAATACCCCGCCATAGACCAGCTCGACGTTGAACAGCACTTCCTGATCGAAGGATGCTTTGGCGTTCAGCGTCAGATTGACGTCGAACTGCTTGTCCGAAAGCGGGTTGGCGTTGACATTGACGTTGATGGCGATGCCAGGGGCCTTGTCGCGGCCTCGTAGCGAGTTCGGCGCGCCGGGGCTTTCGAAGGAAAGATCCTTCACATATTGGGCAAGCACGTTGAGCGAAGGCTGCGCCGCGTTGCCGTTGCCGTTGCCGCTGGCTGCGCCGGTCGGCGCGTCGTCTTTGCTGGCCATAAGCCGTTGTCCTTTTGCCTGGGCAGCGTCGCTGACCGAATTGAAATCGGGCGTTCGCTACCATGGTCGGCATGACAAGACAAGGTTTGCCGACCTACTCGTCCCTGAGGCGGTTGCCGACCTACTCGTCCTTGAGGCGGCGCCAGGGAGAATTGTGATCCGGTCCGCGCCGATAATCGTCGTCGCGCGAATAGTCGCCGTCGTCGAGATCGATGACCTTGTCGCGCGGCCTCGCCCGGAACCCGCCAGTGCTGAGATCGGTGGCCAGCACGATGCGGCCTTTCAACAGGCGCCAGGCAAGGTCGCGGACCGGCGGCAGGAACAGCAGAATGCCGAAAATATCTGATATGAAGCCGGGAATGACGAGCAGGATCGCTGCCAGCACGATCATGGCGCCATGCGCAAGCTGGCGGCTTGGATCGTGACCGGCGTCCATTTCCGCACGCACCCGGGTCATGACGCCGAAACCCTGGTGTCGCAACAATAGCGCACCGGCTATGCTCGAAGCCAGCACCAGGCCGACCGTCGCCAGTGCGCCGACCTGGCGACCGACAATGACGAAACCGGCGATCTCCAGAAGCGGAAGCGCGATGATGAACAGGGGAAGCAGCGAAATACGCAAATCTTGACCGATCGTTTCCATGTTTTGCCGGTCGGCGAGCAATCGCCGCTGGCACTGGACCTTTTAGATAGGTATGCCTGCCTTTGATTTGAATGATTGCAGCTTGCGTTCTATATGCTTTGAATGTTGAACGCGATGCGACCGCGGCTATTTGGCAGCCGGGCGGTTCGGCCGGAGTAGGGATTGATTGGCGGAAGATATGGGATTCTTCGACTTCGGCACGATTTTCTTTCTGGTTGCGGCGGTTGTGATCTTTTTCCAGCTGCGCAATGTGCTCGGCCGCCGCACCGGCAGCGAACGTCCGCCCTTTGATCCCTATACGGCGGGCCGGACGCGCGAGGACGCCGCCCAGAAATCCGAGAACGTGGTCTCGCTGCCGCGCAAGCGAGCGCCGGGAGAGCCGGCAGTCGATGCCTATGCGGCGATCGACGCCTTCGCCAAGCCTGACACCGATCTCAACAAGGGCCTGCGGACGATCAAGGACAATGATCCCTCATTCGACCCGAAGACCTTCATCGATGGCGCCAAGATGGCCTACGAGATGATCGTCATGGCCTATGCCGATGGCGACCGAAAGACGCTGAAGAACCTGTTGTCGCGCGAGGTCTATGACGGTTTTGTCGCGGCCATTGGCGACCGCGAGGCGAAATCGGAAAAGATCCAGTCCTCCTTCGTCGGCATCGACAAGGCCGACATCGTTTCCGCCGAGATGAAGGGCGGCGAGGCGCATATCACGCTGCGCATCGTCAGCGAACTGATTTCAGCGACGCGCGACAAGGCCGGCGCCGTCATCGACGGCGATCCTGAAACCGTCGCCGAGGTCAAAGATGTCTGGACCTTCGCCCGCGATACGCGCTCGCGCGACCCGAACTGGAAGCTCGTCGCCACCGAAGAAGAAGACTGAACTGGACGGCAGCGAGGCCTGTCGTGTCGCTTTCTCAGGCGTTCAGTGAAAAGTCCTTTGGCGATCTACCCGGTTGGGGTGAGGATGATCATCTCCCTGCCTTCGCCGCCTTTCGCCGCTCGGCCCTTCACGTCCGGACCAAGCCCTATCGTTCCGGCGGGCTCGGTGTCGACTTCAACGCCTTTACCGAGGCTTACGCTGCAGCCCGCACCGTTTCGCCAACGGACCGAGCGCAAGCCCGCGCCTTCTTTGAGCGCCATTTCATCCCGGCATACGTAAGGACGGAAAGCGGCGGCGCCGGCCTCGTCACCGGCTTCTATGAACCCGTGGTCGACGCTTCACCGATGCGAACCGGAAGATTTACGGTGCCGCTGCTGTCGCGCCCGGCCGATCTCGTCGACATCGACGACGCCAATCGGCCGCCCGGCCTGGATCCCTATCTCGCCTTTGGCCGGGATACGTCAGGCGGACCGGTCGAATATTTCGACCGCGGCGAGATCGAGCGCGGGGCGCTCGCCGGCAAAGGTGTGGCCGGCAAGGGTCGGGAAATCGCCTGGCTCGCCGACAAGGTCGACGCTTTCTTCATCCACGTCCAGGGTGCAGCCAGGCTCATCATGACCGATGGCCGGCTTTGCCGCGTCACCTACGCCGCCAAATCAGGCCAGCGTTTCACCGGGCCGGGCCAGATCCTGAGCGAGCTAGGCGAGATCCCACTGGAAAAGGTGACCATGCAGTCGATCCGCGCCTGGTTCAAGGCGCATCCGGATCGCATCGATGAGATCCTGTGGCGCAACCGCTCGTATATTTTCTTCCGTGAGGTGGGAGTCGATGACCCGGAACTTGGCCCGATCGCCGCCGCCAAGGTGCCGCTGACGCCGGGCCGCTCCGTCGCTGTCGACCGTCTGCTCCATACGTTCGGGACGCCGATCTACATTGATGGGCCGTCGCTGACCGCTTTCGACAACAAACCTTTCCGGCGGCTGATGATCGCGCAGGACACCGGCTCGGCCATCACCGGGCCGGCCCGCGGCGACCTGTTCGCCGGAACGGGCGATGCAGCCGGCGAGATCGCCGGTGTTGTCCGCAACCGCGCTGATTTCTATGCGCTGAAACCGCGTCCGCTTGTTTCGGGAGCGCGGCGATGAGCCGGCGCATCGACAGGCTGAGCGAGGACGATCGGGTCCTCTGGAACCTTGTGGCGCGCACGGCCAAGCCGCTGAAGGGCAAGACAGCCGTCGACAGTCCTGACATCGGGCCGGATGTCGGTGACGAGACCGAACCACCGCCGCGTGTTCAGGCCGTGGCTCCTGCTGCGGCGGCAAAGGCAAAGGCGCAGCATGTTTCGCATGCGCTTGACGAACCAACCCTGGAAAAGCTGTCGAAGGGCCGGCTGCCGATAGAAGGCCGTGTCGATCTGCATGGCCTGACCCAGGACGAAGCCTATTCGCTGCTGTTTTCCTTCCTGCACCGGGCGCATGCCGGCGGCATCCGTTACGTGCTGGTCATCACCGGCAAAGGGTCCTCGTCGGGCGGCGACGGCGTCTTGCGGCGCGCCGTGCCGGCCTGGCTGTCGACACCCGCATTCAGGCCACTCGTCTCCAGCCACGACCATGCCGCGCGCAATCACGGCGGCTCGGGCGCGCTCTACGTCCGTCTGCGCCGGGCGCGCCCATGAGGACACGCACCACGAGGATGCGCCCCATGAGTATGCGCTTGTGACCCCGTTCGGTGAAAAACTTCGCGCGCTGCGAAGCGAACGCGGCGTCAGTCAGAAAGCCATGGCCGAGGCGATTGGGGTCAGCGCCGCCTACCTGTCGGCGCTGGAGCATGGCCGCCGTGGCGCGCCGACCTGGACGCTGATCCAGAAGATCATCGGCTATTTCAACGTCATATGGGACGATGCGGAAGAGCTCGCTCTACTGGCCGAGGCCTCGCACCCACGGGTAAAGCTCGACACGTCGGGCCTTAGCCCGGCCGCCACCGAGCTTGCCAATCTTCTGGCCGAAAACATCGAAAAACTCGACGAAACGGAGCTTCGCCGCATCACCGCATCGATCCGCGCCGCGCTGAAACGGCCAAAATAACGGTTACTGCACCGCGCCGACCAGAACCTGCTGGCCGTCACGGATCGAGACCCAGCGGCCGGTATTGTCGATCGCCTGCCGCTTGAGGAAGCGGTATCCGGTCCGGTCCCATAGGCGGACCTTTTCGTTCAGATTGTCGAGAATGTAGTCGCCCTTGCTTGTGCGCACCGTCAGCACTGCATGGCCCTCGCCATCGGGCTTGCGCACGACGGTCATCAGAAGGTTGGCGTAGGACACGCCCATGCGGTTTAATTCGCGGCGCTTTTCCAGGACATAGTCCTCACAGTCGCCAATGTCCTTGACGGGATAGGCCCAGACCTCGTCCCTGCCGTAAATGTCGTAGTCGCTCATCGCCTTGACCGTGGCGTTGACCTTGGCGTTGACACTGAGCAACTTGCGCCACAGCGCACCGGTCATGGTGGCGGGAGCGAGATTGCCCGGGCGGATCGAGCATTCGGCCGTGTTGGCCTTGCAAAAATCGTAATGGCCGATCGGCTGCGATGTCGGGCCGCCGGTTGCCATTGGCCCGGCCGCCGAGGCCGACGTGGCCCAGCCTCCCGAAATCACGAGCCCGGCGACCCCGCACACGCGCAGCTTTCGCGCCAAAATTGAGGAAATCATTGTCCCCGCTCACCCTTGTTTTTTATTAACGAAAGGTTAAGGGCGATCTACAGCCCGTGTCAATTATGCAAAGGGCCAGATTTGCGACATGGTTACCCGGTCGGCCGGGAAAGCGGCTATTGTGCAACAGATCGACTGGGCGGGCACAAGCCACCTACTTTTTGGCCCCCTACTTCTTGGCGATGCGGACCAGCTTCGGCTTCACCGCAACGCGGGTCCGGCGGCCATAGCTGGTGATGAAGTCGACGATGCGCGGCACGATTTCGGAGCGAAAGCGTGAGCCGTTGAAGACGCCGTAATGGCCGACCGCCGGCTGCACATAGTGGGCGTGCCTGTCCGCCGGGATGTTGACGCACAAATCGTGTGCGGCCTGGGTCTGGCCGAGGCCGGAAATGTCGTCGTTCTCGCCCTCGACCGTGAACAGGGCGACATTGCGGATATCGGAGGGATCGATGGCCACGCCGCGATGCATCATCTCGCCCTTGGGCAGTGCGTGGCGGACAAACACGGTGTCGACCGTCTGCAGATAGAACTCCGCCGTCAGATCCATCACCGCCAGATATTCGTCATAGAAATCACGGTGCTTTTCGGCACTGTCGCCATCATGCTTTATCAGATGCATGAAGAAGTCCTTGTGGGCGATGATGTGGCGGTCGAGATTCATGCTCATGAAGCCCGAAAGCTGCAGGAAGCCGGGATAGACCTCGCGACCGAAACCCGGCACCGGCCAGGGCGCCTGCATGATGACGTTGTCGCGGAACCAGTCGATGCCCTTTTCCTCGGCCAGAAGGTTGACCGCGGTCGGATTGCGGCGGGTGTCGATCGGCCCGCCCATCAGGGTCATCGTCGAGGGAACGAAAGGGTCGCCCCGCGTTTCCATCAGCGCCACCGCCGCCAGCACCGGCACGGAAGGCTGGCACACCGCCATGACGTGGGTATCGGGGCCTAGCGCATGCAGCATATCGACAATGTAGTCGATATAGTCGTCGAGGTCGAAGCTGCCGTCGCTGAGCGGCACCATGCGGGCATCGACCCAGTCGGTGATGTACACGTCGGCATGGGGCAGCATCGCCTCGACCGTGCCGCGCAGCAGCGTCGCATAGTGGCCGGACATCGGCGCCACGATCAGCAGCTTCGGATCAGGCCGGCGGCCGGCGGGAACCGCCCGCTCGAAACGGAGCAAATTGCAAAAGGGCCGCGACCACACCGTCTTTTCGGTGACATCGACGTTTTTCCAGTCGACCACGGTCGACGTCATGCCAAAATGCGGCTTGCTGTAGCGACGCGTGGTGCGCTCGAACAACTCGGCCGTTGCCGCGACCGATCGGCCCCAGGACGTGTGCGTGAATGGATTGAGCGGGTTGGTGTAGAACATCCGCACCGCATCGGCATAGAGGCGGGCCGGCTGCACGGCGGCGTGGTTCAATTCGTATAACTGGTAGAACATCGAGAACCCCGCTGCTGCGACCGAAGGGACGACGGCAGCGCCGAGCCTTAGAATCTCGGGGGGAGGTTAACAACAAATTGCTGCGATGCAATACTTCACGGGACGTGATTTATGCTCATCCTTTCGTCCAAGGCGTTGAAAATTCGCTTCGAACGGTGGGAGCCGGCTCAGTTTGCGGTTGCGAAGCTGCCGAGAAGGCACGACGGGCGATCGCCTCGGATCTTAAGCAATTGCCCGGGTGAATGCAGGTCGGGAATCAGAAGCGCTATGTCAAATGCGATCTGTGCACACCGACGTATGGCCCGAGCTGATGAAGCCGAGCCGCCTGGCGGCGCCCTTCGACAGGTCGATCACGCGCCCCTTGATGAACGGGCCGCGGTCGTTGATCCGCACGACGACGCTGCGGCCGTTGTTGCGGTTGGTCACTTTCAACTTGGTGCCGAAGGGCAAGGTGCGGTGCGCCGCTGTCAATGCCGACGGGTTCATGCGCTCGCCGGAAGCGGTCTTCGAGTGCAGGGCGTACCAGGAGGCGCGGCCGCATTGAGCGGCGGCAGGGGAGGCGGATGCGCCGACCATCAGGCCAGCCGCGATCGCCACCGCGACAAGCGCGGTCTGGTTTGTTTTCTTCATCTGCGGGGAAATGTCTCCGTTTGACAGACCCCAGCCGTTACGGACCGAATGTGGCACGAAATGCGGCAACCATCGGGCGGTTCCATGACCACAGTACACGTTTGGAGTCGGCGGGAAACAGTTTGTAAGGGAGCGCCTGGAGTCGCGCCGATGTATCTCTGGTGGTCTTCGCAGCAGCACCGGGGGAACCCCGGCAAGATCAGGCCTTACTCTGCAAGTAGATGCGAGAGCGGTCGGTACGCTTCCTATCGCTTTGTGATCGGGGTCATGGCTGAATTGACGATCGACTTGGGAAAAGGATTCCGGCGATGAGATTGATCAAGAATCTGCTGGCGTTGATTGCCATCGCCATCGGTGCGCTTTGGTCGCTGCAAGGCCTCGGCCTTGTCGGTGGCAGCTTTATGACCGGGCAGTCGCAATGGCTCTATATCGGTATCGTCGCCGCGCTGGTCGGGCTGGTGGGACTGGCCTGGGCGAACCGGCGCGGCTGAGAGTCACATCGGGACGGCGCTGATCCGGTCCTGTCCCAGGTAGCACCGCCGGTGTTTCGCCGCGATTTTCGGGCGACCGGCGAATGCTCAGGCCGAAACAAGCATATCCCGTTTTGCGCCCCTCCTTGGGCAAATCCATGCTGCGGATGGCCGAGGATTTGAAAATTGGTCCCTGTATTCGAAGTTAAGTATAGGAGAATTTCTAGCGCTGGCGAACGGCACCAGCATCGTCCACCTTGCCGTGCTGGCGACCGGTCATGACGAGGAGCCTGGCGCCGGCCAGGGCCACGCGATCAGGATGGGATCGGAGGCCGACACCGCGCTCGATCCCAAAGCCCGAGTCCTGGTGCTGGGCACCGGCTTGAGCATCATCGATGCCTTCCTGTCGCTCGAACAATGCGGCCATCGCGGCGAGATCGTCGCCGTGTCGCGGCGCGGTCTGCTCCCGTCGCCGCATCGCAAGAGCAACCCGATCAAGCTTGACGTCGCCGACATTCCGCTCGGCACCCAGCTTTCTTATTTTGTCGGCTGGTTCCGCGACCTGATCCGGGAAAACCAGAAGGCCGGCATCGACTGGCGCGACGTCGTCGACGGTCTCCCGCCGTTCAACCAGAAAATCTGGCAAAACTGGCCGTCTTCGGCCAAGTGCGGCTTTGTCGAGCACAACAAGGCGTGGTGGGATATCCACCGCCATCGCATGGCGCCACAGGTCTACGCCCGCGTCACCGAGGCGGTTCAACCGGGCCACATCCGGGTTGTCGCCGGGCGCGTCGTCGGCATCGCGGCGAGCGACGAATTCACCGTGCAGGTCCAGTCGCGCATACGCAGCGTCTCAAAACGGTCGATATCGCCCGCATTTACGATTGCACCGGCATCGCCAAGGACATCTCGACCACGTCAAACAGCGTGGTGCGCTCGCTGGTCGACGGCGGGCTGGCCCGGCCGGATCCGCTGCGCCTTGGCCTCGACGTATCAGATAATTGCGAGGTCATCGCCAGCGACGACACCGTAACAGCCAAGAGATCCTCGCGGTCGGGCCGCTGACGCGTGGCACCTTCTTCGAGATCGACGCCATTCCGGATATCCGCGTCCAATGCACGCGGCTGAGCAAGCGGCTGCTGGGGTAGACTGTTGAGGGGGGCGCTGTCCCACAGCCTTTTGCGAGCGGTCCTATGTGCCAGCAACTGGAATCCCATTCCCCGTCTGGCCAACGGATTGGCACGATCTATCTTCTTTCAGACTGCAAACGGCTGGAAAAGACGATAGGCTGACGGCCTGCCCAAGGCGGTCGCTTGACCATGGAGCATCTGATATGAGCAAGCACAAGATCGCCGCACCCGACAGCGCCCCCTCGGACAGGGCAATGTCCCGCCTGCGTCCGCCCTATGCATCGGTTCTCGACCTGATCGGGCAGACGCCGGTCGTCGAGCTGACCAAATTCGACATCGGCAAGTGCCGGCTGTTCGTCAAGCTCGAAAGTCAGAATCCCGGCGGCTCGATCAAGGACCGCATCGCGCTGTCGATGATCGCCGCCGCCGAAGAACAGGACAAGCTGAAGCGTGGCGGCACCATCGTCGAGGCAACCGCCGGCAACACCGGTCTTGGTCTCGCCCAGGTCGGCATCCCCAAGGGCTATCGCATCATCCTGGTCGTGCCCGACAAGATGTCGCGCGAAAAGATCCAGCATCTGCGCGCGCTCGGCGCCGAAGTGCGCATGACCCGTTCCGATGTCGGCAAGGGTCACGCCGAATATTATCAGGACATGGCCGAAAAGATCGCCGCCGAATTGCCTGGGGCCTTCTATGCCAACCAGTTCGCCAATCCGGCCAACCCATTAGCCCACGAAACCACGACCGGTCCTGAAATCTTTCAGCAACTCGACGGCGACGTCGATGCGGTGGTCGTTGGCGTCGGCTCCGGCGGCACGCTGACCGGGCTTGGCCGCTACTTCGCTGACGTCTCGCCGAAGACCGAGATGATTCTCGCCGATCCGGTCGGCTCGGTACTGGCGCCGCTGATCAAAACCGGCAAGATGATAGAGGCCGGGAGCTGGACCGTGGAAGGCATCGGCGAGGATTTCGTCCCACCCAATGCCGATCTGTCGCTGGTCAAGAAGGCCTACTCCATCCCCGACAAACAGAGCATGCTCGCGGTGCGCGACCTGCTTTCGAGGGAGGGCATCCTAGCAGGCTCGTCTTCCGGCACGCTGCTTTCGACAGCCCTTCGCTATTGCCGCGAGCAGACCGTGCCGAAACGGGTCGTCACCTTCGTCTGCGACAGCGGCAACAAATATTTGTCGAAAGTCTTCGACGACTTCTGGCTGGCCGAGCAGGGTCTTGCCGAGCAGGAGCAGCATGGCGACCTGCGCGACCTGGTGATGCGCTCGCACCGCACCGGCGACACGGTGTATGTCGGTCCGGAGGAAAGCCTGCTCAACGCCTATGGCCGCATGCGCCGTTCGGACGTCTCGCAGCTGCCGGTGCTGGACGAGGGCAGACTGGTAGGCATTGTCGACGAAAGCGATATTCTCGCCCATGTCGAAGGCCCCTATGACAGCCGCTGGGACCGCTTCAAGGCCCCGGTGCGCACGGCGATGACCTCCACCCTGCACACGCTGCAGGCCAGCCAGACGCTGGACGCGCTGCTGCCGGTGTTCGACCGCAACGAAGTCGCCATCGTCTTCGACGGCGACGAATTCATCGGACTGATAACCCGCATCGACCTGATCAACCATCTGAGGCGCCGCGCAAGATGACCATCAAAGCAACTGTTGAGGGCAGGAACCGTCTGGCCTTCTCGACGCGCACCATCCATGGCGGCCAGAGCCACGACCCGACGACGGGCGCAGTGATGGTGCCGATCTATGCCACCTCGACCTATGGCCAGCAGAGCCCGGGCGTGCACAAGGGTTTTGAATATGCCCGCAGCCAGAACCCGACCCGCTTTGCCTTCGAGCGCGCGGTGGCCGATCTCGAAAGCGGCTCCGCTGCCTTCGCTTTCGCTTCGGGGTTGGCGGCGATCGCCACCATTTTCGAGCTGCTCGATTCCGGCGCCCACATCGTCGCCACCGACGACATCTATGGCGGCACCTTCCGGCTGCTGGAACGGGTCCGCAAGCGCTCGGCCAACCTCCAGGTCGACTTCGTCGACTTCACCGATCTTGCTGCGGTCGAGGCGGCGATCCGCCCGGAAACCAAACTGCTCTGGGTCGAGACGCCGACCAACCCGCTGCTGCGCGTTGTCGATCTCGAAGCGGTCGCAGGGTTGGCCAAGCGCAAAGGCGTGCTCTCGGTCGCCGACAACACCTTCTGCAGCCCCTATCTGCAGCGGCCGCTGGAACTCGGCATCGACATATCAGTCCACTCGACGACCAAATACCTCAACGGCCATTCCGACATGGTCGGTGGCGTCGCCGTGGTCGGCGACAACAAGGATCTGGCCGACCGGCTGAAATTCCTGCAGAACGCTATCGGCGCCATTTCCGGGCCGTTCGACAGTTTTCTGGCGCTGCGCGGCCTCAAGACGCTGGCGCTGAGGATGGAGCGCCATTCGTCGAACGGTCAGAAGATCGCCCATTGGCTGGAAAGCCGCCCCGACATACGCCGGGTCATCTATCCTGGTCTCGCCAGCCACCCGCAGCACGCCATCGCCAGGCGGCAGATGCATGCCTTCGGCGGCATGATCACGATCGAGCTCGACCGCGACCTTGCCGGCACCAAGCGCTTCCTCGAACACACCCAACTGTTCACGCTGGCCGAAAGCCTCGGCGGCGTCGAAAGCCTGATCGAGCACCCGGCGCTGATGACGCATGGCTCGATCCCGGCCGGGAAGCGGGCGGAGATCGGCATTTCGGATTCGCTGGTGCGGCTGTCGGCGGGCATCGAGGACGGCGATGATCTGATCGCGGATCTGGATCAGGCGCTGAGGGGTTGAGGGGGCCTGTGTTGGGGAACTGAAATCGCTCAACCGATGTTGAGGCGATCAATCATCGATGCCGACAACACAATCCTGAAGCGATTAACTTGGGACCTGTGCGATGGCCGTTGACCTCCGCTGCGTCTGACGGAATTGTGGCCCTCCCCGCAATTGCCAACAGGCACGGCTGAAGCATGACCATTCACGCCCTCGACCAACCAAAACCCACCGACGCTCCGCTCACCTTTGCCGTGCTGGTCTTCCCCGGCTTTCCGATGATGGCGTTCAGTTCGGTCATCGAGCCGCTGCGCGCCGCCAATGTGCTGGCGAAAAAAGAATGCTACCGCTGGATCATCGTCGGCGCTGCCGCAGGCCCGGTCGGGGCCTCGAATGGCGTCGTCATCCAACCCGGCTTTTTCGCCGGCGATGCGCCGAAGGTCGACCGCATCGTCGTCTGCTCGGGCGGCAATGCCGATCATCTTGTCGCCGACGATGCCGTGAGCTGGATCCGCAAGAGCCTACGCGGCGGCGCCCATATCGGCGCGGTGGCCGATGCCGCGTTCTTTCTCGCCCGGGCGGGCCTGCTCGACGGCCACGCCTGCACCTTGCACTGGACCAGCCAGGCCGCCTTCACCGAAGCCTTTCCCAATATCGAGCTGAGGCGCGATCTCTACGTCATCGACCGCAAGCGTTTTACTTCGGCCGGCGGCGTCGGCAGCCTCGACATGATGCTGGAGATCATCACCAACGATTTTGGCGCCGAACTCGCGGCCGGCGTCGCCGAATGGTTCGTGCACAGCCCGCTGCGCTCCAGCGTCGATCGCAAGCTGATGCCGCTGCGCCTGCGCACCGGCGTCCAGAACGAGCTGGTGCTGTCGGCCATCGCCATCATGGAGGATGCGGTGGAGGAGCGGCTCGGCATGGCGGAGCTGGCGGAAAAGCTCGGCGTCTCCTCCGATAAGCTCGAACGCAACTTCCGCTCCGAGCTCAGCATCTCGCCCAACGGCTATTACCGCCGCCTGCGGCTGAAGCGCGCCGCCGATCTCCTGGCGCATTCCACGCTGATGGTGCGCGACGTGGCGCTGGCCTGCGGTTTTGCATCGATGTCGAGTTTTGCGCGGGCGTTCAGGGAGGAGCATGGGCACGCGCCGAAGGTGATGCGCAGGCATTAGGACGTCTGCACCAAGGCAGAAGCTTTTGATGCCGGCGGGACAGCGCCCCCCTCTGGCCTGCCGGCCATCTCCCCCACACGGGGGGAGATCGGCTGTCACCGCTGATTTCACCAATCGCCAACGTTGCAGGAATGAGCGGAGCGCCGAAGCCGCCAATCTCCCTCGTTGTGGGGGAGATGTCCGGCGGGACAGAGGGGCGCGCGTAGAGCGCCATGGAACGACTTCGAGCGGCATCCGGCACAACACCTGCGGTATCTCGCACAGCCTTTGCGCAGCGCATGGCTCATCTTCCCCGCCTCCAGGAGGCGCCCATGAGCATCGTCGTTTTTGATCCCGACAGCACCGAGGATGTTGATTTCAAGGACCGCATGCGCCATCCGGCGGCGTCCGATCCGGCCGGCGGCATGTGGCTGTCCGACACCGAGCCCTCCTTCATCGACGCGGACGCGCTGCGCAAGGGACGGCTCGCCAGGCTGCGCGCCTGGATGCGCGAGGCCGGTTATGGCGCCGTGGTGCTGTTCGATCCCTATAACCAGCGCTACGCCACCGGGTCGCGCAACATGTTCGGCTATTTCCTGCGCAACTCGACCCGCTACTTCTTCATACCCACCGAAGGGCCGATCGTGCTGTTCGAATATCCGCAGAGCTACCATGTCTCGATGGTGCTCGACACGATCGACGAGGCGCGCCCGTCCAAGCTGGTGTGGTCATCGGTGTCGGGCCGTGACGACGAAACCGCAGGTCCGTTCGCTGACGAGATCGCCGAATTGTTGAAAACTCATGGCGGCTGCTCGATGAAGCTCGGCCTCGACCGCTGTGGTCATCTGCAGGCGCTGGCGCTGGAAAAGCGCGGCTGCGAGGTCAGGGATTGCCAGGGCGAGATCCTCGCCGTGCGCGCAGTGAAGACGCCGGAGGAAGTAAAATGCCTGCAGGTGTCGATGGCCGGCGCCGAAGCCGCCGTTTATGCGGTGCGCGAGGCGATCAAGCCCGGCGTTTCCGAAAACGATCTCTTCGCCATCATGTATCACGAGGTGATCCGGCAGGGCGGCGAGTTCATCGAAACCCGCCTGCTGACCTCGGGCCAGCGCACCAATCCGTGGTTCAACGAAGCGAGCGGCCGCAAGCTCAGGCCGGGCGAACTTTTGGCGCTGGATACCGATACGATCGGCTGCTACGGCTATTACTCGGACTTCTCGCGCACCTTCCGCTGTGGGCCGGGCAAGCCGACGGATTATCAGAAATCGCTCTACCGAATGGCCCACGAGCAGGTTCAGCACAACATCTCGATCGTCAAGCCCGGCATGGCGTTTCGTGAGATTGCCGAAAAGGCCTGGAAGATCCCGGACCGCTTCGTCGACCAGCGCTATACGTCTGTCATGCACGGCGTCGGCATGCATGGCGAGACGCCGTTCATCGCGCACGCCATGGACTATGAGACCTATGGCCGCGACGGTTTTGTCGTGCCCGGCATGGTGGTCAGCGTCGAGAGCTATATCGGCGAGAAAGGCGGACGCGAAGGTGTCAAGCTCGAGGACGAGATACTGGTCACCGAGACCGGCACCGAGCTTCTGTCGCGCTTTCCCTATGAGGACGATTTCCTTGACAGGCAGGTTTGAATGAAGGGCCCGGTCTCGATCGAGCACGGCACGGCGGCGGCGGTCTTCGTCGACCTCCAGGAGGAGCATCGGCAGGACAGGCGCTATCTGGTCGAGGGTTTTGGCGACATTCTCGCCAACGTTCAGCGGCTGCAGGCAACGGCGCGGGCCAACGATGTGCTGCTCTACCACTCCGCCTATATCGTCGATCTCACCAAGGAGGCGCGGCGGTTCCATCCGGTCGATGCGAATGGCAGGTCGGTTTTCTCTGACAAGGATGATCCGCTGACGGCGATCTGTCCGGAAGTGGCCCCGGTCGCCGGCGAGATGATGCTGGTCAAGACTGAGGCCAGCGCCTTCGGTGCAGGCCCCGCAGCAGGGCGGCTCAAGGCAGAAGGGATCGAGTGGCTGGTCGTTGCCGGTGTGTGGACAGAGGCCTGCATTGACGCCACTGTCAGAGATGCGGTGTCATCTGGCTTTCGGGTGCTGCTGGTCAAGGATGCGTGCGGCAGCGGCAGCACGGCGATGCACCAGACCGCCATCCTCAACCTTGCCAACCGGCTCTATGGCGGCGCCGTCACCACCACCGACGGCGCGTGCCGGCTGATGGCAGGCGAGACGGTCGATGCATGGCAAGTCGTAGGCTCGGTGCCTTTGCGGTTCACCTATGAAAATGCCGCCCGCCTCTACGACGAACTCTGACGCTACGGGGATTTGGTGGGACCGGATGGCGATGGTCAGTGACGCCGACACGCCCGAGTCAGCAAAACGTGGAAAATACTCGACTCTGCTCGAGCCGGCGCTGTGGGCCTATATCGACCGGGTCAATGCATGGTATCCGCCCGACATGGACTTGCCGGTCGACCAGCAGCGGGCGGTCTATGACGCGATGTGCCGGTCGTTCCACCAAGGCTATCCCGCAGGTGTCGAAGCCAGCGACGGCATGGTTGCGGCCGGCGATCATGCGATCCCGATCCGGCGCTACCAACTGGCGGGCAGGGCGCCGCAGGCGATGGTCGTCTATTATCACGGCGGCGGCTTCGTGCTTGGCGGGCTCGACAGCCATGACGACATCTGTGCCGAGATCTGCGCCGGCACAGGCTTTGCCGTGCTGTCCGCCGACTACCGGCTGGCGCCCGAACATCTGCACCCGGCCGCCTTCGACGATGCTCTGGCCGTGTTCGAGTGGGCGGCGGCAACAACCGGCATGCCGATCGTGCTGTGCGGTGAGAGCGCCGGCGGCAATCTTGCCGCCGCGATCGCGCACGCGGCGCGCCGCCACGATCGCCCCGCAGTCGGCCAGGTGCTGGTCTATCCCGAGTTGGGCGGTCCGGAGCTAGGCGGCAAACAGAGCGCCGGTTCCTATGTCGAGCACGCCGAGGCGCCGCTGCTGACGGTCAGCGACATCGAATTCTACCGCCAAGTCCGCTCCGGCAAGGCGCAGTCACCAGACGACCCGACCTTCTCACCGCTGCGCGACGGAGATTTCACCGGTCTGCCGCCGACGGTCGTCATATCAGCGCAATGCGATCCGCTGTCCTCCGACGGCGAGGCCTACCGCGACTGCATCCTTGCCGCCGGCGGCCGCGCCTGGTTGTACGAGGAACCGCGCCTCGTGCACAGTTTCCTGCGCGCCCGCAAGACCGTGCCCCGTGCCCGCGAGGCGTTCACGCGCATCGTCGACGCCATCGCCGTGCTCGGCAAAGGCGACTGGCCGTACTGACGTCGCGAAGGGCCGGATGAGGAGGACCTTCCATCCCTGCGGAACGGCGCACAAGAACTGCGGAAGTCCGAACATTTCCCCGCGAAAGCTCGCCCTATCATCCCTGAGACAATGGCACTCCGCCGACCGCATCCGCCCCCGCGAAGCGGTTGGCGGGGCACCGACAAGGAGGGATCGACAATGAAGTTCATGTTGACCGACAGAGCGTTGCATCCGCAGGCTGAACCCGTCGCCGACGGCTTCAAGAAAGGCAGCATGAACCGGCGCGAATATCTCGCCACCATGGCCGCGCTCGGCGTCAGCGCGGCCGGCGCGCTGGCCCTTGGCGGCCTTGCGCCCTCCCCGGCCAGTGCGGCCGAGGAGCCGAAGCGCGGCGGCGTCTTGCGCGTTGCCATGAACGTCAAGGGCTGGAAGGATCCGCGCACCTTCGACGGTGTCGAGATGTCCAACATTGCCCGCCAGTGCAACGAATATCTGGTGCGCTGGAACCGCGATTTCACCTTCGAGCCGTGGCTGCTCGAGAGCTGGGAGACCAGCGACGACGCCCGCGTGGTGACGCTGCATGTCCGGAAGGGCGTTACCTGGTCGAACGGCGACACCTTCAACGCCGACGATGTCGTCCACAACCTCACGCGCTGGTGCGATGCCGGCGTCGCCGGCAACTCGGTCGCCGAGCGCATGGGCGCGCTGGTCGACGCCGCCACCAAGAAACCGGTCGACGGCGGCATCGAGCGTGTCGACGACTTTACCGTCCGGCTCAATCTGCCAAAGCCCGACATTTCGCTGATTGCCGGCATGACCGACTATCCGGCGCTGATCATGCATCGCAGCTACGATGGCGACGGCGATCCGCTGAAGGCGCTGGCGATCACCACTGGACCTTGCGAACTAGTGGCATGGGACGCCGAGGTCGGCGCCGAGGTCCGCCGCAAGGACAAGCCATGGTGGAAAGACGACTTCTACCTCGACGGCATACAATGGATCGACTACGGCTCCGATCCCAATGCGATGTTCTCGGCTTTTGAATCGGGCGAGATCGACACCAACCACGAGACCGCCGCCGATACGCTGTCGCAGACGGACGCCATGGATCTGAGCAATTCGGAGCTTGCCACCGGCTCGACGCTCGTCGCGCGCTTCAACGTCGGCAATCCGCCTTACGACGATATCAAGGTGCGGCGCGCCGCCCAACTCGCGGTCGATAATAGCGCGATCCTGAAGATCGGCATGGACGACCGGGGCAAGCCGGCCGAGAACCATCATGTCGGGCCGATGCATGCCGAATACGCCGATATCGGGCCGGCGGTGCGCGACGTCGATCAAGCCAAGGCCCTGCTTGCCGAGGCCGGCAAGTCCGACCACGAATACGACCTGATCTCCGTCGATGTCGACTGGCAGAAGAACACCGGCGACGCCATCGCCGCGCAGATGCGCGACGCCGGGCTGAAGGTCAAACGGACCGTGCTGCCGGCGGCGACGTTCTGGAACGACTGGAGCAAATATCCCTTCTCCTGCACCGAGTGGCTCGGCCGGCCGCTGGGCGTCCAGGTGCTGGCTCTGGCCTACAGAACCGGCGCCGCCTGGAACGAGAGCGCCTATGCCAATCCGGAGTTCGACGCTTTGCTCGACAAGGCGCTGGCCACGCCGGATGCCGGTGCACGCAAGGAGATCATGGCCAAGATTGAACAGAATCTGCGCGACTCCGGCATCATCATCCAGCCCTATTGGCGCTCCGTCTACCGCACGTTCCGCAAAGGCGTGCACGGCTGCGAGCAACACCAGTCGCTGGAGCAGCATTTCGAGAAGGTCTGGCTCGACGCGTAGTCCTTGCCGCCGGATCGGAACGCCGACGGCCAAGATAACGGAATGCCGACATTCAGTCGGCGACGCCAAACCTTGAAATCTCTCGTCCGAGGCGCACTGTTTCCCGCACCAGCAGGTCCAGGTCCTCGCGCCGGGTGCGGTGATTGTTGATCGCCACACGCAGGCAATGCTGGCCGTGCACCGTCGTATCCGAAAGGGCTGCGGTGCCCTCCTCCTGCAGCCTCAGCATGATCTCGGTGTTGAGCGCCTTCTGCTGCTCGCCCGTCAGCCCGTCGCCGCGGTAGCGAAAGCAGACGATGTTGATGTTCGGTAGCGCGATCAGTTCCAGCAGCGACTCGGCCTCGATCAGCCTGCCGAGGGTGTGGCCCTGTGCGATGTTCTGATCGACCAGGCGGCCGAATTTCTCGATGCCGTGCTCCTTCAGCGCCATCCACACCTTGAGCGCCCTGAAACCGCGTGACGTTTGCAGGCCAAAATCATGCAGCCATTGTCCGGATGCGAGGCCGCGTGGCGTCGACTCCAGATATTCCGGCGTCACCGCGAACGTGCTGCGATGGGCCGAGGCGTCCCTGATCAGGGCGCAGCCGACCTCGAACGGGGCGTGCAGCCATTTGTGCGGATCGAGCGCGATGGAGTGGGCATGTTCGATACCGGCAACGCGGTAGGAATTTTCCGGCGCAATGGCGATCAGGGCGCCGATGCAGCCGTCGACATGGAACCAGAGGTCCTCTCGCGCCGCCAGACTTGCAAGCGCCTGCAGGTCGTCGATCGCCCCGGTGTTCACCGTGCCTGCCGTGCCGATCACGCAGGCAGGCCGAAAACCTGCCTTGCGGTCCTCGGCGATCGCCGCCCGCAAGGCGTCGATGTCGATCCGCAATCCGGCATCGGTGGGGATGCGTCGCAGCGCCTGGTTGCCAAGGCCGAGCGCCTCCATCGCCTTGCGGTGGCAGGAGTGGAGCTGATCCGAGCCATAGAAACGCAGCGGCTTCTCGATGGCGGCAACGCCATGCTCGCGCACGTCGATGCCGGCCTTGGCGTTGCGCGCCACGGTCAGTCCTATGATGTTGGCCATCGAGCCGCCGCTGACCAGTGTGCCGCTGGCCGATTGGGGAAAGCCCATCATCTGCTTGCACCATTCGACGACCTGGCTGTCCATCAGCGCGGCGGCATGGTTGCCGCCGCCGAGGTTGGAGCCCTGGATCGCCGCCAGGAAATCGCCGAGCGCCCCGGTGAAATTGCTCGACCCCATATACCAGGACCAGAAGCGCGGATGGATGTTGCCCATCGGATAGGCCATCACGTTCCGCGCAACCTCGCCATAGACCTGGGCAAGGGGCTGCGGCGAGCGCGGCAGGGGTTCCGCGAAGAAGGCTTTCACCTCAGCGGGCATGTCCTGCCACACCGGACGCTCCCGGACATCGCGCAGATAGTCGACGGCATCGTCGACGATCCGGTGCGACAGCGCCTGCACCTCGGCCCAGTCCGCCGGATCGAGCGTTTCTTCGGCCGTGCCGGCGGCTTTCAGCATTGCGTCCATCCCCGTTACTCCCGATACGCCGTTACTCAGCCGGGAACTGGCAGCCCGGCGTCGAGCGGGAAAGGGCTGTTTCCTCCGCGTCCATCTCGGCTTCGATGCCGTCGAACAGCGGCGTCGTCATGTAACGTTCGCCGGTGTCGGGAAGCATGCACAGGATCACCGAGCCGGGTGCGGCTTTTTCCGCGATCTGGCGTGCCACGGCAAACGTGGCTCCGCCGGAGATGCCGGTGAAAATCCCTTCCTTTTGCGCCAGCGCCTTGGCCCATTTGATACCCTCCGGCCCGGGAACAGGTACGACCTTGTCATAGAGGCCGGCGCCGACCGCCTCCTGCAGCACGTTGGGGATAAAATCCGGGGTCCAGCCCTGGATCGGGTGCGGCTCGAAGGCCGGATGGCTGGCGGCCGGCGCACCGTCGGCGCCGCGCTCCTGCGCCTTGCCGCTGCCGATGAGCTGGGCGTTGGCCGGCTCGGCCAGCACGATCCTGGTCTCCGGACGCTCCCGGCGCAGCACGCGCCCGACACCGACCACGGTGCCGCCGGTTCCGTAGCCGGTAACGAAGCAGTCGAGCCGGGATCCGGCGAAGTCGTTGATGATCTCGCGCGCCGTGGTCGCTTCGTGAATGGCGGCATTGGCCTTGGTCTCGAACTGGCGGGCCAGGAACCAGCCATTGGCTTCAGCCAGTTCCACCGCCTTGTTGTACATGCCGAAGCCCTTCTGGGCACGCGGCGTCAGCACCACCTTGGCGCCCAGCATGCGCATCAGCTTGCGGCGCTCGATGGAGAAACTGTCGGCCATCGTCACCACCAGCGGATAACCCTTCTGCGCGCAGACCATGGCCAGCCCGATGCCGGTGTTGCCGCTGGTTGCCTCGACGACGGTCTGGCCCGGCTTCAAGGCGCCGTTGCGCTCGCCCTCCTCGATGATGTTGAGCGCCAGCCGGTCCTTCACCGACGCCGCCGGATTGAAGAACTCGGCCTTCACATAGATCGTCACGTGGTCGGGGCCGAGATTGTTGATCCGGATCACCGGCGTATCGCCGACGGTGTCGAGAATGCTGCCGAACAGGCGGCCTCGCCCGGCCGTGGTTCTGATTTTCTGTTGCTGCAACATGTTGATCTCCTCCTGTTTGTCGTCGTGGTTGTTGTCACGGGCCGGTTACAAACCGGCTGATTGGGCGGCGAGGTTTCGAGACCTTGCCGCGGTACGGTTCCTTGCCGGCAATGCCGATATCCGGCGCGGAAATTCGTTGCCGGATGCACTCTGTCGCCTTCAGTGATAAAACAGAGGGCGATAGGCCAGCGTGGGAGCAAGCGTGGAAACGCACGTGGAATCCGCTCGATCGAGCCTGGACGGCGAGGCGGCCGGGCTTTGCGTGCGGCTGCTCGGACCGCTGACGGTCATCCGTGACCGCGCCACGGTGCAATTGCCGGCATCACGCAAGCTGCGCGCGCTCTTCGCCTATCTGGCGCTCGCGCCGCATGCCGTCGGCCGCAGCCGGCTGTGCGAGCTGCTCTGGGATGTGCCGAACGATCCGAGGGGCGAGCTTCGCTGGTGCCTTAGCAAGCTCAGAGGCGTTCTCGACGAACCGGATCGCCGCAGGATCGAAACGTCAGGCGACACGATCGCGCTCGATCTGAACGACAGTTTCGTCGACGTGATCGACATCGCCTCGGCCGCCTCTACAGGAATCGAGACGCTCGATCTGGAGCGGTTGCAGGCTCTATCCGGACTGTTCGTCGGCGATTTCCTCGACGGGCTGGAGATCGATCGCAGCCCGCACTTCAACAGCTGGCTGACCGCGCAGCGCCGCCGCTTCAGATCATGCCATGCCGCCATTCTGGAACATCTCGTCAACAATCTCCCCGCAGGTGCTGACGAAACGTCCTCGCATCTGGAAAATTGGGTGGAACTTGCTCCGTTCGACGGTCGCGCGCATGCGGCTCTTCTGGCAGGGCTTGCACGGCGCGGCCAGATCGGCGAGTGCGAGGAACATCTCGCCTCCGCGGCGGAGCTGTTTGCTTCGGAGGACCTGGATTTTGGACCCGTTCGTGAGGCATGGCGGACGATCCGCGGCGAACGACCGGGCGTGACGCGCTGGGCGCGACCGGCGCTCGTACCCGCCGCCCCCCAGTCGGCAATTATGCTTCCCGATTCCAGTATTGCCCCCTTGTGCAAGGCTTCGCTTGCCGTGATGCCGTTTGTCGAAGAAGCCGGCATCGGCGGCGTTCGCGGCGGCCCTCGCGGTGGATTGGCCGACGGCCTCACCCACGACATCATCACCCGCCTGGCGAAGCTTAGGGACTTCTTCGTCATCGCCCGCGGCTCCGTTTTTGCGCTGGCGGAAAAAAACATCGCGCCGGACGATGCCGGCCGGCGGCTCAATGTCGATTATGTCGCCACCGGCACCGTGCGCAGCCAGACAGGCCGCGTCGTCGTCAGCGTGGAGCTTGTCGAGGTGCGCACGGCCAGGATCGTGTGGGCCGAGACATTCGAACGCAAACCCGACGACATCTTTGCTGTCCTCGACGATATCGGCAACAGCATCGTCTCGTCGATCTCGGCCGAGATCGAGATGGTCGAGCGCAACCGCGCCATGCTGAAAGCGCCGAACTCGCTGAATGCCTGGGAGGCCTACCATCGCGGCCTCTGGCACATGTATCGCTTCACCCGCCCGGAAAACGAACTGGCGCGGCATTTCTTCGGGATAGCGCTGAAGCTTGATCCGACCTTTGCCCGTGCCTATGCCGGCCTGTCCTTCACCCATTGGCAAAACGCGTTTCAGCGCTGGGGAGACCGCGACCGGGAATGCGCGCTTGCCTTCGAGACCGCCGGCCAGAGTCTTTTGGTCGATGATCACAATCCGGCCGCCCACTGGGCAATGGGCCGGGCGCTATGGCTGCGCGGCGAGCAGGACGGGTCCCTCATCGAGCTGGAGCGAGCGGTGGACCTTAGCCCGAACTTCGCGCTCGGCCACTATGCCCTGTCGTTCGTGCACTCGCAGTCGGGCGACCCGAAAGCCGCGATCGGTTGCTCCGACCATTCGCGGCATCTGAGCCCCTTCGATCCGCTGCTGTTCGGCATGCTGGGCGCTCGGGCGATGGCCCATGTCCGCCTCGGCCAGTTCGACGAGGCCGCCGAATGGGCGCTGAAGGCGGCCGCCCGTCCCAACGCCCATGCCATCATCCTGGCGATCGCAGCGCACTGTCTTGCGCTGGCGGAACGTTTTGACGAGGCACGCACTTTCACGGCCACGATCCGCAAGACGCTGCCGAACTACTGCGCCGACGACTTCATCGGCACCTTCCGGTTCGAGCCGGACGCCGAGGCCCTGTTCCGGCAGGGCGCCAAGCGGATCGGGCTGGGTTGAGGCAACTCAACTCAGGCCCGACGCGGCTTCAACCTATCAGTTCAGTGATGGTCGACTTAAACGAATCGGCAGGTCCGAGACCGAACGGAAAGCCGCGCAATCGGCCAGGAAAGCGGCGTTCGTCGCAACTATATGCCGAGCATCGTCTTGGCTTGGTTGAGCGCAGCCTCTGACCCTGCATGATCGCCGGCCGCGTGCAATGTTTCGCCTTGGGCGCGCAGTTCTTTGACTTTAGTCATATCGGCCTCGGAGAGGGTCGCGGTCGGCAGCGCCGCGTCGATCGCGGCCATGATGGTCGGGCATGAATTTGCAAAGGCTGTCGCAGGAACGACCGCCAGGAAAACCGCAAGCGAAATTGATCGTAACATGGACGTTTCTCCCTTGCCGGCTCGCGGAGCGCGCCGCGTCGACGACCGGCAAAGGGATGGTACAGGTAATCCCTGGACGTGCCAACCACGATGATGCCGCTAGGTTGGAGGCAGGTGCGGTCGGCCGGGGCTTTCTCGGGGTTTCCGAAGCTTTCATCACGGGTCCGTGACACCAGCATCGTCACGCTCGGAAGCCGACGCCAGGTTCACGGCAATCGTCAGGTCGTCGCAAAATGCCTCGACTCGAGCGGATCAGGCGGGCTCAACGGATTTGACATTGCCTTCGGTATCCACAAGGCAGCGTGTCTTCCTGCCGCTGGCATCGAGCTCGACCTGATAGGTTTCGGGATCGAGCTTGCTCGATGAAACCGGAAGGATCTTCGTGCTGTCGACCCCGCTCGCCTTGGCGGCCGCGCTGGCGCAAAGAAGCTGAAGGTCCGCAGGGGCCGTCTCGACCTGGGTCCTGGACATCTGGTCCTGAGGAGGCGGCGGCGGGGCGCTGACGCAAGCGCTCAGGGCTCCCACCAAGAATCCAATTGCTGTTGCCTGGATCAAAGTTCTCGCTGCACGTTTTGCCGACATTGCTTGTCCCTCTCCGAATGCCGCTTCACACACCCTTGTAAAGTGCCGCCCCCTGCATGAGAACGATGACCTTGGCGCCAACCTTGACGCGCGATGCCAAATCGGTGATGTCGTCGTTCCTCATCCGGATGCACCCTGAGGACACGTCGAGCCCGATCGTCCAGGGCTCTGGCGTGCCGTGTATCCGGTAGATCGTGTCCTGGTCGCGCTCGTACAGATAAAGCGCCCTGGCGCCGAGCGGATTGTCAGGCCCTCCCGGCATGCCTCCCGCATGTTTGACCGCATTCGGATCACGAGCGATCATTTCTGCCGGAGGTGTCCAGGTAGGCCATTCCGCCATGCGGCCGACGCGCACGATTCCGGCCCATCCAAACCCTTCGCGGCCCACGCCGATACCGTAGCGCATGGCCCGCTGACCCGGCTGCACAAGGTAGAGAAAATGCTGGTTGCCATCGATGATGATCGTACCGGGCACTTCCGCGGTGCGGAACTTGACCATCTGCGGGCGAAACGCCTCGGGTACTTCATTGTGCGCGGCATAGTATTTGCGCGCCTTGGTGCGGTCGTAGTCCACCCATTTGCGGGATTTCGGATCGAAAACCTGTGTCCCCGCAGCCAGCGCCGCCACCGCGACAAGACCGAGCGCTACCGCGACAATTGCAGTAAAGGAGCGCCGCTGGAGAGTGGCGCGTCTTACGGTCATCAGCTTTCCGCTCATGGGCTTGCCCACCCGTGCACCCGGGCGCCCTGCGCGGCAACCCATTGTTTGGCGTACTCGTAAGGATCCTGACGCTCCACTTGGAGCGCATAACTCATCTTCGTGGCGTCCTCGGGCTTGAGGTCGACCTGTTCCAGGAACTCGACCACCTTCGGATATCTTTTGCGCAGTGAACTGGCGTAGGCGATATGAAAATGTGCGGTATCCCATGACACTGGTGCGCTGGACTTCGAGACCCAGAGCGGATCCTCGGAAGGCAGCACGATCTTCCACTTTGCCGGGTCAAAGGGCGGTTCGGTAAGCCGGACAATGTCGTGCAGTTCAAACACGTGATGCGGTGCGTAGCAAGCAAACACCATCGGATGATCCGTGGCGACCGCGGCATCGACAGCCGCCATTCCGACATCCTCCGGCGTCTCCAGCAATGTCATTGTCTTGGCATAGCCATAGCTGTTGGCGCGGACACGCTCGATAGCTGTTGAGGACCAACCCTCAGCGCCAATCCAGAGTTCCCCATGTCCGTCCCGATCAGTATCCAACGCGGCAGTTTTGCGCGGGTCGGTGAGATCCGAAATGTCACGAATGTCAAATTTGTCGGCAGTTTCGCGGGTAGCGCATATGCCTTGCCATGCCGGCACCCCGATGGGGCTGATGGCTACCGTGCCGGCACCGTCGACATACTTCTTCACCAGATTGTCCAGGTTGGGCAGCCAGATTTCGGGATGAATATCCACCTCGCCCGAATCGAGGCCGGCAAAGGCGATAAGCGTCCCCATCTCGCGCACATCGGCATCCAGCCCGAACTGTTCCTTCAGGCTGACCTTGAGAATGTTTGCCGTAGCCTGGCCCGACGGCCAGTTCGGCATTGCAATGACGAGATCAGTCGCGTGGGCCGGGACCGCCAGCATCGTCAATGCCGCCAGCGACATTTTCCGCAGACACTGCTGAAATCGGTTGTGCATTTTCTTTCCCCTCGCGTCGGTGCTTAAATGAACCGGGACGGGAACAATCCGTCGCGGCAAGCACCGGGTTGTGACACCAGTGCCATCTCCTGACGGCAGCTGCTGAAGGTGCGGCTGCGCATTCGGCAAAGAAGCGCCGTGCCGCCCTGCACGCTACCCGATGACACTCCGTCTGGGAAGATGCTCGCAACGCGACCGCCGCGCCCACTTTCAAATGTTCGCGGGCACACGCCCTACGACCTGTGGGGGCCGCATTAGCTAGAACACCTTGCAGTGAGGTCATTCGCAAGGCCACGCACAGCCGATGCCCCGGAAACCTCAGGTTTCCGGGAAATCAAGAATTTACAAAGGGATTTGGTGCCCAGAAGAGGACTCGAACCTCCACTCCTTGCGGAACACGGACCTGAACCGTGCGCGTCTACCAATTCCGCCATCTGGGCTGGTGCGGGCTCTTTAGGCGGGCAAAGGGTGAGTGTCAACGCGCTTTTTTGAGAGCATGATCCCGAACCGAAGGTCCACGTCAGAGAAAAGTGGGAACCGGATTTTGCTTTCGCGGACCTGCGGTTCGGAAAAGATCATGCTCAATAAAGAAACACATTCCCGCTCGCCGTCTCAGCCCTCCAGCACTTCCTTGGATGCCACGGTCGAATCGGCGTTGAGCTTGTAGATGACCGGCACGCCGGTGCCGAGCTCCAGTCTGACGATCTCCTCGCCCGACTTGCCGTCCAGCGCCATGATCAGCGCGCGCAGCGAGTTGCCGTGCGCCGCCACCAGCACGGTGCCGCCGCGCAGCACATGCGGCTGCATGTCGTGCAGGTAGTAGGGCCAGACGCGCGCGCCGGTGTCTTTCAGGCTTTCGCCGCCGGGCGGCGGCACGTCATAGGAGCGGCGCCAGATATGCACCTGCTCCTCGCCCCATTTCTGGCGCGCGTCATCCTTGTTGAGGCCGGAGAGGTCGCCATAGTCGCGCTCGTTCAGCGCCTGGTCGCGGATAGTCTCGAGATCGCCCTGGCCGACCGCGTCGAGAATATGCTGGCAGGTCTTCTGCGCCCTGATCAGCGACGAAGTGAAGGCGATGTCGAATTTCATGCCGCGCGCCTTCAGCTTCGCGCCCGCCTCCTTGGCCTCGGCGTGGCCCAGTTCGGTCAGATCGACGTCGCGCCAGCCGGTGAAAAGGTTCTTCAGGTTCCATTCGCTCTGGCCATGGCGCACGAGCACGAGAGTTCCCGACATTTTTGCTCCTTCAGCTTGTGAATAGGATCGCCTCAGCTCAATCCGAGCACGTCCCGCATTGAATATAGCCCCGGCTTCCTGCCGCGCGCCCAAAGTGCGGCCTTGACCGCGCCGCGGGCGAAGATCGCCCGGTCCTCGGCATGGTGGGTGAGCGTGATGCGCTCGCCGGTGCCGGCAAGCACCACGGAATGGTCGCCGACCACCGAGCCGCCGCGCAGCGTGGCAAAGCCGATCGAGCCGGTTTTTCGCACGCCGGTGTGGCCGTCGCGCACCCGCACGCTGTTCCCGTCAAGATCGATGCCGCGTCCGACGGCCGCGGCTTCGCCGAGCAGCAGCGCCGTACCCGAGGGTGCGTCGACCTTGTGCCGGTGATGCATTTCCAGGATCTCGATGTCGAAATCGTCGGCGTCGAGCGCGCGCGCCGCCTGCTCCACCAGAACCGCCAGCAGATTGACGCCGAGGCTCATATTGCCTGACTTGACCACAGTCGCGTGGCGCGCCGCAGCCAGGATCTTCGCATTGTCGTCCGTCGAGCAGCCAGTGGTGCCGATGACATGGGCGATGCGCGCCTGCGCGGCATAGCCGGCGAACTCGACTGTCGCTGCCGGGCTCGTGAAATCAAGCACGCCGTCGGCCTTGGCGAAGGCCGGTAGCGGGTCGTCGCCAATCGACACGTCGATATTGCCTATGCCGGCAAGCTCCCCGGCGTCCTTGCCGAGATGCGGCGAACCGGCCCGCTCGATCGCGCCGGCGACGCGTGCGCCCGGTATCGTGTGGACGGCGCGGATCAGCGCCTGGCCCATGCGGCCGGCCGCACCCACCACCACCAGGCTCATATCGTTTGTATCATTAGGAGACATGCCGCTCATAAGATTCTCCCAACCGCCTTCTTTGTGCGTCGCACCGGTTTCCGCACTGGAGTTTGGATTGGCTTGCCGTCGTCGACAAGTCCCAGCCCCTTGTTGCCCTGCACCCGATGGAAACGGGCATAGACGCTGTGCGGGTCGGCCATCAGCGAGGCATGCGTGCCTTGTTCGACCAGCCGCCCCTGTTCCAGCACGACGATGTGGTCGGCGTTGACCACCGTCGACAGCCGGTGCGCGATGACGATGGTCGTGCGCCCGTCCATCACATGGGTCAGTGCTTGCTGGACACGCGCTTCCGCCTCGTTGTCGAGCGCCGAGGTCGCCTCGTCGAGCAGCAAGATCGGCGCCTGCCGAACGATGGCGCGGGCGATCGACACGCGCTGGCGCTGGCCGCCCGACAGCGTCACGCCGCCTTCACCGACAGGTGTGTCATAGCCTTGCGGCTGCCGGCGGATGAAGCTGTCGGCCTCGGCCTGTTGCGCGGCCAGTTCGATCTCGGCGTCGCTGGCGGAGAGTCGCCCATAGCGGATGTTGTCGCGAATGGTGCCTTCGAACAGGTAGGGCTGCTGCGAGACATAGGCGATGGAACTGCGCAGCGACCGCTTGGTGACGTTCGAAATGTCCTGACCGTCGACCTCGATGCTGCCCGCCTCGACATCATGGAAACGCTGCAGCAGCGCCACCAGCGTCGACTTGCCGGCGCCCGAGGCGCCGACGATGGCCGTCATCTTGCCGGCTGCTGCAACGAAGCTGAGGTCCTGCAGGACCGGCGCGTCGGCGACATAGCCGAACGACACATTGTTGAAGCGCACCTCGCCCTTGGTGATCTTCGCTTCGGCCGCTCCAGGTGCGTCGCCTTGCTGCGGCTCGAGGTCGAGCAGTTCGTAGATCATGCGTGCGTTGACCAGCGCGCGTTCCATGCCGACCTGCATGCGCGCCAGCCGGCGGGCCGGATCGTAGGCGAGCAGCAGTGCGGTGATAAAGGCAAAGACGGCGCCAGGCGGCTGGCCGCCCACGGTTGCCCGGTAGCCGGAATAGGCGATGACGCCGGCGACGGCGAAGCCGGCCAGAATTTCGGAGATCGGCGTCAATCGTTCCGACACGCGGGCGATGCGGTTTGCCCGCCGCTCGGCGCTGACGACAAGATCGCTGATACGGCGCGACAGCTCGTCCTCAAGCGTAAAAGCCTTGACGATGGCGATGCCTTGGGTGGCTTCCTGCATGGCGCCGATCAGCCGCGAGTTGATCTGCACCGCTTCGCGTGTGGCGCGTCTTATTCTGCGGCTCAGATAGACGACCGTGTAGATCAGCGGCGGCCCGATCAGCAGTGACATCAAGGAAAGCGCCGGATCTTGCCAGACCATGACGCCGATCAGCGCGAGCAGCGATACGGCGTCGCGTGCCAGGGATGTCAGCGTCATCGAGAGCAGGTCGCGGATGCCGTTGACGTTCTCGTTGATCTGAGCAGCCAGCCGCCCCGAGCGCGTGTCGTTGAAGAAACCGACGCCGAGCTTCATCAGATGAGCGAAGATGCGGCGCTGGTAACGCGCCACCAGATTGTTGCCGATCCTGGCCAGCGTCACCGCCTGACCGTAGCTGGCCAGCCCGCGCAGCATGAAGGCGCCCAGGATCGATACACAGATCAGCGCAATGAGATCGCCGCGCTGCTCGTAGAAGATCTGGTCGACGACATCCTTCATGATCCAGGCGGTGAAGGCGGTCGTAGCCGCGACCGTAACCAGGCACAGAACCGCCAGAACATAATACCAGCGGTATTCGCGGCCGTTCTCGGCGAGGATGCGGCGGATCACCGCCACGATCTCGCCGGGCCGGGCTTTCGCTTGGTGGTTGGGCGACGGTTTCAAGCCGGGATCGTTCCGTGATGTCGGTTCGGCCTCGCGGCCGGGCTAACTCGGCAATCCTCTTAGCGCTCCGGTGGCGGCTTGCCTATGGCCGAGGCCGGCAAAACTTCATGGGATCAGGCCCGCCAGCGCCGCCCCGCCGTCTGGACGCCGAACAGCGAAGGGTTTCTGGCATAGGCCGCAAGGCCGGACAGCGCTGCCAGCGGATGGGTGATCACATAGACGGGCATGGTGCGCATCAGCTCGCTGTGCGGCGCCTTGTCCTCGAACGCAGCGCGGAAATTGCCCGCTTTCAGCGCCGGCAGGATCTTCTGGGCGATGCCGCCGGTCAGGAAGACGCCGCCGCGGCTCATGAACACCATCGCGAGGTCGCCGGCGGTGCGCCCCAGGCAGGTGACGAACATCTCGAGCGCTTCCTCGGCCACCGGCTCCGACTTCGCCAGCGCCGCGGCGGTAACCTCGGCCGGCGTGGTGAAAGGCGCCGGCTTGCCGTCCGCCTTGGCCACCGCCCGGTACGTATTGACAAGGCCGCGCCCGGACAAAATCTGTTCGCCGGAGATTCTGCCCTCGAGCTTCTCGATATGCGGGAAGACCTGGAAATCGCGCGGCGAGCGCGGCCCGATGTCCATGTGCCCTCCCTCGCCCGGCACCGGTATCCAGTGGTTCAGCGCATAGACCAGGCCGGCGACGCCAAGTCCGGTTCCGGGACCGAGCACCACCCGTCCCGCATTGGGCTCGGGCGCATCGCCGCCGATCTTTTCCATATGCTCTTCGCCGAGCGCCACGACGGCCAGCGCCTGCGCCTCGAAATCATTGAGCACCACGATGTCGCTGAGGCCGAGGCTCGCAAACATCTTTTTCGGCTTGACGATCCACGGGCAGTTGGTGAGCGGGATCTCGTCGCTGTCGACCGGGCCGGCCACCGCCAGCACGGCGGAGTTGGGCCGGGCCGACGAACGGTCCAGCGCCGCCGCCTGGATCGCCTCGTCAATGGTGTTGAAATTGGCTGTCTGGACGATCTGCGGTTCGGTTGGTTCCGAGTTCGCGTCGAGCACGACCGAGAAGCGCGCATTG
The DNA here is from genome assembly GCF_055901555.1 of Mesorhizobium sp. WSM4821. Lineage (NCBI taxonomy): Bacteria > Pseudomonadati > Pseudomonadota > Alphaproteobacteria > Hyphomicrobiales > Phyllobacteriaceae > Mesorhizobium > Mesorhizobium sp. WSM4821. The sequence goes on along the minus strand of NZ_CM148371.1, from coordinate 1,283,574 downwards.
GTGCCGCCTATGTCGCCGATCAGGATCGGAAACCGCAACACGGTGTCGTCGTCGCCTGGCATGCTCTTGTCCGTCCCGGTTCCCAGTTGCGTTCCGCCGTTTTTTGTTGACTACCGCATGACCTTGGAAAGGGAAATCGGTTTTCGACATACAGAGCGGAGCGAGGGGAGGTCAGATGTGGCGCATACGGGCGCGCAGGCAACCGCTAGATCGCTGCGCTTCCCGACCACTGCAACGGCACGGCAGCACAACCGTCCCTCGCGGCGTGGACCTGCCGCAGGCAGGGCCATAGGCTCGATCGTCCGCCTTTCCAAGATATCGCGTCAGTTCCCCGGTCGCGGTCGTGGTAGCGGAATGCCCATCTCGGGCGTTGCCGCGAAGGCGTTGACGGAGGCCGGAAGCGTTATCGCGCCGCTTGCGGTTGCCCGTGCCGGCGCCGGCGCCGTCTCGAGAACGGGTGCAGCCGCGACCGGCACGCCGTCGCCATAATAGGTGACCACCTCAGCCGAAGCCGGATCTGGCCCGTCGAGCACCGCCTGGCATTCGGCGGGCAGGCTCGCCATCGTCATCACGTCGCGCGCTTTCGGCCTGTCCGGGTTCTTGTTGGGGCGCCATGGTTCCTCGGTGAACCACCAGGCCAGCGATTTGTCGCAGCCCTCGCCGGGCGCCGTGGCGTCCTGTCGCTTGCAGTTGGGCGAGCCGGGCTGACAGCCAATGCGGATGTGGAAGTGATAGTCGTGGCCCCAGAACGGCCTGACCTTGCGCAGCCATGCGCGGTCGCCTTTCACCGTATCGCAGAGCTTCTTCTTGATGCCGGGATTGACCAGGATACGCTCGACGTCGGGATAGCTTGCCGCCCGCCTCAGGAGCCGCATATGTGCCGGTACCCAGAACGCATCCTTCACCAAATGGGTCTTTTCGTCGACAAGCAGGGTGGCGCTCATGTTTTCGCGCTGGTTGATCGAAAGCTTGCGGTCGGGCATCGGCGTCAGCCAGATGTCGGCGTCGAGGCCGATCTGATGCGAGGCGTGGCCGGTCAGCATCGGCCCGCCGCGCGGCTGCGAAATGTCGCCAACCAGCAGGCCGGGCCAACCGTCGGCCGCGGCGTCGCGCGACAGTTTTTCGATCAGCGCGATCATCGTCGGATGGCCCCAGCGGCGATTGCGCGAAGGCCGCATCACCTCCCATTTCGGGCCGTCCAGGGGAATGGCGACGCCACCCGCAAAACAGCCCTTGGAATAAAAGCCGATGGATTGCGGCGCGGCCACGGCCGGCAGCTTTTTGGCGCCGAACAGGTTTTTCGCCAGTTCCTCGGCCGCTGTAGGTTGCGCCGCAAGCCCCGCCAGGGTGAGGACGACGAGCGCTGCTAATGGATGTCGCCCAAAAGTGCGCAGCGGTTTTGGGACAACGACATGCCTAAACAGAAATTTAAAGCGCGTCGCGACGCGCTTTAGCAGCATTGCTCTGCCGGGCATTGATTGCTTCAACGTTTTCATGAAGCAGAACCCCTCTGCGATTTAAGTCGAATCATATCACGCCCGGCTCAAGGTTTCGATCACGACCGCTTCATCGGGCTGCGCGGCTCGCCGTCACGCCAGTTGTCGTCAGCCCACATTCGATCTAAGGCCGACCGGTAGTCGGGAAAGCGAAAACGATAGCCGGCCGCCTTGATCGCGGTATTGGCGACACGCTTGTTCTCGCCATAGAAGGACCGCGCCATGGGCGAAAGTTGGGCGGTTTCGAACGGAATCTCGGGCGGCGGCGTGACGCCCATCAGCCCTGCGGCGTAGGCGACGACATCCTGCGGCGGTGCTGGCAGATCGTCGGTGACGTTGAAGATGCCGCCGCGATTGACTCTGGCCAGATGCAAGAGCGCCCCCGCAATGTCGTCGCAATGGATGCGGTTGAATACCTGGTCCGGCTTGACCAGCCGCCGGGCGGTGCCGTTTTCCAGATTGACCAGGGCATTGCGTCCCGGTCCGTAAATCCCGGACAGCCGCAGGATCGCTACCGGCCGGCCGATCTCCCGACCCAGTTTCAGCCAGTCCTGCTCGGCGGCGACACGCATCGCCGAGCGCTTCGACACCGGCCGGCATTCGGAGGTCTCGTCCACCCAGCCGCCGCCATGGTCGCCATAGACGCCGACTGTGGAGAGATAGCCGATCCATTCGAGCGCCGGCATCTTCGCCGCGATTGTTCCACGCGCTGCATTCAGCACCGGGTCGCCCGCCTCGTGCGGCGCCACTGAGACGACGAGATGGGTTGTTTTCTCGAGCGCATCGCCGATTTCGGGCGTCAGCGCGTCATCGAAAAGCAGCGGCGTGATTCCGGCCTGCCGCAGCGCTTCGAATTTCTCCGGCGCGCGTGTCGTGCCAAGGATTGTGCCGGCATCCTCGTTGGCGCGGGCAAACGCCTTGCCCGAATAGCCGGCGCCGAAAATGAAGATCTGCTTCTCGCTCATGCGTGCGCCTCGATTTGCTTTGCCAGCGCCAGGCGCCATTCACGTTGCACGGCCTCGTCACTTTCCGCTTTGACCGCGGCGGCGGCACGTTTGGCAAATTCCGAAGCGGGCACAAGCCGGGACAGCGCCCATACCGCCGCCCCGCGCACCAGGGGCGAGGCATCGCTGAGCAGCGCGCGCACGGCATTGTCGAGCGAGGAATCGCCGGAATTGCCGGCGGCGATCAGCACATTACGGACAAAGCGGTCGCGGCCGATGCGCTTGATCGGCGAACCGCTAAAGAAGGATCGGAAAGCATTGTCGTCCAGCGCCAAGAGACCGGCGAGGCGCGGTTCGCGCAAATCGTCGCGCGCGGCAAGCTTCACCTCGGACGCAACCTGGGCAAACTTGTTCCACGGGCAGGCGGCGAGGCAGTCGTCGCAGCCATAGATGCGGTTGCCGATCTTTTCCCGGAACTCATGCGGGATCGGCCCCTTGTTCTCGATGGTGAGATAGGAGATGCAGCGCCGTGCATCGAGCCGGTAAGGTGCGGGAAAGGCGTCGGTCGGACAAACGTCGAGACAGGCGCGGCACGAACCGCAATGGTCGTCCTCGGCCGTATCGGGTGCAAGCTCGGCCGTCGTGAAAATAGTGCCGAGGAACAGCCAGGAGCCGTGCTCGCGGCTGACCAAATTGGTGTGCTTGCCTTGCCAGCCGAGGCCGGCGGCCTCGGCCAGCGGCTTTTCCATCACCGGGGCGGTGTCGACGAACACTTTTACGTCGCTCCCCGATCGCGCCACGATCTTGCCGGCGATCTCTTTCAGCCGGCCTTTCATCACATCGTGGTAATCGCGGTTCTGCGCGTAAACGGAGATCGCGCCGCGGTCGCGCTTTGCCAGCACGGCGCTCGGGTCGTGGTCGGGGCCGTAGTTCATGGCCAGCACGATGACGGAGCGAACCTCAGGCCAAAGTGCTGTCGGCTCGCCCCGGCGTTCGAGCGTCTCGGCGATCCAGCCCATCGAGCCATGAAAGCCGTCGGCGACGAATTCGGCAAGCCGGGCCGGCGCCTGCGGGATGGCATCGGGCGTGGTGACGGCAATGGCATCGAAACCGGCGCGCTGCGCCTCGCGGTCGATCAGCGCGCGCAGGTTTTCCGCTCTAGAAATCGAGGTCCGCATAATGTGACACCGGCGACAGGCCGCGCACCCGGTCGGACAAAAGCGGCCGGAACGATGGCCGTGATTTCACCCTTGCATACCATTCGCGCGCGGCAGCGTGTTCGCGCCAGTCGATCTCGCCGAGATAGTCGAGCACCGACAGCGCAGCCGCTGCCGCGAGGTCGGCATAGGTGACCTTGTTGCCGGCCAGCCAATGGCGGGTGCCAGCCAGCCAGTTGGTGTATTTCATGTGCTGGCGGATATTGGCGCGCGCGGCGCGGATCGCCGCCGAATCGGGCGAACCGCCGCCCGCCGTTTCCGGCATGACCGGCTTCAGCACGCGCTCGCGCACGAGGTGCCGCGTCACCTCGCTATCGGCCTTGTTGAGATACCAGTCGGTCAGCCGGCGGATTTCGGCGCGCCCCATCGGGTCCTCGGCGAACAGCCGCTTGTCTCGCTTGAGGACGCCGCGCGTCTCGTCGAGATATTCGGCGATGACCATGGCGCCGACGATCGGCACGTCCCCTTCGGCAAGCAGGATCGGCAGCGTGCCGGCCGGGTTCAGGGCCAGGAACTCCTTGCGCCGCATCCACGGTTTTTCCTCGATCAGCGCCAACTCCTCGCCATATTCGCCGAAAGCGAGGCGCACGAACCGGCAGGAGGCGAACATCGGGTGGTGGAAAAGCGTCAGCATGGTCCCGCGATAATAGAGCGCACTGGCAAATCGCCGGCTGCGCCGGTAAGTCTTGACCGCCCCGATCCACTGGGCCGTCAGGGTGCTGCGACCTATAAGAGGAGTTCCGCGCCATGACAAGCAAGCCGTTCTGCAAGCCTTCACTCGAACGCCGAGGTTGCCATGGAAACCCAGACCATCGTCGAAGCGCTGCTGCTCGGCATGATCGAGGGCCTGACCGAATTCATTCCGGTCTCGTCGACCGGCCATATCCTGCTTGCCGGCCATTTTCTCGGCTTCCACTCGACCGGCAAGGCCTTCGAGATCCTGATCCAACTCGGCGCCATACTGGCGATCCTCAGTGTCTATTTCCATCGTTTGTGGCAGATGCTGATCGATCTGCCGCGTGATCGGGGGACTCAGCATTTCGTCCTCGGCATACTCATCGCCTTTCTGCCGGCGGCCGTCATCGGCGCGCTGGCGCATGGTTTCATCAAGACGGTGCTGTTTGAATCACCGAGACTGATCTGCATCATGCTGATCATCGGTGGCGTGGTCCTGCTGTGGGTGGATCGCCTCAAGCCGAAGCCGCTCTACCACGATGTCGAGCGGTTTCCGCTCAGGCTCTATCTGCAGATCGGACTGTTCCAATGCCTTTCACTGATCCCCGGCACTTCGCGCTCCGGCTCGACGATCGTCGGCGCGCTGCTACTGGGCGTCGACAAACGGGCGGCCGCGGAATTCTCCTTCTTCCTCGCCATGCCGACGATGGTCGGCGCCTTTGCCTTCGACCTCTTCAAGAACCGCAATGTGCTGACCAGCGCTGATCTGCCGGTCATCGCCGCCGGTTTCATCGCCGCCTTCGTCGCCGCGATTATCGTCGTGCGCTTCCTGCTCAACTACGTCTCGCGCCACGGCTATTCGCTGTTCGGCTGGTGGCGGCTGGTCATCGGCACCGTCGGTCTGGCGGCGCTGTTCATCTGGGGGTGATTGCGGGGCAGGTCTGACTGCGGGGTTGCCGTTCAGTTTCGCCCGTAGAAAACATTCTCGACATGCACTGGCCAGCGCCACGGCAGAACCGTGATCATGTCGAAGCTTACCGACAATCGTCCATAGTCGGACTGGCGCGACAGCCAGAGATCGGCGGCGCTTCGATGCGGCGCTCCGATTCATAGGCGATAGCCTCCATCGCTTCCATCAGCGTGCGCCGCGCCTTCACCTCGACGATCAGCACCAGGTCGCCGCGCCGCGCGATCAGGTCGATCTCGCCGAACCGCGTTCGGTGGCGGCGCGCCAGGATCCGGTAGCCTTTCACCATCAATGCCGCAGCCGCCAGCCACTCGCTGCGGTGGCCGCGCCGATAGGCCTGCTGGCGGCTGGCGACCGGGCGCTCAGCCATCGTCGTGTTTCCCGGTGTCGCCATCCTTCCCGGCATCGCGATTCTTCCCACTATCCTTGAGTTCGAGCAATCGCCGGTAAAGCGTCTGCTTCTGGCCACCGGTCATCTTGGCGGCTTCCGCCGCCGCCTTGGAGGCCGGCATTTCGGCGGCAAGCGAAAGCAACAGCCGATCGATGTCCGCCGGCTCGTTGGCCGTTGCTTCCGACGGACCGACGCAGATGACGATTTCGCCCTTCGGCGTATCGGCCGCCGCGTAGTGATCGGCAAGCGACTGCAAGGTACCGGCCCGCATCTCCTCGAAGGTCTTGGTCAGCTCGCGGCCGATCGCCGCCTTGCGCACGCCGCCCAGCGCCTCGACCATGGCCCTGAGCGTCTCTGACAGCCGGCGCGGTGACTCGAAGAAGATCAGCGTCGCCGGCACGGGTTTCAGCGCTTCCAGCCGTGTCAGCCGCTGCCCGGTCTTTACCGGCAGGAAGCCTGCGAACAGGAAGGCGTCGGAGGGCAGGCCGGACGCCGTCAGCGCGGCAAGTGGAGCCGATGGGCCGGGGATCGGCACGACGCGAATGCCCTGGTCGAGGGCTTCTCCGACCAGCCGGTAGCCGGGATCGGAGATGAGCGGCGTGCCGGCGTCCGAGATCAGCGCGACGCTCTGTCCGGCGAGCAAAGCCGCGGTCAGCTTCGGCCCTGCCTCGCCGGCATTGTGCTCGTGGTAAGCGGTGGTGCGGCGGCGTATGCCGTAGCGGTCGAGCAGCACGCGGGAGACGCGCGTGTCTTCGCAGGCGACGATATCGGCGGCGGCGAGCGTTTCCAGCGCTCGTAGCGTGATGTCGGCGAGATTGCCGATCGGCGTCGCCACCAGATAGAGCGCCGGCGCGAGCGGCCGGGCTGATATCTCGGTCTGGCCGATCACATAGCTACGTTTTGCCAACTCACCGGTCACTGATGTCCCTCGTTAGAGCGCCGAGCGTTTATGGACGCGCGAGGGACGTTCTAACATTTTGAATGCGTTCGACCCCTGTTTGGCACGGCTCGTGCCGGGTTGCAAAACCCCCATGCCAAAGTGAGATGGCCGCCATGCCCTTGCCATAGTACGGAACGAAACCATGCCCGGCGGGTTTTATCCCTGATCTCGGGAGGAGCAGGATGGACAGCCTTAAGATACAGGACGTCTTTGAACCGTATTATGCCGGCCGCAGGCGCTTCGCCGCGCGGAAGGATATGAGCCGGCCTGCAGACACCGAGGTCAGCTTGGCGAAAAAGCCGCCAAAGCGTCGTCCATCAAAGGCGACCAATCTGGAAATCGAACGCTCGACAGACACCGGCAGCACGATGGAGCACTGACCAGACGATGCCCAATCGCTTCGACATTTTCATCACCCGCCTTGAAACGAAAAGCGCCCGCAATGGCGCACCATCGTACCCTACAAGCGATCAGCACCGCGTCCGCCGCGCCAAGGGCGATGCCAAGCCGGCTCGCTCCGGTGGGGTGATCGCCGAGAAAGACCACGCCAAGCGCCGTCACAAGCACGACGCTTGATTAGCGCACCTTCGCAGCTGGCCGAGACGGCTCTCCCTTCGCCATCTCAGGCGAAGCAAGGAGCCAAGCGACGCAGCGCAGACGCCAGGACGAGGGCGCGGAAGGTCCGCCACTTCAACGCAGATACTTCGAAACACGTGTCTCCAGAAGGCGAACCAGCTCCGGATCCATGAATTCATAATTGTCCGAAATATCGAGGCAGATCACGCGAGCATTCTTCAGGCTTGCCTTGAATGTCTTCTGCAGCTTGGCGCGGTGCGCTTTTTCCATGACGAAGCTTATGTCCGCCCAAGAGACGAGTTCGTGCGTCAACGGGTCGTTGGCATCATGGTTGGTGTCGGCCGATGCGCCTACCGCGCAAGGTCCGCCACCACGGCATCGAGCACGATCATGCCGGCCGGCGTGGCGCGCAGGCGGGCATTGCCGATCGGCGCCACCAGCCCCTCGCCCTGCAGCACCGACAGCCGTGCTGTCGACAGGCCTCGCCCGGAAAACGCTTCGTAGCGCGAAAGATCGATGCCCTCGGCCAGCCGCAGCCCCATTAAGAGGAACTCGTCCGCCTCTTCCGAGCGCGTCAGGGTTTCACCGCCGGTGATGCCATGGCCCTTGGCCTCGACCAGATTGGCCCAGATTTCCGGCATTCTCTCTGCGATCGTCACTGTGCGGCGGCCGTTTTCGACGAAACGGCCATGTGCGCCCGGACCGACGCCGACATATTCGCCATAGCGCCAATAGGTGAGGTTGTGCCGGCTTTCGGCACCGGCCCTGGCGTGGTTGGAAATCTCGTAAGCCGGCAAACCGCGCGCCGCGGTAATCTCCTGCGTCAATGCGTAGAGATCGGCGGCGTGGTCGTTGTCGGGAACGCTGAATTTCTTGGCCGCATGCAGCGCATGGAACGGCGTGCCTTCCTCGATGGTCAGCTGGTAGAGCGACAGATGGTCGGCGGCGTGGCTGATCGCCTGCTCGAGCTCCGCCTGCCATGCTTCCGGCGTCTGGCCAGGTCGCGCGTAGATCAGGTCGAAGGAGAGGCGTGGGAAGATCTCACGCGCGAGTCCGATCGCATGCAGCGCCTCATCGACATTGTGCAAGCGGCCCAGGAAGCGCAGGTCCTTGTCGTTCAGCGCCTGCACGCCCAGCGACACGCGGTTGACGCCCGCCGCGCGATAGCCGCGAAAGCGCTCGGCCTCGACCGAGGAGGGGTTGGCTTCCAGCGTCACCTCGATGCCGGCAGGCACCGTCCAGTTCTTCGCCACCGCCTCCAGCACAGTCGCCACGGTTTGCGGCTTCATCAGTGACGGTGTCCCGCCGCCGAGAAAAATGCTGGTCACCTCGCGCGGTCCGGTACGGCCGCGCATCGTCGCGAGCTCGGTCTCGAAGGCGCGCGCAAAACGCTCCTGGTCGACCGGCTGGTGGCGGACATGGCTGTTGAAGTCGCAATAGGGGCACTTGGCCGCGCAGAACGGCCAGTGGATGTAGACACCGAAGCCGGGGCTGCGCTCGAGCAGCACGGTCATGCCGAGCCCGATCGTGACAGATCCAGTCTGGCCTGTGCAAATTTCTGGAAGGCGCGGGCGCGGTGTGACAATGCCGTCGGCTGGCCGGGCTTCCAGCCATGTTTTTCCTCTGCAGTCATCTCGCCGAAGGTCTTTTGGAAACCGTCCGGCACGAACACCGGGTCGTAGCCGAAGCCGAGTTCGCCGCGGGGCGGCCATATCAGCTTGCCCTCGACCTCGCCGCGGAAAAATTCGGCCGCGCCGTCGGGAAAGGCCAGGCAGATGACGGCGACGAAGCGGCCCTTGCGTTGCGCAGGCGCGACCGCGCCGACATCCTGCAGCGACGCTTCCGTCCGCTGCATCGCCATCCCGAAGTCGCGCGAACCGTCCGGCGCCTCGGCCCAGTTGGCGGTGTAGACTCCGGGCGCTCCGCCCAGCGCATCGACACACAGGCCGGAATCATCCGACAATGCCGGCAGGCCTGTCGCCTTGGCGGCGGTAAAAGCCTTGATGTAGGCGTTCTCCTCGAAGGTGGTGCCGGTCTCGTCCGGCTCCGGCAGCCCGTATTCCCTAGCCGACTTCGCTTCTATGCCGAATGGCGCCATCAGATCGGCAAATTCGCGCAATTTGCCGGCATTGTGGCTGGCGACGACAATCTCGTGTCCATCAAGCGAATGCATCAGATGCCCCAGATTCGTGGCTCGGCGAATTCAATCGAATTGCCGGAGGGGTCGCGAATATAGATCGAGCGGCCGCCCTGCGGCCATTCGAACTCGCTTTCGATGACGATTTTACTCGCTTCCAGATGCGCTCTCCAGCGCACGATCTCGTCTGCGCCTGCCGCAAAGCACAGATGGCCGTTGCCAACGGTCCCGTGCGGGGGCACTTTCAGACTGGCATCGGACGCCGGCGGCATCTTGGTCGCCTCGGCGTTGAAGATGAGCAGCACGCCGCCTCCGCAGCGGAAGAAAAGATGCCTGCCCTCGACCTTGCCCAGCAGATCGAGCCCGAGGACGCCGGAATAGAAGTCTTGCGCGGCATCGAGGTCGGTCACGTAGAGGGCTGATTCGAGGATAGCTGAGGGTGTCATGGCAGACCGCAGGTTACCCTACAGCCATCTGCTGCAGGCTGACCAGTCGCTGGATGCCCTTCTTGGCCAATTCCATCAGCGCCGTGAACTGCTCCTCCGAGAAAGGCTCGCCCTCGGCCGTGCCTTGGATCTCGACGATGCCGCCCTTACCGGTCATAACGAAATTGGCGTCGGTGCCGGCCGAGGAATCCTCGAGATAGTCGAGGTCGATGACCGGCTGGCCGTCATGGATGCCACAGGAAATAGCCGCGACATGGTCCTTCAACACCTTGGTGACGCTGGCCATCTGCCGGGCTTCCATCCAGCGCAGGCAATCGTAAAGCGCCACCCAGCCGCCGGTGATCGAGGCGGTACGCGTGCCGCCATCGGCCTGGATCACGTCGCAGTCGACGGTGATCTGCTGCTCGCCGAGCGCCTGCAGATCGACCACGGCACGCAGGGAACGGCCGATCAGCCGCTGGATTTCCAGCGTGCGGCCGCCTTGCTTGCCGGCCGAAGCCTCGCGGCGCATGCGCTCGCCGGTCGAGCGCGGCAGCATGCCGTATTCCGCCGTCACCCAGCCCTTGCCGGAATTGCGCATCCAGCCCGGCACTTTCTCTTCGAGGCTGGCCGTACACAGCACGTGCGTGTCGCCGAACTTCACCAGGCACGAGCCTTCCGCGTGCTTGGAGACGCCACGCTCGAAGGAGATGGCGCGCATTTCGTCGAATTGGCGTTTGGAAGGGCGCATTCAGGCTTTTTTCCTATCTTTCTCGGAATCGTGGCCGGCTTGTAGCGGTATGGAGCGCATGGCGCAAAGGAAAATGGCCGGTTGCGCGGGCGCGGCCGAAGTCTATATCTTTGGGCCGGAGGTTTTTGGCCCGCATGACCAAAGCAGTCGCTGATCCCAGTCCGCAGTCGTCCGCGCTCCAGTCGCTCGACATGCGTTCGCGCGACATCTTTCGACGCATCGTTGATTCCTACCTTAAGGACGGCGAACCGGTCGGCTCACGCAGCCTGTCGCGCATCCTGCCGTCGTCGTTGTCGCCAGCCACCATCCGCAACGTGATGAGCGATCTCGAGCATCTCGGCCTGATCTACGCTCCGCATATCTCGGCCGGCAGGCTGCCGACCCAGGCCGGCCTGCGCTTCTTCGTCGACGCCTTCATGGAGCTTGGCGACCTCTCCGACGAGGAGCGCCGTATCATCGAGGCGCAGGTGCGCGCGTCCGGCTCGGGCGCAACGCTGGAACACATGCTCACCGAAGCCAGCCAGATGCTGTCCGGCATGTCGCGCGGCGCAGGCCTCGTGCTCGCCGCCAAGAACGAGGCGGCGCTCAAGCACATCGAATTCATCCAACTCGAGCCGACCAAAGCGCTGGCCGTGCTGGTGTCGCAGAACGGCGACGTCGAAAATCGCGTCATCGATCTGCCCGCCGGCGTCACCGTCTCGCAATTGCACGAAGCCTCGAACTTTCTCAATGCCCACATCCGCAACCGCACGCTGGCCGAGGCGCGGATCGAGATCGCTCGCATCAAGGAAGAGACCAGGGCGGCCCTCGACACACTGTCGCAGGAGCTGGTCGAGAAGGGTCTCGCGGTCTGGGCGGGCGCCGAAAGTGGCTTGCCGGCGCGTCTCATCGTGCGCGGCCGCGCCAATCTGCTGGAAAACGTCACCGCCCAGGCCGACATTGAGCTATTGCGGCACTTGTTCGAGGATCTGGAGACGCAGGACGGGCTGATCCAGCTTCTCGACCTTGCCGAGGAAGGGCCCGGCGTGCGCATCTTCATCGGCTCCGAAAACAAGCTGTTTTCGCTTTCGGGCTCGTCGCTGGTCGTGGCGCCCTATCGCGACAAGGATGCCCGCGTCGTCGGCGCGCTCGGCGTCATCGGCCCGACTCGGCTGAACTACGCTCGCATCGTGCCGATGGTCGACTATACCGCGCAGCTGATTTCCCGCATGCTGCGGTAAATGCATGTCGCCCGAACTGCGCAGCGGTTTTGGGATAACGAGATGCACATCAAGGAGAAGAAGATGGCGCTGGAATCATTCAAGGCTCAGATCAGCCTGTTGCTCGAGCAGATGATCAACCAGCCCGAGGATCAGCATGAAGTGCAGGAACAGCTCCGCGAGAAGCTGAGGGAAATGCGCGCCATGGGGCTGCCGCTGCCGGCCGATCTCGTCGAACTGGAAAAGCGCCTCGACGACGATTTTTACGCGGCCGGGAACTAAGCCCCGGAAACGGAGCGGGTTCACCCGGCGCCGCGCTGGTGCAATCGAATCCGGCTTCAGGGGGGTACACGCCTGCCCGCCTCCGTGCGACAAGATGCAGTCTTATAAGCCGATTCCGAATTTTCGGGGTCATGCGCCAAGGCCGAAATCATGACCCTCACCGGATTCCTCGCCTATAGCGCGGCCCTCGGTATCGCCGTCGCCATCCCTGGCCCAGGGCTCACCGCGCTTATTGCGCGAGCGCTTGGTTCCGGCTTTCGCGCGGCCCTTGCCATGTCCTTCGGGCTGATGGTTGGCGATCTCACCTATCTCACCGCCGTGCTGCTCGGCCTCGCATTCGTCGCGCAGACCTTCGGCATGGTTTTCCTGGTGATCAAATGGCTGGGTGTCACTTATCTCGCCTTCCTTGGCTGGCGTTTCTGGACCAGCGGCATCACGCCGGAAACGGTCGAGGCGAAGAAAGGCAAGGGCGGGCTGGTTTCGAGCTTTATTGCCGGCCTCGCCGTCACGCTCGGCAATCCGAAGACGATGATCTTCTATCTCGCCATCACGCCGACCATCGTCGATCTGAAGACCATCAAGCTGGCCGACTACGGCATCCTCGTCGCGCTGACGCTGGTCGTGCTCCTGATGGTGCTGGTGCCCTATCTGGCGCTGGCGGCCAAGGCGCGCGGGCTTCTGAAGTCGCCGCGCGCGCTGAGGGCGCTGAACCGCACCGCCGCCGGCTTCATGGTGGGAGCGGCGGCTGCAATCGCCGCCCGGCAATAGGCATTTCGCGGCCAAGCCATTCTGAAAACAGGCTACTGCCTGAAATGCTTTTCCGGGGCGAAGCTGTTTTCAGCATGCGCCCCACTCGGATATTTTCAACCGACAGACTATCTTGCGCGGCGGACGGCCCTATCTTATGCCGCCTGACTTTGGCTGACGGACTATGCCCTATCTGACTCTGGCCTATCTGACCTCTGGGGAGCGAAACCAATGAACAAGCCCGCCACCACCGCGCACACGCCCGGCCGCGGCCGAATCTACAATTCGATCACCGAGACGATCGGCGACACGCCGCTGGTCCGGCTCGACAAGTTCGCCGGAGAAAAAGGCGTCGTTGCCAACCTGCTGGCCAAGCTCGAATTCTTCAACCCGATCGCCTCGGTTAAGGATCGCATCGGCGTCTCCATGATCGAGGCGCTGGAGGCATCGGGCAGGATTGCACCCGGCAGGACCACGCTGATCGAGCCGACCTCGGGCAACACCGGCATCGCGCTCGCTTTCGCCGCCGCGGCCAAGGGCTATAAATTGATCCTGACCATGCCGGAAACCATGTCGGTCGAACGCAGGAAAATGCTGGCGCTGCTCGGCGCCGAGCTGGTGCTGACCGAAGGGCCGAAGGGCATGAAGGGCGCCATCGCCAAGGCCGACGAACTGGCGGCGACGCTACCCGACGCCGTCATTCCGCAGCAGTTCGAGAATCCGGCCAACCCGGAAATCCACCGCCGCACCACGGCTGAGGAAATCTGGAACGACACCCATGGCGAAGTCGACATCTTCGTCGCCGGCATCGGCACCGGCGGCACCATCACCGGCGTCGGCCAGGTGCTGAAGCAGCGCAAGCCTTCCGTGCATGTCGTCGCCGTCGAGCCGGAAGCCTCGCCGGTGCTGTCGGGCGGCCAGCCCGGGCCGCACAAGATCCAGGGCATTGGCGCCGGCTTCGCGCCAAAAATCCTCGACACGACGATCTACGACGAGATCGTCAAGGTCTCCAACGAGGATTCGGTCGCCAATGCGCGGCTCGTCGCCCGCCTCGAAGGCGTGCCGGTCGGCATCTCGTCGGGCGCTGCCCTGCAGGCGGCGATCGTCGTCGGCTCGCGGCCGGAGAACAAGGGCAAGAACCTGGTGGTGATCATCCCGTCCTTCGCCGAGCGCTATCTGTCGACGATCCTGTTCGAAGGGCTGGGGGCTTAGGTTCTCGACACTTCGTCATCGCAGGGTCTGCGCTACGCTTCGTTCCTGCTCCGCCCTGGAGCACGAAGGCGGGTAGCTTCAGCCAATCTCGAAGGTTTGCGCGAGTCCCCTATGGCGCGACAGGCTCCAACTTGTGCGCCGCGGACCTGGATGACAGCGCTGGACTGCTGGAAAAACACCTGTGGCGGGCCGCCACGTGCTTGAGCAGAGCGGCGTTTGCGGTTCAGATCGTCACCGACCTTGCAGGCTGGCGGAGGATTTCATGTACAAGCTCTATACGCGCCCCAACACCGGCGGCTTTGTCGTCGAGGCGGCCCTCGCTTTGGCGGGCGTGCCTTTCGACCAGATCGACGTTCCGAAGTCGGCCTCGCCTGATCAGGCCTTTCTCGACATCAGCCCGTTGAATCAAGTCCCGGTCCTGATCTTGCCGGACGGAAGCTCGATGACCGAATCGGCGGCAATCTGCATCCTGCTTGCCGAGCGCCATCCAGAGGCGGGTTTGGCCCCGGCGGCGAGTTCACCCGCCCGCGCCGGCTTCCTGCGTTGGCTGGCCTTCATGTCGGCGGTCATCTATGCGGCCGACCTGCGGTTCTATTACGCCCATCGCTACACGGCCGAACCCAACGGCATGGAAGCGGTGAAGAAGGCCGCGGTCGCCGAAATGGATCGCGGTTTTGCCATTCTCGATACCGCCCTCGAAGGCCGGGACTGGCTGGTCGGCGACCGGCTCTCGCTGGCCGACATCTACCTCGTCATGTTAGTGGCCTGGCATCCCGAGATTGAAAAGGTCCCCAGCGCCTGGCCAAACATCGAACGCCTGTGGGCCGGATTGCGGGAGCATCAGGTGATGAGGAAACTGAACGCCTCCCACAATATGTGGCCGGCCTGAACCGATCGCCTGTCTCAGGCTTTCTCCGCGCGGCCGAGCCCCGCCCGTCGTTCCTGCAGAAACCGGCGCACGGCCGGATCGCGTTCGAGGCCGATCGCCCGGTCATAGGCCTCGGTAGCCTCCTGAGTTTTGCCGAGCCTGGCCAGAAGACCCGCGCGGGCGGCCCAATAAGGCTGATAATCATGCAGCCGTTTGTCATCGCCAAGCCCATCAAGTGCACTCAAACCTGCCGCCGCACCCTCGGCCTCGGCAATGGCTACCGCGCGGTTGACCGATACCACCGGCGAGCCGGCAATCACCGACAGCGCGTCGTAGAGTTGTCTGATCGCGGCCCAGTCGGTCCGGCCGGTGAGCCGCCGCGCCGTATGGGCGGATTGCACGGCTGCCTCGAGCTGGTAGCGGGCGACAAGGCCCTTGGTCGCGGCGCGCCTCAGCAATGTCTCGGCTTCGTCGATCAAAGCGCCGTCCCACAGCGCAAGCTCCTGCTCGGCCAATGGCACATAGTCTCCGGCGGCATTGCGCCGCGCCGCGCGCCGCGCCTCGGCAAACAGCATCAGGGCCAGCAGGCCAAGCGCTTCCGGCTCATCCGGCATCAGCGAGGCCACCAGCCGGCCGAGCCAGATGCCTTCGGTCGCGAGATTGCGGCGCCGGGTTTCGGTGCCGGCCGGGTCGGACCAGCCTTCGGCGAACGCGGCGTAGATCGCTTCCAGCACCGCATCCAACCGCTCGCCGAGCTCGGCTCTTTCAGGCACGCGCAACGGAATGCCGGTCTCGCGGATACGGGCCTTGGCGCGTACCAGGCGCTGACCCATCGTCGCCGGCGACACCAGGAAAGCCGAGGCGATCGTTGCAGCGTCGAAGCCTAAAATGGTCTGCAGGATCAACGGCGCGCGCACCCCCGCCTCGATTGTTGGATGGGCGCAGGCAAACATCAGCCTGAGCCGCTCGTCGGGTAGGTCTTCATCGACCATGCCGGCCTCCATCTCCTCGGCGATCAGCCTGAGATGGTCGCGGGCCGCTTCGCCGGTCAGCCGCCGTCTGACGGCGTCGACGCGGCGTTTGCGCGCCACCGCCAGCAGCCAGGCTTCCGGCTTCTCGGGCACGCCGTTTAGCGGCCAGCGCTCCAGCGCCGCCGCAAAGGCGTCAGCCAGCGCGTCCTCGGCGCCGGCCACGTCACGTGTGCGCGCGGCAAGATAGGCGACCAGCTTGCCGTAACTCCGGCGGGCAGCCGCCGCCGCCGCCGCCCGCGCTGTGTCGGACTCTTGCCCGGTCACATGGTCAATTCCCAGACCGGTCGAACCTCGACCGTGCCGGTGCTGGCACCCGGGCAGCGCGCTGCCCAGGCAATCGCCGCGTCGACGTCCTCCGCCTCGATCATGTAGAAACCGGCAAGCTGTTCCTTGGTGTCGGCATAAGGGCCGTCGAGCACGTTGGTCTTGCCATCGGTTATCCGCACCGATGTGGCGGATTGCGTCGGTTTCAACCGGTCGCCCGCGAGCCAGGCGCCGGATTTCTTCAACGCTTCCGTGTAGCTGACATAGGCGCTCGACATCTGGGTCACCGCATCCGCTGGCGCCGCTGCCATCCCAGCTTCGTTTCCGTAGATCAAAAGCATGTATCGCATGATCTTCTCCCATATCTCGAAGGCTGCGTCGTTGCGAGCCGGACGTATGTCGTGTGGCCTCGTTCGATTTCGACATCCGTTGGAAAAATCTTTCGTCCGCGGTGGTGTCTTGTGCAAGCGGGCATATGATTCGCGCCCACTCAACCGTTGGTCTAATCAGGGCAATTGCGGGTTGGCATTTCCCGCCCGCTGTCTAAACTCGCCTCGGGTCGTGCTGAAGTGACAGTGCGGCGGCAAATATTCAGGGAGGAAATCATGATGCTCAATTTCAGGACGAAGTCTGTTGCCGCCGGCGCGCTGGCGCTGTCGCTGGGTCTTGGCGCGGTGTCGGCCAAGGCGCAGGAATTCATCAACGTGCTGACCGGCGGCACCTCCGGCGTCTACTATCCGCTCGGCGTCGCGCTGTCGGAACTTTACGGCAAGGGCATCGAAGGCGCCCGCACCCAGGTGCAGGCGACGAAAGCTTCGGTCGAGAACCTCAACCTGTTGCAGCAGGGCAAGGGCGAGATCGCCTTCGCGCTCGGCGATGCCGTCAAACTGGCCGCCGAGGGCAACACCGAAGCCGGCTACCCGGGCAAGCTCGACAAGCTGCGCGGCATTGCCGCCATCTATCCCAACTACATCCAGATCGTCGCCAGCAAGGAGTCCGGCATCGAGACGCTCGCCGACCTCAAGGGCAAGAGCCTGTCGGTCGGCGCGCCGGCCTCTGGCACCGAGCTCAACGCCCGCGCCATCTTCGCCGCCGCCGGGCTGAAATACGAGGATCTCGGACGGGTCGAGTATCTGCCCTTCGCCGAATCGGTCGAGCTCATCAAGAACCGCCAGCTTGACGCCACGCTGCAATCGGCCGGCCTCGGCGTCGCCTCGATCCGCGACCTCGCCACGTCGGTGCCGATCAACGTCGTCGCCGTCCCGGCGGAGGACGTCGCCAAGATCGGCTCGCCATACTTTTCAGTGGCCATTCCCAAGGGAACCTATGAGGGCCAGACCGAGGATGTCGCGACCGCTGCCGTCGGCAATTTTCTCATCACCCACGCCGACGTTTCCGACGAGACCGCCTATCAGATGACCAGGCTGCTGTTCGAAAATCTCGACCAGGTCGCCGCCGCCCACGCCGCCGCCAAGGCGATCGACCTGGCCAAGGCGCTCGACGGCATGCCGGTGCCGCTGCATCCCGGCGCCGAGCGGTATTACAAGGAGAAGGGGCTGGTGAAGTAAGGCGCTGTTTCCCTTCCCCTTGAGGGGGTGCTGAGCGAGCGAGGCGGGTGGGGTCGGTTCAGGCCGCGCACTGCCGCAACGAACCCCATCCGTCTATCCGCCTTCGGCGGCTGTCCGCCCTCCCTTCAAGCGGGAGGGGAACCGCCCGTCAGGAACCCGCCAATGACCGACGCCCATCCCGAAACCACGACCGTTCTTTCCCCCACCGCCGAAGTCGCGATCGAAGGCCTGCCGCCGGGCTTCGGCGAAGGCATTGCCGGCAAGGCGGCCTTCCTCATCGCCATCGCCTTTTCCGTCTTCCAGATCTACATCGCCGCCTATGGCAGCCTTCCGAGCCAGGTGGTGCGCGCCATGCATGTCGGTTTCCTGCTGCTGCTCGGCTTTGCCCTGATCGCCAATCTGCGCGCCAAAAGCAGGCCGGCGAAAGCCGCGTTCTGGGGGTTCGGCGTGCTCGGTTTCGCCACCGGTCTCTACAATTGGGTGTTCTATGCCGACCTCATCCGGCGCTCCGGCTTCCTCACCACGCCGGACCTGATCATCGGCGCGGTGCTGGTCGTGCTGGTTTTCGAGGCTGCGCGCCGGCTGATGGGCCTGCCGCTTGCCCTGATCGCCTTGATCTTCCTCGCCTACGCATTCTTCGGCAATCACTTGCCGCCGCCCTTCATCCATCGCGGCTATGATTTCGCCCAGCTCGTCGACACTTTCGCCTTTGGCACCGAAGGCATATACGGCACGCCGGTCTACGTCTCGGCCGCCTACATCTTCATCTTCGTCGTCTTCGCCGCCTTTCTCGAACGCGCCGGCATGATCGCACTGTTCAACGATTTCGCGCTTGGCCTGGTCGGCTCGTGGCGCGGCGGCCCGGCCCAGGTCTGCGTTCTGTCCTCGGCGCTGATGGGCACCATTTCCGGCTCCGGCGTCGCCAATGTGGTGGCCTCGGGCCAGTTCACCATTCCACTGATGAAGCGCTTCGGCTTCCGTTCGGCCTTCGCCGGCGCCGTCGAGGCGACCTCTTCGATGGGCGGTCAGATCATGCCGCCGGTGATGGGCGCGGTCGCCTTCATCATGGCCGAGACGCTGAACATTCCCTATGCCGAGGTGGTCAAGGCGGCGATCATCCCGGCGCTGCTCTATTTCGGCGCCTGCTTCTGGCAGGTGTACCTGGAAGCCGGCAAGGCCGGCCTGCGGGGCATGGCCAAGGCCGGGCTGCCCAATCCGTGGGACGCGGTGAGAAGGCACTGGCCGCTGGTGCTGCCGCTGGCCGCGCTCATCTATCTGCTGTTTGCCGGCTATACGCCGATCTTCGCCGGCACCATGGGTTTGGCGCTGACCATCGTGCTCATCCTCGGCACGCCGCTTGCGGCGTTGATCGGGCCGCTTGCCTTCCGCGTCGTCTTCTGGCTGGCGCTGGGGCTCGCCGCCGCCTCGTTCATGGAGTTCGGCGTCAACATTCTCAGTCTTGTGATTGCTGCACTCATTGTCGCCTGTTTCACCTTCAAGGGCGGCCGCGAGACGCTGCAGATATGCATAGATTCGCTTGCCGAGGGAGCAAAGAACGCGCTGCCGGTCGGCATCGCCTGCGCCATCGTCGGCATCGTCATCGGCACGTTGACGCTCACTGGCATCGCCTCCACCTTCATCGGCTGGATCATATCCATCGGCGAGAACAACCTGTTCCTGTCGCTGGTGCTGACCATGCTCACCTGCCTGGTGCTCGGCATGGGCATACCGACGATCCCCAACTACATCATCACCTCGTCGCTGGCCGGGCCGGCACTGCTGTCGCTCGGCGTGCCGCTGGTGGTCAGCCATATGTTCGTTTTCTATTTCGGCATCATGGCCGACCTCACCCCGCCGGTGGCCCTGGCCGCCTTTGCCGCCGCGCCCATGGCCAAGGAGAGCGGCCTAAAGATCGGCATCCAGGCCACCAAGCTTGCCGTCGCCGGCTTCGTCGTGCCGTTTATGGCGGTCTACACCCCGGCGCTGATGTTGCAGGACGCCGGGCCGATCGCCGCCCAGTTCGGCTATCCCGTCGAGGTCGCCTATATCGTGGCCAAGGCTGGCATGGGCATCGTCCTGTGGGGCGCGGCCGCTGTCGGGTTCCTCGCCCGGCGCATGGCCTGGGGGGAACGCCTCGTCGCTTTCGCTGCCGGCGCGCTGCTGGTTGCCGCGCTGCCGCTCACCGACGAGGCCGGCTGGGCGCTCTCTCTTGTCTGGGTCGGCTGGCACTGCTGGCGCGCGCGGCAGGCACCCACCATCGGCGCCGCATGAGCCTCTGTATCCTGGCCGCCGCCGGCAAGACGGTGACGCTCACTGTCGCCGCCTTCACGCTCGCCTGGACGCATTCGGTGGAAAAGACGCATTGGCAGGAAGAGTGGAAGGTGCTGCCTTCCGGTTTGCAAATCCTCGAGGCACGGATCAAGGGCTCGGGCGCCGGCATGGAGCCGCCCGAGGGCGCCGTGCTGCGGGACGGCTGGTGGGTCTATAGGCCCGCGATCAAGCTTCAGCCACGCCTCGTGCTCGCCGCATCCGGCGCCACCGGTGAAGGCTGGACACTGTGCACGGTTGAAGACTGCCGCGAACTGGGCAAGGCGGCAGGCGGCACGATCGTGCTGGAACCGTGCGGGCCGGAAGGTTCCAGCCAGCCGCGGTAGTGGACGATTGTCCCGGCCTCATGCTGGTCCGGCGGCTAGCCAATCAGCGGCGCTTTCAATTCGGCGGAAGGGATCTCGCAGCTGTCCTTCCTGCCGAGCAAAGCGTAGCGGATCTTTTGCAATGCGATCGTAGAGCCAGTCGCGAACAGGCCTTGGCAAGAGCAGCAGCGATCTCGCCACCCGCCGCGGCCAGCCCAGTTCGACATGACGGCAACGAAACTGTCCAGGCGGGTGAAGGCGATGCCGTCGATGAGGACCGGATTGTTCTCGTAGCTGTCCGTCCGCAGCCCGTATTTTCGAAACAGCGCTTCGCCGAGCGGCGACTGCGCCGTGGCAAAATGGAAGCGGCCCGCAGGGTCGAGCCTCACTAGCATGCGCACGAAGGCCGAGTTCAGCACGCCGACGCTGTCGAACAAGATCAACGGATGACTTGTATCGACGGGTTCTGGAGGATGGATCCGGCTGGGTAGTCACGCAAGCCCCGGCCGTCCAATGTCAAAAAGACGCCAAGCCGGTTGGCGGCGAGATCAAAAATCCAGAACCTCAGGACGTTGGCGTTGTCGCACGCCGCCTGTCGGCGAGGGCAGGGCGCTCCGCACGATAGGTGGTCGCACGGTGATCGGCGGCCGGCCTGCAGATTCGGCTGTCGTGGCGGCTTTCCCTGGGCGTCATCAGTGCGCGCTGATACCAAGCGTGTTGCCGCGGCGCGCGCAAGCGGGGCCGGGACCGCGCATGTAATAGCGCTCCGGCCGGTAGGTCGGCGCGACGAATTCGCGGATGGCGGCAGCATAGCCGGCGATGTGATTCCAGAAGTTCATTTTACCTGTCCCTGTCCCGATTTCGGATGTCCCTTCCGAATTGCGAGGACCATAGCGTCGAGGCGTGAATAGTCGGTGAACGCGATGTTAATATCTGGTCGAAAATGCCTTGGTTCGTGGCCGGAATGCGGCTGATTCGGGGTCTTTCCATGCAGTTCGTCGACATTTCGGTCGATGTGACTTTTGCATCACATATGTTTCGTTTGGATGTCGCTCCGGCGCGCTTCTGTTTCAGCCTTGGCCGGTGCCGCGAAATTTCCGTGCTCGTGGGAAAGTCAGGAACCCCTCCCCGCACAAGCACGTTGACCGCAGGAGCCGGAGCCAACCGGCCCAGCCGGCGGGCGGCTTCTGCGGGAACTGCCCGTCGCAACCTCGACACAGCAAGAGCAATGGAAAGGCAAAAGCCATGGGTTTCTTTTCGAAAGACATCAAGACGCTGGACGACCTCTTCGTCCACACGCTGCGCGACATCTATTACGCCGAAAAACAGATCGAGAAGTCGCTGCCGAAGATGATCGACAAGGCGACCAATCCGCAATTGAAAGCCGGCCTGGAGAAGCACCTCGGCCAGACCAAAGGCCATATCGAGCGGGTCGAGAAAGTGTTCGAACTGCATGGCGTGAAGGCCAAGACGGTGAACTGTCCCGCCATCGACGGCATCCTCGAGGAGGCCGACGAAGTCAGCGGCGACATCGACGACAAGGACGTTCTCGACGCCGCCTTGATTGCGTCCGCGCAAGCGGTCGAGCACTATGAGATAACGCGTTACGGCACGTTGATCGCCTGGGCCAAGCAGCTTGGCCGCAGCGACTGCGCCAACGTCCTGGCCAACAACATCAAGGAAGAGCAGGCGACTGACCGAAAGCTTACCGAGATCGCGGAAGCCAAGGTCAATCTTCAGGCCGCCGAATAGGTCGAACGCCGGGCAAACCCGGCCTTGCCTCGCTTTCTCGCGGGCCGGAACTGAAACGGTTTCTATCCGTTCAAATGCGCCGGCGTCGCGGAGTCTTCGACGCCATGTCAAATCGGCATAGGATCGCGCGCGATGGCCAGTCTCGAACAATATCACGCCAAGCGCGATTTCAAGAAGACCGGCGAGCCGGTTGGCAAGGTCTCTCGTGGCAAGAGGGTCCAAGCCGGTGGCATCTTCGTCATTCACAAGCATGCCGCCACAAGGCTGCACTACGACCTTCGCCTCGAGCATGGCGGCGTACTATGGAGCTGGGCGGTGACGCGAGGTCCGAGCCTCGACCCGCACGAAAAGCGGCTTGCCATCCATGTTGAGGACCACCCGATCGACTATGCGCCCTTCGAAGGTACCATTCCCAAGGGCGAATATGGCGGCGGCTCGGTCATCGTCTGGGACGAGGGCACATGGACACCGGAGACGGATCCGGCCCAGGCGATGAAGAAGGGCCATATCAGCTTCGAGCTCAACGGCCATAAATTGCACGGCATTTGGCATCTGGTGCGGCTGAAGCCGCGCCACGGCGAAAAGCGTGACAACTGGCTGCTGATCAAGTCCGACGATGCCGCCGCGCGGCCGGGCGAGGACATTCTGCGGGAGGCGCCCGAATCGGTGAAGTCCGGCCTGACGATCGAGGAGGTCGCCGAAGGCAAGACCGCCGACGGCAAGAAGGCGAGGGTCTGGCATTCCAACAGGCCGGTCGCCGGCAAGAAGGCCAGGGCGGCGAAACGGCTTGAATTCATCCAACCGTGTTTCGCCACCCTGCAGAGGGATGCCCCTCCCGGCAAGGAATGGCTGCATGAGGTGAAGTTCGATGGCTATCGCATGCAGGCCCAGCTTGCCGGCACCGAGGCGCGGCTCCTGACTCGCACCGGCCTCGACTGGACGGACAAATTCGGCACCGAGATTGTCGCGGAACTCGGGCGTCTGAGATGCACCGATGCCATCATCGATGGTGAGGTCGTCGTGTTGGCGGACAGCGGCGTGTCGTCCTTTGCACTGCTGCAGGCGGACCTGTCGGCGCGTCGCACGGACCGGTTTCTCTATTACGTCTTCGATCTGATGCGTCTCGACGGCGAAGACCTGCGCACGGAGCCGCTAGTCGAGCGCAAGCAGGCTTTGCAGGACCTGCTTGGCAAGCAGCCAGGCAACCCGGCAGTCCGCTTCAGCGACCATTTTGCCGAGCCCGGCAAGGTCATGCTGGAGCACGCCTGCCGCATGGGGCTGGAAGGCATCGTCTCCAAGCGCGCCGACGCGCCCTATCGCAGCGGCCGCGGCATGTCCTGGGTGAAGTCGAAATGCACGCTGCGCCAGGAATTCGTCATCGGCGGCTATCTGCCGTCGGAGAAGGCCAGGCGTGGAGTGCGTTCCTTGCTGGTCGGCTACCTCGAAGGTGGCAAGCTGCACTATGCCGGCGGTGTCGGCACCGGGTTTTCGATCGATACCGCCGCTGACCTGAAGAAAAAACTCGACGCCCTGAGGGCGAAGACGTCGCCCTTCGACACGGCTGTGCCGAAAGGCAAGGGACTGGGCAAAGGAGTGATTTGGGTGAAACCCGAACTTGTCGGCGAAGTGGAGTTCCGCAGCTGGACGTCGGACCGTATAATACGCCACGCCTCGTTCCAGGGATTGCGCGAGGACAAGCCGGCGGAGGAAGTCGTGCAGGAAAAGCCGAAGGCACCCGCAGGCAAGGACGACACCAAGGCAAAGCCCGCCGGGGGCAAGGCCCAGACCAAGGTCAAGTCCACCGGGGCGGCAAAAACCGCGGTAAAGCTTTCCAATCCCGACAAGCTTCTGTGGCCGCAGGAGAAGGTCTCGAAGCAGAGTCTGCTCGATCACTACGCTTTGGTCTGGCCGCGCATGCAGCAGTTCGTCGTCAATCGGCCGCTGAGCCTGGTGCGCGCGCCGGACGGCATCGGCGGCCAGCGCTTCTTCCAGAAGCATGCGTCTGCCGGCATGCACGAAAAAATTGCCATGATGAAAGATCCGACAGACGGCGAGGAGATTTTGTTTGTTCGCGATTTCGACGGTGTCGCTGCCTTGGTCCAGCTCGGCGTGGTCGAGATCCATATCTGGGGCTGCACCATCGATGAACTGGACAAGCCCGACCAGATCATCTTCGATCTCGATCCGGATGAGGGTGTCGACGTGAAGGCGGTGCGTGCGGCGGCGCTCGAAATTCGCGGCCAGCTCGATGAGTTGTCCCTGTCGAATTTCGTCAAGACGTCGGGTGGCAAGGGCTACCATGTCGTCGTGCCGCTGAAACCGTCGGCCGATTGGGATGAGGTGAAAGGCTTCGCCCATGATTTCGCCCGGGCGCTGGAACAGGCCGCACCCGATCGCTACACGGCGACGCTGTCGAAGAAGGCCCGCGCCGGAAAAATCTTCGTCGACTATCTGCGCAACGGCCGCGGCTCGACCACGGTCGCGCCCTATTCGTCGCGCGCCAAGAAAGGCGCCACCGTGTCGATGCCGGTGACCTGGGGGGAGATCGAGGCCGGACTGGCGCCGAACGCCTTTCCGATCGGCGACAAGACGACGCTGAAGCGGTTGGCGGAAGCCGATCCCTGGGCGGATTTTTTCAAGCAAGGCAAGCCGCTCGAGCGCGGCTGACAATCAGGCGAGAAACGTCCTCTCGAACGCCTGCTTGCCCATCGGCGAAAAGACTACCGCGCGGCTGTCTCTCTCGCGCCGCGCCCATTTTTCCAGAAGGATCTTGTCGAGGATGGCGGCGCCCAGCGTGCCGGCCAGATGCGAGCGCCGCTCGCTCCAGTCGAGGCAGGCCCGGCACACCGGCCGCCGGGGCTTGCTCTCGACTTCGATGCCGAGCGCGGCGAAATGCGAGGCGGCCGACTGCCCAAGCCGGATCTCCTTGTCGTCGCGTATGAGGACTTTTTTGTCGACAAGGCGATCCAGCATCGCCACTGCTTGTTCTCCAGCGAGGTGATCGTAGCAGACCCGCGCCACGCGCATCGCCGCGTCCCGGGGACCCGGCCGCACCCGCTGCGGCCCGACCGCTGCGGCGACGCCGGTGATGGCCTCGATCATGCCAGCCACCTGCGGCCCGGCGAGCCCGTAGTAGCGATGGCGCCCCTGGCTTGCCAGCGTCAGCAGCCCGCCCTCCATCAGTTTCGACAGATGCGAGCTGGCGGTCGGCAGCGACACGCCGGCCTCGAGCGCCAGTTCGCTCGCCGTGAGTGCCGTGCCGCCCATCAGCGCGGTCAGCATGTTTGCCCGCGCCGGATCGCCGACCAGGCTGGCGATACGGGCTATGTCGGGTCCTTCGCGCATAGTTCGTCCCTCATCGAAGCATTCTTGTCAGATAACCATTATTCTCGGCTCAGATCAAGGAGACGATGATGACCGCAAGAACCGCCCCCAACGCCGTATCCGAAAGCCGGTTCGGCCGCCTACCGTTCCCGTTCTTAACATTGCGCCGGTTGCGGCTGCGGCTCCCGACGCGGTGGTACGACCGCCATCTGCAGCGCCTCGACCTCGCCGAGATTGACGAGCACCTTTTGCGCGATCTTGGCCTGACGCCAGAAGACGTTCGCCGCGAATGCGCGAAATCCTTCTGGCAAGCATGACCACCGGAGAAATCGCCTAGCACATCGGACCGCGGAACGTTTTGATGCTGCTCGAACTGTCGCCGAAAGAAAGCATCCAACTGGAGACGAAAATGACCATTACCTGCTTCATCCGCTACGAGATCGATCCGTTCGGCAAGACGGCGTTCGAGGAATATGCCCGCAACTGGGGCCAGGCGATCCCGCGCTGCGGTGCTGATCTGATCGGCTATTTTGCGCCGCATGAAGGCTCGGCCACGACGGCCTATGCCGCCTACAACAT
The DNA here is from genome assembly GCF_055901555.1 of Mesorhizobium sp. WSM4821. Taxonomy (NCBI): domain Bacteria; kingdom Pseudomonadati; phylum Pseudomonadota; class Alphaproteobacteria; order Hyphomicrobiales; family Phyllobacteriaceae; genus Mesorhizobium; species Mesorhizobium sp. WSM4821. The sequence continues at coordinate 1,257,596 of NZ_CM148371.1, read as the reverse complement.
CGACAGCCTTGCGGCCTACGAAGCCTATCGCATCAGGCTCGCCGCCGATCCGGCCGGCAAGGCGAATTACGAATTCGCGCGGCGTGAGAAATTCATCCTCAAGGAGGATCGCATGTTCCTGAAGCCGGCCTCGGGGCCGCACGCACCGCTGGTGCTGCCATGATCGCCGTCATTTTCGAAGTCGAACCGGCGGCGGGTAAGCGCGACGCCTATCTCGGCATCGCAGCCGACCTGCGCCCGCTGCTCGACGGCATAGACGGCTTCCTGTCGATCGAACGCTTCCAGAGCCTTGTCGACGAAAACCGCATCCTGTCGCTGTCGTTCTGGCGCGACGAAGAAGCGGTGAAAGCCTGGCGCAACACGGAGGAACATAGGCGGGCTCAGAAGGCCGGCCGTGGCGGTGTCTTTGCCGACTATCGGTTGCGCATCGCCCATGTTGTGCGCGACTATGGTCTGACAGAACGTGCCGAGGCGCCACAGGACAGTCGGGTAGTTAATGGTTAGGGATTGTTAGGCATTCCCGATCAGCACCCCCGCCGCAAAAACGAGCGCGCCGCCCAGCACCACCTGGAAGGCGGCGCGCCAGAATGGCGTCTGCATGTAGCGGTTCTGCACGAAGGCGATCGCCCATAATTCGAAGAACACCACCACCGCCGCGACAATCGTCGCCGTCCAGAAATACGGGATGAGGTAAGGCAGTGCATGGCCGAGGCCGCCCAGCGCCGTCATGACGCCTGTGGTGATGCCACGTTTCACCGGTGAGCCGCGGCCCGACAGCTTGCCGTCGTCGGAGGCGACCTCGGTGAAGCCCATCGAGATGCCGGCGCCAATCGAGGCGGCAAGCCCGACCAGGAAGGTCTGGAACGTGTCGTGCGTGGCAAAGGCGGCGGCAAAGATCGGCGCCAGCGTCGACACCGACCCGTCCATCAGCCCGGCCAGTCCGGGCTGTACATAGGTCAGGATGAACTGGCGCTGCTCGGCCGCGGCTTCCTCGTCCTTCACCGTGCCCGGCACATGCTTTTGCTCCAGCCGCTGCGCCAGAGTCTCGTGGCCCTGTTCGGCCACAGCCAGATCGTCGAGCAGCTTTCGCGTCGAGGCATCGCTGGTGCGTTTCGCCGCCTCGACATAGAATAGATAGGCTTGCCGCTCCATCGCCTCGGCCTGGCTGCGCACATGCTCGATGCCGAGCGGCCTGACCAGCCAGTCGGGCTTGCGCTCGTAGTAGCCCTTCACGTGCTCGCGCCGGATCAGCGGAATGCGTTCGCCGAAACGCTTGCGGTGAAGCTCGATCAGCGAGTCGCGATGGCCGTCCTCCTCCTCGGCCATCTCCTCGAAGACCTTGGCCGAATGCGGAAAGCTATCCGCGAGACCGTCGGCATAGGCACGGTAGATACGCCCGTCATCTTCCTCGGACGAGATGGCGAGCGCCAGGATCTCTTGCTCCGAGAGCGATTCGAAGGGACGGCGGCCAAAGCCGAAGCCAAATACCCGGGAAAGCATGAGAAATTCACCCAAGTTTAGAATAGTTCTAAACTATGGTTTGGTGCGCCGTTGGTCAATCGCGCCCGTCGCCCGGACGTTCAAATTTATTGGCACCGGGAATTCTCCGTCGCCTCTTAACTATTGCTGGATGTTCACCTATATAGCTGAACCTAAGCCGAGAGAAAGGAACCCGTGTATGCCGGCAAAACAGCCCACCCATGCATTCGACCCAAAACCCGTTCTAGACCTTATCGCCAGCATCGAGGCCGATCTGCAGCGCCTCAGAGGCCTGGTCGAGCAGCAGGTCGAAAAATTCGATCCGGCCAATCCGCACAACAAGGCCCCCGACGGCAAGCTGACCGAGGAGGGCGTCGAGTGCTGCTACCGCATGTTCGACGAGGGCAAATCGCGCTATTCGGTTGCCCAGCAGATGAAGATCTCCTTCGCCGCTGCCACCCACCGCTTCAACACCTGGCGTAAGATGGGCGGCGCCAAACGGCAACGGACGCTTTTGGGGTGAGGCGCGGTCGGCCGCAGGCCGATCAATCGACAACGATTTGTCGATTAAGCGACGAACGCCCGGAGCCATAGCGAAGGGCCGGGGCGGTCGATGACAGGCGCACCGCCCCTCTTCCTACCAACGGGAATTTGTAACGGTCACATTTTTTCATTGGTGCGCCGCCTCCCTTTCCGGGCATCATGAACGCAACATGTCTTGCCACGGGACCCCTTCATGACCGCCACCACGCCTCCCGGCATCGCCGACATCCGCCGTGCTGCGGAGCGGTTGTCCGGCCTGATCGTCGAAACGCCGCTGATCGAATCGCCTGAGCTGAACAAGCGCTTCGGCGCCAGGATCCTGTTCAAGCCGGAAACGCTGCAGCGCACCGGCTCCTTCAAGTTCCGCGGCGCCTATAACAAACTGTCTTCGCTGAGCGACGAGGAGCGCAGCCGCGGTGTCGTCGCCTTTTCATCGGGCAACCATGCGCAAGGCGTCGCCGCGTCGGCAGCGATGTTCGGCGTCAAGGCGGTCATCGCCATGCCGACTGACGCGCCGGCGATGAAGGTCGGCAATGTCAGGAAGATGGGAGCGGAAGTGGTTCCGTTCGACCGTTTCCGCGATGACCGCATGACGGTCGTTCGCCCTTACGTCGAAAGGGGCATGGTCCTGGTCCCGCCATTCGACGATCCGGCCATCATCGCCGGCCAGGGCACGATCGGCCTCGAACTGATGGCGCAGGTCAAAGCGCTCGGGGTGAGGCTCGATGCGGTCGTCGTTCCCTGCGGCGGCGGCGGCCTGAGCAGCGGCATTTCCATAGCGGTGAAGGATGCCTCGCCGGACACGGCCGTCTGGGCGGTGGAACCCGAGCATTTCGACGACACCTGTCGTTCCCTGGCCAGAGGTGTCCGGGTTTCGATCGAACCCGGTCACACTTCGATCTGCGACGCGCTTCTAACCGCCGAGCCGGGCGCGATCACCTTCGAGATCAACCGCAAGAACCTCGCCGGCGGCATTGCCGTTTCCGACAGGGCCGCGGCACAGGCGATGCGTGACGCCATGGCCCATCTCAAGCTGGTGGTCGAACCCGGCGGCAGCGTCGCGCTGGCGGCGCTGTCGTCAGGCGAGATCGAACTATCAGGCAAGTGCGTCGCCGTAGTGCTATCCGGCGGCAATGTTGATTTCGGCACCTATGCCGAGATCATGGCGGCGGCTTAGGTGGCGACCAGTTCCGGATCACGCGTCGATGCAATGTGCTAAAGCGCGCCGTGCGCGTCCAGTCGATCATGGAATGAAACTGCTCTTCAGCCGCAATCCCAATCCTCGCCTCGCGGTCGCGGCGGCACGTTATCTCAACGCGAAGGTCGAGTTTGAATTCGCCTCCCCCTTCGCTCCGGGGCAGGCTGAGCGATTTCGCCCGCTAAATCCCAATCTGTCATTGCCCATACTTGTCGGCTCGGGAAAGAGCCTCTGGGAGGCGGACGCCATAGCCTGCCGGCTTGCACGCGACGCGCATTCGGACTTCTGGCGCACCGGTGACGACGAACCCGAAATGATCCGATGGCTCAGTTGGGGCAAAGAGAACTTCGCAAGAGCTTGCGACGTCGTGCATTTCGAACGCGGGACCAAACAGCGGTATGGGCTCGGCCCGATAGATGAGGACCGGGTTGAGGAGGGGCTGCGGGACTTCCGCGCCGCCGCTGCAACACTTGAAGCCGAGCTTTCCGAACGAGAATGGCTGGTCGAGAATTCGGTTTCCTATGCCGACTTTCGAATGGCGACGTTTCTACCCTTCAACGATATCGCCAGGTTGCCGCTCGATGACTATCCTTCCGTCAGCCGCTGGTATCGTCGGCTTGAAGAAATCGATGCCTGGCGCGCGCCCTTCAAAGGATTGGCTGCGCCTGAATTGCCGCCGGTCCCGAGTCAGGCCAACCCCGCGTAAGCTGATTGAGTTTTGTTGCTAATCCAACGTCCGGCGGAAGCGCACCAGCGCCGTGCCGGCGAACAGCGCCACGAACAACATCAGCCAGCCGACCTCAGCCGCTATTGCATTGAAATCAGCGCCTTTCAGCATCACTGCACGAGTGATGCGCAGGAAGTGTGTCAGCGGGAAGATTTCGCCCAGCACCTGTGCCCAGCCCGGCATGCCGCGATAAGGAAACATGAAGCCGGACAGCAGCAACGATGGCAGGAAGAAGAAAAACGTAAGCTGCATCGCCTGCATTTGCGAACGCGCCATTGTCGAGATCGTATAGCCGAGTAGCACCAGCGAAAGCACGAAGGCAAGCACCGTCGAAAGAAGAAGCGTAAGGGAGCCCACGAACGGAATGCTGAACAACAGCTTGGCCGCCACCAGCACCACCGCGACCTGCACCGCACCAACGACAAGGAAAGGCAGCACCTTGCCCAGCATGATTTCGGCCGGGCTGGACGGCATCGCCAAAAGGTTCTCCATCGTGCCGCGTTCGGTTTCACGGGTAAGCGCCATTGCTGTCATCATCACCATGGTCATCTGCAGGATGACGCCGAGCAGGCCGGGCACGATGTTGTACTGCGAGATGCCTTCCGGATTGTAACGCTGGTGCACCACCACCTGCAGCTGCTCTTTGGCGGTTTCAGCGGCGGTCGCTTGCATGCCTTGGGCACGCAGCAGTGCCTGGCTCGCTACCTTGCTCAGTGTCGAAACGGCGCCGCTCGCCGCCGATGGATCGGTTGCATCGGCCTCGATCAGGATTTGCGGGCTGTCGCCGCGCTCGACCCGTCGGGCAAAGTCGGCGGGGATGGTGACGACGAAAGAGACGGCGCCCTTGGCCATCAGGGCTTCGGCCTCGGCGGCGCTCTGCGCCACATGGTCGAAGCGGTAGTAGCCCGTCATCTGCAGGACGGAGACCATGGCGCGTGTATACTGGTCGTTGCTCATCGCCACGAGCGCTGTCGGCAGGCTCTTGGGATCGTTGTTTATGGCGAAGCCGAACAGCACCAGCTGCATCAGCGGCACACCCAGCATCATGGCGAAGGTTATGCGATCGCGCCGCATCTGGATAAACTCCTTGATCAGCAGCGCGCCGAGCCTGGCAAAGGAAAAGACGCTGTTTATCCCATTTTTCATCCCATGTTGTCCTTCGAGCCGGACATGAACTGGATGAAGACATCCTCCAGGCTGGTCTCGCCTGGCGTCACGGTCACGCTCTTGTGCTCTTTCTCGACATCGACAAGTGCTGCTTCCAATTTCTTTTTGTCGGAACCGACGACATGCAGCGTCGCACCGAACGGTGCTACCTGGTCGACGCCGGGACGGCCGCTGAGTATGACGGCAACCTGATCAAGCCGAGGGCCCTGTAGGACGAAGGTCGTCAGCCCGGCATTCCGCACCACCTCGTCGACCGTGCCGGTGGCCAGCAGCTTGCCATAGGAGATGTAGCTGATGCGGTGGCAACGCTCGGCTTCGTCCATGTAATGGGTGGAGACCAGCACGGTCAGACCGCCGCTGGCCAGCCGATGGATCTCATCCCAGAATTCGCGCCGCGCCTTCGGATCGACGCCCGCCGTCGGCTCGTCGAGCAGCAGCAGTTTCGGCTGGTGCATGATGCAGGCGGCAAGCGCCAGCCGCTGCTTCCAGCCGCCGGACAGCGTGCCGGCCAGCTGGTCCTTGCGCGAGGTGAGTCCGAGCTCCTCCAGTGTCCTGCCGACATATTCGCCGAGCGGCTTCAACTGGTAGAGCCGTGCCACGAATTCGAGATTCTCGGCGATGGTGAGATCCTCGTAGAACGAGAATTTCTGGGTCATGTAGCCGACTTCGCGCTTGATGCTCAAACTGTCGGTGCGGATGTTGAAACCGAGCACCGTGCCTTCGCCCTCGTCCGGCGTCAGCAGGCCGCACATGATGCGGATGGTCGTCGTCTTGCCCGAGCCATTTGGGCCGAGGAAGCCGACGATCTCGCCTTCGGCCACCGTCATCGTCACATGGTCGACGACGGTCTTGTTGCCGAAGCGCTTGACCAGGCCATGGACGTCGATGACGTTCATTTTTCGATATCCGCCAGATCGACGTCGACGATCTGCCCCGGCTGCAGCGGACCCGCGTCACCCTCCGGCCGTGCCTCGACGAGATAGACCAGCTTCTGCCGGGTCTCGAGCGAGTAAATCACTGGCGGTGTGAATTCCGGGTCCGGCGACACGTAGCTGACCCGTGCCTTCACGTCAGGCCCGCAGCCGTCGCAACGGACATTGAGCAGCGCTCCGACCTTTATCGACGAGAACGCATTTTCCGGCACATAGACGCTGAGCTTCATGGCGCCGTCCGGCAGCATCGAAACGACCGGCGCGGTCGGGCCGGCCGTGTCGCCCGGATTGCGGATCACGTCGTTGACGCGGCCGGGCGACGGCGCTGCCAGTACGCGCTTCGACAGCCGCCATCGCGCTTGTTCCAGCGCCGATTGCGCTTGATTGACCTGATTCTCGGCGGCCCTGATCGTCTCCGGCCGCGCCGGCAGGCCGCCGACGGCGAGATTTGCCTCCGCTTGGCCGACCTGCGCGTTGGCGGTTTCCAGCGTGGCGGAAGCCGTATCGTAATCGGCCTGCGTGCCGGTGCCGCGCCTGAACAGGTCGCTGGCGCGGCTGTATCTGCGTTTGGCATCCGCGGCCTGCGCCTTGGCCATGTCGACTTGCGCCTTGAGCACCTCGATCTCTTCCGGCCGCTTGCCGACCTGCAGATCGGCGAGTTGAGCCTGCGCCTGGGCAAGGGCCGCCTCGGCTTGCGCGACAGCTATTCTTGCGTCGGCGCTTTCCAGCGTCACCACCGGCGCGCCTGGTTCGACGCGGTCGCCGCGCTTGACCGCGACCGTTTCGACCTGCGCCACCTCGATCGGCGCGAGCAGCACATAGTCGCCCTCGACATAACCGACGGCGAGCGGCGCCGCCGGTGCGCAGGCGCTGAAAAGCAGGGCGGCGAGCGGCAGGGAGCAAAGAAAACTCATGACCTACGATCCTTCCGGGCGGCCAATATGGCCCCAAGGTTGTCCGTTACCGCCGTGGCAATCTTGATAGCCTCGGCGTCGCCGATCCCGTCCCAGCCCATGCGGCGCATCACCGCCTCGCGGCCGATGCGGAAATAGATGACCTGACCGATCAGCGTGAACACGGTGAGCCGGGTAGCCTCGCTTTCGGCGGCCTCGCCCGTCGCCTGTTCCCAGACCAGACAGAGCCGGCGATGCGTCGGCTCGAACACGCCGTCATAGATGCGATCGAGTGCCGCCGTCGGATGCGAAAGCTCGCGCAGGACGAATTGTACGATCTCGCCGGCCTCCGGCCTTGCCACGACAAACATCACCATCCGCTCCAGCGCGGTGAAGAGTTGTGCCCGCGCCGCTTCGGGGTCGCCCGCTTCTGAATCGCTTGGCGCCCGCAGATTGCCGATCGCCTGACCGGCAATGGTCTGGATGGTGTCGACGATATAATCGGCCGCTGCCGCGCGAAGTCCTTCCTTGCCGCCGAAGTGATAGGCGATCGAGCCGATATTGGCCTTGGCCTCAGCCGCGATCTCGCGCGTCGAGGTGCCGTCGAAGCCTTGCCGTCCGAACAGTTTCAGCGCCGCGCGGACAAGTGCCGCGCGCGTCATGTCGGCGGGAGATGCCTCGCGACGCGGAATCTTGGCGTTCGTCGACTTACTCATGGTAAGAAATTAATCAATCGAATGATTAAAGTCAACCCGCACCGCCTCCAACTTGCCATCTCCAGCCGCACACGCTTTAGTGCGAAACATGGTCAAGGAAATCGAGCGCAAGTTCCTGGTCTCCGGCAATGAGTGGCGGGATTTGGTCGAGGCGGACATCCGCATTCGCCAGTTCTATCTCGCAGCCGCGCCCGGCCGCTCGGTGCGCGTGCGCATCAGCGACGGCGGCTCCGCAAAGCTGACGCTTAAATTCGGCAGCAAGGCCCGCGAACGTGACGAATTCGAATATCCGATCCCCTTGGCGGAGGCGGAAGAGATGCTGGCATTCGCGATCGGACATGTCATCGAGAAGACACGCCACCATGTTAGGCATCGCGGCTATCTCTATGAAGTCGATGTCTTCGGCGGGATGCTTTCGGGGCTGGTGGTCGCGGAGCTCGAGACGCCCGAGGACGTGCCGGACGGAATGCTGCCAGATTGGCTCAGCCGCGAAGTCACCGGCGAGCAGAGATTCTATAACGCGTCGCTCGCCCTTGGGGAGATTCCGGAGATCGCCGCATGAGCTATCGCATCGATCCGCGCCTGCCGTTGACCGGCGAGGTCAGGCGCATCCTCGCCGAGGAGATCGGCAAGGCGCTCGTCCATCTGGACGCGGCACGCTACAGGCCGGAACAGGGACTGCACAAATGCCGCAAGCGGCTGAAGAACGTGCGTGCCTTGTTGCGCCTGGTCCGTTCCGGAGACGAAACATTCTGCCAGACCGAAAACCAGTGCTACCGACAGGTGGCGGCTCTGCTTGCCGGTCCGCGCGAGGCGACCGCGCTGGTTGAAACAATCGACCGGCTGGCGGCAGGCTTTCCCGAACAAAGCGCCGCAGGTGGTCTCGATGCTGTTCGCGAGACGCTTGTGGCGCGCCAGCACGAATTGCATGGCGGTGTTGGCCTCGAAGCTGCGATAAACGCCGCGATTGCGGCCTGCAAGGAGGGCATCGGCCGGACAGATAGACTGACCTTGCCCGACCAGCCCGAACAGGCCGCCGATGTGCTTGCCGAAGGCGCCCGCATCACTCTGCGTCGCGCCAGAAAGGCGCTGGACAAGGCGGGCTCTCGCGGCGAGGCCGACGATTTTCACGATCTGCGCAAGGCGGCAAAGACCCACGGGATGCACCTGTCGCTGCTCGGAAGGCTATGGCCTACGCCGATCAAGGTTCGGCGCAAGGCGGTCGACGAACTGGGCGAAAGGCTGGGCGAACTGCATGATGTGTTCGTCATGCGTGCACTTCTCGATGCCGACGACCGGCCGCTCGGCTTTCCTCAAGAAACGCGGCTCCTGGGCAAGCTTTTGAAGCGTTCGGAGAAATGCCTGAAAAAGACCTGTCTCGCCGCCGCGGCCGATCTGTTCGGCGACGGCCCCAGACGCTCGACAAGGAAACTTGCGCGCAAGGTGCGCGACGATCTGGCCGCCGCGCCGCGCCAAGACGCTGGCGCCTCCGGCGCCGCTGGCTGACGCGGTTCCCTCGGTTCGGAATCATGGTCCAGTGGTCAGATTCTGATGACACTTGGTACCCGGTTGGGAGATCGGTTCAGGGGGTCCGGGCGATTAGCGAATCCTGAGTGGGGCGCGGGGCAACGCGACTTCGCGACGGAGTGGCGAAGCTAACCGAAGCGGATCGTGCCGGGAATGGGTCTTCGGCTTACGCGTTGCAACATGGATGTGACGGCGAGTGCGCATCACGACGCGCAGTTGGGTCTCAACCAATTGTTGCCGCGATCGGACATGCGAAGCGCGCCGCAGGCATCGAAAGAAACGCCCATACATTCGACGTCGATCCAAAGGAAAGTAGATGAGTACGTTCTCTCTTTCATCGGACGGGAAACTTGCGATAACGGCGAGCGAGACGTCGTCCAAAAATGATTTCGACTATTTGGTGGGCAACTGGAACATCAGGAATCGTACGTTGAAGGAACCGCTGGCCGGAAGCGACGAGTGGGAGGAATTCGGCGCGACCCAGGAGTTCCGCCAAATCCTGGTGGGTTTGGGCAACTTCGACATTTTTCATACGGAGTTGGGAGGAAAGCCGTTCGAGGGCCTCACCGTGCGATTGTTCGATCCAAAGACGCGTCTCTGGACGATCTACTGGGCCGACAGCAACGCGGGCAAACTCGACGACGGAAAGGTGGGCTCGTTCAATGGCGACGAAGGCGAATTCTTCGGCAGTGAGGTTGTGGCCGGCAAGGACGTTATCGTGAAATTCCACTGGGATAAGCGCAACCCGAAAACTCCGATTTACAGCCGTGCGTTCTGTGCTGATGCAGGCAGAACGTGGGAATGGAATTGGTACTCGAACTTTTCACGACGGTGATTGACTGAGTTGGCCCAAACAAAATGCCGCTCCTTCGCTTGCAGCCGAGGCGAATTCCGAGCCGGATTCATATGTCAGGTGGGTACCACTAGGCCGCCGGCCTGTGGTAATCGCCGTCTGGCATGATCGAGACGGGCGACACACTTCTGGACCGAATTGGCCGCTGGCTTGCCGGCCGGCTGCAGGAGGAATCGTCCGGCTACGAGCCTTACACGCCGTCCGATGCCGAAACGCTGCGCCGAACGCTCGAGCCCGGCGACATCCTGCTCATCGAGGGCAACCAGAAGATCTCGGCGGCGATCAAATATCTGACCCAGTCGACCTGGTCGCATGCGGCCTTCTATGTCGGCGATGCCTTACCCGAACCGTCGGACGGATCGGAACGACGGCGCCTGATCGAGGTCACGCTTGGCGAGGGCTGCATCGCCGTGCCGCTATCGCGCTACCGCACCTACAATACGCGCATCTGCCGGGCGAGCGGGCTGGCGCCGGAAGATCGCAACAAGGTCGTTGCCTTCATGATCGGCAAGCTTGGTCTCAGATACGACCTCAAGAACATCTTCGACATGCTGCGTTATTTCTTACCGACGCCGCCGGTCCCGGTGCGCTGGCGCCGCCGCATGCTGGCTTTCGGCTCCGGCGATCCGACACGGGCCATCTGCTCGTCACTGATTGCCGAGGCCTATGGCCAGATCCGCTATCCTATCCTGCCTGAGATCACCCATGCGCCCGGCCGCGCCTCGGCGCAGTCAAACTATTCGCGAAAGGAAATCCTGCACATCCGCCACCACTCGCTCTACACGCCGCGCGATTTCGACCTGTCGCCCTACTTCCGCATCGTCAAGCCGACACTGGAATACGGGTTCGACTACCGGCAGATGATTTGGGGCGACAAGGCTGCCGGTGCGGAGACCAAGGTCACCAAATAGCAGCTCGATCCTTTTGGTCGAGCGTCGGATTTCCCCAAAATTCACCTTGGGCATAGGGGCGGTCCACACGCCGATCTAATCGCGAGTTGCCACGCCAGTGTGCTGTTCCGACAGGCCGGTTCAGGCGTCGTCGCCCTGCCCGCCCCGTCGCTGTAGCGTCCGTGCGGCGAGCCAGCACAGCATTGCCCAGGCGAAGCCGGCGCACCACCCGGCCAGCACGTCGGACGGCCAATGAACGCCGAGATAGATGCGGCTGATGCCGACCAGCACTGTCGTCAGCACGGCGAGTGCCAGCACATAGATCTTCGTCGTCCGCCCAGGCAGGAAGCGCGCCGCCATGCTGCCCAGCGTGAGATAGGTCACCGCCGACAGCATGGCATGGCCGCTCGGGAAGGAGAGCGACGCCACGTCGGCGAGATGTGAGACGAGCTCCGGGCGCGGCCGGTCGATACCGGCTTTCAGCAGGCTTGACAGAGCCTGACCACCCGCCACCGCCACGAAGACGAGAAGCGCTGTTCCCGGCCTGCGGATCAGAAGCAGATAGACGGTCACTGCCACTGTGATCAGCCCGAGCACGCTGACGCTGCCGAGACTGGTGATGTCGCGCATTGCCCCTTCCAGCCACGCCGGGCCGACCGGATTGTCGGGCTGGCCGGCTTCGCGGAAAGCGAGCAGGATTTCGGTATCGAAGGCGTGCGGCGTGGTGGCTAGCGCGGCCTCCATCAGCTCCTCGAATCCCCACAGCCCGCCGGCAATGACCAGCCCGGCCAGCAGCATCGGGAATTCGATCCAGTTGAGCAGCGGGTTCTTCATCGAGCCGGTCGTCCCCTAGCGCCGCGCGTCCTTTTGGACGTGCACGCTGTAGCACTTTGATTCCTGTGCCATGACCCCAAGAAAATCGATTTCGATCTTGGGATCATGCGCAACTACAGTCTTTGCAGATAGGGACCGAGCGTGATCAGCGCCACTGCGGCAACGGCGAGCACGATGCCGGTCGTCTGCAAGGCATTGACGCGCTCGCCGAAGAAAGCCAGTGCCACCACGTTCACCGACACCAGCTGGATCACCGCCGACAGGCTGAACGACACCGACATGCCGAATTCGCGGATCAATCTCAGCATGACCAGATTGCCTAGCGAATAGAGCGCGAGTGTCAGCACGATCTTGCCGAGGCTGGGCGCCAGCCCCCATTGCTTCGCCGCCATCGCCGCGAGCAGGAAGATAACAGTCGAAACGACAAGCTGTACCAGTCCCCAGAAACTCACTTTCACCCCTCCTGCTGCGGCCTTTGCCGCGCCTGCTGCAGATCTTGTTTCCGAAGCTCGGGTCGCGGTCAAGCGGGCTGATCAAGGACACGAAACCGTGGGGTGGAAATTGGTCGGCAACGTCATCAAACTGTGATCTGCTGGCGATAGCGGTCAGTCAAGCAGCACGCTCCAGCCATCCCAAAGAAGCCAGAGGCAAGCCCATGACCGTACATCGCTCGACCGAACATCGCTCCCCAGAGGCCCATTTCCGCACTAGCCTGCTCGAGGAAAACGATGGGCCAGGAACAAATCCCACCGACAACCGGACGATGGGCGAGATCATCGCCGCGCGTTTCTCGCGCCGTGGTTTTCTGCAGGGATCACTCGCGGCGACCGCCATCGCCGTCACCGTCAGCCCGCTTGCGCTGATACTCGCCGACGAAGCCCGCGCGGGCGGCGGCTCGGCTTTTACTTTCGACGAGGTCGAGGCTGGCGTCGATGACAAGCACCATGTCGCCGCCGGTTACGACGCCGACGTGCTGTTGCGCTGGGGCGATCCGCTGTTTGCCGATTCGCCGGAATTCGATCCGACAAAACAGTCGGCGCAGGCCCAGGCCAGACAATTCGGCTATAACAACGACTATGTCGGCTACATCCCGCTCGACGGCTCGGCCGAGCATGGCCTGCTGGTGGTCAACCACGAATACACCAACCCGCATCTGATGTTCCCGGGCATCGTCACCATCGTCGATGGCGAGGCAAAGCAGGCGCCGCTGAGTAAGGAACAGGTCGATGTCGAGATGGCCGCGCATGGCATGACCGTTGTCGAAATCCGCAAGGTTGACGGCAAATGGCAGGTCGTGCGCGACGGCAAGCAGAATCGCCGGATCACCGCTGCGACGGAGATGGTTTTGACCGGCCCGGCTGCCGGGCACAATCGGCTCAAGACCAATGCCGATCCGTCCGGCACGAAGGTGCTGGGTACCGTCAACAACTGTGCTGGTGGAATGACGCCTTGGGGGACGGTCATGTCGGGCGAGGAAAACTTCCACGGCTATTTCGCTGGTGAGCTTCCAGCCGATCATCCGGAAGCGGCAAGTTACAAGCGATACGGCATTCCTGACGGCGCCTATGAATGGGCGAATTTCTACGAGCGCTTTGACGTCTCCAAGGAGCCGAACGAGCCGAACCGTTTCGGCTGGATGGTCGAGATTGATCCGACCGACCCCAACTCCGTCCCGAAAAAGCGCACCGCGCTTGGCCGCCTCAAGCATGAAGGCGCCGAGTCGGCCGTCGCCAAGGATGGCCGTGTGGTGCTCTACCAAGGTGACGACGAGCGTTTCGACTATGTCTACAAATTCGTCACGGCCGGCAAGTTCAACGCCGAGGACCGCGCCGCCAACATGGATCTTCTCGACGACGGCACGCTCTACGTCGCCAAATTCGCCGAGGACGGTACTCTTGAATGGCTGCCATTGGTTTACGGTCAGGGTCCGTTGATCGCTGAAAACGGCTTTGCCAGCCAGGCCGACGTGCTGATCGGGACAAGGCTTGCCGCCGACCGTCTCGGTGCCACCAAGATGGACCGCCCCGAGGACATCCAGCCCAACCCGACGACCGGCAAGGTCTATGTCATGCTGACTAATAATACCAAGCGCAAGGCGGACCAGATCGACGCCGCCAACCCGCGCGCCGAAAACGCCTTCGGCCACATCATCGAGATCGCCGAGGACGGTGGCGATTTCACTGCTACGAAGGGCAAGTGGGAAATCCTGTTGAAATGCGGCGATCCCTCGGTGGCCGAAGTCGGCGCCTCCTTCTCGACCGCGACCACCGCCAATGGCTGGTTCGGCATGCCGGACAATTGCGCCGTCGATACGGCAGGCCGGCTCTGGGTCTCGACCGACGGCCAGGGTCCGAAGGCGACCGGCCGCACCGACGGCCTGTGGGCGGTCGACACCGAGGGCGAGGCGCGGGCGACATCAAAGCTGTTCTTCCGCGTGCCGATCGGTGCTGAACTGTGTGGCCCGATATTCACGCCGGACGACCAGACCGCTTTCGTCGCGGTCCAGCATCCGGCCGATGGCGGCGAAGACTGGGAGCCATTCGGCCGACCCTCTTACTATGAGGACCTGTCGACCCGCTGGCCCGACTTCAAGCCCGACATGCCGGTGCGGCCATCGGTCGTCGCAATCACCAAACAGGGCGGTGGCAAGATCGCGGTCTGACGCGCGGCGCGGCTTTTGCTTGCACCGCAAGGAAGGATTTCGGCAATACGAAATCCTTCCTTTCCCCTTGCGCGGACGCATCCACCTTAATGCGCCTGATCGTTAGTTGGTGCGCTGAACCACGGCCACATTCATGCTGCTTCTCAACCTGAAGCCAATGGACTCGTACAATCTTATAGCCGCTGTGTTTGTGGCGTAGGCGTGCAGATAGGGAGCTTCGCCGCGCGCCATGATCTGATTTGCCACGAACAGGGACAGCAACCTGCCCAAGCCGCCGCCGCGAAAGTCCGGATGTGAGCACACCCCGCTGAGTTCGGTATAGCCAGGTTGCTTCATGCGCTTGCCGGCCATCGCCACAAGTCTGCCTTCGATTTTTACACCCCAGAAGTCGCCCAGGCTCAAAGCCCCGAGCGTGAATGGGCCAGGCTTGGTGAGAGACGCCAAGGCGAGCATCTCGGCTGCATCGTCCTGCGTCAGACGCTGCACACGCTCGTCGGACACGATCTGCAATGACCGTTCGGCAACTATCTGGACGCCGGAGGCCGCCGAGATCGCGGATAGCCCATCAGGCAGGGCAATGGGATCCGCCTGCAGCATGATCACGCTATCGTTTGCTGGAACAAGCCTATCGAACGCCCGGAGGCTTTCGGTGTCGTTCGCGGCGGTGGCAGCGAACGGAACGATCGACGACGGATATCGCCTGGCGAGGTTGTCACCTTGCGCGAAGGCCTTGTGTCGTGTCCCGAGCGCGCTCCAGACAGGACGGTCGAGGACATGTTTCATTGCACGGCACCCACGGCCTTTCCCACACGACGGTCGATGGGAGCCGCAGCGATGCCGTCCTCGATTGCGGCCAGTTGATCGAGGAGCGGCCCCGAAAGGCCTGCGCATAAATCCGCGACGGCTTTCTCGATGCGTGGCCAGACGTCGCGCTTCGCGGCATCGACAAGCCGTCGACCGTTCCGAGTGAGCGAGACAATCCTGCGCCGCTGGTCATTGTTCGACTGGCTGACTTCGACCAATCCCAGTTCGGCCAGAAGCGCCACGCTTCGTGTGACGCCCGGCTGCGCAATCCCAAGAGCCTGTGCCAGTTCACCAACTGGCAGGGCCCCCAGCCTGTCGAGAGCGGCTAGGAGCGGATACTGGCTCGACTGAACCGGGACATCCAGGCGATCGAGCACTCGCTGCGTATCCGACTGCAATTGCTCGCCTATACGCTTCAGCCTGCTGCCCAGGCACAGGAAGCCAAGAGACCGTATGACATCTTCCATAATCAACGCGTCCTATGCTGATCAATAACATGATATATAACAATGCATAGAAAGTCAAAGGACGTGGTCGTAATGCAATCCGATCCGCTGATGACTCCAGGATGGAGCCGCCGCCATTTGGAGATTTCCCTTTAGTCGGCGCTGATTGCATCCTATATGGCGCTTGCGCGATATGATCGGTAGTCAATCGCGCCAAGGCGACGGATTCGAGGCCGTGGGCTGGCCTCCATGGCGAAGTTGGATTCGTCAGTTCCGCAGCCGGTAGCCGGTCCTGAAGATCCACGCGACGATCGCTATGCAGACAAGCAGGAAAACGACGGTCATGCCGAGGCTGATGCCGATCGAGACGTCGGACTTGCCGTAGAAACTCCAGCGAAAGCCGCTGACCAGATAGAGGACGGGGTTGAACAGCGTCACCGTGCGCCAGACGCCAGGCAGCATGTCGATCGAATAGAAGCTGCCGCCAAGGAAGGTAAGCGGCGTGATGATCAGCAGCGGCACCAGCTGCAATTGTTCGAAGCTCTTCGCCCAGATGCCGATGATGAAACCGAACAGGCTGAAGGTCACCGCCGTCAGCACCAGGAAGGCAAGCATCCAGACCGGATGCTCGATGGTCAGCGGCACGAACAACCCTGCGGTCGCCAGGATGATTAGGCCGAGTATGATCGACTTGGTCGCCGCACCACCGACATAGGCAATGATGATCTCCAGATAGGACACCGGCGCCGACAGCAATTCGTAGATCGAGCCGACGAATTTTGGGAAATATATGGCGAAGGACGCGTTGGAGATCGACTGCGTCAGCAGCGACAGCATGATCAGCCCCGGCACGATGAAGGCGCCGTAGCTGACGCCGTCGATCTCGGTGATACGCGAGCCGATGGCCGAGCCGAAGACGACGAAATAAAGGGATGTCGAGATCACCGGCGAGACGATGCTCTGCAGCACGGTCCGAAAGGCGCGCGCCATCTCCATCTTGTAGATCGCCCAGACTGCTCGCAGGTTCATGCGTCCTTCCTCACCAGGTTGACGAAGATCTCCTCGAGCGAGCTGTTTTGCGTGTCGATATCGCGGAACTGGATGCCGGCCACTTCGAGGTCGCGGAGCAGCGAGGCGACGCCCGGCCGTTCGCTCTGGTTGTCATAGGTGTACGTCAGTTGGTCACCGTCCGGCGAAAGCTCGAGCGCATAGCGCGAAAACGTCTCGGGTATGGTAGCGAGCGGGCTGCGCAGTTCCAGCAACAGCCGTTTGCGGCCTAGCGTGCGCATCAATTCGGCCTTGTCCTCGACCAGCACGATCTCGCCGCGGTTGATGACGCCGACGCGGTCGGCCATCGCCTCGGCCTCCTCGATATAGTGCGTGGTCAGGATGATGGTGACGCCATCCTCGCGCAGCCGGCGCACCATCACCCACATGTCCTGGCGCAGCTCGACGTCGACGCCGGCCGTCGGCTCGTCGAGGAACAGGACCCTCGGTTCGTGCGACAGCGCCTTGGCGATCATCAGCCGCCGCTTCATGCCGCCGGACAGCGTGATCGCCTTCGCGTCCCTCTTGTCCCACAATGACAGGTCGCGCAGCACTTTCTCGACGAAGGCGTGGTTGGCCGGCTTGCCGAACAGGCCGCGGCTGTAGTTGACCGTGGCCCACACGCTCTCGAACGCGTCGATGGTCAGTTCCTGCGGCACCAGCCCGATCAGGCTGCGCGCGGTACGGTAATCCCGGCTGATGTCGTGGCCGTCCACGGTGACCGTGCCCGACGAGCGGTTGACGATACCGCAGACGATCGAGATCAGTGTCGTCTTGCCGGCACCGTTCGGCCCGAGCAGCGCAAAGATCTCGCCGCGCTCGATGTCGAGGTTGATCTCCTTCAGCGCCTTGAAACCGGTGGCGTAGGTCTTGGTGACCCCGGAAATCGAAATGATGGACGGCATGGCTGAAAAACGGCTGCTTGAAAGGAGGACTGTTGAATTTAATCCGCTGAATGTCGGTGCGCGCAGCCGGAAGTCAATGCCGCTCCTGACAGTTCTGGACATTGGCGGTGCCAGAGACCGGTCGAAAAATGTAAATTGCATTTCCACGTCCTTTGACCTCCAGGTGACCCTGCGGCGTTCCGCCTCGCGTGACGCCACGCCGCTTTGACGTTTGACGTATCCGGCATATCTTCTTTTGGTATAACCGCAGCCGGAGCCCGCCATGGACCCGCTCATGTTGTCGCGCATCCAGTTCGGCGCAAACATCTCGTTCCACATACTGTTTCCGGCTATCACCATCGCGCTTGGCTGGGTGCTGCTGTTCTTCAAGCTTCGCTACAACGCCACCGGCGATTCCGCCTGGATGCGCGCCTATTTCACCTGGGTGAAAGTGTTCGCGCTGTCGTTTGCCATGGGCGTGGTTTCGGGTGTCACCATGAGCTTCCAGTTCGGCACCAACTGGCCGGGTTACATGGAGACCGTCGGCAACATCGCCGGCCCGCTGCTCGCCTATGAGGTCCTCACCGCCTTCTTCCTCGAGGCAGCGTTCCTCGGCATCATGCTGTTCGGCTTTCGCCGCGTCTCCAACCGCATCCACACGCTGGCAACCGTGCTTGTGGCGGGCGGCACCACTTTGTCCGCCTTCTGGATCATCGCGCTCAATTCGTGGATGCAGACGCCGGTCGGCTTCGAGATGCGCGATGGCGTAGCGCACGCCACCGACTGGTGGGCGATCGTCTTCAACCCGTCGATGCCCTACCGGCTCGTCCATATGCTGCTTGCCTCGGGCTTGACGGTTTCGTTCATGATCGCCGGTCTGTCGGCGCTGCGCTATCTCTATGGCGACCGCTCTGAATCGATGTGGAAGGCATTACGCACCGGTGTCTTCACCGCGGCGATCCTGATCCCCATCCAGATATTCGCCGGCGACCAGCATGGCCTCAACACGCTGGAGCATCAGCCGCAGAAGATCGCCGCCATGGAGGCCAACTGGAATACCGGTCCCCATGTGCCGCTGATCCTTTTCGCGCTTCCAGACGAAGCGGCAAGGGAGAACAGATTCGAAGTCACCATACCCGAAGGGGCCAGCCTCATCCTCAGGCACAGCGCCAGCGGCGTCGTGCCGGGGCTGAACGACTATCCCGGCAACCACCCGCCGGTCTTCCCTGTGTTCTGGGCTTTTCGCATCATGGTCGGCGTCGGGGTTCTTATGCTCGTCGTCTCCTGGTCGGCCGCCTTTTTCCTGAAACGCCGCCACAACCTGCCGAAACCGCTGGCGCTGGTGATGGTGCCGATGGCGCTGTCCGGCTGGCTGGCGACGCTGGCCGGCTGGTACACCACCGAGATCGGCCGCCAAC
Organism: Mesorhizobium sp. WSM4821; assembly: GCF_055901555.1. Lineage (NCBI taxonomy): Bacteria > Pseudomonadati > Pseudomonadota > Alphaproteobacteria > Hyphomicrobiales > Phyllobacteriaceae > Mesorhizobium > Mesorhizobium sp. WSM4821. The sequence continues at coordinate 1,238,576 of NZ_CM148371.1, read as the reverse complement.
CCTGGCTGGTCACCGGCGTGCTCAAGACTGTAGACGCTGTCGGCCCGGTGGCCGGCAGCCAGGTCGCGCTGTCGCTTGCGGTCTATCTCATCCTCTACGCGCTGCTCTTGATCGCCTATCTCGGCGTGCTGGTGCATCTGGCGCTGAAGGCGGCGAAGGACGGCGATGCCTCGCCGCTGCCGGGCGTCCTCGACGCGCCGCTGTCGCAGCCGGCGGCGAAATAGGAAAACGGTGATGACGCTTCCCTGGCCGACCCTGCTGCCCCTCATCTTCGCCGGCCTGATGGGCCTTGCCATCCTGATCTACGTCATCCTCGACGGCTTCGACCTTGGCATCGGCATCCTGTTCGCGGCCGCCGAAGACGCCGAGCAGGACACGATGATCGCGGCAATAGGCCCGTTCTGGGACGCCAACGAGACCTGGCTGGTGCTGGCCGTCGGCCTGCTGCTGGTCGCCTTCCCGCTGGCGCACGGCACCATCCTCACCGCGCTTTACATTCCGGTTTTTCTGCTCCTTGTCGGCCTGATCCTGCGCGGCGTCGCCTTCGATTTCCGTGCCAAGGTGCCGGCCGGCAGGAAGCATCGCTGGAACCGGATCTTCTTCCTGGGCTCGGTCATAGCATCTCTGGCGCAGGGCTACATGCTGGGGATCTATGTGCTCGGCCTGGATGTCGGCCTCGGCGGTATCGCCTTCGGCGCACTGGTGGCGCTCTGCCTTGCCGCCGCCTATGCGGCGATGGGCGCAGCCTGGGTCATCTACAAGACGGAAGGCGAATTGCAGAAGAAGGCAGTGCTCTGGCTGCGCCGGACGCTGGTGCTGACCGCGATCGGCATGATCGCCGTCTCGCTGGCCACGCCGCTCGCCAGTCCGCGCATCTTCGACAAATGGTTCGTCTGGCCCGATATCCTCTACCTGTCGCCGCTGCCGATCCTGTCGGCGGTGCTGTTCCTGTGGCTGTGGCGGCAGACATTTCATCTGCCCAAGGCGGACGACCGTCATGCGCTGAGGCCATTCCTGACGCTGGCCGCAATCTTCACGTTGGGCTTCGCCGGCCTCGCCTGGTCGTTCTATCCCTTCGTGGTGCCCGACCGGCTGACCATCTGGCAGGCGGCCTCCGCGCCTGAAAGCCTCGCCATCATCCTGGCCGGCACGGTGGTCGTGCTACCGATCATCATCTTCTATTCGTTCTACGCCTACCGCGTCTTCGGCGGCAAGGCGACGGATCTGACCTACGACTGACCGACAGCAACGCGATGGATTCCCGATGAGACCGCGGTCTCGCGGGAACGGGATATTCACCTTCCGGGGCAATAAACCTTCTTGGACAGAGTCCGGCGAGGAAAAGCGGGTCGCCGCGGGGAAACGGCCAGCGACTGGCGCGAGACGGAAAACCTGCCTTTCCCCGATTTCAGGGCTCGGCGTGGTACCCCGAGATGGAGCCTGCTTCGACATCGGCTGAGACCATCGCAATGCAGGAAAAGCTGGGCCGGAGCTTGCCCTGGCGCAAATAGCGGAGCTGACATCGGTGCGACGAGCGCTCCACCCGACGACAAATCCGCCACACCAATCATCTGCACAATATTTAGGCTGTCTGCCAGTCAGTTGGCATTGGATCGTGATGGAAATTTCGCAACCTGTTGCAAAGCCCCTTTTTCGCGGCGATTTCGACGGTTTGGCACGTCTGTTGCTTTGCCCAGACGACCAATTGGTTTTGTCCAGTCAAAGGGGAAAATAATGAACCGTCGCAATGCGTGCATGCTGGCCTTCGCCGCCGTGGTCGGAATGGCCATCGCTCCGTCTCCGCAGGCGCGGGCCGACGCCCTGAGCGACATCGGGGCGCGGGGCACCGTCCGCGTCGCCGTCCCGCAGGATTTCCCGCCCTTCGGCAGCGTTGGCGCCGACATGACGCCGCAGGGCTACGACATCGACATCGCCAATCTGATTGGCGAAAAGCTTGGCGCCAAGGTCGAGATCGTCCCGGTCACCAGCGCCAACCGCATTCCCTACCTTCAGACCAATAAGGTCGACCTGGTCATATCCAGCCTCGGCAAGAATCCCGATCGCGAGAAGGTCATCGACTTTTCCGAAGCCTACGCGCCCTTCTACAATGGCGTGTTCGCTCCGGCGGATGTCGCGGTCGCCAAGGCGGAAGATCTCGCCGGCAAGACCGTTGGCGTCACCCGCGGCGCGATCGAAGACCTCGAGCTGACCAAGGTCGCGCCCGCGAGCGTCGAGATCAAGCGCTACGAGGACAATAACGGCACTATTTCCGCTTTCCTTTCGGGCCAGGTCGAGGTGATCGCGACCGGAAATGTCGTCGCCGCCGCCATCCTCGAAAAGAACCCGCCCAAGCGGCCCGAACTCAAATTCCTGATCAAGAACTCGCCTTGCTACATCGGCCTGAACAAGGACGAGCCGGCATTGATGGCCAAGATCAACGGGATCATCGCCGCCGCGAGGTCCGACGGCGCCCTCAACGCGATTTCGCAAAAGTGGCTGAAGGTGGACCTGCCGGCGGAGCTGTGATCGCCGTCGCCCGCGTGTGGTTCAGGTCAGATAGCAAGCCATGACCTATCACTTCGATTTCGGCTGGCTGATCGACTCTCTGCCGGTGCTGCTCAAGGGCATTCGGATCACCGTGCAGCTCATCCTGATCGGCGCGGTGTTCGGCGTGGCGTTGGGCATTGCCTGCGCCTGGGTACGCGCGCTCGGGCCGAAGTGGCTGAGGCCTGTCGTCGCGACCTATGTCGAGCTGATCCGCAACACGCCCTTCCTCATCCAGCTGTTCTTCATCTTCTTCGGCCTGCCGTCGCTTGGCATCAGGATGACGGAACTAACCGCCGCCAACCTCGCCATGATCGTCAACCTCGGCGCCTACAGCTGCGAGATCATCCGCGCCGGCATCCAGGCCACGCCACGCGGCCAGTTCGAAGCCGGCGCCAGCCTCGCCATGACCCCGTTCCAAGTCTTCTGGCATGTGGTCCTGGTCCCGGCGCTCCAGCGCATCTGGCCCGCGCTGTCGTCGCAGATCGTCATCGTCATGCTGGGTTCGGCGGTCGTTTCGCAGATTGCCGCCGAGGACCTGACCTTCGCTGCCAACTTTATCCAGTCGCGCAATTTCAGGGCCTTCGAAACCTACATCGTCTCCACCTTGATCTACCTGGCCCTCGCCATTCTGCTGCGCCAACTGCTGGCCGGCCTGGGCTGGATGCTGTTTCCGAGGAAGGCGTCGCGATGAGACATGCGCCATGACCGAGTTCAGCTTCTGGGACATCCTGCGCAACCTGCTTTTGGCCGCGCGCTGGACCGTTCTGCTCTCGCTGGTCTCCTTCATCGGCGGCGGCATCGCCGGTGCGGCCCTGCTTTTCCTGCGCATCGGCGGCCGGCGCTGGATGCGGCTTCTGTCGCGCGGCTACATCCAACTGTTCCAGGGCACGCCGCTCCTGATGCAGCTTTTCCTCGCTTTCTTCGGCCTTGGCCTGTTCGGCATCGACGTTCCCGCCTGGCTTGCCGCTTGTGTCGCTCTCATCCTGTGGACCGCCGCCTTCCTCGCCGAAATCTGGCGCGGCTGCGTCGAAAGCGTCGCCAAGGGTCAATGGGAGGCGTCCGCCAGCCTCGGGATGGGTTACCTCCAGCAGATGCGTTACGTCATCCTGCCGCAGGCCCTGAAAGTGGCGGTGCCGCCGACGGTCGGCTTCTCGGTGCAGGTGGTGAAGGGCACCGCGCTCACCTCCATCATCGGCTTCGTCGAACTGTCGAAGGCCGGTTCGATCGTCACCAACGCCACGTTCCAGCCGTTCACGGTCTACGGCCTGGTCGCGCTCATCTACTTCGCTTTGTGCTGGCCGCTGTCGAAATCGAGCCAGCTCCTGGAAAGGAAGCTCAATGTCGCTCATCGCAATCACTGAGGTGAAGAAGCGCTTCGGCGACAACGAGGTGCTGAAGGGGATTTCCATCGACATCGCGCCGGGCGAGGTCGTCGCCATCATCGGCAAGAGCGGTTCGGGCAAGTCGACTCTGCTGCGCTGCATTAACGGGCTGGAGACCATCGATGAAGGCTCGATCGTCGTCGCCGGCGCCCGGTTCCTGCCCGACGAGACGCATCTCAAGGCCTTGCGCCTGAAGGTCGGCATGATCTTCCAGCAATTCAACCTGTTCCCGCATCTCACGGCCGGCGGCAATGTCATGCTGTCGCAGATGGTGGTGAAGAAGACGCCGAAAAAGGACGCCGAAGCGGTGGCGCGAAAAATGCTCGACCGCGTCGGTCTCGCCCACAAGTTCGACGCTTTGCCGGACGAACTGTCCGGCGGCCAGCAGCAGCGCGTGGCGATCGCCCGGGCGCTCGCCATGCAGCCCATCGCGCTGCTATGCGACGAGATCACCTCGGCGCTCGATCCCGAGCTCGTTGCCGAAGTGCTGGCCGTCGTCAAGGAATTGGCCGCGGAAGGCATGACGCTGGTGATGGTCACCCACGAGATGCGCTTCGCCCGCGACGTCTGCTCGCGAGTCGTCTTCATGCATCAGGGCCGCGTCCACGAGATCGGCGCTCCCGAGGACGTCTTCGCCAACCCCAGGACGCCGGAGCTCAGGCAGTTTCTGGGCGTGCAGTAAGCAGGTAGTGTTGCCCTGATCGCTGCCCAAAGCACATCACAAAAAATCAGCTCTTGTTAGCGGCCAGCACCAGCACCGGCTTGTCGCTGTAAAGGCTGGGGAATAGCGTCTTCAGATTCTCGACCTTGGGCAGGTCGTTGTAGACGATGTAGGGATAGGTCGGGTTCAGCGTCAGGAAATCCTGGTGATAGTCCTCGGCCCGATAGAAGGGTTTCCCGGTCTCCAGCGTGGTCACGATCGGCTCTGGAAAGACCTTGGCCTTGTCGAGCTGGGCGATGTAGCTCTCGGCGATCTTCTTCTGCGCGTCGCTTTCGGCAAAGATCGTCGAACGGTACTGCGGGCCGCGGTCCGGACCCTGGTAGTTCAGCTGCGTCGGGTTGTGCGTGACCGAGAAATACACCTGCAGCAGCTGGCCGTAGGTCACCTCTGACGGGTTATAGGTGATCTCGACGGCTTCGGCGTGCCCGGTCCGGCCAGTGCCGACCGTCTCGTAGACGGCGGTGTCCTCGGTCCCGCCGGCATAGCCGGAGACGGCGCTGGTCACGCCCTTGACGTGCTGGAACACGCCTTGCACGCCCCAGAAGCAGCCGCCGGCGAAGACCGCCTTCGCGGTGCCGGCGGCGACTTTCTCGTCCATCGCCGGCGGCGGGATCACCACCGCCTCCTCGGCCGAGATTGCCGGCGTCTGCCACAATGACGCGCCGGCCGCCGCGAGGATCAGCGCCGCAAGCGCGCTCCTGGCGAAGCTCGTCGATCGTTTCGCGGCGGGTTTTTCAATGCAGGTCATGTCTGATCTCCATGCATGAGTTTAACAACTATACGACAGAACGGTCCGCCGGCGCCTCACATTGCCGTGCGCCGGCACATTGCGTAGCGTTCGGCGGCCTCGGTTTCAGCAAGGGCCATCCCCGGCCTGGACCGGGAACGGCCCCAGGGATTGCCGGGGCCTGGGCCAGACCTACTTGGCCATGCCCATCGCGTCGCAGGCTTTCGTTGCCTCGTCCTTCTTCATCGCGTCGGTCTCCATGGCTGCCTTGTCCATGCATTCTTTCATCTTTTCAGTGGCCATCGGGTCGGCCGGCTTCATCGCGTCTGTGGCCATCGCATCGGCGGGCTTCATTGCATCCGTGGCCATCGGGTCCGCAGGCTTCATCGCATCCTCGGCGCGGGCGATGCCGCCGGCAAAAAGCGCCGTTGAACAAAGCGCGAAGGCAAGCGCCGGCAGCGTCAGGCGGTTCGTCATGGTGGTCTCCTCTGGGGTTGATGGCGCGCTGGTGCGGCCGGCATGTGCGGCGCCGCTCATGCGGCGTTGCGCAAATCTCGAGAGTCTAGTTGGTGGCGGCGGCCAGGATCGGCCCGCCATCCGGCATCTGCACCAGCACCGCGGTGCTGAGCCCGCTCGCGCCGGTCGGCAGCGGCAGCGCGATGGCGTCGCCGGTCCAGGCGCCGAGCCTGGAGAGGGAATGCACGACATTGGCGTGCGGCAGCGTGCGGCCGGTGTTTTCGCCGCGCGCCACCGGCACGTCGATGACGCCCTGCCGGTAGCCCACCAGCCAGATATCGGCCTTGCCGCCCGGCACCGCGCCGGCGCCGATGGCGATCTTGCCGCCATCGATCGACAGCGACGGCCCTTTCGCGCGGCTGCTGCGCGAAATCAGCTGCTCGATCTCACCGGGTTGGGCGCCGACCGCGTCGGCGTTGCCATTGACCACCACTTGCGGCGTGAACGGACCCGAACGGCCGAGCGACGGCTCGTAGCGGACCTGGCGCTGGGTGAATTCCTCCCTGCCGAAAGTGTCCTTCCAGCCGAGATAATCCCAGTAGGTGACGTTGAAGGAGAGCGCTAGTACATCAGGCCGGTCCTTGACCTTGATCAGGTTGGCGTTGGCCGGCGGGCACGACGAGCAGCCCTGGCTGGTGAACAGCTCGACCACGGTGAGCGGCTGGGCCAAGGCAGCACCGGTCGCGGCGAGAGTGATCAGGGCAGCGCCGGCGCCGGCCAGCCACGCCTTGCCGGGTTTTGCTTTCGATCCGGTCATCTAGGGTCTCCGTTGCGGCGGGGGCCGGTTGCCGGCCATGTCCACAATTCGCCGCCGCCACGGGTTCGTTACAGCCATCACCGCTTCGTGATCGGAAGGCTGGCTATCTTTGCGACGTTGGAGATTGGCGAAGGCCGTCACGACAGCCGATCTCCCCCCATGTGGGATGTCCGGCAGGACAGAGGGGGGCGCCGCAGAGCGCCAACAGAGCCCCGGTTCCACGAGCTTCGTCGTACCACGCTGGAATGATGCTCAGATAATCAGGGCCTCCGGGTGCGGAGATCATGGATCCTGGCAAAGCCGGCAGGACAGCGCCCCCCTCTGGCCTGCCGGCTATCTCCCCACCAGGGGGAGATTGGCAGCTCAGGCACCTGCCTCCTACTGTGTAAGCACCGTTTGCGAAGGCCGCTGATTGAAGTCGCACTTGCCGGTCACGGTGTAGAAGAAGTCGGCGTTGGACACTGGAGCCGGCACGGGATTGCCGCCGTCTTCCCAGGCCTGCTGGCTGGGTTGGCCGCACGGCACCGCGGTGAAGATGTCCACCTTTTCGCCATTCGCGATTTCAACGCCGTCGATGTACAGCCGGTTCGATGTGTTCGTGTCATTCGACTTGAGCTTGGTCAGCTGAGCCGATGGCACATCCATCTGCAGATACAGCGCATCCATCAGGCTGACGTCGACCACCGCGCCGGTGCCGTTCGCGGGGTACATGGTGTTCGTGCAGGTGGTCAGGTATTTCTTGTTACCGCTCGTTTGGGTGATCGCGCCAGTGGGCAGGCTGTTAAAATTCTTCACCGTCCTGGTTGTGCATTTTTGTTCCTGGACCTTCGTGTTCGTCGATCCATTGACCGTATACACTGTCGACGTGCCGTAGCCTTTCGGGTCACCGAAGCCGTTGTACGCATAGGTGATCTTCATCAACGGGTTGACCGCCGTCTCGCCGAACTTTGTTCCGTAGAGCGTCATCGTCTTGTCCCAATGGCCCGACACCTTGTCGATCTTGAACGTGGTCTGCACCAGCGCCGGCCTCTTGCGCGCCGCCGACTTCACGCCGATCTGCACCGTGTCGACGCGGGCGATCTGCATGAAGTTCGTCGGCATGGCAAAGCTGGCCGAGGCATCGATGCTGGCGGTGCCGTCGGCGGCGACGACGAAGCCGTCGAGTTTGGCGGTGCCTTGCCCGCTGTTGGCCGCGAACGACTCCTGCAGCTTCACCTGACGGTCCGCCAACGACGTGCTGGTTGGCAGGGTCGTGATCGACAGGGTCGCGGCATCGAGCGCATTCTGCATCGATGCCCTGGTCTCGACAGCCGCGTTATAGTCGACCGAAATGCCCAGGGCGGCACACATCGGGATAAGCATGATGGCGAGTATCGGCGCAAGCGAGCCGCCCTCGGAACTGAGGAAATGGCCTCCAGACAGTGACATTCTTGAAACCCCCAAACGGTGACAGGGGCGGCCTATCACGCAGGGCGCCAATTATGCTCTAATCTGTTGGATTAAAGTTTAATGGCTTTGCGCGCCCAGCAGGCAGGGCAACCGCTTCAGGCTAGAGCCGCCGGCGAAGCTGCCGATCTCCCCCCTTGCGGGGGAGATTGGATGTCGCTACGGCTTTCGCTAATTGCCAGTGTAGGAAGGCAGCGCGTTGAGGCGCAGCGGAACCCGAAGCGATTTGCCCGACCGCCGCCCGCCGCTTGCCCGGGCAAGCGGCCCCTGCTAAAGCGCGCGGCATGACCACGCCGATCAAGAACATCCGCAATTTCTCCATCGTCGCCCATATCGACCATGGCAAATCCACGCTTGCCGATCGGCTGATCCAGCTGACCGGCGGGCTGGAGCTGCGCGACATGAAGGAGCAAGTGCTGGACTCGATGGATATCGAGCGCGAGCGCGGCATCACCATCAAGGCGCAGACCGTCAGGCTGAAATACCGCGCCAAAAATGGCGAGGACTACATCCTCAACCTGATCGACACGCCCGGCCATGTCGACTTCGCCTATGAGGTGTCGCGTTCGCTGGCCGCCTGCGAGGGCTCGTTGCTGGTCGTCGACGCGAGCCAAGGCGTCGAGGCGCAGACGCTGGCCAATGTCTACCAGGCCATCGACAACAACCACGAGATCGTCGTGGTGCTGAACAAGGTCGACCTGCCCGCTGCCGAGCCCGAGCGCATCCGCGAGCAGGTCGAGGAGGTGATCGGCATTGACGCATCCAACGCCGTGCTGATCTCGGCCAAGACCGGGCTCGGCATTCCCGACGTGCTGGAGGCCATCGTCAACGACCTGCCGCCGCCGCGCGAGGGCGACATCACGGCACCGCTGAAGGCGATGCTGGTCGACAGCTGGTACGACGCCTATCTCGGCGTCATCGTGCTGGTCCGCATCATCGACGGCGTGCTGAAGAAGGGCCAGACCATCCGCATGATGGGCACCGGCGCCAAATATCTGGTCGAGCGCACCGGCGTCTTCACGCCAGCCCGCATCAATGTCGACGAGCTCGGCCCCGGCGAGTTCGGCTTCTTCACCGGCTCGATTAAGGAAGTGGCCGACACCCGCGTCGGCGACACCATCACCGAGGACAAGCGCGCCACCGCGCAGGCCCTGCCCGGCTTCAAGCCGGCGCAGCCGGTGGTGTTTTGCGGCCTGTTTCCAGTCGACGCCGCCGATTTCGAGGATCTGCGCACCGCGGTCGGCAAGCTTCGCCTCAACGACGCTTCTTTCTCATACGAAATGGAAACCAGTGCCGCGCTCGGCTTCGGCTATCGCTGCGGCTTCCTTGGCCTGCTGCATCTCGAAATCATCCAGGAGCGGCTGGAGCGCGAGTTCAACCTCGACCTCATCGCCACCGCGCCGAGCGTCGTCTACCGCCTGGCTCTGACCGACGGCACGGTCAAGGAATTGCACAACCCGGCCGACATGCCCGACGTGGTCAAAATCCAGGCGATCGAGGAGCCGTGGATCCGCGCCACCATCCTCACCCCCGACGACTATCTCGGCGGTATTCTAAAGCTCTGCCAGGACCGGCGCGGCATTCAGGCCGATCTGTCCTATGTCGGCAAACGCGCCATGCTGACCTACGACCTGCCGCTCAACGAGGTCGTCTTCGATTTTTATGATCGCCTAAAATCGATCTCCAAGGGCTACGCCTCGTTCGACTATCATCTGACCGATTATCGCGAGGGCGACCTGGTGAAAATGTCGATTCTGGTCAACGAGGAGCCGGTCGACGCGCTGTCGATGCTGGTCCACCGCACGGCGGCGGAAAAGCGCGGCCGCCAGATGTGCGAAAAGCTGAAGGAGCTGATCCCGCACCATCTGTTCAAGATCCCGATCCAGGCGGCAATAGGCGGCAAGGTCATCGCCCGCGAGACGATCTCGGCGCTGCGCAAGGACGTCACCGCCAAATGCTATGGCGGCGACGTCTCGCGCAAGCGCAAGCTGCTCGACAAGCAGAAAGAAGGCAAGAAGCGGATGAGGCAGTTCGGCAAGGTGGATATCCCGCAGGAGGCGTTTATCCAGGCGCTTAAGATGGGGGATTGAGGGGCGCCCCTATTATTCTACGCAAGATGGGTCGAGCTTTTCGTCTTCTATAGGCCGCTCAGCACTCTATTCGCAAATGATACTGTAGCGGCATTAAACTTCCACGACGCACAATCCGCGTAGGAAGCTCTTGTCTTAGCCCCTAGTTCATTTGGATCGAGATAGTACATCGAATCCTTTAGGGATATTATGCCCTCTTCGATGAGCCGATCCAAAACAGCTCGGCCTGTGCTTTGGGAATGTTCAAGTTTATTTTTATATCGAGCTAAGCTTCCCTTGCTATGAGAGCGAAACGAAATAACAAATTTACGAAAGCGCCTCAGGACTTCGTCGACACGAAGATCGTCGGCATCGATTGGTGTCGAGGCAAAACTTCTCCAAGGGGCTCTTCGCCCCGGGCCAGACGACGCGCCGCCACGGCTGAACATCAACAGGTCCCGCTTCGCGAAACACTCTGGACGATCGACGGCGTGGCGCTCGTGGTGGCAACCGCCCTGCTGACGATGAAGTATCAGCGGCTGGGCAACGACTGCGTGGCGGCCGGATTCTGACCTTCCTCGCCGGCGAGAGCCTGCTCCTGGCTGGCAATGCCGCGGGCCTTCAGGCCAGCGTTCCCTCCTATGTCGGCGGCATCTCGCTCTGGGCGGCTGCGCTTGTCATGGTCAGCGCGCCGAAAACTTCGCCCTGTGGATGCGCCTGACTGCTGTCGTGGCCGCCGTGCTGTTGTCGTGACGGCAGGCCTGATCCCCTGGGGCGCCCCCCTCTGCTGCCGACCTCGTCGCCTTTGCCCGCTGCCGGATATCCGTTTCTGGTCCTCACCTTCATCGGCTGGATCCGGACCATCCTGAAATCAGGCCGATGAGTGGCCCATGTCTTCGCGCGTCGAAATCCGCAAGCCCCACGGGAAAAATCTTTTCCGCGCTCGGGCCGTTCCTGCTCGCGGCGATCTTCGGCTTCTTCGCGCTGAAGGGGCTTGCATCAGGTGCTCCGGGCCAACGGCTGTTCCTGGTGGCCGTGCTGGCGCTTGGTTGCCTGGCGCTTGGTCTGTTCCTGGCGCGCGATGCGTTCGACACCGGCGTCCAGGTGGTGCTCGACACCGTGGGCTTTCGCGACAGGCGCGGCGGCGGCGTGCTGGTGCCCTGGGAGAAGGTGCGCAGCGTGAGCCTCGTCTCCGACGAGGACTCGGCAATGATCAACTTCGAGCTGACCGAGCCGCCTCCCGATGCCATCAGATATGCGCGGCCAACGCGCTCGGCCTCTTGCTGCCCTTTGGCAAGAACACCGTCCGCATGGAAATCTCCTCGCTCGACGCGACTGGCGCCGACATGATCGCGACGATCCGGCGGCTCGCGCCGCATGTGGCGGTCGATGGCTGAGCGGCCCCTGCCTTTTCCCACAAACAAGGGGAGAAGGGTATCGCGGACGCCGGCTTGACGCCGTCCGGGCCATCGCCATAGCGTAAGGCTTGAGCAAGGAGCACAGCATGGCAGGCATGGTCGAAGGCGAAAACATCGACGTCGGCTTTTCCGGCCGGCGCTGCATCCATTCCCGCAATTGCGTGCTTGGCGATCCGCATGTCTTCGTGCCCAACGCGAAGGGCCAGTGGATCCACCCTGAGGCGGCCAGCGTCGAGAAGATCGTGGCGATCGCCGAAAGCTGCCCGTCGGGCGCCATCACCTACATCAGGAAGGATGGCGGGCCGCAGGAACAGCCGCCGGTGGTCAACACAGTGCGCATCCGCGAAAACGGCCCGCTGGCGCTGCATGCTGAAATCGTGCTGGACGGCGAGACGTTTTTCCGCGCCACGCTCTGCCGTTGCGGCACTTCGGAGAACAAGCCGTTCTGCGACGGCAGTCACAGCAAGTCAGCCTTTGCCGCCACCGGCGAGCCGCCGCTGAAGGACACGTCGGCGCTGGAGACGAGGGACGGGCCGTTGCAGGTAAGTCCGACGACCAATGGTCCGCTCAAGCTCGAGGGCAATGTCGAGATCGTCACCGGCACCGGGCATACGGTCGACCGGACGCAACGCACCTTCCTCTGCCGCTGCGGCCACTCAGCCAACAAGCCGTTCTGCGATGGCAGCCACAAGCGCGTGGGGTTTGTGGGGTAGGCGGTCAAGCTGCCAATCTCCCCCCTCGTGGGGGAGATGTCCGGCAGGACAGAGGGGGGCGCCGTAGAGCGCTGATTTCAGCAGCACAATGCCTCCACCGGTGCCTCCAAAACATCGCCCACACGCCAGATCGATGCGCAAGGTCATGACACCAGCCGAGCTGAAGCTCTGGAACGAGCTTCGCGCGCACCGGTTGATGGGGCTTGGCTTTCGCCGACAATTTCCGATTGCCGGCTATATCGTCGACTTCGCTTGTCCGGAGAAGAAGCTGGTTGTCGAGGTCGACGGCTCCCAGCATGCGCGAGGCGATGCTGTTGTGGGCGACGCGGCCAGGACATTGCGGCTGGAGCAGGATGGCTGGAACCGTCCTGCGCTTCTGGAACGACGACATCATCCGCGACATCGACAATGTCTGCCAGCATATTGTGATTGCGGCGGGGCTTGGAAGCGCGTCCTGAACCACGGCAAGGCCGGCGGGACAGCGCCCCCTCTGTCCTGCCGGACATCTCCCCCACGAGGGGGGAGACTGGCCGTCACCGCGATCAGCGCCCTTGGCCCAGCGCTCGTGGCTTTATCCGCCGTTCCGTATCGGCTAAGGGCGGGGAACAGACTCTCCGGACCGCTGCCAAGTATGACCGCCAAGCCCAAACCCTCCCCCCTGTTCCTCGGCATCGACACCGGCGGCACCTACACCGACGCCGTGCTGTGGTCGGAGGCTGGTGGTGCCCAGGGCAAAGTCCTGGCCAAGGCCAAGGCGCTCACCACCCGCCACGATCTGGCGGTCGGCATTTCGGGCGCGGTCGATGCGGTGCTGCAAAAAGTCGGCACCGATCCTGCAGCGATAAAACTGGTGTCGATGTCGACGACGCTTGCCACCAACGCGCTGGTCGAGGGCCAGGGCGGCCGCGTGGCGCTGGTGATGATCGGCTTTTCCGAAGGCGATCTCGCCCGCGACGGTCTGAAGGCCGCGCTCGGCACAGACCCTGTCGTGTTCTGCCCCGGCGGCCATGATGTCCACGGCAATGCCGCCGCGCTCGACCTGTCAGGGCTGGAGGCGGCGTTGCCGGAACTCGGCACCTCGGTGTCCGGCTTTGCCATCTGCGCCTATTTCGCCACCCGCAACCCGGCGCATGAGCTCGCGGCCCGCGATCTGATCCGTGAAAGGACCGGCCTGCCGGTCACCGCCAGCCATGAATTGTCGGCCAAGCTCGGCGGCCCGCGCCGGGCGCTGACGACGCTGCTCAACGCCCGGCTGATCTCGATGATCGACCGGCTGGTGGCGGCGACCGAAGGCTTTCTTGCCGCGCGCGGCATCGTCGCACCGCTGATGGTGGTGCGCGGCGACGGCGCCCTGGTCTCGGCGGCCTTTGCCCTCCAGCGGCCGATCGAGACGATTCTTTCAGGCCCGGCCGCCAGCCTCGTCGGGGCCCGCCATATGACCGGACTCGACAATGCGGTTGTCTCCGATATCGGCGGCACCACCACCGACGTCGCGGTGCTCGACGGGGGCCGTCCCAGGCTCGATCCGGAAGGCGCTACCGTCGGCGGCTTCCGCACCATGGTCGAGGCCGTCGCCATGCGCACTTTCGGGCTTGGCGGCGATTCCGAAGTGGCGCTGGAGGATGGCGCGCTCAACCCGAAAATCCTGCTCGGGCCGCGCCGCCTGGTGCCGCTGGCGCTGGCCGGCATGGTGCATGGCGAGGCCGTAACTATCGAACTGGAGCGCCAACTGCGCGCGCCAAATACCGGCCGCATGGACGGCCGCTTCGCCGTCCGCACCGGCGTGCCGGAGCGGCTCGCCGCCGGGCTGACCGGCGCCGAGGCCAAGCTCTACGAGTTGATTGGTGCTGTGCCGCTCGCCCTCGACCGGCTTTTGACCTCGAACTCCCAGAACGCCACCTTGAACCGGCTGGTGTCGCGCGGGCTGGTGCATGTCGCTGGCTTCACGCCGTCGGACGCTGCTCATGTGCTGGGCAATCAGGCGAATTGGGATGCCGCTTCGGCCCGTCTCGGCGCCGAACTGTTCGCCCGCAGGCGCGACGGGCGCGGGCAGGCGATTGCCGCCTCGCCGGAGGCGATCTCCGAGCGGGTGCTGCTGACGCTGACCCGCCTGTCGGCGGAAGTCATCCTGGAAACCGCCTTTGCCGAAGACGGGCTCGATGGCGCGGCGACTGTCGCCCATGCGCTGGTTCAGCGCGCCGTCGACGCGCATCCCGGCATCGCGCGCCTCAGCGTCGCGCTCGACCGCCCGGTCATCGGCCTCGGCGCCTCGGCGCCGCTGCACTATGCCGGGCTGCCGCCGCTGGTCGGCAATGGCTGCGTGGTGCCGGAGGATACCGATGTCGCCAACGCGCTCGGCGCCGTCGTCGGTCAGGTCAGGGTCTCGGCGGAGGCGCGGGTCAGCCAACCCAAGGAAGGACTGTTTCGCGTCGCCTCGGGCGAGAATGTGCGCGATTTCCTGAGCGAGGCGGCGGCGATCGAGGCGGCGGAAACCGACGTGCGGGCAATCGCAGCCGGGCGGGCGAGGGATGCCGGCACCGACAGCGCCGAAATCGAAGTCGCCAGCGAATTCCGCGTCTCCACCGTAGAAGGCCAGCGCATGTTCATCGAAGCGCATGTCGTGGCGGTGGCCTCGGGAAGGCCAAGGATTGCGGTTTAGGTTTAGCTAATCTCCCCCTTGTCGAGGGGGAAGATCGGCAGCTCGTTCCAACAGCGATTTGCCCTACCTAAACCCTAAGCCGAATTGACCCTGCCACCCTGACATGCCAAAGGCCCGGCCAAAGCCTTTCATCTTGGAGAAGCCCTGATGACCGATCGCGTCGAAATCGCAGGATTGCGGATTGCCCGCGAGCTTCATGATTTCATTGTGAACGAGGCGTTGCCGGACACGGGCATTGCGGCCGATGCGTTCTGGACCGGCTTCTCGGTCATCGTCAGCGATCTTGCGCCGAAGAACCTGGCACTGCTGGAAAAGCGCGACGCCATGCAGGACAAGCTTGACCGCTGGTACCGCGACAACGGCGCGCCAGTCGACATGCAGGCTTACAAGTCCTTCCTGAAGGAGATCGGCTATCTCGTGCCGGAAGGGCCCGCCTTCTCGGTCGCGACCGAAAATGTCGACCCGGAGATCTCGGTGGTGGCCGGACCACAGCTGGTGGTGCCGGTGATGAATGCGCGCTATGCGCTGAACGCCGCCAATGCGCGCTGGGGCTCGCTCTACGACGCGCTCTACGGCACCGACGCCATTCCCGAGACCGACGGCGCCGAGAAGGGCGGGAGGTTCAATCCCGCGCGCGGTGCCAGGGTGATCGCCTGGGCGAAGGCTTTTCTCGACGAGTCGGTCCCGCTCACCTCGGGCAAATGGGCCGGGGTGAACGGGCTTTCGGTTGCCAACGACATGTTGCGGCTGGGCGAGGGCGCCGGCGCGACCACGCTTGCCGACCCCAGACAGTTTGCCGGCTATCGCGGCGATGCCGCCAATCCCGAAGCCGTCCTGCTCACCAGGAACGGCCTGCACATCGAAATATCAATCGACCGCAGCAACCAGATCGGCAAGACCGATCCCGCCGGCATCGCCGATGTCATCCTGGAATCGGCGCTGACCACCATCCAGGACTGCGAGGATTCGGTCGCGGCGGTCGATGCGCAGGACAAGGTCGTGGTCTACCGCAACTGGCTCGGCCTGATGAAGGGAGACCTTGCCGAGGAGATCACCAAGGGCGGCAAGACTTTTACCCGCAAGCTCAATCCAGACCGCGCCTACACCGCGCCCGATGGCGGCACGCTGACGCTGCCCGGCCGCTCGCTGATGCTGATCAGGAATGTCGGTCACCTCATGACCAATCCGGCGATCCTTGACCGCGACGGCAACGAGGTGCCGGAAGGCATGATGGATGCCGCGATGACGGCGCTGATCGCGCTGCACGATGTCGGGCCGAACGGACGCAGGCAAAACTCCCGCGCGGGCTCCATGTATGTCGTAAAACCCAAGATGCATGGGCCGGAGGAGGTGGCCTTCGCCGTCGAGATATTCGATCGTGTCGAAGCGCTGCTGGGGATGCCGGCGAATACAATCAAGATGGGCATCATGGACGAGGAGCGTCGCACCACCGTCAACCTCAAGGAAGCGATCCGCGCCGCCAGGGACCGCGTCGTCTTCATCAACACCGGCTTCCTCGACCGCACCGGCGACGAGATCCACACCTCGATGGAAGCCGGCCCGATGATCCGCAAGGGCGATATGAAGCAGGCTGCCTGGATTGCCGCCTATGAGGCCTGGAACGTCGACACCGGGCTGGAATGCGGGCTGGCCGGTCACGCCCAGATCGGCAAGGGCATGTGGGCGATGCCAGACTTGATGGCGGCGATGCTCAACGAGAAGATCGCCCATCCCAAGGCCGGCGCCAACACCGCCTGGGTCCCGTCGCCGACGGCGGCGACGCTGCACGCCACGCATTATCACAAGGTCGATGTGCACGCCGTCCAGGCGGCGCTGAAGAGCCGGCCCAAGGCAAGGCTCGACGACATCCTGTCGGTGCCCGTCGCGGTGCGGCCGAACTGGTCCCAGGCGGATGTCCAGAAGGAGCTCGACAACAACGCGCAAGGCATTCTGGGTTATGTCGTGCGCTGGATCGACCAGGGCGTCGGCTGTTCGAAAGTGCCTGACATCAATGACGTCGGCCTGATGGAGGACCGCGCCACGCTGCGCATTTCCTCGCAGCACATCGCCAACTGGCTGCATCATGGCGTCTGCACCTCAGACCAGGTGATGGAGACGATGAAGCGCATGGCGGCGATCGTCGACCGCCAGAACGCAGGCGATCCGCTCTACCGGCCGATGGCGCCCGACTTCGACAAGTCCATCGCCTTCCTCGCCGCCTGCGACCTGGTCTTCAAGGGCCGGGTCCAGCCCAACGGCTACACCGAGCCGGTGCTGCACGCGCGGCGGCTGGAGCTGAAGGCGAAAGAGCAGGCGGGCTGACGTTCCCCTCCCCCTTGAGGGGAGGGTGGCCCGAAGGGCCGGGTGGGGCCCTGCGTGCAGTGCGCCTACGCCCTCTCCTTCAGCAGGCGGTGGGTAGCCCTACCTCCAAAGAAAATGCCCGTTCCAACGCACGCAGAACGGACCCGCCAGGCGTCATAGCCGGTTACACAAATAAGCAATAAGACGAGAAGGCTGACAGCACCGGCGACAAGTGCACCCACGGCGAGAGCCACGGCTGGGGGTCGACTTGGCCTATCTACTGGCATGTTGCCTATCCGGTCCGTCGAGTGATCCATGTCATCTTCCGGGTCGCTTCGCGCCTCTCCCTTACATCACGCCGCCTGCGCCATCCGCTCCGAGTTCATCCGGTAGGAGATTTGCCTCGGCCAGATGGATGCGCCCGACCGTCTCGCTGGCTTCGAGGTCGGCCAGCGTACGCGCCACCTTCAGCACCCGGTGGTACGGCATCCTTGAGCAGCGACAGGTCTGATGCATCCGGAATCGCGATCTCCTCGATGAGGGAGGGCGAGCAATGCGCGTTCGTGGTGGCGGAGGTGGCGCCGAGCCGCTCGAAACGTTCGCGCTGGATCGTCCGTGCGCGCGCCACGCGCAGCGCCACATCTGCACTCTTCTCCGCCCGGTTCGGCCGGATCAGATCGCTGGCCGAGACCGCCGGCACCTCGATCCTGAGATCGATTCGATCGAGCAGCGGGCCGGATATCCGCGCCTGATAGTCGGTGCGGCAACGCTCGCCGCGCAGGCAGCGATAGCCAGGCTCGCCGGCCATGCCGCAGCGGCTCGGGTTCATCGCCGCGACCAGCTGGATGCGCGCCGGATAGGTGACGCGGTGATTGGCGCGGGCGATCATGCAGTCGCCGGTCTCCAGCGGCTGGCGTAGCGCATCGAGCGCCTGCGGCGAGAATTCCGGAATTATGTAGCAGTCTCACCTGACTGCTACATAATTCCGGAAAATTCGGGGAATTCGTCGAGGAACAGCACGCCGTGATGGGCAAGCGAGGCCTCGCCCGGTCGCACGCGCAGACCGCCGCCGACCATCGCCGCCATCGAAGCCGAATGGTGCGGGGCGCGGAATGGCCGCCGGTCGGTGAGTTTTCCTTCGCCCAGTTCGCCGGCCACCGACGCGATCATCGAGACTTCGAGCAATTCCTTCGGCGCCAGCGGCGGCAGGATCGACGGCAGCCGCTGCGCCAGCATCGACTTTCCCGATCCTGGCGGTCCGATCATCAGCAGATTATGGCCGCCAGCCGCCGCCACTTCGAGCGCCCGCTTGGCGGTCTCCGGGCCCTTGATGTCGGCGAGATCAGGCAGGTCGCGCGCTGAGGCATGGATGCCCGCTTCCGGTCGCGACAGGACCTGCGAGCCGCGAAAATGATTGGCGTTGGCAATCAGGCTGCGCGGCGCCGATATGTCGAAATCCTTGCCGGCCCAAGCCGCTTCCGGTCCGCAGGCGAAAGGCAAGATCAGGCCTTTTCCATCGGCATTGGCGCCGATCGCCGCCGGCAGCGCGCCGGCCACCGCGGCGATGGTGCCGTCGAGCGACAACTCGCCAAGTTCGACTAGCCGGCCAGCAGGTCGCCCGAAATAGCGCCAATGCCGTCATCAGGCCGAGCGCGATCGGCAGGTTTAGTGGCTGCCTTCCTTGGGCAGGTCGGCCGGCGCCAGATTGACGGTGACCTTCTTCGACGGCATCGACAGGCCCGACGCATGCAGCGCCGCCTGAACCCGCTCGCGGCTTTCGGCCACCGCCTTGTCTGCCAGCCGACGAATGCATGTTGACCTTGCCCGGCGCGATCATCACCTGCACGTCGACCGGCACGGCCTCGATGCCCTGGAAAGCGACCGTACGGACCCGCGCAACCATCTTTTAGCCCCTGGATATGGGCTCGCCCAAGCCCTTGCGATCTTGCCGCGAACGACGTCACCGCAGACAACCACAGATTGATCCCTAGGGCAAGAAAATTACGAGAACATCTGAACGGCGCGGCTGCAAGGAAGCGGCGCCGCAGATCGCTAGCCCATGAACGCAGGCAGCCTATCGCTGTGGCGCTTTCCGACGAAATCCCACATTGCATGCGCACGGGCGGCTTCGGCGTTAAAACCGGAGATAAGAGCGCGGTCATGCGCAGCGCGACTGCCTCTTTCGCTTACTCTGCTGCAGCGGAATGAGGTGTCTGTCCCTGCTGGTATTCGCTCCAGGCTTGCCGCAGGATTTGCACCGATGAGGTCAAAAAGGTTCCCGCCATGATCGCAGCAACAATCAAATCGGGCCACGCCGTTGCGGTTCCCCAAACCCCTAGCGCAGCAAGCATCACCGCCGCGTTGCCGATGGCGTCGTTACGGGAGCATAGCCAAACCGATCGCACGTTCGCATCTCCGTCCTTGTACGGCATCAGCAGGCCGACAGATGTGAGGTTGGCGGCAAGGGCCAGGAAGCCGATGACCCCCATCACTTCGGCGCTCGGCACGCCAAGCACAAGCGTCTGATAAACGGTGGAGCCGGAAACCCAGAGGCCCAACAGGCTCAGCGAGAGACCCTTGAACAAGGCAGCGCTTGCCCTTGTTCGCAATGACGCTCCAATGACCGCAAGGCTAAGACCGTAAGTGACGGTATCGCCCAAGAAATCCAGCGCGTCGGCTTGCAGAGCCTGCGATCCGGCGATCTGACCCGCGACCATCTCGGTCAAAAACATCGCCCCGTTGATGCCGATGACGGACCAGAGCACACGCTTGTAACGCGGGTCCATGCCGTCGAAGACCGGCACGCCGCCTGAACAGCAAGGGTCTACGACCTGCGCAGCCGGGTCCTTCTTTGCCGGAAACACCAGTGGCGGCGGGGCGCAACAGATGTCCGTTTCGCGATTGCAGCAGTCGTCGCCCATGCGGTGTCTCCTTTTCGAAAGGCACGGTAGTCCCTATAGTGACTAGAGGTTCAAGGGGCTTTGAGATGGATTTTTCGATTGGCGAACTGGCACGGCGCACCAGGGTCAAGGTGCCCACCATTCGCTACTACGAACAGATAGGGCTGCTGCCATCACCGCCGCGCTCGGAAGGCCAACAACGGCGCTACGATGCAAGCCGTGCCGCTCGGCTCAACTTCATCCGGCACGCCCGCGAGCTAGGCTTCGAGATAGGCGCCATACGCGAGTTGCTGGCAATGAACGCGAAGCCGGACCAGTCCTGCGTGGAGGTTGACGAAATGGCGCGGCGGCACATTGCCGAGATCGATCGCCGCATTGCGCACCTCACTACGCTACGGGCGGAATTGCAGCGCACGGTAGATGAATGTGGGCGCGGACGCGTGTGTGAATGTCGGGTGATCGAAACCTTGGCCGATGGTGGTCACGGTCACAGTAGACCGGTCGAACTCTGGTCACGGCGATAGAAAATCCGCACGAGATTGACATCGCCGGCACGATGCAAAAAACTGCCGATGCCTGACGTTTGGGTCCGCAGGCGGCACCCCGAAGGGCGAGCAGTGACCAACAGAAGTTTGCTTCCGCTCACGGAACGCGGCCGCCTTCGGAAGCAATGAGCGCTACTTGCGTTTGTTCTCGACCGCGTCCCAGAACAGGCTCGCAATATTGGCGCCCCCAAAACGCTGCACCTCGCGCACGCCGGTCGGCGACGTCACGTTGATCTCGGTCATGTAGTCGCCGATCACGTCGATGCCGACGAGGATAAAACCGCGCTCTTTCAGCGACGGGCCGATGCGGGCGCAGATCTCGCGCTCGCGTTTCGTCAGTTCGGTTTTTTCGGCGCGGCCGCCGACATGCATGTTGGAGCGGGAATCATGCTCGGCCGGCACCCGATTGATGGCACCGACCGGCTCGCCGTCGATCAGGATGATACGCTTGTCGCCCTTGCGCACCTCCTTCAGGTAGCGCTGCACGATGTAGGGCTCGCGGAACATCTGGCCGAACATTTCGAGCAGCGCGGCGAGGTTGCGGTCGGCCTCGTGCAGATGGAAAATGCCGGCGCCGCCATTGCCGTAGAGCGGCTTGACGATGATGTCGCCGAACTCCTTGCGGAAGGCCGTGACCTCTTGGCTGTCCTTGGTGATCAGCGTTTCCGGCATCAGGTCGGAAAACTCGGTGACGAAGATCTTTTCCGGGCTGTTGCGCACCCAGGCCGGGTCGTTGACCACCAGTGTCCTGGGATGGATGCGCTCGAGGATATGCGTGGTGGTGATGTAGTTCATGTCGAACGGCGGATCCTGCCTGAGCAGGATGACATCCATCTCCGACAGGTCGGTGCGCACTTGTTCGCCCAGCGAGTAGTGATTGCCCTTCTCGTCGCGGATTTGCATTTCCTCGATGCGGGCAAACACCTTGCCGTCGCGCAGCGACAGCCGGTCGGGCGTGTAGTGGAAGAGCCGATGCCCACGACGTTGCGCTTCCAGCGACAGCGCAAACGACGTGTCGCCGGCAATCGAGACGGTGGAGATGTGGTCCATCTGGACGGCGATTTTCAGAGGCATGGTGGATCTCCGGCGGATCGGATGGGCAGCTGTGCTTGCCTGTACAGGCTCCCCGGTCATCTGCCAATCGCGACATTTTGAGGATTGCCGGCTGCAGGTCAGGCGCCGGTTGGTCGGTTGGAGACAAAACGAGGCTGTGCGTCATCGTTTTCTTAAGCCTTGTCGGGCAAGGATAGGCGCCAAATGCTCTCCGGCCGGACAGACGCCATACCGGGAGCTCCGATGGAACAACGATGAACGCCGTCACCACCATCCGCGCCGCCTCGACCAAACCGCTCGAGCTCACCATCCTCATGCCATGCCTCAATGAGGCCGAGACGCTTGCCGTCTGCATCGGCAAGGCCAAGGCCTTTCTCGACAAGACGCAAATCTCAGGCGAGGTGCTGATCGCCGACAACGGCAGCACCGACGGCTCGCAGCAGATCGCAGCGGCAAGGGGCGCCCGCGTCGTGCAGGTGGCGCGAAAGGGTTATGGCGCCGCGCTCCTGGGCGGTATCGCCGCCGCCAGAGGCCGCTTCATCATCATGGGCGATGCCGACGACAGCTATGATTTTGGCGCGCTGGAAGCGTTCGTCTCGCGCCTGCGTGACGGCGCCGATCTGGTCATGGGCAACCGTTTCCAGGGTGGCATCGAGACCGGCGCCATGCCGCCGCTGCATCGCTATCTCGGCAATCCGGTGCTCAGTTTTGTCGGCCGCCTGTTCTTCCGCATCAGGACAGGTGATTTCCACTGTGGCCTGCGTGGGTTCAACACCGAGAGCATCAGGAAGCTCGACCTGCAGACGACTGGCATGGAATTCGCGAGCGAGATGGTGGTGCGCGGCGCTCTTGCCGGCCTGCGCATCGAGGAAGTGCCGACCACGCTCAAGCCTGACGGCCGCAGCCGGCCGCCGCATCTCAGAACCTGGCGCGACGGCTGGCGGCACCTGAAGTTTCTGCTGGTATACAATCCACGCTGGATGTTCTTCATTCCTGGCACGGTTCTGTGTGGTCTCGGCACGCTGTTTGCGGCGCTGCTTGTGTTCGGGCCGCTTAGAGTGATCGACAATCTGTCGCTCGACCTGAACACCTTCGTCGCCGCCTGCTTCATGGTGGTGACCGGCGTCCAGCTCATCACTTTCGGCGCCATTTCGCGCTACTATGCCGAGATAACCGGCATCCTGCCGCGCAGTCGGCGTTCCGAATGGCTGACCAGAACCATGAGCACCGACCGTCTCGCCGCCAACGCCGGCATCTGCTTTGCCGGCGGCGTCCTGTTCTTCGGCTATGCCGTTCTGCGCTGGGCACATCTTGGTTTCGGCCCCCTGGACGATTCCGAAATCCCCCGCATCGTCGTGTTGGGATTGAGCCTGATAGTCATTTCGTTCCAGGCATTCTTCTCGGCATTTCTGCTCGGGGTCCTCGAAATACCGGTTACGCGGCTGAAAGCTGGCTCCGCCGGCCACTCCGACAATCCGTCGTCGCGCGAAGACGCATGAGCCAAGCGCTGCCAGTTTTCGTCCAGACGCGCATGTTCCGCTTCCTGACGGTCGGCCTCGGCGCCGCCCTGCTGCTGTTCGTTCTTTCGTGGCTCCTGGTTTCACTCGGCCTTTCGCCCTTCATCGGCAGTGTCATCGCCTATGCGATCACGGTCCTTGTTGCGTATTCGGCGCAGCGCGGCTGGACATTTGGTGGAAAGCACGACCATGCCCGCGCCATGCCGCGTTATTTTGCGCTGCAGGTTGGATGCGCGGGGTTTTCGGGCCTTGTGTCGCATGTGGCGGTAACACGTTTCGGCATGTCGCCTCTTTCCATGTCCGCCTTGATGACGATCGCAGCTAGCGCTGTAAGCTTCGTCCTGTCCTCCCTATGGGTGTTTCCGGCGCGTGGCTAATGCATGTCGCCCGAAAGTCCGCGGACTTGACCCGAGGGCGCGGTGATTTCGGGAAAACGACATGCATAAAGAACAAGGGCTTAAAGCGTGTTGCACGAATCCTTTCAGACGCGACGCGCTTTGGCACGTTTTGCGTCCGGTTTTACGCTTTGTTGAACTGACCGGCGCTAGCCTACGCCGTTGAACACAGGCTGAAAGCCATCTCATGCCCGATGCTGTAATGCCTTCCAAAGGGACTGCTCGTATTTCCTGGCGAACGGACCTCATGCTGGCGCTGCTTGCCACGCTGGTGGGGCTCGCCATCAATGCCTCGGTCGGGTTTCCGGAACTGACCAACGCCCACGGCGACAACGACAGTCTGCTGCGTCTGGTCGAAGTGCGCGACTTGCTGGCAGGCCAAGGTTGGTTCGATCTGCACCAGTACAGAATGGGGCTCGAAGGCGGCTTCGTCATGCATTGGTCGCGGCTGGTCGACGCGCCGATCGCCGCCATCATCCTTGCCGCGTCGGCCCTGACCGGCGACATGGGTCTAGCCGAGAACGTCGCCCGAGTGCTGTGGCCGGCGCTGCTCTTCTGCCTGGCGGTGTTTTTCATCACTCGCGCGGCGCGCAGTTTCGCCGGCGAGAGCGCCGTGCTGCCCGCTGCTGTCGTCGGCGCCGCGGCGCTGCATTTCATCGGCATCTTCTCGCCAGGCGCGCTCGATCATCACAATGTCCAGCTCATGCTGACCATGGCCAGCCTCAGCCTGCTGCTTGAAGCCCCTACGCGCGGGCCGGCGGCGCTGTTCTCCGGCGTGTGCGCCGCGCTGATGCTGGCTGTCGGCATGGAAACCGCCCCTTATGTCGCCACCATCGGTGCCTGCGTCGCGATCCTGTTCGCCTTCGACGCAAAGGGCGAAAGACGGATTGCCAGGGATTTCGGCCTTGGTTTTGCCGGCGTTTCCGCCCTCGTCTTCGTCGCCACTGTTCCCGTCTCCGCCTGGGGCCAGGCACGATGCGACGCCTTCTCGACCATGCAGTTCGTCGTCGCGGTACTGGCCGGAACCGGCCTTGCCGCGATAGCCTCGATCGAGGTCGCCGGGCGCACGCGCCGGCTGGTGTCGCTTGGCGTCCTTGCGCTCGCGTTGGGCACAGTCGTCGTGGTGCTGTTCCCGCAATGCCTGGCGGCTCCCTACGCGGACCTCGATCCGCGCCTCAAGGAGCTGTGGCTCGATCATATCGACGAAGCCCAGTCGCTGTTCGAGCTTGTCGTCCACGATCCGGCCAGCGTGGTGGGGCGCTATGCCACGCCGGCGGTCGCGCTCGTCCTGATGGCGCTTCGCCTTGGCCGTGGCCGCTGGCGGCGGCAGGACAGCCTAGTCTGTGCGCTGCTTGTCGTGGCGTTCGTCGTCAGTGCCTGGCAGGTGCGCGGCTCGACATTCTCGGTGGCGTTGGCGGTCATCCCGCTTTCCGCCTGGATCGCCAGCTGGCGTCAGCGGGCCGAGGCCAGCCCTTCGCGCAGCGTGGCGCTGCGCATGGCCGCTGTCTGGCTCGTCTCGGTGAATGCCGTCTGGACGGGCGCAGCGGCGGCGACCTCGGGGGCGTTCGGAGCCGACAACACGGTGGTCCATGACGGTGGTGCCGACATGGGCTGCCAGGGCCAGGCCTCCGTTGCAGCGCTTGGCCATTTGCCGGACACCACGGTGCTGGCAATTTCCAATCTCGGATCGCCGATCCTCGCCTATTCCGGCCATCGCGTCTTCGCCGGGCCCTATCATCGCAACATCGCCGGAGATCTGCTTGCGCTCGACGCCTTCCTGGGGTCGGGCGTCGATGCCAGGACGATCGTGGAAACGCATCACGTCGGCCTCGTCGCCCTTTGTCGGGGCAGTGTGGAAAGCAAGCTTCTCGCCGCCAAGGCGCCGGAGGGTTTTCTTGCCGGGCTGATGCGCGGCAGCGTGCCGGACTGGCTCGAACCGGTCACGCAAATCGGCGGCGGTTCCCTCGAATTGTACCGCGTCCGGCTCGACCACTGAAGCAACTCTTCACCTGTGAAAGAAATCGATTTGGGATACGTTTCCTAAACGGTTTGCTGCCAGTCTCGGAACGGCTCCGACGTCAAGACAGGGACACCGATGCAAACGACGTTTGGCACCGGCCAGGCAAGCCGGGAAAGCACGGATCTGGCCTTTACCGATCCGTTGACCGGGCTTGGCAATCATCGCCGCTTCTTCGACAAGGTCGATCGCCTGATCAGCGACCGCGCCGACGATCCGGCGCCGTTCACCGTCGGCATCCTTGACCTCGATGGCTTCAAGCCGATCAACGACCTGTTCGGACACAAGGCCGGCGACGACATCCTGATCCAGGTGGCGATGCGGCTGCGCGCCTCGATGGACGGTCACTCCATCGTCTGCCGCATCGGTGCCGACGAGTACGCCTTCCTCTATCCGATGGTGTTCAGCGAGGAGGCCGCGGCCGAAAGGTCACGCATGCTGATCGAGATCCTTTCGGCGCCCTACGATGTCGGCGAACGCACCGCCAGGCTTTCGGCCTCGGTTGGCTGTTCGATGTTCTATTCGGGCGACGAGACCACCGAAATCTTGGTCAGCAAGGCCGAGACGGCGCTGTACCATGCCAAGCGTTCGGGGCGCGGACGGGTCGTCGTCTATAGCAGAGAGATGGAGGAGGCGGCCAAACGCGTCACCCGCATCGAGCAGGCCTTGCGACGCGCCGTCTCGGCCGGCGAGGTCGAGCCGCATTTCCAGCCCATCGTCAATCTTAGGACTCGCCGCATCATCGGCTTCGAGACGCTGGCGCGCTGGGCCGATCGCGACCTCGGTTCGGTCCCGCCGACGGTCTTCATTCCCATCGCCGAGGAGCGCGGCATCATCGGCCCGCTGTCGCAGCTTGTGCTGCGCAAGGCGGCCGAGGCGGCCAGGAGCTGGCCGAAAGATCTGTTCCTGGCCTTCAACCTGTCGCCATCGCAACTCGTCGACCAGAACACCGGCCTGCACATATTGGCGATCCTCGACCGCACCGGCTTCGACCCGCGCCGGCTGGAGATCGAGATCACTGAGACCGGCCTGATGAACGATCCGGCCTCGGCCGAGAAGATCGTCGAGGATCTCCGTCGCGTCGGTATCCGGGTCTCGCTCGACGATTTCGGCACCGGCCAGTCCTCGCTCGGGCGCCTGCGCGAATTCCATTTCGACAAGCTCAAGATCGATCGCGCCTTCGTCTCCTCCATTCTCGACGACCGCCCGTCGGAACACATCATCCGGGCGATCCTGGCCATGTGCGAGGGGCTCGGCATGGACGTGGTCGCCGAAGGCATAGAGCAGGAAGCGCAGGCCGAGCGCCTTGTTCAGTTCGGCTGCGCCGGCGGGCAGGGATTCCTGTTCGGCAGACCGGTCGATGCCGATGCCACACTCGCCTATTTGCGAAATTCGGTTCGCGGCGCCTTGCGCACCAAGGCGATCTGACGGCCAGTTGCGCTGCCGCCGCAACGTGCCCTTTTGTCAGACATAAGCCCAAAAAATTTGCATTTCACGCTTGCTACCCAGACATGGCTGGATAGGATGCGCGCCGACCAAACCACAGCGCCGCGTCCGTTTGGGACCCGCAAAGGACGCTGCAGTCTTTTCTATCTTGCGGAGAAGAAACATGATGCCATCGGCGCGCTTTGCCGACCTTGAAGGCGCTTCGGTGCTGATCACCGGCGGCGGCTCCGGCATCGGCGCTGCGCTGACCGAGGGTTTTTCCCGCCAAGGGGCGAAGGTCGCCTTCATCGACATCGCCGACCGCCCAAGCCTAGCGCTTGCCGACCGCATCGAGAAGGATCTCGGCCGGCGACCCCTCTATCTCAGGACAGACATACGCGACATCGAGGCGCTGCGGGCATCAGTCGCCGCCGCCGCCGAGGCGCATGGCGACATCACCGTGCTGGTCAACAATGCAGCACTCGACGACCGCCACGCGGTGGAAGACGTCACGGTGGAATTCTGGGACAACAACCAGGCGATCAATCTGCGTCCGCATTTCTTCTCCGCACAGGCGGTGGCGCCGGGCATGAAACGGGCCGGCGGCGGCTCGATCATCAACTTCACGTCGACGTCGTTTCTGATCAACCACCCCGACATGCCGGCCTATACCGCGGCCAAGGCCGGCATCGTCGGCCTGAC
The DNA here is from genome assembly GCF_055901555.1 of Mesorhizobium sp. WSM4821. Taxonomy (NCBI): domain Bacteria; kingdom Pseudomonadati; phylum Pseudomonadota; class Alphaproteobacteria; order Hyphomicrobiales; family Phyllobacteriaceae; genus Mesorhizobium; species Mesorhizobium sp. WSM4821. The sequence continues at coordinate 1,210,766 of NZ_CM148371.1, read as the reverse complement.
CAAGGGGCTTGCCGGCAAGCTTGGCGCCGACGGCATTCGCGTCAATGCGATCGCGCCCGGCTGGGTGATCACAGAGCGGCAGAAGGAGCTCTGGGTTTCCGAACAGGCGCTCGCCGCCCACGTTGCCAAGCAATGCATCAAGCAGGTGATGCAGCCGGAAGACATTGTCGGCACGGTGCTGTTCCTGGCGTCGGACGCTTCGCGCATGCTGACGGCTCAGATGCTGATCGTCGATGGGGGCTTTCTGTGAGCTTGGGATTTCCGGGCAAGGCGCCGGCAGTCGCGGCCGTCGATTGGGGCACCACCCGTCTCAGGGTCTGGCTGATCGATGAGGCTGGAAACGTCCTTGCCGAACGCCGCGGGGACGATGGGCTGATCACCGCGCATGCTGCAGGCTTTTCGACCATCCTCGAAGGACATCTGACGGCGATGGGTGCGCCGGAAGCGATGCCCGTCATCATCTGCGGCATGGCCGGCTCCCGCCAGGGCTGGCTGGAGGCGCCCTATGTTACCGTGCCGGCGCCGATTGGCGCCATCCTGGCGGATGCTGCGCGCATTCCCGGCCAGCGCCGTGACATCCGCATCGTGCCGGGCCTTGCCCAGCGCCAGGCCGACGCACCCGACGTCATGCGCGGCGAGGAAACGCAGCTTGCCGGCGCTGGTTTGCCGGCAAAGGGCCGCCATCTCGTCTGCATGCCCGGCACTCATTCCAAATGGGTTCTGGTCGAGGACGGCACTGTTGCCGGCTTTGGCACCTGGCCAACCGGCGAGCTGTTTTCGGTGCTGGCGGCGCATTCGATCCTGCGGCACTCGCTGGGCGAGCAGCCCAAGCCGGTTGCATCAGGAAATCCGTTTTTCCGGCGCTGGTGCGAGCAAGCGCTGGCCGAGGGAGGCGATGTCACGTCGAGACTGTTCTCGATCCGTGCCGCGGGCCTGCTGCAGGATCTGAAATCCGACGATGCAGCTGCTTGCCTGTCCGGCCTGCTGATCGGCGGCGAGGTCGCCTCCGCCAGCCGACGCCATGGGAAAGGCGCGTCGTCCGTCGTGCTGGTCGCTTCCGGCGCGCTCGGCGCGCTGTACGCTGAAGCGCTTGGCCTTGCCAGGCTTGCGGTTCGGGCAGTCGATGCCGATGAGGCAGTGCGTGCCGGCTTGGTCGAGGCGGCGCGCGAAAATGGCATGATTGCCCAGACATGATCGACAACAGCGGAGTTGCCGCATGACCGAGACCGCACCTTTTCCCAAGCTCGGGCGCGGGCTTGTCGCCATCCTGCGCGGCCTCAGGCCGGACGAGGCGTCGGCCGTCGGCCGGGCGATCTTCGAAGCCGGCATCGAAGCGATCGAAGTGCCGCTCAATTCGCCGGACCCGTTTGCGTCGATCGCCAGCATCGTCGAGGCGCTTCCAGCGACAGCACTGGTCGGCGCCGGGACTGTGCTGACATCAGCCGACGTCGATCGCCTGCACAAGGCCGGCGGGCGGCTGCTGGTCAGCCCCAACATCGATGCCGAGGTGATGGTCCGCGCCATGACATACGGCATGGTGACGATGCCTGGTGTCTTCACGCCCACCGAGGCGTTCCAGGCCATCCGGCTCGGCGCCTCGGCGTTGAAATTCTTCCCGGCCAGCGTGCTTGGCGCGGCTGGCATCGCGGCGATGCGCGCCGTTTTGCCCGCCGAGACGCTGGTCGGCGCGGTCGGCGGCGTTTCGGAAAAGGACTTTGCCGGCTACAAGGCAGCCGGGGTCAGCGTCTTCGGTCTCGGCTCCAGCCTGTTCAAACCTGACCTGAGCGTCGACGAGGTGGCCGCGCGGGCTCGTGCTGCCGCAGTAGCGTGGGATGCGGCGTTCGGAAGCGCATGATGAACGAGGCCATCGTTTCCGCCTTTTCCGATCATGTCTGCCAGCTTGGCGAGGGGCCGAGCTATGATCCCGTCACCGATACGCTCTACTGGTTCGACATCGTCAACGGCCAGCTCCTGGAAAAGCGCCTTTCCGGCGGTACGGTCAAAATCCACGAGGTTGGCCAAATGGCCAGCGCGATAGCCGTCATTGACGACAACCGGCAGTTGATCGCTACCGAGACCGGCTTGCATGTCCGCGACGTAGCGACCGGCAAGATGACGCTGCACACAGCGATCGAGGCCGACAATCCGGTGACGCGCTCGAACGATTCACGCGTCCATCCCTGCGGCGCCTTCTGGGTCGGCACGATGGGCAAAGGCGAGGAAAAGGCCGCCGGCTCGATCTACTGGTTCTTCAGGGGTGAACTGCGCCAGCTCTATTCGGACATCACCGTGTCGAACTCGATCTGCTTTTCCGAAGATGGAACGGTCGCCCATTACACCGATACCAGCGCCGGGCTGCTGATGCGCGTCGGCTGCGATCCGGCGACCGGTCTGCCGGCCGGCGAGCCGCAGATATTCGTCGATCACCGCAGGGCCAAGGGCTATATCGACGGTTCGGTGCTCGACCGCGACGGTATTCTTTGGAACGCCTGCTGGGGCGGCGGCGTGATCGAAGCCTACGGACCCGACGGTAGGCTCGTCCGTTCGGTCGCGATGCCGGTGACGCAACCGTCCTGTCCGGCCTTTGTCGGCAGGAATGCCGACCGGCTGGCGGTCACTTCCGCCTGGTCGGGCAAGGACGAGAAACAGCGCCTGCTGGACCCGCAAGCCGGCATGACGTTTCTGCTCGACATTCCGGTCAACGGCCGCTTCGAGCCGCGCGTGCTGATCGCCTAGACCATCATCCCGAAAAGATCATGATCAAACAAGAAGACCGCGCCTGCACTGTCGTGCAGGCGTCCGGCTGACGTCGGTTCCACGAAAGCCTGATACATTCGCCGTGCGATGGTAGGCGATCGCGCTGCCAGGATACGATCATCCCCAGGAACCGTTCATCGCATGTCAAGCCGCAAGCCGAAGCTGATCCTTGTCTACGAGCCGGAAAAGGCCTGCTTCGAGCGGCTGGTCGCCGACGGCCACGTGCCGGCGCGCGCCGCCGAAATCGCGTCCTATCTGGCGCAGTCGACCGACATTGCCCCCGAGTTCAACGCGCTGGCCGCAGCCTGCCAGGCGCGCGGCCTGTCCTTCGCGCCGGTGGCGCTCGACGATGCCGCAGGCGCGCTTGACGGCGAAGACCCGCTGACCACGCTTGTCTGGACGCTGACCGACGGCGTTGCGTATTTCCGCGGTGGTGCAGCACCGGCTCTGGCAAGGCTGAACGGGCTGAAGGTGCTCGGCGCCGATGATGCGCTGTTTGCGGTCTGCCAGGACAAGTTCCGCTGCGGCGCGGTGCTCGGCGCGCTCGGCCTGCCGGTGCCGCACGCTGGACTGGCCCGCGACGGCCGCTGGCTGGTCGAGCCGCCGCCTTCGCCAATCGGCTGGTTCGTCAAGCCGAACCGACTCGGTGCCAAGATCGGCATCTGGTCGGATTCGCGCAGCAGTGATCTTGGCCACGCGCTGGAACTCAGCCGGCGTGTCTTCGCCGCCTTTCGCGACGATGTCGTCGTGCAACCCTATGTCGCCGGGCGCAATGTGCGCGCCAGTTTTCTGGGCCTGAAGCCGGATACCGGCGTCGAGGCGCTCGGCATCGCCTTTGTCGATTCGGGCGGTGACTTCCAGACTATGGAGGACAGCTTGGCGCTCTACGGCGGCACCGGCGCGGCTGCCAAGGCGGCGGGAACATATGCCGAGCCCGGACTACTGCCGGTCGTCGCCAGCCAGCCGCGAGCCGATGCAAAAATCCGACGGATCGCGGAAAGCCTGACGGCCGGGCTTGGCCTGCGGGATGTGTTTTCCATCGATTTCCGGGTCGAAGCCGACGACAGCGTCCATCTCATCGAGTTCGAGGTCTGCCCCGGCCTGCCCTGCTTCGATTTCCGCACCTATTGCCGCACGCAATGGGAGATGGGCCTCGCCGATGCGATGGCCGAGACCGCCGCTAGCCGTCTTCTTGCCTCGCGAACGAAATGAGCTGCGCCCGCATGCGCAACTGCGCCGGGGACCTTGTCTCTACAAATAGCTTGCGTTCCCGCATTTCACTTAATAGGGTGTTAAGTGAAGGAGAACTTGGTGAAAGCCGACCCTGCGACATTCCCGGAGGTGGCCGCGCTGGCGGCGACGGATGCAGACAGGGCGAAGCACGTCGGCGCGCGGATCAAGGCCATACGCACGGCCCGGCGCATTTCGCTTCGCCAGCTGGCCGACATGATCGGCACGACGGCGAGCTTCATCAGCCAGCTCGAGCGCAATCTGAGCGGAGCCAGCGCCAGCACCCTGATGCGGATCGCGGCTGCGTTGGATCTCGGCATCAACGACTTGTTCGAGCAGACCGAAGGTGGGTTCCACAAGGTGCTCACGAGAGCTGACCGCCCCCTGCTGCCGATCAGCCATGGTTGTCGAAAGACGTTGCTGTCGCGGCGGCCGATCCATCAATTCGAGGTCTATTCGGGGGATTTCGACATCGGTGGCTCGACCGGTAACGACGCTTACACGCATGGCGGCAAGCACGAGATGTTCGTCGTTCTGAAGGGGACAGTCGAGCTGACGCTGGCGGACGAGCGCTTCGTCATGAACGAGGGCGACAGCATCGAGTATGCAACCTCGACGCCGCATCGCACGGTGAACATCGGCAAGACGCCGGCGCAGGTGCTCTGGATCATCGCGCCCCCGACCAGCGGCGCGGCGGAACTCAATCAATACACGCCCGGACAAGGCTCGCAGCCGGGCGGACCGAAGTAATGCGGGTACACGTAAATGGGAGATAAAACATGAAGAAGATCGTGACCGCGCTCGGGTTGCTGATGATCACGACCGCAGCGCTTGCACAGAGCAAGCCCGTGGCGGGCGAGGTGGCCGAGGGCTCGCTGAAGGACAAGACGCTTACCTTCGTCTCGTATGGAGGTATCTATCAGGATGGTCAGATCGCCGCGCTAAAAGAATTCGTCGACAAGTCCGGTGTGACGCTGCTCAGCGACGGGCCGACCGAAATCTCGAAATTGCAGGCGCAGGTGGAATCCGGGAATGTGACCTGGGACGTTGTCGATACCGGCGATTTCCCGCCCTACGTCTATTGCGGCAAGCTGTTCCAGAAGCTGGACTTCTCGAAGATCGATACGTCCAACATTCCGGAGGGCCAGACCAGCGAATGCAGCGTGCCGGCCATGAACTATGGCGTCGTGCTGATGTACAACACCGAAAAGTACAAGGATAACCCGCCCAAGAGCTGGAAGGATTTTTTCGACATCGAGAAGTTCCCGGGCTCGCGCGCCCTGGAGGGCAGCGGCGATCTGTCCGGTGGTATGGTCGAGCAGGCGCTGCTCGCGGCCGGCGGGTCAGTGGAAAACATGACGGTGGCCGATATCGACAAGGCTATCGAGAAGGTGAAGTCGCTCGGTCCGGACACGATCTTCTGGAAGACCGGCGCCGATTCCCAGCAACTCGCCGAATCCGGCGAAGCCGACATGATCGCGATGTGGACCGGTCGGGCCATGACCGCGGTGAAGAACGGCGCGGCGTACACGCCGGCGTGGCAGGACTGGCTGGTCGTGATGGACCAGATGACCATTCCGATGGGCGTCAAGGACCCCGACGCGGCGCACGCGCTGATCAACGCCTATGTCGGCAAGAGCGCGCAGGAGACGCTTGCAAAAACCACCTCGTATACCCCGATCCACAAGGACGCGAAGCCAGAAGTGGACGAGGTCACCGCGGCGTTCATGACCAACACGCCGGACAAGCTGAAGCTTGGCTATCAGCAGAACATCAAGTTCTGGGTGGAGAATTTTGAGGTGGCGAACGAAAAATGGAACGCGTTGATGGCAGGCAACTAGGTTCGCCGCCGTGACGGCGGGAGCTACCGACAGCCGGACCGCTGTTCCGGCTGTCGCGGCAGACGACCGGCGGCGCTGGTTTCGGGGACAGGCCTTCTGGCTTGTCGCGCCGGCGCTGCTGCTGCTCGTCGTCTGCCTGGGCCTGCCGCTCGCCATCGTGACCTTGCGCAGCTTTTCCGAGCCGCAATGGGGATTACAGAACTATGCGTGGTTTTTCGGCACGCCGGTCAACCTGACCGTACTTCAACGGACCTTCGCGATCTCCGCCTGGGTGACGCTGGTGTGTCTCATTGCCGGCTATCCCTATGCCTACCTGATGACTGCGGTGGGACCCAAGATGCGGCTCATCCTCATCCTCTGCGTGCTGGTGCCGTTCTGGGTGAGCGGCGTGGTGCGCACTCTGGCATGGGTCATCCTTTTGCAGGATTCCGGTGTGATCAACTCCGTCATCCGGGCCGCCGGCCTCGGTCCGGTCAAGCTGATCCGCACGCAAACGGGCGTGGTGATCGGCATGGCGCAGGTGCTGTTGCCGTTCATGATCCTGCCGCTCTATTCGGTGATGAAGACGATCGACCTGCGGCTCATGCAGGCGGCACGAAGCCTCGGCGCGAACCCGGCGCGCGCCTTTGCCCAGGTCTATCTGCCGCTCTCGCTTCCGGGCGTCTACGCGGGCGCCATCATCGTGTTCATTCTTGCGCTCGGTTTCTACATCACCCCGGCACTGCTCGGCGGTCCGCGTTCGACCATGCTTTCGACCCTGATTCAGAACCAGGTGCTCAGCCTACTCAACTGGGGGCGCGGCGGTGCGATGGGCGTGGTGTTGTTGATAGCGACCTTCGTCCTGCTCGCGCTCGCAGCACCGCTGACGCGCCAACCGCACAAGACGGGCTCGAGGCGCTGATGAAACAGCCCGGTCGAATCCTGCTCGGTCTGTTCTGCCTGCTCGTCGCGGTCTGGCTTGTCGCACCGACAATCGTCGTCGTGCCGATGTCTTTCAACGACAAGAAGTCGCTGGCCTTTCCGCCATCCGGCTTTTCCTGGCAGTGGTACCAGAACTTTTTCACCAACCCCGAATGGTCGGCGAGCCTGGTCGGCTCGCTCAAGGTAGCCGTCGTCACGGCGGTGTTCGCCACCGTCATCGGCACGCTGGCGGCATTCGGCCTCGATCGCATGAAAAGCCGCGTCAGCGGCGTGCTTCGCGCACTGCTGATCACGCCAATGGTGGTGCCGGGAGTGGTGCTGGCCGTCGGAATCTACGCCGTCTATCTCGATACGCAGCTGGTCGGCACCATGACCGGCTTCGTGCTGGCCCACACGATGCTCGCCGTCCCTTTCGTCATCATCGCTGTCTCCGCCAGCCTCGAAGTCTTCGACAAACGGCTGGAGACTGCCGCGGCGAGCCTCGGCGCGACCCGCCTGACGGCGTTCAGGACGGTGACGTTGCCGCTGATCGCGCCGGGTATCCTGTCGGGCCTGCTGTTTGCGTTCGTAACCTCATTCGACGAGATCATCGTCGCGCTGTTCATCACCAGCCCTTACCTGAAGACACTGCCGGTCCAGATCTTCTCCAGCATCACCCGGGACGCCGACCCGACCGTTGCGGCGGTGGGCACGCTGCTCTTCATCACGACGTCGCTGGTGATCGGGGCGGGGCTGCTGATCGGTTCGAGACAGGGAAAACGTTGACATGGCCTCACCATCAGCCCGCGGGGCAGCCATCGATCTCAAATCCGTCAGCAAACACTATGGCAGCTTCGTCGCTCTCGACAAAGTCTCTCTGCACATCGAGCCGGGGGAGTTCATGACGCTGCTCGGGCCTAGCGGTTCGGGCAAGACGACCACGCTCAACGTCATCGCCGGCTTCACCGAGGTCAGCTCGGGTTCGCTTGATGTCGGCGGCAAGAGCGTCATCGGCGTGCCGGCCCACAAACGCAACATCGGCGTCGTCTTTCAGCATTACGCGCTGTTTCCGCACATGACAGTGAGCAGGAACGTCGCATATCCGCTGACCTTGCGCGGAATCGCCAATCCCGATCGCGAGGCCCAGGTGCTCAAGGCTCTGGACATGGTGAAGATGGCGGATTTCGGCCACCGCTTCCCCAGCGAGCTCTCCGGCGGGCAGCAGCAGCGCGTCGCGCTGGCCCGCGCCATTGTCTTCGACCCGCCGCTGCTCTTGATGGACGAGCCGCTCGGCGCGCTCGACAAGAAATTGCGTGAATGGCTGCAGCTCGAAATCAAACGGATCCACCGGGAATTGGGCACCACCTTCGTTTACGTCACGCACGACCAGGAGGAGGCCCTGGTCCTCTCGGACCGCATCGCTGTCTTCAACCAGGGGCGTGTCGAGCAGATCGGCACCGGTCGCCAACTCTACGACGAGCCCGAGACCCTTTTCGTCGGAAAGTTCGTCGGTGATTCGACGATATTGCGTGGCCCCGCCTGCACCTCCGGCGACGAAACCGCCATCGACATAGCCGGACGGAAAGTGGCCGCCGCGAAACGCCTTCCCAATGGCGCCAAACCCGTGATGCTGCTGCGACCGGAGAAGCTGAGCCTCGCCAGACAGGGGAAGGGCGGACAGGATCTAAACACTCTGCCCGGGCGCATCGGCGAGGCCATCTATCTCGGCTCGGGCTCCAAATACGAAGTCGTGCTGGCCGACGCCTCAAAGGCGATCGTGCGCTCGACGCTGGACGCCGAAACCTTCGCCATAGGCGACGAGGTCGACCTCGTATTCGCGGGTAGCGACGTGAAGCTGCTGGCGGACGACGAAAACGCCGATTTCACCCTGACCTGAATGCTTTTCTGGAAATCGCAACAATGGACGTGAAGAAGAACGGCGACGTTTCATTCTGGTATGCCGACATCGGCGGCGTGCCCGGCTATCGGCCGCCGCTGCAGGGCGATATCGTGGCCGACGTTTGCATCGTCGGGGCCGGCTATACCGGCCTTTGGACCGCTTATTACCTGAAGCAGGCAGCCCCGCACCTCAACATTGTCATCGTCGAGAAGGAGTTCGCCGGGTTCGGTGCTTCGGGGCGCAATGGCGGCTGGTTGTCCGGCGGGTTCTCATGGTCGCGCGAAAAATATGAACAGGCATCGTCGCGCGCTGGAGTCGTCGCCATGCAGGCGGCGATGACGGGTACGGTGAACGAGGTCATATCGGTCGCTGAAGCCGAAGGCATCGACGCCGACATTCGCCGTACCGACGAACTGCTGGTCGCGACCAACGAGGCGCAGGAGCAGCGCGCCAAGGCGATGTATGCCGACGCCATATCCTGGGAGCTGACCGACGAACGCGTGGGGTATATCGATGCTGCGGAGACCCGCCGGCGCATAGCGGTACACAATGCGCACGGCGCCTTCGTCATCAAGAAAGTTGCGCGGGTTCAGCCCGCAAAGCTGGTGCGGGGGCTCGCGAGGGCAGTGGAGCGCCTCGGGGTTCCGATCTACGAACAGACGACCGTGCTGTCGATCGAGAAGGGCAAGGTCGCAACCAGCCGGGGCGTGGTGCGCGCCGAGAAGATCGTGCGGGCGACTGAGGGCTTCACCGCGGGAATTGCCGGCCACGAAAGACTCTGGCTGGCGCTCAACAGCGCCATCGTGGTGACCGAGCCGTTGTCCGAAAAGCTGTGGAGCGAAATCGGCTGGGATGGCTACGAGGTTCTCGGCGACGCCGCGCACGCATACTGCTACGCTCAGCGCACCCGGGAAGGACGCATTGCCATGGGCGGGCGCGGGGTGCCATATCGCTTCGGCTCGAAGACCGACGTTCGCGGCGTCACCCAGCAGGCGACGATCGACAAGCTGCACAAGATCCTGACGACTCTTCTGCCGCAGACCAAAGGGCTCAAGCTCGACCATGCGTGGTGTGGAACGCTGGGCGTGCCGCGCGACTGGTGCACGACGGTGGGCTTTGACAGGCAGACCGGAATAGGGTGGGCAGGCGGCTATGTGGGCCTGGGCGTTTCCACCTCGAACCTCTCGGGACGTACATTGCGGGATCTGCTACTGGGCAACGACACCGATCTGACACGACTTCCCTGGGTCAATCGAACCGTGCGCAAATGGGAGCCGGAGCCGTTGCGCTGGCTCGGCGTCCATTCCATGTATCAGCTCTATCGAATTGCCGACGAGCGGGAAGCAAAGGGGCTGCCGCGCACATCGCGGCTGGCGGCCCTGGCCGATCGCATCACTGGGCATTGAACCGCATCACCTCAAGGACCCAGGCATGATCGACTTCAAGACCTTCGCGCACCTTGCGCATATCGACCTCGGCGATCCCCAGCCGAAACCCACGTCGGTGGAGGGCGATCAACTGGAAGCAGTCAACACCCTCTGGGCTTCGGATGACGGCAAGATCGAAGTCGGGGTCTGGGAATGTTCGCAGGGCCGGTTCACCGCGCGCCGAGACACGAATTCCGAGATTTGCCACATCGTCTCCGGTCGGGTGACGCTGCATGATCGCGACGGCGCGGCCAAGGATGTCGGACCCGGCGAATTGCTTGTCCTGCCGCTTGGCTGGGAGGGCGAATGGACCATCCACGAGAAAACGCGCAAGCTTTACATCCTGCATTCGGTCTGATCGCCGCAAGTGAATGCCTCGCTGGCGTTTGCGATAGAACCATGCACGCCGCGGCGGTTGCGCTGGAATTAATTAAAACCCCTCGACCAGCACGATCTCGCCGTCGGCCACCTTCTGTCGAATCGCGGCGGCGCGCTGGTATTCGGGCGAGTGGTAACAATCGTGCGCCGCAGCCAATGACGGAAACTCGATGATCACGTTGCGGTCGCGGCCCGGCCCCTCAGCCTTTTCATGCGCGCCGCCACGGGCCAGGAATTTCACATCGAAACGGTCGAAGGCCAGTTTGGCGGCGGCGACGTAGTCCTTGTAGCCTTCCGCATCGCGCACATCGACGCGGGCGATCCAATATCCCTTGGGCATTTTTGTTCTCCGAAGCTCCCTGGGCGTTAGGCCGAGCGCATTTCGTCAAGGATCGCTTCCGCGACCGTCCGCCTGTCGGCGGCACCGACGATCGGCCGGCCAACGACGAGATGGCTGGAGCCGTTGCGGATCGCCTGCGCAGGCGTCACCACGCGTTTCTGGTCGCCATGGTCGCTGCCCTTGGGCCGTATTCCAGGCGTGACGACGGCCATGTTGGGTCCGACGATCCGGCGCACCGCTTCCGCCTCCTCGGCCGAGCAGACGATGCCGCCCATGCCGGCATGCAGGGCCTGCTCGGAGCGCCTCAGCACCAGCGTATGCGGGTCATATTCATAGCCGGCGTCGATCACGTCCTGTTCGTCCATCGAGGTCAGCACGGTGACGCCAAGCAGGCAGAGGTCGCTGCCCCTGGCCGCCTCGACCGCGGCCTTCATCGTCTTCGGATAGGCGTGCAGCGTCAGCATGGTCATGCCCATCCTGACAATGGCCTCGACACCCTTGGCGACCGTGTTGTCGATGTCGAGCAGCTTCATGTCGAGGAAGATCCTGGTGCCGCCGCTGGCGAGCTCGCGGGCGAAATCCAGGCCGCCGGCGAAGGCGAGCTGATAGCCGATCTTGTAGAAGGAGACGACACCGTCGAGCTCGCGCACCGCCTTCTCGGCTTCCTTCAGCGTCGGCACGTCGAGGCCGACGATCAGCCTGTCTCGCATGGTGTCTTCGGCGTGGATCAAGTCTCGATCCGCGTGGACAGCATGCGCGAGGTTTCGATCAGCGTGCGGCATAGGTGCTCCATCGATCTGTGCAGTCTCTCGTCCCTGAAATTCCCGTCCTCGTCGAAGGCGCTGCCGCCCTCCGGCACCGAGCACTCCGGCGTCACAACCTCCATCTGGCAGCGCACCAGCACGGCGCGCAGATGGTTGATGCAGCGTACTCCGGCGAAGTGTCCCTTGGAAGACGAACAAAGACCGGCGGGCTTGCCGGCGAAAGGCCTGAGCGCCCGCCCGCCATCCTTGCGAACCCGGCTCACCCAGTCGATGCTGTTTTTGAGCAGCGGCGGGATTGAGCCGTTATATTCGGGCGTCGCAATCAGCAGCCCGTCATGGGCGGCGATCTGCCGGGCAAGGTTGATGGCGTTTTCGGGAACGCCTTTTTCGTTTTCCAGATCCTCGTCCAGGATCGGCAGCGGATAGTCGGCAAGCGAGATGCGGGTCACCTCGGCACCCTGCATGGCAAGTTCCTTCTGCGCCAAATCGGCGGTCCTGCCGCTGTAGGCGCCCATGCGAATCGAGCCCGCGAAGACGAGAATTTTCGGGATCACTGCCATTGGCCACCTTTGTCAGCGGACAGGTATAGGCCAAGCACGCCTCAAATCCCAAATACTGATCAATGCGCCCCGCGCCGGTAAATCCAAAGCTGCGTCGGCGGGATGTTACGAATGACGAAATGGAAATGCTCGACCGTGTAGTCACCGCGGCCGGGCGGGATCGGCGACAGCGGGCCGTAGGTCAGCTGCACGACCGGGCGGCCTGTCGGGATGCGGTCGAGAAGGCTTTCGATATAGGCGATGCGCTGGGTGACCGGGAAATTGAGCAATGGCACGCCGGAGATGACTGAATCGAACTTCAGGCCGCTCTTGTTGCCGAGCGTCGCATCGAGATTGAAGGCATCGCCCTCGATGACGTTAACCCCGGGATAGAGCTGGCGCAGATGGCGCACGAAATCGGTGGAATATTCGACCGCATAGAGATTTTCAGGTTTAACGCCCTGGGCGAGGATGGCTCGGGTGATGACGCCGGTGCCGGGTCCGACTTCGAGCACCGGCAGGCCCGATTTCGGGTTGACGACGGAGGCCATCTTGCGGGCGGTAATGGAACTGGTCGGCACGATCGAACCGACCGCCTTCGGCTTGTCGATCCAGCCCTTGAAGAACTTCAGTTCGTCGTCGAACTTTTCCGCCAGCGCCTTTCGCAATCCGGGACCATGTGCCATGCAAGTTCTCCTGAACGCTCCCCCGAGACGCTACTTAGCAGCTACGGGGTCCAAGGCAAGGCGGATGCCGGTATAAGATGTTGATGACGCTTGGGAAGCTTCCGCTAGTGTACTCTATACCCGATTGGCAAGAATAGGCATCAGCGCTCGCCGAAGGTTTCGAAAAAGTCCTTCATGCGGGCGAAAAACCCGCTCGACTGGGGCGAATTATCCTTCGAGGAAAGCTGCTCGAACTCCTCCAGCAGCTCGCGCTGGCGGCGGGAAAGGTTTTGCGGCGTCTCGACCGCGGTCTGGATATAGAGGTCGCCGACGTTGTGCTGGCGCAGCACCGGCATGCCCTTGCCCTTGAGGCGGAACTGGCGGCCGTTCTGGGTGCCTTCCGGCACCTTCACTTTCGTCTGGGTGCCGTCCAGTGTCGCCACCTCGAAGGAGCCGCCAAGGGCGGCGGTCGTCATCGAGATCGGCACCTTGCAGTAGAGATCTGCGCCGTCGCGCTGGAAGAATTCGTGCGGCTTGACCGCCAGGAAAATATAGAGATCGCCCGACGGGCCGCCGCGCAGGCCGGCCTCGCCCTCATTGGCAAGGCGGATGCGGGTGCCGTCCTCGATGCCGGCCGGGATGTTGACCGACAGCGAGCGCTCCTCGGTGACGCGGCCTTGGCCGGCGCATTTCGGGCACGGCTCCTTGATGGTCTGGCCACGCCCCTGGCATTGCGGGCAGGTGCGCTCTATCGAAAAGAATCCTTGCGTGGCGCGCACCTTGCCGTGGCCGTTGCACATCGAGCAGGTGACGGGCTGGGTGCCGGGCTTGGCGCCGCTGCCGGAGCACTCCGTGCAGGAGATCGAGGCCGGCACGTGGATCTGCGCCGTCTTACCGGTGAATGCCTCCTCCAGCGTGATTTCCATATTGTAGCGCAGATCGGCGCCGCGCTCGCGTCCGCTGGACGAACGGCGCTGGCGTCCGCCCATCATGTCGCCGAAAATATCCTCGAAGATGTCGGCGAAACCGCCGGCGCCAAAGCCTTGCGCCCCGCCATTCATGCCGCCCTGTTCGAAGGCGGCGTGGCCGAAGCGATCGTAGGCCGCACGCTTCTGCGGGTCCTTCAGCGTCTCGTAGGCTTCGTTGATTTCCTTGAACTTGTGCTCGCAGGAATGGTCGCCGGGATTGCGGTCGGGATGGAACTGCATGGCGAGCTTGCGGAACGCGCTCTTGAGCTCCTTCTCGTCGGCCCCCTTTTGCACGCCCAGCGTTTCGTAGAAATCAGCTTTCATCTTTTCCTGCAGTCCGGATATTCAACGTCTTGAAGCCCTGTTGCGTCGTTCGCCGGCACGCAGTTCCGATTTAGGTGCGATGGGCTCGGGATGCCAGTGTCGGCGCGGGGTTGCCCGCATTTTTTCCGTTAAGGCCGCACTTTTTCGTCCAGAGTTGCAAAAAAGCCCGGCTTTGCGCCGGGCTTTTTCCGCTTTATCTGCCCTCAGGCGGTTCAGGCCGACTTCTTCTTGTCGTCGTCCTCGTCGATTTCCTCGAAGTCGGCATCGACCACGTCGCTGTCCTTGGCGGCGTCCGCCTTGGCGTCAGCCTCCGCGGCTTCCTTCTGCGAAGCCTCGTACATGGCCTGGCCGAGCTTCATCGAAGTTTCGGCGAGCGCCTGCGTCTTGGCCTCGATCTCGGTCGCGTCGTCGCCTTCGGCAGCGGTCTTCAGCGCCGCGATCGCATCGGCGATCGCCGTGCGGTCGGCCTCGGAAACCTTCTCGCCATATTCCTTCAGCGACTTCTCCGAGGAATGGACCAGCGCCTCGGCCTGGTTGCGGGCCTCGACCAGCGCGCGCCGCTTCTTGTCGGTCTCGGCATTGGCCTCGGCGTCCTTCACCATCTTTTCGATGTCGGCGTCCGAAAGGCCGCCGGACGCCTGGATGCGGATCTGGTGCTCCTTGCCGGTGCCCTTGTCCTTGGCCGAGACGTTAACGATGCCGTTGGCGTCGATGTCGAAAGTGACCTCGATCTGCGGCACGCCACGTGGCGCCGGTGGAATGCCGACCAGGTCGAACTGGCCGAGCGCCTTGTTGTCGGCGGCCATCTCACGTTCGCCCTGGAAGACGCGGATGGTCACGGCTGACTGCGAGTCCTCGGCCGTCGAGAACACCTGGCTCTTCTTGGTCGGGATCGTCGTGTTGCGCTCGATCAGGCGCGTGAACACGCCACCCAGCGTCTCGATGCCGAGCGACAGCGGCGTCACGTCGAGCAGGAGCACGTCCTTGACGTCTCCCTGCAGCACGCCGGCCTGGATGGCGGCGCCCAATGCGACGACTTCATCCGGATTGACGCCCTTGTGCGGCTCCTTGCCGAAGAACTGCTTCACGATCTCCTGGATCTTGGGCATGCGGGTCATGCCGCCGACCAGGACGACCTCGTCGATTTCGCCAGCCTTCAGGCTGGCATCCTTGAGCGCCGCCTTGCAGGGTTCGATGGTGCGCTGGACGAGATCCTCGACCAGGCTCTCGAACTTCGCCCGCGTCAGCTTCAGCGTCAGGTGCTTGGGGCCGGTGGCATCGGCGGTGATGAAGGGCAGGTTGATTTCGGTCTGCGTGGTGGACGACAGCTCGATCTTGGCTTTTTCGGCCGCTTCCTTGAGGCGCTGAAGGGCGAGCTTGTCGTTTCGCAGGTCGATGCCCTGTTCCTTCTTGAACTCGGCCGCCAGATATTCGACCAGGCGCATGTCGAAATCCTCGCCGCCGAGGAATGTGTCGCCATTGGTCGACTTCACCTCGAAGACACCGTCGCCGATTTCGAGCACCGAAATGTCGAACGTGCCGCCGCCAAGGTCATAGACGGCAATGGTCTTGCCTTCCTTCTTGTCGAGGCCGTAGGCAAGTGCGGCCGCGGTCGGCTCGTTGATGATGCGCAGCACTTCGAGGCCGGCGATCTTGCCGGCATCCTTGGTGGCCTGGCGTTGGGCGTCGTTGAAATAGGCCGGAACGGTGATGACCGCCTTCTCGACCTTCTCGCCGAGATAGGCTTCCGCCGTTTCCTTCATCTTCTGCAGGATCATCGCCGAGATCTGGCTGGGCGACTGCTTCTTGCCGCCGGCCTCGACCCAGGCGTCGCCATTGTCGCCCTTGACGATCTTGTAGGGGACAAGCTTCTTGTCCTTGTCCGTCACCGGGTCGTCGTAGCGGCGGCCGATCAGGCGCTTGACCGCGAAGATGGTATTTTCAGGATTGGTGACCGCTTGGCGCTTGGCCGGCTGGCCGACGAGGCGCTCGCCATCGCTGTTGATGGCGACGATGGAAGGGGTCGTGCGCGCGCCTTCCGCATTCTCGATGACTTTCGACTCCTTGCCGTCCATGATGGCGACGCAGGAGTTCGTGGTTCCCAGATCGATACCGATTACTTTTGCCATTTTTCTAGTCTCTCCGCTAAGCAGGCTCTCAGGACCCGTACAGGCGTTCCGACGAAAGCCCCTGTTCACAAGAAATCCCGTTCCGGCAACCGGCATTCCGGCGCCGAACGGCTTGGCGCGTATATAAGAACAGGCAGCATCGGGCGCAAGCATTCTGCGCAACGCGGCCAACATCCTTTGCCGCAACCGCCCCCGTGGGGGAACGGAGGCGGCCCGGCCGGGGACGTCCTCTGGCCGTGGCTCGAAGAGCCCAGGCCGTCCAGCGCCCCCCATGAACCTTTCCGCCCCCGTCCGCGACTGATGCTCAGGTGCCGCGTGGCGCGGCCTCGGAAAGGAAAGCCCCATGCCTGGAAACCCAGAGGCTCCGCGGTCTCCGGGAGCAACGCGAGCACAGCGCGACCACCGATTTCGGGACGGGGTCGACGCGCTAGGCTTCCCGCTGCTTCCGTTGACCCTGCTCAAGAGCCGGCGTATCGTCACTATGAGGAAAGCATACAATTCGATCAGGGAAAAACGTGCCGGAACGTCGCGCCTTGCCCTGATTTGCGCGGCAAGACCGGATGTTTCTCCCGTCGCCCGCGGGGGGAATTCCATGTCTTGCGACCACGGCTCGTTCGTGCGCTCTCGTGCTGGCCGCTTGCGCCGCACGATCCAAGTAACCAGTGGATTCCTGGCGCTCGCCACCAGCCTGTGGCTGGGTGATGCCGCCCGCGCGCAGGAAACTCAGATCATCTATCCAGGCTCGATGGCGGTGACCGGATTTTCCGGCACCGTCATTCCCAATTTTGAAGAAGGCTCCAATTTTGAAGAAGGCCTGCCGCCCGGCATCGATCCGGTCGACGAAACCTTTATCGACACGACGCGCGCAACCTTGCGCGTTTTCGACGTTTCAAGGCTCGGCGGGCCGGCCTCCGGCCAGCTCGTCTTCACGCCGCCGCCCTTCGAAGTGACGGCCGGGCAGATCGGCCAGGTGTTCGGCATCACCTATGACGACGGCGTCCGCGACGGCGTTCCCTCAGGCATTCCGAACCTCTACGCCGGCGCCACCTCGCTGCACGGCATCCGTATCGTCACATCGGACGAAGATGCGGACGGTCGCCCAGAGCGCCAGCGTCGCGGTGCTGCCGGCGCCACCTTCATGGATGGTCAGTTCGGCACTGAGAACGGTGGCGGACCGGGCACGATCTGGAAGATCGACGGCATCACCGGCCAGGTGAGCAAGTTCGCCGACATCGACACCAACAGCGGTCCCGGCGTAGGCGACATCTCGTTCGACAATATTCACCGCCAGTTCTTCGCCAGTGACCTCGACACCGGTCTCATCCACCGCATCGATGCCAATGGCGCGCCGGTCGACACGTTCGACCACGGCGTTGCCGGGCGCCCGGCGCACGGGCTCGCCCCGCTTGCCGACGATGGCTCGGTGATGGACATAGAGGGCGAGGTCTTCGACAGCGAAGACCCTGATAGTTGGGGCTCCACGCAGGACGAGCGCCGCGTCTGGTCCGTCGCCTACCATGGTGGCCGCCTCTACTATTCGGTCGGCGAAAAGGCCGAGATCTGGTCGGTTGGCGTTGCCCGCGACGGCAGCTTTGCCAGCGAGCCGCGCTGGGAGCTGACGGTCAAGGCCGACAAGGACCACGCTGTCACCGACATCGCTTTCGATATCAGCGGCTTCATGTACCTGGCCCAGCGCGGCCCGGTGGAAAACCACTACGACTACAGCTGGTTCGCCGATTCCGGCAAAGGCGAGGTCATCCGCTACTGGCGCGAAAACCCGGACGATCCGGCGACGGAATCGGTCTGGGTGGAAATGCCGCAGGAATATGCCGTCGGCTTCCCCAAGGACAACCGGCAGTCGGCCGGCGGCCTCGACCTGCAATATGGCTATGACACCGAGGGTAATCTCGACACGAGCGTCTGCACCGACACGCTGGTCAAGTCAGGCGACAAATTGCGTGACAATCCAGCACTCGCCGAACAGCTCGCCGGTGGCGGGCCGCTGGCCGTGCACGGCGTGCAGATCACGCCGACGGCGCTGGTTAAGCCGACCAACGTGTCGCCCTTCGGCTCGTGGTTCATCGACTTCGACGGCTATTTCGAAGACCCCGAGGTTGAAGGTCCCGACGTTCGAGGTCATGTCGGCGACGTCGAGGTCTGGCGCCCCTGCGAGGGCCGTGCCGGCTACTACGAGCAGATACCGGGCGGCGGTTACCTGCCACCTTTCTATCCGCCCTACTTTCCGCCCCCCGGTGGCGTGCCTCCTTGCCTCGATATCGAGGATGTCAGGTATTTCTGCACGCCTTCCGGCCTCGAGGCGGAACTCTTTCTCCACGACCCTGCCGGCTTCGGCGGCGATTCGGTCAAGGCTCTGTCCAGGACGCCGGGCGTCGCGGTGACGTCACCACTGTCGCACGTTCCCGGCGCTCCCCACACGATCGGCATCACCGGCCATCATCCTGGCGAGACGGTCGACGTCGGGCTCTGCTTCTACAGGCAGTCCGACCGCGACAAGGGCGGCTATTTCCCTTGCTGCAAGATGACCGTGCCGCTCAGAACCCCAGCCATCAGCTGCGAACGTTGAGGAGCGGGAAGATGAGCATTTCAGCACGTTCACCGCTCGCCCCGAGCAATCAATCAACCAGCAACCAAACAATCGGCAGCCAAACAATCGGCGATCGGTCAACCGTCAACGTTCAGAAAAGGGCCTGCATTCAGGCAACGGTCCGGAATACGATCCTGAAACCCCTGTCACTCGCCAGGCGCGGCACACGCTGGCTGATGGCGGCCAGTATCGCGGTCGCCATGCTGAGCCCGGTGCCGGGCTTCGCCCAGGATCTTGTTCCGGCTCAGGCCAGCCAGACCGACCTCGACAAGCCCGTCGATTCCGGTTCGCTCGAAACCGCCAGCCCGGATTTCAGGCTCGACCTCGACAACCCCCGTATCATCAGTCCGCGGCCGGGCCGGGTCGTGCCTTTCTTCACCAAGAAAGGCAGACAACGAGGCTGCGACTATGTCGTATATTCTCTGAGCTTCGGCCTGCGCGGCAGCCCGCAAGCTTTTGCCAACCCGGGCTTCGCGGCCGCGCTGGAAAGGGCCAGGATCGATTTCAAGGACCAGCTTCCGCATGGCCTGCGGATCGTCGGCGTGCATGTGTCCGGCGACGGCACGGATGCATCCGGCGGGCCGCTGCCCGGGGGCTCGATCAGCACGTCGGCAAATCCGAACGATACGGCTGATGTTTCCGATTTCCGGATTTCCGCCAGTGATCTCGACGGCGTCGGCGCTCCCAACGAGCGCGTCATCGCCTTCCAGATCACAGCCAAGATCGACCATGCGGCATTTCCCTCGCCGGCGATCGTCGACAATCAGGGTTTGATCAAGGTGACGGCCGGACCCGGCACCGGGACCATCATCCCGTCGCAGGATCCGGGTAAGCCGGACGACGGCAATGTCCTCACCGGCGAAAAGACCTCGATCAAGATCGACGTCACCAAATGCGACCCGCCGCCCCCACCTCCCGGCAAGGAATGCTTCAAGGTGCAACGCGGCACGGTCGACTGCGTTCCCGGCGGCGGTGCCTTCATCTACCACATGCCGGTCAGCGCCGAGATGGCCGGCAAGTGGGTGCAACTTTCGACGACGACACCCGGCATCACCATCATCCCCGACACGCAGTTGGTGCCGGAGGGCGGCGGTGTGCTCGACTGGAAGGTCGTCGGTGCCTCAACCGGAGACGTCATCCGCCTCGTCGTCACCGGCATCGACACCTATGCCGGCCCGGAGGAGGGCTGGGGCCTGTGCTGCACACAGACGATCGAAATCGTCATTCCGCGTGACCAGAGATGCCCGCCCAAGGACAGGGAGCCGGATCTGAAAGTCGAAAAACGCGCCGAGGTTCGGCGTTGCACGATGGGCGGCGGCTGCGACTTCACCATCAGGGTCACCAATGTCGGCGGCGGGCCGTATCACGGCAAGATCGTTCTCGACGAAGTGACCTTGCCGGCCGGCTCCACCCTCGATTCAGGACCGAATGCGCCCTGGGCCTGTGCGCCGGCGGCAACCCCGATGATTTGCACGCATCCGGTGACCACGCTCAACCCGGGTGCTTCCGTCGACCTCGAGCTCGGCTTCAAGCCGGCCGTAGGCTGGCAAGGCCGCGTCTTGCGCAACTGCGCTGCCTATAATTATGGAGCCAGTGGCAAGCCGCTGTTCGGTAGCCAGCAGAACGACCGCGGCTGCGCCTCGATCCCGATCTGCCGGCGTGGCGATCGCGACTGTCGGCCGCAGGTGGAAAGGAAGGTCGATCTGATCCTGAAGAAGCGTGCCCGCACCGAGGCTTGCACGGCCGATGGTGTCTGCACCTTCGTGATCGACATCATCAACAACGGCAGCGTCCCTCATGACGGGCCGTTGACGATCATCGACACCTATCCGGGCGGCGCGCCGGCGTCCTCGACCTTCGGCCCGACGCCGCCCTGGACATGTGGACCGAACGGCCCCGGCCAGTTCCGCTGCGACAATGCCGGTATCGTGCTGTTGCCGGGCGCCTCCACGCCGATCTTCGTCAAGGCGGTGATACCTACCGGCTACCGGCCGGGCACGGTCGAGAACTGCGCCGAGGTGAAGGCCGTTCCCGGTGAGGGCGACCTCACCAACAATCGGGCCTGCGCCAAGCAACGCATCCGTCATCCCGATGGCGGCAAGCCGGCCATGCGCATCACCAAAGTGTGCAGCGGTTCGCTGGCCGGTGCTGCGGCCGTTACCTGCCGCATCACCGTCATCAGCACCGGCACCACTGCTCCCACCGGTCCCGTGAGGGTCAACGACTCCGCTACACTGGTGGCCGGCGGAGCACCCGTTCAGGTCCAGACCGTCACCCCTGACGGCGCGGAATGGGCTTGCGGACCGGTTCCGGCCAATGTGCTGTCGTGCCAGATTCCCGGCGCCGTCATGACGCCCGGAACCAGCCGCCACTTCGACGTGACGGTTGCCGGCAATGGCCCGTTCGAGAACTGCGCCCGCGGCTCTTACGGCCCGGCGCCTGGGGACGATATCGTCTATCCGATCGGCCGGGCTTGCGCCAAGGGCGGCGGCGCCTCGACCATCCGCGTCGAGAAGACCGGCGATGCAGAGTGCCGGATCGGCCAACCCTGCTCGTTCGAGATCACCATCGCGAACGAGGGGGAAAGCCCTTTCTCCGGTCCGGTTCGCATCGGGGATGCGATTGGCTTGGACGGACTTGGCCGGCTGGAGGGCGTTGCGATCACCTCGATCGAGCCGCCCTTCGGCTGCGCGCCGGAGCCTGCGACCCTGCCTGCATCCTGCATCGCAGACCTGACGCTCGCCGCGAGGGAAAGCCACGTTCACCGTGTGACCGTGATCATTCCCGACGGCGGCCGCCTGGCCAATCTGCAGGACACCGTCAGTGGCCAGAACTGCGTCGGCGTGCTGTCTCCCGACACGCCGGTGCGACGCGCGGGCGACGTGCTCTCCCGAGACCTGACCGATGTGCAGGGAGATCGCGGCAAGGCCTATGCCTGCCATCCCTTCACCATCAAGCGTGAGGTGAAGAGGGAGTGCTCGCGGGGCTTTGTCATGAATGACGCCGGCAACTGCGTCTGCCCGGCAGGCACAATTTTCCGAAACGGCCAGTGCTCGTCCGGTGGCGGCACCGTCATCATACCGAAACCGAAGGACCCGCAGCGCTGCGTGCTGCTCAAGGGCCAGATTCGGACCTCCGACGGGCGTTGTATCTGCCCGCGCGGAACCGAGTTGGAGAACGGCAGGTGCGTGTCGACCGACGAACCGCCGGAACGCCTGTGCCAGCTGCTGCCCGGCCAGATCCGTACCCAGGATGGCGATTGCATCTGCCCGAGAGGAACGGAACTGAGGGCCGACGCCTGCCGGCCGATCCGGAAAAAGCCGCCCGTGGTGGAGCAGTGCAAGCTGCTGCGTGGCCAGATCCGCACCAAGAACGGCGACTGCGTCTGCCCGAGAGGGACTGAACTGAAGGGCAGGGCCTGCGTGCCGATCGTCAAGAAGCCGACGGTGGAACAGTGCACCATTCGCGGCCAGGTCCACAACAAGCGCGGCGCCTGTGTCTGCCCGCGCGGGACCGAGGTGATCAGAGGCGCATGCCGCCGGCCGCCGGTGGCATGCGCGCCCGGCTCACGGCTGATCAACGGACAGTGTCTGCCGATCATCAAGCGGCGCTGCCCCGTCGGGACAGTCGGACAGTATCCGAACTGCACCCCGATCCGCAGGACGCCGACGCTGCAGATCAATCCAAATCTGCTGCTGAACCCGGACATCCTGCAGAGGCCTATGCCGAAGCGCAGGCCTCCAGCTCCTCAGTAGGAAGATCCGGCGCGAAACCAAACCGTGATCCTCTGCACCGCAACGCCCAGGACCCCGCCGGAGCAATCCGGCGGGCCCTTCATTGGCCGGAACGTGTTTCAGCGGCTGCGTGAACCTTACAGCGGCGAGCGGCGACAAACTCCTGAAGGAACATTTCAGGAGAGAGAAAATGTCTTCAGCCAAGCATGTTTTCCACAACACGGCGGCGACCGTGGCCCTGATCGCAGCCGCGCTCGCCACCACGCCGGCCTTCGCCAAGCAGGCGAACATCAAGTCAATGTCGTTCCACACCGAAAGCGCCAACACGACGATCCATGTCGGCTCGAGCGACAAGCAAAAATGGGACACGCTGAAGAGCGGCAATGTCCAGTTCTGGGGCCACATGAAGCTCAACACGCGGTGGCCAGGCTATGTTCAAGACGTCGGCGTGGCGCTCGGCGTTTGCGGGCCAGGCCAGTGCGGCGTGTTCCCGCCGATCTGGAGCGCGTCACCTGTCAGCCGTGACTACGATCACCAGCAGAATTTCTCTTTCGATCCCTCCATCATACCGCAGTCGTCGGACACCGGCATCGCCGTCGTGCCCTATGGCGATCAGATCATCAGCAAGTGCAACGAGCACCTCCAGGCCGATGGACCGACGAAGTCTTATTCGTTCACGCATACCTTCCATGCGAGCTTCTCGGCTCTTACCGACACAGCGCTTGACATGGACAATGCTGTCAGCGAGGCACAGGGCGGCAGCTGGCCCCATCCGCTTTACGACTCGCACTATGCCGAACACGGTTCGTTCGACGTCCAGGTCGTCTGCGACCCGGTGATCAAGCCGAAGGTTCAGGACATCGCCAACGACTTCGGCGAATTCGACGTGGAGAAAGTCAAGCTGTTCCTGACCACCTACCAGTCGAACCAGCCCGGCTCGACGCCCGGCACGGTCTGCCCTTCGTTGAAGGTCACGAGCCGGGCGCAAGCCAATCAGGCCGGGCCGGTTTCGATGCGCATCTGGCGGCAGAAGAATGCTGGGCCGATCACGTCCGAGGTGCAGCAGGCGTGGGCGTCATACGACGCGACCAAGAACGGCTATTTCGCCACCTACGAGAAATGGGAGGATGTCGGCGCCACAGCCTACTTCCAGTACAAGACCGAGGTTGTCGGCAACGGTCCGTTCGAGCCCTTTGACGGCTGGAAGGACATCACCGTCCACTGCACCGGTGCAGGCGGGGGCGGCTTCACCGACGCACCTCAGGGCGACCCAGACACCCCCCCGGCGCATTCGGACTGGCAGGGTGAGGTCACTGTGTCCGACAGCGCTGGGTTCAAAAAACTCTGCCCGCGCAAGGGCCAGGTGGCGTTCGCGGTCGCCCGCGATGCGCCGGGTGCGTTTCACTACCGCATAAGCTGCTCGAACGGTGCATTCTTCACGGGAGCCACGGCCGCCTTCAACAATGGCGGGGTGTTCAAGGCGAGTGCGGCACACGAGCTCAGCATCGTCAGAACCCGCTCGATCCAGTGCACGCTGCAGGAGATCAAGCAGAATGGTTCGATCGCCACCGTTGACAACGACGGCGAGGATTTCACCTGCATCAAGCGCAATTTCAACCCGAAAGCCGACGATCTGGCGGTCGATACGCGACCCCATCCCGGTAAACCGCAACTTCCACCGGTTGTCATCGATGCCGGCCGCACATGCCTGCCGAGCCAGAGGCTGATCCGTGGCAAATGCGTCGACAGGCCGTTGGTGGCTGCCTGCCGCAGCACCGAAAAACGCGTCAACGGCAGGTGCATCGGCGTCAGTATCCACTGCCTGCCAGGCTACCATCAAGTGGGCCTGAAATGCGTGCGCAATGCGGTGATCGCCGACAGGTGCAAGCGCAACGAACAGCGCATCAACGGGAGATGTGTGCGCAAGCCTACCATCATTATCGACTGCAAGCGCGGCTACCATCTGGTCGGCAAGGCATGCGTGAAGGACCCGGTGATCATCACCGCCTGTCGGGCAACCGAAAAACTGGTGCGCGGACACTGCGTACCCAAGCCATCTGTGAAGCTCAATGTGCAGAAATTGAAGCGAGGCAAGGTCCTTCTGCCACGACCGGCCAGGCTGCGGCATCCGGTAAACTGAAACCCGACGCTTGCACCGGAGAGAAGCGGCTAACACCGCTTCTCTCCTTTCGCGCAGGCGAGACACCGACAGCGGATTCCTGTCGACAAGCGGCGCTGAGGCGATTACGGCGGGAGCGGGCTCAGGAACGGGAAGCGGACATGGCTCAAAAGACCCTGATCGCGCCATCGGTGCTGGCGTCGGATTTCTCGAAGCTCGGCGACGAGGTCGAGGCGGTGGCGGCGGCCGGCGCCGACTGGATCCATCTCGATGTCATGGACGGGCATTTCGTGCCCAACATCACCTTCGGCCCGCCGGTGATCAAGGCGATCCGAAACCGCACCGGGGCTTTCTTCGACTGCCATCTGATGATCGCGCCGGCCGATCCCTATCTGGCGGCCTTCGCCGATGCCGGCTGCGACGGCATGACGGTGCATGCCGAGGCCGGGCCGCATCTCGACCGTTCGCTGCAGACGATCAGGAATCTAGGCAAGAAGGCCGGCGTGTCGCTCAATCCGGCAACGCCGGAAGCTGCAATCGAATATGTGCTCGACCGGCTCGATCTGATCCTGATTATGACCGTCAATCCGGGCTTCGGCGGCCAGGCCTTCATTCCGGGGGTCGTCGACAAGGTGAAGCGTGTGAAGGCGCTGATCGGCAGCCGGCCGATCCGGATCGAGATCGACGGTGGCATCTCGCCGGAAACGGCACCGTTGGTCACCACGGCCGGCGCCAGCGTGCTTGTCGCCGGTGCGGCCATCTTCAAGGGCGGCAGCGTTGAAGCCTATCGGGCGAACATCGAGGCGATCAGGACAGCGGCCGATCGGGCGGCCGGCTGACGCGCCGCGGCTGCCGGTCCGCCGTCGCCAGCACACGCTGCCTCCGGTCACGAATTCGTTGGCCGACGCCGGTGCGCTTGTGCTCATGAGATGTGGCCCCATATTGTCTGTCTGCCTTTCCGGGCCTCTCCCGCAGGCTCCTCCTCGACGGTCGGGATCGATGAACCGCAGCCCTTTCTTCGCCGACCTGCTCAACACCATCGCCGATCGCGGTCGGATGATGCTGAATCTCGTTCGCGGTGACGAGCAGGTTTCAGTCGACAGCCTGGCGCGCCTGTGCGCCCGTCTGCTTCCAGCCAGGGTGAGGCATCGGGCGTCGCCTATGCAGGGGAAATACTCGATCGCTGGCGCACCCTCGACGCCGACGGAAGGCTGGCGTTCCTGCATGTGCTGCGCGATCGTTTCGGCACCGATCACGGCAGGCTTGCCACAGCGGTGGATGCCTATCGCGCCGCGCCCGACGATCGCACGGCGCTTGCCCTGCACGACGCCGCCGAGCCGGCCAGGCAGGAACTCTTGCGCCGCCTGAACCTGGCACCCGGCGGCATCGAGACCCTGGTGCGCATGCGCGAGGATCTGCTTAGCCGACTGACGTCATCGCCCGATCTTGCCATCGTCGATGCCGACTTCACCCATTTGCTTTCGTCGTGGTTCAACCGCGGTTTCCTGGTGCTGCGGCGGATCGACTGGTCGACGCCAGCCAACATTCTGGAAAAAATCATCCGCTACGAGGCGGTGCACGCCATCCACACCTGGGACGATCTGCGCCGCCGGATCGAGCCCGACGACCGGCTTTGCTATGCGTTCTTTCATCCGCAGCTCGGCGACGAGCCGCTGATCTTCGTCGAGGTCGCGCTCACCCGCGCGATGCCGACGACGATCGCCGAGCTGCTTGCCGACGAGCGGCCGCGGGTGCCACCACGGCAGGCCACGACGGCGGTATTCTATTCCATCTCCAATTGCCAGGAGGGCTTGCGCGGCATCTCGTTCGGCAATTTTCTGATCAAGCAGGTGGTCGAAGATTTGCGCCGCGACCTTCCCGGCCTGACCGATTTCGTCACGCTGTCTCCGGTGCCGGGCTTTGCCCGCTGGCTGGCCGAGCAGGCCGAAGCCGTCCCCTCCGCCGCCGAACTGCTGGATCTCGTCGCCAACGAGGGCTGGCATGCGGACGCCGCCCTGCGCGACCGCGCGGGCCGGGCCCTGCTTCCCCTGGCAGCGCAGTATTTCCTGGAGGCCCGCACCGCGTCCGGCAAGGTGATCGACCCCGTCGCCCGGTTCCATCTCGGCAATGGCGCGCGGCTGGAGCGCATCGACCATCTCGGCGACATGTCGCCCCGCGCCTTGCGTCAGGCGCATGGCCTGATGGTCAATTATCGTTACAAGCTCGACGATATCGAGAAGGACCACGAGCTTTTCGCCGCCAGGAACGATGTGGCGGCCGCGCCCAGCGTGCGCCGCCTGCTGCCGAAAGCGGCGAAACCGGCCGCGCCGCGGCTACCGGTTCAATCTCAGGGGGACGAGGACAAGAGGGACATATAAACAGCCACCCACTTCAGGCTGTGGGTCGAGCGGCTGGCACCTTTAGGCGCCCTTTGCGCCACCGGCCCCGAAAACCCTCTTGCCGGCTATCCAGACGCCCTTGATCTCCAATTCGTTCGACAGCGCGACGATATCCGCCGCCGTGCCGCTGGCGAAGCGCCCGAGCCGGCGTGATTGGCCGATGGCTTGCGCCGGGTAGAGCGAAGCCATGCGCAGCGCCTCCGACAGGTCCAGCCCGACAATGCGGTGCACGAAGCGCACGGCGGAGATCATGTCGAGATCGGCGCCCGCCAGCGTGCCGTCGGCCAGCCGCAGGCTGCCGTCCTTGCGGTGGATGGTGCGGCCGTTCAGCGTGAACGAGGTCATATCGGTGCCGATCGTCGCCATCGCGTCGGTGATCAGGACGATTTTTCCCGGTCCCTGCTTGGCGCGCAAAGCGATGCCCATGGTGGCGGGATCGACATGGATGCCGTCGGCGATCATGCCGGCAAACAATCTGCCGGTGTCGATGGCCGCACCCGCCAGCCCCGGCTCACGATTGCCGATCTGGCTCATCGCGTTGAACAGATGGGTGACCACCGTAGCACCCGCATCGGCGAAGGCGCGCGCCTTGGCATAACCGGTGTCGGAATGACCGAGGCTGACGACGATGCCGGCCTCGACCAGCGCCGAAACGCGCGCGCGGTCGACGGATTCAGGCGCGATGGTGGTCAGCAGCACCGGCAGGGTTTTCCGTGTCGCAATCAGCATCGCCTGGTCGGTATCCAGCATCGGCCGGATCAATGCCGGATCGTGCGCACCCTTGCGGGCGATCGACAGATGCGGACCTTCGAGATGCAGGCCCAAAAAGCCAGGCACTTTCCGCTGTGCGGCCTCAGCCCCCGCCGCAACCGCCGCTGCGGTGATCTCGGGCGTGTCGGTGATCAGCGTCGGCAGCAGTGCCGTCGTGCCAAAGGGCGCGTGCGCCCGGCAGATGGTTTCGATCGAGGCGACATCGGGATGGTCGTTGAGCATGACACCACCACCGCCATTGACCTGCAGGTCGACAAAGCCCGGCACGAGCATGCCGCCGCCGGTCTCGATACGCGCAATACCGGACGGAATGGCACCGGCGGCAATGACAGCCTCGACCAGGCCATCTCGCAGGATAAGGGCGGCGTTGTCGTGCCAGTCGTCGCCATCGAATATCCGGGTCCCGGTCAGGGCAAAACGGTCGCTCATGTGGTTTCGGTCACCTTGCGAAGATTGGGCGGCGTGTCCGGATCGAGGCCGCGATGGCGGGCAAAGGCCTCGACGAAGCCATAGAAGGACACGATCAGCGCCAGCGGATCGGTCAGCGGATGGCCGGTGGCGACATGCGGCAGGCGCGCAGCCCTTTTTGCCTTGTCCGAGCTCACAAAAACGGCCGCGCCCTTGGCCGCCAGGCTGTCGGCGGCCTCGGCAACCGACGGCTCGGAAGCATCGCGGGCGGCCAGCGCCAGCACCGGGAAATCAGGCCCGACCAGCGCCAGCGGGCCATGCATGACTTCGGCGGCGCTGTAGGCCTCGGCATGCATGGCGCAGGTTTCCTTGAATTTCAGCGCCGCCTCATTGGCGATAGCCGCGGACGGGCCGCGGCCGAGGATGAACAGCGATTTCGGCGTTTCCAGTACGCCGGCCAGCGCCATCCAGTCGCAGCCGATCGCCTTGCGAAAATGCTCGGGCAAGCGGGCAAGCGCTGCCAGAAGCTTATCGTCACCGGTGCAATGCGCCATTAAGGCGAGACCGGCGACCGCAGAATTGACGAAGGTCTTCGTCGCCGCGACGCTGCGCTCCGGTCCAGCCAGAATGTCGATCGCATAGTCCGAAACGCGCGCCAGCGGCGAATCGGCTGTGTTGGTGATGGCGACGGTCAGCGAACCACCGGCTCTCGCCGCTTGCGCCATGGCGACGATGTCCGGGCTCTTGCCCGATTGCGAGATTGCCAGACAGGCGGAGCCGCCGAGCCTGAGCTTGGCGCCGTAGATCGAGGCGATCGAAGGACCGACCGATGCGACGGCAAGGCCGGCGGTCAGCTCGACCGCATATTTCATGAGGGTGGCGGCATGGTCGGACGAGCCGCGGGCGACAGTAACGATGAAATGCGGATCGCGTTCGCGGATGCCGCGCCCGGCTTCGGTCAGCACCGCTGCCGAGCCGTCGAGCAGGCGGGCGGTCGCCTCCGGGATCTCCTCGATCTCGCGCCGCATATGGGTTTTGGTCGCGCTCATGGCCGGCCCTCTTCGCCCGGCCCGCTCAGCCGGAGTTCGGCGACGAAATCATAGGCGTCGCCCCTGTAGATGGAGCGGGTGAACTCGATCACCTTGCCGCTCGCCAGATAGGAGATACGCTCGATGTGAAGTCCGGCAATGCCTGGCGGCACTTCGAGCAGGCGCGCGTCGTCGTCGCCGAGATTGGCGGCGGAAATGCGTTGCACCGCCCGCACCGGCCGCAGGCCAGTGGTTTCCAGCGCAGCGTACAGCGAGGACCCTATTCCGGCCGGGTCGGGCAGCACGCTTGCCGACAGTGCCGCGCGCTCGATCGCCAGCGGCGTGTCGTTGGCGATGCGCAGGCGTGCCACTCGCGCCACCAGCTCGTTCGATGACAGGCCGAGCACCATCATCTCGTCCGGCGAGGGCGCATAGAGGCCGCGGTCGAGCCAGGCCGAACGGACAGCCATGCCGCGCCGGGCCATATCCTCGGTGAAGGATGTGAGCCGCGACAGCGACTGCTCGACGCGCTCCATGCGCGGCGCGACGAACGTGCCGGAGCCGTGGCGCTGGACGAGGATGCCGCCCTTGACCAGATCCTGCACCGCTTTGCGCACGGTGACGCGCGAAATGTCGGCCTTGGTAGCGATGTCGCGCTCGGAAGGCAGTGCATCGCCCGGTCCGATCAGGCCGCGATTGACCGCGTCCTCGATGCTCTTCCTGAGCTGCAGATAAAGCGGCGCGCCGCTTTGCGACGATTGTTTCAGCGTGGCGAAGATCTGGTCGGCGGCGTCGTTCATCGCGCCGCCTCCGCCGTTCCAGCGAAAACACGAGCCGCCATCTGCACCGCGCCGCCCAGCGCATCGTCGAGCGGCGGCTTCAGCAGCGCCCGGTAGCGCGCCGAGAGGCGCGGCGCATAGAGCGGCGCCAGCCCGCCAAGCAGGCATAAAGGATCGTTGCCGCCGAGATCGAGCACCCCGAGTGCCGCCTCGACGTCGGCTACCGCCTTGTCGAGGATCCAGTTGGCGACGATGTCGCCCTTGGCGGCATGGTCGAAGACCTTGGGCGCGAAGCCGCCGAAATCGCCGGGTTTGGCATTGGTGGTGAACTCGACCAAATCCTCGGGATTGTTGCGGAAGATGGCGAGCATGGCCTGCGTCAGGGGCGATCCCTCGCGGATGCCGTCATAGGCGAGCAGCGTCTGTTCGAGCAGGTCGCGGCCGATGCGGGCGCCGCTGCCCTGGTCGCCGACCTGGAAACCCCAGCCGCCGATGGCGCGCGACTTGCCGTTTCTGCGCGCCATATAGGCGGTGCCGGTGCCGAGAATGGCCATGGCGCCGTCGCCGGAGCCGACCGCGCCTTCCAGCGCGATCTCGGCGTCGGTCTCGACACGGCTTGCACTGAACGGCAGAATGGCTTCGAGCTGCTGTCTGTAGGTGCCGACATTGGCGCCGGCAAGCCCGAGTATGGCCGGGGTTTGCGGGATCAGTTCAGGGTCCTGTCCGGCGGCGAAAAAAGCCTGTCGCGCTGCATCGACGATGTTGGCCCTGGCGCCGGTGAGATCGGTGCGGATATTGGCGGCGCCGCTCTTGGCGCGGCCGATAATGGTGCCGTCCGCCGTTGCAAGGGCTGCCCTGCAACTGGTGCCGCCGCCATCGATGCCAAGCACGAAATTCACGCGAATTCTCCTCCAGGCGGATAATACCAATAAAATACCAATAGCCAAGGGTTAATTTCAGTTTCAAAAAGATTAAGCGGTATGTAATTGAAAAACCCGCGAATTTTGCTAAAGGATCGCTTCCGACGCAACGAAATCGTTAATGCGTGTGGACAAGTGGTATTTTTTTGGTATTGTTTCTGGATTGGAGGAAAGCGGATGGCCGAAACGCGCACCGAAGCGCTTCACCAGAATGCCGAGGGGCTGGACATCCAGGCCCCCGACGCCATCCTTTCCTTTTTGGCTAATGCCCAGATCGAGGCCGCTCAGGCCGTGCGCGGCGCCATTCCTGCAATCGCCAAAGCAGCCGAAATCATCGCCAGCCGACTGAAGAGCGGGGGCAAGCTCGCCTATGCCGCTGCCGGCAGCTCGGGCCTGATGGCACTGGCCGATGCGCTGGAACTGCCGGGCACCTTCGGCATTCAATGCGACCGCATCGCCATCCTGATCGCCGGCGGCGATGAGGCCTTCAAGACGCTGGCCGGAGGGCCGGAGGACGACACCGACGAAGCCTCGGCATCGGTTGCCGCTGCCGGGATCGGCGAGGGCGACTGCCTGATCGCGATCTCGGCCAGCGGCTCGACACCCTATGCTGTCAGGGCGATCGAGGACGCCAGGCGCCGGGGTGCGGCGACCATCGCCATCGCCAACAACAAGGATGCGCCGCTGCTGCGGCTGGCCGACATCGCCATCCTGCTCGAGACGCCGCCGGAGCTGATCGCCGGCTCGACGCGTATGGGGGCCGGCACTGCCCAGAAGATCGCGCTCAACATGCTTTCGACGCTGACCGCCATCCATCTCGGCCATGTTCATGACGGCTATATGGTCAACCTCATGGCCGACAACATCAAGCTGCGCGACCGCGCGGCGCGCATCGTCGCCGCCATCAGCGGGCGCGGCAGGGACGATGCGGCGCGCCTGCTCGAAAAAAGCGGGGGCGCCGTCAAGACCGCCATTCTGCTCGCCGCCGGCGCCGCCAGTGCCGATGCGGCCGAGAAGATACTGGAAGGCGCCGGGCAGAAGCTTAGGCCAGCGCTTTCCGCGATCGAGGGGAGCATGGGGCGGAAAGCCTGTGTTCTCAAAACCGAACCTGAAAAAGGTCAACAGGGAGACTGAGCATGACAACGAAACTACTGACGGCACTTCTTCTCGGCACCAGCATTCTCGGCTCAGCCGGAGTGGCCTATGCCCAGGACGTAACGCTCAACATCGAAAGCTGGCGCGGCGACGACCTTGCCATTTGGAAGGACAAGCTGATCCCGGCTTTTGAGGCCAAGAACCCGGGCATCAAGGTGGTGTTCGCGCCGTCGGCGCCGACCGAATATGACGCCGCACTCGGCGCCAAGCTCGCCGCCGGCTCGGCGGGCGACCTGATCACCTGCCGCCCGTTCGACAAGTCGCTGGAACTGTTCAAGAAGGGCAACCTCGCCGATATCTCGACGCTGCCCGGCATGGAGAACTTCTCCGACGTCGCCAAGGCCGCCTGGCAGACCGACGACGGCAAGGCGAGCTTCTGTGTGCCGATGGCCTCCGTCATCCACGGCTTCATCTACAACAAGGATGCCTTCGACCAGCTCGGCATCAAGGTGCCGACGACCAATGAGGAGTTCTACGCCGCGCTCGACAAGATCAAGGCCGACGGCACCTACATCCCGATGGCGATGGGCACCAAGGATCTCTGGGAAGCCGCCACCATGGGCTACCAGAACATCGGCCCGAACTACTGGAAGGGCGAGGAAGGCCGCGCCGCCCTGATCAAGGGCGAGCAGAAGCTGACCGATCCCCAGTGGGTCGCGCCCTATGCCGAACTTGCCAAGTGGAAGGACTATCTCGGCGACGGCTTCGAGGCACAAACCTATCCAGACAGCCAGAACCTGTTCACCCTCGGCCGTGCCGCCATCTACCCGGCCGGCTCGTGGGAGATCGGCCTGTTCAACACCCAGGCGCAGTTCAAGATGGGCGCGTTCCCGCCACCGGTGCAGAAGGCAGGCGACACCTGCTACATCTCCGACCACACCGACATCGGCATGGGCCTCAATGCCACCTCGAAGAACCCCGATGCGGCCAAAACCTTCCTGTCCTGGGTAGCCTCGCCGGATTTCGCCACCATCTACGCCAACGCGCTACCGGGCTTCTTCAGCCTGAACAACACCCCGGTGAAGATGGAAGACCCGCTGGCCCAGGAATTCGTCTCCTGGCGCGACAAGTGCAAGTCGACGATCCGCTCGACCTACCAGATCCTGTCGCGCGGCACGCCGAACCTCGAGAACGAGACGTGGGTTGAATCGGCCAACGTCATCAACGGCACCGATACGCCGGAAGCTGCCGCCAAGAAGCTGCAGGAAGGCCTCGACAGCTGGTACAAGCCGGCGAAGTAGGAGCCTGGCGGAGCGCTACTGGTCTCCCCCTCCGGGGGAGATGTCGCCGAAGGCGACAGAGAGGGTCGGTGGAGGCAGGCTGCGACTTGATCGTTGCTGGAAAGCACGGTCGAAACCATGATGGCGCGCTGCCTCGGCCGACCCCACCGCCTCGCTTCGCGAGGCACCCTCCCCTCGAGGGGGAGGGAGGCGCCGCACCCTTTGGCGGCAATTGCAAGACCTGATCGGCGGAGACCGAACGCATGGCCGCAGCACCGAAACGACCATTCCGCTGGCACATCGTCGTCTTCCTGGCGCCGGCGGTGCTGGTCTATACGGCGATCATGATCCTGCCGCTGGCCGGCACGCTGCAGCTCTCCCTGTTTCGCAACATCGACCAGGCCCAGGTCTTCGTCGGGCTGGAAAATTTCCGCAGGCTGTTCGGCGATCCCAACTGGTCGGTCAATTTCTGGAACGCGCTCAGGAACAACGTCTGGTTCTTCATCGTCCACATGCTGGTGCAGAATCCGATCGGCGTCCTGCTGGCCGCACTTCTGTCCAGTCCGCGGCTGCGATTCTCGGCCTTCTATCGCACCGCGATCTTCGTGCCGACGATCCTGTCCTTTGTCATCGTCGGTTTCGCCTGGAAGCTGATCCTGTCGCCGCTGTGGGGCGTCGCGCCGAATCTGATGGATATCGTCGGTCTGAAAAGCCTGTTCACGCCTTGGTTGGGCAAGGAGCAATATGCGCTGACCGCGCTCAGCCTGATCTCGGTGTGGCAGTTCGTCGGCATCCCGATGATGCTGATCTATGCTGCGCTGCTGTCGATCCCCGACGAGGTGATCGAAGCGGCCGAATGCGACGGCATCAGCGGCATGTCGCAATTCTGGAAGATCAAGCTGCCGCTGATCCTGCCGTCGATAGGCATCATCTCGATCCTCACCTTCGTCGGCAATTTCAACGCCTTCGACCTGATCTACACCGCGCAAGGCGCGCTGGCCGGCCCGAACTATTCGACCGACATACTCGGCACCTTTCTCTACCGCGCCTTCTTCGGCTTTCAGCTGCAGGTCGGCGATCCCAACATGGGCGCGGCGATCGCCACGATGATGTTCCTGATCATCCTTGGCGGCGTCTGCGTCTACTTGTTCTTCGTGCAGACGCGCCTGCGTCGCTATCAGTTCTGAGGAGCGAAAGATGAGCACCGCGACACGATCCCTGCCCCGCACCATCGGCGCCCACGCGATTCTTTTGACCTACACGGCGATAGCGTTGTTTCCGGTGATCCTCGTGGTGATGAATTCGTTTAAATCCCGCGCGGGTATTTTCGGCGCGCCGCTGACGCCGCCGACGCCGAAGACCTTCGACCTGATCGGCTATACCACCGTCATCGGGCAGGGCGATTTCATCCACTATTTCCAGAACAGCCTCGTCGTCACCGTCGCCTCGCTGTTCTTCGTGCTGCTGTTCGGCGCCATGGCTGCCTTCGCGCTGTCGGAATACCGCTTCCGCGGCAACTCGCTGATGGGACTCTATTTGGCACTCGGCATCATGATCCCGATCCGCCTCGGCACCGTCGCCATCCTGCAGCTGATGGTGGCAAGCGGGCTGGTCAACACGCTGACTGCGCTGATCCTGGTCTATACGGCGCAAGGCCTGCCGCTCGCCGTCTTCATCCTGTCGGAATTCATGAAGCAGGTGTCCGACGACCTGAAGAACGCCGGACGGATCGACGGCCTGTCCGAATACACCATTTTCTTCCGGCTGGTGCTGCCGCTGGTTAGGCCATCGATGGCGACCGTCGCCGTCTTCACCATGATCCCGATCTGGAACGATCTGTGGTTTCCGCTGATCCTGGCGCCGTCGGAAGAGACCAAGACGGTGACGCTCGGCGCCCAGCTGTTCATCGGCCAGTTCGTCACCAACTGGAACGCGATCCTGGCGGCGCTGTCGCTGGCGATCATGCCGGTGCTGACCCTCTACGTCATCTTCTCGAGGCAGCTGATCCGCGGCATCACCTCGGGAGCGGTCAAGTGAGTTCGCAAAAACCTCTTCGCGTCGTCGTCGCCGGGCTTGGCAATATGGGCCGCAGCCATGCGTTGGCCTACCACACCAATCCGGGCTTCGAGATAGCGGCGCTGGTCAACCGTTCGGATGTGCCGTTGGCGGACAGGCTTTCCGGCTATGGCATCAGGCGTTCCTTCGAAGAGGCGTTGCGCGACGAGAGGCCCGATGTCGCCTGCATCGCCACCTATTCCGACAGCCATGCCGACTATGCGCTGAAAGCGTTCGAGGCCGGCTGCGATGTCTTCGTCGAAAAGCCGCTGGCGACGACGGTGGCGGATGCGGAACGTGTCGTCGCCGCCGCCAAGGCCAACGGCAAAAAGCTGGTGATCGGCTACATCCTGCGCCATCACCCGTCCTGGATCAGGCTGATCGCCGAGGCACGCAAGCTCGGCGCCCCTTACGTGTTCCGCATGAATCTCAACCAGCAATCCTCTGGCCATAGCTGGGAGACGCACAAGCAATTGATGCAGACGACGTCGCCGATTGTCGATTGCGGCGTGCACTATCTCGACGTGATGCTGCAGATCACCGACGCCAGGCCGGTCGAGGTGCGCGGCATGGGGCTCAGGCTAACCGAGGAGGTCGCGCCGACGATGTACAATTACGGCCACATGCAGGTGCTGTTCGACGATGGCTCGGTCGGCTGGTACGAGGCCGGCTGGGGGCCGATGATCTCGGAGACGGCCTTCTTTGTGAAGGACGTGATCTCGCCCAATGGCTGCGTATCGATCGTCATGAAGGAGGGCGTCAGGTCCGACGACATCGACACCCACACCAAGACGTCGACCATCCGCCTGCACAGTGCCGCAACCGGCCCGGACGGTAAGTTCGCCAGGGCGGACGAGATGCTGTCGATGGAAGGCGAGCCCGGTCATCAGGATCTCTGCGACCTCGAACAGGCCTTTCTGCTGAAGGCGATTCGCGAGGGTCTGGACCTCTCCCGCCACATGGACGACGCGGTGAAGTCGCTGGCCGTCTGCCTTGCCGCCGACGAGAGCGTACGCAGCGGCGTCGCCGTCAAACTCTAGAACAGGGACGAAGCCGTGGGTTCGCTGAACATCGAGAATGTGAAGAAGGCCTTCGGGCCGGTCGAGGTGCTGAAGGGCATCAACCTCGAAGTGATGGATGGCGAGTTCGTCGTCTTCGTCGGCCCCTCCGGCTGCGGCAAGTCGACCTTGCTCAGGGTCATTGCCGGACTGGAGGATTCGACCTCGGGCCGCGTGGTGATCGACGGCGCGGATGTCTCCGCAACGCCGCCGGCCAAACGCGGCATCGCCATGGTGTTCCAGACCTACGCGCTCTACCCGCATCTGACGGTGAAGAACAATATGGGCCTTGGCCTCAAGCAGGCGGGCACGCCGGCGGCCGAGATCGACCGCCGCATCGGCATCGCCTCGTCGATGCTGTCGTTGGGGCCTTATCTCGAAAGGCGGCCGGCCGAGCTCTCCGGCGGCCAGCGCCAACGTGTCGCCATCGGCCGCGCCGTGGTGCGCGAACCCAAGCTTTTTCTCTTCGACGAGCCGCTGTCAAATCTAGACGCCGCACTGCGCGTCAACACCAGGCTGGAGATCGCGCAGCTGCATCGCCGGCTGAAGGCGACGATGATCTATGTCACCCACGACCAGGTCGAGGCGATGACGCTGGCCGACAAGATCGTCGTGCTCAACGCAGGAAAGATCGAGCAGATCGGCGGCCCGATGGAGCTTTACAATTTGCCGGCTAATGAGTTTGTCGCAGGCTTCAT
This sequence comes from Mesorhizobium sp. WSM4821, assembly GCF_055901555.1. Taxonomy (NCBI): domain Bacteria; kingdom Pseudomonadati; phylum Pseudomonadota; class Alphaproteobacteria; order Hyphomicrobiales; family Phyllobacteriaceae; genus Mesorhizobium; species Mesorhizobium sp. WSM4821. Next base: position 1,173,655 of record NZ_CM148371.1, on the reverse strand, counting down.
CGGCTCACCGAAGATGAACTTCGTCGATGGCGCCAGGCTTGGCGAGACGGCCAAGACCATCGGCGTCCGCCCCGAGCACCTGACCGTCAATGCAAAATCCGGGGCCTGGAAAGGCACGGTCGTCCATGCCGAGCATCTCGGCGCCGACACCAACCTCTATCTCGATTGTGAGAAGGCCGGGCTGATCACCGTGCGCATCTTCGGCGTCTACAACGCCGAACCGGGCACCACGCTCTACGCGACACCGGATCCGGCGAAGACCTATCGGTTCGGGGCGGATGGGAAGGTGCTGAAGTAGCGCCTCACCTTCTCCCACAAGGGGGAAGGAAGAACCTCTACAAATCCGCCTTGAATGTCTGCTTCTGCTGTCCGAGGCCTTCGATGCCGAGCTCGACGACGTCGCCGGGCTTCAGGAACACCGGCGGCTTCATGCCGAGGCCGACGCCGGGCGGTGTGCCGGTCGAAATAATGTCGCCCGGATGCAGCGACATGAACTGGCTGAGATAGGACACGAGGTAGGCGACGCCATAGACCATGGTTTTGGTCGAGCCGTTCTGCATGGTCTTGCCGTTGACCCTCAGCCACATCGGAATGTTCTGCGGGTCCTTCACCTCGTCCTTGGTCACCAGCCAGGGGCCGATCGGCCCGAACGTGTCGCAGGACTTGCCTTTGGTCCATTGGCCCTGACGCTCGGCCTGGAAGGCGCGCTCGGAAACGTCATGCGCGACGCAGTAGCCGGCGACATAATCCAGCGCCTCGGCCTCTGTGACGTATTTGGCGGTCCTGCCGATGACCACGCCAAGTTCGACTTCCCAGTCGGTCTTGACCGAGCCGCGCGGGATCAGCACGTCGTCATCGGGCCCGACGATGGCCGAGCTCGCCTTCATGAAGATGATCGGCTCTGGCGGCACGGTGGCGCCGGTCTCGGCGGCATGGTCGGAATAGTTCAGGCCGATGCAGATGAATTTGCCGGTGCCGGCGACGCAGGCGCCGATGCGGGGCTTGCCGGCAACCGCCGGCAGCGATTTCGGATCGAGCTTCGATAATGTCTCGAGGGATGCCGGGTCGAGCGCCTTGCCGGCAATGTCGGTGACATGGGCGGAGAGGTCGCGGATCGTCCCATCCGCATCGAGCAGGCCGGGGCGTTCGCTCCCCGCCTCGCCATAGCGCAGCAGTTTCATAGAATTTTTCTCCCAGTTGCGACCAGAGGCCTCTTAGATCGACCAGCCACCGTCGATATTATAGGCCTGCCCCGACGTATAGGTGGCGCCGGCCAGATAGACGGCGAGATCGGCGATTTCCTCCGGCGTGCCAAGCCGGCCCATGGGCTGGCGAGCGATGAAGGCGGCGCGGGCCGCCTCGTAGTCGCCCTGCGCATGCATGCGGTCCTCCAGCGACGGGCTCTCGACCGTGCCCGGGCAGATGGCGTTGCAGCGTATGCCCTTGCCAACATAGTCGGCGGCGATCGACTTGGTCAGGCCGATGACGGCCGCCTTGGTCAGCCCATAGACGAAGCGATTCGGCACGCCCTTAGTCGAGCCGGCTAGCGACGACATGTTGATGATCGAGCCGTCGCCGCGCTCCAGCATCCCGGGCAGCACGGCGCGGATAGTGCGGATCATCGAGCGGACATTGAGATCGTAGGCGAAGTCGAGATCGCCGTCCTTCATCTCGAGGATCGAGCCCGAATGGACGAAGCCGGCGCAGTTGAACAGCACGTCGACGGGACCGATCTCGGCGAAGGCCGACGTTACGGCCTCGTCGTTCAGCACGTCGAGCTTGCGCGTCTTGATCCCAGACGTTTTGCCGAGTTCGGCGAGCATCACCTCGTTGATATCAGTGGCATTGACGATGGCGCCCGCCTTGGCGAAAGCCAGCGCGCTTGCCCGGCCTATGCCTTGCGCCGCCGCCGTGACGACAACGACCTTGCCTGTCAGATCCGCCATTCTTTCCTCCTCTGTGGCCGCCCGGTTTTACCGGCACGCGGCCAAGGCGCAATGTGCCAGACAGGCACTCTTGTGCCGCCTGCGTCGCCGTTCGCTTTGGGGCAAATGTTTTTTCTCGGTAAAGAGCATCTTTCCTGCCGTCAAGCCCGGACGTCCTCTGCGGGCGCCCGACTGAAGCTCAGTCGCCGTAAGGCACCCAGACGTTCTTGACCTCGACGGCATGGCGCAGGAAGGCATCGCCGGCGGCCTCGGCTGACGCCCAGTCGAGGCTGCGGCCATTGCCGGTCCAGACGCGCTTGAGGTTGCCGATCGACTCGGCCTCGGCCTTGGCGCAGGTCTCGGCATCGGCGAACACCCAGAGCCCGTCGACATCGTCATGCTTGGCCAAGACGCCGGTCAGTTCGGCGGTGCGGCCGGTGACGATGTTGATGGCGCCTGCCGGAACGTCGGAATATTCGATGACTTGGTAGAGGTCGGTGGCAAGCAGCGGATATTTTTCCGAAGGCACCGCGACCACGGTGTTGCCCATGGCGAGCGCCGGCGCCACCAGCGAGATCAGCCCGAGCAACGGCGCATTGTCTGATGCCACGATGCCGACGACACCGACCGGCTCATGCAGCGCCAGCGTGACCGCGCGGGCCGGCGGCTGGTGGACGCGGCCCTCGAATTTGTCGGCCAGCCCGGCATAGAGGAACAGCCGCTCGATCGACAGCTCGACCTCTTCGCGCGCCGCCTTGGCGGTGGCGCCGGTAAGCTGGGTGAGTCGCGCCGCAAATTCATCGGCACGGCCGGAGAGGTTTTCGGCCAGATAGTAGAGCACTTGGGCACGGTTGAAGGCGGTCGCCGCCGGCCAGCCCTTGCAGGCACGGGCAGCGGCGACGGCGTCGCGAATATCCTTGCGGTTGCCGAGACCGACCTCGCCGGCGAGCTTGCCCTTGGCGGTGGCGACGGCAATCGAATAATTACTGTCCGGCCGCACCTGCTTGCCGCCGACGAACAGCTTTGCCGTGCGATCGATGGCGTTGCCTTCCGACTGCTCGACAGGCTGGGCCGTAGCCGTTGCCGGCTTGATGACGGGGCCGAGCGGCAGTTTTGCCGAGAGGTATTCGAACATGCCCTCGCGCCCGCCTTCGCGGCCGAAGCCGCTCTCGCGATAGCCGCCGAAGCCGCAGGCGGCGTCGAACATGTTGGTGCCGTTGACCCAGACGACGCCGGCCTTCAATTGCGGCGCGACGTGCAGCGCGAGGTTGACGTTCTCGCTCCACACCGAGGCGGCCAGCCCGTAGCGCGTGTTGTTGGCGAGCTCGACCGCTTCCTCGGTGTTGCGGAATGTCATGGTCGCCAGCACCGGCCCGAACACCTCCTCCTGCGCCAGGATGTTAGCCGGCGAAACGCCTGTGGCAAGCGTCGGCAGATGGTAATAGCCGGAGGAAGGCAGCGCCACGTCCGGCTGCCAGCAGACGGCGCCTTGTTTGGCGCCTTCGGCGACCAAACCCTTGACGCGATCAAGCTGGGTCGAATCGACCAGCGGTCCGATATCGGTGTTCTTGTCGAGCGGGCTGCCGACGCGCAGCCGGCTCATTCGAGTCTTGACCTTGGCGATGAAGGCTTCGGCGATGCCTTCCTGGACCAGCAGGCGCGAGCCGGCACAGCAGACCTGGCCCTGATTGAACCAGATACCATCGACCAGTCCTTCGACGGCGCTGTCGAGATCGGCGTCCTCGAAGACGACGAAGGCCGACTTGCCGCCGAGCTCCAGCGACAGTTTCTTACCCAACCCGGCGGTGGCCTTGCGGATGATCTTGCCGACGTCGGACGACCCGGTGAAGGCGATCTTCTGGATGCCGGGATGATTGACGATTGCCCCACCCGCCTCCGGCCCACCCTGGACGATGTTGACGGCGCCCTTCGGCACGCCGGCGCGTTCGCAGATCTCGGCGAACAGGATGGCGGTGAGCGGTGTGAACTCGGCCGGTTTGAGCACCACGGTACAGCCCGCGGCGAGCGCCGGCGCGATTTTCCAGGCCAGCATCAAGAGCGGGAAATTCCACGGGATGATCTGGCCGACGACGCCGACGCCCTTTTGATCAGGAAAATCCCTGTCCAGCGCCTGCGCCCAGCCGGCATGGTGAATGAAATGGCGGATGGCCAGCGGCACGTCGATGTCGCGGCTTTCGCGGATCGGCTTGCCGTTGTCGATCGATTCCAGCACGGCAAACAGCCGCTGGTGGCGCTGCATGGCGCGGCCGACGGCGTAGAGCACTTTGGCTCGGCTGTAGCCGGAACTGGCGCTCCATTTCGGCAGCGCCTTGGCGGCCGCCGAAACCGCCGCGTCGATATCGGCGGCACCGGCGTCCGAGACCTTGGCCAGCAATTCGCCGGATGATGGATCGCTGGCGTCGAAGGTCTTGCTGCCGCCAGCTGCCTTCCACTCGCCGCCGATGAACAGGGCTTTCGAGAAGTCGCGCGCGGCAAGCCACGCGTCAGCCTCGTTGCGGGCCTCCGGCGCCGGGCCGTACTCCATGGCGTGATAGCGTTCGAGAATGTTCATGGAGCGCTCCCGAAAATCACGCCATAGCGTGGCGGTGATTGGCCGAATAATGGCCCGTCAGATGGTGCTCGAGTTGGCGCTCGATGTCAGTCAAAAGACTCGACGCACCGAAGCGGAACAGCTCGGGCTCCAGCCATGGCCGTCCCAGCTCCTCCTTCATCAGCACCAGCCACTCCAGCGAAGCCTTGGCGGTCGAAATGCCGCCGGCGGGCTTGAAGCCGATGAGGTAGCCGGTCTCCTCGAAATAGGCGCGGATGGCGCGCACCATGACGAGGCCGACAGGCAGGGTCGCGTTGACGCTCTCCTTGCCGGTCGAGGTCTTGATGAAGTCCGCGCCCGCCATCATCGCCACCATCGACGCCAGCATGACGTTGCGCAGCGTAGCGAGATCGCCGGTACCGAGGATGACCTTCAGATGCGCCTCGCCGCAGGCGGCGCGCATCGAGACGATCTCGTTATAGAGCTCCTGCCATTTCGCAGCGAAAACCAGCCCGCGCGGAATGACGACGTCGATCTCGTCGGCGCCGTCGCTCACCGATGCTTCGATCTCCTGCAGACGCGTCGAAAGCGGGGTGAGGCCATGCGGGAAAGCGGTGGACACGGCGGCGACGTGGATTCCGGTGCCCCGCAGCGCATCGACGGCGGTGGCTACGAAGGGGTGATAAACGCAGACCGCTGCCGGGCGGATCTTCTCGCCTGAAATGCCAAGACCTTCAACGATGTCGCGGCGGAACGGATTGATCGCCTTGGCGCAGAGCCGGCGCACGCGCTCGTCGGTATCGTTCGAGTTCAGCGTCGTCAGGTCCATGCAGGTGACGGCGCGCAGCAGCCAGGCCGCCTGGTTGTCGGCCTTGATCGAGCGCCGCTTGGTCAGGCTGGCGACGCGGCGTTCCAGTGCCGAGCGGTTGACGCTGCGCATCGATTCCATGAAGCCGAGATCGAGCCTCATACCGGGATTGCGGGCAATGCCGTGGTCTTGTGGCAGAGGGGTGTTGGCGGCGGTGCGCGCCGGCAGCGGCGTGACCTTGGATGCGCCGCCACCAAGGCCGGCTTCGCGGATTGTGCTGCTCATCTCCAGCCCCTTTGTTCAGCGACTTGCGCCGAAGATAGCCCGTGAAGTCGTACTTCACGAGTCCTTCGGGCGGTCATAACGGAAAAAGGATGATAAAGCAGTCAATCTTTGACCGAAAGGTCAAAACCTGATCTGGAACGAAGCGTCTGCCCCTCAGCCGACGAAGGCGCGCTCGACGACGAAGCTGGCCGGATGGCTCAGTGAGCCCTCCTGGAAGCCGAGACTCTCGGCCAGTTCCTTGACGTCCTTCAGCATGTGCATCGAACCGCAGATCATGATGCGGTCGGTCTCGGGATTGAGCTTGTCGATGCCGAGATCGCTGTAGAACTTGCCCGAGCCGATCAGCGCGGTGATGCGGCCCATGCGCTCGGACGTCTCGCGCGTCGTCGAGTTGTAGAGCGTGACGCGGCCGCCGGTCAGCTCACCGATCAGCGGATCGCTCTCCAGTGCAGCGACCAGCTCCTGGCCGTAGGTGAGTTCGGCATTGTCGCGGCAGGTGTGCGTCAGGATCACCTGCTCGAACTTCTCGTATGTATCGGGGTCGCGCAGCAGGCTGGCGAACGGTGCGATGCCGGTGCCGGTCGAGATCATGAATAGCCGCTTGGCCGGGGTCAGCGCGTCGAGCACCAGCGTGCCGGTCGACTTCTGTCGCATGATGATGGTGTCGCCGACCTCGATCTTCTGCAATTCCGAGGTCAGCGGACCGTCCGGCACCTTGATCGAGAAGAATTCCAGTTCGTCGTCCCACGACGGGCTGGCGATCGAATAGGCGCGGAACACCGGCTTCTCGGCATTGGGCAGGCCAATCATGACGAACTCGCCGGAGCGGAAGCGCAGCGACTGCGGCCGGGTGATGCGGAACGAAAACAGCCGATCGGTATAGTGCTTCACCGAGACGACGGTTTCGGCATAGACATTGGCCGGTATGGGGAATTGCAACGGCCGGGCGCCGACGGTGTTGAGCGCGGATGTGGTGTTCATCAAACCTAACCTTCTGGCCCAACCCCGAGGTGCTGACGCCAAACCCTCTCTTGCGCGCCCGAACCAATCAGGTTCCAGCGTGCCGTTTGCATAGTCCGAGACGCTAAGCTCTTGTGTCCGGAATTTATTAGTATACAAATGATATTTGCGTCAAGATACCTGCGTCAAGATGCCCTTGTAAAACGCCTTTCCAAACTGGGACACATCCGTAGTCCGGGAATTTCGAGTTTCGACAATGAAAGAGAAATTATCGGCGCAGACGCTGGATTCCCTGGGCAGCGTCGTCGCCGGCATCGATGTCGGCGGAACCTTTACCGACCTGCTTCTGATCGACGGCCGTGATGGTGGCCGGGTGCATATCGCCAAGACCCCGACCACGGTCGACAACCAGGCCTTCGGCGTCGTCTCGGCGCTCAGTGCCACCGGCTTTCCCATCCACGGCATCGACCTCATCGTCCACGGCACGACCACCACCACCAACGCCGTGCTGGAACGCCGGCTGGCGAAAACCGGCATGATCACTACGCGCGGCTTTCGAGACGTGATCGAGCTCGGCCGGCGGACACGGCCGCAGCCCTATGGCATGACGGGCACCTTCGTCCCGATCATTCCGCGCAATTTGCGGCTCGAAGTGTCGGAGCGCGTCGAAGCCTCGGGTGCGGTGCGCATCCCGCTCGACGAGGCGGAGATGCGGGCGGCGATTTCGCAACTGATCGAGGCCGGTTGCGAATCCCTCGTCATCCATTTCCTGCATTCCTACGCCAATCCCGCGCATGAGCGGCGCGCCGCCGAGATCGCCACTGAACTTTGGCCGAACGGCTACATTACGTCGGGCCATGCACTGCTGTCGGAGGCGCGCGAATTCGAACGCGGGGTTACCGCTTCGGTCAACGCCTCGGTGCAGCCAATCCTCGAGCGCTACGTCGAACGGCTGCGCAGGGAATTGGGATCTCAGGGCTATGCCCGCGACTTCCTGATCATGAACGGCAATGGCGGGATGATCTCGGCCCGCTTTGTCACACGTGAATCGGCCAAGACCGTGATGTCCGGCCCGGCGTCCGGCGTCATTGCGGCAGCCTATACCGGCAAGCGCGCCGGCTTCGAAAACCTGGTCACCTACGACATGGGCGGTACCTCGACCGACGTGGCGCTGATCCGCGATGCCGAGCCGGCGGTGTCGAACGAGATCGAGATCGAATATGCCATGCCGATCCATGTGCCGATGGTGGCGGTGCACACGGTCGGCGCCGGCGGCGGCTCGATCGCCCGCGTCGATGCCGCAGGCCTGATCCAGATCGGCCCGGAAAGTGCCGGCGCCAATCCGGGCCCAATCTGTTACGGGCGCGGCGGCAGCGAGCCGACCATCACCGACGCCAATCTGGTGCTCGGCCGACTGGCGCCGAAGAAGCTGCTCGCAGTCGAGAACCCGGTCACCATCGAGCATGTCGCCGGCATATTCGAAGTCAGGATTGGCTGCCCCACCGGCCTGTCCGGCGTCGAGGCGGCGGGAGCGGTGCTGCGGCTGGGCAATATGAAGATGGCCGGCGCCATCCGCATGGTTTCGGTGTCGCGCGGCCACGACCCGCGCGATTTCGCGCTATTCGCCTTCGGCGGCGCGGGGCCGCTGCATGCGACCGCATTGGCGCGCGAGCTCGGCCTGCCGAAGGTGCTGGTGCCGGCGCGGCCCGGCATCACCAATGCGCTTGGCTGTGTCGTTGCCGATCTGAGGCACGACTTCGTCAACACCGTAAATCAGCCTGTGGCTGGGCTCGATGAAACCCAGCTTCATTCTGTATTGGAACGGCACCGAAACGAAGGCGAAGAGCTGATCGGCAAGGAAGCGGTGAAGCCGGAGACGATCCGCGTCACCCACTCCGCCGACATGCAGTTCGTCGGCCAGACCCACATCATCAATGTGCCGCTGCCGTCGTCCTCGGTGACCCGGCACGAATTGCAGCAGCTTTTCGAAAAGGCATATTTCGCCCGCTTCAAGGTCGAGCTGCCGGAAATCCGCGCCAATCTGGTCAATCTCAACACCTCGGTAACGGGTGTGCGGCCGGCGATCGATCTGTCGCGCCTGATCGACCCGGCGGGACGCGCCAAGACGCTCGATGAGGCACGACGCGAGATCCGCCCGGTCTGGTATGCCGGCACGTGGCATGACACGCCGGTCTACAGCAGGGAAAAGCTGCCGCTCGATGCGATCATTGAAGGCCCGGCGATCCTCGAACAGATGGACGCCACCACCGTGCTCGAGCCCGGCGACCGGGCGCGTTCGGACGCCGACGGCAACATCATCATCGACATTGGCGAGGCCTGAGATGGCAAAGCTCGACGCCATTACGCTTTCGGTGCTTCAGGCGGCCCTGCAGCAGGTTTGCGACGAGATGGACCTGACCTTCTCCCGCGCCGCCTTCTCTCCGGTCATCGCCGAGGCCAACGACCGCTCCGACGGCATCTATTCGGCGGTCGACGGTTCGCTGATCGCGCAAGGCAGCCAGGGTCTGCCGGTGTTCGTCGGCGTCATGCAATATTCGACTAGGACGGTGATCGAGATGATCGCCGACGGCTGCTGCCTGCCGCCGGAGCCCGGTGACATCTACATCGTCAACGACCCCTATCTCGGCGGCACCCATCTCATGGATGTGCGCTTCGTCATGCCGGTGTATCGGGGAGAAAAGATCTTCTGCTGGCTGTCCAACACCGGCCATTGGCCCGACATTGGCGGCTCGGTGCCGGGCGGCTTTTCCGCCTCGGCAACCGCGGTTGAGCAGGAAGGCCTGCGGCTGCCGCCCGTCAAACTGTTCAAGAAGGGCGTGCTCGATTCCGAGATCTACGCCATCATCTGCTCGAATATCCGCGTCGCCGACCAGCGCATCGGCGACATCCGGGCGCAAGCGGCGGCACTGCTGATTGGCCAAGATCGCCTGAACCGAATCCTCGATCGTTACGGAGACGAAACAGTTGTCGAGGCGATCGCCGAATTGCGCCGCCGCGCCGCCGAACAGATGCGCGCCAACATATCAGCCATTCCCGACGGCATCTATCGCTCGCAGGCCTTCGTCGATTCTGACGGAGTGGTGAACGAGCCGCTGACCATAGCGCTTGCGGTCGAGAAACAAGGCGACACGCTCAGCTTCGATTTCGCCGGCTCGTCAAAACCTTGCGCCGGGCCGATGAACAGCGTGCTGGCAACGACCTTGTCCTCGGTCTATCTCGCCATGCGCCACATTTTCCCGGACGTGCCGATCAGCGCCGGCGCCTTCGAGCCGCTGATCGTGAAGCGGCCGGAAGGCACTTTCCTCGACGCAAAATATCCGCGCCCGGTGTCGGGCTGCGCCGCCGAGGTGTCGCAGCGCATCGCCGAGGCGGTGTTTGCGGCGATGGTGCAGGCGCTGCCGGACAAGGTGACGGCGGCCCCCGCCGGTTCCAGCGGAAATTTCGCGCTCGGCGGCAACGATCCGGCGCGCGGCCGCGATTATGTTATGTACCAGATCTCAGGCGGCGGCTATGGCGGCAATGCCGGTCACGACGGCCTCACCAATGGCTGCTCGACCATCGGCATCTCCAAATCGCCGCCGGTCGAGATCATGGAACAGGCCTTCCCGGTGCTCTATCGCCACTACGCCCTGCGCGAAGGCTCAGGCGGCGCCGGCAAGCATCGCGGCGGTTTTGGGCTCGCCTATGAGGTCGAAATCCTGCGCGGCGACGCCCGCGCGTCCTTCGTCATGGACCACGGCCGGTTCGGCCCACAGGGCGCGCTCGGCGGCAAGGACGGCGCGGTCAACACGGTGACCGTGTTCCGTAACGGCGAGGCCCATGTGCCGCCCCACCTCTCCAAGGAGCAGGATATCGCCCTGAAGGCCGGTGACCGCGTGCGCGTCGGCACGCCGGGCGGCGGCGGCTATGGCGATCCGTTGCAGCGCGATCCGGAACTGGTGCTGAGGGATATTGCTTTGGGTTATTACACGCCCGAGGAGGCCGGCGAAAAGTTCGGCGTCAATCTGTCGGCGGATGGGCTGGTGATCGACCGGGCGGCGACGGACGAGAAGCGCGCCGGACACCGCTGAGATAGGACGAATTCTCTACGAGCCCCCTTCGCGCAACCAGATGCAATGCGATCACTTCCCCGGCCCCCACTTTCCCGCTTGACTGACCCGCCGTACCGAATACCCTAATAGGGAAATACCGGCTCCGACCGCCGGGCGGCAAAAATGCCTCGTATGCCTCGCCTTCCGCGGCGGCGGCTGCGGGGCATTTTTATTTTTGGGGATTTGCTTGGGACGACTTATCGAAATCGGCATCCTTTACTCGCGGTCGGGCAACTACCGCCTGCTGTCCGAATCCTGCCGTTCGGGTGCAATGACGGCCATCGCCGATGTCAACGCCGATCCCGCCATCCCGATCGAATTCGTTCCGGTGGAGCGCGACCCGCAAGGCAACATCGACGGCTACGCGACGGGCTGCGCCGACATTCTCGCCAACAGCGGCGCGCGCCACATCATCGGCTGCATCACGTCGTGGAGCCGCAAGGAGGTCATTCCGATCCTCGAGCGCGCCGGCGGCACGCTCTGGTATGCCTGTCCCTATGAGGGTTTCGAAGCGAACGAGCATGTCGTCTACATGCACGCTTGCCCAAACCAGCATCTCGTGCCGCTGCTGGCCTATGTCGTGCCGCGCTTCGGCGCCGACGGCTTCCTGCTCGGCTCGAACTACATCTGGGGCTGGGAGACCAACCGTGTCGCCCGCGATCTCATCGCCGACGCCGGCGGCAAGGTTTTGGGCGAGCGCTATCTGCCGCTCGGAGAGGTCGATGTCTCCAGGCTGATCGCCGAGATCCAGGCGACGCGGCCGGATTTCGTTTTGAACAACTTGATCGGCCCTTCGTCCTACGCCTTTATCGCGGCCTATGCCGAGCTCGCCGAACGCGACCCGCATTTCAAAGCGGAGCGCTGCCCGATCCTGTCCTGCAATCTCACCGAATGCGAGTTGCCGGCGCTCAATGATGCGGGCAATGGCCACCTATCCGTTGGGCCGTACTTTCACGATATCGCGGCAGCGGATCGCCAGGGCGGTTCGGCGCCCTCCGTCATGCCTGCCTCGTCCTTCGAGGCGGCCGCCTACGCCTCGGTGCGGACGCTTGCCGATATCCTCGCCCGCAATCCCGGCGCACAATGGCCGGACCTTCCCCAAGCCTTTGCCGGAACCTCGTTTCGAAACCCGCTCGGCGACATCTCAATCGATCCGCAAACCCAGCACGCCACCTTGCCGGTGCAGATCGGGCGCATCGAGGGCACCGCGTTCAAGACCGTCACGCTGACCAAGGGGGTCGCGCCCGATCCCTATCTGTCCCGCTACGACCGAACCGAGACGTTCGGCCGCCCGCGCCTGAGAGTGGTGTCGTGAGCAAGGTTCCGCGCATCCCGAATCTCGGCGGCGCCAGGGCCTTTGTCCTGCATCGTCCGCATCCGACGGTGCAGGCGATCACGCGGCAATTGTCGGCCATCGGCCTCGAGACGGTCGGCTGCTGGCCAGAGCTGCCGGCCGAGGCGCTGGCGGCGGACTTCGTCTTCTTCGATGCCGATCTCGGCTTCGACGAACAATTCCCCTGGACGGCAGGCGAAGCGCCGATGCCGCTGGTCGCGCTGATCGGCTCCGAAGCGCCGGGCCGCATCGAATGGGCGCTGTCGCACAAGGCCGACGCTCAGTTGCTGAAGCCGGTCGGCAATGCCGGCGTCTACAGCGCCCTGTTGATCGCGCGGCAGAGTTTCGAGGCGCGCAAGCTTCTGGCAAGCGAGATATCGTCGCTTCGCCTGCGCGTCGCGGAGCGCCAGACCATCGTGCGCGCGGTGGAGGCCTTGTCGAAAGGCGCCGGGGACGGCCGCGCCTATGCGCAGCTCCGGTCGCTGGCGATGAGCTGGCAGATCAGCGTCGAGGAGGCCGCGCGCCGGATCGTGGCGATGACGGAAGAAGGCGGCGATGACCAATCCCATCGCGCCTGACCTTCCGGCAACGGGGCGCATGCCGATCAAGCCACGCGCCGGTGTCTGGCGGCGCCTGGTAAAGCGGCCTCTGGCTCTGCTCGGCCTGGTGATCGTTGCCGTCGTCGTGGTCGGCGCCATCCTGGCGCCGTGGCTGACGGGCTACGATCCGAACGAGCAGATGTTCGACGGGCTGACGCTTGAAGGCGCGCCCTTGCCGCCGAATGCCAGCTTCTGGTTGGGCACGGATCTGCTCGGCCGCGATCTCCTGACCCGGATCCTTTTTGGCGCGCGCACTTCGCTGATCATCGGCATCGTCGCCAACGGCGTGGCGCTTTTGATCGGCACGCTGGTTGGCGTCACCGCCGGCTATTTCCGCGGCTGGATCGGCAGCGCGCTGATGCGCTTCACCGATCTGATGATGGCCTTTCCGGCGCTGCTGCTCGCCATCTGCATGGCGGCGGTGCTCCAGCCGAGCCTGTGGATCGTCGCCATGGTGATCGCATTGGTCAACTGGGTGCAGACCGCGCGGGTCATCTACACCGAGACCAGCTCGCTCGCCGAGCGCGAGTTCATCGACGCCGAGCGCACCATCGGCGCAAGCGCGCCACGCATCCTGTTTCGCCATATCCTGCCGCATTTGCTGCCGACGATCATCGTCTGGGGCACGCTCGGCATCTCGACCACGGTGCTGCTCGAAGCAACGCTCAGCTATCTCGGCATCGGCGTGCAGCCGCCGACCGCATCCTGGGGCAACATTATTTTCGAGAACCAGACCTATTTCCAGGCGGCGCCCTGGCTGGTCTTCTTTCCGGGTGCGGCGATCCTGGCGCTGGCGCTGGCCTTCAACCTCGTCGGCGATGCGCTGCGCGACATCCTCGATCCGACGCAAAGGGGACGGGCATGATCGCCTATCTCGGCCGCCGGGTCGTCCAGTCCGTGCTCATCCTGCTCGGCGTTTCGCTGATCACCTTTGCGCTGCTCTACCTGCTGCCCGCCGATCCCGTCCGCCAGATCGCCGGCCGCAGCGCCACGCCAGAGACGGTCGAGAACATCCGCCGGCAGCTCGGCCTCGATCAGCCCTTCATCATCCAGTACTGGCACTATCTGGTGAGCCTGCTCAGCGGCGATCTCGGGCGCTCCTACATCCAGCGCTCCGAGGTCTCGGAGCTCATCGTCTCGCGGCTGCCGGCAAGCCTGCTTTTGATGGTCGGCGCCATCCTTTGCGAGCTGGCGATCGGCCTGACGATGGGCCTCATCGCCGCCGTCAGGCGCGGCACCGCCACCGACCAGACGCTGATGGTCGCATCCTTTGTCGGCGTCTCGGCGCCGCAATTCGTCGTCGGCCTGCTGCTCCTCTATGTATTCGCCGTGCGGCTCGGCTGGTTTCCGATCGGCGGCTACGGCACCTGGCGCCATCTGGTGCTGCCCTCGCTGACCATGGGGATCCTCGGCGCCGGCTGGTATGCCCGCATGATGCGCTCGTCGATGATCGATGTGCTGCGCCAGGACTATATGCGGACCGCCCGCGCCAAGGGCCTTGCGCGCGGCGCCATCATCTTCCGCCACGCACTGCCCAACGCCATCCTGCCGGTCATCGCCATGATCGGCATCGACATCGGCATCTTCATGGGCGGCATCGTGGTGGTCGAAAGCGTGTTCGGCTGGCCCGGCATCGGCCAGCTTGCGTGGCAGGCCATCCAACGCGTCGACATTCCGATCATCATGGGTGTCACCCTGGTTTCGGCCTTCGCCATCGTGCTCGGCAATCTCCTGGCCGACACCGTCGCACCGTTCATCGATCCGCGCATCAAGCTCAGATGAAACCAAAAAAGACCGATAACAAACAGAGAAAGGGAACATGAGATGAAGAGATCCTTGACCTCCACCGTAGCGGTGTCGGCGCTCGCGCTGATGCTCGGCATGACAAGCGTACGCGCCGAGGACGCCGTCGATCCGAACGCCAAGCAGGGCGGCGCGATCACCATCACCTACAAGGACGACGTCGCCACGCTCGATCCGGCCATCGGCTACGACTGGCAGAACTGGTCGATGATCAAGAGCCTGTTCGACGGGCTGATGGACTACGAGCCGGGCACCACCAACCTGCGGCCCGACCTCGCCGAAAGCTACGAGATCGCCCCTGACGGCAAGACCTTCACCTTCAAGCTGCGCCAAGGGGTGAAGTTCCACAACGGACGCGAGATGACCGCCGAAGACGTGAAATATTCGCTCGACCGCGTCACCAATCCGAAGACGCAGAGCCCCGGCGCCGGCTTCTTCGGCTCGATCAAGGGCTATGACGACGTCGCTGCCGGCAAGGCGGAAGGCCTGGCTGGTGTCACCGTCGTCGATCCTTACACGATCAAGTTCGAACTGACCCGGCCCGACGCCACCTTCCTGCATGTCATGGGGATCAACTTTTCGCATGTCGTGCCGAAGGAAGAAGTCGAGAAACACGGCGCGGACTTCGGCAAGCATCCGGTCGGCACCGGGGCTTTCAAGCTCGCCGAATGGACGCTCGGCCAGCGCGTCGTCTTCGAGCGCAACCCCGACTACTGGCACAAGGGCCTGCCGCATCTCGACAAGGTCAGCTTCGAGATCGGCCAGGAGCCGATCGTCGCCCTGCTGCGCCTGCAAAAGGGCGAGATCGACGTTCCCGGCGACGGCATTCCGCCGGCCAAGTTCCAGGAGGTAATGGCCGATCCCGAGCAGAAGGCTCGCGTCGTCGAGGGCGGCCAGTTGCACACCGGCTACATCACCATGAACACCACCATGGCGCCCTTCGACAATGTGAAGGTGCGGCAAGCGGTCAACATGGCGATCAACAAGGATCGTATCGTCCAGCTGATCAACAATCGTGCGGTGCCGGCCAACCAGCCGCTGCCGCCGTCGATGCCCGGCTACGACAAGGAATTCAAGGGCTATCCCTATGACGTGGCCAAGGCCAAGGCTTTGCTTGCCGAGGCCGGTCACCCCGATGGCTTCGACACGCAGCTGTTCGCCATGAACACCGACCCAAACCCACGCATCGCCCAGGCGATCCAGCAGGATCTGGCGGCGGTCGGCATCAAGGCCAGCATCCAGTCGCTCGCGCAAGCCAACGTCATCGCAGCCGGCGGCGACAAGGCCGGCGCGCCGATGATCTGGTCCGGCGGCATGGCCTGGATCGCCGATTTCCCCGATCCGTCGAACTTCTACGGGCCGATCCTCGGATGCGCCGGCGCGGTTCCGGGCGGCTGGAACTGGTCGTGGTACTGCAACAAGGATCTCGACGCCAAGGCGGCGGAGGCCGATTCGATCGTCGATCCGGCCAAATCAGGCGAACGTGCCAAGATGTGGAGCGCGATCTACGGCAAGATCATGGAAGACGCGCCTTGGGCGCCGGTCTTCAACGAGCAGCGCTTCACCATGAAATCGGCCCGAATGGGCGGCGCCGACAATCTCTATGTCGACCCCGTCCATATCCCGATCAACTACGACAATGTGTATGTGACCGATGTGCAATAATTGCGACTACACCATCCACGGGCGCCATCACCATTTCGGCTGGGACAATTCCTTCGTCCCGGCCGAGCGGGTGACGCCCGGTTCGACGATCGAGTTCCAGTGCCTCGATTCGTCCGGTGGCCAGCTGCAGGCCGACAGCACCGTTGCCGATATCGCCAAGCTCGACTTCAACAGGATCAACCCGGTGACCGGGCCGATCTTCGTCGAAGGTGCGGAGCCGGGCGATGCGCTGAAGGTGACGATCGAGACGTTCAAGCCGTCCGGCTTCGGCTGGACGGCGAACATACCCGGGTTCGGCCTGCTCGCCGACGACTTCGCGGAACCAGCGCTGAACATCTGGGCATACGACGCCGCCTCGCTTGAGCCGGCGCTGTTCGGCAAGCATGCGCGGGTGCCGCTGAAACCCTTTGCCGGCACCATCGGCAATGCGCCGGCTGAGATGGGCCTCCACTCGGTGGTGCCGCCAAGGCGCGTCGGTGGCAATCTCGACATCCGCGATCTTGCGGCCGGCACGACGCTCTATCTGCCGGTGGAGGTTGCCGGCGCGCTGTTCTCGGTCGGCGACACGCATGCCGCGCAGGGCGACGGCGAGGTGTGCGGCACGGCGATCGAAAGCCCGATGGACGTCGTGCTGACGCTCGACCTGGTCAAGGATGCGCGGCTGAAGACGCCGCGCTTCACCACACCTGGCCCGGTGACGCGCCATCTCGACGCCAAGGGCTACGAGGTGACGACCGGCATCGGACCGGACCTGATGACGGGCGCCAAGGAAGCGGTTTCCCAGATGGTCGACCTGCTTGCCGGCCGTTACGGAATGGACCCGGTCGAGGCCTACATGCTGGCCTCGGTCTGCGGCGATCTCCGGATCAGCGAGATCGTCGACATGCCGAACTGGGTGGTGTCGTTCTACTTCCCGCGCTGCGTTTTCGAATGAGCAAAGGCGCAGGCAATAGGTGCATCGGGGCTGCAGCTCCGGCCGTTTCGATCACGACCGGGCCGGTGCTGGAAATTTCCGGCCTGACCGTAAGCGTGCGCGGCGAAGATGGCCAGCGGCCGGTGGTATCGGACCTATCGCTGACGCTTGCGCGCGGCGAGACGCTGTGCATTGCCGGTGAATCCGGCTCCGGCAAATCGATGACCGCGCTGGCGATCATGCAGTTGCTGCCGCAGCCGGCCGCCCGGATAGATTCCGGCACGATCCGGCTTCGTGCCAGAGATCGGGGCGATGTGGACCGGGGCGCCATCGATCTGGCCGTGCTCGATGAACGCCGGATGCGCCACATTCGCGGCGACCGCATCGCGATGATCTTCCAGGAGCCGATGACATCGCTCAATCCGGTGCTGTCGATCGGCCGGCAGCTGATCGAGTCTATCGAGGCCCATACCGGCCTCTCCCGCGCCGAGGCGGGCCGGCGCGCTATCGACGCGCTGAAGGCCGTCCGCATCCCGGAAGCCGAAAGCCGGCTGAAGCAGTTTCCGCACGAGCTGTCCGGCGGCATGCGCCAGCGCGTGATGATCGCCATGGCGTTGGCACTGAAACCGGATGTGCTGATCGCCGACGAGCCGACGACGGCGCTCGACGTTACCGTGCAAGGCGAGGTGCTGGAACTGTTGCGCGATCTCCAGCGCGAGCACGGCACCAGCGTTATCCTGATTACCCACGACATGGGCGTGGTCGCCGAAATGGCCGATCGCGTCGTCATCATGCGGCACGGCCGCATGGTCGAGCAGGGGACAGCCGCCGACCTCTTTGCCCGCCCACAAGCCGACTATACGCGTGAGCTGCTCGCCGCCGTGCCGCGCATCGGGACGGGCGTCGGCCGCCGGAAATCCGTCGAAGCGGGAATGCGCGAGAGCGTCGCCATAGTCAACGATCTGCATGTCCGCTTCGACCTGCATGGCGGCTTCTTCGGCAGGGTGAACCGCCGTGTCCACGCCGTCGAAGGTGTCAGCTTTTCGATCGCGCCGCGCGAGACGCTGGCGCTGGTCGGCGAATCCGGCTGCGGCAAGTCGACCACCGCCAAGGCGCTGGTCGGGCTGGTGCCCTACCAGGGCGATATCGTGATCGACGGGCGCAATCTGGCGAACCTTGGCCGTGACGAGCGCAAGGCGGTTCGCCGCGACGTTCAGATGGTCTTCCAGGATCCCTATGCCTCGCTCGACCCGCGCATGCGCGTCGGCGACCTCGTCGCCGAGCCGCTGTTGATCCATGGCATCGCCTCGAAGGAAGAGCGCAGCCAGCGCGTGGCGGCGCTGTTCGACCGCGTCGGCCTCTCGGCCGACCAGATGGAGCTTTACCCGCACGAATTCTCGGGTGGCCAGCGCCAGCGCGTCTGCATCGCCCGTGCACTCGCGCTCAGGCCCAAACTCATCATCGCCGACGAAAGCGTTTCGGCGCTCGACGTGTCGGTGCAGGCGCGCGTGCTCGACCTGTTGAAGGAGTTGCAGCGCGAGTTCGGCATCGCCTATCTGTTCATCTCGCACGACATGGCGGTGGTCGAGAACATTTCCGATCGTGTCGCCGTCATGTATCTGGGCCAGATCGTCGAAATGGGCTCCCGCGATCAGGTCTTTTCAAACCCGCGCCACCCCTACACAAAACGCTTGATCGAGGCCGTGCCGGTGCCCGATCCGGCAAAACGCCGGCCGCGCTTCGCGCGTCTCGATCAGGAGATCCCGAGCCCGACGCGAAAAATCGGCGAAGACCCGCCGAAACTGGCCCTGAAGGACCTTGGCAACGGTCATCTGGTTGCTGTTTCCTGACACTCGCGACGGCTGTCACATCAACCCTGATCCGCGATCAGTCGATATTGGTCGGGCCGGCGATATCTGGCGAAATCGAAATTTACCTTGCGGCAGACGGCGATGAGGTCGAGATCGGCGCGATGGACGATCACCTCGTCGTCGAGCGACATCGCCTGCGCCGCGATCTCGCCGGTTGGTGCGATGATGCAGGAGCCCCCGATCAGGGCCTGGCCGTCCTCGACGCCGGCCTTGGCCGCTGCCGCGACCCAGACCGTGTTCTGATACGCGCCGGCCTGCATCGGCAGATGATTGTGGAACATGCGCAGATGCGCCAGCGCCGGCGCCTCATCGAGCTGCAGCGGCGTGTTGTAGCCGATAAGGACGATCTCCGCGCCGTTGAGGCAGAGCATGCGGTAGGTCTCCGGCCAGCGCCGGTCGTTGCAGATCGCCATGCCGACGCGTACGCCGCGATAGGCGAAAACCGGAAAACCGAGATTGCCGGGCTCGAAATAACGTCGTTCCAGATGCACGGTCGTGCCCGGTTCCGGCTCGCTCGATCCGGGCACATGGATTTTGCGGTAGCGCCCGATAAATCTGCCGTCCTGCCCGACCAGATCCATCGTGTTGAAGCGGCGCGTTACCCCGTCCACGCGCGTCAGCTCGGCGTATCCGAGCGCGAAGCCGATCTTGAGGCGCGCCGCGGCGTCGTAAAGGCGTTGCGCCTGTGGGCCAGGCATAGCCGGCTCGAAGAACGCCTCGATCTCGGCCTCGTCGTCGATTCGCCAGCGCGGAAAGAAGGTCGTGAGCGCCAGTTCGGGAAAGACCGCGATTTCAGCGCCGGCGGCGGCCGCTCTCTCCAGAAGCGCGATGAGCCGGTTCACCGTTTCGGCGCGTTGCGCGCGTTTCTGTATCGGGCCGGTCTGGCAGACCGCGACGGTCAGGTATCGGGCCATCGTCGTCGCCTCAGGCTGCCGCTGTGACCATGATCTCTACGCGATAGCCGTCGCCGGCGAGCCGGGCCTCGACCGTTGCCCGCACCGGCATGGCGCTTTTGTCGATCCAGGCGTCCCATGCGGCGTTCATCCTGTCGAAGTCGGCAATATCGCGCAGCCACACCGTGGCACTCAGGATCCTGGTCTTGTCGCTGCCGGCCTTCGCCAGATAGGTGTCGATCTTGGCGAGCACGTCGCGCGCCTGCTGCGTCGTGTCGCCCGACAGATCGTCGGCCGTCATACCTGCCAGATAGACGATTCCATTGTGGCTGAGCACCCGGCAGAAGCGTGGTCCACTCTCGAAGCGTTCGATTGTCATGGTTATCCCTATTCACTGTGCTTTTGGTGCCGGCGCGGATGTCGTCCTGATCCGGCCAGGCGCAAGATCGCCCGGCTCGATGCCTTGACGTAACAGATCATCCGGCAAACGTCCGGTGCGGATCAGATCGCGGCATGCCTTGGCCAGGGCCGGCGACGTCTTGATGCCGTAGCCGCCCTGGCCTGCCAGCCAGAAAAAACCTTCGGCCTTGGCGTCGAAGCCCACCACCGGCGAGGCGTCGCTGACAAAGCTGCGCAGGCCCGCCCATTGATGTTCTATCCTGCGCACATCGATCGTCGTCGCCCGCTGCAGGCGATCGACGCCGACGGCGACGTCGAAATCGTCGGGATAGGCGTCCATCGGCTCGCTCGGGGTCGCATCCGCCGGCGACACGAAAATCCGGCCGGTGTCCGGCTTGAAGTAGAACTCCTCGCCGACATCGTTGACGAGCGGCCATCCGGTAATGGAGACGCCATCTGGTGCTGCGACATGGAACGCGGTGCGACGCTTTGGCACCAGCCCGATCGGAGCAACTCCGGCCAAAGCGGCGATCCTGTCCGCCCAGGCGCCGGCCGCGTTGACGAGGACGGGCGCGGCGAACAGTCCCTGGCTTGTCTGCAAGATCCAGCGATCCTTGTGCCGCTCGATCGCATTGACGCCTGCATCAGTGACGATCCGGCCGCCACGCTTGCGCGCATTCCGCAGGAAACCCTGATGAAGCTCGTTGACGTCGATCTCGCGAGAGTCCGGTTCGACGATCGCACCGGCGACATAATCCGATCGCAGCGCGGGCACGCGGGCCAACGCCTCGCCGGGGCTGATCCGATGGATCGACGGAACAAGTTGGCGGGCCCTTTCGAGTTCTTCTTCAAGCCGGCTCAGCTGATCCTGGCGCGCGATGGTCAGCATGCCACGCGGAAGCATCAAGGGGTGATCGCAAAAACCCTCTGGCGGCGCTTCGAGAAAAGACCGGCTGGCGATCGCCAGCCGTCGGATGATGGCGTTGCCGTAATTCTCCGTAAAGCTCGCGGCCGACCGGCCGGTGGAGTGGTAGCCGCAATGGCTTTCGCGCTCGAGCAGGATGACCGAGGAGACTGCCGCCAGTTCGTAGGCCGCGCTCGCTCCGGCAATGCCGCCGCCGATGATCGCGATATCGGCTTCTTGTATCGAGGCACCGTCGGGAGACGTCATCGTCAGTAACCGCGAACGGGGTCGACAACGTTTTCGAGCGGTTCACCCCGCAGAAAGCGGCTGAGATTGTCGGCAAACATGCGCAGGGCTTCCTTCTCCCAGCCGTCATAAACCGACGAACAATGCGGTGTGACGATCACGTTCTCATAGCTCCAGATCGGGTGATCCTTTGGCAGTGGCTCGGTCGAAAAGACGTCGAGCGCGGCGCCTTTGATGCGGCAGCCGTCGAGCGCCGACAGCAGCGCTGCCTCATCGACGACGCCGCCACGCGAGACGTCGATGAGCACCGCCGACGGCTTCATCGCGGCAAACGCCGCAGGGCCGATCAACCCGCGCGTCGCCTCCAGCAACGGCACGCAACAAGCGATGAAGTCGGCCCGACCCCAAAGCTCCGGCAATGCCTCGATGCCGTGAACTTCATCGACATCGGCGGTTGGTCTGGGGCGCGCACGCACGCCCAGCGTCGCGAGCCCCATGGCCTTCGCGCGCCGGGCCAATGCTTGCCCGGTCCTGCCGAGGCCGAGCAGCAGCAAGGTCTTGCCCTGGATCGGCTCCACCGTGCCAGCGATCCATGTCCGCGCGCGCTGATGCCGGGCGAAATTTCGAAGACACAGCGAGAAGGACAGCATAGCCCCCAGCGCGTATTCGGCCATCATGTCGGCCGCGACACCGGCGGCGTTCGTCACCGTCACTTTTTCGGGGTTCCAGTGACCCAGATGATCCGTTCCCGAACCGCCGACCGAAACCCATTTCACCGTCGGGCTTTCGAGGAGCGCGGATCGCGGGAAACGCGCTGTACCGTCGAAGCGCACCGAGTAGACGATCTCGGCTTTTGTCTCTCCTATCAGGGCGGCCAGACCGGCGTAGCTGTCACAGGGACAAACCGACAGCCCCGGATGCCTGTCCCGCAACACCTTCATCGCCACGGCCGACGCGTTGGTGTGAAGGATTACGGTTAGGCCGGCTGTCATCGTCACGATCGAGGGCCAAGGCGCGGCGCGATTCCTGCCGATATGCGCCGATGCACGCCGTTCAGTCTTTCTGTGAAAGCATCAAACACGTTCACGTCCTGTACCGTTGATTCTGGACTGTCGCCGGCCGACAAGATAGTACCAACTCGGCAAGATTTTGGGATCAGACAGCAGACGTCAGGCATTTCTAGCGACGCTCAGATCCACCGCCGCACGCGTTGCCTGTAGTCGAGATACGCATTGCCGAAGCGCCGCTCGAGATAGGCCTCTTCGCGGGCGACGACGCCGTAGCGGATCAGAATTGCAAGCGGCAGCGTCAGCACAAGGATCCACGTATTCTGCGCGGCCAAGCCGATGCCGCCATAGATGAGGAACATGCCAAGGTAGATCGGATTGCGCGTCCATCCGTGAATGCCGGCCGTCACCAGCACGCGCGTCGGCTCGTTCGTTGGGACCGGCGTCGCAGCGCGGGAGAAGTTGCGAATGCCCGCGGCGAAAAGCGCCAAGCCGACCAGGATCAGCAAACCGCTGATGATCCAGGGGACCAGGTCGATCCCCCGAACGGGGAACGGCAAGCGCAGCAGGCGGTCCAGGACGAAGCCAACCAGCAGAGCGGCGAGAAAGAGAAGGGGCGGTCTCGCGATGACGCCTGCCGTTCCGGTGTCGGTTACCTGTCGCTCAGTCGGGTCCATTTCCATGTCTGCTCCCGCAGATGCTGGGGGCTACGAAGCCCATAGTCCCTAGAAACGACAACCAAGGTGTCATTCTAGAAATTGACAACGTGGGTGTCAATAATGGAAATTGACCCCAGACAGAAATTGACACGGACGAGGGGAACGGAAGCGATGGCGCCGGCGCGGCACGGGACTGACCGAAAGACGGGGGCGGGCTCGATCGTTGACGGCAAGGCCGAGGCGATCACAGAGCTGATGCTCGAAGTGGCCCAATGCTTCTTCAGAATACGTGCCCTCGGGCAGAAGACCGGGCTGATCACCAGTTGGGGCGGCGGTGCCTTCGGCTTCATGCGAAGCCTCGCACTGCTTGGCCCGCTCACCGTGCCGCAGATCGCCCAGATGCGACCCACCAGCCGTCAGCGCATGCAGCGGCTTGCGGATGAGCTTGCTACCGAGGGGTTAGTCGAATTCGTCGACAATCCGAAGCACCGGCGCTCGAAGCTTGTGCAGCTGACGTGCATGGGTGGCGCGCGCTACGGCGAGTTGAACGCCCAGCTCATGTCGATCGCCTCGACCATGGGCGTCGCTCTCGACGAAGCGGATATCCGCAAGACCACCGGGATCTTGCGTCAGCTGAGCGACGATGTGAAGGTGAGGTCGGAGCGGCTGTCGTAAAAGAATTGCTAGTCGGACAACGGTTATATCAATCCGGTTTTTGCAGCGATTTGTCGTTACGTCATTGCACCAGCGGGAGGATTTCGCCCGAGATCACTCTGGTGATCCTTTGTTGGCTGGCGTTGGTCACCACGGTCATGCACGCACAGCCGTAGCCGTAGCCCGACCCCGGCACATTGGTCTCGACGAATTGCCGGTCGTCAAAGGCCGGCCCATTGTCGATGCCTTCAGGATCCGGTCGTCCCTGCATCTGGATCCACCAATCCCCGTCCCTGTCTGTCAGGATGAGGTTGCCGGGTGTCGGGCTGGAGTACCAGCCACAACGGCGCTCGGCATAGGCGGCCGCGGAAAGGGCCATGGCAAGGCAGAAACAGATGGCGAACAGCGCGCGCATGAAAACCGTCTCCTCCCGATGCAACGTTGACGTTGACCTTGGGAGGGCCAGCGAGCCACTCAAGACGCTTGGTGTCGACCTTTGCGCCGCTGATATGGGCGTGGCCACCTGCGCCCGGTATCGCCACCTCGTCGTTCTGCTGCTCAAGATCGATTTGGCCGATCTCGTTGGCGTGCCTCTCGGCGTTTCGCTTCGGATCGCCGTAATAGTCGACAAAGACGACGATCCCCTCCTTTTCGGCCGCGAGCTTGGCAGCTGCCTTTTTGGAAAGCGTGACGTTAACGTCGAAGCTCATGTCGCCCTGGGCTGTTGCCGGCACGGCACAAGCCAGCAGCGCGGATGCCGCAATCGTAATCGCGGGCGACGATCCATAACGTTTCACAATCCACCTCCTTCAAGTCGCTCACGTAATGATGATGCCCCCGCATCCTTTCAAGTCTGGCGGCGACATCGCGCTGGCCGCCAGCTTCATCGTGAAGCAACATTCAGACCGACGCGCGACAGTTGAGGATCTGCTGGAGGCAGATTCAAACGCTTCAATCTGTCGGCGGTGTCCTGCTCGATGTGCAGCCCCCAATCGGAAAAAAATCGGGTCAGGTCCTGATTTGCGACCGTACTGGCACGCAGGATAAAGGTTTGTACCTTGACCGCGTCCTGCTCATTGGCATCATCCAGTGGATGCTCGCGATAATATCGGTGAAGCTTCGGATAGAAGTCCTCGCCGAGACCCCGACGCAATTGATCGAACATGACCAGCCGCACCCAAAACTCATCGTCGTCATCCGCGCTGGCGCGCATCTGTTTTTCATTGTCGAAATCGCGCGTCTTCCGCGCCAGATATCGCGCCGCCAGATCCAGCGGCGCCTTGCCGGTAGAGTCATCGCGCTCTTTCAAGCGGGACGGATGGCCGAAATGCGCCTGGGCATTGAGCGAATAGATATTGACCGTGGTTTCTACAATCTCGCCCCAGGTCCAATCCTCCTGCTGGTACATATGGCCGGTTTCATGCCAGATCGACCACGCTTGCCGCAGCTTATTCACGTCCAGCAGATCACTCATGTTGCTGCCGGGCACACCCATAAAATAGTTGCCAGCGTACATATATACGCCGTCGTCGAAGACCTTCGCCGGCGTCACCGTGTCCTGCTGATAGTGCATGCGCAAACGGGACGGCCGATGAAGTTTGGAGGAGCCGTCGAGGCCGGATAGCGCATCGTACCAGCCTAGAATTTGCTCGATTGTGTCGAGAATTTCCGCGGGGTCGTCCTGAGGCGCCCTCATATAGACTTTGCGGGTCGCGGTAATGGCAGCACGCTCGCTTATCATCTCGACGAATGGCGCACCGGGCGTGTCGGTGAGCATTTTTTGCCAGTCTTCGAAGCTCGTTTTTCCCTTGACGTAGAGGGGGATCGAACTGCCGCCGCGCACGATTGCCACGTCGATAGAAGGCAGAGCTGCACTGAAGCCGCTGTCGATATAGCGGAAATAGATCAGCCCGTTGCGCTTCGCCGTGAAATCGGTGCGCCCTTCCTTGGCAATGACCAATTGCGGGTCATCCTGGGGTCTTTCGTCATAGAAGCTGTTCATCGGGCCTATCATGATCGTCAGACCGTCGGGGGAAGGCGGCAGGCCTTCGGCCATGACCGATACTGCCTCTCCCCTTTTCACGAACACACCGCTTGGCTGATCGTCCATCAGCTTCGTGCGTCTCAGCCTATTGGCCTCCGGTGTGGCTGCAGGCATTGGAGCAAGGCGATAGCGTTTGTTCAGATTGTCGAATTCCGACACCTCTGCCGCCGCCGCTGCCGGTCGGTCGCCATTGCCGGCCGGATAAAGTAACCACTGGGCATTATCATCCAGGCTGGCGTCATAGACGATGATCCGAGCATCGTCCGCACGTTCATTGGCCCTGACGTTGAGCGTCGTGCCGCTGTCATCCAGCTCGATGCCATAGCTGTCCAGATGCGGCTTGAAGCGCCATGCCTGCTCTGCGGACTGCTCGTCCTCGAGAACGACGCTGGTATCCCCGTTTTCGTCGTCGTCGCCCCCGGCAAGATACTTTCCGTATTTTCGAGACCGGATTTGATAGGTTGCGTCGTTCGTTTCTCCGGTCGCCCTGGTGATGGTCCACAGCTGCGCGGGACCATCATTGGGTTTGCGAGCAGACTGACCAAGCACGATCTCGCCATGCCTGCCCTCAAAGGCGGTGAGCGCTTTGTAGGAATGCTTCGGGACGATGTAATAGTCCCCTTCGCGAATCTCAGCTGCACCTGCTGCCGTAACAGTTGCCGCCATCAAGAGCCCGACTATCAAGCGCACTGCAGCTGCAATGAAGTTCTTCATCCCGACACCGTCTGGTCAGTTTTCCGAAATACCGGACGCGCAGCCTTTTGACAGCCTCGTGTCAATCCGCGGCTGGAACAGGGCAGCTCATGTCCCCTTCCTCGCATTTCAGGTAACCCTCGAAGTCCTTGATGCGGGATTGCGCCCGGCTGTCCATGCACTGCGCGATGAGCATTGGCATCATGCTTCCTCCGGCCGCTCCCGCAGTCTGGAAGTTGCACTCCGCGTCGCGAAATTTGACCCAATCCCGCTGTGCTTGAATGAGAAGCTTCTTGCTATCCGCATCGTCTTTCAGACGGGCTTCGATCTGCTTATAAAGCTCATTGAGCTTCTTATCGGATTTCTTGAACGCGGCATCGGCGCACGCGTTCAGGGCGGGCTGATCCTTGGCGGCGTCGTAGCATTTGTCCTGGGCAAATGCGAAAGCCGGCATGGCCAGAACCATGGCGGCGGTCAGTATCGCGGTTTTCATCGATTGTCCTCCGTTTGGAAATCCATTTTTTCGACGGGCCGGGGTTCCCTACGCCAATGGTCACCCCGGCACGGTCGGCCGCTAATTGGCATCGTCCTCGTCCAATCCGTCAGCTTCGCCGGTGCTGTCATCCGACGCACCATCATCCGTGTTGTCGGCAGTGTCGGTGCTGTTTTCGCCATCACCATCGTCCGTCGGGTCTTCATCGCTATTCTGATCGTTCGAATCGTCCTGATCATCGGAATCATCGTTGTCAGTACTGTCATCCGACGCATCGTCGTCACCCGTGCTGTTGTCGTCAGTGTCGGTGCTGTCATCATCACCGCCCGTTGATGCGCTATCGTCGTTCTGATCGCCCGGATCGTCCTGATCATCGGAACTATCGTCATCGGCATCGGGACGAGACGCGTCTGCGTCCGTACGGTCGTCGCCGGGTTGCGAGTTGTCCTCGCGATAACTTGTGTCATCAAGATTTGTCTCCATCTCGTCGTCGTATTCATCGACGACCTGCGTCCACTCCTGACGGTTGTCGACACTCGTCCATTGCGAGATATTGTTGATGGAGATGTTGGTGTTGAAGTTGTTGACCGTGATGTTGGTGTTTACCTCGACGACTTCCGGTACCCGGTTCACGCCAAACAGAAAATTGGTGGCACTCCCAGCGAGCGCGGCCCAAACGAGCCTGTCGACGTCGGCCGGCGTCGAGATCGGTCGATGCCGCACTGTGGCAAGCACGTCACCCGGTCGGGTGCCTTCTCGTGCGGCAACACCACGAGGTGAAACGGCCAGGACATAAACCCCGCGAAGTTTGGGCGGGATCTGGTAGCGGTGTCGAGAAGCGTGATTGATCGGTATCAGAACCGCATCAAGAGCCCGGGAGACGTAGGGTGCCGGCAGATCAAACTTGTTGGCGTATGCAATGTTGATCGTTTGCGGAACGGTTGTGCTCACAACAGCCGTCATCTTCACGGTTGTTGCCAAGGCACGGGCAAACTGCATGGTCAGTCTGGATTTTCGAAGAATTCGCTTTTTCCGCACCTTACAGCCTTCGCGCCTTTTGCCTGCCGGGCAGCAATCTCTAGCGATCATCGCCGTCATTCCGTAACCGTCTCGGCAAACACTTTGCCAGATCTTGCGGCGCTCCGAGCTTCTTCGCCCAAGATACAAGTTGAGGTTTTTCCGACGGCTCGGCATAGCCGCCCCATACGTCGCGAAACTGCTTCCTTCCGTTGACCGTCTGGAAGAACATCACGCCGTCATCACTCACGGGCGTGGAGACGTAGGCGGCGCTCCAATCACCGCTCTCCATGATCGTGATGAACTTCGCCCGCGCGGGCTTGAATTTGTTGTCCATCGCCGAGACGACAAGATGGGCATATTCCTGCTTGCGCGCCTTCGTCGCTTCGGCCTTTACGCCGTCGCAGGCGTGATCCGCGGCGAAAGCAGGGGGCAGTGCCACTCCCAACGCCGCAAGGCCGATCATGACGATTTTGGCACGCCGACGGACGAGACCGTTCAATCCAGACATGAGTGCAACCCTCCTCCTTGCTTCGCTGCAGGCTCATCAATCGTCATCGTCGTCCAATGAACTGTCGTCGTCCGGTGTGTCGACCTCGCAACCGATGCCGCGGCATCCTTGGTAGTTGCCTTGCGTATCGAAGTTGGGATTGCCCTCCCTGTCGTACTGCGGTCTGTCGTCGATGCTTTGATCCCCGTCGTCGGGATCGTCGACCTTGCACCCGAGGCCACGGCATCCGATGTAGCGGCCCCGCGTATCGAAGTTGGGATTGCCGTTCCGGTCGAACTGCGGCCGGTCGTCGATCCTTCGATCCGCCTTATAGGGCCTGTCCACCAAGCAACCGGAACCGCGACAGCCATCATAGCCGTCATCGGTTGTGCAGCCGGCGAAAGCCAGCAATGCGGTGGTCAGGGTCGCATGCATTATGAATTTCATGATCATTCCCCTGGCTGGCTGGCGGCGACCGCTCGTCTGTCAGATCGATAGTCGATAGCCGATGGTGATCCGAACTGGATCCCGGCGATAAGGGGCAGATTTGCTACCTGCCGGAACCTGATGGTCCTCAGGCCGGAAACGTCCGGCATGGTGATGTTCCAGAGCCCTAGAAGGAGTGCGGACAGGATCGCCACGACGGCGACAATGCCAACGGCGATAGCTGCCAGATCCGGCATATCTGTCCCTCCATCCGAAGGCCTGCTACGGGCGACCGTCCCCGCTCCTGTCGGTCGCGTAAAGTCCTTCATGATCCGCTTTTGTTGCTGACCAAAGGCATAGCGTGCTGGAAGATTGCACGGAAGTGCAACATAAGGCAAAGTTTAGATTCATACAAATTGAAAAACTTTAATTTAGAAATTTCTAACAAGCTAAGATATTCTCTCAATCGTGCGACTTATTCCTTTAGATGTGACGCAATATTGCAAGCAATCCGGGGCACGCCTTCTGGAATAGGCCATCGAACACAATCGCGCCGCAGCGATGCCGGTCGGTACGTAGGAAATCCCCGGATTGCCCGGATGTTTCACCCGTTACTCATCCCGGCCACCGTTGCCGCGCGGCTCGCCATCTGCACCGATGTTTCACACATCAGTAATTGACGTTGGAACATTTCAATGTATGCTAAAGCACTGAGACATCATACCTCAAATCTGAGCCGCAGGGTCCCCGGTGATAACTGCTCCACAATTGCGCGCCGCCAGGGCGCTGCTCGGTATCGACCAGCGCAGGCTTGCCGAGTTATCCGGCCTTTCGGTTCCGACAATTCAGCGCATGGAAGCCAGCGAGGCGATGATCAGGGGCAATGTCGATTCCTTGATGAAACTGATTGCGGCACTTGAGGCCGCCGGCATCGAACTGATCGGGGAAGGCGCGACCAGCCAGGCCGGCGGACGGGGCGTGCGGCTGAAGGCGAACCTCAATCCAGCCAGGACTTCCGGTGCCGACGATGCGGAAGCCGAGGTCGGCGGGAGCCTGCCGTGACGTCGATCGTCGCCCTTCTCTTGTGGGGTGTCGCCGCGTTCTTGGGAACCGCCATATTGGCTGTCGCCGTCAGCCGACGCGGCTCGGCGACGCATCTGGTCTATAGCGCAACCCTTGGCATCTCGGCCGTCATGTTCGCGATCGCTGCCGCCGCACTGACGGGCGATCCTGCCGGCGTGTCAACGGTTACGCTGCCGCTCGGGCTGCCGTGGATCGGCTCTCATTTCCGCCTCGACGCGCTGTCGGCATTCTTTCTGGTCGTCGTCAACCTGGGCGGCGCCGTGGCCAGCCTCTATGGGCTTGGCTACGGCCATCACGAACCTGCGCCGCACCGGGTGCTGCCGTTCTTCCCGGCCTTTCTTGCCGGTATGAATATGGTCGTGATGGCCGACGACGCCTTCACCTTCCTGCTGTCCTGGGAGTTCATGTCGCTCGCCTCATGGGCGCTCGTCATGGCGCACCATCGCGAACAGGACAATACGCGGGCAGGCTACATCTATCTGGTGATGGCGAGCTTCGGCACATTGGCGCTGCTGCTCGCTTTCGGCCTGCTGGCCGGACCGGACGGAACCTACACATTCGATGCGATGCGTGCCGCCGAGCCAAGCCGGTTCGTTGCCGCCGCCACCCTGGTTCTCATGCTGCTCGGCGCCGGCTCCAAGGCCGGCCTTGTCCCGCTCCACGTCTGGCTGCCGCTCGCTCATCCGGCGGCGCCAAGCCATGTCTCGGCCCTGATGAGCGGCGTCATGACGAAGGTCGCCGTCTATGGCTTCCTGCGCGTCGTTTTCGACCTGCTCGGCGAGCCGGCATGGTGGTCCGGCGTCGTCGTGCTTTTCCTCGGCGGCCTGACGGCGGTGCTCGGCATCCTCTACGCCTTGATGGAAAAGGACCTCAAGCGGCTCCTTGCCTACAGCACCATCGAAAACATCGGCGTCATCTTCGTTAGCCTTGGCCTTGCGCTCGCCTTCAAGGCCAACGCGATGCCGTCGGCAGCGGCGCTGGCCCTCACCGCAGCACTGTTCCACGTTCTCAACCATTCCTTTTTCAAGAGCCTGCTGTTTTTCGGCGCGGGCGCCGTGCTCACGGTGACCGGCGAGCGCAACATGGAGAAGCTGGGCGGTCTTATCCATCGCATGCCGCTGACCAGCTTTGTCTTTCTCGTCGGCTGCGCCTCGATCTCAGCACTTCCGCCGTTCAACGGCTTCGTCTCCGAATGGCTGGCCTTCCAGGCCATATTGCAGAGCCCCGATCTGCCGCAATGGGGACTGAAGGTGATGGTGCCCGCTGTCGGCGGCCTGCTGGCATTGTCGGCGGCGCTGGCCGCTGCCTGTTTCGTCAAGGCGTTCGGCATCACGTTTCTCGGCCGGCCGCGCTCCGCGGCGGTGGAGCAGGCGCGGGAGGTCGACCGCTACTCGCTGGCGGCAATGTTCATTCTCGCCGCCCTTTGTCTGCTTGCCGGCATTCTGCCGGGCCTGGTCATCGACGGTCTTTCACCGGTGACGCTTTCGCTGATCGGCAACCGCATGCCGGTGCAGATGGCGCAACCCTGGCTGTCGATCGTGCCGATCGCCGAGAGCCGCAGCTCCTACAACGGCCTGCTGGTGTTCGTGTTCATTGCGGTCTCCGCATCGCTTGCCGCATTCGTCATCCACCGCTTCGCCTCCCAGGCGCTGCGCCGCGGTCCCGCCTGGGGTTGCGGCTTTCCCGATGTCACGCCGGCCGCGCAATACACGGCCGTCAGTTTCGCGCAGCCCATCCGCCGCGTCTTCGGTACATTCGCATTCCGCGCCCGGGAAAAGGTGGAGATGCCGCCGCCGGGCGCCACCGCTCCGGCACGTCTCACCGTGGAAATCCACGATGTGGTCTGGGAGACTTTTTACCAGCCGATCGCCGGCGCGGTCGGCTATGCGACCGAGAAGCTGAACCGTCTGCAGTTCTTGACCATCCGGCGCTATCTGACCCTGGTCTTCCTCTACCTCGTCACCTTGCTTCTGGTGCTCGCGCTATGGCCCTGATCCTTGAACTGGCCGTCCAGGGCGCGCAGATGATGCTGGTGCTTTTGCTGGCGCCGCTTCTGACCGGCTTCGTGCGCAAGGTGAAGGCGAGACTGCTGCGCCGCCAGGGGCCTTCGCTGATCCAGCCCTACCGCGATCTCCTGCGGCTGATGCGCAAGGAGGTCGTCCTGGCCGACAACGCATCCTGGCTGTTTCGCGTCATACCCTATCTGATCTTTGCCGCCACCTGGGTCGCCGCCGCGCTCGTCCCGACATTCGCAACCGGCCTCACCTTCAGCTGGACCGCCGATCTCATCGCCATCGTCGCGCTGCTTGGCAGCGCGCGGTTCTTTCTGGCGTTGGCGGGCATGGATGTCGGCACGAGCTTTGGCGGCATCGGCGCCAGCCGCGAGGTGATGATCGCTTCATTGGCCGAGCCCGCCATGCTTTTGATCGTGTTCAGCCTGGCGCTGCTCGCCGGCGCGACGCAACTCTCCACCGTCGCCGCCTTCATGGGCTCGCCTGAGGTCGGCCTGCGGGTATCGCTCGGCATGTCGCTGATCGCCCTCGTCATGGTGGCGCTCGCCGAAAACGCCCGCATACCCGTGGACAATCCATCCACCCATTTGGAACTCACCATGGTTCACGAGGCGATGATCCTGGAATATTCCGGCCGCCATTTGGCGATGATCGAGTTCGCCGCCTTCCTCAAGCTGCTGCTCTATGTGTCGCTGATCTCCTGCGTCTTCATTCCCTGGGGGCTGGTGACCGCTCGAGCCGGACCGGAGGCTTATGCTCTGGGCGTCGTTGCCTACATCGGCAAGCTTGCCGTGAGCGGCATTCTGCTTGCCGTGTTCGAGACCGCCATCGCCAAGATGCGCGTCTTCCGCGTCCCGGATTTCCTCGGTGCCGCCCTCATGTTGGCGCTGCTCGGCACGCTCCTGCTGTTCGTCTCACGGAGCCTTTGATGAACAGCCTCACCTTCGACATCGCTCATCTGCTCGCCGGCGGCCTGGTGCTGGTCTCCTTCATGATGCTGTATCAGGATCGCCTGTTTGCGCTGATCAACGTCTTTGCGCTTCATGCGGTCGTGCTGGCTTTGTCCGTGGCCTGGCAGGCCTACGTCCAGGACGCCCATCACCTCTATGTCACCGCGGCGATCGCCCTCATCTTCAAGGCGATCGTCATTCCCGTCGGGCTTCACCGCATCATCCAGCGGCTCGGCATCCATCGCGACATCGAGACCGCTGTCGGCATTGGCTCGACCATGCTGGCCGGCATCGGCCTGGTCGCCCTGTCGATGGTGCTGATGCTGCGGGTGACGCCCGAAGCCGACCCGCTCGCCCGCGAGGATCTGGCCTTCGCGCTGTCGATAATCTTGCTGGGGCTGCTGGTGATGGTCACCCGCCGCAACGCCGTCAGCCAGGTCGTCGGCTTCATGTCGCTCGAGAACGGCCTGGTGCTGGCCGCCACCGGCGCCAAGGGCATGCCGCTGGTTGTCGAGATCAGCGTCGCCTTCTCGATCCTGATCGCCTTCATTGTCATCGGCGTCTTCCTGTTCCGCATCCGCGAGCGGTTCGACTCGGTCGATGTCGGCGCGCTCGACGACTACAGGGGGGAACGCCGTTGACCGCTCCCTTCGATGCGGTGGCCGCCATCCTGCTGATCCCAGTCGGCGCGGCCGCGCTTCTGGCGGCGCTGCCGAACTACCGGGTGTCGGCAGGCCTGAATGTCGCGGCGAGCTTGCTGACCTTGCTCGCCGCGTTGTCGCTGTTCGTCACCGACCGGCCGCAGCCGGGTCAGTACCTGCTCGTCGACGATCTCAACATCGTCTTCATCGTGCTCAACACATTCGTCGGCTTCACCACCAGCGTGTTCAGCGCCTCCTACATCGCGCACGAACTGGAGACCGGCCGGCTGACCGCGCCGAACCTGCGGTTCTACCACGCGATGTACCAGATCATGATGTTCGGCATGAACCTCGCCTTCGTGTCGAACAATATCGGTTTGATGTGGGTGGCGGTGGAGCTTGCGACGCTGACCACCGTGCTTATGGTCGGCATCTACCGCACGCATGAGGCGCTGGAGGCCGCCTGGAAATATTTCATTCTGGGAAGCGTCGGCATCGCGCTTGCGCTGTTCGGCACCATCCTCGTTTACATGGCCGCCCAGCCGGTCGTCGGCGAGGGCACCGACGCCATGGTCTGGACGGTCCTCATCCAACAGGCAGCGCATTTCGACCCGGCTTTGCTCAACGTCGCCTTCGTCTTCCTGCTGCTCGGCTACGGCACCAAGGTCGGCCTTGCTCCCTTGCATGCCTGGCTGCCCGATGCGCATGCCGAGGGCCCGACGCCGATCTCGGCGGTGCTGTCGGGCCTGCTCTTGAACGTCGCGCTCTATGCCGTGCTCCGCTTCAAGATGTTGCTCGCCGCAAGCCCGGAGGCGATAGCCCCGGGACCGCTGATGGTGGCGATGGGGCTCACCTCGCTCATCTTCGCGGCCTTCATGCTCTACCGCCGCCGCGACATCAAACGCCTGTTCGCCTACTCCTCGATCGAGCACATGGGCATCATCGTGTTCGCGTTCGGCATGGGTGGTCCGCTCGCGAACTTCGCCGGCCTGCTGCACATGGTCATGCACAGCCTGACCAAGTCGGCGATCTTCTTCGCCGTCGGACACATCGCGCAGGTCAAGGGGACACAAAAGATCGCCGACATAAGGGGGCTGACGGAAACGCATCCCGGGCTTGGCTGGGCGCTGGTCATCGGCGTCGTTGCCATTGCCGGCCTGCCGCCGCTCGGCATCTTCATGAGCGAATTCCTGGTCGTGAGCTCGACTTTTGCGAGACAGCCGCTGCTGGCGATCCCTCTGGTGTTCGGGCTTCTGCTCGCCTTCGGCGCGCTGCTGCTGCGGCTGACCGGCGTCGCCTTCGGCGAGCCGCGCGGCAGCACCGCGCCCGTCGAGGCATCCTACGTGCCGATGTATTCCCACCTGGCCCTGGTGGCTGGCGCCGGCATCTACCTGCCGGCGCCTCTGGTCACCTGGTTCCAGCACGTCGCGGATATCCTGGGATGAAGCGCAAGAAAAAGATGCCCACGCTGATCGACCTCATCGAGGCCGGTCGCCCTGTCGAGCGCCACGCCCCCTGGCGCCGCGCCATGGTGGCGCCGAAAACCTGGAACCTTGCCGTAGAGCAGCTAGCCGAGGGCCGCTGGAGCCTGCTCGGTCTTTGGGGCGAGCCGGAGACCGTCCACATGGCGCTTCTCGACGCGGCCGATATCGGCGTCATCAGCCTGAAATGCCCCGGCGGCCGCTACCCGTCGGCCAGCCAGCTTCATCCGCCGGCACTGCGCCTCGAGCGCGCCGCCGCGGACCTGTTCGGGCTCTCGCCGCAAGGGCTTCCCGATACCCGCCGCTGGCTCGATCACGGCCAATGGGGTGTCAGCAATCCGCTGGGAATGCCGGCTCAGGCGCCGGCCCCGGCTTCCTCCTACCGCTTCCTGCCCGCGGAAGGCGACAACCTGCATCAGATTCCCGTTGGACCCGTGCATGCCGGCATCATCGAGCCCGGGCATTTTCGCTTCACGGCAAGCGGCGAAACGGTCGTCCGGCTCGAAGAGCGGCTCGGCTACGTGCACAAGGGCATCGAAGGCCTGATGGCGGGTTCGCCTGTCGAGCGCGCCGCCCAACTGGCGGGCAGGACGTCCGGCGACAGCACCGTAGCCTATTCGCTTGCTTTTGCCCGCGCGGCCGAAGCCGCGTTCGGTGTCGAGGCTCCGCCGCGCGCGGTCTGGCTGCGGGCGCTGATGGCCGAGCTGGAGCGCCTTGCCAACCATCTGGGCGACATCGGCGCCATCTGCAACGACGCTGCCTTCGCGCTCATGCATGCCCATTGCGGCGTGTTGCGCGAACGCGTGCTGCGCGCCAGCGATGCCGCCTTCGGCCATCGCCTGATGCGCGACCGCATCGTGCCCGGCGGGGTGGAAGGCGATTTGAATGAAGCGGGGACAACCGCGATTCTGTCCGCGATCACCGAGATCAGGCAGCGCTTTTCCCACCTGGTCGAACTCTACGACAACACCGCGTCGCTGCAGGACCGCACCGTCGCCACCGGCCGACTCAAGCCGGACCTCGCCCGGCAATATGCGGCGGGCGGCTATGTCGGCCGCGCCTCCGGCCGGGATTTTGACGCGCGCCGCAACCCGGGCTATGCGCCCTATGGTGAACTCGCCTTCGACGTCCCTGTCCTCCAGGAGGGCGACGTGAATGCCCGCGTCTGGATCCGCATCCGCGAGGTCGAGCAGAGCCTGTCCCTGGTCGAGCAGGTCCTGCAACGTCTGCCCGGCGGTCCGATCCGCGTCGGCATTCCCGATCCGCCGCGTGAAGGCATGGCGCTAGAGGGTATGGCGCTTGTCGAGGGCTTCCGCGGCGACATCCTGGCCTGGCTGCGCATTGGCGCGGGCGGCCTGGTCGAGCGCTGTCACCTGCGCGACCCGTCATGGTTTCAATGGCCGCTGCTTGAAGCGGCGATCGAGGGCAACATCGTCGCCGACTTTCCGCTCTGCAACAAGTCGTTCAACTGCTCCTATTCCGGCCACGATCTCTAGGGCAAAGACATACTGTCATGCGCAAGCTTCTCTTCGAAAGCCTGATACGCCCCCCGCTCACCGAGCGTCCGCCGCAGGCGAGCGATGCCGCGGTCGACGAGCTCGCCCGCGCCCTCGACGGCGCGGCTCGCAAGCGGCTGGGCCGAAGCCTGTCGATCCGGGCGGTCGACGCCGGTTCCTGCAACGGCTGCGAACTCGAGATGCATGCGCTTAATAACGCCTTCTACGACATCGAGCGCTTCAGCATCCGCTTCGTCGCCTCGCCTCGCCATGCCGATGTGCTGCTCGTCACCGGCCCAGTCACCAAGAACATGCGCGAGGCGCTGAAGCGAACCTGGGACGCGACGCCCAACCCCAAATGGGTAGTCGCCCTCGGCGACTGCGCCAGGAACGGCGGCTGTTTCGCCGGCAGCTACGCCGTCATCGGCGGCGTGTCGGAGGTGCTGCCCGTCGATCTGCACATCCCAGGCTGCCCGCCGCCGCCAGTGGAAATTCTGAAGGGGCTGCTGGCGTTGCTGGAGGGAGTGAATTCAGGGACGGGTGCTGCCCGAGGTTGAGATGCCGACGAATCGGCAAGACGAAGCAGGTTGCCGTGACGGAAAATGCGTTGTTCAGCCTCGCCCTCCCGCCCGCCGGTTCGCTTCTATCCAGGCTCGCGAATCAGATCGCCGGCACCCACTTCCAGAACACGCCCTCCATGCGTTCGGGGAAGTGCTTGAACTCGCATTCGAAGCGCCATCCGTAAGTCTTGGCGGCGGCAAGCGCTTCCGGGCTAACCGGGTTCATGCCCGTTCCCGGCGCGAACCAGTCTTCCAGCAAGTCGTCGGGTATGTAGGCGCCGATCCTCAAAGGCAGCTTTTCGAGGACGACATCCATTTCCTTCGGTGCGGACAATGGGTTCTCCTTCAGAATCTACCCACGAACAAGTCATTCGAGGCGGGCTGGGTTCCAGAGCATCGCCGAGATCGAGGGGACCGTTATGGGTGGGCAGGAGTGGATTCGAGGTCCAGCTTTACGAGATATGGCTGAAATAGGAGGATCGGCAGATCCGGAACGGACCTTTGAGCGGCCCGAGACATAGGTGACGATTTGTACCGGACACATGGGTAACACTTTTGGCTTTTTGCCGGAGGTGTTGATGCCGTGGAAAGAGTGTTCGGTGATGGAGGAACGTCTTCGTTTCGTGGCTCGCCTTCTCGACGGGGAAGGTATGAGCGATGTGTGCCGGGAGTTCGGGATTTCGCGCAAGACCGGCTACAAGATCTTCAACCGCTACAAGGATGAGGGCCTGGAGGCGCTCACCGACCGTTCGCGGCGGCCGGTGCGCTATGCCAACCAGCTTCCCGACCAGATCGAGCGGCTGATCGTGGAGAGCAAGCGGGAGAAGCCGCACTGGGGCGCCAGGAAGATACGCGAGCTGCTGGTGCGCAAGCTCGCCGGCGACGTACGCGTCCCAGCCAGGAGCACCGTTCACGCCGTGCTCGACCGCCACGGCCTTGTGAGCCAAGCCCGCAAGAGGAACCGGGCGAACAAGGCCGTGGGCACGCAACTGTCCCAGGCGGTTATGCCCAACGATCTGTGGTGCGCCGACTTCAAGGGCGAGTTCAAGCTCGGCAACCGCCAATACTGTTACCCGCTGACGGTCACCGACCAGGCTTCGCGTTACCTGCTTGCCTGCGAAGCCCTTGAATCGACAAAGGAGGTTCCGGTCCTCGAGGCTTTCGTCCGGCTCTTCAAGGAACGCGGCCTGCCCGTCGCCATCAGAAGCGACAATGGCCTGCCCTTCGCCAGCCCCAACGGCCTTTACAACCTCTCGAAGCTATCGGTCTTTTGGCTCAGGCTCGGTATTCAAATCGAGCGCATCAGGCCCGGTCACCCGCAGCAGAACGGCCGCCATGAGCGCATGCACCGCACCCTGAAGCAGCAGACCACGCGGCCGCCGGGCATGAACGCCCTCCAGCAGCAGGCCCGGTTCGATGCTTTCATGAGCGAATTCAACGACGAGAGGCCCCACGAGGCGATCCAAATGAAAGTGCCAGCCGAGCTCTACAAAGCTTCTTCAAGAGCCTATCAAGGCCTCCCCGAGCTGGAATACCCCTTCCATGACAAGGACATTCTCGTCACCGCCTGCGGCCGCATCTGCATGCACAGGAAGAAGATAAACGTCTCGACCGTGCTCGCCGGCCAGAGGCTCGGAATCACCGAAGTCGACGACGGCATTTGGCTCGTCAGCTTCATGCACTATGATCTGGGATATATCGACTTGGAACAAAGGACCTTGCAGACCATCGACAACCCGTTCGGCACGAGGTTGTCACCCATTGGACTGCACCCCTTCGGTGAGACAGTAATCAGTAACAGTTCTCCTTGTTGTGGATTGCGTTTGGTGTCTTTTGCCGTAGTTGCATGAGACTGGTCTCGTATGCGTCCGGCGAGAGATAGTCGAGGGCAGAGTGCAGGCGCTGCCTGTTGTAGACCACCTCGATGAACTCGCCGATCCTTGTCGTTGCATCGTCTATGTCGCGATAGGCTTGGCCATCCACCTCCTCTTCCTTCAGGGTCCTCATGAATCTTTCGGCCTTGGCATTGTCATAAGGATTGCCGATCCGGCTCATGCTCGGCTGGATGTCGTGGCTTGCAAGTCGTGCCGCGTAGTCAGCGCAGGCGTATTGGACGCCGCGATCGCTATGGTGAATGACACTTCCCGGTGCCGGCCGACGTGCCGCAATCGCCTTGTCGAGCGCCGCAATGGCAAGTTCCGCTTTCAGGTGGGTCGCAATCGCCCAGCCGATGACCTTGCGGCTGAAGGCGTCCAGGACGATCGCCAGGAATGCGAACTCCTCGGCGAGATGGACGTAGGTGATGTCGGCCACCCAGAGCTGGTCGATGTCGGTCAGTTGAAGGCCTCGGGCCAGGTTGGGCACGATGCACCAGTCATGCCTGGTGTCGGTTGTCATCGGCACGAAGGGCGCTTTGCGCAGACACAGCAGATTGTCCTCCCGCATCAGCCGCAGCACGCGCTTGTGATTGGCCAGCCGGCCTTCCCGGCTCAAAAGCACGCCAATTCTGCGATAGCCGTAATGCGGGTTGGCGAGCGCCAGGCGCTGGATGGCGTCGCGCAGGCCCACTTCCTCCCTGCGCGGCGCCATCGCCTGCCAATGGCGGTAGTAGCCCGCGCGGCTCACCCCAGCCAGCCGGCACATCCGTTCCACACTGATCTGGCCTTGCAGCCCGGACGCCATCATCGCTTCGATGACCGTGTAGATGCCGTCCCGCCAGGCGCGCCGCTCTGCTGGCGCGCTTTCCCGACGTGCTGCAAGGCTTGTTGAAAAAAATCGAGATCGACCGCTTGCTGTCCGACAAGCCGCTCCAATTCCGCAATCCGCGCCAGGGCCTTCGAAAGCTCGTCGCTCGACGAAGACTGCAGCGCGTCGCCTCCCTTTTGCTCATGGCCTGTTGCCGCGCCGCGTCTCGGGCGCCCGACTTCGCGCAGCGCCGCCGCTCCGCCCGTGCGGAACTGCTTTTGCCACTGATACAGGCCTTTGCGGGAAATCCCCAACTCGCGTGACAGCTTGCTGACATTGGCCCCGGCAGCCATTCGCTGAACCGCCGTCAACTTGAACGCGCGACTGAACCGCCGCCCAGGATCGTCCGTCCTCATCAGTCCTCCTAACGGAGAACTGTTACCATTTTTTCTGTCTCAAAATCGGGGTGCACTACACCATGTCTTAGGTACAAACTGTTACCAATGTCTCCGGGCCGTACACTTGCAAATTTGGCGCACCCGACAGGATTCGAACCTGTGACCTCTGCCTTCGGAGGGCAGCGCTCTATCCAGCTGAGCTACGGGTGCCTTCAGGATCGGCGATTCGGAAAACGAACCAGCCGGTAAACCGGCCAGCCACGGCTTCTTAGCGGAAGCCGGCGCAGGCTTCAACGGGCAAGTGGCCGGCGGCAGGGCTGCGAACTCGGAATAACGCATTTTTCGGATTGCTCATTCCCATGGAGGCCCACGATCTGGGGCTGCCATGACTCTCGAAGGTGCGGGAAGCCAAGCCCGAGCCCGGCAAACCTGCGGTTTATCGGAGAATGGCGCCGAAGCCTGAAATGAAAAAACCCGCCTCGGCGGCCGGGCGCAAATCAGCATAAGGAATAAATTCCTAGCATTACTGCCGTCACCTGTCATGTTGAAACGACACGGAACGCCGATCACGAGCTCGCCCCCCAACCGAACGTCACTGCTCCTGCGCATACAGCAGCCGCGTTGTGGCAGCCGTCGCCGTCGCCAGGCTGCGCTGGATCAGCGCCTCGACATGGTCGTTGCGCTGGCGCGCGCTGTCGGCGCCCATCACCACGAGGATGAGCCGGCGGCCGTCGGCATCGTAGGAGGTGACGATGTTGAAGCCGGAGGCTCTGATATAGCCTGTCTTGATGCCGTTGACGCCGCGCACACGGCCGAGCAGGTCGTTGTGGCCGCGCACCAGCCTGCCCCGGAACATGAAGTCGCTTTCGGAGAAATAGTGGAAATGCTGCGGGAAGCGGGCGCGCAGCGCCATGCCGAGCACCGCCATGTCGCGTGCCGTCGTCTGCTGGACGCCGTCCGGCAGGCCCGAAGCGTTGCGGAAGACGGTGCTGCGCATGCCGAGCTGGCGCGCCCTGGCGGTCATTGTCGCGGCAAACGCGTCTTCGCTGCCGCCGAGATATTCGGCGACGGCGACCGCCACGTCATTGGCCGATTTGACGACGATCGCCCGGATCGCCGTTTCGACGTCGATCGTCTCGCCGCGCCTGAAGCGCAGCTTGGTCGGCGGCTGCCCGGCGGCGTTGGCCGAGACCGGGATTTGCGTTGCCTTGCTGATGCGGCCGGACTCCAGCGCCTCGAACAGGAGGTGGAGCGTCATCATCTTGGTCAGCGACGCCGGATAGCGCGGCGCCGTCGAATTGGCTTCGTACAGCGTCTTGCCGGTGCTGGCGTCGATGACGACAGCCGCATATTTCTGCGGCGACGCCGGCACCGCCAGCATGATCTCCGGCGGCGTCGTCGTCGTACAGCCGGCGACAAACAGCAGCGCAAGTGCGGCGGCAAATCTTGGGATGAGCGGAAAGAGGCGCAGTTTGGACAAGATGGAACTGAACGCAAGCTGTTGCTGAAACGAGTGGGAAACTAGCGTAACCCGATAGCGCCGTCCATTTGGTTAACACTGGCCGAGCGCAGGAGCATCGCCTGTCCACAGATCCTGGGACCGAGCCGGCGCTGCGCAGGTCCTGGCGCGGAAAATGCCGGCTGTCCGGCTTGCGCAATTCGCACAGGACGGTCTTTGCTGGCATCGACAGAATCAGCAGGTGCGCCATGGACGCGATCACGATCAAGGCAAAGGGCATTTCGGTAACGGTCGATCTCGCCGTCGGCCATCTCGCCGACATGGCGGTCGATATCGACGGGCGCCGGCTAAAACCGCTGCATCGCGCGCCCTGGATCGACGAGCCGCGCGAGACACTGCCGCAGGACCTGCCCGCCGGCACCGTGCGCCTGTCCGGCGATTTTCTCTGCGCGCCGTTTTCGCGCAGCGATGTCGAGGCGGCGCCCCTGCATGGCTGGCCGGCCAACAGCCCCTGGGATGTCGTCGGCAGCGAGGCGACGGCCGGTGGCTGGCGGGCCGTCTTCCGGCTGCAGCACAAGGTCATGGGCGCGACGGTCGACAAGATCCTCACCCTGCGCGACGACCATCCCTTTCTCTACCAGGAACATGTCTTTTCCGGCGGTTCGGGCGCGATCTCCGTTGCCCATCATCCGATGACGGCGATGAAGGACGGCGGCAAGCTGGCTTTCTCGCCGAAGCGGGTCGCGGCAACGCCGGACGATCCGCTGGAGCCTGATCCGGCCCGCGGCCGTTTCTTGCTTGCCTATCCCTCGCGGTCCGCCGACCTGACGCGCTTTCCCGCCGCGGGTGGCGGCACGCTCGACCTGACCGACTATCGCATGGACCAGAGCCGGGAGGATTTCGTCACGCTAGTCGAGGCCGATCATGGCGGGCCGGGC
The DNA here is from genome assembly GCF_055901555.1 of Mesorhizobium sp. WSM4821. Classification (NCBI taxonomy): domain Bacteria; kingdom Pseudomonadati; phylum Pseudomonadota; class Alphaproteobacteria; order Hyphomicrobiales; family Phyllobacteriaceae; genus Mesorhizobium; species Mesorhizobium sp. WSM4821. The sequence goes on along the minus strand of NZ_CM148371.1, from coordinate 1,131,202 downwards.
TGGACCGCGCTGGCGCGCCAGGCGGAAGCCGATCTCGTTCTGGCGCTGAAGAACCCGGCCGAACTGCCGGTCACCATGCTGTGGGTCAGCAACGGCGGACGCCACTACGCGCCGTGGAGCGGCCGCCATCGCGGCGTGCTCGGCATCGAGGACGGCCGCACGGCGCTCGGCCATGCCGCCTCGCTAGGCGACAACTGGCTGAAGCGGGAAGGGGTGGCGACCGCCTTTGCCCTTGGCGAAGGCCGCAATGTCTCGTTCCGCCACGTGATCGGCGCCGTGCCCCAACAAGCCGGTCGCGAGCCGCCGCGCGACATCGTCACCGCGCAGGGGCATATGCGGCTCCTGGCGGCAGACGGTTCGACGCGGGGCGTCGCTTTCGACAGCGATTTCCTGCGGCTTGGCAGGTCGATTCCTGCCTGAGCGGAACTGTGTCCTGGGGCGGTCGCTTCAGGAAGTGCCCGGCAGGCGGATGAGGGGCGGCGCCGACCTCGACAAATTGGTCGGTCTTTAACACCAGTGCGGATTTGAAATTCCCTCGAACTATCGCCAAGATGCGAACGGAAACGCCAAGCCGGAAAGGCTCCGCAGAAAGGCTACCATGTCCGAGGTCGCTCATCTCGCCGCCACCATCTTCAAGCGCGCCGGCAAGGCGCAGCGCTTTGTCGTTGCCATCGCCGGTCCTCCGGGCGCCGGCAAGTCGACCCTTTCGGCCCGCCTGCATGAGCTGCTGCCGGAAGGTGCTGCCGAAATCGTTCCGATGGACGGCTTCCATTACGACGATGTCGTGCTCGAGGCGCGCGGCCTGCGCGCGCGAAAGGGCGCCCCGGAAACCTTTGACTTTGCCGGCTTCGAAACCTTGCTGAAGCGCATCCGCGCGGCCGAACCCGACATCGCCATTCCGGTGTTCGACCGCAGCATGGAATTGTCGCGCGCCGCCGCCTCGATCGTCGCCGCCGAGACCAAGTTCATCCTGGTCGAAGGCAATTACCTGCTGCTTAACGAGGAACCCTGGTCGCGACTGGCGCCGCTGTTCGATTTCTCGATTTTCGTCGATGTGCCGCGCGCCGAACTCGAGCGCCGGCTGCTTGAGCGATGGCACGAGCATGGCCGCTCCGACGAGGACGCCCGCGCCTGGATCGCCTCCAACGACATGCCCAACATCGACCGCGTGCTCGCCCGCCGCCGCCCTGCCGATCTGGTGATCGGCGCTCGAGCCTGATTTGCCGGAGAGCGCCGCCGGAACCTTAAGACTTTCCGGCCGTTATCTCAGCTACGGCAATGATGCTGACATAAGGGAGCCGTCCGATGGCAACCAAGGCAAGAAAGCCTGCGCCCGCCAAGGGCAAGGCAACTCGTTCAAGGGCAACTGAATCCAAGACACTTCAGTCAAAGACGGGCGCTGGCCCGGCTGTCGCCGCGCGTTCCAAGGATGCGGCAAAGCCAACCTTTGGCAAGGCGGCACCGAAGAAGGTGGTACCGGGCGCAGCCAAGGCCAAACCCGCCAAGCCCAGGAAACCGGCAACCGGCGGCAGCTCCATGGCGGGCAGTGCCATGCGCACGGTCAGGACCACAGCCAACGTCGCGGCCGGTGCCGTTGTCGCCACCGCGCGGGGCGCCGCGTCGCTTGCCGCTTCCGTCATGGGCAAGGGCGGCCCAAAAACCGGGGCCAAGGCAAAATAGGCAGCGCCGCCCTGCGGCTCCGCCGGCTTCAGGCTTACGCCGGCATGTCCAGGCCCCTTTGCACCGCCGGCCGGGCAAGACCGCGTTCCAGCCATGCCGCGACAGCGGGAAAGTCGTCGAAGCCGACGAGCTCCCGTGCCTCGTAGAAGCCGATCAAATTGCGCACCCAGCCCAGCATCGAGATGTCGGCGATGGTGTAGTCGTCGGCCATGATCCAGCTGTGGCCCTTCAGCCTGGTCTCGAGCACGCCGATCAACCGCCGCGATTCGTCGCGATAGCGCTCCAGCGGCCGCTTGTCGGCGATCTCGCGTCCGGCGAACTTATGGAAGAAGCCGACCTGGCCGAACATCGGTCCGATGAAGGCCATCTGGAAGAACACCCACTGGATCGTCTCGTAGCGCCGCGCTGGGTCGGCCGGGACCAGCCTGCCGGTCTTGTCACTGAGATAGAGCAGGATGGCGCCGGATTCGAACAGCCCGATCGGCTTGCCGCCCGGGCCATTCGGATCGATCATCGCCGGTATCTTGCCGTTGGGGTTCAGCGACAGGAATTCCGGCGTCCAGCTTTCGTTCTTGCCGATGTTCACCGCATGCGCCTCGTAAGGCAGGCCGAGTTCCTCCAGCGCGATCGACACCTTCACCCCGTTTGGCGTCTGGGCCGAATAGAGCTGGATGCGGTCGGGGTATTTGGCCGGCCAGCGCGTGACGATCGGAAAGGCGGACAGGTCGGTCATCGAAAACTCCTGGTCGAGGATTTTGCGGGGATGCGCGCGGCGCACGAAAAGTCCGCCTATCGGGATGTGGATGAACCCGCGGTCAGACCGCCTTGAACGCCAGCACCGCATTGGTGCCGCCGAAGGCGAAGCCGTTGCTGATCGCGGCGCGCACCTTGCGCTCGCGCGCCACGTTCGGCGTGATGTCGAGATCGCAATCGGCGTCGGTTTCGCGAAAATTGGCCGTCGGCGGCACGATGCCTTCGCGGATCGCCATCACGCAGGCGATCAGCTCCAGGGCGCCCGACGCGCCGAGGCAGTGGGCGTGCATCGATTTGGTCGAGGAGATCGAAAGCCTGTAGGCATGGTCGCCGAAGACGCGCTTGATCGCCGCCGTCTCGATCTGGTCGTTGGCCTTGGTGCCGGTGCCGTGCGCATTGACATAGTCGATGTCTTCCGGGTTGAGCCCGGCATCGGCGAGACAGAAGCGCATCGCTGCCTCCGGCCCTTCGATGGTCGGCGCGACGATATCGGACGCATCGCCGGAAATGCCGGCGCCGGCAATTTCGGCCAGAATCGTGGCGCCGCGCGCCATGGCATGCTCGTAGGTTTCCAGCACGGCCATGCCGGCGCCTTCGCCGAGCACCAGGCCCTGGCGATCGGCCGAAAACGGCCGGCAGGTGTCGGGCGCCATCACCCTGAGCGCCTCCCAGCCTTTCAGGACGCCCCAGACCAGCGGCGCGTCGGTGCCGCCGGCGACCATGATATCGGCGCGGCCGAGCCTGATCTGGTCGACCGCCGATGCGATGGCGTGGTTGGACGAGGAGCAGGCGGAGGTGACGCCGAAGACCGGTCCCCGCAGGCCGAGATTCATGCTGACATGGCCGGCCGCGGCGCCGGGCATCACTTTCGGTACGGTGAAGATGCCGACGCGGTTCTTTCCTTCGAGCAGGACGGCGCGATAGCTCTCTTCGATCGCCTCCCAGCCGCAGACGCCGACGCCGACGATGGTGCCCATCCGGTAGGTGTTGGCTTCTTGTGGGGTCAATCCGGCCTGTTGCGCGGCTTCCCGCGCGGCGATCGTCGCCAGCAGGCTGAAGCGGTCCATCGACACGACCTGCTTGCGGTCGATGCCGTGATCGGGAAGCGTCCTGATTTCGCAGCCGACCCTGTTTTTCAGGTCATGCAACTCCGAATTGACGATTGGGCCGATGGCCGAGCGGCCGGCGCGCATCTCGCCCCAGATCGCGGGCGCATTGGTGCCGAGTCCGCATATGCCGCCGATGCCGGTAATGACGACGCGCTTGTGCATTCAGTCAGGCTTTTTTCGCGATCAGCGCCCGAACCGCCTCGACCATGTCGCCGACGTTCTTCAGGTTGCTCCAGGCGTCGACCGTGTTCATCTCGATCTCGATGCCGTACTGTTCCTCGAGATCGAAAATGATCTCCGTCAGTTCCAGCGAATGGATGCCAAGTGAGGTCAGTTCGGTATTGGTGGTGATTTCTTCGCCACCGGGTTCGGCATGAGCCTTGATCTTCGCGATAATGTCCGCTGCCAGCTGGTCTGCCATTCGGTTCCTTCCCCAACCTTGCCGTTTCTCGACGCCAACTGATCAGCGCCTCTTGTTCCCCGGACTTCGAATCGTCATCGTCGCCTTTATCCCGCTAGGCGCTGCGTGACAGTACCAAGATGGCTCCTCTATAGAAACCGAAACGCTGTCAAGCAACAAGCTATATATCGACAAAGCCGCCGGCGTGGTGGATTTGAGGTCCTGCCACTTTGATGGGCCAGCGCTTGGAATCTCAAATCCAAAACCACACCGGGATTCAATAACTTGCCAGCGCATGACCCCGGAGACTGAATCGGTCTCCGGAAGGGATCATGCGCCAACTGAAAGTGCTGGAGCGTCCTTTGCGCGTCCAAGGGGACGCGCGGCGCTCCAGTGGCAAATCCGAAATTCGTTCGTTACGCTGCTTCAAAGTGATACGGAATTTCGGATTTGCCGCATGAGTGTGCTTAACGTTGGCGCCGTGGATACGATCGAACATGACCTGACCTTTGCGCCGCCGGCCCAGCGCGTCGCCGGAGTGGCGCAACTCGGCTGCGAAAGGAAGGGCGGCCGCACGCGTCTTCGGCGCCTCTATCAGGACGGTTCCGCCAAGATCCGCATGCCTAGAGTCTCGGCCGACCCGCTCGAAGTCGTCTTGATCAACACCGCCGGCGGGCTGACCGGCGGCGACCGCCTTGGCTGGGAGATTGATGTCGGCGCCGGCGCCTCCGCCACCGTAACGACCCAGGCCTGCGAGAAGGTCTACCGTGCAGCATCCGATCGCGCCGAGGTGCGGGTGAAGCTGACGGTCGGCGCTGGCGGCCGAATTGCCTGGCTGCCGCAGGAAACCATCGTCTTTGATCGGTCGGCCTTTGTCCGCAGGCTCGATCTGGAGCTTGCCGCCGGTGCAGAGGCGCTGGTGCTCGAGGCGACCGTCTTCGGCCGCATCGCCATGGGCGAACGCGCGGCGCATGGCAGTTTCCACGATCGTTGGCGCGTCAGCCAGAACGGTGCGCTCGCTCATGCCGAGGATTTCCGTATCGGGCCCGGCATTGCGGCCACCCTCAGCCGTTCCGCCGTGGCCGGCGGCGCCATCGCCATGGCGACGGTGCTGATGATCTCGCCGCGGGTGGAAGCTCTGCTCGATCCGGCCCGGGACATTATCGGCGGCCAGGGCGATGCCAGTGTCTGGAGCGTGAACAAATCTGGCAAGCTTCTTGCGAGGCTGTTTGCCGAGGACGGCTACCAGCTCCGCAAGCGGCTGGTTCCGCTTGTCGAATTGCTCAACGGACGGGCGGGTCTGCCCAAATTATGGTCACTCTGATTGCGATCACGTCACACCTGATTACGCCATTCTAGGGAAACGCATGAACCTGACGCCAAGGGAAAAGGACAAGCTGCTCATCGCGATGGCAGCACACGTGGCGCGCAAGCGGCTCGAACGCGGCGTCAAACTCAATCACCCGGAGGCGATCGCGCTGATCACCGACTTCGTCGTCGAGGGCGCCCGCGACGGCCGCCCGGTCGCCGAGCTGATGGAGGCCGGCGCCCACGTCGTCACCCGCGCGCAGGTGATGGAGGGCATTGCCGAGATGATCCACGACGTCCAGGTCGAGGCGACGTTTCCCGACGGCACCAAGCTGGTGACCGTGCACGAACCGATACGGTGAGGCCGATAAGGTGAGGAGAGGAAAATGCTTGAGCTGCGCCCTAATTGCGAATGTTGCGACAAGGACCTGCCGCCTGAGGCGACGGATGCGCTGATCTGCACCTTCGAGTGCACCTTCTGCACCGAGTGCGTGGAACATGTTCTGGGTGGCGTTTGTCCGAACTGCGGCGGTGATTTCGCACCGCGTCCCATCCGACCGGCGGCGATGCTGGAGAAATATCCCGCCTCGACAAAGCGCGTCTTCAAGGCCGAAGGCTGCGGCCCCCGCAAGGCCGCCTGACCGACATGATCCTGACAACGGAAGGCATATCGATGATCCCCGCAACGATGAAACGCACCACGCTTTCGGCGATCCTGCTTCTCGCCGCTGCAATTCCCGCCTATGCCCATGTCGGCATCGGCATGACCTCGTCCTTGTCAGCCGGCTTAATTCATCCGCTGTCTGGCCTCGACCACGTGACGGTAATGATCGCGGTCGGTTTGTTGGCGGCACTCAAGGGCGGCAAGGCGGTTGTCGCCTGGCCGCTCGCCTTCGTCGGCGTCATGCTGGCGGGCGGTACGCTCGGCACGCTGCAGGTGCCGGTGCCGTTCGTCGAACCGGGCATATTGGCGTCCGTCGTGGTGCTGGGACTGCTGGTCGCGCTCGCGATCGATCTTCCCGTCTCGGCCGGCGTCGCCATCATCGGCCTTTTCGCGATGTTCCACGGTCACGCCCACGGCACCGAGGTGCCTGAAAACGCCGGGCTCGACTATATGGCCGGCTTTGCCGTTGCCACCGCGCTGCTCCATGCCGTCGGCATTGCTGCCGGCCTTGGCTCTGGCGTCAGGTTCCCCGGCCTCGCCCGCGCCGCTGGCGGTGCCTGTGCGGCCGTCGGCGCCGGCCTTGCCTTCGGCGTCTTGTGAGGCTGGCGATGATCCCGGGTGAAATCATCACGGCAGGCGACGAGATCGAACTGAACAAGGGCCAGCCGACCGTCACCATGAAAGTGGCCAATAGCGGCGACCGGCCGATCCAGGTCGGCAGCCACTATCACTTCTTCGAGACCAATGAGGGGTTGAAATTCGATCGCGACAAGGCGCGGGGCATGCGCCTCGACATCGCCGCCGGCACGGCGATGCGCTTCGAGCCCGGCCAGGAACGCGACGTCACCTTGGTGCCGCTTGGCGGCAAGCGCGAGGTCTACGGGTTTCAGCAGAAGATCATGGGCGCGCTGTGAAATCCCGCGCTGTGAGATCCAAGGCGTCTAGCAATTTCGGCTCAACTGGGTGGCTTGGCCGCCGCGTAGATGACGACCTTTCCAGGATCGTCGAATTCCACGGCGAGAACGTCTTCGGTCAGCACACGTCGCGACTCGATGGCGTTGAACAGCAATGCGTTCGCCTCGATCTCTTCGCGCAGTTCCGCAATGTCGTCCTGATGCTGCTCGACCTTGGTCTCTATCGCCGGCGGCAGGCCGCCTTCCGTGCGCGCGGCGTCGGTAAGGAACACGATGTCGACCTTGTCGAGCTTGGATGTCTTGCGAACCGTGCCGATATTTTCACGCGTCCGGTCGATCGCCGAGGTGACTTTGCCTGCTTCCACAGCCGTGTTGGTCTCTTCCTGCCCGACCTCCGAGCCGATGATCTTGTTGACGGTGTCCGGGCCTTCAAGGCCCTGTGCATTCAGCGCGGCCTGGGGAAGGCTCGCCGCGAGAAACGCAGTTGCGGCAATCATATGCAGCCATCTGGTATCGGGGAAGGTGGTGATCGCCATCGCTCGCTCTCAGGGGCCCTTTCGAGAACCGTTGCTACGCCAAACAATCGAAACGTAATCTGCCTTGCGAAGGTTCCCTCCCCGGTGCGGCGGGCCGACCTTGCGCCGGCCCGCCATAGCGCATCGTCAGCTCGCTTTCTTGGTGATCAAGGTCAGCGCGCCATTCGTGTCCATGCTGGCGGCGATCACTTGCGCCGAGGTGAGTCCCTTGGCTTCGAGCGCGGACTTGACCTGGGGCGTCGCGTCGATCGAGCTGCGCAATTTCTGCAGGCCGTCCTCGCCGCGCTTGGCCATCACTTCGTTGACCTTGGTCTGCGTTTCCTTGGGCAGTTCTTCGATGTCGACGACGTTGACGGTCTGAATCGCCGGCGCTTGCGGTTGAGCGCCAGGTGCCGCCGGAGCGGGCGAAGCCGGCGGTTCGCCGGGTTGCGGCGCAGGCTGTTGCTGAGCGCTGGCAGCGGTCGCGAGCAGGAGGGTGGCGGCGGCTGCAAGACGTATCGTTTTGCGCATGGATCTTCCTTTCCATCGATTGGCAAACGGTCGTTTTGGGGTGACCCTGCCACCTCAAACGTTAAATGGGATCGGAAAGTGTCGCCCAGCGGGTCATTGCGTGACCATAAGGTGGCGACAATGTGGGGACCGGTTTCGACAGGCTGGATCTTGGGCCGTATTTCGGGAGCAATTGCTGATGGCTAGAATCACCCGCGCCGCCTATGCCCAGATGTACGGCCCGACCGTCGGCGACAAGGTGCGGCTTGCCGATACCGAATTGTTCATCGAGGTCGAAAAGGATTTCACGCTTCATGGCGAAGAGGTGAAATTCGGCGGCGGCAAGGTCATCCGCGACGGCATGGGCCAGAGCCAGGTGTCGCGCGCGCAAGGCGCCGTCGACACCGTCATCACCAATGCGCTGGTCGTCGATGCGTCAGCCGGCATCTTCAAGGCCGATATCGGCCTCAAGGACGGACGCATCGCCGCCATCGGCAAGGCCGGCAATCCGGATACGCAAAACGGCGTCACCATCATCATCGGCCCCGGTACCGAGATCATCGCTGGCGAAGGCAAGATACTCACCGCCGGCGGCTTCGACGCGCATATCCATTTCATCTGCCCGCAGCAGATCGAGGAAGCGCTGATGTCCGGCATCACCACCATGCTCGGCGGCGGCACCGGACCGGCGCATGGCACGCTGGCGACCACCTGCACGCCTGGGCCGTGGCATATGGCGCGCATGATCCAGTCCTTCGACGCCTTCCCGATGAACATAGGCCTGTCGGGCAAGGGCAATGCCTCGCTGCCGGCAGCACTTGAAGAAATGGTGCTGGGCGGCGCCTGCTCGCTGAAGCTGCACGAGGACTGGGGCACGACGCCCGCGGCGATCGACTGCTGCCTGTCGGTCGCCGACGATTACGACGTGCAGGTGATGATCCACACCGACACGCTGAACGAGTCCGGCTTTGTCGAGAACACGGTCGCCGCGATCAAGGGCCGCACCATCCACGCCTTCCATACCGAGGGCGCCGGCGGCGGCCATGCGCCTGACATCATCAAGGTTTGCGGCCTGCCCAACGTCATCCCATCCTCGACCAATCCGACCCGGCCCTACACGGTCAACACGCTGGCCGAGCATCTCGACATGCTGATGGTCTGCCATCATCTGTCGCCGTCGATCCCCGAAGACATCGCCTTTGCCGAAAGCCGCATCCGCAAGGAAACCATCGCCGCCGAGGACATTCTGCACGACATCGGCGCCTTCTCGATCATCTCGTCGGACAGCCAGGCCATGGGCCGCGTCGGCGAAGTGGCGATCCGCACCTGGCAGACCGCCGACAAGATGAAGCGCCAGCGCGGTTCGCTGCCGCAGGAGACCGGCGACAACGACAATTTCCGCGTCCGCCGCTACATTGCCAAATACACGATCAATCCGGCCATCGCGCATGGCCTGTCGAACGAGATCGGCTCGGTGGCGGTCGGCAAGCGCGCCGACCTGGTGCTGTGGAACCCGGCCTTTTTCGGCGTCAAGCCCGACATGGTGCTGATCGGCGGCATGATCGCCGCCGCCCCGATGGGCGATCCCAACGCCTCGATCCCGACGCCGCAGCCGATGCATTACCGGCCGATGTTCGGCGCCTACGGCAAGGCGATGACCAACTCGTCGGTGACCTTCGTCTCCAGGGCCGCGCTCGATGCCGGCCTGCGCGGCAGGCTCGGCGTCGACAAGCAGATGGTCGCCGTCGAGAACACCCGCGGCGGCATCGGCAAGCATTCGATGGTGCTCAACGACGCCACCCCGCATGTCGAGGTCGATCCCGAAACCTACGAGGTCCGTGCCGACGGTGAATTGCTAACCTGCGAGCCGGCAACCGTGCTGCCGATGACGCAAAGGTACTTTCTGTTCTAGCGCCATAGCGCTAGAAGGCCTGATGCAGAACAGGCTGCGATAAATCCATGGAACAGCAGTTCGTCTCTGCCCATGACATCTTCCCGCATATCCGCATCGTCATGGGCATGGTGATTGGCCTCGGCGTCACGCGCCTTCTGTCAGGGCTCGCCCGCATCGTCCAGCATCCCGGCCAATACCGGCTCTATCCCGTGCATCTGGCCTGGGTTGGCTCCATGCTGTTGTTGCTGGTCCATTTCTGGTGGTGGGAATTCGGCCTCTACACCCTCGAGACCTGGACCTTCGGCAAGTACCTGTTCATCATCTTCTACGCCGTCATCCTGTTCATGCTGTGCGCGTTGCTGTTTCCGGACTCGATGCTCGACTACACCAGCTACGAGGATTTTTTCTATTCGCGCCGTGCCTGGTTCTTCGGCCTGCTGGCGACGACTTATCTGCTCGATGTGATCGACACGCTGCTGAAAGGGCCGGAGCATTTCGCCCATTTCGGCGTTGAATATTTGATCCGCACGCCGATTTTCGTCGCGCTTTGCGTCGTCGCGATACTTGTTCGCGACCGCCGCTTTCACGTCGCCTTCGTCGCCGGCACGTTGGTCTACCAGATGTCCTTCATCCTGCGGCTCTTCGACACGATCGCCTGACTACAGCGCCGCGCGTCCTTTCGGACACGCGAAGGACGTTGTAGAAACTTGATTTGGCGCATGAATCCTTTCCTAAATCGAATACGATTTCGGGCTCATGCACCGCCATTGGGCCGATGTTCGCGATGGGTTAGGGTTACGGGAAAGGCAGGTTTCAATGAAGCTCGACATCCGCACCGACTTCACCAAATTCCCGCGCGCCGTCTCGGTGCTCACCGCCGGCGAAGCGGGAGCGGTCACGCCCTATGATCGTGCCGTGCTTGCCCATGACGAGCGGCATCTGCGCCGCCGGGTCATCGAAACCGCCGGCGGAGACAGGGTGCTGGTCGATCTGCCCGAACCAATTATCTTGGGCGATCGCGACCGGCTGGTGCTGGAGGATGGCCGTCATGTCGAGATCGTCGCGGCTGAGGAGCCGCTCTATGACATCCGTGCCGAGAGCGCCGTTCACCTGGCCGAGCTCGCCTGGCATATCGGCAACCGGCATCTTGCGGCCGCCATCGAGGCGCAACGCATCCTCATCCTGCGCGATCATGTCATCAAGGCGATGCTGGAAGGCCTGGGTGCAACCGTGAGCGACGTTTCTAAACCGTTCATGCCGGTGCGCGGCGCCTATTCCGGCCATGGCCACGATCACGGTCATGCCCATGCCAAAACGCATGCGCACAGCCATGCCGAGGCGCATTCTCATGCCCAGAGCGACACACATTCCCACTCGCACAGCCATTCGCACGACCACGACAGCCATAGCCATGACTGACCAGCCTTCCAACGTCGCTCTGTTGCGGCTGATGGCGTGGCTGTCGCCTTCCTTTCCGGTCGGCGGCTTTTCCTACAGCCACGGCCTCGAACAAGCCGTGCATGCCGGGCTGGTTGCCGACAGCAAAGACCTCGCCGCATGGCTGGAGACGCTGATCGAGATGGGCTCGGGCTGGAACGACGCGGTGCTGTTTGCCGAAAGCTGGCGGCGCGCCCGCGAGGGCGGCGATCTCGACGGGATCGCGGCACTTGCCGAGGCCTTGGCCGGCTCGCGCGAGCGCCACACTGAAACCATGCTGCAAGGGGCGGCCTTCCTGAAGGCGGCCTCGGCCTGGCCCTGCCAGGTGCTGGAACGTCTGCCGCGCGAATGCCCTTATTGCGTCGCTGTCGGCGCGGTGGCCGGTGGCAATGGCATTGCGCTGCAAGACGCGCTCTCCGCCTTCCTTCAGGCCTTCTTCTCCAACCTCGTCCAGGCCGCGATCAGGCTCGGCGTCGTTGGCCAGACGGGTGCCACCGCGCTGCTCGCCGGTTTCGAGCCGCTGGCGCTCAGCGTCGCCGCTCGTGCCGCCGGCTCGACGCTGGACGATCTCGGCGGCTGCGCCTTCGTCTCGGATGTCATGGCGATGAAGCACGAAACGCAATATTCACGGTTGTTCCGCTCATGATCATTCTCGCCTTCACGCTCTCGTTCGTCCTGCTGCTGATCACCACGCTGCATGTCTATTGGGGCATTGGCGGCATCTGGCCGGGCAGGGACGCTGCCTCCTGCGCCCGCGCGGTGGTCGGCTTTCGCGGCGTCGACGAAATGCCGGCTCCCTTCGCCAGCTTCGCCGTTGCCGCGTGCCTCGGCCTGGCGACACTGTGGCCGATGGCGCTCGAAGGCGTCGTTGCCACGCCCTTTCCAAAGGCCGGGCTTGTCGCCACGGCGCTGCTGATCGCGCTGGTCTTCCTGGCGCGCGGCATTGCCGGCTTCACGCCCTGGTGGCGCCGGCTGACGCCGGAACAGCCTTTCGCGCGGTTCGATGTCAGCTATTATTCGCCGCTCTGCTTGGTTGTAGGGCTCGGCTTCGCCATTCTTGCCATCACGGAGTTTTCCGCATGACACAAGCCAACGGTCCTCTTCGCATCGGCATCGGCGGCCCCGTCGGCTCCGGCAAGACGACGCTCACCGAAAAGCTCTGCAAGGCACTGCGCGACGAGTTCTCCATCGCCGTCGTCACCAACGACATCTACACCAGGGAAGACGCCATGATGCTTGCCCGGCTTCAGGCGCTGTCCGAGGACCGTATCATGGGTGTCGAAACCGGTGGTTGCCCGCACACCGCCATCCGCGAGGACGCCTCGATCAATCTGCAGGCGATCGCCGAGATGACCAAAAAATTTCCGGATCTCGACATCGTCTTCATCGAGTCGGGTGGCGACAACCTTGCCGCAACCTTTTCCCCCGACCTTGCCGACCTGACGCTCTATGTCATCTCGGTCTGCCAGGGCGAGGAGATCCCGCGCAAGGGCGGCCCGGCGATTACCCGTTCCGACTTCCTGGTCATCAACAAGAGCGATCTCGCACCCTATGTGAACGTCAATCTCGAAATCATGGAGAGCGATGCCGCCCGCATGCGCGGCAAGCGGCCCTTCGGCTTCACCGACCTGTCGCGCGGCAAGGGCCTGCAGGAGGTGATCGATTTCATCGTCGAGCAAGGCGGGCTCAGGGTTCGCGCCTCCACGAGCACGGCTGCGTAAGGCAACGCCGCTCGTCTGTGCCAAACGAAACCGGTTGCGCGCCCCTCCGGCGCGCGGCATCCTTGCGTCTTTCACGGAGGTTTTCGATGAGCATCGCCCGCCTGCAGAAGGAAATGCTGACCAACCTGCCCTTCCACGAGGAGCGCGTCGATCTGGCTTGCGCCTTCCGCTGGACGGCGCGGCTCAACATGCACGAGGCCGTGGCCAATCATTTCTCGCTGGCCGTCAACGATGACGGTTCGCAATTCCTGATGAACCCCAACCAGGTGCATTTCTCACGCATCAAGGCGAGTGATCTGCTTTTGATCGACGCCAACGACCCCGGCACGCTCTCCGGCCCGAATGCACCCGATCCGACGGCATGGGGCTTGCATGGCGCCATCCATCGCAACGTGCGTCATGCGCGCTGCGTCATGCATGTGCATTCGATCCACGCCACGGTGCTCGCTTCGCTCGCCGACTCGACCTTGCCGCCGATCGACCAGAACTCGGCGATCTTCTTCAACCGCCACGTCGTCGACGGCCATTATGGCGGGCTCGCCTTCGAGGAGGAGGGCGAACGCTGCTCGCAGCTGCTTACCGACCCGAAGGTCAAGGTGATGGTCATGGGCAACCATGGCGTGCTGGTCATCGGCGACAGCGTCGCCGACACCTTCAACCGCATGTTCTATTTCGAACGCGCCGCCGAGACCTACATCAAGGCGCTGTGGACCGGCCGTCCGCTGCGGGTCCTGTCGGACGAGATCGCCGAAAAGGCGGCAAGGGAACAGGAAGATTATCCCGACCAGGCCGAACGGCACTTGTCCGAACTGAAGGCGATCCTCGACGAGCAGGAGCCGGTCTACCGGAATTGAGCCCCTTTCTCCCTGTCACTATACGGGGAGAAGGTGCCGGCAGGCGGATGAGGGGCGGCGCAAGCGCCCGAAAGTGTGGACGAACTCAAAACTCGGCCTGACGGTGATCTCAAGCGCCCTGGAAAAGCGCTTTCATTGTCAATCTCGGTGCCGCCCCTCATCGCCCTGCCGGGCACTTCTCCCCGTATAGTGACGGGGAGAAGGACGCTCTCATTGCCGGTTTCGCCATTAATCAAATCATCGACGTTGCAGGAAGAGCGTCTAGGTTGCGGCCCCCACCTTCCTCAAGCTGGAAGCCCCAGCTCAGCCCGCAATTCGTCGGCGCTATTGATGACGACAGCGCCGGGCGGCCCATTCATGGGCACTTCCGGCCAGAAGATCGTCCTCATCCCCGCCGCCAGCCCGGCCGTAACGCCGGTCACGCTGTCGTCGACGGCCACGGCATCGGCTGGATCGACACCGGCCAGCCAGGCAGCGCGCAGGAAGGGTTCGGCGTGCGGCTTGCCTTCATACACGTCATTGCGGCTGACCGTCTTCATGCCGGGATAGACGAGCCCGACCGCACGCAGATTGGCATCGACGATCAGCCGGTCGGAATTGGACACTACCGCTTGAGCCACGCCAAGCGCGCGCAGTTCGTTGAAAATCTCGATCGCGCCGAGGCGTGGCTTCAGCGTCTCGGCCATCGGCAGATAGTGGTCGTATTTGCGTACGATCCAGTCGTCGAAGGGCAGGTCGAGACCGAACTCGTCGCGCAGCATCTCGTAGACCGGCCATGCGGCGATGCCGAGCACCCGCTCATGCAGGTTGGCCGGCGCTGCGATGCCGACGCTATGCAGCGCCGCCACCAGCGCGGCCTCGTGCAACGGCTCGCTGTCGACCAGTGTGCCGTCCATATCCCAGAAAACCGCTTTCGGCGTCATGCAAGAATCCCTTCTTCGACCCCCTTAAAGCGTTTGTGATAGGAGATAAACCTTCGAGCCGCCGTCAGCGGTGCCGACTTAGCCGAATCCCCGTTCGTTCTTGCAGAAACATGCAAGCAATTGCTCTGATGAACGGCAATTGCGCGCAAGCGCATTCCCTGCAAGACTATGGTCCCGGTTTAAAATGGTTGGCGGGCTGGAGGGAAAGGCTTGAAATCGCGGCAGGACAGCGGCAGCAGCAGATTGGACGACGCGGCACGCGCCGGCTGGCTCTATTATGTTGCCGGCAATACGCAGGACCAGATCGCCTCGACGCTCGGCATTTCGCGGCAGACGGCGCAGCGATTGGTGTCGCTGGCGGTGTCGGAAGGGCTGATCAAGGTGCGTGTCGACCATCCGATCGCCAATTGCCTCGACCTCGCGGCGCGGCTGAAATTGCGCTTCGCGCTCGATCTGGTCGAGGTGGTGCCGAGCGATCCCGCTTCCTCCTCCACCATCATCGGCGTCGCCGAGGCGGCGGCTGCCGAGATCGAGAGGCGGTTGCGGTCGCCGACGCCGATCGTCATGGCGATTGGCACCGGCCGTACGCTGAAGGCGGCGATCGAGCAATTGCCGCCGATGGAATGTCCGCAGCACAAGGTCGTGTCGCTGACCGGCAACATCTCGCCCGACGGCTCGGCCGCTTTCTACAACGTCATCTTCACCATGGCCGACAGGGTCAAGGCGCGATCCTTCCCGATGCCGCTGCCGGTCATCGCCTCCTCGCCGGAGGAGCGCGAGATGCTGCACAACCAGCCGATGATCCGGCCGACATTGGCGCTGGCGGCGGAGGCCGACGTCACGTTCGTCGGCATCGGCGATCTCGGCCCCAAGGCGCCGCTTTACGAGGACGGCTTCATTTCGGAGAGTGAATTGAAAGCGCTGCAAAAGGCGGGCGGCGTCGCCGAGATCGTTGGCTGGGTGTTCGATCGCGAAGGCCGCATGATCGAAGGCATAACCAACGACCGCGTATCGTCGGCTGCGCTGCCGTCGCGTGAAAAGTCGCTGGTGATCGCCTCGGCCATGGGCGAGCGGAAGCTGCCAGGCATCCTTGCGGCTGTGAACCGGCGGCTGGTCAACGGCCTCATCACCGATGAGCGGACCGCCGCCGCCCTGCTGGCGGCGGGTTGATCTCGATAAATTCCGGCTAGGTTCGGTGAGACTATTGGCGGCGGCCGCGAGGATCGTTGCCGTCCAGAAAACCCATGTCGCGCTGCAGATGCGGCGGTAAGGCCATCAGGTCGAGATAGGCCCGTTTCCTGGCCCCGCGCCGTGCCAGTCCACGCACCAGCCACGAAAGCCAGCTTTGGCCTGGAGTCAAGAGCAGCTTTTCCTGTACCGTGGTCATGATCATCGGCCTCCGCTATGTCTAGGGCATGCGATCGTCCAGCTCAGATATCGGCAGGATCGGCCGTTGCTGCCAATCAAACGTCGATCACCGCCCATAAGGAGGGCTTATGCCTGAACTCAAGTCACGGCAGATCTCTCAGCTCCCGCCGCTTCAGGCGATCCGGGTGTTCGAGGCGGTGGCGAGGCATCTTTCCTTCACCAGGGCCGCCGGCGAGCTCGGCATGACGCAGGCGGCGGCGAGCTATCAGATCAAGCTTCTGGAGGAGCGCGTCGGCGCGCCTCTGTTCCTGCGCCGTCCCAAGCAGATCGTGCTGACCGAGGCCGGGCAGCGTCTGGCTCCCGCGGTCAGCGAGGCCTTCGCCTTGCTGAGTGGAGCCTATGCCGCCGCGCGCAGCGGCGCCGACGGCGTGCTGTGCGTTTCGACGCTGCTGACGTTTGCCTCCAACTGGCTGGCCCGCCATCTCGGCTCGTTCCAGGTCGCGCATCCGTCGCTGGCAGTGCGCCTCGACACCTCGAACCGCCTTGTCGATTTCGCCCGCGAGGATATCGACATCGCCATCCGCTCCGGCGGTGGCACCTGGCCGGGCGTCGAGGTTCACAAGCTCTTCAATGCGGATTTCACACCGGTTCTGAGCCCGCAGCTCGCGGCCAGCATCGGCGGAGTCAGGGAGCCGGCCGACCTGCTGCGTTTGCCGATCCTTGATCCCAGCGACATCTGGTGGCGAGACTGGTTTGTCGCCGCCGGCCTGCCGGTCGAGGAATTGGCCCAGCGACCCGGCACCAGTATGGGGGCGCAGGCCTACGAGGCCAATGCCGCGATTGCCGGACAGGGCGTGGCGATCGTGACCAGGGCGCTGTTCAGTGCCGAACTTGCCGACGGCCGCCTGATTCAGCCTTTCGACCTGGTCGGCGACGACGGTCAAGCCTATTGGCTGGTCTATCCCCAGGCACGGCGCAACGTGCCGAAGATCCGCGCTTTTCGCGAATGGATTCTGGCTGAGATCGCCGGTCGCTAATCCGACATTCCGCGCGCCGAGACCCGTCCCAGCAGTTTTCAAATATTCCAGGGAAGCGTCTGGAACGGCATTCGGCGCGAGCCTGCGTGCTGCACTGCAGCAACGAATCCGCCTTGACATAATTCACGCAGAGTGAGTAATTGCCCACAGCCAAGGCAAATGCTCAGCTTGGTCTATGGGAGGAATTGATGAAACTTCGCACGCTCACCCTGGCTCTGTTGTCGGCCAGCGCCCTCGCGTTCGCCGCGCATGCCGAATCCATCACCATCGCCACCGTCAACAACGGCGATATGGTCCGCATGCAGAAGCTGACCGACGACTTCACCGCCAAGAACCCCGACATCCAGCTCCAGTGGGTCACGCTCGAGGAAAACGTGCTGCGCGAGCGCGTCACCACCGACATCGCCACCAAGGGCGGCCAGTACGACGTGATGACCATCGGCACCTACGAGGTTCCGATCTGGGCCAAGCAGAGCTGGCTGCTGCCGCTCGACAAGCTCGGCGACGACTATGACGTCAAGGACATCATTCCGGCCATTGCCGGCGGCCTGTCGGTCGACGGCACGCTTTATGCGGCACCGTTCTACGGTGAAAGCTCCTTCGTCATGTACCGCAAGGACCTGATGGAGAAGGCCGGGCTGACCATGCCCGACGCACCGACCTGGGACTTCATCAAGCAGGCCGCCGACAAGATGACCGATCGCGCCAACGGCGTGAACGGCGTCTGCCTGCGCGGCAAGGCCGGCTGGGGCGAGAACATGGCCTTCCTGACCGCCATGTCGAACTCCTTCGGCGCGCGCTGGTTCGATGAGGCCTGGAAGCCGCAGTTCGACCAGCCCGAATGGAAGAACACGCTGCAGTTCTACGTCGACCTGATGAAGGCCAACGGCCCCGAGGGCGCGTCTTCCAACGGCTTCAATGAGAACCTGGCGCTGTTCCAGCAGGGCAAGTGCGGCATGTGGATCGATGCCACCGTCGCGGCCTCCTTCGTCTCCGACCCGAAGAATTCAACGGTCGCCGACAAGGTCGGCTATGCGCTGGCGCCGGACAATGGCTTGGGCAAGCGCGGCAACTGGCTGTGGGCCTGGTCGCTGGCTATTCCCGCGGGCACGCAAAAAGCGGATTCGGCACAGAAGTTCGTTTCCTGGGCGACCAGCAAGGCTTACGCCGAACTCGTTGCCTCGAAGGAAGGCTGGGCCAATGTTCCGCCCGGAACACGCTCTTCGCTCTACGCCAATCCGGAGTACCAGAAGGCGGCGCCCTTCGCCAAAATGACGCTGGACTCGATCAATGCCGCCGATCCGACGCATCCGACAGTCAAGCCGGTTCCCTATGTCGGCGTCCAGTTCGTCGCCATTCCCGAGTTCCAGGGCCTTGGCACCACTGTCGGCCAGCTCTTCTCGGCGGCACTCGCCGGCCAGACGAGCGTCGACGACGCCTTGAAACAGGCCCAGGACGCTGCCACCGCGACGATGACCGAGGGCGGTTATATCCAGTAAGGCTCCTCCCGGTGCCCGAACGCCGGTTGCCCATCATGGCCGGCTGGCAGGGGCCGCCCGAATCCCAGTTCGGGCGGCCGCCTTCACACCTCAAGAATTTTGGCTGACCTTTGAAGGGTGACCGTCATGGCTACTCAGCAGACCCGTTCGCTTGCCCGCTTCATGATGGCGCCATCCGTGGTGCTGCTGCTGGTTTGGATGATTGTTCCGCTGGCATTCACCCTGTGGTTCTCCTTCCAGCAGTACAACCCGCTCAACCCGATCCGCGACGGGTTCATCGGCTTCTCGAACTACGCCCTATTCTATTCCAACCCGGCATTCCTGCAGTCGATCCTGAACACGCTCGCCATCGTCGGCAGCGTGCTTTTGATCACCGTGGTCGGCGGCATCGCGCTGGCCCTCCTGATCGATCAGCCGATATGGGGACAGGGCATCGTCCGCATCCTCGTCATCTCGCCGTTCTTCGTCATGCCGCCGGTGGCCGCACTGGTCTGGAAGAACATGATCATGCATCCGCAATACGGCGTCTTCGCCGATATCGCGCGCTTCTTCGGCGGACAGCCGATCGACTGGTTCGGGCAGTATCCGCTCACCGCGATCATCATCATCGTCGCCTGGCAGTGGCTGCCGTTCGCGACGCTGATCCTGTTGACCTCGCTGCAGTCGCTCGACGGCGAGCAGAAGGAGGCGGCCGAGATGGACGGGGCCGGCTTCGTCAGCCGTTTCATCTATTTGACGCTGCCGCACATGTCGCGCGCCATCACCGTCGTCATCCTGATCCAGACGATCTTCCTTCTGTCTGTCTATGCCGAGATCCTCGTCACCACCAATGGCGGCCCGGGTTACGCCTCCACCAACCTGCCCTTCCTCGTCTACCAGAAGGCATTGCTGGAGTTCAAAATCGGCCAGGCGTCCGCCGGCGGCATCATCGCCGTAATTCTCGCCAACATCGTCGCCTTCTTCGCCATGCGCGCGGTCGGCAAGAACCTGGATAAATAGGGAGGATAAGATGGCACGTGCAGTCACCACCCGGCACAAGACGATTGCGACCGCGGCCGCCTGGATCGTCGCCCTGCTGGTCTTCTTCCCGATCCTCTATACGGTCATCACCTCGTTCAAATCGGAGCAGGAGGCCATTCAGGGTTTCAACTTGTTTCCGTCGGGGACTATGGAAAGCTATTCCCAGGTCGAGGCGCAGAACGGCTACTTCAAGTTCTTCCTCAATTCGGTGTTTCTGGCGGTCGGTTCCACCATCCTGGCTTTGCTAGTCGCCATTCCGGCGGCATGGTCGATGGCTTTCTCGCCGGGCAAGTGGACCAAGGACATCCTGATGTGGATGCTTTCCACCAAGATGATGCCGGCGGTTGCCGTGCTGTTCCCGATCTACCTGATCTTCCGCGATACCGGATTGCTCGACAGCCGCATCGGCCTGATGATCATGCTGATGCTGATAAACCTACCGATCGTGGTGTGGATGCTCTACACCTACTTTCGCGAGATCCCGGGCGAGATCCTGGAAGCGGCGCGCATGGACGGCGCATCGCTCTGGAAGGAGATCGTCTACGTGCTGACGCCGATGGCTGTGCCAGGCATTGCCTCGACGATGCTGCTCAACATCATCCTGGCATGGAACGAGGCATTCTGGACGATCCGGCTGACCACCACCGAGGCCGCCCCGCTCACAGCCTTCATCAGTTCGTTCTCCAGCCCGCAAGGCCTGTTCTGGGCCAAGCTGTCGGCGGCCTCGACGCTGGCGATCGCGCCGATCCTGATCATGGGCTGGTTCAGCCAGAAGCAGCTGGTCCGCGGCCTGACCTTTGGCGCCGTGAAGTGATACCGCCGCAGGCGACGAACGACTGATAATAACCCCTCGGGGAGGAAACCATGGGAAACATCACGCTCAAGAACGTCTCCAAATCCTTCGGGGCGACGACGATCATTCCAAACATCGATCTGGTCATCGAGAACGGCGAGTTCGTCGTTTTCGTCGGCCCGTCGGGCTGCGGCAAGTCCACGTTGCTCAGGCTGATCGCCGGGCTGGAGGATACCAGCGCCGGCACCATCAACATCGACGGCCGCGACGTGACCGGCGAGGCGCCGGCCAAGCGCAAGCTGGCCATGGTGTTCCAGTCCTATGCGCTCTACCCGCACATGACGGTGGCCAAGAACATCGCCTTCCCGCTGAAGATGGCGGGGGAGGACCAGGCGACCATCGACAGGAAGGTGAAGGACGCGGCGCGCGTCCTGAATCTCACCGACTATCTCGATCGCCGTCCCGGCCAGCTCTCCGGCGGCCAGCGCCAGCGCGTCGCCATCGGCCGCGCCATCGTGCGCCAGCCATCGGCGTTCCTGTTCGACGAGCCGCTGTCCAACCTCGACGCGGCACTGCGCGGCACCATGCGGCTCGAGATCAGCGAACTGCATCATCAGCTCAAGACGACCATGATCTACGTCACCCACGACCAGGTCGAGGCCATGACCATGGCCGACAAGATCGTCGTGCTCAATGCCGGCAACGTCGAACAGGTCGGTTCGCCGATGGAGCTCTACAAGACGCCGAAGAACCTGTTCGTCGCCGGCTTCATCGGCTCGCCGAAGATGAACCTGTTCGAAGGCGCGCCGGCGGCCAAATACGGCGCCCGGACCGTCGGCATTCGCCCCGAGCATATGAACATCTCGACGACCTCAGGCGAATGGAAGGCCACCGTCGGTGTCGCCGAGCATCTCGGCTCCGACACGTTCTTGCACGTGCAGGCTGACGGCGTCGGGCCGCTGACGGTGCGCGCCGACGGCGAACTGGCCGTCAATCACGGCGACACGATCTACCTGACGCCCGACAAGGCCAAGCTGCATCGCTTCGATGCCGGCGGGAAGGCGATGGTGCAGTGAGGCTAAAGGGTAAATCGGCGCTGATCACCGGATCGGCTCGCGGCATCGGCAGGGCGTTCGCCGAGGCCTATATGCGCGAGGGCGCCACGGTTGCGATCGGCGACATCAATCTCGAAGCCGCGGAAAAGACGGCTTCTGAGATCGGTGGCAAAGCTTACGCCGTGAAACTGGACGTCACCGACCTCGCTTCGATCGAGGTGGCGGTCAAGGCGGTCGAGACAAGGACCGGCGGACTGGACATTCTGATCAACAACGCCGCTTTGTTCGACCTGGCGCCGATCGTCGACATATCGAAGGCAAGCTACGACAGATTGTTCTCCGTCAATGTCGCCGGCACGCTGTTCACGCTGCAGGCGGCCGCCCGTTCGATGATCGCCCGGGGCAAGGGCGGCAAGATCATCAACATGGCGAGCCAGGCCGGCCGCCGCGGCGAGGCGCTGGTCGGCGTCTATTGCGCCACCAAGGCGGCCGTCATCTCGCTCACCCAGTCGGCCGGGCTCGACCTGATCAAGCACCGCATCAACGTCAATGCCATCGCGCCGGGCGTCGTCGACGGCGAGCATTGGGACCATGTCGATTCGCTGTTCGCCAAATATGAGAACCGGCCGAAGGGCGAGAAGAAGAGACTGGTCGGCGAAGCAGTGCCCTATGGTCGTATGGGCACGGCGCAAGACCTCACCGGCATGGCGGTGTTCCTGGCCAGTGAGGACGCCGAATACATCGTCGCCCAGACCTACAATGTCGATGGCGGCCAGTGGATGAGTTGAGGGGGCGAAGGCGCTCTTCTCCCCGTCCCCTCCACGGGGAGAAGAGCCGTCCCGCCAAAGGTAAAGCAGATGACAGTGAAACTCTCTTCTTCAATCCTCGCCAACCTGCCCCCCAGGGTCACCGGCCCGAAATACGATCGCGCCGCGCTCAAGGCCGGCATCGTGCATTTCGGCGTCGGCAATTTCCACCGCTCGCACCAGGCGGTCTATCTCGACGATCTGTTCAATTCTGGCGTCGGCCACGACTGGGCACTTGTCGGCGCCGGCGTCTTCGAGGGCGAGAAGATCGGCCGCGGCAAGCTGCAGGAACAGGACTGGCTGACCACCGTGGTCGAGCAGGACACCGGCCATATGAGCGCCCGCGTCACCGGCGTCATGATCGATTTCCTGATGCCGGGCGATGCCGCGGCGATCATCGAACGGCTTGCCGATCCGGCGATAAGGATCGTTTCGCTGACCATCACCGAGGGGGGCTACTTCATCGATCCCGCGTCGGGACGGTTCAATCCGACGCATCCCGACATCGTCGCCGACGCCGAGCCGGGAGCAACGCCGAAGACCGTCTTCGGCATCATCCTCGCCGGGCTGATGCGCCGACGCGAAGACGGCATCGTGCCGTTCACGATCATGTCCTGCGACAACATCCCCCACAACGGCCATGTCACCTCGGACGGCGTCATCGGTCTCGCCCGGCTGATCGACGAGGATCTGGCGACGTGGGTAAGCGAGAACGTCGCCTTTCCGAACGGCATGGTCGACCGCATCACGCCCGCTACCACCGACCGGGAGCGCGGCATTCTGTCGAGCGAATTCGGCCTCGACGACAATTGGCCGGTGTTCTGCGAGCCGTTCAGGCAATGGGTGCTGGAGGATCATTTCACCGACGGCCGGCCGCCGCTGGAAAAGGTCGGCGTGCAGTTCGTCAAAGACGTCGCGCCCTACGAGGTCATGAAGATCCGCATCCTCAACGGCGGCCATGCGACCATCGCCTATCCCGCGGGACTGATGGACATCCATTTCGTCCACGAGGCGATGCAGGAACCGCTGGTGCGCGGCTTTCTCGCCAAGCTGGAGCATGACGAGATCATCCCGACCGTCCCGCCGGTGCCGGACACCGTGCTGGAGGATTATTACCAGCTCATCGAGCACCGCTTCTCCAATCCGAAGATCGGCGACACGATCCGCAGGCTTTGCCTCGACGGCTCCAACCGGCAGCCGAAATTCATCGTCCCGACCATCGCCGACCGGCTGAAGGCCGGCAAAAGCATCGCCGGCCTGGCGCTGGAATCGGCATTTTGGTGCCGCTACTGCTTCGGCACGACCGACAGCGGCGCCGTCATCGAGCCCAACGATCCGAACTGGGACCGGCTGCAGACGACG
Organism: Mesorhizobium sp. WSM4821; assembly: GCF_055901555.1. Lineage (NCBI taxonomy): Bacteria > Pseudomonadati > Pseudomonadota > Alphaproteobacteria > Hyphomicrobiales > Phyllobacteriaceae > Mesorhizobium > Mesorhizobium sp. WSM4821. The sequence goes on along the minus strand of NZ_CM148371.1, from coordinate 1,107,580 downwards.
GCAAAAGCGGCGAAGGAAGCGCCTGCCGTCTGGCTTGCGATGGAGGACATCTATGGCGATGTCGGCCGCTCGGCTCCGTTTGCCGAAGCCTTCGCCCATGCGCTCAAGGCGCTCTGGGCGGACGGCGCGCGTGCGACGCTGACGCGCTATCTCGCCGGCCAATTCTGAATTTCACTCGATGAAGCCCGGCAATGACGCCTGACCTGGTCATTTTCGACTGCGACGGCGTGCTGGTCGACAGCGAGGCGCTGTCCGTCGCGGCGCTGCTCGGCATGATCACGATCGCCGGCGGCACGATCAGCGAGGAGACCGCCTATGAGCATTTCCTCGGGAAGAGCATGAAGAGCGTCCGCGAAATCCTCGGCCGCGACTTCGGGCTTGATATCACCGACCAGCATCTGAGAGAGATGCGCGCCGAGCTGATGCGCAAATTTCGCGAGGAGCTGAAACCGATCCCCGGCATAGGGCAGGTTCTGCCGAGGCTGGTCATGCCATGCTGCGTCGCCTCCTCCGGCACGCTGGAGCGCATCCGCTATGCGCTCGACGTTACCGGTCTGCTCGGGCTGCTGGAGCCGCATCTGTTCAGCGCGGCAATGGTCGAACGGGGCAAGCCGGCGCCGGATCTCTTTCTCCACGCAGCCGCCAAAATGGGCGCTGTCCCGCAAAATTGTCTCGTCGTCGAGGACAGCCCGGCTGGCGTCGCGGCGGCACGGGCGGCGGGCATGCGCGTCCTTGCCTTCACCGGCGGTTCGCATGCCGGCAACCCGGCATTGAAAGCGCGGCTTGCGTCAAGTGAACCGGACTTTATATTCGCGGACATGCTGCAATTGCCCGATTTGATTGCAGGCCTGGGAGCGAGAGCAGGAACACCTTGACGAAAAGTTTTGTTTGCGCGGTCGATGTCGGCACCGGGAGCGCCCGTGCGGGCATTCTCGACACGAGAGGCACCTTGCTTGGCCGCGCCGAGCACCCGATCGCCATGAACCGGCCGAAGGCCGATCACGCCGAACACGATTCGCAGGATATCTGGTCGGCGGTCTGCGTTGCCGTGCGCGCCGCCCGCGAAAAGGCAGGCGTGGCAGCGGACGATATTGCCGGCATCTCCTTCGACGCCACCTGCTCGCTGGTGGTGCGGGGCAGGGATGGTGGCCAGCTCAGCGTATCGGAGTTGGGCGAAAGGCGCTGGGACACCATCGTCTGGCTCGACCACCGCGCCATTGCCGAGGCCGATGAATGCACCGAAAGCGGCCATGCCGTGCTCGACTATATCGGCGGCGTGATGTCGCCGGAAATGGCGACGCCGAAGCTGATGTGGCTGAGGCGCAATCTGCCGCGGACATGGAATGAAGCCGGCTATCTATTCGATCTCACCGACTTCCTGACCTGGAAGGCGACCGGCTCGCTGGCCCGTTCGCAATGCACGCTGACCGCCAAATGGACCTATCTGGCGCATGAGGAAACCGGCTGGCGGCGCGATTTCTTCGAAACCGTCGGCCTCGGCGACCTTTTCGAGCATGGCAGTCTGCCTGGCAAGGCCAGCCCGGTCGGCACCGATATCGGCCGGTTGAGCGCGCAAGCCGCGGCTGAGCTCGGCCTCAAGGAAGAATGCCGGGTCGGCGCCGGTGTCATCGACGCCTATGCCGGCGCGCTCGGCGTGCTTGGTGGCTTTGCCGGCGACGAAACCAACATCGGCCGGCATCTGGCGCTGATCGCCGGCACGTCGAGCTGCGTCATGGCGATGTCGCCCGATCCGCAACCTTTTGCCGGCGTCTGGGGCCCGTATTATGGTGCCGCTCTTCCCAGGCTTTGGCTGTCGGAAGGCGGTCAGTCGGCCACCGGCGCGTTGCTCGACCACATCATCCGCTGGCATGGCGCCGGCGGTGAGCCGGACGCCGCCATGCACGCCAGGATCGCCCGGCGCGTCGCCGAACTTCGCGCCATCGAGGGCGAAAATCTTGCCGGAAGGCTGCACGTGCTACCGGATTTTCACGGCAACCGCTCACCGCTCGCCGATCCGCATGCCGTCGGCGTCATCAGCGGATTGACGCTGGATTCCTCCTTCGACAGCCTGTGCAAGCTTTACTGGCGGACCGCGGTAAGCATCGCGCTGGGCGTGCGCCATGTGCTGGAAGCACTGAACGAGAACGGCTATCTGATCGACACGCTGCATGTCACCGGCGGCCACACCAAGAACCCGCTGTTGATGGAGCTCTACGCCGACGCCACCGGCTGCACGGTGGTCGAGCCGCTGGCCGACGAGGCGGTGCTGCTCGGCACCGGCATGGTCGCCGCGACCGCCGCCGGGCTTTTCCCCGACTTGAACGCCGCTTGCGTCGCCATGCAGCAGGGCGGCAGGAGGCGGACGTCGAACCCGGCTGCCAACGGCCGGTTCGACCGCGACTACCGGGTGTTCCTCGAGATGCACCGGCAAAGGCAAGTGCTGGACGGGATCACATAGGTCGTGCCCCGCCGGTCGGCTTTCGCACCGACCTAAGCCTTCACGACGCGGTCGCAGACGATGCCATTGCGTTGCATCGCATTGCGCGTGTCGATTATCAGCCGCGAATGGTTCGCGAGAAGCCCGTAATCGATGCCGTCATGGTCGGTGACGATCACAACGGCATCATAGGCGCCGATGGAATCGCGACTGAGCCGGATGCAGTCTTTTCCAGCCAGCCGCGGGTGTTTGCGCGTCTTCGGAAGGCGGGCGACATGCGGGTCGTGATAGGCGATGTCGGCCGTGCGCGATTCCAGCAGTTCGATCAGCTTCAATGCCGGGCTTTCACGAACGTCGGAGACATTTTTCTTGTAGGCGACACCGACGATCAGGATGGCCGCCTGGCTCAGAGGCAGGCCCAGCCGCGTATCCAGCGCTTCAGTCAGCTTTGACATGACATAATGCGGCATCGACACGTTGATCTCGCCGGCGAGCTCGATGAACTTTGTCGAGACTTCGAATTCGCGCGATTTCCAGGTCAGATAAAATGGATCGATCGGTATGCAGTGACCACCAAGCCCAGGCCCGGGATAGAAGGGCATGTAACCGAACGGCTTGGTCTTCGCGGCCTCGATCACCTCCCAGATGTCGATCCCCATGGCGCCGTAGATAACCTTCAATTCGTTGACCAGAGCGATATTGACCGCCCGGAAAATGTTTTCCGTCAGCTTCACCACCTCTGCGACCTTGATGCTTGAAACCGGCACAACCTTGTCGATGATCGTGCCGTAGAATTGCGCCACCAGCCTGGCCGCGGCCGGGCCGTCTCCTGCCACGACCTTCGGAATGGTGGCGGTCTCGAAGCCGGTGCTGCCCGGATCTTCCCGCTCGGGCGAGTATCCGAGGAAAAAGTCGCGACCGGACCTGTATCCGCTCGCCTCGAGGATCGGCTTCATCACCTCGTCGGTCGTGCCCGGATAAGTCGTGGATTCGAGCACGATCAGCTGATCTTTGCGCAAATGACCGGCGATGGCGCGCGTCGTGCTTTCGACAAAGGAAAGGTCAGGCTCACGCTGCTTGGTGAGCGGCGTCGGAACACAGATCGCCAGGACGTCGCATTGCGCGAAGTCCGCGAAATCAAATGTCGGCCTGAAGGCTCCACCTGCCATCATGGCCTGAAGTGCTTTGTCGGTTACCGCGCCGATGTAGGACCGGCCGGTTTTCAGCTTTTCAACCTTGGTATGATCCGCGTCGAAACCGATGACCCTGAACCCAGCGCGGGCAGTCGCGGCCGCCAGCGGCAGGCCGACATAGCCAAGCCCGACGATGCCGATCGTGGCCGTCCGGGCCTCCAATTTTGAAAGAAGGGTCGCCCCCCGACTGTGATCGGCCAGAATGGTCATTTTTTTGCGTCTCCCACCCTATACAGTCGAAGGTCTTTCGATGCTGTATTCTTACGTTTTACGAGTCGCGACAGAGGATCTGCCAATCCAGCAAGCTGTTCGGCATCGCGCTTCGTGCCTGCAGGGCAGATCGCAAACTCTATGCCAATTCAATTCTTGAACGCAGCTTCCTCGGCGCAAAGGCTCAAGAGGTGGAAAATCACAATTTCGGCTGCGATGACGCCCCAGCTTTGTCAAGCTCTCAACATGTGCCATTTCCGAACATGTTTGTTGCAAGATGGCTCATGTAAAAGGCGAGTGTCCAAAAAATGCAATAATTACAATACGATAATTAACCACGGTCGTTGACTACATCGTTAACGATTAGTTGCGTTGCCTGTGGAAATGTTCTTCTCATTCGAAAAGCACGCAACGACTGAGTGCGATCTCCTTCGTGCTCAATGCTGGGGTCGGTGATTCGCATGAATACATATGAAGCCAAAGAGATCAGGTGTCTGATCGCGGGCGGGGCAGGGTTTTTGGGAACTAATCTTGCGCGCCGCCTTCTGGAACAGGGCATATCTGTAGATTGCGTCGACAATTTCTCGACCGGTCGAAAAACCAATGTCGCGGACCTTGCCCGATACCCGAATTTTCGGTTCACGAAGCTCGACATCGCCGATTCCAGTTCCTGCAACCGGCTGCTGCGTCGCCGCTACAGCCACATCTACAATCTGGCCTGCCCGACGGGCGTTCCCAACATCGCGCTGCTCGGCGAGGAGATGTTGATGACCTCGTCCCTTGGATCGCTGAATCTTCTGAAGGTGGCGCGTCGATCGAACGCCAGATATCTTTTCGCCAGCACGGCGGAAGCGTATGGCGACCCGGAGATATTTCCTCAACCGGAGACCTATGTCGGAAAGGTTGATCCGGTCGGCCCGCGCAGCCCCTATGAGGAGGGCAAGCGCTTCGGCGAGGCGCTTACCTGCTTCTGGGGTCGCAAGTACGATCTCGACGTTCGTATCGTGCGCATTTTCAACACCTATGGCCCTGGAATGTCGCCGGAAGACCAGCGCGTCATCCCGCAGATGTTTTCGCACCTCATCGCCCAGCAGCCGGTGCCGATTTATGGGGACGGCGCCCAAACCCGCACGTTCCTGCATGTCGACGATCTTGTCGACGGCCTGTTGACGGTGATGGAAAGGGGCGTGAGCGCCGAGGTCTACAACATCGGCGGCGCCGACCAGATCACAATTTGCGAACTGTTCGAACTGGTGAGGGCGGTAACCGGACTTAGTGGCAGCGCCGTTTTCGAGAAGCATTTCACAGCGGACCATCACGGCCGCTGGCCCGACACCGTCAAGATACAGGCGTTGGGCTGGCGTCAGCGGATTTCGCTCGCTGACGGTGTCCGCCGGAGCTACCGGGATTTCCTGGCCGCAACCGAGGCTTGTCACATCGGGATGAATGGCGGCTCCCTCGATCGCCTTGCCTTTGCTGGACATCGCCAGTCTCTCGCCGCCGATCGCCATCGCACACGACCTGTTTCGCCATGACGGAAACCGTTGCCGTGAACCTCACGATGGTGCTCCTCAGCGCTTCGCTGGGAGTCAACATCGTATTCTGGTGCATGGTCGGCGCGATCAGGTTTATCAGCGAAATCGGCTCGCCCCCGAACATCGGCGGCCGGTCGGCAATCGGCATCTCCGATGTCGCCGTGGTCATCCCGGCACACAACGAGGAAATTGCCCTTCCCAAATGCATAAAGGCGCTGACGGCCGTCATTCCGGCAAGACAGATCTATGTCGCCAGCGACGGATCGCGCGACCGCACCGTTGCCATCGCACGCGCACATGGCTGCAGGGCACTCGACATTCAGCCCAATGCAGGCAAGGCCAAGGCGATCGACAAGGCGATCCGCAACTATCGTCTCTGCGATCGCTACAAGACGGTGCTGATCCAGGACGCGGATTCAGAGATCGACCAGCACTATTTCGAGCACGCATTGCCGCTGCTCAACGACCCGAAGGTGGTCGTCGTCGCAGGTCACGTCCTGTCGCGCTGGCGTGACCAGCGCAGGCTCGGCATGGACATGCTCTATGCGGCGTACAGGACGCGTCTCTACCGGATCCTGCAGACAGCGTTCCAGTACGGACAATCGTGGAAATGGACAAACGTGAGCTATATCGCGCCCGGTTTCGCCAGCATCTATCGGACCAGCGCCTTGCGCCAGATCGACATCACCGCTCCTGGCCTCGTCATCGAAGATTTCAACATGACGTTCGAGGTCCAGCATAAGCGGCTGGGTCGCGTTGCCTATTCGCCCAAGGCGCGATGCTGGTCGGAGGACCCGTTCAACCTGACCGACTATCGCAAGCAGGTTCAACGCTGGTATCTCGGTTTCTGGCAGACCGTATGGCGCCACGGATTTTGGCCCAGCCGCTTTTGGTTGTCCCTGGGTGGCCTGCTGGCGGAGCTGCTCGTCATTTCCATAGTCGCTCTGAGCCTGCCGTTTGCGGCGGTCCTCTATCTGATGACCGGTATCGAGATGCCGGCAGTCTCGCTCGGTGAACTCGCGATGCGTCCCGTGTCGCCGCTCGGTCTGCTGGTCCTGTTTCTCGCCGTCGACTACACGCTCACCGTTGCCGTCGCGATCATCGAATGTCGACCGAGTTTGCTCATCTATGGCGTCGCGTTTCCGATAATTAGGATTCTCGATGCGGCGCTTTTCCTGCGGGCGTTGTTCAAGTCGTTTTCGGCCAAGTCGGATGGCCGCTGGATCAGTCCGGAGCGCTATGCAGGAATCGTTTCCATCGGGAGGTAAAAATGAACATGACGCGACGCTCCGCTCTTCTTGGTGCACTGAGCATGCCGCTGCTGGCGGTCGCAAACAAGGGCCACACGAAGGCTGCGGCCAGCGAACCCTTGCCCAACCCGATCATCGTCACGATCAGCAATGTAGGGGCCAGCGCACAACCGGGCAGGCTCGCAGGGCTTGTCGCCTCGTTCCTGACCCGCAAGGTGCCCGTCACGCTGACTGTCGCGCCGGTCGATGCAGCAGGGCAGGCACTGGATTACCATTCCGAACTGGCCGGCTGGCTTCGCCAGGCAATCGCGCTCAATCCAGACGGCATCGAACTTGGCATCCACGCCGACACGCTCATGTCCGGAGACCCCTATCTCCAGCTTCGCCAGGGCAGCGATATCCAGGCCGCGTTTTCCCATCTGATCAACGAGTATCAGAGATATCAGTCTCAAGCCGTGATAACGGCTTCGAGCCTGACCACCAACTCGCCGCTGCGTTCCCATCAGGATGGTGCCTCCCTGCGTGCAGCCGGCATCCGTTCGGTCATCCGACTTTCGGGCGGCATCGAGGACACAATCAGGCTACAGCCGGCCGAGGGTGGCTACTGGACGACCGAAACCGGCCTGGTCAACACATTTGCGTCTCCATTGAGTTCGACGAGGCCGGTCACGGCCGGCGGCGGGCTGATGGCGCCGGCAATGCTTGCCTCGAACATCGCCACATTGAGCGCGACCGACAATCCGATCATTGTCGACATTCCGTTCGGGACGCTCACCGGCCTCGGTGACGGCGATCTTGCCGACTATGGAGCGCAAGTCGCGCAGAGCGTGCTTGCTGCCGTCGCGTCTGGCAGCGTCCGTGCGATCCTTCCGCAAAAGTTGTATGTTCAGAGCAAGGATACGGGCAATCGGCTGGTCGTCGTTCGCGTCGACGATTTCAGGGTTGATCCCGATTGGGACCCGAGCCACATCGCGTTCGTTTACAAACTGATCGAAGCCGGCTACCCGGTCACCGATGGGATCATTCCCGCCCCACGGGCGGGCCTGCTATCCAGGGACGAGGTGAGCAAGGCATATCTGCGCGCCATGTCGGAGGATCGCCGCTACGATATCGCAGCCCATGGCTGGAACCACACGCCGTCGGAGCTTTTGGGAAATTCGCTCCGAAAGGATTTCGACCTGATCAGAGGCGGCATCAGCGAGGTCTATCGGTCGACCGGCAGGTTCCCCGTCTCCTACATCCCACCCAATGATGCCTTCGACGAAAACACGCTGGATGCGCTGACCGCCACTGGAACGCCTCTGTTCAGCGCCGACAAAAATGACCTGCGCCGGTTCGGCGGCATGGACGAGCGAGGTATTCTTCACGTCTCGAACACCGTCAAGTTCGAAAAATCGTGGAACGACGACATTCCGTACCGCACGAAGAACCAGGTGTTCGATCTTATTGGGACGGACAATGACGCTGTCTTTTGCATCCATCCCCGAACGGCCAATTCGCCCGAAAAGAAAGCATTGATACTCGACACGCTCGCAGATTTATCCGCCCAGCGAGGAACCAAACTGGTAAACTTTGCCGAATATTATGCGGCGGTCAGTCCAGCCATGCTAAACGTCGAGCGGATCAGAAGCGCGCGGGCAGACGTATCTGTTCGCGATTGGAAAAAGCCGGATCAATATCCATTGGATGACAGTATCCTGAAGGCGGATGCCGAATTGGCCTGGCACTATTTCGACTGGGGCTCGAAGAATTTCAACGGCATGGTGCCGGCGACGTCCTGGATCGAATCCGGCACGCAGGCGGGCTACCCCTTCGCGACGATGTGGGATGTCGGCACGCAGATCCTCGCCACTCTGTCCGCTCAGCGTCTGGGAATCATCGATCAGCCCAGGTTCGAGACGATCATTATGCGGATCGTTGCGTTCCTCAAGGAATCGAATTTCCGATACGCCGGTGGAAAGCTGCCGCACACCGAGCGACCTCTGGAATCGCGAGGTGGGCAGCGCGAAGGGTTCGATAGCGCCGATACCGGACGATTGCTGATTGCGCTCAAAATTCTTGACCAGCATACGGCCGGCGCCTTCCCGATTTTCGACCTCGTTTCCGGCTGGTCCTTCAAGCCTGTCCTCAACGGCGGCAAAATGCATATGGTCAGCAAGAATGGCAGGGTCTCGTCCCTGCATGCAAACAGCTATGCAGGCTACGCAGGGCGCGGTTACAGACTTTGGGGAGAATCGATCAAGCCGGTCTTTGACGCTGAGGATCCTGGTCGCAGCATGGACGCTGCGATTGCCTCCCTCGCAGAGATCCAGCGGCGGGGGCGGATTGCAACCGAGCCTCATGTGACCGAGGAAATCGAATTGGGCGGTTCGCAGCATGGCCGTCTCATGGCCGACATCCTTTACGCTGCACAGATCAAACGCTACCGCGAGACAGGCACTCTGACTTGCGCCTCGGAATGTGCCATGGCGGGGCCGCCATACTTCACCTACCAAGGCTATCAGTTGACGGACCAGGGCGGCCAGTTCGTGGTCGACACGCTGAAAACCTCGTCGCAAGCCCGAGCGGACAAGATGGCGGATAAGCTGCGTCTGGTCAGCACCAAGGGCGCGTATCTCTGGTACGCCGCCCGCCCCGGCGATTATTCGGAGAAGCTCATCGCCCTGGTTCGGGAGCAAGCCAAAATGCCCGGCTTGGGCTTTTCGGCCGGCGTTTCCGAGCGGACCGGCAAATTGATCAAGGTCACCGACGTAAATACCAACGGCATAATCCTTGAATCCATCGCCTACATTCTCGGTGGGCGAAAGCCGTTCCTTCTGTCGGAAGGAGCGTGAAGCGCCGGCAAGGCCATGGTGCTGCACGGTATCAGACGGCCAATGGGCGGCCGCTATCTCTGATTCCAGCGCCGGACAATTGGTTCGCCAAGATCGTGCTCGTAGCCGAGCACGCTTATGCTGGCCGTATCCAGGGCGAGCAGGGCGCCGTCATGAGGCGGAAGGCCGAGCCAGCGCGCGGCCAGCACCCGCAGGAAATGAGCGCTTGAAAATACCAGGACATTGGCGTTGACGGCACGCAGCTGGCTGACGATCCGGTCCGCCCTCGCGCCGACATCCTGCGCCATCTCGCCGCCCGGACAGCCGTCGCGAAAGAGACGCCAGCCAGGACGCTCGGCGAGGATCTGCTTCGTGGTCAGTCCCTCGTAAGCGCCGTAGTCCCACTCCGCCAGGTCAGACGTCTTCAGGCCGGCCGAACCGAAGCCCGCCAGCGCGCAGGTCTTGAAGGCGCGTTGCGATGGGCTCGACCAGACAGCCTGGAATGAAAGGCCCCGCAACCGTTCGGCGACCCCCCGCGCGGCCTCCTCGCCGGCAGGCGTCAACGGTATGTCGGTCCGTCCGGTATGCTTTCCGGATGCGCTCCATTCCGTCTCTCCGTGCCGAACCAGGTAGATTTCGGGAAACGCGCTCATCCGCATGCCTTCTTGCTGCCTTGCCAGATCGTCCAACGGTGCAAATCATAGCGGCTTCTGCAGGCTCTCCAAATAGCAGGGCCAAATGGCGAGGTTTCGTCGCTCAGTGCTGGCTTAACCCTTCCCTGAGTCAGCCTCTTGCCATGGCTGCCCATTTCGTAGACAAGCCGTTGATGCGGAATCCGGGCCGATCACGGCCATTTTCCGCGCTGAGACGCGGCTTCCGGCGTACTGCCGACGCGCCGCAATCGGATAGGCGAAAAAAATGTCTGCGATCGAAGCCGGCGCTCGCGCGCCGGAAAATCTTTGGCGTCAGGAAATCAAGGCGACGCTGGCGCTCGCCTGGCCGATGGTGCTGACCAATCTCGGCCAGACCGCGATGACGGCTACCGACGTCATGATGATGGGACGGCTGGGGCCGGACACGCTGGCCAGCGGCGCGCTTGGCGCCAACCTCTATTTCATGCCGCTGATCTTCGGGCTTGGCCTGATGCTGGCGACCTCGCCGATGATGGCGACCGAACTCGGCCGCCGTCGCCATTCCGTGCGCGATCTGCGCCGCACCGTGCGGCAAGGCCTGTGGCTGGCGATCCTCATCTGCATCCCGATCTGGATCGTGCTTTGGTACGGCGAGGCAATTTTGCTCGCCATGGGGCAGGAGCCGGCGCTGGCGCGTCAGGCCGGCATCTACCTGCGCTGGCTCGAATGGGCGGTACTGCCCTTCTACGGCTATATCGTGCTGCGGTCGTTCATTTCGGCGCTGGAACGGCCGGGCTGGGCGCTGGTCATCGTCTTCGTCGCCGTCGCCTGCAACGTCTTCTTCAACTGGGTGTTCATGTTCGGCAATCTCGGCGCCCCCTCGATGGGCATCGCCGGCTCGGGCCTCGCCACCACGCTGTCCAGCACACTGATGTTCGCCGGCATGGCGGCGGTGGTGATGTTGGAGAAGAAATTCCGGCGTTACCATCTGTTCGGGCGCTTCTGGCGTGCCGACTGGCCGCGCTTCAAGGGGCTGCTGCGGCTCGGCCTGCCGATCGCCGGTCTTCTCGCCTTCGAGGTGACGATCTTCAACGCCGCGGCCCTTCTCATGGGCCTGATCGACGCGGCCTCGCTCGCGGCGCATGCCATCGCCATCCAGATCGCCTCGATCAGCTTCATGGTGCCGCTCGGTCTCAACCAGGCGGCGACGGTGCGTGTCGGGCTTGCCCATGGCGCCGGCAACCCGGAAGGGGTTTCCCGCGCCGGCTGGACCGCTTTCGTCATCGGCGTGTCCTTCATGGCGCTGATGGGGCTGGTGATGATCCTGTGGCCGCATCTGCTGATCAGCGCCTTCATCGACCTCGGCGACCCGGCCAATGCCACGGTGATCGGGCTTGCCGTGTCGTTCCTGGCCTTTGCCGCGCTGTTCCAGATTTTCGATGGCGCGCAAGCGGTTGCCGCTGGCATGCTGCGCGGACTGCACGACACCAAGGTGCCGATGATCTATGCCGCGATCGGCTACTGGGGCATCGGCCTGCCGCTCGGCGTGCTGCTCGCCTTCTATTCCGGCCTCAACGGCGTCGGCATTTGGATCGGCCTGTCGTTGGGGCTGGCGGTGGTGGCGGCGCTGCTTCTGGCGCGCTGGCTGCGGCGGGATCGGATCGCGCCGCCGCTCTCCTTTGGGCATTGAAACGAGCGGCTGCCCGGTTGCCTGGCGGCCATGCCTCAGGCTCGTTTGCCTCGGATGGCCGGGCTGAAGACCATCAGGCTGAGGATCTCGAACAGCACCTGAGCGCCGGCATGCGCGGTGTTGGTCGTCGCGTCATATTGCGGTGCCACCTCGACGACGTCGCCGCCGACGATGTTGAGGCCCTTCAGGCCGCGCAGAAGTTCGAGCACTTCCCGCGTGGTCAGCCCGCCGACTTCCGGCGTGCCGGTGCCGGGCGCGAAGGCCGGATCGACGCTGTCGATGTCGAAGGACACATAGGTCGGGCCGTCCCCGACGATCTGGCGCGCCTTCTCGATGATGGCAGGGATGCCGAGGCCGGTCACCTCCTCGGCATGCACGACGGTCATGCCGGATTCGTAGGTGAACTCCCACAAATATTCGGCCGAGCCGCGAATGCCGATCTGAATGGTGCGCGACGGGTCGAGCACGCCGTCCAGCACTGCATTGCGGAACGGCCCGCCATGGTGGAACTTGGTCATGTCGAACAGGCCGCCGGTGTCGCAGTGGGCGTCGATATGGATCATGCCGACAGGCGTTTTTTTGCCGACAGCCTTCAGGATCGGGTGACTTATCGAATGATCGCCGCCAACCGAAAGCGGAATGACGCCGGCATCGACGATCTGGTTCGTGCGGCGCTCGATGTCGTCATGGCTAGTCTCCAGCCGGTAGCGGCTCTGGAACGGCACGTCGCCGATATCGGCCACCCTCAGTTCATGCGTCGGCGCGCATTCCAGCACATGGTTGTAGGGGCCGATGCGCTCGATGGCGCGCAGCGCCCTTGGCCCGAAGCGGGCGCCGGGCCGGTTGGTGACGCCGAGATCCATTGGCACGCCTATCATCGCCACCTGCAGATCACCGAAATCCGGATTGTCGGCGGCAATTTGCCGATAGGGCGCGGCGAGAAAAGTCGGGACGCCGGAATAGGGCGCCAGCCGCGTGCCGCTCTTGGAGAAGATATTCTCGGCGACGCGCCGGAATTTCGGATCGAACATTTCGCCGCCATGGCTTTCGCCATATTTGCGGCGCAACGCTTCGAGCTTGCCGCGATCGTAATCCATGTCGGTTCTCCAAGGCTGCAGCAGCAGGGCCGCCAGTGATGCCGGCGACCGTCGTCCGGCCGGTCGCCGGCTGTCTGCGGATTGACGTCGAGATGCTGTTTTCGGGCAAAGTGTCGGGTAGCCGCATCGAAAAATCAATTGATATTGTTAGAGTGTTTTCTAACGGGAGAAAGTCATCGGCTTCCGAGAACTTCCGCCGGAAGCGCGCCAGAACTGCGGCCTGAGCTGTGGAATCGCGCGCATGCCGCGGGGTTTTCTTTTTGTCGGGCCAGCCCGCAAAGCGGGGGCGCTTTCAGGAATTCAATGCTAAGAGGCATTCCGCGGGGAGCGAGCAGTGAAGGCGGTATCGAAACATGACTAAGACCGATATAGCGCGGCGCGTCTACAACCACACCTGGAAGCTCGACCCGATCGTCCGCAGCCTGCTCGACACCGATTTCTACAAGCTGTTGATGCTGCAGATGATCTGGGGCATGTACCCCAAGGTCGATGCCACTTTCACGCTGATCAACCGCACCACCTCGGTTCGCCTTGCCGAGGAGATCGATGAAACGGAGCTGCGTGATCAGCTCGACCATGCCCGCACCTTGCGCTTCTCCAAGAAGGAGATGATCTGGCTTGGCGGCAACACCTTCTATGGCCGCAAACAGATTTTCGAACCGGAATTCCTCGCCTGGCTCGAAAATCTCCAGCTGCCGGAGTACGAGCTTTCCCGGCGCAATGGCCAGTACGAATTGAGCTTCAGCGGCCCGTGGATGTATACCACGTTGTGGGAGATCCCGGCGCTCGCCATCATCAACGAAATGCGCTCGCGCGCCGCGATGCGGGCGTTCGGACCCTTCGCGCTCGACGTGCTCTATGCCCGCGCCAAGGCCAAGATGTGGGCCAAGACCGAGCGGCTGAAAGCGCTGCCCGATATCCGCATTTCGGATTTCGGCACCCGCCGCCGCCATTCGTTCCTGTGGCAGCGCTGGTGCGTCGAAGCGCTGAAGGAAGGCATCGGCGAGGCCTTCACTGGTACCTCAAACGTGCTGCTTGCCATGGACAACGACCTTGAGGCGCTGGGCACCAACGCCCATGAACTGCCGATGGTGTTTGCAGCACTGGCCAATTCGGAAAAGGAATTGAGAGAGTCGCCCTACAAGGTGCTGCAGGACTGGCAGCGCTACTACGGCGGCAATTTGCTGATCGTGCTGCCGGACACTTTCGGCACCGCGGCATTCCTGCGTGACGTGCCGGACTGGGTCGCCGACTGGACCGGTTTTCGCCCCGACAGCGCGCCGCCGATCGAAGGCGGCGAGAAGATCCTTTCCTGGTGGCGGGAAAAGGGCAAGGACCCGAAGCAGAAGCTGCTCATCTTCTCCGACGGGCTCGAGGTCGAGACGATCGAGGAAACCTACCGCCATTTCCGCGGCAAGGTGCGCATGTCCTTCGGCTGGGGCACCAACCTGACCAACGATTTCGAGGGCTGCGCGCCGACCGACACCAACCGGCTCGACGCCATCTCGCTGGTCTGCAAGGTCACCGAAGCCAATGGCCGGCCAGCGGTGAAGCTCTCCGACAATCCGGCCAAGGCCACCGGCGATGAGAAAGAGATCGAGCGCTATCTGCGGATATTCGGCGAAAAGGATCGTGTGGAGCAGCTGGTCAAGGTGTGATGGTGATGCCGGCAAGAAGGAATTCTTGGATAGCATGAGTTCCTTCGCCGTAGAGCGCGACCGTAACCCGATAGCTCAGTTGCTTCCCCGTTTCTTTCTGGTTCTCGCACTTACACTCCCATCCACCCCCGCCTTAGCCCACGCCTCCGATCGTGGCCACGTGCTGCTCCTGCCAACCGGCTACTACGTCGCCGGCGGCGCGCTTGCGGTTGGGGCCAGCTTCCTTGTCCTGGCACTGCTGCCGCCAGGCTTTCTCGACCGCTTCTGGCGGCGGCGCCTGCCGCTTTTCGCATTCGGCGACGGCGCACGGGCGATCGCCAGCCTGACATCCTTTGCCGGCTTTGCAATGGTCATTGCCGCAGGCCTGTTCGGCAGCCGCGACCCGCTTTCCAACCCGCTGCCCCTGGCGATCTGGACGCTGCTCTGGGTTGGACTGGTTTTGCTGCAGGGGCTCTTCGGCAATCTCTGGTCATGGCTGAACCCCTGGTACGGACCTTGGCGTCTGGTTTCCCGGGTGTTCGGACTGCGGAAAATAAGGCGCCTGCCCGCATGGCTCGGCTACTGGCCGGCTTTCGTGCTGTTCCTCGCCTTCGCCTGGTTCGAGCTGATCGACCCGGCGCCCGACGATCCGGCGCGACTCGCCTGGGCTGGCGGCCTCTATTGGCTGTTGAGTTTCGCCGCCATGCTGGTTTTCGGCTATCGCGACTGGAGCCGCAGCGGTGAATTCCTGACGGTCTTCTTCACCATGGTGGCGCGGTTCGCCGTTATCGAGCGCAACGAAGACGGCCGGCTCAATCTCCGCTGGCCAGGCGCCAAGCTCATCGATGCCGCACCGCTGTCGCTCAGCGGCACCGCTTTCCTGTTGCTTGCGCTGTCGTCGGTGTCCTTCGACGGTCTGTCGAAAACCTTCTTCTGGTTCGGCCTGTTCGGCCTCAATCCGCTGGAATTTCCGGGACGCACGGCGGTGATCGGCATCGGCAGCCTCGGGCTTGTGCTGGTGTTCGTCCTGCTCGCAGCCGCGTTCATCCTCGCAACTGTCCTCGGCCAGCGTCTTGTCGGCAGTCCGCAGTCCCTCGGTCAGGCGGCGGGACTGCTGGTCTGGTCGATCGTGCCGATCGCGCTCGCCTATCATGTCGCGCACTATCTGACGGCGCTGCTCGTCGACGGCCAATATGCGGTGGCTGCGCTTTCCGACCCGTTCGCGCTGGGTTGGAACCTGTTCGGCACCGCCGACATGCAGATCGAAGCCGGCGTCGTTGCCGGCGCCGGTTCGGCATGGTGGCTGTGGAATGTCCAGGCCGGCGTCATCATCGCAGGCCACATGCTCGCCGTGCTCGTCGCGCACAGCCTCGCCTGGCGATTGCACCCGATTCCCGCTCGCGCCGCGCTCAGCCAATTTCCGCTGGCCATGCTTATGATCGCCTACACGATCTTCGGCCTCTGGTTGCTTGCCACGCCGGCGGCCGGATGAGAAAAAGTCAGTTTCGATGCCTCAGGGGAAAGCCCGCTTGCCACATCAGGGCTTTGGTGATTTAGTTTGTACACATGCAATTTTTGCTCCTACAGCCATTGGTCAAAATCAAAAAACAAGGGGAACTGCCGTGACTGACAAGAATGGGTTTTTCGATCTTTCCAAAACCGGTCTCACCCGCCGCACGGCGCTCAAGGGATTGGCAGCGGGCGCCGGCCTTGCCGTCGCGCCCGGGTTCGTGCGTTACAGTCAGGCGCAAAGCTCGGCGCCGATAAAGATCGGCTTCCAATCGCATCGCACCGGCATCGGCGCCGCCTATGGCCGCTGGTATGAGAGGACCACCGCCGCCGCGGTCAAGGCGATCAACGACGCCGGCGGCATCAACGGCCGGCCGGTCGAGGTGATCATCGAGGATGACGGCACCGATCCCGGCCGAGGCGCCGAAGTGGTCGGCAAATTTGCCACCCAGCACAAGACCGACATCGTCTACGGCACGTTGTTTTCGCATGTCGTCATCGGCTCGGCGCCGGCCGCCGGTGAGGCCAAGATGCCCTATTTTGTCGTCAGCGAAGGTCACCACGTCGCCTCGACCAAGCTCAACCGCTACGTCTTCCAACCCGGTATCACCGACGTGAAGAGCCAGATCCAGGCGATGGCGCCGTGGATCGCGGCGAACGCCGGCAAGAAGGTGACGCAGATTTTTCCTGATTTCGCGTTCGGCTACGACCATCGCGACTACCTGCCGCCGGCGCTGAAGGCGCAGGGCGCCGAGGTCATCGCCCAGATCGCTATCCCGCCGACGGAATCGTCCTTTACCAAATATTTCCCGCAGATCCCGGCCGAGACCGAGGTGATCTACCACGTCATGGTCGGCCCGGCGGTGCTCACCTTCGTCAAGGAGCTCGGCGAGTTCTACGGCTCCAACCGGCCGCAGCTGTTCGGCTTCATCGATTCGCTTGAAGCCACCGACATCAACAGCCCCGGCCTCGAATTTCTCGACGGCAGCCATTTCTGGGAAGGCTCGCCGCGCTACGCGCAGCCCGATGATTCCGCCGCGCAGAAGGCTTATCGCGCCGCCGTCGGCATCGACGACAACGGCGCTGCCGTCGGCGATCCGAAGGACGTTTCCACCGCCGCGCACATGTTCGGCTGCTGGGAAACGCTCTATGTCGTCAAGAAGGCGATGGAGGATGCCGGCTACAAGGGACCGGAAGACCGCGCCAAGCTGGTCGAGGCGACCGAGGCCTTGACCGAGTTCGCCGAGGGCCCCGAGCATCCGCAAGGGCCGAAGACCTTCAACGGCAAGATCCACCAGTGTTTCGGCATCCAGAACATCTCCAAGGTCGAAGGCGGCCGCCTGAACGTCGTCCACAAGACCAAGATCGAGGACGGCCTCTACGAGCCGGAAGGGGACTACACGACCCAGCCGCTGTGAGCTTCGCTATTTCAGCAACCGTGAGCGTCAAGCTGCCCCCCTCTGTCCAACCGGACATCTCCCCCTCAAGGGGGGAGATCGGCATCTTCTGCGTCGGTGATTACTCACTGGCTTTGGCGATTGGCGAAGGCAGTCATGACAGCGATTCTCCCCCCTTGAGGGGGAGATGGCCGGCAGGCCTGAGGGGGGTGCACTTGGCGCCAGCCAGTGTGTAGCCGATGCATTTTGGACCCCATCTCCTCCTCGCCGCCCTTGAAGGCCTCGTCACCGCCGCCGTGCTGGCGCTGACGGCGCTCGGCCTGTCGCTGGTGTTCGGCGTCATGCGCGTCGTCAATGTCGCCCATGGCGAGTTCTTCATGCTGGGCGCGGTGCTTGCCTGGGCGATCTCCACGGCGATATCGGGCCATGCAGCGCTCGGCTTTCTGGCTGCCCTGGTGCTGGCGCCGCTGATCGTCGGCCTGATCGCGCTCGTCGCCGAGCGGTTGGTGCTGCGCCGGCTGAATTACAATCCGGAAGCCACCATCGTTGCCACCATCGGCATGCTCTATATCATCCAGCAACTGGCGCTGACCTTCTACGGTCCGGAGGCACGGCCGGTGGAGCCGCCCTTCAGCTACCGCATCCTTCTGCCGTGGTTCGGCTACTCCGGCTACAAGCTGTCGATCATCGCCGCGTCCGCGCTTCTGCTGGTCGCGACATGGTTCGTGCTGACGCGCACCAGGATCGGCCTCGTCATGCGCGCCACGCAATATGACAGCGAGACGGCGCAGGCCTTCGGCATTCCGGTCGACCGGGTTTATGCCGGCGTCTTCGCGCTCGGCGCCATGCTGGCGGCAGTGGCCGCGGTGCTGATCGTGCCGATCAGCCAGGCGCATTATCTGATGGGTCAGGACCCGCTGCTGCTGTCCTTCATCGTCGTTATCATCGGTGGGCTCGGCTCGCTGCGCGGCACCGTCGTCGCCGCCGTGCTTATCGGCCTATCGGACGGCATCATATCGGTGTTCTTCTCGCCGACGCTGGCCAAGATCATCGCCACCTTGCTGGTTGCCATGGTGCTGGTGTTCCGGCCGCAGGGGCTGTTCGGGACGGCATCGCGATGAAGGAGGCTTCACCGGCAAAGGCCTATGCGTTGCATTTGGGCGTCATCGCCCTGCTTTTCGCCCTGAGCTTCGTCCTGCCGGAGTATCATCACGGCCTGCTCGCCCGCATCATGGTGCTGGCGGTCTTCGCCATGGGCTACAACATGCTGTTCGGCTATGTCGGACTGCTCAGCCTCGGCCACGCCATGTTTTTTTCGGCCGGGCTCTACGGTGCAGGCCTTGCCGTCATCCATCTCGGCTGGAGCGTGCCGTCCGCCTTCGTCGCCGGGCTTGCCTGCGGCGCGCTTCTCGCGCTGGTGATCGGTCTGCTTGCGCTGCGCACCACCGGCGTCGCCTTCATGATCGTTACCATGATGTTCGCGCAGGTCTTCTATCTCATAATCCTCTATTTCGCGCCCTGGACCGGCGGCGACCAGGGCCTGGTGGTGCCGCAGTCGGCGCGTGTCCTCGTCGTTGGCAGCGCGTCGCTCGGCCTCACCGAACCGACCGTGCGCTACATGAGCGCACTCGCCCTGTTCTCGATCGTGCTGCTGGTGACGCTCGTCATCGTCCGGTCCAGGTATGGCCGTGTGCTGGTTGCCATCCGTGAGAACGAGGAGCGGACCAAAATGCTCGGCTACGACACGCTTTCCAATAAACTCGTCGCGGTCGTCGTCTCCGGCATCATCTGCGCGGCTTCGGGCGCCGCTTACGCGCTGCTGTTCGGCTATGTCGGCTCGACTTTCGCCTCGGTGCAATATTCGATCCTGCCTCTGCTCTGGGTGCTGCTCGGCGGTGCTGCCACCACGCTCGGTCCGCTGATCGGCACGCTGTTCATGTACTATGTCGTCGACATCACCAGCGGCTACACCTCGGCCTATCTGCTGATCGTCGGCATCGCCCTCATCCTGCTGGTGCTGTTCTTCCCCAAGGGCATTCTCGGCACCATCCGCCAGCGCTGGCTCGGGTGGCTGCCATGACGCCGCTGCTGACCACCAAAGGCCTGTCCCGCAATTTCGGTGGCCTGCGCGCCGTCGACGGCGTCGACTTCACGCTCATGCCGGGCGAGATCCGCGCCGTCATCGGCCCCAACGGCGCCGGCAAGACCACCTTCGTCAGCCTGGTCAGCGGCCGCATCCAGCCCTCATCGGGCATGATCGTCTTCGACGGCGCCGACATCACCAACCTGCCGGCCTACGCCAGGGTCCGCCTCGGCGTCGCCTACACCTTCCAGATCACCAGCGTCTTTGCCAATCTCACGGCCTACGACAATGTCGCGCTGCCGGTGCAGCGCACGCTGACCGATGGCCGCTCGAAAGGCGCCGTGCATGCCGGCGTCATGGCGGCGCTGGAGCGCACCGGCCTTGCCGACCGCGCCCACATGCCGGCCGGGCAATTGTCCTATGGCCATCAGCGCCTGCTCGAAGTGGCCATGGGGCTAGCGCTGAAGCCGCGCCTGCTGATCCTCGATGAGCCGACGCAGGGGCTGGCCGACAGCGAGATCGATAATTTCATCGGGCTGGTGCGCGAGATCGCCAAAAGCGCCACCGTGCTTCTGATCGAGCACAACATGCCGGTGGTCATGCATCTGGCCGACCGCATCACCGTTTTCAACGCGGGCAAGATCCTGGCCGAAGGCACGCCCGAGGAGGTCCGCGCCAATGCCGAGGTGCAGGACGCTTATCTCGGAGCGGACCGGCATGACTGAAACACGCATGACCGAAACACAGACCGAAGCGCTGACCATCTCCGGGCTCGACTGCTTCTACGGCGAGGTCCAGGTGCTCTACGGCCTCGACCTCATGCTGAACAAGGGCGAGGTGCTGTGCCTGTTCGGCCGCAACGGCGCCGGCAAGACGACGACGCTGAAGGCGATCATGGGCCTCGTTCCCTCACGCGCCGGCTCGATCAGGCTCGACGGCAAGGAGCTGACCGGCCTGCCGGCGCACGACGTGCCGAAGGCCGGCGTCGCCTATGTGCCGCAGGGCCGGCGGCTGTTCGCCGAGATGACGGTGGCCGAAAACATCGAGATCGGCCTGATGGCCCGCGGCAAGGGCAAGGCGACACGCGAAAACGTGCTCGACCTCTTCCCGCTGTTGCGCCAGCGGCTCAGGCAGCGCTCCGGCACGCTGTCGGGCGGCGAGCAGCAGATGCTGGCCATGGCGCGCGCACTGTGTCTCGAACCGCAGGTGCTTTTGCTCGACGAGCCGACCGAAGGGCTGATGCCGTCGATGATCGCCAGGATCCGTGAAACGGTGTCGAAGCTGCGCGACCTTGGCGTCTCGACAATCCTGGTCGAGCAGCGGGTCGATGCCGTGCTGTCAGTCGCCGACCGGGTCTCGTTCATTGAGAACGGCCGCAACCGCGAGACCGTCGATGTCGAGGCGCTCCGCGCCGATCCGTCGGCGGTTCGGCGCTATGTCGGTGTGGGTTGATCAGCCAAGGAACAGAAAACCCGCGATCAGGAATATCGGGATCAGCACCGCGCCCGACCATGCCATGTAGCCGAAGAAGCCCGGCATCTTGACGCCGCGATGTCTGGCGATGGCATAGACCATGAAGTTCGGCGCATTGCCGATATAGGTGTTGGCGCCCATGAACACCGCCCCGGCCGAGATCGCCGCCAGCGTCGATGCGAAGGTCGTCATCAGGTGCTGCGGATCGCCGCCGGCGAGTTCGAAGAACACCAGATAGGTCGGCGCATTGTCGAGGAAGGACGACAGCGCCCCGGTCAGCCAGAAATAGGCAAGGTCGTTCGGCTCGCCCGTGGGCGAGCTGACCAGCGAGACCAGCGGCGCCAGCGTGCCGTCGAGGCCGGCCCTGAGAATGGCGACGACCGGCACGATGCAGATGAAGATGCCGGCGAACAGTTTCGCCACCTCGGCGATCGGCTCCCAGTGGAAGTTGTTCGCCTGCCTGTGGCTCTTGCGCGAGACGACGAGCGAAAGGAAGGCAAGCGCCAGGATGATGGCGTCGCGCACGAGGTCCTGCAATTCGAGGCCCACGCCTTGCACGGAGAACGTCACGCCAGGCCTCCAGGTCGCGGAAAGCAGGATCGCGCCGATCACCCCGGCCAGCAGCGGGAGGTTGGCCAGGCCGCGGATGCGTACCTTGGAGTCCGGTGTCGGATCCTTGATCTTGGGCGCGCCAGCCTCGCGGCGATGCAGGATCATGTCCATGGCCAGGAAGACAGCCAGCACCAGGCCGCCGACGAACAGTGTCTCCTGATAAAGGTTCGCAGTGGTCCAGAAAAAATCGACGCCGCGCAGGAAGCCGACGAACAGCGGCGGGTCGCCGAGCGGCGTCAGCGAGCCGCCGATGTTGGACACCAGGAAAATGAAGAAGATGACGACATGGGCGTTGAACGGCCGGTTGTCGTTGGCGCGCAGGATCGGGCGGATCAGGATCATCGAGGCGCCAGTCGTCCCGATGACCGAGGCGAGCAACGCCCCGATCAGCAGCAGTCCGGCATTCATCAGCGGCGTGCCGTGGATGTTGCCGGCGACGAGGATGCCGCCCGAAATGGTGAACAACGCGAACAGAAGGATGATGAACGACATGTATTCGGTGAGCAGCGCATGCAGCACCGCCTCCGCGGCCGAAGGCATGCCGAACGCAACCGCCAGCGGTACGACCACAAGGGCCGCCCAGAAGGCGGTGATCTTGCCGTAATGATGCTCCCAGACACGGTGGAAGAGCAGTGGTCCGGTGGCGATCGACAGAAGCAGGCCCGCAAAGGGCAGCGCCCACCACAGCGACATTGTCTCGCCCGGCAGTTCGTGGGCCTCGGCTGCGAGGGCTACTCCGGGAAACAGGGTTGCGACCGCCACCACAGCGCCCGCCGCCAAAGCCGCCGCAAACCGCATGAAGCCCCCTTTGGAATTCTGTCTGATGCGATTGGGAATGTTCAAGCCAGCGCCACGCCGGCATCGCGCATTCGGTTCAGCATAGTCTCGAGGGAGCCATTGAGGTTGATGCCGCGGCAGGCGTCGAGCCGCACTGTTGTGTGAAAGCCGTGCTTGACCGCATCGAGCGCCGAAAACGCGACGCAGAAGTCGGTCGCCAGGCCGACCAGAGTCAGCGTGTCGATCCCGCGCTCCCGGAGATAGCCGGCAAGGCCGGTCGGTGTCGTCCGGTCGTTCTCGAAGAAAGCCGAATAGCTATCGATCTCGGGGTGGTAGCCCTTGCGGATCACCAGTTCGGCCTTGGTCCAGGCAAGGCCGGAATGGAAATCCGAGCCCAGGCTGCCCTGGATGCAGTGGTCCGGCCACAGGGTCTGCTGGCCATAAGGCAGATCGATCGACTCAAAAGGCTGCTTGCCCGGATGGCTGGAGGCAAAGCTCGAATGGCCGGCGGGATGCCAGTCCTGCGTCAGCACGACATGTTCGGTCCGCCGGATCAGGTCGTTGACCAGTGGCACGATCTCGTCGCCGCCGGCCACCGCCAGCGCGCCGCCCGGGCAGAAATCGTTCTGCAGGTCGATGATTACAAGCGCTTCGTCGGCCATGGAGCCTCCCTCTTGTTTGTCCCGGAAGCATGACCGGAACGGATGGTCTGCCGAAACGTGGAAAATGCCGCTGACACAACGGATGCAGAAACTTGACCAGATGTCCGGCTGCGTCAACCTCCAACGGCATACAAATGCGTGCCGCCGCGCCGATGCGGACGGCCGGGGCAAACTCTGGCTTTGACAATTCCAGCCGGCTTGATATCATTTGCATACGAATGAATTTGACCGGTTCGGACGTCGGCAGGATCCCACCGGAAGACCCCTTTTCGGGAAGGCAAAGCGTGATCCGTTACGCGAAACCCACCACGGTCGACGAGGCGCTCGCTTTGCTGGGCGAGGGCCCGTGGCGTATCCTTGCCGGCGGCACCGATTTCTATCCGGCGCAAGGAGCCAAGCCTTTCCGCGAAAATGTCTTGGACATCAACGGTCTGGCAGCGCTGCGCGGTATCGCCGAAACCGAGGACCATTGGGTCATCGGCGCGCGCACGACCTGGACCGATCTTGTCCGTCATCCGCTGCCGGCGGCCTTCGATGCGCTGAAGCAGGCGGCGCGGGAGGTGGGCTCCGTGCAGATCCAGAACGTCGCCTCCGTCGCGGGCAATCTCTGCAATGCCTCTCCGGCCGCCGATGGCGTGCCGGCGCTGCTCGTTCTCGACGCCGAGGTCGAACTGCGCTCGATGGCGATGGCTCGCCGCCTGCCGCTGGAAGATTTCATCCTGGGAAACCGCCGCACGGAACTGCAGTCGGGCGAAATGGTCACCGCCATCCGCGTGCCGAAAAACGCAACCGCCGGCACGTCGGCTTTCGTGAAGCTCGGCGCGCGTCGCTATCTCGTCATTTCCATAGCCATGGTGGCCGCCCGCTTGAGCATTGAGGACGGCATCGTCGGCAAGGTCGCGGTCGCCGTCGGCTCCTGTTCGGTTGTCGCCAAGCGTCTTTCAGGGGTCGAAGCAGCGTTGCGCGGCGTTCCGGTCGGCCACGCTCTCGCCACTGCGATCCAGTCCGCACCGATGGACGAGCTTTCGCCGATCGGCGATGTGCGCGGCAGCGCCGAGTACCGGCTGGACGCCGCGCGCGAGATCGTCGCCCGCGCCGTGTTCGGTGCGGCGGGCCACGCGTCGGATGACAAGGTGGCGGCGGCATGAGCAAAGCTCAGCCCGACACGAGCAAGGCTCAGTCTGGCATGGAACGCGCCGACATTGCCTTCGAGGTCAACGGCGCTGCCGTTTCCGTCTGCGTGCCGCCGGTTCGTCGTCTCTCCTCGGTGCTGCGCGACGAATTGCGCCTGACCGGCACCAAAGTCGGCTGCGACGCCGGCGACTGCGGCGCCTGCACGGTGCTTGTCGACGGCGAACCCGTCTGCGCCTGCCTGATGTCAGCGGCTTCTGCCGCCGGCACAATGGTGACCACCGTCGAAGGGCTCGCCAACGGCAGGCTGTCGGCGCTGCAAGCCTCGTTCCTCGACCACGGCGCGGCGCAATGCGGCATCTGCACGCCGGGCCTGCTAATCGCGGCAACCGCGCTGCTGGACCGCAAACCCAATCCAACCGAGGCTGAAACCCAGGATGCGCTGGGCGGCGTCCTCTGCCGCTGCACCGGCTACCGGAAGATCGTCGCGGCAGTGATGGATGCTGGACGGTTCGCGAGTGGCAGCGCTGCCCCTCATCCGCCTGCCGGCACCTTCTCCCCATATAGTGACGGGGGGAAGGGACAGGCTCCAGCGCTGGCGACCCCCTCTCCCCGTTCTTCACGGGGAGAGGGTAAGGGTGAGGGGCAGCGCCAGCCTGACCAGCTCGACCGCACTCTTGATCGCAGAATGCCTACCTCGGGCCACGCCGTTGGTTCGTCCCCGATCAGGCTCGACGGCCTGCCGAAGGTCACCGGCGGCGAAAAATTCGGCGGTGATTCCTTCCCGGCCGATGCACTGGCGGTGTTGGTGGTCCGCTCACCGCATCATCACGCCCGCTTCGCGTTCGGCGATCTCGACGCTTGGGTGAAAACCCATCCCGGCATCGTTGGCGCCTTCACCGCTGCCGACATTCCGGGAGAGAACAGCTTCGGCGTCATTGCGCCTTTTGCCGACCAGCCGGCGCTGGCCGAAGGTTTTTCGCGCTTTCGCGGCGAGGCGGTGGCGCTGGTTGCCGGCGAGCGCGAGGCCATCCTCGATCTCGACCTTTCGGATTTTCCTGTTCGTTGGACAGAGTTGCCGCATGTCCTGCAGCCTTTCGAGGCGCAAGCCGGCGGTGCGCAACTGATCCACGACAACCGGCCGGAAAACCTGCTCACATCAGGCTTTGTCGAGCGCGGTGACCCGGAGGCCGCCCTTGCCGGCGCCGCCTTCATCGTTTCCGGCGCCGTGGACACATCCTATGTCGAGCATGCCTATGTCGAGCCGGAGGCCGGCTATGCCTATATGGACGGCGACACGCTCGTCGTCGTCGCCTGCACGCAGGCGCCTTACATGGACCGCGACGACGTGGCAAAGGTGCTTGGCCTTGCCGTCGACAAGGTGCGTATCGTACCGACCGCCACAGGTGGCGGCTTCGGCTCCAAGCTCGACGTTTCGTTGCAGCCGCTGATCGGCCTGGTCGCGATGAAGACCGGGCGACCGGCGGCACTCGCCTATACCCGCAACGAATCGATGACATCGACCACCAAGCGTCATCCCGCCGAGATGAAGGCGGCCATCGGCGCCGATGCCGATGGACGCGTCACTGGCATGGTCTTCGCAGGCGATTTCAACACCGGCGCTTATGCGAGCTGGGGACCGACCGTCGCCAACCGCGTGCCGGTGCACGCGTCCGGCCCCTATGCGACGCCGAACTATCGAGCCGAAGGCCGCGCCATCCACACGAATGGGCCGATCTCCGGTGCCTTCCGCGGTTTCGGCGTGCCGCAGGCGACGATCATGCAGGAAACGCTTTACGACGAGTTGGCCGAAAAGCTTGGGCTGGACCGACTCGATTTTCGCTTGAAGAACTGCCTTCGGAACGGTTCCGAAACGGTCACCGGCCAGAGGCTGGAATCGGGCGTCGGCATCGCCCAGTGTCTTGAAGCGCTGCGACCGCATTGGGCGCGTGCGCTTGCCGATGCGGAGACATTCAATGCTGCAAACGACGACAGGAAACGCGGCGTCGGTGTCGCCTCCTGCTGGTATGGCTGCGGCAACACCTCGCTGCCCAATCCCTCGACCATCAAGGTCGGCATCTCCGCTTCTGGCGATATCGTCCTGCATCAGGGCGCCGTCGACATCGGGCAAGGCTCGAACACGGTCATCGCCCAGATCTGCGCCGACGCGCTTGGCGTGCCGCTCGAAAAATTCCGTCTGAAAAGCGCCGACACGGCAATCACGCCGGACGCCGGCAAGACATCCGCTTCGCGCCAGACCTTCGTGACCGGCAAGGCCGCCGAGAAGGCTGGAAGCGCCTTGCGCGAGACCATGCTGCGCTTCGCCAATGTCTCCGGAAAGGCAGCGATAGCTCTGGATGGCACAAGCCTGATCATCCGCGAGGGCGAAGCGACACGGCACATCGATCTGTCTGCGCTGAAGGCCGATGCCGATGGTTTCGTCTTCCGCGCCGAGGAAAGCTATGATCCGCCGACGCTGCCGCTCGACGCCAAGGGCCAGGGCAAGCCCTATGCAGTCTATGGCTACGGCGCGCAGATCGCAGAACTGGAGGTCGACCTCAAGCTCGGCACGGTGAAGCTGATCAAGATTACCGCCGCGCACGATGTCGGCAAGGCGATCAATCCGCTGCTCGCCGAAGGCCAGATCGAGGGCGGCATCGCCCAAGGCATCGGCATGGCGCTGATGGAGGAATACATCCCCGGCCGCACCGAGAATCTGCACGATTACCTCATCCCGACCATCGGCGACGTGCCGCCGATCGAGACCATCCTGATCGAAGTTCCGGATCCGGAAGGACCCTTTGGCGCCAAGGGTCTGGGCGAGCATGTGCTGATCCCGACGGCGCCCGCGATCCTCAATGCCATCCGTCATGCCGCCGGCGTCCTGGTTACCAAAATTCCGGCGACGCCGACCCGCATCCGCGCTGCGATACGCGACAAGGAGGCACGCCGATGAGCGAGCTTGCCGAACGCTTCGAGACGCATGATCCCGGCGAGAAGCAGGTAGCGGAAAAGATCCGCTGCGATGCCTGTCCGGTCATGTGCTATATAGCAGATGGCCGCACCGGCGCCTGTGACCGCTACGGCAATGTCGGCGGCAGGATCGTGCGGATGGATCCGTTGACCATCCTCGATCACGCGGCCGAAACCGGCGCTGCGGTCGTCCCCTTTGTCGCCGAAGGCGAGGCCTGGGATGGCGAACTGTTCAACACCGGCCGCCGCTTCGTCACCGCGATTGGCGCCGGCACCACTTACCCCGACTACAAGCCGGCGCCTTTCATCGTCAGCCAGGAGGTCGAGGGCGTCGACCTCGTCACCGTGGTCACCGAGGGCATCTTCTCCTACTGCGGCGTCAAGGTAAAGATCGACACCGACCGTCATATCGGTCCCGAAACGGCGACGGTCCGCGCCGCGGGTGAGGCGATCGGCCATGTCACGACAGGCGAGTATGGCTCGCAGATGCTGTCGCTGGGTGGCGTGCATCACTTGACCGGCGGCTCGAAAGCCGAAGGTCGTGCCACCTGCGATGCGCTGCTTAACCTATGCAACCGCAAACCGGTCGGACTCACCATCGACGGCGGTGCTGCGGTCATCGTCGAAGCCGGCAAGCCGCCGGTCATCGATGGCAAGGTCGAACATCGCATGCGCGTCGGCTGCGGCTCGGCCACCATCGGCATGTTCGCCACCCAGTGGCGCGGCCTGGTCGACGAGGTGGTGGTGGTCGACGATCACATCACCGGCGTCGTTTCGGAGCATCAGGCAGGCAAGGTGCTGGGCTGGCAGGATACCGGCATCAAGATCATCGGCCGCCGTTCGACGCCGGGCCGCTATTTCAAGGTGTCGGAGCCCGGCCTCGGCTGGGGTGGCACCAACATTTCCGACCCGCTGTCGATACTTGGCGAATGGAATGCGAAGAAAGGCGCGCGGCCGGGCCTGTCGCTGCTGATGGTCTCGACCACCGGCGAGCAGTTCGCCTATTACGAGCTCGACGACGAGTTGAAGCCGGTGCAGAAACCGTTCCCGCAGCGGCTGCAGAAGTCCGTGGGCCTGATCGAGGACAATTGCGAGCCGGCGCTGTGCACCGTTCTGTTCGTCGGCGGTGCCGGCGGCTCGCTGCGCGCCGGCGTCACCGAGAACCCGGTCAATCTGACCCGCTCGGTACAGGGCCTGACGACTTATGTCACGGTCGGCGGCGCGCCGGTCTATGTCTGGCCGGGCGGCGGCATCACGCTGATGGTCGACGTCACCCGCGTGCCGGAAAACGCCTTCGGCTATGTGCCGACGCCGGCGTTGGTGGCGCCGATCGAATTCACGCTGCGCCGCGACGACTATGTCAGGCTCGGCGGCTACGAAGCCGAGATCCGCAGCGTTGAGGACATCCTTGCCAAGGGCGGTGAATACCTCAATCCGCGTCTTGGCATGGGCGCGCCAGCCAGCAACCCGTGGCCGCCGCTGGCGCAGTTGCGGCGCGCAGCGGGCAATGGGGTCGGGTGATGAGCGGCCCGCAGGCGCATTGGCTTGAGGACGGCAGACGGCTGCATCTCAATCATGGCCCGATCGACCTGATCATCGAGGCATTCGGCGATGCGAGCGAATGTGGCGCCGCCTACGGCCAGGCGGTGGCGCGATTTCAGACGATCCTGCCGGAACTCGTCGACGAACTGCCAGAGCTGCGCCGCCCGGCTTCGTTGCGGCCACGTGCTTTCGCTGGGCCGACGGCGCGCCGCATGGAAGCAGCGGTTGTTCCCCTGGCGAGACAATTCATCACGCCGATGGCGGCCGTTGCCGGTTCGGTAGCCGACGAAATTCTGGCAGCTATGCTGGCCGGGCGCCGGCTTGATCGCGCCTATGTCAACAATGGCGGCGACAGCGCAATCCATCTCGGCGCCGGCCAGTCCATGACCCTCGCCATAGCCGGGACGGGTCATACACTGGCGGACCGCATCACGGTCCGCGCTGGGGATGGGATTCGCGGGGTCGCGACAAGCGGCTGGCGCGGCCGTTCCTTTTCGCTGGGCATCGCCGACGCCGTCACCGTCCTGGCGCGGACAGGCGCAAAGGCCGATGCTGCCGCGACCCTGATCGCCAACGCCATTGACCTGCCCGGTCACCCTGCCATCGAGCGCGTGCCGGCGCGCGATCTGGCGCCCGACAGCGACCTTGGCGATCACTTGGTTGTCCGGGGCGTCGGCGCGCTTTCCTCTGGCGAAATCGCCACCGCGCTGGACAGCGGGCACGCCGTCGCTGAAGATTTTCGGCGACATGGCCTGATTGCCGCCTCAGCGCTTTTCCTTGCCGGTCAGGCACGGATCGCCGGCCCCATGGCGCTTGCCGCGCCCAACGAGAAATCAAGGAAGGAAATTGCCCATGCCTGAGTTCGCGATCCGCAAGATTGCGGTTCTGACCGAAGAGATCTTTCACGAGGGCGGGCCGGTGGCGAAGGTGCCGCGTCGCCGCGCTGCCGCCATGGCGGTGGTGAAGAACCCGTTCGCCGGGCGTTATGTGGAAGCGCTGCAGGGCGCCATGGACGATCTGAAGCCGCTGGGCCTGCTGCTCTCCGACAAGCTCATCGCCGCGTTGGGCGGCGACGTGAAGCAGATCGACGGCTACGGCAAGGGCGCCATCGTCGGCACAGCGGGCGAGCTGGAGCATGGTGCGCTGTGGCATGTGCCTGGCGGCTATGCCATGCGCGAGCGGCTCGGCGACGCCAAGGCGATCGTGCCGTCGGCAAAGAAGGTCGGCGCCTTCGGCTCGCGGCTCGACGTGCCGCTCGGCCACATCAACGCCGCCTATGTGCGCAGCCATTTCGATGCCATGGAGGTCGGCATGAGCGACGGGCCTCGTCCCGACGAGATCCTGTTCTGCCTCGCCATGTCCTGCGGCCCGCGCGTGCATGACCGCATGGGTGGCCTCGCGGCAAAAGACATCAAGGCTTGGGACGGGCTGCGGTGAGCGGCAAGGACAATCTGCTCAAGCTCGAGGCCGAGGAGCCTGACGAAAACGACTACCGCTTGCAGGAGCAGGTCGGCTTCATCCTGCGCAAGGCGCACCAGCGTCATGTCTCGATCTTCGCGGCGCATATCGCCGATCTGACGCCGCCGCAATTCGCCGCCCTGGCCAAATTGCACGACGTCGGCGAGACCTCGCAGAACCAGCTTGGCAGCCTGATTGCAATGGACGCAGCGACGGTGAAAGGTGTGATCGATCGGCTCAAGGCGCGCGGCCTGGTAGAGCTTTCCAAACATGAGGTCGACAAAAGGCGCCTGCTGGTCAACCTGACCGCCGAGGGCCGCGATGCCATCGAGCGGCTGATCCCGATCGCCCGCGACATCACGGAGGAAACGCTCGCGCCGCTGTCCGCCAAGGAGGTTGCCACCTTCATGAGGCTTTTGGCCAAGCTGACGTGAGTGCTGCCTTGGTCGGTCCAGCCGCAACTGACCACGGTTGCCAACCGGTCAAGGCGATCGGCGAGCAGGCGGCCAATCTCCTCGACCGGCTCGCCGGGAACGGGGACGCGCCGCCGGGCAAGCTGGCGCTCAAGGGACGCCTGATGCGATCGCATCGCACAAAGCGTCAGAGCGTAACGCACCTTCGCAGGTCTCGGAAAAGACCATCAGGCCGCTTCCGACAACGATTTGTGGACTTCTGCCAAGATTTCGAACGATCGCACCCGCGCTGCGTGGTCGAAAATCTGTGCGGTGACCATCAACTCGTCGGCGCCGGTGCGGCGCACGAACGCCTCGATGCCTTGCCGGACAGTCTCCGGGGTGCCGACGACCGCGCAGGACAGCGCCTGGCCAAGCATGGTTTTTGCCACCGGATCGAGATCGCACTCATATCCCTCGACCGGCGGCGGCAATCGGCCGGGCCGGCCGGTGCGCAGATTGACGAAGGCCTGCTGCAGCGAGGTGAACAGCAGCCGCGCCTCGGCGTCGGAGGGCGCGGCGAACACGTTGAGGCCGAGCATCACATAGGGCCTGTCGAGCTGTTCCGACGGCTGGAATCGCGCGCGATATATCTCCAGCGCGTGGTCGAGTTCGGCCGGCGCGAAATGCGAGGCGAACGCATAGGGCAGGCCGAGCATGGCGGCGAGCTGCGCGCCATAGAGGCTTGAGCCCAGGATCCAGATCGGCACCTTTTCGCCCTCGCCCGGCACGGCGCGGATGCGCTGGCCGTCTTCGGCCGGCTGGAAATAGCCCATCAGCTCGACGACATCCTGCGGGAAACTGTCGGCGCCGGCCTCGAGGTTGCGGCGCAGTGCGCGCGCCGTGCCCATGTCGGTGCCCGGCGCCCGGCCGAGGCCGAGGTCGATGCGGCCGGGATGCAATGCGTTAAGCGTGCCGAATTGCTCGGCAATGACCAGCGGCGAATGGTTGGGCAGCATGATGCCGCCGGCGCCGACGCGTATCGTCCTGGTGCCGCCGGCGACGTGGGCGATGACGACGGAGGTGGCGGCGCTGGCGATGCCCGGCATATTGTGATGCTCGGCCAGCCAGTAGCGCTTGTATCCCAGCCGCTCGGCATGGCGGGCGAGATCGAGCGAATTGGTGAGCGATTGCGACGCGTTGCTGCCTTCGGCGATCGGCGACAGGTCGAGAACGGAAAGAGCGGTCATGGGCGGGGATCCTGCGGACGGGAAGGATGTAGGAAGCGACCGCCACGGCCGCAAATTCAAAAAATTGAACAGACGCAGCGTGTCCAGGAAGGCGCGAAGGACGCTCCGGCATTTTCTTTTGGCTTGAGCATTCCTCGGAACTTATTCCGGTTTCCGGATCATGCGTCCGCCGCTTTCTCGGCATCGGAAATCTCTTCGTCCTCGACTCCCGTATGCTGCGCCGCCAGGAAATTGCCGACATAGCTGAGGCCGTCGAAGTGGTCGCAGAACACCTTGATGACGACCAGCAGCGGCACCGCCATCAGCGCACCGACGAAACCCCACAGCCAAGACCAGAAGGCAATGGCGATGAGGATCGCCACGGCGTTGATCTCCAGTCGCCGGCCGACCACCGTCGGCGTCACGAACTGACCTTCGACGGTATCGCACAGAATCACGAAGGCCGGCGCCAGCAGCGCGTAGGAGATGCTGTCGAAGCTGATCAGCGCCATGATCGCGACAAGCGTGATCGTAATCGCCGCCCCGATATAGGGCAGGAAATTGAGCAGAGCCGCCGCGGCGCCCCAGACCTGTGGGTTGGGCACGCCGAGCGCCCAGAGGCCGAGCCCGATGACCACGCCCAGGCATGTATTGATAACGGCGACGGTAAGCAGGTAGTGCGAGATTTCGCGTTCGACGTCATAGACGACGCGCAGTGCCCGCTTTTTCTCGCTGAGACTAGGGAAGGACTGCACGATCTTCTCATAGAACATAGTGCCGGAAGCGAGCAGGAACAGCGACAGGACGAAGACGATGAGCACGCTGGTGCCCGCCGATAGCAAGTTGCTGGCGGCTTGCGAGAGAAGGCCGGATTGCGCCATGGCTATCCTCTGAACACCCGGCTCCTGGGATGTCTGCGTCAGGCCCTCTATCTGACGCGAAATCTCCACGATCCTTTCGAAAGGACGGCGCAGTTGCGCCAGACGCTCTGTAAGCTGCTGGCCAATCGAGGAAGTGTTGTTGATGAGGTCTATGACCGGGCCGCTGAGCAGATAGCCGGCCACCGCGAGGACGCTGACCGACAGCACCACCAGAAGAGTCGCCGATATCACATCGGGCATGCCGTGCTTGCGCAGGAAGCGGACGATCGGCGTCAGCGTCAGCGCCAGCAGGAAAGCCAGAATGACCGGCATGAAGAAGGCTTTGGCGAAGTAGAGCGCGTAGATCGCCATCAGGATGAAGATGCCGACAAGCAGCGAACGCATCAGATGCGTGTCGTTACGCGCCTCGACGCGCGAATCTGTGTTCTCGGCAGCACCTGCGGCCAAAGCAGCGGGTTCGGCTTTCATTCTGGCCCTCGGCGGCACATCGCGACTGGTGTGCGCTGCTGGCGAAAACGCCTTTGCGGCTTCAAAGTTCCGTTAGCCGGCGTTGACGATAACCTTAGCCCTCCTGCGATCTTGCCGACGAATCAGGCGGCCGGCGCGGCCGCGGCCGGGATGGCCGTCGCCGTTTCCCTACGCACGATCGGCGCAACCTTGGTGCCGTAGAGCTCGATCGCCTTCATGATCTTGGCGTGCGGCATGATGCCGATCGCCATCTGCAGCAGGAAGCGATCGTTGCCGAATATCCTGTGCTGGGCAACGATCTTCTCGGCCACCTGTTCGGGATTGCCGACGAACAGCGCGCCGTTCGGGGCGCGCGACTGGTCGAAATGTACCCTCGACGTCGGACCCCAACCGCGCTCGCGGCCGATGCGGTTCATCACCTCGGCCTGCGGCCCATAAAAATCGTCGGCCGCCTGGTCGGTGGTCTCGGCGATGAAGCCGTGGACGTTGAGGCTGGTGGCCAGACCAGACGGATCGTTGCCGGCCCGTTTGGCTGCCTCCCGGTAGATATCGAACAGCGGCGCGAACCGCGCCGGCTCGCCGCCGATGATGGCCAGCGCCAGCGGCAGGCCGAGCGCGCCGGCCCGCGCGGCCGATTGCGGCGTACCGCCAATCGCGATCCAGATCGGCAATTTGTCCTGGAAGGGACGGGGATGGACGCCGCGATCATTGATTGCAGCGCGCAGCCTGCCCGACCAGGTCACCTTGACATGATCGCGGATGGCAAGCAGTAGATCGAGCTTTTCGGCAAAGAGCTCGTCATAGTCTTCGAGGTCATAGCCGAACAGCGGAAAGGATTCGATGAATGAGCCGCGCCCGGCCATGATCTCGGCCCGGCCGCCGGACAGAAGGTCAAGCGTCGCAAACTGCTGGAAGACGCGAACCGGATCGTCGGAGGACAGCACGGTGACCGCGCTGGTCAGCTTTATGCGCCTGGTCCGTTCGGCCGCCGCGGCCAGGGCCACGACCGGCGCGGAAGCGGCATAATCAGGGCGGTGATGCTCGCCCAGCCCAAACACGTCGAGGCCGACCTGGTCGGCCAGCTCAATCTCATCGATCAGGTTGCGCAGTCGTTGATGTGCACCGATGGCACCAGGGCCGGGTTCCGGGCTGACGTCAGCGAAGGTGTAGAGACCGAGTTCCATCATGTGTCATCCTGGCGTTGCGTTTTCCCGCTAGAGGTAGCGATCCGTCTGTCGCGTCGCCAGAGGGGCGGATGGTGAACAGTGCATGTCGGTTTCAACCGAATTCAGCCGAAATGGCGTCTCCCGGCTGCAACAGACCAGAATTTCATGCCTGGCATACCGTTTTGGCGCTTGAACTCTCGGTTTTCACGCGTATGTAAGCGTCGCGAATTGACTTCAGGGAAGTGGACTTGGCTATCTACAGGGAAAAAGACATTTTTGAGCGGCGCAATGCCGCAAACGAGGCAAGGAAGGCGCTCCTGGAGCGCTTCAAGTCAAAACCGGCAGCAGACGATCCAGCGGTGCTGGCACGGCAGGCCGAACGCAAGGCGATCCTCGAAGCACGCGCGATACGCGAGGCCGAAAAGGCCAGGCTGAAGCAGGAAAAGCTGGCGCGCGAGGCGGCCGAAAAGGCCGAGCGCGAAGCTGCTGCCGAAGCAGCGCGCATCGCTGCGGAAGAAGCGGCCCAAGCGGAAGCGAAGATCCGGGAAGCCGAAGAGAACGAGCGCATCGCTCGTTTGCTCGCCGACGAGGCCGAGCGCAAGGCCAAGCGCGACGCGCGTTATGCGGCGCGCAAGCAGCGGACCGGCCGGACGCCTCCGGGCTTTTCCGCTCGCTAGCGCTCCTACAGCGCGATTTGCAAATCGCCCTCAGGGCCGCCTAGCAGCGGCCCTTAAGGCGTTTGTGCTGCGGCCTTGCAGCAAACTAAAGCAGGTTCCGCAAAAGTGTCCCACGGTTTTGCGACAAGAACCTGCGACGAACAAAAGAATCTGAGCAGGCATTCGCGGGCCAGCTCACGAATGCCTGCTTAGCCCGCAAGCTTCAATCCAATGATGCCGCAGACGATGAGTGCGATGCAGGCAAGCCTGATCGCGGTCGCTGGCTCGCCGAGCAGCCAGATGCCAAGCAGCGCCGTGCCGACGGTGCCGATGCCGGTCCACACCGCATAGGCCGTGCCGACCGGCAGCGCCTTCAGCGCCAGCCCGAGCAAGGCGAGACTGACGACCATCGAGGCAGCGGTCAGGACGGTCGGCAGCGGCTTCGAAAAGCCGTCGGTGTATTTGAGGCCGATCGCCCAGCCGATCTCGAACAGACCGGCGAAGAAGAGAAGAATCCACGACATCGGAACGCTCCATTCGATTGCGGGTCGTCCCGGCCGATTTCGGAGAGAGCGCGAAGCCTTCTTCGCTGCATGAATGTAGAAATTTCGCGCGCCCGATCAACAGCAGCACCAGCCGCACTTCAGGACCAATCGCTGACTATCGATTGGTCCTGAAATGCCGCCGGTCATGACCTTGCGCCGAAAACGCCGAAGCTTACCTGTCCTTGAGCTTGATCGCCTTGACGGGCGGTGCCTTCAGGGCCGGGGCAGCGGCGGGTTTCTTCGCGTCCTTCTTCGGCTTGCGGGCCTCTTTGCCCGCCTTCATCGCACCTTTAGCCATGATTCGTTCCTCCGATTGTGGCAAACGAAATGAACCAAGAGAAACGCCCGACCGCAAGTGGCATAATCTGGCGCCGGCGCCAGCCGGCCACTGTCAGTCGGTTGCTAATTCGCTCGTAAATCGCGCCGGTCCGTGCGATGATCCCTTTTGCAATGCAGCATCGGCCCGTGCCTTCGCCGGGCGACGGTCCGGCAGGCCGGTCAGGACGACAATGCGAATCCATATCGGCTGCGAGATGAGCTTCGACTTTCCGCAGGAAACGCCGCTGATTGCGATGCTCAACGTCCACTATTCCCGCGCGTCCGATCTCGAGCGGCCGGATTTCCTGACCTCGAACCCGCCGGTGCCGATCGAGAGCTACCGCGACAGTTTCGGCAATTGGTGCAACCGTCTCGTCGCGCCGCCGGGTCGCTTCAGCTTCGGCACGGACGCGGTGATCCGCGACGTCGGAACCTTCGAGATGGGCGACCTGATGGCATGGCAGCATGAAGTGCGCGACCTGCCGCCCGACACGCTGCTGTTTCTGCTGCCGAGCCG
Organism: Mesorhizobium sp. WSM4821; assembly: GCF_055901555.1. NCBI lineage: Bacteria > Pseudomonadati > Pseudomonadota > Alphaproteobacteria > Hyphomicrobiales > Phyllobacteriaceae > Mesorhizobium > Mesorhizobium sp. WSM4821. The sequence continues at coordinate 1,071,297 of NZ_CM148371.1, read as the reverse complement.
CTATTGCGAGAGTGACGTGCTGGCGAACGAGGCGTGGCGGCTGTTCGGCCACACTCCGCTCGGCATCCCGCGCGTGCGTGCGGTCTGCGATTTCGTCCACAACCATATCATCTTCAATTACGGCAACGCGCGGCCGACGCGCACGGCGGCTGAAGCCTACGGCGAACAAAGCGGCGTCTGCCGCGACTTCGCCCATCTCGCCGTCGCCTTCTGCCGCGCCTTGAACATCCCGACGCGCTATTGCACCGGCTACATCAGCGACATCGGCCTGCCGAAGCCGTGGGCGAGCATGGATTTCTGCGCCTGGATGGAGGTCTATCTCGGCGGACGCTGGCATGCCTTCGATCCGCGGAACAATGCGCCGCGCATCGGCCGCATCCTGATCGCCTCCGGCCGCGACGCAGCCGATGTGCCGCTGACCCATATCTTCGGACCGGGCACGCTGGCCGGTTTCAGAGTCTGGACCGAGGAGGTAGTCGAACAGGCGTCGGCGCAGCAGTCTTGAACCACCGGATGGTTCGCGCGTTGTGATTGCTTGTGGAGCTTCGGCGGGGTGTGCGCCGTTAAGCTGCGAGCGTATCAAGGCGTAGCTGAAGGGAGGAACGAAGATGAAAATCGACGGCGGCTGCCATTGCGGCGCCATCACTTACGAGGCGGAGGTCGATCCGGAAAAGACCAATATTTGTCACTGCACCGATTGCCAGCAGCTGACCGGCACAGCCTTTCGCGTGACCGTGCCGGCCCCGGAGGATCACTACCGGATCACCAAGGGCACGCCGAAGGTCTACATCAAGACCGCATCGAGCGGCGCCAGGCGCGCTCAGGCCTTTTGCGGCGAGTGCGGTTCGCATCTCTATGCCACGTCGGTCGGCGACGGGCCGAAAGTCTACGGCATCAGGGTAGGCACGGCGCGGCAGCGCGATGAACTGGTGCCGAGGCGACAGCTGTGGCACCGCTCGGCGCTGCACTGGCTGCCGGAATTCGAAGGCACGACGATCGTCGAGGAGCAGTAGCGCCAGATCCTACCCCAAGCTTCCGCGCCCAACCTTCGGCTCAATATCTCAGTCGTCGCCTTCGACGACCCTTAGTCGCAGCTGACCGGTTTTGGAGTCGGCGATGCGCGCACCCGCTTCGGCCATTGCGCCCCCATGCGTGGTCTCGCCAATTCCCGCACCGCCCTCTGCCGGCTGAACGCCGAACTCCAGCGCCTCGATCTTCTGGCCGCGCTTGGTCACTTTCGATGTCGAGACCAGGATATCGTCGATGTCCTTGGCGGACTGGCCGAAATGGGTCTGCAGCTTGCGCACCCGATCGTCGAGGCGCGAGACGTCCTCCATCAGCCGGATGACCTCGCCCTGGATCAGATGCGCCTGCTCGCGCATGCGGGCATCCTTGAGAATCGCCTGTATGACCTGGATCGACAGCATCAGCAGCGACGGCGAGACGATGACGATCCGGGCGCGGTGGGCTTTATGGACAATCGCCTCGAAATTCTCGTGGATCTCGGCGAACACCGATTCCGACGGCACGAACATGAAGGCGGTGTCCTGCGTCTCGCCCTGAATCAGGTATTTTTCGGATATATCGCGGACATGCACCTCGATGTCGCGCCGAAACGACTGTGCGGCGACCTTCTGCGAATCGGCGCCTTCGGCGGCACGGATGGCGTTCCAGGCTTCCAACGGAAACTTTGCGTCGATGGCAAGCGCCGGTGCGCCGTTCGGCATCTTCACCAGGCAATCGGGCCGGCTGCCGTTCGACAAGGTCGCCTGGAATTCATAGGCGCCGTGCGGCAGGCCGTCGGCGACGATCGCCTCCATGCGCGACTGGCCGAAGGCTCCGCGCGTCTGCTTGTTGGAGAGGATCGCCTGAAGCTGTACGACCTGGCCGGCGAGCGACTGGATATTGCCTTGCGCCATATCGATGACCGCCAGCCGTTCTTGCAGTTTGGCGAGGCTCTCATGCGTCGATTTCGTCTGCTCGGTCATGGTCTGGCCGAGACGGCCAGTCATTGCGTCGAGGCGTTGGCCGATCGACTGCGTGAGTTCGGCCTGCCGTGCGCCGAACACTTCGGCTATGGCGCCCATGCGGCCCTGCATTTCGGCCTGGCTTGCCAGGATGCCGGCCATCCGCGCCTCGGCGTCGCGGGCATGGTCTGCGGCTTCCGCGGCCGCCACCGCACGCGCCCTGGCCGACCGCCAGAGCGCGCCGACGACCGCCATGAACAGGCCCAGGAACAGGATCGCGCCGAATGCCAGTGCGTGGCCGAGCGTGATCGTCGTGGCGCCAAGCCGGGCGACAGGTTCGGACAGGATTGATGTCAGGTCGTTCATATGGGACAGCATAGATGATTCGTCCCGATGGCACAGATCAAAACGTGAACGGCGCTTTCAAACCCCCGGTTGACGCTTTTCGCGCGAGGTCTTAGGTGAGACGCCATGTCGATCAAGCCTCTCATCATCCTTCCCGATCCCGTCCTGCGCCAGGTTTCGAAACCGGTCGAGCGCGTCGACGGTGCTTTGCGCAAGCTCGCCGACGACATGCTGGAGACGATGTATGATGCGCCCGGCATCGGTCTGGCGGCGATCCAGGTCGGCGAACCGCTGCGCATGCTGGTCATCGACCTCGCCAAGGAGGGCGAGACGCCGGCGCCGCATGTCTTCATCAATCCCGAGGTCCTCGAGAGCGCCGATCAGCGCTCGGTCTACGAGGAGGGCTGCCTGTCGATCCCGGACTACTATGCCGAGGTCGAGCGCCCCGCCGCCGTGCGCGTGAAATATCTCGATCGCGACGGCAAGCTGCGGGAGATCGAGGCCGAAGGGCTGACGGCGACCTGCCTGCAGCACGAAATCGACCATCTCAACGGCGTGCTGTTCATCGACCATATCTCGAAGCTCAAGCGCGACATGGTGGTGAAGAAGTTCAAGAAACTCGCCAGAGACAAGGTGTCGGGCAACAAGGCGCCGGGCAGGCTGGTGGGATAAGGCTCAAAAAATGCCCCTGCGCGTCATCTTCATGGGTACGCCTAAATTCTCGGCGCCGACGCTGCGGGCGATCGCCGAAGCCGGGCATGAGATAGAAGCCGTCTACACCCAGCCGCCGCGCGCCGCCGGTCGCCGCGGGCTGGAACTGACGCCGTCGCCGGTGCAGCGCGAGGCGGAGCGGCTGGGCATCACGGTGCGAACGCCGGTGTCGCTGAAGAACGATGCCGAGCAGCAGGCGTTCCGCGCCTTGCGGGCCGATGTCGCCGTCGTCGTCGCCTATGGATTGCTGTTGCCCAAAGCCATTCTCGAGGCGCCGCGGTTTGGCTGCCTCAATGGCCACGCCTCGCTGCTGCCGCGCTGGCGCGGCGCCGCACCCATCCAGCGCGCCGTCATGGCCGGTGACACCGAGACCGGCATGATGGTGATGCGGATGGAGGAAGGTTTGGACACCGGCCCGGTGGCGATGGTTGAAAAATGCGCCATCGGCCCCGATATGACGGCCGGCGACCTGCACGACCGGTTGATGATCGTTGATGCCGCGCTCATGGTGGAAGCACTGGCCCGGCTGGAAAGAGATGCCCTGACATTTACCACACAGGCGACGGCGGGGGTGACCTACGCCAAAAAGATCGATAAAGCGGAGACGCGCGTGGACTGGACGCGGCCTGCTGGCGAAGTCCACGATCATATTCGCGGCCTGTCGCCCTTTCCCGGCGCATGGTGCGAAACCGAAATTGGCGGCCGCTTGGAACGGCTGAAACTGCTTCGCTCGACGCTTTCAGATGGCGCCGGCGAGCCGGGAGGAATTCTCGACGACCGGCTGACGGTCGCCTGCGGTTCAGGCGCGATCAGGCTGGTCGAAGTTCAACGTGCGGGCGGAAGGCCCATTACCTCGCAGGAGTTTTTGCGCGGGGCCAAGCTCGAAAAAGGAATGAAATTCTCATGAGCATGATGTCGATACGCGCGGCGACGCCGCGGGATCGCGAGGCGATCCGCCTCGTCGAGGAACATGCATTCGGCCAGCAGGCGGAGGCCGGACTGGTCGACGCGCTGGTCACCGGCGGCGATGCCGTCGTCGAACTGGTGGCGGACGAAGACGGGCAGGTGGTGGGTCACATCCTGTTTTCGCGGCTTTTCGTGCGGAATGGCGGCAAGAGCTTTACAGCGGTGGCGCTGGCGCCTCTGGCGGTCGAGCCGTCGTTCCACGGCACCGGCATCGGCGGCGCGCTGGTCCGTGAGGCGCATATCCGCCTGAAGGACGCCGGCGAGATGCTGGCCGTGGTGCTTGGCGACCCCGCCTATTACGGCCGTTTTGGCTACAGCCATGCGCGCGCCGAAAGGTTCGAAAGCGAATACCAGGGCGAAGCGCTTCAGGCGCTGGCCTGGGGCGAAGCGCCAGAGACCGGCAGGCTGGTCTACGCTTCGGCCTTTGGCTCAGCGCTCGCCGCCTAACCTCATCCTGCTTCAGGAATGCCGCGGTTTCGCCTCGACATCGAATATGACGGCAGCCTCTATGCCGGCTGGCAGCGTCAGGCAGACCAGCCTTCGGTGCAGCAGGCGATCGAGCAGGCGATCGAGAAATTCTGCGGCGAACAGGTCTCGCTGCGCGGCGCCGGCCGCACCGATGCCGGCGTCCACGCGACCGGCCAGGTGGCGCATGTCGATCTCGTCAAGGCGTGGCCTGATGACAAGGTGCGCGATGCCGTCAACGCCCATCTGCAAACGGCCAAGGCGCGCATTGCCATTCTCAAGGCGGCCGTCGTGCCGGATGGCTTTGACGCGCGTTTCTCGGCGACTGGCCGCCACTATCTCTACCGCATCGTCAACCGGCGCGCGCCGGCGGCGCTCGACAAGGGCAAGATCTGGTGGGTGCCGAAGCGTCTCGACGCCGAAGCCATGCACGAGGCGGCAAAAGTGCTGCTGGGGCGGCATGATTTCACCACGTTCCGCTCGACCCAATGCCAGGCCGACAGCCCGGTTCGCACGCTCGACCGGCTGGACGTCAGTCGTCTGGGTGACGTGATCGAAGTGCGAGCCTCGGCGCGCTCGTTCCTGCACAATCAGGTGCGCTCCATGGTCGGCTCGCTGAAGCGCGTCGGCGAAGGTGGCTGGACGATTGCCGACCTGAAGGCGGCGCTCGATGCGCGCGACCGCGCAACCTGTGGCCAGGTGGCGCCGCCCGATGGACTTTTTCTTGTCGGTGTGGACTATCCGACGGTCGGTTGATTTGGTGCACCGATACCGAGCAGCGCCTCCATGCCGAACCAAACCGCCAGCGACGCCACGAACATGCCGGCGAAGACAGCGGTGCCGACGGCGGCGCCCCTGCCGATGGCGACGTTCGTCATCCGCCAGGTCAGGATCATCGACAGCGCAAACAAAAGCAGCGCTGCCAGTACGGCGAACTCATTGGTGGACGGCAGGAAAAGCCTGATCAACGCCGCAGGCAGCATCATCCAGGCAATGATCGCCGACGCCCAGTTGCTGGCGACGACATAGTGGACGAAGCGCCCGCCGATCCCCGCGCGCGGTGCGACAAGGGCAAGGCCGACAAGCGGCAACACCCAGGTGCTGATGTCGACCGTCGCCAGACGGATCAGCATGGTGAAGCGCCCCGCGAACGCATTCGGATCGCCGATCTCGTTGGCAAGGCCGACCCAACCGACAATCAGCGCCGGTGCTGCGACGACGATGGCGAAGAAGGAATTCCAGAAACCGTCGGCCGAAAGATCGAGCAGGCGCAGTCCGTCCGGCTTGCCGAGCATCAGTCGCCAGGCGCCGGTCAGCGAAGCATAGGTTTCATCTGACGAAAGCATGACTACGATACGCCTCGCTCGAACCAGTCTTCGATGAAGCGGCGATAGATCTGTGTCAGCGTCTCCAGGTCGGTAAGCGCGACGCGTTCATCGACCATGTGCATGGTCTTACCGACCAGCCCGAACTCGACCACCGGACAATAGTCCTTGATGAAGCGCGCATCGGAGGTGCCGCCGGAGGTGGAAAGCGCCGGTTTCCCGCCGGTCACCGCCTTGACCGAACCACTGAGCGCTTCGATCAGCCGGTCGTCGCGGGTGAGGAAGACGTGGCTCGGCCGGTCGCGCCAGACGAGCTCGTAGTCGACAGGCGTTGTTTTGCCGGTCCGGTATTTCTTGCGCTTCGCCGCCTTGTCGAGACGGTTGTGGATTTCCGCCTGGATGGTCTCGGCGGTCCATGTGTCGTTGAAGCGGATGTTGAAGGTAGCGGTCGCCTTCGCCGGAATGACGTTGGTGGCCGGATTGCCGACATCGATCGAGGTCACTTCCAGGTTGGTCGCCTGAAAATCCTTTGTGCCTTTGTCGAAGACGGGATGCAACAAGGCGTCGGCCAGCGTCATCAGCCCGCGCACCGGGTTGTCGGCAAGCTGCGGATAGGCGGCGTGACCCTGCCGCCCATTGACGATGATGCTGCCGGACAAAGAGCCGCGCCGGCCGATCTTGATCATGTCGCCGAGCGCGTCGGGGTTGGTTGGCTCGCCGACAATCGAGGCGTCCCATTTCTCGCCCCTGGCAGCCGCCCATTCGAGCAGCTTTATCGTGCCGTTGATGGCCGGTCCTTCTTCGTCGCCTGTGATCAGCAGCGAGATCGAGCCCTTCGGGCCGCCTTTCGACTCGACATGACGCGCCACCGCGGCGATGAAACAGGCGATGCCGCCCTTCATGTCGACGGCGCCGCGACCGAACATCTCGCCCTTTGCGACCTCGGCGGCGAAAGGCGGATGCGTCCACGAGGCCTCGTCACCGACCGGCACCACGTCTGTGTGCCCGGCGAACATCAAATGCGGCCCGTTGCCGGAGCGGCGCGCATAGAGGTTTTCGATATCGGGCGTGCCTCCTTCGGAAAACACCGGGCGCTCGACGGAAAAGCCGAGTGGCTTCAGCATTGTCTCCAGCGCGCCCAGGGCTCCACCTTCGGCAGGCGTGACGGAGGCGCAGCGGATCAGGGCGGCCAGATTTGCGGCGGGGTCGGTCGGCAAGGTCATGGGCAAAGCGATAGTCGAAAGAGCAGGGCCTGTCACGGTCAGACATAAAGGCTAGCCATACCGCCGACATTATGGTTCTCAGGTCGTATAGTCGCAGGCCAAGGTGAGCTTATCGCATGGCCAGGGAAGAAAAAACGATCGCCATTGCCGGCGCCGGCAGTATCGGCTGCTATGTGGGTGGCTGTCTCGCGCTCGCCGGGCGCAAGGCGATTCTTCTGGCGAGGCCGCACATCGAGGAGGTGTTGCGCAAGGATGGATTGCGGGTCAGCGACCTCGATGGCCGCGACCGTCGCATGGCGCCGGAATCACTCAACGTCACCGCCGACCCGGCGACTGCCTTGTCCGGCGCCGATATCGTCCTGGTGACGGTCAAGAGCGGCGCGACGCAAGAGATGGCGGCGCTCATTGCCGCCCATGCCCGCCCCGCCGCGGTGGTGCTCAGCCTGCAGAACGGCGTCGACAATGCCGACAGGCTGCGGGCCGGGCTTGGCCCGCGGCTTGTAGTCGCCGGCATGGTGCCGTTCAACGTGGTCCAGTCGCCGAGCGGCGAATTGCCGCTTGGCGTGCATCGCGCCAGCGCAGGCAAGGTGATGATCGAAGACGGGGTACCTGACCTCGTCGGTCTCCTCGATGTCGATGGATTTGCCGTCAGCGCGCGTGGCGACATGACAGCGGTGCTGTGGGGCAAGCTGCTGCTCAATCTGAACAACGCGCTGGTGGCGCTTTGCGGCCTGCCGCTGGCAGCACAATTGGCCGACCGCCCCTGGCGGTTGATCCTGGCCGGTCAGATCGACGAGGCGTTGGCTGCAATGCGGGCCTCAGGCATCGAGCCGGCACGGATCGCCGGCCTGCGTCCGGCGCTGTTGCCGAAAGTGCTGCGCCTGCCCGACTGGCTGTTCAAGGTCCTGGCGCGGCGTATGCTCGCGATCGATCCCAAAGCGCGCTCATCGATGTGGGATGATCTACAGCGCGGCCGACCGACCGAGATCGACGATTTGCAAGGCGCCATCCTGCGCCTGGCGGACAGAGCGGGCACGCCGGCGCCACTGATAGAGCGGATCACGACGCTGGTGCGCAAGGCAGAGCAGGAAGGGCGTGGATCGCCCGGCCTGACACCCGAGGCGATTACGGCGGCGGGCGGCTCCCAATGATCGGTGGGATCGTGTTCGCGGCCCGCACATGTGCGCGGTAACGGCCCTTGCCGGTGCGCTTGGCTTCGTAGAGCGTGTGATCGGAACAGGTGAGGAGAACTCTGGGAATCCCTACTCGACTCAGCTTCAACTCTAGAGCATCGGACCCAGAGCTGGGTACCGGTTTTGGGAAAATCCGATGCTCAAACAAGAGGATAGATCGGCGGTACGCTTCGATTTGAAAGTCCGCATCTCTAGGTATCGGGACGTGCCGCCCGCGAGGGACCGTCGATCAGCGTGATCTTCTGCCAGATCTTCCGCGACAGGTTGGAGGCGAGAGTCTCGATATCGTTGACGCCATCGACGACCACATTGTCGTTGACCGACTGGGCGAACAACGCGGCGATCTTGCCGGTGATCGATAGCATTTCGGAGCAATAGTCGAGGTAGCGGGCGAGGTCGGCACGGTCGGTTATGCGTGCCGGTGAATGCGATGCCGGCTTGAAATCGGCTGAAAGCACTGCCGGATCCTTGGTCAGTTGATGCATGTCGATGACGTGGATCAGCGATCGCAAGCCGTGAAGTTTGCGAAATACCCGCCTGCGCTTGATACGTTCCTCGGTTCGGATCAAGGCCAGGAAGCCGAGTACTGCGAGGATGACCACGTTGATCGAGGATTCGATGCCTTGCACCGACTGGATAGCGTCGTGACTTCCCGAGATACGGCCGAGCGGCAGGATGGTGCCGACGAACAGGAACATCAGCGCGCCGGCAGCAATGGCGGAGATGATGATGCCGCGTAACCACCAGATCGGCGCTTCCAGCGCCTTCGCCGCCTTGGCCAGATCGCGCGACAGCGACACAAGCTCGATGGCGACGCCACGCAAGCCTGCATCGGGAAAACGGTCGGCGACGCGTTTTTCCAGTCGCACGGCGGTCTCGATGATCAGTTTCGAATCAAGCGTGCGGTAGCGCATGGCGGGATACCCGGTCGAGGCTCAGGATTCGGCCGGTGCATTGGTGCGTTTGCCATAGCGATTGGGTCCCGGATCGCTTTTGAAAAAGGCCAGGATGACAAGGAGAATGGCGCCGACGATGAGAGAGATCAATGCGTAGTAGGTAGGCTTGCCGAAATCATGGAACCGTTTCGCCGTCAGGGCAAAGGTCGACCATGTTGAGACAACCACGGCGATCCACCAGGCGAGCGCCCAGTACTGACTTGCGGCGGTGCCGAGGGGCGTTCGCGAGAACTGGTAGAGCAGGAAAAGTTGAACGAGAAGGGGCAAAAGACCAGCCAAAAAATAGGCACTGGGATTCACTCGCCCGGAAAGGCTGAAGAAAAGCCATAGAAATCGCGGTCTGTCGGGCAATTGGGTGCGTCCGTTTCTTCAAGGATCAGTCGCGAAGCAGTTCATTGATCGAGGTTTTGGAACGGGTCCTGGCATCGACCCGCTTGACGATGACGGCGCAGTAGAGGCTCGGACCGGGCTCGCCATTGGGCAATGGCTTGGCGGGCAGCGAGCCGGCGACGACGACCGAATTGGCCGGCACTTCGCCGTAGAAGACCTCGCCGGTGGCGCGGTCGACGATCCTGGTCGATTGGCCGATGAAGACGCCCATGCCGAGCACCGAGCCCTCCCGCACGATGCAGCCTTCGACCACTTCGGAGCGTGCACCTATGAAACAATTGTCCTCGATGATGGTAGGGCCGGCCTGCATCGGCTCCAGCACGCCGCCGATGCCGACGCCGCCCGACAGGTGCACGTTCTTGCCGATCTGGGCGCAGGAGCCGACCGAGGCCCACGTGTCGACCATGGTGCCGCTGTCGACATAGGCGCCGACATTGACGAAGGACGGCATCAGCACGGCGCCCGGCGCGACATAGGCTGAACGCCGCACGATCGACGATGGCACGGCGCGGAAGCCTGCCTTCTCGAAATCGACGGCACTCCAGCCGTCGAATTTCGACGGCACCTTGTCCCACCACACGGCCTGGCCGGGACCGCCCCCGATGATCTCCATCGGATTGAGCCGGAACGACAACAGCACCGCTTTCTTCAGCCACTGGTTGACATGCCATGCACCGTCGGCCTGGCGCTCGGCGACCCTAACGACGCCGCGGTCGAGCAAGTCGAGCGCCGACTGGATGGCGTCGCGGGTCGCGCCGCGGGTTGCCGTCGAAATGGCGTCGCGTTCCTCGAAGGCCTTTTCGATGGTGTTTTCGAGGCTCGCCAGATCGGGCTTCGACATGAATTCGCTCCATTACCAAGCTGTTAAGGGGCCGCGCCTTAACCTGTTTGAAAGTCGCGCGGACCCTATGTGAAGGTCGAGTAGGGGTCAATCGCGGCTGCGTCACGGGACGGCGCAAGTGAATGATTTGGACGGGTAGGTAATATGAACCCCATGGAAAAGGCGGGGTGGACGCCGCTGCCGCATTCGGACGAGGATCTGGAGCGGTCCAAAAGCGTGCCGGACACGCCGCAGACGCGCGCCGAGACCTATCGGCTAGCCTGGAACGATCCCGATTTCATGACACGGCGCGAATTGCGAGCGGTGCGGCTGCAGCTCGAACTCCTGAAGCCGGAGATGATCCTGGCCGAACGTGGCATCCATTCGACCGTCATCCTGTTCGGCGGGGCGCGCATCCCCGAGCCGGGCGGTGAAGCCTGGGCGGCCAAGAACGAGACGCAGAAGAAGAACCTCGAGGAAAACAGCAAATATTACGAGGAGGCGCGCAGGTTCGCCCGTCTCTGCTCGCAGCAGTCGGCCGCCTCCTATTATCGCGAATTCGTCGTGGTGACTGGCGGCGGACCCGGCGTCATGGAAGCAGGCAATCGCGGCGCCGACGACGTCGGCGCACCGTCGATCGGCCTCAACATTGTTTTGCCGCACGAACAGGCGCCGAATGCCTATGTGACGCCCGAACTCTGCTTCAATTTCCACTATTTCGCGGTCCGAAAGATGCATTTCGTCATGCGCGCCAAGGCTGTCGCGGTGTTTCCGGGCGGCTTCGGCACGATGGACGAGTTTTTCGAGACGCTGACCCTGATACAGACCGGCCGCATGGAACGCGTGCCGGTGATCCTGTTCGGCAAGGCTTTCTGGAAAAAGGCGATCGACCTCGACTTCCTCGCCGAGCAAGGCACGATCACCCCCGGCGACCAGGACATCATCGATCTGGTTGACACCGCCGACGAGGCCTGGGGGATTATCAGCCGCTTTTATGAGCTCTAAGGGCTGCCGGTCGTGTGGCCGACCGGGCTAGCTTTCTTGTTTGAAGCAATTGCCCCGGCGTCGTCAGGCTTCCCGATGAAACAATGCGCCGATCAGACGGTAGGCGGCTTCAGGCTGGAATCTCGACGATCGCGGTGAGGAATTCGGCAAGATCGTCGGTGACGAAATCCACGTCGTCTTCCTTGGCAGGGTCACGTTCCCAGATTTCGGAGAAGGTGGGCTCGAAGTTGCGCGGCACGACCAGCACCGTGGTCATGCCCAGCGATTTCGGCACGGACAGGTTGCGTGCAAGATCCTCGAACATCACCGCATTGTGGCCGGTGATGGCGTGGAGTTCCGCAAACTTCTCGTAGGTCCGGCGTGCCGGCTTGGGATTCAGCCCGGCGGCGACGATATCGAAGATGTCGTCGAAATGGTCGAGGATGCCGAGTTGGCGCGCGGTGCGTTCGGCGTGCCTGCGGTCGCCATTGGTAAAGATGAACTTGCGGCCCGGAAGCTGGCGGATGGCGGTGCCGAGAACGGGATCGGGCACCAGCCAGGAATAGTCGATGTCATGGACCTTCTCGAGAAAGTCGTCGGGATCGATGCCGTGGCGCGTCATCAGGCCGTTCAGCGTCGTGCCGTATTCCCGGTACAGTTCCTTCTGCAGCTTGCGGGCATCGTCGCGCGGCAGCGTCAGCAGTTCCCCGATATAGGCGGTCATCTTCAAGTCGATCTGCGAGAACAGGTTCGAATGGTGCGGATAGAGGGTGTTGTCGAGGTCGAACACCCAGTCGGTGACATGGGCAAAGCGGGCGGGGTCCGGGAACGTGGTCATGCAGTCCTTATGGCACGAAACGGTGCTTTTGGCAGAGGCTTTATCCACAACTTATGCGCGTTACGAGGGGGCAAAGTGGCGCAACGATTCAAATTTTAGGCATCGCCGAAAGGTGGCATTCAGGGCTTGCTGGCACAGAGGCAGTCCAGTGGGGAGCAAGCGATGAGCCGCATATTTCTGAAGTCCGCCGCCGTCGCTTTCACCTCCCTCGCGGTCTCGCTTCTGTTGACGCTGATCGTCGTTCCGGCGATGGGCTTTCCGTTCAACCGCACGATGTGGCTGACATCCACGGTCTGCCCGCTCGCGCTCGCCTGGATCGCCAGCGGCCACACGTTCTGGCAGGGCGAAAGGCTGAAGAGCGCCCATCGCGAGCTCGCCCGCGCTCATGCGCAACTCGCCGCCGCGCATCGGCGTCTTTCCGAAAAGGCGAGCCGCGACGACATGACCGGCATGCTCAACCGCGAGAGCTTCTTTGCGGCGCTCGACGCCTCCCGGCGTAAATCCGATCGCGGTACGTTGCTGATCATCGATGCCGACCATTTCAAGATCATCAACGACAGCTACGGTCATCTGACCGGCGACGACGCGCTGCTCCTCATCGCAAACGCGATCGAGCGCGGCGTGCGCATCGGCGACGTGATCGGGCGCATTGGCGGCGAGGAATTCGGCGCGTTTCTGGTCGGCGCCGCCGAACAGGAAGCCAAACGCGTCGCCGAGCGCATCCGCCGTGAAGTCGAGCTGATCCGCTTCCGCCCCGTCGATGAGCGGACCATTCCTCTCACCGTCAGCATCGGCGGCGTCACCTGCGGCGAAGATGCCGCCGTATCGGATCTGATGCGTGCCGCCGACCAGCGCCTTTACAAGGCCAAGCGCAGCGGCCGCAATCGGACCATCCTGGACCGGGACGTTTCCGAAGCGGCCTGAGCGGTCTCGCCCGTCAAGAAAATCCTAACGTTGCTTGCACTCAGCCGGACCGTTTACACTGCTTAAGCAGGTGTGCCGCTAGGCTTGGCACGGAACTGGCTTCTCTTGGCGAGCATGTGCCGTTCAGGAAACGCCATGCGTGGATCGAAGCCCCATCGAGAGACGTGTCATGAGTTTCTTCACCAGGAAGATATCGCGCCGCATGATCATGCAGGCGCTGATCGCGCTACCGGCCCTGTCGCTGTTTCGCAAGCTGCCTGATGCCGATCCGGACGCGATCGTCGAGGTCAATGGTTGGATCCTCAAGCGCGGCGATCTCACGTGATCTTCGACAGCTACGAGGCATTTCGAGCGGTGAATTTCACCGCCAAGGTCTGCATCCTCGGTTCCGGGCCGGCCGGCACCACGATCGCCAGGAAGCTTGGCGCGGCCGGCATTCCGGTTGTGGTGCTGGAGGCCGGCTCCCGCGAGTTCAGCGATGGCTCACAGGATTTCTACCGTGGCGTCACGGTCGGCGACCCCTATTTCGATCTCGACATCACCCGGCTGCGCTTCATGGGCGGTAGCTCCAATCACTGGGCCGGCTGGTGCCGCGTGCTCGACAGCCAAGATTTCGAGCCGAAGGCCTGGGCGCCGGACACCGGCTGGCCAATCAGCCGCGCCGACATCGAGCCCTATCTGCCCGAAGTCCACGAAATCCTCGAACTTCCCGATTTCCGGCCGGATGTGCCGGTCTCGGACGACATTCGCTGGGTGCAACTGATCAAGAGCCCGGCCGTGCGTTTCGGTGAAAAATTTGCCGACGAACTCGACACGAGGATGAACGTCGCCGTGGTGCTCAACACCTATGCCACCGAACTGGCTGGTGACGGCAAGAGAGTGACCGGCGCCAAACTGTGGTCGAACGGCAAGGATGCCGGTTCCTTCAACGCCGATTATTTCGTCGTCTGCACCGGTGGCTTGGAAAACTCACGGTTGCTCCTATGGTCGAACCAGCGCTCGAATGGCGGTGTGGTGCCGAATGCAGCGGCACTCGGCCGCTACTGGATGGAGCATCCGACCTTCGAAGGCGGCAATGCCATCCTTGCCGATTATAGCGAGTTTGAAGTCGACGCCACCAACGAGGCCTTCTTCTCGCCGACGCTGGCGGCCATGGAGCGCCTTGAGATCATGAATTTCGGCATCAGGCTGATCGAGACGCCGTATCCCGGCATCAAAAGCATCATTGCCGACCTCGCCTGCACGGCGCCTGAGATGGCCGAATGGGTATCCTATCAGCTCAGCCAGAACCTGCGCTGCGCCGCCCAGCTCTATGTCACCTGGGAACAGGCACCGCTGGCCTCGAACCGGATCCTATTGTCGAAAACCGATGTCGACCACGCCGGCGTGCCACGCATCGAACTGCACTGGAAGAAGTCGGACTTGGAGCGCCGCACGCTCCTGAAGGGCCTGAGGCTGTTCGGCACGACGCTTGTCCAGAAGGATCTCGGCCGAGTGCGCATCGCCGACTGGCTCACCAATGGTGGGGATTATCCGACGAACGAGGAATTGGCCGGCCACCACCACATGGGCGGTACGCGCATGGGCACGGATGTGACCAAGAGCGTGGTGGACGCCAACTCAAAGGTACACGGCATGGACAATCTCTATGTCGGCGGCTCCTCGGTATTTTGCACGTCCGGCGAATGCAATCCGACGACGACGATCACAGCATTGGCATCCCGGCTGGGCCACCACCTCCGCAAGGTCATCGGCACATAGCCGGCCAGCGGCAACGAGCAATCCGATGCTCAAAAGTAGAGCGTCGGTCGTTCTAAAGTTCCGCAGGGTCGAGCGCCGGCTTGGCCTTGTGGCGTCCGACGATCGCTGCCAGGCCGGCGACGTCCTGGAAGGCATCGCGCAAGACGTCGAAGGACGGCAGTACAAAATAGGCGCGCTGGAACTTGTCGATCTCATAGCTGGTGCGCATCACCGTTTCCGGATCGAAGGGGACATGGTGCGCGTCCTTGCTTTCGATCGCGAACTGAAGTTCCGCAAACGATGACATCAGTCCGGCGCCGAAAGCCTTCACCGATTGACCTGCTTCCTGGATCAGCCCGTATTCGACAGTGTACCAGTAGAGGCGGCTGATCATCTCGTCGCCGCCGAGCGCGATCAGATGCTCGGCCTTCTCACCATACATCTGCATGAAGTCGGCAAAGACCGGCTGGGTCAGCGCCGGCACATGGCCGAAAAAATCGTGGAACATGTCCGGCTCGACGATATAGTCGAGCTCCTGCCGTGTCCGCAGCCAGTTGGTGACCGGAAAGCGGCGACTGGCGAGATGGACGAAGAACGGCGCGGCGGGGATGAGGCCCGGCACGGCGACGATCTCCCAGCCGGTGAGATTGCGCAGCTTTTCACTGACCTCTCCGAAATCCGGAATCTTGTCGAGCAGACCAAGCGCGGCGACGCCGTCGAGGTAGGACTGATGCGCCAGCTTCTGCGTCAGCTTCGTCTGGCGGTCGCACAGCCTGCGCCATACGGCCTGCTCGTCAGCGCTGTAGTTGTAGTGCTGCGCTACGGTGAAGTCGGCACGGCAGACCGAATAGTCGCCGCGAAGGCCTTGCGCCGCGCATTCCCTTGCGTAGTCGGCAACGCTTATCGTCATGGCTCTTCTCCTCGCAACTCATGACCGGCGAATTTCGTAAGAGATAGCCGAATGCGGCGAGGCAAATCAGCTTTGATGATGGTCCGAATGCAGTATTTGAGGTAAAAGTCGTCACCGTAATGCTATTGGAGAGGTGAAAATGCCTCAGTTCGACGATTTCGAGATCAAGATGCTCGATATCCTGCAGCGCGACGGACGCAAGCCGGTGTCCGAACTGGCGCAGGAGATCGGCCTGTCGACGACACCGTGCGCGCGCCGCTTCGAGGCCCTTCAGGACGCCGGCGTCATCAAGGGTTTTGCCGCCGTGCTCAGCCGCCGCGCCGTCGGCCTGATGGTCGAGGTGTTCATCCAGGTGCGCCTGGTGAGCCACAGCGACGGCTCGCCCGAAACCTTCATTGCCGCCGTGCAGCGCATGGACGAGGTCTCGTCATGCTGGACGATGACCGGCGACCACGATTTCCTGCTGCATGTGATGGTGCCGTCGGTCGACGACCTCAATGCCTTCGTCATGCACCGGCTGATGCGGCTCGATGGCGTGCGTGACGTCCACACGCAGCTTGTGCTGCAGAACATCAAGGGGCCGGGCCACGTCCCGCTTGGGCATCTCAGGCGATGAGCCTGCCGGACGCCTGAGCCCTGGATCTCCGGCTACGAAACACCCGTCAGCCTTCGCTCACGGCACGATCAGCGTGCCGGCGCCGTGTTCGGTAAACAGCTCGAGCAGCACCGAATGCGGCGTCTTGCCGTTCAGGATGACGACGCCTTCGACGCCGCGCTCGATCGCCTCGATGCAGGTCTCGACCTTCGGGATCATGCCGCCCGACACCGTGCCGTCCTTGATCAAGGCCCTTGCCTCGGCCACGGTCAGCTCGTCGATGAGCTTCTTGCCCTTGTCGAGCACGCCGGGCACATCGGTCAGGAACAACAGGCGCGTCGCCTGGCAGGCGCCGGCAATGGCGCCGGCGAAGGTGTCGGCATTGATGTTGTAGGTGTGGCCGTCGCGGCCGGGCGCCACCGGCGCCAGCACCGGGATCATTTCGGACCGCGCAAGAAGGTCGAGCAGCGTGCGGTCGACCTCGATCGGCTCGCCGACGAAGCCGAGATCGAGCACGCGCTCAATGTTGGAATCCGGATCGATCATGGTCTTGCGCGCCTTTTCGGCGAAAACCATGTTACCGTCCTTGCCGCACAGGCCGATCGCCCATTCGCCCTCGGCATTGATCAGCGCGACGATCTCCTTGTTGATCGAGCCGGCCAGCACCATCTCGACGATCTCGACCGTCTTCTGGTCGGTGACGCGCAGGCCGCCCTCGAACTTCGATTCGATGCCCATCTTGGCCAGCATGGCGCCGATCTGCGGCCCGCCGCCATGCACGACGATCGGGTTGACGCCGGATTGTTTCAGCAGCGCGATGTCGCGGGCGAAGGCCTTGCCGAGCGCATTGTCGCCCATGGCGTGGCCGCCATATTTCACCACGACCGTCTTGTTCTCGTAGCGCTGCATATAGGGCAGCGCCCTCGAAAGCAGCGCGGCCTGCATTTCGGCGGTGGCGGCGAGGTCCGTCATCGGCATGTTTCCCAGCTTGGCATGAACGGCGGCGTCTTAGCGGGAATTACGGCAGGCCGCAAACAGCTTTGCTGTCACAATGATCAAATCGGTGCGTCTTTATGCCTGCCTCCGCAGCGGCGCCTGCAGCAAAACCAACCCGAAATCCTTCCATTTGCGCGGCGATCTCACAAAGGATTAAACAATCGAGCGGAGAACTCGCATCTGCCGCTGCGAAAACGGAAGCGTGTGATGCAAACATTTCTAACATCGAGAAACCTATAACGGCTCCTCTCAGCTTCTCCGCGGTCCTCAATCTCGTGGTGCCGTCTCGGATTCAGATGCGACGCCCTTGCAACCCACATCCGGCGAATCAGGAATCCGTCACCGGTGTTGTTGCCTGAAGTCCGGCATCCACCAGGCTTTGTCCTCACAGGCTTAAGCTGACATCATCAATTCGAGTATTGGGACGAGCTATACATCCTGGTCGCGTCGCTGAAAGGCGGTTATGTAGCGCCATCTTGGTTACCCGAACTGCTGACACTGATAGCAATTAGCTTCGAGTTGACTGTTATTTACAACTCGGAAATGTTTCCGCGTAGCGATCCAGTGTTTCTGGCAAGGCGGCGGAATTCGTGATGACGACAAGCGCGATACCTTTGTGGAATTTTGGTCGCGGAAAGATCGCGAACGTAAAATATCTCGACCACGCATATGACGGTCTGACTGCCTTCACTCCCTTCTGGGCGGGGGCGGCCATCTTCAGCATCGCCGGCGATACCTATGGCCTGATAGGCTACAAAGGACTTCTCTATGCCGTTCTGAGCTGGGGCGTGGTCCTGTTCAGCCTGCTTCTCTTACTCCATCCGCGACGGACGGACCTTCTGATCGGGCTCGTGTTAGTTTCGCTTACGCTCTATGCCCTGCGAATGCCGGTCGCCTCCAACAACAAGACGATCGCTGCGGTAATGGATGGGGCTATCCTGCTCAGCGTAGCGGTTCTCTATCTGCGGGCGGGCCGCGGCAGCTCCATAGACCGCATGGCGCTTTATGAACAGATCCGCGTCGTCGCCCGGTCGCTGCTCGCAATCATGTATTTCTACGGCATCTTCCACAAGATCAACACAGACTTCCTCGACCCTTCCGTGAGTTGCGCCGTCGGTCTCTACACGCCACTCGCGCGTCCGTTCGGGCTCGAGGACAATCTCTTTGGCCGGTATCTGGCGATCTACGTCACCTTCGTCATCGAGGCCATTGCCATCGTCTCGCTTTACTGGAAGCGCTATTTCGCCGTCGGGTTCATCCTCGCGCTCGTCTTCCACTACGTGATACCGATCTCGGCCTATTCCTGGTACATGGACTTTTCCAGCCTGGTGTTCGCGCTATATGTGCTGAGCATCCCCGCGCCCGCCAGCGAGGCGCTCTATCGCATCTTGCTGGGAGCGGCCAATCCGTTACGCGTAACGTTCGGGCGGATCGGGATCTTGGTGCCGGGCGGAGCGGTTTTGCTGTTCACGGTCACCGTCGTCATGCTCCTCCATTACGCTTATCCCAGGGGCTCTTTCGACATGATGGTCCACTCCGTCTGGATCCTCATTTGGGCGGCAGTGGGCGGCGTGGCGATGATCGTGCTGGCCTATGTGGCCCTGCAGAACCTGCCTTGCCAGAATGTTTCCGCGCCGCGCCGGCCACTGTGGGTCTATTTGGTGCCGGGCATGTTCTTTCTCTCCTGTCTATCGCCCTATGTCGGGCTAAAGACAGAGAGCTCGATCAACATGTTCAGCAATCTGCATACGGAAGGCGGCCAGACCAACCATCTGCTCTTCACCAAGCCGCCATACCTGTTCAGCTATCAGAACGAGGTGGTGAAGATCGTCGATTCCTCGGAGCCCTCTCTCGTCCGGCAGTCGCGGGCGGGCAATTACCACATCCTGCTCGACCTGAAGAGACGTCTCCGCTGGAATCCCGAGGCCTGGGTAACCTATGTGAAGGACGGCGAGACGGTCACCCGCGCGAAGGCGGCGACCTTTGCGGACGACATGCCCAACGTCCTCGAGCGCAAGTTCCTGGTTTTCAAGCTTGTGGATTTCTCGCGACCGAAGGTCTGCACCCACTGACAACTGCCCCGCGGGCTGCCGGAATGTTCGACCGATCCAGGCCGCTGGTCAATCCCGCCCGATATTCTGGAGGAAGCCCGGCGCATGTTCCAGGGCTCTTTCTGCTTTCTCGTCGAATCGCTCAAATGCTCACCCACCAGGGTTTGTCCTCGGGCATTTCCGGACTTCCGAATCCACTTCGCCGGGAAATGCTCTAGCGGCGGTCTAGATCGGCAGGGATGAGCGAGCGGCCGCGAAGCCACAGGGTGGCCCGACGCCCCAGCTTGAGCGCCGGATAGATCAGCCGAGCGGCCATCCTGTTTGAGAGGATCTTGCGGTTGAGCCAGCCAAAGAGCGAAGAAGAAGAGCTGAGGATCGCCAGGAGATTGATAGCTTCCTCGCCATGGTAGACGCGATCGTCGAAGACAAAGAGCATGCCCTCGTTCAAGTCGAAGCCCTGGCGCTGGAACCCGGCGACGCGCGGGTCGCCCGAGCGCGCGTCGAGCAACTCGACGGGACCGACGGCGGCGCGCAGCCGGGCAAAGCGGACATAGTTCTGACAGAAGATGCAATCGCCGTCGTAGACGATGAGCGCCGTTTTCCCGGACGGCTTCATTACCCCACCGGGTCCAGGCCGAGATCGGTCGGCGGTTCGGCTGGGCCATCGATCGCACAATTGCCGTAGAACCCGCAGTCCGAAATGACGGGCAGGTTGCTGAGGGCATCGAAGATGCCTACGAATACCAGCCCGACAATGCCAAGCATCAAGAGTTTCTTGTATGCGGACATATCGCGAAACATATGCGATCCTTGCAAAACATCGGACTTGGTCGATCCGACGTCAAAACGCGATCAACTTCAACCGGCTGAAGCCGGACACTTTTCGCGAACACCGTGCCTGTGCCAGCCGCTATCTGCAGTCTTAAGGTCGCGGCTGAGACAATCAACCTACTCGGATAGTGCGGCGCAATAATGTGTGATGATCGGTGGGAAATCAAGCGGAATGGCGGATTTCGGAGGTTGCGGGAGCATTCCGGCACATCGACGGCGACTTCGGTGATTTCAGGTTCCCCGATCGCCGGTCAGCTATAAACGCCACCGCTTTCAATCGGCGCCCATTGCCCATTCAGCCTGCGACGATTACCGCCAGCGGCAGCTGATTTTCGCTGGCAGTCGACGTCTGAATTGGGTGACTGCTGCGCAGAGCGTTTGGGGGCAAACGACTTCCGCCGTTGCAAATATATCGCGATTGCCTAATTTGCCGAAATGACGCCGCGGGACATCAGCAACCTGATCGTTCGGACTTCGATGAAGGACCGAGCTGCGTTCGATCTGCTCTACCGGCAGACCAGCGCGAAACTTTTTGGCGTCTGCCTCCGTGTATTGAAGGACCGGGGAGAGGCAGAAGAGGCGCTGCAAGAGGTCTTCGTCAAGATATGGACGAAGGCGGACCGTTTCGCCGTCTCGGATCTAAGCCCGATCTCCTGGCTGGTGGCCATTGCGCGCAATCATGCGATCGATCGGATAAGGGCGCGGCGCGAGCCCGCTGCCTATATCGATGCCGCGCTCGACGTAGCCGATCCGGCGCCGGGACCGGAGGCTACGGTGGCGGCAGGCGGCGAATCCGAACGCGTCTACCGTTGTCTCGATGAATTGGAAAAGGACCGGGCGGCGGCCGTCCGGGGCGCCTATCTGGACGGAGAAAGCTATGCCGATCTCGCCGCACGCCACGGCGTGCCGCTGAACACGATGCGAACCTGGCTGCGGCGCAGCCTGTTGAAGCTCAGAGAGTGTCTGGAAAGATGACGCCGGCAGACGATAACGAACCGGAACCTGGGGGCGACGACCTGTTCGCCGCCGAATACGTTCTCGGTGTGCTGGACGCGGACGAACGCGAGATCGCCTCACGCCGCATCGACGCGGACGCCGCTTTCGCGCGCCTTGTCGATGCCTGGGAGGTGCATCTTTCGCCGATGATCGTCGCCTGTCCGGAGACAGAGCCTCCGATCAGGGTCAAGGAGGCAATAGATAGCCGGCTATTCGTGGCGGAGCCTCGCGCTGGCCTCTGGTCGAGCCTTGCCTTCTGGCGCGGTCTTGCCGCCGCTTCCGTTGCGGCGCTGGCGATCACTGTCGCCCTGCCTTACCTCAGCCCGCCGGTCGAGCAACCGCGGCTCGTCGCCTCGCTGGCTGCCGACGGCAGCGACGTCAGATACCTTGTCATCTACGACGCCGCCGATCGCGAGGTCGGCTTGTCGCATGTCTCCGGCGAGCGTGCCGCCGGCAAGGATTTCGAACTGTGGATGATCGAAGGCAAGAATGCGCCGGTCTCGATGGGCGTCATCCCGGCCGGTCAGACCGCGCGTATGACGATCGCGCCAGCCGTGCAGGAGAAACTTGCGCGGGGCGCCATGCTTGCCGTCAGCCTCGAGCCGGCCGGTGGTTCGCCGACCGGCCAGCCGACCGGCCCTGTGGTCGCTGCGGGCGGTCTGAAGGGAATCTGACCGCCCCCAAACTTTTTCAAGCAGATCCTATAATTGATCTCCCGCAGTGGAGCGAAACCAGGAAGTATCCAGGTGAAGTCACTGAGTGGTGGGGAGAACGCTGTTTGACACTGAAAAAATTTCCTAAACGACGAAACTCACGCATTTATCTCGCGTATCTCCTGCGCCCCCAAAAAAGGGGAGAGATGAACTGAGGAGATTGAGATAATGCGTAAACTCGCCACCCTTTTGCTTGCCGGCCCGGTCGTGGCCACCGCGCTCGCCACCGCCGCCTATGCCGAAAACCCGATGGTCGGCGGCGCCGCCATGTATGCCACCAAGACCATCGTCGAGAACGCCGTCAACTCGAAGGACCACACGACGCTGGTCGCTGCCGTCAAGGCCGGCGGCCTGGTCGAGACGCTGCAGAGTGCCGGCCCCTTCACTGTGTTCGCGCCGACCAACGAAGCCTTTGCAGCACTTCCGACCGGCACCGTCGACATGCTGCTCAGGCCCGAAAACAAGGACAAGCTGGTCAAGATCCTGACCTGCCACGTCATCGGTGCCAAGGCGATGGCCGCGGATGTCGCAAAGATGGCCATGGACGATGGTGGCGCGCACAAGGTCAAGACGGTTGGCGGCTGCGAACTGACGCTCAAGGCCGATGGCGGCAAGGTCAACGCGACCGACGAGAACGGCAATGTCGCCAAAGTGACGGTCGCCGATGTCGAGCAGTCGAACGGCGTTATCCACGTCATCGACAAGGTTCTCCTGCCGAAGATGTAACGAAGGGCCCGCTGCTAGCGAAGATATGGCCAAGCCTCTCCGCGCACACTTCGCGCCGTTCACACCAAATGTGGATCGGCGCGGAGTGTTTCGGCGATGCTGATCGTCACCGGCTTTTGATTTCCGTATGGCGGTCGAAACTGGCATAGAAATAACAGGAGGAATGGTCATGAATCGTCGCGATCTCCTTTTATGCGGCGCGGCCGCCATTGGTGTCGTTACAGGCAGCACCGCGCTCTGGCGGATGGGCGGACCGCAGGATGCACGCGCGGCCGAAACCTTCGAGGTTACCAAGACCGAGGCCGAGTGGCGCGCCATCCTGTCAGACGCGGCTTTCAACGTGCTGCGCAAGGAAGGCACCGAATATCCGGGCACCAGCCCGCTGCTCAACGAACACCGCAAGGGCATCTTCGCCTGCGCCGGCTGCGACCTGCCGCTCTACTCCTCCGAGACCAAGTTCGATTCCGGCACCGGCTGGCCGAGCTTCTGGCAGGAGATTCCCGATGCTGTCGGCGAGACCGTGGACAGGTCTCTCGGGATGACCCGAACCGAGGTCCACTGCCGCCGTTGCGGCGGCCATCTCGGCCATGTCTTCGACGACGGCCCGCCGCCGACCGGCTTGCGCCATTGCATCAACGGCGTCGCCCTGACCTTCAAGCCAGCCGCCGCCTGACGCATCCAGGCTGTCTCCTGACCTTAGCCCTAGTCGAGGCTGAACAGGGTGATGGTGGGTTTGGTCAACATCAGCCAAAAGATCGCGATTACCGCGAAAAAGGCTGGAAGCCGAAAACAAACCAGATGCAATAGAAGCCGGGCGGCAGGGTTGTCGCCTCGGCGGTTGCGTACCTTGCCATGTCGCGCAAGCGGATCAGTTCCTTCAGCGTGAGGCTTTCATCGCTGCCGAGAGCAACATCGGGATCCGGGTGGCAAGGTGCCCTGAATGGCCGCGCTGACGGCGCTCGCAACATCGTCAAGGGCAACTGTCGTGACGCGGCTGTTGGCATAAGCCAGCGGGATCGCCAATGGAAAGGCTGCGAGAGCCCTTAGCAACGCGGAGCCACCATGCGCATTGCGGCCGAGGACAAGCGCCGGACGAAGGATGACATAAGGTATGCCGCTTGCGGCGAGAGCAGCGTCTGCCTGCCGCTTGGTGCCAAGGACGGCGATGTCACGGCCAGGGTTTTCTGTTTCCGCCGATATCTGGACGATCAGCAGTTCCCGATCCCGCGCTGTCTCGTAGAGCGCCCATCGCCCTTTCCTGAGTGGCATACAGATCGTCGAAAAGCCCATCCTGCAGCGCGCCGGCGCAATTGACGACAATGTGCTGGCCATCCAACACTTGCTTCCAATTGTCACTCTGCGTCATGCCGGCAAGATCAGCAGCCAGCCAGCGAACATGCGGCATCTTCAGCGCGGCACGCGCGGGATCACGCCCAAGCCCCGTGACCTGATGGTCTTCGTCCACGAGTTTTCTTGTAACGGCGGAACCGATGAAGCCGGTCGCGCCGAGAATCAGGCCGAAACTCTAGCCGAAACCAGGTAGGATGGCGCCTATCGGCTTCCGGCAACGCCATGCAGCAGACGTCCGCACCGAGCGATGATATTCAATCCACCAATCAGTGTCCGCCGCCTCCGCCGCCCGGTTCCGCCGGCTTGCTGATGAACAAGACGAAGATCGCCAGCGTGGCGAACAGCGCCGTCAAGAGGTAGAACACGTCCATGAAGGACAGCAGCGACGCCTGCTGCTGGACCATGGCGGACAGTTTGGAAATCGCCGCCTTGGAGGCGTCCAGGCCGGCATTCTGCTGGAAGTCGAGCGTCATGTTCTGCAGTTTGGTCTGCGCCTCGGCACTGCCCCATTGCACATGCTCGGCCAGCCTTGCGTAGTGAAAGGCGTTGCGGTCGATCAGCACGGTGTTGATGACGGCAAGGCCGACGGCGCCGCCGAGATTGCGGGTGAGATTGAACAGGCCTGATGCATTCTTAAGCCGGTCGGGCGGCAGCGTTCCCAGCGCGATGTTATTGATCGGCACCATGCACAGCATCATCGAGGCGCCACGCAGGATCTGCGGCACCAAAAGCTCCCAGAAATCCCAGTCGGCGGTTAGATTGGTCATGCGCCAGGTGCCGGCAGCGAAGCCGAAAAAGCCGATCATCATCATCAGCCGCGGATCCATCTTGCGCGACAGGATGCCGGAAATGGGCGCGGTGGCGAACATGGCGAGGCCGCTGACGAACAGCGCCTCGCCGATCATCAGGGAATCGTAGCCGCGGATTCGCCCGAGGTATACCGGATAGAGATACGTCAGGCCGTAGAGACCGACGCCGATGACGAAGGAGAACAGCGAGCCGAAGGCGAAGTTGACGTTGGTGAAAGCCTTTAGGTCGACGATCGGTTCCTCGGCGGTGAAGGCGCGCCAGAAGAACAGCACCGCGCCGGCCGTCATCAGGATGGCGCAGATAAAGACCGCCTGGTCCTGAAGCCAGTCGTTGTTCGGGCCTTCCTCAAGCACATATTCCAGCGAACCGAGGAAGGCCGCCATGCCGGCAAGGCCCCACCAGTCGAACTTGCGGAACAGGCTGAGATCGGGCTTGTCGAAATCGATCAGCGACCACGCCGCGGCGGTCACCAGGATGCCGGGCACCACATTGATCAGGAACAGCCAGTGCCAGGACATCGCATGACTGATATAGCCGCCGACGGTCGGGCCGATGGTCGGCGCCAGCGTCGCCACCAGCCCGATCATCGGCGACACCATGGCCCGGCGTGACGGCGGGAAGATGGTGAAGGCGGCAGCGAACACGCTCGGAATCATGCCGCCGCCGATGAAGCCCTGGATGGCGCGGTAGACGATCATCTGGTCGATATTCGTGGCGGTCGCCGCAAGTGCGCTCGCGGCGGTAAAGCCGGCCGCGGAGACGGTGAACAGCACACGCGTCGACAGCATCCGGCTGAGAAAACCGGACAGCGGGATCATGATGACTTCGGCAATCAGATAGGCAGTCTGCACCCAGGGGATTTCGTCGGAGCTGGCGCTCAAGCCCGCCTGGATCTCGGACAAGGAGGCCGAAACGATCTGGATGTCCAGGATCGCCATGAACATGCCGAACACCATCGCCAGGAACGCGATGACGCGGCGCGGCTCGATGTGATTGACCGGCTTGACCGGCGCCGATCCCGCGGTCAGGGTTGCGGTCGCCATGACGCTGCTCCGAGCCGCTTACTTCGACGCCGAAGGTGCGGTGCGGCTGTCGACGGCGACGACGACGCTCAAGCCCGCGCGCAGCTTGCCTGTCTTCAACACGTCTGCCGGCACATCGATGCGAACCGGGACGCGCTGCACGACCTTGGTGAAATTGCCGGTGGCGTTTTCCGGCGGCAGCAGCGAGAACACCGCGCCGGAGGCCGGCGCCAGCGACGAGACGGTGCCTTCGAAATCCTCACCGTCGATCGCGTCGACCGAAATCCTGACCTTTTCGCCAGGCACCAGCCGGGCAAGCTGGGTCTCCTTGAAATTGGCGACGATATAGAGCTTGTCCGTCGGCACGATGACGGCGAGCTTCTGTCCGGGGCTGATCAGGTCGCCCTGCTCGACGGAGCGGTTGCCCACCACACCGTCATAGGGCGCGCGTAGCACGGTGAAGGATAGGTCGCGAGCGGCCTTGTCGCGGCTGAGCTGCAACGACGCCAGCGTGCTTGCCGTCTCCGCGCGCTGGGCCTGCAGCACGCCGATATTGGCCTGGGCCGCCGCGATCCGCGCGTCCGCGCCGACAAGCGCTGCCTTGGCCTGATCGAGGGCGGTCTGGGCGTCGTCGAGCTGCGCCTGTGTGCCGACATGCGTCTTGAGCAGTTGCGCGGCGCGCTGCTGGGCGCGCGCGGCATTGTTCGCGGCAGCCTCGTCGGCGGTCTTTTGCGCCTGCGCCTGCTGCAGCGAAGCCTCCGCTGCCTTGGTCTGCGCGTCGATGCGGTCGAGCGTCTTGGTCAGCGTGGCGATCTGCGCCTCTGCCTGCGCAACCGCTATTTTGTAGTCGCCGTTGTCGACGACCAGCAACGGGTCGCCGGCTTTCACCTGCTGGTTGTCGGTCACCTTGACCTGATCGACATAGCCGGAGATTTTCGGCGAAATGAACGCCATGTCGGCCTGGACATAGGCGTCGTCCGTTGAGATCATGAAGCGCCCGTCGGTCCAGTAGTCGTAGCCATACCAGGCGCCTGCGCCCAGCAGGCCAAGCGCGATGATCGGCAACAGAAAGGAGCGAGCCGTACGTTTCTTTTTGGCCGGCGCCTCAGCCGCAGGGCTGATAGCGGGCACAGTCGGTGCGTTCGGCGCCTCGGTAGCTGGCGCAACCTTGGCATTGGGGAATGGACGGACTTCGGCGGTGACAGGCGCGTTCGAGGACATTGGGATCTCTCTGGGAACATCTCTGGAGCAGTCAGACTGAACCGTTCGGTTCGATGTGAACATTGACTTAGCGCGGAGAGAGGCCCATATCAAGGGTGATCGAACCGATCGGTTCGAATATTTTTCAAGGTGTGACCTTATGACCGACCCTGACGCTGGCCCATCGCCTGACTCTGGCCCACTGTCTGACTCTGGCAAGGACCCGTGCGATTTGCTGGACAGCCTGCGTCGCGGCCGCCCGGCAGCGGGACAGGATCCGGTCAAGCGCAGCCAGATCATCGACGGCGCGCGACGTGTCTTCATCGACAAGGGCTTCGAAGCGGCATCGATGAATGACATCACCCGCGAGGCCGGCGTCTCCAAGGGTACGATCTATGTCTACTTCGCCAACAAGGAAGAGCTGTTCGAGGCGCTGATCGAGGAAGAGCGCGGCACGATTTTCAAGAACATGTACGATATGCTCGACCGCGCCGACGACCTTCGCGAGACGCTGGTGAAGTTCGGCAAGGTGCTGTCCCTCAAGATCACGTCGGCCAAAGTCATCCAGGCGCAGCGTACGGTGATCGGCGCGTCCGACAGGATTCCCGACATGGGCGCGCGTTTTTACGAACGCGGCCCGAAACGTGGCCACGACAGGATGGTGGCCTTTCTCAATGCCGCCATCGAGCGCGGCCTGCTGCGGATCGACGATGTCGATCTTGCCGCTTATCAGTTTACCGAACTGTGCCTGGCAGGCCTTTTCCGTCAGTGCATATTCGCTTACCGCACCAAAGCCCCGAGCCAGGATGAAATCGACCACATCGTCAGGTCTGGCGTCGGCATGTTCCTGAAGGCTTACGGCACCGAAAGGCTTGCCACGGAGGAAGGCACACAGACAATTGCACTGGAGGCGAAATCCTAATGCATGTCGCGCAAAAGTGTGCAGCGGTTTTTGCGATAACGACATGCATAAAAGCAACAACCTAAAGCGCGTCAATGAGGCCGGTCAAACGCGACGCGCTTTAGCCGCCATTGGCCGCCAGCACGATCGCCGAGCGCAATTCCTCGAGGCCCTCGGTCTTTTCCGAAGACGTGGCGAGAACGAACGGAAACGCGGCCGGCCGCTTCTTGATCTTCGCAAGCGTTTCTTCGATCAGCCGCGGCACACCGGCCGCCTTGATCTTGTCGGTCTTGGTCAGCACGATCTGATAGGAGACCGCCGCCTTGTCGAGCAGCGACAGCACTTCGTCATCCTTGGCCTTGATGCCATGGCGGGCGTCGATCAGCACGTAGACGCGCTTCAGCGTGACGCGGCCCTTGAGATAGTCGAACACGAGTTTCGTCCAGTCGTCGACCTTTTCCTTGGGCGCGGTGGCGTAGCCATACCCCGGCATGTCGACCAGCGCCATCGGCGGCAGATCGGCGCCTTCGCCGGAAAATCCATCCGGAACGAAATAGTTGAGTTCCTGCGTCCGCCCTGGCGTGTTGGACGTGCGCGCCAGCCCCTTCTGATTGACCAGGGCGTTGATCAGCGACGATTTGCCGACGTTCGAGCGGCCGGCAAAGGCGATTTCCGGTGGCCCTTCCGGCGGCAGGAACTTCATCGCCGGCACACCGCGGATGAAGACCCACGGCCGTGTGAACAGCTCGGTGCCGATCACGGTCTTGTTCAACGCGTTCAAACCGCTGCCTCCAGAAGAGAAATATCGGCGCCACGAATGGCATTGAGGCTGCGGCTGATCTTTTCCACCGGCCAATCCCACCACGACACCGCCAAAAGCCGCCAGATGGTCCTGTCGTCGAAGCGCATCTTCACCACCTTGGCCGCATTGCCGGCGACGATCGCATAGGGTGGCACGTCATGCGTCACCACCGATTTTGCCGCAACGATGGCGCCATGGCCGATCGTTACGCCGGGCAGGATCACCGCTTCCATGCCGATCCATACATCATTGCCGACCACTGTGTCGCCGCGCAATTCCTTCGACCAGGTCGCCGGGTCGAAACCCTCTTCCCAGCCATGACCGAAGATGTTGAACGGATAGGTCGAAAAGCCGGACATGGCATGATTGGCGCCGTTCATGATGAAGCGCGCGCCCTCGGCGATGGCGCAGAACTTGCCAATGATCAGCCGGTCGCCGATGAACGGATAATGATGCAGCACGCATCGCTCGGCGAATTTGTCCGGCCCATCCGGATCGTCATAATAGGTGAAGTCGCCGATCTCAATGTTGGGCGCCGTGACCAATCCCTTCAGGAAACCGACGCGCGTATGCATCGGGATCGGGTGTTTGATGTTGGGGTTGGGTCCGATCATGGTCTTGGCTCCATCGGCGAATAACAGGCAAGGTCAAAATAGCGCGATCCCACCGGCAGCACCAACCGCGTGCGGAGCGGATCATCCTTACCTGCTCATCGACGGAGCGCTCCTGAAACGAGAGCGAGCTTATAGGGATGTGTCGCGGCGGCGTCTACCGCCAGGTCGGCTGGTTCGCCGTTCGCTGGTGGCTCGGCTTGTGCTAAGAAGCCCCGGTCGGGCCGGGGCTTTCCTGCATTCGCAAAAAGGGGAGCGCCGGCTATTCCGCCGGCGACGGTTTCTTCCGGAAGAGCGCGACCAGATTGTCCCACAACTCGATCTTGGCGCCCTGGCGCTTCATGATGACGCCTTGCTGGATGATCGAAAGCAGATTGTTCCAGGCCCAGTAGATGACGAGGCCGGCCGGAAAGCCCGCCATCATGAACGTGAAGACCACCGGCATCCAGGTGAAGATCATGGCCTGCGTCGGGTCTGGCGGCGTCGGGTTCATGCGCATTTGCAGGAACATGGTCACGCCCATGATCAACGGCCAAACGCCGATCATCAACATGTCCGGCAGAGCGATCGGTATGAGGCCGAACAGGTTGAAGAGCGAAGTCGGGTCGGGCGCCGCGAGATCCTGGATCCAGCCGAAGAACGGTGCATGCCGCATCTCGATGGTGATGTAGAGCACCTTGTAGAGCGCAAAGAAGACCGGGATCTGCAGCGCCACCGGCCAGCAGCCGGCGAGCGGATTGATCTTTTCGGTCTTGTAGAGCTCCATCATCGCCTGTTGCTGCTTCATCTTGTCGTCCGCGTATTTCTCGCGGATCTCCAGCATCTTGGGCTGCACCTTCTTCATGTTCGCCATCGACGCGTAGGACTTGTTGGCGAGCGGAAAGAAGACGGCCTTGACGACGACGGTAGTGGCGAGGATGGCAAGGCCGAAATTGCCGAAGAATTTGTACATCGTGTCGATCAGATAGAACATCGGCTTGGTGATCCAGATGAACCATCCCCAGTCGATCAAACGGTCGAACAGCCTGATGTTGCGGTCCTGCGCATAGGCGTTGACCTTGGCGACTTCCTTGGCGCCGGCGAAGATTTCGGTCTCGACCGTCGCCGACTGGCCGGCATTAACGGTGATCGGGTCGGTGAGGAAGTCGGCCTGGTAGCGCGGGCGGCCGTTGTCGAAATAGGCGTAATGCGGCTGGAACGGCTGCTTCTCGGTCGGCACCAGCGTCACCGCCCAGTATTTGTCGGTAATGCCCAGCCAGCCATCGGTCGACTTGCCCGGCGTGTACTGCTTGTCCTCCTCGACGGCCGCGTATTTGTGTTCCTGCAGGCCTTCGGTGCCGGTGACGCCGATCAGCCCTTCATGCAGCACATAGATGCTGGCAACGGCAGGCTTGTCGAAGCGGGTGACACGGCCGTAGTTCGACAGGGTGACGGCGACCGAACCCGAATTCTGCACCGTGTCCGAGACCGTGAACATGTAGTCGCTGTCGACGGAGAAGGTGCGCTTGAAGGTCAGGCCCTTGTCGTTGGTGAAGGTCAGCGTGACCGGGGTCGCCGGCGTCAGCGTCGCATTGCCCTCGACGGTCCACACCGTTGCCGGCCCTGGCAGCGTGCCGATCTTGTCGCTGCCGACAAAACCGATCTCGGCATAGTAGCCAGTGGGCAGCGCCGCCGGGTTGAGCAGTTCGATCTCGGGCGAGTTCTTGTCGACCGTCAGCGTGTAGTGCTTGAGCTTGAGGTCGTCGAGACGGGCGCCGGTGAGGTTGATCGAGCCTTCCAGGCTCGGCGTGTCGATCTTGATGCGCTGCGTCGACGCCAGCGCCTGCTCGCGGCTGGCCGGCGTCGTGCCGTCGGTTCCCGGTGCATTGGCCCCCGGTGCATTGGGAATGGCGCCTTGCTGCGGCACCGGCGTTTCACTGCTGCCCGGACTGGCGCTTTCGGCCGCCTTCTTCTGCTCCGCTAGCCGCTGCTCTTCGATACGGGCCGCCTCGCGTTGCGCCTCGCTGCGCGGCAGCACGTAGAAATACTGCCAAAGCGACAGGATCAGCACCGACAGCGCGATGGTGATGAAGAAGTTCCGGTTGTTTTCCATCGAAAGCCTTGGCCTATCGTATTCCGCGCAGTCGGCGGGAGAGTTCGGCCTTCAACTGGCCGAATGGAATGGTGAGCACATCTTCGCGCCCGACGATGACATAGTCATTGCCAGGCGCCATGTCACCCGCTGCCTGCGTGCGCACGGCTTCCTTCAGCCGCCGCCGGATGCGGTTGCGGACGACTGCGTTGCCGACCTTCTTGGTGACCGTATAGCCGACGCGAGGCGCGCCGCTGTCGCTGCGGTCAAGAACCTCGACGAGAAAAAGCCGCCCGCGGCGCTTTTCGCCACGCCGGACGGCCAGGAATTCCGCGCGTTTCAGAAGCCGCTTGGGATGTGCTCCCACTGGCTTGCCGGTTGCGGGCAACGATCTCGTCTTCCGTTCAGGCGCTGAGCCGCTTGCGGCCGCGGTTGCGGCGGGCTGCGACGACGCCACGACCACCCTTGGTGGCCATGCGGGCACGGAAACCGTGCCGGCGTTTGCGGACGAGTTTGGACGGTTGGTAGGTACGCTTCATTTGTTTTAATACCGCGGGGTGCGGCCCTTCTTGATTCTGTCACTCTGTAACAGGAGCTTTGCCAGGCCGGTTTTGGCGCGATCGAAACCGCGCCGGGACGAATGGCCCGAGCGTGAGCGGGCTTATAGAAAGAAGGGTTTTGGAAGTCAATCCGGCGCCGGCATTCGGCCGTCGGGCCGATGGCGGAACTCTTGGCGGCCTTACCCCAGTTGGGACGAAGGACGAAATTGGCAAAAAAGCCGCAATGGCCTAATCTTGGCTGATCAAGTGATCGTGAAGACAAAACAGCATGGTTGAAGTTCCATCCGCCAAAGAAAGGATCGATCGGGCGCCGGCCAACGCCCGGACGGTGCCTTTGTCGCGTGGGCTATCGACAAAGCTCCTGCTGCTCACCATCGTCTTCGTGCTGCTGGCCGAGGTCCTTATCTTTCTGCCCTGGATCGCCAGCTACCAGCTGAGCTGGCTGAAGGAGAGGCTGAGCACCGCCGCGGCCGTCTCGATCGTGCTGGTGCAGGGAGAGCCCACCTCGCTCTCCCGCGCCGCCCAGAACGACGTGTTGACGGCGATCGGCGCCAAGGCGATCGCCGTGCGCGACGGCGGCGTCTCGCGCCTTCTGGTCGTGGCTGAAATGCCGCCGCAGGTCGACGAGCATATCGACATCGCCAATGTCGGACTGGTCGAGGGCATGACCAGTGCTTTGGACACTCTGTTTTTCGGCGGCGAGCGGATGCTGCGCGTTTTCGGGCCGGTCGGCGACAGCGACAAGGAATTCGAGCTGATCATGCCCGATCACAGCCTGCGCAATGCCATGCTCATCTATTCGCGCAACGTCGCCTTCGTCTCGCTGCTGATCTCGCTGTTCACCGCCATGCTGGTCTACGCCGCCATAGACCTGATCATGATCGGTCCGATCCGGACGATGACGCGCTCGATGCTGGCCTTCTCAGAGGCACCGGACGACCCGGGGCGGATCATCCGGCCCGCCGCCCGCGCCGACGAGATCGGCGTCGCCGAGCGCGAGCTGTCGCAGATGCAGGAGCGGCTGCAAAAGATGCTCGCCGAACAGAAACACCTCGCCAACCTTGGCCTCGCCGTGTCGAAGATCAATCACGACATGCGCAACATCCTGGCGTCGGCGCAGTTGATGTCGGACCGCCTGCGTCAGGTCCAGGACCCGACCGTGCAGGCCTTTGCGCCAAAACTGTTGCGCGCACTCGATCGTGCCGTGTCCTATTCGGAAGGCGTGCTCTCCTATGGCCGTACCCAGGAGCCGCCGCCGTCGCGCCGCAGGCTCAGGCTGCGCCAACTGGTCGACGACGTCCACGGCCTGCTCGACACCGAAGGCGGCATCGAATTCGTCAACGCCGTCGATCTGGCCTTCGAGGTGGATGCCGATTCCGATCAGCTCTTTCGCGTGCTCACCAATCTTTGCCGCAACGCCGTGCAGGCGATGGCGGCGGACGCGGAGAGTGCAGTGGTGCGTCGGTTGGCGGTGTCGGCCGAGCGCTTGGGCAGCGTCAGCCGCATCACAGTCACCGACACTGGCCCCGGCCTGCCGCCGAAGGCGCGCGAGAACCTGTTCGCGGCGTTCCGCGGCTCGGCCCGCAGCGGCGGCACCGGCCTTGGCCTGGCGATCGCCTACGAATTGATCCGCGCCCATGGCGGCACGGTGGAGCTTGTCGAAAGCAGAGGTGGCCGCACCACATTCGCGGTCACCATCCCCGATGAGCCGGTCCGGCTCGACCAGGCTCGCAACGGCCTGCGCCGCCCGGCCTGATGGGCCCGCGCCCGCCTTGGCTTGGTCCCCTTCTGATCCTCGCCCCCTTCTGATCCTCGCCAAGACACGAACAGCAAAACTTTTGCGGATCGGCTTGCTTTTCGGAAATTCAGTCGCTAGGGAACACGTCACATCGCGGCCGGTCGTTAAGGATTGGATCGCTGGCCATGCAAAGTATGGCCTGTTGCGCGCCCGTAGCTCAGCTGGATAGAGCACCAGACTACGAATCTGGGGGTCAGGAGTTCGAATCTCTTCGGGCGCGCCAAATTTACCAGGTCCGTTACGCCAACACCGAAGATTGTCGCCGGACTACGCCCGAGCGAAAAGTGGGAAATAATCCGAGGGCAAGAAAGCGCGGTAAGGCGGCGATCGGCGCTGGAAGCGTCAGGGTGAACCGCGAACGCGCTGCGCGATGTAGCTCTCGAGCGAGATCGATCCTCGAATTGGGTCTTCGGGATATTCGGGGCCATCGATTGTCGCCGCCGTCATCCTCGCATATGAGTGAGCCGCAGCGTCGGAGAAGCCTAAACCGCGGAATGCGTCTTCCCAGGTTTCGCGTGGGATCACGTTGACGCGAACGGCCCGGCCAAGGGCGGCGGCGAAGGACGCGGCCACATCATTCGGGGAGTACCGTTCCGGCCCCTCGACAGGATGCATGCCTGTCTGCCTGACCGGCTCTCGCAGGAGTCGCGCGGCGACCCGTCCCAGGTCGTCTGGCGCGACCATGGGGAGCTTGAGGTCGGCAGGGAGCATGGTCGACAGAACCCCATCCTTCGTGACGGGCCCTACCATCGTATCCCAATTGCTGTAGTAGTAGGCTGCGCGGATGATGCTGGCAGGGATCGGCTGGTCCCTTAGGCCCACTTCCAGTTCGTAAAGGACGTTGAGATCGCCGCATTCTTCGCCCGGCTGCGCGCCCATGGTTGATTCCGCCACCACTTTCTCCAGCCCGGATCCTTCGAGCGCTTCGAGCAGGCAGCGCACGGTCCGGCGTTCCTCCCGGTCCGTCTCGCTCGAAATGTCAGCGGGCGGATTCAACAGGAAGGCTCGCGTCCCGCGCCGGAACACCTCGTGCATCGAGGTCACGTCTTGAACGTCGGCGAGGACGACCTCCGCGCCCCGCTGTCGCCATGGGCTGGCCTTCTCAGGGCTTCGCGTAACGATAGTGACGGCTTCGCCCTCGTCGAGCAGCGTCTTCGCCACGGCGGAGCCAACATGGCCCGTGCCGCCAACAACGATGTGCATCGGTTACGTCTCCAGCAATGATGCGGCGTGCCGCGTACGGGATAACGCTTCGACCCCTCTCGAAGGTTCCCTTGCCGTCGCAGTCGCAGTCGGCGACGCGGAGCGCCGCGATCCGGTGCCATTGCAGCCTTATCGTTGCCAGAAGCGCTTGGCGATTTCTTCCTCGACCTGCCGTCTCGTCAGACCGATATCGTCGATCAAATGGGGATTGGCCCTCGACATCTGCTCAAGTTCCCAGCGAAAGCGTATCCGCCGGCGCCAGGTCGCGATAATGCTTGGCAGGGTCGTCAGGTGCCGACGCGACACTTCCGCCGGCCCTATGCGCGTTCCCGGCCGCTTCGCCTGATGCGGGGCCGTAAGGGTATCGTTCATGGCAACCTCCATATGGTTTGAAGGGTCCGGGGACCCTCGACCTGAAAGAGGTTGAATTCTGCAGGATGCGAACAGCGTCGTAATTAAGCTCTCCCAAATAGTTCTCAAAACTTCCAAACGGGCTAAAGATGTGCCGTATGCAGGGGTCGCGCTTTGCCTTTGGTCCGTTCGTGCTTGATCCGGGTGCGGGAACGCTCCTTCGGAACGATCTCCCCGTCGCCATTGGCTACCGCGGGCTGAAGCTGCTTGCGGCGCTCGTTGGACGGCCCGGCGAGATCTTGGGCAAGGCCGAGTTGATGGACGCGGCGTGGCCGGGCACGGCCGTCGAGGAAGGCAACCTCACCGTCCAGATCGCGCTGCTGCGGAAGCTGCTTGGCCCGGCCACCGACGGTGTTCAATGGATCGCCACGGTCCCACGCGTCGGCTACCGCTTCACAGGGGCTATCGAACAGCTCGGTGGCGCGAAGCGAAACCCTTTGCCGCTGCCCGGCAAACCGTCGATAGCCGTGCTGCCCTTCGTCAATGTCAGCAACGACCCCGAGCAGGAATCCTTCGCGGATGGGTTGGCCGAAGACCTGATCACCGACCTGTCCAGGATCTCCGGCCTGTTCGTCATCGCACGCAACTCGGCCTTTGCCTACAAGGGAAAGGCGATGGACGTGCGCGAGATCGCCGAGGACCTTGGCGTGCGCTACCTGCTGGAGGGGAGCGCACGACGCGCCGCGGGGCGCGTGCGCGTCAACGCCCAACTGGTCGACGCGGTGAGTGGCGATCATCTGTGGGCGGAACGCTTCGATCGCAGCCTGGACGATATCTTTGCCGTTCAGGACGAGGTCACCGGCAAGATCGTGGAGGCGTTGCTCGGCCGGCTGCGCGCACCGCCGCCGCCGCGCAATCGGCCCAAAAATCTCGAGGCTTACGATCTCTGCGTGCGGGCGCGCAAGCTGATGGATGATCAGCCGCAGACGGCGCGGGAAGCGCATCTGATGCTCACGCGCGCCGTTTCGCTCGACCCGGAATACGCCGAGCCCTATCGGTGGCTTGCCATGAACCATTGGATGGGATGGGTGCATTCCGGCGGACCAACTGAATCTTCCCGTAGCCTTGCCTTGGAACTGGCGCGCAAGGCCGTGGCGATCGATCCCAACGATGCGGGCTGCCGCTGGGTGCTGGCTTACCTGCTTGCCTATGAGCGCAGCTTCGCCGAGGCGGATGCGGAATTCGCCAAGGCGATCGAACTCGACCCGAACGAGGCCGATGCCTGGGCGGCATTGTCCGATATCACGGTCCTGGCCGGGCGGATCGAGGAGGGCCTTGAGCACATTCGCAAGGCGTTCCGGCTGAACCCGTTTCCGGCAAGTTGGTACTATCTGACGCTCGGCCAGGCGCAATATGCGGCGCGCGATTACGAAGCCGCTGTCGAGACGCTGCGCGGGGACGAGACTTATCGGACAAGCTCACGCCGTTTCCTGGCGGCAAGCCTTGCCCAGCTCGGCCGGCTCGACGAGGCGCGCGCGGAGGTCGAACTGTTCCTCGTCGGCAACCCCCATTTCACAACCTGCCACTGGGCCACGACGGAGCCATTCCGCGACCCTGCGACGCTTGAGCATTTCATTGACGGCTTCCGCAAGGCCGGTCTTCCGGAGTGACGCGGGGGCGTGATCGAAGGGCGCCGTCCTCGAGCATCTGGTTCGAGATGTCGATCGTGGCATGCGTCGCTGTCACTTCGTAACGGCGCCTTCGC
This sequence comes from Mesorhizobium sp. WSM4821, assembly GCF_055901555.1. Taxonomy (NCBI): domain Bacteria; kingdom Pseudomonadati; phylum Pseudomonadota; class Alphaproteobacteria; order Hyphomicrobiales; family Phyllobacteriaceae; genus Mesorhizobium; species Mesorhizobium sp. WSM4821. The sequence goes on along the minus strand of NZ_CM148371.1, from coordinate 1,034,188 downwards.
GCCGTTACGTGCGACCTACTCCTCAAAGCGACCCGTAGCGTCACGATCGCGCTCGTATCGCCGCTTGAGCGGAAACGGCGGCAACCAGGACTCGCGACGGACGATCCAGCTTTCGTAGGTTGGCATCAGCTGGTCAGGGGCATCCAGGGACCCCAGGTGCACTTCGATTTCGTCTGCGTTGCGTGCGAAAACGGACGAGCCGCAGCGGGGACAGAAAAACCGCCCGGCGTAGTCGCGTGTTTCGCCGTCGATCGTCACCGCATCCTGAGGGAACACCGCGGCAGCATAAAACAGGGCCCCATGATGCTTGCGGCAGTCGAGGCAATGACAAAGGCCGACCCGGTATGGGAGTCCCGACGCCACAATTCGCACGTTGCCGCACAGGCAACCGCCGGTGAATCGGTTCATGCTGCGTCTCCTCCAAAATCAAGCGGTCGGAATGGCTACGACGAATGGCACTGTCATTGCAATTGCCCGCTGCGGGCGGGGACGCGTCGTTCTTCCGTGGCGGGTAAGACCGGAGGTGGCAGATATCCCGCGCTTTATGTCATTTCAGCTACGTCACCACGCCGATAGGCTGCCTTGGACAGACGAAGAAGAGAGGCGGCATCATGAAGGCGCTGATCGCCGGTGGCGGCATCGGCGGGCTGACCTCGGCCCTGTTCCTGCACAGGATCGGCATCGATGCCGAGATATTCGAGCGGGCCGGCGATATTCGCGAGCTCGGCGTGGGCATCAACATCTTGCCGCATGCCGTGAAGGAACTGGCGGCTCTCGGACTTCAGGCGGACCTGGACGCTCAGGGCATTCGCACGCGCGAGCTCATATACGCCAACCGATTCGGCCAAGTGGTTTGGCAGGAACTGCGCGGCATCGGTGCAGGGCATCTTCATCCGCAGTACAGCATACATCGCGGCAAGTTGCTCGGGCTGATCCACAAGGCGGTAATTGAACGGTTGGGCCGCGAAATTATCCGCACCGGCTGGCAAGTCGACGGCTTTCGCCAATCGGGAGGCGGCGTTGTGGTCGAGCTCTCCAGCCGCGACGGCGAGCGCACCCACTCATCCGGCGACCTCTTGATCGGCGCGGACGGCATACACTCCACGGTACGGGCCCGTCTCTTTCCCCAAGAGGGGCCACCCATCTGGAACGGCGTCATGCTGTGGCGCGGCTGCACAAGCTGGCCGACCTGGCGCGACGGCCGGGCGATGGCGATCGCCGGCGGCAACTTCGCGAAATTCGTGTTTTATCCGATCGCCGCCGATGGCTCGCAGCCGGGCGCCCGCCTGACGAATTGGGCGGTGATGGCGCGGACAGGAATTTCCGGCACCGTGCCGCTCCGCAGGGAGGACTGGAGCCGGCCGGGGGTTCTGGCGGACGTACTGCCTTTCGTGCGCGAGCGCTTCCGGTTGGATTTCGTCGATCCGGCCGAGATCATCCGGTCGACGCCGACGTTTTACGAATACCCCAATTGCGACCGCAACCCACTTGACCGATGGGCGTTCGGACGCGTGACGCTGCTGGGCGACGCCGCCCATCCCATGTACCCGGTCGGTTCCAACGGAGCGAGCCAGGCGATTCTCGATGCGCGCAGCCTCGCCGAGAATCTGGTCGCCGAGACGTCGGTCGAGGCCGCACTTGCGGCTTATGACGCGGAACGCAGGCCGGCGACATCGGCCATCGTACTTGCCAATCGCGGGGGCGGTCCCGAGGGCGTCATCGACATGGTGGAATCGCGCGCGCCGGACGGGTTTGACGACATCGAAGCAATCGCGTCTCGTGACGAGCGGGAAGCTGTCGTACGCGGCTATGCGCGCCTTGCCGGCTTCGAGAGCCGTTCCCGCGTGTGACGGCGGGCAGGAACCAGTTCTCACAGCTCGGCATGCATGTCGCGGAAAAGCCTCGGCGCGACGCCGAAACGGCGCTCGAAGGCGTCCGCAAGGCGAGCAGGCGGGAACAGGCCGACCTGTACCGCAACCGACTTCAGCGAAAGCCCGCGCGACAACAGCATGCGCGCGGCATCGAGCCTGGCGATCTCGACGAAGCGAGCCGGCGTTTCCTCCGTCGCCGCCACAAACTTGCGATGGAAGGTTCGTTCGGTCAGGCCGGCGCGCGCAGCCAGCGAGGGCACGTCAAGCTGCGCGTCGAGGTTCGCCTGAATCCAGCCGATCAGGTCGGCGAACGGGCTGTCGCCCTTCACCTGAGCCTGCAGGAGCGGGCTGAACTGGGACTGGTAGCCGGGGCGACGAGCATAGAGGATCAGCCGTTTCGCGACCTCGCCAGCGATCGCCGCGTCGAGATCATGCGCGACCATCGCCAGCGCCATGTCGATGCCGGTGGTAACCCCGGCGGACGTCCAGAGCCGTCCGTCGACCACGTAAAGCGCGTCCGGATCGACCGTGACCGACGGGAATTTCTCGGTAAATGGCTTGCACGAGTCCCAGTGGGTGGCGATGCGACGACCATCGAGCAGCCGGAGCGCGGCGAGCAAGAATCCTCCCGTGCAGACTGAACCAAAACGTTCCGCCTTCACCGCCAATCCTGGAATTGCTGCCCGCAGCATCGGATCCGCCACTGCCGACAGGAGTTGCTCCCGCTCCGCCCCCACAACCAGCACGGTGTGGACTTCCCCCGGCCGAATCTCGGTGATCGGACGGGTCTCCACCGCGACGCCGCTGCTGCTCTCGATAGCGCCGCCTTGCGTCGATACGAGCAAGACCTTGTACAGGGCTGGCTTGCCTTGCTGGCTCAAGGCGCGATTGGCACCGTTGAAAACCGATGCGGGTCCCGACATGTCGAGCAACTCGAACCCGGGATAGACGATGAGGGCGACGTGGTGCATTGGCAGAAATTACCGCATATTTGTCCTTTCTGCCAAGGGCCTCCACTGCTAGGTTTGACCGGTAGATGGAAGCGCCGGAACGCGGCCGGTCGCCTGGAGCCGCTTCTGTTCGTTCTTCTGGAGAAACGCAGTGATGTCGAAATCCATCTTCGTCTGGGGTGGTTTGGCCCTCATCGTCCTTTCCCTGGCGGGTTTTGGCGGCTGGATGTTCAGCCTGCCATCGACGATGGCGGCCGTAGAGGCGCCGCCCGTTCCGCAGGAGGAGACTGCGGCCATGCTGACTGCGCTCAAGCCTGCAGTGCGCGAGCGTCCGCTCGTCGCGATCATCGGTATCAACGACGCCACGGAGACCACCGATTATCTCATGCCGACCGGCATCCTGCGGCGAGCCGACGTTGCCGACGTGGTGATGCTGGCGACCGGACCGGGACCGGTGCAGCTCTATCCCGCGCTCAACGTCGAGCCGGACGCGACCATCGTACAGTTCGACGCCGCGCATCCTGATGGAGCCGACTACGTCATCGTCCCCGCCATGAGCCGCGACGACGATCCGGCGGCGCTCGCCTGGCTCAAAAGCCAGGCGGAGAAGGGCGCGAGGATCATCGGCATCTGCGCCGGCGCCAAGGTCGTCGGAGCGGCCGGCCTTCTCGACGACAAGCGTGCGACGACGCATTGGTACTATCTCCGCGAGATGCTCAAGCGCAGCCCGACGATCGAATATGTGCCCGACCGGCGCATGGTATCTGACGGCAGCGTCACAACCACGACCGGCATCACGGCGTCGATGCCGATGATGCTGACGCTGATCGAGGCAATCGCCGGTCGAGCCAAGGCGGAAGCGGTCGCGAGTGATCTCGGCCTAGCGGGATGGAATGCGCGGCATGCAAGCAGTGCGTTCAAGCTTACGCGTCCGTTCGCGACTACGGTACTTGCCAACAGGATGGCCTTCTGGAACCGCGAAGAGTTCGGCATCCGCCTCGAGCCGGGCATGGACGAGGTGTCGCTAGCACTGGTGGCCGATGCCTGGTCGCGCACCTACCGGTCGAGCGCCGCGACCTTTTCTGTCTCGCCGGATGCCGTCGAGACCCGTAACGGCATTCGCGTCATCCCCGACCGGTCGGGCCGGGATTGGCCGAAAGACCGGCAAGTGCCGACGTTTTCCGATCGGAAGCCGGCGGATGCGCTCGACCGGGCGCTCGAGGCGATCACAGCGCGTTACGGAAAAAGCACCACAAGCGTGGTCGCCATGCAGCTGGAATATCCACGGCAAGAAACGATCCGCTGACGGATCGCAGCCCCGCCAACAGGCTCGAGTTGAGAAAAGTTCCATTCGGCTGTCGTGAGAAGCGCCGGTCTTTCGTCCTCCGGATACGCCACCGACCCACGCACAGGAATTCCGAGGAGAATCCGCCATGCAAGAACTTGAACCTGCCAGCAATGGATACGCCGAAGCTGCCGAAGGCCTACGCCTCTACTACGAAGTCTACGGCGAGGGCGAGCCGATCGTCGTTCTTGCCGGCGGGCTTATGCCGATCAGGACCACTGCGCAAATCACCAGGCCCCTGGCGGAGCGGCGCCAGGTCATCGCCATCGACCTCGAAGGCCACGGCCGTACCGGTCTGCGGGACACACCCATGAGCCACGAAAGAAACGGCGACGACGTCGCTGCGGTCTTGCGCCACCTCGGCATCAGCCAAGCCGACGTCGCCGGCTATTCCCATGGCGCTGATGCTGCGATTTGGACGGCCATCCAGCACCCGGCGATGGTGCGCAACCTGATCGTGATCGCCACTGCCTTTGCGCGTGACGGCTGGTACCCGGAGGCGCAGGAAGGCATGAGCGCCGTCAACAGCTCACTCGCCGAGCAGATGAAGGCCACACCGATCTTCGAGGGTTACGGCCACCCCGACCGGTTTCCGCTGTTCGTCGACCGTATGGGCGAGCTTATGCGGAAGGACTGGAACTGGCGTGAGGACGTGCGTGCCCTGCGCATGCCGGTGCTGCTGATCTTCGCGGATCACGATTCGGTCTCGATGCAGCACATCGCCGAGTTTTTCGCCCTGTTCGGCGGTGGCATCCGGGAACCGGGCTGGATCGATCCGCAGTTTTCGCGCGCGCGGCTGGCAATCATTCCGGGCTATTCGCACTACAATCTCGGCCAGGGACGGGAGGTGGCGCAAGTGATCGAGCGATTCCTCACGCAACCGACGTCGCCAGCGACGCAATTCGCGCCGTAGCAACCGGACCGGTCTATTGTTCCGGCAAACCCGGATCAGTTCACGCCGCCATCCGCCAGGATCGTGCGACCGGTTATCCAGCCGGCATCGTCCGAGGCAAGGAAGGTCACGATACCCGCAATATCCTCCGGCTGACCGATGCGGCCGAGCGGCGTCATGGCGCGTATCTGCTCGCCGCGTTCGGCGATGATCGTCGTCGTCATGTCCGTTTCGATCACACCCGGGGCCACCGCGTTGACGGTGATGCCCTTCGGGCCCAACTCACGCGCGAAACCGTGGACGAGCGTGATGACAGCCGCTTTGGACGCGGAATAGACGGAACTGGTCGGGATCGGGTTATAGGCGAGGCGCGACGCAAAATGGACGATGCGTCCGCCCGGCGAAGGCAGGAGAGGTGCGGCTGCCTGCGTAAGCAGGATCGTTCCCAGCACGTTGGTGTCGAAGATCGAACGGTAATGAGCCTCGTCGATCCTGGCCAGCGGCAGGTATGGCCCGATGCCGGCCGTGTTGACCAGGACGTCCAGCCGCCCGAAAGCCTCGTAGGCTCCGCGCACGATGGCCTCGGCCTCGCCGGACTTCGAAGTGTCTCCGGCGAAGCTTTTCGCGTGACCGCCGTCCGCGGCGATTTCGGCGACCGTCGCGTCGGCCGCACCGGCCGTGCGATGGCCGATCGCGACGGCTGCGCCCAGCCCCGCGAAGCGGCGCGACACCGCGGCGCCGATGCCGCGCGATCCGCCGACCACAAGAACCACCTTGCCTTCGAAAGCCTTGCTCATGACGTGTCCTCCTCGCGCGGCCTCAACGCGCCTGTGCCCAGGCGTCGGCCGGTACGCTTTCGAGCAGAACCTCGTCTGCCCAGCGTTCCACCGGTTTCGCCGCCGCTTCGACGACACGACGGGCGAATTCGCCCAGATATGCAGCACGACCCTCGTCGCCGACCCGCGGCGCGCCATAGGCAACGAAGGGCTCCTCGACCGAATAGCCCATATATTGCAGGGTGAGGCGTTGCGTCTGCCACAGCACCTTCTCGATCTCGCCATAGACGCCATCGGGACCGAAACGGGCCGTCGTGCCGCCGGTCGTCACGGAAAGCAGGGCCCGGCGTCCCTTGAAAACGCCGGTGTCGAAGCGCCGGCCGTCGACATAGGCGAAGCCGTAGGCCAGCACGCGCTCGAACCAGCCTTTCAGAATTGCGGGCGGGCCACCCCACCACAGCGGGAACTGCAGAACCAGAAGATCGGCCGCGGCGACCCGCGCCTGTTCGCGCGCGATCTCTGAAACGAAGGCCTCTTGCCTTGCAGCCAGAGCCTGCTCGCTCTGGTAATGGAACCGATCCGGGTCTGCGACGGTCGAGAAGTCGTGGCGTCCTGCCTCCGGATCGAAGCGATCGGCGTAGAGGTCAGACACCGTCACCGTGTGCCCGGCGGCCCGGAGGGCGGCTTTCGCACGCGCCACCAGCGCCGCGTTGAACGAGGTTGGTTCGGGATGCGCGTAGACGATCAGAACGTCCATGAGCCCAATCCGGTCAGAAGTTCACGCGATCGGCGCCCTTGAGCTTGAGGATCGCACGCGCCTCGGCCGGCGTTGCAACCTCCAGGCCGAGGCCTTCGAGGATCTCACGGATCTTGAGGACCTGTTCGGCGTTCGAGCGGGCGAACTTGCCCGGACCGATCCACAACGAATCCTCCAGTCCGACACGAACGTTGCCTCCGTTCGCCGCGGCGATCGCGGCAATCGGCATCTGATTGCGGCCCGTGCCCAGGACCGACCACCGGTAATCGTTGCCGAACAGCCTGTCGGCGGTACGCTTCATGTGCATGACGTCTTCCGGATGCGGGCCGATGCCGCCAAGGATGCCGAAGACGCTCTGGACGAAGAACGGCGGCTTCACCAGGCCGCGCTCGACGAAATGGGCGAGTGTGTAGAGATGACCGATATCGTAGCACTCGATCTCGAAGCGGGTGCCATTCTCCGCGCAGGTCGTCAGGATGTTCTCGATGTCGACGAAGGTGTTCTTGAAGATTCGGTCGCGCGATCCTTCGAGATACGGCCGCTCCCAGTCCTGCGAGAATTCCCTGAAGCGCTCCAGCATCGGAAACAGGCCGAAATTCATCGAGCCCATGTTGAGGGAAGCGACTTCCGGTTTGAATGTGGCGACCGGCTTGAGCCGTTCCTCGATCGTCATCGTCGGCGCGCCGCCGGTTGTGATATTCACCACGCAGTCGGAACGCTGCTTGATGATCTTCAGGAACGGTTCGAATCGTTGCGGGGACTGGTCTGGCAGACCCGTCTCTGGATCGCGGGCATGCATGTGCACGATGGCCGCGCCGGCTTGCGCCGCCCCGACGGCGGCATCGGCGATCTCTTCGGCGGTGACCGGCAGGTGGGGCGACATCGAGGGCGTATGGATCGACCCGGTGACCGCGCATGTGATGATGACTTTTCGTGGCGCCATGACGTGACTTTTCCTCTCGATCGTCCAGGTTCAGGCGGCGAGGTTGAGTAGCCCGGCCGCATTGGCCGAGATCATCCTGGTGATATCCTGGCGCGGCACCTGGAGGTCGAGCATCATCGAGACGATCATGCGATAGCCGTCCACCGGCTTCGGCGCCTGGGTCAGGCCGAGGTCGGATCCGAAGATGGTGCGCTCGACGCCCGCCACTTCGATCAGATGAAGCAGGTCCTGGCCGTCATGCTGTTTGGCGCGGCTGGGTATGAACATGCAGATCGAGTGCTCGATATAGGCGCCGAGCGAGACCAGGCCGCGAATCTCCTCGTCGGAGCATCCGATGATGTAGGACGGGTGGTTGACGAGCATCTTCTTCACGCCGCGCTTCTTCGCCTCCTCGAACAGCACGAAGAGTTCGCTGACGTGGAGATGGCCGCCGGCGAGGATGATGTCGCCCTCCGCGATCAGGTCGCATATCTGCTTGGCCTCGTCGATGAGCTTGCCGTTCGTATCGAGCACCGTGAGCGGGGACGGCGGCAGCATCGGCTTGGCGGTCTTGGGGAAGCTCTTCGCCGCATAGGCCGCTATGTGGTTTTTCGCCGCGAATGTAGGAAACCAGACGATCTTGCCGCCGAGCTTGATCGCATGGTCGACCGCGTGGGGGTTGACGCCGCCGGAGGCATTGTTGAGCGCCACGCCCGAGAAAAGCTCGAGATTGGCGTCGGGATAGATGTCCTTCAGCACAGCGCAGTGCGGCATGCCGATGTAATAGTGGTCCTTGTAGAGCAGCGCCTTGAATCCGGCGTCGAGGGCCATCTTGAAGGCCTCGTGATGACCCAGGATGCGCGGCATGGCGGCCGGACCGGAATGACAGTGCAGATCGACCGCTCCGACGAGCAGGTCGGCGACCTCGGCCGCGCGTGACGATTCCATCGGCGGCAGCGGCACGATGGTCGGATAGTCGGTGGTTGTGTCAGCCATCTTTCTGTTCCTCGTTCTTGAGATTTCGCGGACTTCAGCCGCTGGCGACCGAAGCGATGTCGCCATAGGCCTTCATCGCGGCCTGGCGCATGAAGCCTTGGTCGGAGGCGACGATGAAAGCGCTTGCGCCCATGCCTCGGAACCGCGCCGCCTCTTCGGCGCTCGAGACCATGACAGCGACGGGTTTGCCGGCTCGTTTCGCCGCGGCGAAAATTCTGTCGCAGGCGTCCCGCACCTGTGGCGCGTCCATCCCGGTTGCTCCGAAGGCCACGGTCAGGTCGCCGCGACCGATGAAGACGCCATCCAGGCCCTCGGTCCCCAGAATGCCGTCAAGGTTCTCGAGCGCTTCCGGGTCCTCGATCATCGCGATGAACGTCACGGACTCGTCGCCTGCCTTGACGTGATCCCAAATCCCGACCGCGCCGAAACCGCCGGCACGCGTCGTGTTTGAAAAGCCGCGCCTGCCCCCGCGGTAGCGGCAGGCGGCGGTTATGTCCTTCGCCTTGGCGGGTGAACTGACATGGGGTACCAGAACGCCTGTCGCGCCGTCGTCCAGCACCGAGAGAATCTTTGCTGCCGTCGGCTCGGCCACGCGCACCAGACCGGCCGTGCCCGAAACGCGCGCGGCGAGCAGCCCGCCGTCGATCGCGACGCGATCCCAGGGCGCGTGTTCCTCATCGATCACCACGAAGTCGAAGCCGACCGCGCCCAGAATTTCGATCGGATGGGTCGCGGGAGTCTTGACGAACGTGCCGACGAGATGCGCGCGGGCGAGGAAGCGTTGGCGAAAACTGCGGCGTTCGGTGGTCATGCTGTGAATCTCTCCCTGGCTATGGATCTCACCGCATCGGCAGCATGGCGTGCGGAAAAAACAGTGAAACGGCCGGCACGGCGGCGACGAGAAAAAGCACGAGCAAACAGATGCCGATCAGCGGCACGGCCTCCTTCGCGACAGCAGTCAAGGACTGGCCCGACGCGGCGCAGACGATGAACAGCAGGATGCCGACTGGCGGCGTCGCCATGCCGATGACCACGTTAAGCACCACCATCATGCCGAACTGCACCGGATCCATGGCTATGATCTTGTTGAACTGCAGCAGGATCGGCATGGTCAGGATGAGGATCGAGATCGGCTCGAGGAACATCCCGAGCACGAGCAGCGCAAGGTTCAGCATGATCAGGACGACGATCGGGTTCTCGCTGACCGACAGCACTGCGGAAGCGATCGTCGTCGGTACCTGCTCCAGCGTGAAGACGAAGGCAACGATACTCGCCATGGCGGTAATGAAGAGTATCGACGAACTGACCAGTGTCGTCGCGACCAGCGACTCCCAGACGCGCCTCAGCGTCAGATCGCGATAGGCGAAGCCGACCATCAGGGCATAAGCGACCGCAACTGCCGCTGCTTCCGTCGGCGTGAACACGCCCGCCTTGATCCCGACGACGATGATCAGGGGCAGGATCAGTGCGGGCAGAGTTCGGATGGTTGCTTGGCGCCGCTCGGCCCAGCGCATCTTCGGCGTGACGGGGAAGCCGTCCCGGCGTGCGCGCCAGCCGGCATAGGCCAGAAGTCCTGCGGCCAGGAGGAGTCCGGGCCCGACGCCGGCGATGAAGAGCTGACCGATCGAGGTGCCCGAAAGAACTCCGTAGATGATCATGGTGATCGAGGGCGGGATAATCGGGCCCATGATCGAGCTGACGCCGACCAGCGCCGCCGCATAGGCCGGTGGCATGCCCTGTTTGCGCATGGCGGGAATAAGGATCGAACCCAGCGCCGAGGCTTCGGCAGCGGCGCTTCCCGATATGCCCGCAAAGAAGCCGCTGGCGAGCACCGTCACCGAGGACATGCCGCCCTTGCGATGACCGACCATGGCGCGCGCAAAGACCACGATGCGGTCGGTGATGCCGCCGACGTTCATCAGCATGCCGGCGAGCAGGAACAGTGGAATGGTCAGCAGAATGAACTGGTCGACACCGGCCATCATACGCTGCGGGAATGCCAGCACGATGGCACCATTGCCGCTCATATAGAGGTAGATCATGCCGCCTACCCCGAGCGCGAGCGCGATCGGCACTCCCGTGGCGAGCAGCAGGAAGAAGGCGCCGAAGAACGCTCCCATTCGTCAGGCTCCCGGGATGCGGTCGAGGCCGGTATCGGCGTGGCCGGCCCTGAGGTCGCGGGCCTCGATGACGATCGCGGCGATCATGTGCAGCGCAAGAAGCGCCGAGCCCACCGCGACCGAGACATAGACCCAGAAAACCGACAGGCCGACGCCATGGCCGATAAGCGACATGGCGATGAAATCGACCGCTGGCACGATCTGGCCGCCGAAACGGGTTGCGTAGTCATAACCGTTGATCGTCATCAGACAGAGGAAGACCAGGATCGGAATTGTGACGATCGTCTTGAGCACGAGGCGTGCATGAGGCCTCAGCATGAGCGGCACCACGTCGACGGCGACGAGCTCACCGCGGTGATAGGCCATGCCGATGAAAAGGAACGTTTGCCAGATCAGCAGGTAACGGCAAATCTCCTCGGCCCAGATGAAGGAGGCGTTGAAGACGTAGCGCGCGACGACCTGCGCGATCATGATAGACACGACCGCCAGCATGGAAATCCCTGCCAGGAAGCGGATGATCTTGACGTACCAGCCCAAGAGCCCGCTCGGCCATGCCGCTCTTTCCTCGTTTACATCCATTCGGAAACCTCGGCGACGATAGAAGGTATCCGCGGGCAACCGGTCGCTGCCCCGCACCATTGTCGCATCGTGGCAGCCGCGCTCAGATCAGCGCGCGCGCCTGCCCGACGAACTCCTTGATGAGCGGCGACGTCGAACTCCACTGCTCGATGATCGGCTCGACCTTCGCCTGCATCCCGGCGAGATCTTCGAGTTCGAGGATCTGAACGCCTTTGGCACGCAATTCGTCGCGACCTTCATTGTCCTGCTTCTTGGTGTATTCGAGCGTCGGCGCGATAGAATCGCGGCCTGCCTGCTTGATCGCCTGCTGGATTTCCGTCGGCAGGCCGTCGAAGAAAGTCTTGTTGATCGCAATCACGTGGTGCCACGGATAGTGACCGGTGAGCGTGAAGTTCTTGCCGACCTCCCAGAGGTTCTCACCCAGCATGGAAGAGACGTTGATCTCGACGGCGTCGATGACCTTGGTCTCGAGCGCGCCGTAGACCTCGCCGTAGGGCAGGCCTATGGGCGCCGTGCCAACGCCCTCCCAGATCGCCTTGTGTAGCGGTACGGGCAGGATGCGCGTCTTCAGCCCGGCAAAATCCGGCACCGACTTCACTTCTCGGGTGGCGCACAGGAAATGACGCTGTCCAATGTCGGCGGTCTGCAACCCGACGAGGCCGGCCGGCTCCAGATCGTCGAGCAGCTTCTGGCCGATGTCTGCCGTCGCGATCCGCGAAAAGTGATCGTAATCCTTGATCAGGAAGGGAAGCTGGTACGCGTCGAGCGCGTTGCGCCCGGTCACAAGGGGAAACAGGACGCCGCTGCAGCCGCACAGCTCGTTGGTGCCGGCGATGGCGGATTCGAGATTCTGCCGGTCTTCGCCGAGTTGCCGGTTGGGAAAGATCGTCAGATTGGTCGCGCCGGGAACCAGGGCCTCGAGGGCCTTCTTGAACTCGACCGTCGCGATATGACCGGGATGAATTTCGTTCGCGGCGTGCGCCAGGCGCATGTCGATGGGAGCGGCACGAGAGATGTTGGGCATTGCAAGCGTCGCGGTGGCGGCGCCCGCAAGGGTTATCACCCTGCGGCGGGTCAGCATAACGTCTCCTCCTGTTTCGTTGTGCAGAACACTGTTTCGCCTATAATTCATGCACCCCGCATTGCTGTCAAGCATGTGGCTGGAAAGAAATTAGCTGCACTGGAACATACATTGCCCACTTGACACCGGGCCGGTGAGGGTGCGTTCTTATGTGCATCTTTTTGTTCCGAACAGCAGAACGCATGGCAACTTTGTGTAACGCTGCCCTGGAGTGAATGCAGATGTATGATTCAAGCGACCCGAGATCGCGCATGGCTGCCGCTGCAAAGGCGCCCTTGATCTCCGGCCACTACACGCCGGCCGAGTTTGGCCTGTACTGCGGGGAAGATCCGCAGGAGACCGCGGCCCATACCAGGACCTGGATGTCGCGCGGACAGAACTTCCTTGTGGCTTATTCGGAGGCCGAGCCCGGCGCCGTGCTCGAGCGCAGGGACCAGGTCGACGAATATGTACTGCTCCTGCCCGACAAGGGAAAAGGCGCAGTGATCGATGCGCCGGAAGGGCGGACGGTAGCCGAAGGCTTTTCACTGGTCATCCTGCCCCCGGGCGACACACGGATTGCGCTGCCGGACGGCGGGCGCATAGCTCGTATCTTTTCAAACCGATCGCCGGACCTGATGGCCCGCTGCTCCAACGCCGGCTCGTTCGGCGTCGGGCATCCCCGCATCCCGCCGTTCGAGCCGTGGCCTGAGCCGCCGGCGGGCTACAGGGTGCGCGCCTACAGCCTCGACATCCCGAAGCAGCCAGGCCGCTTCGGCCGGATCTTCCGCTGCACCACGCTGATGGTGAACTATCTCGACCCTCAACAGGGGCCGCGCGACATCACCAAACTTTCGCCGCACCATCACGACGATTTCGAACAGGGGTCGCTGGCCCTCGACGGAGCCTTCACGCACCACCTGCGCTGGCCCTGGACCACCGACATGACCGCCTGGCGCGAGGATGAGCATGCATATTGCAGGTCGCCCTCGCTCACCGTCATCCCGCCGCCCGCCATCCACACGTCACGCGGCATGGAAGAAGGTCTCAATCAGCTTGTCGACATATTCTCGCCGCCGCGCGTCGACTTCTCGAAACAACCAGGTTGGGTGCTCAACGCCGACGAGTATCCCATGCCGCAGGAGGCCTGACATGGCTTGGCTTTCACCGGATAGGGGGCAACAGTGCCGAAAACCAGGGCCGCCGAAGGCTTCTTGTCTCCCGGCCGCCCGAACTCCCATATCTCGCGCCAGCCCGCAGTGAGCGGGCGGCGTGATTGAAGCGATCCGGTTCGGAGACGACGATGTTGGACGACAAAGACACCAGGCGCGAAGGCAGCGGGGTACAAGCCGTCGTATTTGCGCTCAACATCCTTGAATATGTCGCCCAGTGCCAGACCTCTGTCGGTGTATCCGAGCTTGCGCGCGCCTTCGACACCACGAAGAGCCGCATACACCGCCATCTCCAGACGCTGGTGACGGCCGGCTACCTGATCCGCAACGAAGAGAGCGAGCGCTATATGATCAGTGCCCGCCTCATGGCGCTGGGCCAGGCCGTCTCCGAAAGCTTCGAACTGGCTTCCGCGGCACGCCAGACCGCGCGGGAATTGCGCGACCGGTTGGGACACGCAGTCGCCATCAGCCAACCCGAAAAGGAAGGCAATCGTATTCTGCTGCTCATGCCCAGCCGCTCCAACATCGATATCAGCGTGAAGCCGGGCTCGATCCTTAAATTCCATTCCAGTGCGCAGGGAAAACTCACTCTCGCCTTCGGAGACGCAATGCTGCTGCCGCAGGTGACAAGCGCCAGGCTCGATATGCATACACCCTACACGATCTCCGATCCCGAAAAGCTCAAGGCGGAAATCGACGCGGTGCGAAGGCGCGGTTGGGCGGTTGCGCCCAATGAAGAGATGGTGGGGCTCAACGCTCTGGCCGCCCCGATTTTCGATGCGTTGGGCCACTATGTCGGCGCCGTTGCAATAACCGATTCCGTCCAGTTCATCGGTGAAACGCCGACGACAGAGCAGGTCAGGCATATATTCGACGCAGCGAACCAAATCTCAAAGAATCTGGGCCATCGGCCGAAGGCCGGTGAAGCGCGACAGGTATCTTATGCAGGTGAAGGCCTCTCCGGGCTATAGGCCATCAGAAAGCCGTTCAAGTGATACGCCAAAAGCTCGGAGCGAGACTTGGCGGAGGGTCCTTGAGGCTCTGTTCGTGGACTATCCCGTTTCGGTCACTGCCGCACTAGGGATCTTGATGATCGCCCTCGTGGCATTATGCTCCTGAGATCCAGTGCCGCGAAGCTCGCTAGGGAGCAGGGCCTTTCCGGCAGGCTATTTTACGCCAGACCGGCATTGCAGCCTCCTCCCAACGCTCTCAGACAACAGCCATCATTCTCACCGGACTCATCCCCATGTGTTCTGTTTCAGGCGGCCGTTTCGACCGGCAGGCCGGCGGCTTTCCATTCGGGGTAGCCGTCCTCGAGCCGACGGACGAGATAGCCCCGCTCTCGCAAGGCGGCGACCGCTTCGAACGAGAGAACGCAATAGGGGCCGCGGCAATAGGCGATCACTTCCCGATCCGCCTGCAGCTCGCCTAAGCGACGCTCCAGCTCGGCCAGCGGGATGTTGAGGGCGCCTGGCAGATGTCCGACCGCAAACTCATCCTCTGGCCGCACGTCGAGAACCGCGACCATGCCGTCATGCAGCCTCGAGACGAGATCGTCTCGCGACACGGGCTCCATCGCATCGCGAGCGCGGAAGTAGTCGGCCATGACGCGGCCGATTTCGGCCACGTTCCGCTCGCCGACGCGGCCGAGCGCCTTGATCAGCGCCACCACCGCGTCGTCGCCGGCGAGGCTGTAGAGCATGTGCTTGCCGCGGCGCTCCGTCTCGACGAGGCGCGCCCGCCGCAGGATCTGCAGGTGGCGCGACGTGTTGGCGAAACTCAGATGGGCTCGCGCGGACAGGTCCTCGACGCTGCGCACCCCTTGCGCGAGATGCTCCAGAAGCTCGAGCCGATGCGGATGGCCGAGCGCCTGAGCCACTTCGGCAAGGCTTGCGTAGATCGCCTGTTTCGGTCCGGTGCTTGACACGGCTTCTCCTCAGTGGAACATTCAGCAGAATGATTGAATGTTTTTAGCCTCTCGTCGCGAGGAGCGCAAGACCATGATCCTTCGCCAATTCCTTCACACCGATCCAGTTGGCGTCTCGTACCTGTTCGGTTGCGGCGGCAAGGCAGCTGCGGCCGTCGTCGATCCGGCCGGCGACACCGAGTTCTACCTGCGCGCCGCCGAAGAGGCCGGCATGCGCATCCACTTCGTCGTCGACACGCATGTTCATGCCGACCATCTCTCCGCCGGCCGCGCGCTCGCCGAAGCGGCGGGCGCCGCATACGTGCTCTGGGCAGAGGCGGATGTTGCGTTCCCGTTCAAAGGAATGCGCGACGGAGAGGTCCTCTCGCTCGGCAACGTCACCGCAACCGTCCTGCACACGCCCGGTCACACGCCGGAGCATATCTGCCTTCTCGTCAGCGACCGCACGCGTGCCGACGAGCCGTGGTTCGTGCTGACCGGCCATACGCTGATGGTCGGCGACCTCGGCCGCACCGAACTCGCCGTCAGCGCCGAGCAAGGCGCCAGGGATCTCTTCCGGAGCGCCGGCCGGCTCAAGGCTCTCCCCGATTATGTCGAGGTGCTCCCCGGCGCCTATGCCGGCTCGGTCTGCGGCCGGCGCCTGAGCGGCAAGCCCTGGTCGACCATCGGTTTCGAGAAACGCCACAACGAGGCCCTCCGGATCGAGGACGAAGCCGCCTTCATCAGCTTCATGCTCGCCGAGATTCCGCCGGCTCCGCCCGAGGCCGCTGCGCTCCGGGCCGCCAATTCCGCCCTGGCTGCGGCGGCGGCCTGACCCATGGACGAAGCGGCATCGGTTCCAGGCAAGGCCGGTTCACCCGTCAGGCTCGGCCTTAGGGAGAACTGGCCGCAATTCGCGCTGCTCGTCGTGATCAATGCCTTTGTCGGCGGCATGGTCGGGATAGAACGGACGGTGGTGCCGCTGATCGGATCGGAGGAGTTCCACGTCACGTCGACGACGCTCATCGTCTCCTTCATCGTCAGCTTCGGCGTCGTCAAGGCCCTCGCCAATCTGGTCTCGGGCCAGCTTGCCGACGCGTGGGGCCGCAAGCGCGTGCTCGTTCTGGGATGGGCGGTTGGCCTGCCGGTGCCGTTCATGATCATCTGGGCGCCGACCTGGGAATGGGTGATTGCGGCCAACGCACTGCTCGGCATCAACCAGGGGCTCGCCTGGTCGATGACAGTGATCATGAAAGTCGATCTCGTCGGGCCGAAGTCGCGCGGCCTTGCCGTCGGCCTCAACGAGTTCGCCGGCTACCTCGCCGTCGGCATGACGGCGTTCCTGACCGGATATCTCGCCTCGCAATACGGACTTCGGCCAGTGCCGATCTATCTCGGCATCGGCTATGCGCTCCTCGGTGCCGGACTGTCGATCCTGCTCGTGCGCGACACGCGGGACCACGTTCGGCTGGAGGCTTCATCCCACGAGCAGCAGTCCGCGCCGATCAGCTTTCGGCAGGTCTTCGTGCTCACCTCGTTCGGAGACCGCAACCTGTTCGCCGCTTCGCAAGCCGGTCTCGTCAACAATCTCAACGACGGCATGAGCTGGGGCATTTTCCCATTGTTCTTCGCTTCCTTCGGCCTCGGTATCGAGCGCATCGGCATCCTCAAGGCGATCTATCCCGCGACATGGGGTGTCTTGCAAGTTGTCACGGGCCCTTTGAGCGATCGCTGGGGGCGCAAGGGCCTGATCGTCGCCGGCATGTGGGTTCAGGCCGCCGGTCTGTTTCTCACCGCGGCGACACGCCAGTTCGAGGGGTGGATCGTCGGCAGCCTCCTTCTCGGCCTCGGCACGGCGATGGTCTACCCGAGCTTGATCGCGGCCGTCTCCGATGCCTCGCATCCAACCTGGCGCGCCCGCTCTCTCAGCGTCTACCGGTTCTGGCGGGATCTCGGCTACGCGATCGGTGCGCTCTCCGCCGGCCTCATCGCCGACAGTTTCGGGCTGTCATGGGCGATCACATCGATCGCCGCGCTGACGTTTCTCTCGGGTGCGGTCGTGGCTGTCGTGATGAGCGAATCGGATGTCTCGCGCGCGTCCCATCCGTCCTCGAGGAGGGCAACATGACAGCGGCGGCGGATCGTCTGCCCGAGCAATTGATCCGGCGCAAACTCGCCGTGCTGCCTTTGTGGCTTATATTGGAATTGGCCGCGACCGGCGGTTTGCCGGCGCACGGAAAGAGCCGAAGGCATTCCGTGCAGAAGCCGCAGCGCCGCCAGCAGCTTAGAACGGGCCCTGCCGAGCCCCATAAGACGAAGGAGGATATTATGACGTTGATTTCACTGACGCGCGTGGCCGCGCTCGCCGCCGCTGTCGCCGCCGGCGCGACGACTACAGCCGCCGCGCAAGCGACCGCAGCCGATCCGCACCATCCCGATACGACGGTCGCACAGGCGGCGCCGTCTACCGAGCCCGGAGATACGGACGAACAGGGCGCACAGCCCACTCAACCCGGCATGATGCCTCCCGGAATGATGGGCCAGGGCATGATGGGCCAGGGCATGGGTCAGGGCATGATGGGCGAGATGATGCAGCCCGGCATGATGGGCGGCGTAATGCCCATGATGCGTATGCGCGGGCACATGATGAAGATCATGTTCGCCATTGCCGACACGGACGGCGACGGCGCGCTTTCCTTCGAAGAGGTCACCGCCATCCATAAACGAATCTTCGACAAGGTGGACGCGAACAAAGACGGCAAAGTGACGCCCGAGGAAGTTCAGGCGTTCATGCGGGAGTAGCCGCGCGCAAGCTGATCGCCGGGCGACAAACCGCGAAGGAGGCTCCCGCAATGGGGCCGATTTATCTGGACTACAACGCGAGTACGCCTATCGATCCGGCGGTAGCATCGGCGATGCGACCGTTCCTTGACGAGGCGTTCGGCAATCCATCCAGCAGCCATTGGGCGAGCACGCCGGCAAAGGCTGCGCTGGAGAAGGCCCGCAGCCAGGTTGCGGCGCTACTCGACTGCGAACCCGACGAGATCGTGTTCACGAGCGGCGGCAGCGAAGCCAACAACCTGGCGATCAAGGGCACGTTCTTCGACCTGAGGTGCAAGGGCGAGCACATCGTCACCACCACGGTCGAGCATCCGGCCGTTCTCGCGCCTTGCCGTTTCTTCGAGCAGCTCGGCGCGGCAGTGACCTATCTGCCGGTCGACAGCACCGGCCGCGTCGATCCCGAGGATGTGCGTCGTGCCGTCACGCCGCGCACCATCCTGATCAGTGTCATGCACGCCAACAATGAGGTTGGCACGATCCAGCCGATCGAGGAGATCGGTGCGATGGCGCGGGAGCATGGGGTTCGATTTCACACCGACGCAGCGCAGTCGGTCGGCAAGATTGCAACCAAGGTCGACACGCTTGGGGTCGATTTGCTGACCATCGCCGGCCACAAGCTCTATGCGCCGAAGGGTGTCGGTGCGCTCTATGTCCGAGGCGGGGTCGGTCTAGAGCCGCTGATCCATGGCGCGGGGCACGAACATGGCCGGCGCGCCGGCACGGAGAGCGCCTTGCTCGCGGTCGGCCTCGGCGCTGCCTGTGCGCTCGCCAGCGACCTGGAGCCGATGGCACGCGTCCGCGCGTTGCGGGATCGCCTTTGGGACGCGCTGCAGGAAGGTTTTGGCGATCGCGTCGCGCTCAACGGGCACCCTCATGATCGCCTTCCCAACACGCTCAGCGCTTCATTCGTCGGCATGGTCGGCGCCGAGGTGCTTTCGCGTCTCGACGGCGTCGCGGCGTCGACCGGTTCGGCGTGTCACGCCGGCCGGGTCGAGCTCTCCCCGGTGCTCGCGGCCATGGGCGTGCCCGAGAAGACCGGCATGGGCGCGGTTCGCTTCAGTCTTGGTCGGGCGACGACCAGCGCCGAAATCGACGCAGTCGTGGATCAGCTTCGAGCCGTCACGTCATAAGGCCTGTCGCGCCGGCGGCTCCTTCGCCGGCGCGGCTTCCTCTGGACTGAGGGCGCCCGGCCGGAGCTTGAACAGGATCAGGAGCGGCCCGGCGACGAAGATTGAGGAATAGGTCCCGGCGAGGATGCCGAAGATCATCGCGATCGTGAAGGACTGGATGACCTCGCCGCCCCAGATCGAAAGCGCCGCCAGCGCAAACAGCGTGGTCACGCCGGTTAGGACCGTTCGCGCCAGCGTCTGATTCATCGACAGGTCGAGGAGCTCGGCGATCGGCATCTTTTTGTAACGGCGCAGATTCTCGCGGACCCGATCATAGACGACGACCGTATCGTTGATGGAATAGCCAACGATAGTCAGGATCGCCGCTATCGAGGTCAAATTGAACTCTATGCCCGCGACGACGTAGAAACCGACCATCAGGATCACGTCGTGGAACGTCGAAATGATGGCGCCGAGCCCGAACTGCCACTCGAACCTGATCCAGATATAGACGAGCATCGCCAGCAGCGAGGCGAGCACGCCCATTGTGCCGTTGAACGCGAGTTCGGAGGACACTGTTGGACCGACAACCTCGATGCGGCGGAACTCGTAGTCGGCTTCGAGCGCGCTTCTCACTTTCGCAACGGCGGACTGTTCGGCAATGTCGCCACCCCCCTGGGTGCCGATGCGGATCAGCACATCCCGGGTCGAACCGAACTCCTGCACCTGCACCTCACCCAGTTCGAGACCCGTCAGCCGTTCACGGATGTCGCCGATGTCGGCCTGCTGGCCCTTCGCCTGCACCTCGATGCTCGAACCGCCGCGGAAGTCGATGCCGTAGTTCATGCCGACCGTAAAGAACAGCGCGACCGAAGTGATCGACAGCAGCAA
The DNA here is from genome assembly GCF_055901555.1 of Mesorhizobium sp. WSM4821. Taxonomy (NCBI): domain Bacteria; kingdom Pseudomonadati; phylum Pseudomonadota; class Alphaproteobacteria; order Hyphomicrobiales; family Phyllobacteriaceae; genus Mesorhizobium; species Mesorhizobium sp. WSM4821. The sequence goes on along the minus strand of NZ_CM148371.1, from coordinate 1,014,001 downwards.
GGACAGCGTGAAGGCGTAGTTTCGGAATGCCATGAACGGTACGCGTGTGTCGTCGGGCACCAGCCGCATGACACCATTGGGCATCGCTTTCGGGCGCTGCCGGCGAAGCCAGAACGCGACCAGCCAGCGCGTCAGTGTGAACGCCGTGAACACGGTGGTGACGATGCCGATGGCAAGGGTCACTGCAAATCCCTTGATCGGCCCTGAGCCGAGGAAGAACAGGATGACGGCGGCGATCAGCGTCGTCACATTGGCGTCGACGACGGTCGCCAGCGCCTGTCTGAACCCGGAATCCATCGACTGTACGATCGAGCGCCCTTGGCGGCTCTCTTCGCGGACGCGCTCGAAGATGATGACGTTGGAATCGACCGCCATGCCCATCGTCAGCACGATGCCGGCGATGCCAGGCAGCGTCAGCGTCGCGCCGAGAACGGACAGGATGGCGATGATCAGTGCGACGTTGGCCAGGAGCGCGATATTCGCGATCAGTCCCAGTCGCCCATAGGCGAACAGCATGAAGCCGACGACCAGGAAACCGGCGATGATTGACGCGAACTGGCCCGCCTCGATCGAATCGCTGCCGAGGCTCGGACCGACGGTGCGTTCCTCGACTATGGTGAGGTCGGCAGGCAGTGCGCCGGCGCGCAGCAGGACCGCGAGGTCGTTCGCGCTCTCCACCGTGAAACTGCCGGATATCTGCCCGGTGCCGCCCAGGATTGGTTCGCGGATCTGAGGCGCGGAGATCACCTCGTTGTCGAGGATGATCGCGAACAGGCGCCCGACATTGGCCTGAGTAGCCTGACCGAAGCGGGTGGCGCCGCGGCTGTCGAAGCGAAACGAGACCACGGGCTCGTTGGTGCGCTGGTCGAAGGTTGCCTGCGCGTCGACGAGGTTTTCGCCGGAGACGATGATCCGGTTCTCGATCAGATGGGGAACCCGCGGCTCGTCCGTCGAATACAACACCGTCGAGCCGGCCGGCGGCCGGCCGGAGATCGCCTCCTCGACCGGAATCGACTGGTCGACCATCTGGAAGGTCAGCTTCGCGGTCTGTCCGAGAATATCCTTCAGCCGCTGCGGATCCTGGAGGCCCGGTACCTGGACCATGATGCGGTCCGATCCCTGGCGCTGGATGATCGGCTCGGTCGTGCCGAGTTCGTTCACGCGCCGGCTTACAACCTCGATCGATTGGGTCAGCGCCGCGGCCACCCTGTAGTCGACCCCGACTTCGGTCAGCGTAAAACGCAGCAGGCCCGGTTCCGGCTCGGTCATCTCCATCTCGGTTACGGAACCGCTCATGAAAAGGCCGGTCGAGATCGGCTGCGTCAGTCTTTCGAGCGCGCTCTTCGCAGCTTCGATCTGACCTTGGTCGCGAATGCGGACCTGAATGGGATTGGAAGTGCCGGTAAGCCCGGTATAGCCGATCTGGGCATCGCGCAGCGAAGTGCGGATCTCGTCGCGTGCCGATTCGATGCGTTCATTGGCGAGGTCCTGCCGATCGATCTGGAGCAGGATGTGCGAGCCGCCCTGCAGATCGAGTCCCAGAGTCAGCTGCTGCTTTGGCAGCCAATTCGGCAGCCATGCCAGGGTGGAGGCGGGAACCAGGTTAGGAGCTGCGTACAGGATACCGGCCAGAACCGTCAGCCAGATGAGAATGGTCTTCCAGCGCGAAAAATGCAGCATGTTCTTGTCCGTTCAGCCCATATCGGGCGGAAACCGCCTCCGACAAGAGCTTTGGCGGTCCGATCGGCGAGCAACTCCGCGAGAGCCCGAACGGAACGCGATGTGAAAGTTTTGGGAATTAGGGGCCGCGGCCGCGGCAAAGGTCAGGCCGTGAGAACCGGAGGCGCGCGGGCATCGAAGGCGCGGGTCGGCGGCAGTTTCGGCGTGTCTTCAGACCATATGCCAAGCGACGCGGCTGACACGGTTTCGAGCGGCAGGCGCAAATCCGGGATAATGCAAAAGGTCTTGCCGTTTCCCTCAATGGCAGGCGTTCCCGCCTTGGAACGGGAAGTCTCAGCGCCAACGTGGCGCGCAGTGCCGCGAACGGTGACAGTCGGGTGTGTGACCGGCTCGGTCGCGCCGAATTGCCCGTTGGCAGAGTCCTGTGCGATCTGGTCGGCTGTTGCCGCGGGAATGGTCCAGATCAAAAAGAGCAACGAAGCGAGCAGCCGCAGGCCAGCACCCGCGCTGAGCAGAACGCCGGGCCTCATGCCAGCCTGTCTTCGACCGCTTCGTCTCATCTCACCGGTACGGCTCTTCATAAACTGCGATCAAACGCACCTTCGCCTTCGTTGCTCGGTAAGCGGCAGGCCGCCCTCCTGGTCTTTAGCTATAGCACATGCATTGCGAATTGAAGCGGAAAGGCACCTGGGATTTTTCCAGGTTCGCTTGGGCATGCAAAGGTGATGGTGTTCGGCGTTCGCATCAGCGCACTTCGGTGGCCAATACCTCGTCGGCAAAGCGCTTCCTCGTCGTCGCCCCCAATGGACAATGGCGCTTTGGTTTGACAAATATACCTGTCAATGATATTGACAGTAAAGTTTGTCAAAGCGGGAGCAGCATGCTAGACATTGAAGTCATCGATCGCCCGAGCGCGGCAGCCGCCGCGTTGGAGCCCGTTCGGAGTCAAATCCTCTCACAACTGCGGGAACCCGCCTCGGCCGCTGCCTTAGCCACACGGCTCGGTCTCAAGCGGCAGAAGATCAACTACCATCTTCATGCTCTGGAGGAGCACGGGCTTGTCCAAGTTGCAGGCACGCGCAAATGGGGTGGCCTGACCGAGCGGCTCATGGTGGCGAGCGCCACAACCTATGTCGTCTCGACGAGCGCGCTGGGTCCGGTTGGCGCCGATCCGGACCGCACCCCGGACCGCCTGTCGGCGAGCTATCTCGTCGCGCTCGGCGCTCGACTGGTGCGGGAGATCGGGACCCTCCAGCGTGCGGCCACGGATGCCGGCAAGCACCTGGCGACCTTGGCGATCGACACCGAAATCCGTTTCAGGTCCGCCGCCGACCGCGCTTCGTTCACGCGTGAATTGACCGAGGCCATCACCACGCTCGCGGCACGCTATCACGACGAAACCGCGCCGCAGGGGCGGTCCCATCGCCTTGTCGTGACGGCGCATCCTTCACCAGCCAATCCGCAAGGAGGGGACGTTCAATGCCAGTAAAAAAAGATGCTGCCGGCAATCGCTCAGTCGAGTCCGAAGTGGATGTCCCCGGAACACCGGAGGAAGTTTGGAACGCGATCGCAACGGGACCTGGAATATCTCAATGGTTTGTACCGAGCGAAGTCGAAGGCCGCATCGGAGGAACCACCGTTTCCCATTTCGCCGCCGATGGAAGCATGGATGCCATCGGCACCATCACAGCTTGGGAGCCGCTCAAGCGGTTTGTCGCGGAAGCACCGGGTGCGTCGGGAGCGGTAGCGACGGAATGGACCGTCGAGGCAAAGTCCGGCGGGCTTTGCACCGTTCGCGTTGTCCATCGGTGGTTCGCGAGTTCCGATGATTGGGACGATCAGTTCGAGGCCCACAGCTACGGATGGCTTTCTTTCTTCCGTCTGCTCCGCCTCTACCTCACGCATTTTGCCGGGCAGCACGGCTCGGCTTTTCAGCTCTTGCTCCCGTCTTCTGAACCTTTAGCCGATGCTTGGCGAAAGCTGGTTGAACCCTTGGGCCTGGCAAATACGACTGAACAACGGCGCGTGGTCACACCTTCGAGCACGCAAGCATTGGAGGGCGTCGTCGAACGAACAGGGCCGCAAGACCATCCCGAGTTGGTGGTCCGGCTGGACCAGCCCGCGCCGGGCTTTGCACACCTCTTCGCCCTGCGGATGGGCGAGATGACATACCTGTCCATACGATTTTTCTTCTTTGGGGACGATGCAGAACGCATTGCAAAACGGGAGGAGCCAATGTGGCGAACCTGGCTTGAACAACACTTCCCAACTCCCGCCGAGTAGGAACTGACCCGTCCCGCTGCTCTGGTCTAGGCGCAGTTTAGGGGCGAGCGCGCTCTCAACCTTCATTGCGAGGGCGCTTTTTCCGGGGCTCAGCCTCGTGTGGCATTTTTGTTACAAGCAGAGGCTGAAAGGCGTCCGCCCCCTTTCTTGCCTCCCCCGCAGTTGATCCAGATCAACTGGTGTCTCTCCACCGGGACCATTGTTGCGCCGCAACATACTCGAGTCTCAAGGAGAGAACATAGTGGTGACAGACCGATTGGGCGTGGCCCGGGGGATTGCGGCGGCCGTCGCGCTTTTTCTGGCAGGACAACAGGCCGTGGCGGCGGACCTCGAACCCGTGGACGTGGCGGCGCCGAAAAACCCGTGGCAGATCCGCCTGCGCGCTTTGGGCGTGCTCACGGAAGATTCGGGTTATGTCAACGGGATCCCCGGCTCGGATCTTTCTTACTCGGATACGGTGACACCCGAGCTCGACATCTCCTACTACTTCACCGACAATCTCGCCGCCGAGCTCATTCTTGCCACCACCTATGCCAAAATCGACGGCGAAGGGACTATAGCCGGGTTGGGCGAGATCGGTAAGGTGTGGGTGCTGCCGCCGACGCTGACGCTGCAGTATCACTTTACCAATTTCGGCGCCTTCAAGCCGTATGTCGGCGCCGGCGCGACCTACGCGATGTTCTACAGCCAGGATCCGACCAACGCCGACGACCTCGATGTCAAGGACACGTTCGGCGGGGCGCTGCAGGTTGGCTTCGACTACATGGTAAACGAGCATTGGGGCGTCAATTTCGACGTGAAGAAGCTGTTTCTGGAGCCCAAATACGACGTCACGGTTGGTGGCACTGCACTGACGGGTAAAGCCAAGCTCGACCCCTGGCTGATCGGCACCGGCATCACCTATCGTTTCTGACGATGAGACGGCGACTGCAGGCCTCCTGACCTGGAGGCAAAGGGGCGCCTTGTGCGCCCTCGTCTTGCGCTCGGCAGAATCAGGCCAGTCGCGCAGCGCGTGCCAAGCCGTGCGCCACCAGCCGGTCGATAATCTCGGAATAGCTGACGCCGCTTGCGGCCATCGCCTTGGAATACATGCTGATATCGGTGAACCCGGGAATGGTGTTGAGCTCGTTGATGAGCAAGCGCATGTCCGGCGTCACGAAGAAATCAACGCGCGCCATGCTATCGCAGCCGACCGCCCGGAAGGCCTTGGCCGCCTTCGCGCGGAGACTGCCTTCGACCTCTTCCGGCAGCTGTGCCGGTACTTTCAGAACCGCGCCGTTCTCATCGATATATTTGGCGTCGTAGCTGTAGAAACCGTGGCTCTTTGCCGGCACGATCTCGCCGGGGCGGGAAACGAAGAGGCCGCCTTCCGTATCCTCCAGAACGCTGCACTCGATCTCGCGGCCTCGAATGAATTCTTCGGCCAGCAGCTTGCGGTCGTGCCTGAAGCCTTCGGCAAGCGCTGCCTCGTATTCTTCTTCAGTCGAAACCTTGCTGACGCCGACGGAGGAGCCCTGCCGCGCCGGCTTGAGGAAGAGCGGAAGCCCGAGCGCGCTCTGTAGCTCCGCAAAGGCCGCGGCTGCGCCGTGGTGGATCGTGACGGATCGCGCGACGGGCAGGCCCGCCTCGTTCAGCAGGCGCTTGGCAATATCCTTGTCGAGTGCGGCCGCGGAGCCGAGGATGCCGCAGCCGGCGAGCGGTACGCGTGCTACCTCCGCCAGCCCCTGCACCGCGCCGTCCTCGCCATGGAGGCCGTGCAGCACCGGGAAGAGGATTCCGATCTCCGGCAGTTCGAAGGGCGCGCCGTCGGTCGGGATCGCCATCACCCGTCCCTGTCCGCCCGGCACGAGGCAGACTTCCGTGCCGCTGGAAGGTTTCGCCAGCGTGCCGTCCTCGAACCTGCTCAGCAGCCATTGTCCTTCGCGGGTGATGAAGACGGGAACGACATCGTATTTCGCGGGATCCAGCGCACGCATGACATTGGTTGCCGAAAGCACCGAAACGTCATGCTCGGCGGAGCGTCCGCCGAAGAGCACGGCAATACGCAGTCTGTTTGAGGAAGCGGCCATGAAAACTCCAAGATGATCCGGCTTTGAACTGTGGAAGCCGACTGCGAGCCCGCGGGAGGATCGTCCTCAGGCAGGCCATATCACAGACATTGACCGTCAAGCGCATATGGCGCCCTGCGCCATAGCGGACCGCGCGGGAGCGCTGATTGGCCCTCAGCCGGCAGTGGCAGCGTCAACTCTGGCGGTTCCCACTGGCCGAAGTACGGCACTCGATCCGCTGTATCTTCATCGACACATTCGTTCGTATACTCGTATACGAAACGAATGTGCGTTCAAGCCATTTCGGAATGCGAGCAGCTCGATCGGGAGCGCGTCGGTGATGAGGCCGCGCGACGCGCGTACCCTACGCGCTAAGAACGACGTCTTCGACCGGGCGGCGGAGCGATTTGGGCAACTCGGGCCCATAGCCGAACCTCATCACGAGATCCGGCCGGCGGCCACCGATGCCGAGATAGCTGGCAAATTGCCCGCGCACGGCCGATACCTCGACCGGTTGATTGATGAATGCATGCCGCAGTTGAAGGGCCGTCGCCTGAAGGGCGAAGCGCTGGCAGCAACGGCCGGCTTCGGCCCAATAGGCCGGCTCATCCTTGTCGGCGACGAACACGGCAACACCGGCCGAACTCCTGAGCTGGTTGTCATATTTACTGTTTTCGCCGTCCTTCGTGAACACCTGGCTGAAGATCAGGCGCCCGATCCAGCCCGGAAGAGCCGGATTGCCGGAGGATTTCGAAAACAGTCCATCTCGGGTCGAAAGGGCGTCGCCATAGCTGAATCGAATCCACGATTTCAGCTCTTCGACGAACGCGGCATTGTCCATCTGCGCACTGTTGCCCGCGACGAGGTAGGAGAGGATGTCTTCGCGTTGCTGCCGCTCTGTGAAAAGCAGCATCCGCACGCCGTCACCATTGCCGGCGGCTTCCAGAAGCCTGAGATGCTCGGGCGGGACAGACCGGCCGTCATAAAGCGCGCGCGTCGATTGGCGATGCGGGATGGCGTCGAACAGGTCCGTCCGTTCGGGCGGCGCGGCCTCCAGATCGACCCGTATCCCGCGCGCATAGACGTCGTAGCTCGGAACCGCCCGAAGCCCGAATGCGCGAGCCGCCTGAACCATATTCTCGACGGCGCAGCCGAGGCTGGCGAACACATGGTGATCGTCGGGGTCGACGGCGCGCAAACCACGCCAGGGATCCGGCAGCACGAGGATGGAGCGGTCCGAAAGCCGGAATTGCCAAGGCTGCGTGTTATGGCTGTTCGCCGCCAAGGTGGCGTAACGGACAAGTTCTTTTCGGGCCGACGACAACGGCAGGTCGGTGCTGTCGCTGTGGCGCCACGTGGCGTTGATGGCGTCCTCATAGCTGGAAAGGCCTCGGGCGTTCATCACCAGCGCGGTTGTGCCGCCAATTGCGACAAGCCCTCCTCCGACGGCTAGCGCGGCCAGGAATCCACGACGGCTTCGATGGGCCTCGGACATAGGGGTGCGTATCACGGCTGGGATCAGCCGGGCCTTGATCTGAATCATGCGTCGTTGCGGCCTCGACGCATGGCAGCGAACCGAACGCCGTTGGCGCTGTCGGTTGCGCCAGATCAAGGCGCGGCCGAAACAGTTCTGATTTCTTGCGCTGATAGCTGGGAGCCATGGCGGATGTTGCCGTTCACGCGCGAGCAATTTCTTGGCGTCTTCGTCACCTACAATGAAGCGATCTGGCCGCTGCAGGTCGCAGCCTACCTGCTTGGCACCGTCGCCGTCGCCCAGTTGTTTCGATCCGGCCGTTCTTCTGACCGGATTATCACGGGCGCTCTCGCGGTGATGTGGATTTGGACCGGGTTTGTCTATCACGTGCTGTTCTTCGCGCCGATCAACACGGCAGCTTATTTCTTCGGCGCCCTGTTCCTGTTTCAGGGAGGGTTCCTGGCCTATGCCGGAATCCAGCACGACCGGCTCCGCTTCGGCGTTCGGTCAGGACCGGCCGCGTGGGTAGCCGCCGCTTTGCTGTTTTACGCGGCCGTCCTCTATCCTGTGATCGGCATGGTGACGGGACACACCTATCCCGAGATGCCGATGTTCGGGGTGACGCCGTGTCCGGTGACCATATTCACCTTCGGCATGTTCCTGCTGACGACGCAGCGCCTTTCCCGCTGGCTGCTGGTCATCCCCTTCGTCTGGTCGCTGATCGGCGGAAGCGCCGCCATCATGCTTGGCATAACGCAGGATTGGCTGCTGTTCGTAAGCGGCTTTGCTGCTGTCCCCCTGATTGTCCTTTGCGATTGGGGCACGGCGCATTTGCGCAGGACGGCATAGGCAGCATCCCAGCAAGCTTATGCTTCACCTTTCCGCCATGACCACAAGGCCTTGCGCCATGCCCGCGAAACTGGTTTTTCCTGACATTTTATGCATTGGCACTTCCTGTCCGCGCAGGAAGACGCGTTCCAGCGAGAAGGACGTGCTCAGCCCCTCGAAGGGCGTGTAGCCTGCCTTGCTCAATTGATCGGACCCTTGCACGACCGTCGGCCGGTCCGGATCGAGAACAAGGACGTCGGCGTCGAACCCGACCTGCAGGCGGCCCTTGCGAGAGCCGAGTCCGAAGCGCTCCGCCGGGCGCGACGCGGCCAGCCTGACGAGGTCGGACAGGCCGATGAGACCGTCGTCGACCAGCATGAGCAGCGTCGCCAGCAAGGTCTGCACGCCGGGGAAACCGCCGGGCACGGCGGCAAAATCCTCCGCCTGCGCGAGCTTCTCGGCCATGAGATGCGGGGCATGGTCGGTGACGATAATGTCGATGACGCCGTCGGCAACGGCGGCTCGCACGGCCTCCCGGTCGGCTGCGGAGCGCCAGGGCGGTGACGCCTTGGCGGCAGGTCCGAGCCGCTCGTAGTCAGAAGCCGTGAACATCAGGCATTGCGGACTGGTTTCTATGGAGACGTCGGCAAGGTCGCGCAGGCGGCGATACGTCGCCATTCCCTGGCGCGAATTGCTTTGGCGGATATGGACCGGAGCGCCCGCCGTAGCGGCGGCCAGAATAGCGCGGGCGATGCCTTGCGCCTCGGCATGTCCCGGCCGGCTGCGGACGAAATCCGCCGCCGTGCTGCGTCCCGCCGTCAGCCGGGCGAGTTCGGCATCGAGCACGGATTGGTCGCCCGGCGATATGGCGACCATTCCGCCCGCCGCCCGGACGGCCTCGACGGCTGCCTGCAGGTCGACCGTCGAGGCGTGCAGGAAATCGCGAGGGACGTCCGACGTGAATATCTCGAAGGAGGTCGCGCCAAGGTTCGCGAGGTCAGCCAGCTCCGAGCGATCGCGGCCAACCGCGACCTGCAGCCCGACATCGCAAAATATCCGGCCTTCGGCGAGCGCGCGCTTGGCCTTGAAGTCCGCTGCCGAGACGGTCCATGGCTCGTCGGTCGGCATCACCAGGACGGTGGTGACGCCACCGGCGATCGCGGCTTGCGTCCCGCTGGCAAAATCCTCCTTCCAGGTCATGCCGGGCTCGCGCAGATGCACATGCGCATCGACCAGGCCTGGCAGAAGGAATCTCCCGCCCACCCAAACGATGTGTGCCGCCTCCGCCGATTCGTTCGGCGCAAGGCGCGCCGCTATCTTGCCATTCCTCAAAGCGAGATCCAGGTGACGAATGCCATCGGTGTCGACCACCTGGCCGCCGCGCAGCAAGACGTCGAAGGTGGTCATAAGGGGATACGGCGCTCCTCGCGGATCAGGCATTCGACCAGCGCCGGCCTTTCTTCCCAGGTTGCGGCACTGGCGCGCTGCAGGCTCATCATGCCGTCTTTGCCTTTGATGGAACGAAGCGGCCGCGCCCCGCGACGCCGACCACGCGGCCGTCGTCGACGATGACCTCGCCGCGGGCGATGGTGGTTACCGGCCAGCCCCGGATCCGCATGCCCTCATAGGGTGTGTGATCGGTATTGTCATGCAGCAGATCCCGAGTGACCGTCGTCTCCCGTTCCTGGTCCCAGATCACCAGATCGCCATCGCCGCCGATGGCGATCGAGCCTTTCTGCGGCGCGATGCCATGCCGTTCGGCGGCATTCGAGGAACTCAGCGCGATGAATTGGGCGAGGCTGATGCGGCCCTTCAGATAACCCTCGCTGAACAAAAGCGGCTGCCGCAGCTCCAGTCCTGGCAGGCCGTTGGCAATCTGGTCGAAGCGCGATTGCGGGCCGTGCCGCAGCTTCCCGTCCGGTCCCGCCAGACGGTAGGGCGAATGGTCGGAGGAATAGATAGCGACGCTGCCCTGGGCCATGCCGGTCCACAGCGCCTCCTGGTCGTCAGCCGTCCGCAGCGGCGGGCTGCACATGAATTTCGCGCCTTCGAGGCCGTCGCGATCGAGATCGGCTTCGGTCAGAAGCAGATATTGCGGACACGTCTCGGCGTGGATACTGACGCCTCTGGCGCGGGCGCGCGTTACCTCTTCGAGGCCGGCACGGCTGGAGACGTGGACGATCAGAACCTCGGCGCCGGTCACTTCGGCAAAGCTGGCGATATGATGGATCGCCTCGCTCTCGGCGATCGGTGGTCTTGCCTTCGCGTGGAAGCGGGGTGCGACAAGGCCCCGGCTCAACAGGTCATGCTTCAGCATCGCGATGATGGCGTCGTTTTCCGCATGCACCATGACAAGCGCGCCATGCGCCGCCGCCACCTTGAGGATAGCCAGGATCTCGGAGTCGCCGAGCCGGAAATCGTCATAGGTCGTAAAGATCTTGAGCGAGGCGTAGCCGCCGCGGATCAGGTCGGGCAGGTCCCGCTCGAGGGTCTGGGTGCTCGCCGCCTGTATGGTCGGATGGATCGCGTAGTCGATCAGGGCCTGGCCTTCAGCCTTGAGACGGTAGGCGGCGACCGTCTCGGCCAGTGGATCCGAAGCATGAGCCATCGCGAACGGAACGATCGTCGTCGTTCCGCCACAGGCCGCTGACAGCGTGCCGCTGCGGAAATCATCCGCGCAGGCAGCCCCATAGTTGGGCTGGTCCAGGTGGCAATGCGCGTCGACGCCGCCGGGCAGCACAAGGCGCCCTTCTGCGTCGACGATCTGCGTGGCGTCCTCAAGGCGCTCCGCGATGGCCCGGATGCACCCGTCACGGACGCCGAGGTCGACCCGCGCCGTGGTGTCGCCGACCGTCACCAGGCCATCACGCACGACGAGGTCGAATCGAGCGCGCCGGGCGATCATGCCTCGCCCTCGCCGGCGAACCAGTAGCCTTCCTGAGTTGGGCGCCGGCTCATCGCCCTTCGCTTCCGGCCGGAAACAGCGACAGCCAGTACCGGGCGATGTCGTTGCGGCGCATGAAGGCGGCCTCCGGCCTGGACAGAACCGTCTCGATCACGCCTTCCAGGGCCGCCGCTCTGTTGGGTTGACCGGTCCATCGCGCATGGACGGCTATCGTCATCATGCGCCCTCCTTCCTCCTTGGCTTCCCGGATCAGGAAGTCCAGATAGCTTTCGACATTGTCGAGGAAGTCCTTGGGCGTAATGTAGCCGGGGCTGACCAGATAGCGGCTGTCGTTCAAGGTCTTGGAATAGGGGACGATCAGCAGCCGCCCATCCTTTGCCGGCACGAAATAGGGCAGGTCGTCGTTACACGGATCCGAATCGTACAGGAAGCCGCCCTCCTCGATCAGGAGATCGCGCGTGTTGACGCTGGGAAAGGAACGGCTGTTCCAGCCGATCGGCCGTTCGCCGAGCAGTTTGATGAACAGCGCGACGGCGCGCTGCAGATGGTCGCGCTCCTCGTCTCGGCTGAGCGTCCATTGTTCGGTCCAGCGCAAGCCATGGCCGAGCAGATCGTGACCCGATTGGCGCAGCCATGCCGTCACCTCCGGGTTGCGCCGTAGCGCCTCGGCGCAGCTCGAGATCGTGGCGTGGACGCCGTGCCGCTCGAGCAGCCTGGCGATGCGCCAGATGCCGACGCGGCTGCCATACTCGAAATGCGTTTCGGTGCCGAGGTCGCGGACGCCCGCCGGCGCCGACAACGGATATTCGCCCCAACCGTCGCTGCGCTCGTCACCCTCGAACAGCGAATATTCCGAGCCCTCCTCGTAGCAGACCACCAGATTGACGGCGACCAGACGTCCGTCCGGCCACGTGATCCGCGGCGGCTGCCGGCCATAACCGACCAAATCGCGCGGCGGGCCAAGGCGATGCTGGGACTTCATGGCAAGACAACTCCTGGCGGGTTACCGATCCGCATGTCGGCGGGGAAGTCGAGCTCGAAGGCCGCGCGGAACAGCGAGCGAGATCCGATTTGTTTGTATCCTTGGATCCAAGATTTCACCACAACCAGGCGGCGGCAAACCGCACCGCCGGGGGGTCCTCAGCCGGCTGTCGGACCGTGCGAGCGCGCAGGCGCCACAGCACCGACCGATTCCCGCTCCACCAGCGGGCATTCGAGCTTGGTGATGGGGTAGCGGCCCCGGCCCGGCGGTGCGGGAGCCTCAAGCTGCTCGATTGCCCATTGCCCCATCGCCATATGAGGCAGGATCGACGTCGTCAAAGGCGGGAACAAATGGCGGGCGATCTCCTCGTCGTCATAGCCGACGACCGAAATATCCCCAGGGATGCGCAGGCCGGCTTCCTTCAGCGCCTCGTAGCAGCCGATCGCGGTGCGGTCGTTCTGGCAGAAGATGGCGGTCGGGCGGTCCTTGAGCGCCAGAAGCTTGACGGTCGCGGCATAGCCGGCGCTCGCCGACCAGTCGCCCTCGACCACCAGTTCCGCATCGAACGGGATGTCGGCCGTCGCCAGCGCCCGGCGGTAGCCCTTGAGCCGGTCCTGCGCCGCCTGCATCCAGGGCTCGCCGGTGATCGTGGCGATGCGGCGGTGCCCATGGCTGATCAGGTGGCGGGTGGAACTCTGCCCGCCGGCGATTTCGCTCGGCACCACGGCGGGGAAGGCGTAGTCGGCGGTATAGCAATTGAGCAGGATGACCGGGATATCGAGGCCGTAAAGATATTCGGGCACGACGATCTCGCGCGTGAAGATCGTCATGTAGATCAGCGCTGAAATGCCCCGCTTAGTGAGTGCCGCAACGGCGCGCGGCTCCATGACGGAATCACCCAAAGTCTGCGCAACCAGCACGACATTGCCGGCATTCCACGAGGCCTGCCGCGCCCCTTCGATGGCGACGACCGCTTCGGGACTGGTTGCCAGTTGATCGACCGCGAAGCCGATCACCCCGTCCAACCCCTCGAACGAGGCGACGGGGCTGCGAAGAGCAGAGAAGGCTGGCGGCGCATAGCCGAGACCCCGCGCCGCCTCGATCACCCGTTCGCGGGTCTGCTGCGAAAGCCTGATGCCCGGCGTGTTGTTGAGCACGAACGAAACCGTCGCCTGCGAGCAGCCGGCGGCCCTGGCGATATCGGTCATTGTGACGCGACCCTTGGGATTCTTGGCCGATGGCTTTCGGCGCCTGGAGACTTCGAGGGCAGGACCGCGCAGGTCCGTCGGTTCGCTCATGGCATTGTGTTCCAAATCCCGGCCTGTCTAATCGGAGGTCGCCCAGAGGTCACTAAAGACGACAAGACGGCCCGGCGCCTCGCGTTTATAAAACGAGCGCTCGATTAATCATTATTATCACTTTTCCAGCCGCATGGGCTTTCAGCGCGAAGAAGGCGACGACGTGGTCCTGAAACGTCGATTTCTCGGGGCGCAGCTCAATTTCAAAGCTCTCAGACGATCTCGTCGATGACAGAACCCTCTCTTTCTCGCACCGCACGGCAGGCAACCACTCCGCCTCCGGCATCAGTTTCCACCGAAAACTAATACTATTTACTAATATCCGTAAGCGTTCTAATGTCAATTTGTCATGCCGGCCCGGCATCGAGCGAGCCGTGACGGGAAGCAAGCGTGCGGTGCGGTAGCGGTGGCTCTCGGGCCGGCAGAGCGGCGCCGCACAACTTCGGAAATGTCAGACAAATCGGACTATTTACGAACAGCCAATGAGTCTCTAGAGTTCAGATCGCGGCTGGAATGGCGCCGTTCTTTTGCTGCCAGCACCCCTTGAGGAGGAGGGCGTCCAAGCCGCTTCGACAAAGTTCAGATCAGCGAAAATGACTGAATCAAACGGGAGGTTGAACATGAAATCTGTTGTACGAAATGCGTCCGTCGCCGCCGCGGCTCTGCTGCTCGGCCTGTCCATCGCTGCAATTGCCCGTGCCCAGGAAAAACCGACGCTGGCCTTCGTCGTCAACGGCGCTTCCGATTTCTGGAAGGCGGCCGAAGCCGGCGTCAAGAAGGCGCAGGCCGAATTGCCCGACTACGATCTGCAGCTCAAATATCCGGAGCAATCGTCGGTCGCCATCCAGCAGCGGCTGATGGACGATCTGGTGACGGCCGGCGTCAAGGCCATCATGGTTTCGGCCGTCGACCCCAAGACCTCGACCGACGGGCTGAACAAGATCGCCTCGGAGACGGCGCTGTTCACCACCGACAGTGACGCACCGCAGACCAAGCGTGTCGCCTATATCGGCTCGTCCAACATCGATGCCGGCAAGCAGGCGGCCGAGATCGCCAAGAAGGCGATGCCCGACGGCGGCAAATGCCTCGGCTTTGTCGGACTGCTCGGCGCCGACAATGCTAAGGAGCGCATCGAGGGCATGAAGGAAGGGCTCGCCGGCACCAAGATCGAGCTGATCGACGTGCGTGGCGACGATATCGACCAGGCCCGCGCCAAGAAGAACGTCGAGGACGCGCTGGTCGCCAGCCCCGACGTGACCTGCATGGTCGGCTTCTATTCCTACAACACGCCGCGCATCTATGAAGCCCTGCGCGACGCCGGTAAGCTCGGCCAGATCACCGTCGTCGGCTTCGACGACGATCCGATCACGCTGGGTGGCGTCAAGGAAGGCACCGTCGCCGCCACCGTCGTGCAGCAACCCTTCGAATGGGCCTATCAGGGCATGAAGCTGATGGCCGCCTATCTCAAGGGCGACAAGTCGGGCGTTCCAGCCGATGGGCTGATCATCGTGCCGACCAAGATCATCGGCAAGGATGACGTCGATGCCTATGCCGCCAATCTGAAGGCGATGTCCGGCAATTAACGCGAAGGCAGTTGCGCCGGCTCGAGGTTCGCTTCGGGCCGGCGGTTCGCATTGACGAACCCGCCAAGGGTCGTCAGTCTGCAGATGTGGCTACGAGCATGATCCCGAACCGAAGGTCCGCGTCAGCGAGAAGTGGGAACCGGTTTTCGCTGGAGATCATGCTTAAACAAGGGCCCACCGGCTGCTGTCAGGCATGATGAACTATTCCGACGCATCAATCGGCGCATCCACGATTGCCCCGTTCCTCAGCCTCGAGGGCGTGCGCAAGACCTATCCCGGCGTGGTCGCGCTGGATGGGTTTTCGATGGAGGTCAGGCCCGGCGAGGTCATCGGCCTCGTCGGCGAAAACGGCGCCGGCAAGTCGACGCTGATGAAGATCCTCGGCGGCGTGACCACTCCCGACACCGGCACGATCACAGTCGACGGCGTCGCCCATGACGGGCTGACCGTCGAAGCCAGCATCGGTTCCGGCATCGCCTTCGTCCACCAGGAACTCAACCTGTTCGAAAATCTGGACGTTGCCGCCAACATCTTCTTCGGGCGCGAGCCGTTGCGCGCCGGTCTGCTCAAGCTTGTCGACCGCGCCAGGCTGCGCGCGCTGGCGGTGCCGCTACTCAAACGCGTGGGCGCCAATTTCTCGACCGATACGCCCGTATCGGCCCTGTCGCTTGCCCAGCAGCAAATGGTCGAAATCGCCAAGGCTCTGTCGATCGAAGCACGGCTGGTGATCCTCGACGAGCCGACATCGAGCCTGCCCCTTGCCGAAACCGACAAATTGCTCGGCGTCATCAAGGCGCTGAAGGCGGAGGGCATCAGCGTCATCTTCATCTCGCACCGTCTGCACGAGGTCGAGCGTGTCGCCGACCGCGTCGTCGTGCTGCGGGACGGCATGCTTGCCGGCACGCTGCCGAAGGGCGCCATCAACCACGACCAGATGGTCAAGCTGATGATCGGCCGCATGCTGAAGGAGAGGGAGAAGGCCGCGGAATCGGCCCGCCCGCCCGGCACCGTCGCCCTGTCGGCCAAGGCCATTCGCACCAATGCCTATCCAGACCGGCCGGTCGACCTCGGCGTCAGGCACGGCGAAATCCTGGGGCTTGCGGGTCTTGTCGGCTCGGGACGCACCGAACTGGCGCGTGTGCTTTTCGGCATTGAGAAGAGCCTTGGCGGTGCGCTGCAGCTTGATGGAAAGGATCTGGTTCTCGGCTCGGCCGCCGACGCTGTGGCCAACGGGATCTTCCTCGTCCCGGAGGACCGCAAGCTGACCGGCATCCTGCTGGACCTGTCGATTGCCCAGAATATTTCGCTCCCCAATCTGCCGGCGCATGCCCGGCGATCGCTGGTCTCTGTCCGTGCCGAAGCTGCCACCGCCGAAAAGCAGAGAAGCAATCTCGGCATCAAGGCGCCTTCGGTGGCGACGCGCACCGGTACGCTGTCCGGCGGCAACCAGCAAAAGGTGGTGTTGGCCAAATGGCTTGCCATGAACCCCAAGGTGATGATCCTCGATGAGCCCACACGCGGCATCGACATCGGCGCAAAGGCCGAAATCTACGGACTGATGCGGGCGTTGGCCGACGCCGGCGTCGGCGTGCTGATGATCTCCAGCGACATGGAGGAGGTGATCGGGGTTTCCGACCGCATCGCCGTCATGCATGAGGGCCAGATCTCAGGCATTCTGGACAAGGAACAGTTCAGCCAGGAAAACGTCCTGCTGCTGGCGGTGGGCAAGCAGCCGAGATAATTTTTGTTTTGGCGCAGGTTCTGGTCGCAAAACCGCGAAACACTTTTGCGGAACCTGCTTAGACAGGCATTGGGGAGAAGACGGTGAGCAAGAAAGATCTCGGCCTGCTGATCCTGATTCTTGTGGTGGGAGCGGTGGTGGCGATCATCAATCCGCGCTTCCTGCTGCCGATCAACCTCGCCAACACGTCGAACCTGATCGGCCTATTCGGTATCCTGGCGATCGGCCAGGCCTTCGTCATCATCACCGGCGGCATCGAATTGTCCGTCGGTTCGGTGGTTGCGCTGCTTGGCGTCCTGTTCATCGATTTCATCGCCACGCGCGGCATGGCATGGCCGGTCGCGCTGCCGCTGATCCTCGTCCTCGGCGGCCTCATCGGGCTGGCGCATGGCTGGCTGATCACGCGGCTCAAATTGCAGCCTTTCGTGGTGACGCTGTGCGGCCTGCTGATCTACCGCGGCGTGGCACGATTCTACACAGCCGACGGCACCGCCGGTTTCGCCTTCGGTCAGAACTTTCCGGAGCTCGAGTTCCTGACCGCGGGCCGATCCTGGGGCGTGCCGAACAGCTTCATCGCGCTGATCGTCATCGCCATCGTCATGTGGGTGGTGCTGCACCGTTCGGTGTTCGGGCGCTATCTCTACGCCATCGGCAAGAACGAGGAGGCGGCGAAATATTCGGGCATCCGCACCGGCCGCGTCGTCATGGCGGCCTATGTCATCTGCGGTGTGCTGACGGCGTTGTCGGCGATCTATTTCGCCATGTACACGCGCTCGATCTCGCCGGCGAGCCACGGCCAGTTCTATGAACTCTACGCCATTGCCGCAGCCGTGCTCGGCGGCTTCTCGCTGCGCGGCGGCGAAGGCTCACTGATCGGCGTCATCCTCGGAACGGTGCTGCTGCAGGAGCTGCAGAATCTCGTAAATTTGCTCGGCATCCCCTCTTCGCTCAACTTCGCGGTGATGGGCGGGGTGATCCTGATCGGCGTGCTTGTCGACCAGCAATGGGGGGTGTTCCGGGAGCGGCGGCTGATGCTGGAGGCAACCCGCAAGGGTGCGGCTGGCGCCCCGGCCGAATAGCCGCTGCTGCGGCTTAAATCAGGCCCGACATGTCGGAGAACGCCATCGCCTTGCGCAGCACCTCGGCGAAGCGCTCGCCGGCTGCCTCGCGCGGGCCGCTATTGTCGATCGATGTGACGCCTGGCCCGTACAACGCCACATTGGCGCTGCGCGCCAGGCGCGCCAGCACCTCGCCGCGTGACTCGCGGCCGCGCAAGGCCAGCCGCTCGGCCAGGATTTCCGGTGTAGCCGTGATCTCGACGACCGCGAGATTGGCGTAACGCTCGCGTAAAGCCGGGATGATGGCGCGCGAGACATTGGCGATGGCGACGCGCCCGTTGGCCACCGACCGGTCGACCTCAGCCGGGATGCCGTAGCGCAAGCCATGCGCCTCCCAGGCAATGGCGAAGGCGCCGTCCGCTTCGGCCTCGACAAAGGCGGCATCGGCCAGCGTGTCGTGATCCTCGCTCGCCGTGTCGCTCGGCCGGGTGATGACCCGGCGCACGAAACTCAGCCGGCTTTCGTCGGCAAACAGGGCGCGGGCATAGCCGATCACGGTGTCCTTGCCGGCGCCGCTCGGTCCGACGACGGCGACGAAGACGCCATCGCGGATCGGAAACGTCGTGACGGACAATTCACGCTCGATCGATGCCGACACCATCATGCGACCCGGCGTCCCTGCCGCCAGACCGTGCGGACAACCGGGACGTGGTCGTCGAGACGCACACGAACCAGATCGGCGCGCCGGCCCTGCTCGATGACGCCGCGATCGGTGAGGCCGACCGCTTCGGCGGGGTTCTTCGAGACCATGGCCACCGCCTGAGGCAGGGAAATGCCGTCGACCACGTCGCCGAGGAAAAAGGCCGACTGGATCAGGCTGAAGGGAATGTAATCGGACGACAATATGTCGAGCAGGCCGTCGCCGGCGAGCGTGCGGGCCGAGACGTTTCCAGAATGCGAGGCGCCGCGCATGACGTTTGGCGCGCCCATCAGCACGCCGAGCCCCGCCTCCTTGGAGGCCCTTGCGGCTTCTTGTGTGGTCGGGAATTCCGCGACGCGGACGCCCTGTTCGATCGCCTCGTCGACATGGCCCGTCGTAGCGTCGTCATGGCTGGCCAGCACGATGCCGCGCTGATGGCAGGCGGCGGCGATGAACGCGCGGTTCGGCCCAGAATTCGTCGCCGACTCCGCCATCCGCTTATCGCAAAATTGCTGGAATTCGCGATCCGTCAGCTTCAGCTTGCGCTGGTAGTAATAGGCATAGGTTTCCAAGTCGACGAACTGGCGCTGTCCCGGCGCATGGTCCATCAGCGACGCCAGCTTGATCCTTTCGTCGCCATCGAAATGGGCGAAGGCGGCGAGGCAATCCGGCGCCGAAACCTCGCAGCGCAGATGGATGAAATGGTCGGCCCGCAGCCGTTCCTGCTGGACGCTGTCCTCGATCGCGTCGGCCAGCTTGCGCATGTCGGCCGAACCCATGTCGGCATCGTCGTCCATGCCGACGCGCAAGGCGTCGAGCACGGTGGTGATGCCGGCGGTCGCCACCTGCGCATCGTGAGCAAGCACCGCGGCGATCGGGTTCCAGCGCACCTTCGGCCGCGGCGCGTAATGGCCTTCCAGGTGGTCGGTATGGAGCTCGACCAGTCCGGGGATGACGAAATCGCCGCGCATGTCCTCACCGGTCCGGCCGGCGCCGGCATCGATCCCGGCGATCAGGCCGTCGCGCAGCACGATCGACCCTTCGACGATCTCGTCGGCAAGCACGATGCGGGCATTGTTGAGAACGGTCTCGGCGGTCATTTCAGGCAGTCCTTGGAGCATCTTGCAGCCAGTCGGAATCAATTGGCGTCGCACAAATGCGGTTAAAATCAAAAAACACTTCAGGCAGTTTTTCTGGCCGGGCGACGCCCGAGCGCATGGTGGGAAAGCACCATGAACGGGGCGCCAGGTTCGGTTTCGACAAACAGCGTCAGCGCGTCCACCGGCACCGGCCGTTGCAGGACCTCCGCAAACAGGCTGTCGATTGCTAGGCGAAGACGAGGGCTTTCCTGTGGCGAGGCCCGGCCCGACAGCGTCATATGGAACCGAAAGGTCTCGAAGACATAGGGGTAACCCCATTGGCACAGGTTTCGGAATTCGTCCGGCTTCAGCGAATCGGGGCTGCGCCGTTCGATCTCCGCCTCGCTCAGCGGCGCGCGAAAGCGGTCGAAGCCGCGAACGACGTCGTCGGCGAAGCGGTTGAGCGGCGGCAGCGGCGCTTCCGGCACCAGCGCGAAGAAGCCGTCGATCTGGCTGACGACAAGACGCGGGATCGTCACCACCGGCGTCGCCTCGGCAAAATCGTCCAGCGCGGCGCGAAGCGAGGCTTCCGTCTCGTTCGGGGCCAGCCGGAAGGGCGCCTTCAGCGTCGCATGAAAGCCGTAGCGGCGCGCCGAAGCGGTGTGGAAGGCGACTTCCGCCGCCGACAGATCGCCCACGGCCTCGACGGGCCTTGTGGCGGCGCCGAACGGGTTGCGGCCGAGCCAATTGGCGGCAATCCGGGCCAGCGGTTCGTCCTGCCGGGGGGTGAAATAGATCGCGTAGCGCATCGAAGTTCCTCGTCAACTCCGCTGCCATAGGCGATTTGCATGACGAAATGACGAAGCTGATGATCGCTCCTGATAACAAAGTTGTTCAGGCGGGTCATTAGCCGGCGATTTTTTCGCCTTGGGCCAGTTCGCCGACCCGGAACAGCCGCGCGGTCAGCTCTTCATCAGCCATTCGTGCTCGGGCGCGTTGTGGAATTTCCACGTCCGCTTCGGCCCGGCCATGACATTGAGATAGTAGAGGTCATAGCCATGGCAGGCGGCGCAAGGGTGATAGCCTTTTGGCACCAGCACGACATCGCCGTCCTCGATCGCCATCGCTTCGTCCAGCGCGCGGGCGCCATTCCTGTCGGCATCGGTGTAGACGCGTTGGAAGGCAAAGCCCTGCGGCGGATTGAGACGATGGTAGTAGGTCTCCTCGAGATAGGATTCGGCCGGCAGATTGTCCTGGTCATGCTTGTGCGGCGGATAGCTCGATGTGTGGCCGCCAGGCGTGATGACCTCGACCACCAGCAATGAGTCTGCCGGCTTGCCCTCCGGCAGGATGTTGGTGATATAGCGCGTGTTGGTGCCCTTGCCGCGAACTTCCTGGCCGAGATCGTCCGGCCGAATGACGCGGACGGGCAGGCCGCCGCCAAGTCCAGGCGCCGAGCAGACGGCGAGTTCGAGATCGGTGTCGGCGGTCACCGACCAGTCGGAGCCTTGCGGCACATAGACAGACCACGGCTTGCCTTCGAAGGGCGACATGCGTTCGCCGAGCAGGCCGAGATCCTTGCCGCCGGAAGTCGCCTTGCCCTTGCCGGTGACGAACACCAGGCAGACTTCACGATCGTCCGTCTGCCCGGAGGCTGTTTCGCCGGGCCGCAGCCGATGCAGATCGAAACCGACATAGGTCCAGCCGGCGTTTTGCGGCGTCACATGGGCGACGCGGCCATGGCCCTTATCGGCTTTGACGAGCAGTTTCGACATCTGGGTTCATTCCTTCGGTTCGGTGTCGGCCGAAGCCTCCGGCTCGGCTTCAGCCGATGCCTTGCCCTTGTCGGCCGGCTTGTAGAGATAGAAGAACTGCCAGACGGCATAGCCGGCGAAGCCGAGCGCGATCGTGCCCCAGAAAGGCACGCCGGTGGCAAACTCGACCCCGGCCCAACCCAGGCAGACCGCGACGATGGCAACGCGGCGCCACAGAGGCCGGAAGAACGGATGCTCGGAATCCTTCATCGAATCGGCCCGTCGTCGCATCGCTCAAGCATTGGGGAAGCCCTGTGTTTCAACCGTGTACCCTGCGGCCGTCATCACACGCATCAACTCCTTGTAGCCGACTTGCGCCATCTTGAGCGGCGGATTCTTCTTCGGATCCTGCTCGGCCTCGACGACGAACCAGCCTTCATAGCCATAGTTCGCCAGCCTTTCCACAATGGCGCCAAAATCCAGCGAGCCATCTCCCGGCACCGTGAAGGCGCCGAGCGCCACGGCATCGAGGAATGATTGTTTCTTGCGGTCGAGTTTCTCGATCACCTCCATGCGCACATCCTTCACATGCACATGGTTGATGCGCTTGTGATGATTGTCGATGGCGCGCAGCACATCGCCGCCGGCAAAAGCCAGGTGGCCGGCATCGAGCAGCAGTGGAATGCCTTCACCCGAGTGGCGCATGAAGGCATCGAGTTCGGGCTCGGTCTCGACCACCGCCGCCATGTGATGGTGATAGGACAGCGGCATGCCCTGCTCGGCGCACCATTCGCCGAACTGCGTGAGGCGCCTTGCATAGGCTTTCATCTCGTCGTCCGAAAGCCTGGGCTTGGTGGCGAGCGGCTTCGAGCGGTCGCTCTGGATGGAGCGGCCGACCTCGCCATAGACGATGCAAGGCGCGTTCACCGCCTTGAACAGATCGATCATCGGCTGGATACGATCCTTGTTGGCAGCCATGTCCTCGTCGACCAGCGTACCGGAGAACCAGCCGCCGCAAAGCGTGACGTCGGCCTCATTCAGGATCGGCAGCATGACTTTGGGATCACTGGGAAAGCGGCGCCCCATTTCCATGCCGGTGAAGCCCGCCGAGCGCGATTGCGCCAAGCATTCCTCCAGCGACACGTCATCGCTGAGTTCCGCAAGATCGTCGTTCCACCATGCAATAGGGGACATGCCCAGTTTGGCTCTCAAGTCGTCACTCCAATTTCAGGTTCGTGCCTACCCTCCCCCTTGTGGGAGGGTCGCTGCTAAGCAGCGGGGTGCGGCGCCGACCCCCACCCGGACCTTCGGTCCGACCTCCCCACAAGGGGAGGGTGGGGCCTGGCAGCGCCGACATTAACCACCAACACTCTGCATTCGTCGCTGTTCTTCATAGGCCTTGCGTGCGGCGTTGACCTGCGGCCGCGAAGAAACTTCCGGCACGGCGACATCCCACCAATGGCCGCCGGCATCGGTCGACACCAGCGGGTCGGTGTCGATGACCAGCACCGTCGTCTTGCTATTCTCTTTCGCCTTTGCCAGCGCCGTTTCCAGCCCGGCGATCGACGAGACTTTCTCGGCGATGGCGCCGAGGCTCGCCGCATGCGCGGCGAAGTCGATATCGGGCATGACCTCGTGGCGTGCGTCTTCCAGCAGATTGTTGAAGTTGGCGCCGCCGGTCGCCATCTGCAGCCGGTTGATGCAGCCATAGCCCCTGTTGTCGAGCAGCACGATGGTCAGCTTGAGGCCGAGCATGACCGATGTCGCGATCTCGGAATTGAGCATCAGATAGGAGCCGTCGCCGATCATGACGACAATCTCTTCATCGGGCTTGGCCATCTTGACGCCGAGCCCGCCTGCGATCTCGTAGCCCATGGTCGAAAAACCGTACTCGGCATGATAGGAGCCGGGTGCGCCCGCCTGCCAGAGCTTGTGCAACTCGCCGGGTAGCCCGCCCGCGGCATGGAGCAGGATGATGCCGGAACCCATGGCGCGCTGCACGGCGCCGATCACCTGCGCATCCGATGGATAGGCGGCATTGGTCGACGCCGTCACCTTACCGGCATCGGCCTGCCATTCCTTCTTGCCTCTGGTTGCATTGTCGGTCCAGCCGGCAGGGGCCTTCCAGCCCTCCAGCGCCGCACGAAGCTCGGAGAGCCCTTCGGTCGCGTCGGCGACCAACGGCAGCGCCCAATGCTTGCCGGCGTCGAAGACTTGCGCGTTAAGGCCGATGATGGTCTTGCCGGAATTCTTGAACAACGCCCAGGAGCCGGTGGTGAAGTCCTGCAGCCTGGTGCCGACGGCAAGCACGACGTCGGCCTCTTCAGCCAGCCGGTTGGCCGCCGAAGTACCGGTGACGCCGACCGCCGCCATGTTGAGCGGATGATCGTCCGGCAGCGAGGATTTGCCGCCCTGCGTCTCGCAGGCCGGAATGCCGGCGCCTTGCACCAGCTTTGCCAATTCGCCGGAAGCCTGAGAATAGAGCACGCCGCCGCCGGCAATCACCAACGGTTTTTTCGCGCCCTTCAGCGCCGCTACCGCGGCGGCCAATTCCTGCCGGTCCGGACGCGGCCGGCGTTGATACCAGACCCGCTCGGCAACGAAGCTCTCGGGGTAATCGTAGGCTTCGGCCTGCACGTCCTGGCAAAGCGCCAGCGTCACCGGTCCGCATTCGGCCGGATCGGTCAACACTTGCATGGCGCGGTTCAGGGCCGGGATGATCTGCTCCGGCCGGGTGATGCGGTCGAAATAGCGCGACACGGGGCGGAAGCAGTCGTTGACCGTCGCGGTGCCGTCGGAAAAATCCTCTGCCTGCTGCAGGACAGGATCGGGGATGCGATTGGCGAAAACGTCGCCGGGGAGAAAAAGAACCGGCAGCCGATTGACATGGGCAAGTGCGGCCGCCGTCACCATGTTGAGCGCGCCGGGGCCGATCGAACTGGTCGCCGCCATGACGCGGCGGCGGAAATTGGCCTTCGCGTAGGCGATCGCCGCATGCGCCATCGCCTGCTCGTTATGGGCGCGGAACGTCGGCAATTCTTCGCGCACCTGATAGAGCGCCTCGCCGATGCCGGCGACATTGCCATGGCCGAAGATCGCCCAGACGCCGCCGAAGATCGGCATTCTCTTGCCGTCGATCTCGGTCATCTGGCAAGCAAGAAAGCGGGTCAGCGCCTGCGCCATCGTCAGGCGGATTGTCTTGGTCATCTCGGTTTCCTCCGAAGTCCTTATGCCGCGCCTTCTTATGCTGCTTTGCGGCCGCGCGCGGCAAGCCATGCCTCGGTCAGCTTCTCGAAGCGAGACGCCATGTCGGCCACTGCCTCCTCGTCCGACATCTTGCCCGCAAGCCATTGTTCGGCCGCGTTGATGAAGATGGTGCGGCCGACCGCGAAGCCCTTGACGATAGGCGCCTTGGCGGTCGCGGCAAAGGCTGCTTCCAATTCGTCCTGCGGCGCTTCCAGGCCGAGCAGCACAATGCCGCGGCACCATGGATCGTGCTTCAGGATCACCGCTTCGATCTTTGCCCAAGCGCCGGCTGAAGCCTGCGGTTCGAGCTTCCACCAGTCGGGCTTGATACCAAGCGCATAGAGTTCCTCCAGTGCGCGCGGGATCGTCGTGTCGTCGAGCTCGCCGTGCTTGCCGGCGATGATCTCGATGAGAAGTTCTCTGCCTACTTTCCGCGCGGCCTCGAACAGGCCCTTGAGCTTCTGCTGCTGCTCGCTCTTCAGCGCCTCCGGGTCGTCGGGGTGATAGAAGCACAGGCATTTGATGCAATGGTCGACCGGCCACTCGATCAATTGCGAGCCGATGTCCTGCGAAAACTCAAACCGAAGCGGGCGAGACCCCGGAAGTTCGACCGGCCGGCCAAGCCAGGCGAAGGAATGACGGGCAAATTCGAACATGGCTTCACGACCGTATTTCTCGTCGAGCAGCATGCCGTAGCCGGCGCGGCCGGCGGCGACCCGTGCCGCCGCCTTGACCGTCAGCACCTTGAAATCATGGATGCGCGACGTGTCGGCGCCGGCTTTCGCGGCGACATCGTCAAGCTGGATACGGTGGTCGCAGGCCAGCGCCATCAGCGAGGGAATATCGCGCCGGCGCGTCGTTGCCCAATGTATGTGGTTGATCGCCTCGTCCTTGCGCAGCGCCAGGTGCCTGCTGCCGTTCTTCAGAAAGAACTGCAGTTCCTCGAAGGTCGGGTATTCCGGCGCGCACAGCAGTCGCGACACGGCAAACGCGCCGCAGGCATTGGCCCAGGTGGCCGCCGTCTCGAGGCTTTCCTCGCCGAGCCAGCCGCGCAGAAAGCCCGACATGAAGGCGTCGCCGGCGCCGAGCACATTGTAGACCTCAATCGGAAAGCCCTTGCCGACGATGCCGTCCTCGAGATCGTCGCTGATCGGTCCGTCATAGACGATGCAGCCCATGGCGCCGCGCTTCAAGACGATGGTGGCCTTGGACAGCGAGCGGATCGTCTTCAGCGCGCTCAGGCAATCGTCGGCGCCGGAAGCGATCATGATCTCTTCTTCGGTGCCGACGATGAGATCGCAATCGGGCAGCACCGTCTTCAGCTGGGCTGAAACCCGATCGGATTTCACGTAGCGTTCGAAGCCTTCGGCATGGCCGGCAAGGCCCCAGAGATTGGGGCGGTAGTCGATGTCGAACACCACCTTGCCGCCCTTCGCCTTGATGGCGCGGATCGCCTTGCGCTGCGCGGCATCGCTGTTGGGTCGCGAAAAATGCGTGCCGGTGACGAGGATGGCGCGCGCCGAAGCGATGAACGTCTCATCAATATCGTCTTCCGAAAGCGCCATGTCGGCGCAGTCGGTGCGATAGAAGATCATCGGCGAGACGCCCTCCTCCTCGACCGACAGCAGCACCAGCGCTGTCAGCCGGTCCGGATCGGCCTTGAGGCCGGCGAGGGAGACGCCCTCGCGTGTCAGCTGCTCGCGGATGAAGCGGCCCATCTGCTCGTCGCCGACGCGGGTGAGCAGCGCCGAGCGCAGGCCGAGCCTGGCCGTGCCGACCGAAATGTTGGCCGGACAGCCGCCGACCGACTTGGCAAAGGAGGTGATGTCCTCCAGGCGCGAGCCGATCTGCTGGCCATAGAGGTCGACGGAGGCGCGGCCAATGGTGATGACGTCGAGCGGCGCATGTTTCGCGTCCACGGCTTCGCCCATTCGAACCTCCCATCGGCCTTGTTGTCTTGGGGTACACGCGCGAGCGGCAGCGTGGCGCCGGGTAATATGAAATAATAATTCCAATCCATAGTCAATATGGAACACGCATTCCTTTGCTGAAAAGTGGCCCTCTATGCCTTGCGCTTGCGGCTGCTGTCGCTCCGCTTTTCGCCAACCGCAACGGTCAGCGCCATGGCCAGCGCCATCGTCGCCGACAGCGAGCGGAAGCCGGCGAAATCGGCCTCGGCGACCTCGAACCAGACCTTGGCGAACTGGGCGAGCGGCGAAAATGAGCTGTCGGTGATCGCCACGATCGGCACGCCTTGTTCCGAGATGACGCGCGCCTCCTCGATGGCTGCCGGCGCATAGGGCGAGAAGCTGATGGCAATGACGGCATCCCTGGGCGAGGCAAAGCCGATCATCTCGGCGTTGAGGCCGGCGGCCGATTCGATCAGCTGGCTGCGGATCTTGAGCTTGCCCAGCGCATAGGCGATGTAGGAGGCGACCGGATAGGAGCGGCGCTTGGCCAGCACATAGATGGTCTCCGCCTTTGCCAGCAAGGCGATCGCATCTTCGAAATGGTCTTCGTTCAACCTGCCTGAAATATCGTTGAGCGAGGTGCTGGCCGCGGCGACGAAGCCGTCGAAGATCGCCCGGTGACCGGCGCCTTCCTCGGCCTTGGCACGCAATGCCGCCAGTCTTTCGTCGTAGGACGAATTGCGCTCGCGCAGGCGCTCGCGAAACACCAGCTGCAGGCTGGTAAAGCCGTCGAAGCCGAGCTGCTGGGCGAAGCGGATCAGGGTCGAAGGCTGGACGCCGGCGGACGCGGCGATGCTTGCGGCGGTGCCGAAGGCAATATCGTCGGGATTGTCGAGCGCATAGGCGGCGATCTGCGCGATACGCTTGGGCAGGCTGTGGCGCCGTTCCAGGATCGTCGTACGCAGCGTCTCGAAATCGCGGGGCACCCGTTCGTCCATCGTCGCTTCGCCCAAGCCCATCAATCGATGCTGTGTGCCCCATCATAGCGAGCCTGTGCAAGAAGGCCATAAAAAATGAGGCACGCGTTCCATTTCTGGATAAAATGGACTAATTCATCCACACAATCTTCCTGACAGCGGAGACAAGGGAAATGGTCGGAGTCGGTCTTATCGGCACAGGCTTCATGGGCAAGTGTCACGCCATCGCCTGGAACGCGGTCGGCACCGTCTTTCCCGAAGTGGCCAAGCCAAGGCTGGTCCATCTCGGCGAGGTCAATGAGGACCTTGCCAAACGCCGTGCCACCGAATTCGGCTTCGCCAGGGCCTCCGGCGACTGGCGCGCCGTCGTCGACGATCCGGACGTCGATATTGTCTCGCTGACCACGCCAAACCAGTTCCACCCGGAAATGGCCATCGCCATCCTCGAGGCCGGCAAGCATCTGTGGTGCGAAAAGCCGATGGCGCCGAGTTTCGCCGAGGCGCAAGCCATGGCGGCGGCCGCCCAGAAGTCCGGCAAGGTGGCCGCTCTCGGCTACAACTACGTCCAGAATCCAGCGATCCGCCATATCGGCGCGCTGCTCGACGAGAAGGTCATCGGCGAGGTCAACCATCTGCGCATCGAGATGGACGAGGATTTCATGGCCGATCCGGAGGCGCTGTTCTTCTGGAAGCACGAGGCGGCGTCCGGTTACGGAGCGCTCGACGATTTCGCCGTGCATCCGCTGTCGCTGGTCGCGGTGCTGTTCGGCCGCGTCGCCCGCGTCATGTGCGACATGACCAAGCCCTATGCCGACCGCAAGGTCTCGACAGGCGGTCGCCGCGCGGTCGAGACCTACGACATCGCCAGCGTGCTGATGCATCTCGAAAACGGCATTGCCGGCACGCTGCTGGTCAACCGTTCGGCCTGGGGACGCAAGGGCCGGATCGCCATCCAGATTTTCGGCTCGAAAGGCTCGATCCTGTACGACCAGGAGCGGATGAACGAATTGCAGCTCTACCTTACATCCGACCGGCCGACCGAACAGGGCTACCGCACCATCCTGGTAGCGCCGCATCACAAACCCTACGACGCCTTCCTACCGGCACCCGGCCATGGCCTCGGCTTCAACGATCTCAAGATCATCGAATGCCGCGAGCTGCTGACCAAACTGGCCGGCAGGCCGGCGCGGATCATCGACTTCGACGAAGGTCTGGAGATCGAGCGCACCGTGCACGCGATGGCGCGCTCGTTCGAGGAGCAGCGCTGGATGGATGTGCGGTAGCGCCAGCGTCGGCTTCCCCTCCCACAAACAAGGGGAGAAGGGGGAAGCCGTCAGGCGGCTCCCGGGCGGCTCTCCATCATCGCGCGCCGCACCGACCGGCGCCGCTCGACAGCGCCGCCAAGGCCGTGCAGCACCGTCTCGGTGGTCGCCCAGTCGATGCAGCCATCGGTGATGCTCTGGCCATAAACGAGCGGCTTGCCTGATACAACGTCCTGGCGGCCGGCGACGAGGTTGCTCTCGATCATGACGCCGATGATGCGCTCGTCGCCTGCCGCGACCTGGCCCGCCACGTCAGCCGCTACCTTTGGCTGGTTCTCCGGCTTCTTGTTGCTGTTGGCGTGGCTGATATCGATCATCAACCGGGGCGCGACCCCGATCCGGGCGAGTTCCGCACTGGCTGCGGCGACGCATGCGGCGTCATAATTGGGCTGAATGCCGCCGCGCAGGATGACGTGGCAGTCCTCATTGCCGGTGGTTGTCGCAATGGCGCTGCGCCCGCCCTTCGTCACCGCCATGAAATGATGTGGCTGGGCGGCGGACTTCACCGCCTCGGCGGCGATCCGCAAATTGCCGTCAGTGCCGTTCTTGAAACCGACCGGGCAGGAGAGACCCGACGCCAGCTCGCGATGGATCTGGCTCTCGGTGGTGCGCGCGCCGATCGCGCCCCACGCGACGAGGTCGGCGATGTATTGCGGGGTCGTCATGTCGAGGAATTCGGTCGCCGCCGGCAGGCCGAGATTGTTGACCGCCGAGAGCACGTTTCGCGCCATCCGCAGTCCCTTATCTATATTGAAGCTGCCGTCGAGGTCGGGATCGTTGATCAGACCCTTCCAGCCGACGGTCGTGCGCGGCTTCTCGAAATACACGCGCATCACGATCTCAAGCCGGTCCGCCAGGCTCTCACGCAACCCCGCCAGACGGCTGGCATAGTCCACGGCGGCGACCGGATCGTGGATCGAACAGGGGCCGACTACGACCACCAGCCGGTCGTCGGCGCCGGTCAGGATGGAATGGATGGCGTTGCGCGAGGTGACAACGGTCCGCGTCGCCGTCAGCGTGCGCGGGATCTCCCGCATCACCTGGTCCGGCGTACTCAGTTCTCGGATTTCCTTCACACGAAGATCATCTGTGGTGGTCAACACGGCTTTCTGCTCCTGATTGGGAGACCTGCCGGCTGAAACAAAAAAGCCGCCAGGTCTGGCGGCTGTTCGGATTTTGATGCTGCAATCTTCAGATCGAGCGCAATCCTCCCGCCGCCAGCGAGCTGCTAAAGTACCAATACGTGGCGGACAGGTTGATCATGACGCTCATATAATCGATGCCGAAGCGCTTGTCACGTGCCTGATGAAAGGAGGTCTACTCCAGCCCATTCGCGATTGGCTGAAACCTCCCGAACTTCGTCATCCTCGGGTCTTCGCCGCGTCGCTACGCTCCTTGCTCCGCCCGTGGATGACGAAGTGATGGGCGTTCCGCTACACTCGCCGACACTACTCCGGCGACGACCCGGCGATGTTCTGGTCGTAGTCGACCAGCGACCCGGTCATGACGCCGGATTGCGGGCTGATCATATAGCTGATCAGCCGGGCAAGCTGGTCCGGCTTCACCAGCTGGCCCATCGGCTGCGCAGCCTCGGCCTTTTCCAGCCAGTCATCAGGCGCGTCGTGCCATTTCTTCTGCACGATCGCCTCGCCTTCGGTGTCCATCCAGCCGGGCAGCACGGCGTTACAGCGAATGCGATTGCCGCGATAGGCATTGGCGACATTCTTGGTCAGCGTCATCAGAGCGCCCTTGCTCGACGAATAGGGCGTCAGGAACGACTGGCCGCAATGCGCCGACATCGACAGCACATTGACGATCGAGCCAGACACTTTTTTCTCCAGCAGATGCGCCACCACGCCCTGCATCAGGAAAAACGGACCGCGCACATTGGTCGCGAAGATCGTGTCGAAAAGCTCTTCGCTCGTCTCGACCAGTGAACCGCGGGCCGAGGTGGCGGCGGCGTTGACCAGCGCGTTGACAGTGCCAAAATGAGCGATCGCCGTGTCGACAGCGCGCATGCAGTCGGCCACTTTGGCGACGTCAGCGCTGATGAAGATGGCATCGACGCCTGACTTCTTGAGGGTGGTGACGGCCTTGTCGCCTTTCTCCTCCGAGCGGCCGATCAGCGCCAGCGCGCGGCAGCCCTCGTCGGCCAGCGCCTCGGCGACGGCGAAGCCGATGCCTTGCGCGCCGCCGGTGACGATGGCGTGTGTTTCGGAATTGCGACCGGCTGAACCGTTCATCTTTCTGCTCCTGTGATTGGTGTTGCTCAGCTGTCGAGGCGGACAGTCTTTCCTTCCTTGGCCGATTTCAGCGCCGCGTCCGCCAGCCTCAGCGCGACGAGCCCATCCTTGCCGCTCGGCGCCGCCTTCTTGCCTGATGTCGCGGCCGCGATGAAGGCGGCGATCTCGTTGGCATAAGCGTCGAGGTAACGGGTCATGAAGAAGTCGTGCAGCGGCGGGCGCGTGTAGCCCTTGTCGTTGGCCAACTCGATCGACACTGGCCGCTGGTTCTCGGCGGCAACCATGCCCTTCGAACCATGCACCTCGATGCGCTGATCATAGCCATAGGTGGCCCGGCGCGAGTTAGAGATGATGCACTGCTTGCCGGAAGCGGTTTCGAGGATGACGCTGACGCTGTCGAAATCGCCGGCCTCGCCGATCTTCTTGTCGACCAGGACCGAGGCATGGGCGCTGACCGCCACCGGCTCCTCGCCGAGCAGGAAGCGCGCCATGTCGAAATCATGGATGGTCATGTCGCGGAAGATGCCGCCCGAGCGGCCGATATAGTCGAGCGGCGGCGGGCCGGGATCGCGCGACGTGATGGTCACCATCTCGACCGTCCCGATGGCGCCGTCGTCGATCGCCTTACGCACGGCGGCGAAATGCGGATCGAAACGGCGATTGAAGCCGACCATCAAAGTGGCGCCGGCCTTGTCGACCACCGCCAGACATTCTTCCACCCTGCCGGCGTCCAGGTCGATCGGCTTCTCGCAGAAGATCGCCTTGCCGGCTCTGGCGAACCGCTCGATCAGATCGGCATGGGTGTCGGTCGGCGTGCAGATGATGACCGCGTCGATATCCCCGGCTTTTTCGATGGCCTCGATGGTGCGCACGTCGGCACCATAGGCCGATGCCAGTTCGATCGCCGCCTTCTCGAAGGCGTCCGCCACGGCGATCAATTTGGCCTGCGGATTGGAGCCGACGGCACGGGCATGGACTTTGCCGATGCGGCCGGCACCGAGGAGGGCGAAGCGAAGAGGCATGGGAGTTTCCTTTGAGGACTGTTCGAAATGGAAGTCTCTGCGCGCCTTGCCTGTCAGGCAGAGAGGCACGGGGATTGTTTTATCGTGCCAGAGCGGCAACGGACCAATAATCCGCTGACCGGCATCCGTCCCTAGGCCGCAAGTTCCGCCTCCCCGGTCTTGGAGCCAGTGATGTAGGAGACGATGTCGTTGCCGTCGGTGTCGTGCTTGCGCAGATTGGCGACGATGCGGCCGCGCCGGAACACGACGATGCGGTCGCAAAGGTCGAACACCTGGCGCATATTGTGGCTGATCAGGATCAGCGGCTCGCCATTGGCCTTGAGCGTGCGGATGATGTTTTCGACCTGCGCCGTCTCCTGCACGCCGAGCGCTGCCGTCGGCTCGTCCATGATGATCAGCTTGGAGGCGAAGGTCGCGGTCCTGGCGATCGCCACGCATTGGCGCTGGCCGCCGGACATATGGCGGATGGTGTTGTTGAGGTTGGGGATCTTCACCGCGGTGCGGACCAGCGCCGCCTCGGTCGCCTTGCGCATGAACTTGCGATCGAGGATCGAGAAGGGGCCGAGATTGAAAAGCACCTTCTCGCGGCCGAGAAACAGGTTCGACGGCACGTCGAGATCGTCGGCAAGCGCCAGGTTCTGGAACACGGTTTCGATGCCGGCCTCGCGCGCCGCGATCGGGCCGGCGAAGTTCACTTCCTGGCCGTCGAACCAGACCTTGCCGCTGGTGCGCTGCTCGACGGCCGTGATCTGACGCACGAAGGTGGATTTGCCGGCGCCGTTGTCGCCCATGATGGCGACATGCTCGCCCTTGCGCAGTTCGAAATTCGCGCCTTCGAGCGCATGCACGCCTCCATAGTATTTGGTCAGGTTCTCGGTCTTCAGGACGATGTCTGACATGATCAAGCCCTCATTGCCCGCAGGCGTTGGCGCCACTGGTCGAGAACGACTGCGCCGATGATGATCACGCCCTTGACCATCTCCTGGTAGTAGGCATCGAGGCGCAGGAAGGTGAAGCCGGAGATGATGACGCCAAAGATCAGCGCACCGATCACCGTCCCGATGATCGAGCCGCGGCCGCCAGATAGCGAGACGCCGCCGATGACCGCCATGGCGATCGCGTCCAGTTCGTACATCACGCCCATGCCCGCCTGAGCGGTGAGGTTCTTGGAACTCAGCACCACGGCGGCAAGCGAGGCGAGGATGCCGGCAATGACGAAGACGAGGATCTTGTGGTTCTGGACATTGATGCCGGACATGCGCGCGGCGTCTTCATTGGAGCCGATGGCATAACAGTGCTTCCCATATCTGGTGTATGTCATGATCAGCTGGAACAGAATTGCCAGCGATATGAAGATAATGACAGGCATCAGTCCCTTGCCGATCGCCGCGAAGCTCTCGGTGGGAAACGAGATCGGCTGCCCCTTGGACCACCATTTGGCGACGCCGCGCGCGGTGACCATCATGCCGAGCGTGGCGATGAACGGTGGAATGCGCGTATAGGCGACCAGCGAGCCGTTGATCAGGCCCGCCAGCAGGCCGCAGCCGATCGCGACGAGCACCGGCACGATCACCGGCAGGTCGGTCCAGCCCTGTTCGATGAACATCGCCTTGGGGTTAGGGTTGCCGTTGACCGTCGCCACCTGGGCGAAGCTCATGGCGATCATCGCCGTAGCGCCGACGATCGAACCCGAGGAAAGGTCGATGCCGCCGGAAATGATCACTTGCGTCACGCCGATGGCGATGATGCCGACAATCGACACCTGCAGGATGATGATTTGCAGACGCGCCTCGTTGAAGATCGTATCGACATTGGCGCGGGTGTTGAACAGGAAGCTGTCACCGAGAAAGACCCGGCCTATCAGCTCGAAAGCGCCGACGAGGATGATGAGCGCCAGGAAAACGTTGAATTCGGCAGGCCATGTGCGTTTCTTCGCATCATAGCTTAGTCCGCCGACGCCATGGGTTGTCTGTGACAAATCTTGTTTCCTCCGTCAGCAGTCGCTTCCCGTCGCCTGTCTTCGGCGATGAGAGAAAGAGGAGCGGCGTTGTCCTTTTGTTTTGAGCACCGGGCCATTTTTTGCGGACCGATGCTCTTGTTTCGACCATCGGATCCGCAAAATGGCCCGATGCTCCGACGCGCCGCTCCCTATCGAAAACCGTCCTCGGCCTCAGTTCTTTTTCAGGAACTTGTCGATGTTTGCCGGCGTGACCAGCTGGAAGGGAATGTAGACCTTCTGTTCGACAGTCTCGCCCTTGGAAAGCTTGAGCGCGGCGTCCAGGGCACCTGCGCCCTGGCCGGCCGCATCCTGGAACACGGTCGCGTCGAGGTCGCCCGCCTGCATTGCGGCAAGCGCGTCCTGGGTGGCGTCCACGCCGCCGACGACAACCGACTTCATGTCGATGTTGGCGGCCTTCATCGCCTGGATGGCGCCGATGGCGCTTTCGTCATTGTTGGCGATCACGCCATCGAACGGTGTGCCGGTCGACAGCCAGTTGGTCATCAGATTCTGCGCTTCCTCGCGCTTCCAGTTCGACGTCTGCTTGTCGATGATCTTGATGAAGCTGCATTCCGGGGTGGCGATGACATCGTCGATGTCCTTGGTGCGCTGCACCGCGGCCTGGTTCGACAGCTCGCCCATGATCACGTAGACATTGGCCTCGGTCTTGCCGGCCTCCTTGAACAGGCGGCAGACCTCCTGGGTCTCGAGAGTGCCGGATTCGACCTCGTTGGAGGCGACGAAGGCCTGGTTGTCCGGCAGCGTGTCGACGTTGACCGGCTCGCGGTTGACATAGACGAGCGGAACCTTGGCCGCAGCGGCGGCATCCGACATTGCCTGGGTGGCCGAGGTGTCGACCGGATTGACGATGATCGCGTCGACGCCCGAGGCGACGAAGTTCTTGATCTGGTCGAGCTGCTTGGCGACGTCGTTCTGCGCGTCCTCGACCTGCAACTCCACGCCTTCCATGCCCTTGGCCTGCTCGATCATGCCGTTGCGCAGCACGGTCAGGAAATTGTCATCGAACAGCGCCATCGACACGCCGATCTTGGCGGCGAGGGCGGACGAACTCATCAGCGCCGAAAACACGACGCCCAAAAGCAGTTTCTTCATTTTATTTCTCCTCCACAGAATTGGTGTCCGGCTGCACCGATCTACCCGGAATCCCCGATCTCCCAGGGAATCTCTCCCGATTGCCGTCTCGTTCCCTGATGGCGATTTCCGCGTCGACTGGAACGCCAAGTCCTCCGCTTGAAACAGATGTTCCGGAACGAAAGAACCAAAATACCTAGTTAGTGAAATATTTATTCCATTCTGCGTGCGGGCGTCAAGGAGATTCCGAAAGCGGATGCGGGATTTTCGGATAACGCGGCTGAGGGCCGGCAAAACTTCTGCAAGAATCCATCAGGCTGATAGTTCACATCATTGCCGACGCGTTCGTGATGCCCGATCTGAACCTGGATGCCTTGTCTGAGCCCAGATGTTTTACCCGAACCTAGATGTTCTCAGGCAGATAGATATCGAATGGCAGGAAGGTTTGGCCCGGCGCATTGGCAGCGCCTGCCTCGATGGCATGTGCCATCAGGTCGACAAGCTCGCGGCAAAGTGCTGCCAGCGGCGTCGAGATCACCATGGTCAGGATGTTGTCGGCGAGCGCCGCGCGCGATTCGGCGTTGATCTCGTTGCAGACGACCACCGGCATATTTACCGGCCTCGCGGTCCTGAGCGCCGAGACCGCGCCTTCCATGCCGCCGCCGGCGACGTAACAGCCGGCAAGCTCCGGGTACCGCGCCAGAAGAGCGATCATCGCATCATGGGTCACCTTGTTGGCTTCCAGGTTGACCAGCGTCTCCAACACCGTGAATTCCGGCGCATGTTCGCGGAAGAATGATCTGAAGCCGATCTCGCGCAGCTCATGGCCATGGAAGCGATGGCTGCCGACAAAAAGGGCGACCTTGCCGGGCTTTCTCGCCGCCCTCGCGATCATCCAGGCCGCGGTGCGGCCGACCTTGCGGTTGTCGAGGCCGACATAGCCCTCCCGGATACCGGCGGCAAAGTCGGACAACAGGGAGAAGACGGGTTGCCCCCTTGCCTTCAGGGTCTCGACGGCTGCCGTCAGCGTCGGATGGTCCGGGCCGACAAGGGCGACAGCCCTGGATTTCGCCGCCAGCTTGCGCATCTGCGCGGCGATCTCGTCGGGGGCCAGCGAACCGGCGAAATCGATCGTTGCAACGCCGCGGAAGCGCTGCGATTGCGAAACCGCCAGTTCGAGCTCCCGCGCGAAATCGCTGTAGAAAACATCATTGCCCCTCAGTAGCAGAAAGCCGAGCCGGTATTCCGGGAGTTCCTGGCGCATCCGCTGCTTGATCAGCCCGGCGGCGTGGTAGCCGATGCTGGTGGCGGCCTCGTAGACGCGGCGCGCGGTTTCCTCGCGCACCGGCAGGCGGTTGTTCAGCACCCGGTCGACGGTGGCGACGCTAACCCCGGAGATGCGCGCCAGATCGGTGATGGTCGGCCGTTTTGCCATGAGATTCCCTGCCTGATTGCCAGCTTACCCCTACACCATTCTGATGGGAAATGATAGAAACTATCTTTGTGATATTGAGCCTATCATGGCTTGGCGCTACTTTATGAGACAAGCACCTGTGGCAGGGGCACCCGTCCTGACGGACGTTGTGCCCACGGAGGCAGCCTCTATGGAAGCGACACGATCCGCAGCGCCGTCCCGGCGTGACTACAGCCTGCTCGGCCGCGACGCGAAGCGCGCCGTCGAGACCGGGCTGGCGGCGGCCGAGTGGTATCATACCGACATGCCGCGCAAGCAGATGAAAGAGCTGATGCAACGCTCCGACGGGCCGGCGATCCGCGATACGATCATCTGGTTCGGCGCCCTGATCCTGAGCGGCGCGGGCGGCGCCTGGTTCTGGGGCACGTGGTGGTGCGTGCCGTTCTTCTTCGTCTATGGCGTCCTCTACGGATCCTCGACGGATTCACGCTGGCACGAATGCGGTCACGGCACCGCGTTCAGGACGCAGTGGATGAATGATGTTGTCTACCAGATCGCCTGCTTCATGATCATGCGCAATCCGGTGACCTGGCGCTGGAGCCACACGCGGCA
This sequence comes from Mesorhizobium sp. WSM4821, assembly GCF_055901555.1. Classification (NCBI taxonomy): domain Bacteria; kingdom Pseudomonadati; phylum Pseudomonadota; class Alphaproteobacteria; order Hyphomicrobiales; family Phyllobacteriaceae; genus Mesorhizobium; species Mesorhizobium sp. WSM4821. The sequence goes on along the minus strand of NZ_CM148371.1, from coordinate 976,751 downwards.
CCACACCGATACGATCATCGTCGGCCGCGATCCGGAGATCGCGGTGATGCGCCCGCCGGATCTGTTGCGCGTCGTGCTCAATTTCTTCGGCATTGTTGATGCCTGGCATGCCATGACCGACATGGTGCGCAATGCGGCCGGCATCATCAGCCCGGCGGAAAAGACCTTCATTCCCGCGCAGGAGCAGCCGAAGGCGATCCGTATCGCCCGTATCTGGACCGCGATATATGCCGCGACCATCGCGCTGGCGCTTACTATGGGCTCGTTCCTGCCCTTGATGCTGGTCGGGCTGCCGAGGCTCTACGGCGCCTGGCATCATGTCATGACCGGCCTGCTGCAGCATGGCGGCCTCGCAGAAAATGTCATCGACCATCGCCTCAACAGCCGCACCGTCTACATGAACCCGGTCAGCCGCTTCATCTACTGGAACATGAACTACCATGTGGAGCACCATATGTTCCCGATGGTGCCCTATCACGCGCTGCCGAGGCTGCATGAGCTGATCAAGCGCGACTTGCCGGCGCCGACGCCGTCGATCCTGGCCGGCTATCGCGAGATGGTGCCCGCTTTCCTGCGCCAGCTGCGCAATGAAGACTATTTCCTTAAGCGCGCGTTGCCGCCGACCGCGAAGCCCTATCGTGAAGAGCTCCACAACGATAACCATGCTGTCGCGGCGGCAGCGGAGTGATATGCGCCCATGCCGGGCAAGTTGATCAAGCAAAAATCTGCCGGGAGGACCGATGAGCGACTGGGTCGAGGCCTGTGACGCCGAAGACATCGACGAAGAAGACGTGATGCGGTTCGACCATGCCGGCCGCACCTTCGCCATCTATCGCAGCCCCGACGACGAGTATTTCGCGACGGACGGTTTGTGCACGCATGAGAAGGTTCATCTGGCCGACGGGCTTGTCATGGACGACATCATCGAATGCCCGAAGCACAATGGCCGGTTCAACTACAAGAGCGGCCAGGCGAGAGGCGCGCCGGTCTGCGTCAATCTCAGGACCTATCCGGTCAAGGTCGACGTCGGCAAAATCCTGATCCAGATCGGGTGACGGCGATGACGAAGGGGATGGTCATCGTCGGCGCTGGCGAATGCGGTGGACGGGCTGCCTTGGCGCTGCGCGATCTCGGCTATGACGGGCCGGTGACGCTGGTCGGCGACGAGCCGCATCTGCCCTATGAGCGGCCGCCGCTGTCGAAAGACGCGATGGCCGGCGAGGCGCCCGAGATCAAGGCGATCGCCAGCGACGAGGTGCTGGCCGAGAGATCGATCAGGTATATCCATTCGGTTCAGGCGGTGGCGATCGACCGCGCGGCGCACGTCGTGCGGCTGTCGGAGGACTCGGTCCTTCCCTACGACAAGCTCTTGCTGGCGACGGGTTCTGTGCCGCGCAAGCTGCCGATGCCGGCCCTTGGCGCGCGCTGCGTCTATCTCCGGACCTTCAACGACGCGCTGGCCATTCGCGCTCACCTCAGCGCCGGAAACCGCATCGCCATCGTCGGCGGCGGCTTCATCGGCCTCGAACTCGCCGCCGCGGCGCGCAGGCTGGGGGCCGCGGTCACCGTCATCGAGGCGCAGCCGCGCATCCTGATGCGCGGCGTGCCGGCCGAGATCGCCAAGATCATCCAAGCGGCGCATGAAGCCAAAGGCGTGAAAATCCTGTGCGGCGACGGCATCGCCGCGATCGCCGACGACGGCGCCAAGGTGCGCATCGCGCTTGCCGGAGGGCAGGACATCGTCGCGGATCTGGCGGTGATCGGCATCGGCGCCGTGCCGGTGACCGGACTTGCCGCGGAAGCGGGGCTGGCGATCGACAACGGCATAGCAGTCGATGCCGAGCTTCGCACCAGCGATCCGGACATCTTTGCTGCCGGCGATTGCTGTTCGTTTCCGCTCGCCGTCTATGGCGGCCGCCGCGTGCGGCTGGAAGCCTGGCGCAACGCGCAGGAGCAGGGCGCGCTGGCGGCCAGGAACATGCTCGGCGCCGGCGAGGCTCACGCGGCGGTGCCATGGTTCTGGTCGGATCAGTACGGCCTGACATTGCAGATAGCAGGGCTGTCGGACGAGGGCAGCAAAGTCGTGCGCCGCGACCTCGACGACGGCGCCTTCATCCTGTTCCATCTGGCCGAAGACGGCAGGCTGGTCGCGGCGAGCGGCATCGGCCCGGGCAATTCGGTCGCCCGCGACATAAGGCTGGCCGAGATGCTGATCGCAAAAAAGGCAAAGCCGGCGCCGGAAGCGCTCGGCTCGCAAACGGTCAAGCTGAAGTCGCTGTTGGCGGCGTGAGCCAGCGCGGGTTTCAGAAGCTTGAAGGAACTGGCGGAACGCTTTTCGTTCTCGTGGCGGCAATCCGACACTTCGCACCCATTGGGAATGGCGGGAGACGCCCCTTTCGGGCGTTACCGACCCTAATCGGTCATTTGCTGGATCAGATGAGCCCGGACTCCGGATCCCGAGCGGCCTTATACCGGGTCCGTTTTGCGGCGCTCGGAGGTCACAAATCAATCCTCCTGGTGACCCATCCGTGACGCGCTCCGTCAATGGTGGAAAGCCTGGATCACCGGTAGAGATAGCTCTCGGAAAGACCGAGGCGACGGCACGACTGGACGGCTGGTGATGAGGGGATCACGATGCGATCGCAGATTGCGGCCGTCGTCTTCACAAAAGCATGCTCCCACGGCTTCAACGTCCATCGGTCGCCGAGTGCCAACCGCTTGCGGACCCAGTGGGGCAGGATCTCGACGGCCGCCTTGAGAAGCGGCCGCTGAAGCGGTCGAGCCGCTCTCGGCAAGGCGGGAACCTCTGCCATGATTTCCAGGAACTCCGGGACGATCGGCGACGCGGCGAGTCTTGGCCTCATCACGTCGAACAGGGCGTAAAGCTCGGTCTGAGACGTGGGCGCGCCGACCGCACCATAGAGAAGCGCGACGGGGCGAGACTCAGCAAACATCGCGTCCCGTTCGAAAAAATGCAGACGGTGGGCATAGGTGTGATAGGCCTCCATAAAACCAAATTCGGCCGTCGCTTGCACCCAGTCCAGTAACTCCGGGTCGGTGGCGTGGTATGGCTCGCCTTCGCTGGTTCGACCTGAAACGCGGCCATGCATCCTGACCACCCCTTCAATCATGGCCTTGGCCTTGGTTCTGGGGCCGTAGACCGTGATCAAGGCAGCGAGGCCCGTACGCTGCAATCGTCGGAGCGCGTGGGAGCGAAATGTGCTGTGCCGCCAAATCGCGTCGCAAACCCGCGGCTCTGCCAATTCGAGCAGCACCGCCGTAACCCCGCCGATGAACAGTGCAACAGGGTTCTTGAAAATACGCCAGGACAGGGAGTCAGGCGGCAACAGCGCCGGCTCGCCTTCCGGGGTCGAGAAGTCCATCTGAGGTCCGAGCCGCTGGCGCATGAACGACTGCGCAAGAGTGTCCACACGACGCTCAAGCGGGCGAGGCAGGGGAATGTTGCCCGAGTTGCGAAACATGGTCCGCCTCCTGGGAACAGCAAGCGTTAGACCGGCGCCTGGCGGATGAACGTCTTTGGTCTTCCCGCCGTTCCAACGGCAAGCACCACAGTGCTGGCCGAGGATAATGCAATGCTCTGTTTCGGGATGCCGATCAGCCCACCACGTTGCTTTTGCCGCGCATGAGTCCGAAGCACACCAGGCCCGGACGGTCGTCACGAGCCCGGTCGTGCTGGTCTTATGGGGTAAGATCGAGCGCCGGTACGATTCTGTTATAGGGCAGCCCCGCATCGTCGTTGAGACGCTGCACGTCGGTATCGGAGACAGCGTCAAACAGGCACATGCAGCGCCCGTCCTCCGGTGCGAAGGTCGAGCGCAGATACCTGATGTCCGTGCCCTTGGACGTCATCTCGGCGGCCTTGCCGATCGCCGCCTTCTGCGCTTCTCCCAGAGCTTCCATGCTGATGCCCTTGAGGTCGCGTTCAACCATATAGACGGTCATTTCCAGATCTCCTCCTGGTTCAGTGACCACAGGAGTTGAATGCAATGGCGGACGGAAGAGAACGACATTTTTTCTATCAATCGATAGCCGACAGTTATCGATGAAGGGGCTACAATGTCGTTTCGTGGAACCGCCTCGGGAGGGCTCGCCATGGAGATGTTTCAGGTTCGCTACGTGCTTGCCGCCGCGAAGAGGTTGAACTTCACCAAGGCCGCCACCGATTGCAATGTGTCTCAGCCTGCGCTCACCAAAGCGGTCAAGACGCTTGAGGATGAGCTTGGCGCGCCCTTGTTCCACCGCGAAGGAAAGCGCATCCTCCTGAGTGAGTTCGGGCGCTCCATTCTGCCGCATCTTCAGCAGATCATGCAGGAGGCTCACGCAACCAGGACGCTTGCCGACAATTTTAGGCTGCTCAACCAAGTGCCGATCCGCCTCGGTGTCATGTCGACCATCGGCCATGTGAAGCTCGCCCGGTTTCTCGCAAAGTTCCAGCGCGACTATCATGGCGTCGAGCTCGAAGTAAGCGAAGCGAGCGTTCAGGAACTGAAGAGCAGGCTTGAGCAAAACGATCTCGATCTGGCCGTTCTCAATCCGCTGGAGGGACTGGGAACGGCTTTCCGCGTCCATGATCTCTACAGTGAGCGTTACGTCGTCGTATTCGCGCCGGATCACCGGCTTGCGACCCTCAATGCAATCAAGTTGGTCGATCTCTCTCAGGAACCCTACGTCGATCGTCTGTCCTGCGAAATGCGGGATCTGGTGATGGGCGTATGCCGGGAAAGAAACGTCAGCCTTTATGCCCGCTTTCGTTCCGAGCGCGAGGATTGGGTCCAATCAATGGTGTTGGCGCGGATCGGATTCGCCTTCATGCCTGAATATTCGGTGACATCGCCTGAACTTCTGCAGCGCCCGCTGATCGAACCCGCGGTGGCACGCACGGTGTCCCTGGCCAGCGTTCCGGGCCGGCCACATAGCCCGGCGACGGCTGCAATGGTCCGAGCTGCCCAAAGTTTCGATTGGCCGGGCTAACCGTTTATTGCTGAAGCTCGAGCTACTGCTGATTTGGGATGCCGTCTGCGCCGCCCTGATGTTCCCCGGGCCGCATACTGCGCAATGGAGAGGTGCATGGGCGCGATTACGCCCGGTCGATGTAACTGCGCACCACCCACGCGCCCCTAGATCACGAAGAAGTCGTCCACAGTGAGGAATGTGCTCGGATCCACGGCGGCAAACTTGACAGCCGCCGTTCCTCCAGCCCCGTCCACATCGAACAGCAGATCGCCGGTCCCCTTGTCGTAAATTATGCGGTCGCTGTCATCGATGGCGTGGTCGCCGACGACGAAAGCCGCAGTGAGAAGCGAGCCGGCCGATAGCCCGACGAATGCGGAGCTGTTCAGCCAGAACACATCGTCGAGCGCATTGAAGTCTTCTATCCTGTCGTAGTTCGCCGGCCCGAGGGCGTCGAACACCAAGACATCCCTGCCCGAGTCGCCGGCCAGCCGGTCGCGGCCGGCGCCGCCATTGAGAATGTCGTCGCCGGCACCACCCCGCATGTCGTCGGCGCCGGCGCCGCCGTCTAGGACGTCGTCGCCGGTGTCACCGCGGACGCCGTCCGCGCCCTCACCGCCGCTGATCTCGTCATTGCCGGCGCCGCCTTTCAGCCAATCGGTGCCCCCGCCACCAATGATGTCGTCGGCGCCCGCGCCGCCGAACAGCTGGTCGTGGCCGGCGCCGCCGTCGAGCGTATCGTTGAACGGGGTGCCGCTGATGCGGTCGCCGCCGCCCAGCGCGGCGACGAGCACGGCATGATCATAGCTTGCGTAGCTCATGATGTTTTTGGCGTCGGTCAAGGTGATGGATTCGGCCGGCGGAGTGACTGTGATCGTAATCGTCGCAATATTGCTGTTGCCCTGACCGTCCGTGGCGTAAACAGTAAAACTGTCGGTGCCGATGAAGCCGGCATCTGGCGTGTAGTCGAACAGGTTTCCGCTCAGAAAATCCGCATGATAGTGCAGGGTAGTGCCATAATGACCCTGGTGGAACGGGTAGTAGTTACCGTCGAAACTCGTCTCCTGCTCTAGGGTGCCGTTGTCCGGCCCGTCCACGATGATGAAGTTCAAGAGGTCGTAGTCGGCATCTGTCGCGCTGAACTCAATGTCGTCGAGAGGTTGCGCCTGCGAAACCGACAAGTCCAGGTCGGCAACGGTGGGCGTGTGATTGACGAAGGTGTCGGACTGAAGCACGCCCCCTTCCAAGATGATCTGGTGCTGGCCGTATTGGGTGTTTTCGCCGCCGAAATATTCGTTCGCCCCGATCCATGTCACCGTGATGTCGTCGGGGCTGTCGGCGCTGACCGAGACGATCTGGGCCGACACGAACGCCGCTTGGTCGGACACGGTGCGGAGCAAATTGCCTTCGTTGTCGAACACCTGCGTTTCCACGGTCGTCCAGGTCTCGGTCCTGCCTTCATGGGTGAAGCTGGTTATGGTGAAGAAGCCGTCGAAAACATTGACAGACGCCAGTTCGATCCCACCGAAAGGGAAATCCGGCTTCGCCCCTATCGGTCCGATTACGTCGCCGTCGGTCTCCGTAATACTAAATAGGACCGCGTCAGGGCTAGGATTGGGATCCTCGGGTTCGTTCCATACGACAAGTTCACTGCCATTGCTTAAGGTTGGCATCCTGTCTCTCCTTGCCTTTGCGCCTGGACGTACTGCGGATGGCCCCGATTTCAACGATAACATGTTACACGAGACGGATCGGTGACAAACCGAACCACCCTTCGTCTTGTTCGAATGTGGTTAATTCTGCCTCTCGGCAGTCGGATGGCGCTCAATTACCTTTCAAGGGGCAAAGACTGGCGGGCCGCGCTTCGATAACCTCTCGCGAGGCCTTTTCCGCTGCGAGCATCGGCACCGCTTGGTGCCGCAAAGGCAATCTATGCGGAGCAGAGCGTTGTTTGAGGCTGTTTGGGCCATCTTACGGAAACACGTTGCGCCGCATCGCGAATGCGATCAGACCAGCTATGGATGGAGTTCTCATGAAGAAGACTGTCGTTAGGGTTGTCTGTGCCATCGGCCAAGCGGGGCAGCTCGGCCTCAAAGGCCGCCTTCCATGGGAAGGCGAGCGGTCGCCGGAGTTCGTCGCCGACGTTGCACGGTTTTTCGACCTCACGAGAGGACACGTCTTGCTCGCCGGTCCCAAGACGATCGCGAGCGTTCCGGATTTTGCTCGCGCGGATCGGGAACTTGTCGTCGTTCGCTCCAGCATGGATCCCGAGGACACGCTCCAGCGCTTTGCCGGCCGGGTGGTCTTCATCGGCGGCGGTCCACCGGTCTGGGACGCCTACGCGCGCTTCGTCAGCCACTGGGATGTCACGCGGCTTCCCTATGACGGGCCGGCGGACCGCTGGTTCGATGCAAGATGGCTTACGGGAGGTGGCGAAGTTGCCAGCAATCACCGCGACCAATGAGGAAGGACCCGATCACCTTTGATCATGTGAGGAGACCGCGTCATGCGACGCTCGCAATTGGGCGACTGCAAAGTGTCACTCCGGCCGGTGGGCTGAAGGCCGGCCAACGAGGCGCGCTGCGAACGCCGTCCGGAAATCTATGGGATGGCGATGTCGCTGCGAATTGACGAACCGAGCAAGCGATTTCCGCTTTCCACCCAGGCTGGCTGTCCGGTAGCAAGCGCCGGATTATTCACCACTAAAACAGCGTCTTCAGCTCCGGCAGTTTGTCGTTGACCAGCCAGCCATAGTAGTTTTCCTCGGGCAGCTTCTCCGGTTCGCCCGCGGCGCGGCGTCTGTCGTTCTCGGCCTTCAGCGCATGGGCGCGCTGTTCCGCATTGCCGACATTGTAGAGGGTCGCTGTGATGCCGGGATTGCCCGAGATATCGAAGCCGGCAATGTCTTTGTAGGCATCGATCGATTTGCGGATCGCCGCCGCGACATAGGACAAGGTGAGGTCGGGATCCATGATGGTCTTGTAAACCGCGTTCGGATCGCCGACGTCGAGCTTCGGCAAGCCGGAAACCTCGTTCACGAGATCGCTCATCTGCAACGCGGTCAGCGGATTGAGCTGGCCGAGGCCGAAGGTCTGGCCGGCATAATAGGGCTGGAAGAAGGTGGCGCCGAAGCGATCGTCGGGAAAGCTCTCCCCGCCGACGGTCTTGCCGCGAAAAGACTGGTTCCACACCAGCTCGCGGCATTCCCAGAGCGCGTAGCTGTCCAGTTTGCCTGCGCATTTCTGGAATTGCGGCCGCTGCACGAAATCGGTGATGTCCTCGCCGTCATAGGCGAAGGACAGCTTGCTCGACAGATAGGAGATCGCCTTGACGTAGTAGGTCTGCAGCCGGTCATATGCATCGACATTGTAGGTGTGCTCGCCGACGATGGCTCCAACGATATGCATCGGGTCGATGTCGTAGGTCGCCGCCGCTTCGCTGATCTTGCCGCGAAGACCGGCGTCGTTCTGCAGCAGCGCATAGACCTTGCGGTACTTCGCCTGGAAGGTGGTGTTGGTGGCCTGGGTGCGCCGGCTCGAGGCGCCCGGTATGTTGGGCTGCTCGGCATTGCGGTTGCCCGGCGGGACCATCGTCGCCGCTTGCGCGGCGAACATGGCTGTCGCCAGCGTCAGCCCGAGAATGACGAGGATCAGTTTTTTCATGCGCCGCCGCCTGTAACAGCGCATGACCCCCGGGATCAATTTTCGGGGGTCATGCGCAGAACCAATTGCTACGGCGTCTTTTCGCATCCAAGGGTTGCGCGGTGCCGTAGTCGCCGGGCAAACTAGGTAAAGCTCCAGGTCGAGTCGAGAGCCCCTTCAGTCGCCGAGGCGAAAGATGGCCATATGCTTCCATTTGGCCACACGTTGCAGAATGATCGGGCAGAATCCCTGCCCACCCTGCACCGGAATTGCCCGGTCTTACAGGATGAAACGCGACAAATCCGTGTTTCTGGACAGGTCGCCGACATGCTTCTCCACATAGGCGCCGTCGATGGTCACCGACGTGCCGTGACGGTCCGGCGCGTCATAGGAGATCTCATCCAGCACCCGCTCCATCACCGTCTGCAGCCGCCTGGCACCGATGTTCTCGACGCTGGCGTTGAGATCGACGGCGATGCCGGCCAGCGAATCGATGGCGTCGTCCGTGAAAACGAGATCGACGCCTTCGGTTTTCATCAGCGCGATGTACTGCTTGATCAGGCTGGCCTCGGTCTCGGTGAGGATGCGGACGAAATCCTCCTTCTCCAGCGCGCGCAGCTCGACGCGGATCGGCAGACGGCCTTGCAGTTCGGGCAGCAGGTCGGACGGCTTGGCAACGTGGAACGCACCCGATGCTATGAACAGGATGTGATCCGTCTTCACCGGCCCGTATTTGGTCGCGACTGTGGTGCCCTCGACCAGCGGCAAGAGGTCGCGCTGTACGCCTTCGCGGGAAACGCCGGCGCCCATGCCGCCCTCGCGCGAGGCGATCTTGTCGATCTCGTCGAGGAAGACGATGCCGTCGTTTTCGGTCGATTCGAGCGCCCTGCGCACCACCTCATCCTGGTCGAGCAGCTTGTCGGATTCGTCGCCGACCAGCAGCGCGTAGGATTCCCTCACCGTCGTCTTGCGCGTCTTGGTCTTCTGGCCGCCCATCGCTTTCGACAGCATGTCGTTGATGTTCAGCACGCCGATATTGGCGCCCGGCATGCCGGGGATCTCGAAGCCGGGCATGCCGCCGGTGCCGGTGTCGCTCACTTCGATCTCGATCTCCTTGCCGTCGAGCTCGCCGTCGCGCAGCTTCTTGCGGAAACTGTCGCGCGTGGCCGGGCTCGCCGTCTTGCCGACGAGCGCTTCCAGCACACGCTCCTCGGCATTGATATGGGCGCGCGCCTTGACATCCTCGCGCATCTTCTCGCGCACCAGCCCGATGGCGATCTCGACCAGGTCGCGGATGATCTGCTCGACGTCGCGGCCGACATAGCCGACCTCGGTGAACTTGGTCGCCTCGACCTTGACGAACGGCGCACCGGCAAGGCGCGCCAGGCGGCGCGAGATCTCGGTCTTGCCGACGCCGGTCGGGCCGATCATCAGGATGTTCTTCGGCATCACCTCCTCGCGCATCTGGCCTTCGAGCTGCTGGCGGCGCCAGCGGTTGCGCAAGGCGATGGCCACGGCGCGCTTGGCGTCCTTCTGGCCGATGATGAAGCGATCGAGTTCCGAAACGATTTCGCGGGGCGAGAATGTGCTCATTTCACTAAATTCCACTTTGCCACTGCCGGATGGACTCGAACGGATGCAGCAGCATGATCACGTTGAGCGTCAGATTGTCCCTGATGATGGTGCCGACACCGAATTCGAAGATGAGGGCGAGGGTCACGATCACCCATATAGGAAGCTTGCGCGCCATCACAAATCCCAGCACCATCGCCAGCGTGTCCGCCACCGAATTGATGATGCTGTCGCCATAGTAATCCAGGGAAATTGTGCCGGCGCGATAGCGCTCGATGATCAACGGGCTGTTCTCGAGAAGCTCCCAGCCGCCCTCTATGACGACCGCGAATGCCAGCCTGAGCCCGATCGGCGAGCGCGGGAACAGAAACCACGCCAGCGCATAGAACAGGAAACCGTGGATGATGTGCGAGAATGTGTACCAGTCGGAAATGTGCTGGGAATTCTCCGAGCTCTGCACGATGCCGTGCCACAGCTTGACATAGCTGCATGTGCAGATCGGCGTTCGACCCATGCCGTAGAGGGCTCCAGCTTGGAAGATGATCAGGCCGAGGACGAGCAGAAGCCCCATCCGCCAGCTGTCTTCATAGGCCGAGACGGTTTTGTCCACGCCGGATGTGCTCATGCTGTTACTGCCCCTCTTCGACGTCGCCCTCTTCGGCATCAATTGCCATCAGCACGGCGTCGCCATATTCCGATTGCCTTCGATCGATAGCCCGGAAACCGGCCTTTTCATAGGCGCGGATGGCTCGTCCGTTGGAGGGATCCGGGTCGATGATGACACGCGGCGCGCCTTCCTCGAACAGCTGTTCCACGAACTGCCGGACAATTGCCGAACTGTGGCCGCGCCCAACAAGCTCGGGCTTGCCGATCGACAGATCGATGCCGAGCGTGCCGAACGGCTGGTCGCTATAGGGATGGCCGTCCTCCAGATGCGGGTCGTAGCTCTGCATGTAGCCGATCGGCTCGCCGTCGAGTTCGATGATCAGCGGCTCGACGGAAATGCTGGCGATGTGTTCGCGGATCTGGGCGATCTCCGTCTCGGGATCGTCCCACCACTCCGCGACATGCGGCTCGGCCAGCCAGCCGGCGATCATCGGCAGGTCCGCCTCAGTCACCGGCCGAAAATCGTACAGCGCGGCCCGCTCAGCCGGCATCGAGTGCTTCGATGACGAAATTGTTGTTGGTGTAGACGCAGATTTCGGATGCGATCTGCATCGCCTTGCGGGCGATCTCCTCGGCATCTTTTTCGCTGTCCATCAGCGCGCGCGCGGCGGCCAGCGCGTAGTTGCCGCCAGAACCGATCGCCATCACGCCATGTTCGGGTTCGAGCACGTCGCCGGTGCCGGTCAGCGCCAGCGAAACCGACTTGTCGGCTACCAGCATCATCGCTTCCAGCCGGCGCAGATACCGGTCGGTGCGCCAGTCCTTTGCGAGCTCGACGCAGGCGCGCGTCAACTGATCCGGATATTGTTCGAGCTTGGCTTCCAGCCGCTCCAGAAGGGTAAAGGCATCGGCCGTAGCTCCGGCGAAACCGGCGATGACGCTGCCGCCCTTGCCGATGCGGCGCACCTTCCTGGCGTTGCCCTTCATGATGGTCTGGCCGAGACTGACCTGGCCGTCGCCGGCGATCACCACCTTGCTGCCCTTGCGCACGGTGACGATGGTCGTGGCGTGCATGGTCAGTTCATCAGACATTTTCTGCTCCGATCAGCACCGATCCGAAGGCGATCGGCGCGTTACGAGTGGACTTGATCGGCCATATGTATGCATAGGCCCGATGATTGCAAACCGGTCATCCGCGGGCCGATACCGCTTGGCATGGCAACTGGCAATCGCTGGATCATGCTGCTAGAAGGCTCTCGTTTTCAAGCAAGTGAAGCTTGGACTGAACTCTGGACAAGGATGAGGTCATGCCGCCCCGTTCCGCCGAAGCAAGCCGCAAGACCAAGGAAACCGATATCTCCGTATCGGTCCAGGTCGACGGCTCGGGAAAATCCGATATTGCGACGGGCGTCGGCTTCTTCGACCATATGCTGGACCAGCTTTCGCGCCATTCGCTGATCGACATGACGGTCGAGGCCAAGGGCGACCTGCACATAGACGACCACCACACCGTCGAGGACACTGGCATCGCGCTCGGTCAGGCGCTGGCCAAGGCGCTGGGCGAGCGGCGCGGCATCATGCGCTACGCCTCGATCGATCTCGCCATGGACGAGACGCTGACGCGCGCGGCGATCGATGTCTCCGGCCGTCCTTACCTTGTCTGGAACGTTGCGTTCTCGTCGCCGAAAATCGGCACCTTCGACACCGAACTGGTGCGCGAATTCTTCCAGGCCCTGGCGCAGAATGCCGGCATAACGCTGCATGTCACCAACCACTACGGTGCCAACAATCACCACATCGCCGAGACCTGCTTCAAGGCCGTGGCCCGTGCGCTGCGTTTCGCGCTTGAAAGCGACCCGCGCCAGCCGGACGCGGTTCCTTCCACCAAGGGATCTCTGAAGGGATAGCCTGATGGCCATCTATGTCGTGATGGAACCGACGGGCCGCGGCGAAAAGCCTGACACAACGGCCTTTGTCCGTGACGGGTTTTCCTGGCTCGGCTTCCTCCTGCCGCCGCTGTGGCTGCTCTGGCACCGGTTGTGGATCGAGGCAGCACTGGCCTTCGTCGCCATGGCGGTTCTTTCGGTGCTTGCCGAAAGGTTGAACCTTGGGCTGGCCGGCTCGCTTTTGTCGCTGCTGGTATCGCTCTATGTCGGGCTGGAAGGGCAGGCCCTGCGGATTGCCGCACTGCGCCGCCGTGGCTGGCGTGAATGGGGCGTTGTGGAGGCCGGCAGGCTCGACGACGCCGATATGCGCTACGTGCTGGAAGCCGAAGCGCAACCGGATGAGCAAGCGCCCGCGCAACGCATCGTTCCGGACGCCGCCCTTGCCCGGCCGTCGCAGACGGGCATGGCGCTAGGACTGACCCACACGCCGGGGAGGCCCTGACATGCGGGTCGCGATCATCGACTACGGCTCGGGCAACCTGCGCTCGGCCACCAAGGCCTTCGAGCGCGCCGCGCATGAAGCCGGTATCGCCGCCGCCATCGACCTGACCGCCGATGCCGAACGTGTCAGGACCGCAGACCGCATCGTCCTGCCCGGCGTCGGCGCCTATGCCGATTGCGCGGCCGGGCTGCGCACTGTCACCGGCATGTGGGAAGCGGTCGAGGAGGTCGCCATCGTCAAGGGGCGGCCGTTCCTCGGCATTTGCGTCGGCATGCAACTGATGTCGGAGCGGGGCCTGGAAAAGACTGTTACAAAAGGCTTTGGCTGGATCGCCGGCGACGTCAAGGAAATCACGCCTTCCGATCCGGCGCTGAAGATCCCGCAGATCGGCTGGAACACGATCGAGCTGACGCGCAAGCATCCGCTGTTTTCCGGCATTCCGACCGGTGCCATGGGATTGCACGCCTATTTCGTCCACTCCTACCATCTCGACGCGCGGAAGCCGGGCGAAGTGCTGGCGATTGCCGACTATGGTAGCCCGGTGACCGCGGCGGTCGCCCGCGACAATCTCGCCGGCACGCAGTTCCACCCCGAGAAGAGCCAGGCGCTTGGCCTGGCGCTGATCACCAATTTCCTGCGCTGGAAGCCTTGAGGTTTCAAAGGGACAAAATCATGAACAAGAAGGGTTATTGGATGGCGATGGTCGATGTCCGCGACCCCGAAATCTACAAGCAATATATCGAGGCGAGCGCGGTGGCTTTTGCGAAATACGGGGCGAAATTTCCCGTGCGGGCTGGTCGCTTCGCGAACCCGGAAGGGCCGACAGGCAACCGCCATGTCCTGGTGGAGTTCGAATCCTATGACAAGGCGATAGAATGCTACGAGTCGCCTGAATACCGGGCCGCCTTGAAGTACAGGCTTGCCGCCTCGACCGGTCACTTCGTCATTGTCGAAGGCGCCTGAACGGTGATCCTGTTCCCGGCCATCGATCTCAAGGACGGCAAGTGCGTGCGCCTGAAGCACGGCGACATGGCGACCGCGACGATCTACAATGACGATCCCGCCGCGCAAGCCGGTGCCTTCGAAGAACAGGGCTTCGAGTGGCTGCATGTCGTCGACCTCAACGGTGCGTTCAAGGGCCAGAGCGTCAACAGCGCGGCGGTCGGCGCCATCCTCAAGGCGACGACGAACCCGGTGCAGCTTGGCGGCGGCATCCGCACGCTGGCGCAGATCGAGGACTGGCTCGACCGTGGGTTGGCCCGCGTCATTCTCGGCACCGTGGCCGTGCGCGATCCCGATCTGGTCGGGCAGGCCTGCAAGGCGTTCCCGGGCAGGATCGCCGTCGGCATCGACGCCAAGGGCGGCAAGGTGGCGGTCGAGGGCTGGGCCGAGGCCTCGAGCCTCGGCGTCATCGAACTGGCGAGGAAGTTCGAGGGTGCCGGCGTCGCCGCCATCATCTACACCGACATCGACCGCGACGGCGTGTTGACCGGCATCAACTGGGACGCCACGATCAGTCTCGCCGAGGCGGTATCGATCCCGGTCATCGCCTCTGGAGGTCTGGCCTCGATCGCCGACATCGTACGCATGACCATGCTCGACGCGCGAAAACTCGAAGGCGCCATCTCCGGCCGCGCGCTTTATGACGGGCGTATTGATCCGGCCGAGGCACTGGCAATCTTGGCGGCGGGATCCGAGAAGGCGAGGGCGCGATGAAACTCTCCATCATCCTCGCACCCTATGACAGCGGCCTTTACCATGCCGGCTTTGGCCAGGGCCCCGACGCCATCCTTGCCGGCGGCCTTGTCGATGAACTCACCTTGCGCGGCCACGAAGTCGTCGTCGAGGACATCGGCGAGGTCGGCGATGCCCAGAAACGCGAAATCGCGACAGGCTTCGCTGTTTGCAAAGCGGTCGCCACGAAGGTCGATCTGGCCCGCGACGATGAACGTTTTCCCATCGTGCTCGCCGGAAATTGCCTGACCGCCGCCGGTGCCGTGGCTGGCGACGCCGCGGATTCGATCATCTGGATCGATCAGCATGGCGATCTCAACACGCCCGAGACGTCCGCCTATGGGTTTCTCGACGGCATGGCGCTGGCAACGACTCTGGGTCTCTGCTGGCGCCCGATGACGTCGGCGATTCCCGGCTTCCAGGCGATAGACCCGTCGCGGTGCATGCTGGTCGATGCGCGCGACCTCGATCCTGATGAGAGGCGGCTTCTGGAGACGTTGCCGATCATCCGCGCCCAATGGGCCGATGCACTCGACAACGTCGGAAGGCTCAAGGCGGCCGGCGCGGCCCAAGTACATTTGCATCTGGATCTGGACGTTCACGATCCGGATATGCTGCAAGTGAACCGCTATGCACGGCCGGGAGGCCCAAATCCGGAGCAACTGCGGCAACTGGTTTGCGGGCTGGCCAAGTCGATCCCGATTGTCGGCGTCACCCTGTCCGCCTACGATCCTGCCTTTGACGCCAAAGGCGAGGTTCCGCCTGTCGTCGGGCAATTGCTGGGCGATTTTCTTGCAGCTATCGAGAGAACCTGATGCTGAAAGCCCGCGTCATCCCTTGTCTCGATGTCAAGAACGGCCGCGTCGTCAAGGGCGTCAACTTCGTCGATCTGGTCGATGCCGGCGATCCGGTCGAGGCGGCAAAGGCCTATGACGCCGCCGGCGCCGACGAGCTTTGCTTTCTCGACATCACCGCGTCGTCCGAAAATCGCGAGACCATCTACGACATCGTCGCCCGCACCGCCGAACAATGCTTCATGCCGCTGACCGTCGGCGGCGGCGTGCGCCAAGTCGCCGACATAAGGAAGCTGCTTTTGGCCGGCGCCGACAAGGTGTCGATCAACACGGCGGCGGTGAAGAATCCCGATTTCGTCGCCGAGGCCGCCGACAAGTTCGGCAACCAGTGCATCGTCGTTGCCATCGATGCCAAGAAAGTGTCGAGCGATGGCGAGGCCGACCGCTGGGAGATATTCACCCATGGCGGCCGCGAGAAGACCGGCATCGATGCTGTCGAGTTCGCTCGGCGGATGGTCGATCGCGGCGCCGGCGAGATCCTGCTGACGTCGATGGATCGCGACGGCACCAAGGCCGGCTACGATATTGCGCTGACCCGTGCTGTAGCCGACGCCGTGCGTGTGCCGGTCATCGCCTCCGGCGGCGTCGGCACGCTCGAGCACATGGTCGAGGGCATTCGCGACGGCCATGCGGGCGCGGTGCTGGCGGCGTCGATCTTCCATTTCGGCACTTACAGCATTGCCGAAGCCAAGGCGCATATGGCCCGCGCCGGCCTGCCGATGCGACTGGACTCACCGGGTGATCGGCTCTAAAGCATGGTCTCGGCCGAACGTCCGCGCCAGCAGAAGGCGGAAATCCGGTTCTCGGAAAAGATCATGCTTAAACAAGCAGATAGATGGCGCAATGGCTGAGTTCTCGCTCTCCGATCTGGAGACAGTCATCAGGGACCGCGCACATTCCGGCGATCCGGATTCGTGGACGGCAAAGCTGTTCGCTCGCGGCATGGACAAGGCGGCGCAGAAGCTCGGCGAAGAGGCGGTCGAGACGGTGATCGCGGCCATCGGGGGTGACAGACAGGCTCTCGTTTCGGAAAGCGCCGATCTCCTCTATCATTGGCTCGTCGTTCTGGCTGTCGCCGGCATCCCGCTTGCCGATGTCCTGACCGAACTCGAACGCCGCACCGGTCGTTCGGGCATCGCCGAAAAGGCGTCTCGGCAGGACCGGGGCTGACCGCTGCGGAGGGTAGGAAACTCAATGGACCAGCTCGCCCCTACCGAGAAATATTCGCCATTTCGTTTTTTCTCGGCGGAGCAATGGTCGCAGTTCCGTGCCGACACGCCGATGACGCTCGGCGCGGACGAGATCCGTCGTCTGCGCTCGCTCAACGACCCGGTCGACCTCGAAGAGGTCAGGCGCATCTATCTTTCGCTGTCGCGGCTTTTGTCGGCCCATGTCGAGGCGAGCCAGCTTCTGTTCAGGCAGCGCCAAGCCTTCTTCAACGCACAGGATATCGTCAAGACACCCTTCATCATCGGCATTGCCGGCTCTGTCGCGGTCGGCAAATCGACCACGGCGCGCGTGCTCAAGGAATTGCTGGCGCGCTGGCCGTCGAGCCCTAAGGTCGATCTGATCACCACCGACGGCTTCCTGCTTCCCAACGAAATCCTGCGCCGCAACAATCTGATGGAGCGCAAGGGCTTTCCCGACAGCTACGATGTCGGCGCATTGCTGCGTTTCCTGTCGGGCATCAAGTCGGCGGAGCGCAATGTCCGCGCGCCGGTCTATTCGCACCTGACCTACGACGTCGTTCCCGGCGAGTTCCAGACCATCGACCGGCCGGACATATTGATCTTCGAAGGCATCAACGTCCTTCAGCCGGGCAAGCTGCCGAAGGACGGCAAGATCGTGCCTTTCCTGTCGGATTTCTTCGATTTCGCCATCTATATCGATGCCGAAGAGGAGCTGATCCATCATTGGTACATCGCCCGCTTCATGCGGCTGCGCGAGACCGCCTTCCGCGATCCGGATTCCTTCTTCCATCGCTATTCGCAACTTTCCCAAGAAGCGGCCCGCGCCATCTCCGAAGGCCTGTGGGCCAACATCAACCTGAAGAATTTGCGCGAGAACATCCTGCCGACGCGCGCGCGGGCCGATCTCATCCTGCGCAAGGGCGCCAATCACCTGGTCGAGGAAGTTGCGCTCAGGAAGCTGTAACGAAATAGAGCGGCAATTCGAGTTGAAGTCCACCGCTTAGCCGCTCTGGCCAGGATAGGTCACCCGCCGCAGGGTCAGATTGATCCGCCCGCCATTCCTGAGCAATGCCGAGGTCGACGGATAGATGCGGTCGACGCCGTGGAAACAGAGGCGGCCTTCGCCGCCGAGCACGACGACGTCGCCGCTTTTCAGCCTGAATGATCGGGTTGCCCCTTCGCGCGTACTCTGACCGACCCGAAATAGGCAATCGTCGCCCAGTGAAACGGAAACGACCGGCGCGGAGAAATCGACCTCGTCGCGATCTTGATGAAGGCCCATCTTCGCGTCCGGCGAGTAGAAATTGACCAGGCAGGCCTCCGGCGAGTGTTGATAGGCGGACACGTCCCGCCACAGCTCCAGCAGCACGTCGGGGATCGGCGGCCATGGCATTCCGGTCACCGGGTGCGTCGGCTGGTAGCGATAGCCGCGCTCCTTGTCGGTGACCCAGCCGAGCGAGCCGCAATTGGTCATGCGCACGCTCATCTCCTTGCCGGTGCGCGGCATGGCCGGCACGAACAGGGGAGCCTCCCGCACGACCCGTCTCACATCCTCGACCAGCGCTTCCTGCACGGCGCGCGACAGATAGGCGGGCATGTGGCGAACGCCTTTGGGCAGGACGAGCATCAGATTGGTCGCTTCATTCTCTCATCCGGCAAAGAATGCCACGATCAAATGAAAACGGCGACCCGAAAGCCGCCGCTGTCGGTTGACCGTCCCCGATCTGGTCAGGCTTGATCGAGATCCGGTATGCGCAGGACCTGACCCGGATAGATCTTGTCCGGGTGTGTCAGCATCGGCTTGTTGGCTTCGAAGATGATCGAGTTCTTCACGCCCTTGCCCTTGCCATAGCTCTTTTCGGCGATCTTCCAGAGGTTGTCGCCTTTCTGGACCGTATAAAAGGTCGGTTCCTTGGCCGCCGTTGCGGGCGTGCCGGATTCGGGCGCGGCGACCTGCAGTTCGTCCGCCTGCACTTTGGACACGCCGAGCGTGTTGCCGACGGCGATGACCGCCTTTTCGAAGATCGACTGATCCTTGACCACGCCTTTCAAGACAGCCGTATCGCCCTTGACGACGACTTCCACATTGTCGGTGCCGAGCGCGTGCGAATCGAGCTCCTTCTTGAGCGTATCGGCTGTCGGCTCCGGCTCATCGTCGCCGAAGCCGAGCTTCTTGCCGACGCCCTTGACGAAATCAAACATGCCCATGTGAGGTCTCCTTGCTGTGGCGAATGCCGAACTTGCCATCTGCAACCCTGAATTGGAAGCCGCTTCGTTGTGACGACCTAATCGTCGCTCACCCGGCCGCGCAGTTTCTTGATGGTGCCGCGCCCGGCCTTGGTCTTCAGCCGCCTTTCGACCGCGCCCTTCGATGGCCTCGTCTTCTTGCGCGGCGGCGGCGGTGGTTCGGCGGCCCTGGCGACCAGTTCCGCAAGCCGCGCCCGGGCGTCCGCCCGGTTCTGTTCTTGCGTGCGGAAGCGTCCGGCCTCGATGACGATGACGCCGTCCTTGGTGGCGCGCTGGCCAGCCAGCTTTATGGTTCGCTCGCGCACGCGCTCCGACAGGCCCGCTGCATTGGCGGCATCGAAGCGCAGCTGCACCGCTGTCGCCACCTTGTTGACGTTCTGGCCGCCCGGGCCGGACGAGCGGATGAAGTCCTCGTGCAGGTCATCCGGATGGATCACCGCATCGTCGGCAATGATGATCTTGTCGTCGGCGCTCATGCCGCAGTCATGGCGCGGCGGATGAAAAAAGAAAAGGCCCGATCCCTGGGTCGGGTCTTCCCGATCCCCTGGGTCGGGCCTCGAAGTGCAGCATATTCCGGCCGGCGATTATTCCGCGGCTTCGCGCATGCGCGGCGCGGCGCCGAGCACAATGGCGTCGACATGAGGTTCGAATTTCTCGAAGTTGACGGCGAACATGCCGACCAGCCTCGCCGCCTGCAGGTCATAGGCTGATGTGTCGGCCCATGTCGATCTCGGATCGAGAATGGCGCGGTCGACGCCCGCAACAGCCACCGGCACATCGAAACCAAAATTGGCATCGATCCGGAAATCGGCCCCTTTCAGCGAGCCGTCGAGTGCCGCGGCAAGCAGCGCGCGCGTCGCCTTGATCGGCATCCGCTTGCCGGTGCCGTAGGCGCCGCCGGTCCAACCGGTGTTGACCAGCCAGCAATCGACGCCGTGATGGGCGATCAACTCGCGCAGCAGATTGCCGTATTCCGATGGATGGCGTGGCATGAACGGTGCGCCGAAACAGGTCGAAAACGTCGCTTCGGGGTCGGTGACGCCCTTTTCGGTCCCTGCCACCTTGGCGGTATAGCCGGAGAGGAAATGATACATTGCCTGCGCCGGGGTCAGCCGCGCGATCGGCGGCATCACGCCGAATGCGTCTGCGGTCAGCATGATGATGTTCTTCGGATGGCCGGCACGGCCCGTCTTGCTGGCGTTGGGAATGAAGTGAAGCGGGTAGGCGCAGCGCGTGTTTTCAGTGAGGCTGCCGTCGTCGAAATCCGGCACACGGGCCGCGTCGAGCACCACATTCTCCAGCACCGTGCCGAAGCGCTGGGTGGTGGCGAAGATCTCGGGCTCGGCTTCGGCCGAAAGCCTTATCGTCTTGGCATAGCAGCCGCCCTCGAAATTGAAGATGCCGTGCGGGCCCCAGCCGTGCTCGTCGTCTCCGATCAGCGTGCGCGACGGATCGGCCGACAGCGTCGTCTTGCCGGTCCCCGAGAGACCGAAGAAGACGGCGGCGTCTCCGCCGGAGCCTTCATTGGCCGAGCAATGCATCGGCATCACGCCCTTCGCCGGCAACAGGTAATTGAGCGCGGTGAACACCGACTTCTTCATTTCGCCGGCATAGGAGGTGCCACCGATCAGCACGATCATGCGCGAGAGGTCGACGGCGATAACCGTTTCGGTGCGGGTGCCGTGGCGGGCGGGATCGGCGCGGAACGACGGCAGGTCGATGATCGTCATGTCGGGCACGAAATGCTCGAGCTCGGCGGCTTCCGGACGAATGAGCAGATTGCGGATGAACAAGGAGTGCCAGGCAAGCTCCGTGACAACCCTGGTCGTCAGATTCAAGTTCGCGTCGGCGCCGCCGACCAGATCCTGCACATAGAGATCCTTGTCCGCCGCATGGGCGCGAAAATCGGCGAGCAGCGTGTCGAACTGGGCCGGCGAAATCGCCTTGTTGTTGTCCCA
This sequence comes from Mesorhizobium sp. WSM4821, assembly GCF_055901555.1. Classification (NCBI taxonomy): domain Bacteria; kingdom Pseudomonadati; phylum Pseudomonadota; class Alphaproteobacteria; order Hyphomicrobiales; family Phyllobacteriaceae; genus Mesorhizobium; species Mesorhizobium sp. WSM4821. Next base: position 955,590 of record NZ_CM148371.1, on the reverse strand, counting down.
CCACACATGCGGGCCGGTGGTCTCGTCGCGCACGACGAACTTGTCCTTGGGCGAGCGGCCGGTATGCTGTCCGGTCTCGGCGACGAGCGCGCCATGTGCGGTGAGCCGGGCCTCGCCGCGGCGGATTGCCTCCTCGTAAAGAAGGGCTGCGCCAAAATTATAGCGTACCGCGCCCGTGGTCCTCAGGCCGATTCGATCGATCGCCCATTCGGGATTGCGTTTGCCGGCTTCGGGCATGAGGGTTCCTTCTTCGTTTTGCAGCATCCTGGCCGGCGAACTTCCGGAGCCCCACCAAAGAGACTGTAAGGGTCAGAACCAGAAAAGCCAAATGATATCAAATCTTTAATCGATTTAAATATTTTGAAAGTTGTTTAAATCGTTTATATATGCAAGAAATCAGGCGGTTGCCCAAAGGATTGGCGGTCTTTATCAGTCCAATCCATGTCGAGGTAAGATTGTGGCCGCCGGCGTGCCGCTCAAGGTGGCGGACGGAGCCTGTGCCACATTTTGTACCTAATTTGTCCTGCAAAAGCCCCTTCTCGACCAAAGAAGGGACAGCTCAATGAGGGAGCCGCTTGAAATGGCAACAATCGCGCTTGTCGATGACGATCGCAACATTCTGACTTCGGTGTCGATCGCCCTCGAGTCGGAGGGGTATCGCGTCGAAACCTACACGGATGGGGCGTCGGCGCTGGAAGGCCTGGCGGCCCGCCCGCCGAATCTCGCCATCCTCGACATCAAGATGCCGCGCATGGACGGCATGGAACTTCTGCGCCGGATGCGCCAGAAATCCGACCTGCCGGTGATCTTCCTGACCTCCAAGGATGACGAGATCGATGAGCTTTTCGGCCTCAAGATGGGCGCCGACGACTTCATCCGCAAACCCTTCTCGCAGCGTCTTCTGGTCGAGCGGGTTCGCGCTGTGCTGCGTCGTGCCAGCGCCCGCGAGGCATCGGCCAAGACGCCCAACCAGCAGGCTCGTTCGCTCGAGCGCGGCCAGCTTGTCATGGACCAGGAGCGCCATACCTGCACCTGGAAAGGCGAGCCGGTGACGCTCACCGTCACCGAATTCCTGATCCTGCATTCGCTCGCCCAGCGTCCCGGCGTGGTAAAAAGCCGTGATGCGCTGATGGATTCGGCCTATGATGAGCAGGTCTATGTCGATGACCGCACCATCGACAGTCACATCAAGCGGCTTCGCAAGAAGTTCAAGGCCGTCGATGATGACTTCGAGATGATCGAAACCCTTTACGGAGTCGGATACCGGTTCCGCGAAGCATGAGTTGATGCATGGCGCCCAAAAGTGGTTCCGGTTTCGGGACAACGACATGCATCGAAAACGCAAATGCATGTCGCCCAAAAGTGGTCCCGGTTTTGGGACAACGACATGCATCAAGACTAAAGACTGAGCGGGGGCTGCTATTCGATGGCAGTGGACGTAGAGCGAGTGAGACGGACGGGCGCCCGGCGCCCGTCGCGGATTCTGCCCGCATTCCTGTCGAGGATCACGGTGCCGATGCGCCGCTTTCTCGGCCACCACATCTTTTCCAGCCTGACGCGGCGTATTCTCTTCCTCAACCTCGCCGGCCTGGCCGTCCTGGTCACCGGCATTCTCTACCTCAACACGTTTCGCGACGGGTTGATCGATGCCCGCGTCGAGAGCCTGATGACCCAGGGCGAGATCATCGCCGGCGCGATCGCGGCGTCGGCGACGGTCGAGACCGATTCGATCAGGATCGATCCGGAAAAACTGCTTGAGCTGCAGGCCGGCGAAAGCCTGGGCCCCGGCTCCGATCAGCTCGACAATCTGGATTTCCCGATCAATCCGGAGCGCGTCGCGCCGGTGCTCCGGCGGCTGATTTCGCCGACGCGGACGCGCGCCCGCATCTACGACCGCGACGCCAACCTGCTGCTCGATTCCCGCCATCTCTATTCGCGCGGCCAGATCCTTCGTTACGACCTGCCACCGGTCGACGAGGAAGAGCCCGACCTCTTGGAGCGTATCCAGAAATTCGTCTTCGATTTCTTCCGCAACACCGCGCTGCCGGTCTACCATGAGCAGCCGGGGGGCAATGGCGCCGCATTTCCAGAGGTGGTCAAGGCGCTTACCGGCAGCCCGTCGACCATCGTGCGGATCTCCGAACAGGGCGAGCAGATCGTTTCGGTCGCCGTGCCGATCCAGCGCTTCCGCGCCGTCCTCGGCGTGCTGATGCTGTCGACGGAGGGCGGCGACATCGACAAGATCGTCGCGGCCGAGCGCAAGGCGATCCTGCGCGTCTTCGGCATTGCCGCCCTTGTCACCGCCATCCTGTCGATGCTGCTCGCCTCGACCATAGCCAACCCGTTGCGCCGGCTGTCGGCGGCGGCGGTGAGGGTGCGGCGCGGCGTGAAGAACCGCGAGGAAATCCCGGACTTCTCCGACCGGCAGGACGAGATCGGCAATCTGTCGATCGCCGTGCGCGACATGACCAATGCGCTCTACGCCCGCATCGAGGCGATCGAAAGTTTCGCGGCTGACGTCTCGCACGAGCTGAAGAATCCGCTGACCTCGCTACGCAGCGCGGTAGAGACCCTGCCGCTGGCCAAGAACGACACGTCGCGCAGCCGGCTGATGGATGTCATCCAGCATGACGTCAGACGGCTGGACCGTCTCATCACCGACATTTCCGATGCCTCCCGTCTTGACGCCGAGCTCGCGCGGGAGGACGCGGGAACCGTTGACCTGAAGAAATTCATCACCGATCTGATCGCCGTTTCACGCACGGCCACGCGCAACAAGAAGTCGGTCGAGATCGAGTTCAAGGTCGCCAAACCGCCGCAGGGCGTCAAAGGCTACTTCGTCGCCGGCCATGATCTTAGGATCGGCCAGGTCATCACCAATCTGATCGAGAATGCCCGCTCCTTCGTTCCCGAAGAGCGCGGCCACATCACCATATCGCTGGCGCGCGCCAGTAAGGTCAACATCATCACCGTCGACGACAATGGCCCCGGTATAAGGGCCGACAACATCGACCGCATCTTCGAACGCTTCTACACCGACCGGCCGGCCGGCGAGGCGTTCGGCCAGAATTCAGGCCTTGGCCTGTCGATCAGCCGGCAGATCGTCGAAGCCCATGGCGGCACGCTGACCGCCGAGAACATCCCGGGCACCAAACCCGGCGAGATCAAGGGCGCGCGCTTCGTCGTGACACTGCCGGCGGAAGGCTGAAGCATGATTCCGAAAAGTGGGAACCGGTTTTCGGACAAGACCATGCCTGATCCGATTGCGCAGGCTGAAAACATTCATGGAACGGCGCTGCTGATCGGCGAGCGCGGCGTCCTCATCACCGGATCGTCCGGCGTCGGCAAGACGACGCTGGCGCTGACACTCCTCGATCATTGCCGCGCGCGCGGGCTGTTTTCGCGGCTTATCGGCGACGACAGGCTGCTCGCCGAGGCCCACGCCGGGCGGCTGGTCTGTCGCGTGCCGGCGACCATCGCCGGTCTGGCCGAAGTGCCTGGGTTCATGCCGCGCCCGCTGCCGTTCGAGCCGGGTGGAGTGATCGACCTGCATGTCCGGCTGGTGCCGAAGGGAGAAATGGCCCGCTTCCAGGAGGAAATCAGCGAGCCGGTGGCAGGCTGTCCGGTGCCGCGTATCGACCTTGCCGAGCGCAACGCCGTCACAGCTTTGCCGGCGGTGATGGCGCGGCTGTCGATTGCACCTTTTTTGTGATCCGGTTCCGGTTTTTTGCTGCAATGCGTCAAAATGGCCTGGGCCTGTGCAATTTTGGGCTTGTCAACGCGTCTGCCGTCGACAAGATAGCGCTCCCGCCGCCTGGAATGGCCGGCGAGCATGAAATGCGCCTGTGAAGCGGCGATGACGGGAGCCACCAAAGAATGATCGGACTCGTGCTTGTAACGCACGGTCAACTGGCCGCCGAGTTCCGCCATGCCGTGGAACATGTCGTGGGGCCACAAGACAGTTTCGAGACCGTGGCGATCGGCGCCGACGACGATATGGAGCAGCGTCGCAGCGACATCGTCGACGCCGTTGCCCGCGTCGACACGGGGGCGGGCGTCATCGTTCTGACTGACATGTTCGGCGGCACGCCCTCCAATCTCGCCATTTCGGTGATGGAATCCGGTCGTACCGAGGTCATTGCCGGCATGAACCTGCCGATGCTGATCAAGCTGTCCAGCGTTCGCAAGAGCGACAACATGACGGCAGCGCTGGACGAAGCGCAGGCGGCCGGCCGCAAATACATCAATGTCGCCAGCCAGCTTCTGAGCAGCAAATGAACGCGGTGTCGGCCAAGAAGGATCACATCGTCCGGGAATTTCCAATCGTCAACCAGCGTGGCCTGCATGCCCGCGCCTCGGCGAAGTTTGTTCAGGTTGCCAGCGGTTTCGACGCCTCCGTCCATGTCGAGAAGGACGGCGTCACGGTCGGCGGCACCTCGATCATGGGGCTCATGATGCTGGCGGCGAGCCCCGGCTATTCGATCCGCGTCACCGCCAGCGGCCCGGAGGCCGAACGGGTCATCGACGCGCTGGAGCAACTCGTCGCGTCCCGCTTCGGCGAGGAGTCCTGACGCCTAGAGCACCACGCGTCCTTTGGACGCGTAAAGGACGCTCTAGCACTTTGAATTTGCGCATCGTGCTTTACGAAAATCGTTTCCGATTTTCGAGGCGATGCGCCCCGCAAGACATGCACGGATAAAGATTTCTTTATATCCCATTGTCGTTCGAGCGGCGATCTGCTAGTCAGGCCGGCACTCGTGCCCGTCGACACGCCTTCCGGCGCGGGCGCACCCGAAAACAATTCTTGATCGGAGCACTGCCATGACGGGTAGCAATGACTATGTGGTCGCCGACATCTCGCTTGCCGGCTGGGGCCGCAAGGAGATCGAGATCGCCGAAACCGAGATGCCGGGTCTGATGGCCTGCCGCGAGGAATTTGGCAAGGCGCAGCCGCTCAAGGGCGCGCGCATCACCGGCTCGCTGCACATGACCATCCAGACCGCCGTGCTGATCGAAACGCTGAAGGCGCTCGGCGCCGATATCCGCTGGGCCTCCTGCAACATCTTCTCGACCCAGGACCATGCGGCCGCGGCAATCGCCGAGGCCGGCGTTCCGGTCTTTGCCGTCAAGGGCGAGACGCTTGAGGATTACTGGGTCTACACCGACAGGATATTCCAGTGGGCGGACGGCGGCACGTCCAACATGATCCTCGACGATGGCGGCGACGCCACCATGTACATCCTGATCGGCGCGCGTGCCGAAGCCGGCGAGGACGTGCTCTCCAATCCGGGCAGTGAGGAGGAAGAAATCCTGTTTGCCCAGATCAAGAAGCGCCTGAAGGCCTCGCCTGGCTTCTTCACCAAGCAGAAGGAAGCGATCCGCGGCGTCACTGAAGAGACGACAACCGGCGTCAACCGGCTCTACCAGTTGCAGAAGAAGGGCCTGCTGCCCTTCCCGGCCATCAACGTCAACGATTCGGTGACCAAGTCGAAATTCGACAACAAGTACGGCTGCAAGGAATCGCTGGTCGACGGCATTCGCCGCGGCACCGACACGATGATGGCCGGCAAGGTCGCGGTCGTCTGCGGCTATGGCGACGTCGGCAAGGGCTCTTCGGCGTCGCTCAAGGGCGCCGGCGCCCGCGTAAAGGTCACCGAGGTCGATCCGATCTGTGCATTGCAGGCGGCAATGGACGGCTTCGAAGTGGTCACGCTCGAAGATGCCGCCCCGACCGCCGACATCGTCATCACCACCACCGGCAACAAGGATGTCGTCACCATCGACCATATGCGGTCGTTCAAGGACATGGCGATCGTCGGCAATATCGGTCACTTCGACAACGAGATTCAGGTGGCTGCGCTGCGCAATCTGAAATGGACCAACATCAAGCCGCAGGTCGACATGATCACCTTCCCGGACGGCAAGCGGATGATCCTTCTGTCGGAAGGCCGCCTGCTCAATCTCGGCAACGCCACTGGTCATCCGAGCTTCGTCATGTCGGCGTCCTTCACCAACCAGGTGCTGGCGCAGATCGAACTCTACACCAAGCCCGGCCAGTACGAGAACCAGGTCTATGTCCTGCCCAAGCATCTCGATGAAAAGGTCGCGCGCCTGCATCTCGACAAGCTCGGCGCCCGGCTCACCGAACTGTCAGGTGAACAGGCCGCCTATATCGGCGTGACCCCGCAGGGACCGTTCAAGCCGGAACACTACCGCTATTAACCACAATTGAAATTACCACTAGATATTGAGGCCGGGCGATTGACTTTTCGTCCGGCTTTATTTTTGCGCTGATTGATTCTTCACGCCGATTCGCGCAAGCGCTATGGTGCTGATTCGCGGGTCCGGGGACGAGGGCCGACGCCCGCATCGGGCGGTCTTGCATTCAGGCGGCGAAGAGGACCAGGACATGCCGGGGGATAACCCGCCTCGCGCGGGACAGGCCGTTTCCGGCGGCCGCAACGATTCGGTGACCGCGGGTTCCGCTGCCAAAGGCGGGAGCCTTTTGTGGCGCGCCGGTGCCCGTGTCGGAACGCTGCTTGCTTCTTCCGCGCTCGCAGGTCCGCTGCTTGGCCTTTCGGCACATGCTGAAACCGCTGCTGCGCCCAAAGCCGGGCTGTCGGTCGGCACGGTCGAGGTCATGCAACTCGCCATGTTTGTCGGCGTCATGGGCGCGGCACTTATCTCGGCCATTTTCCTGATCCGCGAGAGGACGCGCACCTCGGCGCAGAATGCCGAACTCAGAACCCGCTTGGCCGACGTCAACGCTGCGCTGCAGCGCTCCGAGGCGCTGCTCAATCTGCGCGACCAGCGTGTCGTCGTATGGACCTCGGAAAACAAGAAACCCGAGCTCGTCGGGACATTACCGGTCGAGAGCGGCGCTCCGGAAGACCGCGCAGCCTTTCTCGCCTTCGGCCGCTGGCTGATGCCGCGCTCGGCGGCGGCGCTCGAGAATGCGGTGGCGGCGCTGCGGGAAAAGGCGAAGCCGTTCGACCTCGTCATCGAATCGCAGGCCGGTGCGCCGCTCGAAGTGCACGGGCGCAAGAGCGCGTCACACGTGCTTGTGCGCTTCGTCTCGCTCTCTGAAACGCAGCGAAACCAGGCCAGGCTGAAAATCGAGAACCAGCGCCTCGCCGCCGACTACGACACCATGATCGGCCTTCTCGACGCGCTCAGCATGCCGTCATGGCTGCGCACGGCGGACGGGCGGCTGAAATGGGTCAATCGCGCCTATGCCAAGGCGGTCGAAGCGGAAAGTGCCGAAGCGGCCGTTCGCGACGCGAAGGAATTCCTGGGCGGCCAGGCGCGTGACGCGATCGCCGCGCAGCATAAGTCGCATCCCGTCTTCGAACAGCCGCTTTCCACCGTGATCGAAGGCGACCGGCGCATGTTCGCCGTGACCGACTTCGCCGGCGCGGACGGCTCGGCGGGTCTTGCCTGCGACACCAGCGCCATCGAAACGATCCGTAGCGAATATGAACGGACCGTGCGCAGCCACGCCGACACGCTCGATCAGCTCAACACCGCTGTGGCGATTTTCGATACCGACGAAAAATTGCGGTTCTTCAACCAGGCGTTTCAGAAACTATGGGGTCTCGACAGCGGCTTCCTGCACAGCGCTCCGGATAACGCCTTGTTGCTCGACCGGCTGCGCAGCGAGGGCAAGATCGCCGAGCAGCCAGAATGGCGGCGCTGGAAGGAAAGCCTGCTTGGGGCGTATCGCGCGGTCGAATCGCAGGAACATTGGTGGCATTTGCCGGACGGCAAGACCATCCGCGTCGTCGCCAACCCGCAGCCGAAGGGCGGCGTGACCTGGGTGTTCGAGAACCTGACCGAGAAGATGGACCTCGAAAGCCGCTACCAGACCGCGGTGCGGGTGCAGGGCGAGACGCTAGACAATCTTGCCGAGGGCGTGGCCGTGTTCGGCCCGGACGGAAGGCTCAGACTGTCGAACCCGGCATTTGCAGTGCTGTGGGCGCTGGACGCCGACGTCGCCAAGCCCAACGTTCACGTCTCCACGATCCGCGATCTTTGCGACCGGCGTGCTGCCGACAGCCCTTGGGGCGGGTTCGTTGCCGCCATCACCGGTTTCGACGATGAGCGCCGCGACCGCCACGGCCAGACCGAGCTGAACAACGGCACCGTGCTGCGCTACGCGATGATCCCGCTGCCCAACGGGCAGGTGATGATGACCTTCGTCGACGTCACCGACAGCGTCAATGTCGAGCGGGCGCTGAAGGACAAGAACGAGGCGCTGGAAAAATCCGACCAGCTCAAGAACGAATTCGTGCAGCACGTCTCCTACGAACTGCGCTCGCCGCTGACCAATATCATCGGTTTCACCGAGCTTCTTTCGCTGCCGTCGACCGGGCCGTTGAGCCAGAAGCAGCGCGAATATGTCGAGCACGTCGGCTCGTCTTCCTCAGTCCTGCTCACCATCGTCAACGACATCCTCGACCTGGCGACCGTGGATGCCGGCATCATGGAGCTCGATATCTCAGAAGTTCACGTCGACCGAACCATCGCCGCCGCCGCCGAGCTGGTTGCCGAGCGGCTGGAGGAGCATGCGATCAGGCTCAAGGTCGACGCGGCCACCGCGCCAAAGACATTCCACGGCGACGAAGTCCGCATCCGCCAGATCCTCTACAATCTGCTGAGCAACGCCGCGAATTACGCGCCGGAGGCGAGCACCATCACGCTTGCTTGCCGCTCGCTTGCCGAAGGTGTGGAATTCTCCGTTCACGACGACGGCCCCGGCATGCCGCCGGACGTGCTCGATTCGGTGTTCCGCCGTTTCGAGCCGCGCGCCAATGGCGGCCGCCGGCGCGGCGCCGGCCTCGGCCTGTCGATCGTCAAGAGTTTTGTCGAACTGCATGGCGGCAGCGTCCGCATCGAGACCGGCAAGGACAAGGGCACCACCGTCATTTGTGCCTTCCCCGACACGCCCGGCATCCGCGCGGCGGCCGAGTAGCGCGCTCGATGGCAGGCGTGGTGGTAGAGCGTTTTCTCGCCGACGAGGCTGCGACCGCAAGGCTGGGCGAGGATCTGGCCATGGCGCTGCGCCCCGGCGACGTGCTGGCGCTTAAAGGCGATCTCGGCGCCGGCAAGTCGAGTTTGGCGCGGGCACTGATCAGGGCAATGGCCGACGATTCCGGGCTCGATGTGCCGAGCCCGACCTTCACGCTCCTCCAGAGCTATGAGGCGCGCGTCCCCGTCCATCATTTCGACCTCTATCGCCTGTCCTCGGCCTCCGAACTGGACGAGCTGGGTTTCGACGAAGCGCTGGCGCAAGGCGCTGCCCTGGTCGAATGGCCGGAACGGGCAGAGGACTATTTGCCGAAGACTTCGATTCTGGTCGAACTGGTCCATCAGGGCGACGGACGCCTGGCGAGGCTGTCGGGACAAGGCGCCGTCCTCGAGCGCGCGGCGCGATCGCTGGCGATGCGCGATTTTCTGGAAAGGGCCGGCTGGGGCGAAGCGCAACGGCGGTACTTCATCGGCGACGCGTCGGCCCGTTCCTATGAGATCGTCTCGCTGGCCGGCCTGCCGCCGCGTGTGCTGATGAACTCGCCAAGGCTGGTGCTCGGGCCGCCGGTCCGCGACGGCAAGCCCTATGCGGTGATCGCCCACACCGCGCAATCCGTCGCTGCCTTCGTCGCCATCGACCGGGCGTTGCGGACCGGCGGGGTCAGCGCCCCGGAGATTCACGCGCAGGACCTGGACCAGGGCTTTCTCCTTCTGGAGCATCTCGGCTCGGAGGGGATTCTCGGCAAGCACGGCGAGCCGATGGCGGAGCGCTACGAGGCAGCGGCTGAACTGCTTGCCATGATGCATGGCAAGGCATGGCCCGATCGCATGGAGGCAGCGCCCGGCGTCTTTCACGACGTGCCGCCCTTCGATCGCGATGCCATGATGATCGAAGCCGAATTGCTGCTCGACTGGTATGTGCCGGCAATATCGGGCGGCCCGGCAAGCGATGCCTTGCGTGCCGGCTACGCCACGGAATGGAATGCGGCCCTCGATCGGCTGGAGGGGCGCGAATGCACTCTCGTGCTGCGCGACTTCCATTCGCCCAACATCATCTGGCGCGGCGAGCGTATCGGTCACGATCGCCTCGGTATCGTCGATGTCCAGGACGCGCTGATCGGCCCCTCCGCCTACGATCTCGCCTCGCTCGCCATGGATGCGCGCGTCACGCTTTCGCCTGAGATCGAGAAGCGGACGTTCGATGCCTATATCGCGGCGCGCCATAAGGCCGGCGCTTTCAACGAAGGCGAATTCGTTGAGACCTATGCAATCATGGCGGCACAGCGCAACTCGAAGATCCTCGGCATTTTCGTCCGGCTCGAAAAGCGTGACGGCAAGCCCTACTATCTGAAGCACCTGCAGCGCATTCGCGACTATCTCCGCCGGGCGCTGGCGCATCCGGCGTTGACCAGCCTGCGGGATTTCTACACCGCCAACGGCTTGCTGGAGGAGCGGCCGCTGTGACGACGCACCCCAGGACCGCAATGGTGCTTGCCGCAGGCCTGGGAAAGCGCATGCGGCCGATCACCGACACGATGCCAAAACCGCTGGTCAAGATTTCAGGCAAGACTTTGCTCGACTGGAGCCTGGACAGCCTGGCCCATGCCGGCGTCGAAAAGGCCGTGGTCAACGTCCATTATTTTCCCGAACAGATCGTCGCCCATGTCGCCGCGCGCCGCGCCCCGCGGGTCGTCATTTCCGACGAAAGCGAAGTGCTGCTCGATTCCGCCGGCGGCATCGTTCATGCTTTGCCGGAACTGGGCGAGGCTCCCTTTTACATTGTCAACGCCGACACCTTCTGGATCGACAGCGGCATGCCCAACCTTGTTCGCCTCGGCCTTGCATGGGACGCGGCGAAAATGGATATTCTGCTGATGCTTGCGGATATCCAGTCAGCGACAGGACACAGCGGCGGCACCGACTTCCTGATGACGCCGGACGGCGCCTTGCGGCGTTCGAAAGGTGACCCGGCGGGCCTGATCTATGCAGGCGCTGCCATCGTCGATCCGCGTCTTTTTAGCGACGCGCCGGCCGGGCCGCACTCGCTCAACGCCTATTTCGATGCGGCCATCGCCGCCGGCCGCCTGTTCGGCATGACGATGCATGGCCGTTGGATCACCGTCGGCACGCCCGACGCAATTCCGCTGGCGGAAGCGGCAGTTGCCGATCCGGCTCTTAACGAGTTGAAATGAGCGGCTCCCGCCGCGTCTTCTCGATCCCGCCCGGAGCGCCGTTCCTGCCGACGCTGGCCGAGGCCCTGCTGTCAGGACGTCTCGTTCCCGGTTTCCGTTTCGACGGCGACCCGCTGGCGCTGGCCGATGCCACCATCTATGTGCCGACGCGCCGTGCCGCGCGCGCGCTGCGCGGCGTTTTCGTCGACGTGCTCGGCCGTCGCTCGGCGATCCTGCCGGTCATCCGCCCGCTCGGCGAGTTCGACGAGGACGAAGCCGCATTCGAGGCCGACGCGTCGGCCGCCATCGACCTCGTGCCGCCGATCGCCGCAATTGAGCGGCTGCTGCTGTTGGCGCCGCTGGTGCGTGCCTGGAAACGCCGCCTGCCGGCACATGTCGCGGCACTTTTCGACGAGGAGATCGTCGTGCCGGCCTCCGCCGCCGACGCCATCTGGCTGGCGCGAGACCTGGCCCGGCTGATGGACGAGATCGAGACGGAAGGCACGGACTGGGCCAGGCTCGCCGATCTGGTGACCGGCAACCTTGCCGGCTGGTGGCAGGTGACGCTCGATTTCCTGAGCATCGTCACCGAAAACTGGCCAGATATCCTCGAGGAACGCAACTGCTCCAACCCCGCGGCGCATCGCAACGCGCTAATAGGGCTGGAAGCGGTTCGGCTGAAGCGCAATCCGCCCACTGGGCCAGTGATCGCCGCCGGCTCGACCGGCTCTATTCCCGCCACCGCCGAACTTCTTGCGGTGATTGCCGGCCTGCCCAACGGCGCCGTCGTGCTGCCCGGGCTCGACCTGATGCTGGATGAACCGTCGTTCCAGGCTATCGCGGAGCCCGGTGCGCGTCCGGCCCTGCTAGGCCATCCGCAATACGGCCTGGCAAAGCTGATCGGCAAGATCGGTGTGCCGCGCGGCGATGTCGAGGAGATCACCGTTGCGCAAAGGCCGCTCGCGCTGCGCGCCGCCCTTGTCGGCGAGGCGCTGCGGCCGGCCGAAACCACTGAGCTGTGGGCGCAGACGCGGCTCGGCTTTGCCGCCGGCGACATCACCGAGGCGTCCGCCGATGTCACGCTTCTCGAAGCCGCCGGCCAACGCGACGAAGCCGTGGCGATCGCCGTCGCGCTCAAATGTGCCGTCGAGCAGCCCGGCCAGCGCGCGGCACTCGTCACCGGCGACCGCGCCTTGGCGCGCCGCGTCTCCGTCGAGCTCTTGCGCTTCGGTGTCGTCGCCGACGATTCGGGCGGCACGCCGCTCACCAACACGCCCGCCGCCAGCCTGCTCAGGCTGGCGCTTCAGGCCGCGTTCCGCCCCGGCGATCCGGTCGCCCTGCTGTCGCTGCTCAAGCACGCGCTGCTTGGCCTTGGCCTGGAGCGCGCGAATGTCCGTCATGCCGCCGAGATCGTCGAACTGGTGGCCCTGCGCGGCGGCACCGGCCGCCCGGACATCGCATCGCTGCCGGAGCTCTTCGAGGCCCGTCTCACCGGCCTGAGCGGCGACAAGCGCCAGCCCTTCTGGTTCTCTCGCCTGACCGTGCGAAACATCGACGGCGCCCGCGAATTGCTCATCCGCCTTGCCGCCGCGCTGGCGCCGCTGATCGCCTTTCGCAGTCCAGCCGAAGCCGATCTTGCCGCATTGACCCGGGCCAGCGTCGTCGCACTCGAAGCTCTTGGCCGGGCCGCTGACGGCAGCCTGAGCGAACTCTATGCGGGCGACGCCGGTGAAAAGCTCGCCGAGCTTTTGCGCGGACTGGTTGCTGCCTCGGCGTCTTTCTCCTTCGCGGCAGACGAATGGCCCGATGTGATGGAGGCGCTGATCGCGCCAGAAATGGTCAAGCCGGCGCGAGGCACCGACAGGAACATCGCCATCTGGGGCGCGCTGGAAGCCCGGTTGCAGACCGTCGACACGCTGGTCATCGGCGGGCTGAACGAAGGCGTGTGGCCGCGCAAGCCGGAAAGCGACCGCTTCATGTCGCGGCTGATGAAAACCGGCATCGATCTCGAGCCGCCCGAGCGGCGCATCGGCCTTGCCGCCCATGATTTCCAGATGGCGATGGGGGCCAGGAAAGTGGTGCTGGCGCGCTCCGCCCGCTCCGGCGACGCACCGGCGGTGCCGTCGCGCTGGCTGCAGCGCATGCTGACCTTCATCGGCAAGGATCATGCGGCGGTGCTTCGCCGGCGTGGCGATGAACTCCTGTCCTGGGCACGTGCGCTCGATGTCGGCGAGAGGCGGGATTTCGCGCCGCGACCGCAGCCGAAGCCGCCGCTGACGGTGCGGCCGCAGCATTTCTCCGTCACCGAAATCGAGACGCTGCGCCGCGATCCTTACGCGATCTACGCCAGGAGGATCCTCGGCCTGATGCCGCTCGATCCGGTCATCCGCGATCCGGGCGCGGCCGAGCGCGGCACGCTGTTTCACGCCATCCTGCATCGCTTCTCGGCTGATGTGGCCGATCCGCTCGTGCCGGAGGCGCTGGACGGTCTCATCGCCGCCGGCCGCGCCTGCTTTGCCGAGGCGACCCTTCCTCCCGATGTCGAGGCGGTGTGGTGGCCGCGCTTCGAAAAGCTCGCAGCCGGCATCATCGAATGGGAGCGCGGCCGCGCCTTCGCCGTGACGATGCGGCATGCCGAGGAGCATGCCGAAAAGACCGGCGTCGGCCTGTCCGGCGTGACACTGTCCGGTTACGCCGATCGCGTCGATCTGCTGGCCGGCGGCATGGCCGACATCCTCGACTACAAGACCGGCTCGTCACCGTCCAAGGCGCAGGCGCATACGCTGCTTGCGCCGCAACTGGCGCTCGAAGGTGCGCTGCTCAGGCGCGGCGCCTTCAAGGGGCTTGGCGCCCGCGAGCCGTCGCAACTGGCCTTCATCAGGTTGAAGCCGAATGGCGAGGTGTTCGAGGAATCCATCCTCGAATACAACCGCAAGCCGCGAACCGCCGCCGATCTCGCCGAGGAGGCCTGGGCGCGGCTCGAAAAGCTGCTGATCCACTATGCCGACCCGGCGACCTTCTATTTGTCGCGGGCGCTGCCGTTCCGCGAGGGCGAGACCGACGGCGACTACGACCATCTCGCCCGTGTGCTCGAATGGTCCGCCGGCGGCGACGCCGACGACGAGGGAGGGGAGGCATGAAGAAGGCCTATCCTATCCCGAGCGACACGGCGGCCAGCCAGGCAAGCGCTTCCGACCCGCAAAATTCCGCCTGGGTGTCGGCCAATGCCGGATCGGGCAAGACCCATGTGCTGGCCCAGCGCGTCATCCGGCTCTTGCTGCGCGGCACCGATCCATCGAAGATACTGTGCCTGACCTACACCCGCGCCGCCGCCGCCAACATGTCGAACCGGGTGTTTTCCACGCTGTCGGAATGGACGGCGCTTGGCGATGCGGAACTGGCGGCAAGGATAGAGGCGCTGGACGGCCGCCAACCCGATCGCGAAACCATGCGCCGCGCCCGCCGGCTGTTTGCCGAGGCGCTGGAGACACCGGGCGGACTTAAGATCCAGACCATCCACGCTTTCTGCGAATCGGTGCTGCACCAGTTCCCGCTGGAAGCCAACATACCGGCCCATTTCGAAATGCTCGATCCGCAGATGGAGGCGTCGCTCTTCGCCGCCGCCCGCCGCGACATGATCTCGGGCACGTCCGGTGGTGATCCGGGGCTGGCCGAGGCTTTCGCCACCATTCTGGAACGCGGCGGCGAACACGGGCTCGACGCGTTGCTGGCCGAGATCGTGCGCAAGCGCGACGGCCTGCGCGCCTTCATCGCTGCTGCCGGCGGCGATGGCTTCCGGGCGCTGTTCGACGAGTTCAGGTTTCGCGCCGGCCAGACCGCCGAAGGCCTGGCGGCGTCCGTCTGGCCGCTGCCGGGCTTCCTGCCAGACTATTTCATCACCTTTGCCCGCGCTGCCGAAGCCGCCGATGCCCGCATCGTGCTGAACAATTTGCTGCCCTATGCGCGTCTTGCCTTCGCCGAGGGCGATCCGGTTCGCCGGCTGCAATTGCTGGCAAAAGCCTTCCTGCGGGCGGATGGCGGGCCTTATGAGCCGGCAAAGACGTTCAAGAAGGCGTTGTTCGACCGGCTGCCGGATCTTGGCGAGCGCTATCTGGCGGCGATCGACGCCATCCTCGAAATCTCCGACCGGCTGGCGCTGTTCAGGATGCTGGAGGGCACACGTGCCGCGTTGACCATCGCCGACTGGCTGATCGCCCGCTACGAGCACTTGAAGCGCGCCCGCGGCTTCCTGGATTTCAACGATCTCATCACCCGAACGGTCAATCTCCTGGCGCGGCCCGACGCCGGTCCCTGGGTGCAATACAAGCTCGATCAGGGCATCGACCACATCCTGCTCGACGAGGCGCAGGACACCAGCCCCGACCAGTGGGAGGTGGTGAAGCGGCTGGCGGAAGAATTCTTTGCCGGGCTCGGCGCGCGCGACAACGTTCACCGCACGGTCTTTGCCGTCGGTGACGAAAAACAGTCGATCTACTCCTTTCAGGGAGCGGCGCCCGACTCTTTCGCCGACTCAAGGCTCCTGTTTGCCGGCAAGGTGCGCGACGCCAACGCCGCCTTCGCCGATCTCAAGCTGACCTGGTCCTTCCGCTCCACCGACGACGTGCTCGCGGCGGTGGACCGTGTCTTTGCCGACCCGGTCGTGCGGCGCGGCATCAGCCACGATCCCGATCCGCTGAACCACAAGGCGATCCGCACCGACGCGCCGGGCTATGTCGAGGTCTGGCCGTCGATCGGCGCCGACGTCGTCGACGAGCCCGACGACTGGACGCAGGCCGTCGACCACGCCCATGCGCCAGCGGTGCGCGTTGCCGAAAACGTGGCGGCGACCATTGCCGGCTGGATCGGCAATGGTGAGATCATCGAAGGCCGCGGCAAGAAGCTTCGGCCCGGCGATGTTCTGGTGCTGGTGCGCAAGCGCGATCGCTTCGTCCATGCGCTGACGCGTGCGCTGAAGCGCCGCGACATCCCTGTCGCTGGCGCCGACCGGCTCAGCCTGCCCGGCCATATCGCGGTGAAGGACCTGATCGCGCTCGGCCACTTCCTCATCCAGCCTGAGGACGATCTGTCGCTTGCCGCCGTGCTGCGCAGCCCGATCTTCGATGTTTCGGAGGAGGCGCTTTTCGCGCTTGCGGGCGAGCGGTCGTCCGGCCTCTCCTTGATCGCCTCGCTGCGCAAGCAAGCTGGCGAAAGCGCGGCCCTGGCCACAATCGCTGCCCAGCTCGACACATGGTCCGATGAAGCCGCATTCAAGCCGGTCTTCGAATTCTATGCGGGGGCGCTTGCCCGCGACGGCTTGCGCAGGAAGATGATCGCGCGGCTCGGGCCGGAAGCCGGCGACATCCTCGACGAGTTCCTGAGCTTTTGCCTCGCCGAGGAGCGGACCGGCCTGCCGGGACTGGAATCCTTCCTGTCGACGCTGGAAAACGCCGGCCCCGAGATCAAGCGCGAAATGGACCAGACCCGCGACGAGGTTCGCGTCATGACCGTGCATGCCGCCAAGGGCCTGGAGGCGCCTGTGGTGTTCCTGGTCGATGGCGGTTCGGCTCCGTTCAGTGACCAGCATCTGCCGAGGCTGATGCCGTTCGATGGCTCGGGCGAGCATTGGGACGGCAAGGGCTACCTCTGGCGCTCGGCCAGCGATGTCGCCAATGGATTTTCGCGGGCCGCTTCTGCCCGCGCGCGCGAACTGGCCGACGACGAATATCGCCGGCTGCTTTATGTCGGCATGACCCGCGCCGAGGACCGGCTGATCGTCTGCGGCTATCACGGCAAGCGGGCGCCGAATGCCGGCACCTGGCATTCGATCGTCAGCCGCGCGCTGGTCGGCGCTCCCGAAAGCACGGAGCGGCAGCACCCCGCCGCCGCCGAGACCGTGCATCGCTTCCATGTGACGAAGCTGCCGCCGGTCGCACGGGCGGCCGCCGAAGAGGCGCGGCTGACGCAACAGTTCGAGCCATTGCCGAAAACGTTGTTCCAACCCTTGCCACCCTTCGAGGATCTGCCGCGGCCGCTGTCGCCCTCAGGCGCCTCGGCGTTGATCGATGAGACCAAGGAAGCCGTGATCGACACCGGCTCGCCGGTGCTGGACACCGAGGCGGAGCCTGGCTTTGCCGTGCTGCGGGGGCTGGCGCTGCACAAATTGTTGCAGATGCTGCCCGGCATTGCGGAAGGAGATCGCCGGGGTGCCGCGGAGCGCTATCTCGAGCGTGCCGGCGCGCAATGGCCCGATGCCGAGCGCGACAAGGCTTTGGCCTCGGTGGCGGCGATCCTTGCCGACAGCCGTTTCGCGCCACTGTTCGCATCATCGTCGCGCGCCGAAGTCGCCGTCATGGGCAGCCTGGAAGTCAAGGGCAAATTACGCTCGATCTCCGGCAAGATCGACCGTCTGGCGGTTACATCTGGCAAGGTTTCGATCGTCGACTACAAGACCAACCGGCCGGCGCCAGCCGCGCTGGCGGACGTTCCTCCGGCCTATGTCTTGCAACTCGCGCTCTATCGCGCGCTGCTCCAGCCGCTTTACCCCGAACATGAGGTCTTCGCGGCGCTGCTGTTCACCGAAGCGCCGCGGCTGATAGAGCTGCCGGCAAAGGCGATGGACGACGCCCTTGCCCGACTCACGGGAGCGTGACACAACAGCTGCTTGAAGAAGGGCACGATCACCACCACATTTGGTGCGACAATAACTCTCGAAAGGATTTTCGCATGGCCACCGTCAAGGTCGACAAGAGCAATTTCCAGGCCGACGTGCTCGACGCCAAGGAGCCGGTCGTGGTCGATTTCTGGGCGGAATGGTGCGGCCCTTGCAAGATGATTGCGCCGGCGCTGGAAGACATCGCCGTCGAACTCGGCGGCAAGGTCAAGATCGCCAAGCTCAACATCGACGAGAATCCGGAGCTGGCCGCGCAGTTCGGCGTGCGCTCGATCCCGACGCTGATGATCTTCAAGGGCGGCGAAATGGCCGACATGAAGGTTGGCGCAGCACCCAAGACGGCGCTGTCGCACTGGATCAACGGCAATCTCGCCTGATCCGGTCCGAAATTCCGCAGACAAGCCCGGCCGTCGCGCCGGGCTTTTTGTTGGCGTCATCTACAGCGCCGCGCGTCCTCTTGGACGCGCAAAGGACGCTGTAAGCACTCGATCTTGCGCATGACCCAGAAAATCGGATTCGATTTTCTGGGTCATGCGCTGGTCCGTCTTGGCACTCGCCGCTCGCCGCCGCATGTTCTTCTCTGGGCCAAACAGGAGAACGCCATGACCGGATCAGCCAAGGCAACCGTCTTCATCGACAATGACCGTGTCATCGTCACGGAATATCGTTTCGCGCCGGGTGACAACACCGGCTGGCACCGCCATGGTCACGATTATGTCGTCGTGCCGCTGATGGACGGCAAGGTCAAGCTGTTGACCAAGGATGGCGAATCCTTTGCCGAGATGAAGAAGGGGGCGCCCTATTTCCGCAAGGAAGGCGTCGAGCACGACGTCATCAGCGCCAATGAGGGCGAGTACGCCTTCATCGAGATCGAGCTGAAATAATCCACCGCGCGATCACCAATCGGCGATGCGATCGCCTCCGGCGAATTGCGCACTCTTTTCGGTATACTCGAACAACTCGATCTTCACGCCGTTGGGATCGCGTATCCAGGCCTGGTAGGTGTCATCGCATGCGTGCTTCTTTGCCGAGACATCGATGCCCTTCGATCTTATGTGGGCGATCGCCGCGTCGATGTTTTCCACCTCAAGGCAGAAGTGGTTGATCTGGTCCAAGTCGCTATAGCGGGACTCGTCTTTCCTAAATACCTCGACGTGGCTGCGGCCGCCGCAATTGAGGTAGAACCCGAAAATCTTGCCGTCGCGCAGGAAATTGAACTGGGTGTCCATGCCAAGAACGTCCCTGTAGAAGCTTCGCGTCGCTTCCAGGTCATGCGCGAAGATGCAGACATGAGCGAGCTGCTTTACCTTGATCATGACTGTTCCTCGCAGAAAATCCGGCTTCAGACCGGCGGCGTGCCGTTCTCGGCCAGCACCGCGCCGGCCAGATAGAGCGAGCCGCTGATCAGGATGCGCGGCGGCGGTCCGTCCCATGTATCACGCAACAGCATCAATGCATTGGCGACGGAGCTCACCGGCTCGGCCGACAGCCCGGCCTCGACGGCGCGGATCGCCAGTTCGTCATTCGGCACGCTGGCCTCGCTGAGGCTCACCGGCACCGTGTAGACATGCCGGACCAGGCCCTTGAAGGCGCGGAAATAGCCGCTCTGGTCCTTGGTGTTGATCATGCCGGAAATCAGGAACAGCGGCCGCGGGTTCTTTTCCTCCCGCTCGGCCAGCGCCTCGGCGACAACGATGCCGGCGCCCGGATTGTGGCCGCCATCGAGCCAGATTTCGGCGCCCTTCGGCGCCAGTTCCGTTAGCCTGCCTGGCGGCAATTTCTGCATCCGCGCCGGCCATGCGGCATTGGTCATCGCTTTCTCGGCGGCGCGATGGCCGATCTCGAAGCCCGCCGCCTTGACCGCCGCGATCGCTGCCGCCGCGTTGGCGAACTGGTGGCGTCCCGGCAGCCGCGGCGGCGGCAGGTCCATCAGACCGTCTTCGTCCTGGTAGACCATGCGGCCGTTTTCCTCGAAGGCTAGGAAATCCTGGCCGTAGACGAAGGCGGGACAGTCGAGCCGCTCGGCGGTTTCGATGAGTACCTGCAGCGCCGTTTCGCTTTCCTGCGCGCCGATGACCACCGGGCAACCGGGCTTGATGATGCCGGCTTTTTCGGCGGCGATCAGTTCGACACGGTCGCCGAGATAGGCTTCGTGGTCGAGCGAGACCGGCATGATCACCGACACCGCCGGCTCGGTGACCACATTGGTGGCGTCGAAGCGGCCGCCGAGGCCGACCTCGATGATGACGGCATCCGCCGGATGTTCGGAAAACAGCAGGAAGGTGACGGCGGTGAGGATTTCGAAGACGGTGATCGTCTCGCCTCCATTGGCCTTGGCGACGCGGGCGATGGCATCGGCGAAGACCTTGTCCTCGACCAGCCTGCCGCCGCCGTCGGCGGCCAGCCGGTAGCGCTCATGCCAGTTCACCAGATGGGGCGATGTGTGGACATGGACGCGTTGGCCGGCCGCTTCGAGCAGCGCCTGCGAAAAGGCGGCGCAGGAGCCCTTGCCGTTGGTGCCGGCGATGTGGATGACCGGCGGCAGATGGTTCTGCGGATTGCCCAGCCGCTTCAGCAGCCGCGAAATGCGGTCGAGCGAAAGATCGAAGCCCTTCGGATGAAGCGACATCAGGCTTTCGATTTCGCGGTCGGCGGCAAGCGTGGTCATGGGAGAATCCTAGGCGCGCCACAGTTGGCGCGCAATCGCGGTTCGCGACGAAGGATGTCGCGTCAGGCTTGCGGGCGTGCTTCCGCCGGGATGGTCGCCGGCGGCAGGATTTCCGGCTCCAGCGGCTTTTGCTCTTCCGGCAGCTTGAGCAGCATCTTCAGCAGCCGCGCGATCATCTGGCGCATCTCCAGCCGCGATACCACCATGTCGACCATGCCGTGCTCCATCAGATATTCGGAGCGCTGGAAGCCGTCGGGCAGCTTTTCCCTGATGGTCTGCTCGATGACGCGCGGCCCGGCGAAGCCGATCAGCGCGCCGGGCTCGGCGATGTGCACGTCGCCCAGCATGGCATAGGAGGCGGTGACACCGCCGGTGGTCGGGTTGGTCAGAACGACGATATAGGGGAGGCCGGCCTCCTTCAGCCGATCGACACCCACGGTGGTTCTCGGCAGTTGCATGAGCGACAGGATGCCTTCCTGCATGCGGGCGCCGCCGGAAGCCGCGAACAGGATCAACGGCCGCTTGCGTTGCAAGGCAACCTCGAACGCATGCACGATGGCGTCGCCCGCCGCCATGCCGAGCGAGCCGCCCATGAAGGCGAAGTCCTGCACCGTCACCACCACCGGCAGGTCTTCGACGGTCCCCAGCGCATTGACGATGGCATCTTCGAGCCCGGTCTTGGCCTTGACGTCCTTCAGCCGGTCGGTGTAGCGCTTCTCGTCGCGGAACTTCAGCGGATCCTGCACGACCTTGGGGTTTTCGAGTGTCTCGTATTTGCCGTCGTCGAAGAAGAATTTCAGCCGCTCCTTGGCCGAGATCTTCATGTGGTGGCCCGAAGACGGGATGACGAACTGGTTCTGCTCCAGATCTTTGTGGAAGACCATCTCGCCGGTCTCGGGATCCTTGATCCAGAGATTCTCGGGCATGTCGGTGCGCCGGCCGAGCATCGAGTTGATCTTCGGGCGAACGTAGTTGGTGATCCAGTTCATCGCTTCGGCTCCTGTCCTGACCAAGAGTTAGACCATGATCCCGAAAACTGGAAACCGGTTTTCGCCGGGGATCATGGTCGACCAGAAGAGCAAGACTATTCGGCGGCAGCAAGGCGAGCAGCGCGCACGCCTTGCGAAAGCCCGCTGACCAATGTGGCGACCGCCTCGGCCGGGTCGGCGGTCTTCTCGCCCTTCGGCCCCAGCACATTGGCGACCGCATTGACGATCGCGGTGCCGACGACGACGCCATCGGCATTGGCGCCGATGATGCGCGCCTGCTCGGCGGTCTTGACGCCGAAGCCGACACAGACCGGCAGGTCGGTATGGCTTTTGATGCGTCCGACCGCCGCCGCCACCTTGCCGGTGTCGGCAAGCGCCGAGCCGGTGATGCCGGTCATCGACACGTAGTAGACGAAACCCGACGTGTTCTGAAGCACCTTGGGCAGGCGCTTGTCGTCGGTGGTCGGCGTCGCCAGCCGGATGAAGTTGATGCCGGCCTTGAGCGCCGGGATGCAGAGTTCCTCGTCCATCTCGGGCGGCAGGTCGACGACGATCAGCCCGTCAATGCCGCTGGCCAGCGCATCCCTGAGGAAACGGTCGACGCCGTGGATATAGATCGGGTTGTAGTAGCCCATCAACACGATCGGCGTCTCATTGTCGCCGGCGCGGAATTCCGACGCCATCTTCAGCGTCTTGACCAGCGTCTGGCCGCCTTTCAGCGCGCGCAGGCCGGCCGCCTGGATCGCAGGGCCGTCGGCCATCGGATCGGAGAACGGCATGCCGAGCTCGATGATGTCGCTGCCGGCGCCGGGCAGCGCCTTCATGATCGACAGCGAGGTCTCGTAGTCCGGGTCGCCGCCCATGAAATAGGTGACGAGCGCCGGGCGCCCTTCGGCCTTCAGCTTGGTCATGCGGCGGTCGATGCGGGTGGTCATGATCAGATCTCCATGTCCAGCATATTGGCCACCGTATGAACGTCCTTGTCGCCGCGGCCGGACAGGTTGACGATGACGATCTGGTCCTTGTCCATGGCAGGCACGATCTTCACGGCATGCGCGATGGCATGAGCGGATTCGAGCGCCGGAATGATGCCTTCGACCCGCGTCGTCAGCTTGAACGCCTCCAGTGCCTCGTCGTCGAGAACAGGCACATATTCGACGCGGCCGGTATCGCGCAGCCAGGAATGCTCCGGCCCGACGCCCGGATAATCGAGGCCGGCCGAGATCGAGTGGCCGTCCATGATCTGCCCGTCGGCGTTCTGCAGGAGATAGGTGCGGTTGCCATGCAGCACGCCGGGCGCGCCGGCATTCATCGAGGCGCAATGCTCGATGCCGTCGAGGCCGCGACCGCCGGCTTCGATGCCGATGATGCGGACTTGCCTGTCGTCGAGGAAGGGATGGAACAGGCCGATGGCATTGGAACCGCCGCCGACACAGGCGATGATGGTGTCCGGCAGCCGGCCTTCCTGCTCGAGGATCTGGGCGCGCGCCTCGGTGCCAATCACCGACTGGAAGTCGCGCACCAGTTCCGGATAGGGATGCGGGCCGGCGGCGGTGCCGATCAGATAATAGGTGTCCTCGACATTGGTCACCCAATCCCGAAGAGCTTCGTTCATGGCGTCCTTCAGCGTGCCGTGGCCGGCCGTCACCGGCCGCACCTCGGCGCCGAGCAGCTTCATACGGAAGACATTGGGGCTTTGCCGGGCGACGTCGGTGGCGCCCATATAGACGACGCAGGGAAAGCCGAAACGCGCCGCCACCGTGGCCGACGCGACGCCGTGCTGGCCGGCGCCGGTCTCGGCGATGATGCGCTTCTTGCCCATGCGCTTGGCCAGCAGGATCTGGCCGAGGCAGTTGTTGATCTTGTGCGAGCCGGTGTGGTTCAGGTCCTCGCGCTTGAAATAGACTTTGGCGCCGCCGCCCAGGCCCTTGGCCGAGGAAACCTCGCGAAGATGCCTGGTCAGGCCTTCGGCGAAGTAAAGCTTCGACGGCCTGCCGGCATAGTGGGTCGAAAGGTCAGTCAGCTCGGCCTTGAAATCCGGATCGTCCTTGACCTCATTCCAGTGCCGTTCGAGATCGAGGATCAGCGGCATCAGCGTCTCGGCGACGAAGCGGCCGCCAAAGATGCCGAACATGCCCTGTTCGTCGGGTCCGGTGCGGAAGGAATTGGGTATCGTCGGCTTGTCCATCGCCGATCTCCTCTTGTCTTGACTGATGAGCCTGCCGGAAGCCGGCTTTCGCCTTTCCGCGGCATGCCCTGCTTTGGGTTCGTCAGGCTGCGCGGGTGTTCCGCGTGGCTCCGACGGCCCGGAAAAACTGTTCGATCAGCGCCGGATCCTTGACGCCCGGCGCGCTTTCCACGCCAGAGGAAATGTCTAATCCGGGCGGATTGGCAAGCCGAAGGGCATCGCCGATATTGGCGGCGTTCAGCCCACCCGAAAGCATGTAATCGACGCCTGCGTCAAGGCCGGCCAGAATGCGCCAGTCGAAGGCGACGCCGTTGCCGCCCGGCAGTTCCGAACCCTTCGGCGCCTTGGCGTCGAACAGGAAACGATCGGCAATGCCGACGAAGGGTTTTATCCGCTCCAGATCAGCAGCGGCGCTGACGGCCAGCGCCTTCATCACCGGCAGGCCATAGCGAGCCTTGAGCTCGGCCACCCGCTCCGGCGTTTCCGAACCGTGCAGCTGCAGCATGTCCGGGCGCATTTTGTCGACGATCTCATCCAGGAAGGCATCGCCGGCATCGACCGTCACGGCAACCGCCTTGGCCTTGCCAATTACCGCTTCACGCAAGCGGCGGGCCTGCGCCGGCTCGACATAGCGCGGGCTTTTGGCGAAGAAAATGAAGCCGACATGGCTGGCGCCGCCGGCCAGTGCCGCGGCCAATGCCTTGTCGGTCTTCAACCCGCATATCTTGATGTCGAGCGCCATGACGCGGGGATTGGCACGAAACGGCAAAAGAGTCGAGAAAAAGCGTCCTGTTTGCCACCAGCGCGGAGCGCGCTACCTTCTTTCCAGGGACTGCAGGCGGGAGCAGAAAACATGGCAGACCAAACCGTTGCCCAACTCAGGCAAAAGATCGCGCAGGCCCGCGAGGTCATTGTGCATCTGATGGACAAGGCCGCCTTCAACGGCGCCGAGGCGCAGCGCGCGCTCGACTATTTCGACAGCGACGCCTTCGAGACGGACTTCTTGCCATGGCCACGCCATGGCAATGAAGGCTTACGGCCGGAGGAGTTGAACGCTGCGAACGATGATTGATCGGGCGTCCTACTCGAACATGATCGCCTGCAGCGCGCCGCCGTTGCGTTTGAGCCAGTCCTTGCAGCGCTCGGTGTCGGGGCAAAGCTGCTCGCACAATTTCCAGAATTTCGGGCCGTGGTTCATCTCCTTGAGATGCGCCACCTCATGCGCGACCAGGTAGTTTATGACAGGTGATGGCGCCATCATGATGCGCCAGGAAAAGGACAAATTGCCGTCGGAGGTGCACGATCCCCAGCGGCTCGACGTGTCCTTGAAGCGGATCGCCCTGGCGCGCTTGCCGACCGCTCCGGCGTGCTTGACCACCAGCGCCTCGATCTCGCGCTTGGCTTCGCGCCTGAGGAAATCGGCGATGCGGCGCGGCAGATGCACGCGATCGCCATGCACGATCATCAGCGGGCCGCGCTCGTCGCGCGACAGCGTGACGGTGCCGCGTTTGGAAGGTTCATGAACGATGCGATGCGGCACGCCGCGCACCGGTATCTTGATGCCGGGCCGCACCTGCGGCCGGTTGGGCACCTTGGCCAGCCGCTGCTCCAGCCAGTCCTGATGGCGGTCCAGGAATTTTTCAACCTCGCCCCGCCGTAGGCCCGGCGGCACGGTGATGCGCAAGCCGCGGCCGCCGGAATCGATGCGCAGCGTCAGGCGCCGCGCCCGGTCGCTCTCGACGATCTTGAGCGGCAGCGTGCGGCCGGCAACACAATGCTCTCGCTCCACGACGGGGGCGGGCTTGGGTTTCGTCAGGTTGCGGAAGAAGCCGAATGACATGGCGTGACGATACGCGATTCGAGGAAAACGAATAGAACAAAAAAGAAACGGCGCCGCTGACGCGACGCCGTTTTTTGATTATTTATCGGGGCAAGGGTCTTACTCGTCGAGCAGGCCAGGCGTGGACTTGCCGCTGCGCTTGCCGGTCCCAGTGGAGCTCGTCGATCCACCGGTTGTCGGACCACCGGTTGTCGGGGAGGTCGACTTGTTGCGGTTCGCCATGAAGCGGTCGAACTCTTCCTGGTCCTTGGCGCGACGCAATTCCCTGGCATATTCGTCGAACTCGCTCAGCATCTCGTCGAGCTTGCGGCGCTCTTCACTGAGCCGCTCGAGTTCCTTTTCGCGCCAGTCGTCGAAAGCGACATTGCCGGTGCGGGCGGACCCGTGGCCCCAGCGCGCCGCCTTGTCGGAACCGCGGCGGCAGCCGGCGAAGATGCCGTCGGTCGCGCGGTTGACGTCGCGCTTGAAGCCGTCAAGCCGGTCGCCCCAGATGATGTAGGCGAGCATGGCGAGGCCGAGCGGCCAGAACACCATGAAGCCGATCACCATCAGTGCGATGGTCGCCGGCGTCCAGGCCGGACGGATCAATGCGGATGTGTTCATTTTCTCCCAATCCTTCAGTTGGAGACAGCCAATCCCGGCTGCGTGGAATCGAAATGGGAAGGGAAAAACGGCGATTCAAGACAGCCACTGCCAAAACCGGACAAGCGTCTGAAATGATTATCGCTTTTTGAGCGTTTCGAGGAAAAGCACGACCAGGCCCGCGATCAGCCCCCAGAACGCCGCGCCGACGCCGAACAGCGTCAGCCCCGAGGCGGTGACGGCGAAGGTGACGGTGGCGGCCATGCGCTCGCCGTCCTCCTTCAAGGCGATCGACAGCGCGTTGGCGAGCGGCGCCATCAGCGCCAGTCCGGCGACCAGCACGATCAGGCTCTGCGGCAGCACCGCGAAAATCGCAACAAGCGAGGCGCCGAAAATGGCGAAGACGAGATAGGCAAGCGCGTAGAAGGGACCGGTCTTCCAGCGCTCGGCCGGATTGGGATGCACGTCGGGGCCGGTGCAGATCGCCGCCGAGATCGCCGCCAGATTGGTGGTCGAGGCCCCAAACGGCGCCGACAGCAGCGAAAGCAGGCCAGTGACGCCGATCAGCGGGCCGGGTTCTGGATGGTAGCCCGCTGCCCTCAGCACGGCGAGACCGGACAGGTTCTGCGAGGCCATGGTGACCAGGTAGAGCGGCAGCGCCAGGCCGATGAGCGCCGTGACGGTGAACTGCGGCGCAATCAGCGTCAATGTCGAAAGTTCAGGGGTCGGCAGGCCGCCGACACGGCCGGTGAGAAAGGCGGCAGCGCCGCCCACGATCAGCACCGCCAGCACCGATAGCGCCGGATTGAACAAGCGGATGACAAAGAAGGTGGCGATCAGCGGCAGGATCAGCCAGGGGTCGGCGGGAATGGTCTTCACGGCGTTGATGGCGAATGTGACGACAATGCCGGCCAGCATTCCCGACGCGACCGAGGCCGGTATCCTGGCGATCAGTCGGGTCAGCGGCTTGAACAGGCCGGTGGCGATCAAAAGGATGGCGGTGACGATGAAGGCGCCGACGGCCTCGCCCATCGAAAAGCCGTTCGATGCCGCGATCAACGCCACGCCCGGCGTCGACCAGGCGGTGATGACCGGCATCCTGGTGCGCCAGGACAGCCACAGGCTCTCGATCGCCATCGCCAGGCAGATCGCCGTAACCCAGCTGGCTGTTTCGACCTGCGTCGCGCCTACCGCCTTGGCGGCGGCGATGACGATGGCCAGCGTGCCGCCAAAGCCGATGATCGCGGCGACGAAGGCCGATACCGGAATGGAAATACGCATGTCCCTAGCCTGCCTGCCGAACCATGGAGTCGACCGACCGCATCAGCAAGTCGAGATCCTGCGGCCGTGACAGGCGGTGGTCGCCGTTGGGGATCAGCGACAGCGTGACGTCGTCGGCCGGCAGCAGGCCGACCAGTTTCAGCGCATGGCTCGGCGGCACGTCGGCATCGGCCAGCCCCTGCAATATGTGGATGGGGCAATGGGTGTCGATCGGCCCGGTCATTGTCAGGTTGTCGCGGCCGTCCTCGATCAGCGCACGGGTGTAGACGTAAGGCTCGGCCGAATAGTCCGACGGCTCCTCGAAAAAGCCCTTTTCGGCGAGGTCGCGCTTTTGCGCTTTGGTCAGCGCCGGCTCGACCAGCTCGGCGGTGAAATCCGGCGCCGGCGCCAAAAGCACCAGGCCGGCGATGCGGTTCTCGCCTGCCTTGGGCAATTCTTGGCGCAATTCCTGGACCATGCGCAGCGCGATCCATGCGCCCATCGAGGAGCCGACCAGGATTTGCCTGCCTTGCGTGAAATGACGGAAGACGGCGAGGCTTTGCGAAAGCCATTTCGAGATGGTGCCGTCGGCAAAGGCGCCGCCCGATTCGCCATGGCCGGAATAGTCGTGGCGCAGGAAGGCGCGGCCTTGCCCGCTTGCCCATTCCGACAGCGTTTCCGCCTTGGTGCCCAGCATGTCCGACTTGTAGCCGCCGAGCCAGACAATGCCGGGTGTTGCACCCGCGGCGCACCTGACAGCGATGCTGGTTCCGTCGACATCGAGAAAAACCGGTGCGGTCATGGCTGCTCCCTCACGCAGGTCTTTTGGCACAACTGGCGGTTCGACGAAAAGTGCTCGGCAACTTTCTTCGTTTGGCACAAGGCTGCAGTAGGGAACAGGGTGATTTCCTGTGAACGCTGTGCTATTGACTCCGGCCGCGCGCTCACCACATTGGCGCGTTCGCAATCTGAATTGAAAACCCTGAACGAAACGGCCCAAGGAGACCACGACCATTCGCAGACCTTTCAAAGCAACGGCGCCCACCAAGGAGGGCCCGCGCTCCAACCGTGACATCCGGGTCGCCCGGGTCCAACTAATCGACGCCGAAGGCCAGAACCATGGCGATGTCTCCATCAACGACGCATTGCTGCTCGCCGAAGAGGCTGGGCTCGATCTGGTCGAGATATCGCCCAACGCGGTGCCGCCCGTCGTAAAAATCCTCGATCTCGGCAAGCTGAAATACGCCAACCAGAAGAAGGCGGCCGAGGCACGCAAGAATCAGAAGGTCATCGAGATCAAGGAGATCAAGATGCGCCCGAACATCGACAGCCATGATTACGAGACCAAGATGAAAGCGGTCCGGCGGTTTTTCGAGGAAGGTGACAAGGTCAAGCTGACATTGCGCTTTCGCGGCCGCGAGATGGCGCACATGGAACTCGGCATGCAGCTTCTGAACAAGGTTCGCGAGGAAGTGGCGCCGATCGCCAAGGTCGAAGCCGAACCGAAGCTCGAAGGCCGCCAGATGATGATGGTGCTGGCACCCCGCTAAAAGTGATCCCGTCAAACAAAAGGCCGCTTCGGCGGCCTTTTGTTTTTGTCGTCGCCATGATTTCTCCGCAAGTTGCATCGACAAGGAACCTGGTTGCCGGTCCTCGCGGCAAAGGATAGTTTCCATGGCCGCTGCGGCACGTTCTCCGATCGAAAAGTCGTTCGACGAAATGGGCCGCTATCAGCGGCGCCGGCGCCTCCTGCTGGCGCTGCTGGTTGGCATTTTTTGCGCTTTGCTGATCTTCGGCGGCTCCGCGCACGATGAGCTTGGCCACGAACGCCTAGAGGGGCAATACGGGATTGCCCTGATACTGATCGGGATCGGCGGCCGGCTCTGGTCGATCCTCTATATCGGCGATCGCAAGTCGGCCGAAGTGGTTGCTACCGGTCCATATTCGGTGATGCGCAACCCGCTGTATTTTTTCTCTACCGTAGCGGCTGCCGGCATCGGCGCCCAGACCGGCAGCGTGATCGTCTCGGTGGCGTCGGCGGTTTTGTGCGCGGCCGCGTTCTACATCGTCACGCTGCGCGAGGAACGGCATTTGACCACCGTGCTCGGGGCGCCGTACAAGGACTATATCGCCCGGGTACCGCGGTTTCTTCCCAATCCCCGGCTTTTTCGCGATCAGGCCGAGGTCACCTTCACACCGCGCGTCTTCAATCACACGCTGCGCGACGGCTTGATGTTCCTGGCTTCCATTCCGTTTTTCGAACTCATCGAGTCTGGACAGGAAAGCGGTGTAATTCCCGTCCTCTTCTGGCTGTACTGAACTGCGGATGGGCGGACAAAACAGGCGACATGCATTAAATTCGCCTGAATCTTGCTGCAAGGCGTCCCGGCGATCGGCGGGGCGCCTGTTTCTTGGCTAGACGCTCCGATCGCCGGCAAAGTTCCTCGACGATCGGATTCCCGACATGCTCAAAGAAGTCAAATCTGCGCAGGCCGAACAAGTGCGGGCCAGGCATGCGCTGGGCAGCTACCAGCACGCGCGCAGGATGGTTCTTGCCGCGC
Organism: Mesorhizobium sp. WSM4821; assembly: GCF_055901555.1. NCBI lineage: Bacteria > Pseudomonadati > Pseudomonadota > Alphaproteobacteria > Hyphomicrobiales > Phyllobacteriaceae > Mesorhizobium > Mesorhizobium sp. WSM4821. Next base: position 925,634 of record NZ_CM148371.1, on the reverse strand, counting down.
TCGTGGTCGTCCTGTTCGCGGCGCTGCTGTTTGGCCAGTCTTCTTTTCCTCCCGACAGCGTGCCGCACGAAACGATCGAAATGGTCGGCGTCCTGCTGATCTTTCTCGGCATTGTCGGGCGCTTGTGGTCGACGCTTTATATCGGCGGGCGCAAATCCTCCGAGGTGGTGACCGGCGGACCCTATTCGATCACCCGCAATCCGCTCTATGTCTTCTCCTCGATGGCTGCCGCCGGTGTCGGCGCGCAGATCGGCTCGATCACCGCGACGATCGGCTTCGCCGTGCTTTGCGCCGCCGCCTTTCATGTCGTCATCCTGCGCGAGGAGAAGTTCCTGAAGGAGGCCCTCGGTGCTCCATTCCAGGCCTATATGGCGCGGGTGCCGCGCTTCTTCCCGAAGCTTTCTCTGTATCAGGAAGGCGACACCGGCAGCTTCAAGCCGCGCCTGCTGCGGACTACGCTGCTGGATGGTTTGGTGTTCCTCGTCGCCTTGCCGGCTTTCGAGTTGATCGACGGCGCGCAGGAATCGGGCATATTGCCGGTGCTGTTCCGTTTCCCATAAGCACTGGGCGTCGCGCGCACGGGGTGTTGCGCGCCGGCCCGCTTTGACGTATAGGACCGCCGTTCCCAAAAAACCGCCCGGCAGGGCATGCCGTGGCGGTTTCATTTGCTTTTCGGGCTTTGGTCGGCCTGAAGCGAACAAAACAAGAGGCGTGGAGTGCCGAAGGCACGACTGGGACCTCAAAAAGCAAGAGGCGTGGAGTGCCGAAGGCACGTCGGAGACCTCAAAGAAACGGAGTAGCAAAATGCCCAAGATGAAGACCAAGTCGGCCGCCAAGAAGCGGTTCAAGATCACAGGTACCGGTAAAGTCCTGTCGGCTGCGGCCGGCAAGCGTCACGGCATGATCAAGCGTTCCAACAAGTTCATTCGAAATGCCCGCGGCACGATGGTTCTGGCTGAACCGGATGGCAAGAAGGTCATCAAGAATTTTCTGCCGAACGGCCTCTAGGGCATTCGGTCTGGACAGCGTTTTTAAGGAGATCATGACATGGCACGCGTAAAGAGAGGCGTCACCTCGCACGCCAAGCACAAGAAGGTCCTGAAAGCCGCCAAGGGTTTCTACGGCCGCCGCAAGAACACCATCCGCATCGCCAAGCAGGCGGTGGAAAAGTCGCTGCAGTATGCCTACCGCGATCGCAAGAACCGCAAGCGCTCGTTCCGCGCGCTGTGGATCCAGCGCATCAATGCAGCGACCCACGAGCATGGCCTGACCTATGGCCGCTTCATCGACGGCCTCAACAAGGCCGGCATCGAGATCGACCGCAAGGTCCTGTCGGACATGGCCATCCACGAGCCGCAGGCGTTCGCCGCGCTTGTGGCCAAGGCCAAGGTCGCGCTCGAATACCTGAAGAACACCACGCCGAACGCTTTTGAAAGCGCTGTAGCCTAACCAGCGCCTTCCCAAGCACTTCGACACTGATTTGGGAAACCCGCGCTGGCAGGGCTGGCGCGGGTTTTTCTTTGCTTCCAATCGAGTCTGGAACATGAGTGATATGGAAACCCTCGAAAATTCGCTGATGACCGACATTGCGTCGGCCGCCGACGAGCAGGCGATCGAAGCCGTGCGCGTTTCGGCGCTCGGCAAGAAGGGCTCGGTCTCCGAAATGCTGAAGACGCTCGGCTCGATGTCGGCCGAGGAGCGTCAGGTAAAAGGCCCGGCGATCAACGGCCTCAAGAACCGCATCACCGAGGCGCTTGTCGCGCGCAAGGCCGAGTTGAAGGATGTGGCGATCTCAGCCCGTCTTGCCGCCGAAAAGGTCGACGTCACGCTGCCGGTGCGGCAATCGCCGGCCGAGCGCGGCCGCATCCATCCGATCAGCCAGGTCAGCGACGAGATCGCGGCGATCTTCGGCGATCTCGGCTTTGCCATCGCCGAGGGTCCGGATATCGAGACCGACCACTACAATTTCACCGCGCTGAATTTCCCGGAAGGCCATCCGGCGCGCGAGATGCACGACACCTTCTTCTTCCAGCCGGACGAGAAGGGCGAGCGCAAGCTTTTGCGCACCCACACCTCGCCGGTCCAAATCCGCACCATGGAGGCGCAGAAGCCACCGATCCGCATCGTCATCCCCGGCAAGACCTACCGGCAGGATTCCGATGCCACCCACTCGCCGATGTTCCATCAGGTCGAGGGGCTGGTGATCGACAGGACAGCCAATGTCGCCAACATGAAATGGGTGCTTGAGGAGTTCTGCAAGGCCTTCTTCGAGGTGCCTCAGGTCAAGATGCGCTTCCGCCCGTCCTTCTTCCCGTTCACCGAACCCAGCATGGAGGTCGACATCCAGTGCGACCGTTCGCGGCCGGGCGAGGTCCGCTTCGGCGAAGGCTCCGATTGGATGGAGATCCTCGGCTGCGGCATGGTGCATCCCAATGTGATGAGATATGGCGGGCTCGATCCCGACGAGTATCAGGGCTTTGCCTGGGGCATGGGCATCGATCGCATCGCCATGCTGAAATACGGCATGCCGGACCTGCGCGCCTTCTTCGACGCCGATGTGCGCTGGCTGTCGCACTACGGTTTTAGGCCGCTCGACATGCCGACGCTGTTCGGAGGCTTGAGCGCATGACAGCGGTCCACACCGGCGGCTGCCGCTGCGGCGCCGTGCGGTTCGAGGCTTCGGCCGAACCGCACCATGTCAGCTATTGCCATTGCGGCGATTGCCGGCGGGCCAGCGGCGCGCCGGTGTCGGCCTTTGTCGGCTTCATGACCGAGCAGGTAGCCTTCACGGGCAAGGCGCTGAAGATGTTCGAAAACGGTCCGGTGACGCGCTCGTTCTGCGGCATCTGTGGCTCGCCGATCGCCTATGTCGACGAGCGGCTGGCCGACCAGATCTATTTCATGCTCGGAGCCATGGACATGCCGGCCTATTTCAAGCCGACGCACCATGCCTATGTGCGCGAGCAGCTCCCCTTCCTGCATATGCCGGACGACCTGCCGAGACATCTGAAGACCAGCGTGCCCAGACCTTCCAGCGTGCAAGAATCCTCCGGCGCGCAAAGACCTTCCAGCGTGCAAGGATCTGCCAGCGTGCAAAGACCAGACGGAACACAGTCATGAAACTCACCCTCTCCTGGCTCAAGGACCATCTCGAGACCGACGCCTCGCTGGCCGAGATCGTCGAGCGGCTGACCTCGATCGGCCTCGAAGTCGAATATGTCGACGACAGAGCGAGCCTGAAACCCTTCGTCATCGCCAAGGTGCTGACGGCGGTGCAGCATTCCGATGCCGACCGGCTGCGCGTGCTGACGGTCGATACCGGCGACGGCAAGGCGCCGGTGCAGGTGGTGTGTGGCGCGCCGAACGCCCGCGCGGGCCTGATCGGTGCCTTTGCAGCACCCGGCACCTACATTCCCGGCATCGACGTGACGCTGGCAGTCGGCAAGATCAGGGGCGTCGAAAGCCATGGCATGATGTGCTCCGAGCGCGAGCTGGAGCTTTCCGAAGAGCACGACGGCATCATCGACCTGCCCGCCGATGCTCCGGTCGGCACCAGCTTCGCCGCCTATGCGCATCTCGACGATCCGGTCATCGAGATTAATTTGACGCCGAACCGGCCGGATGCGACCAGCGTCTATGGTATCGCGCGCGACCTGGCGGCAAGCGGCCTTGGCCGCCTCGTCGGCGGGGCCATCATGCCGCATGCCGGCAGCGGCATGTGCCCGGTCAAGGTGACGATCGAGGCGCCTGAGCTTTGCCCCGGTTTTGCGCTGCGCCTGGTGCGTGGCGTCAAGAACGGCCCGTCGCCGAAATGGCTGCAGCAAAGGCTGATTGCCATTGGCCTGAGGCCGATCAGCGCGCTGGTCGACATCACCAACTACGTCACCTTCGACCGCGGCCGGCCCTTGCATGTGTTCGACGCCAGCAAGGTCGCCGGCAACCTTACCGTGCGCCGGGCGCGCGACGGTGAAAAGGTGCTGGCACTCGACGGCCGCGAATACACGCTGACGCCCGAAATGTGCGTGATCGCCGATGAAGACGGTGTCGAATCCATCGCCGGCATCATGGGCGGCGAGCATTCCGGCTGCGACGAGAACACCACCGACGTGCTGATCGAATCCGCATTGTGGGATCCGATCGCCACGGCCCGCACCGGCCGCACGCTTGGCATCATCAGCGATGCGCGCTACCGGTTCGAGCGCGGCGTCGACCCTGAATTCATGGTTCCCGGGGTGGAGCTGGCGACAAAGCTGGTGCTCGATTTCTGCGGTGGGACGCCGAGCGAAACCGAAGTCACCGGCTATGCCGGCCATGTCGAGAAGATCGTTTCCTTCCCGCTGTCGGAGGTGAAGCGGCTGACCGGCATCGAGGTGCCCAGGGACGAGAGCCTCGACATCCTTGCCCGCCTCGGCTTCAAGCCGGAAGGCGCGGGCGATGTCGTCGATGTGGCGGTCCCGTCCTGGCGGCCGGATGTCGACGGCAAGGCCGATCTGGTCGAGGAGGTCATGCGCATCCATGGCGTCGACAACATCGCCCCGCAGCCGCTCGGCGCGCATGATGCGGTCAACGCCAAGATCCTGACCGTGCTGCAGATCCGCACTCGCGCGACCAAGCGGGCGCTGGCGGTGCGCGGCATGATGGAGGCCGTCACCTGGTCGTTCATCCCGGCAAAACATGCCGAACTGTTCGGCGGCGGCCAGACCGCGCTCAAGCTGGCTAACCCGATCGCCGCCGACATGTCCGACATGCGGCCGTCGCTGCTGCCGGGCCTGATCGCCGCAGCCCAGCGCAACGCCGACAGGGGCATCGGCGATGTCGCGCTGTTCGAAGTGTCGGGCACCTATGAAGGCGATGCGGCCGACCAGCAGCGGCGCGTCGCCGCCGGCGTGCGGCGCGGCACCGCCAAGCTCGAAGGCTCCGGCCGCCACTGGGCCGGCAATGCCGGTTCCGTCGGCGTGTTCGACGCCAAGGCCGACGCGATCGCAGCACTCGAAGCCTGCGGCGCGCCGGTCGAGCGGCTGCAGATCGAGGCCGGCGGCCCGGCCTGGTATCATCCCGGCCGTTCCGGCACGATCAAGCTCGGGCCAAAGGTCGTGTTGGGCACCTTCGGTGAATTCCACCCGAAGACGCTCGAGGAACTGGATGTCTCCGGCCCGCTCTGCGGCTTCGAGGTCTTCGTCGACGCCGTGCCCGAGCCGAAGGCCAAGCCGACGCGGACAAAGCCGAGACTGGACCTGTCCGCCTTCCAGGCGGTCAAGCGCGATTTCGCCTTCGTCGTCGACAAGGCGGTCGAAGCCGGCACGCTGACCCGCGCCGCGCTTGCCGCGGACAAGAAGCTGATATCAGGCGTCTCGGTCTTCGACGTTTTCGAAGGGGCATCGCTGGGTGCTGCCAAGAAATCGGTCGCCATTGAAGTGTCGATCCAGCCGGTCGAAAAGACGCTGACCGACGAGGATTTCGACGCGCTGGCCAGGCGCATCGTCGAGAATGTGCACAAGCAGACTGGTGGTGTGCTCAGAGCGTGAGGGTACAGGGCAGGTGGTGATCACTGTTGTGCTTTGGTCAGCTTGGTATTCTCCTCGGACGTTGGTCTCACAACGTTCTGCACCGCACGGTGCTTGAAAAAGGGGCGCCGAAGCCCCCCTTTTTGATCCATCCCGTCCGCGCCGTTCACCCATTTACCAGTGCCAGCGCCGCTTCGGTATAGCGCTTTCCGACGACCTTCTCCGGCGACAGCGCGTCGCCGATGGCCGCCACCTCCGCCTCGCTCAGCGCGATCTGTGCTGCGGCCGTATTCTGCTCCAGATGGCGGATTTTTCGTGCGCCGGGGATCGGCACGATGAAGTCACCCTGATGCAGTACCCAGGCGAGCGCCAGCTGCGCCGCCGTGACACCCTTCTGCGCCGCCCTTGTCTCCAGCGTGGCGACAACAGCTGCATTGGCCGCCATGGCGTCGGCCTGGAAGCGCGGCAGGGTGTGGCGCCAGTCGTCGGCGCCGAGAGCTTCAGGCTTGTCGATCGTGCCGGTCAGCAGGCCACGGCCGAGCGGACTGTAGGGGACGAAGCCGATGCCGAGTTCGCGGCAGACCGCAAATACCTCTTCCTCCGGGTCGCGGCTCCACAGCGAATATTCGCTCTGCACGGCCGCTATCGGATGTACGGCATGTGCCCGGCGGATGGTCGCGGCACTCGCTTCCGAGAGACCCAGCGCACGCACCTTGCCCTCGCGCACCAGTTCGGCCATGGCGCCGACCGTGTCCTCGATCGGCACGTTGGGATCGACGCGATGCTGGTAGTAGAGGTCGATCACCTCGACGCCCAGCCGCTTCAACGATGCCTCGGCGACCGCCTTCACGTGTTCGGGACGGCTGTCGACGCCGGCCATGCGCTCGACGCCGCTGCCTTCTTCAAGAATTTTGAAGCCGAATTTCGTCGCGATCGTCACATGTTCGCGCACCGGCTTCAGCGCCTTGCCGAGCAGGATCTCGTTCTCGTAGGGACCATAGACCTCGGCGGTGTCGAAGAAATTGACGCCGATCTCGACGGCGCGGCGCAGCGTGGCGATCGCGTCGGCCTCCGCCTGACCGCCATAGACGAAGCTCATCCCCATGCAGCCGAGGCCGACCGGATAGACGTCAAGTTCATTTCCAAGTTTGCGGGTTTGCATCACGCGTCTCCTTGTTGTCATGCGGCGGAAATAGCGTCTTGCACCGCGTTCGATAATCGGCTCTCATTCGCACGGGCTGTTCTAAAAGATAGATCAATGAATCGTGCGCAGCTTTCCCAACTCGCAGTGCTGGCGACGGTTGCCCAGTGCGGCAGCTTTCGCGGCGCGGCCAGGGAACTCGCCATCGCGCCCTCGGCGGTCAGCCACGCGGTCTCCAGCCTGGAAGCGCGTCTTGGCGTGCGGCTTCTGGCGCGCAGCACGCGCAGCGTCGCCCCGACCGAGGAGGGCGCGCAACTGCTGGAACGGCTCCGGCCGGCGCTGTCGGAGATCAACCTGGCGCTGGAATCGGCGGTCGAGGCGCGCGACCGGCCGGCCGGCAATCTCAGGCTCACTGTGCCGCGCACCGCGGCCCATCTGGCGCTGACGCCGCGGCTCGGCGCCTTTGCATCGGCCTATCCCGACATCGTGCTGGAGATCGTCATCGAAGATCGCTTCACCGATGTGGTCGAAGGCGGCTTCGACGCCGGCGTCCGGCTCGGCGAGAGCCTGCAGCGCGACATGATCGCTGTGCGCATCGGGCCGGACCTTCGCGGCGCCGTCGTCGGCGCTCCAACCTATTTCGCGACCATGCCCAGACCGCGCCATCCGCACGATCTCGTCGATCACCGCTGCCTGCGTTTCCGTTTCTCCAGCGGCATTCTCTACCGCTGGGAATTCGAGAAGGACGGCGAGGAGGTCGAACTCGCGGTGCAAGGGCCGCTGATCCTCGACGAGGACGATCTGATCGCCAATGCGGCGGTCGACGGCGCCGGACTCGCCTTCCTGTTCGAGGATTATGTTCGCGAGGCGCTGGCCGCCGGCAAGCTCATTCGCGTGCTGGAGGACTGGTGCCCGACCTTCGAGGGTTTCTTCGTCTACTATCCGAGCCGCCGCCAGATGCGGCCGGCGCTCCGGGCCTTTGTCGATTTCTTCAAGGTGACCGGATGAAAACCGGGCTCGTAGCCGTTCACCGACCATGCCGGCATGGATCAAAAACAGCACGACCCGCTACGGCTGGGCGGCGATCGTCCTTCACTGGCTGATCGCCGGACTCTTCATCGGCCAGTTCGTGCTCGGCTTCGTCATGATGCGGGTGTCCAGTCAGCGGACAGCCTTCGAACTGATCCAACTGCACAAGTCCCTGGGCTTTCTGCTGCTCGGCCTGGTGATCCTGCGCATCGCCTGGCGTCTCGGCAATGCAGTGCCGGCGCTGCCGCGTTCGGTCGAACCTCTGGAGCGCCGCATGGCGCCGCTTGTCCATTTTGCGCTTTATGCGTTCCAGCTCGCTCTGCCGCTGTCCGGCTGGGCGCTGGTCTCGGTCTCGATGTTGGAGATCCCGAGCGTGCCCTTTAACCTGTTCGTGATGCCGGACCTGCCGCTGGCTGAATCGGACGCGGCGGAAAGCTTCTGGGCGGCAGCGCACTGGTATCTCGCCTATGCCGGCATCGGGCTTGCCGCCTTGCATACGCTAGCTGCGCTGCGTCATCATTTCTGGCTGAAGGATGCGGTGCTGACGCGCATGATCACGCCTTCGTCAGATCAGAACGCGGAATAGAACGGGCGGCTTATTCGTTGATGGGGCGAGCACGCAAAAAAATGCGTTGTCTCTAAAAAGGAATAATACCTCAATGTATGCGCGCATCTTCGGATTTGCGGCGATCGCCGCTTGCTTTGCCATGCCTGTTTTCGCGGCGGTCGCTCTCGGCGACGCCGCCGGCAGCTACACGATCAGCCCGACCGGTTCCAGCATCCGTTTCTCCATCGGCAAGGCCGGCGGCGGCGGGCTCGACGGCGCCTTCGGCCGCTTCAAGGGCTCGATCCGCATCGACAACAGCGATATAGGGCGCTCCCGGGTCAATCTGACCATCTTTCCCGAAAGCGTCGGCACCGGCCAAAGCCGCGTCGACGCCTTCCTTCGCTCCGACGCGGTGTTCGACGCCGCCAACAGCCCGGAAATCCAGTTCAGCTCAACCAGCGTCAAACGCACCGGCGAGACCACGGCCCTCGTCACCGGCCGGCTGACGGCGCGCGGCAAGACCTTTCCGGAAAAGTTCACGGCCGAGCTCGGCGGCCTCAAGGGGGGCACGATCAGATTCCGTGTCACCGGCAAGGTGCTGCGGTCGCGCTACGGCATGGATGTCGGCACGCCGATCTATTCGAACGTCGTCAATTTCGACATGACGCTTAGGGGTAAAAGGGGTTGAGCGCTTCTTCCTCGCCCCCGCGGGAGCGGGGGAGAGAAGCTATGGGGCGGCGACGAGGGACTTGCTCAGATCATTCTGTTGCATGGGGCACTCCATTCGAATTTGCAGCAACGATGGTGCCACAACCCTCGCCGCCGCCCCATAGCTTCTCTCCCCACTTCGTGGGGCGAGGAACCGGTGTCCCGCATTGGCTTTTCTCCTGAATTCAGGCAAACCTCCATTCCTGCAATTGAAAGGGAGAAGGCTGATGTTCCGATGGGGTGTTTTGTCGACGGCCAAGATCGGCCGCGAGCATCTTTTGCCCGCAATTGTCGAGGCGGAAAACGGCGTTCTGTCGGCGATCGCCAGCCGCGACCTGTCGAAAGCCCGCGCGCTGGCCGACCGTTTCGGCGCGCCCCATGCCTTCGGGTCCTATAGCGAGCTGCTCGCCTCAGGGGACGTCGACGGCGTCTACATCCCGCTGCCGACCGCGCAGCATGTCGAATGGACCGCGAAGGCGATCGAAGCTGGCAAGCATGTTCTGGTCGAAAAGCCTCTCGCGCTGGACGCCAAGGACATTCCGCCGCTGATCGAGCTGCGCGACGCCAAGAAAGTGCTGGTCTGCGAAGCCTTCATGGTCGTCTACCACCCGCAATGGATCAAGGTGCGCGAGCTGATCGCCAACGGCGCCATCGGCCGGCTGCGCCATGTCCAGGGTGCGTTCTCCTACTACAATGTCGATCCCGCCAACATGCGCAACCAGCTCGACCTTGGCGGCGGCGCGCTGCCCGATATCGGCGTCTACCCGACGGTGTCGACACGCTTTTCGACGGGCAAGGAGCCGCTGCGCGTCCAGGCGACGATCGAGCGCGACAAGACATTCGGCACCGACATCTACTCCTCGATCCGCGCCGATTTCGGCGACTTCGAGCTGTCGTTCTATCTGTCGACGCAGATGGCGGCGCGGCAGGTGATGGTGTTCCACGGCGAGAAGGGTTTCATCGAGGTGCTTTCGCCGTTCAATGCCGGGATCTATGACCATCATCGCATCGAGCTGCACAACCAGAACCACAGCGAGGCGCAGGTGTTCCGCTTCCCCGGCATGCAGCAATACCGGCTGGAGGTCGAGGCCTTTGCGCGGGCCGCACTTGGCGGCAAGGACCGCGTCTTCACGCTGGAAGAATCGGTGCTCAACCAGAAGGTCATCGACGCCATCTTCCGCGCCGGCGAGAAGGAAGGCTGGGAGACGGTCTGACAACCAAGCAGGTCCGCAAAGTGTCCCACGGTTTTGCGACAAGAACCTGCGACAAACCAAAGAATCCAAGCAGGCATTCGCGGGCCGGCCCACGAATGCCTGCTTAGTCAAAGCCGGGGGAGGAGAGCCGGGGGAGAAAAATGGCTGACGATGCGGATGTGATCATTGTCGGCGCCGGCCTTGCCGGCCTCGTCGCCGCGGCGGAACTGGCGGAGGCCGGCAAGAAGACCATCATCGTCGACCAGGAGCCGGAGCAGTCGCTCGGCGGCCAGGCATTCTGGTCCCTCGGCGGCATCTTCCTGGTCGATTCGCCCGAACAGCGGCGCATGCGCATCCGCGATTCGCATGATCTGGCGCTCGAGGACTGGCTGGGCACCGCCGCCTTCGACCGCCCCGAGGATCTCTGGCCCCGCCGCTGGGCCGAAGCCTATGTCGGCTTCGCCGCCGGCGAGAAGCGCTCCTGGCTCATGCAGCGTGGCCTAAAATTCTTTCCCGTGGTCGGCTGGGCGGAGCGCGGCGGCGGCAACGCCGTCGGCCACGGCAATTCGGTGCCGCGCTTCCACGTCACCTGGGGCACCGGGCCCGGTGTCCTCGAACCGTTCGTCCAGCGCGTGCGCGAGGCCGAGAAGAACGGACTGATCCGCTTCAAATTCCGCCACCGCGTCAACGAGCTGACCCGGACAGGCGCTGTCGTAGACGGCGTGTGCGGCGACATCTTGGTGCCGAGCGACGTCGAGCGCGGCCGCAAGAGTTCGCGCGACAGTTCAGGCGATTTCGAGCTGAAGGCGCAGGCGGTCATCATTGCCTCCGGCGGCATCGGCGCCAATCCCGAGCTTGTCCGCAAGAACTGGCCGCAGCGCCTGGGCACGCCCCCCAGGCGTATGATCTGCGGCGTTCCAGACCATGTCGACGGCCGCATGCTGTCGATCACCGAACGGACCGGAGGCAGCGTCATCAATCGCGACCGCATGTGGCACTATGTCGAAGGCATCAGGAACTGGGCGCCGCTCTGGACCGACCATGCCATCCGCATCCTGCCCGGCCCGTCGTCGCTGTGGCTCGACGCGCGTGGCAAGCGCCTGCCGGTGCCGCTCTATCCCGGCTTCGACACGCTTGGCACGCTCAGCCATATCATGAGCGCCGGCTTCGACTATTCCTGGTTCATCCTGACCCAAAAGATCATCCAGAAGGAGTTCGCGCTTTCGGGCTCCGAGCAGAACCCCGACCTGACGGGCAAAAGCTGGCGCCAGGTGCTCGGCCGCGCCACGTCAGGCGTTCCCGGTCCGGTGAAGGCGTTCATGGAGAAGGGCGAGGATTTCATCGTCGAGGCGGAGCTGCCGGCGCTGGTCGCCCGCATGAACGCGCTGGCCGGCGGCGAGCCGCTGCTTGAGCTGGCCCAAGTAGAGCGCGAAATCCGCGCCCGCGACCGGCAGCTCGACAATCCCTTTTCCAAGGACATGCAGGTCACCGCCTTGCGCGGGGCGCGGGCCTATCTCGGTGACCGGCTGATCCGCATGGCTAAGCCGCACAAGATACTCGATCCTGCCAATGGTCCGCTGATCGCGGTCCGGCTCAACATATTGACGCGCAAGACGCTGGGCGGCTTGCAGACCGATCTCGACAGCCGCGTGCTGGACGCCGAGGGCCAGCCGATCGAGGGGTTGTATGCGGTCGGCGAAGCCGCCGGTTTCGGCGGCGGCGGCATGCATGGCTACGCGGCACTGGAAGGCACGTTTCTCGGCGGCTGCTTTTTTTCCGGCCGCAGCGCCGGCCGCGCTGCGTCACGCGGGGTGGGGTAGGACCTCACCAGATCCATTCGCCCCGCCCCAGAACCGACACCGCCTCGACGATCCGGGTGAAGCTCGAGCGGGCGCGGCCGACCGTATGCCTGGCCCTGAGATAGCCATGCACCAGCCCCGGCTCTTCGACCCAGAAGGCGTGGCCGCCCGCCGCGACGACTCGGTCGCGATAGGCCTCGCCGTCGGACGACAGCGGGTCGCATTGGGCGGTGAACAGCACGGTCGGCGGCAGATAGGCAAAGTCGGCGTCGGCCAGCGGAGCCAGAGTGAGGTCGCCGGTGCGGTCCTCGCCGCCGGTCCTGATGTTGCCGTAGAAATCGAGGTCGCGCACCGTCAGCATCGGCGCCTCGGCATGGGTCACGTAGGATCCTTGCGAGCGGTCGCCGCCAAGAGCGGGATAGATCAGCACCTGGCCGATCGGTCTTCGCGCATGGCCGCGCGTCGCGTGGCTGACCGCGGCGGCGAGATTGCCGCCGGCGCTGTCGCCGCAAAGCAGGATCGGGCGCTTGTAAGTCGTCGCCGCCCATTCGAAGGCGCTGATGGCATCGTCGAAGGCAGCCGGATGAAAATGTTCCGGCGCCAACCGGTAGTCGACCGAAACCACCTCATAGCCGGTGCGGCTGCAAAGCTCGGCGCATAGATCGTCATGACTGTCGAGCCCGCCGAGGATGAAACCGCCGCCGTGGAGATAAAGCACCATCGCCGCCGCTTCCGGCGCCGGGGTGCGATAGATGCGGATCGGGATCGGGTGCGAAGGCGTGGCAATGGCGGTTGTTTCCGCCGTGACGTCTTCGGGATAGCCGGCAAAGAACTCGCGGCACAGCCGGTCGTAGATGTCGCGCTGCCGATCGATCGTGTAGTCGATCGTGTCCGGCGGATAGTAGGAATTGGTCCGCTCGATGAAGGCCCAGGTCTCTGCGTCGATGAGTTTCTTGTAGCCGGTCATGGGAACGGAACGGGCCGTAACGAATCCACCATCATCTCCGCAGGGTCACTTTCCCTTCCACACCGGATTGCGCTTCTCCGCAAACGCGCGAAAGCCCTCGAGATTGTCCTCCGAGCCGTACAGCGCGTCAACCGTCGGCAATTGGCGGCGCGTCACCCGGTTCATGGCGTCCTGGAAGGTCAGCGATTCGGCGACCCTCGCCGTTTCCTTGATCGCGGCGAAGACCAGCGGCGGGCCGCTGGCCAGCAGCCGGGCGATCTCCCAGACGCGGTCCTCGAGCTTCTCCTTGGGCAACACTTCGTTGACCAGGCCCCAGCGGTGGGCGTCCGCCACATCCATCCAGCGGCCGGTGAGCAAGAGGTCCATGGCGACGTGATAGGGAATGCGCTTCGGCAGTTTGATCGTCGCCGCATCGGCCAAGGTGCCGGCACGGATTTCGGGCAGCGCGAAGGAGGAATGGTCCGACGCATAGATGAGGTCGCAGGACAGCGCCAGCTCGAAGCCGCCGCCGACCGCCATGCCGTTGACGCAGGCAATGACCGGCTTGTTGAGGTCGCGCAATTCCTGCAGCCCGCCGAAGCCGCCGACGCCATAGTCGCCGTCGACCGCATCACCATCGGCCGCGGCCTTCAGGTCCCAGCCGGCGCAGAAGAACTTGTCGCCGGCGGTCTTGACGATGGCGACGCGCAGGCCCGGATCGTCGCGGAACGCCTTGAACGTCTCTCCCATTAACCGCGAGGTCTTCAGGTCGATGGCGTTGGCCTTGGGCCGGTCGAGCGTGACCTCGAGGATCGTGCCTTCTCGGCGGGTTGAAATAACGTCAGACATTCCTGTTTTCTCCCAGCACCAGCAGCGCGTCGGCGATCCAGGCGCCCTTGCCTTGCGCGCAGACGATCAGCGGATTGATGTCGAGCTCCTCGATCTCGGCGGCATTGTTCTGCACGAATGCCGCAATGCCTGATATCGCATCGATGGCAGCCGCGACATCGGCCTTCGGCCGGCCGCGATAGCCTTCGAGCAGCGGGAACAGTTTGAGCCCGCGCAACGCCGCCTCGATGTCGTCGCGGGTCGCCGGCAGCATCAGCGTGACACTGTCGCGCAGCAGCTCTACCAGCACGCCGCCGGTGCCCAGCGTCATCACCGCGCCGAACATCGGGTCGCGGGTGAAGCCGACGATGAGCTCGGCGACGCCGTCGCGCACCATGCGCTCGACATAGAGGCCGGTGCCGAGCGGGTCGAGATCATGGGCGGCGGTGCTGACGGATTCGGCATCCCTAAGGTTGAGGCGCACCGCGCCGAGTTCGGATTTGTGGGTGACGCCCAGGGCCTTCAGCGCCACCGGAAAGCCGAGCGCCATCGAGGAGATCACCGCCTCGACCGCATTGCCGGCGCGTTCGGCCCTGGGCACGGGAAGTCCGGCCGCGATCAGCCGCGCTTTCGCCTCGGCCTCGTCGGGCGTGACGTGGTCGCCGGCCGGCGCCCCGGACGCCGAGGTGTCGATCGGCTGCGCCTGCGGCTCGCGCCAGGCCCAGCCGATGAAGGCCGCCGCCTGGGCTGCGTCCATGGCCTCGGAAATGCCGAACAACGGCACCATGCCGCGCCCCATCAGCCCGGCAGTGTATTCCTCGGGCAGGTTCTCCGGCAGAGACGACACGATAGCGCCCCGCGCCCTGTTGGTCTTCAGTGCCGATTCGAAGGCGCGCAGCGTCGTCCACCAGTCGGTGTCGGAGCAGCGGTCGGGCCGCGGGAAATCGAGCACCAGCATGTTGAGGTCGAAGCCGCCCGTCACCATGGCGGTGAAGGTGGCGGTCATCGCCGGCTCGTTATTCCAGATGAAGGTGTGGTAGTCGAGCGGGTTGGCCACCGCAACCAGCGGCCCGAGCGTCGATTTGACATGGGCGCGGTGCTTGTCAGTCAGCGCCGGGAAGTTCACCCAGCGGCCCTCCGCGCTGTCGGCCATCACAGACGCTTCGCCGCCCGAACAGCTCATCGACGACAGCCGGTAGCCGGGCAACGGCCCGGTGACGTGCAGCAGCTTGAGTGCCTCAATGAAGGCTGGAATCGAATCGACGCGGGCTATGCCGAGCCGCTTCAGGAAGGCGCCCGAGGCGGCGTCGGAGCCGGCCAGCGATGCGGTGTGCGACACGGTCGCCTGCCGCGCCTGCTCGGAACGGCCGACCTTCATGGCGATGATCGGCTTCTTCAGTTCTCGCGCCCGCGCCGCCAGCCTTTCGAAGCCGGCTACCGAATCGAACGCTTCGATATGCAGGCCGAGCGCGGTGACGCGGTCGTCCTCGATCAGGCCAAGAGCCATTTCGGAGAGGCCGGTCTGCGCCTGGTTGCCGGCGGTCATCAGAAACGCGATCGGCAGGCCGCGCCTCTGCATCGTCATGTTGATGGCGATGTTGGACGATTGGGTGATGATGGCGACGCCACGGCCGCCCTCGGCCAGCCTGATGCCGCCATGCTGGTCCGGCCACAGCAGCGCGCCGTCCGCGTAGTTGATCAGGCCGTAGCAGTTCGGCCCGATGATCGGCATCCGGCCGGCGGCTGCGACCAGCTCGGCCTGCAACCGCTCGCCGTCCTCGTCATAGGCCTCGGTTTCGAGGAAGCCGGCGGCAAAGCAGACGGCGCCGCCGGCGCCGCGTTCGGCCAGCGCCTTGACCACCTCGATGGTCAGATGCCGGTTGACGCCGACAAAGGCAGCATCGGGGGCGCCGGGCAGGTCGGCCACCGAACGATAGGCCTTGCGGCCGGCGACGTCCTCCTTGGTCGGATGCACCGGCCAGATCTCGCCGGCAAAGCCCATCTTGATCGACTGCGCGACAACAGCGCCGGCCTGCGCGCCACCGAACACGGCGATCGTTCGCGGCCGCAAAAGGCGCTCGAGTTTGTGCATCGATCAGCCCCCAATCGCTCGCAGCAATGCCCGCGAGATGATGTGGCGCTGGATCTCGGACGTGCCTTCCCAGATGCGCTCGACGCGGGCGTCGCGCCAGATGCGCTCCAGCGGCAGATCGTCCATCAGCCCCATGCCGCCATGGATTTGGATCGCCTCGTCGGCGACGAAGGCGAGCATTTCGGTGGCCTTCAGCTTGGCCATGGCCATGTCCTGATCGGTGACGGTGCCTTGATCGTACTTCCAGCCGGCTTCCAACACCATCAGTTCGGCCGCCTTCAGTTCGGTCGCCATGTCGGCGAGCTTGAAGGACACGCCCTGGAACTTGCCGATCTGCTGGCCGAACTGCTGACGCTGCGCGGCGTATTCGACCGCGTGGCCAAGCGCCCGCTCGGCGCGGCCGAGGCAGGTCGCGCCCACCTGCAGGCGGGTCGCGCCAAGCCATGAATTGGCGACGTCGAAGCCCTTGTGGACCTCGCCCAGAACCTGGCTTGCCGGCAGGCGGCAATCGTCGAATTCGAGGATGGCGTTGGTGTAGCCGCGATGCGAGACGTTGCGATAGCCGTCGCGCACCGCAAATCCCTTGGTGCCCTTGTCGACGAAGAAGGCGGTGATCTTCTTGCGTTTTCCACGCGAGGTCTCTTCCTCACCCGAGGCCATGAAGACGATGGCGAAGTCGGCGAGATCGGCGTGGGAGATAAAGTGCTTGGTGCCGTTCAGCACCCAGTCGTCGCCATCCTGCACGGCGGTCGCCTTCATGCCGCGCAGGTCGGAACCGGCGCCCGGCTCGGTCATCGCAAGGCAGTCCCATTTCTCGCCGCGAATGCAGGGATAGAGATACTTTTCGCGCTGCTCCGGCGTGCCGGCCAGAAGGATGTTGGAGGGACGCGCCACGCACGTCCAGTGCAGCGCATAATTGGCGCGGCCAAGCTCCTTCTCATAGAGCAGCCAAGTCACCGTATCGAGCCCGGCGCCACCGACTTCCGCCGGCATGTTGGCGGCGTAGAGGCCGGCTTGGATCGCCTTGGCCTGGAGCTCATCGATCAGTTCGCGGCGCAGCACGCCGGTGCGTTCCACCTCGCGCTCATGTGGGTAAAGCTCGTTCTCGACGAAGGCGCGCGTCGTCTCGACGATGAGTTTCTGTTCCTCCGAAAGACCAAAATCCATGGTCTCAGCCTTTCTTCTTTTTCTTCGGCTTTTCAGCCTTTGTCGGTTTTCGGGCCTTCACCGGCTTGGTCGCCTTGGCCTTTTCGGCCGCCTTGGAGGCGGTGGGCTTCTTCGCCGCAAGCTTGGCGAGCTGCTTGGTATAGTCCTTGTGCAGGGCGCCGGCACCCCAGCCCTTGCCCTTGTTCTGCTTCGACAGCGCATCCATGATAGCGACCAGATTGTCGTCGCGTATCTTTTCGAGCTCGCGGATCGACAGCCCATGCGCCTGGTCGTCCGACTGGCTGGCGATGAGGTCGACCAGCTCGTCGTTGAACTCCGGCACGTCCATCAGCTTGGTCCATGGCCATTTCAGGCACGGCCCGAACTGCGCCATGAAATGGCGCATGCCGGCCTCGCCGCCGGCGACGCGATAGACCTGGAACATGCCCATCTGCGCCCAGCGTAGGCCGAAGCCATAGCGCATGATGTCGTCGAGTTCCTCGACCGTGCAGATGCCGTCCTTGATCAGCCACAGCGCCTCGCGCCATGCCGCCTCCAGCAGACGGTCGCCGACGAACGCCTCGATCTCCTTGCGGATCACCACCGGCTTCATGCCGATCGAGGCGTACATCTCCTTGGCGACCTCGATCGCCTCGGGAAAGGTCTGGTCGCCGCCGACGATCTCGACCAGCGGCAGGAGGTAGACCGGATTGAACGGGTGGCCGACGACCAGCCGCTCGGGATGCTTTTTCATCGCCACCTGCATGTCGGTCGGTTTGATGCCGGAGGTCGAGGAGCCAACAATGGCGTTGGCCGGCGCATAAAGATCGATCTCGGCCAGCACGCGATGTTTGAGGTCGAGCCGTTCAGGCACGCTCTCCTGGATGAAATCGGCGTCGGCGACGGCATCGGCGATGGTCTTGGCGAAGCTCAGTTTGCCCTCTTTTGGTAGGCCGCCGGGCAGCATCTGCTTATAGGCGCGGCGCGCGCCCTTCATCACTTCGCCGACCTTGCGCGAAGCTTCGGGATCGGGATCGAAGATCGACACGTCGATGCCGTTGAGGAGCAGCCGCGCGACCCAACCTGCGCCGATGACGCCGCCGCCGATGGCGGCCGCCTTGGTGATGATGCTCATGCGGGGGCTCCCGTTCTTGTCTTGGCTGTTTCGGGGTCGATGAGAGGCACGCGCTCGCCGGCGAGGATCACTGTCGGGTCGTAGGCCCTGCGAGCGAACACTTCGAGCACGAAGGGCCTGAAGAAATCGATCGGCAGCGTCTCGTAGTCCGGGTCGAAGCTCGACTGGTCCCAGCGCTCGCAAAAGGCATCGCAATCGTCGAAATAGCGATGGCCGGCGAAGCGATCGCGCGCATGCGGATTGCCGCCGAGATGGTGGGCGTAATAGAGGCGCTGAAAGTCGCCGTGCTTCTCCACCACCCAGGTGCATTGCTCGCGCACGAAGGGTTTCAGGATGGCGGCCGCATATTCGTCGTGATTGTAGGGCGCGTAGATGTCGCCGATGTCGTGCAGCAGCGCGCAGGCGATCCAGTCGGTGTCGGCGCCATCGCGCCAGGCACGCGTCGCCGCCTGCAGCGAATGGCCGAGCCGCGTGATCTTGTATCCGGACAGGCCCTCGTCGAGCTGCACCAGCGCGTCGAGCAGCCGCTCGCCGGTCCTGGCCGCATAGTCGATCTCGTGTTCGGTCAGGAAGGCGTAGTCCTCGCTGTCGCCATCCTTCATGGCGGTGAATTTCACGGTCTTCATCGGCGGCTCCTCCCTACCGAGTCCGCCTTCAGAGCGGGGCGCGCTTCGTCAAATTGAGCTTCTTGCGCACCTCGTCCGGGCCGATCACTCTTGCGCCCATGTTCGACACGATGCTAACCGCCCGCTCGACCAGCTGCGCGTTGGTGGCGAGCACACCTTTGTCGAGCCATAGATTGTCCTCGAGCCCAACGCGGACATTGCCGCCGGCCAGCACCGCGGCGGCGGCATAGGCCATCTGGTTGCGGCCGATGGAAAAGGCCGACCAGGTCCAGCTCGACGGCACGTTGTTGACCATGGCCATGAAGGTGTTGAGATCGTCCGGCGCCCCCCACGGCACGCCCATGCAGAGCTGCACCAGCGCGTCCGGCTTCAGCACCTGTTCCTCGACGAGCTGCTTGGCGAACCACAGATGCCCGGTGTCGAAGGCCTCGATCTCCGGCTTGACGCCGAGCGCCGTCATCATGCCGCCCATGGCGCGCAGCATGCCGGGCGTGTTGGTCATGACATAATCGGCTTCGGCGAAGTTCATGGTGCCGCAGTCGAGCGTGCAGATCTCCGGCAGGCATTGGCGCACATGCTCCACGCGGTTGCTCGCGCCGCCCATGTCGGTGCCTTTTTCGTTCAGCGGCAGCGGGTTTTCCGGCGAACCGAACACCATGTCGCCGCCCATGCCGGCGGTCAGGTTCAGCACCACGTCGACATCCGCCGCGCGGATGCGCTCGGTTACCTCGCGATAGAGGTTCACGTCGCGCCTAGGCTTGCCGGTTTCGGGGTCACGCACGTGGCAATGGACGATTGCGGCACCCGCCTTGGCCGCATCGATGGCGGAATCGGCGATCTGCTTGGGCGTACGCGGCACATGCGGGCTGCGGTCCTGCGAGCTGCCGGACCCGGTCACGGCACAGGTAATGAAAACCTCACGGTTCATCGCAAGCGGCATGGACTTTCTCCCAATCAGCACAGACGGTTCCGATCAAACATTGCCCAATCAAACATGGACCCGATCGAACAGACGGCAAGAATGCCTGACTTGCCGGAAACTGTTTTGCGTTTTACGAAGCTCGTATGACAAAAAGCGAAAAGCCTTCGATCTTTCGCACCGAGCGCTCGCCGCTCAAGGTGACGCTGCTGGTGTTTTCCGGATCGTCGATCATGTGCGTGGCCTCGGCGCTCGATCCGCTGCGCGCCGCCAACCGCATTGCCGGCGAGACGCTGTTCGATTTCAGGCTGGTTTCGGTGACCGGTGAAGCGCCAATCACCACATGCGGCCTGCCAGTTGCGGTCAGCGGCCGCTTCGATGCGGCTGAAACCACCGATATGCTTGTCGTCGTTGCCGGTTTCGGCACGCAGAACTATGCCACATCGGCTCTGCTTTCCGGCCTGCGCCGCGCGGCGCGCGCGGCGCGCGCCTGCGGCGGCGTCGAGGCCGGCACCTGGCTGGTTGCCCGCGCGGGCCTGCTGGAAGGGCGCAGCGCCACCACCCACTGGGAGGACATGGAGGATTTCTCCTCGGCCTTTCCCGGTGTCGACGTGCGCCCCGACCGCTATGTCATCGACGGGCCGGTCTTCACCTCGGGTGGCGCCTCGCCGACCTTCGACCTGATGCTGCATCTGATCCGCACGCGGCTCGGCATGGCCGTCGCGCTCGATGTGGCAAGCGTCTTCATCTACGACCAGGCGCGGTCGGCGACCGATGCGCAGCCGCTGGTCTCGCTCGGCCGCCTCGACGGCTACGATCCGCGGCTGGCGCAAGCCATCCGGCTGATGGAGGCACATGTCGACCAGCCGCTGACCATCGCCGCGGTGGCAAAGCGCGCCGGTGTGACGGCGCGAACGCTGGAAAGCATCTTTCGCAAGTCGATCGGCGAGACGCCGGGCGCCTATTATCTCAGGCTGCGGCTGGGTGCCGCGCGCCGGCTGGTGATCGACACGCGAGTGGCCATGGCCGATATTGCCGGGCGAACAGGGTTCTCGTCCGCCGCGGCATTTTCCAGGGCGTTTTCAAGAGCTTTCGGCGAAGCGCCGGTCAGGCTGCGTCTGGGATAGTGGGGATCAGGCAGCGGCCTGGCGGTCGCTGTTGCCGTCGATATGCGAGCGCATCTGTCTCGCAAGATGGGTCTCAAAGCGGCTGGCGACCGCGCGGTCCCATTCGTTTGCACTCCGCGCACCATGCTTCGGATGCGGCAGCGCCATCAGTCGGTCAATGATCGATCCGGCCTCGCCACTTGAGAGCAGGGCGTCGATTTCGCGTTCGTGCTGCATATCGTTTCGCCTCCTTCTTTCTGTTTCCGCCACGAACCACACTATACGAGATTCGTGACGGCTGTTTGAAGGCAAGAGCGAGGCGATTGAAGGGCGGCGCAAGGCAAAACCTTGTCGTCGGTTCCAGGGCGGAGCAGGAGCGAAGCTTGGAATAGAACGCTCCGTGGCGTTCCGTCGCGCCCCCCCTCTTGTCCTGCTGGACAGAGGGGGGCGCTGTCCCGCCGGCATCAAAAGTTCTGCTCAGCGTCAGCGCTTGAGCTCTCTAGAACGGTACGAAGCGGCTTTCCGCCCTCACACGTACCGGTTGACGATGTTCTCGAGCAACTCCTGGCGGCCGGATCTGGGCTGCGGCTCGATCTTCTTCTTGACGACGCGCTCGGTGATCTCCTCCAGCGTGCGCTTGCCCGCGAGCATCGCCTTGGCCTCGGCAGAGTTCCAGCCGGCATAGCGCTCGGCCAGCGGTCCCGACAGCGCCTTGTCCTCGATCATCCGGGCGGCGGCCTTGAGGCCGCGTGCGCAGCAATCCATGCCGCCGACATGGGCAATCAGGAGATCCTGCGGATCGAGCGACTGACGCCTGAGCTTGGCGTCGAAATTGGTGCCGCCGGTCTTGAACCCGCCGGCCTGCAGGACATGGTAGTAGGCCAGCGCCATCTCCGGCACATTGTTGGGGAACTGGTCCGTGTCCCAGCCCGACTGGTAGTCGTTGCGGTTCATGTCGATCGAACCGAAGACGCCGAGCGCATTGGCCAGCGCCAATTCATGCTCGAAGGAATGGCCGGCCAGGATGGCGTGGCCCTGCTCGATGTTGAGCTTGACTTCCTTTTCCAGCCCGAAGCGTTTCAAGAAACCGTAGACCGTGGCGACGTCATAGTCGTACTGGTGCTTGGTCGGCTCCTGCGGCTTCGGCTCGATCAGGATGGTGCCCTGGAAGCCGATGCGGTGCTTGTAGTCGACGACCAGGTTGAGGAAGCGGCCGGCCTGTTCCTGCTCGCGGGCAAGATCGGTGTTGAGCAGCGTCTCATAGCCCTCGCGCCCGCCCCACAGCACATAGTTCTCGCCCTTCAGCCGCTTGGTGACGTCGATGCAGCTTTTTACCGTCGCAGCCGCATAGGCAAACACGTCGGGGTCGGGATTGGTGGCGGCACCAGCCATGAAGCGGCGGTTGGAGAACATGTTCGCCGTGCCCCAAAGCAGCTTGACGCCGGTCTGCTTCATCTTTCCTGAAAAGTAGTCGGCGATCTCGTCGAGCCGCGCGGCGCTTTCGGAAAAATCCTTGCCCTCCGGCCTGACATCGGCATCGTGGAAGCAGAAATAGGGAGCACCCAGCAGCGAAAACATCTCGAAGGCGACATCGGCCTTGAGCTTGGCCAGTTCCATCGTGTCGACGCCGCCGGCCTTGGCGAACCAGGGACGATCGAAAGTCTGGCCGCCGAACGGATCGCCGCCCGGCCAGGCGAAGGAATGCCAGTAGGCGACCGCAAAGCGCAGATGGTCCTCCAGCCGCTTGCCGGCGACAACTTCATCGGGATTGTAGAACCGGTAGGCCAGCGGATTGGTCGAATCCGGGCCCTCGTATTTGATCTTCTGGATGTCGCCGAAAAATCCGCTGCTCATGATTTTCTTCCTCTCGAATAGTTCGCCCTGATTACCTCAGGCGTAATTGGTTTCGTTCTTTCTTGCGGTGAAAAAGGTCCCGGCAAAAGCCCCCAACAAAGGAGACAGACGATGACCGACCTCAACACGATTGCCGAAAGCTACATCGCCGCCTGGAACGAGAGCGACGCCGCGCGCAGGAAAGCCTTGCTCAAGGCGACCTTCACCGAGGACGTCAGCTACCGCGACCCGATCATGCAGGGCGATGGCCACGATGGCGTCGCCGCACTCATCGACGGCGTGCAGCAGCGCTTTGCCGGCTTCCGGTTTTCGCTGAAGGGCAAGCCGGACGGATTTGCCGACACGATCCGCTTCTCGTGGGATCTCGGACCGGAAGGCGGCGATTCCGTAATCGAAGGCACCGACATCGGGTTCATCGAGAATGGCCGCTTGAAAAGCGTCACCGGCTTCCTCGACAAGGTTCCAGCACAGTGAGGCTTTGCTGGCGAGGCCGGACGGGGATAAACCCTCGCTCATGCGGTCGCAGCCTTGATCGTGGGATAAAGCGCCCGGTAGCGCTGATAGGCATCCGCATAGGCATCGCTTAGTGCGGCGACCGGTTCGATCGTGGCGTCGGTGGCCGGCGCCGTGCACACTCTGAGCGGATCGGCACCCGTCGCCGCGATCAGGCCGAGCCTCGCCGCGCCGAAGGCAGCGCCGAAATCCCCGTCGGCTGGAATGTCGACGGGCAGGCCGAGCGCGGTGGCGATGGCCTTCAACCAGTAGCGCGAGCGCGAGCCGCCGCCGATCGCCGTCACCCGCGTCAGGGTCGTGCCGGCTGTGGCCAAGGCCTCCAGGCTGTCGCGGAAGGCGAAAGCCACACCTTCGACGACCGCCTGGGTCAGCACTGCGCGGCTGGATTCATGCGCGAGCCCGGTGAACGAGCCGCGAATGGCCGAGTCGTTGTAGGGAGTACGCTCGCCTGAGAGATAGGGCAGGAAGGACACGCCGGTCGGCGCCTTCAGCGTGTCGCCGAGCTCGGCCGTCAACTCGCCGGCGCCTTTTCCCGTGATGTCCGACAGCCAGTTGAGCGAATCGGTTGCCGACAGGATGACGCCCATCTGGTGCCAGGTGTCGGGCAACGCGTGGCAGAACGTATGCACCGCGCTTTCGGGGTTCGGCAAATAGGATGCGTTGGCGGCAAACAGCACGCCTGACGTGCCGAGCGAGACGAAGGCCTGGCCCGCTGCCACAGTGCCCATGCCGCAGGCCGACGCCGCATTGTCGCCTGCTCCGCCGGCGATCGGGATGCCGGCCTGCACCCCCCATTTCGACGCCAATGCGGCGCGCAAGGCGCCAGCTTTCTCAGTTCCTTCGACCAGCGACGGCATCTGCCTTTCGTCGAGCGACGTGGCAGTGAGCAGGTCGGACGACCAGCCGCGCTTGCCGACATCGAGCCAGGACGTCCCGGCCGAATCCGACATTTCCGAAATGTGTTCGCCGGAAAGCCAGAGCCGCAGGAAATCCTTCGGCAGCAGGACCTTTGCCACCTTGGCGAAAATATCCGGTTCGTTGTTTTTCACCCAGGCGAGCTTTGGCGCGGTGAATCCGGGAAAGACGATGTTGCCTGTCAGCTTGCGAAAACGCGGATCGGCGTCGAGCGCAGCCGCTTCGGCGTGGCTGCGCGTGTCGTTCCACAGGATGCAGGGGCGCAGCACTTGGTCGCCGGCGTCGAGCAAGGTGGCGCCATGCATGTGGCCGGACAGGCCGATGCCTTTGACTGCCGCAAGTTCTTTCGAATGGGTGGTCCTCAGCTCGGCAATCGCATCCTCGCAGGCGCGGATCCAGTCGGCCGGGTTCTGCTCCGACCAGCCGGGATGCGGCCGCGACACGTCGAGCGAAGCATGGCCGGAGCCGATGACGGTCTGCCCGGCATCGATCAAAAGCGCCTTCACGCCCGACGTGCCCAGATCGAGCCCGAGATACATGGTTCCCTCCCAATGTCATTAATTTTTTCGGATCGCGAAAAAATCTGACTTGGCAGTTTTTAAGACAAGATCCGCCTCCGGTCAATTCTTCGACAAATTGGCCGCCCGCCGCGAGAACAGCGCAGAGAGCGGACTGTCCGGTCGCGCCAGCGCGCGTTCCGCGGCAAGCGCCTTTGCCAGCGCGTGGTCGTCGGACCGCAGCGTCGCCTCGATCAGCGTCAGGTCGATGACATCGCGCTGCGCGTGGCTGCCGCCGAAGCGGTGGGCAATCGTCCTGATGGGCCTGATCAGGCGTACGGTCTCGGCGTAGTTGCCGTCGCCGAACGCCTTGATGGCGAGCGTCAGCGGGTGGCCGACATCCCGCGTGAAAGCGGCGTTGTCGTCGTAGCCGCGCATGGCCTCGCGCTGCGCCTCGAGCAAGGCACCGACCGGCGCCTCGAAGCCGGCGCCGACGAAGGCCATCATGGCGTGGGCATCGTTGAAGGCATAGTTGCCGCCTCCGGCCTCGGCCCAGTTGGCGGCGAGTGCCGCCCAGCGGTCGCCGACATCGACCCCGCCGAGATAGAGCCGCCACAAAATCGCCGAGGCATCGACCATGTTGAGCGCCAATGTCGACTGTTCGCCGTAGATCGGCACGTCATAAAGCGCAAGCACCTCGTCAGTCTCGCCGAGATCGTAGTGGAACAGCGCCAGATGCCACCAATTGTGCACCTTGAGGAAGCTTTCCTTCGTCCACGCTTCGGGGTTGGCGCGCATCCAAGCGACGCCGTCCTTTTGCCGGCTCTGCATCTCCATCACGTGGGCGACGGCGTGCTGCGCCCAGCCGTCGCGCGGCTCGATGTCGACTGCTGCACGGCCGAGCTTTTCGGCGCGCGCATAGTCGCCCATTTCCTCCAGCCCGAAGGCCTGCATGCCGAGTATGGCGTGGTAGCCCGGCATGCCGCTTTGCCAGGACGGCAGCGCGCGGCCGATGCGGTCGCGCAGCATGCGGGCATTGCCGGTGAAGAAATCGATCTGGTGCCCGGTCTGCAGCGCCAGCGCGTCGAGCGGAAACTCGATGGCGATATCCTCGAGCAGGCGGGCGGCTTCGTGCCAGCGTCCTCCGGCAAGATGACCAAGGGCTGCGACGTGCGCCTGCTCGCGCGTCGTCGCGGCGAGCGGCAGCGCCGCCGCATGGCATGTTTTGGCCACGGCCGTCGCCTCGCGCTCGGTGGCCAGGCCGAACAGATAGCCCTTGAACACATGCGCCATGACGAAGCCGGGATCCTCGGCTATCGCGCGGTCGACAGAGCCGACCGGATCGCCGATGAAGCACTGCAGTTCGCGGACGGCCTGGCTGTAGGATGAGAATCCGGCGTCGGTCGCGCCCGAAAATGTCAGGCCGAATGCGTCCCTGACGGCCATGCCATTCAATTGCCCGAACGCATCGCCACCGTGGCGATGCCGGCGCCGACCAGCAGCGTGCCGCCGGTGCGGTTGAAGATGCGGATCGCCTTGGGGTTGCGCACGACACTGCGCGCCCGTGCTGCGATCAGCGCATAGCCGAAGGCGTTGGCGAAGGCGAGCGCCAGGAAGGTCGTTTCGAAGATCAGCATCTGCGTCCAGAAATCCGCGTGCCGGTCGAGGAACTGCGGCAGGAAGGCGACGAAGAAGGTGATGCTTTTCGGGTTGAGCGCGGTGACCAGCCAGGCATGCGCCATCATCTTGGCCGACGACACCGCGTCCAGTCGCGGCTCGGCCTTGAGCGCGCCACCGGCGCGAAACAGCTTTATGCCGAGGTAGATCAGATAGAAGGCGCCGATCACCTTCAGCACCGTGAACACCGTGGCCGACGCCGCCAGCAGCGCGCCGACGCCCAGCATGGACAGCGTCATCGCCGTGAAGTCGCCAAGCGCCACGCCGACCGCCATCGGCAGCGCGGTGCGCCAGCCCTGGCCGAGCGCATAGGACACGACCAGAAGGATGGTCGGGCCGGGAATGACAAGAAGGATCGTCGAGGCGGCGGCAAAGGCAGCCCAGTTTTCGAAGGACATCGTCGTCTCCTTGAGCTCAAAGAAGAGGATAAATCCTTGGCCTCGCGAAGATGTAAAGGGGCAGCATCGAAAATGTACGGCACGCCGCCTCAGTCGGGAGGTTAAGGCAGCGCGGGACGTCTTCACGCTTTTTCAACCATGATTGGCAAAAATGCCCTCTATCCGGCCGGACCGTGTTTCCCGCCGACAGCGTAGGGTTTGGGTAGATGCGTGAGTTGCCGCAAAGTCTTACGTCGCCGCACCATGGCGACGCCATCAACGTCGAAATTTCCAAAGTCGAGCTTTCCCGCCGCGCGGTGCTGTCCGGCGCCGGCTCGTTGGCGCTGCTCGGCGTTGCCGGCTGCAGCCAGACGCTCGACCTGTCGGCGCTTCAGCTCGACGGCGGCACCACCGGCTCGATCCGGCCCGTCCGCCCGAGCATCAGCGTCGACAGGAACATAACCAGCCCGGCCGTCATGTACGCCTCCGTCACCGACGGCGGCTTCACCCTGCCGGAGGTGCCCTACCTCAAGGTCAAACCGGAGTTCCGCCGCCAGATCGTCGTCGATCCGACCGGCGAGCAGCCCGGCACCATCGTCGTCCATTCGCAGGAGCGGCTGCTCTATCTGGTGCAGCCCGGCGGTGACGCGATCCGCTACGGCGTCGGCATCGGCAAGGAAGGCTTCCGCTGGTCCGGCCGCGCCAACATCCAATACGGCAAGGAATGGCCGACCTGGACGCCGCCGGCCGAGATGATCGCCCGCAAGCCGGAACTGGTGAAATGGCAGGGCGGACAGCCCGGCGGCCTCGAGAATCCGCTCGGTGCGCGCGCGCTTTACATCTACCAGAACGGTCAGGACACCGGCTATCGCATCCACGGCTCGCCCGAATGGTGGAGCATCGGCCAGGCGATGTCGTCGGGCTGCGTCCGCCTGATCAACCAGGATATCATCGATCTCTACAGCCGCGTCTCCAGGAAGAACCCGATCGTCGTCGTCTGACCGCCGGCGACGGGGCTTTCAACACCCGACTCTCCCGTTGCGTGATCTCGCAAGACAGGCGAATGTGCCTGCAAAGCCACTGCTCGGGAGACGTGAAGCATGTCCGGAACTTTTGTCATCGCGCAAGGCGGCGGCCCAACCGCCGTCATCAACCAGACGATGGTCGGCGCCGCGCTCGAAATCCGCAAGCGGCACCCCGGCGCCAAGGTTCTGGGCTCCATCCACGGTGTGCGCGGCATCCGCGACGGCAACTATGTCGATCTTTCCGCCATTGCCGAGGATCGGCTGCGGCTGATCGGGGCAACGCCGAGCGCCGCCCTCGGCTCGACGCGCGACAAGCCGGATGACGCCTATTGCGAGATCATCCTCGACGGCCTGAAGAAGGCCGGCGCCGACGCCTTCATCTACATCGGCGGCAACGACACGTCGGGCACGCAGCAGATCCTGACCGATGCCGCCGGCGGCAAGATGGCTTTCGTCCATGCGCCGAAGACCATCGACAACGATCTCGAGGAGAACGACCACACGCCGGGCTTCATTTCGGCGGCCGAGTTCGTGGCCGGCGCCTTTCTCTCCGTCGACCTCGATTTCCGCGCTCTGCCCGGCATCTATGTCGGCATCGTCATGGGGCGGCACGCCGGTTTCCTCACCGCCGCGGCCGCTGCATGGCAGCTCGACCCCGACAGCGGCCCGCATCTCGTCTATGTGCCGGAACGCGCATTCTCGGCCGCGGCCTTCATCGACGACGTGCGCGCCACGCTCGACCGTCACAAGCGCTGCATCGTTGCGGTCTCCGAAGGCGTCAGCACCGCCGACGGCAAAGCGCTGGTCGAAAGTCTTGTCCCGCCCGAGAAACTGGAGCGCGATGCGCATGGCAACGTCAAGCTGTCGGGCAGCGACCTGCCGGCCGCCCTCGAGCGGGCGCTGGCCGAAGGATTGCCGGGCAAGCGGGCGCGCGTCGACGCGCTCGGTTATATGCCGCGCGGCTATGTCGGCGCCATCAACGCCGTCGATGCGCAGGAAGCCTTCGATGCCGGCGTCTTTGCCGTGACGGTGGCCGAACAGGGTGGCGGTTCGGTGGCGCTGCAATATGACGGCAACAAAACCGTGCTGAAGAAGGTGCCGCTGAAAAACGTCGCCGGCAAAACCCGTCACATGCCCGACGATTTCATGCTGCCTGATGTGAACCAGCTCTCCGATGCGGGAATCACCTATCTGAGGCGGCTGGTCCCGGAAAAATACAAGGTCGGAAAGCCGTTCGTCTGATGCCGGCTTTCTTGTGATGCCGGCTCTCGCCTGATGCTTGACTGGTTCAGCAGAACAGCAGCCGACGCCGACACGACGATGCTGACCGAGCCGTTCGTGCATGATTTCGTGCGCGCCAACATCTGGCACCTGCGCGGCCGCGATGTCGACCTGCTTGTCGACACCGGCATGGGCATCCGCCCGCTGGCGCCTGAGATAGACACGCCGGCGGGCAAGCCGCTGCTCGTCGTCGCCACCCATATCCATCTCGACCATGTCGGCTCGCTGCACGAATTCCCGTTGCGGGCGGGGCCGAGGCACAGCGCCGCGCAATTCGACAGCATGGATGAAGCGGTCACCTATGCCCACATGTTCCACACGCTCGACGGCGCCGTCTCGAAGCTGCCGGCGCCGGACTGGAAAGCGGCCGATTACAAAATTCCGCCGGCGCCGCTGACGCGGACGCTTGACGAGGGCGACATTGTCGATCTCGGCGACCGGCAATTCCGCGTGCTGCATCTGCCTGGCCATTCGCCCGATTCGATCGCGCTGTTCGATGAGGCCGACGGCCTGTTCTTCGCCGGCGATGCGATCTACGACGCCATGCTGATCGACGACCTGCCGGATTCCGACCGCGCCGCCTATCGCCGGACGATGCAGCGGCTGCTCGACCTGCCGATCCGCATCGGCCATGGCGGCCATGGCCCGAGCTTCGACGCCAGGCGGATGCGCGAGATCGCCACTGGCTATCTCAGGCGAACCGACGGGATCGGCGTATAGGGACAGCGCCGACCTGAAGCGATTGCCCTGAGGTTATGCTAGGAATTTATTCATGGTGCTGATTTGCGCCAGCGACCCGCCGGCCAGGCGTTTTTTTTCGGGTTTCGGTGCCGTCGCGGCAGGCGACAACAGCAGATGGCAACCAGCCGGGCGGCGAGCTGTGGGGCCAGCAAGGCATCGCGAGGTCGTTGTCAAGATTTCGGTTGCCCGCCAAACCATCTTCGAGAAGACTGTTGAAGGCCGGCGGACGGCCCCAGGCAAACGGCCCCAGGCAAACGGCCCCAGGCAAACGGCCCCATGTAAACGGCCCCATGTAAACGGATTGTCTCGATGGTCACCCGCGGCTTTTTTTCAGGACGAAAACCTCCGACGGATGCGGATGCGCGCATCCCGCCGGGGCAGTATCTCGAGCAAGGCTTCCCGGTGCTTTCAGCCGGGCCGACACCACGCGTGCGGACCGAGGACTGGTCGTTCACGCTCAAACACGGACCGCGGCCGATCAAGAAGTGGAATTGGACAGATTTCAACGCGCTGCCTCTGACCAAGATGACGCGCGACATTCATTGCGTGACCGCATGGACCAAGTTCGACACGGCGTGGCAGGGCGTGCTGGTCGACGACATTCTTGCCGATGCCGGCATCGAGCCGCCCACCGCCTTCACGCTGGCGCTCTCCTTCGACGGCTACACAACCAACGTGCCGACGAAGGATATCACCGCCGGCAAGGCGATGGTGGCGCTGCTTTACGAGGGCAAGCCGATCACGCCCGACCATGGCGGCCCGGCGCGGCTGCTGGTTCCGCATCTCTATTTCTGGAAGTCGGCCAAATGGCTGAACGGGCTGCAGTTCACCGAGCGCGACGAGCCGGGGTTCTGGGAACTGCGCGGCTATCACATCTATGGCGACCCGTGGCGCGAGCAGCGCTATACGGGCGATCCATGAGCGAGGCAGCGACGGCGCGGTCACCCTGGCAGACGGTCGCCATCACCGGCATCGAAAAGCGCACGCCCCGCGTCACCAGCTTTTTCCTCCGGCCGTCGCGGCCCTTCGACTATCGCGCCGGGCAGCATGTCGATGTCAGGCTGACGGCGCCGGACGGCTATCAGGCGCGCCGCTCCTATTCCATCGCCTCGGCGCCGGAATCGGGCGAGACGATCGAACTGGCGATTGAAAAACTCGACGACGGCGAGGTCTCGCCGTTCTTTCATGAGGTGGCAGCGGTCGGCGACGAGGTCGAACTGCGCGGACCGCTCGGCGGCCACTTCGTCTGGTCCGACAGCGACGGCGGCCCGCTTCTGCTGGTCGGCGGCGGGTCGGGCGTGGTGCCGCTGATGGCGATGATCCGCCATCGTGCGGCGCTGAAATCGGTGGTGCCCGCGGCATTGGTGTTTTCCGCGCGAATCTGGGAGGAGGTGATCTTTCGCGACGACCTGATCGGCCTCCACGATCGTCGGGACGGCTTCGATCTGCTGCTGACGCTGACGCGCGAGGCCGCCCGGCGCCCGGCCGACTATTCGCGGCGGGTCGATGCCGCGATGATGGTGCAATCGATGGCGCGGTTGCCCGCGCCGCCAAGGCACGCCTTTGTCTGCGGCTCGAACGCCTTCGTGTCGGCCGCTGCCCAGGCGCTGATCGATGCCGGCGTTCCGGCAGGTTTTATCCGCACCGAGCGCTACGGGGTTTAGGCGGCCCGCCGGTCAGGCCTCGATTTCGATCGCCGTCAGCGGTTTCGAACAGCAGGCAAGGATGAAGCCGTCGTCGATCTCGTGATCGAGGATGCCGCCATTGTGGCTCATCTCGACCTGGCCCGAGAGCTTTTTCACCTTGCAGGTTCCGCACAGGCCGAACTCGCAGGCCGCCGGGATACGCACGCCCGAAGCGCGCGCCGTCTGCAGCACGGTCTGGCCGGCAACGCAGTCGGCGTCGACATCCGAAAGCGAGAATCGAATTGGCGTTGCGGCCTCAGTAGGGACCTCGACCCCGCCTTCTGCCGGCCCACCCCTTGCCGGCAAGGCAAACGGGGCCGGTATTTCCTCCACCGCCGGTGCGGCAAAGCTTTCCTGATGGTAGTTGGCCATGTCGAAGCCGGCGGCCTCCAGCATCTGCCGCACCGCGCGCATGAATGGATCGGGGCCGCAGCAGAAGATTTCGCGCTCGCGAAAATCCGGTGCCAAGAGCGGCAGCCGGATCGCGTCGATCCGGCCCATATGGCCGAACCAGCCCTCGCGGCTGGAGCGCTCCTCGATCATGAAGCCGAGCGACAGGCCCGGCATGCGGCTGCCCAGCAGTTCGAGCTCCTTGCGGAAGATGATCTCCTCGGGCTTTCGCGCGCAGTTGACGAAGCCGACATCGGTCCATGGCGCGCAGTCGTTCAGCCAGCGCAGCATCGACATCATCGGCGTCACGCCGGAGCCGGCCGAAATGAACAGATATTTGGCCGCGGGATGACTGTGCAGCGAAAAGTCGCCCGCCGGCCCATAGGCCTTCACGTGAACGCCGGGCTTCAGATTGTCGAACATCCAGCGCGTACCGATGCTGCCGTCCTGCGCCTTCACCGTCACCGCGATCGAGAACGGCCGCGACGGCGAGGACGACAGCGTATAGGTCCGCATCAGCTGGCCCTCAATGGTCGGCAATTCCAGCGTCACGAACTGTCCTGGTTTGTAGCGGAACCAGGTCTGGTTGTCGGAGCGGAAGGTGAAGGTCTTCACGTCAGGCGCCTCGTCGCTGACGCCGATCACTTCCAGCACCTGGAGCCTGTCGTTCCAGGGCGCCATCTCGTCGAGATGGCGGTAGAGCCCGAGGTCCGTCATCGCATTCATTCCTCAGATCTCAGGCGACGCTGCGCAACGCCGGCCGGCCGTCCTCGGCAAGCCGCGGCCCGATGAAGGACGCGTACCATTCGACGAACTGGATGACGCCGCCCTCATGCAACTCCGAATAGGGGCCGGGCTCATAGGCCGGCGACAGGATGCCGAAGGCGTTTTCCTCGACGATGCGGCGGTCCTGGTCGTTGGTCTCGGTCCAGACATGGGTGAGTTCGGCGAGATCGTAGTCGACGCCTTCGACCGCATCCTTGTGGACAAGCCATTTGGTGGTGACGGCCGTTTCCGTGGCACTGATCGGCAGCACGCGGAAGGTGACGGCATGATCGCCGAGGATATGGTTCCAGGTCGTCGGGTAATGGTAGAGCAGTAGCGAGCCGATGCGGTCGGTGGAAACGCTGTCGGAAAGGTTCTTCTTCACCGCGCGCCGTCCCGTCATCGTATAGCTGACGGCGTCACGCAGCAGCGGCGCGCGGGTGGCGCGATACTGCCCGGCCGGATCGATTCGGAACTTGCTCGGCAAGCCCGCCGCCTCGCATTTGGCCCAGTGAGCGAGCATTTCCGGATCGCTGTCGGCGCCCTGCACGCCGGTCACGGTCGGTGCTTCCGGGAATGTCTTGCACAGTTCCGGATGGTTGCCGGCGCAATGGTAGCACTCGCGGTTGTTCTCCCAGACGAGCTTCCAGTTGCCCTTCTCGACAATGGTCGATTCGAAGGCGACCTTTGCCTCGCGCAGCCGGTGCGGCAGGAGGTAAGGCTCGACCATCGCGCGCATCGGCGCGAAATCCGCGGGCTCCTTGGCCAGGCAGATGAAGATGTAGCCGCCGACGCTTTCGCAGGCGACCGGCTTCAGGCTGAACTGGCTCTTGTCGAAGCCATCCGCCATCTGCCTTGCGAACAAGAGCCGGCCGTCCAGCTCGTAGGTCCACTGGTGATAGGGGCAGACGAGCTTTGCCGCCGTGCCCTTGTCGGCGTTGCAGACGCGGCTGCCGCGATGGCGGCAGGAATTGTGGAAGGCGTTGATCTTGCCTTGCTGGTCGCGGACCAGCACGACCGGATAGTCGCCGATCTGGACGGTCATGTAGCTGCCCGGCTTCGGCAACTCGCAATCGTGGCCGATGAACAGCCAGTCGCGATACCAGATCAGCTCCATGTCGAGCTTGAAGAAATCGGAATCGGTGTAGAAGGGCTGTTCCAGCGAATAGCCTTGCCTGCGGCCGTGCAAGAGCCTCAGCATGTCGTTGCGCGCATCCATGTCCTGTCCTCATGTCCAAGGACTGAACTGGTGGTGATGGAGGAAGGATCGGCTGCACGTCGGCGATATGGCCGGGCATGCACTATCCGCCTCTTGACCGCCCACCGCGATCAGTCGAGTCTAGAATCTCGGGCTGGTTTCCGGGCTCTGGAGTATCCTTGCGGACGGTCGCGACACCTTCCCAGGCTTGTGACCCAGTGGTCTCCCGTTGCGACTTGAACTCCACCACCGTTGCGGGGGCAGCGCCGGGTTCTGACCGGCTTCCCAATTCTCCGCTTGGTCGTCACCATGCGGCACCTGAGTTGGCGTGATCTAATCATGACCGTCGGCCGTCTGTCGGCATGAAAGCGACATCGTATCCATGCGGCGCGACACGGCCGCGAAACCTGTTGGACCGGAGTGAGCAAGGGGTGAAATCGCCCTTCGCCGAGCGTTGCCGGCCCGAAAGCATGGCCGGATTTGGCCCATCGGCGGGGGCCGAACTGGTAAACGATTCGTTAGCAGGCTTCGAAATGCTTTTTAAGGGGTCTCTAAAATCGAACCGAACGGTTCGTTTCTGTTGACACTGCGTACAGGACGGTGTGAACGCAG
The DNA here is from genome assembly GCF_055901555.1 of Mesorhizobium sp. WSM4821. Lineage (NCBI taxonomy): Bacteria > Pseudomonadati > Pseudomonadota > Alphaproteobacteria > Hyphomicrobiales > Phyllobacteriaceae > Mesorhizobium > Mesorhizobium sp. WSM4821. The sequence continues at coordinate 891,385 of NZ_CM148371.1, read as the reverse complement.
ACTCGCCAATTCGTCAAATGGCCGGGCGGTACGTTTGAGATAACCAACTGATAAACAAGCGGAAAATTTAGGTTGTAGGAAGGCTTGGCACAATTTCAAGATGCAGATTCTTGGTCCACGCGGAACAACTTCGTGATTGGAATCCGCAGGATGGCCTCCCCACATCGGGGCTGTCCGAACGACGCGGATTCCTCCCAAGACATGCCGCTGGACGGACGGAAAAATAAGATACTGGAGTACTAAAATGAAAAAGATCGCTCTTGCGGCCGTCGCCGTTCTGGCCATTACCGGCAGCGCCTTTGCTGAAGGCAGTGACCATTATGGGTCTGACGGCGCCAACCAGCCCGCCGTCGCGGCCGACAGCTCCTACACGGCTTCGATTCTGAATTCGGCTCCGGCCCAGAATCCGGTTCCGGCTGACGAGAAGCCCGTCCACGGCAGCGACCGTAACCTCTTCGGCAACAATTAACACTCGGTTCCAGACCATGATCCCGAACCTGCGGTTCGGAAAAGATCATGGTCAAACAAGCAGCGGCGGCATTGTCTTCATCAAGACCGCCGCGCTTGTGGGATACGAAAATCCAGGAGTATTGGAATGAAGAAGATCGCCCTTGCCGCCGCCGCGCTTTTGATTGCCGCCGGCAGCGCCTATGCCCGCAACGACAACGTCGGCGGAACCGACATCAACGAGCAGGCGACCGTCAACGTCGACAACACGCAGACGTCTTCGGTGCGCAACACCGGCTCGCCGGTCTATAAGCTGCTCAACTCGTCGGGCGACGTGCAGAAGTCCGCCCCGCACGGCAGCGACCGGAACCTGTTCGGCCGCTAGCGCTTCGGCTCGAAATCGGTTCCGATTTTCGGGAAGCACGATGTGTACGCTTCAACGGCGACCTGAATGCAAAAGAGCGGCGGGCTTGGCCCGCCGCTCTTTTTTTGCCCTCGCCAAACTGCCCATGTCCAGCAGTTCGGCTGCCGCTCTCTCAAGCTGCCTTTGCTTCCGCCTTGTGGAGTGTGAAGGAATGTCCATCCGCATCGAAGATGTGAAGGTCGCCGGCATCGGCAGTCAGCCGCAGCGCAGCACCCCGCTTGACTTCGACATTGCCGGGCAGCTTGGTCACCAGCGGCAGGTCGGCGCGGCCGATGTCGACATAGACGAGCTGGACCTCGCCGAGCTGCTCCACATAGTCCACCGTTCCCTCGAACAGATAGTCCGCGCCGGTGGCGATCATCAGATCCTCCGGCCGCACGCCGAAACTCACCACAGCACCCTTCGCCGAGGCCGGCGTGGCGATCGGCACCGTCGCCTTGCGGCCGCCGACATGGCTGACGACGGTCGGGTTGCCCGGTTTGTCGATCGTTGCCGGCAGGATGTTCATGGCAGGCGAGCCGATGAACTGGGCGACGAACAGATTGCCGGGTTTCTTGTAGAGCTCCATCGGCGTGCCGACCTGCTCGATATGGCCCTCCTTGAGCACGACGATGCGGTCGGCCAGCGTCATCGCCTCGACCTGGTCGTGGGTGACGTAGATCATCGTCGTGGCAGGCATCGATTCCTTGAGCTTGGCGATCTCGATGCGGGTGGCGACGCGCAGTGCCGCGTCGAGGTTCGACAGCGGCTCGTCGAACAGGAAGACCTTCGGGTTGCGCACGATGGCGCGGCCGATGGCGACGCGCTGGCGCTGGCCGCCCGACATCGCCTTGGGCAGGCGGTCGAGATATTTGGTCAGCTGCAGTATTTCCGCCGCCTGGCGCACCCGCTTGTCGATCTCGGCCTTGCTCTCCTTGCCGATCTTCATCGAGAACGCCATGTTGTCGTAGACGGTCATATGCGGATAGAGCGCATAGGACTGGAACACCATGGCTATGCCGCGTTTCGACGGCGGCACGTCGTTCACCACCTCGCCGGCTATTCTGAGCTCCCCGGAGGTGATTTCCTCAAGCCCGGCGATGGAGCGCAGCAAGGTCGACTTGCCGCAGCCCGAAGGGCCGACGAAGACGATGAACTCGCCCGACTTTATATCGAGGTCGATCCCATGGAGAATATTGAGATTGCCGTATGATTTCTTCACTTGCCTTAGCGTGACATCGGCCATGATTCCCTCCAGTGAATAGCAAATTCAGTCGATACGCCCGAACCAGGCGCCGTAGCCGCCGAGACGGATAGAGCCGGTGCCAGTCTGTCCCGAAAACCCGTGCCCCGGCAAGGGCTGCAGCGAGCGTCCGCCGAGATCGATTTCGGCCGGTCGGCTGCCGAGGTTGAAGACGCAGACGATCTGCTCGTTGCCCTCGCGGCGCGTGAAGGCAACCGTATCGCCCTCGCTTTCGATGAAGTCGATATCGCCCTTGGCCAGCGCCGGATGCAAACGCCGGAAGGCGAGAAAGCGCCGGTAGTGTTCGAGCAGCGAACTATCGTCGCCCTGCTGCACATCGACCGCTTGCGACAGATGCTTGGCGGGCACGGGTAGCCATGGCTTTGCCTTGGAGAAGCCGCCATTCATCGCGGCGCCATCCCAGACCATCGGCGTGCGGCAACCGTCGCGGCCCTTGAATTCCGGCCAGAAGCGGATGCCGTAGGGATCCTGCAGATCCTCGAACTGCAGCGAGGCCTCGCCGAGCCCGAGTTCCTCGCCCTGATAGATGCAGACCGAGCCGCGCAGCGACATCAGCAGCGCCGAGATCACCTTGAGATAAGCGGTCGGGTCGGCCTCGCCGGCCGCCCAGCGCGAGGCAGGGCGCATCACGTCATGGTTGGAGAAGGCCCAGCACGACCAGCCGTCGCTGGCGACCTTGCCGAACGCCTCCAGCACCGAACGCACCTTCGCCGCGCTGATCTTTTCGGGCGCCAGGAAGTCGAACGAGTAGCACATATGCACGCGCTTGCTGCCGGCGGTATAGGCCGCCACCACCTCCAGTCCACGCTGTGAATCGCCGACTTCGCCGACCGCGGCCGTCGCCGGATATTCGTCGAGCAGGGCGCGGAAGCGTTCGAGGAAGCCGAGGTTTTCAGGGCGGCTCTTGTCGTAGAGGTGGTCCTGGTAGTTGTAAGGATTGACGGAGGGCGCGGTCTGGTCGTTGCGCTCTTCGGGCGGCAGCGCCGGATTGTCCTCCAGGCCCTGGCTGTGGAAATAGAAGTTGATGGTGTCGAGGCGAAAGCCGTCGACGCCGCGTTCCAGCCAGAAGCGGGTGACGTCGAGCAGCGCGTCCTGGACCGCGCGGCTGTGGAAGTTGAGATCGGGCTGCTCGGCCAGGAAATTATGCAGGTAATATTGCTGGCGGCTGGTGTCCCACTGCCAGGCCGAGCCGCCGAAGATCGACAGCCAGTTGTTGGGCGGCGTGCCGTCGGGCTTGGCGTCCGCCCAGACATACCAGTCCGCCTTGGGATTGATGCGGTTCGAGCGGCTTTCCTTGAACCACGGATGGCTGTCGGCGGTATGCGACAGCACCTCGTCGATCATCACCTTGAGCCCGAGCCTGTGCGCCTCGGCGGTCAGGGCGTCGAAATCGGCCAGTGTGCCGAACATCGGATCGACGTCGCAAAAGTCCGACACGTCGTAGCCGAAATCCTTCATCGGCGACTTGAAGAACGGCGAGATCCAGATGGCGTCGACGCCGAGCGCCGCGACATAGGGCAGCCTGCCGATGATGCCCTTGAGATCGCCGACGCCGTCGCCGTTCGAGTCCTGATAGCTGCGCGGATAGATCTGGTAGATCACGGCGCCTCGCCACCAGTCGCTGTCGGCGGCGAGGTCGGGTTTCACGGTCGCTTTCACGGCGGATTGCATGATCTCAACCTCCCTTCACCGAGCCGGCGAGCAGCCCGCGTACGAAATAGCGCTGCAGCGAGAAGAACACGATCAGCGGCACGACAATGGTGATGAAGGCCGACGTCGTTAGGATCTCCCAGTCGCCGCCGCGCGAGCCGAGCAACGCGTTGAGCTTGGCGGTCAGCACGATCTGGTCCCCTTCGGTGCCGAGGAAAACCATCGCGACCAAAAGGTCGTTCCACACCCAGAGGAACTGGAAGATGGCGAAGGAGGCCAGCACCGGGAACGACAGCGGCAGCACGATCTTGACGAAAATCTCGAAATCGCTGGCGCCGTCGATGCGCGCCGATTCCATGATTTCGCGCGGCAGGCCGGCAATGTAGCTTCTGAGGAGATAGATGGCGAAGGGCAGGCCGAAGCCGGTATGCGCCAGCCAGATGCCGAGATAGGTTTTCGACGGCACGCCGAAGAAAGAGCCGACGCCGTTGTAGAGCTTCAGCAGCGGGATCAGCGACATCTGCAGCGGCACGACCAGGAGGCCGATGATGACCGCGATGAGCAGCGCCCGACCGGGAAAGCGCATCCAGGCCAGTGCATAGGCCGCGAACGCCGCGATCAGGATCGGGATGACGGTCGCCGGAATGGTGACGGTCAGCGAATTCATGAAGGAGCGGCCGATGCCTTCCGAAAACAGCACCGTATCGTAATTGTCGGTGGTGAATTTCGGCGGCGCCGACGAGGCGTAGTAGACGCGTTGGCCGCGCTCGCCCTCGAAGGGCTTCGTCGAGGTCATGACGAAACCGCCATCGGCGTTGAGCCGCAAGGTCTCGCCGTCGCCGAGATCGGCTGTCGTGCCGGCGGGATATTGCGTCGGCGCCGCCGACTTGACGCCGAAGGCGCTGATGTCGCGGGCCGGATCGTCGCCGAAGATGTTGCCCTCGAGGACGAACTTGCCGTCCTTCTCGACTTGCGCCGAGGCGGGTGGCAGCCGGCCGGCTTCCGTCTGGGTGGAACTGGCGAACGAGTTCCACCAGCCCGAGGCGATGATCTGGTCTTTGTCGCGCAGCGACGAGACGAGAATGCCGAGCGTCGGCACGGTCCAGATCGCGACGAAGATGAACACCGCGATATGGACGCCGAAGCGGCTGGCAAAGGACTTTCCGGTCGACACGGCCATCTCAATGTCCTCCCGTCTCTTTGTTGGCCTGGCGGATGTTCCAGACCATGATCGGAATGACGGCGATCATGATGATGATGGCGATGGTGGCGCCGCGGCCGAAATCGCCGCCGCCGCGGAACATCCAGTCGAACATCAGATTGGCCAGGACCTGGCTGTTCCATTGCCCGTTGGTCATGGTCAGCACGATGTCGAAAACCTTCAGCACCAGGATGGTGATGGTGGTCCAGACAACGGCGATGGTGCCCCATATCTGCGGCACCATGATCTTCCAGAAGATCTGGAACGGATTGGCGCCGTCGATGACGGCCGCTTCCAATGTCTCTTCGGGAATACCCCGCAAGGCGGAGGACAGGATGACCATGGCAAAGCCGGTCTGGATCCAGATCAGGATGATCATCAGGAAGAAATTGTTCCAGAACGGCAACGATATCCAGACCTGCGGCTGGCCGCCGAAATACTGGATGATGGCGTTGAGCAGGCCGATCTGCGTCTGGCCGGCCCCGCGATACTCGTAGATGAATTTCCAGATGACGCTGGCGCCGACGAACGAGATCGCCAGCGGCAGGAAGATGAGGCTCTTGGCGATGGTGCCCCACCAGATCTTGTCGGTGAGGACGGCGATGATCAGACCGAGGAAGGTGCAGGCGGCGGGTACGACCGCCAGCCAGATGATGTTGTTGAGGATGGAACTGCGGAACTCGCGGTCGCCGAACGCCCATTCATAGTTGGCGAAGCCGACGAAATTGGCGCCGCCGCGATCGAGGAACGACAGCCTGAGCGTCTCCACGACAGGGTATATCAGGTAAATGGTGAGGATGATCATGGCCGGGCCGACAAACAGCCACGGCCGGATCAGCCCCTGCCGGCGCAGATTGTCGATGGCCGCGGCGCCGGCGACGCCTCGCGATGGGAAGATGATGTCCACCAGCCTGTTGGCGCCCCAGAAATAGGCGACGCAGCCGCCGACGCCGGCGATGATGACGAATATGGCCGAGAAAATCTGAGCCGCCACGGGTCCCTCCCTCTGCCCATGATCCGCCAGTCGAGAATGGCTTTGGCGACGGGATCATGTGCCGATTCAGTTGTTTGGAGCGCGACCGGATGCAAGGCAGGGCTCCACTCTTGCCGGTCGCGCGTCATGCCGGAATATTCTCATAAAAATCGCTGCGGCGCGGGCCGCCGGTCGGATCCGGGCCATCGCGGCCCGGATCCATCTGGGATCGGTAATCCGAATATTCAGCCGTGGCCGCCTACTTTACTTGATCGCGTCCCAGCTCTTCTGGATGTCGGTGGCGACATCCTGGGCTGACTTGCCGCCGACGAGATCGATCATGCCGGTCCAGAAGGCGCCGGCGCCGATCTTGCCCGGCATCAGGTCGGATCCGTCGAAGCGGAAGGTTGAGGCCTCGGCAAGGATTGCGCCCTGCTTCTTCAGCGCCTCGCTGGCATAAGCGTCGTTGTTGACCGACTTCAGCGGCGTCACGAACCCGCCCTGGGCCATCCAGATCTCATGGGCGAGCGGCATCTTCAGGAATTCGATGAACGCGCGGGCACTCTTGCTATCCTTGGTGATCATGGCAAGCGTGCCGGCGCCGAGCACCGGGGTGCCGAGGTCGGCCTTGGAGGCGTAGGGCGGGTAGTAGAAGAAGTCGGCGTCCTGGCCGATCTCGGTGCCTTCCGGGAAGAAGGTCGGGATGAACGACGCCTGATGATGCAGATAGCATTTCGGCGGCACCGAGAAGAGGCCTTTCGGGCTATCGCGGAAATCGGTCGCCGCAACCGCCTTGGCGCCGCCCTCGACCATCTTGTCGTCAGTCGCGATCTTGCCGAAAATGTCGATGGCGTTGACCACCGCAGGATCGTTGAACGGAATCTCGTCCTTCACCCACTTGTCGTAGGTCTCGGGCGTCTGGGTGCGCAGCATGATGTCCTCGACCCAGTCGGTCGCCGGCCAGCCGGTGGCGCCGCCCGAACCGAGCCCGATGCACCATGGCGTGCCGCCGTCGGCGATGATCTTCTGTTCGAGCTCGGCAAGCTCTTCCTGCGTCTTCGGCACCTCGTAGTCGGCTTCCTCGAAATTGTCGGGCGAGTACCAGACCAGCGATTTCACGTCGGCCTTGTAGGGGAAGGCGAAGAAGCCCGGCTTGCCGTCCTTGTCTTTGAAGGTGCCGAGATCGACCCACGACTGGCCGGCGCCGTAATTGTCCTTGACCCAGTTGGCGGTGTCGTCGCCGAGCGGCGTCAGCAGGCCTTTTGACGCAAGGTCCTGGATCAGGCCCGGCTGCGGCAGCACGGCGATGTTGGGCGGGCTGCCGGCCTGCGTGTCGATGACGATCTGCTGTTCGTAATTTTCCGAAGAGGAGTATTTGATCTCGGCGCCGGTGGCTTCCGCGAAATAGTCGAGAACGGTGCGGATGAGGCCCTCGTCCTCGCCGCGCCATGGCCCGAAGATCGACAGCGTTTCGCCCTTGAGGTCGACTTTCTTGAGCTCTTCGTAGTTCGCCCAGTTGAAGCGGGGGTCCTCACCCGGCTTGAACTTCAGTTCGGCTTGCGCCGGCGCGCCCAAGGCGAGCGTGACAAACGCGGCACCCAGCAGAAGCATTTTCTTCATCGGTATTCCTCCCAGTGGTCACAAACACCGGACGAAACCTCCATTCCGTCCGCCGACGCTGCAGGACTGTGACTCAGTCGGAAAGGAACCGCAACCTTTCGAAGAGTCTTCCAAAGCGCTTTGGCTTCTCCAATCACGCCACTGAATCGATCGGGAGTCAAGGGGGTGAAGAGGCTAATCGATTTAATTCCCGCCATACAGGAGCAAATAAGTGCGCTGCAGCATGCTTTTTTGGCGGTGCAGCAGTAAATTTTGCTTCAAACGGTCAGAAACGGTGCTTATGGTCTGCACACTAGGCAGCGCTTTCCCGGCCGATCGGCAATCCATGGTTAAAAGCGCTTTGAGGCTTGGAGGCCTCCTGTGAACCTCAAACAGCTCTCCCACATGCTGGCGCTTTCGCAGACAACGGTAAGCCGCGCGCTGAATGGCTACCCCGAAGTCAACGAGGAAACGCGCCGGCGGGTGATCGACGCCGCCAAGCGCCACGGCTACCGCCCCAACCCAAGCGCGCGCCGGCTGGCGACCGGCAAGACCGGGATGATCGGCTATGTCCTGCCGACCGGGACGACTGTCGACATCGACCCGCATTTTGTCGAATTCCTGTCCGGCCTCGGCGACTACGCCCGTTCGCACGAGCTCGACCTGGTGCTGTCGCCGGCCGATGCCGACGACCAGGAGACGACCTACCGGCGTATCGTCGCCAACAGGCAGGTCGATGCCGTCTACATCTCCTCGCCGCGGCCGGCCGACCGGCGGGTGGCACTTGTCAGCACGCTCGGCATCCCCTTCATCGTACATGGCCGCAGCGAAGGGTTGGATTTCGATTACCCCTTCACCGACATCGACAATGAGGGCGCCTTCCACGAAGCGGCCCGGCTGCTCATCCAGCTCGGTCACCGGCGGCTGGCGCTGATCAACGGCGACAACCGCGAGACCTTCGCCATCCACCGCGAGCGTGGCGTGCGCCGGGCGCTGGCGGCGAGCAGTCTGGTGCTTGGCGAAGGCCATGTCTGTTCCCTGGCCATGACCGAGGAGAACGGCTACCGCGCCGCCAGACGGTTGCTCGAGCGCAGCGATGCGCCGACCGCGATCGCCTGCTCCAGCCTGATCATGGCGCTCGGCGTCGTGCGTGCGGTGCGCGATCTCGGCCTGACCATACCGGGCGACCTGTCGCTGATCGCCCATGACGACGTCTTCCCCTGGCTGAAGCCGGAGAATTTTTCCGTGCCCTTGTCGACGACGCGTTCGTCGATCCGCCTGGCCGGCGCGCGCATCGCCGAGCGTCTGGCGGCACGGATTTCCGGGCTGGAGGAGGGGGCTCGCGGCGAAGTCTGGCCGGTCGACCTGGTGATCAGGGGATCGGTGGCGGGAGCTCGGACCTGACCGAAAAAACGTCCGCCCGCTATTCCTTCGCCGCCTCGGCCGCCCTGGCGTCCAACAGCCCGTAGCCGAAATCATTGTCTCGCCCCTCGGGGCCAAGATCCCTGGCCGTGGCGGCCAGCGCCTTCTCGACCCAGTCGGCAGAGCGGTCAGGCGCCGCATGCAACAGATTGGCGATGGCGCCTGTCACGATCGCCGCCGCAAACGAGGTGCCGGTGACCACATCCGAGCCGGCGCCGCTCGGCGCCACCATCTCGACGCCGGGGGCGGAGAGGAAGACGTAGGCACCGCGATTGGCCTGCTGCATCAGCCCGTCCTTGGCATCGGTGGCTGTCACCGCGATGACGTCGTCGAAGGCGGCCGGGTAGCCATAGGGCGCCTTCGGCCCGTTATTCCCGGCGGCGGCGACCAGCACGATGCCCAAGGCGCGAGCATTGCGGCAGGCGACGCCGAGCAGGTCGTTCTTCGGGCCGACGAAGCTCATATTGATGATGCGGACATCTTGGCTTGCCGCCCAGTCGAGCGCCGCAAGGATGACGTCCATGCTCGACTTGCCGCCCTCGAAGGCGCGGGCGTGATAGATCCTGGCGCCCGGCGCCATGCCTTTGAGCGCGCCGACGCCGGCGATCAGGCCGTCGATCGAGGTGCCGTGGTCACGCGCCTCGATCGTCACGTCGGGCATGGCGTCGAGCTGATCGGCGATGACGCCGGAGAGCGCCGGATTGGTGTCGTCGATGGCGGTGTCGATGACGGCGACGCGTACATTCTCGCCGCTGGCCTCTTTCGAATCGAGGGCGATGCGTTCGAAGGCATAGTTGACGATAGCGGCCGCCTGCTGCAGCGAGAAGATATGGTTGGGCTCGCGCCGCGTGGTGCGGCCGTCGGCGGCAAGCTGCGCCAGCACGACGCCGACCGGGCGGCCATCGGGAATGCCGTAGCGCACCAGCGTGGTGCCGAGCAACTGGGACAGGCGCTGCGAGCGCACCTCGAGGCCGAAGGAGGCGGCGATCTGCTGGACGGCGTCGCCGTCCACCGTCACCAGCACCTCGTCGGGCACGAAATCACCGACGACGGCGCGCGGCGGCTCGGTCGCGACGAGATCGGAGGGCGAAACGATCGGACCGCCTGGGGCTGCGGCCTGTATCGCTGCCGCATCGGCAGGCGAAGCCGGCGGCGGCAGCGCATCGCTGGCCGGATCGCGGCGCGGATCGGGCGTCGGCAACGGAGCCGGGCCGCCGCCGACCGGATTGGGGAACAGGTCGACGATCAGCGAGGGAAGAAAGACCCCTGTCGCGGCGGAATCCGCGCCAGTCCCTTCGCCGCTGCCATCCTTCGGGTCGTCTTCGGCACAGTCGGCCGCCGCCGTCGCCCGATTGAGGCAGTCGATTTCCGAATCGGTGCGGTTCGAATCATTGCTCTGCGCCAAGGCAGGCGCGGCCCCGAAAGTCATCGCCGCCACAAGGAGCGCCGCAAATCCAACGATCGCCCTGGAGCGCTTTGCGTAATGGTGGAACCAAAACCGCGCTCCAAGCCTCTGTTTTAACGCATTTTGTCGGACGCCAAACGAAGATTTTTGGCTGCAAAATGCTTTAGCCGCCATCGACCGGTTTCCTTCCCTCAACCACAGCTTCCGCGAATGGCTGGGCGGCAATAAGGCCGAGCACCTTTTCATAATCGGCGGCGGTCGTGGCAGGGATGCCAAGGCGGAAGACGCCTTCAGCGGTCGGCCCGCCGGCGATCTTCAACTGGTTTTCGCCGAGAAAGACGGCAATGTCGGCCATCTTCGCATCCGGCTTGAACTTCACAAGCGCGAACGGCATTCTCGCCAGATCGCCCTGCTGGCCGGCAACCTCGAAATCGCTGCCCATGCCGCCGGGCTGCTCAAACGACTGCACCACGACCAGCGCCAGCAGAGCGGCGGCCGCGGCCCAAGCGACGCCGGCGGGCACCGCCATGAAGCGACCCCACGCCTGCGCCAGCCAGGACGATGCCGCCGGTGCGCGCGCAGGGCCGGCCTCGGCGTCTAGCGCCCGGGCGAAGCGGCCGAGCGCATCGGCCGGCGGGCGGATCGCCTCATTGGCGGCAGCGGTGCCGGAGAACTCGGCTTCGGCCTCGCCGAGCGCGGCAAGCGCTGCCGGGTCGGAGGCCAGCCATTCCTCGATGGCTTCGAGTTCCGCACCTTCCAGCGAGCCGTTCAGATAGAACGGCAGCAGCGTCTCCATTTCGTCGCGGCGCGACATCTTTTCAGCGGCGCTCATGGCCACCCCCTGTCGTAACCGGCGGCCTTGAGGGCCTCGCCGAGTTTCTTGCGGGCGTAGAACATCCTGGTCTTGACCGTCGCGACCGGAATGCCGAGCACCTCGCCGATCTCGGTCACCGACTGTCCGTGGTAATAGGCAAGGTCGATCACCGTTCGGTGTTCTTGCGGCAAGGCATCGACGAAGCGCCGCAAGGCGGCGCCCTTGTCTTCCTTCATGGTGACGACTTCCGGCGTGTCGGCGCTGTCCGGGACCTGCGCCGCGTCATCGTCGTCGATCCAGTCTTCCTTTTTCTTGCGCAGCGACGACAGCGCCTTGAAGCGGGCGATCCCGAGCAGCCATGTCGAGACTTCCGAGCGCCCCTCGAAGCCGGGCGCCTGGCGCCAGAGTTCGAGAAACACCTCGTTCGCGATATCGTCGGCCATCATTTCCGATCCCGTCTGGCGGACCACGAAGCGGTAGACCCGCGCGTGGTGGCGCATGAACAGGAGCCGCACGGCGGCACGGTCGCCCTTCGCGACCCGGCTGACAAGCGCGCGATCGGTCTCCGTCGCTGCCGTCATGGCCGGTCGAGCCGCCTGGCTCTTGTCTGCTCTGTCGCCGATCGGCCCAAAAAGGTTCACCGCTTTCCGCCCGGAATTTTCTGAAAGCTAACCGAAGAGCGGCAGCGTTGCCAGAGGGGCTTCTTCCCTTCTCCCCTTGTTGTGGGAGAAGGGAAAGCGCTCCCTCAGCTGAGGAACGGCTTGGCCTTCATCGTTGCCGGCACCGGTACACCAAGGCGTTTCAGCACGGTCGGCGCAAGCTGCAACTGGTCGAGCAGCGTCTCGGCTTCCGGCCCTTTGCCAGGCCCAAAATAATAGAGCGCAAAATCCTGCATCTCGTCGTCATGGCCGCCATGATGGCCGCGATTGGTCTGGCCATGATCGGCGGTGACGATCACCTCGTAGCCGGCCTCCCGCCAGCGCGGCAGGAAGGCGGCGAGCATGCCGTCCATCGCATAGACGGCATGGTCCATCTCATGGCAGTCATGACCGAAGCGGTGGCCCATCGAGTCCAGCGTGCAGGTGTGCAGGATGCCGTAGTCGATGCCGTGGCGCTTGGTCAGCATGGTCAGCGTCGCGAACAGGTCTACGTCGCTCGGCGTCATCTGGTTCCTGGCATTGTAGCCGGTCATGGTGTGGAAACGGCCATGCGTGATCGGCCCGCCCGGCTCGTCGAACTCCATGTCCTCGACCAGATCGAACGGATAGGCGCGGAAGAATTCGGACCAGTAGGAATGGGTGACCGCGCCGGTCTTGCCACCGGCCTTGCTGACTTCGGAGAAGATGTCCGGATGCTCGACGCGAAACCGGTTTTCGTTGGACAATATGCCGTGCACCTGCGGCGCCACGCCGGTGTGGATCGAGGCATAGCAGCAGGCCGAGGTCGACGGCAGCACGGACCGCATCTTCCAGACACGCGCCTCGCCCGATAACACCCAGCCTTCGAGATTGCCCATCAGCCGGCGCCAGTTGCGATAAGGCACGCCGTCGAGGATGATGAGCAATAGTTTTGTATCGAGCGCCACCGCGGTGTCTAATTCCCCGCGCTGGCCATGCGCCGTCCCTTGATCGCCTTTTCCAGCCAGCCGATCTCCATTTCGGGGACCGAGGACAAGAGAAGGTCGGTGTAGGCGTCGAAGGGCGGCGTCAGCACCTGGCTCTTCGCGCCATAGCGCACCACCTCGCCGCGATACATCACCGCGATCGAATCGGCGATCGACTTCACCGTCGCGAGATCGTGGGTGATGAACAGATAGGCGACGTTCTCCTCCTTCTGCAGCTCGAGCAGCAGCTTCAGGATGCCGTGGGCCACCAGCGGGTCGAGCGCCGAGGTGACCTCGTCGCAGATGATCAGCTTCGGCTTGGCGGCGAGCGAACGGGCGATGCAGACGCGCTGCTTCTGGCCGCCGGAAAGTTCGGCCGGGTAGCGGTCGATGAAACCCTTGCCCATCTCGATCTTGTCGAGCAGTTCGGCGACGCGGGCGTCGCGTTGCCTGCCGCGCAGCCCGAAATAGAATTCGAGCGGCCGGCCTATGATGGTACCGACGGTCTGGCGTGGGTTCATCGCCACGTCGGCCATCTGGTAGATCATCTGCAACTGGCGCAGATCCTCTTTCGGCCGGTCGGCAAGCCGGTTGGCGAGCGGCCGTCCATCGAAGGTGACGGTGCCCTCTTCGGGCGGCAGTAGGCCGGTGACGGCGCGCGCCAGCGTCGACTTGCCCGAACCGGACTCGCCGACGACCGCCAGCGTCTGGCCCGGGTAGATATCGACCGAGACGTTCTTCAGCACCTTGATATGGCTGCGGCCATAGGCGGCGGTGATGTTCTTGACCGACAGGAACGGACTGGTGCCGGGCTTCTGCTCCTGGTGCTCGATCTCATGCACCGACACCAGCGCATTGGTGTATTCCTGGCGCGGTTCCTTGATGATCTGGCGGGTGCCGCCCCATTCAACCAGCCGGCCATGACGCAGCACCATGATCTCGTCCGACACCTGGGCGACGACGGCAAGGTCGTGGGTGATGTAGAGCGCCGCGACATGGGTGTCGCGGATGGCGTCCTTGATCGCCGCCAGCACGTCAATCTGCGTCGTCACGTCGAGTGCCGTGGTCGGCTCGTCGAAGACGATCAGGTCGGGTTCCGAGCACAGCGCCATCGCCGTCATCACGCGCTGCAGCTGGCCGCCCGACACCTGGTGCGGAAAGCGCTCGCCGATGCTTTCGGGGTTCGGCAGGCTGAGCTTCTTGAACAGCGCGACCGCACGTTTCTCGGCCTCAGCCCGTGTCGCCGTACCGTGCAGCAGCGTCGCCTCGACCACCTGGTCCATCAGTCTGTGCGCCGGATTGAAAGCCGCTGCCGCCGATTGCGCGACATAGCAGACCTCGCGGCCGCGCAATTTGCGAAAACCCTCCTTGCCGCTCTTGAGGATGTCGCGGCCGTTGAGGATGACCTCGCCGCCGGTGATGCGGACGCCGCCGCGGCCATAGCCCATCGCCGACAGGCCGATGGTCGACTTGCCGGCACCGGACTCGCCGATCAGGCCGAGCACCTTGCCCTTCTCGAGCGTCAGCGAAACGTCATGGACCAGCACGATGTTCTTGGGCGGCTCGCCCGGCGGGAACACCGTGGCCTCGATGCGCAGATTGCGGATATCGAGCAGCACGGACTTTGGTCGCTGGTCAGCCATTACCCGCGCCCTCCCTTGAGGCTCGTCGTACGGTTGAGCACCCAGTCGGCGACCAGGTTGACGGAAATCGCCAGCATGGCGATCGCCGCAGCAGGGATGAGCGCCGCCGCGATGCCGAAGACGATGCCGTCCTTGTTTTCCTTGACCATGCCGCCCCAGTCTGCACTAGGCGGCTGCACGCCGAGGCCGAGGAACGACAGCGTCGACAGGAACAGCACCGCATAGATGAAGCGCAGGCCGAGTTCCGAGACCAGCGGCGACAACGCATTTGGCAGGATCTCGCGGAAGATGATCCACACGCTGCCCTCGCCGCGCAGCTTGGCCGCCTCGACGAAATCCATGACGTTGATGTCGACGGCGACCGCGCGCGACAGGCGATAGACGCGCGTCGAATCGAGAATACCCATCACCAGGATCAGCGTCACCAGATTGGACGGCAGCACCGAGAGCACGACGAGGCCCATGATCAGCGTCGGGATCGACATCAGGAGATCGACAAGACGCGACATAAGCGTGTCGAACCAGCCGCCGAAAACCGCAGCCGAGAAACCGAGGATGGCACCAAGCGAGAAGGATAGCGCGGTGGCCAGCACCGCGATGAACAGGGTGATACGGGCACCGTAGATCATGCGCGAAAGAAGGTCGCGGCCCAGATTGTCGGTGCCCAGCCAGTGCGCCGCCGACATCGGCCCCCAGACATCGCCGACGATCTCGCCATTGCCGAATGGCGCGATCCACGGTGCGAAGATCGCCGCCAGCACGAACAATGCCGTCAGCACCAGGCCGATCAGCGCGGGGATGGGGATGCGTTTTATGTCGAGCATGCCCGCTCCCTATTTCGGGTGTCTGAGGCGCGGATTGGCGATAATCGCCGCTATGTCCGCAATGATGTTCAGGCTGATGTATACGGCGGCGAAGATCAGGCCGACCGCCTGCACCACCGGCACATCGCGCTTGGTGACGTGATCGACGAGATACTGCCCCATGCCCGGATAGACGAAGATCACCTCGACCACGACGACGCCGACGATCAGGTAGGCGAGGTTGAGCATGACGACGTTGATGATCGGCGCGATCGCATTGGGAAAGGCGTGCCTGCGAATGACGGCGAATGCCGAAAGCCCCTTGAGCTCCGCAGTCTCGACATAGGCCGACTGCATGACGTTTAGGATCGCGGCGCGCGTCATGCGCATCATGTGGGCGAGCACCACAAGTGTCAGTGCCGCCGCCGGCAGCATGATCGCCTGCATGCGCTCGCCGATAGGCATTCCGTCATAGACCGTCGAGATGCCGGGGAAGATCTGGTACTTCACGGCAAAGAAATAGACGAGCACGTAGCCGATGAAGAACTCGGGAAACGACGTCGAGGCGAGCGCCAGTCCGGAGATCAGTTTGTCGACCCAGCCATTGCGGTAGCGCACTGCAATCAGGCCGAGGATGATCGCCAGCGGCACGGCCACGGCCGCCGCCCAGAAGGCGAGGAACAGCGTGTTCCACAACCGCCCCTTGATCGACGTCGCAATATCCTGTCCGCTCGACATCGCGGTGCCGAGATCGCCGGTCACGACGCCGCCGAGCCAGCGGAAATAGCGGATAAAGGCCGGGTCGTTGAGGCCGAGCTGCTCGCGCAGATTGGCAAGCGACTCCGGCGTCGCCGACTGTCCGAGGATGGCTTGCGCGACGTCGCCTGGCAGGATCTGGGTGCCGGCGAAAATCAGGACCGATACGGCCAACAGCAGGAGGATGCCCAGCGCAATGCGCTGGGCCACCAGTTTCAAGATGGGTGAGGACATATCCGCAAGGCCGGGCTCAGGCTTCGAGCCAGCACTTTGCCAGAGCGTATCCGTTCATCAGCTCCTGATGCGGATCGTCGACCCAGCCGGCGACCTTGGCACCCGTCGCGTCGATGAACTGGTTGAACATCGGCAGGATCAGGCCGCCCTCGTCGCGGACGAGCATCGCCATGTCGCGATACATCGCCTTGCGCTTGTCGTTGTCGAGCTCGGCGCGCGCCGCCAGCACCATCTTGTCGAAATCCGGACGCAGGAAACGCGTGTCGTTCCAGTCCGCCGTCGACAGATAGGCGGTCGAATACATCTGGTCCTGCGTCGAGCGGCCGCCCCAGTAGGAAGCGGAGAAGGGCTGCTTGTTCCAGACTTCCGACCAGTAGCCGTCGCCCGGTTCGCGCTTGACCTCCAGAGTGATGCCGGCCTTGGCAGCGCTCTGCTGGAAGAGCTGCGCGGCATCGACGGCGCCGGGGAAGGCGACATCCGATGTCCTGAGCAGGATGGCGCCGTCATGGCCGGACTTCTTGTAGTGGAACTTGGCCTTGTCGGGATCGTAGGTACGCTGCTCGATGTCATCGGAAAACAGCGGATAGGCCGAGTTGATCGGGAAGTCGTTGCCGAGCGAGCCGTAACCTCTGAGGATCTTGTCGAGCATCTCCTCGCGGTTGATCGCCAGCTTCAGCGCCGTACGCAGATCGTTGTTGTCGAACGGCGCCGTGTTGCAATGCATGATGAAGACATAGTGGCCGGGGCCGGCATGGTTGCGGATGGTGACGCCGGGCAGGCGCTTGATCAGATCGACGATCTTCGGCTCGACGCGGTTGATCATGTTGACCTGGCCGCCCTGCAGGGCCGACGTGCGCGCCGTGGCGTCGTTGATGACGATGATCTCGATCTGGTCGGCGTGGCCCATCTTGTCGGCCTGCCAGTAATTGGCAAACCGCTCGCCGCCATGGCGGACGCCGGGCTCGTTGGTGGTGATCTTGTAAGGCCCGGCCGAGATGCCGGCATCGGCCCCGTCCTTGCCGCCATTGGGCTGGACGATCAAATGGTAGTCGCTGAGCAGATAGGGCAGG
This sequence comes from Mesorhizobium sp. WSM4821, assembly GCF_055901555.1. Classification (NCBI taxonomy): domain Bacteria; kingdom Pseudomonadati; phylum Pseudomonadota; class Alphaproteobacteria; order Hyphomicrobiales; family Phyllobacteriaceae; genus Mesorhizobium; species Mesorhizobium sp. WSM4821. The sequence goes on along the minus strand of NZ_CM148371.1, from coordinate 874,098 downwards.
TCGGCATTGGGTTCCTTCAGCGTCAGCACCACTTCCTTGCCGCTGGCCTTGATGCTCTCTATGCCCTTCATGTAGCCGAGCGCGCCGGACTTCGACTTCTCGTCCGAATGGCGTTCGAGCGTGGCTGCCACGTCCTCGGCGGTCACCATCTTGCCGTTGTGGAATTCGACGCCGTCGCGGATCTTCAGCGTCCACACCTTGGCGTCGTCAGACGAGCCGATCTCCTCGGCGATGCGGTTCTCGAGATTGCCCTCCGGGGAAAGCTCGACGATCAGTTCGCCCCACATCTTGCCGAAGGCGAACGGTACCTGGGTCATGAACAGGGCCGGATCGAGGCTGTTGGTGGACTCGCCGCCGACCAGGCCGGCCTTCAGTATACCGCCCTTGACCGGACCAGCGGCGCGCGCCGCACTTGAAAGCAGCGAGTTGGCGAAGGTTGCGGTGACGCCGAGCGCTGCCGCCCGGCCGAGAAAATCACGACGGCTGAGTTTGCCGGAAGCGACGCGGCGGCTGAGAAATTCCAGTTCGTTTGACATGTTGAGTTCCTCACTCTGTTGGTTCGACCTTGTGGCCGTTCTTCTCGTTTCTTGTGAGGAGAATAATGACCGCAAGGGAAAGCCGTAAGCAAGGCCGAATGCGACATGCCGTGGCGTAAATCGTACGTCGCAATTGGACCAATTCCCATAAGCGCTCAAAGCAGCGCGCGCGGGATTATCTCCTCGAAATTGCGCTCGAAAACTAGGTTTTCGCCTTCATACGCCTCGATTCTGGCGCTAACCATGAAGTTTTCCGCGTCGGACCGCATTTCGGCTGACGTTTCGGTGCGCACCGACCATCCATTTCGCGACAGCGTTTGCGTCCAGTGCGTCTTGCCCGACGCTGACAGCGGACTGTCAGGATGGATCGCCCATGTCTCGCGGGCGATGCTGCCATTGGCGAGGCCATGCTCCAGATCGCGCACCTCGCCAAAATCGTCGATGATGGAAAGCGTGATCTTCCCGGTCTTTTCGTCGCGATCGACGTGGCGCTCGGAGTTGGCGGCGCGGATCGTTTCGGTTGCCCAAGGCGCGGCTGCCTCGGGCATGGGGAACGTGACTTCGTCGCCTTGTGCCAGCGGGCGCAGCGGCAGCTTCAGCGTCGCTGCCGACAGCTCGAGCCGAACCGGTCCCGGCGATGGCCAGATCGTCGGCCAGTAGGCGTTCGAAACGGCAATGCGCAGGCGGTGTCCGGCCGGCACGCGATAAGCGCATTGGTCGAGCACGACCCGGGTGGTGACGGTTTCGCCCGGCACAAGCGCCTGCGGGAATTCGTGCGAGTTGCGGTGCGTCAGGTTGAGCACGCCGTAGGAGATCAGCTCCGACGCGCCGTCGGGGTGCACATCGCAGAGCCGGACCGCGATGTTCGCTTGAGGCCGGTCCGACGAAACCCTGACCAGCACTTCCGGCGCGCCGACGATGTCGATCGCCTCGGTTAGCACCGGCTGGTCGAAACACACCGATAGTGTATCGTCGGGGCGCTGATCGCCCGGCAGCTCCGGGCCGAAAGTGAAGGGAAAATATTCGCCGCCGGCAAGGCCGCAGCTTTGCGGCGAAGCGACGATCGCCGGCTTGCCGCCTTCAGGGATCAGCTCGATCACTTGCGTCTCGATGTTGGGCGACGGCCAGGCGTTTTCCGCGACCCAGCGGCCCGGCCGCTCCGGATACCAGCGCGCGGGACGGACGCTGTCCATCACATATGCGCGGTAGGCCGGGTCAGCCTCGACGCCGGTGTCGATGCCCTTCAGCCAGCGATCCCACCAGCGCAGGGCTTCCTGCAGGAAACCGATGGCGGGCTTGGGTGCGGCGTAATGCGGGTATTTGTGAATCCACGGACCGACGATGCCCTTGACCGGGGCCTCGATATTGCTGACGAGGTGGGAAATGGTGTTGCGATAGCCATCATGCCAGCCGCCGATCGACAGCACGGCGGCTTGGATGGTGGAATAGTCCTCGCAGATCGAGCCGCGCTTCCAGTAGGCGTCGCGATGCTGGTGCTTGAGCCACAGCGGCGCCAGGAAAGGCTGGTTCTCCAGCCGGCTCAGCCACAAATCGCGCCAGCGGTTGTCGCCGGCCAGCAGCGGATCCGGCGGTCGCGATGAGTAGGAAAGCATGGTCGAGGCCCAGCCGAAATTCTCGACCAGCAGGCAGCCGCCCTTGTAGTGGATGTCGTCGGCATAGCGGTCGACGGTCGAGCACAGGCTGATCACCGCCTTCAGCGCCGGCGGCTGCATCGCCGCAACCTGCAGGCAATTGAAGCCACCCCAGGAGATGCCCATCATGCCGACATTGCCGTTGCACCAGGGCTGCGCCGCCGCCCAGGCGATGACGTCGCAGGCGTCCTGCAATTCCTGCTCGGAATATTCGTCGTCCATCAGCCCTTCGGAATCGCCGTTGCCGCGCATGTCGACTCGGATCGAGGCATAGCCGTGGCCGGCGAAATACGGATGCGTCAGCTGATCGCGAAAGATCGTGCCGTCGCGCTTGCGGTAGGGCAAATGTTCGAGGATGACCGGCACCGGATCGTCGCCGGCGTCCTCCGGCATCCACACCCGCGCCGACAGCCGGCAGCCGTCCGGCATGACGATGCCCATATCAGGGAATTCGACGACCTTGCGGGGAAATTCGGTGACGGTTTTCATGGCGGGCATAACGCGCCGCGCTGACGCGACTTTCAATCGCTATTCGCGACTGGAGCAGCAGAATATGCGACCTGTCGTGCACCTTATGGTCAGCGCAGTTCGTCCAGCAGTTCGGGATGTTTTTCCAACAGCGTCATCAACTGGATCGTCGGGCCGCTTGGCTCGATCAAGCCTCGTTCGTATTTGTCGAAGGCGTTCTCACCGACCTTGAACAGGGATCCGGCTTCGCGCTGCGACAGTTTGAGCTTTGAGCGTACACGCCGGATAGTGGCCGGGGCAGGGACGCCGTCGATCTTTTCCTTGAGGAGGCGCCGAGCTGCATCAACGACAATCATGTCTTCTCCCAGATGTACGCCCTCGCCACCAGATGGCGGATAGTAGCCAGGCAGGTCGACGGTCACGCTCTCGCCCTTATAGTTCACGATGAACGGACGCACTCCGCGCGTCAGCATCTCTCCGTTTTCGGGCGAGATTGTGCTTGCTTTGATGGTTTCTTTCGTCACCATAGCCATTTTTCCTTGAACGACATGATCGTGAATTCGGTCACGACATCTGCCTGGAATTTCACGTAGAGGATCAGGTCACGCGCCGGGACATGATAGACGTCTTGCCAGACCCCGATGATCGGCGAATGTCGTCATCGATTTTACGAACATCTTCCGCGTCATACTGCCGACCACCTCGACCATCCCAGCGCGATCGACGCCGAGGCCAACGGCGTCGCGCAGGGCGGAGGTTGTGATTGCCAGCGTATCGACAGACCCAAATAAAATGTCGCCTTGATCGCATCAAGATCGTAAGTGGGTCTGCGTTTCTCCAGCCTAATATGCCACCATAAAGGTGGCAATTCAAGGAATGTTGATCAAGGGAACTTCGGAAAACTCAATTCAGTGGAATGTCGTTCTCTGCCTTGCTTGCCTGGTAGGCGCCGGACAGTTCGTCGTAGCGGGCTGAGATTTCCCCCATGCGCGCTTCCAGCCGCTGGCGCTCGGCCTCCGGTAGGGCACGTACCATCCTGCGGATCGAAAAGCTCTTCCAATAAGCATTCTCGGCATTGTAGCCGCCGGGGTCGAGGGTGAAGACCTCCTTCAGGATTTTCAAATCATGCGGGATGGCGAAGCTATCGCGCGAATCCTCATGGCTGAACAGATAATAGAAATTGTCGAAGCCGGTCCAGGTGATCGCCGACAGGCATAGCGAGCAGGGCTCGTGCGTGGCGAGGAAGATCGCGTCCCTGGTGTCGACGCGCTCGGCCTTGGGCATTTCGTAGAAGCGCTTCAGGCAATGCACCTCGCCGTGCCAGAGCGGGTTTTCGGTCTCGTTGTTGGTTTCGGCGAGCACCAGCGAGCGGTCGTCTTTACGCAGGATCGCCGCGCCGAACAGCTTGTTGCCATGGGCCACGCCTTCAGCCGTTTTCGGCACGATGTCGTGCTCGATCACGTCGAGCAGGCGGTCGATCAGCGAAATATCGGTCATCATGCCATCCCGTCGGGGAGATAGATCTCGTAAGCGTGCGAGAAATGGCACTCCTCGAGATTGGCGCCGTCGCCGCCGCGGTCGACGACGAGAAAATCCTGGGCCTCGCCTATCGGCGTCAGCACGCCGTGCCACAGATTGCGCGGATAGTTCACGCCTTGCCCGGGCGCGGTGATGAAGGCGTGCGGCTCGCCGGGACCGTCGTTGCCATCATGGCAAACGATGACCAGGAACGGCCGTGGCGACAGCGGGATGAAGGCCTGACTGCCGAAGGGATGGCGTTCGACCATCGTCAGCTTCAGCGGGAAGGGGTAAGGCGTGCCGCGAACCATGGAGATCAGCACGCGTGCATTCGGTCCCTGTGCCTCGGCGGTGGCGAGGTCGTGGTAGCGCTCCGCCTTGCCGCCATTGATCGGGTAGTGATTGTCGCCACCCATATCGATGATGTCGCCGAATTCGGCGAAGCTCTCGCGGGTCAGCGGTTGCGCGACGATGCGGGTCATGGCGCGCCCCTCGCGACGCCGGCCCCGCCAAGCTTGGCATGGCGGTTGACGTCCTTGTAGAGCAGGTAGCGGAATTTCCCTGGACCGCCGGCATAGCAGGCCTGCGGACAGAAGGCGCGCAGCCACATATAGTCGCCGGCCTCGACCTCGACCCAGTCCTGATTGAGGCGGTAGACCGCCTTGCCTTCCAGCACATAGAGGCCATGCTCCATGACATGGGTCTCGGCGAAGGGAATGACCGCGCCCGGCTCGAGCGTGACGATGGTGACATGCATGTCGTGGCGCATGTCGGCCGGGTCGACGAAGCGCGTCGTCGCCCAGCGTCCGTCGGTGCCGGGCATGGGCGTGGGCGCGATCTCTCCCTCGTTGGTAAAGAAGGCTTGCGGAACGTCGATGCCCTCGACGGCGTCGTAGGCCTTGCGGATCCAGTGGAAGCGAACGGCAGCACCGCTCTCATTGCGAACAGTCCATCCGCTGGCCGGCGGCAGGAAAGCAAAGCCACCCGGTAGCAGGACATGCGTCTCGCCGGCAATCAAGACGGCCAACTCGCCCTCGACCACGAACAGAGCGCCCTCCGCGCCGGCATCCGGTTCCGGTCGCTCGCTGCCACCGCCTGGCGCGATTTCGACGATGTATTGCGAAAACGTCTCGGCAAACCCCGACAGCGGGCGCGACAGCACCCAGACGCGGGTCTCATTCCAGAATGGCAAGGCGCTGGTGACGATGTCCTGCATCACGCCCCGGGGAATGACGGCATAGGCCTCGGTGAAGACGGCGCGGCCGGTCAGCAACTCGCTCTGGCCGGGATGGCCGCCATGCGGCGCGTAATAGGTTCGGTCGGCCATTTTGATCATATCCATAAAGTTCAAAGCCTGTTGCGGAAGCCAAAGCTATTGCGGAAGCATGTCCTTGAGACGAAGCAGCGCGATGCGCTCGACCTGTTTGCGGGCGGTTTCGAATTCGACGTCGCGGCTGTTGCCGACGCGTGCCTCGAACTCCGCCAGGATCTCCGCCTTGGTTCTGCCCTTCACCGCGATGATGAAGGGAAAGCCGAAACTGGTGACGTAGGCGGCGTTGAGTTTGGAGAACAGCTCGCGCTCCTTGTCGGTCAGCGCGTCGAGCCCGGCGGAAGCCTGTTCCCTGGCCGATTCCGCCGTCAGCCGCTTGGCCTGCGCCAGCTTTCCGGCAAGGTCGGGGTGGGCGTTGAGCACCGAGAGCCGCTCGGCCTCGCTGGCGGCGCGAAAGACACGGCACAGTGCGTTGTGGAGGCCGCCGGCACTGTCATGCGCCGGGCCTAGCTCCAACTCGTAGGCGCGCTCGGCGATCCACGGCGAATGCTCGAACACCTCGCCGAAAGCCCGGACGAAGGCCTCGAATTCCATTTTCGACGGGCGCAGCGAGGGCTGCCGGAACGGATGGGCCTCTTGCCAATGCTTTGCGATGTCGATGCGCCGCGCCAGCCACACCTTGTCGTGTGATTTGACGTAGTCGACGAAGCGCTTGAGCGCGGCGGCCCGGCCCGGCCGGCCGACGAGGCGGCAGTGCAGGCCGACATTCAGCATGCGCGGTCGCCCTGCCTTGCCCTCGGCATAAAGCGTGTCGAAGCTATCCCTGAGATAGGCGAAGAACTGGTCGCCCGAGTTGAAACCTTGCGGCGTGGCGAAGCGCATGTCGTTGGCGTCGAGCGTGTAGGGAATGATGAGCTGCGGCTTCTGGTCACCGTCATACTCGAGCCAGTATGGCAGTTCGTCGTCATAGGTGTCCGACACATAATCGAAGCCGCCTTCTTCCGCCGCCAGCCGCACGGTATTGATCGAAGTGCGGCCGGTGTACCAGCCGGTCGGCCGTGCCCCAGTCACCTCGTGGTGCAGCCGGATCGCCTCTTCCATGTCGCGGCGCTCGTCCTCCGGCGCATGATCGCGATAGTCGATCCATTTCAGGCCATGCGAGGCAATTTCCCAGCCGGCCTCCTGCATCGCCGTAACTTGGTCGGGCGAACGCGCAAGCGCTGATGCGACGCCATAGCAGGTGACCGGCACCTCAGCCTCGGTGAACAGGCGCAGCAATCGCCAGAAGCCGGCGCGGGCGCCATACTCATAGATGGATTCCATGTTCCAGTGGCGCTGGCCGGCCCAGGCCGCGGCGCCGACGATCTCGGACAGGAAGGCTTCCGAGGCCTTGTCACCGTGCAGGATGCAGTTTTCGCCGCCCTCCTCGTAATTGACGACGAATTGCACCGCGACATGCGCCCCGCCGGGCCATTTCGGATCCGGCGGATTGGCGCCGTAGCCGCGCATGTCTCGTTCGTAACGCATCGTCGCTCCTGCAGGATGGTGTGATCAGGATAGTCGAAAGGGCCGCTTGCGCATTCCCCCGAAAATTTTTGAAAGTGTTTTTGCAGCACTTCGCTCGACCGGGACTTATGCATCGCCTTTAATTGGCGCACAATTCGTCAAACATGTTCGACTGTACCGGACATGTTCGATTGTATCGGAAATGGGAGCAGCCAGTGGCGGAAACGTCGAAAGCCGAAGGCGGACGTCTGACGACCCATGTTCTCGACACCGCGACCGGGAGGCCGGCGGCAGGCTTGTCGATCGAGCTTTACCGCCTCAACGGCGACATGCGGACGCATCTGAAGACGGCGATCACCAATGCCGACGGCCGCTGTGACGCGCCGCTGCTGGCCGGCGCGGAATTCCGCACCGGCGAATACGAGCTGGTCTTCGCAGCCGGCGACTATCTGCGCAGGCAGGGGTTGAGGCTGCCGGAACCGGCTTTCCTCGACAGCGTGCCGATCCGCTTCGGCCTGGCCGAGCCGGTGCACTATCATGTGCCGCTGCTCGTTTCGCCCTACGGCTATTCAACTTACCGGGGGAGCTGAGACATGGCCAAGGTCAACACCCGCAATGAGATCTGTTTCATCCTTAACGGTGAGGATGTGGCGCTGACGACTGTCACGCCCGACGCGACATTGCTCGATTGGCTCAGGCTCGACCGCTCGCTGCGTGGCACCAAGGAAGGTTGCGCCGAGGGCGATTGCGGCGCCTGCACCGTGCTGGTCGGAAGGCTCTCAGGCGGCCGGCTGGTCTATGAAAGCGTCAACGCCTGCATCCGCTTCCTCGGCTCGCTCGACGGCACCCATGTCGTGACCGTCGAGCATCTGCGCGGCGAAGGAGGAAAACTGCATCCGGTGCAGCAGGCGATGGTCGACTTCCACGGCTCGCAATGCGGCTTCTGCACGCCGGGCTTCGTCATGTCGCTTTATGCCCTGTGGATGCGGTCACCTGAACCTTCAGATGCAGCCGTCGAAAAAGCGCTGCAGGGCAATCTCTGCCGCTGCACCGGCTACGAGGCGATCGCCCGTGCCGCACGCGCCATTTCCAGCTACGGCGAGGTCGCAAAGGATCCGCTGGCCGCGGAGCGTAAGACGATTGCGACGAAGCTCGCGGCCATGAAAGACGGCGCGCGCATCGAGATCGGCTCGGGCAAGCAGCGGCTGGTTGTGCCGGCCGATGCCGATGATCTCGCCAGCGTGTTCGACAAAGAGCCGGGTGCCACCATCGTTGCCGGTTCGACCGATGTAGGCCTGTGGGTGACCAAACATATGCGCGATATTGCTCCGGCGATTTTCATCGGCAATCTCGACGGGCTAAGTACGATTTCCGAAGACAACGGCATCATCTCGATCGGCGCCGGCGTCACCTATACCGAAGCGTTCTCGACGCTGGCCAAGCGCATCCCGGCGCTAGGCCCGCTGTTCGATCGGATCGGCGGCGACCAGGTGCGCAATATGGGCACGATCGGCGGCAATATCGCCAACGGCTCGCCGATCGGCGACACGCCGCCGCCGCTGATCGCACTCGGTGCGCGGTTGACGCTGCGCCGAGGCAACAGGCGGCGGACGATCCCGCTCGAAGAGTTCTTCATCGCCTATGGCAAGCAGGACCGGCAGCCGGGCGAATTCGTCGAGGCCGTGCATGTCCCGGTGCCGGGCAGGGACATCAAATTCGCCGTCTACAAGATCACCAAGCGCCGCGACGAGGACATCACTGCGGCCCTCGGAGCGTTTTTCCTGACGCTAGCCAGCGACGATACCGTGGCGGATGTTCGCATCGCTTATGGCGGCATGGCGGCAACGCCGAAGCGGGCTTTCGGCGTGGAAAAGGCGTTGCTTGGCAAACCTTGGGCGGAAGAGACGGTCGAGGCGGCAATGGCCGGATACGCCAGGGATTTCACCCCGCTGACCGACATGAGGGCTAGCGCTGAATACCGGGCGCTGGCGGCGCGTAACCTGCTGCTGCGCTTCTTTGCCGAGACCAGCGGCACCAAGGCGCCGATCCAGGTTTCAAGATACGAGGCGGCGTGATGACCACGCACGCTCCCAACCTCAAGGCGCAGAAAATAGCCGGTGGCGTTGCCACCGACCAGCGCCATGATTCCGCGCACAAGCATGTCAGCGGAACGGCCGTCTATATCGACGATATGCCTGAACCATCAGGCACGCTGCATGGCTGCCTCGGACTTTCCACCGCCACCCACGCCACCATCGCCAGCATGGATCTGTCGGCGGTGCGCGCTGCACCCGGTATCGTCGACGTGCTGACGGCCAGCGATGTGCCGGGCGAAAACGATATCTCGCCGACCGGCCGCCACGACGAGCCGGTGCTGGCCGACGGCAAGGTGCAGTTCTTCGGCCAGCCGATCTTCTGCGTCATCGCCGAAACGCGCGAGCAGGCGCGCCGCGCCACGAGGCTGGCCAAGGTCGAATACAGGGAATTGCCTTTCGTCACCGACATCGGCGCGCTCGATCCCCGCAAGGACAAGCTGGTCACGCCGCCGCTGACCCTGAGGCGCGGCGATGCCGCCGCCGCGATCGAAAAGGCGCCGCGCCGGCTCAAAGGGCAGATGCGGGTCGGTGGCCAGGACCATTTCTATCTCGAAGGCCAGATCACCATGGCCATTCCTGGCGAGGATCAGGACGTCACGATCTATTCCTCGACCCAGCATCCGAGCGAAGTCCAGCACATGGTCAGCCATGCGCTCGGCGTGCCGAGCCATGCCGTCACGGTCGAAATCCGCCGTATGGGCGGCGGCTTTGGCGGCAAGGAAACACAGGGCAATCAGTTTGCCGCGCTCGCGGCGATAGCTGCCAAGAAGCACCATCGCGCCGTCAAAATTCGGCCGGACCGCGACGACGACATGATCGCCACCGGCAAGCGCCACGACTTTCTCGTCGACTACGAGGTCGGCTTCGACGACGACGGCAATATTCTCGGCGTCGATTTCATGTTCGCGGCGCGCTGCGGCTTCTCGGCGGACCTGTCCGGCCCGGTCACCGACCGCGCGCTGTTCCACTGCGACAACACCTATTTCTGGCCGGCGGTGCACGCGCAATCGGCGCCGCTCTACACCAATACGGTGTCAAACACCGCCTTCCGTGGCTTCGGCGGGCCGCAAGGCATGGTCGGCGCCGAACGCGTCATCGACGAGGTCGCCTTTGCCGTCGGCAAGGATCCGCTCGAAATTCGCAAGAAGAACTTTTACGGCACCTCGGACCGCAACATCACGCCATATCACCAGACGGTCGAGGACAACATCATCCACCGCATCGTCGCCGAGCTGGAGGCGAGCTCGGACTATGCGAGACGCCGCCGCGTCATCGAGGCCTTCAACGCCAACAGCCGCTTCATCAAGCGTGGATTGGCGCTGACGCCGGTCAAGTTCGGCATCTCCTTCACTGCCACGCACTACAATCAGGCCGGCGCGCTGGTGCATGTCTATACCGACGGTTCGGTGCATCTGAACCATGGCGGCACCGAGATGGGGCAGGGCCTCTATGTCAAGGTGGCGCAGGTCGTGGCGGAAGAATTCCAGATCGATCTCGACCAAGTGAAGATCACCGCCACGACAACCGGCAAGGTGCCGAACACCTCGGCGACCGCCGCGTCTTCCGGCTCCGACCTCAACGGCATGGCGGCGCAAAACGCAGCCCGGCAGATCAAGGAGCGCCTGACAAATTTCGCCGTCGAAAAATACCAGGTGCCGCGCGATCAGGTGCTGTTCCTGCCGAACCGGGTGCGTATCGGCAACCAGGAGATCGCCTTCGCCGACCTCGTCAGGCAAGCCTATATGGCGCGCGTTCAGCTTTCGGCGGCGGGCTTCTATAAGACGCCGAAAATCCACTGGAACAGGGACAAGGGCGAGGGCCGTCCCTTCTACTATTTCGCCTATGGCGCCTCATGCTCGGAGGTCTCGGTCGATACGCTGACCGGCGAATACATGGTCGAGCGCACCGACATCCTGCACGAGACCGGCCGCTCGCTGAACCGCGCCATCGATCTCGGCCAGGTCGAGGGTGGCTTTATCCAGGGCATGGGCTGGCTGACGACCGAGGAATTGTGGTGGGACGACAAGGGCCGGCTGCGCACCCATGCGCCGTCGACCTACAAGATCCCCTTGGCGTCCGACCGGCCGAAGATATTCAACGTGACACTGGCCGACTGGCCGGAAGCCCATGAGCCGACGGTGCATCGCTCCAAGGCGGTCGGCGAGCCGCCGTTTCCCCTTGGCATGTCGGTGCTGCATGCGCTGTCGGATGCGGTGGCGAGCGTTGCCGACCACCGGATCTGCCCGCGCCTCGACGCTCCTGCGACGCCGGAGCGGGTGCTGATGGCGATCGAACGGCTGAAGGAAGAGGCCAAGACGGCATCTAAACCAGGGGTCTGAAATCCCGGAAAGCGTGCAATTGCGCCGAAAAACTCTATATTTCCCGGTAGGGAATGCGAATGATGAACGCGAAAGTGCAAAGCCTGAAAGCCTTTCTCGCCGGTGCCGGCCAGGTCGCCCTGGTCGAGGTGGCCGGGACAAAAGGTTCGACCCCGCGCGAGAAGGGCGCCTTCATGCTCGTCTCGGGCGCGGCGATTTTTGGCACGATCGGCGGCGGCCAGCTCGAATACATGGCGATCGACAAGGCGCGGCAGCTGCTTTTCTCTCTCCTTGAGGGAGAGATGGCCGCGGAGCGGCCAGAGGGGGTTGTCTCAGAAGGCGCCGCCAGAGCGTCGAGCGCTGCCGCGGCGACCCCACCCGACGGCTTCGCCGCCACCCTCCCCTCGAGGGGGAGGGATACCTACGCCACGCTCGACGTTCCGCTCGGACCTGAGATCGGCCAGTGCTGCGGCGGCAGGGTCGAGGTATCGATACGGCTGGTCGACGCGGCCGTCGAGGCTGAGCTCATTCGCAAGGCGGCAGCCGAGGAAGCGCAGCTGCCGCATGTCTACGTATTCGGCGGCGGCCATGTCGGCCAGGCACTGGCGTCGGCGGTGGCCTTGCTGCCGGTGCACCTCGTCGTCTTCGAGACGCGGGCCGAGGCGTTGGAGAGCATGCCCGGCACGGTCGAAACCATCCTGACGCCGATGCCCGAGGCGATGGTGCGCCAGGCCCCTGCCGGAACCGCCTTCGTCATTCTTACCCACGATCACGCGCTGGATTTCCTGATCCTCGCCGAGGCACTGAAACGCCAGGATGCCGCCTATGTCGGCATGATCGGCTCGAAGACCAAGAAGGCGACGTTCAGGAACTGGTTCCTGAAGTCGGCGGGCGGCAGCGAGGCGGAATTTGCCCGCCTCGTCTCGCCGATCGGCGGCGACACGGTCAAGGACAAGCGTCCGCAAGTGATCGCGGCGCTTGCCGCCGCCGAGATCATGACGGCGCTGGTGAAGTCCAGCCAGCAGCGCGTCACACGACCGGACTTCGCCACTGGGCAGGTGCGATGACCCGCAGAACAACCTTGATATTGTGGGCTGGATCGATCCTGTGTTTCGTCGCGTTGTCCGCGATTACTCAGCTCCTCGTCTGGCATGCGCCGGGGCATATCTCAAATCCGGATCGGCTGGTCACAATTCTTCTCGTTACCCCGATGATTGTAACGCTCTGGACCAGCTTCATAATTCTCTATTCCCTGCCAGCCTGGCCCCTGCTCGCGGCAAGCCCAAAATCGTGGCTGGATAAGCAAGGCGGAGGTTTGCTCTACTGTCTGCTCTGGCGGGAACTACGGGAGAAGGTGGACAAGGCACCATCCCACTGACGGCGAGATAGCACATTGCGTGTGCTCTCGCCTTTATCTCGGCTGTTTCAAGCCGAGATGCTCGCGCAAGGTGCGGCCTTCGTACTCTGTGCGGAACAGGCCGCGCCGCTGCAGTTCCGGCACGACAAGCGCGGCGAAGGTATCGAGCTCGCCAGGAAAATAGGATGGCATCACGTTGAAGCCGTCGGCCGCGCCGCCCTCGAACCGTGCCTGGAGTTCGTCGGCGATCTGCGCCGGCGTACCGACGATCCGCCAGTGGCCGCGCGCGCCGGCGAAGTGGCGCGCAAGCTGCCGGATCGAGAGGTTGTCCCTGCGTGACTGCTCGATGACGAGCGCTTGCCGGCTCTGCATGCCTTCGCTGGCCGGCAGGTCAGGCAATGGCCCGTCGATGGGGTAGCGCCACAAATCGGAGATGCTGAGATAGCTGGAGAGCAGCGCGACGCCGACGTCGTCGGGGATCAGCTCCTGCAGCTCCTCATATTTCTCGCGAGCTTCCGATTCCGTCACGGCTACCACCGGCGCGACTCCGGGCATGATCTTGATGTCGTCCGGCTCACGCCCATAGGTCGCCAGCCGCCCCTTGAGATCGTCATAGAAGGCCTTTGCCTCCTCGAATGTCTGCGCCGCCGTGAACACGACATCGGCCGTTCTTGCTGCAAGGTCCTTGCCGTCCTCGGAGGCTCCGGCTTGGACCATCGCCGGCGCGCCCTGGGGCGAGCGCGGCAGGTCGAGGGCGTCACGTACCGAGAAGCTCTGGCCGTCATGGTTGAGGTCGCCATTATCCACGCCGCGCCAGAGGCCGGCGACCACGGCGGCGAATTCGCGCGCTCGCTCGTAGCGGTCGGCATGCGGACGCAGGCCGGTCGAGCCGAAATTGGCGGCTTCAATGGGGCTGGCGGAGGTGACCAGATTCCAGCCGGCGCGCCCGCCGCTCAGATGGTCTAGCGACAAGAAGGTTCGTGCCAGCCCGCAAGGCTGGTTGTAGCTCGTCGACGCCGTGGAGACGAGGCCAATGCGGCTGGTCTGGATTGCGAGCGCGGCCAGCAGGCTGATCGGCTCGAAGCCGATCGAACGCGACGTCTGGCTGGCGATGTTGACATTCGCCTCGCGCACGCCGGCTGCATCCTCGCAGAAGATCATGTCGAACTTCGCTGCCTCCGCCGTGCGCGCCAGCTGGACGTAATGGTCGATGTCGACGCCCGCCGTCACATGCGCCTGTGGATGCCGCCAGGCGGCGATGTGGTGGCCTGTCGCCCACAAAAACGCGCCGAGCTTCATCTGACGGGAGGTGCCGGTCATTGGTCGCCTCCGGCAAGTCCGAGATGCGAACGCAGCGTCGCGCCACGGTAATCCTGGTGAGACAGGCCGCGCCGGCGCAGTCCCGGCAGCATGCGGTCGACAAAATCATCGAGTGCCAGAGGCGGCATCAGGATGTTGAACCCGTCGCAGCTTTCCGACCGAAAAAATGTATCGAGCCTGTCGACGACGACATCGTACTCGACGTTCATCAGCACCTTGACCGCCTCCGGCTCACGTCCGCACGCGGCGACGCGGCGCTTCAGATCGTGATAGTTCAGCTCGGCGTCCTCACCCGGCCCTTCGTCCAGCAGGATGACATCGGCGGTGCGGGCGGCGAAATCCATATCGGATTCCGACAGGCCGGACAGGACGAGCACCGGGATATCCTGCGGTGAGCGCGCGACATTGAGCGGTCCTCGCACGGAAAAATACTCGCCCTTGTGGTCGAGCAGATGCATCTTTTCGGGAGCGTGGAAGCGGCCGCCGCTTTTGTCGAACAACAGCGCTTCAGCATCCCAGCCATTCCACAAGCCTTGAACGATGCCGATATATTCCTCCGCGCGGCGGTGAAAATCGCCAGGGGAAAACGCTTCCGGCCGGCTGAAATTGGCCGCCTCGCGCAGATCTTGAGCCATGGTTGCGCTCCAGCCGGCCCGCCCGTGGCTTATGATGTCGAGCGAAGCAAAACGGCGCGCCAGATTGTAGGGCTGGTGGGCGACTGTCGAGGCTGAGGCAACCAGCCCGATCCTTTTGGTCACTGTCGCCAACGACGCGACCAGGGTCGTCGCTTCGAACGGGCTGCCCGACCTGACGCTCCCAGGCATGGAGTCAGCAAGGACAACCATGTCCAGCCCTGCCGCTTCCAGCTGCCGGACAAAGCTGGCTATGCCGCTGAAAGTTAGCTCGGTGGTCTGCCCGGCTGCGGAAGCAATGTTGAGCGAAACGGCGAGATGCATTTTAGTTTTGCTCGTAGGGATGGGATGGTCCGCGCAACCATCGACCATAGACGGTGTATGCGAACCTAAGTTCGCCTCCGTGTAAGGCAACCCCCTTGAGTGGGCCAGCAACGCATCATTTGCCCGCCAGAATATCCTTGATCAGCCGTTGGCAACGCTCGGCCATGAAGTCGAGCAGCAGCCGCACCTTTGGATCCTGCAACTTCTTGTGCGGGTAGACGGCGGCCAACTGCACCGGCGTCGGCGGCGTGTCGGGCAAGATCACTTTCAGCCGCTGGTCGCGGATGAACGGCTCGACCTCGAAGCGCGGCTTGTTGATGATGCCGCGGCCCGACAGCGCCCAGCCGGTCAGCACATCGCCGTCGTCGGTGTCGTAGGGGCCGTGCACCTCGAACTTGCGCGGGCCGTCTGCCGTCTGCAGCGTCCAGACGTATTCGCGAGCGCCGGAATAGCGCAGCATCAGGCAGTCGTGCTTCTTGTCGATCAGTTCCTGCGGTTCGCTCGGCTCGCCGCGCGTCTCCAGATATTTCGGCGCCGCCACCAGCACCCGTTCGCATTCCATGATGCCGCGCATTCTGAGGCTGGAATCCTCGATGATGCCCAGCCGGAAGGCGACGTCGATGCCTTCCTTCATGATGTCGACATTGTGGTCTGAAAGCCTCAGCCGCACTTCGATATCAGGATACTTGTCGTGAAAATCGGGAATGCCGGATGCCACCAGCCGCCGACCGAGGCCAAGCGGCGCCGTCACCTTGATGGTGCCGCGCGGCTGGCCGGACAAAGCGCTGACCGCGGCTTCCGCCTCGGTGACCGCCTCAAGCACCTGCTTGGCGCCGGAATAGAAGACGGTGCCGTGCTCGGTCGGCATCAATTGCCGCGTCGTGCGGTTGAACAGCCTGACACCGAGGTGTTTCTCGAGCTCCTTGATGCGGTTGGAGGCGACCGCCGGCGAGATGCGCATATCGCGGCCCGCCGCCGACAGATTGCCAAGCTCGACGACGCGGACGAAGACGGCGATGTTGTCGAGATAGGCCATGCGGGTTCGTGGCTCTCATGCGGCTGCGTATGAAGAGCCTAGTATTTTCCATTTTTTTTTGAAAGTCATCGTGCGCCTCGGCCCTTTCCGTTTGCGCGCCAGCCCGTAAAGTCAACCGATCGGCAGGGACGACTTTCAATGATGGATTTCGCGATTTTCTGGGACTGGCTGAGTTTCGCCGTGCGCTGGCTGCATGTCGTCACCGGCATCGCCTGGATCGGCTCATCTTTCTATTTCGTCGCGCTCGATCTCGGCCTGCGCCAACGCCCGGGCATGCCCGCCGGCGCTTTCGGCGAGGAGTGGCAGGTGCATGGCGGCGGCTTCTACCACATCCAGAAATATCTGGTGGCGCCGGCCGAAATGCCCGAGCACCTGACCTGGTTCAAATGGGAGTCCTACGCCACCTGGCTGTCAGGCTTTGCCATGCTGTGGGTCGTCTACTATGCCGGCGCGGATCTGTTCCTGATCGATCCCAATGTGCTGCCAATGTCGGTGCCGGTCGGCATCCTGCTGTCGCTGGCCACGATCGGCGTCGGCTGGGTGGTCTACGATCTCTTATGCCGTTCGCCGTTGGGAAAAAGCGACACCGGCCTGATGCTGGTGCTCTACGGCGTGCTGGTGTTCATCGCTTGGGGGCTTACCCATCTGTTCACCGGCCGCGCCGCCTTCCTGCATCTTGGCGCCATCACCGCAACGATCATGTCGGCCAATGTCTTCATGGTCATCATCCCCAACCAGAAGATCGTCGTCGCCGATCTGATCGCCGGCCGCAAGCCCGATCCCAAATACGGCAAGATTGCCAAGCAGCGCTCGCTGCACAACAACTATCTGACGCTGCCCGTTCTGTTCCTGATGCTGTCGAACCACTATCCGCTGGCGTTTGCTACCCAGTTCAGCTGGGTGATCGCCTCGCTGGTGTTCATCATCGGTGTGCTGATCCGGCATTATTTCAACACCGTTCATGCGCGCAAGGGCAATCCCACCTGGGCCTGGCTGGCCGCAGCCGTCCTGTTCGTCGTCATCATCTGGCTGTCGACCGTGCCTAAGGTGCTGATCGGGGAGGTCAGAGCGTCCTCGGCGGCACAGATCTACGTCGCCTCGGCGCATTTTCCCGCTGTACGCGACACGGTGCTTGGCCGCTGCTCGATGTGCCATGCGCAGGAGCCGTCCTACGAAGGGATCTACCACGCGCCGAAAGGTGTGATGCTCGACACGGACGCTGGTATCGCCGAGCAAGCCCGCGAGATCTATCTGCAGGCCGGCCGCAGCCACGCAATGCCGCCCGCCAACGTCACGGAGATTACCGACGAGGAACGGGCGCTGCTGGTGGCTTGGTTCGAGGAGGCGGGAAAATAAGCATGACCAGCACACTCCTGCGCGGCCGTACGCTGTCCTTCCTGCGCTGGCCACAAACACTCGACGATCTTTCCGCCTGGCGTTACGAGGACGATGGCGGCCTGCTGCTCCGCGATGGCAGGATCGTCGCAGCTGGCGCCTATGCCGATGTCGAGAGAAAGGCTGATGAAGGCGCGAAAAAGATCGACCATCGGCCGCATCTGCTGCTACCTGGTTTCATCGACGCGCATGCGCATTTTCCGCAGATGCAGGTTATCGCGTCCTATGGCGCGGAACTGCTCGACTGGCTGAACACTTACACTTTTCCCGAGGAAACAAAATTCCACAACGCGCAGCATGGCCGCCGCATCGCCAGGCTGTTCCTCGACGAGATGGTGCGCCATGGCACGACTACCGTCGCCGCCTATTGCTCGGTCCACAAGGAATCGGCCGAAGCGTTCTTCGCCGAGTCGCATGACCGCGACATGCTCAACATCGCCGGCAAGGTGATGATGGACCGCAACGCACCGGAGGGCGTGCTCGACACGGCCCAATCGGCCTATGACGACAGCAAGGCGCTGATTAGGGAGTGGCACGGAAAGGGGCGCCAGCACTATGCCATCACGCCGCGCTTCGCCATCACCTCGTCGCCCGAGCAGTTGGAGATGGCGGGCGCGCTCTGCCGCGAATATCCTGATCTGCACATGCAGACGCATCTGTCGGAAAACCACGCCGAGATCGCCTTCACGCTCCAACTCTACCCGCAGGCGCGCGACTATACCGACGTCTACGAGCACTATGGGCTGCTGGGACGCAAAAGCCTATTCGGCCATTGCATCCATCTGTCGGAACGCGAGGCGGATGCGCTTTCGGACTCAGGCTCGGTGGCGGTGTTCTGCCCGACCTCGAACCTGTTCCTCGGTTCGGGTCTGCTCGATTATCAGCGCTACCGCAGGCGTGACAAACCCCTCCGCATCGCCACCGCCACCGATGTCGGCGGCGGCACGAATTATTCGATGCTGAGGACCATGGATGAGGGCTACAAGGTGATCGCGCTGAACGGCGAGAAGCTGAACCCGTTTCAGTCGTTCTGGCAGCTCACCCGCGGAAATGCCGAGGCGCTGTCGGTCGTGGAAAAGATCGGCACGCTGGACGAGGGCAGCGATGCCGACATCGTCGTGCTCGACGCCCGCGCCACGCCGGCGATGCGGCTCAGGATGGAGACAGCCGACACGCTGGCGGAGGAATTGTTTCTACTGCAGACGCTCGGCGACGACCGCGCCGTGCGCGAGGTCTATGTCGCCGGCTGGGCTGCCAAGACGGATATGGCGGTTTAGCTATCCCGCATGTCCCGGCTTGACCGCGCGGCAGCCATGGGCCAAAGCGTGCCGACGTTTTGACAGGGGAACGACATGGCCGTTGCGGATGATATTGCTCTGATCAGGAAACAGGAAGCCACGCTTGTCTTCCCGACCTTCGACGAGGCTGTCGCGTTCAAGATCGGCTCGGCGATCCGCGACCGGGCTTTGGCCGAGAACCTGCCGATCGTCGTCGATATCAGGACCTTCGACCGGCCGCTGTTTTACGTTGCGATGCCGGACTCCAACGCCTCCAACCCGGACTGGGCGCGGCGCAAGATCAATGTGGTGCGGCGGTTCCTAAAAAGCACCTATCGCATGGTGCTGGAGCAGCAGCGCCCCGAGCGCAGCTTCAAGCCGGGCGAGGGGCTCGACATATCAGATTATGTGCTGGCCGGTGGCGGTTTTCCCGTGACGGTCAAGGGCGCCGGTGTGATCGGCGCGATCGCGGTTTCAGGCCTGCCGGAGCGCGAGGATCACGGCGTCGTCGTCGGTGCGCTTTGTGAGCATCTGGGTGTCGACGCGCATGAGCTGGCGTTGCCGCCGGAAGCAAAATGACCGTGCTCGATCCCAAGACCTTCCTCACCGCCATCTTCAATGCCGCAGTCGCCGTCGCCGATCCGGACAGGACCATCAGGGATCATTTGCCGGCAAAGCCAAAGGGCCGCACCGTCGTCATCGGCGCCGGCAAGGGCTCGGCGCAGATGGCGGCGGCTTTCGAAAAGGCGTGGAACGGGCCGATCGAAGGGCTGGTCGTCACCCGCTACGGCTATGGCGCGAAGTGTGAGCGCATTGAGATCATTGAAGCCGCGCATCCGGTTCCGGATGCCGCCGGTCTCGAAGCTTCGCGCCGGTTGCTCGAAAAGGTGCAAGGGCTGACCGCGGACGACCTGGTCGTGGCGCTCATCTCCGGCGGTGGCTCGGCGCTGCTGCCGTCGCCTGCCAAAGGCCTGACGCTGGCCGACGAGATCGCCGTCAATGAGGCGCTGCTTGCCTCCGGCGCGCCGATCGCCGCCATGAACACCATCCGCAAGCATGTTTCCACCATCAAGGGCGGCAGGCTGGCGGCAGCCGCCTATCCCGCCAAGGTGGTCTCGCTGGTTGTGTCGGACATACCGGGCGACAATCCGGCGCTGGTTGCCTCCGGCCCGACCGTTCCCGATTCGGGCAGCCGCCAAGAGGCGCTGGCGTCGATTGCCGCTTATCGCGTGGAATTGCCGGCTTCGGTGATGAGGCACATCAATTCGCCGGCCGCAGATGCGCCGGGCGCCGACGACCCGCGTTTTTCGCGCAACGAGGTGCATCTGATCGCCTCGGCCGGCGTATCGCTGGAAGCCGCTGCAGCCGAAGCCAGGCGCCATGGCATCGAGGCGGTCATCCTCTCCGATTCCATCGAGGGCGAAGCACGCGAGGTCGGCGGCATCCACGCCGCGATCGCCCGCGAAGTGGCCGCGCGCAACCGGCCTTTCCCAAAGCCGGTGCTGATCCTGTCGGGCGGCGAGACCACGGTGACCTTGCGGGCCAAAGGCAAGGGCGGCCGCAACTCGGAATTCCTGCTTGCCTTCGCCATCGGCATCAGCGGCGCGCAAGGCATCCATGCGCTGGCCGCCGACACCGACGGCATCGACGGTTCGCAAGACAATGCCGGCGCCTTTGCCGACGGCTCGACGGTTTCGCGTTTGCGGGCGGCGGGCGTCGATGCCAAGGCGATGCTTGCCGGCAACAATGCCTGGACGGCGTTCAATGCCGTCGGTGATCTTTTCGTGCCCGGCCCGACCGGAACGAATGTCAATGATTTGAGAGCGATCCTGATCAGATAGATTCAGGCTGCCATCAGCGTCTTCACCGCCTTCATGTCCTGCAGGAAGCGCTCGCGTTCGGCCTGCTTGTCCGCCGGCTCGCGAATGCGCAGGATGAAGGACGGGTGGATGGTAACGAACACACGCAAGCCATCGTCCCGCTCCACGACCTGGCCGCGCATCTTCATGATCGGCACCACCTTGCCGAGCAGCGACAGCGCCGCCGTTGCGCCGAGCGCCACCGCGAGGTTGGGCTTGATCAGGTCGAACTCCTTGTCGAGCCACCAGCGGCAGGCCCGCACCTCGCCGGCATTCGGCTTGGAGTGGATTCGCCGCTTGCCGCGCGGCTCGAACTTGAAATGTTTGACCGCGTTGGTGACATAGACTTTCAGCCGGTCGACGCCGGCATCGTCAAGGATGGCGTCGAAGACCTTGCCGGCCGGACCGACGAAAGGCTTGCCCGCCAGATCCTCCTGGTCGCCCGGCTGTTCGCCGACGAAGATCACCTTGGCGCTATCGGGCCCTTCGCCGAACACGGTTTGCGTCGCATTGCGCCACAGCGGACAGCGGCGGCAGGCTTTCGCCACGTCGGTGAGTTCGGAAATGGAGCTTGCGTCGTCACCTTCCGCCGTCTCAGGCGATTCACGCGCGGGCCAGCGTCTTGCCTGCACCTTGGCGTGGCGTGGCGCGCGATCTGTCGTCATCCTGGCGATCATGGCTGATGCGGCCTTGTCCGCTGCTGCGATCAGATGCGCAATGAGCGAAGCCCCGGAAAGGTTCCTTCAAATAGCCTCGGACCAGGCTTTCCGGGAGAATGACCGGCGGGCGATGTTTCACACCTCGTGCAGATAGAGGTGGTAATCCAACTCGCCGACCGTGCGCGCCACCCGCAGATATTCAGATTGCTTGATCGCCACGAATGTCCGGTGCAGGTCTTCGCCCAGTGCTTCCTTGAGGAACGTCGACGCCCTTGCCGCCTCGATCGCGGCGCGCCAGTCCACCGGCATCGTCGTGCGCGTGATTGCCGATTCGTAGCCGTTGCCGGTGGTCTCGGGCCCGGGGTCTAGACCTTCGTCGAGGCCCCTGGTGATGCCGGCCAGCACCGTCGCCGCGACCAGATAGGGGTTGGCGTCGACGCCCGAGGGCCGGTGCTCGATGCGCCGGTTTTTCGCATCGCCCGCCGGCACGCGCAGCGCCACCGAGCGGTTGTTGACGCCCCAGGTCGGCGCCACAGGCGCATAGGATTGCGAGACGAAGCGCCGCCACGAATTGGCATGCGGGGCAAACACCAGCATCGATTCCGCCATGGTCTGGATCAGGCCACCGAGACCGCGCAGCAACGGCAAGGACCAGGTCTCGCCGCCGGCCTCGGCGAAGACGTTCTTGCCGGCATCGTCCAGCAACGAGACATGGAAATGCATGCCGGAGCCGGCATATCTCTCGATCGGCTTGGCCATGAAGCAAGCGGTGACGCCATGGCGGCGCGCCTGCGCCCGCACCAGCCGCTTCAGCATGACGAGATCGTCGGCCGCCCGCATCACATCCTTGCGGTAGTTCAGCGTCAGTTCGTACTGGCCGGGCGCATATTCGGAAATGACCGTCTCGGCCGGAATCCCCTGCATCTTGGCCGCGGCGTAGATGTCGGAAAACAGCGGCTCCATGCCGTGCAGATGGTCGACGGAATAGACCTCGGTTTTGGCCGAGCGGCGACCGTCGAGCACGGCGTTGGCGGGCTGAACCTTGCCATCCGCGTCGCGCTCGTTGGCGAGCAGGAAGAACTCGAGTTCGAAGGCGCCGGCCGGATGCAGGCCCTTGGCCGCAAGTATTTCGACCTGGCGGGCCAGCGCCAGCCGCGGATCGGAGGACATCGCCTGGCCGTCGAGATGGTACATCGCCATCAGCACCTGGCCGCGCGGCGGCTGCGTGCCGAACAGCGGCACCAGCGTACCGGGTATCGGCCATGCCCTGAGGTCGCCGTCGCCGGTCGTCCAGATCAGCCCGGTTTCGTGCACGTCCTCGCCCGTGATGTCGAGGCCGAGGATCGAGATCGGCATATGCCGGCCGCCCTCGAAGATGCTCATCAATTCGTGCCGGCGCACGATCTTGCCGCGCCCGACGCCGTTGGCGTCGGTCAGCACGATGTCGAAGGCCTCGATTTCGGGATGGGCGTCGAGAAAGGCTTGCGCCTCGGCAGGCGTCGAGCCGGAAGGGGAGGTGATGATGGCGTTCAAAGTGTGCTTGGGCGCTTCTCTCATGCGCAAGCTTGTCTCATGCCGCGAGCCTTGCCGCAACCGCGCCGAAGGCGGTGATCAGCCGGTTGACCTGGGCCGCACGGGTCGCCGGCGAGATCAGCATCATGTTGTGGAAGGGGGCAATCAGCACGCCACGATTGACCAGCGCGACATGGATCGCCGCTTCTAGCTCCGGCGCATGCGCTGCTTCCGCCTCGCCGCCATTCCTCAGCGGGCCGGGCGCGCAGATGAACTCGACGCGCGCGCCGACCCGGGCAACATGCCAGGGCAGGCGGTAACGGTGGATGACGGCGGTCAGTCCGGCATCGAGCCGTCGCGCCAGATGATCCATTCGCACATAGTTCTCATCGGTCATCACCTCTTCGAGCGTGGCGCGCATCGCCGCGAACTGTAGCGGGTTGGCCGAGAGCGTCGTGCCCATGCCGGAATAGCCGGGCTCTTTGCCGCTGTTGTAGGCGGCATAGCGCATGGCGGTGTCTTCGCTCATGCCCCAGACACTGGCCGGCACACCGCCGGCAATCGGCTTGCCGAGCACGAACAGGTCCGGCTCCAGCCCGTATGTCTTCGTATAGCCGCCGGGGCCGGTCGAGATCGTATGCGTCTCGTCGATCAGAAGCAGGGCGCCGGCCGCGCGGGTAAGGCCGCGCAGCGCGTCGTGAAAGCCAGGGTCGGGCAGCACCATGCAGGAATTGGTCAGCACCGGCTCGGTGATGACACAGGCGACATCCTTGTCTCGTAGTGCCGCCTCGAGCGCCGGTAAGTCATTGAATTCGACGATCTTGGTTGCCTGCGTCAGGTCGCGGAATTCGCCGGCCAGTCCCAATCGGTTGGCCGGTCTGCCGTCGACGAGCCGCACCATCGTCTCGTCGACCGAGCCGTGATAGCAGCCGTTGAAGACCAGGATCTTTTCCCGGCCGGTGATTGCGCGGGCGACGCGCAGCGCAAAGCGGTTTGCATCGGTCGCCGTCGTAGCGATCTGCCAATATGGCAGGCCAAAGCGCTGTTGCAGCAGCGGGCCGATGGCAAGCGCATCTTCGGAAGGCAGCATATAGGTCAGCCCGCGTCCGGCCTGCCTGCGGACGGCGCGGGCCACAGGCGGCGGCGAGTGGCCGAACATCGAGCCGGTATCGCCCAGGCAGAAATCGTCGAGCCGGTTGCCATCGATGTCGGCGATGGTGGCGCCCATTGCGCTGTCGACTAGGATCGGAAAGGGCGTCGGCCAGTCGTTCATCCAGTGCATCGGCACGCCGCCGAAGAAGCCGGGCAGGCCATTGCCGACCCTTGCGGCCGATTTCGGCCGCGCCTTGCAGAAGGCTTCGCCCTCGCTCTCGCGCAAGTCGGCGATGCGGGTGGTGCTGACGCCACCGATGGACGTCTTTGAATGGTCGATTGTTTGCACGAAGGCCCCTCGCGTGCGTCACTCTAACCCATCGGCATCCGGAACCGCAATTGGCCGGGCGGCTGCCCCGCATTGGCTCAGCGGTCGCGGTGAAGAGGTCTGGCGCTTGACCTGAGGGCGTCATCCAGCATCAATGCGGATAGGGTTCGCGGCTTGAAGGGAAGAAAGATGCGGGCGATTATTTGTTCAGCAACGCTGCTGTTGTCGGCCGGCTCGGTCTCTGCGAGCGGCGGCATCTGGTGCTCGGCGGAGGATGCGGCGGTGAAATTCCAGGTCGAAGCGGGCGTCACCAGGGGCATGGGCGGTCCAACTTTCAATTTCCGCGGCGACCTTGAAATTCTTGGCAGGCCCGTTGGCGACGATATGCGCAAGACAGGATTCGAGGAAACCAACCTCACGCAATACTGGCTCGACGACAAGGAACTGCGGCTGCTCGTCTATCGCGAGCACGATGTCGCAAACACCTACAGCTCTGTCGAGCTGACGATATTGACCGAGGCCGTCGAGGAAGGCGACGAAGGGGCCTATGACGGGCGCTATTCGCTCGCCATCTATGAGGGCACGGCTGACACGGGTGGCGATGGCACGCCTCCCGCGTTGACCGGCAAAGTATCTTGCGGAGCCGAGTAGACCTTTCGACTTGGTAGGTCAGTCCGCCTGCATCGAGGCGATGGCGCGCCGCATCAGGTCGAGAAACACCAGCCGTTCATCCTCACTGAAACCGGCCAGCGCAGTCTCGTTCTGAGAACGCGCCGCCTGTGTCGCCGGCTCGCGCAGAGCGATGGCTTTCGCGGTGAGATGGATCGACTGGGAGCGTCCGTCTTCGGGATGCGAGCGCCTTTCGATAAGCCCGTCCCGCTCCATGCGGATCAGCGTGTTGGCCATGGTCGCCTGTTCCACGTCGAGCCGCCGCACGAGTTCGCGCTGGGTCAGGCCGTCTTCCTCCCATAAAGCGAGCAGCGTCATGAACTGGGCCGGCGCCAGTCCAAGTGGCCGGATTCGCTGTTGCAGCCCGTTGGCGAACAGCCGCGCCATGTGGTTTGCCAAAAATCCGGCGGACCGTTCCTTCTGAAATTTCATGGCCCGAAATAGCAGTTGAATAGCATGCTATGCAATGATACATAGCTTGCTATGGAGATGAAGATGAAAACAAGGATTCACGCGGCCGCCGGCGCCATTGCGCTCATCACGGTATCGGCCTTCTGGCTGTCCACGGTAGCGGCCGAGCTGTTCGGCGACGCGGCAACGATCGCTACGGTCAAGACCTGTGTGCTGGCCGGAATGGCTGTGCTCATTCCGGCAATGATCGGTGCCGGGGCGTCCGGTTTCTCGCTCGGCAAGGGCTGGAAGAGCCCGGTCGTCGCCCGCAAGAAGCGGCGTATGCGCATCATCGCGGCGAACGGGCTGCTGGTGCTCGTGCCCTCGGCGTTCCTGCTTAGCAGCTTTGCCGATTCCGGACGCTTCGACGCGATGTTCATGATCGTCCAGGCGATCGAACTGGCGGCCGGCGCCGCGAACATCGCGCTCCTGTCGCTCAACATGCGCGATGGGCTGTCGCTGCGGCGAAAGGCCACTCCCGTCGCCGCGCCGGCGAGGTGAGCTCAGGCTGAAATATCGATGACGCCGCAGTCGCCTGCCGCGCTGCCGAAGGCGACGCGCCGCTCTTGCCTGTCCCACATCATCGAGGTGATGGCGCCCTTGCCCGGTCGGCGCAACAGCACTTCCTTGGCGTCGGTGAAGCGCATCGCCATCACCATGCCGTCGTCATAGCCGACGGCCACGACATCCTGGCTTGGATGGCAGGCGACCGCAGTCACCATGGCGTTGCCGCGCGTGCCGAGCTCCAGCGGCGCCTTGCCCATCGGCCCGTCCTTGCCCGAAAACGGCCAGACGATCGCCGCCGGCGCGCCGGAACTCGCCAGCCATTTTCCCTTGGGCGCCCACGACAGGCTTTTGACTTTGCCGGGATAGCCGGTCATGCGCATGTGCTTGCCGTCGGCGAGCTTCCAGCCGTGCAGCGCGTTCTCCTGCATGGTGGTGACGACAAAGGCGCCATCCGGCGAGAAGGTGATGCCGGTGTGGGCGCCGGCCCATTCGAGCTCGACCGGCTTGCCGTCGGCCGCCGGGAAATGCAGCGTCGCGCCATTGTAGCGGGCGACGCCGAAGCGCATGCCCTTGGGCGAGAACGCCAGCCCCTCGACCGAACGCGGATGCGAGAATTCCCTGATCTTGCCGTCGGCGAAACGCACGAAGGCGGTTTTGCCCGAGGCATAGGCGATGGCGCCTTGCGGCCCGGCGGCAACGCTGGTGATCCATTTCTTGCCGGCGCTTGCCAGTTCCGCTGCATTGCCGCCGGCGGTAACGGAAAAAATCTTGCCATCCTCGCCGCCGGTGATCAGCCGGTCGTTTGCCGCATCGTAGAAGGCGGCAAGTAGCCCGTCATTGGCTTGCACCGTCTTGTGGCCATCATCGAGTCGGTGGACGGCGCCATCGGCCAGCGCGAAGTGCGGCACGTCGTCGAGGAAGATGGCGGCGATGCAATGTCCATCGAGATCAAGCGGGGCGACGGTCGGCATGAGAGGCTATTCCATTCGAGATCGTTGTGGTCGCCTTGCCGCCGCAGAGGAATCATTAGCGTGGTAGGTGCGACGCGGCCTTCTCCTCTTGTCGGAGAAGGTGGATTGGCGCGTGGCCAAGACGGTTGAGGGGTGCTGGACGGAGCGCGGCCGGTGCCAAGCTGGAACACCTCATCCGACCGAGCGTCGCTCGGCCACCTTCTCCCACAAGGGGAGAAGGAAAGAAGGGGCAGCGCTAACGTTATAAGGTTTGGAAATCAAGCTGCCTGGCAGGCGTCGAAACTCTTCTTCAGCCGCTCGGCGTCGAGGTCCCGGCCGATGAAGACCAACCGGCTCTCGTGCTTCTCGCCGTCCTTCCAGGCGCGCTGGTGGTCGCCCTCGACGATCATGTGCACGCCCTGGATGACGTAGCGCTCGGCATCGCCCTTGAAGGCGATGATGCCCTTAAGACGGAGGATGTTCGGGCCTTCTATCTGGGTGATCTTCTCGATCCACGGGAAGAACTTTTTCGGGTCCATCTCGCCACCGCGCAGCGACACCGACTGCACCGTCACGTCATGGATATCGGAAGAGTGCGCGTGATGATGGTGGTCATGCTCGTCATGATCATGATGGTCATGATCATGATCGTCATGCGCCTCAAGGAAATGCGGATCGTTCTCTAGCGCCCGGGAAAGATCGAAGGCGCCGCGGTCCAGCACCTCCGACAGCGCCAGGCCGGCGCGTGTGGTGCGGTGGATTCTGGCCGCCGGGTTGATCGCGCGAATCGTCGCCTCGACCTTGTTCAGCTCCTCCGGCGTGACAAGATCGGCCTTGTTGAGCACGACGACATCGGCGAATGCGATTTGGTCCTCGGCCTCGCGCGAGTCCTTCAGCCGCAACGGCAGGTGCTTGGCGTCGACCAGCGCCACCACCGAGTCGAGCTTGGTCTTGGAACGCACGTCGTCGTCCATGAAGAAGGTCTGCGCCACCGGCACTGGATCTGCCAGGCCGGTCGTCTCGACCACGATGGCATCGAAGCGGCCCGGTCGGCGCATCAGGCCTTCGACGACGCGGATCAGGTCGCCGCGCACCGTGCAGCAGACGCAACCATTGTTCATCTCGTAAATTTCCTCGTCGGATTCCACGATCAGCTCGTTGTCGATGCCGATCTCGCCGAACTCATTGACAATGACGGCATAGCGCTTGCCGTGATTTTCCGAAAGGATGCGGTTGAGCAGCGTCGTTTTGCCGGCGCCGAGATAGCCGGTGAGAACGGTTACGGGAATCTGCGTCAGTGCGTCGCTTGTAGCATTGCTCATGTTTGGCCTCGAAAAGGATTGTCCCTCCATATAGGATGCGCGCCGTGCTTTTGCACGCGGCAAACCCGATGGGCCAAAACAGGTCGCCTACAGGTCGCCAGCATTGCCGACTTTCATTGGCGCTGGCTGGTCTCACTGCCTAGATAGGAACAAGGCAGCTTGCTCGAAAGAACCAGAAGAGGCGCCCGATGTCCGACAAACCGTCCTCCTTGCCGTTGAGCCGGCGTCAGGCGCTCGGCTTCATCGCCGTAACCGCGGGCGGCGGCGTCTTTCTGCCGGGCATCGCGCTGGCTCAGCAGGCTTCGCCCTATGCGGGGCTTGTCCTGTTCGACGATGGCGCCGGTGTCTGCGCCATCACGCCGGAAGTGACCGAGGGGCCGTTCTATTTCGATCCGAAGCTCGAACGTGCCGATGTCACCGAAGGCAGAGCGGGCATTGCCCTCAATGTGCGGCTGCAGGTGGTTGACGCGGCCTGCCGGCCGCTTGCCGGCGCGCGCGTCGACATCTGGCATTGCGACGCGCAAGGGCATTATTCGGGCTATCCGGGACAAGGCGACGGCCAGGACGTCGACACCTCCGGCGAGAGTTTTCTGCGCGGCTGGCAGAGGGCGGACGACACCGGC
Source organism: Mesorhizobium sp. WSM4821 (assembly GCF_055901555.1). Lineage (NCBI taxonomy): Bacteria > Pseudomonadati > Pseudomonadota > Alphaproteobacteria > Hyphomicrobiales > Phyllobacteriaceae > Mesorhizobium > Mesorhizobium sp. WSM4821. Next base: position 845,422 of record NZ_CM148371.1, on the reverse strand, counting down.
ATCGTCTCCTTCGCCACCATCTATCCCGGCTGGTATCGCGGCCGCACCACGCATATCCACTTCAAGGTCTTCCCCAATGACAATTCCGTGATGACCGGCCAGATGTTTTTCCCCGACAGCCTCAGCGAGCAGATATTCACCACTGTCGCGCCCTACACCGACCGGTCCGGCAGGCGTGACACATCGAACGCCAGGGACGGTATCGCGCGGCGGGCCGGGCCATTGTCCCAGGCGGCGCTGCGCGAGGTGGCGGACGCCTACCAGGCCTTGATGATCATCGCTGTGAAGGCCGATTGAGCCGCATTGAAAAAGTCCTTTGTCATCTAACTGAAATAAACATCTGGCATTAGCCACGGCGGACATCGCATTGCTTGCCGGCAAAGCTGTTTTGCAAAGCCGGATCTTTTTGATCGTCGATTGCGAATCGGGCGGCTGCCTCTATGCTGTCCGCACCGGTTCGGCCGAGAAGGAATGACCATGGCCAAGGCGGACAAGACTGCGACAATAAGCCGGCTGCATTCGGCGGCGCGGCTGGCACGCACGGCACTCGCGGCGCGGCTTCTGGCGCACGGCTTCTACGCCGGTCAGGACCAGATCATGCTGGCGCTCGACCGTGAGGACGGCCAGACCCCCGGCAATCTTGCCGGCCGCCTCGGTGTTCGCCCGCCGACCATCACCAAGACCATCAACCGGCTGCAGGCGCAGGGCTTCCTGGAAAAGCGCGCCTCGGCGGCCGATGCCCGACAGGCCCATATCTTCCTCACCGACACTGGCCGCGACATCATTCACGCCATCGAGAAATCGGTGAAGAAGACCGAGAAGCAGGCGCTGAAGGGTCTCGACAAAAAGGACCAGAAAGCGCTGTTCAAGCTGCTCGCCCGCGTCGAGGCGAACCTCTCGAACGGGGAGATGGTTGTCATCGATGATGAGATCGATGCCGACGAGTGACCCGTGGCTGACGACATCAGGCAACTGCTGCTGACGGCGCATGGACCAATGCCGACCAGCGGCCCGGCGTGACACCGAACGCCTTTTTGAAGTGCCTGATAAAATGGCTTTGGTCGCTGAAGCCGGCCGCTATCGCGATCTGCGCCAGTGGTTCGTTCGTCTCAATCATCCGGCGAGCCCGTTGAAGCCGGCGCATCAGGAGAAAGCGATGCGGGCTGGTGGAGAAGGCGGCGCGGAAATGCCGCGATAGGGCGTAGCGATCCAGCCCGGTGACCGCCTCCAACTCCTCGGAACGGACGATACGGAAAGCATTTTCTTGGAGATAGTCGCGTGCCAGGCTGGCTGCCCGCCATGCTGTCCTTGGGATCGGTCTCGCCGGCAGGCTGGCGTGCCGCACCAGGCTTTGCATCAGTTGCGCAATGAAGTCGGCGACAAAGAGATCGTCCAGCTTCTGGTCCAATGGCCCCAGCGCCGAAAGCAGCTTCGTGCGAAAGACGGGGTCCGTCACCACGGCGTCCCTGACGAAGGGCAGCGATGCGCTGACGGTGCCGAGGCAGTCGAGCACAAGCGACGGCTCCAGATAGAGCATCCTGTAACGCAGGCCGTCTTCGGTTCCGGCGCCCCCGTCATGCAATTCGTCGGGATGGAGCACGATAATCTGACCGGGCAGGCTGTGATGCCTCGCGCCGCGATAACGGAAACTCTGCACGCCATGCAGTGTCACGCCGATGGCGTAGGTGTCGTGGCGATGGAGATCGAAGGCGCTGCCGCGGAACCGTGCCTCGATACGCTCCATGCCGACGGATTCGGGAGCCGAGACGACGCAGTTTTCGGCCACGTCAGCGCACAAACGTCCACGACCCTGAAAGGCCTCGCCATCTAGACCGTGTGACATCGCTTCATTCACAAACCTCGAATGGTAAATGTCTCATGTTCGACACGAAATTTGCAATCGTGCTGCAGGACGACCTTCCCGTCTGGCAAAAGCTCAATGTCACCGCCTTCCTGACCAGTGGCATCGTAGCACAGTATGCCGACATCATCGGCGAACCCTATCGCGACCGTGCCGGCAACATCTACAATCCGCTCTCGATCCAGCCGGTCATTGTGCTTTCGGCCGACCGCCCGACGCTCAGTGCGATCCACCGGCGGGCGCTGGAGCGCGGTGTGACAACCTCGCTCTACGTCGACGAAATGTTTTCGACCGGCCACGACGCGGCGAACCGCGCCGTCTTTGCCGAATTCGCACCCGATGACGCCAAGGTCGTCGGCATCGGGCTGCGCGCTGAAAAGAAGCTCGTCGACACGATCACCAAGGGCGCCCGCATGCATCCCTGAGCCTGTTGGCGGCTCTTGGTGTCCAGTCTCTTTGGCTTGCCGGCGGGCGACAATTCCCGCAAAAAGGTAGGGCTAGACCTTTGCATGCGGCCTGAAATTTGACTGCTCCCCCAAGACACGACGAAAGCGCCACGCCTCCGGCGGCAATGCTTTGCATGCTTGCCGTCTATGTGTTTTTCACGTTCCTCGATACCAGCAGCAAATATCTTGTCCTGGCCGGCGTCTCGGCCCTGATCGTCGCTTGGGCTCGCTTTGCCGTCCATGTCGTGCTCGTCGGAATCTTCCTGCGTGGCTGGCGCGAGCCGGCGCGCTTTCGCGCCAGCAATCTTCCAGCGCATATCCTGCGCGGCGCCTTCCTGTTCGGATCGACCATTTGCAACGTCATGGCGCTGCGGACCTTGCAACTGGCCGAAACCACTTCGATCTATTTCTTCGCGCCGATGGTGATCACGGCACTCGCCGGCCCTCTGCTCGGTGAATGGGCGGGCTGGCGGCGCTGGCTGGCGATCCTGAGCGGCTTCGTCGGCGTCCTCATCATCACCCGGCCGGGGGTCGGCGCCTTTGGCGTCGGCCACCTTTTCGCGCTCGGCTCGATGCTGTCGAATTGTCTCTACGTCATCATGACGCGGCGCATGTCGGCGACCGAAACCTCCGAGAGCCTTATCCTCTTTTCGGCGCTCGCGCCGGCGGTGCTGCTCCTGCCCATGCTGCCGTTTTCGCTTTCCCTGCCGCAGGATGGCTGGCAGTGGTTCATCCTGCTGATGCTTGGCGTCTTCGGCGCCATCGGCCACTGGCTCCTGGTGCAGGCTTATCGGCTTGCGACCACCACGGCGCTGGCTCCCTATCCCTACTCGCAGATGATCTGGATGATCATTGCCGGGTGGCTGGTCTTCAACCAGTTTCCCGACCGCTGGACGCTCGTCGGCGCGGCCGTCATCGTCGCCAGCGGCCTTTATATCGTCCATCGCGAGCACCGGCTTCGCGTGCGCAACCGCGCGGCCCTCGATGTCGAGATGGAAGCGGTGGCAAAAAAACTTTGATTTGTCCTGGAAGGGTGGCATAAGGCCGCGTTTAAACTGTTTAGATCATGATCCCAAAATGCGGACTCCGGTTTTCGCTGGAGATCATGGATCAGCTCTAGATCGTCGGGGGAGCGCAAGGCGCTGGCACAGAAGATCAAGCTTTCGACGATCGCGGATGCTCTCGGTGTGTCCACGGCCACGGTTTCGCTGGCCCTGCGCGACAGCCCGCTGGTCGCTGGAGCCACCCGCGACCGCATCAAGGAACACGCCCGCACCATCGGCTATATCTACAACCGCCGCGCCGCCAGCCTGCGCACCTCGCGCTCAGGCATCGTCGGCGTCGTTGTCCACGACATCATGAATCCCTTCTTCGCCGAGATATTGCGTTCGATCGAAAGCGAGCTCGACCGCAGCCGGCAGACCTTTATCCTGTCGAACCATTACGACCAGCTCGAAAAGCAGCGGACCTTCATCGACACGCTTTTGCAGCTCGGCGCCGACGGCGTCATCATGTCGCCGGCCATCGGCACGCCGCCCGAAGACATCATCATGGCCGAGGAAAACGGCCTGCCGGCGGTGCTGATCGCGCGCACGGTCGAAGGGGCTGACGTCCCCGTTTTTCGCGGCGACGACGCCTATGGCACCGGGCTGGCCACCAACCACCTGATCTCGCTCGGCCACAAGCGCATCGCCATGATCGGCGGCACTGACCAGACCTCGACGGGCCGCGACCGCTACCAGGGCTACGTCAATGCCATGGAGACGGCCGGGCTGGAGGTTAGGCCGTCCTGGCGCATTGCCGGCCCGCGCACCAAGCAGGCGGGTTTCGAGGCCGCCGGGCAGTTCCTGGCGCTGAAGGACAAACCGACCGCGGCCTGCTGCTGGAACGACCTCGTCGCCATCGGCCTGATGAACGGCATTGCGCGCGCCGGCCTGGTGCCGGGTATTGACATCTCCGTCACCGGCTATGACGATCTCGAGGAGGCCGCGATCGCGACGCCGGCGCTGACCACAGTCTGGAACGGCCAGCGCGAGGTCGGCCGCCGGGCCGCCAGCGCACTGCTCGACAAGCTCAACGGCCAGATGGTGCGGCCGTCGCAGGAACTTATCAAGCCGGAACTGCATGTGCGTCAGTCGACCGGCAAGCCGGTGGAACGTGCATGACGAAAGCCGAACAGCAGCAAGCCGTCGCCATTCTGGTGGCGGGCCAGTTCAACGATCATGCGATCAGCCGCATCGACCGGACGTTCAACCGCGTTTGGATCGAACGGCCTGATGCGTCGCAGGTTACCGACGAACTGCGCAGGACGGTGCGCGGCATTGCCGCCTTCGGAGGTGTCGGCGCGGCGCTCATCAATGCACTGCCGAACCTTGAGATCATCGCCAATTTCGGCGTCGGCTACGATTCGGTCGATGCCCGCCACGCGGCGCAGCGCGGCGTCATGGTCACCAACACGCCCGACGTGCTGACCGAGGAGGTCGCCGACACGGCGATTGGCTTGCTGATCAACACTATCCGCGAGTTGCCGCGCGCCGAGACCTGGCTGCGCGACGGCAGTTGGGTGCGCAACGGCAATTATCCGCTAAGCCGGCTGACCTTGCGCGGCCGCAGCGTCGGCATTTTCGGCATGGGCCGCATCGGTCTCGCCATTGCCCGGCGGCTGGAGGCCTTCGGCCTGCCGATCGCCTATCACAACCGGCGCCGGATCGAAGGCCTGTCCTACGGATATCACCAGACACTGAAGGGCCTTGCCGAGGCGGTCGATACACTGATCTCAGTAGCGCCCGGCGGCGCCTCGACGGAAAAGGCGGTCAATGCCGAGATCCTGTCGGCTCTCGGCTCGAACGGCGTCTTCGTCAACATCGGCCGCGGCAGTACGGTGGACGAGGCAGCACTTGCGGCGGCACTCGCCAACGGCACCATCGCCGCTGCCGGGCTCGACGTCTTCGCCAACGAGCCGAACGTGCCGGCGGCGATGCTTGCCGCTCCCAACACCTCGCTTTTGCCGCATGTCGGCTCGGCTTCGGAGCACACCCGCCGCGCCATGGCCGATCTGTGTGTCGACAATCTGGTTTCCTGGTTTTCGCAGGGAAAGGCGCTGACGCCGGTGCCGGAGACGGAAAAGATCAAGGCGCGGAGCTGAGCGGCGATCTGGCACATCCATCAATGTCGACTTCAACGCGTGGAATAATCCTGCCGCTTACTCAGCGGCGGCGCGCGCGCTGGATTTCGCGGCTGCGTGCAGGCGCACCGCATCGCCGAAGGCGCGGAATATCCTTGCCGAGACGCTGTCCGACTTGACCCAGTATTCGGGATGCCACTGGACGCCGACGGCGAAGGCGCGGGCGTCCCGTACTGAAACAGCCTCGACCGTGCCGTCGGCGGCGACCGCCTCTATCTGCAGCTTCGGACCGAGCCGGTCGATAGCCTGGCGATGCACCGAGTTGACCATGATGTCACCCGCCCCGAACACGCCGGCGAGGCAGCTTCCGGGCTTGATCGAAATGGTCTGGCGGATGGCGAAACGTTCGTCCTGATTGTCGCTCGCCGGTGCGCGATGGTCCAGCGACCCCTCGCGCTCCTGGATTTCCGTGGCCAGCGTGCCGCCAAGCGCCACATTCATCTCCTGGATGCCGCGGCAGATGGCAAGCAACGGCACGCCGCGCTCCACCGCCTTGCGGATCAGCGGCAGCGTGGTGGCGTCGCGGGCAGGGTCGTAGGGACCGTTGGCTTCGCTGGCATCGCCACCATAGAGCGAGGGATGCACATTGGACTTCGACCCGGTGACCATGACGCCGTCGACGGAGGAAAGCAGTTCGTCGAAATCGAGCCGATCGCCAAAGGACGGCACCAGCACAGGGAACACGCCGGCGCCCGAAAGCGCCGCTTCCAGATATTGCTGTGGGGCGGCATGCCAGGTGTAGTTGTCGAACTGGCGGACGTCGGTTGAGATGGCGACGAGCGGCTGCTGCATTTTGGATACGGGTTCCATTGGTGCTAAGGAATTATTCTGCTTACAAAATAGGCGATCCGAAGACAACTTTCCATGACAAGTTTCAGCGTGTCGTGTGGGCCACGAAATCCGCATTAGACTATAGTTGCATGACGCGCGCTTGATCCGGCTGCCGTGCTGGACTCGACTTCTTGCCTGTGTATTGTTCCCCCCGAGCCGGCCGGGCAGCGAGGATTCCCGAACGTCGGTCTGTTGATCCAATAGGGAGGACTTCATGGATCGTCGATCATTCATCCGCAAGGCCGGCATGACCGGTGTGGGCGCCGCGGCCGCTGCCGCAACGCTTGCCGCGCCGGCTATTGCCCAATCCAATCCGAAAGTGACATGGCGTCTGGCGTCGTCCTTCCCGAAATCGCTCGACACGATCTATGGCGGCGCCGAGGTCTTTTCCAAGATGCTTTCGGATGCAACCGACGGCAACTTCCAGGTCCAGGTCTTCGCTGCCGGTGAACTGGTGCCCGGCCTGCAGGCCGCCGACGCCACCACCGCCGGCACCGTCGAGGCCTGCCATACGGTGGCATACTATTATTGGGGCAAGGACCCCACATGGGCATTGGGAGCCGCAGTCCCCTTCTCGCTCAACGCGCGCGGCATCAATGCCTGGCATTACCACGGCGGCGGCATTGACCTGTTCAACGAGTTTCTCGCCACGCAGGGCCTTTTTGGCTTGCCGGGCGGCAATACCGGCGTGCAGATGGGCGGCTGGTTCCGCAAGGAGATCAACACCGTCGCCGACCTTTCCGGCCTCAAGATGCGCATCGGTGGCTTTGCCGGCAAAGTGGTGGAAAGGCTCGGCGTCGTGCCGCAGCAGATCGCCGGCGGCGACATCTACCCGGCGCTGGAGAAAGGTACCATCGACGCCGCCGAATGGGTCGGGCCCTATGACGACGAGAAGCTCGGTTTCTACAAGGTCGCGCCGAATTATTATTACCCCGGCTGGTGGGAAGGCGGGCCGACCGTCCATCTGATGTTCAATAAGGCGAAATACGAGGAACTGCCGCCGGCCTACAAGTCGCTGGTGCATACCGCCGCGCAGGCGGCCGACGCCAACATGCTGCAGAAATACGACTTCTTGAATCCGGCGGCGGTGAGACGGCTGGTGGCCGGCGGTGCGAAACTGCGCCCGTTCAGCCAGGAGATCCTGGCGGCCTGCTTCGAAAAGGCAAACGAAGTCTATGCCGAGATGGAAGCCTCGAACGCACCGTTCAAGAAGATCTGGGACTCGATCAAGGCCTTCCGCAAGGAGCACTATCTCTGGGCGCAGGTAGCCGAATACAATTACGACACCTTCATGATGGTCCAGCAGCGCAACGGTAAACTCTGACACCAGTTACTGCGCCGCGCGTTCTTCGGACGCGCGGCGCGGTAATATTTCGATTTACCGATCAGCGCGGCATCACCAGCACCTTGACTTCACCTGGCGCAGGCGGATTGGCGATCACTGCGGCCGCGCCTTCAAGCGTGACCTGCCGTGAGATGAGCTTGTCGATCTCGATCGCACCCGAGGCAATGAGATCGGCGGCCCGGCGGTGCGTAAACGGATTGAGGAACGAGCCCAGAACCTTCAATTCCCGAAACAACAGGTTGAAGGGTTCGAATTCTGCCTTCATACTTTGAGGTGTTACGCCGACGACGACGATCGTGCCGCCGGCCTTGGCGAGCCGCATCGATTGCTCGACCGTCTCCCTTACGCCAGCACATTCGAACACCACATCGACACCGCCCGGCAGCAGACCCGACGGACCGACAATCGCGTCGATGATATCGTGAGCGCTGGGGTCGACCGTCGCCGTCGCGCCCAATTCTTCGGCGAGGGCACGCCGCGAGGCCTGGCGGGTCGACAGGATAATTGTGGTCGCGCCGGCAAGCCTTGCCAGTTGCACGGTGAGCAGGCCGATCACGCCGCCGCCAAGCACTGCGACCGAGGAGCCGGGCCTGATCTGCGCCAGATCCAAGCCATGCAGGCAACAGCCAAGCGGCTCGCAGAACGCGCCATGCGTCGGCTTCAGGTCTTTCGGAAGGAGAAAGGCCTGCTTCTGGGGCAGCACGACATATTCGGCGAAGCCGCCGTCGCGACGGATGCCGATGGCAATCAGATTATGGCAGAGATTGATGCGACCGGCATGGCAGTGCGGACAGCGCCCACAGGCGATGTTGGGGTCGCCGGTGACGCGATCGCCGACCGAAAAGCCGGCGACAGCGGTTCCAATCGCCTCCACGATCCCGGAGAATTCATGCCCGAGCGTCACCGGTGGCGTACAGGGAAATTCGCCATGGAAAAGATGCCGGTCGGTGCCGCAGACGCCGCATGCCTCGATCCGCACCAGGAGATCGCCCGGCCCGGCGGACGGTTTGCCGACCTCGCGCAGGGCGATGCTGCCCACGCCCTCCAGCCGCACCGCTTTCATGACTGTTGAGCCTTCGGTATCAATTGAAACTCGGCGGTTGAGACAGATCGGTCGCTGGGGCTGCAGGCTTCGCAGGCGGTGTTTCGCCGAAATTCGGCGGCTGCGACAGGTCCTGGGGTCCGGGTGCTGCAGGCGCGGCCGGTGCAGTGCCGTCGGCTGGTGGTGCGCCGAGCGGTGGCAGGCCGAAACCGGGCGCTTCCGGCACCTGGTAATCGATCGTGCCCGGGTCGACCGCCGTGCCCTTGTAGTGCATCACCATCTGCGGGAAGGCGATGGTCAACCCGATCATGATGACCTGGATGCAGACGAAGGGAACCGCGCCCCAATAGATCTGGCCGGTGGTCACCGGCGCGATCTGCTTGCCGGTGAGGCGATCCAGATAGGGCACCCGGGCGGCGACCGAGCGCAGGTAGAACAGCGCGAAGCCGAAGGGTGGATGCATGAAGCTGGTCTGCATGTTGACGCCGAGCAGCACGCCGAACCAGATCAGGTCGATGCCGAGCTTGTCGGCGGCCGGCGCCAAAAGCGGCACAATGATGAAGGCGAGCTCGAAGAAGTCGAGGAAGAAGGCGAGCAAGAAGACGAGGATGTTGACGCCGATCAGGAAACCGACCTCGCCACCTGGCAGCGATGTCAAGAGATGCTCGACCCAGATATGGCCGTTGACGCCGTAGAAGGTGAGTGAAAACACCCGCGCGCCGATCAATATGAACAGCACGAAGGACGACAGCCGCGTCGTCGACGCCAGCGCCTGCTTGATCACATCCAGCGACAGCCGCCCCTTCATCGCCGCCATGATCAGCGCGCCGACCGCGCCCATGGCGCCGCCCTCTGTCGGTGTGGCGATGCCGAGGAAGATGGTGCCCAAAACCAGGAAGATCAGCGCCAGCGGCGGGATCAGCACGATGATCACCTGCTGCGCCAGCCGCGACATCATGTTGATGTTCAGGCGCTGGTCGGCGATTGCCAGGACGTAGATGAAGATCACGCCGATGGTGGCGCCGAGGATGTCGGCGTTTTGGCCCTGCGAGGGCGCAAGATAGCGATACGCCGCGTAGGAAATCACCACTGCCGCCAGCACCGCGACCAGGAGCGACAGGACGCCGTGGCCGAGTGTGCGGGCCTCCAGCGGCAGGGCCGGCATCGACTTCGGCCGGACGATCGACATGATCACGATATACATCGTGTAAAGGCTGGTCAGAATCAGCCCCGGGATCAGCGCGCCTGCATACATGTCGCCGACCGATCGGCCCAGCTGGTCGGCTAGAACGATCAGCACCAGCGAGGGCGGAATGATCTGGGCGAGCGTGCCCGATGCGGCAATCACGCCGGAGGCCACACGGCGGTCGTAGCCGTAGCGCAGCATGATCGGCAGCGAGATCAGGCCCATGGCGATGACGGAAGCAGCGACCACACCGGTGGTTGCGGCAAGCAGCGCGCCGACGAAGATCACGGCATAGGCGAGGCCGCCGCGGATCGGCCCGAACAATTGGCCGATCGTGTCGAGAAGGTCCTCGGCCATGCCCGATCGTTCGAGCACGATACCCATGAAGGTGAAGAACGGGATTGCCAGCAGCGTGTCGTTGGACATCACCCGGCTGCCGTAGAAATTGTCCGGCAGCGCGTGCAGCAGCGGCCAGGCAAGATTGATCGAGCCGCCCGAATAGGGCGACAGGAGGACGCCGATGAAGAAGAACAGCAGGCCGTTGGCAGCGAGCGAAAAGGCGACCGGATAGCCGATCAGCAGGAAGAGGACCAGCGAGGCGAACATGATCGGCGCCATGTTCTGGGCGATGAACTCCATCACGAGCGCACCTCTTCGGCGAGCGCCTTCGCTTCGAGTTCGGCCTGCTCATGCACCGATATGAACGGGGTGGGATCTTCCATGTCGCCGCGCATGATGGCGATCTTCTTGATGATCTCGGAGATGCCTTGGAGCGCGAGCAGGAAAAAGCCGGCCAGCAGGATCGCCTTTGCCGGCCAGATGATCAGCCCGCCGGAATTGTTCGACATTTCGCCGCTGCGAAACGACAGCGACACATAGGGAACGAAATAGATCACCATCAGTGTTACGAACGGCATCAGGAAGAAGACATGGCCGAACAGGTCGATCCAGTGCTGCACGCGGCGCGAGAACATGCCGTAGACGATGTCGATGCGGATATGGTCGTTCTGCCTCAGCGTGTAGGCGGCGGCCAGCATGAAGGCGGCGCCGAACAAATACCACTGCAGCTCCAGCCAGGCGTTCGACGACATGTCGAACGTCTTGCGGATGACCGCGTTGGCGGCGCTGACCAGGATTGCCAGCAGGATCAGCCACGATACCCATTTGCCGATGAATTCGTTCACACGATCGATGGTTCTGGATAGAGCGAGAAGCCCTGCCATGCATTCCTCCCTAATGTCCGAGGCGCGCCGTTTCCCGCGTGTTTTCCGTCGCCTCGCTGTGGCCCAACGGTATGCCGTGCGTGGCTCGGCGGGTCAACACGGTGCAGACCGAGTAAAACAATCTTGCGAGGTTAGGAAGAGTCGAAACAGCCGCCTGACGCAGCGCATGACCCCGAAAATCGGAATCGATTTGGGAAAAGGTTCATGCGCAAAATCAAAGCGCTGCAACGTCCTTGCGCCTCCGAGAGGGCGCGCGACGCTGTGGACGTCATGCAACCAAAGTCTACCCAAGCCTGATGCGGGTCAGGCAATCTTGCCCTGGTCGCGGCCGGCGCCGATCAGCACCAGCGTGGCGACGAGGAACAGATACATCCAGGCGTCGCGCCACTCGACCGGGAAATAGCCGGCCCACAGTGATTCGGCCATACCGAAGGCGGCGGCGCCAAGTGCCGCCCGCAACGGCGAGAGATAGCCGCCCACTGCCGTCACGAACAGGATTTTCAGCCCATAGACGAGGCCGGAGCCGAAGCTGATATTGCCATAGTAAAGGCCGGCGAGCACACCGGCCAGCGCCGCGCAAAGACCTCCGGCGAGCACCGCATGCCGAAACATCGCGCGCACGTCGACGCCGCACATGGCTGCGGCTTTGGGGTCGTCGGACACGGCGCGCCAGCGCCGGCCGAAGTTCGAGCGGGCGAGCGTCCAACCGGCGAGCGCGACGGTTGCTGCGACGATCGCGCAGTCGAGCAACTGAATGAGCGTCAGCGTCACCTTGAAACGGGCGTCCTGCGCGAAGACGACGGGCTCGGCCAGCATCGGCGGCAGCCACAGGTCGTGGGTGTCGGCGGCGACGCGGCTTGCCTCCGACAGGAGCAGCAATACGCCCAGCGTCGTCACGACGATCGCGTTGGGCGTGCGGTCGGCCAGCGGCTCGAAGATGCTGCGCGACAGGACATGGCTGATCAGCGCCGCATACGCGAACGCCGCGACAATGCCGAGCGCGACGGCCGCGAACAGGGTCAGCCACAGAGCCTGATAGCCGAAGGCCGCGGTGAGGATCATCGTCTGTCCGCAAAAGGCGAACAGCGCGCCGTAGGCGAGGTTCGTCCGGTGCAGGATGCCGTTGGTCAGCACATAGCCGAAGGCGAGCAGCGCATAGAGAGCGCCGGAATGCAGCCCGTTGAGGACCTGCTGGAAGAAATAGAGCATGCGAATTTCCCTGGACTGCGGAAAACCGAGTCCACGCGCAGATTTGCATCCGGCAATCTAACTTGTCAAATGCCAGTTATCGGTTAGAAATGGCGTTCATGACGGTTTCCTGGACCCCGCATCGCTTCGCCGGCGGCCTTCTAGCGCTCGATACGGCGAACACCGTCGTGCTGCGTGGCGATCCCCAAAAAACCTTCGACCGTTTCGACAATCCGGCGGAGATCGCCCGTTTTGCCGACGCGGCAAGCGGGTTTCGCGCCGCTGAGCTTGGCGGCCGGCGGCTCGAAGCGCCGTTGCCGGATAAAATCGCGCCGGTCGTGCTGGCGATCCGCGAGACGACCGACCGGCTGTTTCGCTGCGCGGTGGCGAAAGGCGCGGTCGCCACAGGCGATCTACCCCCGTTTTTGAAAGCCTGCGCCGGGGGTCTAGCGCACAGCCACACCGAGATCGGTGTGCCGGGACGGCCGTTCGGCGATTCGGCGACGCCCATCGCCTTCGAGGCGGCATTGGCGGTTTCCGCACTGTCTCTGCTGCAGGGCGATGCGATCGCAAGGCTGAGGATCTGCCCCAATTGCACTTGGCTGTTCCTCGACAGAAGCCGCAACTCCAGCCGTCTTTGGTGCGACATGGCGGTGTGCGGCAACCGCCAGAAGGCAAGCCGTCATTATCGCCGCCGTCGAGCGGCCGCCGGAGGAACCACCAATGTCTAGGAAACCCTTATGCTTGATCGTTGTCGCGCTTTTGGCAGCGGCAACGCTCGGCGCCTGCCGCGATACCGGTACGGACGGCGAAGACGGGTTGTTCGAGATCTCCGGCAAGCTCTTCGTCTTCAACTACCGGCTCGCAAGGGCGACCTATGTCGTCACGCTGAGACCCTTGCAGCCGATCCAGGAAGGGCAGGTCGCGGTCGCCAGCTTCCAGGATCCGGCCGGCGGCGAGCCGCTGGTCGTTGAACAGAAAATCTGGCCGAAGCTCGGCAAGGTGTCGCTGGAGAGCCCGGCGCTTTTCTGCATCGTCAAGGACAAGCCCTATGCGATTGCGATCAGCATCAAGGATGCCGAGGGTGCGGTCCTCCAGACGATCGACACCACGCTGATGTCGACGCAGGACCAATCGGTCCTGCCCGACCGGCCGCTGGTCATCGATCAGCTTTATACGCCCAATCCCGACCTTGTCGGTCATCCGGACGGCAAATTGCCGGGCGCGCCCAAGCCCGCCTGTTCAAAGGCTACCTGAACATTACCGCCGGTATGGCTGCGGCCTGAATTTTCGTGCGCTGAAGGCGCAGCCAATGTACGGTTTCTTACGCCATCGGACGCGGAGCGGATCGTTTGTTGCGCTTCGCCTGACGTCTTCGATTTTGTTTGACGTGCCCGGCAAGGGGAGAAACACTGGGAGCATCTGACTCCGACGTTGGCTGCGCGCGAAGTTGCGGCCTCCGCAGAGGAAATGCCTGATGACGCTGCATGATGTCGCGCTCGACGACAAGTTCGACTTGGGAAAGGAGCGCATCTTCCTTTCCGGCGCGCAGGCGGTCATCCGCATGCTTTTGATGCAGCGCGAGCGCGACCGCCGGGCTGGCCTGAACACCGCCGGCTTCGTCTCCGGCTATCGCGGCTCGCCGCTCGGCGGGCTCGACATGCAGCTTTGGAAGGCCAAGAAGCAGCTCGCCCAGTCGGACATCGTCTTCCAGCCCGGCCTAAACGAGGAACTCGCGGCCACCGCCTGCTGGGGGTCGCAGCAGGCCGAATTGCTGGGTGAAGGCACGCATGACGGCGTCTTTTCGGTCTGGTACGGCAAGGGGCCGGGCGTCGATCGCTCCGGCGACGTGTTTCGCCATGCCAATCTCGCCGGCTCGTCTAGATATGGCGGCGTGCTTGCCCTGATGGGCGACGACCACATGGCCGAATCCTCGACAAACGCGCACGCCACCGAATTCCTGTTCGTCGACACCATGATCCCGATCCTCAATCCGGCCGGTGTCCAGGAGATCATCGATTACGGGCTCTACGGCTTTGCCATGTCGCGTTTCGCCGGCACCTGGGCGGCGATCAAATGCGTCAAGGACAACATCGAATCGACGGCTTCGGTCGATGCCGCGCTCGAACGACTTGATATCGTCGTCCCGGACTTCGACATGCCGCCCGGCGGCCTCAACATCCGCAACGAGATCGACATGCTCGGTCAGGAGGAGCGGCTGCATGAATACAAGCGCGCCGCCGCTTCGGCCTTCATCCATGCCAACGGGCTGAACCGGATCGTCTATTCCGGTGGCAGCAGCCCGAAGCTTGGCATCGTCACCATCGGCAAGAGCTATCTCGATGTTCGCCAGGCGCTGGAAGACATCGGCGTCGACGAGGCCGCCGCCAACCGCATCGGCATCAGGCTGTTCAAGGTCGGCTGCCCGTGGCCGCTCGACCTGCAGCACATCGCCGACTTCGCGCGCGGCCTCGAAACCATCGTCGTCGTCGAGGAGAAACGCTCGCTGATCGAGGTGCAGCTGCGCGAGAACCTTTACGGCACCGCCACGCAGCCGGTCATCGTCGGCAAGAAGGACGAGCGCGGCGACGGACTGTTCCTGGCCAAGGGCGCGCTCGATCCCAACGACATCGCCATCGCGCTCGGCGAGAGGATCTTGCGAACGATCGGACCGTCGGACGAGATTGCCGCGCGGGTGGCGAAACTGCGCCAGTTCCAGGCGATGCTCGCCGACACGTCGGACATCGCCTCGCGCACGCCCTTCTTCTGCTCCGGCTGCCCGCACAATTCCTCGACCAAGGTGCCGGACGGTTCGCTCGCCGCCGCCGGCATCGGCTGCCATTTCATGGCGCTGTGGATGGATCGCAACACCGTTGGCTTCACCGCCATGGGCGGTGAGGGTGCGCAATGGGTCGGCCAGGCGCCGTTCTCGAAGCGCGACCACATCTTCCAGAATCTCGGCGACGGCACCTACAACCACTCCGGGGCGCTGGCGATCCGCTTTGCGCTGTCTACGGACGCCAACATCACCTACAAGATCCTTTACAACGACGCCGTCGCCATGACCGGCGGCCAGCCGCATGAGGGCGGCCTGACCGTGGACATGATCGCCAGGCAGGTGCGGGCCGAGGGCGTCGAGCGTATAGCCATCGTCACCGACGAACCGCGCAAATATGCCGCCAAGGTCGAATTCCCCGCCGGCGCCACCATTCATCACCGCGACGACCTCGACCTCGTCCAACGCGAATTGCGCGCGGTCAAGGGTGTATCCGTGCTGCTTTACGACCAGACCTGCGCCGCCGAAAAGCGTCGCCGCCGCAAGCGCGGCACTTTCCCCGACCCCGACAAGCGCGTCTTCATCAACGAACTGGTCTGCGAAGGTTGCGGCGATTGCGGGGTACAGTCTAACTGTGTGTCGATTCAGCCGGTCGAGACCGAATTCGGCCGCAAGCGCAGGATCGACCAGTCGAGCTGCAACAAGGATTTCTCCTGCATCAACGGCTTCTGCCCGTCCTTCGTCACCGTGCATGGCGCCAAGATCAGGAAGATCGAGGGTATTGCCGGCACGACCGATCCGCTCGACGGCGTGCCCGCGCCCGCCGAATTCCCGCTTCGCGAGCAAGGCTGGGCGGCGATCATCGACGGTGTCGGCGGCACCGGCGTCGTCACCATCGGCGCGGTGCTCGGCATGGCCGCCCACCTCGAAGACAAGGGCTGCGGCATGATCGACATGGCCGGCCTTGCACAAAAGGGCGGCTCGGTGTTCACCCATGTCCGCATCGCCCGCAGCCCGGACGATATCCATGCCATCCGCGTTTCGGCCGGCAAGGCCGACCTCGTGCTTGGCTGCGACCTCGTCGTTTCTGGGGCCCAAAAGGTGCTTGCCGCGGTGCGCGAAGGCCACACGATCTTCCTCGCCAACACCGCCGAGATCATGCCCGGCGAGTTTACCCGTTCGGCGGACTTCTCGCTGCCTGTCGAACGGCTGAAAAAGGCGATCCGCACCGCCGCCGGCGACGACAAGGCGCATTTCTTCGACGCCACCCGCACCGCCACCGCGCTGTTTGGCAGTTCGCTCGGCGCCAACATGTTCATGCTCGGCTTCGCCTTCCAGCATGGCGGCTTGCCGCTGTCGGCCGAGGCGGTGGAAAGGGCGATCGAGCTCAACGGCCAGACCGTGGCAATGAACGTCGCCGCGTTCCGCTGGGGCCGCCGCGCCGCTCACCAGCCGGAGTTCGTGCGCGGCCTCGTCGCCCAGCCGGGCAAGGTTGCACCGACTGCCGCTGTCGCCGAAACGCTGGACGACATCATCGCCCGCCGCGTCGCTTTCCTTGCCGCTTATCAGAACGCCGCCTATGGCAAGCGCTACGCCGACAGACTGGCCGCGCTGCGCAAGGCCGAAGCCAGGGCGGTGCCCGGTTCGACTGATGTGACCGAGGTTGCCGCGAGGAACCTGTTCAAGCTGATGGCGATCAAGGACGAATACGAGGTGGCAAGGCTCTACACCGACGGCTCCTTCACCGCCGAACTGGGGAAGCAGTTTCAGAGCTACGACAAACTCGAATTCCATCTCGCGCCGCCGATCATGGGCAGGCGCGGCAGGGACGGCAAGCCAAGGAAATCGAGCTTCGGTCCCTGGATGATGAAGGGGTTCCGCCTACTGGCGGCGATGAAAGGCTTGCGCGGTACGGTCTTCGATGTGTTCGGCTACAACGCTGAAAGGCGTATGGAACGGCGACTTCTTGCGCAGTACGAAGCCGATCTGGAGCTTGTCGCCGGTGCGCTGGCGCCGGGTAGGGTCGAGGCCGCGGCAGCGCTTGTCTCGGTGCCGGCGCTCATTCGCGGCTATGGTCATGTCAGGCAGGCCAGTGCCGAAAAGGCCGCCGGCGAACGCCAGAGGCTGCTCGATCGCCTGGCAAAGACGCCGGTGCGACCGGATCTCCAGGCCGCTGAGTGATCGATACGCCTTGTTTACCTGAAGAAGAGTTCCCTTGCGTCAACCGGCTTGACGGTGAGGCCCGAAACGGCCTCTCTAAACCTTTCTTAAGGCGAATGTGACACAGCTTGGCTCCCCAGGGTTGGGATTCAGGCGTTGAGTCTAAAAAGAAAAAACGAGATCCCGGTCGACGTCTATATCCCGTTCGTGGAAACCTTGTTTCGCGACGGCCTGACGCTTTCGATTGGATTCTTTGCCCAAACCCTGCTGGTCATGCTGGTCTACTGGAAGACCAGGGATCCGGCCTACATTGCGGTGGCCGTCGGACTGCTGATCGTCGCCTTCCTTCGCCTGCGCAACATCAGGAAATATCGCAACGCTCCATCACCCAGAAATTGGGCGGAGGCCCGCCGCCGCGAAAATGATTACATTCTCTACGGCTCCATGCATGGTTTCATGCTGGGCGCCTTCTGTTTCGCCGGCATCTATCTGGCGCATGACAACTATGCCGAAATAGCCGCCGTCTGTGTTACGCTGGCGTCCGCCACTTCGATCGCCGGTCGCAATTACGGCTCCCCGAGGATGGTCGTGATCTTCATCATGACGATGACGTGGCCGATCTCGCTGGGCTTCATCCTGCGTGGTGATGTCTACCATGTGATACTCGGCCTGATGTCGGCTCCCTTTCTGTTCGCGATCAAACGCTTCGCCGATCTGGTCAGGGAGGTGCTCTTCACCGCATTGTCCGAGGAAAAGAAGGCGAACCGCATCGCCCAGCGTTTCAACCGGGCGCTGAACACCATGTCGCACGGCCTCGTCATGCTCGGTCCCGACGGCCGGGTCGCGGTGGCCAATGCCGAAGCCGCGCATCTGATGTCGCTCAAGTCGGGCGACGCGCTGCTCGGGCGGTCGATCCACGGTCTGCTGATGCGTGGCGTTGCCGGCGGCATGCTGGCGCCCAAGGACTGCCGCTATATCGAAGCCCAGCTTACGCGTGCTTTGCGCGAGGGCCGCGACCGCAAGGTCCTCGTCTCGCTCGCCAATGGCCAGCACTATGAGTTTTCGGCGCGTGAGGGCAGCCAGGAACTGGGCGTCATAACTTTCGAGGATGTGACGGCCCGCGTCGAGGCGGAAGACAAGATCCGCTTCATGGCGCGTTACGACAGCCTCACCGGCCTGCCCAATCGGGCCTATTTCCACGAGCTGATCGGAGAGGCCATGGCCTCCGGCGATCTCGAGCGTCTTTGCGGGCTCGCCGTGCTCGACCTCGATGATTTCAAGAGCGTCAACGACACGCTTGGCCATCCGGTCGGCGACGGGTTGATCTACGCCGTCGCGGAGCGGCTGGCGGCGGTCGCTGGCCCAGGCATCACCGTCAGCCGTTTCGGCGGCGACGAGTTCATGATCTTCTTCGACCGCGTCGAGGACGAAAGCCATCTGATGAGCCAGCTCGACGAGATTTTCGTCGATCTGCAGGGCGAGGTCGACGTCGCCGGCCACGGATTGCGCATCCAGGCCAGTGGCGGCGCCGTGCTGTCGCGGGTCAAGGATACCGATGTCGATGCCATGATCGTCAAGGCGGATCTCGCGCTCTATAAGGCCAAGGAACTCGGCAAGAACACGTGGCGGCTGTTCGAGGCATCGATGGATGCCGCTTTCCGCAACCGCCAGCTGATGAAGGCGGATCTGCGCACCGCTGTAGAAAGCAAGGGCTTGCGGGTGGTCTATCAGCCGATCGTGTCGATGAGCACGATGCGCATCGCCAGTTGCGAGGCGCTTTGCCGGTGGGATCACCCCGACCTCGGGCCGATTTCGCCCGGCATCTTCATTCCGCTGGCTGAAGAAATGGGTATCATTTCCGAGATCAGCACCTTTGTCCTGCATGCGGCGTGCACTGAATGCGCCAAATGGCCCGTACAGACTAGTGTCTCGGTCAATCTCTCGGCCAAGGACTTCCGCAATCGCGACGTCGTCCAAAAGGTTAGCGATGCGCTCGCCAGTTCCGGTCTCGCCGCCAGCCGCCTGGAGATTGAGGTCACCGAGACGGCGCTGCTCGACGACAAGTCGCTGACGCGTCAGTATATCGAGGAATTGAAGCAGCTTGGCGTGCGCATCGCGCTCGACGATTTCGGCACCGGCTATTCGAGCTTGAGCTATCTTCACAAACTACCGCTCGACAAGATCAAGATCGATCGTTCGTTCTTGATGGACGTCACCCAAAGCAGCCGCTCGCTCGAACTGCTCAAGGGCATCGTCAATCTGTCTCGGCCGCTGGGGCTCTCGGTGACCGTCGAGGGCGTCGAGACCTTCGAACAACTCAAGATCCTGGCCTTGCAGGTCAAGCCGGACCTGGTTCAGGGGTTTCTGTTCGGCTCAGCGCTCAGCGCGTCCGGCATCGAGACCATGTCGAGCACAGTTTGGCCTTTCGCCAAGGACATCAAGACGGTCGGGAAGGCGGGGCGTCGTTGATTTGCGCGAAAATGTCGCGCATTTTAGTATAAATTTACCGATTATTAACCTTAACACCTGGTAAATAACCTCTATCTTATTTTCATCTTTACATCTCACGACCCTGCCGTAAGTGTCGATCGCGGCGGCAGTTTACGGGGATTGAGTTCATGGGTGTTGAGTTGATTTCGCCTCGTCAGGCGGCGAGTGCGGACGGGATTGACGCGTCCGATACGATGTCCAGCTTTGCCAGGAATGTCTCGGCAATGCTCGAACGGACGGAATATCGTCGCTGCGACAAGGGCGAAGACCTCGAAGATATTTACAGGTTGCGCTACAAATCTTATCGTCTGAGCGATATGGTCCCGGAGAATTCCGACCATATTGTGCATGACGAGCTCGACGAAGCGGCCAATTGCTCCAAGTTCGGAATCTATATCGACGGCGTTCTGGTCAGCACGCTGCGCATTCACCATGCCTGCAGCGCTACGCCGCAGTCGCCTTCCACGACAGTCTATGGCGACATATTGCGCCCCATGCTGGCATCTGGTGCGAATTTTGCCGACCCCAGCCGCTTTGCCGCCGATCCCGACTGGTCGCGGGTCTATCCGCAGATTCCTTATCTGACGCTACGCCTCGCTGGCATGGCATGCTTCTACTTCGACGCGCCCTACTGCCTCTCCACCATCCGCCCGGAACATGCAGGCTTCTACCGTCGCATTTACTGTTCCGAGCAGATTGGCGAGTTGCGCGATTATCCGGGCCTAAACTACAAGGTCGTGCTCTACCGCGCCAACGTCAGCGCCATCCGCGAACGGTCTTTCTCCCGTTTTCCGTTCTTCCGGTCGACGCCAATGGAGCAGCGTATGCTGTTCGAGACGCCCAGCGCCGGTGAACTCGCGCCGCTGACCATCCTGCCTACTGCCAAATACTACCGCGAAGCCGCTTGACGGATCGCGATTTTAAAGCGCTGCCGGAGCTTTCTGGTCGGTTCGGCGTTCCGGCAAGAGCGCAGGTGGCGTTTGAACGACATCGATCTGCTTCGCCTTGAAGGCAATCCCATCGAAAGGAACCGACATGACCATTTCAACGCTCGCGCTCACGCCGCTGATCTCGCTGATTGCCGGCGTGCTGATCCTGGTGATGCCGCGGCTCCTCAACTATATCGTCGCGCTCTATCTGATCGTCGTCGGTCTGCTTGGGCTGTTTCCGCAGCTCGCCGGCTGATGTGACAAGCCTCAGGCGACAAGGAAGCGCAAGGCGCCAGCCACGATCGCCTTCGCAACATCCTCCTGCATCCGGCAGCTTCAACTTTCCCTTGAGGCTGTTGTCGGCAGCGATGCGGCAATAGCGCCATTGCCCTCGGCCCGGCTTTTCGCTATGTGCCTGAAAGATGTCTTCGAAGGGGTATTCCTATGGCTGATCACACGCCGACCGGTCCTGTCGAGCTGGGCGCGAAGATGGACTATGCCGAGCACGACCGCACCTATGCCGGCTTTGTCATGCTCGCCAAATACGGATCGCTCTTTTGCGCCGCCGTGCTCTTGGCAATGGCTTTCGGCTTCTTCGCGGGCGGCTTCTTCTCGGCGTTCATCCTGTTCGTTCTGATCCTCGCCGTCGGCGCCTTCATTCTCCGATAGAATTCTCAGACCCTTTGCCCCGAGGCGTAGCCGGAAATCCGGCCGGCGTCTTGCGCAGACAGTTTCCAGCCGAAAGGATCATGCGGTGGGACAGACGGTTTTCATCCCTCGTGAGCTCGACGCGAACGAGCCGCGCGTTGCGGCCTCGCCCGACACGGTGAAACGGCTTGCGGGGCTGGGGTTCGACGTGATCGTCGAAAGCGGCGCCGGCACCGCGTCGCGCATTCCCGACGAGGAGTTCGCCAAAGCCGGTGCCGCGATCGGCAGGGTCGGCGATGTCGCCAAGGCCGATGTGGTGCTGAAGGTGCGCCGGCCTGATGAAGCGGAGCTGAAAGCCTATCGGCCGGGCACTGCCGTCATCGCCATCATGGACCCTTACGGCAACGACGCCGGCGTCGACGCTCTGGCCAGGGCCGGTGTCACCGCCTTCTCGATGGAGTTCATGCCGCGCATCACCCGCGCCCAATCCATGGACGTCCTGTCCAGCCAGGCGAACCTCGCCGGCTACCAGGCGGTGATCGACGCGGCTGCCGAATATGACCGGGCACTGCCGATGATGATGACGGCGGCCGGCACCGTGCCGGCGGCGAAAGTCTTCATCATGGGCGTCGGCGTCGCCGGCCTGCAGGCGATTGCAACGGCAAGGCGGCTCGGCGCAGTGGTCACCGCCACCGACGTGCGCCCCGCCGCCAAGGAACAGGTTGCTTCGCTCGGAGCAAAGTTCCTGGCGGTCGAGGACGAGGAGTTCAAGGCGGCCGAGACGGCGGGCGGCTATGCCAAGGAAATGTCCAGGGAATACCAGGCCAAGCAGGCGGCGCTGACCGCCGAGCACATTGCCAAGCAGGACATCGTCATCACTACGGCTCTGATCCCCGGCCGGTCGGCACCAAAACTGGTATCGGCGGCCATGGTCGCCTCGATGAAGCCGGGTTCGGTGATCGTCGACCTTGCGGTCGAGCGCGGCGGCAATGTCGAGGGCGCTGTGCCGGGTCAGGTGATGACCACGGCCAACGGCGTGAAGATCGTCGGCCATCTCAACGTGCCGGGCCGCGTCGCGGCATCCGCCTCGCTGCTCTATGCCAGGAACCTCTTTGCGTTCCTCGAGACGCTGGTCGACAAGACCACCAAGACGCTTGCCATCAACCGTGACGATGATCTGGTCAAGGCGACGATGCTGACCGATGGCGGTCACGTCGTGCATCCGGCCTTCGCCGGCAAGCCGGCGGTGATGATCGCCTCGGCTAAGCCTGCGAAGCCAGCCGCTGCAAAGAAGTCCGCTGTTGCAAAGAAACCTGCCGGCCCCAGGTCGCCCTCGTCTAAGTCGAAAGGGATCGCGTGATGGACCAGACCTTGCAGAAAGCCCTCGACCAGCTCGACCAGGCGACCGCCGCCGTCCGGCTCGCGGTGCAGGATCTTGCCACCGCTCCCGGCGGGACTGAGGCGGTCGGCGACGCCGCGCACGCGCTGTCGGGCGGGGCGATCGATCCCTTCGTCTTCCGCTTCGCCATTTTTGTCCTGGCGATCTTCGTCGGCTATTACGTCGTCTGGTCGGTCACGCCGGCGCTGCATACGCCGCTGATGGCCGTCACCAACGCCATTTCCTCGGTCATCGTCGTCGGCGCGCTGCTTGCCGTCGGCATCTCGGCGTCCGGCATCGCCACCGGCTTCGGCTTCGTCGCGTTGATGCTGGTCTCGGTAAACATCTTCGGCGGCTTCCTCGTCACCCAGCGCATGCTGGCCATGTACAAGAAGAAGGACAAGTAGAGCGACATGAACGCCAACTTCGCCTCCTTCCTCTATCTGGTCTCCGGCATCCTGTTCATCCTGGCATTGCGCGGCCTGTCGCATCCGACCACCAGCCGCCAGGGCAATATGTACGGCATGATCGGCATGGCCATCGCTATTGCCACCACGCTGGCGCTGGCGACCCCTTCGGCGGGAGGGTTCGCCCTCATCGTGCTCGGCCTGCTGATCGGCGGTTCCGTCGGTGCGGTCACCGCACGGCGCATCGCCATGACCTCGATGCCGCAGTTGGTCGCCGCCTTCCACTCGCTGGTCGGTCTTGCCGCCGTCATGGTGGCAGCCGCCGCCATCTATGCGCCGGAAAGCTTCGGCATCGGCACGGTCGCCGACATCCATGCCCAGGCACTGATCGAGATGAGCCTCGGTGTCGCCATCGGCGCCATCACCTTCACCGGCTCGGTCATCGCCTTCCTCAAGCTCGACGGCCGCATGTCGGGCAAGCCGATCATGATCGGCGGCCGCCATGTCATCAACGCCGCCCTCGGCATCGCGCTCATCGTGCTGATCGTGCTGCTGGTCACCAGCGAGTCCAAGCTGGTGTTCTGGCTGATTGTGGCGGCATCGCTTGTTCTTGGCGTCCTTCTCATCATCCCCATCGGCGGCGCCGACATGCCGGTGGTCGTTTCGATGCTGAATTCCTATTCGGGCTGGGCTGCGGCGGCACTCGGCTTCACGCTCGGCAATCTGGCGCTGATCATCACTGGCGCGCTGGTCGGTTCGTCCGGCGCGATCCTGTCCTACATCATGTGCAAGGGCATGAACCGGTCGTTCATCTCGGTCATCCTCGGCGGCTTCGGCGGCGAGACTTCGGCGGCTGCCGACGACGGCATCGAGCGCACGGTCAAGCAGGGTTCGGCCGACGATGCCGCCTATCTGATGATGAATGCGCAGAAGGTCATCATCGTGCCGGGTTACGGCATGGCGGTCGCCCAGGCGCAACATGCGCTGCGCGAAATGGCCGACAAGCTCAAGGCCGCCGGTGTCGACGTGAAGTACGCCATTCACCCGGTCGCCGGTCGCATGCCCGGCCACATGAACGTGCTGCTCGCCGAAGCCAACGTGCCCTATGACGAGGTGTTCGAGCTCGAGGACATCAACTCCGAATTCGCGCAGGCCGACGTCGCCTACGTCATCGGCGCCAATGACGTCACCAACCCGTCCGCCCGCGACGACAAGTCGTCGCCGATCTTCGGCATGCCGATCCTCGACGTCGACAAGGCGCGCACCTGCCTGTTCGTCAAGCGCTCGCTCGGCTCCGGCTATGCCGGCATCGACAACACGCTGTTCTACAAGGACGGCACCATGATGCTGCTCGGTGATGCCAAGAAGATGACCGAAGAGATCGTCAAGGCCATGGATCACTGATCCGGTTTCCCCCAATACATCGCCAGTCGCTCGAAACAAGCCCGGCTCCGCGCCGGGCTTTTTCTTGCCGCTGAGCATCCGCCTTGAGCATCTTTGCCCTTATGCAGGTTTCAGAGCTACGATAGGCAAATTCTGTTTCGAGGGACGGGATTTATCACCAACGGAGGCACTGGTGTCAGACCCTGTTGCGTCGCCGGCCAAGACAATATCGCCAGGTTCCGGGAAGGCGCCGCGCAAGCCAAGCCAAGCGGTGGTGATCGTGCACGGCATGGGTGAACAGCGGCCCATGGACACGCTGAGGGGATTTGTTCAGGCTGTTTGGAGCCGTGACCCCGCTCGCGCGCCGTTTTATGCCCATGTGGCCGATCCGGCCGACCCTGCCGGCAAGAAGATCAACCAGAGCTGGATCACGCCCGACACCCGGACGAATTCGCACGAGCTTCGCCGGATCACTACCCCTTACGATGTCGACGGCCGCCGCACCGATTTCTACGAGCTTTACTGGGCCGACATCACGCAAGGGACGACGCGGTGCCGGCTCGCGGCCTGGGTGACAAATCTGCTTTGGCGCAAGCCCGCCGATATTCCGCGCGATGCCCGTGGGCTGTATGTCGTCACGCTTCTGGCCGTCATAACAGTCCTGTGCGCAGCGCTCGTGGTGGCGACATCGGCCTCGCAAGCGTATATTTCCTGGACCACGGGGGTGCTCGTCACGATCCTGGCTTCGTTCGTCATCTGGTTGGTGGACCGGTTTGGCCTTCCTTATTTCGGCGATGTGGCTGCCTATGTGCGTGCCGAAGCGGCAACGGTCGAGAAGCGCGCCCTTGTCCGTGACCGTGGCCTGACGCTGCTGAAGCGTCTTATGATGGACGATACCTACGACCGCATCGTGCTGGTCTCGCACAGCCTGGGATCAATCATCGCCTATGATCTGCTTCAGATATTGTGGGCCGACTTCCGGCCTCGAAAGCTGGAAGCCGCGCGCGACAAGGCAAGGCTGAAAGCGATCCGCGCCGTCGACAAGGCTTCGCTCGGCTCCGATGGGTCTGCGTGGCCCGACAGGCTGGATGATTTTTCCGGATTCCGGCGCGCCCAATGGGAGCTCTATCGGCAGCTTCGCGCCAGGGACGCCGATCATCCGTTGCCATGGAAGATCAGCGATTTCGTCACGCTTGGCAGCCCGCTGACCCACAGCGAGTTTCTGGTGACCTACAATCTCGCCGAATTCAGGCGCGGCATCGCTGAGGGGCTGTTCTCGGCATGCCCGCCGATCACCGAGACGGTGGCCGGAGGAACCATCCTCTATCAGGAAGGGCGCAGCCGTTCGGACAAACCGCAGCGGGCGGTGCATCATGGTGCGGTGTTTGCCGCGACGCGATGGACCAACATCTTCGATCGGGGCAACGGCTGGCTGACGGGCGACCCGATCTCCGGGTCTATGGCGGAAAATTTCGGCCCCGGCATAGAGAACATCCAGGTCGATCTGCGCGGTTCGCTTGGCCGCATCTTCACGCACAGGCTCTACTGGTCGCTGAAGGCGGCCGGCGTCGAGGTCGCCGCCGCCGCCGGCACGCCGCCGCGCTCGCATCTTGCCGTGTTGCGCGACGCAGTCGATCTCGGCCGCAGACTGGAGCCAAGCTAGTCTAGCTAGGCGGTGCCGACGATTGTTGCTGGAAAATGGAGCCCGCTCCTCTCGGCGAACCGGCGCGCCGCAGTCCACCACGATTATGCTTTCAAAACCAACGATGCCGGGGTGCAGTCCCGGCATCGTTGAACCCCGCCAAGCACCGATCAACGGTTGGTCAGGAACACCGCTTCCTCGTCGTCGCGCTGCCTGCCGCCAAGTGCTGCCGCGGCGCTTGCGATGAAAGCGCCGACGACCAGCGACAGTGCGCCGAGAAGCGCGAAGGTGGCACCGGCTTTTCTGGCGGTGTCAGCAGCCTGCTGAGCCTGAACCTTCGCCTCCTCGACTCTGGCGATTACGGCATCGACGCGAACCCTTGCATCCGGTTCCGACAGCCCGCTGCGGGCAGCCACCAGCTGCGATAGATAGGTCTTGTCGTCGGCCGACACTTCGCCTGCTGCTGCGCTGGCGATCAGAATGCGCGAAGCCTGCGCCGTTGCCGCCGCATCGCTTTCGGGATTGGTGGTTGCAAGCCTGGCCGCATCGGCCGGGCGGAACAGCGCATCGACGAAGTACGACGTCGCGTTGTCGGTCGATCCGCCTCCGGCGTTTGCGGTAGCCCCTGCCGAAGCGCCCATTGCCGCCCCCGATACGACCGTCGAAGCGGCCTGAACACCGCTTCCGACAGCCGCGGAAAGCGCCGAGCCGAGCACGCCGGCGACGAGCAACGTCGCCAGCGCCCAGGCGAGGAAGCCGTGGGCGGTATCGCGGAAAAAGACTTCATCGGTGTGGACGCCGACCCATTTGGTGCGCAGGCGCCCGGCAAGATAACCGCCGACAGCTGACGACAGCCACTGCACGACAATCAGCCACGCGGCGGTGGAGGCCGCGAAAGTTGTGACCGAGGTGCCCAAGCCGGACCACGGCGAAACCATGGTCAGCCCGAGCCCGGAGCCGAGCAGCATAAGGATCAGGGTCAACGTTGAGGCAGCAAAGGCGCCGGCCACGATCGGCCCCCAGCTGACTGCGGTGGAAGAGGATTCCGTCGGTGCGGAAACATCGACAGCCGTTAGGGTGGACTGCATGTCAGCCCCCTACCGTGCGAAAAGCATGATGAGAATAATGATCGGAATCGGGACTCCGAGAAGCCAGAGCAAAATGCCACGTCCCATGAGTGCCTCCTGCGGCGATTGTGATCGACTACAATGCCCTTGGAAGCCATTCCGTTCCGGCCGGTCGTCGGTGACTTTTGTTGCGATGCAGCAGGCGGCATTGGTAGGCCTGGGCCTACCAATGCTCAAACATCCGAAATGAGTGCTCCTATGGACTCAGATATCCAGATTGGCCACCGACAGCGCGTTGTCCTGGATGAATTCGCGCCTGGGCTCGACCTCGTCACCCATCAGCCGCGAGAACAGGCTGTCCGCATCGGTGGCATCGGTGACCTTGACCTGTAAGAGCGAGCGCACATTCGGATCGAGTGTGGTCTCCCAGAGCTGCTCGGCATTCATCTCGCCAAGGCCCTTGTAGCGCTGCATGGTCAGGCCCTTGCGGCCGGTGGCAAACACGGCGGTGAGCAGAGCCAGCGGTCCCGAGATGGTTTCGGACACATCCTTGCGACGCAGCACCGGCGGCTCACCATAGACCTCCGCGAGGCGCGGCGCATAGCGGTCGAGCTGCCGGGCGTCGGCCGAATTGATCAGCGCAAGGTCGAGATGCGCGAATTCCTTGACGCTACGCACCGTGCGCTCGAACACATAGCCGCCGATTCCCTCGTTGGAGGTCGACATGCGGCCGGTCCAGCCGCGTTCGGTGTCCTCGGCGATGATGTCGAGGCGCCGGGCGACACGCTCGGCCATGGCGTTGGCCTGGCCGAGATCGGTGAAAACGTCCGGATTGAGGGCGCCTGCGATCGCCGCCTGCTCGACCACCCCGCGGTTGTAGCGCGTATGCAGCCCGTTGATGAGCTGGCGCACCGCCAGCGCATCGTCGATGGCGCCGCGCAGGTCCTGTCCGGCCCGCACCTCGCCGGTGCTCAGCGCAAGCGACGCCTCCTCCAGCCCCGAGCCGATCAGGAACTCCTCGAAGGCGCTTTCGTCCTTAAGGTATTGCGAGCTCTTGCCACGCGTCACCTTGTAGAGCGGCGGCTGGGCGATATAGAGATGGCCGCGCTCGATCAGCTCCGGCATCTGCCGGAAGAAGAAGGTGAGCAGCAAAGTGCGGATGTGGGCGCCGTCGACGTCGGCGTCCGTCATCAGGATGATCTTGTGGTAGCGCAGCTTGTCCGCGTTGAACTCGTCCTTGCCGATCGACGTGCCGAGCGCGGTGATCAGCGTGCCGATCATGTCGGAGCCGAGCATGCGGTCGAAGCGAGCCCGCTCGACATTGAGGATCTTGCCGCGCAGGGGAAGGATGGCCTGGTTCTGACGCGAACGGCCGCCCTTGGCCGAGCCGCCGGCGCTGTCGCCCTCGACGATGAAGATCTCGGACTTGGCCGGATCGCGTTCCTGGCAGTCTGCCAGCTTGCCGGGCAGCGAGGTGACGCCGAGCGAGCTCTTGCGTGTGATGTCGCGCGCCTTGCGCGCGGCCTCGCGCGCCGCTGCCGCCTGGATGACCTTGTCGATGACCACCTTGCCCTCGGCGGGATGCTCCTCGAGCCAGGTGCCGAGCGCCTCGTTGACGAGCCCTTCCACCACTGGACGAACTTCGGACGAGACCAGCTTGTCCTTGGTCTGCGAAGAGAATTTCGGGTCGGGAACCTTGACCGACAGCACCGCCGTCAGCCCTTCGCGGCAATCGTCGCCGATCAGCGCAACCTTCTCCTTCTTGGTGAGGCCCGAGGAGTCGCCATAGCCGGTTACCTGGCGCGTCAGAGCGCCGCGGAAACCGGCAAGATGCGTGCCGCCGTCGCGCTGCGGAATGTTGTTGGTGAAGGCCAGCACGTTCTCGTGGTAGCTGTCGTTCCACCACATGGCGACTTCGACGGTGATGCCGTCGCGCTCGGCCTTGATGGCAATCGGCTTGTCGATCAGGGGTTTCTTGACGCGGTCGAGATATTTGACGAATTCCTCGAGCCCGCCATCATAGTGCAGCTCATGGCGCACGACGTCGGCATGGCGGGCATCGGTCAAAAGAATGCGCACGCCGGAATTCAGGAAGGCAAGTTCGCGCAGCCGGTGCTCCAGCGTGCCGAAGTCGAACTCGACCATGGTGAACGTCTCGGTCGATGGGAAAAAGGTGATCTCGCTGCCGCTGCGCCCCTCATAGGTGCCGGCAACCTTGTGCTGTTCATAACTGCCGGTGACTTTCAGCGGCGCGTCGGCGTTGCCATGCGTGAAGCTCATCTCGAAGATCTGGCCGTTGCGGCGGATTTTCAGCTTCAGCCAGGCCGACAGCGCGTTGACCACCGAGACGCCGACGCCGTGCAGGCCACCTGACACCTTGTATGAGTTCTGGTCGAACTTGCCGCCGGCATGCAGCTGCGTCATGATCACTTCGGCCGCCGAAATGCCTTCGCCGGTGTGGATATCGGTCGGAATGCCGCGGCCATTGTCGATGACCGTCACCGAACCGTCGGGATTGAGGGTCACCGTGACAAGGTCGGCATGGCCGGCCAGCGCCTCGTCGATGGCGTTGTCGACCACCTCGTAGACCATGTGATGCAGGCCCGAACCGTCGTCGGTATCGCCGATATACATACCCGGCCGCTTGCGGACGGCGTCCAACCCCTTCAAAACCTTGATGGAATCGGCGCCGTATTCGGCCTCAGCGCCGTTGGCGTTGTCGATCTGATCGCTCATGAAAACCTGTCTGATTGATGCCGCATATTCAGCGCGAAAAACCGGCTCCGAATCGCGCGTCCTTGATGCCCTAGATATAGGCGCAAAAGGCGGTTTTTCCAAGGTTTGCAGCCATTTCCGCATGGAAGAGGAACACGGCTGGCCGGCCAGACCATCGGGCCAAAAAAATGGAACCGGTATTGGCACCATCCGACGCTCAAACAAAAGCCGAAGCGGCGGCAACAAGGGCAAGGTCGGGGAGGGTGTCGCCTTCGCCGTTCGGTTCCCACATGGACGCCTGCCTTGCCAGTCACTACATTGAGATTTCCAGCGGAGCATGCCATGGACAGTCAGCCCGCCCCCTTCGTCCCGCCGGCGCCGAAGCCGCGTACATCACCGCCTTCGACGTTGGAGATGATCCGTATCGTCTATCGCAACCCACTCGAACTGTGGGGCGAGCCGACCTACAATGAACCCTGGCTATCGGTGAACGGCATCGGCGGGCCGCTGGTCATCGCCAATGATCCCGGCCTCATCCGCCACGTGCTGGTCGACAACGCCAGGAACTACAAGATGGCGACGGTGCGCCAGAAGATACTGCGCCCGATCCTGCGTGACGGCCTTCTGACCGCCGAGGGCGAGGTGTGGAGGCGTTCGCGCAAGGCGATGGCGCCGGTGTTCACGCCGCGCCACATCTTCGGCTTTGCCGAGCCGATGCTGAGGCGCACGCAAGAATTCGTCAAGCGCTATGAGAATGGCGGCACGTCGGATATCGCCCACGACATGACGCTGCTCACCTACGACATCCTGGCAGAGACGTTGTTTACCGGTGAAATATCAGGCGAACCGGGCAGCTTTGCCAAGGAGATCGACCACCTGTTCGAGACCATGGGCCGGGTCGATCCGCTCGACCTGTTGCGGGCGCCCGACTGGCTGCCACGC
Source organism: Mesorhizobium sp. WSM4821 (assembly GCF_055901555.1). Classification (NCBI taxonomy): domain Bacteria; kingdom Pseudomonadati; phylum Pseudomonadota; class Alphaproteobacteria; order Hyphomicrobiales; family Phyllobacteriaceae; genus Mesorhizobium; species Mesorhizobium sp. WSM4821. The sequence continues at coordinate 814,579 of NZ_CM148371.1, read as the reverse complement.
CTGACCCGCATCCGCGGCCGCAAGACCATGGCCTATTTCCGCAAGATCGTCACCGACACCGTCAAGATGCGCGAAGAGCGGGTCAAGCGCGATCCGGACAAGGTGCCACAGGATTTTCTTACGCTTCTGCTCAAGGCGGAGGGACCGGATGGGCTGACGCGGGCCGAGGTCGAGGACAACATCATCACCTTCATCGGGGCCGGCCATGAAACCACGGCGCGTGCGCTCGGCTGGACGCTCTATTGCCTGGCCGAAGCGCCTTGGGAGCGCGAAAAAATGGAGCGCGAGATCGACGCCGTGCTGGCGCGAGAGCCAGACCCGACAAAATGGCTCGACGCCATGCCGTTCACCCGCGCCGCCTTCGACGAGGCCCTCAGGCTTTACCCGCCGGCGCCTTCGATCAACCGCGAGCCGATCGAGCCCGAAACCTGGAACGGCCTGTACATACCGAGGCGCGCCGCGGTGCTGGTCATGCCGTGGGTCGTCCACCGCCATCGCAAGCTGTGGGACAGGCCCGACGCCTTCATGCCGGAACGCTTCCAGCCGGGGAATCGCGAAAAGATCGACCGCTTCCAGTATTTGCCGTTCGGCGCCGGGCCTCGCGTCTGCATCGGCGCCAGCTTTGCCATGCAGGAGGCGATCATCGCGCTGGCCGTCATGCTGTCGCGTTTCCGCTTCGATACCACCGCCGAGACCAGGCCATGGCCGGTGCAGAAACTGACGACGCAACCGCAGGGCGGCCTGCCGATGCAGGTCACGCGGCGCCTTTAGCAAGCGCCTGACTGGCTGGTATCAGGCCGCCGTCTTGCGCTGGAACTGGCCCGCGGGGCGGTAGCTCCAGAGATAGCTCGGCAGGATGCTGCCGATCGACCTCGGCTGGATGCCGAGGCCGGCGAGCGTCCTGTCGTCCCTGGTGGCCGCGTCCGACACGATATTGTGCGCGCGCAACTGCAGGACCTGGTCCTTGGTCAGCAACGGATTGGGCAAAAGGCCGAGGATCGATGCCTGCATGTTGGCCAGCCACCACGGAACCGGCAGCAGAAGCCGCTTGCGGTTGATGACGGCCAGCATTTCTTCCATGCATTCCTTGAAAGTGAGCACCTTCGGCCCGCCGAGTTCGTAGATCTCGCCGCCCTTAACCTTGCCCTCGACCGAGCGTGCCACCGCCTCGGCGACATCGCCGACATAGACCGGCTGGAATTTGGTCTGCCCGCCGCCGATCAGCGGCAGCACCGGCGAAAGGCGCGCCATGCCGGCGAAGCGGTTGAAGAAACTGTCCTCCGGTCCGAAAATGATCGATGGCCGGAAGATGACGGCATCCTCGATCGTCTCGAAAACCGCCTTTTCGCCGAGCGCCTTGGTGCGCGCGTAGTCCGATTGCGCGTTCAGATCGGCGCCCAGCGCCGAGATATGGGTGAAGCCAGCGCCGACGGCACGCGCCGCTTCGGCGATGGCGCGCGCACCGAACTCATGAACAGACGTGAATTTCTGGCGGCCACCCTCATGCAGGATGGCCACCAGGTTGACGACATGGTCGGCGCCCTGCACGGCGCGGTCGACCGACCAGCGCACCCGAACGTTGCCCTGCACCGACTGGATCTGGCCGACATTGCCGAGCGGCTGCAGATGACCGGCGAGATCGGGTCGGCGGCAGGCGACCCTGATGCGGTAGCCGCGCCTGGCCAGCGCCCGCACGACGTGGCGGCCGACAAAGCCGGAGCCGCCGAACACGACGACGAGCTTTGGGGTCTGCAGGATTTCGGTCATGGCTGGCTCCGGGCGCGCTTTCCAGATGGGCTTGGCTGAGCCGTTTCATAGTCCGTTTCGCGCCAAACGCAAAGGGCGACGATAAGTCGCCGGAGCCCCTGTTCCGACCGCGTCAGAACGCCCTGCCGATGCGTGCGTCGACCGAATGGTGGTTGCCACCGCGAACGACGAAGAAGAACAGGATCGCCGCCCACAGCAGCGATTTTTCGGCGCCGGAAAAACCCTGGCCCATGGTGACCCAATGGAACCAGACGGTGACCAGAAGCACGAACATCCCGGCGAAGGCGGCTGGGCGGGTCAAGAGGCCGATGGCGATGAAAATGCCGCCGAAGAATTCGGTGCAGGCCAAAAGCAGCGACCAGAAGGCGCCGGGATAGAAGCCGAGGCCCTCGACCATCTCGGCGGCGCCGAAAGGATCGGTGATCTTGCCCGAGCCGTGGATGGCGAGCAAGATGCCGGCCACGGCACGCAGGATGGTTTCCACGGCGGTGTTCAGCACCGAATAGAGGCCGCCAAGGGCTGGGACGAAAAGGCTTCTGCTGGAAGAATTGCCGGTACTTGCGGACATTGGGGCTCCTGTATTGCTGCTCCGAGCAAACACCCGACCTTGTCGGTTGAAGTCAAATGAACAAAAGTTGACTGGAAAAGGCATATTCTATCCGCTGTGGGCGAGACGCAGAAAACCCCGCCAAAGCGGGGTTTTCCGGGCGACGCCCTGGTCGATCAGGGTCCTGCGAGGCGACCTGACCTGAGACGGTATCAGGACGGCGTCAAATGCCCGCCCCAGCCCTGGATACATTCGACCGGATGTCACCGGCCGGGCAAACCCCACCCCGGCAGACATTGGTCGCACCATCGCGCAAAAAGGTTCAGCAAGCACTTCGCCGATGTGGGGTCTTGCGAGGTGTTGGCGGGACGAGGCAGGGCAGAAGGGGGCGCGAAGGTTCGCCTGAGGTAGGCGGAGAGCCCGAACGCGACCGATCATTCACGCCGAATAGCGCTCGGCGAATTCGGAAATGCGCTGCACCACGGCTTTGGGCGCGGTAATGCCGCGCGCCGCTGCCTTCTCCGCCGCTTCGGCCCGGGCGCGGCCGGGCACATGGACGCCGAAACGGCGGCGCAACCGTTCGAGCTGGTCCTTCATGCGTTTCTCGAAATCCGGATCGAGCAGCTTGGGCTCGACGGCCAGCACGAAGAGGCCGGTTCCCGGACTGTCCGGCCCGCCGCTGAACCACGGCGCGTCGAGCGACCAATTGGCGCCCGACAGGCCCGCTGCCAGCACTTCGACCATCAGCGCGATGTTGGCGCCGCGCTGGCCGCCGAAGGCAAGCATGGCGCCTTTCATGGCCGCCGCCGGGTCGGTGGTAGGATTGCCGCTTGCATCCAGCGCCCAGCCCTCCGGGATCTTCTTGCCGTCCTCGGCCGCCTTGCGGATGTTGACGAAAGCGGTAGCGCTCGACGACTGGTCGATCACCAGCGGCGCTCCATCGGCGGCGGGCGCGGCGAAGGACATCGGGTTGGTGCAGTAGACCGGCTTGACCGAGCCCGAGCCGGCAAGCACGGCCGGCCCGTTGGTCGCGGCGAAGGATACCAGCCCAAGTGCTGCCAGCCGCCCGGTAAAATAGCCGAGCGCCCCGCATGTATAGGCGTTCTTCTGCGAAAAGATGGCGACGCCGAACAGGCGCGCGGCCTTGGCGAGATCGTCGATCGTGCGGTCGAAGCCGGTATGCGCCAGACCGCCGCGCGCGTCGGAGAGATAGACCGCCAATGCCGGCCTGGTGATGACCGGCTCGGCCTTGCCGTCGATGCGGCCGGCCTCCAGCGCTTCGAGATAGTCGATGAAATGCGACAGCCCGACCGTGGATAGTCCTTCCGCCTCGGCAGCGACGATGGAGGCTGCGAGCGACTGCGCCGTTTCTTCATTGGCGCCGGCGCCGAGCGCCGCCATCCGGCACAGCCCTGTCGCCTGATCGAGACTGAGTTGCATTTTCGTTAGTCCTGACTTCGTGAAACTGTCCCGATATCAGCCGAGCCGGTTCGGAATCCGCGCCTCGAGCCGGCGGAAGCCGAAGACCAGGATACCGGTGATGGCCATATAGACCAACGCCAGAAGCAGCAAGGGTTCGTAGGTGACGAACAGGTCCTGGCGCACCCGCGAGGCTACGGCATAGACATCAACCATGGTTATGGTCGCCACCAGCGGTGTTGCCTTCAGTTGGAGAACGGTTTCGCCGGCCAGCGTCGGCAGCGCCCGCTGGATCGCCTGCGGCAGCCATATTCGCCTGAACATTTTCCAACGGCTCATGCCGAAAGCGCGGGCCGCCTCGAGTTGACCGCGCGGTACGCCGGCGAAGGCACCACGCATCACTTCGCCTTCGTAGCCGGCATACGAAATCGTCAGCGAAAGAACGGCATAGGGCCATGCCTGCCTGAGAATGGGCCAGAGGAACGACTCTCGTATCCACGGAAATTGCGGAAACAGCGAACCGAGTCCGAAATAGAGCAGCCAGAGCTGGAGCAGCAGCGGCGTGCCGCGAATAACCGTGCAGAACGCCTTGGCCGGAACGTTCAAGATAGGCGGCCCGATCACCTGCGCCAGGCCAAGGGGGATAGCGAGCGAGATGCCCAGAACCGACGTTATCACCAGCAGCCATATGGTCCGCCATATGCCTTGCAAAGCCAGCGGCAGATAGGTGGGCAGCCAATCCCAGCGCATCAGGAAAATCGACGCCACGACGATAGCGAGCGCGATCAGGATCAGCGCTATCCGATGTGGCCGCATCCAGAGCGAGGCCCGGGCGGCGGCGTGAATGACCGGGTTTTCGGTAGCCGCCATCAGTGCGCCCCCGCGATCGAAGGCATGCCGCGGCGCGCCCAGCGCTCAATGCGCCCGATGACCACGTTGGAGACGAGGGTCAGGACAAGATAGAGCGCGCCCGCCGCCATGAAGAAGGTGAAATAGGCCTTCGTGGCGCCAGCCGCCGTCCGTGTGGTTTGCGTCAGCTCATTGACGCCTACGATTGCGAGAAGTGCGGTGTCCTTGGTGGCGATCAGCCACAGGTTCGCCAGCCCCGGGATGGCGAAGGGCAGCATCGCCGGTAGCGTGATACGCCTGAGAAGCAGGCCGGGGGGCATTCCATAGGCCCGCGCGGCTTCGATCTGGCCCTGCGGAATGCCGAGAATCGCGCCGCGCAAGACTTCGGTGGAGTAGGCGCCCTGCACGACGCCGAGTACGCCTATGCCGGCGACAACGCCGTTGATATCGATTGCGGCATGGCCGAGCGCGGTGAGCAACTGATTGATGAGGTCGGTACCAGCGAAATATAGCAGCAGGATCAGCACCAGTTCGGGCACGGCGCGGACCACGGTGGTATAGACTTCCAGCAGGTCACGGACCACCGGCCCGCCATAGAGCTTGCCATAAGCGCCGCCGACGCCGATCACGAGACCCACTCCAAAGGAACCGAAAGCAATTCCGACGGAGTTTGCCAGCCCATGCAAAAGGCTGAGACCTCTGCCGTTCGGCGGTTCGAAGGACAGCAATTCCAGCGAACTGGCCCCGAAGACCGTGACGAGAATGTCGCTCAGCTTATGTCCCCTCGACTTCCGGGTTGAGGCGCCGATCGTGTATCAAGCCGGACATGCCACGCGGCGATGGCCGCAAGGCATGCCTTGCTCGATGCCGCTGCCCTCAGTTGGACTGCGACTCGTCGCCAAAGATGTCGAAGTCGAAATACTTCTTGGTGATTTCGGCATATTTGCCATTGGCCCTGATGGCCTTGATGGCGGCATTGATCTTGTCCTTGAGCTCGGTATCGCCTTGGCGTACGCCGGCGCCGACGCCAGGCCCCAGGACTTCAAGGTCCGGCTCCACATAACCTTTGAGGTCGCAGCACGCCTTGCCTTGATCCGACTTCAAGAATGCGTCGAGCGCGATAGAGTCGGCCTGCGTGGCATCGATCCGGCCGGCGGCGAGGTCCTGATTTGCCTCGTCCTGCGTCTGGTATTCCTTGATCTCGGCGGCGCCGGTGAAGTGCTTCTTGGCGTAGGCAGCGTGCACCGTTGAGGCTTGAACGCCCATCGTCTTGTCTTTCACACCCTCCGGCGTCGCATCGAATTTCTGATCCTTGGCCCCGATCACCGCGGTCGGCGTGTTGTAGTATTTATCGGAGAAGTCGATTTCCTTCTTGCGTTCGTCGGTAATGGACATCGAATTCATGATCGCGTCGATCTTCTTGGTCTTGAGCGCGGGGATGAGCCCGTCCCACGGGATCGGCGTCAATACGCAATCCAGCTTGGCTTCGCTGCAGATGGCGTTGGCGATGTCGACTTCCCAGCCACCCCAGTTGCCGGACGAATCCTGCGAGTAAAACGGCGGATAGGCTTCAGGCGAAAAACCGACCTTGATCTGCTCGGCGCTTGCCGAAAATGCGCCCGACAACGCGATCAGCGTAGCCGCGAGGGCCGTTTTGAGAAGAGGTTTCATTTTCAGGTCTCCCAGTTTTTTTGTTTGACGTTCCCGTCTGTTTTTCTCGCAAGTCATCCTACATTGCGCAGAAACTGCTTCAGCCTTTCGGATTTGGGTGCGCCGAAGATCTGTTCCGGCGGCCCCTCTTCCTCGACCAGCCCGTTATAGAGGTAGACGACATGTGACGCGACCTCGCGGGCGAATTTCATCTCGTGGGTGACCAGCACCATGGTGCGGCCTTCCCGCGCCAGATCGCCGATCACCTTCAGCACCTCGCCGACCAGTTCCGGGTCGAGCGCCGAGGTCGGTTCGTCGAACAGCATGACGCGCGGGTTGATGGCCAGCGCCCTTGCAATCGCGGCGCGTTGCTGCTGGCCGCCCGACAGATAGGCCGGATAGACGTCGCGCTTTTCGGACAGTCCGACGCGGGCGAGCAGTTTTTCAGCCTCGGCAATCGCCGTCTCGCGCTTGACGCCCAAGACATGCACCGGAACCTCGATGACGTTCTCGATCAGCGTCATGTGGCTCCACAGATTGAAGTTCTGGAACACCATGCCGAGCTTGGAGCGGATGCGCTCTATCTGCTTGCGGTCGGCGGGAACGGTGTGGCCGTGGCTGTCGGCCTTCATCCGGATCTCCTCGCCATTGACGCGGACGATGCCGCTGGTCGGGTTCTCCAGGCAATTGATGCAGCGCAGCAGCGTCGACTTGCCGGAGCCGCTGCCGCCGATGATGGCGATGACCTCGCCGTCGCGCGCCGACAGCGAAACGCCCTTCAGCACATGCAGTTCGCCGAATCTCTTGTGCAGGTTCTCGACATGGATGGCTTCGGCGGCGCCGTTCTGCACCGTATGTTTCAGGACGGGTGCGGTGCTTGACACCGTCATCCTCACAGGACTCCACGGAGCGGTCGAGCCCGTCGTTGCTGGAATTTTTTACTCATTACCCATCACTGGACAGCGTTCCGATTCTCAAGATGGACCGTTCCGCTTGCCTCCGTCAACCATGGTTTTTGGACCATTGATCGCGGCTTGCCGAGTGGTTATTGGCAAGAGGAGATGTTTCAGGAGAGTTTGTTGGGCAAAGCATACGGGTCGCAGTCCATGGCCGGGCCGCTGCAGCGCGTGCTGATGCGCTCCGCCGCCAGCGCCATGCGCCGCGCCGACGCGTCGGAATGGCACTATGGTCCAGGCTTCGATGCGCAAAAGGCCGCTGCCCAGCATGAGGTTCTGACGACGCTGGTTTCGGCGTCCGGCGCCGAGATCGAATGGCTGATCGACGTCGATGACGGGCTTGCCGACTCCGTCTTCACCCACGATCCTTCGCTGATGACCGACCACGGCGCCATCATCCTTGCCATGGGCAAGGCGTTGCGCCGTGCCGAGCCCGGCCTGCACGAGATGGCCTATAGGCGCATGGGCGTGCCCATCCTCGGTCGCATCGAGCATCCCGGCCAGGTCGAGGGCGGCGATTGCGTGTGGGTGGATGCAAGGACGCTGGCCGTCGGTCGCGGCGTGCGCACCAACCAGGACGGCATCCAGCAGCTCGCGAACCTGCTCACGCCCAAGGGCGTCCAGGTCTATGGTTACGACCTGCCGCTCTGGCATGGCGAGGAAGCCTGCCTGCATCTGATGTCGGTGATCAGTCCGCTCGCCGATGATCTGGCGTTGGTTTATGCACCGCTTTTGCCGGCTTCATTCTACCAGATGCTGCGGGCGCGAGGCATTCGCCTGGTCGAGGGCGACGCCGAGGAGTTCTTCGTCTCAAACGGCCTCAGCCTGAACGTTCTGCCGACTGCGCCGCGCGACGTGATCGCCGTCGCCGGCTTCCCGAAGACGGCTGCGGCCATGGCGGCTGTCGGCTGCAAGGTTTCCACCTTCGAGGCGGACGCGCTATGCATCGCCTGCGAGTGCGGCCCGACTTGCCTCACACGTCCGGTGCTCAGACAATGACGACAGTCGGCGAAGCGCTCATCACTTTGCTCGAAGCCCATGATGTCGATACGGTCTTCGGCATTCCGGGTGTGCATACTGTCGAACTCTATCGTGGACTGGCGCGTTCGAAGATCCGCCACGTCACGCCGCGCCATGAGCAGGGCGCCGGCTTCATGGCCGACGGTTATGCGCGTGCCAGCGGCAGGCCCGGCGTCGCTTTCGTCATCACCGGACCGGGACTGACCAACACCATCACCGCGATGGGCCAGGCCCGTGCCGATTCGGTTCCGATGCTGGTGATCTCAGGCGTCAACGCCACACCGACACTCGGCAAGGGCCTCGGCCATCTGCACGAACTGCCCGACCAGCGCGGCATGATGGAGAAGGTCGCGCTGTTCTCCCACCGTGTCACCGACTCCGACGAGCTGCCAGGCGTGCTCGCCCGTGCCTTTGCGTTGTTTTCGTCGTCGCGTCCGGGTCCGGTCCATATCGAGATCCCGACCGACATCATGGTCAAGCCTGCGGGCGCCATCGCGGCGTTGCTGACGAATATCGCGCCGCCCGAGCCGGATGCGGCGGCGATAGCGGAGGCGGCAAGACTTTGCACGGCTGCCCGCCGACCGCTTATCCTTGCCGGCGGCGGCGCCAAGGGAGCCGAAGTGCCGTTGCAGCACCTGGCCGAAAGACTGGGAGCGCCGGTTGTCCAGACGACCAATGCCCGCGGCCTGCTGCATCGTCATCCACTTGGCGTGCCGGCGAGTCCCAGTCTGAAGGCGGTGCGCACGCTTATAACCGACGCCGACCTGGTCATCGCCGCCGGCACCGAGTTCGGCCCAACAGACTATGACGGATATGGCGACGATGGCTTTGTCTTGCCGACCAATCTCATCCGCATCGACATCGGCGCCGACCAGCTTGCCCGCCGGCCGGCCAGGATTACGATCCATGCCGATTGCTCCGTAGCACTCGAGGCGCTGCTTTCGGAGATCGGTACGGGCCAGGCCCTATCGGACGACGGTCCGGCTCGCGCTGCCGCGACAAGGCAGGCGGCCCTTGCCGAGATCGGCCCGGCCCTCCAGGCGCAGACGCGCGCCGTCGAGGCGATCCGCGATGCATTGCCGGGCTCGATCATCGTCGGCGATTCGACGCAGCCGGTCTACGCCGCCAACCTCTGCTACGATCATGATCGCCCGGGCGGATGGTTCAACGCCGCCACCGGCTTCGGCGCGCTGGGTTTTGGTCCGCCGGCGGCGATCGGCGCGGCCCTTGCTGTGCCTGATGCGCCGGTCGTTTGTCTCACCGGCGACGGTGGTTTCCAGTTCACGCTGCCGGAGTTGGGCGCAGCCCTCGATGCGGCGGTGCCGGTGATCTTCGTCATCTGGAACAATCGCGGTTATCGCGAAATCGAGACCTCGATGCTCAATGTCGGCGTCGAGCCGGTCGGCGTCTCACCCGCCCCGCCGGATTTCTGCAAGCTGGCCGAGGCTTATGGCATTGCCGCCGAGCGGCTCGCCGACATCGGTGAGTTAGCCGGTGCACTCAAGCGCGCGCGGGCGACCGGACTGCCGCGCGTCATCGAAATCACTGTCGATTGAATTTTGGCAGCGCCACGTGCTTCCTGCCTCGGGTTGGCAAGGATACTGGCTGGCCGACGGCCTGGAGCGATGCAAAGACGCGACCCTGTCATGTCGAGATTTCGGTTGAGTGATCGGGCGAAAGGCGCGACCTTCGGCGGCGGCGCGGCATATGAGTGACTGGAGCGGTCGAAGATGACGGACACACTGGACGGCAGGCATATTGTGGTGACCGGCGGCACCGGAGCGCTCGGTGGCGCGGTTGTCGGCAAACTGCTGGGTAAGGGCGCGATCTGCCATGTGCCCAATGCCCATGCCGCCGCGCCTGCGCTTTTTCCCTTCCCGGCGGATGAGCGCGTCAGGCTGGCGCACAATGTCGACCTCGCCGATTCCGCCAAGGTCGAGGCATTCTACGCCAGCGTTCCGGATTTGTGGGCGTCCATCCAACTGGCCGGTGGCTTCACCGCCGCGCCGGTGGAGAAGATCGAGTCAGCTTCTTTTGCCGAAATGATGGACACCAATGCCCGTACCACCTTCCTGTGCTGCCGTGCGGCGATACGCTCGATGCTGGCATCGGGCACGGCTGGTCGCATCGTCAATGTCACGGCGCGCGCCGGGCTCGACCTGCGGCGCGGTTCCGGCATGGTCGCCTATGCCGCCAGCAAGGCGGCGGTCGCGGCAATGACGGTGGCGATGGCGGAGGAACTCAAGGGCAACGGCATCCTGGTCAATGCGGTCGCGCCCTCGACCCTCGATACGCCGGCCAACCGGGCTGGCATGCCGGCCGCCGATTTCGGCAAATGGGTCAGCCTCGAAGCGGCCGCGGAGGCCATTGCCTATCTCGCGTCGCCGGCCAATCTGGCGATGAGCGGCACACTGGTGCCGCTCTACGGCAGGGCCTGAGCAGAAGCTGTCGATGCGGGGCAGGTGGCGTCCGATGCATCGGCATTGCGATAACTGTAGAGACGCAGCGGCGAAGAGGCATCCGTAGGACACTCCCTGAGCCATGACGGCGGGTGGCCTTCCATCAGCGTTGCGGCGAATGGATAGGCGGTTTCGAGGTTTTGCGAAGGCGAGCTTCTCCACGCGCAAAGCGCAACATGCGTTGCCTTGGACGCATCGAGAAACATGCGCGGGTCGACGGTCGAGGGATCAAGAAAGCGATAGCTCCGTCCGAGACCCAGGGCTGACGGATGGTTGGGGACTGTCACCACCCTGGGGCCTTCGGCAAGGGCGAGAAAGTGCGCTCCGATCAGCGGTGGCGTAAGGACGATGGCGCCTGCCGGCCAACCCCATTGCAGCTCAAAATGGCTGAGATCGCAACTGTCGGCAAACTCGGCGGCGGGAATGGCTGCCTGGGATGTCCGCGCCGATAGCTGGTACAGCGCCATCGCCACGGACAAAACTAGGCCGGGAACGATCAGCCTGTATCTCCGCGAGCCGACCGGCACGTGTGGCGTCAAATAGGCGGCCAATCTCGTGCCTGGCGGCAGGAAACTTGCCAGAACGAAGCTCAGACCGACGCTGGAAAAAACGGGAAGATAGCGAAAGTAGCGGAAATAGCCGATCGCCAGGCCCAGCGCGAGCACCGAAAACAAAGCCATGATGACCAGGGGCCGGCTTCGACACTGCGGATTGAGGCAAACGACGGCCGGGGCAAGCGCGCCTACAAACATCAGCATCATGCCCGGAAAGCTCGCCGACAGAACGAAATCGGGGCGCCGAAACAGGCTCAGTTCCTGAGGGATACTGTCGAGGATGTTGTCGCGAACATAGAAATCAAGCGTTGCATAAGGGCCGGCCACGCATTGCGGAAACAGCATCAGCAGCGTCGCAACGCTTGCCGTCGCAAAGGCCAGAAGAATTGTCGCCCGCATCGCCCACTTGCTGCGCCTCCCCGCCAGCGTTGGTGTGATGACGAACGACAATCCAGCCGCTACCAGCGCCAGCACATGAGGTGCAGAATAGGTGTCGCATTTGGCCGTGGCGTAGGCTGAAGGCGGCACGATGACAGCGAACAGGGCGGCGGCGCCGATCGCCAGCGCCAGGCCGAATGCGAATATTCTCCTCGCACCATCTTGTCGGGAAAAGACAAAATCGAAGGCATAGATTGCCATGACGAGTGCGTAGAATGGCGCGAACTCCACACTGATCGCGAGTGCCATGGCCGCCATCACGCCGTTGGCGAAGGCAGCGAGGCGCTTTTGCGACAAGGTCAGCACCAGTGTGATCAGAAGCAGCAGAACTTGCAGATTGTGATAGTCGATCCGTCCGGGCGCGAACTCGAAGAATGCACGCATGGCGAAGATCGAAGCCAAGGGCAATGCGAGAACCGGACTGGTAAATCCCACAGCGATCACCAATCGGCTGTAGCAGTGGAGCGCAGGCGCAAGCAGCAGCAGCGGGACGACAAAGCTTGCCGTCATCACCGACGGCTCAAAGCCGATGAATGGTTTGATGATGCTGGCGAAGGCCGCATATGGCAGGTCCACGATCCACGGCCAATGCGTAACGTAGGGCTCAGGCTGGAGAATGCCGGGCAAGGTTCGATCGAAAATGCGCCCCGTTTCAAGAAAAGTGCGGATCTCATGCAGCTTGACGAGATCGTCAGCATCGCCATTGAGCTGTAGGCCTAACGACCAGAGGAGAACCAGCAACGCCGCTATGCCCAGAAAGCAGAAAAACGCCGGCGACGTTGCATAGACGCCTCGCAGGGATGAACGTTGCGAAGCGAGCCGGTCGCCGCCAGAGTTCATGCGAAATCTCTCCCCGTGCGGTCGAGACATACGCAAAGAAGATTGTTTTAGCGTAAAAACCCCGCCGGCCGGGCCTGAGTTGTCGCTGTCGCGCCACGGATTGGCTCAACCAGCCGATTTCTTGAACCCCTCGTAAGCGGCGACTATCCAGCCGGTGGCCGCAAGCGGGCATAATAGTCGATAACACGCTCGAATGTCTCGCTCTCCGCGTGGCTCTCACCGAGCGTGAAAAACCCGCGAGCCTTGCGGCCCGCGGGTTTGTTTTTATGCCGCCGATGCGCGACAGCCGATGCTTAGCTGCCCTGCTTCTTCAGCGCGGCACCCAGGATGTCGCCCAGCGAAGCGCCGGAGTCGGTCGAGCCGTACTGGGCGACCGCTTCCTTCTCCTCGGCGATTTCCAGCGCCTTGATCGAGACCTGCAGCTTGCGGGTCTTCTTGTCGAAGGCGATGACGCGGGCGTCGACCTTCTGGCCGACCGTGAAGCGCTCGGGGCGCTGCTCGTCGCGGTCACGGCTGAGGTCGGAGCGCTTGATGAAGGTCTCGATGCCGCTGTCGACCAGCCGCACTTCCAGACCGCCATCCTTGACGCCGGTGACCTCGCAGGTGACGACCGCGTTCTTGCGCAGTTCGCCTGAAGTCGCCGCCTCGCCGACCGTGTCCTTGGCCAGCTGCTTGATGCCGAGCGAGATGCGCTCCTTTTCGATGTCGACGTCGAGCACCTGCGCCTTGACCATGTCGCCGCGATTGTACTCCTCGATCACCTGCTCGCCCGGACGGGTCCAGTCGAGGTCGGAAAGATGGACCATGCCGTCGACATCGCCTTCGAGGCCGATGAACAGGCCGAACTCGGTCTTGTTTTTGACCTCGCCCTCGACCTGGCTGCCGACCGGATGCTCGCTGGCGAAAGCCTGCCACGGATTCTCAAGCGTCTGCTTGAGGCCGAGCGAAATACGGCGCTTGGTCGGGTCGACCTCGAGCACCACCACGTCGACTTCCTGCGTCGTCGACAGGATCTTACCGGGATGCACGTTCTTTTTCGTCCACGACATTTCCGAAACGTGGATGAGGCCCTCGATGCCCGGCTCCAGCTCGACGAACGCGCCGTAGTCGGTGATGTTGGTGACGGTACCCTTGATCTTCTTGCCGATCGGGAATTTCGTCCCGATCTCGGACCACGGATCGCTCTCGAGCTGCTTCATGCCGAGTGAGATGCGGTGGGTTTCCTGATTGATGCGAATGATCTGCACCTTGACCGTCTGGCCGATGTTGAGGATCTCGGTCGGATGGTTGACGCGGCGCCATGCCATGTCGGTGACATGCAGCAGGCCGTCGATGCCGCCGAGGTCGACGAATGCACCATAGTCGGTGATGTTCTTGACGACGCCTTCGACCACCTGACCTTCTTCGAGGTTCTGCACGATTTCCGAACGCTGCTCGGCGCGGCTTTCCTCGAGCACGGTGCGGCGCGACACCACGATGTTGCCGCGGCGGCGATCCATCTTGAGGATCTCGAAGGGCTGCGGATTGTGCATCAGCGGGGAGACGTCGCGGATCGGGCGGATGTCGACCTGGCTGCGCGGCAGGAAGGCCACGGCGCCGTCGAGGTCGACGGTGAAGCCGCCCTTGACCTGGTTGAAGATGACGCCTTCGACGCGTTCGCCCTTGGTGAACTTCTCTTCGAGACGGACCCAGCTCTCTTCGCGGCGGGCCTTTTCACGGGAAAGCATCGCTTCGCCAAGCGCATTCTCGATGCGCTCGACATAGACCTCGACCGTGTCGCCGACCTTGAGCGTCGAGTCCTTGCCCTTGACGCCGAATTCCTTCAGCGGCACGCGGCCTTCGACCTTGAGGCCGACATCGATGATCGCCATGTCCTTTTCAATGGCGGTGATGATGCCTTTGACGACCTGGCCTTCGCCGGAATGGCCGGCGGAAAATGATTCTTCGAGCAGGCTCGCGAAATCGTCGCGAGTGGGATTTGCAGCTGACATAATTTCTCCTGGAATGCCCCACATCTGTTGTGGGGCGGGCGCCGTGGGTTAGCGTTGCGTTCGCCTGCCGGCGTTCCGGGCTCAAAAGCCCTTGGCCGCCTGAGCGGCAATTCCGGCGCATGAAGAATGCTGGCAGGCTGGTTCGTGCCTGATATGGGTTATTTTCCACCGCCGACAATCGGCAGCAGGACCAAAACCCGGCTCAGGCTTCGTTTCTCTTGGCCATTGCGTCGTCGATGATCGCTTTGGCGGCCAGAAACGCGGCTTCTATAGACATTTCCGACGTGTCGAGCAAGTGCGCGTCGGCGGCCGGCTTCAGCGGCGAGTCGGCGCGGCCCGTATCGCGCTCGTCGCGGCGCACGATATCGGCGAGGATTTCGCTGAAATTGGCGGTGCCGCCGATGCTTTCTATTTCATCGAGCCGCCGCTTTGCCCGCACTTCGGCCCTGGCCGTCACATAGAGTTTTATGTCGGCGTCGGGACAGACGACGGTGCCGATGTCGCGGCCGTCGAGCACGGCGCCCGGTGGCGCCTTGGCGAAATCGCGCTGCTTTTCGACCAGTATGCGCCGCACGGTTGGGAACACAGCGACCTTAGAGGCCGCCTCGCCGACCGCATGCGCCGACAGGACCGACCGGTCGAGCTTGGCCAGGTCAACCTGCCGGGCTGCGGTTTCGGCGGCCGAGACATTGTCGAGCGGCAGACCGAGTTGTAGCAGCGCATGGGCCACCGCGCGATAGCTGAGGCCGGTGTCGAGCAGGTTCAGCCGATAATGGTCGGCGAGCCGGCGGGCCAGCGTCCCTTTGCCCGCGCCCGCTGGGCCGTCGATGGCTATGGTGAAGGGCGTTGTCATTTGCCGGCCACCATGACCGACAAGCGCGATGATCCAGACAGGTGTGGCGATCTTTCGCGCCCCCCTCTGTCCTGCCGGACATCTCCCCCACTTGGGGGGAGATTGGCCGTCATCGCGGCTTTCGTCAATTGCCCACGTTTCAGGATTGAGCGGGGCGTCGAAGCAGCAAATCTCCCCCCAAGTTGGGGGGATGTCCTGCAGGACAGAGGGGGGCGCTGTCCCTCCGACGTTCCAGTTCGGTCCCAGCCTTCAACGCCAGTGATTGCCATCGGCTTTACTCGATCTCCGCGCCTAGCCCCTTCATCAATCCCATGAACTCTGGAAAGCTGGTCGCGATCATCGCCTGGTCGTCGATGGTCACCGGCTTTTCGGTGGCCAGCCCCATCACCAGAAAACTCATGGCGATGCGGTGGTCGAGATGCGTCTTCACCGTCGTGTCCTGACCGTGGCCGCCGAGACCCTTGCCGCCCGGTCTTCCGCGAACGGCCAGTGTTGCCTCACCTTCGGTGCAGTCGACACCGTTGAGCTTGAGTCCATTGGCGACCGCCGACAGCCGGTCGGATTCTTTCACGCGCAACTCCTCCAACCCCTGCATCAGCGTCTCGCCCTCGGCGAAGCTGGCCGCGACGGCAAGCACCGGATATTCATCGATCATCGTCGGCGCCCGCTCAGGCGGCACGGTCACGCCTTTCAGTTCCGAATGACGCACACGCAGATCGGCGACATCCTCGCCGCCTTCCTTGCGCGGGTTGACGATGTCGATCCGGGCGCCCATTTCCTGCAGCGTCAAGAGAAGTCCGGTGCGGGTCGGGTTCATCAGCACGTTTTCGATTGTAACGTCCGAACCCGGCACGATCAGCGCCGCCACCAGCGGGAAGCCGGCCGAGGAGGGATCGCCCGGCACGGAGATCGTCTGGCCGGTGAGCTTGCCTTGGCCTTCAATGAAGATATGGCGCACGCCGCGCTCGTCGGTCTCGACCGACAGATTGGCGCCAAATCCCCTAAGCATCATTTCGGTGTGGTCGCGGGTCATCACCGGCTCAATCACGGTGGTGATGCCCGGCGTGTTCAGCCCGGCAATCAGCACTGCCGATTTCACCTGCGCCGATGCCATCGGCACGCGATACGTGATAGGTGCGGCGTGCGTGGGGCCGCGCAGCGTGATCGGCATGCGGTCGCCGGGCGTCGCCTTCAGCACCTGTACGCCCATCTGGCGCAGCGGCTCGAGCACTCGGCCCATCGGCCGGCCGGACAGCGAGGCGTCGCCGATGAAGGTCGTCTCCATGTCGTAGGTGCCGACCAAGCCCATGGTGAGGCGCGCGCCGGTGCCGGCATTGCCGAAATCGAGCGGACCTTCCGGCTGCAGCAGGGCGCCGTTGCCGGTGCCGCGGATCAACCATTCGGCGCCGTGCTTCTCGATATGCGCACCCATCGCCTTCATGGCGGTGCCCGTACGCATCACATCTTCGCCTTCCAGCAGCCCGGTGATACGGGTCTCGCCCGAGGCGAGGCCGCCGAACATGAACGAGCGATGCGAGATCGACTTGTCACCGGGCACCCGCGCCGCGCCTGAAAGCGCTGGCGATTTGCGTGCGGTGGCCGGTTTCGGGGCGGCAGTGTGCGACATAGTTTTTCCCTGAGTGAAAACGCCGGTGGCCGGCCTTTTTCTTTTGATTTGGGCGGTCTCGTATCACGGCGCACCGAAATGGTCATCCCCTTGCAAGAGGCCATCAGCGCAGGGATTTATGACGTTGGCTTTAGGCTTTGACAGCGCCGTAAACTGTGGTTATGGGGACCAAACTTTTATCGACGAGGCTTGCCGTGGCAAAACCCGAACTTGGCACCAAACGCATCGACCCTGAAACGGGTCAGAAATTCTACGACCTGAACAAGGACCCGATCGTCTCGCCCTATACCGGCAAGACTTATCCCCGCTCTTATTTCGAGGAGGGCAAGACCGCCGCTATCGAGGAGGAAGAGGAAGTTGCGGAGAAGGAAGTCGACGCAGAGGACGAAGAGGGCGTCGAGGTCGTCTCGCTCGAAGAGGCGGACGACGACGGCAAGTCCGACGACCTTCCCGATCTCGGCGACGATGATGACGATGTGGACCTCGGCGACGATGATGACGATACTTTCCTCGCCGACGAAGAGGAAGAAGACGATGATGTCGCCGACATGATCGGCGTTGGCGACGACGACGACGAAGTCTGATCTGGCCTCTGCCGCAAGCGCTTGCCGGATTTCGCGGCGTCTTGAGAAAAAGCGGTTGTTGGAGGCTTGATATTGACTGAAGGCGGGGTTAGAAGCCGCTGCACTAACGGCGCGGTCTTGAACCCGCGCCGGATCTCTTCGCCGGGAACGGCGCCGGTCGACTGCCGGAAGTGGGGCCATAGCTCAGTTGGGAGAGCGCTTGAATGGCATTCAAGAGGTCGTCGGTTCGATTCCGATTGGCTCCACCAGTTTTCTCCTAGGAAATCAGTCTGTCGCAGGCCTGCCTGTCCCCGGCAGGTCCTTACAAACCGGTCGGTTCTCCTGAAATGAATTTCGCCATTTCTGCTGGAGTATTTTGCGGCCAAAGTGGAAGCGCTCGGCGTAGCGGAAATGCGGCTAAAACAAATAGATAGAGCGGGATGCCCGGTTCAGTTTGAACGGACCCGCTTTAGTGGGCACCTTGCGGTACGCCGCCGCAGATTGATGTTGGGATTCCTAACAGCCACATGAAGCGAAAACCCCGGAACCACCGGGGTTTTCAGCAGGCTAACTGCTAATAATGCCAGTACCAGACCCAAACGCGCCGACGACGGCACCGGGTGCGCAGATAGCCGTCTCGCCAGTAACGACGACAGACCCTTCTCCAAACGCGCCGCCTCCGCCGCCGCCTGCGGTGCCAATGCCGATGGCGCACCGGTTGCAGTTCTGCTTGAGTATCTTCATCCTCGAAGGCTTCCGTATCCATCGCGTCCAGTTCATCGAGAATGCCGCCTCTGACGCCTGGGACACCAGCCACTGCGTTGATAGGCCGAACTGCGCTTGCAAGGGCCGCAGCCCCGGCAATGCCAAACATTCCTGTCAAAAATGATCGCCGATCCATAGAAACCTCCAATCTTCTACCCAGCGACACAAGGTTCGCAATTGGAAGATAGCGCAGCGGATACAAAAGCAAAGTCAGTCCCTAGTAACGGTATTTAAAGAACCTTAACGGGTCGGCTTCGCGAACAGATGGCGACCCCTCTGAATTCGAAGAGATAACCGCGTCAATTGTCGCCGCGCCGCATTGCACAATCGCGCGGCGTGCGCAAAATGCGGCATGAACCGGAAATCCCTCGCCGTCTTGGTGATCGATGAAAACCACATCCGCGCTTCCATCATCGAGGCGGGGTTGCGGGAGGCCGGGCATGAGCAGGTCACGGTCGTTCACGACGTTGCTGGAATTGCACGGCGCATCGCCGAGATCGAGCCGGATGTGATCGTCATCGATCTCGAAAACCCCAACCGCGACATGCTTGAAAACATGTTCCAGCTTTCGCGCGTGGTGAAGCGGCCGATCGCCATGTTCGTGGACCGCTCGGACCAAGCTTCGATCGAAGCTGCGGTGGAAGCGGGCGTCTCCGCCTATGTCGTCGACGGGCTGCGCCAGGAGCGCGTCAAGCCGATCCTCGACATGGCGATCAGCCGTTTCAACGCGTTCTCGCGCATGGCGCGCGAACTGGAAGAAGCCCGCAGTGAGTTGGAGAACCGCAAGGTCATCGACCGCGCCAAGGGCATCCTGATGAGGTCGCGCGGCCTGCCGGAGGACGCGGCCTATACGCTTCTGCGTAATACCGCCATGAGCCAGAACCGCAAGATCAGCGAAATCGCGCAGAGCCTGGTGACGGCGGCAGGCCTTCTGGATCCCGGAGAGAGTTGAGCATGGCGGCCGAACACCGGATCAATGCGGGTTTCATACCGCTCTTCGACAGCGCCGTTCTTGTGGCAGCAAGCGAGATCGGCTTTGCCGCGCGCGAAGGCATCGACCTGATGCTCAGCCGCGAAACATCCTGGGCCAACATCCGCGACCGCATCGCTATCGGGCATTTCGACCTGGCGCATATGCTGGGACCGATGCCGATCGCCTGCAATCTGGGGCTCACCCCACTCGCCTCCGACACGATCGTGCCATTCTCACTTGGGCTGGGGGGCAACTGCGTGACGGTTTCGAACGCGCTCTGGGCGGGCATGGCCGCGCACGGTGCCTTGCCGGACCTCGATCCTGCGCGAACGGGCAGGGCCTTGGGCGCGCTGATCCATGAACGGGCGCATGCCGGCCATGATCCGCTGCGCTTCGCGGTCGTGCATCCGCACTCGGGACACAATTACGAACTGCGTTACTGGCTCGCGGCCTGCGGCATCGATCCGTCGCGAGAAATAGAAATCGTCATCGTGCCGCCGCCCCTCATGGCCGACGCACTCGCCGCCGGCAGGATCGACGGCTACTGCGTCGGCGAACCCTGGAACAGCGCCTCGGCCGTCGCCGGCACCGGCCATATCGCGACCGTCAAGGCCACCATCTGGAAGACCAGCCCCGAGAAAGTCGTGGGCGTGCGCAAGGCCTGGGCCGAGAAACACCCGGATGCCCTTTCGGCCCTGCTGCGCGCGCTTCATCACGCCGCGCGCTGGTGCCAGGATCCGGCAAATCGCGGCGAACTGGCCGCGCTGATGGCTCAGCCTTCCTTCCTAGATCTTTCACCGGCACTGCAGATGCCGATCCTGACCGGGCGCCTTCCGCTGGGCGGCGGCGCGGAACTGGCAGTCGAGGACTTCTTCCTTCCCTTCGGCAAGGCTGCGAATTTTCCATGGAAAAGCCATGCCCTGTGGTTCTACACGCAAATGGTGCGCTGGGGGCAGGTCAAGCATAGCGCTGCCAATATGGCGCTCGCGCGGGACACCTATCGGCCCGACCTCTATCGCCTCGCCCTGAAGCCGCTCGGCGTCGCCCTGCCGGGCGCCAATGCCAAGGTCGAGGGGGCGCTTACCGCCGCCACCCCGGTCGGCTCGGCCGGCGCCAGCCTCGTCCTTGGCCCGGATGGTTTCTTCGACGGCCGCATCTTCGATCCGGACAGGATCGACGACTATCTGGCCATCCGCGACTGGGCTATGCCGACAGGCTGAGCATTTCTTGCGCACCATCGTGCACTGCACAATTTTTGTGCGACTGCACAATGGGCGTGACTGCCGCGTGAGCATCGGTAATCCGGCGCCCCAGCGTTCACGCCCGCCTTCTCTGTTGTTTTCATTGTAGAATCTGTAGTTCCGTCAAACTGGCACGGTTCCTGCATGGTCACCCACAGGCCTTCGGGCCATGGAATACGGCGTCCAATGGCGGGCGTCACAGGCAAAGCTGCCGCTCAGGTCAATACGCGATCCGGATCAACGGACGCGGCGGCCTGGCCGGCGGCTTTTTTGTTTTGGTCCAACACGCAGTCGATGGCGCAGATGCCAAGCCGCGCCCAACCGGAGATAACGATGACGAAACGGATCGCCTTCAATCCCATGCGCAGGCTGCTGCTGGTGGCCGGCGTCGCCGCGCTCAGCCTGCACCTGTCGCCGCTGGCCGCCCGCGCTGAAATGCTTGCCGTCGAAAAGGATGAGCTGAAGTTAGGCTTCATCAAGCTGACGGACATGGCGCCGCTCGCCATCGCCAAGGAGCTCGGCTACTTCGAGGACGAGGGGCTCTACGTGACGCTCGAGCCGCAAGCCAACTGGAAGGTGCTGCTTGACGGCGTGATCACCGGCCAGCTCGACGGCGCCCACATGCTGGCTGGCCAGCCGCTTGCCGCGACCATCGGCTACGGCACCAAGGCCGATCTGGTGACGCCGTTCTCAATGGATCTGAATGGCAACGGCATCACCGTTTCCAATGCGGTTTGGGAGATGATGAAGGCCAACATTCCGGTTGAGAACGGCAAGCCCGTCCATCCGATCAAGGCCGACGCCCTGAAGCCCGTCGTCGATCAGTTCAAGGCCGAAGGTAAGCCGTTCAACATGGGTATGGTCTTCCCGGTTTCGACGCACAATTACGAGCTGCGCTACTGGCTGGCCTCGGGCGGCATCAATCCCGGCTACTATTCGCCGGGCGACACTTCCGGTCAGATCAAGGCGGACGCGCTGCTTTCGGTCACCCCCCCGCCGCAGATGCCGGCCACGCTCGAGGCCGGAACCATCGTCGGCTATAGTGTTGGCGAGCCATGGAACCAGGCTGCCGTGTTCAAGGGTATCGGTGTTCCGGTCATCACCGACTACGAAATCTGGAAGAACAATCCGGAAAAAGTGTTCGGCATGACCAAGCAGTTCACGCAAGAATATCCAAACACCACGCTTGCGATCACCAAGGCGCTCATCCGCGCCGCGATCTGGCTGGACGAGAACGACAACGCCAACCGGCTGGAAGCTGTGAAGATACTCGCCAAGCCGGAATATGTCGGCGCCGATGAGGCGGTCATCGCGAATTCGATGACCGGGACGTTCGAGTACGAAAAAGGCGACAAGCGCGACGTTCCCGACTTCAACGTCTTCTTCCGCCATTTCGCGACCTATCCCTATTATTCCGACGCCGTCTGGTATCTGACCCAGATGCGGCGCTGGGGCCAGATCCCGGCAGGTAAGGGCGACCAGTGGTACGCCGACACCGCAAAATCCGTCTACCTGCCCGACATCTATCTCAACGCCGCCCAGATGCTGGTCGACGAGGGCAAGGCCGACAAGGCCGACTTTCCCTGGGATAGCGACGGCTACCGTGCGCCGACGGCGGAGTTCATCGACGGCGTCCTCTACGACGGCAAGAAGCCCAACACCTATATCGACAGTCTGCCGATCGGGCTGAAGGGCGAGCAGATCATCGAAGGCACCGAAATCGCTGGCGGATAGGCCCGTCGACCCAGGCAGCCGGTCCTATCCGACTGCCATCCCCGGCCATACCAGGAAGACAGGAACCGCTACCGATGACATTCGCAACCGAAACAAGCACCCGGCTGGACACGGCCCGCGGCAAGCGCAGGGAGCAGCACCTCGCCCGCATCAACAGGGCGGCGAAGTGGCTTGAGGTATTCGGCCTTGCCTGGCTGGCGCCGATACTCAGGATCGCCGCCGGTGACAGCCTCTCCGAGCAGCTCGGCGAACTCAAGCGTGTCCTTGTCATCCCGTTACTTGGAATCGTAATTTTCCTGACGGCGTGGGGCGTGCTCGCACCACGCGTGCAGACGTCGCTTGGCGCCATACCCGGCCCGGTCCAGGTATGGGAGCAGGCCGGCGTTCTGTGGGCCGACCATTGGGCCGAACGCGAAAAGGAAGCAGCATTCTACCAGCGGCTCGAGGCGCGCAATGCGCAACTGGTGGCCGAGAACAAGGCAGACCAGGTTAAGCACCGCGCCTATACGGGCAAGCCGACCTACTTCGACCAGATCGTCACGTCGCTTAAGACTGTCGGCCTGGGATTCGTGATCGCCACGATCATCGCCGTGCCGCTCGGCATTGCATCCGGACTTTCCAAGACATTCAACGGCGCCATCAATCCGCTGGTCCAGATATTCAAGCCCGTCTCGCCGCTGGCGTGGCTGCCGATCGTGACGATGATCGTTTCGGCGGTCTATGTCGACACGAGCGCTGCGCTGCCGAAATCGCTCGTCATTTCCGCCGTCACCGTCACGCTGTGTTCGCTGTGGCCGACGCTGATCAACACCGCGCTCGGCGTCGCCTCGATCGACAAGGACCTCGTCAATGTCGGCAAGGTGCTTCAGCTTTCGACGGCCACCACGATTCGCAAGCTTGTCCTGCCTTCGGCGCTTCCGCTGATCTTCACCGGGCTCCGCCTGTCACTCGGCGTCGGCTGGATGGTGCTCATCGCCGCCGAAATGCTGGCCCAGAATCCGGGGCTGGGCAAATTCGTCTGGGACGAGTTCCAGAACGGCTCGTCGTCGTCGCTGGCGCGCATTATGGTCGCGGTGCTCACCATCGGCATCATCGGCTTCGCACTCGACCGCATCATGTTTGCGCTGCAGTCGGCGCTGACCTTCTCGGCCAACAGGTAGAGGCGGGCGCGATGGCTATTCTTGAAGTTACCGGCCTGTCGAAAACCTATGGCGAGGGAGCCAGGCGGTCCGACGTCCTGTCCGACATCAACCTCAAGGTCGAGGAAGGCGAATTCATCGCCATCGTCGGTTTCTCGGGTTCCGGCAAGACGACGCTGATTTCGGCGATCGCCGGCCTCGTCCAGCCCGACAGCGGCCGCGTGCTGGTGCGCGGCAAGGAAATCGATGGTCCCGGATCTGATCGCGGGGTGGTCTTCCAGTCCTATTCGCTGATGCCGTGGCTTTCGGTATACGGCAATGTCGCCCTGGCGGTCGACGCCGTGTTAGAGGCCAAGCCGAAGGCCGAGCGGCGGGCGATCACGCGACGATACATCGACCTGGTTGGCCTTTCGCACGCCATCGATCGCAAGCCGGCCGAGCTTTCTGGAGGCATGCGACAGCGTGTGTCGGTCGCCCGGGCGCTTGCCACGCGGCCGGACATTCTTCTCCTCGACGAGCCCTTGTCGGCGCTCGACGCCCTGACCCGCGCGAAGCTGCAGGATGAACTGGCCGATATCTGCGGCAAGGAGAAGAAAACCATCATTCTCATCACCAACGATGTCGATGAAGCGATCCTGCTCGCCGACCGGATCATCCCCTTGAAGCCGGGGCCGAAAGCGACGCTCGGACCGTCGTTCCGTGTCAACATCGAACGGCCGCGCAACCGCGCGGCGATGAACCACGACGAGGAATTTATCCGGCTGCGTGCCGCGGTGACCCAATATCTCATCGACGCCGGCGCCGAAGGCGGCGACCTCGAAAGCGGGATCGATCTGCCGAAAATCGTGCCGATCACGCACAAGAGCGAGCCGCCAAAAGCCTATCGCGATGCGGCGGCCTCGCCGGCCCAAGGCCGGTATGTCGAGTTCTACGAGGTGCGCAAGGTCTATCCGACGCCGAAGGGCCCGATCACTGTTGTCGACGGGTTCGACCTCAAGATGAAGAAGGGCGAATTTATCACGCTGATAGGTCATTCAGGCTGCGGCAAGTCCACGGTGCTGTCGATGGCGGCCGGCCTGAACGGCATTTCCGGCGGTGGCATCGTTCTAGACGGCAAGGAGGTGACCGGCGCTGGTCCAGACCGCGCGGTCGTCTTTCAGGCGCCGTCGCTGATGCCGTGGCTCACCGCGCGCGAAAATGTCGCGCTTGGGGTCGACCGGGTCTACCCCGATGCGACGCCGGCCGAGCGCAAGGACGTCATCGAATACTACCTGCATCGTGTCGGGCTCGGCAATTCGATGCACAGGCTCGCCGCGGAGCTCTCCAACGGCATGAAGCAGCGCGTCGGCATCGCCCGCGCCTTCTCGCTATCGCCCAAGCTGCTGCTGCTAGACGAGCCCTTCGGGATGCTGGATTCGTTGACCCGCTGGGAACTCCAGGACGTCCTCATGGACGTATGGAAGCGGACGCAGGTGACGGCCATCTGCGTCACCCACGATGTCGATGAGGCGATCCTGCTGGCGGACCGCGTGGTCATGATGTCGAACGGCCCCAACGCCCGGATCGGCAATATCATGGAGGTGGATTTGCCGCGTCCGCGCTCCCGCAAGGCGCTGCTCGCCCACCCAGATTACTACGCCTACCGGGAAGAGTTGCTCGATTTTCTCGAAGCCTATGAGGGCGGTGCCAATCCCGACCCGGCGCTGCTGGAACAGATCAAACAAAAACGCGCGGACCGCACGCGCCGCGGCGACGGCGCGCTTTGCGTCGCGGCGGCGGAATAGGAGGCCGAAGGATGACGTCCAGCGACATTGAAAAGGCTCAATCGATGAAAAAACAGAAGCTCGTCATCATCGGCAACGGCATGGCGCCCGGGCGGATGCTGGAGCATCTCTTCGAACAGGCGCCCGGTCGCTACCAGGTCACCATCTTCAACGCCGAGCCGCGGGTTAATTACGACCGCATCATGCTGTCGCCGGTGCTGTCCGGCGAGAAGGCCTTCGAGGAGATTATCATCCACGGCGACGGCTGGTACATCGCCAATGGTATCACCCTCTACAAGGGCCACAGAATAGTCGCCATCGACCGGACGGCGAAGACCGTCACCTCCGACCACGGTGTCACCGAGCCCTACGACAAGCTCGTCATCGCCACCGGCTCGGTGCCGTTCATCATTCCGGTGCCCGGCCACGATCTGCCGGGCGTGCTCACCTATCGCGATCTCGACGACGTCCAGGCCATGCTGCTTGCCGCCCAGTCGCGGGCCAAGGCCGTGGTCATCGGCGGCGGCCTGCTTGGGCTGGAGGCTGCAGCGGGCTTGAACGCGCAAGGTATGGACGTCACCGTGCTGCATGTCATGCCCACGCTGATGGAGCGCCAGCTCGATCCGGCCGCCGGTTATCTCTTGCAGCGCGCCGTCGAGCAACGCGGCATCAAGGTCATCACCAAGGCCAACACTCAGGCGATATCAGGCAAGGGCAAGGTCGAGCAGGTGGAGCTTGCCGACGGCACCATCATTCCGGCGACGCTCGTCGTCATGGCGGTGGGCATCAGGCCGAATGCGGCGCTGGCGAAAGAGGCAGGCATCGCCGTCAATCGCGGCATCGTCGTCGACGCCGGCATGCGCAGCAACGACCCCGACATCTATGCGCTCGGCGAATGCGCCGAGGTCAACGGCATGGTCTATGGTCTGGTGGCCCCGCTCTACGAGATGGCGCGCGTTGCCGCCAGCCAGCTAGCAGGTGACGAGGCGGCTGCCTTCGTACACATGGACACGCCGACAAAGCTCAAGGTCACCGGTATCGACCTGTTCTCGCTCGGCGACTTCGCCGAGGGCGAGGATCGCCAGGAGATCGTGCTGCGCGATGCCGCCGCCGGCGTCTACAAGCGGCTGGTGCTTAGGGATGACCGCATCATCGGCACCGTGCTCTATGGCGAGACGGCCGACGGCGCCTGGTTCAACGACCTCAAGAAAAAGCAGACCGACATATCGCAAATGCGCGACACGCTTATCTTCGGCCAGTCCTACCAGGGAGGCGCCTCCCTGGACCCTATGGCGGCCGTTGCAGCCTTGCCGGATGATGCGGAAATCTGCGGCTGCAACGGCGTTTGCAAGGGAAAAATCACCGGTGCGATCACGGGCAAGGGCCTGACTTCGCTCGACGACGTGCGCGCCCACACCAAGGCCTCCGCTTCGTGCGGCTCCTGCACCGGGCTGGTCGAGAAGTTGATGGTGCTGACCATCGGCGACAAATACAATCCGGCGGCGGTGCAACCGATGTGCGGCTGCACCACGCTCGGCCATGACGAGATCCGCCGGCTGATCAAGGCCAAGGGGCTGAAGACCATTCCCGCCGTCATGCAGGAGCTGGAATGGACCACCTCCTGCGGCTGCGCCAAATGCCGGCCGGCTCTCAATTACTATCTCGTCTGCGATTGGCCGGACGAGTATGCCGACGACTACCAGTCACGCTTCATCAACGAGCGCGTCCACGCCAACATCCAGAAGGACGGCACCTACTCGGTGGTGCCGCGCATGTGGGGTGGTGTCACCAATGCCGCCGAACTGCGCGCTATCGCCGACGTCGTCGACAAGTTCGAGATCCCGATGGTCAAGGTCACCGGCGGCCAGCGCATCGACATGCTGGGGATCCGCAAGGAGGACCTGCCTGCGGTGTGGGCCGATCTCGGCCAGGCCGGCTTCGTCTCTGGCCAAGCCTACGCCAAGGGACTGCGCACGGTAAAGACCTGCGTCGGCTCGGATTGGTGCCGTTTCGGCACGCAGGATTCGACGGGGCTGGGCATCCGCATCGAGAAGTTCATGTGGGGATCGTGGACCCCAGCCAAGGTCAAGATGGCGGTATCGGGCTGTCCGAGGAACTGTGCTGAAGCAACCTGCAAGGATGTCGGCGTCATCTGCGTCGATAGTGGCTACGAGATCCATTTCGCAGGCGCCGCCGGCCTCGACATCAAGGGCACCGAGGTGCTTGGCCTAGTCAAGACCGAGGACGAGGCGCTGGAGCATATCGTGGCGCTGACGCAGATGTATCGCGAGCAGGGCCGCTATCTCGAGCGCATCTACAAATGGGCCAAGCGCATCGGCATAGCCGAGATCAAGCGCCGGATCATGGACGATAGCGAGAAGCGCAAGGCCTATTTCGATCGCTTCGTGTTTTCGCAGAAATTCGCGCAGGTCGACCCGTGGTCGGAACGTGTCTCGGGCAAGGACAAGCACGAATTCCGGCCGCTGGCCTCGGTCGGCTTCGCTCAGGCGGCGGAGTGATTGTCATGAACTGGATATCGATCGGCTCCATATCGGACATCCCTCGCCGCGGCGCGCGCTGCGTCGCCACGCCGCAAGGCAAGATTGCCGTCTTCCGCACGGCGGACGATCAGGTTTTCGCCATCGACGACCATTGTCCGCACAAGGGCGGGCCGCTCAGCCAGGGCATCGTCCATGGCGCGGCCGTGACCTGTCCACTGCACAATTGGGTGATTTCGCTGGAGACGGGCAAGGCGCTCGGCGCCGACGAGGGCGCGGTGCGCACCATTCCGGTGCGGATTGAGGGCGAGCGTCTGTTCATCGCGCTGGAAGCGCTGGCCAGCCGCGCGGCCTGAGCATGAAGATCGACGAAGCGCGCGAGGTGAGGACCACCTGCCCCTATTGCGGGGTGGGCTGCGGCGTGCTGGCGAAGGTCGCCGCGGACGGTGAAGTGACCGTCCGCGGCGATCCTGACCATCCGGCCAATTTCGGCCGGCTCTGTTCCAAGGGCTCGGCACTGGCCGAGACGCTCGACCTCGACGGCAGGCTGCTCTATCCGGAGATCCACAATCGCCGCACCGGCTGGGACGAAGCGCTCGACCTCGTCGCCTCGACCTTTTCGCGAACCATCGCCGAGCATGGCCCCGACGCGGTCGCCTTCTACGTCTCGGGGCAGCTGCTGACCGAGGACTATTACGTCGCCAACAAGCTGATGAAAGGCTTCATCGGCTCGGCCAATATCGACACCAACTCGCGCCTGTGCATGGCCTCGTCGGTCGCCGGCCATCGCCGCGCCTTCGGCTCCGATACCGTGCCGGGCAGTTATGAGGATCTGGAGCTTGCCGACTTGGTCGTGCTGGTCGGCTCCAATCTCGCCTGGTGCCATCCGGTGCTTTACCAGCGCATTGCCGCTGCCCGGGAAAAGCGGCCCGAGATGAAGGTGGTGCTGATCGACCCGCGCCGCACCATGACCGCAGATCTCGCCGACATGCATCTGGCGATCGCCCCCGATGGCGACGTCGCGCTGTTCACCGGCCTGCTTGCCTATCTCGACCGGCACGGTGTCATCGATCGCGCCTATATCGCAGGGCACACGACGGGCTTTGACGACGCGACTGCCGCCGCCTCGTCGTTCGACCTTGCCGGCATCGCCACCGCCACGGGCCTCGGCGAGGATGAGCTTGCCCACTTCTACAGCCTGTTTGTCACGACGGCGAAGACGGTGACGGTCTACAGCCAGGGTGTGAACCAGTCGTCCTGGGGCACCGACAAGGTCAACGCCATCATCAACTGTCATCTCGCCACCGGCCGTGTCGGCAAGCCCGGCGCTGGGCCGTTCTCGGTGACCGGCCAGCCAAACGCCATGGGTGGCCGCGAGGTCGGCGGCATGGCCAACATGCTGGCCGCCCATATGGAGATCGAAAACCCCGAACATCGCGACCGCGTACGGCGATTCTGGAGCGCGCCGGCCGTCGCCGAAAAACCCGGCCTGAAGGCGGTCGAGATGTTCCAGGCGGTGGCCGACGGGCGCATCAAGGCGCTGTGGATCATGGCGACAAACCCGGTCGATTCGATGCCGGATGCCGATGCCGTCGAAGCGGCGATCAAGGCCTGCCCGTTTGTCGTGGTGTCGGATGTAATGGCCAGGACCGACACGGTCCGCCACGCCCATGTCCGGCTGCCTGCCACCGCATGGGGCGAAAAGGACGGCACCGTCACCAATTCGGAGCGCCGTATCTCGCGCCAGCGCGCTTTTTTGCCGGCGCCCGGCGAGGCGCGGCCGGATTGGCGGATGATCGCGGAAGTGGCCAGGCGGATGGGTTTTGGCGAGGCGTTTTCGCATGCGTCGCCGGCGGAGATTTTCGCCGAGCATGCCGCACTCTCGGCATTCGAGAATGACGGAGTTCGGGATTTCGATATCGGCGCTTATGCCGAGATCGATACGGCGGGATACGATGTGCTGGCTCCATTCCAGTGGCCAGCGTCGAGCCTGATGGAGGGGGATGTTCAAGCGCAGAAGGGCATCCAAACTGGACGCACCCCACCTGCCACGCGCTTCTTCGCCAACGGCAATTTCTACACGCCCGACCGCAAGGCGCGCTTCATCGCCATCCGCCCAACGGCGCAAACCCGCATCAGTCCCGACTTCCCGCTGGTCCTCAACACCGGGCGGGTTCGCGACCACTGGCACACCATGACGCGGACGGGAAAAAGCTCGCGACTGTCCCAGCACATGGCCGAGCCCTTCGTCGAAATCCACCCGGCGGATGCGCAGCATTTCGGTGTCGGCGACGCCGACATCGTGCGCGTCTCGACCGCGCATGGCGATGTGCTGCTTCGCGCGCTGGTGACAGCGCGGCAGCGGCCCGGCTCGGTCTTCGTGCCGATGCACTGGACGGACCAGTTTTCCGCGCGCGCTCGCGTCGATGCGCTAGTGGCGCCCATCACCGATGCGATTTCAGGCCAGCCGGCCTCGAAGAACGGTGCCGCCCGCGTGGAGCGCTTCGCTGCGGTCGCTTTCGGCTTCGCGGTCCTTGCCGAACGGCCGGCCTCGATCGACGCCGACTATTGGAGCCTCGCCCGCTGCGCCGCCGGCTGGCGCCTTGAGCTTGCATTGAAGGCTGGCCGGGACTGGCCGGCTTTCGCGGCTTCGCTTCTCGGGGCGGACGCGCTAGGCGAGACGCTCGCCTATCATGACGTCGCCGGCGGGCACTATCGCTTCGCCCGCTTCGCCGGCAGCCACCTGGCTGGCGCGCTCTATCTTGCGCCCAAGCCGGTCGCCGTGTCGCGTAGCTGGGCGGTGGAGCAGTTGAACATGGACCATGCCGATCGGCGCGGGCGGCTGGCGATCGTAGCCGGGCGGCCGAGCGGCAATCGCGTCGACCGTGGCGCCATCGTATGCTCCTGTTTCGGGGTTGGCGCCAATCAGATCGCGGAAGCGGTGAGCGGCGGCTGCACCAGCGTTGAAGCGATCGGCGCCGCCCTGAATGCCGGCACCAATTGCGGCTCCTGCCGCGCCGAGATCAGAACCATCATCGATGCGCGACGCCTTCAAGCGGCGGAGTGAGGGCGCGGCCGCTGTTGAATTTCATGTGGCCGGAACGGTTCTGCCGTAAAGGCCGTCCGACAAAGCTGTCACCGCGTTGCTTTGACGCTTACCAGCAATTTACAACCGTGGGCTACCAACGTCCTTGTTCGATTCGCCTAGGACAGGGAACGTGAGACAGGAAACGGCATGAGCAAGGCCCTCACTTCATTCGCACTGGTCGCCGTGCTGACGGCATTGCTGATGGCGCTGAGCCTGGCGGTGGCGAGGCATGGTTATCCGTTCGGCGCGATCGGCGCCAAGCGCCTGGACGGCATTGCCGATGCCGGGACGTTCATCCCGCTTGCATCAGTCTATTTCTTCAGCGCGCTTCTGATGATGATCCTGCCGATCAGGGTCGCCGGTATCGTCCTGACACATGCCGCGGATGCCATCTTCTGGGCGATGATCGTGTTGTTCGCGACCATCATTGGTTGTCTCGTCGCCAGATGGGCTTCCGGTCAGGGCGGCATTTTGCCGGCACTGCTGAACTGGCGCTTCCTGTTTGTCGCAGCCGTCGTCGGATGCCATCTCTTCATGAACGAACTGCGCCGCAATATCCTGCTGAGAAGCCTGTTCTTCGTCGTCTTCGCCGCAGCGACGCTGGCGTGCCTGTTCTGGTGGTTCACCATATGAGAGACCGCGCAGGTGCTGACTCTGCCGGCTCAGTTCTTGTCGACCGGCTTCGAGCGCATGCGCGAAACAGTCTCGCGTTCGGCCCGCTTCGAACGCATCGGCGGCAGGCCGCGGTCGATCAGGTCCATGTCCTCCAAAACCATATCGCCCATGCGCTTGAAGGCGACCTCGAGCGCGCCGGCCCGATGGGCGGAGCGCAGGAAGCCGGGCAGCAAACGCACGGGATGGTCCTGCGCCAGCGGTTCTTCCGGAAACACGTCGCTGGCGGCGACGATGTGGCCGCTCCGAACGGCGTCCATCAATTCCGGAAAATCGACCACGCCGGCACGGCTGAGCAGGATGAAGGCGGCTCCCTTGCGCATCTTGGCAAAGGCCTCGGCGCCGAGAAAACCCTGGTTTTCGCTGGTCACCGAAGCGACGACGAAGACGAAGTCGCTGGTCGACAAAACCGCGTCGAGCGAGGCCGGCTCGACACCGTTCTCGATCAGGATCGACGGCGGCAGCCACGGATCGAAGACCTTGGTCTGCGTGCGAAAGCCCGACAGCAGCCGGTTGAGCGCGCGGCCGAGATCGCCGAAGCCGATGATGCCGATATCCGCGCCGGAGAGCAGCCGCGCCGTCTGGTTGCCGTCGCCGCCCCAAAGTTCCCTGCCCTGCCGGAAGGCGAGATCGGCGTCGACGATGTCGCGGGCGAGGTTGAGCGCCATGGCAAGGCCGAGCTCGGCAACGGGCTCGGCGAAGACCATGCCGGTGGTGACGACATGGATGCCCCGCGAAAACAGCGTCTCATACGGCATGTTGTTGATGAGGTTGCTCTCGACATTGAAGACGCAGCGCAGCGCCGTCATCCTTTCCAGCGTCTCCGGCGCGATTGGCGGCTGGCCGACGATGTAGCGCGCCTCGGCAAGCACGTCGGTTGGGAGGGTCGCAACGCCTTCAGGCGTCGTTTCGACGATGCGGTATGTGGCGCGGAATCTCGCCAGCGCCTGCGGCGTGAAGATCAGGTCGAGCGTGCGCGGTTCGGGCGCGCTGATCACCAGCGGTAAGGCGCTGTCGGACATGGGGCCTCCTCCCGGCGCGGCCCGGGTCGCGCCCTTCGAGAATCATGCTTTGGCATCTCGACGTCTAGCACATGCCTGTCGAGGAGGAGAACTTTGCCGCCGGCGGCCTTGCGGTGTGGCGGCTGGTGGTCCAGATAGACGGCAATCGAACGACGACAAGGAAGACAGCGACATGATCCCGTTTCGAAAGAACCTCATCGATGGCGAGTGGGTGGGCGACGCCGCCTCCCGCAACATCAACCCATCCAATCTCGACGACGTGGTTGGCGAGTATGCGTCGGCAGGCGCGGATCAGGCTCGGCAGGCGATCACAGCAGCGAAACAAGCTTTTCCGGCGTGGTCCCGATCGGGTCCGCTGGCGCGTCATGCGGTACTGAAGAAGGCGTCGGACGAGATTATGGTGCGCAAGGACGAATTGGGCCGCAATCTGGCACGCGAGGAAGGCAAGACGCTGGTCGAGGGCGTTGGCGAGACCGTGCGGGCCGCCCAGATATTCGACTTCTTTGCCGGCGAGACGCTGCGCCTGTCGGGCGAACTGGTTCCGAGCGTGCGGCCCGGCGTCGGTGTCGAGATCACGCGGGAGGCGGTCGGCGTTGTCGGCATCATCACGCCGTGGAACTTCCCGATCGCCATCCCCGCCTGGAAGATCGCCCCGGCTCTGGCTTACGGCAACACCGTTGTTTTCAAGCCGGCCGACCTGGTTCCGGAGAGCGCCTGGGCCATTGTCGACATCCTGCATCGCGCCGGCCTGCCGAAGGGGGTGCTCAATCTCGTCATGGGCAAGGGTTCGGTGGTCGGCCAGGCCATGCTCGACAGCCCCGACCTCAATGCCATCACCTTCACCGGCTCGGTGGGCACTGGCAAGCGCGTGGCTGCGGCGAGCGTCGAGCACATGCGCAAGTTCCAGCTGGAAATGGGCGGCAAGAACCCGCTTGTCGTGCTCGACGATGCCGACCTCGGCACGGCCGTCGATTGCGCGATCAACGGCGCATACTTCTCGACCGGCCAGCGCTGCACGGCGTCATCCCGACTGGTTGTGACGGACGGCATCCATGATCGCTTCGTCGACGCGATGAAAGATCGCCTGGGCAAGCTGGTCGTCGGCGACGCTCTCGATGCGAAAACCCAGATCGGACCGGTCGTTGACCAGAGCCAGTTGAAACAGGACGAAGACTATATCGCTATCGGCCGCCAGGAAGGCGCCGATCTCGCCTTCGGTGGCGAGCGGCTCGATCGCGAAGCCCGCGGCTTTTACCTGCAGCCGGCGCTTTTCACCGAAGCCACCAACGCCATGCGCATCTCGCGCGAGGAGATATTCGGGCCTGTAGCCAACGTCATCCGCGTCAAGGACTACGACGAGGCATTGGCGGTGGCCAACGATACGCCTTTCGGCCTGACGTCGGGCATCTGCACGTCGAGCCTCAAGCACGCCACGCATTTCAAGCGCAATTCGGAGGCCGGCATGGTGATGGTCAACCTGCCGACGGCGGGCGTCGACTTCCACGTGCCTTTCGGCGGGCGCAAGGGATCGAGCTACGGCCCGCGTGAGCAGGGCCGCTACGCGGCAGAATTCTACACGACGGTGAAAACCGCCTACACATTCGCCGGCTAAGCAAGTCGACGCGAAGCGGGCCAAGCGGAGCCGGCTGCATCGCCGGCGGAAAAACCACGGCCCGAGGTGACAATTTAGGGAATGCGGCGGCGGCGGAACATTTTCGTGCCCGACATTGCAATGGCGCCGGTGCCTGGGCTAGTCCATCGCGGATGGGCAAGTTTC
This sequence comes from Mesorhizobium sp. WSM4821, assembly GCF_055901555.1. Classification (NCBI taxonomy): domain Bacteria; kingdom Pseudomonadati; phylum Pseudomonadota; class Alphaproteobacteria; order Hyphomicrobiales; family Phyllobacteriaceae; genus Mesorhizobium; species Mesorhizobium sp. WSM4821. Next base: position 780,374 of record NZ_CM148371.1, on the reverse strand, counting down.
GTCGGCGAGAGGTTTTGAAAAAGGCGGTTCATTCCGCCGCGCTGCCCTTTCTCCGTGTTCCTCCGCTGTTATGGTCCAAGGGGGTCGGCTCCTTCTGCGATTTTGCAGGTCCACGCTGGTATCGATACGCACCGACCGAATCGGTACAGACGGAGGCATTCTTCCGCAAGCACTATAGCGGTGCACATGGCGTGATCTGGCTACGCCTGAGCACCCGGGCCAGGGAATCGCGTGTCTGCGATCTCGACATTTTCGCCGAAGCGATCCTGCCGGCCATCAAGGCGCCGTTTGCGCTGGTGACGACGGATGGCGACGCGTCGGTGCCGTCAAATCTTGCGAAGGATACCGCCGAGCGGCTTCTTGCCAGTCCCTTTCTGGTGTCCTGGTACACCCAGAATTGCGATGGCGATCACCCCAAGCTCAAACCTTTCCCAATCGGGCTCGATCTCCACACTCTGCGCAGCTTCAGCACGCCCGGACAGCTTGCGAGACTCCTCGAAGCCATTCGCCGTCGGCAGGACGCGCCGGAGCGCCGTCCGCTCAGAATATTCTGCGATCTCAACTTGAGCAGGGGTCCGAGGGGGCGACGGGACCTGGTCGATGCCCTGAAGGGATGCCCGCATGTCGATTTTCTTGGCAAGCGGCTGTCGCAACGCTCGATCTGGGAGCGCTACGCACAGTACCCGCTGGTCCTTTCGACGGCTGGAAGCGGCCTCGATTGCCACAGGACGTGGGAACTGCTTTATCTGGGCTGCATCGTCGTGACAAAGACGTCGCCGCTCGATCCTCTCTATGAAGGGTTGCCCGTCATCATAGTCGATGATTGGCACCAGGTTCGAGACCCCGAAATGATGGAGCGGTGGGTCGGCCAGGTCGCGCATCTGACCGATCGCGATTACCTCTGGCAACGGTTGCGGCCGCAAGCCTATCTGGAACCCATCCGGCAAGAGCTCGAGCAGCGCCGGTCAGTCCCAATCACCACGGAACATGAAGTATCTCAAGCTTGGGAAGACCGACGGGCCTGATGCCCAGATCGTTGGCGAGAGCGCCAAAGCCTTCGGTTTCGATCAGATCGCGGTAGGGAATTTCCGGGAACCGAAGACCGCCGGCATGCAAAGCGGCGTCGACGAGAAGCATGGTTCCACCGACCCCATCGAGACCGATGCTTTCGAGATGGCGAACGTCGCTGAGGTGAAGACGGCCTATGAAATAGGCAGGCGGCTGGTAAAGGCCGCCGCGTATTTCACGATAGTAGCGATAGTTTTTTTCGGGCTGGGTGGTGACGAAGCTGTTGAGGTCGAAGCTGTCGCCGCCGACGATCTTCACACAGTTAGGAACCGCGATGCGATGCCCGCTTCCGATCAGCCGGTTCAAGACATCGCTTGGAAATCGCCACACATCGATGTCGATCCACAGCGCCCAGGCATCGTCGGCATCCAGCCCGTGATCGATCAGGTGGTTGCGCACCTTGGCAATGGCGCCCCGTCTCTCACGCTGCTGTCGCGGTTTCGTTCGCTTAGCCCGGTCGAGGCGTGTGCCCACATGCTTTTGCAGCAGGACGACGCCACGATAGCTGCCGGCAAGCGGCGCAACTGCCGCCCGCAGCCTTTCCCAGCTCCCGTCCGAACTGTCGCCCTCGCAGAAGACCAGTTTGATCCGGTCCTTGGGGTAGTCGAGCGTCTGCAACGCGTCGAGGAACGGCGGGATATGGTCGGCCGCATCGCGCAGCGGCACCAGAATGGCGACATTCGGGCCTGACGGCGGCGCTGCAGAAAGCGCTGCCTGGCTGACGCTCGCCTTCGCCGCGGCCTCGTCGAGATGCGCGCCGCGTGTCAGATGGTGCCAGAACCGATAGGCGTGACTGCGGATCGTGTCCCGCCACCGCGCTGCGGGCCGCGGCGTCCACCATGTGCCGGCCCAATGATGGATCGACAGCGTCTGCGCCCCGTTGCCAACCGGCATCTCCGTGCGTCCGGCCGAGTCCATAGGCGCAAACAAGCTGGAAGCGTGTATCGCGAAGGCGGCTTGGTCGCCATAACCGAGTTGCGCCGAGGTTAGCACACAGGGGCCGGTCGCGTCGACCGCTTCCTTGGCATGGACCAGCCCCGGCAATAGCGACAGGACCTCCTGCCAGAAAGTATGCCGGGGTGGGCTCGCCATCGTGCCGTTGAACAGCAAATAGGGCAGGCCGCGAAACTTTGCCTGGACGAGCGCGTGCGTATCCGGCTCCTTGCAGAGCACGATCCGGTCCTCGCTCATGATCGCATCGAAAGGGGCGACGCATTCGCAATCGATGTCGGCGTAGACCCCGCCAAAATGATAGAGCAGCAGGTAGCGTGCCGCATCGGCGCGCATCACACCGTTCGAATAGCTGCAAAAGATCGGCAGGAAATCCGGATAATGCTCGGCGACGAACTCGAGCAGCATCCGGTCGCTCCAGAACATCGTCGTCCAGCCGGGATGGTGCCGTTTCCAGCTTTCGACATACTCCTTGAAGCGGACAGGGACGCTGTCGGTCTTCCACGTCTGGTGCAGGATGGGCGGGATCATCGGCAGCTCATCGACCGGTTTTTTGGAAAAAGCGTTGATATCATGCGCCGGCATTGTCCAGCCCGAAGCCGCCGCGGACGGCATTGCGAATGGCGTCAGGACCGAACCTGGACCATACGGCCTCATGCGCCCGGGCACGCTGGTTCGCCATGCGCGCCCGGTCCAGACAAAGCTCGATGGCCATGTCGGCAAGCCGCTCATCCGAATCCGATAGAAGCACCTCTTCATTTTCGACCAGGTCCAGGCCCTCGACCGCCAGCGGCGTCGCAATCACCGGAATGCCCCAGGCCATCGCTTCGAGAACCTTGATGCGCGTGCCGCCGCCTGCCGAAAGCGGAATGATGCTGAGATGCGCGCGCGACAGCAGCGGCCGCATATCGTCCGGATTTTCCACGAGGTCCACGCCTTGCAGTCCGGTCAACGCTTTCACGGCCGGCTTTGGATATCGGCCGGCAAGGACCAGTTTCGCGGTCGGCAATCGTTGCCGGATGCGGGGCAGGATTATGACGGCCAATCGTTCGGCGGCATCGATGTTTGGCTTGTATCCGAGATGGCCGGCAAACAGGATGATCGGAAAGCCGCCGGACGTCGCTGCCTTCGCCGGCAGATCCACGGGAATGTCCTCGAAACGCGGGATGCCGTTCGGCACGATATCGATCGACACGTTGTGCGGGAAGTGAGCCGCCAGCCTTTCGTGGTCCTGCCTTGAGCAGACCCAGGCCCTGTCGACGATAGCCAGCGCCTTTCTTTCGAGGCGCCTGACGCCAAGGGCGGCGGCGATGGGCGGCGTCGATCTGGTGCCGTCGGCGCGATGCAACTGTCCCGCCAGGTCGGACTCGACATTGTGCATGTCGAGAATGAGCTGCCCTGCCAAGGGCCGCAGGCGCCGCAGCAGTTTGAACAGCCCGATGCCCTCGACCACGATGCTGTCCGGGACGAATTCGCGGACAATCGCCTCGAGACGTCTCAGTGCAATGCGGGGAATTCGGTTCTCGGCACGGATCCTCCACCAGCCGACCGAAGCCGTGCGGGCTTCCCCCGCTATCGTCAAGGCAACTGTTTGAATACGGTGATCGGCCGGTTTCGACGGATCGGCTGGCGGCCGGATCGAGACAAGGCAGACCGGCCCGAATCCCGCCGCAGCCACGGCGTTGCGATGATTCCTGAGATCCGCGCCCGAGGCAGGCGGGAAAGCCGGATCGTAGGACAGCACCAGCGTGCGCCGCTCCTTGCCGTGGCTGAGGGTGGCGACCTTTGCATCCGGCCCGTGCTTTTCAGTCATTGCTCCAACGTGGATCCGGGCGCTGTACTGTAAGGCCTTCCAGCTCCGGCCGGAGGCTTTATGGGCGCGAACGGCCCGCATCATGCCTGCCGCGTCGGCGTATCTTCTGTGCTTGATGAGCTGCCGTGAAATCCGCTGTGCGATCCACGACTTTCGCCATTGAACGGCCTCCCTCTCGACGCCAACGTCAGTCAGCCGGTCCAGTTCGAGCGCAATGGCAAGAAATGTACTGCGCGGCGCAACGATGAAGCGCTGCGCCATTCGTGGCTCGTCGTGATGATAGAGCAGCACCGGAGCCGAGACGACTGCCACCTCGAAGCGCGCGAGCAGGGCCACCCAGTAGCACGTGTCTTCGTCGAGGCCGATCGCTTCCGGAAAGCGAGTTGCGGCCGTCGCCGATGTCGCGACCAGCGCGCTTCCCATGGCGATCGGCCAGAGCTCGTTGAGAAGATATCGCCTGGTGTTCTGAGCTCTGTCGCTGGTGTATCCGTGCGGGGTCTTGAGCTTGTCCGGCCGTCCGTTCGTGCGGCGGATGCTGGCCCCGATCGACAGGCCCGCCTCGGGATTGTGCAGGAGGGCGTCATGTAAAAGCGACAGGCCCCCCTCCATCAACTCGTCGTCAGCATCGAGAAAGAATATGGATTTGCCCCTGGCTCGCGCAATTCCGACGTTGCGCGCGGCGCCAGCGCTGCCGAGGCGGACGCTCACGACCTCCAGCGGCAATCCGTATCGCTGCGCGCTTGCGATCGCGGCAGACGCGGTCTGGTCGTCGGAACCGTCATCGACCAGTAGGATTTCGCCGATCAGATCCCTGCCTGAGATCAGGCTGCGCAGAGTGGTGTCGATCGTCGCGGCAGCATTTCTTGCCGGGATGACGACCGTGACGTCCAATCGCGGTTCCCCCGACTTACTCACTGCCGCTCGAAAAAGCCGCGGTTTCGCACACGATCGTAATAATGCTTGAGCGGCGAAACCGGGCGCAGCGAAAGATCGGCGAGGCTCTCGACCAGCTGCGCTTCCACATCGAACGGCGACTGGTTCTCCAACCAGCTATAGGAGCAGCCGCCCTTCAGCACCGAGGGACTGCCCACCACGTAACCGCCAAGCGCCTTGATGTGGCCGACCCGGCGCATGCCGAGATGCAGGCTGGATGACACCATCGGTTCACGTGTCCTCAGATAGACATGGAAGCCGTTCGGGGACCTTGCGACCGGTGTGCGGTTTGCAATTTCACCGTGAATGCTAAACCAGTCCCGATATGCGGCGGCCTTGTCGAAATCCAGGATCAGCAGGTTGGAAAATCCGCCCAATATGCCGACATTCCCGGCGAAGTCGTGAAACCAGCGCTCGAGGTCTTCGCCGGTCGGTGGTTTCTGCGACAGCTGGAACGCAATGGAACAGAAGGCGAGCTCCTTCAGGTCCTTGCGGCAGGTTTGCAAATGCAGCGGATCATACCCCATGGCCTCGAGGTCGAGATGCTTGCCGCCGGCACGAAGCGGCAGGCATACGTAACCCCGCCCCAGCAGCCGGACCGCATAGTCCGTTTTTATTTTAGGCAACATCCAGAAGTGTTCCGCCCCCGTGCCATTTCACTTCAATCTTCTTTAGCCGAATAGGGCTTTCGTCAAGCGTTGATGCGGCGCGGCGGTCGTGCAAGTGCCAGGTCGCGTCGATCCTCGATCAGGTCGCTGTGGTTTCCGATTCGATGGATCGGTCATCCGACGCAGGCAGTCTCGCGAGGCTCGCCGGCTGCGACAGCCAACCGCCGCTGAACCCGGCCTTTTGCAGGCCATGACGGACGTGCTGATTTGACCGCATCAGATTCCAGATCAGGCGCGAGCGGTGGTTTTCGATCATCAGCACGACGATACCCTGGTCCAGTCCGTAGTGCCCTTTCGATACCCAGCCGCTCGGCCCGAACTTTCGCCGGTTCGCCAGCGTCGGGTTGAAGCCGCTTGGCATCCTGAACCTCTCGATCACCTCGGGGTGGCGTTCTCCGAGATGGCGCAGCGCCGGCAGGCAGATTTCCGGCGCGAAGGGCAGCGATGCGAGATATGACCACGGCGCTATCGTTCCGTCGTCGGGGCCGAACGGTGCGCCGCGCGCTGCGTAGCCGGAAAATTTGCGCGGCCGCCGCTCGATCCGCGCGCGAAAATTGCCGGGTCCGTCACCCGCCGAAAGCCCCCAAAGTTCTTCGCTGTAGCCGTCGTGGCCTGAGGGGTTGTGCCGTGCATAGTCCCGGTGAAGGAAAGTCGAGCGGCGGCTGTTTTCGAAATAGTCCGAGTTCTTCTCCCGCATGAACGCATCGCGGATGCCGTCGAAGTCGATCCAGGCATGCGAGAACTGGTGCATGAACAGCGGGCCGCCATAGAGCACGTCGTAACCGTAGATGTTTTCCCACCGATATGTCGCCGTCCACCCCGCATAGCTGTCGTCCGACGCTGGCGTGTCCGGGGCGGCCATTGCCAAAATGTAGAGCAGCATCGCTTCGTTGTAGCCTTCCCAGCCATAACGCAGAAAGCCACTTTTCGGCTTCCAGCCCTGTCGCAAGGTCGGACTGCCGCCCTGCGCCCATCGCCAGTCGACGCGTCGGTAGAGCACCTCCGCCAGGTCGCGAATTTCGATTTCTTCGTCACTGTCGCCTGTGAAATAGGCACCGGCCACAAGTATGCCGGCCATCAAAAGCGCCGTGTCCACCATCGACAATTCGCATCGCCAGACGCGCTGGCCGGTCTGCATATCGAGGAAGTGGTAGTAGAACCCCCTGTGGCCGGTGGCGTCGTCGCCATAGCCTTGCCGGCTGTTCCAGAAGAAGCGCAGTGCGGCAAGCGTCAGCTTCGCGGCCGAGTCTCGTGTCATCCAGCCACGCTCGACCCCGATTGGATAGCAGGACAGGGCGAAGCCGACGACCGCGATACTTGCCGGCCAATTTGGCCGCGACGTGTCGGCGACCAGCCCGTTCTGCGGGTTCACGGTTTGAAGGAAATAGCCGAAGGCCGCGCGCTGGAAGCGGTCGAGCAGGTCTTCGTCGGACAGTGGCGGTTCGGCGCTGAGCAAACGAAGTGAACTCCCGTCCGACTGCGGCGGATCGCGCCGACTTGCTTCAATAGGTCGCCCGGCCGCCGGAAACGTCGAAGACGGCCGCGGTGGTGAAGGAGCATTCCTCGGAAACGATCCACGAGATCAGCGCCGCCACCTCCTCGACCTCGCCAAACCGCGCCATCGGAATTTTCGACAGCATGAAATCGATGTGCTCCCGGCTCATCTGCTGGAAGATCGCGGTGCGCACGGCTGCCGGCGTGACGCAGTTCACCGTCACCTTGGTCTTGGCCAGTTCCTTGCCCAGCGACTTTGTCATGCCGATCACCGCCGCCTTGGAAGTGCTGTAGGCCGACGCGTTGGGATTTCCCTCCTTGCCGGCAATCGAGGCGATGTTGACGATCCTGCCGTAATTGCGCTCGATCATGTGCGGAACCAGCACCTTGTTGCAGTAGAAGACGCCATTGATGTTGATGTCGATGACCCGCCGCCAATCCTCCACCGAATAGTCCCAGGTCGTCATGTTCGGTCCGGTGATGGCCGCGCTGGTGACCAGGATATCGACCGCGCCAAGCGCTTCGACCGTGCCAAGGGCGGCGTGTTCGACCGCTGCCGCATCGGCGACATCGACGGTCACGCCGTCCAGGCCGGCAATGACGGCCTTGGCCTGTTCGATCTGGGCGGGATCGCGATCCCAGATGCAAACGCGCCCGCCCTCTTCGACGATCCTTTGCGCGACGGCCAGGCCGATGCCTGAGGCTCCGCCGGTGATCACGGCCGACCGTCCTGCAAACCGTCCCGCAAAACTCATCGGCATATGGTTTCCCTGTTGCTATCTAGACAAGCGGTGGGCGGCGCCGCCGGCGGCGAATGTGAAGTCAACGGAAGACAAGTTCAAGCCGCGATTGGAACTCTGAACAGGTTCATCGTGGGCCAGCGGGCAGGCGACGGGAGACCAAGTCTCCCGGTGACACACGCAGCGAGGGTTCCGGCCAGGGGATGGCAGGAGTCGTTGGTTCTTGCCGCACCGCCTGTCATGCTTTCATGGTCTTTTACCACCGTCTTCGGGGTGTCCGTATAGGTGTTTTTGCCTCATTTGGGTGACAGGCTGCGGGGGATGGGTTATATTGCACTGCACAATGAGGGCGCCCACACTCGGCGACGAATCGGCATTGAACTGGATGGACGGGAATCCGCTACCGAGATGAAGATTCCGAAATCTCTGTTGGTCGACCCGGAGAAGAACACGGTCTACGGCGCGTTCGCCGTTGCCATTTCGATCTGGGCGTTCTCCTACTCCTCCGTTTTCGGCCAAATCCTGATCCTGGCCTATTATGCGGTCTGGCTTCCCCTCATCCTGGTGGACTACCGGCGGCTGTTGCGACACGTCTCCAGCGCCTGGCTCCCGCTGGCGTTTGCAATCTACATCTGCCTCTCGGTGTTCTGGTCGGATGCTCCCGGCATCACGTTGAGGACGGCGATCCAATATTGCTCTCATATTGCCTGCGCTTACATTGCAGCGCGCACCCTCAGTGTACGGACGTTAACGATCGGCTCACTGATCGGGATTTTCCTCGTCCTGCTCTATTCGCTCAAGGTCGGGGCCTATTCCTATGATATTCTCGACGGGACGTACAATTTCGTCGGCGCATTCAGCTCCAAGAACCAGATCGGCTTTGTCGCATCGCTCGGCATCTATTTTTGCATTGTCTTCCTTGTCTTTCTCAGACGCGGCCGGGTAAGCCTTTTCCTGACGGCGCCGGTCGTCATTCTGTCGGCCTATATGCTTTTCGTTGCGCATTCCGCCACCTCGACGACTTCGGTACCGGCGGTTCTTGCTCTGGTGTCTCTGCTTGCCATGACCAAGAAGCTTTCGCTCCGCTATCGACGGGTGATTTTCCTGGTTGGCGCAGGCGGGCTGGTCGTGGTCACCGTGGTTGCCTTCGGGGGACTTCTGGATTTCGTCCTTGGCGCTTTCGGAAAGGATTCCACACTCACCGGACGGACCTATATCTGGGATCAGGGCTGGAATGCGGCCCAGCAAGCGCCGATCCTCGGTGTCGGCTACGCGGCCTATTGGGTGCAGGGTTTCGCCGAGGCCGAGCGGCTTTGGAACGAATTCTACATCACGACCCGAGCCGGCTTCCACTTCCACAACACCTACATCGAAGCCCTCGTCGAGCTTGGTTATGTCGGGGCGACGCTGATTTCGCTGATCATCCTGCGCACGCTATGGGGCCACATATCGGCATTGGTATTCAGGACATGGCAAGCCGAGTCCGTCATTCTCGCCGGCGTGATGATGCTTCTGTTCATACGGTCCTTCGTCGAGATCGATACATTTAATCCCTACATCACGGGCTCCTTCCTTCTGTATTACAGCTATTTCAAGCTGGTGAGGGTGCCTGTCGCCCCTCCCCGGTGGACCACGGTCAACAATTTCGAGGAAGCAAAAGCCGCAAGGGGCTAAGCAAAAAATGACTGTGATCTTGGGCAGCTTCGCGAACTATTCGGGCATGGTCTCCGAGATGCTTCGCGGCATCAGCGCGCTTCCTACGGAGCACAGGCCGAAATATTCCACCTGGACATCGCGGAAATAGCGGCGAGCCAACGCGAATTCCGAAACTAACAATGGATGTTCATCAGCGGTGCGGATGAAGGGGTGTCCGCCTTCTGTAGGCATTCAGGAGAGGATTGTGTCCATCGGCTCGTTGCCGTTCGGCTTCAAGACAGGGACCACCTCGGAAAAGCACCGATCCACGTCCAAAGTGATGGATGATCCAGCGTCCATAAACCAGGTCGAACTGTTGTCCTCGAAGGACATGGCTTCCGCATTCATCGCCAGGAATGTAGCGGTCATGTTTCCAAGCGTGCTCGCCCGTTCGTTCGCCTTGTTTACTGCTACTTCCGAAATATCGATCCCCGTCAGAGATCGGCAAAGATCGGGCAGGTGCAGGGAATGCAGGGACCACCCGCATCGGAACAACCGTACTCGAGCACGTCCGCGTTTTTCGAAAGGCGTTTTATTTCCCTCGCCTTGACGTTCAGCACCATGGCGAATTGTTCGATACCACTTCTCCAGACTTCCTCTTGGATCCTCATCCTGACTAAATCTGAGATTGTGAAATTCTCTTTCTCCCTTGACGATTTCGCCCCTTTCGCTGTGCATGAACGTCGGTGCATCGATCCTTTGTCAACGGTTTGGCGATAGAGAGTCGGGATCGCAATCAGCTTGATCTGTGCCATGCCCTACAAACACAAATTCTATCGGCCGTCACCGCATCGGGAAGATGAAAATCAGAGTGACGAACTGGCCAGATTACGAGGCAGGGTCTTCGCCAACGTGGCAGCCTTTTCTGCCCGGCCAAAAGTGCAGACACAGGTGTCGATTTCGGGTGCTTTCGGCATGACGACCTCCTTTTGCGGCGCAAAAGAAAAACATATCACATCCAATTCGAACTGGCACCCATCCAGAAAACGCTAAACTGCTGGAATCATTCGACGATTAGTCGCTGGAGCAGGCAACCGACTCTGGAAACTGGCAAGCGTCGCCAAGCACGGTGAAGGCGATGCGGTCGATCTCCAGCGCGAGTGGCTGGTCCGGTTCGGCGAACCGTCCCAACCAGGAGGTTAGCGTGTCGCTACCCCACAAGCTCACGAAGATCTTCGAGGCATGGCTCGGCAGACCGGCCGGATCGCCGGCGGTGCGGACAAGGTCGCCGTTTATGTACCAGCGAATGCGGTCCTTTTCCCAAACGAAGGCGTAGTCGTTGAAGCCCGCGTCCGCACCGCCGGGAACCGGGACCAGCTTCTCGTGACCACCTTTGCCACCAACATAGTAATTGAGCTGCACTTGCGATGGATCCTTCCCCAGCACCTCGAAGTCGATCTCGTCATGTGGCTGCTTGTCGACTGGGCCTATATAGGTGAAGAAGCCCTGGTCGAGACCCGATCCGGCAGCTGCCTTCATGCGCACCTCGTAGGTTCCGTGGCCGTATCGTTGCTTGGTCTGGATTTCGCCGCAGGCATAGGCCCTATCGCCAGATTCGCTCTTCGCGAAGCCTAGCTTGAGCACGCCGTCCGTCACGCTCACCTGACGCTTGGACCAGGTGCAATTCTGATATTCGCCGGCTACCCAGCCGTCTGAAACAAACCAGCGTGACCTGTCGAGCTTGTCGAAATTCTCCACGAACGAGCGGGAGGATTGAGGCTCCTGCGCATGGGAGAGAGAAATGCTCGTCAGTTCGAGGACCGCAAACGAACCGAACCCCAAGAAAACCACCGGGAGAGCGGTTCCCGCCAAAGTACGCGAATTGATAGCCACTGTACTCTCCACTTCTGCTTGACTACGCCTCTACTCACTGCTTCCTCGCGACGAATATGTAGTAGGAGGCAAGCTCCTTGATCCCGAACGCCGTCCGCGTCAGGTCGAGAAGCAGGCTGAGCGCATAGACTGGCAGGAAGAAAGCGAAATAGGAGCTTGAGAAGTAGCTCACCCTTTCGTCCTCCTTGACGAACCCCGTCGACAGGAGGGCTGCGGTGAAGGCGGAATAGACCGTGTTGTCATAGTAGGTTTTGAAGCCGACGATGCCCTCGTGCCCCGGCACGAGATTGGCGAGAATCCGCTCCTTCACCCCCTCCGGCAGTATGCGGTTGAGGATCGCGAAGGGCGCATGCTTGCCCGGGAAGAAGACCACGAGGTGCCCCCCCGGGCGCAGGACCTGGTTGACGTTCCGCAGGAACTCCCGAATGTTCGGCAAATGCTCGACCACAGATTTCGCCAACGCCAGGTCCACGCTTGAGGCAGGCAGGTCGAACGGCGAGCAGGCGTCGGCGACGATCGCCCGGTCCAACGCCTGGTTGAGTGAAAGCTCCCCCTCGTCGACGTCGACTCCGATCAGGCATTTCGCGCCGCGGTCGCGGATGAGGGGCACATAGGAACTCTGCCGGCCTGCACCGATGTCGAGAATCGTCTTGCAGGCTGGCCGATTGATCAGCTCGCCGACGACCTCGTCGAAGGTGTCATGGAGCTTCATGGAGCTCCAGCTTTCCGGTGTCACGGCAAAGGCGAGCTTGCGGTTCGCCGAAGAGAAGGCGCTAGTCATCATTCGAATCCCCGAAGGAGGACCTTGGTTGATCCTTGGATCGTACGTCATAATGCCTCCTGGTTCTTGGTGCGGGGTCGAAGAGGTTGGGCTGACGGTCTGTCGCTTTGATCCGAACGCCTTTTTGCTGTCCTCTGGTGACGTGCATGGCTTCAAGCTCGCCGCGCTTGACACGCTGCAACACAGTTTGTCGCGAGGTGCCAAGCATGGCCATTGCCTCGCGCATGGTCAAGGTGTCACATGGCAGTTCATACAATGAGGCGAGACTCCGAGTACGAAACTCGATCGAATATTTCGATACCCTAGTTTTCCAAACGAATGTAACGATTGTGCCTTTAATATATCTTCTGGCACGATAGATATTCACTATGCTCCCCCAAGGATAGCCACTCCTCGCCGAGGAGCGTGCATCTATGCGGACGGCCTTGGCATGACGCTCCCCTTGAGCGTCAGCTGACGTTGTATCCGATCGCTCGAAGACCTATTGGACGGCCACGGGCGCCAGCTTGACCTTGATCACGTCTCCGGGCAGCACGGGCGTGTCCTCGCTGGCGCTGATTTCGCTGCTCTTGCCGTCGACCACCCGAACCAGGCTGAACGACATTAGTGGCTCTTCGCCGTCGCGATAGCGGCGCGACGCGGGATTCGCCGACAAGACTTCAGCCATCAGGCCCGTTTGCATGTTCATCTTGAGCATCGTTTCACTGAGATCGGATTCGACCTGTTGCCGGTCGGCGGCAAGGCTGGCATTCTGGGTGTTTTCCAGATCGATGGCGTCCTGGGTGGCCTTGCTGATCGCCTGCTTGGCGGTGAGGATGGCCGTGTCGTAATCCAGGATCTTGCCTTCCAGGTCGGCGATCGTTTGTTGCGAATTCAGAACCCGCGTGTTGACGACAAGGCCTTTCTGCGCCAGCGAACCGATGCCGCTGAGCTGTTCCTTTGCAAGGTCGACCTGCCGTTGCTGGTTGACCATCTTTTTCTGCAGCGAATCGATCTCGCTCTGCAACAGCTTCTTCAAATCGTCGAGCGCCTGAAGGCGCAGTTTGAGCTTCTGTTGATCGGCCGTCAGGATCGCCATTTCGTCGGCAACGATGCTCTCCAGCTTCGGATCGTCGGCCACCTCCTTCGGCACGTCGAATGCCGGCTTGTCCGCTATCTCCGCTTCGATGCGCGCGCGCCTGACGATCAGTCGGACCCTTTGGTCTTGGAGAACGTCAAAATCACCCTTCGCATTGATCATGTCGCGGTCGTACCGCTGTCCTTCGGGGCTCCGCCGGACACCGCCGGCGATGCTCATCGCCCTCAGGACGGTCAGCTCGGGCACGTAGGGATACTGGCCGGGGGTCTGGACCTCCCCGGAAATGTAGAACGGCCTGTACTGCGCCATTTCGACGGAGGCCTCCGGCCGGTCCGCCAGAGCGAGCTTGCGCTGGAGCGCCTGGCCGATCGCCGCCGCGACCTCGGACGTGGTCTTGCCGGATGCCGGCATTTCGCCGACGAACGGCACCGACAATGTTCCGGCCGGGCCGACAGTGTATTCTCCGTTGACGGCCGTCCAGTCGCGGAACGTGCCTTCAACGGTCTGCCATTCGGCCACCCGGATGGTCAGCTTGTCCTGCGATCCAAGACGGTACTCCTCGGCGGCGGCGAGTTGGGGAACGGCGAACGCCAGCGCAAGGCAGGCCGTCATAAGCCGCATCCGCATTCTATTGCCAACAATGCCGGCGCAGGAGATTTCGAAGATGTCTGTTTTCAACTCGACGTTTTCCGTTCCGCTTGACCCCACCCGATGAAGCCTGCTGTAGAATGCTTGGACAGCCAACCCTCGACACAGGGCCGGCTCCCCACCGGTCAGTAGCAGCCCCGTGACATCCAGACGGCAGGCACGGTCTTGATGATAATACGAATATCTTCAAAGAGCGACCAGTTCTCGACATAGTGGCGATCGAATGCGACGCGGCTGTCGTAGGAAACGTCGTTGCGGCCGCTGACCTGCCAAAGCCCGGTCAGGCCGGGGCGCGATTTCAGGTAATAGACGGCCGAACTGCCGTAAATCTCGAGTTCGTCGCGCACGACGGGGCGAGGACCGACAAGGCTCATGTCGCCCTGAAGGATGTTTATGATCTGCGGCAGTTCATCGAGGCTGAGCTTCCTCAGCACGGCTCCGACGCGCGTGACGCGCGGGTCGTTCTTGAGCTTGCGGGTCGCTATCCATTCGGCGTTGGCGGCCGGGTTGGCGGCAAGATATGCCGCCAGCACCCGTTCGCCATCCTGAACCATGGTGCGAAATTTGAGGCACGGGAAAATCCGTCCTCCCCGACCGATCCGGCTGTGACCGTAGAAAATCGGCCCGCCGTCGGAAAACTTGACCAGCAGCGCGACCATCACAAACAGCGGACTGAGAGCAACCAGGCCGATCAGTGAACCGGCGATGTCGAAGCTGCGTTTGAGCAGGCCGCCGATCGGTGGAAAATCAATGCCGGCCTGCGAAAAATCCGCATTGGCCGGCTTGGCTACGTCCCTCATGCGTAAACTCCATACGTTGAACGGATGGTTTGCCGCACGATATCAAAAAAATGCTGCATCGCAACACACAATTTCTCGATCGCCTGAAATAATCATGTCATGAATTGACTAAATAATAAACCGAGCCTGCACAAATTTTGGCCTGATGGCCAGTTTATGACTGTTTAGAGGCAATGTTGAAAAATCTAGTGCCTTTTTGAGGCTGATTTTGGGCGGATCGCTCTTTGCGCGGCTGTCTGGAACATTATCGTGCTTTAATTTCACGAAATATAGAGAGGAATTAAGGTAAAATACTAATTAATATTAGAGCTTTTACCTGAGAAAGGCTCATATCGGGCGATTGGTCGTGATGCCGATGTGTGCATCGCAGCATGGCAGAGTCGATCCCGCAAACTCGCCCAAAATTATTCGTGGTTGGCCTTGCCGGCTATTGCACGTCCTAATAGAGTTGCGAATTGTTTCTGTCAGAGTATGGACAGCGTGGAAAAGGCCGGAAGCAACCGGCCAAAAAGCGGGCGGACTCAACAAGCTCGCAGGGCGAAGGGAGGCTCGGGTGGGTCAGTCAATCGACTTTGCCCGAGCAGGTTGACGGGCCGTCGGGTATGTCGCTACCAAAATTCATTGTCGGCTTGATTTTCGCTTTGGCGATCGTGGTCGCCTGGTCTTTTCTGGGCGGCGCTTCGCTCGGCACGACGTTTTTTCGTGTTGTAGCCGGCGCCATTGTCATCCAGTTGGGCTATTTTTTGCTGGTTTTTGCCATGGTTGTCAAAAACGCCCAGACTTCGGCTGATAGGATTCGCCAAGTCGAGCGGAAGCTGGGTTCGAGCGAAGACGGCGAGAAGTTCAGTGCCAGGAGAAGCCTTCGCTGACCTGGCGCTGGGGCAACCAGCCGGATTCCTGGGACTGCTCGCCCATGACGGCGGTCTAAAAGCCGGTTTCCGATTTTCCTTCAGCCCCTGGTTTTCCTCCACGCTTGCCGACCTTGACGACGTGGCGGTTTTCATCGTGACCGACCGAGTCGGCGGGAGCGATCGCCGTCGGCCAGCGCGACGATTCAAGCCGTCATCGCTCCGCAGCCCATCGACCGCCTTGGCGATCAGCGATTCGGGTGCGCAGGCGGCTTCATCCACAATGAGCAGGGACGACTTGCGAAGCAGCGCGTCTGCTGGCATTCGCCGCCCGCCGATTTGCGCCGTGACGTCACCGAAAGGAAAGACTGGACGGCGCGAGTGATTTTGGCGATGCTTTGCTTCGCACTTGCAGCATAAGCGCCCGCTGACGCTTTTTTGAATACCGACGATTAGCGGTCTGGACAGTCGATGAGCTAGGCAGAGCTGCTTCGAACATTGAAGGCGGCGAGGAAATTCGGAGCTACGTGAGCAGTCGAGAGGCGAATTGATGACAGAATCCCAGGTCTGCGTGATCATCGCTGCCTGCAACGCAGCGCGTACAATCCCGAATGCCATTGCATCGGCATTGCGCGAGCCGGAGGTGGCGGAAGTCGTGGTGGTTGATGACGCGTCCACCGACGACACTGTGAACGTCGCCCGGGCGGCCGATGACGGCAACGGCAGGCTTTCCGTCATCCGCCACGACGTCAATCGCGGCCCTTCCTTCGCCCGCAATGCCGCGATCGCCAGGTCCAGATCGCCGTTCATCAGCATTCTGGACGCCGACGATTTTTTTCTAGCGGGCAGATTTCGTGAATTGTTCGCCAGCGCCGATTGGGATTTCGCTGCCGACAACATCATGCTGATCAGGGACGATGCGGTGACCGATGTCTCGAAAATCGTCGCTCCGCGGTTTTCGGCCGATCCGGAGTTCCTCGATTTCGAGGGTTTCATCGAAGGCAACATATCCAGGCGCCGTGTGCAGAGAGGTGAGTTGGGCTTCCTCAAGCCGGTGATCAGCCGCGCTTTTCTCGACCGGCACGGGCTGCGCTACGACGAAAACCTGCGTCTGGGCGAAGATTATGAACTCTACGCGCGCGCGGTCGCCTGCGGGGCGCGCTTCAAGGTTATCAGGTCGTGCGGTTATGGCGCGATCGTTCGGGCGGATTCGTTGAGCGGCCGGCACAAGACGCAGGATCTCAAGCGTCTTGCCGACGCGGATCTGGCGCTGCTGGCGATCGACAGTCTGCCGGAGGGCTCGAAGGCCGTGCTCAGAAGGCACGAGCGGCAAGTACGCGACAAGTATCGGTTGCGAAACTTCCTCGACATGAAGAACGAGCAGGGACTGACATCGGCTGCGGCTTACGCCCTAGCCAGCCAATCCAACTTCATCCCCATCGTTCGCGGCGTGGCCGCCGACAAGCTGGATGCGCTGTTTCGCCGCGTCGGCTTTGCTTCGAAGCAACCAGTGCCGCCGCTGCGTTTTCTCATGGCCGCAACCCGCCCGGTCGGCGAGACCTGAGCTTGCCCGCAGCCAGCACCATGGCGGTCACGTCAACAGGTCCTTACCCCGCTCCAAACGATGCGAATTTCCGAATCGCCACACTAGGTGGTTGCCTACCGGCTCTGGGGATGGCATGTATGTTGCGGTGCAGCAATTTTGGTTTGCCGATAGAATTGGCCCATAGTCTCCCTGTCATAGGAGCCGGACGATGCGACAAGATCTTTTTGACCCGCACGGGTGCGGGGGCCGGCCATAGGTCCGGCCACCACAAGACCCCGACCACTACAGGACTCTGAGCGTATGGCCTCGATATTCGGCTTCAGATCAAGGGATCCGGTTCGCGACAGGCAGACCGACATTTCGCGCCTTGACCGCCTGGCAAAGCTGCTTGACCAGATTGCCGCCGAGGTCGAGGCGGAGAAAAACGGACTTGAGTATCGCTACCGGACAAAGGCCACAAACGCGGCCTTTCTCGTCGAGGCTATGGAGAATGGGATGGCCTCCTCCAGCACCTCCTCCGAGGTCAGCGAACTGACGAAGTCGATCTTGAATTACGAGCGGCGCATCGCGACGCTCTCGCGCCACAACGAGCTTATGAAGGAACTCCGTCATTCGCTGGCTGCAATCTTCGACGAGAATGAGCCGCGCGGCACGGCGGCCAAGGCCGATGGCGCCAAGCCGGCTGGCACCGACACGGATTGAGCGCAAAACCCGCAGGCAACAGGTTTGGCGCTTGGGCAAGAGGCAACGCAAGGAGGAACTGGAGAAGGTCAAGATCAGGTCGTTTCGACACGGTTCGAACATCGACTTTGGGTTGGGGGCGCACAGCACAAAGGTGAGTTTGGTATGAACGCGGATCCGAAAAGCACGTCCACCCCAGCAACCGGCGCCCCGGCAACCGGCGGCAGGCCGTTCACGCGCTCGATCAGGCAATGGAACCTGAGGCAGCTATGTTGGGGCAGCGCGTCTCTGCTGGTCGCACTCGGCAGCCTGATCGCGGGCCCGACTCCTTCCCGTTCGCAGGATATCCCGACTGCGCCATCCTTCGTCGATGATTTCACCAGCTTCGATCGAGCGCGCTGGTACGTCTCCGACGGCTGGACGAACGGCAGTCATCAGAACTGCACCTGGTCCAAAAAGCTGGTTCAGCCTTCCGACGGTGTGCTGACGCTCGGTTTTGAAAAGCGGAAGCTGAAGGATCGCGACTTTGCCTGCGCCGAGATCCAGACCAAGAATCGCTTCGGCTATGGCACCTATGAGGCGCGGATGAAAACCGATACGGGCTCCGGCCTCAACGCCGCCTTCTTCTCCTACATCGGCCCCTCCGACAAGCAGCCGTGGGATGAAATCGATTTCGAGGTGCTGACCAAGGACGCCTCCAAGGTGCAGGTCAACGCCTACATATCAGGCAAGGGCAACAACGAGAAACTGGTGGATGTAGCGGGCGGCGCCGACAAGGCTTTCAACGACTACGCCTTCGTCTGGGACAAGGACCGGCTGCGCTGGTACGTCAACGGCCAACTCGTGAACACAATCACCGATCCGGCAAAACTGCCCAGCCATGCGCAAAAGATATTCTTCAGCCTTTGGGGAAGCGACACGATGAACGGCTGGCTCGGCCCGTTTTCTGATCCGGGACGCAAGCTCACGCTGCAAGTGGATCGTCTCGCATTCACTGCGCTCGGCGAGCCATGCCAGTTCCCGGAATCGCTGGCATGCGGCATAAAGTAAAAGCTAATTTGAACCGGCTCGACCGAAAGCGGTCCGAAGCCTTGAACAGGAATGAAACCGAATGAATTTGACGGTCTTTGGAATTGGCTATGTCGGTCTCGTGCAGGCGGCGGTGCTTGCCGAAGTCGGCCACCAGGTGGTGTGCGTCGACGTCGACGTTAAAAAGGTAGAGCGGCTCAATCAGGGCCTCATCCCGATTTTCGAACCCGGGCTCGAAAGCCTTGTCAGGGAGAACCACGCGGCCGGCCGCATCAAGTTCACCACCGACGCCGCCGCCGCGGTCAGGCATGGCGAGATCCAGATGATCGCTGTCGGCACGCCTCCGGGAGAGGACGGTTCGGCCGATCTCAAATATGTGCTGGCCGTCGCCGAGGCCATCGGCCGGGAGATGGACGCGCCCAAGATCGTTGTCGGCAAATCGACCGTGCCGGTCGGCACCTGCGAAAAGGTGAAGGCCAGGATCGCCGCGACGCTGAAGGCGCGGGGCCGCGAGGATCTGGCCTTCGATGTTGCCTCCAATCCGGAATTCCTCAAGGAAGGCTCCGCGGTGACCGACTGCATGAAGCCCGATCGCATCATTGTCGGCACCAGCAGCGAGAGCACCGAGGCGGTGATGCGTGAACTTTACGCCCCGTTCAACCGCAATCATGAGAAGATGATCGTGATGGATGTGCGCAGCGCCGAATTCACCAAATACGCGGCCAATTGCATGCTGGCGACCAAAATCAGCTTCATGAACGAAATGGCCAATCTGGCCGAGGAGTTGGGTGCCGACATCGAGGAGGTCCGCAAGGGCATCGGCAGCGATCCCCGCATTGGCTATCACTTCATCTATCCAGGCCTCGGCTATGGCGGCTCGTGCTTCCCCAAGGATGTGCGCGCCTTGATCAAGGCGGCGGAAGGCGTCAAGTTCGACGCCAAGCTGCTGCGCGCGGTCGAGGAGCGCAACAACGAGCAGAAGTCGGTCCTGTTCGACAAGGTGAATCGCCATTTCAAGGGCAATCTCAAGGGCAAGACCTTTGCGCTGTGGGGCTTGGCCTTCAAGCCCGATACCGACGACATGCGCGAGGCGCCGGCGCGCGTCTTGATGGAAGCGCTCTGGAACGCCGGTGCCAAAGTGCAGGCTTACGATCCCGAGGCGATGCAGGAATGCCAGGCCATCTATGGGCAGCGCGAAGATCTGCTCTTGTGCGGAACCAAGGAGGCAGCGCTGCGTGGCGCCGACGCACTCCTGATCGCCACCGAGTGGAAGAGCTTCCGCGCGCCTTCTTTCGACGCGATGAAGGATGCGCTGACCACGCCGATCATCTTTGACGGCCGAAACCTCTACGACCCGAAGGTCATCGCTCGCCACGGCATCGAGTACCACAGCATTGGCAGATTGGCGGCGTGAGACCATGCGGGAAAGCCTAGCAAAACCGACCCGGACACCAAGGACGATCACGACGGCTTTGATGAACGCGCTCGTATCAACAAAGGGTGTTATGTGATGGTGCTGGGCATCAGGCCGGAACAGATCGCAAACGACCATTTCGATCTTGTCGCCATCGGCTCCGGTTTCGGCTCGGCCTTCTTCCTGCACGCGTTCGCCAAGCGGCGAAAGGCCCGTGTTCTGGTTCTGGAATGGGGCCGGCACAACACGCATGAATGGCAGCTCGAGCAGAACGCCAACACCGACATCAAAGACGAAACAACCTACAGGACCAACTCGGACAAGCCGTGGAACTACACCATCGGATTGGGTGGCGGAACGAATTGCTGGTTCGCACAGACGCCGCGCTTTCATCCGAACGACTTCAGGTTGAAAAGTCTCTACGGCGTCGGCAACGACTGGCCGATCAGCTATGACGAGCTCGAACCGTTCTACTGCGACGCAGAGGAGGTCATGTCGATTTCAGGCGATCCCGACATGGCCGCGACGATGCCGCGTTCCAGGCCGTTTCCACAACCACCGCATCACATGTCGACGCCGGACCGGATGATGAAAGCGGCGCAGCCTGACCAGCATTTTGTCATGCCGACTGCCAGGGCGCGCGTGCCGACCGCGCAGCGGACCTCGTGCTGCGCCAACTTGCGATGCGGCCTATGCCCGGTCGACGCGAAATTCACCGTCAACAATGGTTTGATGCACGTCTTCGAGCATCCCGACGTCTCGGTCTGCCTTGGCGCTGAAGTGCGTCGGCTCGACCATGTCGGCGGCTCGGTCCGTTCGGTCACTTTCGTGCATGGCGGCAAGGAATATTCGGTCGGCGGCGACCTCTTCGTTCTGGGCGCCAACGCCATCCAAAGCCCGGCGATCATGTTGCGGTCCGGCCTGTCGGGCGAATTCGTCGGGCGCGGCCTGCACGAATCCTACGGATGGAGTTTCGAGGCCTATCTCGACGGTGTCGACAATTTCGACGGAAGCACCATCACCACCGGCCTGAATTTCGGCCTCTATGACGGCGCCCACCGATCGCAGCATGCGGCGGCGCTGGTCTATTTCGAAAACCGCTGGCAGCACGGGATGCGCCCCGAAAAGGGGCGTGTCCGTCAGACGCTTCCCCTGATCATCGTCACAGAAGATCTGCTCGACCCGGAAAATCTCGTGATCCTCGACGAGGATGAAAACGCCTTCGTCAGTTTCAAGGGAGCATCCGACTATGCTGTCGAGGGCATGGCGCGGGCAAAGGAGAAATTGCCGGCGCTTCTGGCTCCGCTGCCGGTAGAAGAGATTTTCGATCGTGGCATCCGGCGGACCGAGTCGCATGTCCAGGGCACCTTGAGAATGGGTTCAAGTCCGGCGGATTCGGTCGTCGACCGCGACATGATCCACCATCAGCTCAGGAATCTGGTTGTCGTCGGCTCGAGCACATATCCAAGCTGCTCCTGCGCCAACCCGAGCCTGACGGCGGCAGCCCTTTCCTTGCGGGCGGCGAGCCGGATAGCGGGAAAGGAAATGGCCGGATGATCAAGATTTCGCGGCGCGCGGCACTGGCCATCATGGCTAGCGGAGTTGCTTCGACCGGCATCGCCTACGCCGCCGTTTCCTCGCTTTCCGACGAGGACCTGATGCGGGTCACGCTCGAAAGATATTTCGGCAGGCTGAACATGCGCGTCGAACATCTGCAGCAGTTCGTTCTGGAATTCCAGAAGCGGAATCCCTGGATGTTTCCAAACGAAAAGCTGGGCGATGCGGTCACCCTGCTTGAGACGCTGAAACTGGGCGCTGCACGCCGGTTTCTGCCCGAACAGAAGAAAGAGGATCTGAGGCAGTTCGACCGCTGGGTCATTGCCGAGTTCCATATGCTGACCGACTATGCCCGGCGAAGTTCGCCAACCGATCCGATCCGGTTTACCGGGTGGCAGCCATGCACCAATCCGTTCGCTAATATCGAGATGCAACAGGATGCCTAAGGCGGAGCGCAAGCCATCATCCGTAAACAAGCTATCCGTCATCGCCCGTAACGTGAGAATGTGACAAGGAGCCGAACCATGAAAGTGCTGTTTGCAGGCGGCAACGGTTACACGCCCCAGTTTAGCGGCGGTGTCCAGTCCAGCACTCATCATCTTGCCGAGCAGTTGCTCGAGCAGGGCCATGAGGCGTCGGTGCTCGCCGCCCTGTTCGGCCAGGGCGTCTTCGGCTACAAGGCGCGCGCCAAGATGAAGCTTCTGAGGCAGCGCGCGGTCATCGACAGCTATCCGGGCTATCCGGTGGTGCGGGCCTGGTTCCCCTGGGAGGCGGCGGCTTTTGCCGTCGAAAAGCTGAGGCCGGATGTCGCCGTGGTCCAGTGCCACAAGTCGGTTCCGATCGGCAAGGCGCTGCAGGACGAAGGCGTGCCGCTGGTCGTCTATCTCAGGAATGTCGAATTTCACGAATTGGCCGGCGATCTGCGCGAGCTGCATTCGGCGCTCTACATCGCCAATTCCGAGTTCACGGCGCGCACCTACAAGGCAAAATTCGATATCGATTCGACAATTATACCGCCGACCATCAATCCCGCGCTCTACAGCACGCCGACCACAGGCGAGTTTGTCACGCTGATCAACCCTTATGAGGAAAAAGGCTTCGAACTCGCAGTGCGCATCGCCGCCGCCTGCTCCGAAATCCCGTTCCTGTTCGTCGAAAGCTGGAAGCTCGACGACGACCATCGGGCCCGGATCGAGCAGACGATCGCGCCGCTTGGCAACGTCAAGCTGGAGAGCCGGACGAGCGACATGAAGACGGTCTATGGCCGCACGAAAATCCTGCTCGCCCCCAGCAAGTGGGAAGAGGCCTGGGGCCGGGTGGCGTCGGAAGCCCATTGCAGCGGCATTCCCGTCGTCGGCTCGCGTCGTGGCGGCCTGCCCGAGGCGGTCGGCTCCGGTGGCGTGGTGCTGGACTACGACGCCCCGCTCGCCGATTGGGTGGCCATGGTCAGGCGCCTGTGGACCGACAGGCAGGAATATGAGCGGCTTTCAGCGGCGGCGCGTGCATTCTCCGAGCGTCCCGAACTCGATCCCGGGCGTCAGTTCGCGACCTTCCTATCGATGCTCGAGAGGGCGGTACGACAGCCGTCGCGGCAGGCAGCCTAATTTAAGTTAAGTTCTCTTCTCCGAAGCCGGGTTCAGGCCGGTCGTTTGACCCGGCTCTTCAGCGTTTCGTAGCCGCGTTCGCCAAGCAGTGTGCGCGCGACGGTCTTGATCGCCGTCTTGCGCCCGTCAGGCGAATTGATCTCCCGCAATCTGCCCGGAAGGTTGCGGGCCGCCTGTCCAAGTGAGGGAAGCGACAGCGCGTCGGGGTAACTTATCAGATGCGTTTCAACGCACAGCACCGGTTTGCCGGAAAGCTCGGCGATCTTGAGCGCCTGCTGGTGCTCGCTTTCGATGAACAGGATGGCATCGGATTTGCGGTAGAAGTCGGCCTTGAAACTGCCATGCACTCCAAGCCGTTGCCGTTCCGCCTTGCTCGGCATGTCAAGCATGATCAGTCTGTCGTATTCGATGCCGTGCTTTGCGAGCCATGCTTCGGTCAGCGCGCGGTATTTCTCGAGCCGACTGGTGACCAGCCAGCCGATTTTGCGGGTCGGGCCAAACAGGGGCAGCGCTTCGCTGAGGAATTTCTCATAAGCGGGACCGTCGTCGTTTTCGGCTTCGGTCGGGTCCAGGCAAAGCACGCCGTCAATGTCGACGCAGCATTGCGCCAGGAATTTGTGGTGCATGAAGTTCCACTGGAACATCCTTGGATGCGGCACGACTTCCAGGACGATATCGGTTTCCTCGTGCTGCGCCAATAGGCCGAACACCGCGGCAAAGGTGAAGTCCGCCTTGATGCCGGAAGCCTCTACACGGCTGCGCGCCTCGCGCATGGCGGCGCCGCCGCTGACGCTGTCGTCGAGCACCAGAACCTTGCGCATGTCGGAGGCCTGCCGGTCGAGCGCGGCGCGGCGCTTGGTAACCCCCGACGTATAAATCTTTCCGGCGAGGAAACTGTCCAGATCCGTCATAGGGATGTTCGCTGTCAGGCTGAACAGCGTGGCGGCGAGAATGCCGCTTCGGGGAACGCCGACCACCAGGTCGATGTCGCGCGGCAGCCGGTGAAGGTTCCTGACGATCGCGTCGTTCATGTCGGAGATCGATCGGTAGTGCATGGGATCAGACCTGGTCCTCGTATGAATGTCCGTGCAAGTTACTTCGCCTCGCTTGGTGCTGCCGTGGGCGGCCGTGCCGGCAGAAGCCTCAGGGCCTCCCGCAACGCCTCGCGGCCGGAAGCAAACGCCAGCGCGACTATAATGGTGATCATGTAGGACAGCACCACCGCAATCGCCATGGCGACGACGTGCTGTTGCGGCAGCAGCGGCTTGGCGTACCAGATGGCGGCAAGCGCCAGATGCGCGCCAAGCACGAAGGGCGTTGCCGCACGAAGGATATGGCTTGCCCGCAGCGGCCCGGTCTTGCCGATATACAGCCACAGGAAGGGTGTTCTGAGATATTCGCTGATCGCATAGGCGATCGCCACGCCCAAAGCGCCATAAGGCAGGCCGGCGATGAACGCCACCACCGACGTCAGCGCTGTTACGATGCCCCAGCGCATGAAATCGCCCGAGCGGCCCTGACTGATGAAAAGCCATCCTGCCGGGTTGTTGAGCGGCTGCAGCAATCCGGCAAAACCGAGCGCCAGGAAGATGCCTGAACTCTCCCGCCACTGCTCGCCGAGCACGAACGGTATCAGCACGTCGGACATGGCGGTGGCGAAGGCGACGCCGGGAAGTGCGACCAGCAAGATCAGAGGCATGACGCGAAGATAGGCGCTGCGGTAACGATCCGGCTCGTCCTTCAGCCTGGAAAGAGCCGGCACCATGACCTTCGTCAGCGGGTTGGTGATCTGGCTCAACGGAAACAGAAGCAGTTTGTAGGCCCGGTCATAAAGCCCGAGCTGCGCTTCGCCCCAATATTTTCCGATCAGCACATTGTCGAGGTTGCGGGCAAAGAAGTTGGCGAAATTGAACCCGGTGATGCCTGCGCCGAAATTGATCAGTGCGCTGATCCCCTCGACCTTGCGCGGCAGCCCCGGACGCCATCGCGAGCTCGCCCAGAAGCAAAGCGTCGGCAGCACGGCTGCTGTCAGCGTACCGGCAAAAAGCGCCCAGTAGGAACGGTCGATGAACGTCCAGGCGATCGATACGACGAGACCGGCGACGGCACTTGCGACATCGATGATGGCTAGGCGGGCGAATTGCATGCGGCGCGTCAGCAGTGCCAGATGCTGGGCGCCAAGCCCGTAGGCTATGATCTGCAGCCCCAACGCCGCCACCAGGCCTGTCACCCGCGGTTCGCCGTAGAAGGCGGCGACCAGCGGTGCCGCGCCGGCAAGCACGCAGGCCAGTAACACGCTGACCGAGACATTGACCCAGAACAGGTAGTTGATCTCTTCATGGCGGATTCCGCTCTTCTGGATCGTCGCCTGGGTCAGGCCGAAATCCTGGAACAGCGCGATGAAGGCAAGCACCGGCGCACACATCGCCACGACGCCGAAGTCCTGCGGCGACAGCAGGCGCGACAGCACGATGACGGAGGCGATCTGCGTCGCAACCCGTACCGATTGCGCCAAAGCCGTGATGAGAGCGCCGCGTCCGACCGATCTGCGGAGAGATCCCTCAGGCGGATCGAATGCATTGGCTTGCAAATTCAGGTTTCCTGATTTTTGTACCGGTCCCTATGACAGAGCCGCGCCCTATGCCATCATCAAACTACGGCAATAATTTTGCAGCGCAACAAAAAACGTGGATCCTTGTTATGCTGCACCAGAGCAGCACCAAAAATGTTGCGATGCAGCAAAAGCTGTACTAGGTTTCTTGGTGGGCGGGCCAACAGCGGTCGATTTTTCATGCTGCATGTCTTGTACTTGGTACACGACGTCTCCGACCCGGCAGTGCGCCGGCGGATCATAATGCTCAAGGCAGGCGGCGCCCAGGTCACGCTGGCGGGCTTCCGCCGGACGGCAAGCGCGATCGCCGACGTCGAGGGCTTGCGGCCGATCGATCTTGGCGCGACGCGCGACGGCCGATTCGCCCAGCGCCTGGCAGCGGTCACAAAGTCGGCTATCTCAATCAGCTCGAAACTAGGTTCGATGCCAAGACCCGATATCATCATGGCGCGCAATCTTGAAATGCTGGCGCTCGCCCGCCGTGCCAGGTCAGCCTTCCAGGCGACGGTGCCGATTGTCTACGAGTGCCTCGACATCCACCGCCTGGTGCTTCGCGACGACCTTCTGGGCAAGGCGATGCGCGGCGCGGAACGCTATCTGGCCAGGGATATAAAACTCCTTGTGACCAGTTCGCCCGCCTTCATCGCCAACTATTTCAAGCGGTTCGGGCAGATCGCCGCGCCGGTCGAATTGCTCGAAAACAAATACTTCGAGGCTGCAGCCGTTTCGCTGGATGATCGCATCGCTGCAGAGAATCCCATCGCCCCGCCTTGGCGGATCGGCTG
Organism: Mesorhizobium sp. WSM4821; assembly: GCF_055901555.1. NCBI lineage: Bacteria > Pseudomonadati > Pseudomonadota > Alphaproteobacteria > Hyphomicrobiales > Phyllobacteriaceae > Mesorhizobium > Mesorhizobium sp. WSM4821. The sequence goes on along the minus strand of NZ_CM148371.1, from coordinate 753,797 downwards.
GTTCGGCGCACTCCGGTGCCGCCGCTCCCTGGAGCTTCTGGCCGAATTTTCCCGCCGGCTCGACGGTCGCTTCGAAATCGTCCTCAGGGGCCGTCCGGCGCTTTCCGAATTTCCGGAATTTCACGCTTTCGTCGAATCCGAGCCCTGGCTCTCGTTCGGCGGACCCTATCGGAATCCCGAGGATATGGCTATGATCTACCGGGAGGTTCATTTTTCCTGGGCTATAGATTTTTTCGAGCAGGGGTTGAATTCCGAATGGCTGCTGCCTAACCGCCTCTATGAGGGCTGCCGCTTCGGCGCCGTGCCGATTTCCATGGGCCGCACCGAAACCGGCAGGTTCCTCGACAGGCAGGGCATCGGCGTTCTTTTGCCCCAAGCCACGCCCGAAGCGCTTGAAGCCGCTTTGGGCGACATGGAGGAGCATCGTTTCGGGAATTTGCGGGCACGTGTTCTTGCCCGCAATCCGCGAACCTGGAGCCATGACCGCAGCGATTGCCGGGCGCTCGTCGAGAAGCTTCGCGGGTTGACGGCTGCGCCCGACGCATATGCTGCCGAGGCTCTGGCATAGGATGGGTAGGGATGGACATGGATCGATGACGCAAACTGGAATGCTTCCGTCCAGCCTGATCGTGATTCCGTGCCTGAATGAAGCGGCTCACATCGGGGCGCTTGTTCATGAGCTTCGACCGGCGGCCGAGAGGCTTGGCGCCAGGATCGTCGTGGCCGATGGCGGCAGCACTGACGGCACAAGGGCGATCGTCGAGGAGATCGCCTTGGAGGATCCGCGGATCATCCTTCTTGACAACGAAAAGCGCCTCCAGAGCGCGGCGATCAATCTTGCGATCGCCAATTACGGCGAAGGGGCCGAATACCTCATTCGCATCGACGCGCATGGCGGCTATCCCTCCGACTATTGCGATCGGCTGATCGAGGAGGCGCTGGCCACTGGCGCGGATTCGGTCGTCGTCTCCATGCTGACCAGCGGCAGCGGCATGGTACAGAAAGCAGTGGCGGCTGCGCAGAATTCCAAGCTTGGCACGGGTGGCTCCAAGCACCGGCATCTCTCAGTGGGAGAGTGGGTCGATCACGGCCACCATGCGTTGATGCGGATTTCGGCCTTCAAGGCAGTGGGCGGCTATGACGAGACGTTCAGTCATAATGAGGATGCCGAACTCGACTACCGGCTCCGTCGGTCCGGTTACCGGATCTGGATGACCGGTAAGACGCAAATGACATATTACCCGCGTTCATCGCTCGCCGGCCTCTATTTCCAGTATCTCGGCTATGGCCGCGGCCGGGCAAAGAACGTTCTCAAGCACCGCATGATACCGAAGGTCCGGCAGATGGTGCCGCTTCTGGTGGTTCCCATCGTCGCTCTCGCGGCCTTTTCCTTCGTGCATTGGCTGGCGATCGTGCCGCTCCTGATATGGGCGTCGGTCTGCCTCGGATATGGCGTCTGGACCGCCATCAGCCAGCGTAATCCGGACAGTGCCCTTGCCGGGATTTCGGCGATGGTCATGCATTTCGGCTGGTCCGTCGGCTTTTGGCTGCAATTGCTTGGACCGCGGTCACAGCGCAGGGTGGCGTGATGGGTATGGCCGAGGAAAACCGCAGCATCGACGTCTGCGTCTGCACGTTTCGGCGGCCAGAGCTTGCCGATACGCTTCGCTCCATCGCCGCCCTGGACGTGCCTCCGGGATTCGAAGTCCGCATCATCGTCGCCGACAATGATGACGGCCCGACGGCCGAACTGCTGGTGGCGACGTTGGCGGAGACGCTGAAGCTGCCGATCAGCTACCATCATTGTCCGGCACGCAACATCTCGATCGCCCGCAACGCCTGCCTCGACGCCAGCACGTCGGATTTCGTCGCCTTCATCGACGACGACGAAACGGCTACCGCCGGCTGGCTTGTCGAACTGGTTGCGACAGCGGAGGTGAGCGGCGCCGCCGCCGTGCTCGGACCGGTGCGGGCGCGCTATCGGCCCGATGCGCCCGACTGGATGCGCCGCGGCGATTTCCACTCCACCTTGCCCGTCTGGGTGCACGGCGAGATCCGCACCGGCTACACCTGCAACGTGCTGCTCAGGATGGCCGCCGGCAGCCTTCGCGGCCGGCGGTTCAGCCTCGCGCGCGGCCAGACCGGCGGCGAGGACACGGAGTTCTTCGACCATATGGTGAAGGCCGGCGGCCGCATCGCCTTTTCGCCGCATGCCTGGGTAGACGAGGTGGTGCCGCGCGCCAGGGCCGCATTCGACTGGCTCCGCCGCCGCCGGTTCCGTGTCGGGCAGACGCACGGACACCTCCTGGCACGCGACGCGCATGGTCTCGCGCTGGTCCGGCAAGTCGGCCTCGCCTCGGCAAAGGCGCTCTATTGTTTCGCGTTGGCAATCCCGGTCGCCATCAACCCTGTGCGCAGGAACCGCAGCGTACTTCGCGGCATCATGCATGTCGGCGTCGTGAGCGGTCTCGTCGGTGTGCGTGAAATCCGCCAATACGGCCTGCCCTCGCCGCAGGAAGGGGGCAAGCGTGCAGCCTGACGTCACCTTTGTCATTGCCGCTCACAATGCGGAACTGACCATCGAGCGGGCGATCGCCAGCGCCATCGCCCAGCGCAATGTCAGCGTCGAAATCATCGTCGTCGACGACCAGTCGCGCGACCGGACGCTCGATCTGGCGAAATCCTATCCGCAAGATGTCGTGCGTGTCGTGGCCCTTGCGCAGAACCGCGGTCCCGGCGGCGCCAGGAATGCCGGCCTCGAACTCGCCCGCGGCAGATGGGTCGCGGTGCTCGATTCCGACGATGCGGTCTACCCGGGGCGGATATGCGCCATGATCGACCGCGCGGACAAGGCAGGCGCCGAGATCGCGGTCGACAATCTCCAGGTCGTTCGCGAGGACGGCGTTGCCGAAGAGACGATGTTCCCGGCCGACTATCTGGAAGGCTTGAGTGAAATCTCGCTGGCCGACTATATCGCCGGCAATGTGGTCTTCGAATCCAGGTTCAACCTTGGCTACCTCAAGCCGATCTTCCAACGCCGATTCCTTAACGAAAACGGGCTACGCTATGACGAAGGCCTGATCATCGGCGAAGACTATATCTTGCTGGCCAGTGCTCTGGCCAAGGGCGGAAAATGCGTGGTCGAGCCGACGACCGGCTATGTCTACCATATCCGGACCGGCTCCATTTCCCGCGTGCTCGAACTTCACCACGTCGAGGCGATGCGCAAAGCCGATCTTGTCTTCGCCAGAACCCATTCGATGGACGCGGCCGCGCAGGCCGCTTTCGCAAGGCGCACGCGCAGCCTGCGCAAGGCGGCGTCGTTCCTCTCGCTGGTCCAGCATATCAAGGCGCGGTCCCCGCTCAAGGCGGTGTGGACGGCGCTCAGCGATCCGGCGGCGGTTCGGCATATGAGCATGCCGATCGCTGTCCGGCTGCGAAGGGTGGCGGCGCAGTTTGCCGTGGGTGGGGAGGTGAAGAGTGCGGGTGAATGAAAATGGTTTGCAGGCCCCGCAATAATTGAAGTCGATCCCCTCAGAAGGAATATGCAATGAAGAAAGTCAGGAAGGCAGTCATACCGGTGGCGGGGCTTGGGACGCGATTCCTGCCGGCGACCAAATCCATGCCGAAGGAAATGCTGCCGGTCGTCGACAGGCCTGTCGTGCAGTATGCGGTGGACGAGGCGTTCGAAGCCGGCATCGAGCACATTGTCTTCGTGACGGGCCGCAACAAGGCGGTCATCGAGGATTATTTCGACCTGCATCCCGAATTGATTGGGACTTTGGAGCAGAGCGGCAAGACGGCGCAACTTCAGGCGCTCGAAAGCCTGCTTCCCGTGGCCGGTGCGACGAGCTTCATCCGGCAGCAGTCGCCGCAAGGTCTCGGCCATGCGGTATGGTGCGCCCGGGAGGTCATCGGCGATGAGCCCTTCGCATTGCTGTTGCCGGACATGGTGTCCTTCGGCGGGCGCGGATGTCTCGCCGAAATCGCTGACCTATATGCACATACCGGCGGAAACGTTATCGCCGTCGAGCGCTGCGAGCCGACCGAAACCAGCAAATACGGCATCGTCGGCTGCGGCGCGGATGTCGGCACGGGCTTCGAGGTGACCGCCATGGTCGAAAAGCCGGCTCCGGCCAATGCGCCCTCGAACTACTACATCAACGGCCGCTACATCCTGCAGCCCGAGATCTTCTCGCTGCTCGGCAATCAGCAACGCGGTGCCGGCAACGAAATCCAGCTGACCGACGCCATGGTCCGCCTTGCGCAAAACCAGGCTTTCTTCGCCCAGCCCTTTAACGGCCGCATGTTCGACTGCGGCTCGAAGGAGGGGTTCATCCAGGCCAATGTCGCCTTCGCACTGTCCCGCGACGACATGAAGGAGGCCGTCTTCGACATGCTTCAGGAGTTCGTCCGGACGCATGAGCGCCGGGTAGAAGCCGCATAATGCCCATTTTTTGGGAGCATTAGCATATGAGGGTGACGCAAGACACGCCGATGCGGTTGGTCGCCCCGATCTCGCGGTATCTGGCATGAAGCTTGCGTCCCATATATGCTGGTGCTCCTGATCTTGCTCTAGCGCCTGCAAACGAGAGCATCGACCCAAAAAGGGAGACCGATTTTGGGAAAATCCGATGCTCGAACAAAGATAGAGCGGCGGAACAGTTCGACTTGAAGGGCCGCCGCTCCAGACGCAAACTAGAATTGGATCGAAGATGAATTATGCCAATTTTCCTCTCGACAAGAGGAAGCCATTGCCGAGTTCAGACGCAGTAAGCGCCGAAGACTTCATCGATGTCGAGCGCCTGCTCGGCATGGCAGCAAGGCAGGCAAAGGTGGTCGCGGCATGCGCCGCCATCGGTCTTTTTCTGGGTGTGCTCTATTTGCAGACCACGCCTCCCACCTACATGGCGATGAGCCGCGTCCTGATCGACGAAGGGTTGAACAAGGTCGTCGACGAGGTCTCGGCGGCATCGGTCAGCATGCAGACCGATTCCGCCATTCTGAGCCAGATCGAAATTCTTCACTCGGCCAGACTGGCGGCGGTGGTTGTCGACAAGGAGAAGCTCGATCAGAACGACGCTTTCATGGATCCCCCCACATCGGCCGTGTCGAAGGCTGCCGGTTTCGTTCGCGGCATGGTCCGGTATTTCCGTCCCAACCCGGTCGTAGGCGTCACCGACGTCACCCAGCTTGATGAGGCGGCGCGCGAGGCAATGATGGCTTCGTCACGCCGCGATTACGCAATCCTCAAATTGCAGAACGAGGTGCAAGCCGAGCGCCTCGGTCGAAGCTATGTGATCTCCATCGCCTATCAGGCGACGGATCCCGTACTTGCGACCGCGATCACCAAGGCCTACGCCGACGCCTATCTCGCGGATCAACTCGATGCGAGTTTCGATGCGACCGAGCGGGCGGCGGTCTGGCTGCAAGGCCGGCTGACCGAGCTTCGCGAAAGTTCCCAGGCAGCGGCGCTCGCGGTTGAGAAGTTTAGGGCGGAACATGGATTGGCCGTCAATAACAATGGCCAGTTGATCAGCGACAAACAACTGTCCGACCTCAATGAGCAGCTCATTGAAGCGCAGGCCGATACCGCCCGCGCCAGCGCCCGCTACCAGCAGTACAAGTCGATCGTCGAAAGCGGCTCGGACAACGCGTTCAGGGACGCCGCGATATCAAGCGACCAGCCGAGCAACTCGGTCATTTCGACGCTCAAGACACGCTATCTCGCTGTCGCCAAGCGGCAGCAGGATGTAGAAGCCAATTTCGGCGCCGAGCATCCCCAGGCGGTCGCGCTTGCCAAGGAAAAGGCCGACATATCGGCGCAGATATTCGGCGAGCTGAAGCAACTGACCGAAAGCTATCGCAACGAATACGAAGTCGCCCTCGCGCGCGAGACGGCGCTCCGTGCAAATGTCGCGTTAGCGGCCGGCAAGAGTTCCGTCGACAACCAGACGCAGGTCCAGCTGCGTGAACTGGAGCAGAAGGCAACGGCGCTCTCGACCCTCTATCAGACGTTCCTTGGCCGCTACGAGGAAGCCTCCCAGCAGCAATCGTTCCCGGTCGGCAAGATCCGCGTCATCTCGGACGCGAAGCTGCCGCAATCCGCCGCAACCCCACGCACGTCCATTGTGCTGGGACTTTCGCTTGTGCTTGGCGTGATGCTGGGGGCCGGGGTTGGTGGTCTGAATGAATTCAGGGAACGGTTCTTCAGGACAGGCGAGGACGTTCGCGATCGCGTCGGCCTCAAGTTCCTCGGCTACCTGCCGATCATTGGCAGCAGGATCGGCAAGGACGACAAGCGCGACGATGGCCAGGCGGATGTCAGAACCGCCCAATCACCGTCGGCCGCCGAAAAGCGCGCGCGCATGCGTGTGAGCATTGACGCCCCGGCGTCGATGTTTTCCGAAACGCTCCGCAGCACCAAGATTGCGTTCGACGTCGTGATGGAAGGGCAAGGCAGCCGTGTCATTGGCATAGTCTCGGTCCTTCCCGGCGAGGGCAAGTCGACCGTGGCGGCCAATCTGGCAGGACTGCTAGCCGCCAACGGTTCCAAAACGCTGCTGGTGGACGGTGACCTGCGCAACCCCGGCCTCAGCCGCAGCCTTGGCATGGAGACCGAGCAAGGCCTGATGGAAGCGGTGGTGAGCGGGCAGACGTGGCAGTCCGTCGGAAAGATCGACCGGCAGACGAAGCTGGCCATCATCCCGGCCGTTCCGCGCGGTCATTTCTCGCACACGAGCGAGCTTCTGTCTTCGGCCGGAATGCGGCGTTTCATCGACAACGCCAAGGAAACCTTCGAATACATCATCGTCGATCTGCCGCCGCTCGGGCCCGTGGTCGATGCCAAGGCCTTTGCTCCGCTTGTCGATGGTTTCGTGCTGGTAACCGAGTGGGGGCGCACGCCGCGTGCGATGGTGCAATCCATACTGAGTTCGGAAACCTATATCGCCAACAAGATCGTCGGCGTGGTTCTGAACAAGGTCGATTTGAAGAAGCTGGCGAAGTATGCATCGATCGGCGGCTCGGAAAAATTCTTCGACAGATATTCGACCTACTATCTGGAAAAATCGGAAGCGCGGACGAAGGCAAACACCTGAGACCGGCATTGCCGCGCCGCGCGTCTGGTTGGACCACCAAAGACGCTTGAAGCCTTTTACAGCCAAGTGGACTCGCGGCCGCGGAGACGCGGCGAGAGCATCGGACTCAACAGCATGCCCCACGCTTGACCGAGGGTGTGCCGGTTCTGGGAAAAATCCGGTGCTCAAACAAAACAAGAAGATGGAGCGCGGCACGCTTCAACCCGCCGCTCTAGAACAAAGCGCCAGAGCGCGATGCGCAGTTCAGTCCGAACGTATCCCGCCCAAGCGCTTTGTTCGGGCCGAAAATCGATTCCGCGTCAGCCCACCGCGTTTGCCGGCGATACCGAGTCAGCTGCGCGGCGCGAAAGGCGGCATGCCTGGCGCCGCGGATTTCGCGGCAGGAAGTCTGCAGCCCGCAAGCGGGTGACACGCTGGCGCGGTTAGGCGGCCTTGAGACGATAGCGGAAGATCGTACGGTCGAGTAGGAGCCGGATTCGTGGCTCGGCCTCAATCGCAATCAGCCAGCTCGCCGCGATCATGGTTGCTGCTACGACGGCTGCCGAAAGCAGGTAGGGCACCCCCGCGCGCATCAGTGCCCCGAGAATGGCCGCACCGACGACATTATGGATCAGATAGAGGGGGTAGGTCATCAGACCAATCCGGCGCCAGCCGCGCCACGACAGGTCGAGCCGCAACGACCACGCCATCAGGGCGACGGCGAAGAGGAAGAAGATGATCGGTGGCGCGTATGGCATCTGCTCTTCGACTTTCACACTGTGAACATCGACCGAGCTGGCGATCTGCAGGACGCAGCCTGCCAGAAACAGGGCGCATAGGGCGAGGCGAGCGCGTGTCACCGCCTTGAATCGCATCAGCCAGATCATGACGCCGACCGCAAAAAAGCAGCCGTGATGCACCAGCAGCAGGGCAAGCCAACGCGCCTCGGCAAGGTCGGACCAGTCGAGCGGATAATACAGGCACCAGAAAAGCGTGCTGACCATGCCGATCACGATGGCCACGACCTCCATCATGTGAAAGCGCCCCAGCCGCAGCAATGTCCAGACGACGGCGTAAAAGGCAATCTCGATGCCGAGCGTCCAATAGACGCTGTCCACCCAGGGGGAGTAGGGAACGAACAATGCAGTGCGAATGAGCCTGATCACGGCATCCGACGGCCAGCTGAGGTCGACCAGGAGCAGCACCGCCGCGGTGATGGGCGCGCAGATCCAGACCGCCGGCACCAATCGTTTCACCCTTGCCTCGAAAAACCGCAATGCGGTCGAGTTTTCGGCGCTGAAGGCGATGACGAAGCCGCTGATGACGAAAAACACTTGTACGCCGACCCATCCTGAGCCGAGCATCTCCAGGTAGGGATGCTGCGGGATGCCGCCGGTCGCCCGCGCCGAAACCCCGGCGGGAAAGGCCCACACCCAGTAACCGTAATGGTAGAACATCACGAGGACTGCGGCAAGGAATCGAAGGATGTCAACGCCGCCAAATGTAGTCTTTTGCTGAGCCATGCCATATCGTCGGTTGGCCCCCGGCAAAACTGTATGGCGATTTGCTGCGTTGCACAATAGCCGATTGGCTATCGGCCCGATGTCTTTACCGCCCGATCCCGCGTCCCTTCAGCGCCGCGGTGATTTCGTCGAGAATGACCGGGTCGTCGATGGTCGCCGGCATTGCCCAGTCTTCCTTGTCAGCAATCTTCTGCATGGTGCCGCGCAGGATTTTGCCGGAGCGCGTCTTTGGCAGGCGCTTGATCGTCACCACCGTCTTGAGGGCGGCGACCGGGCCGATCCGCTCACGCACTAGGGTGACAACCTCGGTCTCGATAGTGCCGGTGTCGCGCGAGACACCTGCATTCAGCACGACGAAGCCGAGCGGAACCTGGCCCTTCATCGCGTCGGCGACGCCGATGACGGCGCATTCGGCAACGTCCGGATGCGCTGCCAGCACTTCCTCCATGGCACCGGTCGACAGCCGGTGGCCGGCGACATTGATGATGTCGTCGGTCCGGGCCATGACATAGAGATAGCCATCCTCGTCCACCATGCCGGCATCGGCCGTCTTGTAGAAGCCGGGGAATTCATCAAGATAGGCTTGGCGAAACCGGTCATCGGCGTTCCACAGCGTCGGCAGGCAGCCGGCCGGCAGCGGCAGCTTGACCACGACATTGCCCAGCGTGCCGCGCGGCACTTCGTGGCCGGCATCGTCGAGCACGCGGATGTCGTAGCCGGGCATCGGCACGCCGGGCGAGCCGTATTTCACCGGCAGCAGGCCCAAGCCGGCCGGGTTGATGGTCATCGGCGAACCGGTCTCGGTCTGCCACCAGTGGTCGATCACCGGCACGTGCAATTGCTGCTCCGCCCATTTGATGGTTTCCGGATCGGCGCGCTCGCCGGCGAGGAACAGCGTGCGGAATTTCGAAAGGTCGTATTTCGGGACGAACTCGCCCTTTGGATCCTGTCCCTTGATGGCGCGGAAGGCGGTCGGCGCGGTGAACAGGGCGGCCACGCCATGCTCCGATATCACCCGCCAGTAGGTGCCGGCGTCGGGCGTGCCGACCGGCTTGCCCTCGAACAGGACGGTCGTGCAGCCATGCAGCAGCGGGCCGTAGACGATGTAGGAATGGCCGACCACCCAGCCGACGTCGGAAGCCGCCCAGAACACCTCGCCCGGCTTGATGCCGAACTCGTTCTCCATCGACCATTTCAGCGCGACCATGTGGCCGCCATTGTCGCGCACGATGCCCTTGGGTTGGCCGGTCGTGCCTGATGTGTAGATAATGTAGAGCGGGTCGGTGGCGAGCACCGCAACACAGTCGACATTGGCGCCCGCGGCCCGCTCGCGGGCGACCGCGTCGGCATAGTCGATATCGTGGTTCTCCTTCATCTCACAGCGCAATTGGTCGCGCTGCAGGATGAGGCAGGCATCGGGCTTGTGCCGCGACATCTCGATCGCCTTGTCGAGCAGCGGCTTGTAGGCAACGACGCGCCCGGGCTCCAGGCCGCAGGAGGCGGAAATGATCAGCTTCGGCTTGGCGTCGTCGATGCGCGTGGCGAGCTCGTGCGAGGCAAAGCCGCCGAAGACCACCGAATGCACGGCGCCAATCCGGGCGCAGGCAAGCATGGCAAAGGCCGCTTCCGGCACCATCGGCATGTAGATGATGACCCGGTCGCCTTTTTGGACGCCGCGGTTCTTCATAACCGATGTCAGCGCGACCACCTCGCGCTTCAGTTCGGCATAGGTGAATTTCCTGACCGTGCCTGAGATCGCGCTGTCATGAATCAGCGCGATCTGGTCGGCGCGGCCATCCGCAACGTGGCGGTCGACGGCGTTGAAGCAGGTGTTGCACGAGGCGCCGCCGAACCAGCGCCCATAGACGCCGGCTGTCGGATCGAACACGGTGTCGAAGGGCGAGAACCAGTCGATGGCCTTGGCCGCATCCGCCCAGAATTTTTCCGGGTCGCGTTTCCAGCCGTCATAGACCTCGTGGTAGCGTGACGCCATCCAGCTTCCTCCCCAGGAAATGCCTGCTTTGAAGAATGTTCGCTGTCTTTGAAACAGCGTATGCTGTTTTTGCAAGCATATGCAATTTCGTCTTTTGGCGACCTCGCCTTGGTCGCAAACGTGCCGCGTCGTGATTGGGGATCTTCGCGCGCCCGGGCACCCCAGCGCGATCTCGACTGCGTTCATTCGGATTGGTTCTAGAGCGGCAGCGCCGCCAGCATGAGTCCAACACCGCCGGCGATCAGCAAAACGGCGGCCAACGTTTTTCTATGACGTTGGAAACCCGTCGGTGCCCTATCCCAATTGTAACGCATGTTCCGCCCCCAAAACCTGGCGGATTCCTTACCTTACCAGAGGTAAAGAAAGAACATCGTTGCCTGAATCCAACACACTGGCCCGAGAATCCTCGGCAGGCGACAGTTTTGCCACCGGCTATTTCTGGAGGGGCTACATGCCCCAGCGTAGCGCCGCCGTATGCACCGGCGCGTCCCACAATGCGGTCGTCTCGTCGTCGAGCATGGTCAGCGTAATCGAGCAGCCGGCCATGTCGAGCGAAGTCACGTAGGATCCGACCAGCGAGCGCGTGACCGTTACGCCATTCCTCTCGAAAATTTTGCGGGCGCTGTTGTACATCAGGTAAAGCTCCATCAGCGGCGTGCCGCCGAAGCCGTTGACGAACAGCAGCGCCGGACCTTTTGCCTTGTCGCCGAGGTCGCCGGCGATCGCCGCGCAGATCTCCTCGGCAATGGCGTCGGCGCTTTTCAACGTGTCGCGGCGGCGGCCGGGCTCGCCATGGATGCCGACGCCGAATTCCATCTCGCCGTCGCCAATGTCGAAGGTCGGCTTGCCCGCCGCCGGTACGGTGCAACTGGTCAGCGCCACGCCCATGGAGCGCGTCGCCCCGTTGACGCGTTCGCCAAGCGCCTTCAGCGGCTTCAGCGCCGCGCCTTGCTCGGCCGCGGCGCCGACGATCTTCTCGACCACCAGCGTGCCGGCGACGCCGCGTCGGCCGGTGGTGTAGGACGAGTTCTCGACCGCGACATCGTCATTGGTTACCACTTGCATGACGCCTTCCGACATCTCGGCGGCCATGTCGAAGTTCATCACGTCGCCCTCGTAGTTCTTGACGATGAACAGGCAGCCGGCACCGGTGTTGACCGCTTCCGCGGCTGCCATCATCTGGTCCGGCGTCGGCGAGGTGAACACCTGGCCGGGGCAGGCGGCATCCAGCATGCCATGTCCGACCAGCCCACCATGCAGCGGCTCGTGGCCGGAGCCACCGCCGGAAATCAGCGCCACCTTGCCCGGCTTGAGTGTCTTGCGGCGGACAAATTTATACTCGTCGCCGAGCGCCAGTATGTCGGCATGGGCCGCAACGAAGCCGTCGAGGCTTTCGGTCAGCACCGTGTCCACAGAATTCAGAAACTTCTTCATGACCGTCTCCTCCCGAGATAGCTTAACGTGGCGCGACTATGTCCCGCCCTTGCCGGCGATGCTGGTGATCTTCTGGATGAAATCGTTGACCGCCCGGTCGAGCGCCGCGTTCTGCTTGTCGTCGCCCAAATCCGGAACGATGAGCGAGACATGCCGCGTCTTGCGCATACCTGCTGCCAGCGGCATTTTTCCTGGATGCGCCTGGTGGTAGGCCGCGAGAAAATGGTCGCGTTCTGCCGGGCTGAAGTGGCAGACGGAGAAAATAGCCGGCAAATGTTTTGACGGGATCGGGATCGAATAGGCCGGGCTGGAAATCTGCGTGACGAAACTGCGGTGCTTGCCCAGCGCGTCGGCGAGACGCTGGCGCATGCCGGACGGGCGCTGGTCGATGACCTGTGACAGGATCGTCTTGTAAGCGCGGATCGCCTCTTCGGAGCCGGTTTCGGGCGTCTTCTCGGTCATGCCGACGCCTAGATCGGGATATCCGCAATGGCCGCCTTGGCCATTGCGAGCTGGGCGGGAACCACGGAAAGGTCGCGCAGGCCGGCCTCGATCAGCGCCGGGATCGCCGCCGGATCGCCGCCGGCGTCGCCGCACAGGCTGACCGGTATTTTTTGGGCGCGGCCGAACGCGGCAACCGAGGCGATCAGCCGAAGCACGGCCGGGTGCCTGACCGAATTGAGATGCGCCACCGAGGCGTTGTCGCGCGCCGCCGCCATCACATATTGGGTGAGGTCGTTCGAGCCGATCGAAAAGAAGGCGACCTCCGCAAACGCCTCCGGTGCGACCGCCACCGATGGCACTTCCACCATGATGCCGAGTGGAGGCATTTTTTGCGCGACGCCGCGCTCGGAAAGCCCGGCCTGCTCTTCCGCAAACAGGGTGGCTGCTCGCCGATATTCGTCCATGACGGCGATCATCGGGAACATCACCTTGAGATTGCCATGCATGGCGGCGCGCAGCAGCGCCCGGATCTGCACGCGGAAGATCTCCGGCCGCGCCAGCGACAGCCTGATGCCGCGCAGGCCGAGGAACGGATTGCCTTCCTCGACGGTGAGCCCCGGCACCGGTTTGTCGCCGCCGGCATCTACGGTACGGATGGTCACCGGCTTTTCATCAGCCCATTCCAGCACCTTGCGATAGGCGCGATATTGCGTTTCCTCATCCGGCAGCGTCTTGCCGAACAGGAATTCGGTGCGCATCAGCCCGACGCCGTCGCAGGTCGCAACGTCGATACTGTCGACGTCGGACGGATCGGCGATGTTGACCTGCACCCTCACCGCCGTGCCTGCTCTCGTCACCGCAGGCCGTGCCAGGAAAGCCTCCGCCCTGTCGCGACGCGCGGCAAACGAGGACGATGATCGGCGGAACGCCTCGATCTCGGCCTTCGATGGCGCCAGCACGATGCCGCCATGCTCGGCGTCGAGCAGTGCGACGCCGGCAAGATGAGCCGGCGAAGCACCAAGCCCAACTGCCCCAAGCCCCACGACCATCGGCACGCCGCGCGAACGCGCCAGCATGGCGACGTGGCTGGCGGCACTCCCCGCTTTCAGCGCGATGCCGCCGCCGGAACTCCAGTCGGTTTCGAGGAAGCGCGTCGGCGCGATATCCTCGCCGTAGAAGATGGCGCCCGCCGGCGCGCCGGCCTCGCTGTCCTCGGTCAACGCACGCAGCACCTGGTCCCTGATATCGCGCATGTCGGCGGCGCGAGCCCGGAAATAGTCCTGGTCCGACGTCTCGTAGCCGACGATTTCGGCGTCGAGCGCCTGTCGCCATGCCGCATCCGCTGGCTGACCCGAGTCAATCGCGGCAAAGGCCGGGCCGGTCAGCGCATCGTCCTCCAGCATGGCGATCTGGAATTCAAGAATGTCGGCGGCGTCGCCCTCGACCGCCTCAATCAGAGTGACAAGCCGGCTTGTGGCTGCCTCGATTGCCGTTTCGAGCGCGAGCCTCTCGTCCACGGCGCTCGCCTTGCCGGCGTAGCACGCGCCAACAGGATCGAGGTTGAACAGCGGCCCTTCGGCATAACCGGCGGAGGCCGAAATCCCCTTCAGCCTAAGCGATTCGGGCATGATCCGCGCCCTCGTCGAAATCGCGCCGTACCAGCTCGACCAGCGCACCGACCGCCTCGCCGGCGCCGGCGCCTCTGGCCCTGATATGCAGCACCGTGCCTTTCGGCGCCTTGGCCGCCATCACCTTGACGATGCTCTTGGCGTCGAACCACGGCCCGTTGGCGGCGAGCGCCACTTCGACCTCGGCCGAAAACGTCTTGGCGAGCTTGGTGAACTTCACCGAAGGGCGCGCATGCAGACCGACCTCGTGGGTGATCAGGACGGTGGCTTCGGCGGATGCGGACATCGAGTCAAAATTCCTGTTCATTCACGACGGCGACAATTCATGTGCCGTCGCCACCACTTCCCGGAGCGAAGCGCCGCCGGAGGCCTCCGTCGCGGCCATCACCGCGCCCTCGACGATCGGCGCATTGCAGACGATGATCTTCTGCGCGCGCGGCTCGCCGATCATCTCGACCGCCATCTCGCTGTTGGTCTCGGCGCCGCCGAGATCGACGAGGATGGCGACACCCGCTTCCGACCAGGCCTTGTCGATGGCGCCCATGATCGCCTCGACGCTTGTGCCCAGCCCGCCATGGCCGTTTCCGCCGCACCATGCAAGCGGCACTTCGTCGCCGACCATCTGGCGCACCATGTCGGCCGTGCCCTCGGCGACCAGCGGTGAATGCGATACGATGACGATGCCGACATTGCTCATGCCTGTCCCTCGACAGTCTCAGTGACAGCCCGCACCAGAAGCGCGGTCGAGCGTGCCCCGGCATCCATATGACCGATCGAGCGGTCGCCGAGGAACGAGGCACGTCCGCGCAAGGCCTTCATCGGCACGGTGGCGTCGGCCGCACTGTCGGCGGCGTCGGTGATTTCCGCTCCGGTCTTTCCCTGTAGCAGCGCGTCATGCACCGGCTGCAGCACGTCGAGCATGGTCTTTTGCCCGACCTGCGACTTGCCTCTGGCCGCCACCGCTTCGATCGCCTTGCCGAAGGCTGCCGCCAGATTGGCGCGATCCGGCTCAGCGGAAATCTCCTTGCCGAGCGCCATGAACAGCGTGCCGAACAGCGGGCCGGAAGCGCCGCCAACCGTCATCACCAATTTGGTGCCGATCGCCTTCAGCGCTTCGGGCAATGGCTTTGCCGCGAACGTATCCGCCTCGGCGCGCACCGCCTCGAAGCCGCGCTTCATGTTCAGCCCATGGTCGCCGTCGCCGATCGCCTGGTCGAGCGTGGTCAACTCGTCCGCGTGGGCGGCAATCGTGTCGGCAGTGGCTGATATCAGCGCCTTCAGGTCAACCTTGCCCATCGTCGCAGTCTTGTCCATCGTCCCAGCGCTCATCGGTTTGCGATCCTGTTGCCGGCCTGGTCGAAAAACAACGGTGCCCGGTAGCGGATCGTCACCTTGTTGCCCTTATCCAGTTGCGTGTCGGGGTCGGTCAGCGTCACCAGTTTTTTGGCCCCGACGCTCACATGCAGGTGGTTCTGGTCGCCCAGATGCTCGATCCAGTCAACAACGCCGTCGGCGTGGCCGTTCGACGCCTTGCCGATCGACAGATGTTCTGTACGCGCGCCGATCGTTTTGGTTCCCGCCGGCGCATCGCCATCGGGCAGAAGGCCGGTCGGCAGCAGATTGATCGCCGGCTGGCCGAGCCTTGCGGCGACATGAAGGTTGGCCGGCTCCGAATAGATCGTCCGCGGCGTGCCGATCTGCACCAGAACGCCGTCTGCGAGAATGCCGATGCGATCGGCCATGGTCATCGCTTCGATCTGGTCGTGCGTGACATAGAGCATGGTGGCGCCGAGCTCGGCCTGGATGCGCTTCAGCTCGAGCCGGAGGTCGGCGCGCAGCTTGGCGTCGAGCGACGACAGCGGCTCGTCCATCAGATAGATCGAAGGCTTGCGCACCAAGGCGCGTCCGATGGCGACGCGCTGCATCTCGCCGCCGGAAAGCTTCGTCGAGCGGTTGTCCAGCTTGTGATGTATGCGCACCATCCTGGCCACTTCCTCGACGCGGCGGCGCACCGCCTCTTCGGGGAAGCGCCGTGCCGGTGAGCGCAGCGGAAAGGCGAGGTTGTCGTAGACCGACAGATGCGGATAGAGCGAATATTGCTGGAAGACGAAGGCGGTGTCGCGCTCGGCCGGCGAGAGTGCTGTCGCATCGCGGCCGCCGATATGGATTGAACCCATATCCGGCCGTTCCAGTCCAGCGATCAGCCGTAGCGTCGTCGTCTTGCCGGCGCCGGTCGGGCCGAGCAGCACGACGAATTCGCCGTCCTTGACCTGCAAATCGAGTTTGTTGATGGCAGTGTGCTCGCCGAAGCTCTTGGTTACGCCTTTGATGTGCACGTCAGCCATGACGGACCTCTGCGGTGGCGTCATGGATGGCGGTGCGCACCGCGCGCCCCGAGCCCTTCTCGAACAGCGACAGCCGCGCGCTGCTCAGTGCCAGTCCGACATGGTCGCCCGCATTGAGCCGGATTTCGGCCGGGACCCGCGCCTTGATGATGCCGCCTGCAGTCTCCACCGCTACGATCTGCGTGGTGCCGAGATATTCGGTGCCGTAGATGGCGCCGCGCAGCTTCGAAGCATCGTCGAAGCGGATGTGTTCGGGACGGACGCCAAGCGCCATGTCGGCCGGCGCGATGTCCTCGCGCACCTCCGGCACCGCCACCTTGGCGCCTTGCACGGTGATTTCCCTGGCGCCTTTTGAAAGCCCGCCGCCGAAGCCGAGGAAATTCATCGGCGGCGAACCGATGAAATCGGCGACGAACATGGTCGCCGGCCGGTCATAGATCTCACGTGGGGTGCCAAACTGCTCGATGACGCCGTGGTTCATCACCGCGATCTTGTCGGCCATCGACATCGCTTCCATCTGGTCATGCGTGACGTAGACCGTGGTGGCGTGGATGCGGCTGTGCAATTCGCGCAGCTCATGGACCATGAGATCGCGGAATTCGGTGTCGAGCGTGCCGAGCGGCTCGTCCATCAGGAAGCATTTTGGCCGCCGCACGATGGCGCGTCCAAGCGCCACGCGCTGGCGGTCGCCGCCGGCAAGGCCGGAGACGGATTTGTTGAGCAGATGGTCGATGCGCAGAAGCTTCGCCGTCTCCTCGACCCTGGCGCGGATCTCGGCACCGGGCATGCCTTGCGCCAGCAGCGGGAAGCCGATGTTCTTCCTGACGTTCATGTGCGGGTAGAGCGCGAACAGCTGGAAGACGAAGGCGATGTCACGCTCCCGCGCCCGCCGCATGGTGACGTCCTCGCCGCCGAGCAGGATCTTGCCGCCTGTCGGCAGTTCGAGCCCGGCGATCATCCTGAGCGTCGTCGTCTTGCCGCAGCCCGACGGCCCCAGCATGACGAAGAACTCGCCGTCTTCGACGACGAAGTTGGAATCCTGCACCGCGACGAAATCGCCGAATTCCTTCCTCAGATGCTCGACCCT
Organism: Mesorhizobium sp. WSM4821; assembly: GCF_055901555.1. Lineage (NCBI taxonomy): Bacteria > Pseudomonadati > Pseudomonadota > Alphaproteobacteria > Hyphomicrobiales > Phyllobacteriaceae > Mesorhizobium > Mesorhizobium sp. WSM4821. The sequence continues at coordinate 736,264 of NZ_CM148371.1, read as the reverse complement.
GATCTCCGCCATCGTCTACTCCGGAAATTTCGAGACGATGATGAACATCGCCGTGCCGGCCAGCATGGTGACGAAGGAGTAGGTATAGAGCGGCAGCGCGAAGGGCTGGAACAGCATCAGGAAGCCGATGGCGATGATCGCGGTGGCGATGTTCTCCATCAGGCCGCGCCTGGCCCACACCGGCCAGCGCGATTTGCGTTTTGCGGGTTGGGTCAGGCTCATTTGCGCACCGCTCCGAAAGTGATGCCGCGCAAGAGCTGCTTGCGCAGCAGGATGGTGAACACCAGGATCGGCACCAGGAAAATCGTCGTGCCCGCGGCGACCGCCGGCCAGTCCTGGCCGCCTTCGCCGATGATGGTCGGGATGAAGGGCGGTGCGGTCTGCGCCGTGCCTGAGGTCAGCAGGGCGGCGAACGCATATTCGTTCCAGGCGAAGATCAGGCAGAAGATGGCGGTTGCTGCAATGCCGGTGGTCGCCTGCGGCAGCACGGTGCGCCAGAACGCCTGCAGCCGCGTATAACCGTCGATCATCGCTGCCTCCTCGTATTCGCGCGGAATCTCGTCGATGAAGCCCTTCAGCAGCCACACCGCCAGCGACACGTTGACCGCCGTGTAGAGCAGGATCATGCCGAGCGCGGTGTCCGACAGGCCAAGCTCGCGATACATCAGGTAGATGGGGATGGCGACGGCGATCGGCGGCATCATCCGTGTCGACAGGATGAAGAACAAAAGGTCGTCCGCCAGCGGCACCTTGAAGCGCGAGAAGCCATAGGCCGACAGCGTGCCGAGGAAGACAGCGCAGAAGGTCGAACCGAAGGCGATGATCAGTGAATTGACGAAGCGCGGCATGAAGTTGGACGGGCCGGCGATCACCATGTTGCGCTTGCGCACCGTCTCGTCGCAGACGTCCGTCGCCGGTCCCAGCGAGTTGATGTATTCCGGCGTCTGCCGGGTTCGCGTCGAGAACAAATTGCAGTAACCCTCGATGCTCGGCTGGAACAGGATCTTTGGCGGATAGGCGATCGAATCCGGCGGTGTCTTGAAGCTGGTGGCGAAAATCCACAGCAGCGGCACGATCGAGATCAGCGCGTAAAGCACGATGATCGTGCCGGCGACGCGCTTCGACGTGGCCGAGGGTGCGACGACCGAATGGGCTGACGTCAGGCTCATCTCTGCTTCACCTTGTTGAGCGCCTTGACGTAGATGTTGGCCAACCCGAACACCGCGACGAACAGGATGATGGCGAAGGCCGAGGAATAGCCCGTCCGCCAGCTTTCGAAGGCCTGCCGCTTCAGCGTGATCGAGGCGACCTCGGTGGTCGATCCAGGCCCGCCGCCGGTGAGCAGGTTGACCATGTCGAACATCTTGAAGTTCTCGATGCCGCGAAACAGCACCGCCAGCATGATGAAGGGCAGCGCCATCGGCAGCGTAATCGACCAGAACTGCCGCCAGTTGGAGGCGCGGTCGACTTCGGCGGCCTCGTAGATGTATTCGGGGATCGAGCGCAGGCCGGCCAGGCAGATCAGCATCACGTAAGGCGTCCACATCCAGGTGTCGACGATGACGATCGACCACGGCGCCAGGGAGACGTTGGAGAGCATGCCGATCTGCGTTGCCGGAATGCCTGACACGAACGAGATGGCGTAGGCGAACAGCCCGATCTGCGGCTCGTAGAGGAAGCGCCAGAAATTGCCGACCACCGCCGGCGACAACATCATCGGAACGAGAATGATGGTCGTCCAGAAGGCGTGGCCGCGAAACTTCCGGTCGATCAGCCAAGCGAGGGTAAAACCGATCAGCGTTTGCAGAAGAATGGTCCAGAACACGAAATGCGCCGTCGTCTGCATGGCGATCCAGATATCCTGGTCGCCGAGGATGCGTCGGTAATTGGCAAGGCCGACATTTTTGACGACCTCGTTGGGGCGGTTGGCGCGGTAGTTGGTGAAGGACAGATAGATCGCCCAGAACAGCGGGAAGATGTTGATGGCGAGAAGCAAGAGGATCGTCGGCGAGATGAACAGCCAGGCGAGGCCCTTGTCGCTGATGCCCCGGACCTTACGGGCCAACGGCTCAGGCGTGGCCCGGGCAACGCTGTCCGCAGTCCGATTGAGCATGGTCAGTCCCGCTTCGGTCACTTGGTCGTCTCGACAATGGAATTTATCTGAACTGTGTCCCGTGCCAAGGGCGGCACGGGACAGGCGGTCATGGCTCGGGAGGAGCCGGTCTCTCGCTGATTACATTTTGCCATCGTCCTGGAAGACCTCGGTCCAGTCCTTGACCAGGCCGTCCAGCGCATCCTTGGCTGACCCCTGGCCGGCGACGACATAATCGTGGAAGCGCTTCTGCGACGCCTGCAGCAGCGGTGCATAGCTGGGCTCGGCCCAGAAGTCCTTCACGATGGCCATGGAGTCGAGGAAGGTCTGCGCATAGGGCTGGCTGGCCGGGAAGCCCGGGTCGTTCACGACCGCGTTGAGGCAGGAATAGCCGCCGAGCGACCACCATTTGGCCTGCACGTCCTTGTTGGCGAACCATTTGATGTATTTGAGCGCGGCTTCCTGCTTGTCCGAATAGGAGACCACCGAGATGCCCTGGCCACCAAGCTGGGCGAACTGATCGCCGTCGGGACCCTTGGGATTGGCGAAATAGCCAATCTTGTCGCCGCCGACATTCTCGTCCTTCTGCAGGCCTGGCCAGGTAAAGGCGAAGTTCATGTGCATCGCCACCTGGCCGGATTTGAAGGCATCGACGCCTTCGCCCATGTAGCTGTTCGAGGCTCCAGGAGGCGTGCAGCAGTCATAGAGCGCCTTGTAGAACTCCAGACCCTTCACCGACTTCTCGGAGTTGACGAAGCCATCCATCTCGTAGGGCTTGTCGGGATTCTCGTATTTGAAGCCGAAGCTGTAGAGCACGTCCATGGCGCCCATGGTGATGCCTTCGGAGCCGCGCTCGGTATAGATCGAGGCGCCATAGACCGTCTTGCCGTCGATCTCGCGTTTCTGGAAGAACTCGGCGATCTGCTTCAATTGGTCGAAGGTCGTTGGCGCGGCGAGATCCCAGCCGTACTTTTCCTTGAATTCCTTCTGCAGTTCCGGCTTGGAGAACCAGTCCTTGCGATAGGTCCAGCCGACGACGTCGCCCATGGCCGGCAGCGCCCAGTAGTTCGGCGTGTTCTTCGGCCATTGCGAATAGCCGACAACGGTCGCCGGCACGAAATCGTCCATGCTGATCTTCTCCGCGTCGAAGAAGTCGTTCAGCTTGACGTAGTGGCCGTTCTCGGCGGAGCCGCCGATCCACTGGCTGTCGCCGATGATCAGGTCGCACAGCTTGCCCTTGGAATTCAGTTCGTTGAGGAAGCGATCGGCATAGTTGGTCCACGGCACGAATTCGAATTTCATGCCGATGCCGGTTTCCTTGGTGAAGTCCTTGGACAGTTCGACAAGCGCATTGGCCGGGTCCCAGGCCGCCCAGCAAAGCGTCAGATCTTCCGCATGCGCGACGTTCGAAACGGCTGTCGACGCAAACATCGCCGAGGTCAGTCCCAACGTCAGTTTCAAGGTCGATTTCATGCCTTCCTCCCATTTGCGAAACGCGCCTGGATGGCGGTCTCAAGAAACCTCAAACCCCTCTCCTCAGGGGTCTAAACATGACGACGCGGTCTGGCCGCGGATGTTTAGTAATTTGTTTAGTGATGCAATTTTTACTAAACAAGGCAAGCGAATTCGTTGCTGCGCCGCAGCATTGCGCTTCCGTTCCGGGTGCTGGTGCGGGAAAAGTGGCGCCAGCAGGGTTGGTCGGCACGCCGGATGCCGGCTCAATCGTTCTGATGCTGGACGTCACCGGTCGGATCGCTTGGGCGGCAGAAGTGCGTATGTCGGCAAGCAGGCCCTGGGTCGCCCTGCCGTAAAAACCAATTCTGCGCCTTGCGCGGCTTAAGCGGCCATCGTACCGAGCATGAAGGATCTCGATGTCGTCCGGATGCGCATCGAGCGCCGATTACTCTGCTCTCTCCACCTCGACTCTGCCTTCTCCCCGGACATGAAAAAACGTGACGAACGGAATCCTGCTCGCCCTGATCGCCTATGCAAGCTATTCGTGCAACGACGCCGTCGTCAAAAGCCTGGGTGGGCAGTTCACGGTGTTCGAGATCGGGTTTTTCTCGACATTGTTTGCCGGCTTGTTTCTTCTCTTCACCCGGCCGAACGACGAACGCTGGCGTGATTTCTGGCACACCAAGCGGCCCTGGGCGGTGCAGGCCCGCGCCTGGTCCGGCATCGCTTCCGGCGTGCTCAGCGTCTATGCCTTCACGACCATCCCGCTGGCGGAAGCCTATGCGCTGATTTTCCTGGCGCCGCTCTGCGTCACCATTCTTTCCACCCTCATCCTCAAGGAGAAGGTCGGCCCCTGGCGATGGCTGGCGGTGGTTGCCGGCTTTGCCGGCGTCATGCTGGTCGTGCGGCCGGGCTTCCGCGAACTGCATCTCGGTCACCTCGCCGCGTTCGGCGTTGCCTTCCTCGCCGCCGCCAGCGTCATCCTGATGCGTTCGCTCGCGGCTGGGGAAAAGCGCACGACGATGCTGGGCGTGCTGATCGGCTACGGCCTGTTCTTCAACGGCATCGGCGCCGCGGCCACGTCATTCTCGCTTCCGGATGCAAGGCAGCTGGCCTGGCTCGTGCTGTCGGGCGTGTTCACCGCCTGCGGCCAGTTGCTTCAGCTCCTGGCCGTCAAATACGCGCCCGCCAACCGGATCGCGCCGACGCATTACTCGCAGATCCTCTGGGCGGTGATCCTGGGCGCGCTGTTCTTCCAGGAATATCCCGATTTCCTGTCGCTTGTCGGCCTCGCCGTCGTCGGCGGCTCAGGGCTTTTGACGATGGTGCGCGAGGAGGTGAGGCTCGGCACGGTGCGCTGGAATCCGTTTTCGCGGATGAGGCTTTGATCCGGCCGCACCGGTTGCGCGACAGCCGTCAGCGCTGATATGCGGGCGCTGCGGATCCGCCGCGATTGGATGGAAGCATCCCTGGAGCAATGACCAGAAAGACCTTGCCGGAGCTTCCGGTCTCCGCCGTGCTGCCGGCGCTCGGCGACGCGCTTGGCCTTGGCAACAGCGCCGTGCTGGTGGCGCCGCCCGGCGCCGGCAAGACGACGCTGGTGCCGCTGGCGCTGCTCGATGCAGCATGGCTCGGCACGGGCAAGATCATTCTGCTCGAGCCGCGCCGTCTCGCTGCGCGCGCCGCCGCCCGCCGCATGGCCGAACTGCTCGGCGAGGAGCCGGGCGAAACGGTCGGCTATGCCATGCGCATGGAAAACCGCACGTCTGCCAGGACCAGGATCCTCGTCGTCACGGAAGGCGTGCTATCGCGGATGATCCTCGACGACCCGGAACTGCCCGGCGTCTCGGCTGTGTTCTTCGACGAATTCCACGAGCGCTCGCTCGACGGCGATTTTGGCCTGGCGCTGGCGCTCGACGTGCAAGGTGCGCTGCGGCCCGATCTGCGACTGCTGGTCATGTCGGCGACGCTCGACGGCGCGCGTGTCGCGCGGCTGCTTTCCGGCGCCCCGGTGATCGAGAGCGAAGGCCGCGCCTTTTCGGTCGACATCCGCTATGACGAGCGGCGGGCCGGCGTCGCCGTCGAGGAGGCCATGGCCAAGGCGATTCTTGTCGCGCTTGCCGACGAGAGCGGCAGCGTGCTCGCCTTCCTGCCCGGCCAGCGCGAGATCGAGCGCACCGCCGAGCGGCTGCAAGGTCGCATTGGCGCCGAGACCGACGTCGTGCCGCTCTATGGCATGCTCGACGGCAAGGCGCAGGATGCGGCGATCAAGCCGCCGCCGTCCGGCCGCCGCAAGGTGGTGCTGGCGACGTCGATCGCCGAGACCTCCATCACCATCGACGGCGTGCGTGTCGTCATCGATTCCGGCCTGTCGCGCCTGCCGCGCTACGAGCCGGCCAGCGGCCTGACGCGGCTGGAGACGGTGCGTGTCAGCAGAGCCTCCGCCGACCAGCGCGCCGGCCGCGCCGGCCGCACGCAACCGGGCGTTGCCATCCGCCTGTGGCGGGCCGAGCAGACGGCAGCACTTCCCGCCTTCACCCCGCCGGAAATCCTCGAAGCCGATCTTTCCGGACTTCTGCTCGATTGCGCCGCCTTCGGTGTCGCCGACCCGGTGAGCCTCTCGTTCCTCGATCCGCCGCCGGCCCCGGCGCTCGCCGAGGCAAGGGCGCTGCTTCGTGCGCTCGACGCCGTTAACGAGGCAGGACGCCTGACCGAGTCTGGTGTTGCGATGCGCCGGCTGGCACTGCCTGTGCGGCTGGCTCACATGGTCACCGAGGCGGCGAAGACCGGCCAGGCATTCGAGGCGGCCATGCTCGCCATGCTGCTCACCGAGCGCGGCCTTGGCGGCGACGGCGCCGACCTCGAATGGCGGCTGATGCGGTTTCGCACAGAGAAGTCGCCGCGCGCCGTTTCTGCCCGGCAGCTTGCCGAACGGTTGGCGAAGCAGGCCTCACCCTCCCCCTCGAGGGGAGGGTCGGCGAGCGAGCTGAGCGTAGCGAAGCGAGGGAGACGGGGTGGGGTCACCGATGGCGTGCCCGAACCGACCCCACCCCGATCCGCTGCGCGGATCGACCCTCCCCTCGAGGGGGAGGGTAATGCCGGCGCGCTCCTCATCCATGCCTGGCCGGACCGCGTCGCCAGGGCGCGCGGCGAGCGCGGCCGTTTCGTGCTGGCCAATGGCTCGGGCGCCATGATGGACGCCGCCGATCCGCTGGCGGGCGAAACCTGGCTCGTCGTCGCCGACCTGCAGGGCAAGGCGCAGAACGCCCGCATCACGGCGGCAGCGGCGATAGATGAGACCGACATTCGCGCTTCGCTTGCGCAAAAAATCGAGACAAGCCGCCAAACCAGCTTCGACCGCGACAGGCGCGCGGTGCGCGTGCGCGAAACCGTCCGTCTCGGCGCCATCACCCTGTCCGAACGCATGCTGCCGGCCCCGGCCGGCGCCGAGGCGGACCGCGCCGTCGTCAACGCCTTGCGCGAACACGGGCTAACGCTGCTGGAGTGGGGCAAGGAAGCCGAAACGCTGCGCCAACGGCTCGGCTGGCTGCATCGCGGCCTCGGGGCGCCGTGGCCCGATATTTCCGACGCCGCACTCATCGAGCGCCTCGACGACTGGCTGTTGCCATACCTCTCCGGTGCGGCGTCCTTTGCCGCGATCGATCCGGGCGTGCTTTCGGCCGCCCTGATGGCCTTGGTGCCGCACGATCTCCAGCGCGGGATCGAGGCGCTGGCGCCGACCCATTTCGACGCGCCGTCGGGCAGCCGCGTGCCGATCCACTATGACGGCGAATGGCCGGTGCTGGCGATCCGCGTCCAGGAGCTGTTCGGTCTCGACCGACATCCCACAGTCGCCAACGGCACCGTGCCGCTGACCCTGGAGCTCCTGTCGCCGGCGCACCGGCCAATCCAGACGACGCGCGACCTGCCCGGTTTCTGGCGCGGCTCCTGGGCCGACGTGCGGGCCGACATGCGCGGCCGCTACCCCCGGCATGTCTGGCCGGAGAACCCGCTTCTCGCCACCGCCACCAGCCGCGCCAAGCCGCGCGGCACATGATGCGTGCGGACCATGATCCCGAACCGAAGGTCGGCGTTAGCGAAAAGTGGAGACCGGTTTTCCGAAAAGATCATGGTCGAACCAGAAGACAGAAACATCTACCGCTTTTCCTTTCCCGGCTATAATCCTTGGCCATGATAAACATCCTGCGGGCGCCCGATTTCCAGCAAAGCCAGCGGCTGCGCCTCAACACGCTGATCAGGCTGCGCTGGCTTGCCATTGTCGGCCAGAGCCTGACGGTTCTGGTCGTTGCCTATGGGCTGAAGTTCCCGCTGCCCGTCAGCCTCTGCTTCGCGCTGATCGCCTGCTCGGCCTGGATGAACCTGCTGCTGACCTTCCGTTATCCGGCGGCGCATCGGCTGACCCCGCTGCCGGCTTTCGCCATCCTGACCTTCGACAGCCTGCAGCTTGCCGGTCTGCTCTACATGACCGGCGGCCTCACCAATCCGTTTTCGGTGCTGGTGACCGTGCCCGTGGTCATCTCGGCGACGTCGCTGCCGCTGCGCCTGACCGCCATCCTCGGCGCGCTGGTTATGGTGGCGGCGACCCTGCTGGTCTTCTTCCACCTGCCGCTGCCCTGGTATGAGGGCGCGCCGCTGGAGATGCCGTTCATCTATGTCGCCGGCATGTGGATGGCGGTGTTTTCCTCGATCGCCTTCACCGCGATCTACGCCTTCCGCGTGGCCGAGGAAGCGCGGCTGCTCGCCAACGCGCTTGCCGCCACCGAGCTGGTGCTGCAGCGCGAGCAGCATCTGTCGGCGCTGGACGGCCTCGCCGCCGCCGCCGCCCATGAACTCGGCACGCCGCTTGCCACCATCACGCTTGTCGCCAAGGAGATGGAGAAGGCGCTCCGCAACGATCCGAAATACGGCGAGGACGTGACGCTGCTGCGCTCGCAGAGCGAGCGTTGCCGTGAAATCCTCAAGCGCCTGACCAGCCTGTCTTCCGAGGGCGAGGCGCATCTTTCGCGCCTGCCGCTGACCTCGCTGGTCGAGGAGGTGACGGCCCCGCACCGGGATTTCGGCATCTCGATCAAGCTTCGCCCCGGCGACCGCATCGGCCCCGAGCCGGTCGGGCGGCGCAATCCCGGCGTCATCTACGGCCTCGGCAATCTGGTCGAGAACGCGGTCGACTTCGCCCGCAAGGCCGTCACCGTGCGCTGGAGCTGGAACGAGGCCACCGTCACCTTCTCGATCATCGACGATGGACCGGGCTTCCCTGCCGAAATCATCGACCGCATCGGCGAGCCCTATATGTCGACGCGCCAGGGCACCGAGGCCGGCGGCGGCCTGGGCCTTGGCCTTTTCATCGCCAAGACCTTGCTGGAACGCTCCGGCGCGACGCTCGATTTCCGCAATTCGAGCGGGCTGGGCGAGGGCGCCGTCGTGCAGATATCGTGGCCGCGCGGCGTCTTCCTCAATCCTGAATCGGCTTCGCCCACCATGTTCGACACGGCGTGAGAGCCTGCCGGAGGCTGTAAAAATTGGACAATAGCGCTCCAAAACTATATCTGCGTAAAAATCAGGCAGCAGGAATTCCAGAGACGATGAACGGCGACGAAACGATTGGCGCAATGGTTGAAGGCGAGGACACCTCGCTGTTGATCGTCGACGACGACAAGCCGTTCCTCACCCGGCTTGCCCGGGCCATGGAAACCAGGGGTTTCATGGTCGAGACGGCCGAGAGCGTCGAGGAGGCGGTGGCCAAGGCGCGCGCCAATCCGCCCGCCTATGCGGTGGTCGACATGCGGCTCGCCGACGGCAACGGCCTCGACGTCGTCGCCGCCATCCGCGAGAAGCGCGAAGACGCCCGCGCCATCATCCTCACCGGCTACGGCAACATCGCCACCGCGGTGACGGCGGTGAAGCTGGGAGCCATCGACTATCTGTCGAAGCCGGCCGATGCCGACGACATTTTCGCCGCACTCACCCGCACCGCGGGCGAACGCGCCGCACCGCCCGAAAATCCGATGTCGGCTGATCGCGTGCGCTGGGAGCACATCCAGCGCGTCTACGAAATGTGCGACCGCAACGTCTCCGAGACCGCGCGCCGGCTCAACATGCACCGCCGCACGCTGCAGCGGATACTCGCCAAGCGCGCGCCGCGCTGATATCGCTAAATCCGCAGGGCAATCGCTTCGGACCAATGAGAGTTTCCAGGCGGATACCACCAATTATCCAAGTCGGCGCCGCCCCTCATCGCCCTGCCGGGCACTTCTCCCCGTATAGTGACGGGGAGAAGGAGATGGCCGCGGCCTCGGCGCCCTTCTTGCAACGCTGGAGATTGGCGAAATCGGCGATGAGAGCGCCCCTCTCCCCATCACTATACGGGGAGAGGATGCCGGCAGGCAGGTGAGGGGCAGCGCCAACGCTCGGAAGGAGAGCACCGGCCGATGCTTGCCTCATTGCCGGCGTTTGCGCATCATCCTGCGAAGTGATTCCGTCCGACCGGGGACATGGCGGAGACGACATGCAGGACCAGAAGCAGCGGCCGATCTCCATTTTTCGCGAGTTCCTCGCCAGCGAGGCGGCAGGCGGCATCGTCCTGATGGCAGCCGCGGCACTGGCCCTGATCGTCGCCAATTCGCCGCTGTCCCAGGCCTATTTCGATGCCCTTCACGCCTATCTGGGACCGCTCAGCGTATCGCACTGGATCAATGACGGCCTGATGGCCGTGTTCTTCCTGCTGGTCGGCCTGGAGATCAAGCGCGAGATGCTGGACGGACAGCTCTCGACCTGGCCGCGTCGCGCGCTGCCAGGCATCGCCGCCGCCGGCGGCATGCTTGTGCCGGCCCTCGTCTATGTCGCCATCAACCGCGACAACCCGGCCGCTCTGTCCGGCTGGGCGATCCCGACCGCCACCGACATCGCGTTTGCGCTCGGCGTGCTGTCGCTGCTCGGCAGCCGTGTGCCGGGGTCGCTGAAGGTATTCCTCACCGCGCTCGCTATCATCGACGACCTCGGCGCCGTCATTATCATCGCGATGTTCTACACAAGCGACCTGTCGCTCGCCTATCTCGGCGCCGCCTTGGCCGTCATCGCTCTGCTCGTCGTCCTCAACCGCATGCAGGTGCTGACCTTGCTGCCCTATCTCGTGCTTGGTGTCGTCCTGTGGGTTCTGGTGCTGAAATCCGGCGTACATGCCACGCTGGCCGGCGTGGCGCTGGCCCTCACCATACCCCTGAAGATCACGCCGGGCATCAGCCACGATCTCGACCATTCGCCGCTGCATCGGCTCGAGCATGGCCTGCACAACATCGTGCCTTTTCTCGTCATCCCGATCTTCGGCTTTGCCAATGCCGGCGTTTCGCTCGCCGGCCTGAGCGCCGCCACCTTGGTCGAGCCGCTGACGCTCGGCGTCGCGGCCGGCCTCGTCGTCGGCAAGCTGGTCGGCGTGTTCGGCTCCTCCGCACTTGCCATCCGGCTCGGCCTTGCCGATCTGCCGGTCAATGCCACCTGGCTGCATATGGTCGGCATTTCGCTGCTCTGCGGCATCGGCTTCACCATGAGCCTGTTCATCGGCCTGCTCGCCTTCGCCAGCAACGTCGAGCTGCAGGACGCGGTCAAGGTCGGCATCCTCGCCGGATCCGTCATCGCCGCCCTCCTCGGCGCCGCCGTGCTGCTGATGGCGCCGGCCGCGAATGGGGAAGAGGACGAAGAATAGAGCGGCCGATCGGCGCCGTTTGGAGGCAGCCGACAAACGTCGCGCCGCCCCTTGTATCTGCACGAGATGATTTTTGTGCGATTGAAGCGACTGAGCCTCGAGCCGGATGGCCATCCGACCCGAGGCTTGGCGAAGTCGCCCGCTGCCCCTCCGGTTACAACCGTCAATGAGCTTGGGATCTTCGCCTTTGTCACGCACGACCGAATAGTCGCTCGGCTCCAATCGCACGAACAAGGCAGGTTACCGTGAACAGGATCATTTGTGGAGTTGATGTTTCGAAAGATTGGCTGGACGCGCATGTCCGGCCAGGCGGCGCGTTCGCCCGCTTCGCCAACGACGCGACGGGCCTGGAGGAGTTGCTGGTGTTTTGCCGTAGCCATCGCGTCGAGCTCGCGGTCATGGAGGCCACAGGCGGTTATGAGCGGCTGGCCTTTATTTGGCTTTGGGCAAAGGGCCTGCCTTGTGGGATCGTCAACCCCCGCAACGTGCGCCGTTTCGCCGAAGCGATGGGTATCCTGGAAAAGACCGATCGCATCGATGCCGCCGTGATCGCCTATTTCGCGGCGGTCAAGCAGATCGCGCCGACATCGCCGCCCAGTGCCGCGCAGCAACGGTTGAGCACCCTGGTTTCCAGGCTTTCCCAGGTCACCAGCGACATCACCATCAACAAGCAGCGCAAGAGCGCCACCACCGACACCGAGACGCTGGCCAGTCTCTCCACGGTGCTGACCTGCCTCAAGCGCGAAGAGAAGCGGCTGGCTGGCGAGATCGCTTCGCTGATTGACGACGATCCGTTGTGGGCCAAGCTCGACGAGACGTTCCGCTTCTTCAAGGGTCTGGCAGACCGCACCGTTGCCCGTCTGCTGGCGGAAGTGCCCGAGATCGGCATCGTTTCCAACAAGGCCATCGCCAAACTGGTGGGCCTGTCTCCCATCGCCAACGATAGCGGCAAACGCGAGGGGCATCGTAATATTCGGGGCGGCCGCGCCGGACCGCGTGGCATTCTCTTTATCATTGCCCGACACGTCGCCAGGTACGATCCTCATCTGCAAGCTTTCGCCGAAAGGTTGCAACAGGCTGGCAAACCCAAAATGGTCATCCGCATGGCGCTGGCGCGCAAACTCCTTGTCATTCTCAATGCAAAAGCACGCGATGCGCGCAAAGAGTTCGCCAATGCAACTTGACACCACAGATAGTCGCTCATTGCCCTGCCGGGCATTTCTCCCCGTATAGTGACGGGGAGAAAGACGCCTTCGCAGAGGATTTCGCCAATCTCCAGCGTTGCAGAAAGTGAGCCGAGGTTGCGGCCAAGCCCCTTCTCCCCGTCACTATACGGGGAGAAGATGCCGGCAGGCAGATGAGGGGCGGCGCAAACGTCGAAGGTTACAAGGAGATCCGAAAACCCTACTCGCTCTCCCCGTCCAGCGCCGGCACCGCCACGCCGGCCAGTTCCGCCGCCAGCAGCCGCGCCGCACCCGCCCGCGCGATCCTCAGCATCAGCGCCTTGCGCGTCGCCGCCGCCATGCGGTGCTCGGGCGCGTCGCGCAGGATTTCGGCGCCATAGCCGTCGGAAAGAATAAACCCGCATTCCTGCGGAAAGATCTCCGAGGGCACACCGGGATGGGTGGCGAAGAAGAAGCGGTCGGAATGCAGCCGATAGTCCGGCCATTTGCGGTCGACCCTGAAGTCCTCGATCGAGGATTTGATCTCGATGATCCAGATGTCGCCCTGCCGGGTCAGCGCGACGAGATCGGCGCGGCGCCCGGTCGCCAGCGATAGTTCGGGCAGCACATGCGCGCCCATCTCCCTGAGCAGCCGCTGCACGCCGCGCCGCACCAGTATGGCGCGCTCCGACTGGCGACCGTCGATCAGGGGATTGACTGGGATAGGCGAGATGATGGGCATGACCGCACCATGCCAGATTTTGTTCACGGTTTGAACTCTTTTTTGGCGGGGGATTATACGGTTGACAAACCCTGCCTTTAACCCCCGGGCATCATGCCTCCAGAGCAATGCTCCTCGTCTTTGCGCAGCGTTCGCGGATGGCTTTGAGCCGGCTGTATTCCGCAGAGTCGTACCATGCCATGAGGGAGCCATGTCCGGGAACTCGACAATGACCAGGCGATGAGGGTTCCCAGTCGCCTTCCAGCACTTTGGTGGCTCCGCCACGAGCTGCCGGTACATCCCGGCGGTATTCCTCGAAAACCGCGGCGTCGGTTATGTCCACATCGGCAATAAGATAGGCTGCCATTGACACTACTCCGTGAGGAAAGGCGCATTGAAGCACGTCCATTAGCGATACCGCAACTAAGCCGGCACGACGCCTCGGAAATGACTCGCCTTCTCCCGGATTGGGGCGCTTAATTGTGTTCGTAGGGGCAACTCTGGGAGGAGATGAACCATGCCGATGTATCTCACTAAATTCAGCTATACGCCCGAAACCTGGGCGCGCCTGATCGAAAACCCCGAAGATAGACGCGAGGCGGCCCGCACCTACATCGAATCGGTCGGCGGAAAGCTGCACGGGTTCTGGTACGCCTTCGGGGAGCACGATGGCTGGAATCTGTGGGAGGCGCCAGACAACGTGTCGATGGCATCTGTCGTGCTCGCCATTGGTGCGGGAGGAGCGCTCAGCTCGTGCGAGACCACCGTTCTCCTGAGCGTCGAAGAGACGATGCAAGCGCTTGGCAAGGCGAAGTCGATCCGGTACCGCCCGCCGGGGTCGTAAGGGCCGCCTGTTACGGCTTTGCAGAATGTTGGGGTGGCCGCTAGCCCTACAGCCGTTGTCCGGCAATCATGCATTCCGAACCCGCGCCATCTCGATCGCCACCGGCACGCCCTGGCGCAGCGAATTGCTGACCGCGGTGATCGCCTCGGCCTTGTCGATGATTTTCCGGGGATCGGAGCCGTCCAGTGTCTCGCAGGAAACCGTCATCGTTGCCGAGGTTGCCAGCAAGGGCGTGCCTTCGAGATTCACCGTAACGGTGACGGCGATGTTTCCGACCTTCACGCCCATCTCCTCGGCGACATAGCGAAGGTCGTTGCAGAAGCATCCGCCGATCGCCAGCGCCAGCAACTGGGCGCCATTGAAGCCGAGTCCCAGCCCTCCGGCCTTTCCCTCAGGCCGGTCGACGACGATCGTGTGCCCGCCGGCCCAGCCCATGGCCGCCTGAGTGCCCTCGACAGTGCGCAGTTCGACGGTCGTTGAAATCATCGATACCCTCCTAGAAAAACATCAAGGACGGCGCCAAATGCCGCCGCGCAGTCTTTCACACCCGCGCCGAAGCGCTCTTGTCGCCAGCCTCCGCAGCCCCCGCAATATCGTCCAGGATCGGGCAGTCCGGCCTCTCGTCGCCGTGGCAGGCGTGGATCAGCTTCTGCAGCGTCGAGCGCATCGACCATAGCTCGCGCACCTTCTCCTCGATTGCCTTCACATGCGCGGCGGCGATCTCGCGCACGTCATGGCTGGCGCGGCCGCGATCCTCGTAGAGCGCCATCAGCTGGCGGCAATCGTCGATAGAAAAGCCGAGATTGCGCGCGCGGCGCAGAAAAGCCAGCCGGTGGATGTCGTCGCCGCAATAGTCGCGGTAGCCGTTGCCGGCGCGCTGCGGTCGGATCAGGCCGATCTCCTCGTAGTAGCGAATGGTCTTGGCCGGCAGGCCGGAACGGTGGGCGGCTTCTCCGACATTCATGGCGGTTCCTCGACGTCTGGCGGTCTGGCGGACCGCCCCATTGATTTTGCTTCACAATCCTGCGACGGCCGTTGCCGAAAAGCCACAGTTGCGGACTTACCGCACGCAAGCCCCTGCATATAGACATCGCGCGCTTGGCAAGCAAAGCAAATGCCAGCATGAATAATGGCGACAAAGCGGCCGTAACGTGCCGCACTATTTGGCGGGGCATCGAACATTTTTATGCGCATGAAGCCATTTGCAACCGTCGCTGCCTTTGCGTTGTCGGCTGCTATCGCTGGTTGCAGCACCATCGGCTCGCGAATTTTCACCAACAACTATGGCGCGGTGACCGACGCGGGCTATCAATTGCCCCGCATTCCAATCGAAAAGGTGCCGTTTAAATACCGTCGGCAGGTGGTGAACTACGACACCGATGAAAAGCCGGGTACCATCGTCGTCGATACGCAGAACAAGTTTCTGTACTACGTCATGGGCGGTGGCGAGGCGATGCGTTACGGCATCGGCGTCGGCCGCGAGGGTTTTGAATGGCGCGGCACCGCCCGTATCGCGGTAAAGCGCGAATGGCCGACCTGGACGCCGCCTGCGGCGATGATCAGGCGTCAGCCGGAGCTCGCCAAATTTGCCGGCGGCATGGAGCCGGGATTGACCAACCCACTCGGCGCGCGCGCCCTGTATCTGTTCAACAAGGGCGGCGATTCGGGCTACCGCCTGCATGGCAGCCCGGAGTGGAACTCGATCGGCAAGGCGATGTCGTCGGGCTGCATCCGGCTGATGAACCAGGATATCATCGACCTTTACGACCGCACGTCGGTCGGCGCCAAGGTCATCGTTTTGTAAAAGGAATCATGCGCGGACCGTCTAGGCAACAAATAGACGTCGCAAACAGAAAACCGGGCACTTTGGCCCGGTTTTTTGTTTTCTCTGGAAGGCGATTGATGTTGGAGCCGAGTCTCTAAATTAGGAGACCTGTTCGACCTGCTGCACCTCGGGCACGAAATGCCGCAAAAGGTTCTGGATGCCGTGCTTCAGCGTCGCCGTCGATGACGGGCAGCCGGCGCAGGCGCCCTTCATATGGAGGAACACGGTGCCGTTCTCGAAGCCGCGGAAGGTGATGTCGCCACCGTCCTGGGCGACGGCCGGGCGCACCCGCGTGTCTAGCAGCTCCTTGATGGTGATGACCAGTTCCTCGTCGGCCTTGTCGTAGAATTCGCCGGTCTGGCTGGTCTCGGCGGCGGGGCCGGCCTTGGCCATGACAGGCGCGCCGGACATGAAATGTTCCATGATGGCGCCGAGGATCGCCGGCTTCAGATGCTGCCAGTCGGGGCCGTCCTTGGTCACGGTGACGAAATCATAGCCGAAGAAGACGCCGGTGACGCCCGGGATCTCGAACAGCCGGCCGGCCAGCGGCGAGGCGGCAGCGGCGCTGTCGGCATCGCGGAAATCGGCGGTGCCTTCGACAAGCACTTCCTTGCCGGGCAGGAACTTCAATGTCGCCGGATTTGGCGTCGATTCGGTCTGGATGAACATGGCCGTCTCCGTGCCCATTCGGGCAGACAGTTTGGAATAATTCTAAATAGGCCTTATCGGCAGGACATTCAAGCGAAAGGCATCCCGGGAATGGCTGGCTGGCGGAATGTTTTGCTAGGGATTCTACGATGCCCCCTTGATCTGTGTGAGAGTCAGGTCAGGCCGGTCTCACCTGAATATCATCACACCTCAGGCGAGGCTGTCGATTTCTTCGTCGGACAGGTTCTGCGGCACCACCGTCACCGGGATGGGGAAGGCGGCGCCCTTGCCCGCGACCGCGCCGACCAGCGGCCCCGGCCCTTCCTTGCCGGCGCCGGCCGCCAGCACGAGGATGGCGATGTCCTGGTCTTCCTCGATCAGTTTGTGGATCTCTTCCGTCGGCTTGCCTTCGCGCACCACCAGCTCCGGCTCGATGCCGAGCTTCTGGCGCACCTTGTTGGCGTATGCGTCAAGTGCGGCCCGCGCGGTGGCGTTGGCTTCCTCGCGCATGATCTTCTCGACGCCCAGCCAATGCTGGAAATCGTCCGGTTCGATCACATAGAGCAGCACCAGCACGCCGCTGGTGCTCTGCGCGCGTTTCGAGGCGTAGGCGACGGCCCGCTCGCATTCGGGCGTATCGTCGATGATCGCCAGGAACTTGCGGCGATGGCCGGCTTCGCGGCTGAGGCGTTTGGAGACCATATTCTACCTCGATGGTTTCGGTCGCAATCTGCCACCGCCACAGCCCGGCCGCAAGCGACCGGCGGGTGTGGCGATGCTGGTTCATTCGTTTCAGTCTGCGCTGCCCCTTGTATCTGCACGAGATGATTTTTGTGCGATTGAAGCGACTGAGCCTCGAGCCGGATGGCCATCCGACCCGAGGCTTGGCGAAGTCGCCCGCTGCCCCTCCGGTTACAACCGTCAATGAGCTTGGGATCTTCGCCTTTGTCACGCACGACCGAATAGTCGCTCGGCTCCAATCGCACGAACAAGGCAGGTTACCGTGAACAGGATCATTTGTGGAGTTGATGTTTCGAAAGATTGGCTGGACGCGCATGTCCGGCCAGGCGGCGCGTTCGCCCGCTTCGCCAACGACGCGACGGGCCTGGAGGAGTTGCTGGTGTTTTGCCGTAGCCATCGCGTCGAGCTCGCGGTCATGGAGGCCACAGGCGGTTATGAGCGGCTGGCCTTTATTTGGCTTTGGGCAAAGGGCCTGCCTTGTGGGATCGTCAACCCCCGCAACGTGCGCCGTTTCGCCGAAGCGATGGGTATCCTGGAAAAGACCGATCGCATCGATGCCGCCGTGATCGCCTATTTCGCGGCGGTCAAGCAGATCGCGCCGACATCGCCGCCCAGTGCCGCGCAGCAACGGTTGAGCACCCTGGTTTCCAGGCTTTCCCAGGTCACCAGCGACATCACCATCAACAAGCAGCGCAAGAGCGCCACCACCGACACCGAGACGCTGGCCAGTCTCTCCACGGTGCTGACCTGCCTCAAGCGCGAAGAGAAGCGGCTGGCTGGCGAGATCGCTTCGCTGATTGACGACGATCCGTTGTGGGCCAAGCTCGACGAGACGTTCCGCTTCTTCAAGGGTCTGGCAGACCGCACCGTTGCCCGTCTGCTGGCGGAAGTGCCCGAGATCGGCATCGTTTCCAACAAGGCCATCGCCAAACTGGTGGGCCTGTCTCCCATCGCCAACGATAGCGGCAAACGCGAGGGGCATCGTAATATTCGGGGCGGCCGCGCCGGACCGCGTGGCATTCTCTTTATCATTGCCCGACACGTCGCCAGGTACGATCCTCATCTGCAAGCTTTCGCCGAAAGGTTGCAACAGGCTGGCAAACCCAAAATGGTCATCCGCATGGCGCTGGCGCGCAAACTCCTTGTCATTCTCAATGCAAAAGCACGCGATGCGCGCAAAGAGTTCGCCAATGCAACTTGACACCACAGATAGTCGCTCATTGCCCTGCCGGGCATTTCTCCCCGCATAGTGACGGGGAGAAAGACGCTTTCGCAAAGGATTTCGCCAATCTCCAGCGTTGTAGAAAACGTGCCGAGGTTGCGGCCAGCCTCTTCTCCCCGTCACTATACGGGGAGAAGGTACCGGCAGGCGGATGAGGGGCGGCGCCGACTTCGACAATTTGGCCGGTCAAGCGCTAGCCTTGTCTGAAGCGATTGCCCCGGTGTAGCAAATCAGCCCTGCAGCAGGCCGATGATGTCGCGCACGGTCTTCATCGTCGCCTCGGCCAGGGCGCCGGCGCGCTCGCCGCCATCCCTGAGCACCGCGTCGACATAGGCGCGGTCGTCGGAAATGCGGCGCATCTCGCCGGCGACCGGCGCCAGTCTTTCCACGGCGAGGTCGGCCAATGCCGGCTTGAACACCGAGAACTGCTGGCCGCCGAACTCTTTCAGCACCGCTTCCTTCGAGATCTCGGCCAGACCCGCATAGATGCCGACGAGGTTTTCCGCCTCGGGCCGGCCGGCAAGGCCGTCCAACTCCGCTGGCAACGCCTCGGGGTCGGTCTTGGCCTTGCGGATCTTCTTCGAGATCGTCTCGGCATCGTCGGTCAAATTGATGCGCGACAGGTCCGACGGGTCCGATTTCGACATCTTTTTCGAGCCGTCGCGCAAGCTCATGATGCGCGCCGCCGGTCCGCCGATGATCGGCTCGGTCAGCGGGAAGTAGCCGTTCACCGTCTCCTCGCCGACCTTCATCTCGACGCCAACGCCAAGGCCGGCGATGCGGTCGGAAAAGTCGTTGTTGAATTTCTGGGCGATGTCGCGTGTCAGCTCCAGATGCTGCTTCTGGTCCTCACCCACCGGGACGTGGGTGGCGCGATAGAGCAGGATGTCGGCAGCCATCAGGCTCGGATAGGCCAAGAGCCCGAGCGAGGCATTCTCGCGGTCCTTGCCGGCCTTGTCCTTGAACTGCGTCATCCGGTTCATCCAGCCGATGCGCGCCACGCAGTTGAAGATCCAGGCAAGCTCGGCGTGCTGCATGACCCGCGACTGGTTGAAGACGATGTGCTTCTTCGGGTCGATGCCGGAGGCGAGAAACGCCGCGGTGATGGCGCGCGTCTGGTCCTTGAGATCGTCATGCACGAGCTGCGCCGTCAGCGAATGCAGATCGACGACGCAATATATGCAATCGGAGGTCTCCTGCAGCGCGACGAATTTCTTGATGGCGCCGAGATAGTTGCCAAGATGCAGATTGCCGGTCGGCTGGACGCCGGAAAAAACGAGAGGCTTGAAGGCGGTCATGATGTCCCCATGGCTTGTGGAGGGCCGTTTCGCGCGCGGCGAAAGTCTTTCGACGGCGCGCTTATGGACGAGACGGAGAAGAGGATCAAGAGGCTGTGGGATGGACAGGAAGGCTTCGGCCCCAGCTTGGCAAAACGCCGGGGAAAGCCTGTTTGCCGAAGCCCGGAATGAATAACCGCCTCACCGGCGGGTCGTTGGCGCAACTCAGCACCATGAATAAATTCCTAGCATAACTGCCGTCAAGTCAAGTTGAAACTTACCCGGGGTAATCGCTTCAGGCGCGCGCTGCCCCTCATCCTCGGCCTTCGGCTTACGGATCCGGAGACTGTTCCCCGACAGGCGGCGACCCCTTCCGCCTGATATTACGCCGGATCATGCCGAAATCGGCGCCGCCGGTGGCGAAGGCTGCGACGAAGTAGAGCAACGTCCCGCCGGCGACCAGAGCAAGAAGCGTCGTCGCCTTGATCGCCAGCGGCGAGCCCGAGGCAAGTTGGGTGGCGAGCCAGTTCTCGGCAAAATAGAGCGCCGCCCCCATGACCGCCGCCGACAGCACTAGCCGTGGGATGCGTTTCATGAGCGGCGCGTCGCGGCCCCAATGGCCGCGCCGGATCAGCACGCCGAGCAGCATCAGCGCATTGACCCAGCCGGCGACGGCGGAGGCGACGGCGATGCCCGGCGCGCCCATCGACGGAAACAGCGTCAGCGCGGTGGTGACGTTCACCGCCACCGAGATGGCGGCGAAGATCATCGGCGTGCGCGTATCCTCGCGGGCGAAATAGCCTGGGGTGAACGCCTTGATCAGCACGAAGGCCGGCAAGCCGAGGCCGAAGATCGCCAGGATCGCCGCCACGCCTGGCGTCGAGCCGTTGGCGGCAAACGCCCCGCGCTCATAGACCAGCCGCACGATCGGCTCGGACATGACCAGCAGCGCCGCCGCCGCCGGCAAGGTCAGGAACAGGGTGAACTCCACCGACCGGTTCTGCAGATTGGCCGCTTCGACCAGATTGCCTGACTTCAGCGCCCGCGACAGTTCGGGCAGAAGCACGATGGCGACGGCGATGCCGACGACGCCGAGCGGCAGCTGGTAGATGCGATCGGCATAGGCGAGCGACGACACCGCGCTGTCCTGCGTCGAGGCGATCGCCGTGCCGATCACCTGGTTGATCTGGGTGATGCCGCCTGTGATCGCCGCCGGCAGCGCCAGCACCAGCAGCCGCTTGACGTTGGCCGTCATCCTTGGCCGGCGAAAGCCGATCGAGATGCCGGCATGGCGCACCGCCACCCAGACGATCGCCAGTTGCACCAGCCCGGCCGCCAGCACGCCCCAGGCCAGCGCGAAGCCGACGGCGCGCGCGTCCGATCCCTGGTACCAGGCATAGGCGAGCACGCCGATCAGGATGATGTTGAGGAACACCGGCGCCACCGCGGCGGCGAAATAGCGGCGCAGCGAATTCAGCATGCCGGCCATCATGGCGCCGAGCGACATGCAGATCAGGTAGGGGAACATGATGGTCGCAAGCCCGACCGTCATCTCGAACTTTCCCGGCGAGTCGGCAAAGCCCGGCGCCACCAGGTAGCGCACGATCAGCGGCATCGCCAGTTCCATGGCGATGGTCAGCGCCAGCAGCGCCGTGAACAGCACGCCGAACACCTCTTCGGAAAAGCGCTTGGCGCCGTCGGTGCCGTGGGTTTCGATCTCCTTGGCGAAGAGCGGCACGAAGGCGGCGTTGAAGGCGCCTTCGGCAAACAGCCGGCGAAAGGTGTTGGGAAACTGGAAAGCGGCGTTGAAGGCGTCGGCGATCGGCCCGGTGCCCAGGGCCGCCGCCATCAGCATCTCGCGGGCGAAGCCGAGGGCGCGGCTCATCAGCGTGCCGGAAGCGACCGTCGCGAATTTCTTGACAAGGCTCATCGGTGCGGAGACTGCCTGGGTGATTGGGACAAATCGAGGACGGCGTTCACTCGGCGGCGGCCTTGGCCTTGCCGCCGCGCTCGGGCACGGTGCCCTCAAGGGCCGCGATCAGCCTGTTGTGAATGGCGGTGATGCGCGTCGGGCTGTCGATCTTCTGGCCGGTGAGATCGGTGACATAGAAGGTATCGATGACCTTTTCGCCGAAGGTGGTGATGTGCGCCGAGGCGATGTCGAGCGACAGGTCGGATAACGCTCCGGTGATCTCGGACAGCAGGCCCGGCCGATCCAGCCCCTCGATCTCGATCACCGAGAACCGGTTCGACAGCGTGTTGCGGATTTCGGCGCGGGGCTGGATGCGGAAGACCTTGGCGCCGCGCCGCGGCTTGGTCCGCTTTTCGATCATCTCCGGCAGCCAGCTCTTGCCCGACAGCACGTCCTCGATCAGGCGGCCGACGCGCTCGGCGCGGCGGCGCTCGTCCTCGTCGAGGTCGAATTCCCTCGAGATCAGGATGGTGTCCAGCGCGCGGCCGTCGGAGGTGGTGAAGATCTGCGCGTCGACGATGTTGCCGCCGGCCGCCACGCAGGCTCCGGCAATGACCGAAAGCAGCCGGGGATGGTCCTGCGCCAGCACGGTGATCTCGGTCACCGCCTCGAACTGGTGGGTCTTGATCATGGTGGCGAGCTTCTTGCCCGCTTGATCCGCCTCGCGGATGAATTCGGCATGGCGAAGCTGGTCGGCGAGATCGACCGTCAGCAGGTAATTCTCATAATGCTTGCCGGCATAGCGCTTGCGAGCCTTTTCCGGCCAATCGGTGAGCGACTCGGCCAACAGCTCGCGCGCCGCTGCCGTCCGCTTTGCGCGCGACACTTCCGAGAACCCGCCGGTCAGCAGCAATTCGGTCTCGTAGTAGAGCGTGCGTAGCAATTGCCCCTTCCAGCCGTTCCAGACGCCCGGCCCGACACCTCTGATATCGCAGACGGTCAGGACGAGCAGCAACTTCAGCCGTTCGACCGACTGCACGATTGCGGCGAAATCCTCGATCGTCTTGCGATCGTTGAGATCGCGGGTCTGCGCCGTCATCGACATGTCGAGATGGTTCTCGACCAGCCAGGCGACCGTTTCGGTGTCGGCCGCCGAGAGCCCCATATGCGGGCAGATCCGCCGCGCGATCCGGGCGCCCACTTCGGAATGGTCTTCCGGCCGCCCCTTGGCTATGTCGTGCAGAAGCACCGCGACATAGAGCGCCTCACGGCTTTTCTTCAGCCCCGGCATCAGCGAGTGGGCGAGCGGGTGGATCTTTTCGCCGTCGCCGCGCTCGATCTCGGCCAGCACGCCGATGCAGCGGATCAGGTGCTCGTCCACCGTGTAGTGGTGGTACATCGAGAACTGCATCATGGCGACGATCTTGCCGAAATCCGGGATCAGCTTCCCCAGCAGTCCCGCCTCGTTCATGCGCCTGAGATTGAGTTCGGCGTTGCGGTCCGAGGTCAGTATGTCGAGGAACAGCCGGTTGGCTTCCTCGTCGCGCCGCAGCGCCTTGCCTACGAGGCCGAGCGAACGGGTCAGAAGCTTCAGCGCATCGGGGTGGAACTCCAAGCCGTGCTTGTCGGCGAACCAGAACAGCCTCAGGAGATTGACCGGATCGCGCTCGAACACCAGGTCGTCGGCGATGTTGATGCGATGGTTGTCGACAATGAAATCGGACGTGCCGGCAAGCTTGCGCTTGCGGCGCGAGAAGGTCAGGAAGATGCGGTTGAAGCCCGGCACATGCTTGGCCTGCTCCTCCTCGAGCGCGGCGCAGAAGATGCGGGTGAGATCCCCGACATCCTTGGCGACGAGGAAGTAATGCTTCATGAAGCGCTCGACCGCCGAAAGGCCCGGATGTGTGGTGTAGCCCAGCCGTTCGGCGATCTCGCGCTGAATGTCGAAATGCAGCCGTTCCTCGGCCTTGCCGGTGAGGAAATGCATGTGGCAGCGCACCGCCCACAGGAAGTCCTCGGCCTTCCGGAATTCCCGGTACTCGGTGCCGGTGAAGACGCCCTTGTCGACCAGTTCCTCGCCGGTGCGCACCCGGTAGAAATACTTGCCGATCCAAAACAGCGTCTGCAGGTCGCGCAGGCCGCCCTTGCCGTCCTTGACGTTGGGTTCGACCAGGTAGCGGCTTTCGCCGGCCTTGGCATGGCGCTCGTCGCGTTCGGCGAGCTTGGCCTGCACATATTCGGGTCCGGTGGTGCGCACCACCTCGTGGTCGAAACGCTGCAGCAGCTCGTCATAGAGCTTCTCTTCGCCCCACAGGAAACGCGCTTCCAGGATCGAGGTGCGGATGGTGATGTCGGTGCGCGACAGCCGCAGGCATTCGTCGATGTTGCGCGTGGCGTGACCGACCTTCAGCCCCAGGTCCCACAGCATGTAGAGCATGTATTCGACGATCTGCTCGCCCCAGGGCGTCTGCTTGTAGGGCAGCAGGAACAGGAGGTCGATGTCGGATCCCGGCGCCAGCGTGCCGCGGCCATAGCCGCCGACCGCGACGACGGCCATGCGTTCGGCCGATGACGGGTTTTTCACGCGATAGACATGGCTGGCGGCGAAATCGTAGAGCGCCCGGATAATCTCGTCCATGAGATGCGACAGCCGGGCGGCGCAGGCGGTGCCGCTGCCGTCGTCCATCAGCATGCGTTCGGCGGTGGTGCGGCCGGCGGCCAGCCTGCCCTTGAGAAGCTTGAGTACGCCGGCGCGCGCAGCCTTGCTGGAGCCGTCGCCTGCCGTGGCCGCGGTCAGTGCGGTCATTTCGCGGCGCAAGGCGTCGCCGTCGATCAGTTCATCGAGCTTCAGGGATATTCTTGCCATAAATTCCGTTCAGCCTCGCCGTTTCGGCGGCGTCTATAGCGCGTTTTCGCGGCGCTGGGTATGGGGCGGACGGCCACGCTCTCCACGGCAATCGAATGCGATGCTCGCCTCCTGCCGCAGCCGGGGGAGCTCGATGACCTGACATTTCGTTTTGAGCAAGATCAATGCGATAGCAGGAGGGAGCATCGTAATATTCTAGTACGGTTGCATGCGGGATTTTCCGCCTGAGCCGTTCAGCATCGCGCTCACGGTACGAAAAACGAATTTGGCCCTTGACCTTCCAGTTACTGGAAGCACTACCTCCGCCTCAGCATCGAGATAGAGGCATTCCGCATGACGCATTCCGACCACGATCAACACGCCCACGCACAAGGTTCCTGCTGTTCGGCGAAAGCTGCCCCATCCGTCGCGGGCGCCGTCATTCGCGATCCGGTCTGCGGCATGACCGTCGATCCGGCCGCCGGCAAGCCGACAGCCGAGCATGGCGGCCATCTCTATCATTTCTGCAGCGAGCGCTGCCTTTCGAAATTCGCGGCCGGGCCGGAACAGTATCTTACCGCCACCGACCCTGTCTGCGGCATGAGCGTCGACCGCGCCACGGCAAAGCACTTTTCCCGGCATGAAGGCCAGGGCTTCTATTTCTGCTCGGCCGGTTGCAAGGCGAAATTCGAGGCGGAGCCGGCAAAATATCTTGGCGACCGGCCGGAGCCGCAGGTGATGCCGAAAGGCACGCAATACACCTGCCCGATGCATCCCGAAATCATCCGCGACAAGCCCGGCGCCTGCCCGATCTGCGGCATGGCGCTGGAGCCGATGGGCGTGCCGACCGGCGAAGAAGGCCCGAACCCCGAACTGGTCGATTTCACCAGGCGCTTCTGGGTGAGTGCCGTGCTGTCCGTGCCGTTGCTGATCTTCGCCATGGGGCCGATGCTCGGCCTGACGTTCAGCGCCTTCATCGGCGATTCGGCGAAGGTCTGGCTGGAAATGGCGCTGGCCAGCCCTGTTGTGGTATGGGCGGCATTTCCCTTCTTCCATCGCGGTTGGGATTCGGTTCTCAACCGCAGCCCCAACATGTGGACCCTGATCTCGCTCGGCGTTGGCGCCGCCTATCTCTACAGCGTCGTCGCCACGCTGTTCCCGGAGCTATTCCCG
Organism: Mesorhizobium sp. WSM4821; assembly: GCF_055901555.1. Classification (NCBI taxonomy): domain Bacteria; kingdom Pseudomonadati; phylum Pseudomonadota; class Alphaproteobacteria; order Hyphomicrobiales; family Phyllobacteriaceae; genus Mesorhizobium; species Mesorhizobium sp. WSM4821. The sequence goes on along the minus strand of NZ_CM148371.1, from coordinate 710,626 downwards.
CACCAGTTCCGCGGTCATGAGGGCACGGTGCCGGTCTATTTCGAGGCGGCCGCCGTCATCGTGGCTCTGGTTTTTCTCGGCCAGGTGCTGGAACTGCGCGCCCGTGAAAAAACCGGCTCTGCGATCCGCGCGCTGCTCGATCTCGCGCCGAAGACCGCGCGGCTGATCGGCGAGGACGGTTCCGAAGACGACGTGCCGCTCGACACGGTCAAGGCCGGCGATCGCCTGCGCATCCGCCCCGGCGATGCCGTGCCGGTCGACGGCGTCGTGCTGGAAGGCCGGTCTTCCGTCGACGAATCGATGATAACGGGCGAGCCGCTGCCGGTCGAAAAGACGCAAGGCGATCCGCTCACCGGCGGCACGCTCAACAAGAACGGTTCGCTGATCATGCGCGCCGAGAGGATTGGCGCCGAAACCATGCTGGCGCGGATCGTCGAACTCGTGGCCAAGGCGCAGCGTTCGCGCGCGCCGATCCAGGCCCTTGCCGACCGCGTTTCGTTCTATTTCGTCCCCGCCGTCGTGGTGGTTGCGATCGTTGCGTTCATCGCTTGGGCGATCTTCGGGCCGCAACCCAGCCTGATCTTTGCCGTCGTCTCGGCGGTCTCGGTGCTGATCATCGCCTGTCCTTGCGCGCTGGGTCTTGCCACGCCGATGTCGATCATGACCGCCACAGGGCGCGGCGCGCATGCCGGCGTGCTGATCAAGGACGCGGAGGCGCTCGAACGCTTTGCCTCGGTCGACACGCTGATCGTCGACAAGACCGGCACGTTGACCGAAGGCCGGCCGAGATTGACCGATGTCGTCGCGGCCCAAGACATGACGCAGGACGATCTCTTGGCACTTGCCGCCGGCCTGGAAAAAGGTTCGGAGCATCCGCTGGCCGAGGCGATCGTCGACGGCGCCCGTGAACGCGGGGTGAGGATTCCCGACGTCGGTGATTTCGAGGCGGTCACCGGCAAGGGCGTTTCCGGCACGGTGTCGGGCAAGAAGGTCGCGCTCGGCAACGCCGCCATGATGGCCGATCTCGGCGTCGACATCGCCTCCATCTCCACCAGCGCCGAGGCGTTGCAGACCGAGGGCAAGACCGTAATGTTTATCGCCGTCGGCAGGGGACTGGCCGGCATCGTCGCCGTCGCCGACCCGGTCAAGGCGACGACGGCAGAGGCGATCAAGGCGCTGCACGACCGCGGGATGAAGATCATCATGGCGACCGGCGACAACGAACGCACGGCGAAAGCCATCGCAAGCAAACTCGGCATCGACGAGGTGCGTGCCGGCCTGCTGCCGGAACAGAAGAGCACGCTGATCGAGACGTTGCGCGCCAGCGGCGGCCGCGTCGCCATGGCCGGCGACGGCGTCAACGACGCGCCGGCGCTGGCCGCCGCCGATGTCGGCATCGCCATGGGCACCGGCGCCGACGTCGCGGTCGAAAGCGCCGGGATCACGCTGGTCAAGGGCGATCTCAACGGCATCGTGCGGGCCCGCACGCTCGCTCAGGCGACGATCCGCAACATCCGCCAGAACCTGTTCTTCGCCTTCCTCTACAACGTGCTTGGCGTGCCGGTCGCCGCCGGCGTGCTCTATCCGCTCACCGGCACGCTGCTGTCGCCGATGATCGCGGCGGCGGCGATGAGCCTGTCGTCGGTTTCGGTCATATCCAACGCGTTGCGGCTGAGGACGTTGAAACTCTGAGCCAGATCCCCAGATAGGAAATTCGCTCAAGAAGGAGATCATCGATGACCTTGGCCAAGAAGATCGTGCTGCTGCTGATGGCGGCGGGCATGCTGCTCGCCGTTTTCCTCGAAAGCATCCCGTCGCAAGCCCAGGAGATGCAGCACGACATGGCCGCGATGAGCGCGCAAAGTCCTTCGACCGACGACTACAAGGCGGCAATGGAAAAGATGCACACCGACATGATGGCGATAGAATATTCGGGCAATGCCGATGTCGATTTCGCCCGTGGCATGATCCCGCACCATCAGGCGGCCATCGACATGGCCAAGGTCGAACTCGCCAACGGCAAGGACCCGGAGATGCGCAAGCTGGCCGAAGCGGTCATCGCGGCGCAGGAAGCCGAGATCAAGCGGATGCAGGATTGGCTCGCCGCCCACCCGGTGAAATAGACATCAAGCGGTCCGCGGGAGGGAAGGACTTTCATCTGGATTTCTCCCGAAGGGTGTGATGCCATCCGGGTCTCGACTGGAGCACGCCATGCCGTCAACGATAAGAACCACCACCTTGCCCACGGGCGAAGCCGTTCCCGTGCTCGGTCAAGGCACCTGGAAAATGGGCGAGGACGCTCGCCATCATGCCGATGAGGTCAACGCCCTGAAGCTCGGGCTCGACCTCGGCATGACGCTGATCGACACAGCAGAGATGTACGCCAGCGGCAGCGCCGAGGAGGTGGTGGCCGATGCCATTGCCGGGCGCCGCGACGAGGTGTTCCTGGTCTCCAAGGTGCTGCCGTCCAACGCCTCGCGCACCGGCGTGCCGGCGGCCTGCGGCAGAAGCCTTGGGCATCTGCGCACCGACCGCATCGATCTCTATCTGCTGCATTGGCCCGGCAGCGTACCGCTGGCGGAAACGGTCGATGCCTTCGAGGCGTTGAAAAAGGCCGGCAAGATCCGCCACTGGGGCGTCAGCAATTTCGACACCCATGAGATGGAGGCGCTGGTCGGCCTGCCGGCCGGCGACAGCGTTCGGACCAACCAGATCCTCTACAATCTGTCCCAGCGCGGCCCCGAATTCGACCTTGCGCCCTGGAGCCGGCAGCGCGGCATTCCGCTGATGGCATATTCGCCGGTAGACCAGGGCGTATTGGCGCGCAACGCCAGGCTCGAAGCCGTCGCCGCCCGCCACGGTGCCACGGCGGCGCAAATCGCACTTGCCTGGGTGATGGCGCAGCCAGGTGTCATCGCCATTCCGAAGGCCAGCAAACAGGAGCATGTCCGCCAGAATGTCGCTGCGTTGGATATCAGGCTCACCCCGGAAGATTTCGCCGACATCGACCGCGCCTTCCCGCCGCCGACCCGAAAGCGTGGTCTGGAGATGATTTGAGGGAGTTGGCCCAAGGTTTAATTTAGGAGCCGCATTCCCACCCACCCCTCTCTGTCCTGTCGGACAGTCCGGCAGGACAGAGGGGGGGTGAAGGAACGCCGTCAGACGACCTCAGCCACTCTACTTCCCCACCATCCCCTTCAATCGGTACAGCGCCTCCAGCGCCTCCCTCGGCGTCATCTCGTCGGGGTTGATCGCGCCGAGCGCCGCACCCAGCACGTCATCCTTCGCCGGCTTCTGCGCTTCCCGCCTCACCGCCACCGAAAACAGCGGCAGGTCGTCGACCAGCCGGTTGGCCTTGCCCGAAACCTCGCCCGCTTCCAGCTGGCGCAGCACTTCCCGGGCCCGGCCGACGACCGCTTCCGGCAGGCCGGCCAGCCGCGCCACCTGCACGCCGTAGGAGCGGTCGGCGGCGCCCTTGCCGACCTCGTGCAGGAAGACCACGTCGCCCTCCCATTCCTTGACCCGCATGGTGACGTTGTGCAGCCGCGAGTGTTTGCTGGCCAGCGCCGTCATCTCGTGGAAATGGGTGGCGAAGATCGCCCGGCAGCGGTTCTTCTCGTGCAGATATTCGACCGCCGCCCACGCGATCGACAGGCCGTCGAAGGTGGCGGTACCGCGGCCGATCTCGTCGAGGATCACCAGAGCGCGTTCGCCGGCCTGGTTGAGGATTGCCGCCGTTTCGACCATCTCGACCATGAAGGTCGAGCGGCCGCGCGCCAGATCGTCCGAGGCGCCGACACGTGAAAACAGCCGGTCGACGACGCCGATATGAGCTGATGCCGCCGGCACGAAGGAGCCGGTCTGGGCGAGTATGGCGATCAGTGCGTTCTGTCTCAGGAAGGTCGACTTGCCGCCCATATTGGGGCCGGTCAGCAGCCAGATCGCGCCGTTCTTGGCGTCGCCTTCCGGTGACAGGTCGCAATCATTGGCGACGAACGGGCCTTCGCCCGAACGCCGCAGTGACTGTTCCACCACCGGATGGCGCCCGCCCGAAATCTCGAAGGCGAGGCTCGCGTCCACCACGGGCCGGCACCAGGCCTCGCTCTCGGAGAGCAGCGCAAGTGCCGCCGACACGTCGAGCACCGCAAGCGCTTCGGCGCCGGCGCGGATTGTGTCCGCCTCGCCGACCGCCTCCGCCGTCAGCCTGTCGAACGCGGCAAGCTCGATCGCCAGCGCCCGGTCGGCGGCATTGGCAATCTTCGTTTCCAGCTCGGCCAGTTCGGTCGTGGTGAAGCGCATGGCATTGGCCATGGTCTGGCGATGGATGAAGCGCGCCTTCGCCCCATCGCTGCCCGTCATGATCGCATGGTGATTGGCGGTGACTTCGATGTAGTAGCCGAGCACATTGTTGTGCCGGATTTTCAGCGAGCGGATGCCGGTCTCGTCGATCAGCGAGCGCTCCAGCCCGGCGATCACCTTTCGCGACTCGTCGCGCAATGCCCGCATCTCGTCGAGTTCTGCATTGTAGTCGCCGCGCACGAAGCCGCCGTCGCGCTTGAGCAGCGGCAGCTCGTCGCCGAGCGCCTGGCTCAGATGCTCGGCCAACGGGCGCGGCAGCGCCGCGATCGCGGCAAAAGCCGCCGCGAGTTCCGCGGGCAGGGCGATTTCCCCAAACAGTTCGGCGATAGCGCCCGCCGCCTCGAATCCGGCGCGCAGCGCGCCGAGATCGCGCGGGCCGCCCCGGTTGAGCGCCAGCCTGGACAGCGCGCGCGGCATGTCGGCGACACTCTTCAGGCTCGCCCGCACCGCCTGGCACAGGCGTGTCTCGGAGCGGAAGAACGACACCGAATCCAGCCTTGCGCCGATGGCCGCCGGATCGGTCAGCGGCGCCATCAGCCGGTCGGCGAGCAGCCGCGCCCCGCCGCCGGTCACCGTGCGGTCGATCGCCTTGAACAGCGAACCTTCGCGGCTGCCGGACAGGGTGCGCAGTAGCTCCAGATTGGCGCGCGTCGCCGGATCGATGAACAGCGTCGAACCCTGCTCCTCGCGCTCCGGCCGCGACAGTGGCGGGCGCTCGGCCTTCTGCGTCTTTTCGACATAGGCGATGACGCCTGAGATCGCCGACAGTTCGGCGCGGGAGAACGTGCCGAAACTGTCCGGCGTCGCCACCTCGAAAAAGCGGGCGATGCGCCCGGCGGCCGACGCCGAATCGAACAGGCTCGGCGGCTGCGGGTTGGCGACGCGGCCAAGCACGTCGAACACCGGTTTCAGCTCCGGGTCGTAAAACACCGGCTCGGCGACGATCAGCTCGCGCGGGTCGACGCGAAAGACATCGGCGAGCAGTCGGTCGGCGGTGGTCTCGGCAACGCGGAAGGCTCCGGTCGAGATCTCGATCCAGGCCAGGGCAAAGTTATGTTCGGCTCCGCCCTTGACCCGTCCCAGCGCCATCAGAAAACTCGATTCCGACGGCGCCAGCAATTTGTCCTCGGTGATGGTGCCGGGCGTCACAAGCCGCACCACGTCACGGCGCACCACCGATTTGCCGCCGCGCTTCTTCGCCTCTGCCGGATCCTCGATCTGCTCGCAGACGGCGACACGGAACCCTTGTCCGATCAGCTTCTGCAGATAGTCGTCGGCGGCATGCACCGGCACGCCGCACATCGGGATGTCGAGGCCCAGGTGCTTGCCGCGCTTGGTCAAGACGATGCCGAGCGCCCGGCTCGCCTTCTCGGCGTCGTCGAAGAACAGCTCGTAGAAATCGCCCATGCGGTAGAACAGCAGCGAATCCGGGTTCGCCGCCTTGATCTCGATATACTGCTCCATCATCGGCGTGGCGCCGCTTGCGGCGGCGGGCGTCGGCGTCATGGCCGCCGGGGCGTCGGTGTCTTTCGTAGTGCGCATGTCCATGCGCGGCACGCTAGCAGATGTGATCGCGCGGTTTAATGCTGGCGGCTTGAAAAACAGGGGAAGACGGCGCGGCCATGCTCGGGAATTGCCGAGCTCGTCCAGTGCCGGGCGGCATCGAGCCCGAACAGCATTTGCGGATCGCTTGGCGGTTTACAGCGGCGGCGTGTAGCCTTAATCCGGAAGCTTCAAAAAAGCACGCACCCCGTCTCAAGCGGTGCCGCACGGGTGAGGAAACCGAAAGCATCATGGCCAGGAAAACCGAAAACAACGGCCCCTCCGTCAGTGCGCAGGAGGCGCTGGATTTCCATGTCATGGGCCGGCCGGGCAAGCTGGAGATCGTCGCCACCAAGCCGATGGCGACGCAGCGCGACCTCAGCCTCGCCTATTCGCCGGGCGTCGCGGTTCCCGTCCTCGCCATCGCCGAGGATCCCAGCCGCGCCTTCGACTATACGACGCGCGGCAACATGGTCGCCGTCATCACCAACGGCACCGCCATCCTCGGCCTCGGCAATCTCGGCGCGCTGGCCGCCAAGCCGGTGATGGAAGGCAAGGCGGTGCTGTTCAAGCGCTTCGCCGACGTCGATTCCATCGACCTGGAGGTCGACACCGAGGACGCCGACGAGTTCATCAACTGCGTGCGTTTCCTCGGCCCGTCGTTCGGCGGCATCAACCTCGAGGACATCAAGGCGCCGGAATGCTTCATCATCGAGCAGCGGCTGCGCGAGCTGATGGACATACCGGTCTTCCATGACGACCAGCATGGCACCGCCATCATCTCTGCCGCCGGCCTTATCAACGCGCTCAAAGTCACCGGCCGCGACATGAAGACCACGAAAATGGTCTGCAACGGGGCGGGTGCGGCCGGCATCGCCTGCATCGAGCTGATGAAGGCGATGGGCTTCACGCCTGACAACATCATCCTTTGCGACACCAAGGGCGTCGTCTTCCAGGGTCGCACCGAAGGCATGAACCAGTGGAAGTCGGCGCATGCCGTCAAGACCGACGCACGCTCGCTGGCCGAGGCGCTGGACGGCGCCGACGTGTTCCTCGGCCTCTCCGCCAAGGGCGCGCTGACCACGACGATGGTGCAGTCGATGGCCAAGAATCCGATCATCTTCGCGATGGCCAACCCCGACCCGGAGATCACGCCCGAGGAAGTGGCCGAGATCCGCACCGACGCCATCATGGCGACGGGGCGTTCCGACTATCCGAACCAGGTCAACAACGTGCTTGGTTTCCCCTACATCTTCCGTGGCGCGCTGGATGTGCGGGCCACCACCATCAACGACGACATGAAGATCGCCGCGGCGCGGGCGCTGGCCGAGCTGGCGCGCCAGGACGTGCCCGACGACGTCGCCGCAGCCTATCAGGGCAACCGGCCGAAATTCGGCCCCAACTACATCATCCCGGTGCCGTTCGACCCGCGCCTGATCGCGGCCATTCCGATCGCGGTCGCCAAGGCGGCGATGGATAGCGGCGTCGCCCGCAAGCCGATCCTGGATCTCGACCGCTACGCGCAGGAGCTTTCCGCCCGCCGCGACCCGATCGCCTCGACGCTGCAGCGCATCTACGACCGTGTGCGCCGCCAGCCCAAGCGCATCGTCTTCGCCGAGGGCGAGGAGGAGCAGGTCATGCGCGCCGCCGTCTCCTATGTGAACCAGCGGCTCGGCACCGCCATCCTGCTCGGCCGCGACGACATCATCAAGGAGAACGCCAGGAACGCCGGCATCGAACTCGACAGGCAAGGCATCGAGATCATCAACGCCAGGCTGTCGCGCCGCAACGGCGTCTACACCGACTATCTGTACGAGCGCATGCAGCGCAAGGGCTTCCTGTTTCGCGACTGCCAGCGCCTGATCAACAACGACCGCAACCATTTCGCCGCCTGCATGGTGGCGCTGGGCGACGCCGACGGCATCGTCACCGGCGTAACCCGCAACTATTCGACGGCGCTAGACGACATCCGCCGCGTCATCGACGCCAAGCCCGGCCACCGCGTCATCGGCGCCTCGATCGTGTTGGCGCGGGGCCGAACCGTGATCGTCGCAGACACCGCCGTGCACGACATGCCGAATGCCGAACAGATCGCCGACATCGCCGAGGAGGCCGCCGGCTTTGCCCGCCGCATGGGCTATGAGCCAAGGCTCGCCATGCTCGCCTACTCGACCTTCGGCCATCCGCAGGGCGAGCGCTCCGAGCGCGTCCAGGAAGCGGTACGTATCCTCGACAAGCGGCGCGTCGATTTCGAATATGACGGCGAGATGGCCGCCGACGTGGCGCTCAACCCGCGCGCCATGGCGCAGTACCCGTTCATCCGCCTGACCGGGCCGGCCAATGTGCTGATCATGCCGGCGTTTCACTCGGCCTCGATCTCGACCAAGATGCTGCAGGAACTCGGCGGCTCGACCGTCATCGGCCCGCTGCTGGTCGGCCTCAACAAGCCGGTTCAGATCGTTTCGCTCAACGCCAAGGATTCGGACATCGTCAACATGGCGGCCATCGCGGCGTATTCGGCCGGGACTTGAAGCGGTCCGCGTCGCCGATGCCAGGACGGCGGCACGCCGTTTGCCGGCAAACTTTCTTCGCGCTAGCGCCGATGGGCCCTGGTTCGGCTCGCCGCAATCGGTAGGCAAAAAACCTCCCCCCGCATGCGGGGGAAGGCCAAATACTTGACATAGTGACGGCTCATTCCCAGTCGCGGCAGCTCAGATAGGCATGCCGCCAGTAGCGCCAGCCGGTCGTCTTCCATTTCCAGAATTCATAGCCGCAGCCGCCATGGTCGGAAGCGACGATCGTCACGCCGCCCCACGCCCAAGAGCCATGCTTATGGTGGTTGTGGTGATCGCCGTGGTGGCCGCCATGGCCGTCATTGCCAGGCTTGCATCCGACGATCTTGCAAGGCAGACCTTTGCGCTGATGCTTGAGGATCGGCGGCTTGGCCTTGCAGCCAATCGCGGCGCAGTCGATCTTCGCGTTTATCCTGGGGCGGATCTTGTCGGCAAACGGCAGTTTGCCTGACGTGCTGAGGGTTTCGGCGCGGCGAGCGAGGCGAATATGCGGCGTCGCCGGGCTCTGCTTCACGGCCTGCGAAACACCGTGCCTTACCTTGAAATTGTTTTGTTCGGCGCGGGCGCCGTTGGTGACGACCATGGCCCCGACGACTGCAGCCAGCAGCAAGACGACGCCGGCGCGTTCGATCTTGAACATCGATGTCAGGCGCGCCATGCCTTTGGCGAGCGCGGCCGATCTTTCCTGATGCGCACCAGCTATGGCGCCGGTGTAGGGCTTCTCGGGCCGCGTCGGCGTCAACGCGCTGGGATCGACATCGTCGACTGTTACGGAAGTAGACATTTTCTGGGTCCTTCAGTTGGTTGGCGGCCTCGGCCGCGGAGCCATCCCGTCGGGTTCGCTCCATGGCGCGGCTTTTCGCGCCCGACTGTTTCGGACGAATGCCGAAACTCGACTGAAGTGTTTCAATTGTTGCGGTTCGCCCGTGCAGTGCGACGGCAAAGGCCGCCGCCGCTACACGGCGACATCCCGTGCGAGGGCCCGCAAGGGGAGAGAAAATCCCTAAATCAACCCCGCCTGCTCGGCCTCGCGGCGCAGATTCTGCCGCGGCCTTGGCCCCAGCTGCTGGATGACCAGCCCGGCCGCCAGCGAGCCGAGATCGCCGCAATCCTTCAGGCTGCGCCCTTGCGTGTAGCCGTAGAGGAAGCCGGCGGCGTAGAGGTCGCCGGCGCCTGTGGTGTCGACCAGCTCCCGGATCTTGGTCGCGGTGACGGTGACGGTCTCGTCGCCGCGCACGATGACCGAGCCCTTTTCCGAGCGGGTGACGGCGGCGATCTTGCAGTCCTTGCGGATCTGGGCCAGCGCCTCGTCGAAGGAGGCGGTCTGGTAGAGCGATTTGATCTCGTGGCTGTTGGCAAAGACGATGTCGACCGTGCCCGAGCGCATCAGGTCCAGGAATTCGTCGCGGTAGCGGTCGACGCAGAACGAATCCGACAGCGTCATCGACACTTCGCGGCCGGCGGCATGCGCGAGCTTCGCCGTCTGCCGGATCGCTTCCTTGGCGCGCGGCGGGTCCCACAGATAACCCTCGAAATAGGTGACCGCCGCACCCGACGCCTTGTCGGGCTCGACGTCCTCCGGCCCGAGTTCGATGCAGGCGCCGAGATAGGTGTTCATCGAGCGCTCGCCGTCGGGCGTGACGAAGATCATCGAGCGCGCCGTCGGCGGTTCGCCCTGAAGCGGCCTGGTGTCGAAGGCGACGCCCTGCGCGTGGATGTCGTGGGCGTAGATCTCGCCGAGCGGGTCGTTCGAGACCTTGCCGAAGAAGGCGGCGCGACCGCCGAAACTGGCGACGCCAGCCGCCGTGTTGCCGGCGCTGCCGCCGGAGGCTTCGATGGCCGGGCCCATGCGGCTGTAGAGCAGCTCGGCGCGCCTTGTGTCGATCAGGTTCATCGCGCCCTTGATGATGCCGTTCGTCTCCAGGAATGCCTCGTCGCACTGGGCGATGATGTCGACGATGGCATTGCCGATACAAAGCACGTCATAATCCGGCATCAATGATGTCTCCGCGATAAAACCACCGGCTTTCTGCCACGCCGGCCGCGGGCGGGTCTAGCGATTTGATGCGGCTTTGCCTAGCCAACAATCACGGTTGGATAACGATCGAAGCATTTCTTCCGTGCCTTGCCTATAGGGATGGCGTAGTCGATCAATGTCCACCCTGAAGGTGCGAGTCGCCATGCCCACGAAAACCACTGTGAAGACCGAACTGGCGCTTCTCGTTGCGCTGGCGGTGCTGTGGGGCGCTTCCTATACCTTCATCAAGATCGGCGTCGAGACGATCCCGCCGATAACGCTGATCGCCGCCCGAACGTCGATTGCGGGTGGAATTCTTCTCGCTCTCATCCGCTGGCGAGGCCTTGCCCTGCCGCGCGACGCCGCCAGTTGGCGCCGGTTCGCGTTTCAGGCATGCCTCAACAGCGTCGTGCCGTTCACGCTTATCGCGGCGGCCGAGCGCTCGCTGGACGCCGGCCTTGCCACGATCCTGAACGCGACCTCGCCGATCTTCACCTTCCTGCTGACCGCGCTCATCACGCGCCACGAGCCGGTAACCATGCGCAAACTGTTCGGCGTCGGCGCGGGAATAGCCGGAATATGCCTTATCGTCGGCACCCAGGCGCTTGGCGGTCTTGGTCACCAATTGTGGGCGCAGCTTGCCGTCGTCGCTGCGACGGTCTGCTATGCAGGCGCCGCCATTTTCGGCCGGGGCTTCAAGGGCCTCGATCCGATGATACCGGCCGCCGGTTCGATGCTCTGCGGCGCAGCGATCCTCGTCCCCTTGAGCCTTGTGTTCGACCGACCCTGGACGCTGGCGCCGTCAACGGCCTCGATCCTTGCCCTGCTCGGACTTTCGGTCTTTTCAACCGCGCTGGCCTTCTGCATCTATTTCCGCCTCATCCATACGCTGGGCTCCGTCGGCACCACCTCGCAAGCCTATCTGCGCGTGCCGATCGGGGTCGGCATCGGGGCGGTGTTCCTCGGCGAAAGCCTTGGCCCGACGGCGTGGTGGGGAATGGCCCTCGTCGTCGCCGGCGTGGCGGCGATGACCATTCCCCCCGGCAAGCCGGCGCTCGCGCGGTAGGTTGCGTTGTCAGCGGCAGTTGCGCCGGTGATTTGCCGTTCCTATCTCGGGGGCGTCCTGCCCAGATGGGCGCGTCACACATACTGGGTTTTGAAAGCGCTGTGGGGTTTGAAAACGCCGTGATATCAGACGCCGCCCGCGCAGCCCTGAGCCGGCTGTTCTCGCCCGAATTCCGCTCGGTTTTCATCAAGACGCTGGCGCTAACCTTGCTGGCGCTGGCGGCTTTGTGGTTCGGGCTGACAAGCCTTGTCGAATGGCTGGCCCTGCCCTGGATTGAGACATTGATACCCGGCCTGCCGTCCTGGGCCGGCTGGCTGGGCGGCATCATCGCCGCTATCGCTCTTGCCTTCGGGATGGCGCTGCTCATCGCGCCGGTGACGGCGATCATCGCCGGCCTGTTCCTCGACGACGTCGCCGAACTGGTCGAGCGCGCCGACTACCCCAACGACCCGCCCGGCCGCGCCATGCCGGCGCTGCGCTCGATGGTGCTGGCGATAAAATTCTTCGGCGTCGTCATTCTTGGCAACATCGTCGCCTTGCTGCTTCTGCTGGTGCCGGGCATCAACATTGCCGCCTTCTTCATCGTCAACGGCTATCTGCTCGGGCGCGAGTTCTTCGAATTCGCCGCCATGCGCTTTCGCCCGGAGGCTGAGGCCAGGGCGTTGCGCAGGAAACATGCCGTCACGGTGTTCCTCGCCGGGCTGGTTGTCGCCGCCTTCCTCGCCGTGCCGCTGCTCAACCTCCTGACGCCGCTCTTCGCCGCCGCCATGATGGTGCATCTGCACAAGGCGATCTCGGCGCGGGAAGCGGCGCGGCCGGAATATCGGCGGACTTAGCGCAGCAGAAAACCGCGTCCCAACACGTCGTCGGGCTCAACGATGAATTCGGCCCGCCCGGAATAAAAGGCGCGGCCGCCGACGCGGGCGATGATGGCGTCATGCGGGCCGGCCTTTGCCGTCTGCACCACGCTGCCGGAAAAGCGCGAGCCGGCGACGCTCTCGAAGATCCGTGCCTGCCCGATCGCGATCTGGCCCTTGGCATGCATCGCCGCCAGCCGCGCGGTGACGCCCGAGCCGGTTGGCGAACGGTCGACCTCGGCCTCGGCGAAGACGCAGATGTTCCTGGTCGGGGCATCGGAAAATACATCCTGTCCGTCGGTCAGGATGGTGCCGTAGAGAAAGGCGAGATCGGCATGGTCGGGGTGCGACAGCGGGAATTCGGTCTTTAATTTCCCCGTCAGCGCCGTCGCCGCATCGACGAAATCGCGCACGCGGTTCTTATCGAATTCCAGCCCGAACTGATGGCAGTCGGCCAGTGCATAGAAGGCGCCGCCATAGGCGATGTCGAAGCCGATCGCACCGTAATCCGGCAATTCGATCTGCTGGTCGCGGGCGAACAGAAAGGCCGGGACGCTTTCGAACGACACAGCACCCGCCTTGCCGTCCTGCACCTCGACCGAGGCGACGACCAGCCCGCACGGCGCTTCGATGTTGACCGTCGTCACCGGCTCCCGTCGCGCCACCAGCCCTTCGTCGACGGCGTAGCGGCCGAGCGCAACGATGGCGTGGCCGCACATGGTCGAATAGCCTTCATTGTGCATGAACAGCACCGCAAGGTCGGCGCTGGGCAGGTCGGGTTCCACCAGCAACGCACCATACATGTCGTAATGGCCGCGCGGCTCGAACATCAGGATCTTCCTGAGGTGATCGAGGTGGTCGCGCACATAAGCGCGCTTCTCGAGGATCGTGCCTTTGGGAATCTGCGGATAGCCGCCGGTGACGATCCGCAGCGGCTCGCCGCCGGTGTGCATGTCGACGACGGCAAGCGTCATGGGTCGGAGCCTATCTAAGCCAAGGATTCGGCAAACAGCGCCTGCAGCTTGCCGAACGGCATGGCGGCGCGGCTGAAGCCGAACGTGCCGTCCTGCTGGATCTCGCGCGCCGCGGTCTCCAGCATGCCGAAAGCAAAGTTGGTCAGCCCGGACCCAAGCGAGACACGCTTGACCCCTGCCTGGGCGAGGTCGGCGATGGTGAAGTCGGGCCTCGCCAGGACATTGACCGGCTTGGTCAGCGCCGAGCAGATAGTCTGTACCGTCTCGATGTCGCCGATGCCCGGCGCGTAGAGCACGTCGGCGCCGGCCTTCTCGAAGGCCTGCAGCCGCTTGATCGTGTCGTCGATGTCGGGCCTGCCCCACAGAAAATTCTCGGCCCGCGCGGTGAAGACGAAATCGTGCTTCAGCGCCCGCGCCGCCTCCGCCGCGGCGGCGACGCGCTCGACGGCATGCGAAAAATCGTAGATCGGCTTGTCGGGCTCGCCGGTATGGTCCTCGATCGAGCAGCCGGCGAGGCCAGCCGCTTCGGCCGCGAAGATGGTTTCGGCGGCACTCGTCGCGCTGTCGCCCTTGCCCTTCTCTAGGTCGGCCGAGACCGGCAGGGCGGTCGCCGCCGTCACCTCGCGGCAATGGTGGATCATCGTGTCGAAGGTCACCGCGCCGTCGGGCAGGCCGCGCGAAAAGGCAAAACCGGCGCTGGTCGTCGCCAGTGCCTCGAAACCGAAGGAGGCCAAAAGCTTCGTCGTGCCGACATCCCAGGGGTTGGGCATGACGAAGATCGAGTTATGCAGGTCGCGAAAGATTTTGCCCTTGTCCATGGATGCTCCCCAGAGTGCGAAGCCATTTTATCCCGGCGCCGCGCGCTGGGCAAACGAATGCGACGGGTTCAGAAGCGTTTGGCGTTCTCTCCTGCCAATTTATCCAATGCGTCGGAATCCCTGACATATGCGGCCCCGTCCCAATGGTAGGTGACGGAGATGTCGCGCGGGGAAGCGTCGGGCGCCGCATCGTCGCAGTTTTCGCCATTCGGGACGGTGGTATCGGTCACCGTGGCCTTGATGGCCGCATAGGGCTGGCCGTCCGCAACGGTCTGAAAGGCCAATTCCTGCGTGCGCTTGTAGGCGCACAGGATCTCGTCGAACGTGTGGATCACGTCGATCAGTTCGAACCTGTCGTCGCGGACCAGGATCAGCGGCGTGCCGACATAGCCCTGGTTCGAATTGAAATGCGTGCTCAGCGTGATGATGACGTCATCGCCGGGCCCGATCGGCAGCTTGCCCGGATCGCGGAAATAGGTGCTCCGATCGACGGCGACATTGACAACGTCGAGCAGTCTCGGCTTGCCGGCAAGATCGTAAAGCGCCAGCACCGCGAAACCCTCGGCGCTGTCGGCGGCGGCGCCGAGGTCGAACAGCATCGCCAGTCGATCCTTGCCACCGGCCTTGATGTCGAGCGCGGCGGCGTCGGAAAGCCCCGCCGTTTCGGGCGGCGGGCCACCGCTATCGGGACCCTCGATATGGCGCATCTCGATCGGCTTGGAACCACGGTAGAAGCCGTCCTTGTCCGCCGCCAGATCGGGAATGACCATCCTGGCGAGATCGAGATAGGTCGTGTCCTCGTGACCGGGGACGGTGCTCCCGAGGTCCGGGAAGCTGACGCCTTGCGCGCCGGCCGCGGTCCACAGACACGGTAGCAGCAGGAAGGCGAGGATGAAGCGAAGCAGGATGGAATTCATGCGTTCCTCGAACTGTCGAGCGTTCGCAAGCTAACACGGACGAGTGAGGCGTACAGCCGGATAAGCAGCCTGAAATATCAGATCAGTGGATCGGCACCAGCCCGGCCAGTTCGCGCATGTCGTCGAACAGGACGCCGCCGGCCTCGGCCAGGCCGTCGCGGTCGGAATGCGGGTCGCCGTGATAGGAAAACACCCGCATGCCGGCGGCAATGCCGGCTAATGTCCCGGCGACACTGTCCTCGATGACGATGCAGTCGGCGGGCGCGAAGCCCATCGTGCTTGCGGCATGCAGGAACAGGTCGGGAAACGGCTTGCCGCGCGAGACCATGCTTGAACTGAACAGCGCGTGTTCGAACAGCGGCAGCAGCCCGGTCTGGCCGAGCGTGATGTGCATCTTCGACACCCGTGCCGATGAAGCGACGCAACTGGCGATATCGGCCGCGTGCACGGCTTCGATGAACTCCCGGACGTAGGGAATGGCTTCGACGCCGTGCCCGAACAGGTCCGGCAGGCCGGCGTTCCAGCGTTCGACGAAATCGGCGCCGAGGCTGACGCCGGTCGCCTCGACCTCCTTCTGCACCGAGGCCATGCTGCGGCCGGAAAAATTCCTGCGGCAATATTCGAAGCTCGCCGGAAAGCCGGCGGCGCCAAGCCATTCGGCGAGGCGTCGATTGGCCAGGTTCTCGGTGTCGACCAGGACCCCGTCGCAATCGAAGATGACGAGTTGAGGTAGGGACCCAGACATCAGGCCGTGCCGGTCGATCCGAATCCGCCGGAGCCGCGCGTCGTGCCGCCGGCCAATGTGCGCTCCTCGACCGCCGCCTGCATCACGGACGCAAAGACGATCTGGGCGATCCGCATGCCGCGCGTCACCGCGAAATCCTCGTCGCCGAGGTTGATCAGCAGCACTTTCACCTCGCCGCGATAGTCGCTGTCGATGGTGCCCGGCGTGTTGAGGCAAGTGAGGCCGTGCTTGAAGGCGAGACCCGAGCGCGGCCGGACCTGGCCTTCCATGCCTTCTGGAATCTCCAGGATCAGCCCGGTCGGCACCAGCGCGCGTTTGCCGGGCAGGATCAGCAGCGGCCGGTCGTCCGGCACCGCGGCGCGCAAATCCATGCCAGCGGCGCCCGGGCTTTCATAGGCGGGAAGCGGCAGGCCTTCGCCATGCGGCAGCCTGACGAAGCCGACGGCCGGACCGATGACGGAGGAGGAATAGAGTGCTGCGCGCATGAGGCTGATCCTATCGCCGCCAACACCGATTCGGTCAACTCGGCGACTACGCTATCAACGGCTTTCTTTCAGCGCGGTTCCGCTTCAGCGCAGTTCCACGGGAACGACCGTCGTCTCCTTGATCTCCTCCATGACGAAGGAGGCCGAGACGTCCGACAGCGCCACCTTGGCGATCAGACGCTGATAGAGCCGGTCATAAGCCCTGACGTCGGCGACGCGGGCGCGCAGCACATAGTCGAGGTCGCCGGACATGCGGTAGACGCCGGTGATCTCGGGAAAACCGGTCACTGCCGCGCGGAATTTCTGCAGCCAGTCCGGATCGTGATTGGAGGTTCGGACCAGGATGAACACCGATAGGCCAAGCCCAAGCTTGTCGGCATCGACCAGCGCCACCCGGCCGGTGATGACGCCGTCCTCTTCCAGCCGCTTGACCCGGCGCCAGCAGGCGTTGCGCGACAGCGACACCCTTTCCGACAATTGGTCGACCGACAGCGTACCGTCGCGTTGCAGCTCGGCCAGCAACCTTCGGTCAATCTCATCGATGTTCAGCGTCATGTGGGATGTTTGTCCCAAAAATTGACCAGATACAAGGATGATTTGGGACCAATGAACCGGAGATTCGTGTCAATCTACTCGTTATCGGGTCTGCATGCCCGACAGGAGGAGACATGACAGCACGGCTTGCGCGACTTTTCACCTCTCACCCGGCTTCGGTGGGCGAAACCTATTTCGGCCACATGGCTTTCGCCGCCTGGTTCTCGTCGCGACTATTCATGGCGGCATTCGCCGCGCTCATTCACGCTTTCCTGCCGTTCCTGTTCGATTCCACGGCAAGCGGAATCATCCGCGAGCTTTACGAGCGGGCGCACAACAGGGGACGGTGAGCGATGTGCCGGTGGGCGACGCTAACCCAAGGCGATTGCCTTGTTCGCAGGCCTCCCGGCTACTGAGAGAAGCGCCCCAGGCCATAGGGCTCGAGTAGACGATCACGCGCGCCGTCGAGGATTTCCCGGGTGGCGAACAGGCCGACGGCTGGCGCCAGCGTGATGCCGGAATGCATGACCGCGACATAAAGGCCGCTCACGTCTTCAGCGCGTCCGACGATCGGAAAGCCGTCGATTGGCGTCGGCCGGTAACCGACCGTGTGGAAATCCAGTTCCAGCCCGTCGGCACCGCGCAGCAGGCCCTTCATCGCAGCGAGCAACGCGCGGGCGGTGGCTTCGGCATCCATACCCGGATCGGCGCCGCCGAAATCCGAGCCTGCGATGATGCGGCCTTCCGCCGTCTGGCGCATGTGCAGCCGTTCGGCGAGCACCAGGCCGTTGAGCAGCTTTTCATGGGGCCGCGAGTGGACGATCAGGCCGGGCGGCGTCTCGATCGGCAGTTTTACCCCGGCGGTCGCGGCGATTGCCGGAGCGCCGGCGCCCGCCGCGATCACCACCTCGTCGGCGGCAATGCGCCCGCCTGACGTATCCACGCCGGTAACCCTGCCGTTGGCCTCCACCAACGCGGTCACGGCGGTTCCGGCCATCACCCGCGCGCCGTGGCGCTCGGCATCGGCCAGCAGCGCCCGCGTGGCCACGACCGGCTCGGCAACGCCTTCCCCAGGCACATGCAGGGCGAATTCGGGAAGCTCGGCAAGATTGGGCTCGATGCGTGCGGCCCCCGCACGATCGACGCGCTCGATACCATAGCCCCAAGAGGAATGTCTTGAGGCATAGGTTTCTAGTTCTGCCGCCGGCAGGTCCCAGCACAGGCCGCCGCACCAGGCGAGCGGTATGCCGGGCAGGTCCTCTGCCAGCCGCGTCCATTCGGCCATCGAGCGGGTGCGCAGCCGAAAGTAGGGTTCAGGATTGCCCCAGCTGGCATTGATCCAGGCAAAGGAATTCGGCGTGGCGAGCCCGCCGGCGCCGCTGTCGGCGACGACCGTCACCTTTGCCCCGGCCCTCGCCAGATGCCAGGCGATGGAGGCGCCGACGATGCCGGCCCCGATGACGATGACTTGCTTGGCTGCGCTCATGGATGGTCCTTTGTCGAATCGGGTCTTCTGATGTCGTTGCGGCGATCCTATCTCAAGGCCGGGCGAGCGGGCCATCCACCCAAAACTGTTCGACAGGCCACAAAAGCGCTGCTAGAAGCCGCGCACCACATGGGATTCCATAAATTGGCTGAAGACATCACGCACGCGGTGGCGCGCCGCCGCACTTTCGCGATCATCGCGCACCCCGACGCCGGCAAGACGACGCTCACCGAAAAGCTGCTTCTGTTCGGCGGCGCCATCCAGCTTGCCGGCGAGGTCAAGGCCAAGAAGGACCGCATCCAGACCCGCTCGGACTGGATGAAGATTGAGCGCGAGCGCGGCATTTCGGTCGTCACCTCGGTGATGACCTTCGAGTACGAGGACAATGTCTTCAACCTGCTCGACACGCCCGGCCACGAGGATTTTGCCGACGACACCTATCGCACGCTATCGGCGGTCGACGCGGCGGTCATGGTCATCGATGCCGCCAAGGGTATCGAGCCGCGCACGCTGAAGCTGTTCGAGGTCTGCCGGCTGCGCGACATTCCGATCATCACCTTCGTCAACAAGATGGACCGCGAAAGCCGCGACCCGTTCGAGATCCTCGACGAGATCGAGCAGAAGCTGGCGCTGGATACGGCACCCGTCACCTGGCCGATCGGCCGGGGAAAAACCTTTTCCGGCACCTATCACCTGGCGCTGAACGCGGTGCGCAGGGGCGACGCGGAAAAGGAACGCACGCCGGTCAACGGTCCCGACTCCAACCGCGTCGCCGGCCTGTTGCCGGAAAACGAGCGCGAGGATTTCATCGAGGAGCTGGAGCTGGCGCGCGAAGCCTGCCGTCCGCTCGACATCGACGCGTTTCGCGAGGGCCATCTGACGCCGGTCTATTTCGGTTCGGCGCTGCGCAATTTTGGCGTGCGCGACCTGATCGAAGCGCTTGGCGCCTACGGACCGCCGCCGCGCGCGCAGGAAGCCGACACCCGCAAGGTCGAGGCGACCGAGGACAAGATGACCTCCTTCGTCTTCAAGATCCAGGCCAACATGGACCCCAACCACCGCGACCGCATCGCCTTCGTCCGCGTCTGCTCGGGCAAGCTCGAGCGCGGCATGAAGGCCAAGCTGGTGCGCACCGGCAAGCCGATGTCGCTGTCGGCGCCGCAATTCTTCTTTGCCCGTACCCGCGTCACCGCCGACGAGGCTTTTGCCGGCGATGTGGTCGGCATCCCCAATCACGGCACGCTGCGCATCGGCGACACGCTGACCGAGGGCGAGGAGATCCTGTTTCGCGGGGTGCCGAATTTCGCGCCGGAAATCCTGCGCCGCGTCCGCCTCGGCGACGCGATGAAGGCCAAGAAGCTGAAGGAAGCGCTGCACCAGATGGCCGAGGAAGGCGTCGTGCAACTGTTCTCGCCGGAGGACGGCTCACCGGCGATCGTCGGTGTCGTCGGCGCGCTGCAGCTCGACGTCCTGAAAGAGCGCCTGAACGTCGAATACGCGCTGCCCGTCGATTTCGAGATGTCGCGCTTTTCCGTCTGCCGCTGGATCTCGGCCGACGACAAGGCCGAGGTGCATCGCTTCATCGAGGCGCATCGCGGCGATATCGCCCGCGACCTCGACCACGACCCGGTGTTTTTGGCCCAGCACGCCTTTTCGCTCAACTACGAGGCCGAGCGCTGGAAGGCGATCCGCTTCGCCGCGGTCAAGGATTATCAGGTCCGCGACAAGGCGGCTTGATGCGCTGCTTGTGCGACGTGAGTAGTTCCGGAAGTCACTAGGCGATCGCTTCAGGTTGAGTCTCGCCCACCCGTACAGGCGTTTGCGCTGCCCTCATCACCCTGCCGGGTCCTTCTCCCCGTATAGCGACGGGGAGAAGGACGCCGTCATCGATGATTTCGCCAATCACCAACGTTGCAGGAAGGATGCCGAGGTTGCGGTCCGCCGCTTTCTCCCCGTTTTACGGGGAGAAAGCCCGGCAGGGTGATGAGGGGCGGCGCCAGATCGATAATTGGCGTGATCGCACTCACCCCTTGGCTGCCTCTTCGAGCTTGGCGATGTCGATCTTGCTCATCTGCATCATCGCTTGCATCACCCGGCCGGCCTTTTCCTTGTCGGGATCCTGCAGCAGCTTCGGCAATTGCTCGGGAACGACCTGCCAGGAAAGGCCGAA
Organism: Mesorhizobium sp. WSM4821; assembly: GCF_055901555.1. Classification (NCBI taxonomy): domain Bacteria; kingdom Pseudomonadati; phylum Pseudomonadota; class Alphaproteobacteria; order Hyphomicrobiales; family Phyllobacteriaceae; genus Mesorhizobium; species Mesorhizobium sp. WSM4821. The sequence continues at coordinate 690,083 of NZ_CM148371.1, read as the reverse complement.
TTTGTCCTTCAGCCAGCTGCACTGGCTGGGCTCGCCACCGCCCTCGATTAGCCTGTTCCAGAAATGGTCGACCTCTTCCTGCGTCTTGCAGTTGATGGACAGCGAGACTGCCTCGGTGAACTTGAATTGCGGCCCGCCGTTGAGCGCCTGAAACCGCACGCCGTCGAGCTCGAATTCGGCCACCAACACCTTTCCCTCATGATCGCCGCTGCCCTTGGGCCAGCGCATCACGCTCAGCACCCTCGAATTCTTGAAGATGGAGATGTAGTGGTTCATCGCGTCCTCGGCCTGGTCGTCAAACCACAGGCAGGGGGTGATCTTCTGCATTTGCTTGCTCCTCGGCGTTGCAGTTGGCTATCACAGTGAAACGGCCCGGCTTGGCGTCGGTGTTAATTGCCCTGCCGTTGCTCAAGGACGTTCGAGCACAGCACGACCCGACACCCGGGCGACGATTTTTTTGGAGGTTCTGGCGCATCGCAAAATTGTGGCCAGACCACACCCCGGCGTCTATAACGCCTGCGACCCGAATTCCGCTCCGCGGCTCGGCCAGTCCAGCGCGCGCCAGTCAGCAAGGAAAGACGCATGCCCGCCTATCGTTCCCGCACCACCACCCATGGCCGCAACATGGCCGGCGCCCGCGGCCTGTGGCGCGCCACCGGGATGAAGGATTCGGACTTCGGCAAGCCGATCATAGCCGTGGTCAATTCCTTCACCCAGTTCGTGCCAGGCCATGTCCATCTCAAGGATCTCGGCCAGCTGGTTGCCCGCGAGATCGAAAAGGCCGGCGGCGTGGCCAAGGAGTTCAACACCATCGCCGTCGACGACGGCATCGCCATGGGCCATGACGGCATGCTCTATTCGCTGCCGTCGCGCGAGCTGATCGCCGACTCGGTCGAATACATGGTCAACGCCCACTGCGCCGACGCCATGGTCTGCATCTCCAATTGCGACAAGATCACGCCGGGCATGCTGATGGCGTCGCTGCGCCTCAACATTCCCACCGTCTTCGTCTCCGGCGGGCCGATGGAAGCCGGCAAGGTGGTGCTCGCCGGCAGGACGCAGGCGCTCGATCTGGTCGACGCCATGGTTGCGGCCGCCGACGACAAGATCTCCGACGAGGACGTCAAGACCATCGAGCGCTCGGCCTGTCCGACCTGCGGCTCCTGCTCGGGCATGTTCACCGCCAATTCAATGAACTGCCTGACCGAGGCGCTCGGCCTCTCGCTGCCCGGCAATGGCTCGGCGCTGGCCACCCATGCCGACCGCAAGCGGCTGTTCGTCGAGGCCGGCCATCTGATCGTCGATCTCGCCCAGCGCTACTACGAGCAGGACGACGAAACCGCGCTGCCGCGCAGCATCGCCTCGAAGGGCGCCTTCGAGAACGCCATGACGCTCGACATCGCCATGGGCGGCTCGACCAACACCGTGCTGCACATTCTGGCTGCGGCGCATGAGGGCGAGGTCGACTTCACCATGGAGGACATCGACCGGCTGTCGCGGCGGGTACCTGTCCTGTGCAAGGTGGCGCCGGCGAAATCCGATGTTCACATGGAAGACGTCCACCGCGCCGGCGGCATCATGGCGATCCTCGGCCAGCTCGACAGCGCCGGGCTGATCAACCGCGACCTGCCGACGGTGCATACGGCAAGCCTCGGCGAAGCCCTCGACCATTGGGACATCTCGCGCACGACCAGCCAGAACGTTCGCGATTTCTTTCTGGCGGCGCCGGGCGGCGTGCCGACGCAGGTCGCCTTCAGCCAGGACCGCCGCTGGGACGAACTCGATCTCGACCGCGAGAAAGGTGCCATCCGCTCGGCCGAACACCCCTTCTCGAGGGATGGCGGCCTTGCCGTGCTGAAAGGCAATCTGGCGCTCGACGGCTGCATCGTGAAGACCGCCGGCGTCGACGAATCCATCCTCAAATTCACCGGCCCGGCCCGGGTGTTCGAAAGCCAGGACGCCAGCGTCAAGGCGATCCTGTCGAACGAGATCAAGGCCGGCGATGTCGTTGTCATCCGCTACGAAGGGCCGCGCGGCGGCCCCGGCATGCAGGAAATGCTCTACCCGACCAGCTATCTCAAGTCGAAAGGCTTGGGCAAGGCCTGCGCGCTCATCACCGATGGCCGCTTTTCCGGCGGCACCTCCGGCCTTTCGATCGGCCATGCCTCGCCGGAGGCGGCGGAAGGTGGGCTGATCGGGCTGGTGCAGGAGGGCGATACGATCGAGATCGACATTCCCAACCGCTCCATTCGTCTTGCGGTCAGCGACGCCGAACTCGCAGCCCGCCGCGCGGCGATGGAGGCTAGGGGCGATGCCGCCTGGAAGCCCGAGGAAAAGCGCAAGCGCAAGGTCACGACCGCGTTGCGCGCCTATGCGTCGATGGCGACAAGTGCTGCCAAGGGTGCGGTACGGTACGTGCCGGAGTAGGTTTGCGCCTAGGCCGGATGAGGGGGCACGGCTCCAACGCCCGGCAACATGCCACTCAAGGTATCAACTGGTATTCATAAAGCTTCTGGTAGAGCCCGCCCTGGTTGAGCAGCGTCCGGTGCGACCCGCTTTCCACCACTTTGCCGGCTTCCAGCACCACGATCGTATCGGCCTGGTGCACGGTCGACAGGCGGTGGGCGATGACGATGGTCGTGCGTCCGGCCGTCAGCTGCTGCAGCGCCTCGCGAAACAGCGCCTCGGACTCGGCGTCGAGCGCGCTGGTCGCCTCGTCGAGAAGCAGGATCTCCGCACTGCGCAGCATGGCGCGCGCGATCGAAATGCGCTGGCGCTGGCCGCCGGAAAGCCGGGCGCCGTTCTCGCCGACTTCCGTGTCGTAGCCTTCCGCCATGGCGACGATGAAGTTGTGGGCATTGGCAGCCTTGGCGACGGCGATCACGTCCTCGTCGCTCGCGTCCTGCCGCCCGAGACGGATGTTGTGCATCACCGTGCCGGCGAACAGGAACGTATCCTGGCTGACATAGGCGATCTTCTGCCGCAGCGAAGCGAGCGTGGCGTGCGCAATGTCCTGGCCGTCGAACAGCACCTTGCCGCTGTCGGGATCGTACATGCGCATGACCAGGTTCAGCATGGTCGACTTGCCGCTGCCCGAAGGTCCCACCAGCGCCGTCATCTTGCCGGCCGCGAAGGTCAGGTCGAAATGTTCCAGCACGGGTTGGCCATCCTGATAGGCGAAGCTCACATCGTCGAAGCGGATTTCGCCCGGGCCAGGCAGAAGCGGCTTGGCATCGGGCTTTTCGGCCAGCGTCAGCGGCCGGTCGGCCAGTTGGAACATCATGCGCACCCCGACCATGCCGGTCTCCAGCGAGATGCGGACGCGGGCAAGGCGCTTTGCCGGCTCGTAAGCAAGCAGGAGCGCGGTGATGAAGGCCATGATGCTGCCGGGCGTCTGCCCGCCCTGCACGACGAGAACGCCGCTGACCAGGATGACGCCGGCGATGGCCAGCCCGGCCAGCGTTTCCATGATCGGGCTGGTGCCGGCCTCTAGCGTCGCGATGCTGTTGGCCCGGCTTTCGACATCGGAAACCGCCTTGTGCATGCGCTTGCGCATCGAATCCTCGAGATTGAAAGACTTGACGACGCGCACGCCGATCGTCGTTTCCTGCATCACCTGCACGATCTGTCCGATGGAGCGGAATTCCATTTCGGTGATCTTGCGGATCCGCTTGAGGATGCGGTTGACGAAATAGATCGCCGCCGGCCCGACAATGAAGGAAACCAGCGAGAGCGCCGGTTGCTGGATAAACATGACCAGCAGCAGGCCGATGAGCGAAACCAGATCCCGCACGAAGGACGTGACGACGAGGTCGAGCACCCTACGCGCGGCCTGTGCGTTGTTGGTCATGCGGGTGATCAGGTCGGACGAGGAGGTCGAGTGGTAGAATTCGATGCCTTGCGCCAGGATTCGGTCGTAGATCTTGCGCTGCCGCTCGGCGATGATGCTGTTGCCGACCCGGCTGAGGAAATAGGCCTGGACGAAGCTGGCGACGCCCTTGATTATGAAGATCGCGGCGACCGCGCCCGCGATCAGGTAGATCCGCTTGACGTCCCGCGAGATCATGAATTCGTTGGTGATGTCGCGCATGATCCAGGCGCTGGCTGCCGTCATGCCGGCCACCACCAGCATTGCCAGTATGGCGATGCTGTAGCCGAACATGTGTCTGCGGAATGATTCCCTCAGCAGCCTCACGACGAGGTGCAGGTTCTCCGACGAGCGGAAAAATCGAAACAAACGGCTGATCCCTGAAACCGCGACAACGAAAGGCGGCTTATAGAGCGAGTTGCGGCCGGATGGAACCATTCGCCGCCGAGGAAAGAAGCGGCTGCGGCAATCTGTGCGCCACGTGCGCATGACCCGTAAATCGGAATCGATTTTCGCTGGGGATCATGCGCAAAATCAAAGTGCTGCAGCGTCCTTGCGCGTCCAAGAGGACACGCGGCGCCGGAGTGTGATTCTGAAAAGGGATGACGACAGATGAATTTCGACCTTATCGTTCGCGGCGGCATGCTGCCCGACGGCACGACCGCCGATATCGGCATCGTCGGCGAGACGATCGCGGCCATCGAGCGCGAACTGAACGTAACCGCGGGCACGGCGATCGACGCCCATGGCAATCTGATCTCGCCGCCTTTCGTCGATCCGCATTTCCACATGGATGCGACGCTCTCCCTGGGCATTCCGCGCATCAACGCGTCGGGCACGCTGCTGGAAGGCATTTCACTGTGGGGCGAGCTGAAGCCGCTGCTGACGCACGAAGCGGTGCGCGAGCGCGCGCTCGCCTATTGCGACTGGGCGGTGTCGATGGGCCTGCTCGCCATCCGCACCCACGTCGATGTTTGCGACGACCGGTTGCTGGCGGTCGAAGCCCTGCTCGACGTGAAGAAGACGGTCGCGCCCTATATCGACCTGCAACTGGTCGCTTTCCCGCAGGATGGGTTCTATCGCTCGCCGATGGGGCGCGACAACACCATCCGCGCGCTTGACATGGGCGTCGACATCGTCGGCGGCATTCCGCATTTCGAGCGCACCATGGCCGATGGCACACGCTCGGTGACGGAATTGTGCGAAATCGCGGCAAAGCGCGGCCTCATGGTCGATCTGCATTGCGACGAGACCGACGATCCGCTGTCGCGCCATATCGAGCAGCTCGCCTATGAGACGCAGCGCCTCGGCCTGCAGGGCAGGGTCGCCGGCTCGCATCTCACCTCGATGCACTCGATGGACAATTACTATATCTCGAAGCTGCTGCCGCTGATCGCCGAGGCAGGCGTCTCGGCGGTCCCAAATCCGCTGATCAACATCATGCTGCAGGGCCGCCACGACACCTTTCCCAAACGCCGCGGCCTGACGCGGGTCAAGGAGATGCTTGCCCACGGCATCCGCGTCGGCTGGGGCCAGGATTGCGTGCTCGACCCCTGGTATTCGCTGGGCACCGCCGACATGCTGGACGTCGCCTTCATGGGTCTTCACGTCGCCCAGATGTCGAGTCCGGCCGACATGGCGCGGTGCTTCGACATGGTCACCAATGTCAATGCCGCCATCATGGGCCTTGACCATCTCGGCCTGGCGGTCGGCAAGCGCGCCAGTCTCGTCGTCCTCGACGCCGGCGATCCGGTCGAGGCGTTGCGCCTGCGCCCCGAGCGCCTGTGCGTCATCGCCAGGGGCAAGGTGGTGGCCGAGCGGACCAGGCAGGACACGCGGCTTTCGATCGCGGGACGGCCGGGAACGGTGAACCGCAGGCATCGTCCGCCCCACCAGGCCAGGTAGGTCAAAACCCCGCGCGGCGATCGGATTGATGGGTTCCGATCTTAAGTCTACAACCAGTCTCCACTTTTATGCCAGGAGGACAGCATGTGGTGCAAGACGGCGATGGTGGTCGCGCTGGCCGCAATCTGTACAGGTTGCATGACGGCGGAAGACCGCCGTGCCGCGGACGAGGCGAAATGCCGGTCCTACGGCTTCGTCAGGAAGAATGATGCGTTCGCCGAATGTCTGCAGCGCATCGATCTCGCGCGCCGCGCGGACCTGAGAAGCGCGTCGGCTTTCGATCCTTGGGACAGGCCGGTGATCTATGGCCCGATCATCATCCGGCCGCGGCCGAAGTAGGCCGTTCAATCCGCGATCTAATGCGCGTCGCGTGTAAGCAATTCATGCGACGCGCTTTCTTGTTTTATGCATGTCGTCATCCCAAAATCGCTGCGCACTGTTGGACGGCCTGCACCAGTGTAGGCCCAGCCGATTTCCGGCTCTGGTCTGGCCGCTTTCCCGATTTCCGCTCGTCAAAGCGGCTGCTTGCGTCTACGACCCGGCTCACCGGGCTTCATGCGGGAGGAAGCGAGATCGGCATGGCGGAGCCAACAGCCCAGAATTCGACGATCGGGAACGTGCTTTTGGCCGGCATTCTGCTGATGCTGGCCGGCGATTTCCTGTTTGCGTTGAACGATGCGATGGGCAAGTGGCTGGTCGCCAGCTTTTCGGTCGGCCAGGTCGTTCTGATCCGTTCCATCGGCGCCTTTTTCGTGCTCGGCCCGATGATCGCGCGTCAGGGCACGGCCAAGCTGTTCCACATGGAGCGCCTTGAGCTGCAGGTCCTGCGCGTGGTCATGACGACGCTCGACACGGCGCTGTTCTATGCCGCCGTCGTCTATCTGCCGCTCGCCGACGTCATGAGTTTCTACATGGCGGGGCCGATCTACGTTGCGGCGCTATCGCACCTGTTGCTCGGTGAAAAGGTCGGCTGGCGCCGCTGGATGGCGATCCTGGTCGGCTTCTGCGGCGTTTTGATCATGCTGAAGCCGTCCTCGGCCGCGTTTTCGCTGTCGTCGAGCTTCGCTCTGGCCGGGAGCATTTCATTCGCCTTCGCCATCATCCTCAACCGCCGGCTGCGTGGCACCAGCGACACCTCGCTCGTTACCTGGCAAACCATCGGCACGTTGCTGGTCGGCGGAGTTCTCACCATCGGCAACTGGCAAACGCCGTCCTCGCTCGATTTCGGCGCCATGCTGCTTCTTGGCATCGTCTCCTGCGGTGCGCATCTGATGATCACCAGGGCGCTGAAGCTGGCGCCCGCCTCGACGTTGGCGCCGCTGCATTACAGCCTGCTTTTGTGGGCCGTGATCTTTGGCTTGGCCTTCTTCGGTGACGTGCCCGGTCCACGCATCCTGATCGGCTCGGCCATCATCGTGCTGGCCGGCCTGTTCATCTTCCATCGCCAGAAGGTGGTCGACACGGTACCGCCCGAAAACGTGCCCAAGGGCGTGAACTGAAGCAACGAGGCGTAACCGCGTCGCGTGGTGGCCTGCCATGAACTTTGCGGAAGCTATTTCAAGCTCGTTCCGAAATTATGTGACTTTTTCAGGCAGAGCCAGCCGCTCGGAGTTCTGGTATTCCTACCCCTTCATTTTCATCGTCTCTGTCGTTGCCATGATAGCTGATACTGTTGTGAATAATGATTATCTCATCTCTTTGGAATCTTGCCGTCCTTGTGCCGACACTCCACGACCACTCGCCAGCTGCATGACATCAACAGAAGCGGTTGGCATCAGCTTCTTGCGGGATTATTCCCCATCGGCCCTATCGCGCTGATCGTCTGGTACTGCAAAAAGTCCGACGATACAGTGACGATGAGTGAAATAGAGCGGGTTTTCCAATAGAGGCTGACGTCCAGCGCTTTGCTCTAAGTCATGTCGCCTGCCCTGCAAAAAATCGCGATGCGCTTTTAAGCATTCAAGCCTTTTACTGGATCGCGGGAATTCTGGACCGCTCTCGTAGGGAATTGCTCTAGCCCGCGCGCACGGCCGCCAGATGCCCTGAAAACTCCAGCGTTTCCATCAGCGCCTTGCAGCGCGAAAAACGCCCGTCGGCATAGGCGCGGAAATCGTCGACCGGATTGTTGTTGGCAAGCTGGATCAGTCCCCACAACGTCCACAGGAGATCGCACATCGCCTTGTAGATGACGACACGGCCGCGCTCCACCGGCGTCGGCTCCGCGCCGAAATAGGCGTGCATCAGCTCTCCATCTTGCGCCGCATCGAACTTTCCTTCGACGCTGAGGTCGCCAAGGTCCCAGAGCGGATCGTTCATCCCCGAATATTCCCAGTCGACGATCCAAATCCGCTCGCCCGTATCGAGAAAGTTTTCGCACAGCGGATCGCAATGGCAGGCGACAATCGGCAGGGGATTGGCGGCAAGCGCGGAGCGCACGGTTTCGGCCTCGCGAACGACGTCGTGGTAGCCCACGGGCAGGCTGACATCCTTGGTCGACAGCACCTTCAGATAGTCGCCGATCATCGCAAACAGCTCGAAGCGAAAGGGGAAGACCGCCCCCGATGTGTGCAGTCTGCGTAAAGCCTCGCCGGCGCGCGCCGGGCTGCCCGGCCGGATCTTGAACTTTTCCGGCGACATCGTCTCGGCGCCGGCAATGAAGCGCGTCACCATGACGCCCGTTCTGCCGTCGGCATGCAGCACATCGGGGCTGACGCCGGCCTTGGCGGCTTCCTGCGCCGCCACCGCCTCATTGACGCGGTTGATGTATTCCTCGGTGCCGTTGCCGGGGATGCGCAGGCAGGCATCTCCAGCCCTGAAGACGAAATTGGTGAGGCCGCCGAGGCGTTCAAGCGGGCCGTCATAGCCGGCCAGCACCGGAATGGCCGCAAGCCTGGCGCGCGCCTCATCAACCTCCATCGCTTCGCCCCCTATTCACACATCGTTATTTTCTCGCGGCGACGGTTCCACAATTTTCGCCATTTGGCTATCATTCGGATGGCGTATGAGCCACGAGTCGGCGGACGGGACCGGGATGACGGACAAGAAGAACGAAGACCCGCTCGCCGCGGCCTATGCGGCAAAGCGCCCCGAGGACGTGGCGGCCCTCTATGACAGTTGGTCCGACACTTACGACGCCGACATGTCGGCGGTCGGTTATCGCCATCCGACCATCTGCCTTGCCCTGCTTGCCCGCCATCTGCCGCGGGGCGCGGCACCGCTGCTTGACGCCGGGGCCGGCACCGGCCTCATCGGCGAATGGCTTGCCATCACGGGCTATCCACGGGTCGAGGCGCTCGACATCTCTGCCGGCATGCTGGCCCATGCCACGCGCAAGGGCGTCTATTCGGCGCTGCATTGCCTGGCGCTCGGCGGACCGCTGCCTTTCGCCGACGATGCCTATGCCGGGATCGTATCGGCCGGGGTCTTCACCTCGGGCCATGTCGGCGTCGAGGGGTTGGACGAACTGATCCGCATCTGCCGGCCGGATGGCATCATCGTGCTGACGGTCAAGAACACGCTCTGGGACGCGGGATTTGCCACGCGGATCGCCGAGCTCGAGGCGAGGGGCGTCATAACGCGCGCCGAGGAAACGCCGCCCTATGTCTCGATGCCGGGTGAGGCGGATACCGTGCCCAGCCGCGGCCTGGTTCTGCGCGTGAGTTGAAGCTACGCTTTGACCCTGTCTCCGGCAGGATCGTAGAGCGACTGAAGGTGAATCCGTGCCGGCGTCCGCTCCATCGCCACCACCAGCTCGTAATCGCCGGAGATTAGGAAGTCGTCGCTGACGCCGTCGGCGTTGCGCACATAGCCGTAGCCGATGTTTTTGCCGACCGTGTAGCCATAGCCGCCGCTGGTCAGGTAGCCGACCGGCTCGCTGTTGCGCAGGATCGTCTCGCGCCCGAGCAGAACGATTTCGCGATCGTCGACCGTGAAGCCGGCAAAGCGCTTTTTCAGCGCGGCGCCGTCGAGCCTTTCAAGCGCCCGCCTGCCGACGAAATCCGTGTTCTTTCGGAGCTTCACCGCCCAGCCGAGGCCGGCCTCCTGCGGCGTGTCGTTGGGCGTGATGTCGGAGCCCCAGGCGCGGTAGCCTTTTTCCAGCCGCAGCGATTCCAGCGCCCGGTAGCCGACCGGGCGGATGCCGTGCTTCTCGCCCACCGCCATCAGCGCGTCGAAGATCTCGCCCGTTGCCGCGATCGGCACATGCAGCTCCCAGCCGAGTTCGCCGACATAGGTGACGCGCAGCGCCCGGATTGTGTGGCCGGCGATGGCGATTTCCCGCGCATGTCCGAACGGGAAAGCGGTGTTCGACACATCCGCATCGGTCACCGCGGCCAGCACGTCGCGGGCGCGCGGCCCCATCAGCGACAGCGTGCCGAAATCCTCGGTGACGTCGGTCAGCGTCACGTCGAGCTCCTTGCCGACATGGTCGCCGATCCACGAGAAATCATGCGTGCGGAAACCCGTGCCGGTGACGATGTAGAATTTTTCCTCAGCCAGCCGCGCCACGGTCAGGTCGGCCTCGATGCCGCCACGCGTGTTGAGAAGCTGCGTGTAGGTCAGCCGGCCGACCGGCTTGTTGATGTCGTTGGCGCAGATCCAGTCGAGCGCCTTCAGTGCATCCGAGCCGCGCAGTTCATATTTGGCAAAGGACGACTGGTCGAAGATGCCGACGTTTTCTCGCACGTGCCGGTGTTCGTCGCCGACCGGCGAGAACCAGTTCTGCCGGTCCATCGAATAGACGTCCTTCGGCTCGACACCCTCGGGCGCGAACCAGTTCGGTCGCTCCCAACCGAGCTTCGAACCGAACACGGCGCGGTGCTTTCGCAGCCGTTGATAGAGCGGCGACACGATCCGCGGCCGGCCCGTGGCATACTCCTCATGCGGGAAGCCGATCGTGTAGTGCTTGCCATAGGCTTCCAGCGTGCGGTCGCGAACCCATTGCCGGTCGCGGTGCAGGTCGCAAAAGCGTCTGATATCGACGACCCACAGGTCGAGCGGCGCCTCGCCGTCGACCACCCATTGCGCCAGCACCCAGCCGGCGCCGCCGCCCGACGCGATGCCGAAGGCGTTGAAGCCGGCGCCGACGAACATGTTGGCGCATTCGGGTGCCACGCCGAGAATGAAATTGCCGTCCGGCGTGAAACTCTCCGGCCCGTTGATCATCTGCTTGACGCCGACGGTTTCGAGCGCCGGAACCCGCGCGATCGCCTGGTTCATATGCTGCTCGAAATGATCGTAATCGTCGTCGAACAGCCGGAATTCCCAGTCGTCAGGAACATCGCCCCCGGGAAGGTCGGTTGTCCAGGCTTGCGGGTTCGGCTCATAGCCGCCCATCACCAGCCCGCCGACCTCCTCCTTGAAATAAGTGCGGCGGTCGGGGTCGCGGATCGTCGGCGCATCGGTCGCCAATCCGTCGATCTTCTCGGTGACGATGTACTGGTGCTTGACCGGCTGCAGCGGCACGTTGATGCCGGCCAGCGCCCCCACCTGCCGCGCCCATTGCCCGGCACAGTTCACCACTTTGTCGCAGGCGATGTCGCCCTTGTTGGTCTTCACCGCAGTGATGCGGCCGTCCTTCATCTCGAAGCCGGTGACGCGTACCTCCTCGAACAGCCTGGCGTCATGCATGCGCGCGCCCTTGGCCAGCGACTGCGTGATGTCGGAGGGGCTTGCCTGGCCGTCGGTCGGCAGCCAACTGGCGCCGACGAGGTCACCGGTTTCCAGCAGCGGCCACATTTCTTTCACCTCGGCCGGCGACAGCAACTGCATGTCCATGCCGAAGCTTTTCGCCGTCGTCGCCAGCCTCTTGTACTCGATCCAGCGGTCGGAATTGGTGGCGAGCCTGAGGCACCCGGTCATCTTCCAGCCGGTGGCCAGCCCGGTCTCGGCTTCCAGCCCCATATAGAGATCGACCGAATATTTGAGCACGCGGGTGATGGAAGCCGAGGACCGCAACTGTCCGACCAGCCCCGCCGCATGCCAGGTGGAGCCCGAAGTCAGCTTGCCCTGTTCCAAAAGCACGACATCGGCCTTGTGGTCACGCGCCAGATGATAGGCCGTCGAACAGCCGATGATGCCGCCGCCGATGACGACGATCTCGGCTTGGGCGGGCAATGTCATGATTTCTGTCCGTATTTCGTTCTGTAGTTTTCCAGCGCGGCGTCCAGCCGCGTCAGGTTGTCGTCGGTATAGGCGACGTAGTCGATGCCGGGCGCGTCGAGATAAAGCTCGGAAACCATGCTCCACATCGCCTCGCGCAGCAGCGATGCGCATTGCATGGCTGCGTGCGAACGGCGGATCGCCTGGTCCGGCTCCTTCATGAAATAGGCGGTCAGGAAGGCGAAGGACTCTTCGTCGCTCATGCTGGCGTTCGAGGCGACGCCGGCGAGGTCGAACATCGCCGTGTTGAAGCCGGCATATTCGAAATCGATAAGCCACAGCCTGTGGCCGTCGTCGAGAATATTAGCCGGCAAGAGATCATTGTGGCCGAAGACGATCGGCAGCAGTTTCTGCGCCCGTTCGAGCTCGTCCGCCAGAGCCAACAGGCGTGGCAACTCGCTTCGCTTGCGGCTGCTGCCTTCCTCGAGCGTGCGCGCATAGTCGCGGATGACATGGAACACCCAGAACATGAAGCCGGCGCCGGAGACATGATTGGGCATCTCACGATGGAAGCCGCGCATCAGGGCGGCGACGCGGCCGATATTGGCGCGCACGTCTTCCGCGACATAGGTCTTGGCGCCGAGAAATTCCGTCACCAGGATGCCAGGCTCGGAATAGCGGACCGCCGGCGCGAAGCCGGCGGCGTGCGCCGCTCGTGCCGTCATCACCTCGCGCTCGCGAAAGACGTGGTGGAACGGAAAGTCCTGGCCGAAGCGCACGACATGCCGCCCGGCCGCGTCCTCGACCAGATAGTTGGCGTTGCTCAGGCCGCCCGGCAGCGGCTCGATCTCGACGCTGCCGGTCCAGCAGGGCAGGGCGCGGATGCGGTCTTCAGCAATCACAAATTCATCCCTCGTCTGGCAGATCTCAAGGCGCCGCGGGGGACACAAAGATAGCGGTCGGCAGGAGGGAGCAATATGAAAGTCTCGTCGGTGCGGGACGCCAGGATTGGTATCCCGCACCGCACCGACGAGCCCCTGTGCCGGGTTCTTTGACGCCGGCAGCCGCCCCCGCGGATTCGAAAAAATCCTTTTCCCTTGCGCCAGACGATCTTCCAGACGTTCGGGCAGGTAAGTTCTGGTGCGGCTCTGCCATCATTCTCACGTGGCCGTTCCGAGCCTGTCACCAAGCCAGTGTCCTGCCTTCTGACCTGCCTTGTCAACGAAAATTTGTGGCTTTTTCTGTCGTTTTGCCCGAAATCGCAAGGATTCCTTGTAAGCTGTGGCAGATTTGCCTTAGAAGCGGTCAGCGGCGCAACAATCCGATTGAGCGAACCGATGATTCATTCGAAGCGGCATGGCGAAATCCTGCGTCTCCTGCAGGAGGAGGGCACAGTCACCATCGCCAGCCTGGCCAACCGGCTAGGCGTCTCGCTCGAGACCGTGCGCCGCGACGTCAAGCCGCTGACCAGTGACGGTTCGATCCTGAAGATGCATGGCGCCGTCGGCCTGCCCTCGATGGCCGGCGAGGCGCCATTCGAACGGCGCATGCGCGAGAACGCCGATGCCAAGCGCGCCATCGCCCGCATGGTTGCCGCGACCATCCGCGACGGTGAATCGGTTATGCTCGACACCGGCACTACCACCTCTTTCCTGGCCCGCGAACTGCTCGGGCACCGGCGGCTGACGGTGGTCACCAACTCCTCCGACATCGCCCGCACGCTGGCCACGGTCAACGGCAACAAGGTCTACATGGCCGGCGGCGAGTTGCGCAGCGATTCGGGCGCCGCCTTCGGCGTCTCGGCCATCGAATTCGTCAGCCGGTTTTCCGTCAACCATGCGGTGATCTCCACCGGCGCGGTCGATGCCGTCACCGGCGTCATGGACTATGATCTGGAAGAGGCGGAGTTCGCCCGCATGGTGCTGTCGCGCGGCCAGCGCACACTGGTCATCACCGACCACACCAAATTCGGCCGCCAAGGCCTGGTCCAGGTCTGCGGCTTCGACGGTTTTTCCGAACTTGCCACCGACCAGTCGCCGCCGCGCGACATCGTCGCCGCCCTTGCCGAGTCCGGCGCACGGCTCAGCATTGCCGGCGACGAGAGCGGGATCTAAAGCGCGTCGCGTTCGAACGAACGAATGCGACGCGCTTTAGCTTCTTGGTCTATGGATGTCGTTATCGCAAAACCGCCACGCACCCTCGGTTCAAGACCGAGGGCATGCTTTTGGGCGACAGCATTAACCGAAAACCAGCGATTGGTGGGCGCATATGCCCGCGAAGGCGCCGCCTGATACGGCGAAGGCGATGTTGTGCATCGATCGTGCCGCATCTCCGGCGGCATAGACTCCGGGGACCGTCGTCTGCTGGCGGTCGTCGACGGTGATCACCGGGCCGAGAAGACCTTCCGTCAAGCCGCAGCCGAGCTGTTCGGCAACCGGACTCGCCATGGTGTTGCGCGGTGCGGTGAACAGTGCCTTGACGCCGGCTTTGCGGCCGTCTTCGAGCCTGACGGTCAGTCCGCCCGAACCATCCTTTTCCAGTTCGGCCACGCCGGCCGGCTCAAACCGTACATTCCGCCTTTCCAGCGCAAGCATCTGTTCCGCGTCGGGCTCGAACATGCCGTTTGCGAACAGCGTGACGTCACCCCAGTCGGCGATCAATCGCGCCTGATGCACCGACATCGGTCCGGTTGCGAGCACGCCAAGCGGACCGCCGGCCACCTCGTAGCCATGGCAATAAGGACAATGCAGCACGCTCTTTCCCCAATGCTCGGCAAGCCCGGGGACATCCGGAAGGATATCGCGCACGCCGGTGGCAAGAACCAGCCGCGCCGCCCCGAATGTTTCGCCACGCGCCGTGGTGATCTCGAAGCTGGAACCGGCGGCAACGGCCTTGTCCGCCAATCCGGCGATGAGCTTGGCTGTCGGATAGGCCAGCAGTTGCCGTCTTGCGTCGTCCAGGATTGCGCCGGGCGTGCGCCCGTCCTGTCCGAGGAAACCATGCGAATGCTCGGCAAAACGGTTGCGCGGCTGCCCGGCGTCGATCACCAGGACGTTGCGCCGGGCCCGCGCCGCTTGGACGGCTGCGGACAGGCCGGCAAAGCTGCCGCCCACGACAATCAGATCATACTGCGTAACTGGCAGATCATACTGCATGGCTGGTCACTCCAATCAGTTCGTAACGGCGGCGGAAATCGGCGGCGAGATCGGCAAGCGTGATGCGGCTGAGTTTTTCTGCCAGCAGCCTCTCGGCCTCGACACGAAAATCATCGAGCGCCGCCATCACCGCTTGTTCGACAAGGCAGCCGGGGCTTTCCGGCTCGGTGCCGAACGGCAGCAGCGTTTCGCCAAGCGCGGCGCTGATCTCGGCCAGCGAAATTTTCTCGGGTGCACGGCCAAGCTGCCAGCCGCCGCCATGGCCGCGCGACGAGGTGACGATGCCGGCGTCGCGCAAGCCGGCGATGGTCCGGCGGACCACGACCGGGTTGGTGTGGATGAATGTGGCGAGTTGCTCGGAGGTCAGCGCGTGTTCCTGCGTCTCGGTCATGTGGACGAGAATGTGCAGGGTCGAGGACAGTCTGCTGTTTCGTCTCATGTAACTTAATTAGTTACGAGTCTTGCGATCGTCAAGTGATGTCGATCGCCCACTTCCCAGCGCCGCCTCCGCCGTGTTTAGTCCGGCGATGGCCTTCACCATCCGCCAGCTGCAGTTCTTCATCGCCGTCGCCGAGCAGGGCACGGTGTCGGGCGCCGCGCAGAACCTGTCGATCTCGCAATCGTCGGTCACCGAGGCGATCAAGGAGCTCGAAAGCGATCTCGGCGTCGAACTGTTCGAGCGCCACCCGCGTGGCCTCAACATCACCCACAAGGGTCACCAGTTCCTGCGTCACGCGACCAAGATCCTTGCCGACGTTTCCGACGCGCGCCGCGCCTTCTTCGGCGATCAGGCGGTGGCAGGCGGCCGGCTCCAGCTCGGCGTCACCTCGCTGGTCGCCGGTTATGTGCTGTCGGACCTTCTCGCCCGCTACCGCCGCGCCTATCCCGGCGTCGAAATCTCGGCCATCGAGGACAATGGCGACTACCTCGAGCATCTCCTGATCGGCGGCAAGCTCGATATCGCCGTCATGGTCACCTCGAACCTGCGCGACCGCACCGCGCTGCAGTCGGAAATCCTAGAGGTCTCGGCCTATCGGCTGTGGCTGCCGCTTGGCCATGCGCTGGCCGGCGCCGATATCATCGGCATCGGCGACATCGCCTCGGAGCCGCTGATCATGCTGACCGTCGACGAGATCGAGGAGAACACCGGAAAACTGCTGGCGGCGATCGGCGCCAAGCCGCATGTCGCCTTCCGCACCCGCTCGGTCGAAGCGGTGCGCAGCCTTGTCGCCACCGGCGCCGGCGTGGCGCTGCTGCCCGACCTCGTCTACCGGCCGTGGTCGCTGGAAGGCGACCGCATCGAATCGCGCGATATTTCGGGCTCCTTGCCGGTGGTCCAGGTCGGCATGGTCTGGCGCCGCGGCTCCGGCCTGCCGCAGGCCGCGCGCGACTTCATCGGTCTTGCCCAGTCGCAACGCATGGTCCGTCAGCGGCCGGAGAAGATTGGCCGCTGACCTATCGGAAAAACCGATATCGCCTTTCTGACAAATGAATTTGCGAAACCGGAAGTTTCACAGCACCTTTCGGTCAGGGGACCAAAGCCGCCGCGAGAGTGCGGCCCCTTATGTGCCAAAATGGGAGATCGACGATGAATTCATTCCTGAAGACATGCACTGCCCTGAAGTCTTGCACTGCATTCACAGTCGCGCTTGCCTTCTCCGGCCAGGCCGTCGCCCAGGTCACGGAACTCGGCAAGGGCGAAGGCCAGGTCAACATTGTTGCTTGGCCCGGCTACATCGAGCGCGGCGAGACCGACAAGGGCTACGACTGGGTCACGTCTTTCGAGAAGGACACAGGCTGCAAGGTCAACATCAAGACCGCCAACACCTCCGACGAGATGGTCGCACTGATGAATGAGGGCGGCTTCGACCTCGTCACCGCCTCCGGCGATGCCTCGCTGCGCCTCGTCGCCGGCAAGCGCGTCCAGCCGATCAACACCGATCTCATCCCGAGCTGGAAGACGGTCGACGATCGCCTGAAGGATGCCCCGTGGTTCACGGTCGGCGGCGCCCATTACGGCGTCCCCTACCAGTGGGGGCCGAACGTGCTGATGTACAACACCGAGGTGTTCAAGGAAGCGCCGAAGAGCTGGAACGTCGTCTTCGAGGAGATGACCTTGCCTGACGGCAAGTCGAACAAGGGCCGCGTCCAGGCCTATGACGGGCCGATCCACATTGCCGATGCCGCCAATTATCTGATGGCCCACAAGCCGGAACTCGGCATCAAGGACCCCTATGAGCTGACCGAGGACCAGTACAAGGCCGCCCTCGATCTCTTGCGCGTCCAGCGCACGCTGGTCGGACGCTACTGGCATGACGCCGCCATCCAGGTCGACGATTTCCAGAACGAAGGCGTCGTCGCCTCCGGTTCATGGCCCTACCAGGTCAACACGCTGGTTGCCGCCAAGAAGCCAGTCGCCTCGACCATTCCCGAGGAAGGCGTCACCGGCTGGGCCGACACCACCATGATGGAGGCCGACGCGGCCCACCCGAACTGCGCCTATATGTGGATGGAGCACTCGCTGTCGCCGAAAGTGCAGGGTGATGTCTCCGCCTGGTTCGGTTCGCTGCCGGTGGTGCCCGCCGCCTGCAAGGGCAACGAACTGCTCGGCGAAGAAGGCTGCAAGACCAACGGCTACGACAATTTCGACAAGATCAAGTTCTGGAAGACGCCAGTATCGAAATGCCCCACCCAGAACGACCAATGCGTGCCTTACTATCGCTGGGTGTCGGATTACATCGGCGTCATCGGCGGGCGGTGAGCTCCCTTACCCTCTCACTTGGGGGA
This sequence comes from Mesorhizobium sp. WSM4821, assembly GCF_055901555.1. Classification (NCBI taxonomy): domain Bacteria; kingdom Pseudomonadati; phylum Pseudomonadota; class Alphaproteobacteria; order Hyphomicrobiales; family Phyllobacteriaceae; genus Mesorhizobium; species Mesorhizobium sp. WSM4821. The sequence continues at coordinate 672,269 of NZ_CM148371.1, read as the reverse complement.
GGGTCGACGCGCAGCGTCGGGGTGGGGGTCCGCTCGGCAGTTCCTGCTGAACCACCCCCACCCGCGGCTTCGCCGCGACCTCCCCGCAAGGGGGAGTAGGGCGTCACGCAATTTCGTGGCCCCGCCCGCAGTCCGTGGCGGCGCTGACGATGTCAACAAAATCAAACCGGCCAAAGACTGACAGCCCATGACCTCAGCCGTTTCCTTTCAGAAAGTCTCGCGCCATTTCGGCAGCGTGCGTGCCGTCGACACTGTCGATCTCGACATCGTGCCGGGCGAGTTCTTCGCCATGCTCGGGCCTTCCGGCTCCGGCAAGACGACCTGCCTGCGCCTGATCGCCGGCTTCGAGCAGCCGACGGCGGGCTCGATCTCCATCTTCGGCGAACGCGCCGAGGGCGTCCCGCCCTATCGCCGTAACGTCAATACCGTGTTCCAGGACTACGCGCTGTTTCCGCATCTCAACGTGCTCGACAATGTCGCCTACGGGCTGATGGTCAGGGGCGTCGGCAAGCCGGAGCGGCGGAAGGCGGCGGAGGCGGCGCTGTCACTGGTGCGGCTTCCTGGCTACGGCGCCCGCCGTCCCGGCCAGCTCTCCGGCGGCCAGCGCCAGCGCGTCGCGCTCGCTCGCGCCCTGGTCAACCAGCCAAAAGTGCTTCTGCTCGACGAGCCGCTTGGCGCCCTCGACCTCAAGCTGCGCGAGAACATGCAGGAGGAGCTGAAGTCGCTGCAGAAGGCACTCGGCATCACCTTCATCTTCGTCACCCACGATCAGGGCGAGGCTCTGTCCATGGCCGACCGCGTCGCCGTCTTCAACGACGGCATGATCATGCAGGTCGGCACGCCGGAAGACATCTACCAGCGGCCGAAGACGCGCTTCGTCGCCGATTTCGTCGGCTCGTCCAACGTGCTGCCGCCGGATTTCGTCCAGCGTTATTCTGGCCAGCACCGCTGGGGCAGCCTGCGCCCTGAATCCATTCGTGTTGGCCGTGCTCCGAAAGGCGACGGCGTTGCCGCCCGCCTCGTCTCGACCAGCTATCTCGGCGCCACGACAAGACTGGCGCTCGATGCCGATGGGTTGAGGCTGCACGCCATCGTGCCGGCGGGTTCGAAATTGCCCAGGGAAGGCGAGGCGGTCACCCTCACCTTCAACCGCGAGCATTTGCACCTTATGGACGAGACGGCATGATGGCCTGTTTTGAAGCGGGGTATGCGTCCAAGAAGGATCTCGGCCTTTCCGCCATTGATCCAATCAACACGGTAGGCGCGTCATGACAATCGCCGCGCTCAACTCCAACCCCGCCCCCGCCATCCTGCCGGGAAGCGGCGGCCTGCGTGGCGCCCTGTCCGACCTCTTGTGGCGCAAGCCGAGCCTGCTGCTGCTCCTCATGCTGCTGCCGCCGGTCCTATGGCTCGGCATCGTCTATATCGGCTCGCTGTTCGCGCTGCTCCTACAGAGCTTTTTCTCGATCGACGAGTTCTCCGGCCTCATCAATCGCGAGTTCACGCTGAAGACTTATGGCGACCTGCTGCAGGCCGCCAATCTCGACATCATCCTGCGCACGGTGACGATGGCAGCCCTGGTCACGCTTGCCTCCGCGGTCATCGCCTTCCCAATCGCCTATTACGCGGCGCGCTATGCCCGCGGCCGCTGGAAGGCGCTGTTCTATCTCGGCGTCATGCTGCCGCTGTGGTCGAGCTACCTGGTCAAGATCTACGCCTGGAAGCTCATTCTCGCCAAGGAAGGCATCCTGACCTGGCTGCTCGCCAAGCTGCATCTTCTGTGGCTGCTCGATGCCTGGCTGTCGGTGCCGATCGTCGGCGGCAACTCTCTGTCGGTGTCTTATACCGGCACTTTCATCGTCTTCGTCTATGTCTGGCTGCCCTTCATGATCCTGCCGGTGCAGGCGGCACTCGAGCGCGTGCCGGGCAATCTGGTCGAAGCCTCGTCCGATCTCGGCGCCTCGCCCGGCCAGACCTTCCGCACCGTGCTGTTCCCGCTGGCGCTGCCGGGTATCGTCGCCGGCTCTATCTTCACCTTCTCGCTGACGCTCGGCGACTACATCATCCCGCAGATCATCGGCACCTCGCGGCTGTTCATCGGCCAGGCCGTCTATTCGCAGCAGGGCACCGCAGGCAACATTCCGCTCGCCGCCGCCTTCACCGTCGTGCCCATCGTCATCATGGGTTTCTACCTCTGGGGCGCCAAGCGCATGGGGGCTTTCGATGCGCTCTGATCGCGGCCAGACCGCTCCTCTCGGCTTGAAGATCGCTGCCGCCGGCGGCCTGCTGTTCCTGCATCTGCCGATTTTGCTGATCTTCGTCTATGCCTTAACGACCGAGGAAAAAAGCTTCGTCTGGCCGCCGCCGGGGCTGACCACGCAGTGGTTCGCCGTCACCTGGAACCGCCCGGACGTGTGGGAAGCGCTGTCGCTGTCGGTCCGGGTCGCGGCTATCTCGACCGCCGTCGCCATCGTCCTCGGCACGCTCTGCGCGGCCGCCGTGTCGCGTACGCGGTTCTTTGGCCGTGAAACGATCTCGCTGCTGGTCATCCTGCCCATCGCGCTGCCCGGCATCATCACCGGCATCGCGCTGCGTTCGGCCTTTTCGCTGGCCGAGATACCGTTCTCTTTCTGGACGATCGTGCTCGGCCACGCCACCTTCTGCGTCGTCGTCGTCTACAACAACGCCGTCGCCCGGTTCCGCCGCACCTCCGGCTCGATGATCGAGGCGTCGATGGATCTTGGCGCCGATGGCTTCCAGACGTTTCGCCATGTCGTGCTGCCTAATATCGCCACCGCGCTCCTCGCCGGCGGCATGCTTGCCTTCGCCCTGTCGTTCGACGAGGTCATCGTCACCACCTTCACCGCCGGCCAGCAGCAGACGCTGCCGATCTGGATGCTGGAGGAGCTGATCCGTCCGCGTCAGCGCCCGGTCACCAATGTCGTGGCCATGGTCGTCGTGCTGGTGACGCTGCTGCCTATCCTCGCTGCCTATTACCTGACCCGCGACGGCGACCAGATCGCCGGCTCGGGAAAATGACGTCAAGAATCCGCAAGGGAGAGACTGCCATGGACACAAAGATGCTGATCGGCTCGAAATTCGAGAAGGGCACCGAAACCGAGGAACCGATCCTCAATCCGAAGACCGGGGCGACCATCCTCAACCTGCCCGAAGCCAGCCAGGCGCAGATCGAGGCGGCCGTGCTGGCGGCCGAGAAGGCCTTCGTCACCTGGTCGCGCACCACGCCGGCGCAGCGCTCCGGCTATCTCCTGAAGATCGCCGACCGCATCGAGGCCACCGCGAAGGATTTCGCGGCCCTCGAGGCGCTCAATTGCGGCAAGCCGATCAATGCCGTGCTCAATGACGAGATCCCGGCGATCGTCGACTGCTATCGCTTCTTTGCCGGTGCTGTCCGCTCGATGCCCGGCCAGGTCGCCGGCGAATACATTGCCGGTCACACCTCAATGGTCCGCCGCGACGCCATCGGCGTCGTCGCGTCCATCGCCCCGTGGAACTATCCGCTGATGATGATGGCCTGGAAGCTGGCGCCGGCGATTGCCGGCGGCAACACTGTTGTCTTCAAGCCGTCGGAGCAGACGCCGCTAACGGCATTGAAACTGGCGAAGATCCTCGCCGATATCCTCCCGGAAGGCGTCGTTAATGTCGTGCTCGGCCGCGGCGACAGCGTCGGCAACACGCTGATCAACCACCCGAAGGTCAACATGATCTCGATCACCGGCGACGTCGCTACCGGCAAGAAGGTGCTGCAGGCCGCCGCCAAATCGGTCAAGCGCACGCATCTCGAGCTCGGCGGCAAGGCGCCGGTCATCGTCTTCGACGATGCCGATCTCGGCGCGGTGGTCAACGGCCTGCGCGCCTTCGGCTACTACAATGCCGGTCAGGATTGCACCGCCGCCTGCCGCATCTATGCCGGCAGGAAGATCTACGACAAGCTCGTTGCCGATCTCTCCTCCGCCGTCTCGACCATCAAGTACAACCGCGCCGACGACACCGAAAACGAGATCGGGCCGCTCATCTCACGCCGTCAGCGCGACCGCGTCTCGAGCTTCGTCGAGCGCGCCTCCGAGCTGAAGCACATCGCGATCACGACCGGCGGCAAGCCAGGTGAGGGCTCCGGCTTCTTCTACCAGCCGACCGTCGTCGCCGGCGCCTTGCAGGAAGACGAGATCGTGCGCCGCGAGGTGTTCGGGCCAGTCGTCTCCGTCACCCGTTTTTCGGATTCCGACGAAGCCGTGAACTGGGCCAATGACAGCGACTACGGCCTGGCGTCGTCGGTATGGACCAAGGATGTCTCGCGCGCCATGGCGACAGCCGCTCGGCTGCAATATGGCTGCACCTGGATCAACACCCATTTCATGCTGACCAACGAGATGCCGCATGGCGGATTGAAGCAATCCGGCTACGGCAAGGACATGTCGCTCTATGCCCTGGAGGACTACACCGCCGTGCGGCATGTGATGGTGGCGCACGGGTAGCGCCTTTTCCTTCTCCCCGTTCACGGGGATAAGGTGGCCCAAAGGGCCGGATGAGGGGCAGCAGAAGATTCCGCCATTTTGGCGCCGCCCCTCATCTGCCTGCCGGCATCTCCTCCGTGAATGGGGAGAAGAACGCTACTCCACGATGCGATAGATGTTCCACAGGCTGGTGCCCGACACGACATAGGGCTCCATCTCCTTGCCCCATTTGGCGTGCGCGTCGATCTTGCCAATCTTGGCGAAGAACTCCTCCAACTGGGCAAGGCTTTCGACTTGGTGATGCGACTCGACCGTCGCCTCCCGTGCGCCGATCGAGCCGGTCATGATCTTGAACTCCAAATCGGCGATGCCAACCTGCGAGCCGATCTCGCGCTCCCATTTTTTCAACAAGTCGAGCACTGTCTGCTTGTGCCCGAACTTGGCGTCGATCTGCCATCTTGCGCTGAACATCGCCTCCTCCTCACTCGTCCCAGGCCTGTACGACAGTCTGCCGTGCAATCTGGCCGTCCTTCAGCTCCAGCATCGCGGCGGCAAACACCTTCGTGCCGTCCGGATAAGCGCAAGCCTGGGTGAAGGCGAGGCTGTTGCCGTCGGCGATGGTGGTGTCGACCTTGTGGGTCATGGCACGGCTGCAGATGTCGTCCCAGAACGTGCTGATCGCCGCCCGCCCGCGGATTTCGCGCGGCTTGCTCGGCGGATTGTTGCGGTCGATCACCCGCACCAGCGCATCATCGGCATAGAAGCTCGATAGCATCCTTCCATCACGCCCCTCGATCGCTTCCTTGATCGCCGCGCCGTTCACGGCCTGTGTCTTGGTCGCCATTTCATCCTCCATGTGCCCGTCTTTACGGTCGGGCTGTTGATGATCAGAAACGCTGTCCGGCGCTCGCCGTCGGGCAACACTTCAACGTCCCTTCGCAGCACCTTTCCCGGCGGCATCCGCCTGGCTGCATGGGCAGAATTGATAGCGCTTGCGCGTCCTGTGCCGCTTCGCCCGAAAGCGCCATGGCTCTCATGGCCCGTCCGGGCCAGGGTGCCTCACCGAAAATGCCGCCGCAGCCGCCCGCGACGGCAAGTCCAGCTTGAGGAGTATGTTGGCGACGTGGCGCTTGACCGTATGCTCGCTCAGCCTGAGCTCGGCGGCGATCGCGGCGTTGCTCTTGCCGTCGGCAATTAGGTTCACCACCTCGCTTTCGCGCGCCGTCAGCGCCGCCGGCTCGGTCGCCTTGATCCTGGAATGGCAGGCCGGCTCCAGATGCTGCTCGGACGTCGCCAGGACCAGTGCCAGCGGCTCGCTCAGCTCGTCGAGCGTGATCCGGCCGGCATCGGTGAAATGAAGGCCCGAGCCGGTCGCCAGATCGGCAACCAGCCGCGACGCGAGAATGTCGCCGCGACGGGCATGGCCGGCGAGCTGCGTCGCCACGCGCACCGTTAATCCCGTTGGCGGCCCGCGCAATTCGATTTCGCCGACATGCATACCCTGCGCGCTGGCCACGCCGATACCCTGCGTCACCTCGCGCAGCGCCGCCGCGCAGCGTATGGCACGTGCCGGGCTGTCGAAGCGCGAAATCATCAGCTCGCCATGCATACCTGCCGCTCGGCCACCATGATGCCCGACCAACAGCCGCCAGGTTTCCTGGAAGCGTTGGAAGCGCTCGTTCCACATGCGGTCACCGAGCCGTGCCGTATCGTGGATGCGCGTCGCCAGAAGTGCTGCGAGCGCGCGCTCCGTCTCGGCCACGACGCGTTGACCGGTGAGGAATTCTTCGATCAGATCGGCAACTCGTTCCACATCGCCGGTCCAGATCGGGTGGTCCCGCCCCGGCACCTCGACCAGTCGCGCATTCGCGATCTTCCTGGCCAGGAAACGGCTGGCATCGGGATCGACCCGCGCATCGTTGCGGCGATGGATCAGCAGCGTTGGAGCGCGGATCGCCGCAAGCACGCCGCGTACGTCGATTCCCGCATTCATGCGCGCCAGGGCGGCTGCCGCCGTCGGGCTTGCCGACAGCCGTTCGAAGCGCCCCCACCATGTGGCGAAACGGGGATCGTCGACCCGCCCGGGCGCAAAATGCTGCAAGGTGGCGCCGGTGCCCCATGCGGTCTCCGCCATCTCGATGAAGGCGTCGAGGCGTTCGGGCGGCATCACCCATTTGTGGAAATGCGCATAGCCGCCATAGAGCACCAGCGCCCGAGTCCGCTCCGGATAGGTGGCGGCAAACAGCATCGCCATCGATGCGCCTTCCGAAGCACCGAGCAATGCCGCGCGGCCGCTGCCGGCCGCATCCATCACCGCGCGCACGTCGTCCATGCGGGTCTCGAGACTGGGCAGGTGACGGGCATCGACGCGGTCCGACAGGCCGGTACCGCGCTTGTCGAACAGGATCAGCCGCGAGAAGGCAGAGAGCCGCTTCAGCAGCCGGCTGTAGCCTTCGTCTTCCCACTGCAGATCGAGATTGGAAATGAAACCCGGCACGAAAACCAGATCGAACGAACCTTGGCCGACCACCTGATAGGCGATCCGCACGTCGCCACTAAGGGCGTATCGAGTTTCGATCGGCCTCACGCAAATGTCCCGCCCGGCCAGACGATTTCTTGTCGCCGACCATAGCAGAGCCATGCCGTTTGCGGCAGCCAAACTTTAGAGGGTCGAAATATAACGCCTTTGGCGACCGGGAGGCGGTTGTCGGGCTATTTCTGCGGAGCGGCCCTCTGGGCCTGCGCAGGCCCACGCCCGGTGTAACCGATGCTCGTATCGGCCTGTTCTGGCGTCTTGGGCCGCTTGATCTTGGCGGAAGCAGCCACGACGAGCTCGTTGAAGCCTTCGCCGCCGGCATCCAGCATTTCGAACAGCTGCCGCCGCATCCTCGGCTCCCAGAATTTGTTGATATGCTCGGCGACGCCGGAAATGCCTTCCTCGCGCGGCTTGGAATGGAAGAAATCGGCGATCTGGTTGGCCATGCGCACCAGCTTTTCGCTGGTGCTCATGATGTGCTCTTCGTCATGCGACATGCTTGGCAACTCCGGAAACCAGCCGCTCAGGATGGGTGAATATATCGAAATCATCGCCGCGCACCAACGCCACCAGCGTCATGCCGGCCTCTTCCGCCGTGCGGATGGCAAGCGCTGTCGGCGCCGAGACGGCGATGATGAAGGCAGCTCCGATCGCCGCGGTCTTCTGCACCATCTCGACCGAAACGCGCGACGTCACCACCACGGCACCCGATGCGCCGTCGATGTAGGCCTTGGCCAGCGCGCCGGCCAGCTTGTCCAGCGCATTGTGGCGGCCGACATCCTCGCGCGCCATGACGATGCCCTTGCCCGGCACATAGAAGCCTGCGGCATGGACCGCACCCGTCTCGGCATGCAGCGGCTGCACCTTCGACAGAAGTTTGACCGAGCGGATGATGTCCTCGGCTTTAAGCGTAAGGTTTGACGAACCGACCGCATCGACCGTGCGCATCGCTTCCTCGATCGATTCGATGCCGCACAGCCCGCAGCCGACCGGGCCGGCCAGCCGTCTGCGCCGCGCTTCGAAGCGCGTATTGGCTTGATCCTTCAGTCTGATCTGGATGTCGATGCCGGCGCCGTGATCCTCGACCTCGATCGCCTCGATCTCTTGCCGGTCGGCGATGATGCCCTCGGTCAGCGAGAAGCCGAGCGCGAAATCCTCGAAATCGGCGGGGCTCGCCATCATCACCGCGTGCGTGGTGCCGGCGAAGGAGAACGCCACTGGCGTCTCCTCCGGCACCATGCGATTGGCAGCCGCAGTGCCGCCGGCGCGGTGCGCCAGCCGCGAAATCTGCGTCGTTGCTTTGCGGCGCGCGGCCAAGGTTACTCCGCCGCTTCCAGCGGGGCTATGCGCCGGCTCTGGCGAGCCTGCTCGTTATAATCCCTCTGCCACTCGGTCGGGCCGTTGGATGGCGCCACCTGCACGGCCGTGACCTTGTATTCCGGGCAGTTGGTCGCCCAGTCCGAGAAGTCGGTCGTGATCACATTCGCCTGCGTGTCGGGATGGTGGAACGTCGTGTAGACCACGCCCGGCGAGACGCGATCGGTGATCAGGGCGCGCAGCGTCGTCTCGCCGGAACGGCTCGCCAACCGCACCCAGTCTCCCTCGCGTATGCCGCGGTTCTCGGCATCGTGCGGGTGGATCTCCAACCGGTCTTCGGCATGCCACATCACATTTTCGGTGCGCCTCGTCTGTGCGCCGACATTGTACTGCGAGAGAATTCGGCCGGTGGTGAGCAGCAGCGGGAAGCGCGGCCCGGTCCTTTCGTCCGTCGCCACATATTCGGTGCGGATGAACTTGCCCTTGCCGCGCACGAAACCGTCGATGTGCATGATCGGAGTGCCGAGCGGCGCCTTCTCGTTGCAGGGCCATTGGACGGATCCGACACGGTCGAGCAGTTCGAAGGAGACGCCGGCGAAGCTCGGCGTCGTCTTGGCGATCTCGTCCATGATCTCGGAGGGATGCCGGTAGTTCCAGTCCAGCCCGATCGCGCGGGCAAGCTCCTGCGTCGCCTCCCAATCAGCGTAGCGCGCCTTCGGCTCCAGAACCTTGCGCACCATGTTGATGCGGCGCTCGGCATTGGTGAAAGTGCCGTCCTTCTCGAGGAAGGTCGAGCCCGGCAGGAACACATGCGCGTAGTTCGCCGTCTCGTTGAGGAAGAGGTCGTGCACGACGACGCATTCCATCGCGGCGAGGCCGGCGGCGACATGCTTGGTATCAGGGTCGGACTGCAGGATGTCCTCGCCCTGGATGTAGATGCCCTTGAAGCTGCCGTCGACTGCGGCATCCAGCATGTTGGGAATGCGCAGGCCGGGTTCGTCGTCGAGCTTCACGCCCCACAGGCTCTCATAGATGTCACGCACGGCTTCGCCGGAGATGTGGCGGTAGCCAGGCAACTCGTGCGGGAACGAGCCCATGTCGCACGAGCCCTGCACGTTGTTCTGGCCGCGCAGCGGGTTCACGCCGACGCCCGGGCGGCCGATATTGCCGGTGGCCATGGCGAGGTTGGCGATCGCCATCACCGTGGTTGAGCCCTGGCTGTGTTCCGTCACGCCCAAGCCGTAATAGATCGCACCGTTGCCGCCGGTGGCATAGAGACGCGCCGCGCCGCGGATCAACTCGGGATCGACGCCGGACAGTTTGCCGACGATTTCCGGACTGTTTTCCGGCAAGGCGACGAAAGAAGCCCAGTCCTGGAACTCCGCCCAGTCGCAGCGTTCGCGGATGAAGGCTTCGTCGAAAAGACCTTCGGTGACGACGACATGCGCCAGCGCCGTCAGCACCGCCACATTGGTGCCGGGCTTCAGCGGCAGGTGATAGGCGGCTTCGACATGCGCCGACTTGACCATCTCGGTACGGCGCGGATCGAGCACGATCAGCTTGGCGCCCTGGCGCAGCCGCTTCTTCAGCCGCGATGCGAACACCGGATGGGCCGAAACCGGATTGGCGCCGATGACCACGGCGACGTCGGTGAATTCGACGGAGTCGAAATCCTGCGTGCCGGCCGAGGTACCGTAGGTCTGGCCGAGCCCGTAGCCGGTCGGCGAATGGCAGACGCGCGCGCAGGTATCGACATTGTTGTTGCGGAAGCCTTGCCGCACCAGCTTCTGGACGAGATAGGTCTCCTCGTTCGTGCAGCGCGAGGAGGTGATACCGCCGATCGCGGTGCGGCCATATTGGTACTGGATGCGGCGGAATTCCTTGGCCGTATGGGCGATCGCCTCTTCCCAGCTCACCTCTCGCCAGGGATCGGTGACCCTTTCCCGGATCATCGGCGACAGGATGCGGTCCTTGTGGGTGGCGTAGCCATAAGCGAACCGGCCCTTCACGCAGGAATGCCCATGGTTCGCCTTGCCCTCCTTGTAGGGCATCATGCGAATGACCTCGTCGCCCTTCACTTCGGCATTGAACGAGCAGCCGACGCCGCAATAGGCGCAAGTGGTGACGGCCGAACGCTCCGGCAGGCCCTTGGCAAGCACCGACTTCTCGCGCAGCGCATCGGTTGGGCAGGCCTGCACGCAGGCCCCGCATGACACGCATTCGGAGGCAATGAAATCCTCGTGCATGCCGGCGACCATGCGCGATTCGAAACCGCGGCCCTCGATGGTCAGCGCGAAGGTGCCCTGCACCTCCTCGCAGGCCCGCACGCAACGCGAGCAGACGATGCATTGCGCGGGATCATAGGTGAAATAAGGATTGGATTCATCACGGGCGATGTAGTCGACAGCCAGCGAGCCATGGCCGGGCGCCACGCCGTTTTCCTGCTTGACGTGGTTGCGTCCCTCGATGCCGTAGCGGTTTTCGGTCAGACCGACCGTCTTGGCGACCTTGTCGAACTCGCTGGCGCCGGTGCCGGCCTTCTCGTTCCAGCCGGTCGGGTGATCGGAGACGTAGAGTTCCATGACGCCGCGGCGAATGGCGTTGAGGCGATCGGTCTGCGTGTGCACGACCATGCCTTCCCCAACCGGCGTCGTGCAGGATGCCGGCGTGCCGCCGCGTCCGTCGATCTCGACCAGGCAGACCCGACAGGAGCCGAACGAGTCCAGCATGTCGGTGGCGCAGAGCTTCGGGATTTCGACGCCCGCCTCCATCGAAGCGCGCATGATCGAGGTCCCCGCCGGCACCGTCACCGACTTGCCGTCGACGGTCAGCGTCACCTGCTGTTCCGCTTCCGAGGCGGGCGTGCCGTAGTCGATTTCCTGGACCAGCGATTTGATATCGAATGTCGCGTTCATGCCTGTCCGCTCCTATTCCGCTGCTTCGGCGACCGGCGTCGGCCGAAAGTCGTCGGGGAAATGGTTGAGTGCACTCATCACCGGATATGGGGTGAAGCCGCCCAGAGCGCAAAGCGAGCCGAACTTCATCGTGTTGCAAAGGTCGGTGACCAGCGCGATCTGCTTTTCGGGCTCGATGTTCTGGGCGAGCCGGTCCAACACCTCGACGCCGCGCGTCGAGCCGATGCGGCAGGGCGTGCACTTGCCGCAGCTTTCTATGCTGCAGAATTCCATGGCGAAGCGCGCCTGCTTCAGCATGTCGGCCGTGTCGTCGAACACGACGATGCCGGCATGTCCGATCAGCCCGTCCTTGGCGGCGAACGCTTCGTAGTCGAACGGCGTGTCGAACAGCGCGCGCGGGAAATAGGCACCCAGAGGCCCGCCGACCTGCACGGCCTTGACCGGACGTCCTGTCGCGGTGCCGCCGCCGATGTCGTCGACGATTTCGCCCAGCGTCATGCCGAACGCGGCCTCGTAGAGGCCGGGATACTTGACGTTACCGGCGATCTGGATTGGGATGGTGCCGCGCGAACGGCCCATGCCGAAATCCTTGTAGAAGGCCGCGCCCTTATCCATGATGATAGGCACCGAAGCCAGCGAGATGACGTTGTTGATCACCGTTGGTTTGCCGAACAGGCCCTTGTGCGCCGGCAGCGGCGGCTTGGCCCGCACCTGCCCGCGCTTACCTTCGAGGCTGTCGAGCAGCGAGGTTTCCTCGCCGCAGACATAGGCACCGGCGCCGACACGGACTTCCATGTCGAAGGCATTTGGAGAACCCAGCACGTTGAGGCCGAGCAGCCCGGCCTTACGGGCGATCTCTACGGCTTTCTGCATCACCGCTACCGCGTGCGGATATTCCGAGCGGATATAGATGAAACCCTTGGTGGCGCCCGTCGCGACGCCGGCGATCGCCATGCCCTCAATCAGCACGAACGGGTCGCCTTCCATGATCATGCGGTCGGCGAACGTGCCGGAATCGCCCTCGTCGGCATTGCAGACGATATATTTGCGGTCGGCCGTGGTCTCGAGCACCGTCTTCCACTTGATGCCGGTCGGGAATCCGGCGCCGCCACGACCGCGCAGGCCGGACTCGGTTACTTGGCTGACAATATCGGCCGGCGCCATTACCACGGCGTTCTGCAGGCCTTTCAGCCCGCCATGCGACTTGTAGTGATCGAGCGACAGCGGATCGGTGACGCCGCAACGCGCGAAGGTCAGCCGCGTCTGCTTGGCCAGGAACGGGATCTTGTCGGGTGCGCCCAGCCAGCGCTTGTGATAGCCGCCGGTGAGAAAGCCGCAATCGAACAGGCTTTTGACGTCGGAAGGCTTCACCGGCCCGTAGGCGACGCGGCCCTTGTCCGTTGTTGCCACTTCGACCATCGGCTCGAGGAAATACGCGCCGCGCGAACCATTGCGCACGATCTTGGCCTCGATACCGCGATCGGCCAATTCCTTCTCAATCGCCTTGGCGACCTTTTCCGCACCGAGCGCCAGCGCGCCGGAATCGCCTGGAATGTAAATGCGCGGGATCATGAGCGCACCTCGGTAACGATCTCGTCTAGCTTTTCGTCATTGAGCCGGCCGATCACTTCGCCGTCCAGCATCGCCGATGGCGCGCAAGCGCAAAGGCCGAGGCAATAGACCGGTTCCAGCGTTACCGAACCGTCGCGGGCCGTCTCGTGAAAGCCGATGCCCAGCAATTGCTTGAGCTTGGCGGCAATGGCGTCCGAGCCCATCGACTGGCAGGCTTCCGCCTGGCAGAGTTTCAGCACATGCCGCCCGGCCGGGAGGCTGCGGTAATCGTGATAGAAGGTGACGACGCCGTGCACCTCGGCCCTGGAGATGTTGAGCGCCTCGGCGATGACAGGCAGCGCGTCCTGCGGCACATGGCCGAACTCTTCCTGGATGCCGTGAAGGATCGGTAGCAGCGGGCCTTCGAGGCCCTTCAGATCCTGGATGATCGCCGTCGTGCGCGACGCGATCTCGGTACTTGCAGGCTGCATCGTCATGCAGCGCCCTCCCTGGTCGTTGCGATCCAATGCATGCCGCCCAAAGTGTGAAGCGGTTTGGGCGACGACATGCACAATGTCGCTAAGTGGTTAGGAAATCAGAGGAAACCCGCGAAATCAATAAAGCCGATCCGTTGCTTGATAGAAATCTTCTATCGATGCCGTTCTGTCTGCGATCTCTAGCTCAGCGGCGGGCGCGGAAATCGTCTGCCAGCGCCATCGCCTCGTCCAGCAGCGCCGAGACCAGCGGCGTGTGCGGCTCGCGCGGCGTCGCCACCAGCCCGACGGTATGGCTGGCATCCGGCGCGACGATCGGAATGGCCCGGATCGGCTCGGAAAAGCCGAATGTTTCCGAGAGGTTGAGCGGCATGATCGACGACCATTTGCCGGTACGGATATGGGAGAACAGCACGATCATCGAATTGGATTCGAGTGTCGGCCGCACCTGCGTGCCGGCCTCGGCAAGATGCTGGTCGATGATGCGGCGGTTCTGCATGTCTGGGGTCAACAAGCAGAGCGGCAGCTGGCTGAGCTCCGCCCATGTCACTTTGTCGCGGTCGGAATAGGGGTTTCCGACCGCGGTGATCAGCTGATAGCGCTCGTCATAGAGCGGTACGCTGATCACTCGCCCCAGCGGCTCGTTGTCGAGATAGGTGATGCCGGCGTCGATGTCGAAATTGCCGAGCAGCGACAGCACCTCGATCGAAGTGCGCGACAGCACCGAGAAGGTGACGCCGGGGTGTTTGGCGCGGAAAGGCGTCGTCAGCCGCGCCACCATGGCCAGCGCCGTCGGGATGGCCGCGATGCGGATGCGCCCCGAGAGGCCGTGACGCGCCGCCCGCATCTCCTCGCGCATGGTCCTGCTGTCGCCGACGATGCGGCGCGCCCAACCCAGCACCTGTTCTCCCTCCGGCGTCAGCCCCTGAAAGCGTGAGCCGCGCAGAACCAGCATCACGCCGAGTTGGCCCTCCAGCTGTTTGATGCCGGCCGAAAGCGTCGGCTGGGTGACGCCGCATACCTCAGCCGCCCGGCCGAAATGCTCTTCCCTGGCCAGCGCAATGAAGAATTCCAGCTTGTCGATCATGCCATCTGTCCAGTGCGTTCCGCGCAAGGTCGGGGAAATTGCTTTCCGCCGCAAGTCGCGCGTGCAATCGGCTGCATCCACATCTTTCAGCCGGCTTACTATTTCCGACAGCGGCATGCGGCGCTATGTGGATGAAACGATGCCGTGGGGCGACCGGAGGTTGAACATGCTGGGCTGGTTCCGCAAGCTGCTGCCGCGCGAAGATCGCTTCTTCGACCTGTTTGAGCAACACTCCCGTACCGTGGTCGATGGGGCCGAGGCACTCGAGCAGCTTCTCCAGGGCAAGGACATCGATCGCTGGTGCCAGAAGATTATCGATCTTGAAGACAAGGCCGATCACATCACCGCGGAAGTCCTGCTATCCGTGCGGCGCTCGTTCATCACGCCTTTCGATCGCGGTGACATCAAGGATCTGATCCAGTCGATGGATGACGCCATCGACATGATGCACAAGACCGTCAAGACGGTGAAGCGGTTCGAGAAGAAGGAATTCGACCCGCTGATGCAGGAAATGGGCGGCATCATCGTCATTACGGCCAAACTGGTCGCCGAGGCCATCCCGTTGCTCAGCAAGATCGGGGCTCACAGCGTGCGCCTCAATGCCATCGCCGAAGAGGTCATGCGCGCGGAAGGCCGGGCCGACGATCTGCACGAGCAGGGCTTGAAGGACCTGTTCAAGAGGCATGGCCGCAGCGACCCGATGGCCTACCTGATCGGCAGCGAAATCTATGGCGAGCTGGAAAGGGTTGTCGACCGCTTCGAGGACGTCGCCAACGAGATCAGTGGCATCGTCATCGAGAACGTTTAGACAATGGATGCCGCCATCGCCTTTCCCGTGCTGGTCGGGCTCATCGCCGTTGCGCTGTTCTTCGATTTTCTCAACGGACTGCACGATGCCGCCAACTCCATCGCCACCATCGTTTCCACCCGCGTGCTGAGACCGCACTACGCGGTGCTGTGGGCAGCCTTCTTCAATTTCATCGCGTTCCTGTTCTTCGGCCTTCATGTTGCGGAGACGCTGGGAACGGGCATCATCGACGCCAGCATCGTCACCCCGGGGGTGGTCTTCGCCGCCCTTGTCGGCGCCATTGTCTGGAACATCGTCACCTGGCTCGTCGGCATCCCCTCCAGCAGCTCGCATGCGCTGATCGGCGGGCTGGTCGGCGCCGGCGTTGCAAAGGCAGGCGGCGGCGCCATCGTCTGGACCGGGCTCGGCAAGACCGTTGCGGCCATCGTCCTGTCGCCAGCAACCGGATTTCTGCTGGCGCTTGTCTTGATCCTTACGGTTTCCTGGGTGTTCGTGCGTCAGACGCCGTTCGCCGTCGATAGCACTTTCCGTGTCATGCAGTTCGTTTCCGCCTCGCTCTATTCGCTCGGTCATGGCGGCAACGACGCACAGAAAACCATGGGCATCATCGCCGTGCTGCTCTACTCGCAAGGCATGCTGGGAGACAATTTTTACGTGCCGCTATGGGTAGTCATCACCTGCCAGGCGGCGCTGGCGCTGGGCACGTTGTTCGGCGGCTGGCGCATCGTCCACACGATGGGTTCGAAGATCACCCGGCTGAACCCGATGCAGGGTTTTTGCGCCGAGACCGGCGGCGCGATCACCCTGTTCGCCGCCACCTGGCTCGGCATTCCCGTGTCGACCACCCACACGATCACCGGCGCCATCATTGGGGTCGGCGCCGCCCGCCGTGTGTCCGCCGTGCGCTGGGGCATCGCCGGCAACATCGTCATCGCATGGATTGTCACTTTGCCGGCCACGGCCGCGATTTCGGCCCTCACCTACCTCGCGGTCAGCCTGACGGCGTGACGCGGGTTGCGTTCGAAGTCGCATTGTGCGGCAGTGTGAAATCTACCTGTCCACAAGGTTCAGGATGTTGCCGTCGGGGTCCTTGAACCATGCGACCTTCATGCCGTGACCGACGTGGATGTCGCCTTCCATCATCGTGTGAGGCATGTCGTAATGTTCGAAAACAACACCTTTCGACCTTAGCGCGCTGACAATTTTTTCGATCGCGACGCCGACCATCCAGGTCACCGCCGTCGCCTTGTTGGTTCCGGCAAACTTCGAGCGGTACACATTGATGCTGGTATCGCCGCATTTGTAGACGATCAATTCGCCACCCTCATTGTGGACCTGCGTCAGACCCAGGATGTCCTGGTAGAAAGCCCTGGCCTTGGCCAGGTCCTTCACCGCGAGATTGGCCGTTGCGTTGCTGTTTGCGAGCATGGCGGTCTCCTTTCCTTGTTGGCTGTCGCCATCGAAAGCTGTGCAGGAAATAGGGCCGCGTCGGCTTCTGGCGACCGCCATGCCACAGCGCGCGTCGTTCCGCCGCTTGGTTCTGTTCGGCAACTGCCTTATCTGAAGCGGAAAGCAGAGGAAAAAGCTGATGTCCGCCGTCCAGGAAAACGTCACCAAGGAAATCGTTATCGAGCGTCTGAAGACGGTCAACGGACCGGATTTCACCGGCAACATCGTCGACCTCGGCATGGTTTCCGAGATATTCATTGCCGACGCCAAGGTTTTCTTCTCGATCACCGTTCCTGCCGCCCGGGCCCAGGAGATGGAGCCATTGCGTGCCGCCGCCGAGCGTGTCGTCAAGGCGATCCCCGGTGTCGCCGGCGCCGTGGTCGCGCTGACGGCGGAGAGAAAAGGCGGCGGCATGGAGGCCCCGGTTCCGACACGGCATGCGCCCAGGCCCGCGCCGCCGGCCGCACCCGCTGCCGCGCCACGTCCGGCTCCGCATGCTCCAGCCTCGCACAGCCAGGGAAAGCGCGGCATACCCGGCATCAACGCGATCATCGCTGTCGCTTCCGGCAAGGGCGGCGTCGGCAAGTCGACCACTGCCGTCAACATCGCGCTTGGCCTCGCCGCCAACGGCCTGAGGGTCGGTGTGCTCGACGCCGATATCTACGGCCCGTCCATGCCGCGGCTGCTCAACATCCATGGCCGGCCGCAGACCGTCGACGGCAAGGTCCTGAGGCCGATGGAGAATTACGGCCTGAAGGTCATGTCGATGGGCTTCCTCGTCGACGAGGAGACGCCGATGATCTGGCGCGGGCCGATGGTGATGTCGGCATTGACGCAAATGCTGCGCGAGGTCGAGTGGGGCCCGCTCGACGTGCTCGTCGTCGACATGCCGCCCGGCACCGGCGACGCACAGTTGACCATGGCCCAGCAGGTGCCGCTGGCCGGCGCCGTCATCGTGTCGACGCCGCAGGACCTGGCCCTCATCGATGCCCGAAAAGGCCTTAACATGTTCAGGAAGGTCGACGTGCCAGTGTTGGGCATCGTCGAGAATATGAGCTACTTCCTCGCCCCCGACACAGGCAAGCGCTACGACATCTTCGGCCATGGCGGCGCGCGCCGCGAGGCCGAGCGTCTCGGCGTGGCCTTCCTCGGCGAAGTGCCGCTCGAGATGGGCATCCGCGAAAGCTCGGATGCCGGCACGCCGGTGGTGGCCTCGAAGCCCGGTGGCGCCGAGGCGAAGATCTACCGCGATATCGCAGCCAAGGTCTGGGACAGGGTCAATGAAGAACGCGGCCTGGCGGAAGCCGCCGTGCCATCAATCGTGTTCGAATGATCCCTCCCAGGGAGGGCTCAGCCGCCGACCTTCTCGCCGAAGCTCGAAAAGAACTGTCCGGCCAGTTTCTTCGACGTCGATTCGATCAGCCGGCTGCCGAGTTGGGCGATCTTGCCGCCGACATCGGCCTTGGCCGCATATCTGAGGATCGTCGCCTCCGGCCCGTCGGCGGTCAGCGTCACATCGGCGCCGCCCTTGGCGAAGCCGGCGATGCCGCCCTTGCCTTCGCCCTGGATGGTGTAGGAATGCGGCGGGTTGAGGTTCTTCAGCGTCACCTCGCCGTTGAACGTCGCCTTGATCGGCCCGATCTTGAGCACTACCGTCGCTCCCATCTCGGTGTCCGACTTCTTTTCGAGGCTCTGGCAGCCGGGAATGGTTTCTTTCAGAACCTCCGGGTCGTTCAGCGCCTCCCACACCTTTTGTAAGGGTGCGGCGATGCGCTCCTCGCCTTCGATCACCAAAGCCATGAAAATCTCCCCGACAAGACAGGCACGAAGCCTATCGCATCGGCCCGAAATCGGAATCGATTTTCGGAAAGCACGATGCGAAGATCCAAGATGCTAGAGCGTACTTCGTGCGCCCATATGAACGC
This sequence comes from Mesorhizobium sp. WSM4821, assembly GCF_055901555.1. Classification (NCBI taxonomy): domain Bacteria; kingdom Pseudomonadati; phylum Pseudomonadota; class Alphaproteobacteria; order Hyphomicrobiales; family Phyllobacteriaceae; genus Mesorhizobium; species Mesorhizobium sp. WSM4821. Next base: position 653,712 of record NZ_CM148371.1, on the reverse strand, counting down.
ACGAAGTACGCTCTAGCGCAGGGGCGCTCACATGTCTATCGCACCAAAGTCCGGTTTCGGAGCGCGCGTCCCCCTTGCTTGCTCTCGCGCGTTGGCATATCGATTTGTCATACAAATACGGAGACCATGATGGCAGGCGCCCCCACCGGAAAGAAGAAATTTCGCTCGCAGGAGTGGTTCGACAATCCCGACAATCCGGGCATGACGGCGCTTTATCTCGAGCGATACTTGAATTACGGGCTGACGCGCGCCGAACTGATGTCGGGCAAGCCACTGATCGGCATCGCCCAGACCGGCTCGGATCTGTCGCCCTGCAATCGCCATCATATCGAACTGGCCAAGCGCGTGCGCGAGGGCATCGTCTCGATGGGCGGCATCCCGTTCGAATTCCCGTGCCATCCGATTCAGGAGACCGGCAAGCGTCCGACCGCCGCACTTGACCGCAACCTTGCCTATCTCGGCCTGGTCGAGGTGCTCTACGGCTATCCGCTCGACGGCGTCGTGCTCACCATCGGCTGCGACAAGACGACGCCGGCCTTGCTGATGGCCGCGGCCACCGTCAACATCCCGGCCATCGCGCTGTCGGTCGGCCCGATGCTCAACGGCTGGCACAAGGGCAAGCGCACCGGCTCCGGCACCATCGTTTGGGAATCACGCCAGCGCCTGTCGGCCGGCGAGATCGACTATGACGAGTTCATGGACATCGTCGCCTCCTCGGCGCCGTCCACCGGCTATTGCAACACCATGGGCACCGCCACCACCATGAATTCGCTGGCCGAGGCGCTCGGCATGCAACTGCCGGGCTCGGCCGCCATACCGGCGCCCTATCGCGAGCGCGGCCAGATAGCCTATGAGACGGGAAAACGCATCGTCGACATGGTGCATGAGGATCTGAAGCCCTCCGACATTATGACCCGCAAAGCTTTCGAGAACGCCATCGTCGTCAATTCGGCCATCGGCGGCTCGACCAACGCGCCAATCCATCTCAACGCCATCGCCCGTCATCTCGGCGTGCCGCTCGACAACGACGATTGGCAGAAGGTCGGTCTCGAGATACCGCTTCTCGTCAATCTGCAGCCGTCGGGCGAATATCTCGGCGAGGATTATCACCATGCCGGTGGCGTGCCGGCGGTCGTGGCCGAACTGATGAAGGCCGGGCTGTTGCCCCATCCAGACGCCGTCACCGTCAACGGCAGGACGATGGGTGATAATTGCAGCGCGGCCGTCAACGAGAACCTCGACGTCATCCGCACCGTCGCCGAACCGCTGAAGGCAAATGCCGGCTTCATCAATCTTAGGGGCAATCTGTTCGATTCGGCGATCATGAAGACCAGCGGCATCTCGCCCGAATTCCGCGAACGCTATCTGTCCAATCCGAAGGATCCCGAGGCCTTCGAAGGCAACGCCATGGTCTTCGACGGGCCAGAGGATTACCACGCCCGCATCGACGATCCGGCGCAAGGCATCGACGAGCACACGATCCTGTTCATGCGCGGCGCCGGTCCGATCGGTTATCCGGGCGGCGCCGAAGTCGTCAACATGCAGCCGCCGGCCCATCTCATCAAGAAGGGCATCCATGCGCTGGCCTGCATCGGCGACGGCCGCCAGTCGGGCACGTCGGGCTCGCCGTCGATCCTCAACGCCTCGCCCGAAGCCGCCATAGGCGGCGGGCTGGCGCTGTTGAAAACCGGCGATCGCGTCCGCATCGACCTGCGCAAGGGCACCGCCGACATTCTCGTCACCGACGACGAGATCACCCGCCGCCGCGCCGAACTGCAGAACAATGGCGGCTATCACTACCCCAAGCACCAGACGCCGTGGCAGGAGATCCAGCGCGGCATGGTCGACCAGTTTTCCGAAGGAATGGTGCTGAAGCCGGCGGTGAAATACCAGGATGTGGCGCACACCAGCGGCGTGCCGCGGGACAATCACTAGACGCCGGATCGCGGCGCTTCCTTAACCGGCGGCTTGATCCGATCAAGCCGCCGTCGGATGCGTGGGCGGGCATTTCTGCTCTGCCTCGCCTAAAGCGGCCGCTCAGAGATAACCGGTGATCTCCGGCGCCCGGTCCTGCCGGTCGTGCTTGCCGTCCTCGTAAACGATGGGTGCCGCGGCCAACTCCCCTTCGGTGACGTCGTCGAGGCAGGCGACGTTCACCGCCCAGAAATTCCCGCCCATGAAGTCGAGATAGCCGCGCGAGAGAAAATTCGCGCCGCAGTTCGGGCACATGTAGTGGTTGATGTCGCCCTTCGGCCAGTTGGACGGGATTGCCTTGTATTCCCGCATCCGGTCGCGGCCATCCGTCACCCGCACGGCCTCATAGGCCGCGAAGGATTTCCGGTAGCCGAGCTTCCAGCAGAAGCTGCAATTGCATTTGCGGATGCCTTCGGCGAGGTCGATATCGGCTTCGAACTGCACCGCGCCGCAATGGCAACTGCCGTGATAAGTCCTTTTCATATTTTCCTCGCAGACGTGTTCTGGCTCCGCCACACCGGCCCTCTGAGCCAGAGCATCCTTTGCTCCAAGTATGCTGCTTGACAAGCGGGCACTACAAATCCACGATCATGGCAAGGGGTGCATCGCGACGACCCCGTGAGGCGTCAGCCCAACGTTCGCGTCCAAGCTTCTCTCTCAAGGAGGTGGACGCCATGCCGTCGACAACCGCTATCACCGTATCGCAACTATCCCGTCTGATTGGTCTGCCGGGCGCGCCCGCGATCATCGACGTTCGCATCGAAGATGATTACAACGCCGATCCGCGCCTGCTGCCGGCCTCAAACCGGCGTGATTTCAAAACTGTATCGACCTGGGCCTCAGAATTCGCCGGCAGCCGGGTGGCGGTCGTGTGCCAAAAAGGGCAGAAGCTCTCGCAAGGCGTGGCCGCCTGGCTGCGGCATGAGGGCATCGGCGCCGAATCGCTGGAAGGCGGGTTCGAAGCCTGGCGCGATGCCAAGGGACTATTGATCCATGCCGGCAAGATACCGCCCCGCGACAAAAAAGGCCGCACCGTGTGGGTGACGCGGACCCGCCCCAAGGTCGATCGCATCGCTTGTCCCTGGCTGATCCGGCGTTTCATCGATCCGGACGCGGTCTTCCTCTTTGTCGAGGCGGCCGAAGTGTCGGCCACTGCGGATCGCTTTCAGGCCGTGCCTTTCGACATCGACAATGTGTTCTGGACTCACCGGGGCGAACGCTGCACCTTCGACACGATGGTCGAAGAGTTCGGACTCGACTCCGAACCGCTCGATCGCCTCGCCATGATCGTGCGCGCGGCCGATACCGCAAGCCTCGATCTGGTTCCCCAGGCAGCCGGATTCCTGGCCGCCTCGCTTGGCCTGTCGCGGATGTTTCGCGACGATCTGGAACAGTTGGAGGCAGGCATGCTGCTTTACGATGCGTTTTTCCGATGGTGTCGCGACGCCACCGAGGAAACGCACAACTGGCCAGGCGCGGGCAAGCCAGCATGACCGCCCACACTTCTGAAAAGACGAACGAGATTATCCAGGCGCCGGCTGCGCCAACCTTCCGCGAAGGCGTAAAGCTCTGGGCGAAAATCGGCCTGCTCAGCTTCGGCGGGCCGGCCGGGCAGATCGCGCTCATGCATAGGGAACTGGTCGAGGAACGGCGTTGGATCGGCGAGCAACGTTTCCTGCATGCGCTGAACTACTGCATGCTGCTGCCCGGCCCTGAAGCTCAGCAGCTCGCCATCTATATCGGCTGGCTGCTGCACCGGACGATCGGCGGCCTGGTCGCCGGCATCCTCTTCGTCGCGCCGGGTGCGCTTGTGATGCTCGCCTTGAGCATCCTCTATGCACTGTATGGCGACGCCCCGCTGGTCGAGGCGCTGTTTTTCGGGGTGAAAGCGGCCGTGCTCGCCGTCGTGGTCGAAGCGATGATTCGGATCGGACGACGCGCCTTGAAGAATCGGGTCATGGTGCCGATCGCGCTCGCCGCCTTCATCGCCATCTATGCATTGAACGTGCCGTTTCCGCTCATCATCCTGCTTGCCGGCCTGACGGGCTGGGTCGGAAACCGTATCGCGCCTGCCCTCTTTTCCGGCGCGGCGCACGGCAAGGACGCGGTTCCAGACATCAAGGGTGCGGTCGATCTGATGTTCGAGCGCGGCGAGCTGGCCCACGTCAGGCCGACGCGATGGCATGCGCCGCGCACTTTGGCGATTTGGCTGCCGATCTGGCTCGCCCCCGTCCTTCTGATCTGGGCATTCACCGGATCCGCCAGCGTGTGGACGCAGATCGGTGGCTTCTTCAGCGTCATGGCGGTCGTCACCTTCGGCGGCGCCTACGCAGTCCTGGCCTATGTCGCGCAGGCAGCGGTCGAATCCTTCGGCTGGCTCGCACCCGGTGAGATGGTCGATGGCCTCGGGCTCGCCGAAACGACGCCTGGTCCGCTTATCCTGGTCCTGCAGTTTGTCGGCTTCCTTGCCGCGTTCCGCCAATCCGGATCGTTGAACCCGCTGCTTGCCGGATCGCTTGGGGCGATGCTCACGCTGTGGGCGACGTTCACCCCTTGCTTCTTCTGGATATTCCTCGGCGGGCCCTACATCGAATCCCTGCGCGGCAACAAGGCGCTGTCGGCGGCGCTGAGCGCGATCACCGCCGCCGTCGTCGGCGTCATCATGAATCTCGCTCTTTGGTTCGCCTTGCATGTCATCTTCGGCGAGGTGCGCAACATCGGCCTTGGCATGGATGCGCCGGTGTTATCATCGATCGACTGGCGTGCGGCGCTGCTGTCATGTGCGGCCATGATCGCCATCCTGAAGCTGAAGATCGGCATGCTGCCGACGCTTGCGGGATCTGCCCTTGCCGGTGTTGTGTTGCTGGCGGCGAGCGGATAGCGGGTGTGCGGCCGGCGCTTTCGCCGCGGTTTCGGGTATTCTGAAAGGAACATCATGGCGAGACGACGCTCTTCGCTGGGCTTCCTCGGAATGTTCGGCCGTTCAGGCGACCTCAGGCAACTCGACGCCGCGTTACGCGGCGTCGATCTTCACCCCGCCCTTGTGCCGGAAGGAGCAAAGCTCACCATCGTCAATCTGATGAAGGATCACTGGCCCAACGAGCCGCCGCCACAAGCCTATCCGCCGGTGGCGCTGCTGCTTGGCTATTGTATTGCCGGGCCGGAAGCGTTCGAACTGTCCAACGGTCGTGAATATACGCTGGATGCGGAGCGCCGGATCGAGACCGCACTTGAGGCCGGCGACAGCTTCGATGCGCAAATCATACTGATGACGCTGCATGCCAAGCTGATCAGTGGCGAGGTCGTCGAACGCTACGGGTTGAGCACAGACTGACCGAGGAGAGGCGTGCTCAGCCGCCCATGCCGCTGCGCGGCAGCTGGATCAGATTGCCGAAGCGCGCGCGCAACTTGTCGTCGACCGGCTTCGGCACATGGCGTGGGAAGCGCTCGGCGAGGATGCGTTTCTTCTCGATGATCGCCCGCTGCAAGATGTCGGGCCTGCCCTTCTCGTTCCATTCCTTTGGCGAAAAGCGGTCGCCGACCGACGGATAGAAATATTCGGTCTGCATCAGCCGCAGCGTCTGCTCGTTGCCGAGATAGTGACCCGGCCCCTTCAGGCAGACGTCGGCGATGGTATCGATCGACAGCGACTCGTCGGTCACCTCGATGCCGCGCACGCAGCGCAGGCAATGACCGAGCATGTCGTTGTCGATGATCAGGCTTTCCAGGCAAAAGCCGAGCAGCGAGGCGTGCATGCCGGCCGATTCGTAGACGAGGTTGAGGCCGGCAAGGCCTGCCATCACATCGGTGATGCCCTTTTCGTAGCCGGACTGAATATCAGGCAGTTTCGAATCCGTCATGCCGGCGGCCGAACCGCCGGGCAGGTCGTAGAATTGCGCCATCTGGGCGCAGGCCGCGGTCAGCACCGCTTGCTCGGCCGAGCCGCCCGACATGGCGCCGGTCCTGAGGTCCGAGACGAACGGCCAGGTGCCGAAGATCGCCGGATGGCCGGGCTTGAGAGCGTTGACGTAGACGAGGCCGGCGAGCACCTCGGCCACCGCTTGCACCACTGCACCTGCAATCGCCGCCGGCGCCGTGGCGCCGGCCTGTCCGGCCGACAAAAGCAGGATCGGGATGCCGCCTTCGACACAGGCCTCGAGCACGCCGCAGGCGTCCTCGGCGAATTTCATCGGCGGCACGACGAAGCAGTTCGAGTTCGACACGAACGGCCGGGCGCGGAAGTTTTCCTCGCCGCCGGCAATAGCATAGAGCATGTCGAGCGCCGGCTTGACGTTCTCGCGCACCGTGAACGAGGTGCCGACATGCTTCGACGTGCCCATCACGCAGGCGTAAAGCGTGTTGAAATCCATGTCGAGCGGATCGGGAATATCGCGCGGCACCATCGGCCGCTGGAAGAAATGGATGTTGTCCAGCCCTTCGACGATGCGGGCGGCGTCGTAGATATCCTGCAGCAGCGACTCGCGATACTCGCGCTTCTCGACATCGACCAGATGCACGGCGGCCCCCGCCGTACCGTAATGCACGCGCTTGCCCTGGATCACCATGTCGTGCTTGGGATCCTGGCCGTGCAGCGTGAAATGTCGTGCCGCTCGTCTGATGGTGTCGAGGACGAGCGCGCGCGGAAAACGAATGCGGCCATCCTCGCCAAGGGTGCCGCCGGCCTTGGTCAATGCCTCGATGCAGGACGGGATGGCGTTGGCGAAGCCGACCGTTTCAAGCAGCGTCAGCACCGCCTCGTGGATGCGCTCGCGGTCATTTTCGCTGAGCGGCCCGTAGCTTCCGCCTTCGAGGCCGGCGCGCACCGGCTTGATATCGTCGGCAAGCGGCGCCGCCCGCATGGCGCGGCGCGCTTCGCGCCCGCCGGAACGCCGCGAACGTTGGTCCGTAGGCGTATCCGGCTTCTCAACAGCCACTGACATGGAGGCACTCCACCTTTAACTGCGAAGCGGGCGGCGGCGGTTGGTCCACCATCGGCCTGCTTCGTCCCCTTATGCCTCGAACTATGCCGTCGGCATTGGCACAGCCTATGAGCCAGACGATCCCGTCACATATGCCAGGGCGCTAAAGAACCGTGGCCGATCCCGGCCTCGGTCTGGACGAGGCATCAAGCCGCCGCCGGTCTGCGCCCGGCCGCCGTCGCCAGTTCTCGGATGCCGGGCTCGATGTGCTGCAGCGCGATCGAGGAGATGCCCAGCCGCATGAATCGCGACGGCTTTTCGGTGCGGTCGAAGAAGCGGTCGCCGGGTTCGATGATAACGCTGCGAGAGGCGGCGGCCTCGGCCAGCCCGCGCGAATCGGTGCCGCGCGGCCCCTCGAGCCAGAGCGACGCGCCGCCGGCCGAATCAGTCGAGCGCCATTCCGGCAGGAAGGCGGAAATCGCATGGATCAGACGCTTGCGCCGTTCGTCGAAGGCGCTCGACAGCCGGCGCACCAGCGCCTCGTGATGGCCGAGCGACAGGAACAGCGCGACCGCGCGCTGGTTGTTGGCAGGCGGATGACGCAGCATGAACCGGCGCAGCGCGCGAAGCTCGGCAATCAGCTCGGCCGAGGCGACGATGTAGCCGAGCCGCAGACCGGGGGCCAGCGTCTTCGACATCGAGCCGACATAGATGACGCGGCCGGAACGGTCGAGGCTCTTCAAAGCCTGCTGCGGCGCCTCGTCTAGAAGCTGGCTGTCATAGCCGTCCTCGATGACGATCTGATTGTGACGGGTGGCCCGCGCCAGCAGATCCTGCCGGCGCTCCGCCGACAACGGCACCATGGTCGGGCAATGGTGACTGGGTGTCACGAAGACGAAGCCGGAATCATTGGGAATGGAAGCGGTTACGATGCCGGAGTGGTCGACCGGAACCGGTGTGACGTCGGCGCCCGCCAGCCGGAAGATCGAGCGTGCGTCGGGGTAGCCGGGGTCTTCCATGGCCACCTTGGAACCCTTGGTCATCAGCAGCGTCGCAAGCATATAGAGCGCGTTCTGCGCGCCGAGCGTCACGATGATCTCGTCGGGATTGGCGAAGATGCCGCGCCGCGGCAACAGCCGCGCCTGGATCTGCTCGATCAGGAGCGGGTCGTCGCGGTCGACCATGTCGGATGCCCAGTTGCGGATCTCGAGCACGGCGAGCGCCATGCGGTTGCACTCGCGCCATTCTGCGGTCGGGAACAGTGCCGGATCGAACTGGCCATAGACGAACGGGTAGGACGACTTGATCCAGTTGTCGTGCTTGGCCGGCGGCGGCATGTCACTAGCGGCGATCTGCCGGCGCGCCTTCCAGTCGATCTCGTTGGCCTGGTCCGGCGCCTTCTGATGCGGCCGCGCCGGCGTCGCCAGCACCTCGGGATTGACGAAATGGCCGCGCCGTTCGCGCGCCACCAGGAAACCCTGGTCGACAAGCTGCTGGAAGGCCAGCACCACGGTGCCGCGCGCCACGCCCAGCTTCTCGGCCAGGATGCGGCAGGATGGAAGCGGCATCGAGGCGGCGATCTGCCGGTCGAGGATGGCGGCGACGATCGCCTGACGGATCTGCGCCTGCAGGGTCTGACCGGATTCCGCCGAAATCCGGAACAGGCCGGACCATATGGCCGTGTCGTTTCGCTGTGGCATGGGATTGTTCCTCGACGGCCAGCCTTTTTCACTTGGCTGGACCAGTCGAATGTAGCGGTGGCACAAGGGGTTGCGCCAATCAATTTTTCTGATCGCTGAGATTTATGCCAGTGATCCTTCGCTGCAGTGCGGCATCCCCAGCGTGACACAGTCATCGCGGCGTGACGCAATGCATCGGCGCAATGCCGTCATCCCGGCGTGACGCAGTGCGTCATCGCTGCGCATTGAAACCGGTGGATTTGGTCTAGATAGTTTGCCGCGACGACACGCGCCGGAAACATCCGGTCTGATATGATGGCATCAAAGACTTCGGAGCGAGGCAGTGGATCAATCCTCCTTTCAAAAACAGCTCGACGCCCTGCGCTCTCGCCATGCGGCCAAATCGGGCAGCATGCGCGAGGCTTTCGCCGCCGATCCGCAGCGCTTCGAAAAATTCTCCGCCACCGACGGCGACCTGCTGCTCGACTGGTCGAAATGCGCGGTCGATCGACAGACGATGGATTTGCTGGAGAAGCTGGCGGCAGCCGCCGATCTCGAAGGCCGGCGCGCCGCGATTTTCTCGGGCAAGAAGATCAACGTCACCGAAGGCCGCGCCGTGCTGCACACCGCGCTACGCAACCTGAACGGCAAGGGCATCCTGCTCGACGGCCAGGACGTCAAGGCGGACGTTGTCGCAGTGCTCGACGCGATGGGCGCCTTCGCCGATGCGGTGCGTTCCGGCAAGGCGGCCGGCGCCACCGGCAAGAAGATCACCGACGTCGTCAACATCGGCATCGGCGGCTCCGATCTTGGCCCGGCCATGGCGACGCTGGCGCTGGCGCCCTATCACGACGGGCCGCGCGCGCATTACGTGTCCAACATCGACGGCGCCCATATCCACGACACGCTGAAAGGCCTTTCCGCCGAAACCACGCTGTTCATCGTCGCATCGAAGACCTTCACCACGGTCGAGACGATGACCAATGCCGAGACGGCGCGCAAATGGGTGCAGAACGCGCTCGGCAAGGAAGCGGTCGGAAAGCATTTCGCCGCCGTCTCGACGGCGCTCGACCTTGTGGCCAAATTCGGCATCGCATCCGACCGCGTCTTCGGCTTCTGGGACTGGGTCGGCGGACGCTACTCCGTCTGGGGTGCGATCGGCCTGCCGGTGATGATCGCAGTCGGCCCGAAGAACTTTCGCGTTTTCCTCGATGGCGCGCATGCGATGGACGAACATTTCCAGACGGCGCCGTTGGCCAGGAACCTACCGGTGCTGATGGGTCTGATCGGCTGGTGGCATCGGGTGATCTGCAAATACCCCGCCCGCGCCGTCATTCCCTACGACCAGCGCCTATCCAGGCTGCCGGCCTATCTGCAGCAGCTCGACATGGAATCGAACGGCAAAAGCGTCACCCTCGACGGCGCCACTGTCACCACGCCGACCGGCCCGCTTGTCTGGGGCGAGCCCGGCACCAACGGCCAGCATGCCTTCTTCCAGCTGCTGCACCAGGGCACCGACTTCATCCCGGTCGAATTCCTCGCCGCGGCCATCGGCCACGAGCCGGATCTCAAGCATCACCACGATCTGTTGCTCGCCAACTGCCTGGCGCAGTCGGAGGCCTTCATGAAGGGCCGCACGCTGGAGGAAGCGCGCGCGCAGATGCTGGCAAAAGGCATGGACCCCGCCGATGTCGACAGGATCGCCCCGCACCGCGTCTTCTCCGGTGACCGGCCCTCGGTGACCATCCTCTACCGACAACTCGATCCGCACACATTCGGACGGCTGATCGCGCTCTATGAGCACCGCGTCTTCGTCGAAGGCACGCTCTTCAACATCAATTCCTTCGACCAATGGGGTGTCGAACTCGGCAAGGAACTGGCGACCGGCCTGTTACCCTTCGTGGAAGGCAAGGAGGTCGTGGAAGGCAAGGAGAATGCCGCAAAGCGCGACGCTTCGACTGCCGGACTGGTGGGACATATCCACCGATTGCGCGGATCGGAGTAAACGACTTGGCCGAGATCAAGGGAATATTGTTCGACAAGGACGGCACGCTTGTCGACTTCAACGCAACGTGGCTCGGCGTCGCCGATTTCATGGCGATGGACGCGGCGGAGGGCGACCGCTGGAAAGCCGACAGGCTGCTTGCCGCGGCTGGCCTCGATTTCGCCACCAAGCGCTTCAAGCCCGATTCCATCTTTGCCTCCGGCACCAATATGGATGTCGTCGAGCTTTGGTTTCCGCGCCTGTCCGACGAAGACCAGATGCTTGCCGTCGCCCGCTTCAACGAGATCACCTCGATGCAGGGCTCGGCGATGGCGGTGGCGCTGCCGGGCATAGTCGAGACGCTTGGCCTACTTCACGGCAAATCCTACCGGCTCGGTGTCGCCACCAACGATTCGACCACTGGTGCGGAAAAGACCTTGCTGACGCTGGGCGTCGCCCAGCTGTTCGACGCCGCCTATGGTTACGACGCGGTGGCCAATCCGAAACCGGCGCCGGATACGATCATCGCCTTTTCGGACCTGACCGGCCTGAAGCCGTCGGCTATCGCCATGGTCGGCGACAGCCGGCACGATCTGGAGATGGCACGGGTCGGCGGCTGCGGGCTGGCGATCGGCGTGCTCTCCGGCACCGGCACGCGTGAATCGCTGTCGCAGGTTGCCGACGTCATTCTGGAATCCGTTGCCGATCTGCCCGAGTTTCTTTCCGCGAGGGTCAGCGAGACGACCTAACCTCGCATCCGGTTTGCTCCGGCTCTAACGAGAAGACGCCGCTCGGCCTTATTGCGGCCTCCCCGGCTTCGCCGACATCCGGCACGCGGTATTCTGCCAGCAGGCGAAGCCGCGAGCGTGGCAGATAGGAGCGGCCCGGGTCGCCGATCAGCACATCGATGCCGGCGGCCAGGCAGCGATCGAGGAAGTGCATGACCCTTTTGGCGAGATCTTGCCCGTAAAACAAGTCGCCGACCGCCACGACATCCACCGCCGGCGGCGGACCAGCGGTGAGATCCTCGCCGACCACCGTGATCGTGACGCCGTTCGCCGCCGCATTGAGACCGAGCGCGGCGACGCCGTTGCGGTCGATCTCGGACGCGATCACTTCGCTGGCGCCGGCCCTTGCCGCGGCGATGCCGACGAGTCCCGAGCCGGCGCCGAGGTCGAGCACGCGAAGCCCGGCCACGCTCTCCGGCCTATCGAGGACGTAGCGGGCAAGCACCGCGCCGCCAGCCCAGGCATAGGCCCAGTAAGGTGGCTGCGGCTCGTGCCCGTCCTCGTCAGCTTCTTCCTCCGGCTCGGCTCCTCGTCCTTCTGGATGCGTGAGCCGCCACAGACCGCTCGTTGGATGGGCTGCGTAAAGCCGGATTTCGGGAAGCGCGGGAACCGGGGCGATCCGCATGTTCGTCTTGATGAAGGTCAGCGCATCGGCACGGGAAAACGTATCCGCCGTATCGTCGACAGCAAGGCAATCGCTCAAAATTATACCTATCCCCGCAACGCCCGCCGCAGGATCTTGCCCACTGGCGTCTTCGGCAGTTCGGTCCGGAATTCGATATATTTCGGCCGCTTGTAGCCGGTCAGGTTTTCGCGGCAATAGACAGTCAGCACCTCGGCGGTCAGCGATGGATCCTTCTTGACGACGAACAGCTTCGGCACTTCGCCGGAATGCTCGTCAGGCACTCCGATCGCCGCCACTTCGAGCACGCCCGGATGCAGGGCTACGATCTCCTCGAGTTCGTTCGGATAGACGTTGAAGCCGGACACCAGGATCATGTCCTTCTTGCGGTCGACGATTTTGGTGTAGCCGCGCTCGTCCATGAAGCCCATGTCGCCCGACTTGAAGAAACCATCCTTCGTCATCACCTTGGCGGTCTCGTCCGGCCGGTTCCAGTAACCGGCCATCACTTGTGGTCCGCGGATGCAGATCTCGCCGACTTCGCCGAGCGGCAAATCATTGCCGTCGTCGTCGCGGATGACGATCTCGGTCGACGGCAGCGGCAGGCCGATCGTGCCGGTAAAATTGCCGTCGCTGAATTTGTTGGCAGTGGCCACCGGCGAGGTTTCGGAAAGTCCGTAGCCCTCGGTGATCGGGCAGCCGGTCAGCGCCTTCCAGCGCTCGGCAACGCCCTTGTGCACCGCCATGCCGCCGGCCAGCGTCAGGATCAGCGGCCTGAATTCGAGCTTGCGGAAATCCTCATTGTTGAGCAGGGCGTTGAACAGCGTGTTGAGGCCCGGAAAGATGTGGACCGGGTATTTGCCGAATTCCTTGACGAAGCCGGGAATGTCGCGCGGATTGGGAATGAGTATGTTCTGGCCGCCCATCTGCATGCCCATCAGCGCGTTCACCGTCAGCGCGAAGATGTGATAGAGCGGCAGCGCGCAGATGAAGTTGAGATGCGCCGGCTTCGGCTTGATGGTGAAGGCGTCTTCGATCCAGAGCGCGTTCTGCGCGACGTTGGCCAGCACGTTGCTGTGCAGCAGCACTGCGCCCTTCGAGATGCCGGTGGTGCCGCCCGTATATTGCAGGAAGGCGACATCGTCGGCAGTGACCTTCACCGGCTTGAAACTCACGCTGGCGCCTGCCTGCAACGCGGCGTTGAACTTGACATGGCCCGGAAGCGACCATACCGGCACCATCTTCTTCACGCGGCGCACGACGAAATTGACGATCGTCCCCTTCAGGCCGCCGAGCATGTCGCCCATCGCCGCGACGACGACGTGCTTGACCGCCGTCCTGGCGATCACCGCCTGCAAGGTGTTGGCGAAATTCTCCAGAATGACGATGGCTTGCGCGCCGGAATCCTTGAGCTGGTGTTCCAGCTCGCGCGGCGTGTAGAGCGGGTTGACGTTGACCACGATATAGCCGGCGCGCAGCACTGCCATCATCGCCACCGGATATTGCAGCACGTTCGGCATCATCAGCGCGACGCGCGCGCCTTGCTGCAGTCCCTTCGATTGCAGATAGGCGCCGAAGGCAGCCGATAGCCGCTCGACTTCCGCATAGGTGACGGTCTTGCCCATACAGGTGAAGGCGGGGCGGGCGGCGTACTGCTTGCAGACATCGGCGAGCAGATCGCCGATGGAACCGAAGCGCGGGGCGCCGATCTCGGCCGGAACGACTTTCGGATAGCTTTTGAGCCAAGGCTTTTCCGGCAATCCGGCTGTAGGCGCCTTCGGCGATCTACTGGCTGGCCTCGGCTTCGACGCTGATGAAGCCGTTGTCGGTGCCGCGTTCGCCTCTGGTTTGACGACGGTGCGCTTTGCGCCAGCCTTTGCAGACATATTGGTCTTCGCGGACGCAGCAACCGCCTTCGGCTTGGCACCGGCAGATAACGCTTTTGGCTTGTCGGGGCTGGCCGGCTTTGCGGCAGTTTTGGCGCTCGCCTTCGCTGGCGTCGTCCTTGATGCTTTTGCCACCTGTCCCTCCCTCGGTCGTTCTTCTTTTCTCTGCTTGCCCATCGCGCCGCCTCCGAATGACAGAGACGTCCTCCACGGCCGGGCACCCAGGAAATCCAGCATGCCACTATGTATTGCGACTATCGGCGACCGTGCAAGTCTTGCCCCTGCGGCAAGAGGGGAAGAAAATCTTCCGCGCCAGCGACAAGCCGAAGGTCGCGGTTCCTCACCATCGGTCGTGTTGAAGATCAATAAAAAAATGCAGTCGTTAATAATGCTGTGATCGGCAAGAATTGACAATTTCTTCTATTTTGTCACATGTAGGCAGAATTAAATTCTGCTTCCCGTGGGGTAGGCAAGCGGGGTGTTCCAAAGCCGGAAAAACGGTGCTTATATGCGCGCTTCGCGAGCCTGATAGAGGGGCTTGGAAGAACATCAGGGAGTCCTCCATGAAAAAGAAACTGACTTTTGCGGCCGCGTTGCTGGCCGCAAGCGTCCTCGGCGGCATGGCCAATGCGAAGCAATTGGTCTACTGCTCAGAGGCGGCGCCGGCCGGCTTCGACCCGTCGCCGTGGAGCGGTGGCAACGACTTCGACGCATCGTCGCGCACCATCTATTCGCGCCTGGTCGAGTTCGAACACGGCAAGACCACCATCACGCCCGGCCTCGCAGAGAGCTGGACGGTTTCCGACGACGGTCTCGAATACACGTTCAAGCTTCGGCCGGGCGTGAAGTTCCAGACCACCGACTATTTCACGCCGACGCGCGACCTCAATGCCGACGATGTGATCTTTTCCTTCGAACGCCAGTGGAAGAAGGAAAGCCCGTGGTACGACTATCTGGCAGGCACCGGCTGGGAATATTTTGCCGGCATGGGCTTCCCGGATCTTCTCAAGGAGATCGTCAAGGTCGACGACCTGACGGTGAAATTCGTGCTGAACAAGCCTGAAGTCGCTTTCCTGCCGGACCTCGGCATGGACTTTGCTTCGATCGTCTCCAAGGAATATGCCGACCAGCTCGACAAGGCTGACACCAGGCAGCAATTCACCCAGAAGCCGATCGGCACCGGTCCGTTCCAGTTCGTCGACTACCAGGTCGATGCGGTCATCCGCTATGCGGCATGGGACGGCTACTATGGCGGCCGCCAGAAGATCGACGATCTGATCTTCGCCATCACGACCGATCCGGCCGTGCGCGCGCAAAAGCTGAAGGCAGGTGAGTGCGATATCATGTCGTACCCGGCGCCGGCCGACATCGCCGGCCTGCAGGCCGACCCGAACCTCAAGGTCGACGAGCAGGAAGGCCTGAACATCGGCTACTTGGCCTACAACACGACGCTGCCGCCCTTCGACAAGGTCGAAGTCCGCAAGGCGCTCAACATGGCCGTCAACAAGCAGGCCATTCTCGATGCGGTCTATCAGGGCGCTGGCCAGGCGGCCATCAACCCGATCCCGCCGACGATGTGGTCCTACAACAAGGACATCAAGGACGATCCGTATGATCCGGATGCGGCCAAAAAGATGCTGGCCGACGCCGGCGTCAAGGATCTCTCGATGAAGATCTGGGCAATGCCCGTCAGCCGCCCGTACAATCCGAACGCCCAAAGGGTCGCGGAACTGATCCAGGCCGACTACGCCAAGATCGGCGTGAAGGCCGAGATCGTCAGCTACGAATGGACCGAGTATCGCGAACGCGGCAAGCAGAAGGATCGTGACGGCGCCTTCCAACTCGGCTGGACCGGCGACAATGGCGATCCGGACAACTTCCTGTTCCTGCTCGGCTGCGATGCCATCGGCCAGTCCAACTATGCGATCTGGTGCAACCAGGAATTCGAGGCTCTGTTGCAGAAGGGCAAGGCGACCACGGACGTCGCCGAGCGCACCAAGATCTACGAGGAAGCCCAGGTCGTGTTCAAGCGTGAGGCCCCGTGGCTGACCATCGCCCATTCCAAGGTCTTCATGCCGATGAACAAGAAGGTTTCGGGCTTCGTCATGGATCCGCTGGGCATTCATCGGTTTGACGGCGTCGACGTGGCCGAATAAGTCAACGAGAAATTGAACGGCGACGCTGGACTTCCGGCGCCGCCGTTCTATGAAGTACGATGCTCCGCTATCTCCTCCACAAGCTCGCCTTGATCATCCCGACTGTGTTCGGCATATCGCTGGCGGCGTTCGCATTCGTCCGGCTTCTGCCGGGCGACCCGATCCTGGCCCTGGCCGGCGAGCGCGGCGTGAGCCCCGAACGCTACGCGGAGCTTATCGAGCGGTTTGGCTATAACAGGCCTTATGTCATCCAGTATCTGGAGTATATCGGCAGGGTCCTGACCGGCGACTTCGGCATATCGATCGCCACCAAGCGGCCTGTGCTCGGTGAATTCCAGGCGTTGTTTCCGGCCACGCTGGAACTGGCGACGATCGCGCTGATCATCGCCGTGCTCATCGGTATTCCCGCCGGCATCTTCGCGGCGGTCAAGCGCGGGTCATGGTTCGACCAGGCCACGATGGGCGTGGCGCTGACCGGCTATTCGATGCCGATTTTCTGGTGGGGGCTGCTGCTCATCATCTTCTTCTCCGGCTATCTCGGCTGGACGCCGGTTTCCGGCCGCATCGGCCTTCAATATTTCTTCAAGCCGACGACGGGGTTCATGCTGATCGACAGCCTGATCTCCGGCAAGAGCGGCGCTTTCAGGTCCGCCGCCAGTCATCTGGTCCTGCCGGCGATCGTGCTGGCGACGATTCCGCTCGCCGTCATAGCGCGCCAGACGCGCTCGGCGATGCTGGAGGTGCTGGGCGAGGACTATGTCCGCACCGCGCGCGCCAAGGGCCTGGCGCCGCGTCGCGTCATCGGCCTCCACGCCTTCCGCAACGCGCTGATTCCCGTCGTCACCACCATCGGCCTGCAGGTCGGCACGCTTATGGCGGGCGCTATCCTTACCGAAACGATCTTCTCCTGGCCCGGTATCGGCAAATGGATGATCGACGCGATCGGCAAGCGCGACTACGTCGTCGTCCAGAGCGGCTTGCTGATCATCGCCCTCATCGTCATGGCGGTGAACCTGATCGTCGATGTGCTCTACGCCGTCATCAACCCACGTATCAGGGTGCAGTGAGATGACCGACCAAACCACGGCAGAAGCCACCGCCGCATCCATTCCGACCGGCGGCCGGCAACGCGCCTTTGCCGAATTCTGGCATTACTACTCGATGAACACCGGCGCCGTCATCGGCCTGGTCGTGTTCACGGCTCTGGTGCTGGTGGCGATTTTCGCGCCGCTGGTCGCGCCGCATTCGCCTGACGAACAGTTTCGCGATGCGCTGCTGACACCGCCGGCCTGGCAGGAGGGCGGCAAATCGATGTTCCTGCTCGGCACCGACGCCGTTGGCCGCGACATGCTTTCGCGGCTGATTTTCGGGGCGCGGTTCTCGCTGTTCATCGGTCTGGTCGTCGTGGTTTTCTCGCTGACCAGCGGCATCGTGCTCGGCGTGCTCGCCGGTTATTTCCGCGGCTGGGTCGATACGCTGATCATGCGCGTCATGGACGTCATTCTGGCCTTCCCGTCGCTGCTCCTTGCCCTGGTTCTGGTGGCGATCCTCGGACCCGGCCTCTTCAACGCCATGCTGGCGATTGCGCTGGTGCTGCAGCCGCATTTCGCGCGGCTCACGCGCGCGGCGGTGATGGCCGAAAAGAACCGCGAATATGTGATCTCCGCCAAGGTGGCCGGTGCCAGTCATGTCAGGCTGATGGTGAAGACGATCTTGCCGAACTGCATGGCGCCGCTGATCGTGCAGGCGACACTGTCCTTCTCCAACGCCATCCTCGAGGCCGCGGCTCTCGGCTTCCTCGGCGTCGGCGCGCAGCCGCCGACGCCGGAATGGGGCACCATGCTCGCCACGGCGCGCGAATTCATACTGCGCGCGCCATGGGTGGTGACCTTCCCAGGCTTGGCCATCCTGGTCACGGTGCTTGCCATCAATCTGATCGGCGACGGCCTGCGCGATGCCTTCGACCCCAAGCTGAAGAGGTCGTGACCATGCCTCTTCTCGAGATCAAGAACCTTACCGTGTCTTTCGATACCGCCGCCGGACCGTTCATGGCCGTACAAGGCATCGACCTGTCTATTGAGCCGCGCGAGGTGCTGGCGATCGTCGGTGAATCCGGCTCCGGCAAATCTGTGGCGATGCTGGCGGTGATGGGGCTGTTGCCGAACACGGCGACGGTGAAGGCCGACCGCATGGCGTTCGACGGCATTGACTTGCTTGAGCTCGGTCCGTCCGAGCGCCGCAAGATCGTCGGCAAGGACATCTCGATGATCTTCCAGGAGCCGATCGCCAGTCTCAATCCATGCTTCACCGCCGGCTTCCAGATCGAGGAGGTGCTGCGCTTTCACATGGGCATGGACCGCGCCCAGCGCAGGGCTCGTGCCATCGAACTGATGAAGCTGGTCGGCATCGCCGATCCGGAAGAGCGGCTGAATTCGTTCCCGCACCAGATGTCGGGCGGCCAGTGCCAGCGCGTCATGATCGCCATCGCCATCGCCTGCAATCCAAAGCTGTTGATCGCCGATGAGCCGACCACCGCGCTCGACGTCACTATCCAGAAGCAGATCCTCGATCTTTTGGTCGGCCTGCAGGCCAAATACGGCATGGGGCTGATCATGATCACCCACAATATGGGCGTTGTCGCCGAGACCGCGGACCGCGTGATCGTCCAGTACAAGGGCCGCAAGATGGAGGAGGCCGACGTTCTGTCGCTGTTCGAGCAGCCGAAGAGCAACTACACCCGCGC
This sequence comes from Mesorhizobium sp. WSM4821, assembly GCF_055901555.1. Lineage (NCBI taxonomy): Bacteria > Pseudomonadati > Pseudomonadota > Alphaproteobacteria > Hyphomicrobiales > Phyllobacteriaceae > Mesorhizobium > Mesorhizobium sp. WSM4821. The sequence continues at coordinate 634,961 of NZ_CM148371.1, read as the reverse complement.
GCTGCTGTCGGCGCTGCCGGAAAACGCCGTCGGCGACCGGCTGCCGACCATTTCCGACATGCTGTTCGAGCCGGCCCCCTCCGCCGCGGGAACCGGACCTGCAACGGGAGCCGCGTCATGAGCGTGACGGTTCTCGAAGGCAAAAACATCGTGCGCGACTATCATGTCGGCGGCGGCCTGTTTCGCCCCTCGCGCACGGTGCATGCGGTCAAGGGCGTCTCGTTCAGCGTCGACAAGGGCAAGACGCTGGCCATCGTCGGTGAAAGCGGCTGCGGCAAGTCAACGCTCGCCCGCATCATCACCCTGATCGATCCGGCGACATCGGGTGAGCTCTTCATCGACGGCAACAAGGTCGACATCGCCAAGGACGGCTTGACGAAGGAGATGCGCCGCAAGGTGCAGATCGTTTTTCAGAACCCTTATGGTTCGCTCAATCCGCGCCAGAAGATCGGCGACGTGCTGGGCGAACCGCTGCTCATCAACACCGACAAGCCGGCCGACGAACGGCGCGATCTCGCCATGAAGATGCTGAAGAAGGTCGGCCTCGGACCTGAGCACTACAACCGCTACCCGCACATGTTCTCGGGCGGCCAGCGCCAGCGCATCGCCATTGCCCGCGCGCTGATGCTCAATCCGAGCCTCTTGGTGCTCGACGAACCGGTCTCGGCGCTCGACCTGTCGGTGCAGGCGCAGGTGCTAAACCTGCTCGCCGACCTGCAGGACGAGTTCGATCTGACCTATGTCTTCATCAGCCACGACCTGTCGGTGGTGCGCTACATCGCCGACGACGTGATGGTCATGTATTTCGGCGAGGCGGTCGAGTACGGCTCGCGCGACACGGTCTTCGCCGACCCCAAGCACAACTACACCAAGACGTTGTTCGCCGCGACGCCGCGCGCCGACGTCGCCAGCATCAAGGCGAGGCTGGCGAAGAAGAAGGCCGCCTGATCCTGCAATCGCGGCCGATCAGGACAGCCGTGCGATGATGGCGCGCAGCGCCTCACCGAAGCGCCGGACTTCCCCGACCGTGTTGTAATGCACCAGCGAGGCGCGGATGGCGCCGCTGTCCATGCTGAGGTTCAGACGCTTCATCAGCCGCGGCGCGTACATATGCCCGTCGCGGATGCCGATCTGCATCTCGGCCATCGCCTCGACGATCATCTGCGGCGACATCGTGCCGATGTTGAAGCAGAAAGTCGGCACGCGCTCGTTGAGGCGGACTTCGTCGGCGACACCATAGATCGTCGCGCCGCAATCCTTGAGCACGGCGAGCATTTCGCGCGCCAGCACCAGCTCATAGTCGCGGATGGCATTCATGCCGGCGACGAGGTTGTCGCGTCGCGACCGGTTGTTCTCGGTCAGGAAGTTGCGGCCGATCGATTCGAGATAGCGCACCGCGGCATCCATGCCGGAGACGTTCTCGTAGATGAACGTGCCGGCCTCGACCTTGTAGGGCGGCTCGTCGGGAATGAAATCCTCGCGGAAGGTCGGGAGGCGCTTCAGCGTCTCGAAGCGGCCCCACAGGAAGCCCATATGCGGCGAGAAATTCTTGTAGCCGGAGCAGACCAGATAGTCGCAATCCCAGGCCTGCACGTCGATTAGCCCGTGCGGCCCGTAATGCACACAGTCGAGGAACACTTCGGCGCCGGCCGCATGCGCGATGTCAGCCACTGAAGCGACATCGACGATCGAGCCGATCGAATGTGCCGTCACCGTGCAGGCGACGAGCCGTGTGCGGTTGGAGACCAGCGGGCGCAAATCGTCGACATGGAGATTGCCGTCGTCGCGCATCCGCCACAATTTGAATTTCGCGCCGGTGGGCGCCAGCGCCAGCCATGTCGCGATGTTGGCGTCGTGGTCCATGTCGGTGACGACGATCTCGTCACGCTCCTGAAGCATCTGGCCGATGCCGAGGCTGACGAGGCGGATGAACGAAGTGGCGTTCATGCCGAAACAGATTTCGGCAGGGCTGTAGGCATTGATCAGCAGGGCAACGCTTTCGCGTGCATCGGCGATCACCTGGTCGACGGCGACGCTGCGGCCATAGCGGCCGCCGCGCTGTACATTGTGCGCGACCAGATGGTTGGTCACCGCGTCGAGTACGCTTTGCGGGATCTGCGCGCCGGCGGCATTGTCCATGAAGATGAAATCGCCGGCCTGCTGCAGGGCTGGGAACATGGCGCGGATCGTGTCGACCGGGAAGGCTGCGGAGACGTCGCTCGCATTGGGGATCTGATGCTTGTTCAAGATGGTCTCCTGCGAGTGCCTGACAGACATGAAATTGGCAGATACGGAAATTGACAGATGGCGACGCGGCCGACGTCAGCGGGTTTTTTCGGTTTTGAAGCGGCGTTCCAGCAGGCTGACGAGACGGACCATCGGCCAGAGAAAGATGAGATAGACCAGCGCTGCGCCAATCAGCGGCGAGGGGTTGGCGTAGAGCGACTGCGCGTTGGTCGCTTCCTTCAGCAACTCGGGCAGCGCCACGGTGGAGGCGAGCGACGTATCCTTGAACATCGAAACGCAATTGCTGGTCATCGGCGGGATGACCACGCGGATCGCCTGCGGCAGCACCACCTTGCGCAAGGTCAGCAAAAACGGCAGGCCGAGTGCCTGCGCCGCCTCGAATTGGCCGCGCGGGATGCTTTCTATGCCGGAGCGGAAAACCTCGGCCGAATAGGCCGCCATGATGATGGCGAATGCCGTCACCGCGGAGGTCCAGGACGACAGGCGTATGCCCAAAAACGGCAGCGCGTAGTAGATCAGGATCAGCACGACCAGCACCGGCATCGCCCGGAAAATATCGATATAGCTGACCGACAGCAACCGCAGCGGCTTTGGCGCATAGAGCCGCACCAGGCTGATCGCCAGCCCGACGGGAATGCCGATGCCGATGCTCAGCAGCCCGAGCAGCAGCGTGTTCAGGAAGCCGCGCAGCAGCGCCGGCAGGCTGGAGATCATGACATCGGCGTTGAAGAAGGTCTCGAGCAGCGACATGGGAAGCACTCCCGAAAAATTTGGCGTCCCGCGACGCTAATGCATGGTCTCCGAGACCCGAAATCGGCCTTTTGAGCGGTTCATGCGTGGAAGTCGAAAAGGCTACGGCGCGTCCAGGAGGACGCGCAACGCTGCTCCGTGAGATTGTGCCGGCGCGCAAAGCCGGCACAATCCCGGCATAGGCTGCCGCTCAGGTCTTCGGTATCGGCATTTCCTTGACGGTCGAAGAATCGGCGGGCGCATCGCTGCCGAACCACTTCTTGTGGATCGCGGCCAGCGTCCCGTCCGCCTTCATCGCGGTCAGCGCGTCGTTCAGCTTGCCGAGCAGCGGGTGGTCCTTGGCCATCATCAGGCCGTACTGCTCGCCGGTCTTGATGCGTTCTTTTACGGCGAGATCCTTCATCCTGGTGAAGGAATATTCCAGGCCCGGAATGTCGCTGATCGCAGCGTCGACGCGGCCGGCGCTGAGATCGAGCAGCAGGTTCTGCTGCGTGTCGTAGCCCTTCACCTCGCTGAACCCGCCCGCCTCCTGGTGCTGCTTGGTCCAGGCTTCCCCGGTCGAACCAGACAGCACGCCAATGATCTTGCCCTTGAGGTCGGCCTCGGTCTTGATCGGGCTGTCGGCCTTGGCGGCGATGCCCATGTCGGAATCATAGTAGGGCTGCGTGAACGCCTGCGACTTCAGTCGCTCCGGGGTGATCGTTATCGACGAGATGGCAACGTCGATGCGCTTCGACGTGGTGGCGGCGAACAGCGCCTGAAATCCGAGATCGGCGATTTCCGTGGTCATGCCGATACGCTTTGCCGCTTCGTTGACGATGTCGACTTCGAAGCCCTCGAAGGTGCCGCTCTCGTTCTTGTATTCGAAGGGCGGGTTGGTCGGATAGGCGCCGACGTTCAGCACGTCCGCGGCATAGGCGGTAGTGGCCGGTCCGGCGGCGATGCCGATGGCGGCGGCGAGAAGAAGCAGATTGCGGCGAGTGAAGCTCATTTTCGTTCCCTCTGGTTCGGCCACTCCCTGTGGCGCTTTTCACTTCCGCCGCTTTCAGCGCCGCGTTTCCGGACACTGCAGGCGAGGCGGCGCCTGAGTCAGGACGCGCGGCGTTGTCGCGCGCCGATCAATTGCTGCAGACGCTGCAGCAGTGCACCCACCGCGTCGTCCGTGGTCACCATGCCGGGCGAAATCCTGAGCGTCGCGCCGCGCGCGTCGCAATAAAGCCGCTCGCTGCGCAACGCCGACACTGTCTTCACCGGGTCGACGCCTTGCGGCAAGGTCAGCATGACGCTGCCGCCGCGCTCGTCTGGTTCGAGCGGCGAGCGGACCACCCAGCCATTGTCCAGCGCGCAGCCGACAATGCGCCCGGTCATGCTGGCGTTCTGGGCGCGGATGGCGTCGACCCCTGTCCCGGCGACCCATTCGAGGCCGGGCAGCGATGCGACGCTGGCCAGGATGGCCGGCGTGCCATGGTCGAAACGGCGCGCATCGTCCGCATAGGCGAAACTGTCGAGATCCCACGAAAATGGGTTTGGCTGGCTGAACCAGCCGCGAAGTTCCGGCCGGCATGTTGCCAGGAGATCGGGCGTCACCTGCAGGATGCCGGCGCCCGAGGTGCCGCTCAGCCATTTCAGCGAGGTCGAGACGACGAAATCGACCGGCGTCTTCGCGATCGAGAAGGGCGCCACGCCGACCCCTTGGGTGATGTCGACACCGATGATGGTACCCACCTTCCGGCCATGCGAGGCAAGCCGCGCCACGTCGCAGCGGCGTGAGGCCGTCGAGGTGACGAAGGTCAGCAAGGCCAGGCCGACATCGTCCTGCCAGCGGGCAATGAAATCCTCGTCGCGCACCCAGCTCTCGCCGGGCCGCAGCGGCACGGTGTCGAGCGTGAAGTCGAAGCGCTCGGCAAGTCCGGCAAGCAGGAAGTGCAGGCTCGGAAAACAGTCGGCCGCGACCAGCAGGCGCTTTCCCGCCAGACGCTCAGGTGGCAGGGCGCCGATCAGGCTGTAAAGGGCTGACGTCACGTTCTCGGCGGTGGTCAGGGTACCTTGTGGGGCATCGATCAGCGAGCCCCAGGCATCGATGAAGCGCTGCCGCGCGGCAAGGGCGGCCGGCCACTGGCCGTCATCTTCCGCCGACCAGACTCCTGAGAATTCCGACAGGGCAGCAGCCATGCGCTCCGCCTTGCCGGGAAACGTTCCGATCGAATGGTAGAGAAAATAACCAGACACTACGCTTCAGCTCCCTGTGATCATGTGATCACAAAATTGGATATGGATCAATCGCTGCCTGCGAAGAAATGCGGTTCAATCGGGAAAATCCGGCGATTTTTTCCGACCGCGAGCGGTCGCGGATCGGCGCCTTCCGGCGTCGATTTGGCGTTCGCCGCGGCGCGCTTCAGGAGGCCTTGCCGAACCCGGCGAACTCGACTGGCCTGGGTTCCGGCACGTCGGGGCAGATGGCGCGCAGCGTCTCCTGCGTCGTCGTGATGTCCGCAACCACCTCCTCGCGGGCGCGGGCAAAATCGCGATCCTTCAGTGCCGCGATGATCGCGATGTGCCGCCCGGAAGGCTCCATCGCGCCGGCGCGCATTAAAGGCGCGACATGGTTGGACAATAGCCGCATATAAGGGCCGAAACGCAGCCACAGCGTCTCGATCAGCTGGAACAGCACGTCGGAGCCGGAGGCGCGGTAAATGGTGAAATGGAATTGCTGATTCTTGGCGATCAGCTCGTAGATGCTGCCGTTGCGCCCGATCGTCTGCTGGTCTGCGGTGATCTGCTGTAATGTGGCTATGTCCGTAGCGGTCAGGCGCGGCGCCCCGAGTTCGGCCGCCAGCCCTTCGACGGCGACACGCGCCCGGCAGAGGTCGTCGAGCCGCGCGCGGGTCACGACCGGCACGCAGGCGGAGCCGTTCTGCGAGATCTCCAGCGCGTTCTCGGCGGCAAGCCGCCGCAAGGCCTCGCGCACCGGCATGTTCGAAGTACCGAAGGCTTCGGCCAGAGAAGCAATGGTCAGCACCTGGGCCGGATCGAAGCTGCCGACCATCAGGGCATGCCGAAGCTGTTGGTAGACGCCATCCTGGACGGTCACACGTCCCGATACAGGTTCAAATCCCAGAGCCACGGTTTCGCTTTCCTCCGACAGAGGCTATGTGCAAGTTGCACGCTGTAATCGCCCGCTCGAAGCTGGCGTGATCATCTGATCACAAAAAGCAGATACAGCCAAGGGTCTGATCTGAGCACTAAGATATGGCTCTGCGGCCGTCCGGCGTCAGTGTTGACCCTCGTTGCCTGCCGGCCGATGAGAGCGGCCCTCGCCGGTAGCGTGCTGAGAGTTCTGCAAACTCGCTGAGAGAGGGCGATCATGGCAGGCAGGTGAGGAGCGGCGCCGACTGCTATAGGCTTGATGCCTCAATTGGGAGAGCCGAAGTAGAACCGAGCTCAGTCCGGGATCACCGCCGTCGCCTGGATCTCCACCTTGGCGCGATCCTCGACCAGCGCCATGACCTGCATGGCGGCCATGGCCGGAAAATGCCGCCCGATGACCTCGCGATAGGCTTCGCCGATTCCTCTGAGGTTGGCCAGGTACTCGGCCTTGTCGGTAAAGTACCAGGTCATCGATGTGATATGCTGCGGCTTGCCGCCGGCCTCGGCCAGCACGGCGACGATGTTGGCAAGCGTCTGGCGCACCTGGCCGACAAAATCGTCGGTTTCGAACCGGCCTTGTCCGGTCCAGCCGACCTGGCCGCCGATGAAGATCAGCTGCCCGCGCGCGGCGACGCCATTGGCGTAACCGACAGGTTTCGCCCAACCTTCCGGCTGCAGGATGGTGTGCATATCAAGCCTCCCGATATTCAACTCCGGTTCGCAACCTTCAAAGTTCGAAACCAGCCCAAACCGCAATTTATCGGCCTCAGGCCGCTCCCATCACTTGCCGCGCGATCACCACCTTCTGCACGTCGGACGCACCTTCGTAGATGCGCAGCGCACGGATCTCGCGATAGAGTCTTTCGACGATATGGCCCTTGCGGACGCCGTCGCCGCCATGCAGCTGCACCGCCTTATCGATCACCTCTTGCGCCTTGTCGGTGGCGAACAGCTTGGCCATCGCCGCTTCGCGGGTGACACGGGCGGCGCCCATGTCCTTGGTCCAGGCGGCGCGATAGACCAACAGGGCGGCGGCATCGACGTCCAGCGCCATGTCGGCAATATGGCCCTGCACCATCTGCAACTCGGCCATCGCCGCGCCAAACAGCTTGCGCTCGGCCACTCTGCCGATGCTTTCATCCAGCGCGCGACGGGCAAAGCCGAGTGCCGCCGCACCGACGGTCGAGCGGAACACGTCGAGCACCGACATGGCGATGCGGAAACCGTCGCCCGGCTTGCCTATCAATGCCGAGGCCGGAACGTGAACATTGTCGAAGGACAGGCGTGCCAGCGGATGCGGCGCGATCACCTCCAGCCGCTCGCCGATGGCCAGGCCCTTGGTCTCGGCCGGCACGATGAAAGTGGAAAGCCCTTTGGCGCCGGGCGCCTCGCCAGTGCGGGCGAAGACGATGTAGAGGTCGGCAATGCCGCCATTGGAGATCCAGGTCTTCTCGCCAGAGAGGACATAATCGTCGCCGTCACGCGTCGCCGTCATCTCCATATTGGCGACATCAGATCCGGAGCGCGGCTCCGACAGCGCGAAGGCGGAAATCGCCTTGCCGGCGCGGGTCTTCGCCAGCCAGCGCTGCTGGTCGGCCGTGCCGAACAGGCTGAGCGCGCCGGTGCCGAGCCCCTGCATCGCAAAGGCGAAATCGGCCAGTCCGTCATGCCGCGCCAGCGTCTCGCGCGTCAGGCACAGCGTGCGCACGTCGAGCGGCCCGGGGTTTTCCGTGTCGAGCGCCGTTGGCTTCAGCCAGCCGTCCTGGCCGAGCTTCGCCACCAGCTCGCGGCAAGCGGCATCGACATTATGGTGATCGACCGGCAGGGTCTTCGCGCACCACGCATCCAGCCGCTCGGCCAGCTGGCGATGGCGGTCCTCGAAGAACGGCCAGTTGAGGAAGGAACGGTCAGGCATAGGCGCGCCCTCGGTTTTCGTCGCGATCCGTCGCACCCCCCTCTGTCCTGCCGGACATCTCCCCCGCAAGGGGGGAGATTGGCAGCCTTGCCGACGGCTTTGCCCTGGCAACGTTGGAGATTGGCGAAAACAAAACGTGCAGCCGATCTCCCCCCTTGCGGGGGAGATGGCCGGCAGGCCAGAGGGGCGTGCCTGGGCGAAGACCGTTCATCCTCAATTGCCCTCGAACACTGGTTTTCCCTTGGCGACAAACGCTTCGTACGCCCGCTTGAAATCGCCGGTCTGCATGCAGATCGCCTGCGCCTGCGCTTCCGCCTCGATCGCCTGTTCCAAGCCCATCGACCATTCCTGGCTCAATTGCGTCTTGGTGATACCGTGGGCGAAGGTCGGGCCGGAAACGATGCGCGCGGCCATGTCGAGCGCGTTGGCTTCGAGCGCCGCAGCGTCGACCAGCCTGTTATAGAAACCCCAGCGCTCGCCTTCTTCAGCGCCCATCGTCCGGCCGGTGTAGAGCAGTTCGGCGGCGCGGCCCTGACCAATGATGCGCGGCAGGATCGCGCAGGCGCCCATGTCGCAACCGGCAAGGCCGACGCGGGTGAACAGGAAAGCCGTCTTGGCCTCCGGCGTGGCGATGCGGATGTCGGACGCCATGGCGATGATGGCGCCGGCGCCCACCGCCACGCCGTCGACCGCCGCAATGATCGGCTTGCCGCAATTCAGCATCGCCTTGACGAAGTCGCCGGTCATGCGGGTGAAGGCGAGCAACGCCTTCATGTCCATCTTCACCAGCGGGCCGATGATGTCGTGGACATCGCCGCCCGAGCAGAAATTGCCGCCATTGGGCAGGAACACCACCGCATCGACGTCATCGGCATAGACGAGGTCGCGAAAGATATCGCGCAGCTCGGCATAGCTTTCGAAGGTCAGCGGGTTCTTGCGCTCTGGTCGGTCGAGCCGGATTTTTGCGATCCTGCCTTCGACCTGCCAAAGGAGATGCTTCGGCTTGCGGCCGGCCATGCCAGTCATTCCCGTCGCAGTCATTCCCGTCCCTCCCAGTTGCTGCGGAAGGAATTCAGCATGCCGGTCAGCCGGCGCGCCTCGTCCTCGCTCACATTGCCCAGCAGCTCGCCGATCCAGCTTTCATGCGCGGCGGCGATCACGGCGAAGGCCTTCGAACCTTCCTCCGTCAACCGCACCATCGAGGTGCGTCGGTCGCCATTGCGCCGGGCGCGAGCAACCAGCCCTTCCGAAACCAGCCGGTCGACAATTCCGGTCACATTGCCGTTGGACACCAGCAGGAAGCGCGACAGGTCGCTCATCAGCATGCCTTCCGGCGCACGGTGGAGTGCGGCCATCACGTCGAAGCGCGGTAGCGTCGTGTTGAACTCCTGCCGCAGGCGCTCGCGCAATTCGGCCTCGATGCTGCGCGAGGCGCGCAACAGCCGCACCCACAGGCGCAGGCGATCCTTGCCGGGCCCGGATGGCGCGGGCAGGGGACCAGCTACCATGTCTCGCCTCCAGAGATCGAGATCGTCTGCCCGGTGATCGACTGGGCAGCATGTCCGCACAGCCACAGCACTGCCGCTGCAACCTCTTCGGGCTGGATGAAGCGGCCTTGCGGGTTTGTCGAGGCAAGGCTCGTCCTTGCGTCTTCGGCCGAGCGGCCGGTCTTTTCGACGATGCGCTGCACGGAGCTTTCCAGCATTTCTGTTTCTACGAAGCCCGGGCAGACGGCGTTGACCGTCACCCCGGATTTGGCGGTCTCGACCGCCAGCGCCCGCATCAGGCCGACGACGCCATGTTTGGCCGCCACGTAAGCGGCGACATAAGAATAGCCTTTCAGGCCGGCCGTCGAAGCAACGAATATGATACGGCCTGTCTTCCGCGCGACCATGCCGGCCAGCGCCGGCTTCGCCGTCAGGAACGCGCCGGTCAGGTTGACGTCGAGCGTGCGTTGCCAGTCCGTGAGCGAGGTCCGCTGGGCCGGGGCGCTGCCGGACATGCCGGCGTTGGCCACGACGATATCGATCGGTCCGCGCGCTGATTCTGCTTCCGCGTAGAGCGACGCCATTGCCGCCTCATCGGTGACGTCCGCGGCGATGCCGAAGATGCGTTCATTTCCCCTGGCGACTTCGGCAAGTGCAGCCTCGCGCCGGCCGCAGATGGTCACGTCAATGCCGGCGCCGGCCAGCGCCAGCGCGATCGCCCGGCCGACGCCGGAGCCGCCGCCGGTGACCAGCGCATGCTTTCCCGCGATCGTTGCAACGGCGCTCATACTTTCAGCCCCGCTGCCGCGTCGCGTTCGGCCAGCCGGTAGATCTGGTCGCGGCCCGGCAGATAGGGATCCGGCCATTTGACGCCGCGGTCACCGAGCGTGACGGCTGCATGCAGCGTCCAGTAGGGATCGGCAAGATGCGGTCTTGCCATCGCGACGAGATCGGCGCGGCCGGCCATCAGGATCGAATTGACGTGATCCGGCTCATAGATGTTGCCGACCGCCATGGTCGCCATGCCGACCTCGTTGCGGATGCGGTCGGAAAACGGCGTCTGGAACATGCGGCCATACACCGGCCTTGCCTCGGCCGAAGTCTGGCCGGCCGACACGTCGCAGATGTCGACGCCGGCCTCATGCAAGAGCCGCGCGATCTCGACCGCATCGGCCGGCGTCACGCCTTCGATGCCGACCCAGTCATTGGCCGAGATGCGCATTGAAACAGGCTTTTCATCAGGCCAGGCGGCGCGCACCGCACGGAAGATCTCCAAGGGATAACGCATGCGGTTTTCGAGCGAGCCGCCATAGGCGTCCGAGCGCCGGTTGGTCAGCGGCGTGATGAAGGAGGACAGGAGATAGCCGTGCGCGGCGTGGATCTCCAGCATGTCGAAGCCGCAACGATCAGCCATCTCGGCCGAGGCGACGAACTGGTCGCGCACCAGATCCATGTCGGCGCGGTCCATCGCCTTCGGCAGCTGATTCTCAGGCGACCATGCCACCGCCGACGCCGCCATGACAGGCCAGTTGCCTGATGTCAGCGGCACGTCGTTTCCCTGCCAGCCGAGCCGGGTCGAGCCCTTGGCGCCCGAATGGCCGATCTGGGCGCAGATTTTCGCCTCGGTCTCGGTATGGACGAAGTCGACCAGCCGTTTCCAGGCCACCTCATGTTCGGGGGCGTAGAACCCCGGGCAGCCCGGCGTGATGCGGCCTTCCGGGCTGACGCAGGTCATCTCGATATAGACAAGCCCGGCGCCGCCCTTGGCCCGTTCGGCGTAATGGGCGAAATGCCAGTCGGTCGGGCAGCCGTCGACGGCCTTGTACTGCGCCATCGGCGAGACGACGATGCGGTTCTGCAGCGCCATGTCGCGCAGCCGGAACGGCGCGAACATCGGCGCCCGATGCAGGCTGTTGTTGCCGGCGCCGGCCTGGCGCTGGAACCATTCTTCGGCGCCGGCCAGCCACTCGGCGTCGCGCAGCCGCAGATTCTCATGGCTGATGCGCTGCGAGCGGGTCAGCAGCGAATAGTTGAACTGCACCGGGTCGAGGCCAAGATAGCGCTCGACCTCCTCGAACCATTCAAGCGAATTGCGCGCCGCCGATTGCAGTTTCAGCACTTCGGTGCGGCGGGCGTCTTCATATTTGCGGAAGGCGGCTTCGAGGTCGGGCTCTGACTCGACATAGTCGGCCAGCGCCACCGCACTTTCCAGCGCCAGCTTGGTGCCGGAGCCGATCGAGAAATGCGCGCTCGCCGCCGCGTCGCCCATCAGCGCCAGATTCTTGTACGACCAGCGCTCGCACAGCACGCGCGGGAAATTGATCCAGGCTGAACCTCTGATATGGTTGGCGTTGGTCATCAGCGCGTGGCCGCCGAGATGCCTGGCGAATATCCGTTCGCAGACGGCGATCGATTCCGGCTGCGTCATGGTGCCGAAGCCGAAACGCTCCCAGGTCTGCTCGCTGCATTCGACGATGAAGGTCGCGGTATCCCTGTCGAACTGGTACGCATGCGCCCACACCCAGCCATGCTCCGTCTTCTCGAAAATGAAGGTGAAGGCGTCGTCGAATTTCTGTTGCGTGCCGAGCCAGACGAACTTGCATTTGCGGCTGTCGATGTCGGGCTTGAACATTTCGGCAAAAGTGCCGCGTGACTTCGAGTTCAGACCATCGGCGGCGACCACCAGATCGTAGCTCTCCATATAGGGTTTGGGATTGTCGATGTCGGTCTCGAAGAGCAGGCTGACGCCGAGCTCGCGCGCCCGCCGCTGCAAAAGGATGAGCAGCCGCTTGCGTCCGATGCCGCAAAAGCCGTGGCCGGTCGAGACCGTGCGCACGCCGTCATGGATGACGGCGATGTCATCCCAATAGGCGAAATGCTTCCTGATCCAGACGGCACTGACCGGATCGTTCCTGGTCAGATTGTCAAGCGTTTCGGCCGACAGCACGACGCCCCAGCCGAACGTATCATCGGCGCGGTTGCGTTCGAACACCGTCACCTCGTGCGCGGCGTCCCTGAGCTTCATCGAGATGGCAAAGTAGAGCCCGGCTGGTCCGCCGCCGAGAACCGCAACCTTCATGCGTGCGATCTCCTCTTCGCTTTTCTGCGTCTAGTATCGCGCCTGAGGCAAATTATTTCAAGCTTGAAGTTTCATGAATGAACAATTCACTTCAAAAGCCTGTGACGTGCCTGCGGTCAGACCCGCAAGCACACGCTTGCCGGATCATTTTTCCGGGGTCTTCGGGCTCCACAGCACCGTCTCCGCGTCCTTTTCATAAGCCATGCCGTCGGGATAGCTGATCGCTTCCAGCTGCAGGCCCCACGGCGCCTGGAAATAAAGGATGGTCTGGCCGGCGGCCGGACCTTCGGTAACCGGCAGCGGGCCCATCCGCGTCTTGACGCCCTTTTCATCGAGATAGGCTTTTGCCGCAGCGATATCGTCGACATAGAAGGCGATGTGGAAGCCGCCGATGTCGCTGTTGCGGGCCTGTAGGTCCTTCTGGCCGGGCGCGGTGTATTTGAACAGCTCGATATTCGACCCGTGGCCGCAGCGGACCAGGGTGATCTCCTCGATCACCGCCTTGGGATCGACGCCCAGCAGATCCTGCATGAACGTGCCCTTGTCGTCGGCGAAGGGGCCGAACGACATCGCCTTCTTGCAGCCGACGACCTCGGTGAAGAAGTCGACGGCCTGCTTCATGTCGGGCACCGTAACCCCGGTGTGATCGTGCCCGCGCATGCCGGGAATTGAGCCGGCGGAAGCGGTGCCGATGCTGGCCAGGACGGCGGTCGCAAGCGTTGCGTTTCGGAGTGCGTTCTTCATCTCAGTCATCCTCTCGCGGGACATGGGTGACTTGCCGGGCGCACGCCCGAGGCCCGCTCTTCGGCGTGCGAATGAGATTGACGATCCTTGCGACCGCTTTCATGGCGACGTCCTCGCCGCGGGCAACAGCCACTCGGCATCGATCTCAGGCAGCGGAATGGCGGCGAGGAGATCGCGCGTGTAAGCCTGTTGCGGGTTGTCGAACAAAGCGTCGGTGGCGCTGGCTTCGACGATCGCGCCTTCGCGCATGACGATCACCTGCCGGCAGAGCCGCCGGATCACCGACAGGTCGTGGCTGATGAAGGCGACGGTCAGGCCCATTTCGGCCGCCAGCCCTTCCAGCAGCGTCAGGATCTGCGCCTGGGTCGATACGTCGAGACCGGAGACGATCTCGTCGGCCAGCACGAATTTCGGCGACAGCGCCAAGGCACGGGCAATACCGACGCGCTGGCGCTGGCCGCCCGACAGTTCGTGGCGGTAGCGCCTGGCGAAGCTTTGCGGCAGACCGACGCGCTGCAAGGCCTCCGCCACACGCTCCTTGAGCCTGTCGCCGAGACCGTTCTGCTTGAGCGGGGCGGCGATGATGCTGGCAATTGTGCGGCGCGGGTTGAGCGATGACATCGGATCCTGGAAGATCATCTGCAGGTTGCGGCGCAGCGGCCTGAGTTCCGCCTCCGGCAGGTGCGTGATGTCGCGGCCGTCGAAAATGATGCTGCCGGCGCTGGGCTCCAGCAAGCGCACCAGGGCGCGGCCGAGCGTCGATTTGCCCGACCCGGATTCGCCGACGATACCGGTCACCGAGCCCCTGGGGAGGTCGAAGTCCAGCCCTTTCAGGATCTCGGCCATCGGCGCCCGGCCGATCAGCGGCTTGCGCGCCATGTCGGGTAGCGCGACCTTCAGCCCGCGCACGGAAAACAGCGGCTCAGCCATGTGGCCGTCTCCAGGCCTGGTCGGCAGCGGCGATCTCCGCTGCCAGTCCGGCCAGCACCGCCTCATCCACCGGTTTCAGCGAGGCGAACGGATCGGTGTAGCGCGGTGTGGCGGCCATCAGTGCTCGCGTGTAAGGGTGCCGCGGGGCAGCGAAGAGGGCCGCCGTTTCGGCCTCTTCCACCACCTTGCCGGCATAGAGCACCGACACTTTCTGGCTGATCTTGGCGACGACGCCGAGATCGTGGGTGACGAACAGGATCGCCGTGCCGTGCTCGCGCTGCAATTGCGCGATCAGCCGCAGGATCTGTTTCTGTACGGTCACGTCGAGCGCCGTCGTCGGCTCGTCGGCGACGATCAGCCGGGGCTCGGCGGCAAAGGCAGCCGCGATCAGCACACGCTGGCGCATGCCGCCGGAAAGCTCGTGCGGATAGCTTTTCAGCACGCGGTCCGGATCGCGGATCTGCACCTCGTCCAGCAATTGGCGGATGCGGACGTCGGCCCTCTGTGCGCTCCAGCCGAGGATGCGCACCAGCCGGTCGGTCATCTGCGGGCCGATGCGGCGCGACGGGTTGAGCGCGGTCAGCGGATCCTGCGGGATCAGCGCGGTGCGGGCGCCGATCAGCGTGCGCCTGGTCTTTGGCTGAAGCCGGCCGAGATCCTCGCCTTCGAGCAGCATGTCGCCTTCGACGATGCGCACGCTGGGCGGCAGCACGCCGAGCACCGCCTTGCCGATCATCGTCTTGCCGGCGCCGCTCTCGCCGACCAGCGCGCGGACCTCGCCGGGTTGAACTAAGAGCGACACCGAACGCAGCACGCGGACGCCATTCGGCAGCACAGCACTCAAATCCCTGATGTCGAGGCAAGCGGCCGCGCTCATCGCAACACCGGATCGAAACGTGCCTTCAGCCCCTCGCCGAACTGGCTAAACGACAGCACCGTCAGGATCAGGGTGACCAGCGGGAACACCAGCACCCACCACGCCTGATGGATCGACAGGCGGCCCTCGGCGATGATGCCGCCCCAGGTCGGATCGTCGGTCGAGATCGACAGATTGACGAAGGACAGGATCGCCTCGACGATGACGGCGATGCCCATTTCCAGCGACAGCAGCGCCACGATTGACGGCACCACATTGGGCAGCACCTCGCGCAGCATGATGCCGATGCGGCCATAGCCGGCGATGCGGGCGTTCTCGACATAGTCCATGCGTGCCTGGCCCATGGTTTCGGCGCGGATCACCCGGCAGAAGCGCGTCCAGTCGATGACCGCGATGGCGATGATGACCGAGCTCAAGCCGGTGCCGAGCACGGCGACCAGAAGGATGGCGAACAGCACCGGCGGAAACGCCATCCAGACATCCACGATGCGCGAGATGATGCGGTCGGCCCAGCCGCCGAAATAGCCTGATATCAGCCCGAGCGTCGAGCCGACCAGGCAGGCGGCCAAGGCCGCCGCGAAGGCGACGATGAAGGCGATGCGGGCGCCGAAGATCAGCCGTGACAGCAAATCGCGGCCGAGGCTGTCGGTGCCGAGCCAGAAGCCCGGTTCTGAACCGCTCATCCAGAACGGCGGCAGGCGTTCGAACATCAGATCCTGCGCCAGCGGATCCTGCGGCGCCACCAGCGGCGCGAAGATCGCGGCAAGCAAAGCCAACAGCAGCCAGCCGCCGGCAAACCATAGTTTTGCGCCCGAGCCATGTCGTGAGATACGGCCCTCATCCATGGCGCAGCCTCGGATTGAGCACCGCATAGGTCATGTCGACGGCAAGGTTGATCAGCACGAACAGCAGCGCGAAGATCAGCACGATGCCTTGGATCAGCGGCAGGTCGCGGTTGATGACGGCGTCGATCGCCATATTGCCGAGGCCCTCATAGGAAAACAGCCGCTCGACAATGACCGTGCCGCCGATGAGGAATGTGAACTGCACGCCGATCAGGGTCAGCGTCGGAAGTGCCGCGTTCTTCAGCGCCTCGCGCAAAATGACCTGCGTTTCCGAGAATCCCTTCACCCGCGCCAGCACGGCGTAGTCGAGGTCGAGCACTTCCTTCAGCGACTGTTTCAACAGCTGCGAGATGATCGCGGCGAGCGGCAACGCCAGCGCAATCGTCGGCATTAGCATGTGCGCCAGAAGATCCTTGGTCAGGTCGAAGCGCAGCCGCAAAAGGCTCTCGAATAGATAGAACTGGGTGACGAAGGGCAGGTCGAGCTGCGGAGACACGCGGCCGGAAATGTCGAACACCGGCACCAGCACGCCGAACAACAGGATCAGCACCAGGCCCCACAGGAAGTCGGGAATGGAAAGGGCGGCACCACTGGCGATGTCGATGCCGGCTTCAACCGCGGTGCCGCGTTCGCGCGCGCCGAGAACTGCCGTCGTGCCGCCGATCGCCAGCGCCATCAAAAGTGCTGTGATGGCGAGTTCCAGTGTCGCCGGCAGCCGGTTGAAGACCAGTCCCAGAACATCTTGTCTGAGCGAAATCGAGGTGCCGAAATCGCCTCTCACGACGCCGGACAGCCAGATGAAGAACTGCTCGACGATGGTCTTGTCGAGCCCATAGAGCGCACGCAGCCGGGCGATGTCGGCATCGGTGGCACCGGGCGGCAGCATCATCGCGATCGGGTCGCCGGGCGCGACGCGGATCACGACGAAAACGACGACGGCCACGCCGAACAGCGTGATCACCATCGTCAAAAGACGGATCAGGAATCTTTGCAGCAGCATCCTGGCGTAAGCCTAGTGCATTTCAGTGACTGATGGAGCAAAGAGCCCCTGATCCGGCCGCTTCGCGGCCACCTTCTCCCCGAGGGGAGAAGAGGTCGCGCGCGGCTGAGCCAGTCTCTTCTCCCCAGCGGGGAGAAGGTGGCCCGAAGCGCCGGATGAGGGGGCCTGCCTAGTCGCAGAAGACAGGTCACCTTGCGTTTCGAGCCGATGTCAGGCCGGGGTCATCAGCGCCGGCAGCAGCGCGCCGGACACATGCTGCACCACATTGACGCCCTTGGCATGCACGATCGGCTGCGCATACTGGATCAGCGGCAGCACATAGGCCTGTTCGGCGATGTATTTGTCGACAGCCTTCCAGCCTGCGATGCGCTTGGCCTCGTCCGCCTCGCCCCACAGCGGATTGATCATGTCGATAAGATCCTGGCTGTCCCACACCGAATGCGGGCTCGGGCCATAGGTGGCAAAACCGGTCGAGGTGGTCGGATCGCCGATGGCGTTGCCCCAATTGTAGAAGGCGGTCGGCGCCAGCTTGTCGGCGGCGCGCAGTTCGTAGTGCTTGGCGATCTCGTAGACCTCGATCGTCGCCTCGATACCGACCTTGCGCCACATGCCGACGATCGCCTGGATCATCTCGTAATCCTTGGGCTTGAAGCCCTTGGTCGTCTGGATCGTGAACTTGACCGGCTTCTCCGTCGAATAGCCGGAAGCGGCCAGCAATTCCTTGGCTTGTTCCGGATTGTGCTCGACCATGATCGATGCATCGTAGGCGGCGTATTCGGGCGTTTCCAGCGTGTCGATCGGCTGGCCGTAGCCGTGCAGTAGCCGGTCGACGAGCAGCTTCTTGTCGACCGCCATCACAGCGGCCTGGCGGACGTTCTTGTCCAGCATCACGTCGATGTCGTTGAAGAAGATCATGCCGATGTCGGAAACATTCTTGCACGAGCCGGCAAGTCCGTCCTTGGCGATCAGCCGGTCATATTCCTCATAGGGGATTTCGAGCGTCACCTGCGAGGAACCGGACTCGATTTCGGCAACGCGGCTCGCCGCGTCGGTGACGAACTTGATCGTCACATTCTCGAAAGCCGGCTTGCCGCCCCAGTAGCTCGGATTGGCCTTCAGCCGCAGGAAGGCGTTACGCTCGAACTTGTCGACCATGTAGGGGCCGGTGCCGATCGGGGCCTTTTCGAAGCCCTCGGCACCGACCTTCTCGTAGTAGGCCTTCGGCATGATGTAGCCGGTCAGGAACGACATCCACTTGAAATAGACCGGGTCGAACTGCACCACATCGCCAGTGATCTTGTTGCCGTCGATCTTGAAGTTGTTGACGTTCTTCCAGACGAACTGGATGGGGTTTCCGGTCTTTTCGTCGCCAGCCCGCTGCAGCGACCAGACCACGTCCTCGGCCGTGAACGGCGAGCCGTCATGCCAGGTCACGCCATCGCGCACCGTCATCATGATCTTGGTGCGGTCGTCGTTCCAGCCCCATTCGGTCAGCAGGCCCGGTGCAAACGACAGGTCCGGCTTCTGCGGGATGAACTGGTCGAACACCGACTGGTAGAGGCCCTGGATGGTCGGGTTGACCGCCGAAGGCCCGGTGGTCGGATCCCAGGACGGCAGGTTGACGTTGTAGGCGATGGTCAGTTCGCCGGCAGCTTTGGCTATCTGCGGCAGGCCGATAACGGTGGCGCCAAGTGCTGCTGCGCCATATCCGAGCAATTCTCGTCTGTTGATTGTCATGGTCGTTCCCCTGTTGGTTTTGTCTGCGCGGCGTCGTTGTCGTTCTGTGGGTTCTGGCTCCCTGGGCAACCGCGCCTCGCCCATTCGCAAGTCTCTTGAATCCTACCTCCCGCCAAGCTGTTGGGCGAGCATATAGCCCGAGGCAGCACCGGTGCCGGCGCCTGGCCATGTCGCGGCACCTGTGAGATGCAAATTCGTGACCGGCGTGTTCCAGCCGGCATAACCGCGCGCTGGGCGAAACAAAAAGTTCTGCGCCAGATGGTGGCTGCCGCAGATCTGGTCGCCACCGACGAGGTTGGGGTTCGCGCGTTCCAAGTCGAGCGGCGAGAACACCGAGCGGCCGAGGGTCTTCTGGCGAAGACCGGGCGCATAGGTCTCGATGATATCGAGGACGCGCTCGGCGTAGCGCTCCTTGACCTCGTTCCAGTGAGCCGGCGCGATTGTGCCCGCCGCATCGCCCAGGATATCGGCGGGCAGCATACGCACCTGCACCCACAGCACATGCTTGCCTTCCGGCGCGCGCGACGGATCGATCGCGGTCGGCTGGCCGACGACCAGGACCGGCTCGTCCGGCAGCATGCCCGACATTGCCTGCTGATAGGTCCGCGACATGGCGTCGAGCGACGGCGACAGATGGACATAGGCGAATTGCCTGAGATCGGCGCCGGCGCGCCAGTCCGGCAGATCGTCCAGCGCCAGATGGATCATCATCGTACCCGGCGCGTGGCGGAACTTTTTCATCGCTGTGTCGAAGCTGGCGTCGCCGGAACCATCAGGCAGCAGTCTGCCGGGCAACGCTCCGGGCGCGACGCTGGCGATGACGGCCTTGCTGGCGGTATGGGTCTCGCCGGAAGCAAGCCGCACGCCGGTCGCCTTGCCGGCGGCAACGGTGATCTCAGCCACCTCAGCCCCGGTGACGATCTTGCCGCCGGCAGCAGTGACCATGCCCGACAGGGCGCGGATGATGGTGTCGGCGCCGCCCTTGCCGAGCAGCATGCCGAAGCACTGGTTGGCCATCGATTCCAGATACGGGAACACCGCGCCGCCGGCGATGTCGGGGGCGAAGTCGAGATGCATGCCCCAAGTGGCGAGCGTCGCCCTGACATGCGGTGACTCGAAAGTCTCCTCCAGCCAGGCGCGGGGCGATGACATCAGCAGGCGGCCGGTGTCGAGCGCGCCGGCAAGACCCTTCCTGCGCCACAGGTTCCAGGCGGTGCCGGCCAGCGCCCGTCCGCCCATCGGCGAGCCCAGCAGCCGGAACAGATGCTCGGCTTCCGCCGGGAAAGCCGCTACCAGGCGGCGCCATGTGGCTGCGTCGGCCGCGGAAAAAGCTGCCATGCGCGACGCGGTCTTTTCCAGGTCGTTGCTGACGCCGAACCAGCTTCCGTCCGGAAAGGCGCTGGCAAAGCAGTCGGCGACCGGCGCGAATTCCAGCCCGTGGATTTTCAATTCATTTGCATATTTTTTGTGAAAGGCCGAGCCGGCGAACAGGCTCAGATTCATCGCGCCGAAATCGTGCCGGAAGCCGGGCAACGTAAGTTCGCTTGTCCGGACGGCGCCGCCGATTGTTGCGCTGCGCTCGAAAATCCCGGTTTTCCAGCCTTTGAGCGCCAGATGCGCGGCGCATGCCAGACTGTTGTGGCCCGCCCCCACGAATATGGCGTCAAACTCGCTCACGCCCCACCCAACCCATTTCCTTTATGCTTAAAGATAATTGCAGATGCATATGTTTTCGTCTAGTAGGATATTAAGGGCCGCAACGAGCCTTCAGAGCCATCCAAGAAGAGGGAACAGAGACCATGGACACGCAACAACTCCTCGGCGAGGTCGCCGGCCAACTTCTTTCAGGCGCCATCCAGGTGGTCGACCTGACGGCGCCGCTCGGGCCCGACACGCCGCTGATCAAGCTGCCGCCCGAGCTGGCGGTGGACACGCCGAAGGTCGAGATCCATGCCATCTCCCACTATGACAAGAACGGCCCGTGGTGGGCATGGAACTGGCTGAAGCTCGGCGAGCATTCGGGCACGCATTTCGACGCGCCGCAGCACTGGATCACCGGCAAGGATTATCCGGACGGCGCCACCGACACCATTCCGGCGCAGAACTTCATCGGCCCGGTCAATGTCATCGACTGCTCGAAGCAAGCCGCAGCCGATCACGACTTCCTGCTCACCGTCGACCACATCAAGGCGTGGGAAGCCGAGCACGGTGCCATCAACGCCGGCGAATGGGTGGTGATGCGCACCGACTGGTACAAGCGCAACGGCTCGGAAGCCGAATTCCTCAACGCCGACGAGACCGGACCGCACACGCCCGGACCGACGGCGGAAGCCATCCAGTATCTGATCAGCAAGGACATCAAGGGCTGGGGCAGCGAGACGATCGGCACAGATGCCGGCAAAGCAGGGGGAATGGAGCCGCCATTCCCGGCGCACAGCCTGATGCACAAGGCCAACCGCTACGGGCTCGCCAGCCTCTGCAACCTCGACCGGCTGCCACCGAAGGGCGCGATCCTGATCGCGGCACCGCTCAAGATCGAGCACGGCACCGGCAGCCCGATCCGCGCATTGGCGTTGGTACCACGCGCTTAAGCGACAGGCCACGACGATGAGCGATATCGATCACATCATCGTCGGCAGCGGCATCAACGCGCTGGTCTGCGCGGCGATGCTCGGCGGCAAGGGAGCGAAGGTGATGATGCTCGAGCGCAACGACCGCATCGGCGGTTGCATGCGCACCGAGGAGATCACCGCGCCCGGCTTCATCCACGACGTGATGGCGACGACCTTCGTGCTGTTCATCACCTCGCCGGCCTATGCGGCGCTGGGCAAGGACCTGGCGCGGCATGGGCTGGAGTTCTGCAACACCGGCACGCCCACCGGCGTGCTGCGGCCGGACGGCAGCCATGCCGTCTTGCGCACCGACCGCCCCGCCAATGTCGCGGCGGCCAATGCGCTTGCCGCGGGCGACGGCGACCGGCACGGCAACGATGTCGGGGAGATCGAGCGCAATGCCGGCCTGCTGTTCGGCCTGCTCGGCGGCAGCCTGTGGTCTTACCCCACGACCAGGCTGCTCGCCGGCGAAGCATGGCGGCGAAGCCCGCGCAATCTTGCCGGCTTTCTTGGCGAAGCGCTGGTGCCGGCGCGCGGCTGGCTGGAAAGCACCTATCAATCCGAAACCACCCGCGCGCTCTGGGCGCCCTGGGTGTTGCATGCCGGCCTCGGACCCGAAGATGCGTTTTCCGGCCAGATCGCCAAAGTCATCGCGTTTGCGCTCGAAGCCGCCGGCGCGCCGATCGTCAAGGGCGGCGCCAGCAACCTGCTGGCCGCTTTCGAGGCGCTGATCAAGGAGCGCGGCGGCGTGATCCGGACGGAAGCGGACGTTGCCTCGATCATCCAGAGTGGAGGCCGAGCCACCGGTGTACGGCTGGCTTCGGGCGAAACAGTCACCGCGAACAAGAGCGTGATCTGCTCGGTCACGCCGACCCAGCTTTATGGGCGGCTGCTCGGCGACGCGGCCCCGAAAGCCGAGGTCGAAGCAGCGCGAAAATACCGCTACGGCAAGGGTAATTTCCAGATCCATTACGCGTTGGACAAGCCGCCCGCATGGCGCGGCGACGGCCTCGACAAGGTCGCGCTGCTGCACCTGACGCCGGGGCTCGACGGCGTGTCGAAGGCCTGCAACGAGGCCACACGCGCCATGCTGCCGGAGGTGCCAACGATCTGCGTCGGCCAGCCGCACGCGCTCGACCCGTCGCGCTGTCCGGACGGCAAGGCGATCCTGTGGCTGCAGCTGCCCGAAGCGCCACGCCATATCAAGGGCGATGCCGCCGGCAAACTGCAGACGCCGGCGGACGGCCGCTGGACCGAAGCATTGCGCGAAGCCTACGCCGACCGTGCCGAAGCCATCCTCGCCAGCCATATCGACGGGTTCAAGGACAGCGTCATCGCACGCCGCGCCTATTCGCCGGCCGATCTGGAAGCGATGAACATCAATCTGGTCGGCGGCGATCCCTATGGCGGCGCCTCGACCGTCGACCAGTCGTTCCTGTGGCGGCCGTTCAAGACAAGCCGCAATCACGATACCGGGGTCAAGAGCCTCCACCATATCGGCGCGTCGACCCATCCGGGTGCCGGGCTTGGCGGCGGTTCCGGCTTCCTGCTGGCGGGAAGGCTGTAATGGAACAGAAGGTTGAAAAGCGTCAGCGCATCTCCACCTTGGGCCAGATCGGCCTGCAGCAGTTCGCTCCCTATCTGATGAACCGCATCATGGGCCGCTACAACGCCACCTTGCGCGACGATTTCCGCAAGCAGGGCCTGACCATTCCGCAGGTGCGCACACTGGCCGTGCTGTCGGTCACCGACGGCGTCACCGTCAACGATCTCTCGGTCTATACGGTCATCGAACAATCCACGTTGAGCCGGACGCTCGACACGTTGGAGGGGCAAGGGTTTGTGCGGCGGGAGCAGGGCGTCACCGACAGCCGCATCCGCCATGTGTTCCTGACCGACGAGGGTCGCGCCGAGTTCACCCGCGCCTGGCCAGCCATGCATGACGCGTTCGAGGCGATGTTCGACGATGTCGACGATGCCGAATACGCGGCGCTGATCGCCACGCTGCAGAAGATGCTGAAGAACATTCGCAAGCACGACATTTGACGATCTCACGCGCCGCCAAACTTCGGCGGCGCCGGAAGGAGCCAAAAAATGGCCGAACGGTCTTTTGCCAAGGAAGTCGAAAAGCTCAGGCTCGGCGCCGGCGAGGAGTTTTCAGGCGAGGGCATTCTCGCCATCACCAAGGCGCTGCTGCAATGCGGCGTCGGCTATGTCGGGGGCTATCAGGGCGCGCCGATCAGCCATCTGATGGACGTGTTGGCCGACGCGCAGGACATTCTGGGCGAGCTCGGCGTGCATTTCGAGGCGAGCGCTTCGGAAGCGACCGCGACCGCGATGCTGGCCGCCTCGGTGCATTATCCGATCCGCGGTGCGGCGACCTTCAAGTCGACGGTCGGCACCAATGTCGCGTCCGACGCGCTGGCCAATCTCGCTTCCGGCGGCGTCACTGGCGGCGCGCTGATCATCGTCGGCGAGGATTATGGCGAAGGCTCCTCGATCATGCAGGAGCGCAGCCATGCCTTCGCCATGAAGAGTCAGGTCTGGCTGCTCGATCCGCGGCCGAATCTGCCGTCGATCGTCAAGGCGGTGGAGGACGGCTTCGAACTCTCCGAGATTTCCAACACGCCGGTCATGCTGCAGGTCCGCATCCGCTGTTGCCATGTCCACGGTCATTTCATCGCCAAGGACAACAAGCCTCCTGCGATGACGGTGGCCGATGCGCTGGAAGCGCCGCGCCGCGACACCGGCCGCATCGTGCTGCCGCCAGCCTCCTTCCTGCACGAGAAGGAAAAGGTGCAGAAACGCTGGCCGGCGGCGGTGGATTTCATCCGCGCCAACAAGATCAACGAGTTCTTCGGCCCGGAGCACGGCGCGGTTGGCATCGTCATGCAGGGCGGCATGTACAATTCGGTCATCCGGGCGCTGCAGCGCCTCGGCTTGGCCGACACCTATGGTGTGACAGACGTGCCGCTTTATGTGCTCAATGCCGTCTATCCCTTGGTCGACGACGAGTTCCTGTCCTTCTGCGAGGGCAAGGACGCCGTGCTCGTCGTCGAGGAGGGCCAGCCCAACTATATCGAGCAGGCTTTTGCCGCGATGCTGCACAAGGCCGGGCGCGGCACGAAATTGGTCGGCAAGGAACATCTGCCGATGGCCGGCGAATACACCGGCCAGGTCATGCTCGACGGCATCGGATCTTTCCTGCGCGCCACCATCCCGCATTTGCTGCCGAGCGAGGTCCGCGCGCCGAACAAGATCGGCGACGGGCTCGATACCGCCGACCTGATCAATGTCGTTCCGGGCCGCCCGCCCGGCTTCTGCGTCGGCTGTCCTGAGCGGCCGATCTTCGCCGCCACCAAGCTGGTCGAGCAGGAACTCGGCAAGCACCACATCGCCTCCGACATCGGCTGCCATCTGTTTTCGATCATGCCGCCCTTCGAGCTCGGCGCCACCACCATGGGCTACGGGCTGGGGCCGGCCTCGGCCTCGGCGTTCAATTCGCCCGATGCCAAGCGCCGCTCGATCTCCTTCGTCGGCGACGGCGGCTTCTGGCACAATGGCCTGACCTCATCGGTCGGCAATGCCGTGTTCAACAAGAATGACGGCGTCATCGTCATCGTCGACAACTTTTATTCGGCGGCGACGGGAGGGCAGGACATTCTCTCGTCCCGTGCCGGCAACAAGACGAAATCGACCAAGCACCCGATCACCGAGGCGGTGAAGGGCATGGGCGTCAAATGGCTGCGCCACATCGACCGCACCTACGATGTCGGCAAAATGCAGGCCACGCTGCGCGAGGCGCTGACGACTGCCGAGAAGGGCCCGAAGGTCATCGTCGCCTCGTCCGAATGCATGCTCAACCGGCAGCGCCGCGAAAAGCCTCTGGTCGACAAGGCGATCAAGGGTGGCGAGCGGATCGTCAAGCCGAAGTTCGGCGTCGACGAGGATATCTGCACCGGCGACCATGCCTGCATGCGGCTCTCCGGCTGCCCGTCGCTGTCGGTGAAGTCGCTGGACGATCCGTTGCGCGACGATCCGGTGGCGCATATCGACCAGAGCTGCGTCGGCTGCGGCAATTGCGGCGAGGTGGCAGATGCCGCGGTGCTCTGCCCGTCGTTCTACCGCGCCGATGTGGTCCACAATCCGAGCCGCTGGGATCGTTTCCTGGAGGCCGCGCGTCGCGCCACGATCAGCCTCCTGCAGCGGCGCCGTGAAAGCCGGCGCCTGATGTTCGCCGATGCTTGACGCCGTCCCCTCATCGCGCTCGAAGGCCGGTGCTCCCGAAGACGAGCGCGTCATCAAGCTTGCCGTGCTGGCGGTCGGCGGCCAGGGCGGTGGCGTGCTGGCCGACTGGATCACCGACGTCGCCGAGCGCAATTTCTATGTCGCGCAATCGACCTCCGTCGCCGGCGTCGCCCAGCGCACCGGCGCCACCATCTACTATGTCGAGATGTGCCGCGACACCGGCCGCTTGCCTGTCTTCGCGCTGTCGCCGTCGCAGGGCGACGTCGACATCTTGATCGCGGCCGAGCTGATGGAGGCCGGCCGCGCCATCATCCGTGGCTTCGTCACGCCCGAGCGCACGACGCTGATCGCCTCCTCGCACCGCATCGCCGCCGTGTCGGAAAAGATCGAGCCCGGCGACGGCCGCGCCTCGTCGTCAAAAGTGCATGCGACGGCGGAAACCGCGGCCAAGCGCTTCATCGCCTTCGACATGGAGAAGATCGCCGCCGACAACGGTTCGATGATCTCGGCCAGCCTGCTCGGCGCGCTGGCGGGGTCCGACGCCTTGCCGTTCACGCGCGAGAGCTATGAGCAGGCGGTCAGTGCCGGCGGCCGCGGCGTGAAGGCCAGTCTCGCCGCCTTCGGCGCCGCCTTTGATTGCGCCCGTGGCCTGACGAGCGCGCCGGTTCCGGGCGACAAGATCGCAGCGCCAAAAGCTGCCGAGACCGGCTCGGGCGCGGCGGCAAAGGTGAGCGGCCCAGAAAACCTGCTGAAGGGCTGGCAGGACCTTGCGGCCCGGGTCGGAGCGCTGCCGCTTCCCCTGCACGACATGGCGTTTCGCGGCCTGAAAAAAGTCGTCGACTATCAGGACATCGCCTATGGCGGCGAGTATCTCGACCGCCTCGACCGCGCCGTCGCGCTGGACAATGCCGATGGCTACGGGGCCGAACATGCCTACGCGCTGTCGATCGCAGCGGCAAAGCATCTGGCCAACGCCATGTGCTACGACGACATGATCCGCGTCGCCGACCTGAAGACGCGTTCGACGCGTGACCAGCGGGTGCGCCGCGAGGTCGGCGTCAAGGACGGCTCGATCCTGCAGGTGACCGAATATTTCCATCCGCGCATCGAGGAGTTCTGCGGCACGCTGCCGGCCGGGCTTGGCAGCTACATCGAGGCGCGGCCGAAGCTCGCCGCTTTTCTCGACCGCCGCATCAATCGCGGCCGCCACATTCGCACCGACAGCTTTGCCGGCTTCGCTGCGCTGTGGTTCATCGGCGGCCTGCGCCGCTGGCGCCGCCGCCTGCTGCGCCACAGGGTCGAAACCGAGCATCTCGAGCGCTGGTACGCGCTGGCGCTCGGCCATGTCAGGGAAGACTACGCACTCGCCGTCGAGATCCTCAACTGCCGCCGGCTGATCAAGGGCTACAGCGACACCCACGCCCGCGCGCAATCCAAGTTCGATCGCGTGCTGTCGGCGCTCGACCTGGTCAAGGACCGCGCCGATGCCGCCGACTGGATCAGGCGCCTGCGCGAAGCAGCGTTGAAGGACGAAAAGGGCGACATGCTCGACGGCGCGCTGAAGACCGTGGCGACGCTGGGCGATGGCCCCGTTTCGTCCGCTTGATCAGTCAGATCGGAACAACTCCAGACCAGCGCCGCGCAGCGTCCATCTGAGAAAGCAGCGGCGGCGCCTACTCCCGGCAAAAAGCGCTTAGCAAGTGACAAGGTCTGTGTGGCCGAAGCCCTTGGAGTAATCGAGCACCGAGATGACCGTCGGCGTGACGCGGAATATGCGGACATCCTCCGGGGTCGGCATCGGGACAGGCAGGGGCGCGACCTGCTCAGGATACTTCAGCGGAAGCATGCGCAAGACCATGGCCGCTTCGGCCGGATCGGCCACCGCTTTCGCGTGCGCCGCCATGGACAGACCGGTAATTGCCATCAAATCCGAAGTGTCGTGATCGATCGTGACCGACACCCGATCATCGCGCGCCAGATTGGCCGCCTTTTGACTGTCCAGGCCACAGAGGAAGTAGAGGGCGAGGCCTTCGTTCACGTAACCGACGGTAGTCGCCTGCGGCCAGCCATCCGGCCTTAGCGTGGCGATCGTCATGATCCGGTGTTGGTCCAACAGCGTCAGGATCTTCTTTTTGAGCTCTTCGTCCATCGGTCGTCTCCATGATCGCGGGCAATCCAAAGGCACGGACAATCATCCGGCCACCCAACTGCTTTGGCGTTGATGCAAGTCAAACCATGGCGCCCGACAAACCAGGCATCGTTGGAGGAGTCGAGCCGGTGAGGATTGCGCCGCGTTCGGTGGCCGCAGCGGCGGCGACACCACAACAGCACGCTGGGACATTCCTGCCTGTCTGATCACCGGAGCTGTTGCGTTGCTGTCGCGGCGACCGATTTCGGTTGCCGGACTTCCCGTGCAACCCTACGGAATGCAGTGCTTCTCGATGTCGCGCGCCGTGAACTCTGCTGCTCGTCGCCACGCTTCGTCGGTATCTCCCCGGTAAGTCAGGTATCGATCGCAGACAGGTTTGTTGCCGTTCAAATCCAGCACTGCGAACTTCACCCAGCCAACCAGCGTGCTCATCTTGTGCATCTGACCGATCAGCAGGTATTTCGCGCGGGCTGTTCTTGCCTGCCTCGAGAGATCGACAAGGCCGGGGTCCTTGATGGTGCACCGTTCTGCCTGACAAGGTAACTCGACGAGGTCGATCTTCTCCGAAAGAGCATCGTGCAACGCAACGCCAAATGCCTTCAGTCGCGCTTCGTGCTCGGCGGTCTGGTCCCTGACTTCGCCTGATGTATCCTTGAACTCGAAATCCGCGACAGCGAGGGCCGCGGGCTCGACGGCATCGGCAAAAGCGGCCGAGGCAAGCACGCCAGCGCCGATCAGGGTCAGGAGAAATTGTCCGCACTCAAAAAGTCGAAATCGTACTTCCGCGCATTTCACCTTGAGCATCTCGGTCTCCGAGGTAGGGACGATAGCCGTCCCAATGGCGGTGCCCATTGTCTCTTCGCGTTGTTGGAGGCGCGGAAAGCAAGCGCAAGACTACCCGGTTGCGTCGCAACGTCAACTTTCCACCCGTTTTACTGGGTGGACTCCACCTTCGCGACAACGAGCTTGCCTTTGGCGCGCGAGATTTCGAGTGCCTGGCCGGAGCCGGTCAACGCGCCCGGGACCGAGATCACCATCGCCTGGCCCTCGGTGAGGGTCGCGACGAAGCGTACGGGCAGGTTTTCCTCGCCCGCCGCCATCGTGGTGACCACCCGATAGCCGTCATCCGCCTCGGTGTAGTAGACGACGCCGTGAAAGTTGCCGAGATCGACGGTCCCACCCTGACGGGCCGTGAGTTCGCCAGCAGAAGCGGAACCTGCCGCAACGCAAAGCGCTGCTAGAGCTGTGTATCTGAACATCGTGTTTCTCTCCATTTGGAATTGTCATTCAGGTGGATGGTCGCCTTCGGCTGCATCAATAAAATCAAGCTGCGAGCTGATCCTCGCGGGCAGCCGCGATCATCACACTCGCGAGCAAGCCGTAGGCTGCCTCCCAGGCCTCGCGGACGGCCGGCGTAAAAGCTGTGCCGAGGCCGGCCGCCAGCGTCTCGATGAGCGCTTGCCCGACGATCGGGTAATGACGCTCCTCGACGCCGTAGGTCACGTGACGCTTGGCGAGCACGCGCACCGTAGGCAGGATGGTGTCGGCACGATCCAATCCGTGCACGACGAAGCCAAGGCTCGCCATCAGCTTGGCGCCTTGCTTGGTCATGTCTCTTACCGGAAACAGCGCGCGAAGATCCGCGTCGATCGCAAACAGGCGCTCATAGAACAGCGCGGCGGCGGCCGCGCGTATCGGCACGACCTCGCGAAAACTATCCTGGACAAGTCTGATCTGGTCGGGTGTCATCGGCGACGCTCCTGCGTTCCTGGTGAGGCTCGACCATCGCCCCAAAGCGTTTCGCTCGCATGTCGCCTGCGCGTGGATGTGTTTCAGTTGTGTCTCAATTGGTTTTCATTTGCGCTCACTTGCTTTCAGCTCCCTTGTGCGGCTTTGCCCTGACGGCGGTGCCTTGGAAGTCGTGCGATGTGATCAAACATGTCGGACGACCATTCCCGAACGGTTCCCATCCTGGTGATGGACGCGTTTGAAATCGAGGGAAGGCGGAGGCGCGCCTGTGGCGGCACGAGGCAAGGGCGCGCGGCGGCATGAGGATTATTGGAGGTTTTGGTGCCGCTTAGGTGACTCGAACACCTGACCCCATCATTACGAATGATGTGCTCTACCAACTGAGCTAAAGCGGCCCGGGAAGCCGAAGCCTCCAAGATGCGCTGGGTGATAGACTCAACCAGCCGCGAATTCAAGATGGGCAGTCGCGAATTCAAGAGGCCACGCTGGCTCAGTGCCAGGAAAATCAGCGAAATATGTTGATTCCCTTGCCGAAAACCTCTGGAAACAGGCCCTGGATGCATCGCCAGGGCAGAATGCGGCCGCTGGCCCGTTGATTGATTGGTCGCCTACGGCTAACGATCATGGGCAATGTGACCGTACGTGCAGAGGGGTCCCGCTTGGACGCGATCGAAAAAGCGATCCGGAACGCCTTCGAAAAAGGCAATGCCGACGACCGGGCGTTTCGCGAGAGGGTCTATCGATCGGCCTTCGCCGCACTGGACCGTGCCCTTCAGGCCAACCAGGGCGTGACGGTGGAAGTCGCCATCAAGCGCCGCAAGGCGGTCCAGGCCAAGATCACCGAAATCGAATCCGAGTTCCTGCCGGCGGTCCCCGATGTCGGCCTGCCGGCCGATGAGGATACCGCAGCACCGGCGGTGGAGCAGCCGGCTGATAGCGAAACCGAAACCGAACCTGCGTCGCAGCCTGACGTCGTCGTCGACGATCCGGTGGAGCCTCAGGCCGATAGCGCGGTCGAAGCCGAACCTGCGCTGCCGCCTGACGTCGTTGTCGACGGTCCGGTGGAGCCGCCGAGTGACAGCGCGGTCGAAGCCGAATCTGCGCCGTCGCCTGACATCGTTGTCGACGGTCCGGGGCAACCTCCTGCATCCGACGCGCCCCGGTCGCGCGTCCTGCCGGTCGTTCCCGATATCATGCCCGAAGCGGTTTTTGCCGGTGTGCCGGAGATCGACATGTCGATCCGTGCGTCGGCCGGAGACGACGACGCTGAGGTGATGCCCGACCGCGACGACAGGCGGGTGAGGGGCCGCCGTCTGCCGCTCACAGCGATCTTCCTCGGTGTTACGCTGCTTGCCGCTGCCGGCATCGGCTTCTATTTCGCTGCGCAGACCGGCGTCTTTAAGTCGGCGGCCCAACTCGACACGGCCCCGCCGCAGACGCCCCCGACGGTGGACGACGATGACTTCACGCCGCCGGGCGACACGGCCTCGCCGCTGAATTCCGGCGAGGCGGATGAGGAACGCGACTGGATCAACGTGTTTTCGCCGAGCGACCCGACGCTTGTCAGCGCGCCTTCGGATGCCGAGGCCGAAGTCATGCAGGACGAGAGCGGTTCGTTCCTGCGCATCCGGTCGGGCGCCTCCGGCTCGGCCATCAGCTTCGACGTCGGGCAAGGCGTTCTGGAACGACTCGCCGGCAGGCACGCGGTGTTCGACATCATCGCCCGCTCCGAGGAGGGCAAGGAGACGCAGATCTCCGTCGATTGCAATTTCGGCGAACTCGGCGATTGCGGCCGCAAGCGCTACGCGGTCGGCCGTGAGAACAACGAGTATCTGTTCGACGTGCGCTTTCCCGACAAGCGTCCGGGTGCCGCCGGCACCATCGCCATCAATTCCGACTTCGACCAGCAGGGCAAGTCGGTCGACATCTACGAGATCCGCGTCTCGGTCGTCCCGTAGAGCATCGGACCCAAGGGCATGCCCACGGGCTTGACCCGGGGCGGAAACCGGGTTTGGGAAAATCCGGTGCTCAAACAAAGGCCTCAGCTGTCGAGCAGCGCCTGCAGCGTCTCGATGCGGTCGGCTTCGGCCGCCGGCTTGTCCCAGCGCAGCCGTGAAATGCGCGGAAAGCGCATGGCGACGCCGGACTTGTGCCGTGTCGAGCGGTTGAGGCCCTCGAAGGCCACCTCCAGCACGAGGCCTTGTCTGCGGTCGGCCCGCACCGAGCGGACCGGGCCGAAACGTTCGACCGTGTTGTCGCGGACATATTTGTCGATCTGCCTCAGTTCCTCGTCGGTGAAGCCGAAATAGGCTTTCCCCACCGGCACCAGTTCCTCCGATCCTTCCGGACCGGACCAGACGCCGAACGTGTAGTCGGAATAGAAACTCGAACGCTTGCCGTGGCCGCGCTGGGCGTACATCAGCACGGCGTCGACCGTGTGCGGATCGCGCTTCCATTTGAACCAGGGGCCTTTCGGCCGGCCGGTGAGATAGGGCGAATCCCAGCGCTTCAGCATGACGCCTTCGATCACCGGATGCAGCGGCTTGCGGCGCAATTCCTCCAGCACCTGCCAGTCCTCGAATTCGACCAGCGGCGACAGGTCGAAGCGGCTCGGTTCGAGCGTGCTCACGAAGGCCTCGAGCCGGTCGCGACGCTCGCGGAAAGAGAACGCCCGCAAATCCTCGTCGCCGATCTGAAGCAGGTCGTAGCAGCGCATGAACGCCGGGTACTGCTGCTGTATCTTCGGTGCCACGCTCTTGCGGTTCAGCCGCTGCTGCAGGTCCGAAAAGGTGCCTGTCGCCTGCCGGGGATCGCCGACCAGGAGCTCACCGTCGAGGGTGCCGGAAAAATCCATCGCTTCGGCGAGATCCGGAAAGGCGCCGGAAACGTCGTCGCCGGTGCGCGAATAGAGCCGGCGAATGCCGCCTTCCGATACGGCCTGGACGCGGATGCCGTCCCATTTCCACTCGGCTGCGTAATCGGCCGGGTCGAGCTTTTCGAGATCGCCGTCACCGACCGGGTTCGACAGCATCACCGGCCGAAACAGTGCGAGCGCGGTCTTTTCGGGTTTTTCCGCCTTGCCTTCCAGCCAGGCGAACAGCCCGGCATAGGGCGGCGTCAGCCCGTGCCAGAGCTCTTCGATCTCGGCGACGTCGACCTTGCCGAAATCGGCCAGCGCCTGCTTGGCCAACCGCGCCGAGACGCCGATGCGCAGGCCGCCAGTGACCAGCTTTATGATGGCGAAGCGCGCCGAGATGCTGGCGCTGTCGAGCAGCCTGGCCAGCACCTTCGGCCCGTCGGAGCGGCTCGCCGCCTGCAGCTTCGCCACCACCTCGGCCAGCGTCGGCTCGTGGTTCGCGATATCCGCGGGCGATTGCGGCCAGACCAGGGAAACAGTTTCGGCGAGATCGCCGACATAGTCGTAGGAATAGCCAAACAGCACCGGGTCCATGCGCTCCATGACCAGCATGCGCAGCATCGCCGGCTTGACCGCCGCGATGGTCAGGTCGCCGGTGATGGCGGCCAGCGCCAGGCCGCGATCCGGATCCTCGACACTGCGGAAATAATCGGTCAAGAGCGTCAGCTTGCCATTGCGCGACGGCGTCAGCACGAGGCGGTCGAGAAGCTCGGCGAAGCGGTTCATGAGGGTGCGCACCGTAGGCGAACGCCGCGCCCTACGCAGATGACTACCGAACTTCCCATCCTCAATCGCCCTCGTCCTCGTAGCCGACGAGATGCAGCGGCCTGGCGGCGATGCCTTCGAGTTCGCACCAGCGCACCAGGGCCTCCTCGCGGCCATGCGTCACCCAGATCTCCCCGGCACCGGTCTCCTTGATCGTGGCGATCAGCTCGTCCCAGTCGGCATGGTCGGAAATGATCAGCGGCAGCTCGACGCCGCCCTGCTTGGCGCGTTGGCGGATGCGCATCCAGCCGGAGGCGAAGCACGAGATCGGATCGGGAAAGCGCCGCGCCCAGCGGTCGGCGAAGGCCGAGGGTGGACCGATGACGATGGCGCCGGAGAAATCGTCCTTGCCGCCACTTTCGACGGTCGCCGGCTCCAGCGTCCCGAGGTCGATGCCTTGGCTCTGATAGTAGTCGCTGAGCTTGGCCAGCGCGCCGTGTATGTAGATCGGCCTGTCGTGGCCGGCATCGCGCAGCAAGCGCATCACGCGCTGCGCCTTGCCGAGCGCATAGGCGCCGACCAGATGCGCGCGTTCGGGAAACTGCGCGGTCGATTTCAGCAGGCGGGCGATCTCTTCGGCATCGGGCGGGTGACGGAACACCGGCAGGCCGAAGGTCGCCTCGGTGATGAACACGTCGCATTTGACCGGTTCGAACGGCGCGCACGTCGCATCCCGCTGGCGCTTGTAGTCGCCCGACGCGACGATGCACGTGCCCTGATGCACGACTTCGATCTGCGCGGAGCCGAGCACATGGCCGGCCGGATGGAAGGTAACGCTGACGCCGTTCACGGCAATCGTCTCGCCGAGCGCTGCCGCTTGCGTCGTCCCGGCAAAACCCTCGCCGTAGCGCAGCCCCATGATATCCAGCGTCTGTCGTGTGGCCAGGACCGAGCTGTGCCCGGAACGGGCATGGTCGGAATGGCCGTGCGTGATCAGCGCCCGGCTGACCGGCCGCACCGGATCGATGAAGAAGTCGCCGGGTGGGCAATAGAGGCCCTCGGGCCGGGGATGAAGCAGGTCGCTGGCGCGCATGGCTCCAAAGATAGGCATTAATTCCGGCGCGGAAAGCCTGTTGCAAGTGGCTGCTGACACCTGCATAGGCAGGAGATATCGACCGCAGCCGTGCCACTGGTGGTGGCGGCTGCGAAAAGCCCGATTCGGATGCCCGACTGACGCGACCATCCCGATCGAAGGCAGCACATCGACACGGAGCACGTCCCATGCGCTGGAACATACTGGTCTTGGCATCTTGCCTGGCATCGGCCGGCTGCGTCGGCAACTCGATGTCCGAACGGCAGGATGCGGACGTCCGGTCCTCGCTGCAGTACGATAGCGTGCCTTGCAACCAATTGCTGGCGCTGCGTGACGGGCTGGCGCAGCAATACCGCCTGCCGGTGGACGCCAAGCCGTCCTTCTCCAATCCGGCAATGGGCTTCGGCCCGTTCACGCCCGATATGCGCTCGAAAAGCAAGCGCGATTCCGATCAGGCACGCGGCAAGATCGATGCCATGAACCGTTCGATTGCCCGCCGCGAATGCGGCAAACCGGCCAAATCGGACGGGCTCGGCCTGCCGGGTTAATACCCGGCGTCGCGA
The DNA here is from genome assembly GCF_055901555.1 of Mesorhizobium sp. WSM4821. Lineage (NCBI taxonomy): Bacteria > Pseudomonadati > Pseudomonadota > Alphaproteobacteria > Hyphomicrobiales > Phyllobacteriaceae > Mesorhizobium > Mesorhizobium sp. WSM4821. The sequence goes on along the minus strand of NZ_CM148371.1, from coordinate 600,167 downwards.
TCCACGACGTTCTCGAGCTTCTCGCCGCGCTCGAAGGCCGCCATCTGGCGCAGCATGATCGGCGCCAGATGCACGGGATCGGAGGTCGCCGCCGCATGCGGCGTCACCAACACTTTCGGGTGGCTCCATAGCGAGCTGGTCTTCGGCAGCGGCTCGACCTCGAACACGTCGAGGCTGGCTTCCTTCAGCGTGCCGTCCTCCAGCGCGCGCACGATGTCGGCATCCTTCTGCAGGCGGCCGCGCCCGGCATTGATCAGCACCGAACCGCCGAGGCCGTTGCGTTTCCTCAGCTCCTTCAGCACGCTGTAATTGACGATGCCTTGCGTCTGTGGCGTGAGCGGCAAAAGCACCACAAGAATGTCGGTGGCGTTGAGGAAGGGGATCAACCCGGCCTCGCCCGCATAGGTCGAAACGCCCTTCATCGACCGGTCGCTGCGCGACCAGCCATTGACCGGAAAACCGAGCGACAAAAGCACCGACGCCGCCGCGCGGCCAAGCGTGCCGAACCCCATGATGCCGACGGAGATGTCGCTGGCCGGCCGTTGCGGCGGCTCGTGCCAGATCTTCTTTTTCTGCTGCGACCGGTAGAGCATGCCCTGGCGATGATGATCGAGCACGCGCCAGACGACATATTCGGTCATGTACTGGGTAAGGTTGTCGGCCACGACCTTCACGATCGGCACGTCGGGCAAAGTGGGGTCGGCGAAGATGTGGTCGACGCCGGCGCCGATCGAAAACACGGCGCGCAGATTGGGCAGCGCCGACAGCAGGTTCGGCCGCTGCTTCCACACCACCGCATAGGTGATCGAGGGGTCTCTGGCGCCGTCCGGCTCGAGCACCACCTCGCGTTCCGCCGACAGCAATTCGCGCCAGCGCTGCGGATGAAAGCCGGTGACGGCAAGCAGGATACGGCCTTTTTCCATTGCGAATTCTTTTTCCTTTTTACCTACGGCGCCGCATCTCCTGGACGCGCGAAGGACGCTGTAGCACTTTGATTTTGCGCATAATCCTCACCGAAAATCGATTCCGATTTTCGGAAGTCATCGGCAGGGCCATTACTCGCTGACGATGCCGACCGGCGCCGTCTCGATCCTGAACGCGGCAGAGATCAGCGCCTTGGTATAGTCGGTCTGCGGCCGCTCGAAAATCTGTTCGGAGGGGCCGGCCTCGACGATCTTGCCGTTGCGCATGACGATGACGTCGTTGGCGAGCGCGCGGATGACCTTCAGGTCGTGGCTGATGAACAGATAGGCGAGGTCGTGCTTGGCCTGCAGGCTGCGCAGAAGGTCGACCACCTGCGCCTGCACGCTCATGTCGAGCGCCGAGGTCGGCTCGTCCAGCATGACGAAACGCGGGTTGAGCACCATGGCGCGCGCGATGGCGATACGCTGACGCTGGCCACCGGAAAACTCGTGCGGATAGCGATTGCGCGTGGCGGGATCGAGCCCGACTTCCCCGAGCACATCGACGATGCGCTTGTCGCGCTGATCGGGCGACAGCTTCGGCTCGTGGATCCTCAGCCCCTCCTCGATGATCTCGGAGACCGACATGCGCGGGCTCAAGGACCCGAACGGATCCTGGAAGACGATCTGCAGCTCGCGCCGCAGCGGCCGCATGGCGTTGAACGTCAGCTCGTTGATGTCGCGTCCGTTGAACCGAATGGTCCCGGTCGACGAGATCATCCTGGCCAGCGCCAGGCCGAGCGTCGTCTTGCCCGAGCCGGATTCGCCGACGACGCCGAGCGTCTGGCCGGCGCGAACGGTGACGTCGATGCCGTCGACCGCCTTCACATTGTCGACGGTGCGCCGGAAAAAGCCTTTCTTGATTGGGAACCAGACCTTGATGTCCTGGCCCGTCATGACTGGCTTGGCGGCGTGGCTGGCTGCCGGCGGCTTGCCCTTCGGTTCGGCGGCCAACAAATGCCGAGTATAGCTGTGCTGCGGATCGGCGAAGATGTCTTTCGTCGGCCCGGTCTCGACGATCTTGCCCTTGGTCATCACGCAGACCCGGTCGGCGATCTTCCTGACGATGCCGAGATCGTGGGTGATGAACAGCATCGACATGCCCTTGCGGCTCTTCAGCTCCGCAAGCAGTTCGAGGATCTGCGCCTGCACGGTGACGTCGAGTGCCGTCGTCGGCTCGTCGGCGATCAGCAGTTCCGGTTCGTTGGCCAGCGCCATGGCGATCATGACGCGCTGGCGCTGGCCGCCGGAAAGCTGGTGCGGATAGGCGTCGAGCCGCTTCTCCGGCTCGCGGATGCCGACCTCGTTGAGCAGCTCCAGGGTGCGCGCCTTGGCCTGGCGGTCACCCAGGCCCTGATGCAGCGTCAGCACCTCGACGATCTGCTGCTCGATCGTGTGCAGCGGATTGAGCGAGGTCATCGGCTCCTGGAAGATCATGGTGATCTTGTTGCCGCGCACGCGGCGCAATTCCTTCTCGTCGGTGGCGAGCAGGTCGGCGCCCTGGAACAGGATCTTCCCCGACGGATGGCTGGCGGCCGGATAGGGCAGCAGCTTCAGCACCGACAGCGCCGTGACCGACTTGCCGGAGCCGGATTCGCCGACCAGCGCCACCGTCTCGCCCTTGGCGATGTCGAAGGAAATGTGGTCGACGGCCATCGACTGGCGGCCTTCCTGCGCGAAGGCGACGCTGAGATCGCGGACGGAGAGGAGAGGGGCGGTCATGGCTCAACTTCCGCGACGACTCTTTCCAAGACAGAAATTTCCGGGCGTATAATCGAAATTTCCGCTGCCAGTTGAGGGGGAACGAGCCGATTTGGTGCGATAGAATAGGTTTCCTTCAATCTCGTATCCGCAGTCAGAAATTGTGTGCAGCCGAAGTACATCGCTGTGGAAAGATGGATCGCGTCTGGTAATCTTAACGAAAGGGATTCAGAGCGCAGTTGCGCTGCATGCCAGAGAGCCACGCGCGTTACCGCGCCAACCAAGATAAAGGCATTGCCGATCGAAATATTGTCGTTGAGTTCGATCAGTCGCTCATTGTTCTTTTTCAAGGGGTCAACCATCAACTCTGCGAGCACGATCTCGCTTGTCGCCAGGAAAGATTGCTTTCTGCCCTCGTTCAGTGAAATGACCTGAAGTAGTTTTTTTGCAAGTGCGTCTTTGTTTTCAAAGGCATAGATGAAAATCTTGGTATCGACGTAAAGCCGGACGGCGGCCATCAATCCTCCCACTCATCGCGGAGGGCACGAACGCGCGCGACAGCTTCTTCGAGACCTGTTCCCGGCGCATTGGCCTGAGCATTCCGCATGAGTTCAAGCAATTGTTCGCGGCCAAGAGGCCGGTTGGCCTCCTCTTCCACGGTCACCTTGACCGAAGCGCCCAGAGCTATGCCTTCCCGCGGTTCATCCGGGAGCTTCGATGCCGGGTAGTGTTCAAGGATGATCTTATTCATAATTCTGCCCTAACTGATCGTCTTGGCTGCGAGTTCGCTCAATCTCGGCCAACTTAAATATAACATGCCGAATGCCAGCCTGCATCGCCCTCATCTGAACGTCTTGCGCGGATCGAAGGCGTCGCGGGTCGCCTCGCCGACGAACACCAGCAGCGACAGCATCAACGAGATGACGACGAAGCCGGAAATGCCCAGCCACGGCGCGTTGAGGTTGCGCTGGGCCTGCTTCAGCAGTTCGCCCAGCGAGGCCGAGCCGGGCGGCAGGCCGAAGCCGAGGTAATCGAGCGATGTCAGCGTCGAGATCGAGCCGCTGAGCAGGAAGGGCATGAAGGTCAGCGTCGCCACCATGGCATTGGGCAGCAGATGCCGGAACATGATGGTGCCGTTGGACACGCCGAGCGCGCGGGCCGCGTTGACATATTCGAAGTTGCGGGCGCGCAGGAACTCGGCCCGCACCACGCCGACCAGCGCCACCCAGGAGAACAGCAGCATCAGCCCGAGCAGGATGAAGAAGCCGGGCGGCAGGATGGCGGCGACGATCAGCAAGAGATAGAGCACCGGGATCGCCGACCAGATTTCTATGAAGCGCTGGAACAGAAGGTCGGTCCAGCCGCCGAAATAGCCCTGCAGCGCGCCGGCCGTCACGCCGATCAGCGCCGAGCCGGCGGTGAGGATCAGGCCGAACAGCACCGAGACCCTGAACCCGTAGATGACGCGCGCCAGCACGTCGCGTGCCTGGTCGTCGGTGCCCAGCCAGTTCCAGTTGCCGACGACGCAGTTAGGGTCGGCGGCACCTTGCGGATACTGGTTGCACCGCGTCTTGGCGTCATAGAGCCAGGACGGCTTGGTGGGCGCCGCCTCGGGGATGGCGTTGTTGACGGTCCGGTAGGAGTAGCGGACCGGCGGCCAGATCATCCAGCCATGGGCATTGATCTCGTCCTGGATGACCGGGTCGCGATAGTCGGTGACCGCGTAAAAGCCGCCGAACTTCTCCTCGGGATAAGCGACCAGGACCGGAAACAGGATCTCGCCCTTGTAGGAAACGAGGGCCGGTTTGTCGTTGGCGATCCATTCGGAAAACAGCGACAACACGAAAAGCACGAGGAAGATCCAAAACGACCAATAGCCGCGCCGGTTGGCCTTGAAGTTCTGCAAGCGCCGCTTGTTGAGCGGCGACAGCCAGGGCCGGGCAATCCGGTCCGGTGCCGTGTCGACCGCGGTCCCGGCCATCAGACGTCTCTCCGCTCGAAGTCGATGCGCGGGTCGACCCAGGTATAGATCAGGTCGGACAGCAGCCCGACGAACAGGCCAAGCAGCGAGAAGATGTAGAGATTGGCGAATACCACCGGATAGTCGCGCTCGACCACCGATCTGAAACCGAGAAGGCCGAGGCCGTCGAGTGAAAAGATGTTCTCGATCAGCAGCGAACCGGTGAAGAAGGCCGAGATGAAGGCGCCCGGAAAGCCGGCGACGACGATCAGCATGGCGTTGCGGAAGACGTGCCCGTAGAGAACCTGGCGTTCCGACAGGCCCTTGGCGCGTGCGGTCACCACATACTGCTTGCGGATTTCCTCGAGGAACGAATTCTTGGTCAGAAGCGTCGTGGTGGCGAAGGCCGATAGCACCAGCGCCGTCAGCGGCAAGGTCATATGCCAGAAATAGTCGACGATCCGCGCCGGCCAGGACAGCTGGTCCCAATTGTCGGAGGTGATGCCGCGCAGCGGGAACCAGTCGTAGAACGATCCGCCGGCAAACAGCACCATCAGCAGGATGCCGAACAGGAAGCCCGGGATGGCGTAGCCGACGATGACGACGCCGCTGGTCCAGACGTCGAATGCCGAGCCGTCCTTGACTGCCTTGCGGATGCCGAGCGGGATCGAGATCAGGTAGGACAGGAGCGTGATCCACAGCCCGATCGAGATCGACACCGGCATCTTCTCCAGAATCAGATCGATCACCGAAATGTCGCGGAAATAGCTGTCGCCGAAATCGAACCTGGCATAGTTCCACAGCATCATGCCGAAGCGCTCGAGCGGTGGCTTGTCGAAGCCGAACTGCTTTTCCAGCTTGGCGATGAATTCGGGGTCGAGCCCCTGCGCGCCGCGATATTTCGAACTGACCTCGCCGGCCGGATCGAAACTACTGCCGCCCGCGTCCCCACCGCCAGCGCCGAGGCGGTCGCTGCCGCCCTGGTTCGTCAGCCTGGCGATGACTTGCTCGACCGGCCCGCCCGGCGCGAACTGGATGACAGCGAAGGATATTGCCATGATGCCGAACAGGGTCGGGATCATCAGCAGGATGCGGCGCAGGATATAGGCGCCCATCAGGCCCTCTGCGTGCTTTGAGCGAAAATTTCAGGCTTTGCCAATTTTTGCCGCCTTGTCCTTGTCGAACCACCACAGCGCCTCGACCGGGAAGCCGAAATCGGGCTTCCGCTCGGGAAAGCCGAACATGTCCCAATAGGCGGCTCGGTGATTCGCGAGATAGTATGTTGGAATCCAGTCTAGCCGCGCGCGCAAGACCCGATCGAGCGCTTTGAGCGCCGTGACCAGTTCGATCCGGCTCTGTGCCTTGCCGGCCGCGACGATCAGCGCGTCGATGGCCTTGCTTTCCGTACCGGGATAGTTGCGCATCCCCGGCGTTTTCGCCATCTGGGAGTCATAGAGGATCTCCAGGCCGTCGGCGGTGGGCGTCGCCCCGATCGACCATGCGAGCATGATGAGATCGAAGTCGAAATTGCTCTGCCGCTGTTCGTACTGCGTCGAATCGACCTGCCGGATCGAGGTGTCGATCCCGATCGCTTTCATGTTCTCGGACCATGGGGTGAAAAGGCGAACGAGGCCGTCGTCCTCGACCAGCATTTCCACCCGCAGTCGCTCGCCCTTTTCGTTGACGACGAAATTGCCCGCTCGCTTCCAGCCGGCCTCAGTAAGCAGTCTCGAAGCCTCGCGCAGCAGCTTGCGGTCGTGGCCCGAGCCGTCGGAGACAGGCTGCATTACCGGTTCACCGAAGGTTTCCGGCGGCAACTCGGCTCTGAACGGCTCCAGCAGGGCCAATTCCTCGGGCGAGGGCAGGCCCTCGGCCTTGTAATCCGACCGCTCGAAGTTCGATTGCGAGCGCTCGTAGGCACCATAAAACAGTACCCGTTTGGTCCATTCGAAATCGAAGCAATTGGCGATCGCCCGCCTCACGCGCACATCGCGGAATTGCGAGCGACGCTGGTTCAGCGCAATAGCCTGCATGGATGGCGTTTTTTCGCCGGGAAATTCGCGTTTGACGACCCTGCCGTCCTTCAGCGCCGGAAAGTCGTAACCGGTTGCCCATACCCGCGCGGTAAATTCCTCGCGAAAATGCGTGTCGCCTTTCTTCAAGGCTTCAAACGCTGCCTGGCGATCGAGGTAGAAGTCGATACGGACGCGGTCGAAATTGTAAAGGCCGCGGTTCACGGCCAGGTCGCGGCCCCAATAATCGGCGACGCGCTCATATTCGACCGTCTGTCCGGCGGCCACTCGCCCTATCTTGTACGGTCCCGAACCGAGCGGCGGTTTCATCGTCGCGGCATCGAATTCGTTGGCCGTATAAAAGGCCTTGGACACGATCGGCATTGCGACCACCGCAAGGATATTCTGCGCGGACTGTTTGCCGTTGAAGGTGAGGTCGACGGTAGCCGGATCGACCACGACCGCTTCCGTCATATGCCGCAGCGCTTGGGAAAGGTTCGGGTGGCCTTTGTCCTTGTAAAGCGTCAACGCGAAGGCAACGTCTTCGGCCGTCAGTGGCGAGCCGTCGTGGAAGCGCGCTTGCGGTCGCAGGCTGAAGCGGAAGCCGTTGCGGTCCGGCGACAGGGTAACGGTTGCGGCAAGCAGGCCGTAGACCGCATCTGGCTCGTCGAGAGAGCTTGCCATCAGCGAATCGAAACAGAGTTCGGTGCGCGGCGGCGACTCCCCCCTCAACACCAGGGAATTCAACGTGTTGAACGTCAGGAAGCTCTGATTGAAGGTGGAGTTCGGCGGTGCGAAATTCATCCGGCCGCCCTTGGGGGCATCCGGATTGACATAGTCGAAATGCTTGAAATCCGGAGGATATTTGAGGTCGCCGAAGGCCGACAGGCCGTGCAGCTTTACACCGGTCGGGATGGTGGCGAAGGCCCGGCCCGGCAGAAGCGCTGCCGCCGTGGCCGCGGCGCCCAGCGCCAGGAAGTCGCGACGAGGCAGCGCCGCCATCAATTGCCACTCTTGTATTTAGCGGCCAGCGCCTTTTCCTTGTCCTTGTCGATCCACCAGGAATCGATGTCGGCGCCGACATAGGCGGGTTGCTTCTCGGGAATGCCGAACTTGTTCCAGTAGGCCAGCCAGACCACCGGTCTGTGCCATTGCGGCACCACATAGTAGTTCCACAGCAGAACCCGGTCGAGCGCATGGGTGGCGGCAACCAGATCGTCGCGATCGGTGGCGAAGATGACGCGGTCGACCAGCGCGTCGATCACCGGGTTCTTGATTCCCATCAGATTGCGGGAGCCAGGCGCATCGGCGGCTTTTGAACTCCAGAAATCGCGCTGCTCGTTGCCGGGGGAATCCGACTGCCCGAACATCCCCGTCACCACGTCGAAGTCGAAGCTGCGGGTGCGGTTGACATATTGGCTGGGGTCGACGATGCGAAGCGCCGCATCGATACCGATCTTGCGCAAACTGTCGACATAAGGATTGGCGATCACCTCGTCGCTCGGGTCCCGTCCGAGGATCTCCAGCTTGAATTGCTGGCCGCTGTCGGCGTTGACCATCTTGCCGCCCTTGATGACCCAGCCGGCCTGAGCGAAGAGATCGACCGCAGCCTTCAGGTATTTGCGCTCGGCCTGCGGGGAATCGTAGACCGGCAGCTTGAATTCCTGGGTGAACAACTCCGCTGGCAGCCTGTCTCGGTACTGCTCGAGGATTTCCAGCTCCTTGCCTTGCGGCAGGCCGCTCGACGCCAGTTCCGTGCCTTGGAAATAGCTGCTCGTTCGGGTGTTGAGGCCGAAGAACAGCGTTCGGTTCATGCTTTCGAAATCGAGCACGTTGGTCAGCGCCTCGCGTATGCGTCGATCCTGAAACTGCTGGCGCCGCAGATTGAGCACGAAACCCTGCATCGGCTCGGGCGTTTCGGTCTTGAATTCCTTCTTGATCACGTCGCCTTGCTTGATCGCCGGGAAATTATAGGCGGTCGACCAGCGTCTGGAACTGTTTTCCGCGTTGATGTCCTCAAGCCCACCCTTGGTGAACGCCTGCCAAGCCGCATTCTCATCGAGAATATAGGTGAAACGCTGCGTGTCGAAATTCTGGCGGCCGATCTTCACCGGCAGCTTGGCGGCCCAGTAGTCGGGCACGCGCTGCCAGACGATTTCCGACCCCGGCTTGAAGCTGGCGATCTTGTAGGCTGCGGAGCCGAGCGGCGGCTCCTGCGTCGGTCTGGTGACGTCGCGCTTCTTGCCTTTGGCGTCGGTGCCTTCCCACCAGTGCTTCGGCAGCACGACGAGGTCGCCGAGGATCTTCGGCAGTTCCCGGTTGCCCTTCTGGTCGAAACGGAATTCGACCTCGCGGTCCGAGACCGCGACGGCATCGGTGACGTTCTCGAAATAGCGGCTGTACATCGGGCTGTTGGCCTTCAGCACCTGGAACGACCAGATCACGTCGTCGGTGGTGATCGGCTTGCCGTCATGCCACTTCGCCCGCGGGTCGAGACGGTAGGTCACCGACGAAAAGTCGTCCGGATGTTTGTAGGCGTCGGCGATCAGCGGATGGCTGACGCTGCCCTCGTCGGTCGCCTGCTCCATCAGCGTGTCGTAGAGCAGCCCGCCGCCGAACGGGGCGAAGCCGGCGGCGAAGGAACCCTGCACGATATAGGGATTGAAGCTGTCGAACGTGCCGGGCGCCACAGAATTCAGCGTGCCGCCCTTCGGCGCGTCCGGATTGACGTAGTCGTAGCGCTGGAAGTTGTCGCCATATTTGGATTCGCCGATCAGCGACGAGGTGGTGCGCCATTCGTCCGCGAATGCTGCCTGCACGCCGCCGGCGAAAGCGGCCACAACCAGCATCGATCTGAGAAACGTTCGGCCAACCGTCATGCCTTCTCCTCTTTGCGATGACCGCCAAAGTAGAATTTCCAAACGGTCTCTCAGCGGACAATCTAGATCATTTGACGCTCATGAAAACCGCGACAGGTTGGCTTTGTCGCCGCACATGCGCTTTTCCATTAAAAAAGCCGGGCTGAACCCGGCTTTTCCAAGGATATGTCCATGACAATTGCGTTATTGGGCCGGTGCGGGAGAAGGGGGTGCTTCACCTTCGGCCGGCGCCGCGGGCGCTTCACCCTCTGCCGGCTTGGCCGGCGCCGCGCCTTCGGCGGGCGCAGCCGCATCGGCTGAAGCGCCAGGCGCAGGCAGCGGCTTGGGACTGTCCGACAGCGTGCGCAGATAGGCGATGACGTTGGCGCGGTCTTCGTCCTTCGGCAGGCCGGCGAAGCTCATCGCCGTGCCCTTCACGAGCTTCTTGGGCGAGGTGAGGAAGTGGTTGAGATTGTCATAGGTCCACTTCTCGGCGCCGTCCTTGGAAAACTCCTTCATGCCGCCCGAATAGGCGAAGCCCGCATGCTCGGCGACAGGGCGGTCGACGATGTCCCACAGATCGGGGCCGACCTTGTTCGGGCCGCCCTTCTCGCCGGTATGGCAGGCCTGGCACTTCTTGAACACGGCGGCGCCAGCCTCGACATTGGCATTGGCCAGCAGGTCGGCGATCGGCTTGGCTTCTGCCGCGGGGGCCGCCGGGCCGCCCTCGGCGGGCTCCTCGGTCGCCTCGATGGCGAAGCCGGGCTTTTCCGGTTTGGGGGAGGCGAACAGCGCATCCGACACGATGCCGACCGAGAAGACGACGAACACGGTTCCCAGCAGCCCGCCGATCAGCTTGTTGATTTCGAAAGAGTCCATACGCCCCAGGCTCCCTTTTCCGGCGGACCGATCCGTCCACTCCGTCCGTCGGTAATCGTGAACCACCTCGCGAGGCGGTCAAATCGGGCGGAAACTAGGTCTTTTGCTCTGGCGTTGCAACACCTATAAGGGCGCTTCCAGTGAGACCTTTTGCCACTTTTCCCGTCCTCTTTTCGAACGCTTCGTCATCCCGATGTCCACGCTCATTCTCATCCCGGCCCGCATGGCCTCGACCCGCCTGCCGGGTAAACCGCTCGCCGACATCGCCGGCGCTCCGATGATCGTGCATGTCGCCCGCCGCGCCACCGATGCCGCGCTTGGCCGGGTGGTGGTCGCGACCGATACCGAAAGCGTGGCGGAAGCGGTGCGCGCGCACGGTTTCGAGGCGGTGATGACGCGGGCGGACCACGAATCGGGCTCCGACCGCATCTTCGAGGCGCTGACCACGCTCGACCCCGGGCGCAACGTCGAAACGATCGTCAATGTGCAAGGCGATCTGCCCACCATCGATCCGGGCATCATCAATGCGGCGCTTAGGCCTTTCGAGGATGCGGCAGTCGACGTCGCCACGCTCGGCATCGAGATCGTCCGCGACGAGGAAAAGACCAATCCCAACGTCGTCAAGATCGTCGGCTCGCCGCTGTCGCAGACACGGCTGCGGGCGCTCTATTTCACCCGCGCCACGGCACCCTGGGGCGAGGGGCCGCTCTATCACCACATCGGCCTCTACGCCTACCGCCGCGCCGCGCTCGAACGTTTCGTCGCGCTGAAGCCGTCGCCGCTGGAACGGCGCGAGAAGCTCGAGCAGTTGCGGGCGCTGGAGGCCGCCATGCGCATCGACGCCGAGATCGTGCAGTCCGCGCCGTTCGGCGTCGACACGCCGGACGACCTCGAACGCGCCAGAACCATCCTTTCAACCTGAGACATTTGGCATGCCTGAAGAAACCAACAGAATAGCCTTCCAGGGCGAGCCGGGCGCCAATTCCGACACCGCCTGCCGCAACATGTTCCCTGATATGGAGCCGTTGCCGTGCCCGACCTTCGAGGATGCCTTCAATGCCGTCGAGACCGGCAAGGCCGACCTCGCCATGATCCCGATCGAGAACACGATTGCCGGGCGCGTCGCCGACATCCACCATCTCCTGCCGGAATCGAAGCTGCACATCGTCGGCGAATATTTCCTGCCGATCCATTTCCAGCTGATGGTCTTGCCGGGCGTCAGGCGCGACGAGATCAGAAGCGTGCACAGCCACATCCATGCGCTCGGCCAATGCCGCAAATACATCCGCAGGAACGGCTGGAAGCCGGTGGTCGCCGGCGACACGGCTGGCGCCGCCAAGCTGGTCGGCGAACTGAAGGACCGCACCATGGCCGCGTTGGCGCCGGCTCTGGCCGCGACGCTCTACGGACTCGACATCATCGAGGAGAATGTCGAGGACACCGACAGCAACGTCACCCGCTTCGTCGTGCTGACCAAGAACAGGCGATGGGCCGACCGCCCCTCCGCCGATGCCAAGATGATGACGACGTTCATCTTCCGCGTCCGCAACGTGCCGGCCGCGCTCTACAAGGCGATGGGCGGCTTCGCCACCAACGGCATCAACATGACCAAGCTGGAGAGCTACCAGCTCGGCGCGTTCACCGCGACCCTGTTCTATGCCGATATCGAGGGCCATCCCGACGATCCGCTGGTCAAGCTGGCGCTCGACGAGCTTGCCTTCTTCTCGCGCGAAATGCGGATCCTGGGCGTGTACCCGGCCAGCGAATCGCGCGAGCAATGGAAGGTGGCGGATTAGCTGGCATTCGTCGAGAGACCTGCGGCGTCCTGACCTGGCGCCTTGCCAGGTGACGAGCGACAGGCGACATTCCCGCGATGTGGCTCCTGAAACTGACGCTCGCAGTCGCTGGATTGTATGCGGCCATTGTCACCGTCGCGTATGTGCTTCAGTCCCGGCTGATCTTTCCGGCCGGCCTTGCGGCTTTCGGACCCGATCTGCCGGCCGGGGCCCGCCATGTCGAGCTGGCGACGCAGGATGGCGAGCGCGTCGTTCTGGTGCGCCTGCCCTCAAGACAGGCAGTGACCGGGCCGCGTCCGCTCCTGCTAGGATTCGCCGGCAACGCCTGGAATGCCGACGCGCTTGCCCTCATGCTGCACCAACTCTTCCCCGAACATGAGGTCGCTGCGCTGCACTACCGCGGCTATGCGCCGAGCGGCGGCAGCCCGTCGGCCGCCGCCCTGTTCGAGGACGCCCGACGCGCCCATGACCACCTGGCCAAAGATGCCAAAGCCGGCATAGTCGCCATCGGCCTCAGCCTCGGCGCTTCGGTTGCGGTCGATCTGGCGGCGGCCCGGCCGCTGCGAGGCATCGTCATGGTGACGCCCTTCGATTCGCTGAGAGAACTCGCCGCTCACCACTATCCCTGGCTGCCGGTGCGCCTCTTGCTGCGGCATCGTATGGAGGCGGCAGGGGCTCTGCGCAACCTCGATGTCCCCGCCGCCATCATCGTCGCCGAGCACGACACCATCGTTCCCGCGGCACGTTCAGCACCCCTGCGCGAGGCAGCCCGTGATCTGCGCAGCCTCATCGCCATAGCGGCTGGCCACAACGACCTTTACAGCCATCCCGACTTCGCCGGCGCGTTACGTACCTCCGTTGCGGCGGTCACGCACGATTGACGAGCAGTCCAAGGAGCACGCAAGGGACGATCCAGGCCGGCTCGGCGAGATGAACAGGCGCGCCGTCGCGCCTCATGCTGCATTGATCCGTATGTCACTCGATCGCTTTGCAAGTTCCGAACGCGTTCAACACGCTATCGTGCGAGGCCACGGTGAAGGAGGCCATCTCGTCACTTGTCGAGCCCTGGATCGTCCATCCGGTCGCCCCGTCAACACCTTGAAGGATGAGGCTGTCGCCCGACCGAGCCAGGACACCGATCGTCGACACATGCGGCAGCCCGTCCGCATTGACCGACGCAATGATTTGCTGCTCGAAATGGATGAGAAAGCGCGCCGGCAGTGGAACCTCGCCAAGCGCCTCGGCCGCACTGCAATCGGAACCTGTCTTGCAAAGGCGGGCCTCGGTAAAGGTACAATCGATCGGATGCGGCAACGGTTCGGTCTCGGCCGCCTGTTGATCCCGGAGCGCGGGTTCCTGTTCAGCAGGCTGTGGACCTTCCGACGCGGACTGCTGTGCGTTGGCGAAGCTGATGATGCCGCCGGCGATCAGGGCAGCGATGATTGGTGAAAGGATGTGCATCTGAAGCCTCCTATCCTGGGTGCAACGTTGAAGGCGCCGACCGACGGTTCTCGACACGGTTTCGCCGAAAGTCAGTACGGTTCATAGGGCGGATAGTAGGCGGGACGCCGGGGTGGAGGATAATAGTAGACGGACGGAGGCGGCGGACGATAATAGGCTGGAGGGAAAGGCTGCCCGTAATAGTAGCGCGGGCGCGGCCGCTGCCGCGCGCTGACCGCGGCTCCCAATACCGCACCGGCGATGAGGCCGGCTACCAGCGCTCCATCATGATTATGGTGGGCTTGGGCTGGCGTCGGCGCCGACATCGACGCCGCCACGACGCTTACGGCGGCAAGCACCGAAACTGTGACTTTCGGCATCTCTCTCTCCTTCCTCGTTCGCCTCACTTGACTGGGCTATCTCCGCGCACCGACTGCGCCCGGAATTACGGAAATTTCTTCCTCGATCGCGTCGGATCTCGGCCGCCAGCGTCATCGTGACCCCGGTAACGGATGTCGTAGATGCGCCATGCATCGGCGTGCCGCGAGAGGACGAGACCGGCCTCGAATAGGGCCGCATCTTTTGCGATTGCCGACTTTGGCTCCCGCTTCACGTTCATTCTCGGCGGCATCCGCCTATGTAGAGAAGAAAGCGCTGGCTCTAATGGTGTGGGCCGGGTCACCACGGCGTCCATCCTGTGATGGTCGCGCCAAGCAAGGGATTGACCGGATGACTGGATTCCGAAAAGGAACCCTGCAGACCAGCACCGCCGCTTGGCCGATCGGGCACCCCTCCACCACTTCATGCACGTTATACGTGTTGTTTTCGAAAGAAAACCCCATCGAGTATCGAATCCCACTTTTCGGACTTTGCAAAATGTCCCGAACGCGAGGTCAGCGCAGCCCGGATCGCAATTGATCCCTCCACATCCCTGGCTTGCATGCGATCCCGGATCGGGAAATCACCGTGACCATGGCGTACTGCACGCCGTGATCGCGAGGGAGGTCGAGAGCTTCCTGGCGAAGGCAGGTATGTCGAAGCGAGCTCTTAGCCGTGTCGACGGTCAGTTCACCCTGGGCATCCGCGTTCCGTGCGCATCTCGGACTTGCGAGCGATGTGCTTCGATGCCTACTGGGGCCGAACGTTTCGTTCATGACGATTGGACTCTGTCCCTAGCTCAGCGGCTCGTAGTCGATTTCGAGAAACGCCTCGACCTCCGGGATCCAGCGGTCGCGGACGAAGGCGATGTGGTCGGGATGGTCGTTGTAGCGGGAATAGGCGGCCTGGTCGGCGAACTCCATCGAGAAGCCGAAGCGATAGTCGTTCTTCGAGCTGACCTGCCGCAACTGCTCGAACTTTTCGACGCCCGGTATCACCGCGAGTATTTTAGCGTCAGTGAGGAATTTTGCCTCCTCGGCCGAATTGTCCTTGTGCTTCAGCCTGAACACCACTGTGTGACGGATCATTTTTGCTCCCCTGCAAGTTTTATGCGCTGTCGGCCCAGGCGCGGATGAGGTTATAGGCGATCGCCCCCTTCGGCGGCGTGGCCAGGCCGCCCGGATGCTCGCGGGCCAGCATCGAGAGCACTTCGTCGCGAAAGAACCAGCGGCAGTCCTCCAGCTCGTTGAGGTCGGCCTGGATGTCGTCGTTGAGCGGTTCGCCGAAGCAGCCGATCATCAGCGAATAGGGAAAGGGCCAGGGCTGGCTGGCATGGTAGACGACGCGGCCGAGCCTGATGCCGGCTTCCTCCAGCGTTTCGCGTCGCACCGCCGCTTCGATCGTCTCGCCCGGTTCGATGAAACCGGCAAGTGCCGAGTACATGCCCGGCGCGAAATGCCGGCCGCGGCCGAGCAGGCATTTTTCGCGCGTCGCCGTCAGCATGATCGCTACCGGGTCGGTGCGCGGAAAGTGCTCGGTCTGGCAGGCCGGGCAAAGCCGCTTGTAGCCGCCGGCCCGCATCTCGGCTTCGGTGCCGCATTTGCCGCAGAAGCGGTGGCTCGCGTGCCAGGCGAGCAGCGCCGCCCCTTGCGCCATCGCGCCGGCCGCCGCCTCGTCGATCAGCCCCTGCATGTAGACCGAGCGATAGTCGATGGCCTTGATGGTTTCGGGAAGCTGTTCGGGGTCGACGCCGGCCGGCACGGCGAGCACCGGACCGCTGTCGGAAGAACCGAGCAGGACGCCGTGGCCGAGCAACGCCTGGAGCGGCTGGCTTTCCTCAACGCCGAACCAGGGATCGAAGCCATCATCTGTGAGCTTCAGAAAGAGCCGGCCGCCCTGCATCAGCAAGAGCCTGGTCGAGGGATCGGCGAGTGCCTTTTCGACGCAATCATCGGCGCGGTTTTCGGATTGCCGGTCGATCATGTTGCCGGCGAAGCCGACGAACTGGCTCGGCTCGCGCAAGGGCGCGTCAAACAGGCGGAAGCTCATGAGAGACTCGGATTTCAGAATGGACACGGGGAGAGGCTTATAGCGCCGCCTTGATCGTTTCGGCAAACCGGCGAAGGTCGGGGCGCTGGTAGGGCTCGCGCATGCCATGGCCCCACACCGGGCCCGGCCAGCCGGGATCGCCTTCCGAGCGCGCGATGACATGGACATGCAACTGGCGCACGATGTTGCCAAGTGCGCCCGTGTTGATCTTGGTGCAGCCGGTCACTCTTTTCAGCGCCTGCGCCACCATGTTGGTCTCGAAGGTCAGCATCGCCTGGTCGAGCGGCGTCAAATCGTGGATTTCCTCCGCACCCGGCCGCTGCGGCACCAGAAGCAACCATGGCCAGCGGCGGTCGTTCATCACCCGCAACTCGCACAGCCCAAGCCACATCAACTGCTCGCTGTCCGCCTCCAGCCGGGCATCCAGCGTGAATCCGGCCTTGAGGCCCGGCAGCATCGGCGTTTCCTTCGCTTTTGTAGTGTTTTTAAACTTCATGACGCTAGAGCGGCTGCCGGGTGCCTGCAAGAGGGCTGCAAGCGAATCACGAGGGCAATCGCTTCAGGTCGGCGCTGCCCCTGCTTGCCCTTCTCCCCTCTTGTGTCCCCTCGTGGCAGAAGTGGATCGGCGCGGAGCGCCGAGACGAGAAGGGAAGATCGCGCTATCACCGCCAAGGCTGAACGCAGTGCATGTTTGTTCTTGCTTTGTGCCGGCAGTTATGCTGGTAATTCCGACATGGTGCTGATTTGCGCCACCGACCCGCCCCGAGGCGGTTTTTTGTTTCAGCTTTCGGCGCCATTCTCGGCTGATTGATCCTGCGCGCCCTTGCATTTCATCGCCGAATTGCCGATATGGAAAACGGGAGGTTGGTGGTGGACGGTCCACTCGCCAACCGGGTCAGGTCCGGAAGGAAGCAGCCCTAACGAGCCCGGAACGGGTCATTGTTCCAGCCTCCCGCCTTCGCCTTTCTCCCGCGACCCCGCCTTTCTTCGGCGACATTGACGGCGCCAAGCCCTGCGGGCGAAACTATGCGCAGGAATCGGCCGCCTGCAGGGCGCGGCCCTTGGAGCTTTACGGGCGAATGAGCGAAGCCGGAAATTCGGGAACCGAAAAGGCCGCCGCCTATCGCGTTCTGGCGCGCAAATACCGTCCAGCGAATTTCTCCGAACTGATCGGCCAGGAGCCGATGGTCCGCACCCTCACCAACGCCTTCGCCACCGGCCGCATCGCCCAGGCCTGGATGCTGACCGGCGTGCGCGGTGTCGGCAAGACGACGACGGCGCGCATTCTCGCGCGGGCCCTGAACTACAAAACATCGAACGTCGACCAGCCTTCGGTCGATCTTGCCGTGCCGGGCGAACACTGCCAGGCGATCATGGAAGGCCGCCATGTCGACGTCATCGAGATGGATGCCGCCTCCCACACCGGCATCGACGATATCAGGGACATCATCGAGCGCGTGCGCTACGCACCGGTGTCGGCGCGCTACAAGGTCTACATCATCGACGAAGTGCATATGCTCTCGACCCAGGCCTTCAACGGCCTGCTGAAGACGCTGGAAGAGCCGCCGCCGCACGTCAAATTCATCTTCGCCACCACCGAAATCAGAAAAGTTCCGATCACTGTCCTGTCGCGTTGCCAGCGCTTCGACCTCAGGCGTATCGATGCCGGCGCGCTGGTCGCGCATCTCTCCTCGATCGCCGGCAAGGAAGGCATTGCGGTCGACGACGACGCGCTGGCGATGATCGCCCGCGCGGCCGAAGGTTCGGCGCGCGATTCGCTGTCGATTCTCGACCAGGCGATCGCCCATGGCAGCGGCGCGGTCACCGCCGAAGCGGTGCGCGCCATGCTCGGGCTGGCCGACCGCGCCCGCATCGTCGACCTGTTCGAACATGTGATGAAGGGCGATGTGGCGGCCGCGCTCGCCGAATTCCGCGCCCAATACGACACCGGCGCCGATCCGGCCGCGGTGCTGACCGACCTTGCCGAGTTCAACCACCTCGTCACCAGGCTGCGCTTCGTGCCGACCGCCCTCGATGACTCCTCGCTGTCCGAGGACGAACGCCAGCGCGGCGCCGATTTCGCCAAGGCGCTGTCGGTCAGGGTGCTGTCTCGGACCTGGCAGATGCTGCTGAAGGGCATTCCCGAGGTGCAGTCATCCAATCGGCCGGTCAGTGCCGCCGAAATGGTGCTGATCCGGCTGGCGCACGCCGCCGACCTGCCGACGCTGGACGAGGCGCTGAAATCGCTGGAGGGCGCAGCACCGGCGCCGAATGGCGCGCCGCGCTCGAATGGCGCCCCTGCAAGTTCCAGCCTTGCAAGCTCCGGCCCTGCAAGTCCCGGCCCTGCAAGTTCTGGTAATGGCGGCGGCGCCAGTGCGGTGGCGCAGACGCGGATGTCGACGGCCAATGGCGGCGCGCAGACCATGCGGCTGGTCGAACCCGAGCCGACGCCTGCAGCCTTCGTTCCGACGCCGGAACCGGTCGCGGATGCGCCGCCGGTGCCGGTGAAGTCGCTGGCCGACATCGCCGCCCTTGCCGATGCCCAGCGCGACATGGCCTTCAAGGTGCTGGTGAAGCGCTGCGTGCGCCTGGTGCGCATCGAGCCGGGCCGCATGGACGTCGGCCTGACCGATGACGCGCCGAAGATGCTGCTCAACGATCTGACCGCCAAATTGCGCGCCTGGACCGGCCGTAACTGGCTGGTGTCGCTGTCGAAGGAAGAGGGCGGCCAGACGCTGGCCGAGATGGAATCGACCAAGCGCGAAAACGCCTTCCTCGATGCCAAGAGCGACCCAACCGTCGCCGCCATCCTGGCGCGTTTTCCCGGCGCCAGGATCATCGACGTGCGCATTCCCGACGCCCCGGAAGCCGATGCGGTAGAGGCCGAGGTTCCGGTCGAGCCGACGGCGGACGACGACGACGAAACCTGATACAGCTTCAATTTGTAGAGGACCACGCCATGAAAGATCTTCTCGGCCTGATGGGCAAGGCGAAGGAAATGCAGGCCAAGTTCCAGGCCATGCAGGACGAGATCGCCACGCTGGAAGCCACCGGACAGGCCGGCGGCGGCCTCGTCAGCGTGACGCTGACCGGCAAATTCGAGATGAAGTCGCTGAAGATCGACCCGTCGCTGTTCAAAGAGGACGAGGTCGAGATTCTGGAGGATCTGCTTCTCGCCGCCCACAATGACGCCAGGGTGAAGGTCGAGCAGATCATGCAGGAAAAGACCCAGGCACTGACCGCGGGACTGCCGATACCGCCGGGAATGAAGTTGCCGTTCTAGATCCGGACTTTAGCGTTTCAGCGGCGCCATGACCGAAGAGCCATCAGCCAGGTTGATAGAGCAGCGCGTCCGAAACAGGATCTATGAGATCCTGGAATCCTTGGCCGACTGCGACGCGGGCGTGGATCTCGTTGGAATCAATGGCTATTTTCATCTCTTCGACGATTTCCTCCATCATCCGTCCATCGAATCCGGCATCTCGGTTCTGTCGAAGGACGAACGCGCGATCGTGCTGGAAATCGCCGATTTCCTGGAATCCGCCTGCGCGGCGACCCCTGACTTCACCAGGGCCGAGTTCATCGAGAGCGGCTGGCCGCGGCAGATTGCGCCCAAGGCGCGGGATGCGCGGACGCTGTTCCTGAGACGCGGTCTGTTTTCGGAAGAATTCGACGAGTCCGAGCCCGGGCAACCGATCGTCGTGCCGGCAGGCAGGTAGACCGGCCCGTCCCAACACTTGGCCCACCAGATGTGCCGATTTGGCCACTCTCGTCGTTTAATAACCTTTTAGCCATCTTTTTGCCTGAAAGAGTATCATTCTTGCCACAAGCTGGGGCGGGCCGGCGACAGAATGAGGGGATACTTTTGATCGCGACCCGATGGAAGGCGCCATTGTTGCTCGGCGTCATCACCTCTCCGCTATTTTTGGCCGCCTGCAGTCAGACCACCTCGCACGGCATGTCCGTGGCCAGCTTGACCGATGCCGTCAGGTCCCGGCCTTACAGTCACACGGCGAAGGACAAGGAGTGCCTCCAGCGCGCGATGTTCTTCGAATCCAACCGGTCGAGCCGTGACGGCATGATTGCCGTCGGCACGGTGGTCATGAACCGGCTGCGTTCCGGCAAACACGGCAACACCATCTGCCAGGTGGTCGGCGAGCGCGGGCAGTTCGCGCCGGGCGTGATGACGCGGCGGATGAATTCGAAGGCGCTGCCCGATGTCGAGGAAGCCGCCGAGGCGGTGCTCAAGGGCGAGCGTAAGGCCAAGCTGAGGAACACCATGTTCTTTCACACCGCCGGCCTGCGGTTTCCCTACAAGAACATGCACTACACCATGGTTGCCGGCGGCAATGCATTCTATGAAAAGCGCGGCCGGAACTGGAAACCGTTGCCGGACGAGCCGACGGTCGCGATGGCACAGGCTACGCCGCCGGCGCCGGCGCGCGCCACGCTCGTCGCCTCAGCGGCGCCGGTGCGGGCAGACAAGGCAACATCCGCCCGGGCGACATCCGCTGAGCCAACACCTACCGAGACAAGGCCGGTCGAGGCAACCTACGTGACCGCAGCCGCACCGCAGGCGGCAAAGCCGATCAAGGCGACCTTCGTGAAGGCGATCCCCGCGGAGGCAGGCTCCGAGAAGGCGACGCGTGTGGCGATGCAGGAGCCGGACGCGGCCCGTTTCGGCGGCACGGCCGGTGCGCAACCTGTCAGTTCATTCTCGGCGGCTCCGGCCGAGCCGACGATGTCGTTTGAATCGACGCCCGAGAACACCGACGCCATCGGCGCGATGATCGCCGGCCAGGCCCGGCCGCTGGAAGCATACTGACGGCAGCAGCGTCTTTAGCGTCGACGCTGGGTATCGGAGTGTTCAAAAGCGCGCGGAAAAATCCTAGAGCCTGATCCATTCCGATTAAAATCGGAATGGGGCTCTATCTTCTTGTTTGACCATGATCTTTCCGGAAAACCGGTTTCCACTTTTCGGGATCATGGTCTAAACCGATGCGATGTCGAAGCGAATCGCCGGTCCCGAGATCGAACGCCTGATCCAGCTTCTGGCCAAGGTGCCGGGGCTCGGTCCCCGTTCGGCCAGGCGCGCCGCGCTCCATCTGATCAAGAAGAAGGAACAGCTCCTGTCGCCGCTCGCCGCCGCCATGAGCGAGGCGGTCGACAAGGTGCGCATCTGCTCGACCTGCGGCAACGTTGATACGTCCGACCCCTGCATGATCTGCACCGATCCGCGCCGCGACGCCGGCACGCTGATCGTCGTCGAGGACGTGGCCGACCTCTGGGCGCTGGAGCGGGCTGCCGCCATGAATGTCCGCTACCATGTGCTCGGCGGCACGCTGTCGCCGCTCGACGGCATCGGTCCCGAGCAGCTCAACATCCGCTCGCTGGTCGACCGTGTCGCCGGCGGCGAGGTCAAGGAGGTGATCCTCGCCGTCAACGCCACGGTCGAAGGCCAGACCACCGCGCACTATCTCACCGACCAATTGTCCGGCTTTGAGGTCAAGGTGACGCGGCTGGCGCATGGCGTGCCGGTCGGCGGCGAGCTCGACTATCTCGACGAAGGCACGCTGGCCGCGGCGCTGCGCTCGCGGACGGCGTTTTGAGGCAATGGGGGAAGGAACCTGGAATGATCGGCTTTCCTGAACCGATTGCATTCCGTCGCGCCCCCCTCTGTCCTGCCGGACATCTCCCCCGCAAGGGGGGAGATCGGCTGTCATCGAAGGCTTCGCTTATCTTCAACGTTGAAGAGAAGGCGCGGTCGGTGCAACTGCCAATCTCCCCCCAAGTGGGGGAGATGTCCGGCAGGACCGAGGGGGGCGCGAAAGAACGCCGACCTTTCAGATTGGTCCCGCTCTCATTATTGATGGCCCTGCTTGCCGTCCTCCTCGCCACCGCCGCCTTCGCCGCACCAATCGACGACCAGTTCCGCGCCTGGCTGCAGAATGACCTTTGGCCCGAGGCCAAGGCCAAAGGCATCTCCAGAAAAACCTTCGACGCCGCCTTCGATGGCGTCAAACCGAACCTCAAACTGCCCGACCTGGTGATGCCGGGCAAAAAGGCGAAAACGCCGCAGAAGCAGCATCAGGCGGAGTTCGGTTCGCCCGGCGCCTATTTCGCCGAAAAGACGGTTCGCGCCGTCACATCAGGCGGGCGGGCGCGCAAGGCGGCCAACGCCAGGACGATTGCCGCGATCGAGCAGCGTTACGGCGTGCCGGGCGACGTGCTGCTGGCGATCTGGGGCCGAGAGAGCGGCTTCGGCGCGGCGAAGATGCCCTACGACGCCTTCGAGGTGCTGGG
This sequence comes from Mesorhizobium sp. WSM4821, assembly GCF_055901555.1. Taxonomy (NCBI): domain Bacteria; kingdom Pseudomonadati; phylum Pseudomonadota; class Alphaproteobacteria; order Hyphomicrobiales; family Phyllobacteriaceae; genus Mesorhizobium; species Mesorhizobium sp. WSM4821. Next base: position 577,829 of record NZ_CM148371.1, on the reverse strand, counting down.
CACCAAGGCGTTAATGGCGACCAGGAAGGACTTCTTCCGCACCGAGCTGATGGCGGCGCTCGAACTCGTCGAGCGTGGGCTGGCCCCGGTCGGCGCGATGAAGTCGTCCTGGGCAGGCGCGCTCGGCCAGCCGCAATTCATGCCGACGTCCTTCCTGAAGCATGCCGTCGATTTCGACGGCGACGGCCGGGCCGACATCTGGAATTCAAAACCCGACACGCTGGCCTCGATCGCCAACTATCTCGTCAACTATGGTTGGGTGAAGGGCCGTGACTGGGGTTTCGAGGTGACGGTGCCGGAAGCGGTCTCCTGTTCGCTCGAAGGTCCGGACCAGGGCAAGAGAATTTCCGAGTGGGCTGACATGGGTATCAAGCGCGTCGCGGCAAGACCGTTTCCGGCGCGCGAGTTGAAGGCCGAAGGCTTTCTCTTGATGCCGGCCGGGCGCAGCGGTCCAGCCTTCATCGTCACGCCCAATTTCTACGTGCTGAAACAATACAACACCAGCGATCTCTACGCCCTGTTCATCGGCCACGGCGCCGATCGCATCGCCCATGGCGACAGCAATTTTTCAAGCAGCTGGGGCGCGGTCGGCGGGCTTTACAGATCGGACATCGCCGCCCTGCAGCGGGCGCTGGAGGCCAAGGGCTACGATGTCGGCAGCGCCGATGGTTTGCCAGGCTTCAAGACGCGCCGTTCGATCGGCAAATGGCAGGCCGGGAACGGTCGCGCCGCCACCTGTTTTCCCGACGCCGATCTGGTCACCGCACTGAAGTAGTTGCAACATCAGCGGATTTTAGCCGGCGTTGTGGCCGCTCGCCGCGCCCACGCTGGTACAACGCGCTGTCTTGCAAATGCCCGTTGCCGGCTTGGAAACCGCCGGATATGGTAATGGACCAACTGGACAAAAATTGCCAAGGCAACCGGTCCAGGGGCTATCGTTCAGCCCGGCAAAGAACGCAACAGCCTGAGCCGGGAACTCAGGTCAACAAAACAGGGAACAGTCAAAAATGATGATGGAAAAGTTTGCTCTACGCTCCCGCTTCTTGCTTGCGGGTGCGGCTATGTCCGCGCTGCTTCTGGCCGGCGCACCGGCCTTTGCGGTCACGCCCGCCGACACGCTGGTCGAGGGATTCGCCATCGACGACATCATCTCCATGGATCCGGGCGAGGCGTTCGAATTGTCGACCGCCGAGGTCACCGGCAACACCTACGATCTTCTTGTCCGTCTCGACTTGAGCGACACCTCCAAGGTCAGGGGCGATCTCGCCGAAAGCTGGAGCGTCTCCGACGACGGCCTGACCTACACCTTCAAGCTCAAGCCCGGCTTGAAGTTTGCCTCGGGCAATCCGATCACCGCGGCCGACGTCGCCTATTCGTTCGAGCGCGCCATCAAGCTCGACAAGAGCCCTGCCTTCATCATCGGGCAGTTCGGCATCGACGGCGGTAACGTCACCGAGAAGGCCAAGGCCGTCGACGACACGACGTTCCAGTTCACCGTCGACAAGGCCTATGCGCCGAGTTTCGTCCTGAACTGTCTGTCGGCAACGGTCGCCTCGGTGGTCGACGCCAAGTTGGTCAAGGAACACGTCGCCGCGGTCACGCCGAGCGACGACTACAAATACGACAACGACTTCGGCAACGCCTGGCTGAAGACCGGCTATGCCGGCTCCGGCCCCTACAAGCTGCGCGAATGGCGGGCCAACGAGGTCGTCGTCATGGAGCGCAACGACAATTATCACGGCGAAAAGGCCAAGCTCGCCCGCGTCATCTATCGCAACATGAAGGAAAGCTCGGGCCAGCGCCTGGCGCTCGAGGCCGGCGACATCGACGTTGCCCGTAATCTCGAGCCGAACGACCTCGATGCCATCGCCAAGAATGCCGATCTCACCACCACCAGCGCGCCGAAGGGCACGGTCTTCTACATCAGCCTCAATCAGAAGAACCCGAACCTCGCCAAGCCCGAGGTTCGCCAGGCCTTCAAATATCTTGTCGACTATGATGCCTTGAGCTCGACCATCCTCAAGGGCATCGGCGAGATCCACCAGACCTTCCTGCCGAAAGGCGTGCTCGGCGAGTTGGACGAGAACCCATTCACGTTCGATCTCGCCAAGGCCAAGGAACTGCTCGCCAAGGCCGGCCTGGCCGACGGCTTCAGCGTCACCATGGACGTACGCAACACCCAACCGGTGACCGGCATGGCGGAATCGTTCCAGCAGACGCTTGGACAGGCCGGCGTCAAGCTGGAGATCATTCCCGGAGACGGTAAGCAGACGCTGACCAAATACCGTGCCCGCAACCACGACATCTATATCGGCCAGTGGGGCCAGGATTATTTCGATCCGAATTCCAATGCCCAGACCTTTGCCTCGAACCCCGACAATTCGGATGAAGGCAAGACCAAGACCCTAGCCTGGCGCAACGCCTGGGACATTCCCGACTTGACCAAGGAAACGGAAGCCGCCCTGCTCGAGAAGGACGCCGCCAAGCGTGCCGCGATGTACCAGGATCTGCAGAAGAAGATCCTCGAAACCAGTCCTTTCATCATCATTCACCAGCAGCTTGAAGTGGCCGGCCTGCGCAAGAACCTCAAGGGCTTCGCGCTCGGCCCGAGCTTCGACACCAACTTCGTCGGCCAGATCTCCAAGGAGTGATGCCGGCGGACGCGCCGCATGAGCACGGTTGAAAGCCAGGCGACGGCAAGGCGCGGCAGCGCCCGTGCCGTCGCTGTCGCGTCGTCGATCGGCCGCTTCCTGGTCATCGCGATAACCACCTATCTCGGCCTTCTCGCCGTGACCTTCTTCATCGGCCGTGTCATCCCCATCGACCCGGTGCTGGCGGTGCTCGGCGACCGGGCGCCGGCCAATGTCGTCGAGCGCACCCGCCGCGAGATGGGCCTCGACCTGCCTCTGATCGAGCAGTTCTACATCTATGTCAGGAATGCCCTGAACGGCGATTTCGGCACGTCGGTGCTGACCACCAATCCTGTCATGACCGACATCCGCCGCGCCTTTCCGGCGACGATCGAACTGGCGACGCTGGGGACGCTGATCGGTTCGGTGATCGGTGTGCCGCTTGGCGTGCTGGCCGCGGTCCGGCGCGGCAGCATCATCGACCAGATCGTGCGCATCATCGGCCTGGTCGGTTACTCCGTGCCGATCTTCTGGCTGGGACTGCTGGCGCTCGTGCTGTTCTATGCCAGGCTGCAATGGGTGGCTTTTCCCGGCCGCCTCGATATCGTCTACGAATACACCTTCACGCCAGTCACCGGCTTCTATCTTCTGGATGCGCTGTGGCAGCGGCAGTGGGACGTGTTTCGCGATGCGTTCCGCCACATCATCCTGCCGGCCTCGCTGCTCGGCTATTTTTCCCTCGCCTATATCAGCCGGATGACGCGCTCGTTCATGCTGAACGAGCTTGCCCAGGAATATATCGTCGCGGCGCGCGCCAAGGGCCTGTCGGAAACGCGCATCATCTGGGGCCATGCGTTACGCAACGCGGCGGTGCCGATGGTCACCGTGATCGCGCTTTCCTATGCCGGGCTGCTCGAAGGCTCGGTGCTGACCGAAACGGTGTTTTCCTGGCCGGGCATCGGCCTCTACATCACCAATTCCCTGCAGAACGCCGACATGAACGCCGTGCTCGGCGGCACCATCATCATCGGCTCGGTCTTCATCGGCATCAATCTCCTGTCCGACCTGCTCTACCGGGTGCTCGACCCAAGGACCAAGGTACGATGAGCGCTGAGGCGATACAAAGCCGTCGCGACTGGCTGCTCAGCGAGCGGCCGGCCTCGCGCATGCAGGCAAGGCTCGGCCGCGCCTATGTCGCCTGGCGCCGCTTTTCCGCCAACCGGCTGGCGTTTCTCGGCCTGCTCATCATCATCGCCTTGCTTGTGGTCGCGGCCCTTGCCGATGTGCTGGCGCCCTATTCGCCGACAGTCGGCGACTTGAAGGGGTCGCGGCTGCTGGCGCCGAGTGCCGCGCACTGGTTCGGCACCGACGACCTCGGCCGCGACATCCTTTCGCGCGTCATCTTCGGCTCGCGATGGACGCTCTACGTCGTCATTCTCGTAGCGATCATCGCCGCCCCCATCGGCCTTCTGGTCGGCACGGTCGCCGGTTATGCCGGCGGCTGGATCGATGCGATCCTGATGCGCATCACCGACATCTTTCTGGCCTTTCCGAAGCTGATCCTGGCACTGGCCTTCGTCGCGGCACTCGGCCCCGGCATCGAAAATGCGGTGCTCGCCATCGCCATCACCTCATGGCCGCCCTATGCCCGTATTGCGCGCGCCGAAACGCTGACCGTGCGCAATTCGGATTACATCAAGGCGGTGCAGTTGATGGGCGCCTCGCCGTTCCGCATCGTACTGCGCCACATCATGCCGCTCTGCATCTCCTCGCTGATCATCAGGGTGACGCTCGACATGGCCGGCATCATCCTGACCGCCGCCGGCCTCGGCTTCCTCGGCCTCGGCGCGCAGCCGCCGCTGCCGGAATGGGGCGCGATGATCGCCTCGGGCCGCCGCTTCGTGCTCGACCAATGGTGGGTGGCCGGCGCGCCGGGCTTTGCCATCCTCATCGTCAGCCTCGGCTTCAACCTGCTAGGCGACGGCCTGCGCGACGCGCTCGACCCCCGAAGTGGCGATCAATGAGCGGCGACCGCAATAGGCAGCGATCAATGAGCACGCTTCTCGACGTCGACGACCTTCGCGTCACCTTCCCGACGCGTACCGGCCTGATCGAGGCGGTGCGCGGCGTCTCCTTCTCGCTTGGCCGCGAACGGCTCGGCATCGTCGGCGAGAGCGGTTCCGGCAAGTCGCAGACCGGCCGTGCCATCATGGGCCTGACCCCGCCGCAGGCCGAGGTCACCGCCGGGAAACTCGCCTTCGACGGCATCGACCTGCTCGCGGCCTCGCCCCGCGACCGCCGGGCGCTGCGCGGCAAGCGCATCGCCATGATCCTGCAGGATCCGAAATACTCGCTCGACCCGGTGATGAGCATCGGCCGCCAGATCGTCGAGACGCTGCGCACGCATGAGAAGGTCGGCAAGGCGGAGGCGCGCGACCGCGCGCTTGCCATGCTGGAGGCGGTGCAGATCCGCGATCCTGCCCGCGTTTTCGACCTGCATCCGCACGAGGTTTCGGGCGGCATGGGCCAGCGCGCCATGATCGCCATGATGCTGATCGCCGGGCCGGAGATGATGATCGCCGACGAGCCGACTTCGGCACTCGACGTCACCGTGCAGCTCGATGTGCTGAACATCCTCGACAGGCTGGTCAGCGAGCGCGGCATGGGGCTGATCTTCATCTCGCATGACCTGCGCCTGGTCTCGTCCTTCTGCGACCGCGTCATCGTCATGTATGCCGGCAAGGTGGTCGAGCAGATCAAGGCGTCGGAGCTCCGCGACGCCCAACATCCCTACACGCGCGGCCTGCTCAACTGCATGCCCAGGATCGGCTTCGAACGCCACCCGCTGCCGGTGCTCGACCGCAAGCCGGAGTGGGCGGCATGAATGCGGCCCTTTCCATCGACGGGCTGGAGGTGGTCTTCGACGGCTTTCGCGCACTGAAGGGCGTCAGCCTCGAGGTGAAGTCTGGCGAATCCTTCGGCCTGGTCGGTGAGTCCGGCTCCGGCAAGTCGACGTTGCTGAGGGCAATCGCCGGCCTCGCGCCGGCCGCTTCGGGCACCATCGCCGTCAACGGCAAGAGCCTCGGCGCACGTCGCGACAAGGCGTTCTATCGCGAGGTGCAGATGGTCTTCCAGGATCCGTACGGCTCGCTGCACCCGCGCCAGACCGTCGACCGCCTGCTGCAGGAGCCGCTCGCCATCCACGGCTTTGCCGATGGCGAGAAGCGCATCCAGCGGGCGCTGGACGAGGTCGGCCTGGGGACCGGCTTCCGCTTCCGCTATTCGCATCAATTGTCAGGCGGCCAGCGCCAGCGCGTGGCGATCGCACGCGCCCTGATCCTCGAACCGTCGATCCTGTTGCTCGACGAGCCGACCTCGGCGCTCGATGCCTCGGTGCAGGCGGAAGTGCTCAACCTTTTGGAAGAGATCCGGCGACGGCGCAAGCTGACCTTCCTGATGGTCAGCCACGACCTCGCCATCATCACCCATATGTGCGAGCGGCTGATGGTGATGCAGAACGGCGAGGCGGTGGAAAATCTCACGGCTAGCCAGCTGATAGGGCACCGCGTGACCAAGGATTATACGCGCAATCTCTTGCGAGCCAGTGAGGGGTTTGTAAGAACCGCATGAACTCGTTTCTTATGCGATCCAGTCGCCGCGGGTAGCAATTCTCTTATCCAAAAACACCGCGACATTGGGTGGGCCTGGAAACTTCCATTCCTCCATGGGAATTCCCCGAAAACGGTTGGTTGTGCGTACAGGGAGGCGTAATCGCCGTGCCGGCGACGATGCGGCCCATCATGCATAGGCCATCGGCCCCGGGAACACCTCGCGCGCGATCGGGATCAGCGCGAGGCTGGGGCAGGCCCAATCGCCTGGCGGCGGTGCCAACTTGAGGAAAACATGAAATAAGGCCAGAACAGATTTCACCAACCATCAAACGAGAACGGGCGCCGGCCCGGCGAGGGACATCATGAAGAATTCAGCCATTTCCGAACGCAAGAACCAGTCGATCTCGCGCGGCGTCGGCATGACCACGCAGATCTATGCCGACCGCGCCGAAAACTCGGAAATCTGGGATGTCGAAGGCCGCCGCTACATCGACTTTTCGTCCGGCATCGCCGTCGTCAACACCGGCCACCGCCACCCGAAGGTGATCGAGGCGGTCAAGGCGCAGCTCGACCGCTTCACCCACACCTGCCACCAGGTGGTACCCTATGAGAGCTATGTCCGGCTGGCCGAACGGCTGAACGGCATGCTGCCCGGCAAGTTCGACAAGAAGACGATCTTCGTCACCACCGGCGCCGAGGCGGTGGAGAATGCCATAAAGATCGCCCGCAACGCCACCGGCCGGCCGGCGGTCATCGCCTTTGCCGGCGGCTTCCACGGCCGCACCTTCATGGGCATGGCGCTGACCGGCAAGGTCGTGCCCTACAAGGTCGGCTTCGGCGCCATGCCGGCCGATGTCTTCCACGCGCCGTTCCCGGTGGCGCTGCACGGGGTCTCCGTCGCCGATTCGCTGGCCGCCCTCGACCGCCTGTTCAAGGCCGATGTCGATCCGGCCCGCGTCGCCGCCATCATCGTTGAGCCGGTGCAGGGCGAGGGCGGCTTCTACGAGGCGCCGCGCGATTTCCTGGCGGCGCTGCGCAAGATCTGCGACCAGCACGGCATGCTGTTGATCGCCGACGAGGTGCAGACCGGCTTTGCCCGCACCGGCAAGATGTTCGCCATGGATCATCACGAGGTGGCGCCCGACATCACCACCATGGCCAAGAGCCTGGCCGGGGGCTTTCCGCTGTCGGCGGTCACCGGCCGCGCCGAGATCATGGATGCGCCCAACCCCGGCGGGCTCGGCGGCACCTATGGCGGCAGCCCGATCGGCGTCGCCGCAGCACACGCCGTGCTCGACGTGATCGATGAGGAAAAGCTCTGCGACCGCGCCAACACGCTGGGCGCGCGGCTGAAGCAGCGGCTGCAATCGATCCGCGACGACACGCCCGAGATCATCGATATCAGGGGCCCCGGCTTCATGAACGCGGTCGAGTTCAACGACGTGAAGAAGGGCCTGCCGTCGGCGGAAATCGCCAACGCCGTCCGTCTGAAGGCGCTCGACAGGGGCCTGATCCTGCTCACCTGCGGCGTATACGGCAATGTCATCCGCTTCCTGGCGCCGATCACCATCCAGGACGGTGTCATGAACGAAGCGCTCGACATCCTGGAAAGCGCGATCCGCGAGGTCCGCACCGCCTGACCTCGGTACCCACCGTTCGCAGCTTGGCTGAATATCAACATATCCTATTCAGCGGCGCGGACAGGCTCCTCCTGCTGGAAGGCGGCGAGCGCTGCCTTCAGTCCGTCCGGTCCTGCCGCAACCGTCTGCGGCGTCGGCGAGAAGCCGGCGCCGAGCATCTTGCGGCCAAGCATGTGGTCGCCGGGGCGATTGACCGATTCGATGCCAAGCAGCCGCTTTGCCGCATAGTGGTAGATGGAGAATCTGTTCTCGTTGACGTCGCCCAGCACGACATGGCTGTCGCCGCCCGAAATCAGGCCCACCATCTGCAGCTTCATGTCGCCGATATCGGACCAGAACCATGGCACCGCCGCAAAGGCGTCCGCATGGCCGAGGATGGTGCGCGCCGCAAGGCGCGCCTGGTCGGTCGCATTCTGCACCGATTCCAGCCGCACATCGCCGCCGGTGAGCCAGTGCCGGTAGGAGGCGGCATCGCCGATGGCGAGGATTTCGGGCACTGACGTGCGCATCTGCTGGTCGACGCGGATGCCGTTTGCGATAGTGATGCCCGCGGCCTCGGCCAGTTCGACATTGGGCACGACGCCGATGCCGATGACGACCATCTGCGCCGGCAGGCGCTCGCCGCTTGCGGTGATCGCGGCCGAGACATGGCCGTTCTCGCCTTCGAGCCGCGCGATCGTCGTGCCGGTAAGGATGCGGACGCCGGTCGCTTCCAGCCGCTGCCGCACATGGCTGGCGATGACCGGCGCCACTGCCCGGCCGAGCAGCCGGTCGACCGCTTCGACCACGGTGACCTTGCAGCCAGCCGCCTTGAGCGTCGCGGCGATCTCCAGTCCGATGAAGCCGCCGCCGAGGATCACGACATCCTCGCTCCGGGCACTCAATTCGCGGATCAGGCGCGCGTCGGCGAGCGAGCGCAGCGACACCACGCCTGAAAGATCCGAACCCGGCAGCGGCAGGATGCGCGGCCGCGAACCGGTCGCCAGGATCAGCCGGTCGAATGCCAGCGAGCCGCCACCCGATAGCTCCAGCCTGCGGCCCCTGGCATCGATGCGATCGACCCTGATGCCCGGCCGGTAGTCGATCGCGCTGCCGGTGTAAAAGGCCTCGCCGCGTAGCGGCTGCGGCTTGGCCTCTCCATCCTTGATGAAGGTCTTCGACAGCGGCGGCTTGTGATAGGGCAGTTCGCTCTCGTCGCCGACGAGGATCGCGGGCCCGTCGTAACCGTCCTCGCGCAGGCTGGCGGCCACTTGCACGCCCGCGTGACCCGCACCGACAATGACCACACCGTTTTTCATCGCAGCCGCAATTCCTTAATCCACCGGTTCCTTAATCCAAGTCTAGGACGTCTCGCCAAGTGGCGATTGTCTGACGCCGCCGCAAGACCGCTTTTGCGGGTCGCACCCGGAATGGGGATCTGTCAATCGCCTCGTCCGACGGCGACATGGTTAAATAGGCTTAAAGTTGACACTTGCAGTTTAGAATAATTCTAAACTGTTGTTTCAATTGGCTTTTCTCTGTGAAATCGGTTGACTTCCGCCCCCTTCATCGCTTTATGAGAGCTCGCGCGTCAAGCGCACCCTTTGATGTCTGGGCCTTTGAACCCTTTCGATTGGAGGCATTTCGATGTCTTTCTTCTGCGAGCCGCGCCATGCCGCGGTCTGTTTTTCGCCCGATGGCATGGACCTGCCTTGGTGCCGATTGCCTGCCGACGCGCCCTTGGCGCCGGCATTTCACTGAATTCCGAGGAGATGACAATCATGAGAGCGATGATCACGGCACGGTATGGCAGGCTCGCCGCGATCGGCGCCACGGCGGCGTTGACGGCCGCGATATTCGTGTTGCCGGCCAAGGCGGAAACCGATGCGAAGGCGGTCATCAAGACCTATTCCGACATTGCGCTCGCCAAATATGAGGATTCTCTGACCACGGCACAGGCGCTCGGCAAGGCCGTCGACGCGCTGCTCGCCAAGCCTTCGGAGGAAACGCTGACTGCCGCCCGCGAGGCCTGGAAAGCGTCGCGCGTTCCCTATCAGCAGACCGAAGTCTACCGCTTCGGCAACGCCATCGTCGACGAGTGGGAAGGCAAGGTGAATGCCTGGCCGCTGGACGAAGGTCTGATCGACTATGTCGCCGAGAGCTACGGCACCGAGTCGGACGCGAATGCGCTCTACACCGCCAATGTGATCGCCAACAAGTCGATCGAGATCAACGGCCAGAGGATCGACGCCACCGAGCTGACGCCCGAGTTCCTTTCCGGCACGCTGCAGGAGGCCGGCGGCATCGAATCCAATGTGGCGACGGGTTACCACGCCATCGAATTCCTGCTGTGGGGCCAGGACCTGCACGGCACCGGCGCAGGCGCCGGCGAACGGCCCTATACGGACTATGATCTCGCCAACTGCACCGGCGGCAACTGCGATCGCCGGGCGCAGTACCTGAAGTCGGCAAGTGACCTTCTGGTTGCCGATCTGCAGGATATGGTCGACGACTGGAAGGAAGGCGGCGCCGCCCGCAAGAACCTTGTCGATGGCGAGCCGAAAGCCGGCATTTCGACCATCCTCACCGGTATGGGTTCGCTGTCCTATGGCGAACTCGCCGGCGAGCGCATGAAGCTCGGCCTGCTGCTGCACGACCCGGAAGAGGAGCACGACTGCTTCTCCGACAACACCTACGATTCGCATCTCTACGATGCCGTCGGCATCCGTACCGCCTATAATGGCAGCTACACCCGCCTTGACGGCACGGTCGTCGAAGGGCCCTCGGTATCGGACATGGTCAAGGAAGCCGATTCGGCGATCGACAAGGAACTGTCGGACAAACTGGATGCCACCGTCGCCAAGATGGAAGCCATCAAGGCGCGGGCGCTTGCCGGCGAGGCCTATGATCAGCAGATCGGAGAAGGCAACACGGAAGGCAACGCCACCGTGCAGGCGGCGATCGACGCGCTGGTCGACCAGACCAAGTCGATCGAGCGCGCCGTCGGCACCCTGCAACTCAATGCCATCGCCTTCGAGGGTTCCGACAGCCTCGATGCGCCAGACAAGGTATTCCAGTAAGGCGTCAAAGCCTGGAGCATGATCCCGAAATGTGGAAGCCGGTTTTCGGAAAAGATCGTGCTCTACTAACAAACAAGCCATACGGCGCGGAGCAAGCGCCGTCAGCCAAGAGCAAACTATGCTGATCTGCCATTGCAACATCATCACCGAGAAGGAGATTGAGCAGACGATCGTCGGGCTGCTGGATCAGGATCCCTGGCAGCTTATCGTGCCGGCGAAGATCTATCATGCCATGCACAAGCGCGGTCGCTGTTGCGGCTGCTTCCCAAATGTGGTCGAAACGATCATTCGGGTCACCGAAAATTACCATGCCCGCTCGGAGGCGAGCGGCGTGGACATCGTTTCACACCTGGATCGCGTCAGAGGCCTGCGCGTCCAATACGGGAGCAGTACCCATGAAAGGCGAACAACAGATCATCGAGCGGCTTAACGAGGCTCTCTTTCTGGAACTCGGAGCGGTCAATCAGTACTGGGTACATTTCCGGCTGCTGGAGGACTGGGGATACGCCAAGCTGGCAAAGAAGGAGCGCGCGGAATCGATCGAGGAGATGCACCATGCCGACCGGCTGGTGGCCCGCATCATCTTCCTTGAAGGCCATCCGAACCTGCAGTCGGTAGCGCCGCTGCGCATCGGACAGAATGTCAAGGAAGTGCTTGAATCCGATCTTGCCGGCGAATACGACGCGCGCACCGCCTACAAGCGGTCGCGCGAGATTTGCGAAGAAGCAGGCGACTACGTGACGATGAAGCTGTTCGAGGATCTGCTGTCCGACGAGGAAGGTCACATCGACTTCCTCGAGACGCAACTCGACCTGCTCGCCTCGATCGGCGAGGAAAAATACGGCCAGCTCAACGCGGCATCGGCCGACGAGGCGGAATAGGGACATGCGGGAATGCGGCGCACATTAGAGTTCTTGCGCCGCTTGCGGCGGGCCGAGGATTACGGCCTGCCGTCCCAGCGAAACCCGCGACACAGATGGCTTCGCGGGCTTTCGCTTGCCGTTGTGGTCGCGCTGACAGCCTCGGCGCTGGCCGGCGCGCCCGAGCCGGCCGGTCTCGCCACCAGCCGCACCGACCTGACGCCGAAGGATCTGGCGCGTGTCATCGCCATCACCAGGCCGACCAAGGATTTTTCCACGCCCGAGCAATTCGAGCCGATGCAGGGCGGCGCCGGCACGTCGCGGAAAGGCGTCAACAAGGACGCCTTCTCGCACGCCTCGACCAACATCACTTTCGAGGAAGAAGGCACCTTCAAGCTCGGCAATGCCATTTTCCGCAAGAACTGGGTGTCGTCGCCCTCCTCGACGCAGGCATCGGACGGGCTTGGTCCGCTGTTCAACGAGCGCGCCTGCCAGAATTGCCATCTGAAGGACGGCCGCGGTCATCCGCCGGAAGGTGACAGCGGGACCACCTCCATGTTCCTGCGGCTGGCGCGGCAGGCGAGCACCGAGGAAGAGAAAGCAGCGCTTGCCGATCGCAAGATGCTCAACTTCCCCGATCCGGTCTACGGCTCACAATTGCAGGATCTGGCCGTTCCGGGCCTTCGGGGCGAAGGCAGGATGCGTGTCGACTATCAGGAGCAAAAAGTCACGTTGCCGGACGGTACCGTGGTTTCGCTGCGCAAGCCGAGCTATTCGGTCGACGATCTTGCCAACGGGCCGCTCGATCCGCACACCACGCTGTCGCCGCGCATGACGCCGCCGATGATCGGCCTTGGCCTGGTCGAGCAGATCGCGCCGGCGGACATTCTCGCCCATGCCGATCCGGACGATCGTGATGGCGACGGCATTTCCGGCAGGCCCAACATCGTGCGTGACCGCAAGAGCGGCGAACTGACGCTCGGCCGCTTCGGCTGGAAAGGGCAGACCCCGTCGATCCGCCAGCAAGCGGCGGACGCATTCGCCGGCGATATCGGCATTTCGACGCCGGAAGTGCCGAAGCACTGGGGCGATTGCACCGCAGCTGAAAAGGCCTGCCTTGCCATGCCGAACGGCATGCAGCAGCGCCTTGGCCCGGTCGAGGCGCCGCCGCCGGTCGTGGACCTCGTCACCTTCTATTCGCAAAACCTCGCCGTCCCGGCGCGGCGCGACCTCGACAAGCCCCATGTGCTGGCCGGCAAGAAGCTGTTCTACGACATGGGCTGCATTTCCTGCCATACGCCGAAATTCGTCACCCGTCGCGGCACGCCCAACAAGGCGCAGGCCTTCCAGCTGATCTGGCCCTATTCCGACTTCCTGCTGCATGACATGGGGCCGGGCCTCGCCGACGGGCAGGCCGTGGGCGAGGCGACCGGCAGTGAATGGCGCACGCCGCCGCTGTGGGGCATCGGCCTTACCCAGATCGTCAATGGCAATAGCTTCTTCCTGCATGACGGGCGCGCGCGCACCTTGACGGAGGCGATCCTGTGGCATGGCGGCGAGGGGCAGGCGGCGCGCGACCGCTTTGCCGCCGCCGATGCGGCCGAACGCGACGCACTGGTCAAGTTCCTGGAGTCGTTTTGATGTCGAGGCGTCCAAGCAGGTTCCGCAAAAGTGTCCCACGGTGCGGCAAGAACCTGCAACAAACAAAAGAATCCAAGCAGGCGTTCGTGGGCCAGCCTACGAGTGCCTGCTTAGCGCTCGCCCTGGTTCTCCCGCTGGTCCTCGCCAGCGCTTTGCCGGCGTCCGCCGCAGTCAAGGCCTCCGACGTGATCCAGCGGGCGATCGACGGCTTTGTCCGCCCGGCCTATGCACGCCTGCATGATCATGCGGACAGTTTGACCAAGGCAATGCGCACGCTTTGCGACGCGCCCTCGCGGGAGCGTCTCGATGCGGCGCGCGCCGAATTCTCCGGCACCGTGGATGCCTGGTCGGTCGTGGAGATCATCCGTATCGGACCGATCACGCAGGACAACCGGCTGGAGCGCATGCTGTTTTGGCCAGACCGCAAGAGCATCGGCCTGAGGCAGGTGCAGGCGGCGCTGGCCAATAAGGATCAGACCGCCGCCGATCCTGCCCAGCTGGCGGCAAAGAGCGTCGCCATGCAAGGGCTCGGTGCGCTGGAATTCGTGCTTTATGGCGATGGCGCGGAAACGCTGGCCGGCAAGGACGATCCCTATCGCTGCGCCTACGGCGCGACCGTCGCCGGCAACATCGAGACGATTGCCGCCGAGGTCAGTGATGCCTGGAGCAAGCCCGACGGCTTTGCCGCGCTTTGGGCCAATCCGGGGCCGCAAAATGCGCTCTACCGCGACGGCACGGAAGCGGTGACCGAACTGGTCGGCGTCTTCATCAACGAGTTGGAAATGGTCCGCGACGTGCGTCTGAAAGGCTTTCTGGGCAGCAATCCGGAATCCGACAAGCCGAAACAGGCGATCTACTGGCGTTCGCAAAACACGACGCGTTCGCTGACCGGAAATCTTGCCGGCATGGACGCGCTGTTCCAGGCCTCGCAGCTTGGCGACGCGCTGTCGCCCGATGCACGTTGGATGGCGGAATCGATCCATATCCAGCTCGTCAACGGGGCCGCCGACGCCACGGCCGTCAGAGGTCCGATCGACAGGGCGCTCGCCGACCCGGCGCTTCGCCAGAAGCTCGACCACTTTTCGCTGGTGACATCCAGCCTGTCGACCCTGATCGGCACCAGACTGACCGCCGAATTCGGCCTGACCGCAGGCTTTTCGTCGCTGGACGGTGACTGAGCATGATCCCAAAAAGTTGCAGACTTTTGGACAAGGTCATGCTCGAACGGAGATTGCATGCGCACGCCGCTGATCGATCGCCGTGATTTCCTCAGGGCCGCAGGCGTTGGCTTTGTGGCGGCCATGGCGCCGTCCGCCTGGGCGAAGACGCTTAGCACGGACGCCGTCTTCGCCACCGCTTTCGTCAAGCGTGACGGCAGCTATGGCGCGGCCATCCTGTCCGAGGCCGGCACGGTCCTGCATGTCATCGATCTGCCCGACCGCGGTCACGACGTCACCTTCGATCCGGTGTCGAAGCGCTCCGTGGTCTTTGCCAGGCAGCCAGGCACTTTCGCGGTGGTTTTCGACCACACCGGCCGCGACGAGCCGCTGACCATTGCCAGCATCAGTGGACGGCATTTCTTCGGCCACGGCGTGTTCTCGACCGACGGTGCCCTGCTCTACGCCACCGAGAACGATTTCGACAACGCCGCCGGCGTGGTCGGCGTCTACGACGCGGGTGCTAAATTCCGGCGCGTCGGTGAGTTCCCGACCTACGGCATGGGTTCGCATGAGCTTCTGCTGCTGGGTGACGGCAGGACGATTGCCGTCGCCAATGGCGGCATCGAGACGCATCCGGATTTCGGCCGCGCCGAGCTCAACATCGCGACGATGAAACCTTCCTACGTGCTGGTCGACCGCCTCACCGGCGATCTCGTCGAAAAGCACGAACTGCCGCCGACGCTGCACCAGCTTTCGATCCGTCACATGGATGCCGATGAATCCGGCACGGTCTGGTTCGGCTGCCAGTACAGGGGGCCGGGCGCCGATCGTCCGCCACTGGTCGGCCGCGCCGCGCACGGCAGGGATCTGCAACTGCTCGACATGCCGCAGGGCGTGCTTTCGGGCTTCAGGAACTACATCGGCTCGGTCGCCGCCAATACCGCAGCAGGCACCGTCGCCGTGTCCTCCCCGCAAGGCAACTCGCTTGCGGTGATCGATGCGGCCAGCGGCCGGGTCGTCGCCACCAGCGCGCTGGCCGAGGTCTGCGGCGTGGCGCCCGAGGGGACGAGCTTCATGGCGACGACGGGTACCGGCGAAATCGTCGAAGCGGGCGGCGCGACACGGTCCGAACCCGACTATGTATGGGACAATCACATGCTGCGCATCGAGCTGGCCGGATAGCGCGGCATGGTTCCCCAACGGCTACGTTCGCCAGAACTTACCGTCCTCAGGCGAAGCAAAGCCGCCAAACGATTTATGCAATATCCCCTTGCGGCGATGAGCCATGGCGGGCACAGGGGAGTTGTTTTTCGAACAGCTGTACCCGAGCGGGTGCTCCAACCGGTCGCCTCATGAAGTTGCTTGCCATCGACTGTGCCGCCAATCTCTGCGCCGCCTGTGTCTACGACACAGCGGCCAGGAACGAGCTCGGCCGCTCGGTGCTCGATCTCGGCAAGGGCCATGCCGAGCATTTGATGGCCGTGATCCAAGAGGCGTTGAAGACCGGCAGGACCGACTATGCCGGCCTCGGCGTCATTGCTGTCTCCACCGGCCCGGGCTCGTTCACCGGCTTGCGCGTCGGCGTCTCGGCGGCGCGGGGGCTGGCGTTGGCGCTGAAAATTCCGGCGATCGGCGTGACGACTCTGGAAGCCCTGGCAGCGCAAGCGAGAGAGACATTTCCCGGCCGCGCCGTGCTGGCCGCGCTCGACGCCGGCCATGAGGAAATCCACGCAGCATTTTACGACGAAGTGTCGGTTCTGCGCTATGGTCCGGCCGCGACCACGCTTGCGCAAGCTGCCGCCATGGCTGCGGATAGTTCTCCGGTTCTTGCCGGCACGGCGGCAACGCAAATCGCCGCCTCGGCCGGGTGCGCCTTCGACATCGGCCCGACAGCGGCCACTGCGGATATCGCTATCTATGCCCGGCTGGCCGCCACCCAAAGTGCTGGTAAAAAGCGCGAAGGCGAAAAGCCGAAACCGCTCTATCTGCGCGGCGCGGACGCCAAGCCGCAGGCGGGCTTTATCCTGTCCAGGAAGAAAGCCGGGAAGAAGAACTGATGCGCATTCCTTTCCTCCAGCCTCGCCGCAGGGACTATGCGCTCGGGCCGCTGACGATTGCCGACAGCCCGGCCGTGTCCGTGCTGCATCGCGAGGATTTCGTGCGGCCGTGGACCGACGGCGAGTTTGCCGCCTTGCTCGAGCAGGACACGGTGTTCGGCTATGCCGCACGCGAGACCGGACAGGGCGCCAAGCCGCCGGTCGGCTTCGTGCTGGCGCGCCTGGCTGCCGGCGAAGGCGAGATCCTGACTGTCGCGGTGGCGCGCTCCCATCGCCGCCAGGGGCTCGGCTGGCAATTGATGGACGCGGTGCTGCGCGAACTGCACGCGCAACGCGCCGAGGCGCTTTTCCTCGAGGTCGACGAGACCAACATCGCTGCGATCGCGCTCTACCGGCGGCTTGGGTTCCGCGAGGTCGGCAAGCGTGCCAACTATTACAGATCGCCCGAGCACGGCCCGACCGGCGCGCTTGTCATGCGCCGCGATCTTCGCTAGCCAGCGTTCCGGGGTTCTCTATGATCAAAAAAATCAGGATTTTCCTGGCGCTGGGCCTCGTTGTCGGCGGCTCGTTGGTCCTCGTGCCATT
Source organism: Mesorhizobium sp. WSM4821 (assembly GCF_055901555.1). Classification (NCBI taxonomy): domain Bacteria; kingdom Pseudomonadati; phylum Pseudomonadota; class Alphaproteobacteria; order Hyphomicrobiales; family Phyllobacteriaceae; genus Mesorhizobium; species Mesorhizobium sp. WSM4821. The sequence goes on along the minus strand of NZ_CM148371.1, from coordinate 560,586 downwards.
GCAGATCCTGTCGATGAAGACCGGGCTCTGGCGCGAGACGTTCATCCTGAAGATCTGGCACCGGCTGATCGTCAGGTCATTGGGCATGCGCATCCATGTCAAGGGGACGCTGTCCGGCCAGCGCCCTCTACTGGTCGCGTCGAACCACATCTCCTGGACCGACATCATGGTGCTGGGGTCCATGGTCGACGTGAAGTTCATCGCCAGGGCCGATATGGCCGGCTGGCCGTTGATCGGCATGTTGTCGAAGTTGCAGCGTACCGTCTTCATCGAGCGCGAGCGCAAGCGTTCGTCGAGCGACCAGGCCAGCGAGATTGCCAACCGCATAGCCAAGGGTGACGCCATGGTGCTGTTCGCCGAAGGCTCGACCGGCGACGGCAACATGATCCTGCCGTTCAAGAGCACGCTGTTCGGCGCAGCCTCTATGGCGATTTCGGAAGGAACGGCCGAAACAGTCTTCATCCAGCCGGTGGCGATCGTCTACACGCGCCTGCATGGCGTGCCGCTCGGCCGCAGGCACCGGCCGATTGCCGCCTGGATCGGTGATGAGGATCTGGTGCCGCATCTCAAGGTTCTGATGGCGGAAGGCGGGCTCGATGTCGAAGTGCATTTCGGCGAGCCGGTCGCCTTTTCCAAGGGCTCCAGCCGCAAGGAAACGGCGAGGCTGATGGAAAACCAGGTGCGTGACATGGTGCAGGCGGCGCTCGCCGATCCGCGCCCGAGCCGATAGACCGGAAGGGCTCATGCACAAAATCAAGTGCTAAGGCGTCCTGCGCGTCCAAGAGGTTGCGCGGCGCCGTTGAACAGAATCGTCTGTTTTTTGTCACGGAAAGGCGTTAGAAGCCGCCAGATGGAATTGACTACGATAGAACGGGACGACATCAACACTGCCGCCGAAGCTGCGGTTGTGCCGTCTGCAGCGGCCAAGAAGGTCTTCGTCAAGACTTATGGCTGCCAGATGAACGTCTACGATTCGCAGCGTATGACCGATGCGCTGGCCGCCGACGGCTATGTGGCGACGGACGCCATCGGCGAAGCCGATCTCGTGCTGCTCAATACCTGCCATATCCGTGAGAAGGCGGCGGAGAAGGTCTATTCCGAACTCGGGCGCATTCGTGAGATGAAGACCGAACGGGCTCAGGCCGGCCGCGAGATGCTGGTCGGTGTCGCCGGTTGCGTGGCGCAGGCGGAGGGGTCCGAGATCATCCGCCGCTCGCCGGCCGTCGATCTGGTCATCGGCCCGCAAACCTATCACCGGCTGCCGCATGTGCTGGCGCGGGTGCGCGGCGGCGAAAAGATCGTCGAGACCGACTATGCCGTCGAGGACAAGTTCGATCACCTGCCGCGGCCCAAACGCGCCGAGATCATCAAGCGTGGCGTTACCGCGTTCCTGACCGTGCAGGAAGGCTGCGACAAGTTCTGCACCTTCTGCGTCGTGCCCTATACCAGAGGCTCGGAAGTGTCGCGGCCGGTGGCGCAGATCGTTGCAGAGGCCGAGCGGCTGGCGCAAGCCGGCGTGCGCGAGGTGACGCTGCTCGGCCAGAACGTCAATGCCTGGCATGGGCAAGGCGAAAGCGGCGACGAATGGGGCCTCGGCCGCCTGCTGTTTAGGTTGGCCGAGATCCCGGGGCTTTCGCGGCTGCGCTACACCACAAGCCACCCGCGCGACATGGACGAGGAATTGATCGCCGCCCACCGTGATCTGCCGGCGCTGATGCCCTATCTGCATTTGCCGGTGCAATCGGGTTCGGACCGCATCCTCAAGGCGATGAACCGCAGACATACGGCAAAGGACTATCTGATGCTGCTCGACCGGATCCGCTCCGCGCGGAGCGACATCGCGCTTTCGGGCGATTTCATCGTCGGCTTTCCCGGCGAGACGGATGCGGATTTCGAGGCGACGATGGAACTGGTCCGCCAGGTGAATTACGCCTCGGCCTTCTCGTTCAAATATTCGCCGCGCCCCGGCACGCCGGGCGCCGAGATGACCGATCATGTGCCGCAAACCGTCAAGGACGAGCGCCTGCAGCGGCTGCAGCTGCTGCTGCTGAAGCAGCAGCAGGATTTCGGCGCGAGCCTGGTCGGCAGCACCATCGACACGCTGATCGAGAAGCCCGGTCGTCAGGCCGGTCAGAAGGTCGGCCGCTCGCCGTGGCTGCAGCCGGTTATTGTTGATGAAAAGGCCGGCGAAATCGGTGAGATTATCCAGGTACGAATCACGAAGACGGGTTACAACAGCCTGTTCGCCGAATTGGCCTGAAGGTCTCGGCAGATGAGGAGAGACGGTTGAGCGCTGCGGAAGTGAAGAACCTGCCCCAGAACCTACCATCGGGGGCTTCGGATATGGCGCACATCGTTCTGACTTTCGACAACAACAAGCTTGCCAGCGCCCTTTATGGCCAGTTCGACGAGAATCTGGCCAGGCTTGAGCAGAAGCTTGCCGTCGATATCCGCTCGCGCGGCAACCAGTTGACCATCAAGGGTTCCGCCTCGGCCGCCGAGCAGGCGCGCCGCGCCCTGGACAATCTCTATGGCATTCTCCAGAAAGGCGCCGACATCGGCCAGTCGGACGTCGACGGCGCCGTGCGCATGGCGATCGCCGCCGACGACCAGCTGACGCTGCCGACGCTGGAGCGCAAGGGCAAGGTGTCCGCTGCCCAGATATCGACTCGTAAGAAGACGATTTATGCCCGTTCGCTCAACCAGGACGCCTACATGCGCGCGTTGGAGCGGTCCGAGCTTGTCTTCGGCATCGGCCCGGCCGGCACGGGAAAAACCTTCCTGGCGGTGGCGCATGCGGCGATGCTGCTCGAACGCGGCATGGTCGAGCGCATCGTGCTGTCGCGGCCGGCCGTCGAGGCCGGCGAGCGGCTTGGCTTCCTGCCCGGTGACATGAAGGAAAAGGTCGATCCCTATCTGCGGCCGCTCTACGACGCGCTTTACGAGATGATGCCGGCCGACAAGGTCGAGAGGGCGATTGCCGCCGAGGTGATCGAGATCGCGCCGCTGGCCTTCATGCGCGGCCGCACGCTGGCGCATGCCGCCGTCATCCTCGACGAGGCGCAGAACACCACGCCGATGCAGATGAAGATGTTCCTGACCCGCCTCGGCGAGAACTCGCGCATGATCGTCACCGGCGATCCGACCCAGATTGACCTGCCGCAAAACACCAAATCCGGTCTGGTCGAGGCGCTCAGGATCCTCGACGGCGTCACCGGCATGGTGACGGTCCGCTTCAACGAAGGCGACGTCGTCAGGCACCCGCTGGTCGCCGAGATCGTCAAGGCCTACGACCGCGACGGCAAGCTGGCCCGGGGCCTGGACGCCGAAGGCTAGTGCATGTCGCCCGAAAGTGCGCAGCGGTTTTGGCGAATCCGATGCTCAAACGAAAAGATCGAGCGGCGGCGCGGTGCGGAGCGAAAGTCAGCCGCTCCAGTATGACGATGCAGCTGCATGGCTGAGGACAGAAGGTCTGGCGGCGGGGATATTCCGGTTCCCGTCGACATCGATATTGCGGTCGAAGCAGGCGACTGGCCCGATGAGGCCGCGCTGACGCGGCTGGTCGATCGCGCGGTTGCCGCTGCTTTTGCCGAAACCGGCGCGGCCGGGACTTCCGAACTCAGTATCGTCTTTTCTGACGATGCCCATATCCGCAGCCTCAATGCCGACTGGCGCGGCAAGGACAAACCGACCAACGTCCTGTCTTTCCCGGCTTTTCCGCTCGCGAAGGGCGGCCCGTTGCCACCCATGCTGGGCGATATCGTGCTGGCCGCCGAAACGGTCGCGGGGGAAGCCGCACTGGAAGACAAGCCCGTCGACAACCATATCACCCATCTCGTCATTCACGGCCTGCTGCATTTGCTTGGCTACGATCACGAGACCGATGCCGAGGCCGAGGAAATGGAAGCCGTCGAGCGCGCGGCACTTGCGAGACTTGCCATTCCCGATCCCTACGCGTAACTAAAAAGATCAAATGACCGGACGACGATGAACGACAAACCAGAGACTGCCGCCCGCCCAGACGCCGGCAGTGCGATCAAGCCATCCGAACAGACGGAAGAGGGCTCGAGTCCGAGTACCATGACCGGCAGCTTCGCCAGCGAGCCATCGCCTGCCGGTCCGTCCCTGTTCGATCGCGTGCTCGGCCTGTTCAGGCAACGCAACGGCACCAGCCTGCGCGAGGAGATCGCCGACGCGCTTGCCGAAACGGCTAGCGATGCCGGATCCTTCTCGCCCGGCGAACGCGCCATGCTCAACAACATCCTGCGCCTGCGCGAGGTGCGCGTCGAGGACGTCATGGTGCCGCGCGCCGACATCGAGGCGGTCGAGATCACGACGAATCTTGGCGATCTTCTGGGACTGTTCGAGCAGTCCGGCCATTCCCGCATGCCGGTCTATTCGGAGACGCTCGACGACCCGCGCGGCATGGTCCACATCCGCGACGTGCTCGCCCACATCACCAAGGTCGCCCGCGTCAGGAAGGGCAGGACGACCAGGAAAGCCGCCGCCACGCTTCTCGATCTCGCCAAGGTCGATCTCGCGCGCACAATCGGCGACCTGAACCTTATCCGCCCGGTGCTTTTCGTGCCGCCGTCGATGCTCGCCTCCGATCTCATGGGTCGGATGCAGGCGATGCGCACCCAGATGGCGCTGGTCATCGACGAATATGGCGGCACCGATGGTCTGGCTTCGCTCGAGGATATCGTCGAGATGGTGGTCGGCGACATCGAGGACGAGCATGACGACGACGAGCCGATGATCACCCAGACCGCAGAGGGGGTGTTCGTCGTCGACGGCAAGGCCGAGATCGACGATGTCGCCAAGATGATCGGCGAGGATTTCGCCGCCGGCGAGCATGGCGAATATGTCGACACGATCGGCGGCATGATCTTCAACACGCTTGGCCGTGTTCCGGCCCGCGGCGAAGTGGTGCAGGCCATCCCTGGCTTCGAATTCCATGTGCTGGACGCCGATCCTCGCCGCGTCAAGCGCGTGCGCATCGTCGAGACTCCGAAGGGCGAGCGTCGTCGGCGTGCCGTCCGCGCCGAGCAGGCTTGAAAGACGCAGCTCGCCCGATGACGGTCGACGACCCGTTCAAGCACTCGACCTTGGGCTCCGGCGTATTCTACAAGGATCGGCGCGCCGCGTTGATCTGGCTCGAAAAGGCCTTCGGCTTCGAGCCGAGCATGGCGGTCAGCGACGCCGACGGCAGGCTCGTCCATTCCGAGATGCGGTTCGGCGACGGCTATATCATCGTCGATTCCGAATGGGCCGACCATGTAGCCAGCCCGGCCTCGGTCGCGGGCAAGAACACGCAGTCGGTCTATGTGCGCCTCAAGGACGGCATAGACGCCCACTGCGATCGTGCAAGGGCGGCGGGGGCCGGGATCGTCCAGGAGCCTGCCGACCAGTTCTACGGTGAACGGCAGTACAGAGCGCGCGATCCTGAAGGTCACGTCTGGACCTTTTCCCAGACCGTACGTTCCATTCTTCGTAAGGAAGCCGAGCAGTTGAGCGGTTTGCTGATAGAGGGCTGGCACCGATAGCCGCGATAATCGGATCGCGCTCATCCGGGTTTGGAGCGTAGACCGCAGCCTGATAAATCTTGCTCGTGATTCGCACGACTCGGAAGCACTGATGCAGCGCCTGGCCGGCCGGATAATTCTGCTATGGGGTTGGCGACGCGCGCTTGCGGCGTTTCTTGCCGGGGCGCTGACGGTTCTTGCCCAGGCGCCTTACGACTTCTTCGCCGTCTGTTTCGTTTCGTTTCCGTTGCTGGTCTGGCTCCTCGACGGCGCGATCGGCGAGGCCTCCGATGGCTGGCTCCGGCGTCTGCGGCCGGCTTTCGCCATCGGCTGGTGGTTCGGCTTCGGCTATTTTCTTGCCGGCCTGTGGTGGGTCGGGTCGGCACTTCTCGTCGAGGCCGACAGTTTCGCCTGGGCGCTTCCCTTCGCAGTGGTCGGAATTCCGCTGGTGCTCGCCTTTTTCTACGGCTTCGCGACAGCGGTTGCCCGGCTGCTGTGGAGCAACGACATCGGCCGCATCGCTGCCCTGGCCTTCGGCTTTGGCCTGGCGGAATGGCTGCGCGACTTCCTGTTCACCGGCTTTCCCTGGAATGCGATCGGCTACGCGGCGATGCCGGTGCCTTTGCTGATGCAGAGCGTGTCGGTGACCGGCATGGTCGGCATGAACGCGCTGGCAGCCTTCGTCTTCGCATTGCCGGCGCTGCTTGCGGCACGCCGGCATGTCCGTCTGGGTGCTACCCTGCTTGCCGCTCTCGTCGCGACCCATGTCGGCTTCGGCTATCTTAGGCTTACTGCTCCGGAGAAGCCGGCCGAGCGCACTCTCGATGTCCGCATCGTGCAGCCGGCGGTCGACCTCAGCGAGAAGTGGGATGCTTCGGTGCGCGACCGCATCTTCGCCACCATGATGGGGCTCTCGGCCAAGACGCCGGAACCTGGCGTTGGCAAGCCGCAATTGATCCTGTGGCCGGAAACCTCCGTGCCGTTTCTTTTCACGGAACGTCCCGATGCGCTGACCGCGCTGGGAGAGATGCTTGGCGACGGCCAGATGCTGATCGCCGGCGTCGTTCGGGAGGAGGGTGGCTCGGCGGCAAATGCCGGCACGCGGTACTACAATTCCGTGGTGGCGATCGACGACAGGGGTGAAATCACCGACGCCGTCGACAAGGTTCATCTGGTGCCTTTTGGCGAATATCTGCCTTTCACCGACCTGCTTGGCCGCTTCGGGCTCGAACAGCTCGTCGCCGGGCCGATGACTTTCGCGGCGGGCAATGAGCGGCATCCGATCGCGCTGCCCGGTGGTATCCGCGCGCTTCCGTTCATTTGCTATGAAGTCATCTTCCCTGATCTGGTGACAGTTGACGTTGCGTCAGCCGAGCTTATTGTGAATGTCACGAACGACGCGTGGTTCGGTGACACGCCCGGTCCATACCAGCATTTCAGGCAGGCGCAGATTCGTGCGGTGGAGAACGGGGTGCCTTTGTTGCGCGCAGCCAATAACGGCATTTCCGCCGTAGTCGATCCGCGCGGACGCATCCTCGACGCACTGGCGATCGACGCGCGCGGAGCCATCGATGCCCATGTGCCGATTTCCAATCAAGCCATCGTCTCCTCCGGTCAAAGACGCGTTAACGGACTGCTGATCATGTTGGTGCTTGTCCTGGCCTCGTGCACATTGAATGTAAGGCAAAGGCTACGGGTGAATTGACAGTCGACACATTAGAAACTCATACTGTAAGCGCCTGAAATTTCTCGAAGTCGGTATGTCGTTCTGTTGGGGCACTGGCCGCCGGCGTTGTTTGGGCAGGAAAAAACACAAAAAGCCGGAAAAATTCGGCGAGGAAAAAATGACAGAAGAGAACAAGAAGAAACCGAATCCGATCGACATCCATGTCGGAAGTCGCATCAGGCTTCGCCGCAACATGTTGGGAATGAGTCAGGAAAAGCTGGGCGAGAACCTCGGCATAACGTTTCAGCAGATACAGAAATACGAAAAGGGGACAAATCGCGTCGGCGCCAGTCGTTTGCAGGCAATCGCCTCGATACTCGGTGCGCCTGTCGCTTTCTTTTTCGAAGACGCGCCGGGTCAGGAGGCCGTGGGCAACCGCGGATTTGCCGAGGATACATCGATGGCTTTTGCCGTCGAATTCTGCGGCAGTCCTGAAGGTCTTCAACTCAACCGGGCTTTCGTCAAGATCGCCGACGTAAAGGTACGTCGCAAGATCATCGAGCTTGTGAAGGCGCTTTCCGCCGACGAAGTCGATTGATTGGACCGATTTGGCAGCTCGCCGAAAAAGGTCGAAAATGGCGGGGCCCGTCGTAGCGGCACGCAAAAATTCTCGGGGTTTCGTGCGACGTGGAATTTGCATTGCGTAGGCATGCCCAAGAAGGGATCGATTTTGCTCGACGCCCGTCCTCAAAATCTTTTTCATTTGCGAGTTGGAGTTAGCCACGCTGGCGGTATCGTGCCGCTGGTCACAGTGGGTAGCCGGTCACAGTGGTACAAGATAATAGCGCGATTTTGGTGCCAGAACGGCTGCATCGCTTGACGAGCGGCGCCCGGCACCGCTAACACGTGGCGCGCCAATCGGCAGCTTGCCGATGTTTTTTCAAGAGGGGACACCCGTGACGCGGCAAAATTACCTATTCACCTCGGAATCCGTTGCCGAGGGTCATCCCGACAAGGTCTGCGACCGTATCTCCGACGAGATCGTCGATCTGGTTTATCGCGAGGCCAGAAAGGCCGGCATGGACCCCTGGAAGGTCCGCGTCGCCTGCGAAACGCTGGCAACCACGAATCGCGTCGTCATCGCCGGCGAGGTGCGCGTCCCCGAGACCCTGCTCAAGAAGGACAAGGCCGGCAACATCCTGATGGATGCCGCCGGTCATCCAATCGTCAATCCGGCGAAGTTCAAGTCGGCCGCCCGCAGGGCGATCCGCGAAATCGGCTACGAACAGGCCGGTTTTCACTGGAAGACGGCAAAGATCGAGGTTCTGCTGCACGGCCAGTCGCCGGATATCGGCCAGGGCGTCGACAATGCCTCCGACCGACAAGGCGAGGAAGGGGCCGGCGACCAGGGCATCATGTTCGGTTATGCCTGCCGCGAGACGCCTGATCTGATGCCGGCGCCGATCTATTACAGCCATAAGATCCTCGAACTGCTGGCCGCCGCGCGCCACGAAGGCCACGGCGATGCCGGCCGGCTCGGCCCGGATGCCAAGAGCCAGGTCACCGTCCGCTATATCGACGGCAAGGCGGCGGAAGTGACGCAGATCGTACTGTCCACCCAGCACCTCGACGCGGACTGGGATTCGAAGAAGGTCCGCAAGGTCGTCGAACCCTATATCCGCGAGGCATTGGGCGAGCTGAAGATCGCCGACAGCTGCAACTGGTACATCAACCCCACGGGCAAGTTCGTCATCGGAGGCCCCGACGGCGACGCCGGCCTGACCGGCCGCAAGATCATCGTCGATACTTACGGCGGTGCTGCGCCTCATGGCGGCGGTGCTTTTTCCGGCAAGGACACCACCAAGGTCGACCGTTCCGCAGCCTATGCGGCACGTTACCTCGCCAAGAACGTGGTTGCGGCCAAGCTCGCCGATCGCTGCACCATCCAGCTTTCCTATGCCATCGGTGTTGCCCAGCCGCTGTCGGTCTATGTCGACTTGCACGGCACCGGCAAGGTCGACGAGGCAAAGCTCGAGCAAGCGCTGCGCACCGTAATGGACCTGTCGCCGTCCGGTATTCGTCGTCACCTCGATCTCAACAAGCCAATTTATGCCAAGACGTCGTCTTATGGCCATTTCGGCCGCAAGGCCGGCCGCGATGGGTCCTTCTCCTGGGAAAGGACCGACCTGGCCAAGGCGCTCAAGGAAGCACTCGCCGAAACGACCGCCGAAGCAGTCGCCGCCTAACCACGGCGCCGTGGGTCTGAAAGAAGTGGATCCGAAAGAAATGGATCCGAAAGATCGGCCAAGCCGCGCGACCGAGGCATTTTTCGGTCGCCGGCGCGGCAAGGCCATCCGTCCGCAGCAGGCGGCGGCGCTGGAAAGCGGCTTCGGCACCTACCGCCTCGATCTGACGGCTGAGCCGCCGGCCCAAATGCGCAGCCTGTTCGAAGCGGATGTCTGCGCCATACATCTCGAAATTGGTTTCGGCGGCGGCGAGCACCTGCTGCATCGGGCGACGGCGGCTCCTGAAACCGGTTTTGTCGGCGTCGAGCCTTTCGTCAACGGCATGGCCAAGCTGATGATGGCGGTCAGGAAACGGCCGCTTGCCAATCTTCGGGTCTATGACGACGACGCCACCCGCCTGCTCGACTGGCTTCCGCAAGCCTCGCTCGATGGCATCGACCTTCTCTATCCCGATCCCTGGCCGAAGAAGAAGCACTGGAAGCGCCGCTTCGTCAGCCCGGTCAATCTCGACCGTTTAGGGCGTGTCCTGAAGTCAGGCGGAAAATTCCGCTTTGCGTCCGATATCGACAGCTATGTGAACTGGACGCTGCTGCACTGCCGAGCGCACGATGGGTTTGCGTGGCAGGCTGAAGATGCGGCCGACTGGCATCGGCCCTATGAGGGTTGGCCGGGTACGCGTTATGAGGCGAAGGCCGTTCGCGAAGGCCGGCGGCCGGCCTATCTTACCTTCGTCCGAAGATAGGCATGTTCGACAACGCTTATCGCGCGCTCTGCCATGGACGAGGACCAGAGATTACCCCTCGTCTTTCGTCAGCCCTAGTAGCGGCCGATCTTTTCGAAGGCAGCCGGATCCATGCCGAGATTGCGCAGATCGTGCGCGCGCGGTCTGCGGCCGGCTTCGACGGCCCGCGAAGCGGCGACGGCGCTGCCGAACACGGTGAAGAAATCGCCGATGGCCGAGAAAACCTTGCGGTTGGTCATGATTATGCCCTTTCGCCTGCTGCAACGCGTGTTGAATTTGTGCAGCGCAACATAGATAGGTGCGTACTCGCTGATATCACAGGCACGTTGCCGCATGGCCGCCATGCACCCTGTGCAACACTGCCGCCGCCTCACACACAGACAGAAAACCGGACAACTCGTGTGCTACATAACCCGGACAACTCATCTGCTTACGACAGGCTCTGCATGCGGACTTGAAACAACGGCCGCGATCGTCTATATCAGCCTCAAATTCTTGGTCGGTATGGCGAAGAGTGGGTCCACCCGGTCCCGCTCTTTTTTATTACCTGCCGACCGCCCACGAACGAGCGACAGAGATCGAATGGCAACGACGGCAAGCGATAGCGACGACCGCATCATCCGCGAAAGCGGCATCGATGCGCGCATCGCGCTGATCGTGCAGCCGGTCCTTCGCGCCATCGGCTTCCGCCTTGTCAGGGTGCATCTGTCGGGCCAGAACGGGCTGACGCTGCAGATCATGGCCGAGCGCGAAGACGGCACCATGACCGTCGAGGATTGCGAAGAGGTCAGCCGGGCGGTATCGCCGGCGCTCGATGTAGATGATCCGATCGAAAAGGCGTATCATCTCGAAGTGTCGTCGCCCGGTATCGACCGGCCGCTGGTCCGCAAGTCGGATTTCGCGACCTGGACGGGCCATCTGGTGAAGATGGAAACGTCTGTCCTTGTCGCCGACCGCAAGCGCTTCAAGGGCAAGATCGGCGAGAGCGATGCGGACGGCGTGCTGATCGAGCGCGACAAGGCGGCCTATGGTGAAGAGCCGGCGGTGCGCGTGCCTTACGATGCGATCGCGGAAGCACGGCTGATCCTGACCGACGATCTCATCCGCGATGCACTGTCGAAGGACAACAGGGCGCGCAAGGAAGCCAGGAAACGCCGCGGCGAACCCGAAGATGCGCCAAAGGGCATGCAGGCGGCGGGCGCGGAAGACGAAACCGAACAGGAAATGTGATTGGGCTGCCGGGCGCGAAGGCTCGGCAACAAGCTCGGGAGAAAAAAGATGGTTGTAAGCGCCAACAGGCTTGAACTGCTGCAGATCGCCGACGCGGTCGCGCGTGAAAAGTCGATCGACAAGTCGATCGTCATTGCCGCCATGGCCGATGCGATCCAGAAGGCGGCGCGCTCGCGCTACGGCCAGGAAACCAACATCCGTGCCGACATCAATCCGAATACCGGCGAGATGAAGCTGCAGCGGCTGATGGAAGTGGTCGAGAACGTCGACGACTATGCGACGCAGATCGCCATCTCCTCGGCGCGTGAGCGCAATCCCGACGCCCAGCTCGGCGACTTCATTGCCGAACAGCTGCCGCCGATGGATTTCGGCCGCATCGCCGCCCAGTCGGCCAAGCAGGTCATCGTGCAGAAGGTGCGCGAAGCCGAGCGTGACCGCCAGTATGACGAATACAAGGACCGCATCGGCGAGATCGTCAACGGCACCGTCAAGCGAGTCGAATACGGCAACGTCATCGTCGATCTCGGCCGTGGCGAGGCAATCATCCGCCGCGACGAACTGATCCCGCGCGAGAACTACAAATATGGCGATCGCGTTCGCGCCTATGTTTATGACGTGCGCCGCGAGCAGCGCGGTCCGCAGATCTTCCTGTCGCGCACCCATCCGCAGTTCATGGCGAAACTGTTCACCATGGAAGTGCCGGAAATCTATGACGGCATCATCGAGATCAAGTCGGTCGCCCGCGATCCGGGTTCGCGCGCCAAGATTGCCGTCATCTCGCGTGACAGTTCCATCGATCCGGTCGGCGCCTGCGTCGGCATGCGGGGCAGCCGCGTTCAGGCGGTGGTCGGCGAATTGCAGGGCGAGAAGATCGACATCATTCCGTGGTCGCCTTCTGCCGCTTCCTTCATCGTCAACGCGCTGCAGCCGGCCGAAGTCGCCAAGGTCGTGCTCGACGAGGACGCCGAACGCATCGAGGTCGTGGTGCCGGACGACCAGCTGTCGCTGGCCATCGGCCGTCGCGGCCAGAACGTCCGGCTCGCCTCGCAGCTCACCGGCTGGGATATCGACATCCTGACCGAGCAGGAAGAGAGCGAACGCCGCCAGAAGGAGTTCGTCGAGCGCTCGGCACTGTTCATGGACGCGCTCAACGTCGACGAGATGGTCGGCCAGGTGCTCGCCTCCGAAGGCTTTACCAGCGTCGAGGAAGTCGCCTATGTCGATGCCGACGAAATCGCGTCGATCGACGGCTTCGACGAGGACACCGCCTCGGAAATCCAGGCCCGCGCCCGCGAGTATCTGGAGAAGATCGAAGCCGAGCACGACGACAAGCGCAAGGCGTTGGGCGTCGAGGACGAGTTGCGCGAGATTCCCGGCGTGACCACTGCCATGATGGTGACGCTCGGGGAAGACGGCGTGAAGACGATCGAGGATTTCGCCGGCTATGCAGCCGACGATCTGACCGGATGGAAGGAACGCAAGGACGGCGAGACGAAAGTGTTCCCCGGTGTGCTCGCCAATCACGGCGTGTCGCGTGCCGATGCCGAGCAGATGGTGCTGGCCGCCCGCCTCAGGGCCGGCTGGATCACCGAAGACGAGCTTGCAGCCGAAGACGTGCCGGCTGACGAAGCCGTTGGTGCGTGAGGTGAAACCGCATCGCACACAACCCGCCCTTGGACGAGATGAACGATCGCACTTGCATCGTCACGCGCAGACAGGCCGAACCGGATGAACTGATCCGTTTCGTCGTCGGCCCGGATTCGGCCGTCGTTCCGGATATCAAGAAAAACCTGCCCGGTCGCGGTTGCTGGGTGACCGCCGACCGCCTACATATCGACAAGGCGGCAGCGAAGAACCTGTTCGCTCGCGCGTTCAAGGCGCAGGTGGCTGTGCCGACCGATCTCGGCGGCATGGTCGACGGGTTGCTTTCCAGATCCGCTCTGGGGATGCTCGGTCTTGCCCGCAAGGCAGGCGCGATCGCGCTCGGCGCCACCAAGGTCGAGAGCGCGGTGCGTGGCGGGCTGGCGCTTTTCGTGCTCCATGCAGCCGAGGCGTCCGATGACGGCGTGCGCAAGATCAGCCAGGCGCGGCGGGCAACCGTCCACCTCGGCGGTCCCGCCATCCTTGCCTACAAACTTTTCTCCGAGGCCGAGTTGAGCTTGGCATTGGGGGGCACAAATGTGATACATGCTGCCGTTCTCGCGGGAGACGCGGGCAGGGCGGTCCAGAAGCGCATGGTTGCGCTCGACCGGTATCGGGGCGGTTCCCCGGACGATCTGGCAATGCTTGCGGCCGTTGCTGACGAAGATGATGCCGCAGAGGATATGGAATGAGCGATACGAAATCGGGCGATGACAAGACGTTGAGTGTTACGCCGAAGAAGACCTTGACGCTGAAGCGCCCCGGTATGGAACAGGGCACCGTGCGCCAGAGCTTCTCGCATGGCCGCACCAAAGCGGTCGTGGTCGAGACCAAGAAGCGCAAGTTCTCGCTGCCCGGTGACAAGCCGGAGCCGGCCGCTGCCCCTGCGTCCGTCTTCACGCCGAAGCCGCCGGTCGCAGCAGCGCCCGCTGTGCAGGAGGCGCCTAAGGCGCCGCCGCCTCCGCCCGTCGAACGCGGCGGCATGGTGCTGAACGAATTGTCGCGTAACGAGATGGAGGCGCGCCGCCGGGCTCTGGAGGGTTCGAAGGTGCGCGATGTCGAGGATCGCCAGCGCGCCATCGAGGAGGCCAAGCGCCGCGCCGAGGAGGAAGAGCGCCGCCGTCGTGAGCGCGAGGAATCCGCGCGCCGCCAGGCCGAGGAAGAAGCCAGGTTGCAGGCCGAGGCCGAGTCCCGCCGGCGTGCCGAGGAAGAAGCGCGCCGCCGCGCGCCGCTGGCCGCAGAACTGGCGACAGTCGACGACGAGGACATCAAGCCGAAGCGGGCCGGCGCCGGTGCCCCGGTGCGCCGTCCGGTCACGCCTGAAGTGGCGCGTCCGGCCAAGCCGACCAAGGGCGAGGAAGATCGCCGCCGCGGCAAGCTGACGCTAAATGCGGCACTTTCCGATGAGGATGCGCGGGCTCGTTCGCTGTCGTCGATGCGTCGGCGCCAGGAGAAATTCAAGCGCGCGCTGCATAACGAACCGCGCGAGAAAGTCATGCGCGAAGTGATTCTGCCCGAAACCATCACCATCCAGGAACTGGCGCAGCGCATGTCCGAGCGCGCTGTCGATGTGGTCAAGTTCTTCATGAAGCAGGGCCAGATCCTGAAGCCGGGCGACGTCATCGACGCCGACACCGCCGAACTGGTCGCCACCGAATTCGGCCACACGGTTCGCCGCGTTGCCGAGTCCGACATCGAGGAAGGCCTGTTCAACATCGCTGATCGTCCCGAAGATCTCGAGCCGCGTCCGCCGGTGGTGACGATCATGGGCCATGTCGACCACGGCAAGACGTCGCTGCTCGATGCAATCCGCAGCGCCAATGTCGTGTCCGGCGAGGCCGGCGGCATCACCCAGCATATCGGCGCCTATCAGGTCGAGAAGAATGGTCACAAGATCACCTTCATCGACACGCCCGGCCACGCCGCCTTCACTGCGATGCGCGCCCGTGGCGCCCAGGCGACGGACATCGCCATCCTCGTGGTTGCGGCCGACGACAGCGTGATGCCGCAGACGATCGAATCGATCAGCCATGCCAAGGCGGCCGGCGTTCCGATCATCGTGGCGATCAACAAGATCGACAAGCATGACGCCGACCCGCAGAAGGTGCGCTCGGAACTGTTGCGCCACGAAGTCTTCGTCGAATCGATGGGCGGCGAGGTGCTGGACGTCGAAGTGTCGGCGACCAAGGGCACCAATCTCGACAAGCTGCTCGAAGCGATCCTGCTGCAGGCCGAAATCCTCGACCTGAAAGCAAACCCCGACCGCACCGCCGAGGGCGTCGTCATCGAGGCCCAGCTCGACAAGGGTCGCGGTCCCGTCGCCACGGTGCTGGTGCAGACCGGCACGCTGATGCCCGGCGACATCCTTGTTGCCGGCAACGAATGGGGTCGGGTGCGCGCGCTGGTCAACGACCGCGGCGGGCAGATCAAGGAAGCGCCGCCGGCGATGCCGGTGGAAGTGCTCGGCCTGCAGGGAACCCCGCAGGCCGGCGACCGCTTCGCCGTGGTCAACAACGAGGCCCGCGCCCGAGAGATCACCGAATACCGCCAGCGCCTGGCGCGCGAGAAGGCGGTGGCCAAGCATGCCGGCCAGCGTGGCTCGCTCGAACAGATGATGTCGCAACTGCAGACGAGCGGGCTGAAGGAATTCCCGCTGGTCATCAAGGGCGACGTGCAGGGCTCGATCGAGGCGATCAGTGCGGCGCTGGACAAGCTCGGCACCGACGAGGTGCGTGCGCGCATCGTCCATGCGGGTGCTGGCGGCATCACCGAAAGCGATGTGTCGCTGGCCGAAACATCGGGTGCCGCGATCATCGGCTTCAACGTACGCGCCAATGTGCAGGCGCGCGCGGCTGCCGCCGCGGCGGGCATCGAGATCCGCTACTACTCCATCATCTACAATCTCGTGGATGACGTGAAGGCGGCGCTCTCCGGCCTGCTTTCGCCGGAGCGTCGCGAGACCTTCATCGGCAATGCGGAGATCCTCGAGATCTTCGACATCACCAAGGTCGGCAAGATCGCCGGCTGCCGTGTCACCGAAGGCAAGGTCGAGCGCGGTGCGGGCGTTCGCCTGATCCGCGACAACGTCGTCATTCACGAAGGTACGCTGAAGACCCTGAAGCGCTTCAAGGACGAAGTTGCGGAAGTCCCGGGCGGCCAGGAATGTGGCATGGCCTTCCAGAACTATGAGGACATGCGCGTCGGCGACGTCATCGAGTGCTTCCGCGTCGAGATGGTGACCAGGACGCTCTGAGTTCGAGTATTCTGTCGTCCAAACAAAGATAGAGCCTGATCCATTCCGATTTTCTCGGGTGTATCAGGCTCTAAACCATATGAGACATGACGTACGGTCCCATCCCGTGCCTCATGATTTCAGGATCAGGAAAATGCCCCGTTCATCCACATCAGGCCCATCCCAGCGCATGCTGCGCGTCGGCGAACAGGTGCGCCATGCGCTGTCGGAAACCTTGCAGCGCGGCGAGATCATCGATCCGTTGATCGAGAATGCGGTGGTTTCGGTCTCGGAAGTGCGCATGTCGCCCGATCTGAAGATCGCCACCGCCTTCGTTTCGCCGCTCGGCGTCAAGGACACCGACGCGGTGGTCGAAGCGCTCAACAAGCACGCGAAATTCGTGCGCGGCCGCGTCTCCGGCGCGCTCCGGCAGATGAAGTACATGCCGGAGTTCCGTTTCCGGCTCGACACCAGCTACGACAATTTCCAGAAGATCAACGAATTGCTGCACTCGCCCGAAGTGGCGCGTGATCTCGGCCCGGATGCTCAGATTGACGACCAGAATAAAGACAACGACAAGGACGAAAAATAGTGGCGCGTCGCGGCAAGAAGAAGGGCCGGCCGATCTCTGGCTGGCTGGTGTTGGACAAGCCCGTCGGCATGGGTTCGACCGAAGCCGTCTCCAAGATCAAGTGGCTGTTCCAGGCGGAAAAGGCCGGCCACGCCGGCACGCTCGACCCGCTCGCTTCGGGCATGCTGCCGATCGCGCTCGGCGAGGCGACCAAGACCGTGCCCTATGTCCAGGACGGCGCCAAGGTCTACCGCTTCACGGTCGCCTGGGGTGAGGAGCGTTCGACCGATGATCTCGAAGGGCCGGTGACGAAAAGTTCCGACCAGCGTCCAGCGGAAGCCGAAGTGCTTTTGCTGATGCCGAAATACACCGGCGTCATCATGCAGACGCCGCCGCAATTTTCGGCCATCAAGATATCAGGCGAGCGCGCCTACGATCTTGCCCGCGACGGCGCAACGGTCGACATCCCGGCGCGGGAAGTCGAGATCGGCCGTCTCGACCTGATCGAGCACAATGCGGATCGCACCATTTTCGAGGTCGAATGCGGCAAGGGCACCTATGTGCGCTCGCTGGCTCGTGACATGGGCCGCGACCTCGCCTGTTTCGGCCACATCGCCGAACTGCGCCGGATCGAGGTCGAGCCGTTCACGCAGGAAGACTTCGTCACCATCGCCGAGCTGGAAGCCGCCCGTTTCGGCGAACAGGGCGAGAGTTCGAATTCGGCGGACACGGGGGATGCGCCAATCGACTTCGACGCCATCGATGCGCTTCTGGTCGATACATCAGCAGCACTCGACTGCCTGCCGCAGATCGCGATCAGCGACGATGCCGCAACAAAAATCCGTCTCGGCAATCCGGTCATCATCCGTGGCCGCGACGCGCCGGTGGAAGCCGAGGAAGCCTGCGCCACGGCGCGCGGCAAGCTGGTCGCCATCGGCGCCATCGAGCAAGGCATGTTCAAGCCGAAGCGGGTCTTTGCCGCATGAGTCCCGTCGTCTAATCTCGATCAGACGTGACATCCGAGGGGCACATGGCAAAGGCCGAGACGATCAAGAGGCGGGCGCCGGCGACAACACGGCGGCCGCCAATCGGCGCATCACCTGGCACGCTGATCGCCGATCCGGAGGCGCGCCGGACCGAACTGCGGCTGACGCTGATCTCGCCCGACAGGTCCAAGACGATCGACAACGCCAGCATCAATGACGTCAACGCCAATTGCGACACATGGCCGGTCATCTGGCTCGACTGTACCGGTCTCGCCAACATCCCGCTGATCGAGGAGATCGGCCGAATTTTCAGCCTGCATCCGCTGGCGCTGGAAGACGTCGTCAACACCGGCCAGCGGCCGAAAGTGGATTTCTTCGAGGACCATGCCTTCGTCGTCGTCAGGATGATCGACGACGTCACCGCGCATCGTTACGAGCAGATCGCGGTCTTCTTCGGCAGGAACTTAGTCGTCACCTTCCAGGAGCACGAAGGCGATCCGTTCAATCCCGTGCGCAAGCGCATCGAAAGCTCGATGCCCAACCGGTTGCGCACACGCGGCGCAGACTATCTCGCCTATGCGCTGATCGACGCCATCGTCGACAGCTATTTCCCGCCGGTCGAGACTGCCGGCGAATTGGTCGACAGTATCGAAGATCAGATGCTGCGCGCGGCGGACAAGCACCAGATGCGGCGGCTTCACGAGTTGCGGCGCGACGCCAACGTGCTGAAGGGGGTGCTTTGGCCGATGCGCGATGCGCTGGCGACGCTGATCCGCAGCGACGTGCCTTATGTGAAGGCCGAGACCAAGATCTTCCTGAACGACACGCTCGATCATTCGCTTCGGCTGATAGAACTGGTCGAAACTCAGCGCGACATGCTGACCGGTCTGATCGAGATGCATCTGTCGCTGAGCCAGGCGCGCACCAGCGACGTCATCAGCGTCCTGACGATCGTTTCGGCGATTTTCATCCCGCTCACGTTCATCGTCGGCGTCTGGGGTATGAATTTCGATCCAGAGAGCTCGCCGTGGAACATGCCAGAGCTGAAAGCCTACTACGGCTACCCGGCAGCGCTCTTGTTCATGGCTGTTGTCGCGATAAGCCTGGTTGCCTTCTTCAAATGGAAGAAGTGGCTTTAGCGTAAGCTGAAAATCTCCATTTCTTTGGCGAAAGCCGTGAGAAAGCCGGCTTGTGAATTGGGCTGGTGTTTTTGCCGGAATTGCACTATATGCGCCGCAGCATCGTGCAATGACGCGTTGCTTGTACCGGCCCCTGCTGGACGACATCCCGGCCGAGGGCGTCCCGTTTCCTCAAACAGATAAGGAAAAACACGATGTCGATTACTGCCGAGCGCAAGAAGGAATTGATGGGTGAATTCGCAACCGCCAAGGGCGATACCGGGTCTCCGGAAGTCCAGGTGGCCATCCTTTCCGAGCGCATCAAGAACCTGACCGACCATTTCAAGGACCACAAGAAGGATAACCATTCCCGCCGTGGTCTGCTCGCTCTCGTCTCCCAGCGCCGCAGCCTGCTTGATTATCTCAAGCGCAAGGATGACGCGCGCTATCAGACGCTGATCGAGAAGCTCGGTCTGCGCCGTTGACGAATTGACCGGCGGGTTCTTTCGAGGGCCCGCCGGTCGCGCATTGGAGCATCGGACCTATCCGCGTTCCAATGAAGGAAGCAGGGCGCCGTGTGTCGAACTGGACACGCAAAGTGACGCCTTGAAAGTTTGAATTTGCGCATGATGCCTTCCGAGGACCGCTGTTTTCGGGATCATGCGCAAGGCCAGTCGGGTCGATTGGCCAGACCGGTTTCGAGAGTGCACAGGGCCATTCGAAACCGCCCATGGACGGTCATGGGGCAGGATTGCAGGACGCTCGCCCGGCCAACCGCGCCGGATTTAGCCGAGCTTCCCGTTGTCTTGCCCGTGGCTGCCCGAGAAACGAAGCCAGGGGAAGGGGCATTCGCGCACGGTGAAACGGCGCGGCCCTTTCCGCATATGAAGGACAAGACATGTTCAATCACCACAAAGTCGAAATCGAATGGGGCGGCCGTCCGCTCATCCTCGAAACCGGCAAGATCGCGCGTCAGGCTGACGGCGCGGTGCTCGCCACCTACGGCGAAACCAAGGTTCTCGCCACCGTCGTTTCGATGAAGGAACCGAAGCCCGGCCTCGATTTCTTCCCGCTGACCGTCAACTACCAGGAAAAGACCTATGCCGCCGGCAAGATCCCGGGCGGCTATTTCAAGCGCGAAGGCCGCCCGAGCGAAAAGGAAACGCTGGTCTCCCGCCTCATCGACCGTCCGATCCGGCCGCTCTTTGCCGACGGCTACAAGAACGATACGCAGATCGTCGTCACCGTCGTCCAGCATGATCTCGAAAACGATCCGGACATCCTGTCGATCGTCGCCACCTCGGCAGCGTTGACGCTGTCCGGCGTCCCCTTCATGGGCCCGATCGGCGGCGCGCGCGTCGGTTACATCAATGGCGAATATGTGCTCAATCCGCATGTCGACGAGATGCAGGAGTCCAAACTTGACCTGGTCGTCGCCGGCACCGCCGACGCCGTGCTGATGGTCGAGTCCGAAGCCAAGGAACTCGGCGAGGATCTGATGCTCGGCGCCGTCATGTTCGGCCATCGCGGCTTCCAGCCGGTGATCGACGCGATCATCAAGTTGGCCGAGGTCGCCGCCAAGGATCCTCGCGATTTCACCGCGCCCGACTATTCGGCGCTTGAAGCCGAGATGCTGAAGATCGTCGAAGGCGAACTTCGCGATGCCTACAAGATCACCGACAAGCAGAAGCGCTATGCCGCCGTCGACGCCGTCAAGGCGAAGGTCAAGGCTGCGTTCGCGCCGGCCGAAGGCGAGGAAGCAAAGTACACGTCCGAGCAGGTCGGCACCGTGTTCAAGGAGCTCCAGGCCAAGATCGTGCGCTGGAACATCCTCGATACCGGATCGCGCATCGACGGCCGCGACCTGAAGACGGTTCGCAAGATCGTCTCCGAAGTCGGCGTCCTGCCGCGCACCCATGGCTCGGCGCTGTTCACCCGCGGCGAGACCCAGGCGCTGGTCGTCGCCACGCTCGGCACCGGCGAGGACGAGCAGTATGTCGATTCGCTGACCGGCATGTACAAGGAAAAGTTCCTCCTTCACTACAATTTCCCTCCCTATTCGGTCGGTGAAACCGGCCGTATGGGGTCGCCCGGCCGCCGCGAAATCGGCCATGGCAAGCTGGCCTGGCGCGCGATCCGCCCGATGCTGCCGACATCAGACCAGTTCCCCTACACGCTGCGCGTCGTCTCGGAGATCACCGAGTCCAACGGCTCGTCGTCGATGGCGACCGTCTGCGGCACCTCGCTGGCGCTGATGGATGCCGGCGTGCCGCTGGCGAAGCCCGTCGCCGGCATCGCCATGGGTCTCATCAAGGAAGGCGAGCGCTTCGCTGTGCTCTCCGACATCCTCGGCGACGAGGATCACCTCGGCGATATGGACTTCAAGGTTGCCGGCACCGCCAACGGCATCACCTCGTTGCAGATGGACATCAAGATCGAGGGCATCACCGAGGAGATCATGAAGATCGCGCTGGACCAGGCCAAGGATGGTCGCCAGCACATCCTCGGCGAAATGGGTCATGCGCTCTCCGGCGCGCGTGCCGAACTCGGCGAATTCGCGCCGCGCATCGAGGTCATGCACATCCCGACCGACAAGATCCGCGACGTGATCGGCTCGGGCGGCAAGGTCATCCGCGAGATCGTCGAAAAGACCGGCGCCAAGATCAACATCGAGGACGACGGCACGGTCAAGATCGCTTCGTCCAACGCCAAGGAGATCGAGGCGGCGAAGAAGTGGATCCACACCATCGTCGCCGAGCCGGAAGTCGGCGAGATCTACGAGGGAACGGTCGTCAAGACCGCCGACTTCGGGGCTTTCGTCAATTTCTTCGGTCCGCGTGATGGCCTCGTCCACATCTCGCAGCTCGCCAACGATCGCGTCGCCAAGACCTCCGACGTCGTCAAGGAAGGCGACAAGGTCTGGGTCAAGCTGATGGGCTTCGACGAGCGCGGCAAGGTTCGCCTGTCGATGAAGGTCGTCGACCAGGCCACGGGCAAGGAAATCGCCCGCGAAAAGAAGGCCGAAGGCGAAGAAGACGCCGCCTGAGCGGCCTGATCGCACCATCGAAGCGGGCGCGCCGGAAGGTCGCGCCCGTTTTCATTTTCAAGACAAGCCAGCCGCATTTCGAGACTAAAGAATGTCCGCCGAGCCACTGAAGACACTGTTCCATCCTTTCGAGGCAGAGGCTGTTTCCTTGCCGCGTAAGGGCGAGCGTGTCCTCTTTCTGGGCGCCGAACCCGGTTTTCGCCGGCCCGAAGGCTTCGATGCGGAACTGCATCTGGTGCAAGGCTTCCGGCCGCATTTTCGCGCGCTGCAGGGGGCGGGCTTCACGGTCACGCCGCGGCTGGAGGACGAAGGTTTCGATGCGGCGTTGGTGCTTGCCGGCCGTCATCGCGG
Source organism: Mesorhizobium sp. WSM4821 (assembly GCF_055901555.1). NCBI lineage: Bacteria > Pseudomonadati > Pseudomonadota > Alphaproteobacteria > Hyphomicrobiales > Phyllobacteriaceae > Mesorhizobium > Mesorhizobium sp. WSM4821. Next base: position 538,232 of record NZ_CM148371.1, on the reverse strand, counting down.
ACAAAACGAATTGCGCATCACAGAGGCGATGGAGCGTACGACACCAGGCGGACTGATCGTCGTCGCCGGCGCCAAGGATGATGGCATTGCCAGCCTGCGCAAACGCATCGATGAGCTTGTGCCACTCGACGGCCATTTGCCGAAACATCACGGCATCGCCTTCTGGTTCCGTCGGCCAGCCAATGCTGCGGCGGCGGCAGCGCTTCGCGCAGCCAACCCGGGGATTCTGGTGGAGGGCCGTTTCCGCACCGCGCCAGGCATGTTCTCTTTCGACAAGATCGATGCGGGTTCGAAATTGCTGGTGGACAATCTGCCTAACGACCTGCGTGGCAGCGTTGCCGATTTCTGCGCCGGCTGGGGTTATGTGGCGGCCGAGGCCGCCGCAAGCTCGCCCGGCATATCGGCGCTCGATCTCTACGAGGCCGATTTCGATGCGCTGGAGGCGGCGAAAGGCAACATCGGCAACACAGTGGCGGAGCCCGATTTCTTCTGGATCGATCTTTTGAGCGAACCGGTCGAGCGCCGCTATGACGCAATCGTCATGAACCCGCCCTTTCACCGCAGCCGGGCCGCCGAACCGGAGATTGGCGCTGGCATGATCCGCGCAGCGGCGAAGGCGCTGAAACCGGGCGGGCGCCTGTTCATGGTGGCGAATCGCCAGCTTCCCTACGAGTCTGTGCTGGCGGCCGCCTTCTCCAGCCACGCCGAGATCGCTCGCGACGGCATGTTCAAGGTTCTCGCGGCACGCCGCTGAGCCGGTGCGGATTGGCTAGGCGTCGTTCGCGAATCCTATGCCGGTCTGCATGCCGGCAAGACTGCCGACGTTAGCATCCCAAATCACGCGACTTTCCGCCGATTTATCCTACCGGCCGAATTAGTCCCGGCTGGTGTCGGTCTGCTTCAACTCCTCGAGCGTCGGCATCGAAACGATATGGTAGCCGGAATCGACATAGTGGATTTCGCCGGTGACGCCCGACGACAGGTCGGACAGGAGGTAGAGTGCGGAACCACCGACTTCGTCGATGGTCACTGTGCGGCGCAGCGGCGAGTTGCGCTGCTGGTAGGAAAACATGTGGCGTGCGTCGGAAATCCCGGCGCCGGCCAATGTCCGCACCGGTCCCGCCGATATGCCGTTCACCCTGATGCCGCGTGGGCCGTAGTCGTTGGCGAGATAGCGGACGCTGGCTTCCAGCCCGGCCTTGGCGACGCCCATGACATTGTAGTTCGGCATGACGCGGACGGAACCCGCATAGGTCAGCGTGATCATCGAACCTCTGTCCTTCATCAGCGTGGCGGCATGGCGGGCGATCTCGGTGAAGGAATAGCAGGAGATGACCATGGTGCGGACGAAATTGTCGCGGCTGGTGTCGGCGTAGAGGCCCTTGAGCTCGTTCTTGTCGGAAAAGCCGATGGCATGGACGACGAAGTCCAACCCGCCCCAGGCCTCGCCCAAGGTCTCGAAGGTGGCGGCGACCGATGCGCTGTCCTCGACGTCGCAAGGGACGACCAGCGAAGCGCCGAGCTTGTCGGCGAGCGGCTTGACCCGGCGCCCGAAGGCTTCGCCCTGATAGGTGAAGGCGAGTTCCGCCCCATGTTCGGACAGTTTCCGGGCGATGCCCCAGGCGATCGAATGGTCGTTGGCGACACCCATGACAAGCCCGCGCTTGCCCTTCATCAATCCGTCCATGGTCGGCAATCCTTATGCGGAATAGCGCTGGAAAATCAGCGTAGCGTTGGTGCCACCGAAACCGAACGAATTGGACAAAACAGTGTCGATCCTGGCGTCATCGATGCGTTCCCGCACGATCGGCATGCCTTCGAATTCCGGATCGAGCTGCTCGATATGGGCGCTCTCGCCGATGAAGCCGCCTCGCATCATCAGGATCGAGTAGATCGATTCCTGCACGCCGGCCGCACCCAGCGAATGGCCGGTCAGCGATTTCGTCGAAGTGATGAAAGGCATCTTCTCGCCGAACACCTCGCGTATCGCACCCATCTCCTTGGAGTCGCCAACCGGCGTCGAGGTGCCGTGCGTGTTGATGTAGTCGACCGGCGAAGAGACTGTCGCCAACGCTTGTCGCATGCAGCGCACCGCGCCTTCGCCCGAGGGCGCCACCATGTCGTAGCCGTCGGAGGTCGCGCCATAGCCGACGATCTCGGCGTAGATCTTGGCGCCGCGCGCCTTGGCGTGCTCGAGCTCTTCCAGGACCAGCACGCCGGCGCCCCCGGCAATGACGAAGCCGTCGCGATCGACGTCGTAGGCGCGCGAGGCGGCCGATGCCTTGTCGTTGAACTTGGAGGACATGGCGCCCATCGCGTCGAACAGGTCTGACATCGTCCAGTCGAGATCCTCATGACCGCCGGCGAAGACGATGTCCTGCTTGCCCCACTGGATCAGTTCATAGCCATTGCCGATGCAATGCGCCGAGGTCGAGCAGGCCGAAGAGATCGAATAGTTGACGCCGTGGATCTTGAACCAGGTGGCGAGCGTCGCAGAAGCGGTCGACGACATCGCCTTCGGCACCGCGAACGGGCCGATGCGCTTGGGGCTGCCGTTCTTGAGGGTGGTCTCGGCGGCCTCGACGATGGTTCGGGTCGATGGTCCGCCCGATCCCATGACGATGCCGGTGCGCTCATTGGTGATGTCGCTCTCGCCAAGTCCGGCGTCCGCGATCGCCTGGTCCATAGCGACATGGTTCCAGGCCGCACCCTGCGACAGGAAGCGCATGGCGCGACGATCGATCATGGCGGAGGGGTCGAGCGTCGGCGCCCCCCAGACCTGGCAACGGAAGCCGTGTTCGGCGAAGGAATCGGAGAAGCTGATGCCGGATCTGGCGTCGTGGAGCGAGGCCTGCACCTCGTTGGCATTGTTGCCGATCGACGACACGATGCCGAGGCCTGTCACTACGACCCGTCTCATTCGCAACTCCTTCCAGCGCATGAGCCCGAAACCTGTCGGACAAGGATCATGCGCACATTAAGATTCTACAGCTTCCTTTGGACCCGCGGCGCTGTGGCGGCGCCCGGTCAGGCGGCCGATTGCTTGGACAGACCCACCTTGAGGTCCGTTGCTGCGTATATGGGTTCGCCATCCGCCTTCAGCCAGCCATCGGCGATACCAAGCACCAGCCGTCCGCGCATCACGCGCTTGAAGTCCACCCCATACTCCACCTTCTTGACCGACGGGGTCACCATGCCCTTGAACTTGACCTCGCCGGTCGACAGCGCCATTCCCTTGCCGGGCTCGCCCAGCCAGCCGAGGTAGAATCCCGTCAATTGCCACATGGCGTCCAGGCCCAGGCACCCCGGCATGATCGGATTGCCGATGAAATGGCAGGCGAAAAACCACAAGTCCGGCTTGATGTCGAATTCCGCACGGATGAAGCCCTTGTCGAAGGCCCCGCCCGTCTCGCTGATCTCGGTGATACGGTCGAACATCAGCATCGGCGGATAGGGGAGCTGGGCGTTTCCAGGTCCGAACAGCTCGCCGCGGGCGCAGGCAAGCAGTTCCTCGTAGTCGTAGCTGGATTTCGTAACCGCCATCAATCTCGTCCCCGTAATCGTCCCGGGCGGTAGGGCGCCCTTGTCGTTGGTTTCCTAACACAATCTATTTCAGGCCGGAAACCGGCGTTTGCGCTTAACCTGCCCGTCTGCCTGGGTCAATGCGCGCTATTGATCGTATTCGGCCGACAGAATATATGTCGGGGAGTGCCTGGTTTCGGCCGATATTCTTTTTTTGCCATTCTGGGCATATGTTGGGGCGAAACTGTGAGCTTGGACGAATAGATGAATCTGGGCTGCCGGAAGGAAAATGTCGCTGTGGACAAGCGGGTTCGCGAAGCTGGCCTGAGGCCGACGCGTCAGCGCATTGCGCTGGCCGATCTGCTTTTCGCCAAGGGCGACCGCCATCTATCGGCCGAGGAACTGCACGAGGAGGCGATCGCCGCCGGCGTGCCGGTGTCGCTTGCCACCGTCTACAACGCCCTTCACCAGTTCACCCAGGCGGGCCTTCTGCGTATCCTGGCCGTCGAGGGGTCGAAGACCTATTTCGACACCAACACTTCCGATCACCATCATTTCTACATAGAAGGCGAAAACAGAATCTTCGACATCGCCGGCGGTCCTGTCACGGTTTCCAACCTGCCGGAGCCGCCGGAAGGCATGGAGATCGCCAATGTCGATATCGTGGTGAGGCTGCGCCCCAAACGCCGCGATTGACCGGCGCTTCATGAGGCCGCGAGACACCGTCTCGGCCGCTAATGCATGTCGCCCAATCGCATGGCCTCGGTCTTGAACCGAGGGTGCGCAGCGGTTTTGGGATAACCACATGCATGAAAGTCGCGTGAACGCGCGCTTTAGCCGATGATCCCGAGCCGGCAAGAAGGGGTTAGTTTTTGACCCGTTCCCCCGGATAGGCACCCCAGACAAGCGACTGAGCGAGCCAGCCGGTGTGGCCGTCGAAGGTCATTTCGCACCACTGGCCGTCACAGGACTTGATCGCGCCCATGGCGCCTGGCTCGATGAGCGCGATGATGCTGGCATCCTTTTGCGGGTCGTCGAGAAGGTTGATTCGGGCATCCTTGCCGCGCTGCCAAGGCGCCACGATCGCCGTGCGGCGACCTGAAAGCAGCGACTGGTTGATCCAGCCTTCCGAGCCGTCGGCATCGCGCACACGACGCCAGGTGTCGAATTCCTGGATGATTTCCATAGGCAGGCCGGGTTTCATGTACATCCAGTCGACGGAATAGTTGACGCCTGGTCCGACGCGGGAGTTGACGCGGGCCGCCTTCAGGCTGACGAAACGCGGCAGCGGCAGGCCGCTCGGTCCGAGCGTGACGCTCTGGGCAGGTGCTGCCGCACCCTGTGCCGCCGCAAGCGGGGAGTAGAGGAGAGCGCCGAGAAATGCTGCGCTGAGGATCAGGCGGAGCGACGCGAAACCAGACACTTTCATTCCTTTCGGCGCCGGCCTATCGGCCTTGGCGCCCCTTTTTCTTTGTCTTCGACGGAACCTCTTGTTACATGGATAACTGGCACCGCGACCGGCTTCCAGTTTCGCCCGTCTTGGTTAAAGAGGTCTCAACGAGATCGGGTTTGAGGAAACAATGGCAGGCAGAAAAAGGCCCCTCGTCGTCATCACGCGCAAGCTGCCCGACCCGGTCGAGACCCGTATGCGCGAGCTGTTCGATGCCCGGCTGAATGTCGAGGACAGGCCGATGACGCAGCCGGAACTGGTTGCGGCGGTCAAGGAAGCCGATGTTCTGGTGCCGACCATAACCGATCATATCGACGCGGCGCTGATCGCCCAGGCCGGCGACAATCTCAAGCTGATCGCCAATTTCGGCAACGGCGTCGACAAGATCGACGTGGCGGCGGCGGCAAAGCGGGGAATCACCGTCACCAACACGCCGAACGTGCTGACCGAAGATACGGCCGACATGACCATGGCGCTGATGCTGGCGGTGCCGCGGCGGCTGGCTGAGGGCGCCAATGTGCTGACCGGCGACAAGAAATGGGCCGGCTGGTCGCCAACCTGGATGCTCGGCCGGCGTATCTGGGGCAAACGTCTCGGCATTGTCGGCATGGGCCGCATTGGCACCGCTGTCGCCCGGCGGGCCAAGGCTTTTGGCCTGTCGATCCACTATCACAACCGCCATCGCGTGCTGCCGGCGGTCGAGGACGAGCTGGAAGCGACCTACTGGGAAAGCCTCGACCAGATGCTTGCCCGCATGGACATCATTTCGGTCAACTGTCCGTCGACGCCGGCAACCTTCCATCTGCTTTCGGCACGGCGGCTGGCGCTTCTGCAACCGTCCGCTTACATCGTCAACACGGCGCGCGGCGACATCATCGATGAGGACTCCCTGGTCAAGCTGATCCAGGACGGCAAGATCGCCGGCGCCGGCCTTGACGTCTACGAGCATGAGCCGGCGCTGAACTCGAAATTGCTGAAGCTCGCCGCCAAGGGCAAGGTCGTGCTGTTGCCGCATATGGGATCGGCGACGCTGGAAGGCCGCATCGACATGGGCGAGAAGGTGATCATCAACATCCGCGCCTTCTTCGATGGCCACCGCCCGCCGGATCGCGTGCTGCCGCTGCGGACGTGACTTTAGGTTAGTTCATGCTTACACAAGCACTTTGCGCATGGTGATCGACGTCGGACGGTCGTAGCCCTCGTGTGCCGTCCGTTCCGTTTCGCGGAAGCCGAGGCGGGCAAAGGCTGCATGGTTTCCGGTCAGTTCGACCCGCGTCTGGAGCTCGATTGCAGGCTTGCGGCGGCTGCGGGCGAGATCCTCGACCGCATGCATCAGCTGCCTGCCAATGCCCTGCCCTTGAAAGTCCCGATCGACCGCGAGCTTTCCGACATAGAAATCGTTGGTCCGCTCCAGGACAAAAACGCAGCCGACGGTCCTGCCGTCCTTTTTCGCCGCAAAGCCCGTTTCCTGCCGGGCTTTGTCATGGAGATTTTCGACGGTGAGCCGATGCGCCGAGGATGGCGGATCGATAACGCCGTCCATCGAGGCGAAGGCGCGCATGATCAGCGCCAGCACCTCGTCCCAACGGTCGAAATCGGCCGGGAATTGTGCAACGGAGACCAGGCTGACCAAGATCTAGTTTCTCTTGTAGCGGATCGTATCGAAGCGCGCGGCCAGCGCATCGTAAAGCAGCAGCCGGCCGACCAGCGGCTCGCCGATACCGGCGATCAGCTTGATAGCCTCCATCGCCTGCAGCGTGCCGACGACCCCTGTCAGCACGCCGAGCACGCCGGCCACAGCGCAGGACGGTACCAGCCCGGGCGGCGGTGGTTCCGGAAAAAGATCGCGATAGCTTGGATTCGGCCTGCCGTCCGTGCCGGCCTCGAACGGTTTCAGCACCGTCACCGAGCCGTCGAAACGGCCAACGGCGGCATGCACCAGCGGTCGCTTTTCCGCGGCGCAGGCGTCGGCCACCGCAAAGCGTGTTTCGAAATTGTCGGAGCCGTCGACGACGATGTCGTAGCGGGCGACGAGGGCAGGGGCGTTGTCAGCCGTCAGCCTGAGATTGTGCAACTCCACGGCGACATTCGGATTGATGCAGGCGATCGCCGCTTTGGCGCTGTCGGTTTTCGCCATGCCGACGGTCTCGGTGCCGTGGATCACCTGTCTTTGCAGGTTCGACAGCGAGACACTATCGTCATCGACGACGCCGAGCGTGCCGACACCGGCGGCGGCGAGATATTCGAGTACTGGCGCCCCCAGCCCGCCGGCACCGATGACAAGGACCCGAGCACGCTTTAATTTCTGTTGGCCGGCGCCGCCGATTTCGGGCAGCACGATATGGCGGGCGTAGCGTTCGAGTTCTTCGTCGGTGAGGGCGGTCATGGCCGAACCTTACAGCGGCGCAAAAATCTTGTCAGGGGTCAATGCAGGCTGCCCAAAAGCCTGCCCTCGGGCTTGACCCGACGGTGCGCAGCGGTTTTGGGATAACGATATGCATAAAGTTTCAAATGGTTGGCCCAACCGTGCCGTGATCGACGGTCAGGAACTGCGCGCGTCCCTTGAGACTGGAAAATAGCGCCGCATCAGTTCCGGTCATGAAAGTCTGGCAGTTCAGCTCTTCCAGGATCGAGAACAGTGCGGCACGCCGGCCGCTGTCGAGATGGGCGGCGATCTCGTCGAGCAGCAGGATCGGCGTCATGCCCGACATCTCGCCGGTCAGCCGGGCATGCGACAGGACCATGCCCACCAGCAGCGCCTTCTGCTCGCCGGTCGAACAGAGCTCGGCCGGCATCGCCTTGGGCCGGTGCCGCACCACGAGATCCGAACGGTGCGGGCCGTCGAGCGTGCGCCCGGCGGCCCGGTCGCGATCACGGCCTTCGGCTAGGGCGCGGCGGAACCGCTCCTCGACATCGACGGCCGCGGCGGTACCGACCTCGCTTTCCAAGGCGCCCGACAGGCCGATGTCGGCCTGCGGAAACGGACTGGCGCTTGGCAGCCTGTCGATCATGGCGGCGAGCAGGCGTACCAGTTCGGCCCGCGCCGCGGCAATCGCCACGCCGGTTTCGGCCATTTGCGTCTCGATCGCATCGAACCAGCCGCCGTCACGAGAGCCTTCGGCGAGCAGCCGATTGCGGCCGCGCATCGCTTTCTCGTAGTCGAGCGCGCGCTGGCCGTGACCGGGATCGATCGCCAGAACCAGCCGGTCGAGAAAGCGCCGGCGGTCTGCGGCAGGCCCGGTGAACAATGCATCCATCGCCGGCGTCAGCCAGACGACGCGCAGCCATTCCAGCATGTCCTCCGCCGAGCGCGCCGCCGCACCATTGATCCGCACCCGCCGGCCGCCCTCGCCGGCGGCGTCGCCGCCTGTAATCCCGGTGCCAATCTCGACTGGGCCATCCGGCCCATCGAGCCTGGCATGGAGGGCAAAGCCGCCGTCGCCGCCTTCACGCGCCACGTCGGCATAGGGTGCGCGGCGCAGGCCGCGCCCCGGTGTCAGCAGGGAAATCGCTTCCAGCAAATTGGTTTTGCCGGCGCCATTGTCGCCGGAAAAAACCACCGCGCCAGGGGCGAGGTCGATCGACAATTTTGCGTAATTGCGGAAATCCGTAAGAGACAGCTTACTTATATGAGTCTGCTGGCCGTGCTCAGACTGCTTCGCAACTCCGGTCATGACAGCAAGATGGCCTCGTTCGGGCTTATACCCGCATCGGCATCAGCACATAGAGCGTGGTTTCGTCGGTCATGTCGTGGATCAGCGTTGGCGAACCGGCATCAGCAAGCATGAATCTAGCCTCCGTGCCGGTCAACTGGGCGGCGACGTCGAGCAGATATTTGGCGTTGAAGCCGATCTCGATCGGGTCGGACGAATAGTCCGCGGCCAGTTCCTCGGTGGCGCTGCCCGAATCCGGATTGTTGACCGCAAGCGTGACCTGGCCATCTCCAATCGAAAGCTTCACCGCGCGGCCGCGTTCGGAGGAAATGGTCGAGACGCGGTCGACGGCGGCGGCGAAACTCTGGCGGTCGATGATCAGCCTCTTGTCGTTGCCGGTGGGGATGACCCGCTGATAGTCCGGGAAGGTGCCGTCGATCAGCTTCGATGTCAAAACGACGCTGCCGATGGTGAAGCGGATCTTGGTGTCGGACAATTCGGTGGTCACGGCGACGTCCGGGTCGTCGACAAGCTTTTGCAGCTCGCTGACCGTCTTGCGCGGAATGATGATGCCCGGCATGCCTTCGGACCCTGCCGGTGCGTCGATCTCGGCGCGCGCCAGCCGATGGCCGTCGGTCGCAACCGAGCGCAGCTTCAGCTTGCCGTCGGCGTCATGCGTGTGCAGATAGATGCCGTTCAGGTAGTAGCGCGTCTCTTCGGTGGAGATGGCGAATTGGGTCTTCTCGATCAGGCCCTTCAGCGCAACCGAATCGAGCCGGAAGATATGCGAGAACGATCCGGCCGAAAGCTCCGGGAAATCGGATTGCGGCAGGCATTGGAGACGGAAACTCGAGCGCCCGGAGGTCACCGTCATGGCATTGCCGTCATCGTCGGTCTTCAGCATGACCTCCGCGCCGTCGGCGAGCTTGCGCACGATATCGTAGAGCAAATGCGCGGGAACCGTCGTCGCCCCGCCGCGCTCGACCTTGGCCGGCGTGGCTTCGGTCACCTCCAGATCGAGGTCGGTCGCCTTCATCTCGAGAGTGGCGCCCTCGGCGCTTAGCAGCACGTTCGACAGGATCGGTATGGTGTTGCGCCGCTCGACCACGCGATGAACGTGGTTCAGCGACTTCAGGAGATTTGACCGTTCCAGGATAACACGCATGACGAAACAGGCTCGCTTGAATGAATGAGCGGGTCTCCGGCAAGCGGCGCCCCGCGAAAGGTCTGAACAGGCTCAGAATCTGCATAAACTGATAGGAAAAACCCTGCAAGCGCAAGTCCGCGCCACCGGTTCGGGTCGGTTACGCGGGCTTTCTGGGGATAAAGCTGGAGAAGCCCGCAAGCCAATGCTTGTCGCCCAAAAGTGCGCAGCGGTTCTGGGACAGCGACATGGATGAAAACGAAGATTTCAAGCGCGTCGCATGAGCTATCCAAACGCGACGCGCTTTCATTTTTCTGGCCGGTCAGGCCTGATCGTTGATCAGTCTTCTGAGCAATTCGAGTTCCTGCGCCAGCGTGTTGTCGACGCCCGAAAGATCCTCGATCTTGCGCACGGCATGCAGCACAGTCGTATGGTCGCGGCCACCGAAACGCCGCCCGATCTCCGGCAGGGAGCGCGGCGTCATCACCTTCGACAGGTACATGGCGACCTGCCGCGGCTTGACGATGGTGCGCGTGCGCCGGTTGGACAGAAGTTCTGTTTTCGACACATTGTAATGGCGCGCGACGATGCGCTGGATGTCCTCGATGCGCACCCGCTTCGGCTCGCCCGAACGATAGATGTGGCCAAGGATCTCGTCGATGCGGTCAATGGTGATCTGCGGTTCGAACGACTGGCGGAAGAGGAGCTGGTTGAACGCGCCTTCGAGTTCACGCCCGCTGCCGGTCACCGTGCGGGCGACGTGGTTGAGTATCTCCTCCGAGATGTCCAGCGATGTATCGTCGGCCTTGGCGGTGGCAAGGCGCAGCTTGAGCATGCCGATGCGCATGGCGAAATCCGGCGCCGACATTTCGAGCGCGACACCGCCGTTGAGGCGCGAGCGGACGCGGGGCTCCAGCGATTCCAGTTCCGACGGCGGCCGGTCGGCGGCGACCACCACCTGCTTGGCGCTGTCGAGCAGCATGTTGATCAGATGGCAGAATTCATGCTGGATCGACTTGCCTTGCAGGAACTGCATGTCGTCGATGATGAGCAGGTCGATGTCGCGCAGCTGTTCCTTCAGCGTCAGCGCATTGTTGTCGCGGATCGCGGTGGCGAACCGCCACATGAAATATTCGGCCGTGAGATAGACGACGCGCGACTTCGGGTTCTGCTTCAGCGACTCTGCCGCGATCGCCTGCAACAGGTGCGTCTTGCCCAGTCCCACCGTCGCGTGAAGAAAGAGCGGGTTGAAGCGCACCGCGCTCGACTGCGATTCCGCCACCGCCTTGGCGGCGGCGAAGGCCACCCGGTTCGACGGTCCCTCGATGAAGGAGCCGAACGTGTAGCGCGGGTCAAGCGGCGAACCGAGCACATTATGCCTGAACTCGGTCTCCGCCGGCATTCCCGGGCGAGGTGCCGGTACCCGCTCCACCCTGCCGGGGCCTGCTGTGCCCGCAGCCAGCGCCGTTTGCGCCTGCCTGGTCATCTTGCGCGCCGGGGCCACTTCGGGTTCGACGCTGTTGCGCCCCGGACGGGTAGCGGTGCGCACGACGATCTCGACCTTGAGTATTTCGGGATCCTCGTGTTTCCACAACTCGGCGATGAGGTCGAGATAGTGACCGTTGATCCACGAGCGCAGGAAGGCGGTGGGTACCGAGATGCGGACAATGCCACGGGACGCCTCGGCGACCTTCATGCGTCCGAACCAGCTCGAATAGACCTCGGTTCCCAGACGCGCCTTCAACTGGGCTTTGACCCGGTCGAACTTCTGTTCCGCGTCGCTGGAAGCCAATATAGCGTCCCCTCCGGTTAAGGTTCCAGGAAATGGGAGGTCGCCCGTAAGCTCCCTTTCGATGCCGCTCTGCATGACCGAGTTCCTTGTCCTTTTGTACCTGTTTTCCGCCGGGAATGCGCCTCCTGCATCCATGTTTCCGGCGACCGTGTCTTCGCTACGACACCATCGCCACCGCCGGCAGATGATGTCACCTCGTTGTCGAGAACCGGCGCCGGCTCCTCGGAGCCAGCCCGTTTGGGTCATGTCAAAGCAATACAATTCCGTCCGGCGAAAACGCCGGTGCGTCATTGACCTGCCATTTACAGTTACGCCAATCCCCTACCGTATCGAAAGGCAAACCAAACCCGCCGCGGATATGATCCACGTCGTGAATTCCGCCAATTTGAGCTGGCCGATTCAGGCTGGGTTAAGGGCCAAAGGCCCGTCCCTCTCGATAGACCGACATTAGCGAAATCGTTGTGGATAGGGCAAGGCCACGACTAACGGATTTTTAAGGAATGTGGTTACTCCAGACTGGTTCGGAGCGGGCGTATTTTGACAAAGCCATTGTGATTCAAACCCTTTTCCGGCGAATGTGAAAAAGGCCACACCGCGCGAAATTTTCTGAAATATTTTTCTTGACAGCCACTTGTCCCCCATCCCTTACGCACGATGTGAACAAGTTGTGGATGACCATCTATAAATTGTTGAAAAATAAAGGAAATTTTTGACAGTTGATGTTTTCGCCATGGGGGCTTTCAGTGGCGGCGAACGTTAGCGGGCATGTATATGCCGGCAAAGCATTTCGGACTTTGAAATCCATGCAGAGTGTCGTTCGCGGGCTTTCTTTTTAAGTACTTGCCGGCAAACGAAAAAACCCGGCGGTAGCGGCCGGGTTTGAAGAAGACCAGTTCAGGGGAAGGGATATTAGGCCGATAGCACCTTGAGTCGCTGGGCCAGGCGCGACACCTTCCGGGACGCCGTGTTCTTATGGATCACGCCCTTGGTCGCGGCGCGCATCAACTCCGGCTCCGCCACCTTGAAAGCAGCCTGCGCGGCAGCCTTGTCGCCCGAGGCGAGCGCCTCTTCAACCTGGCGGATATAGGTCCGCACGCGCGAGCGGCGATTCTTGTTGATCGCCGTACGGCGGGCGATCTTGCGCGTTGCCTTTTTGGCCGAGGAGGTATTGGCCATGATGCCTCTCTTCTGATCTGGTGGGCGCTTGCGGGATGCCGCAGGGCGCAAAAAACAAACGGGCAGCCACAGGGCCGCCTCGGTTGGTGCGGCTTATAGTTCAGCTTTTCCGGCGCGTCAACGCTGCTTCGGCTTCTTTTTGACTGCTGCTGTCGCTCGCTTCCGGCCGCCGCCATCACGATCTACCGGTTCGTGAAATTCGGCTTCCGCTTCTCGGCAAAGGCCGCCATGCCTTCCTTCTGGTCGTCGAGCGCAAAAAGCGAGTGAAACAGCCGACGCTCGAACCGCAGCCCCTCGGCCAGTGTCGTTTCATAGGCGCGGTTGACGGCCTCTTTCGCCATCATCACCGACGGCAGCGAAAAATCGGCTATCCTGGCCGCCGCCTTCAGCGCTTCCTCGAGCAACTCGCCGGCAGGCACGACGCGCGACACCAGGCCGGAACGCTCGGCCTCTGCGGCATCCATCATCCGCCCGGTCAGGCACATGTCCATCGCTTTCGACTTGCCGACGAAGCGGGTCAGGCGCTGCGATCCGCCCATGCCCGGCATGACGCCGAGCGTGATCTCGGGCTGACCGAACTTGGCGTTGTCGGCGGCGATGATGAAATCGCACATCATCGCCAGTTCGCAGCCGCCGCCGAGCGCATAGCCGGCCACCGCCGCGATGACAGGCTTGCGCGTCCGGGTGAACTCTTCCCAGCCGACAAAGAAATCCTGGACATAGGCGTCGACAAAGGAGATCGCCTGCATCTGCTTGATGTCCGCGCCAGCCGCGAAGGCTTTTTCGGAGCCGGTGATGACCATCGCGCCGATGCCGGCATCCGCGCAGAAGCCGTTCACGGCCGCGACCACTTCCGCCAGGACCTGCGAGTTCAGCGCGTTGAGCGCCTTCGGCCGGTTCAGCGTGATCAGCCCTACCTTGCCGCGGGTCTCCACGATGATCGTTTCGTAGGCCATGACTGTATCTCCTCGCTCGGTCATCTGCTTGCACCCGGCACCTGGCTCATACCTGGCCAACTAACTTACAACTGGCAGGTCCGGCAATAGAATGTGGAACGCCCGCTCTGCACGATGCGCTCTATCTGGCCGCCGCAGCCGGGCCTGGAGCAGGGTTCGCCCTCGCGATCATAGACCGCGAAGGAATGCTGGAAATAACCCAGGGACCCGTCGGTCTGCATATAGTCGCGCAGCGACGATCCGCCGGCGGCGATCGCATCGGCGATCACCGAGCGGATTGCTTCGGCCAACGCGTCGCGCTGCTGCTTGGCCTTCTTTCCAGGTTTTGCGACAGTGCCCGCCTCGCGCAACGGCGACAAGCCGGCCCGCCACAGGGCCTCCGACACATAGATATTGCCGAGCCCGGCGATCAGCCGCTGGTCGAGAAGTGCTGCCTTCAGCGGCGACTTCCGGCCTTTCAACAGCGAGGCGAGCAGCCCGCCGTCCAACGTGTTGCCTGTCGGCTCGACGCCCAGTCCTGCCAGCATCGGATGCGTGTCGGGCGCCCCTTCCGAAAACAGCATGAAGCCGAAACGGCGCGGGTCGTTGAAGATCACGCGGCAACGGGCGCCTTCGGGGGAGAGGACATGGAAGACGACATGATCGTGTACCGCATTTTTCGATCGCTCGTGATAAAACGCGCCCAACACTTCGCTGTTATCGGCCATTTCGCTGCCATCGGACGCGTCGATGCGGAACGACCCCGACATGCCGAGATGGCAGATCAGCACCGGACCGCCTTCCAGGTGCATCGTCAGGTATTTTGCCCGGCGACCGAGCGCCGTGATCGTCTTGCCGGTCAGCCTCTCCAAGAATCTTTCGGGGAACGGAAAACGCAGGTCGGGCCGGCGTGCCTCGACGCGGGCGATGCGGGCGCCTTCCAGGATCGGCTGCAGGCCGCGCCGGACCGTTTCGACCTCGGGCAACTCAGGCATGGCCGCCTATCGTTGCATAGAAGGAAGTGCCGTGGCGACCGCGCGCCAGCCCAAGGTGTTCGGCGACGGTTTCACCGATGTCGGCGAACGTCGCACGGAGCCCGATATCGCCGCCCAACCCCGGTCCCGTGCCGATCACCGGAATGCGTTCGCGCGTATGATCGGTGCCGCGCCAGGTCGGATCGTTGCCATGGTCGGCAGTGAGGATGAGTAGATCGCCCTGCCTCAGCTGCGCAAGCGCCTCCGGCAGCCGCCAGTCGAAAGCCTCCAGCGCGGCGGCATAGCCGGCAACGTCGCGCCGGTGGCCGAACTCGGTGTCGAAATCGACGAAATTGGCGAAGACGAGATCGCCGTCGCTCGCGTCGCTCATAGCACCCAATGCCTTGTCGAACATCGCCATGTTGCCGGCGGCCTTGCGGACCTCCGAAATGCCGCGATGGGCGAAGATATCGCCGATCTTGCCGACCGCGATGACCCGGCTGCCGCGCGTCGTCAGCCGGTCCAGCAGGGTCGGCTCCGGCGGCGGCACCGAATAGTCCCGGCGATTGTGCGTCCGTTCGAAGCTGGCGGTGGTCTCCCCAATGAAAGGCCGCGCGATCACCCGTCCGATATTAAGCGGATCGACCAGCCTGCGCACCACCTTGCAGAATTCGTAGAGCCGTTCCAGGCCGAAGTGAACTTCATGCGCCGCGATCTGCAGGACGGAGTCGACCGAAGTGTAGCAGATCGGCTTGCCGGTGCGGATATGCTCCTCGCCGAACCGCTCGATGATCTCGGTACCCGGGGCATGGCAATTGCCGAGAATGCCCGGCACCCCCCCTTCGCGCATGATCGCTTCGGTCAGTTCGGCCGGAAAGGCGGGAACCGTGTCCGGGAAATAGCCCCACTCGAAGCGGACTGGCAGGGCGGCGATTTCCCAATGGCCCGATGGCGTGTCCTTGCCGCTCGAAATCTCCTGCGCCGCGCCATGGAAGGCGGAGGCGAGCAGGGCCCCGGCGCCGTCGCCGAAGCTTAATCCCGTCGCGGTTTTCGCCGCGTGGCCCAAACCGAGCGAGAGCATGTTGGGTACGAAGAGCGGCCCTTTGCGCAGTCCCACACGATCCGCGCGCCCTTCCGCGCAGGCTTTGAGGATGTGTCCGAACGTGTTGGAACCGGCGTCGCCATAGCGCTCGGCGTCGGCCGCGCCGCCGATGCCGAAAGAATCGAGAACGAAAAGGAAGGCGCGCGCCATTTGCAGGGATTCATTATTATTGTCTGTCTGCCAAGACATAGGGATCTGCGCCGCCATTGGCAATTCGGAACCAGGCGGCTTGGCGCGATGGTTGAGATGTGGCGAACGCCTGCATATGCACGGATCGACAAAGAAGGGATGGGATTCCCATGGCGCGTGCCTTGAAGGCCTCTGCAGCCGTCATGGTGATATTGGGCGCATCCTGGTCAAACCCGGTGCGCGCCGATTGGCGGGATGACATAGGCACGTTTCGTGTCGGCATCGTCGCCGAGCCCGGCGCCGGCGGCACCGTTCCGGGTCTGGCGCTGTTGACGGATGCCTACACCAAGGCGCTCGGCATGAAGGTGGAGTTTGTCGTTGCCGGCGATTACGCGGCGCTGATCGAGGCGCAGGCCGATGCCCGTGTCGACTATGCGGTCTATTCGGCGATCGCCTACGCCACCGCATCCGAACGCTGCGACTGCGTAGAGCCTCTTGTGGCGCCTGTCGATTCCGACGGCGCGATCGGCGTACGCTCCGTTTTGCTGACGCGGGACGGCAAGGTTCCCGATCTGGCCGCGATGGAAGCATATCGGGTGGCCATGGCGCCTGCGGACAGCGTCGGCTCTCTCTTGCCGCGTGCCGGGCTGGCCGCCGAAGGCGTCAAGATCGCTGAGAACGCGTCATTTCTGACGCACGCCAGTTCGGCTGTCGCGGCTGAAACGATGCTGGTCGACGGCGAGGCCGATGCCATGTTCGGCTGGGTGCCGGCGGCGGCCGATGGCCAGCCGGATGTTCCAGGCGGCACGGTGGCCAGGCTGGAAGCCGCGGGGCTTTCGAAAGCAGCGCTTCAAATCGTGTGGACGTCCGGCCTGCTGCGATATGGACCCCATGCCGTCCGCAGCGACCTCGACCCCGAGGCCAAGCGTCGGCTCACCGTGTTCCTCGTCAATCTCAGATCGATATCGCCAGATGTCTACGATCTTCTGGAATCGAAACATTCCGGCGGTTTCGCGGTTGCCGGCCCGAAGGATTACGCGATGGCCGTGGCCATCGTGCGCCTGGTGTCGGGCAACGGCCGATAGCAATGGCGATCGGAGAAGGGCGCGGTTGTCAGCAGGTGCCGCAAGGAATCGTCGGGCTCCTGCGGGGCCTGAGATAATAGGTTTCGCCCATCGAAATCGTGTCGAAGGCCGAAGTCAATCCAAGCCGCTTCTCACTGTCCGCCGACCAGGTGATGATCGGCTTGTATGCGAGATTGCCTTCGACGCGAATGAGAAAGGTGCCCTTGATCTTGAGCGCCGGTGGAACCGTGGTGACGGAGTTCTTGGCGGCGCCGACGCTGAAAGCACCACCGGCCATCTTGCGTGACCACACGACCAGCACCTTCGGCGTCGTTTCGTTGGTGACCTCTATCGCGGTGATGGTGATTTCCGGGTTCGATCGATTGTAGGGCTGAAGGGTGGAGTTGCCGATCTGCATCATCGCATCGAGTTCGGCCGCCTCGACGGTCTGCCGCTGCGTGACGAGATCCGCCACCATGCTGCCGACGCGGCTGACCTTCTTGCTGGTCTCGATGGCTTGCGAGGCTTCCATGGTCATGAAGTACATGATCAGCAGCACAGGCACGATGAAGGCAAACTCAACAGCCGCTACACCTCGGCGATCGCGGCAGAACCGGATTGCTTTCGTGCAAATCCCGGCGATTTTCTTATGTGCCCCCGCACGCCCCATACCCTTGTCCCTTCCCACCCACGCGACGGTAGGTTTTCAGTTGTCGAATGGCTCGTTCTGCCAGGTTACCGATGTGAAATGCAGCGTGTTGCCGTCTTTCAGATTGGCCATCGACTTGGCCATGAAATCGGTCATGACAGGCCATTTGTAAAAAACCCGCAGCATGTTTATTGATTCAGCCAATCCTGGGGATACCGTAAAAGTCGCGGGGTTCGTGCCCGTCAGCACGATTTCGCGATCTTGTATCTTGAAGCCCGCCTTGGCTGCATCGGCGAAGGTCGGATATTCGCGCAGATCCACCTCCAGTCCGGGGCAGTCCTTGGCGACCATGATCTCCAGCCGGTTGCAGATCATGTCCTTCAGCGCCGCCTCGGTCATGTCGGTCCTTCTTATCTGGCCCGTCCGCAGTTGGCGCGCGACATCGTCGGTGATGTTGGCCATCACCTCCTGCCCGGCAAACGAAATGCAGCTCTCCAGGATGGCAAAGACGAGAAGCGCGAACGGCACCGCAAGCATCGCGAATTCCAAAGCCGTGCTGCCGCGCCGGTCGCCAAGGAACCGCGCGGAAAGGCTTGCTCGTCCTGCTTTGCTCATGTCCCGTCTACCGATCCTGAAGAGGTGTCGGAGGAACTATTAGCGGGAACCCATTGAAGTGCAGTTTGGATGATCTTTAAATTCGACGGGAAGATTTTAACCGGCGGATAACCGAAGCGGCATTGTGGCGAGCAAGACAGCCCGGTCGCCTACCGGCCGGCGCTCATCTCGGCTTCGGAGGTCTTCTCCGCATCGCTCTTATACGAGCTCTCGCAATACGGCGTGCAGGACATGGTCTGTATTTCGGCACGTCGATAGATGCGCACCGACGATGCGTCCTGCCGCACGACCGTGATCTGCTCGTCGATGATCGGCTGGCCCTCCTGATCGAGGACGACGAGGTTGGTGACGCCAAAGCCCTTGCCTGTCAGCACGATCGTCGAAGCATCCTGCACGGATGCGTCGGCGATTGCCGGATTGCCGACGACGATCGTGTCGGCGGCGCGCGATAATTTGACGATCTTCGCCTGGTTCATCGTGACCTCGATGCCGGCGCCAGCCTTGGCCGGCGCGACGAAGGCTGCGGCGGCAAGAAGCGCGGCAATCGGAAATGACGATCTCGGCCCGGTCATCGAAACGCTCCACGGCGGCAAACTGCTCAACGGAACATGAACGAGATTGGTGAACCAACGGTTAAGCGGATGGGATCGATGATGATATAGGGACCGGCATCGTGGTCGCCTGGAGCGGGCCACCACGTTTCTCGAATCGCCAAATTGCGCTTTTCGCGGCCTTAGACATGCCTGTCGGGCTTCTGGGCGTCACTTAGTTTACGGTTAACCACGCAATGCATTCGAAGCGGGAAAGGAATCGGTAAGGCTGTTTATTAAGCCGATCGAAAGAGCTTCCCGATAGATTGGCAGCATCCGATCAGCCGCCAAGAGAAGTTGACGGAATTGCTGTAACACGTGGAGTAGGAGCTCTCGAATGTCTAATCTCATTGCACGTTTTGTGAAGGACGAATCCGGCGCGACCGCCATCGAATATGGTCTGATCGCCGCCCTCATCGCACTCGCCATCATGGTCGGCGCCGGCGCGCTGGGCAATAGCCTCAATAGCAAGTTCTCCAACATTGCCACTACCCTCAATAACGCCGGTCCGACGCCCGCCGCCACCCCGTAATAGACAACGACGTTCAGTTGTTCTTCCGGAAAAGGGCCGCCGCGCTGGCGGCCCTTTTCCAATCGTACCCCCGCGATTTGAAATTTCAGCCTCATCAATCGTTAATCGGACATGCCTAGGCTGGGACCAGCTACAGTTCGACCGCAGGTGCCGCGCCCATGCTTGAAGCCCTGATCTTCGTCGTCTTTCCGTTCTGCATGCTTTTTGCTGCGATCTCCGACATGCTGTCGATGACCATCGCCAATCGCGTGCCGATGCTGCTTGTGGCTGTCTTCGCCCTGGTCGCGCCGTTGACGGGCATGGACTGGGCAACCTACGGCTGGCATTTCGCCGCCGGCGGCCTGGTTCTCGCCGTGACCTTCGGTCTGTTCGCGCTCGGCGGTATGGGAGGCGGCGACGCCAAATTGCTGGCCGCCACCGCCATCTGGATGGGACTCAATGTCCATCTCATTCAATATCTCGTGGTCTCGACATTCATCGGCGGCCTGCTGACGCTCGCCATTCTCGTCTATCGGAAATCGCCGCTTGCAGCCATTACAAGCCACAATCCGTTCTTGCGCCACTTCGCCGATGAGACGACCGGCGTTCCCTATGGCATCGCGCTTGGCATTGGCGGATTGCTCACCTTTCCGAATTCGCCGTTGATGGCGTGGGCACTCGCAAGGCTGGCCGCCTAATTCCGGCCGCCACCCCTTCCCTCGTCAGACCAGCCTTCCGCGCTTGAATTTGCGGTGCAAAAAGCAGGCGGCGTGGCCGCCTTTTCTATACGCCGGCGGGATCGCTCCAATTTATGTAAACCTTAAATTAATCACGATCGTAAGTATTAAATTAACCTTGTTTTGACGATTGCCGCTGCAAGGTCCGGCTTGGCTAGGTGGTTTGCCAAGGCGAGGTTCGGACAAAATGCCAGCATCCCGACTGATCATTCTGAGCGTGGCGGTGGCCGCGGCGGGTGGCGCAGGATACGTTGCTAAGAATATGGTGGCGACTCCGCCGCCGCAGATCGTCGATTCCGGGCCCCAGGCGCCGGCAATCGCGCTGCAGGACGTGCTTGTCCTGTCCGGCGACGTTCCGATGGGCAGTCCGCTCGAGAACAACATCAGATGGCAGTCGTGGCCGGCCGACGGCATCAACGCGAATTTCATCACCCGCGCCGCGGAACCCGAAGCGCTGGAGAAGCTGAAAGGCGGCGTCGCCCGTATGGCGATGTATGCCGGTGAGCCGCTACGGCGCTCCAAGCTGATCGGCGAGGGACAGAGCTTCATGTCGTCGATCCTGCCCTCCGGCATGCGGGCTGTCGCCACAGCTGTATCGGCCGACACTTCGGCCGGCGGCTTTATTCTTCCCAACGATTTCGTCGACGTCATCATGACCCGCAGATCCGATGCCGGGAGCGGCGGCAGCGGCTTTACGACCGAAACCATCCTCAAGAACATCCGCGTCCTGGCGATCGACCAGACCATCCAGGAGGACGAGGAAGGCAAGAGGACCAGGGTCGGCCAAACCGCTACGCTGGAACTGACACCCCAGCAGGCGGAGATCATCACCGTCGCCCAGCAAATGGCCGATCGCCTGACATTGGCGCTGCGGTCGATCAGCGACACCCAGGAGGAGAATCTGACCGAGGCCGACTATCTCGTTTCCGGCAATGGGCGGCGCGGAACGGTGCGATTGATCAAGTCGGGCGAAGTTTCCGAAGTGGGGGCAAGGCAATGAGGCTAAACGCTAGACTGCCGGCCACCTTGGCTGCGACAATCGGCCTTTTTCTCCTTGGAACGAATGCGCATGGCCTGATCGAGGCGAATGCGGCAGGCAAGAATGCCGAGGTGTCGGCCTCGACTGCCACCCAGCGCGTCAAGCTCGGTCTCAACAAATCGGTGGTCATCGATCTGCCGAGCGATGCCTATGATATCCTTGTCGCCAACCCGGCGGTCGCCGATGCGGTGACCCGCACCGCCAGGCGCATCTATCTGTTCGGCAAGTCGGTGGGCGACACCAACATCTTCGTCTTCGGCCCCAATGGCGAACAGATCGTCAGCCTGGATCTGGCGGTCGAACGCGACGTCGCCGGATTGGAAGACTATATCAGACGCTTCATCCCGTCATCGACCATCAAGGTCGAATTGCTGAACGACAACGTCGTGCTGACCGGAACGGTGGACACCCCTTTGGATGCCAAGCGCGCGGTCGATCTGGCGACCATCTTCGTGTCCGGCGGTGAGGCGACCACGGGACAATATTCGCAGACCGCCTCGGGCGGCTCGGCCGAAGCGGGTGTCGACATCGACAATCCGGATTCCGAGCGTCGCGTCAGCCAGATAGTCAACCTGCTGCAGATCATCGGCGACGACCAGGTGACGCTGAAGGTGACGGTCGCGGAAGTCAGTCGCTCGGTGATG
This sequence comes from Mesorhizobium sp. WSM4821, assembly GCF_055901555.1. Taxonomy (NCBI): domain Bacteria; kingdom Pseudomonadati; phylum Pseudomonadota; class Alphaproteobacteria; order Hyphomicrobiales; family Phyllobacteriaceae; genus Mesorhizobium; species Mesorhizobium sp. WSM4821. The sequence continues at coordinate 516,506 of NZ_CM148371.1, read as the reverse complement.
AAGCAGCTCGGCGTCAACATGATTGGCGACGGCAGCAGCAACGGCATCAGCTGGAGCGCGATCAGCGACAATTTCACAGGCTTGGGTAAGCCGCTGTCGAACTCAGGCCTCAGCATCGGCACCTCGACGCTGCAGGCGTACATCAACGCCATGGAACAGTCCGGTGTCATGAAAACGCTGGCCGAGCCCACGCTGACCGCCGTGTCCGGCGAGAAGGCAACCTTCAAGGTCGGCGGTGAATACAATTTGGTAAGCGGCGTGACGTCGAACGTGTCCGACGATAACCAGACCGGCCAGAGGACCTATACGGTAGAGACGATCGAATACGGCATCGGCCTGGAATTCCAGCCGGTGGTGCTGTCTCCCGGCCGTATCAGCTTGAAGGTCAGGACCTCGGTTTCCGAGCCGACGACCGAGGGATCCGTGTCTTTTTCCAACGGCGTGACAAGCCCTGGTATGAACGCCTTGTCGCTCCGCAAACGGTTGGCCGACACGACAGTGGAACTGCCTTCCGGCGGCTCAATGATGATCGCCGGCCTTGTCCGCGACGATCTCAGGCAAGCCGTCAACGGCTTGCCCGGGCTGACCAAGATACCGGTGCTCGGCACGCTGTTCCGCAGCAGGGACTTCGTCCGCAACGAGACCGAGCTGATCATCATCATCACGCCCTACCTGGTGAAGCCGGTGGCGCGCAACGCGCTTGCCAAGCCGGATGACAATTTCAACGCCGCCAGCGATGGCGCCGGCATCTTCCTTGGCCGCGTCAATCGCGTCTACGGCACCATGCAGACCGATAAGCCCAACGGCCGCTATCACGGCGTTGTCGGCTTCATCTACAAGTAAACGGGGAAGCGACATGTCGCAGTCAGCGTTGAAGGCAAGCACGATCACCCCAGCGATGCCATCCGTCCGCTCGCGGATCTCCCGCCCGGCCATTCCGGTCCTGGTGGTTGCGGTCGCGGCATTGCTGGCGGGCTGCGCCAAGCGGGACAGCATCACGGTCGGCGCTGTTCCGGACGACTATCGCACCAACCATCCGATCGTGATCGCCGAAAAAAACGAGAAGATCGATCTTCCGGTGGGTGCCGGCGATCGCGGCATGACCCGATTTCAGCGCGAGACGCTTCTGGGCTTCCTGGACGGGTATGACAAGAGCGCCGCTCCGGCCCTGACGATCTCGATCCCGAGCGGTTCGGCCAACGAGATCGCCGCGACTTCGGCCGGTCGCGATTTTGCCAGGCTGGCGATTGCCAGCGGCATCAGCCGGAACCGGATCGTCATGACCACCTACCAGTCGGCTTCGGCCGAAGCATCCGCGCCGATCCGCGTCGCCTATGTTTCGGTGAAGGCCCAGACCGACAGATGCGGGCGCTGGCCCGAAGATCTGCTTCAGACGTCGGAAAACAAGCATTATGCCGATTTCGGCTGCTCTTATCAGAACAACCTTGCCGCCCAGATGGCCAATCCGGCCGATCTGATCGGGCCGCGCAAGCAATCCGACATCGACGCGGAAAATCGAGGCGAGGTGATCGACGTCTACCGCCAGAGAGGCATTTCGGACGAGTTCCTCGGCAATTCGGAAGTGGATTATTGAGCTTGAGCCGCGCAATTCACGGAAAGAAATGACGATGAGCAATCTTGCCTACGATACAGGGGTGGATGGCGGCGAAATCTCGCAGCAGGATATCGCCGCCATGCAGGCGTTGCGGCCGGTTCCGCGCATTTCGATCCAGGCATTTTGCGAGACCGAGGGCGTTGCCAATCCGGTCGAGCGCGCCGGCGAGGATCGCCGCATGGCCAAGGCCCATCTGAAGGTCCATATGGGCGGCATAGCCACCGCCATCGAGTTCTATCAATCGGCACCGACACCGAACCTGATCCTGCTGGAATCGCGCAGCGAGCCGACGCAATTGCTGGAGCAGCTCATGCAGCTCTCCGAATATTGCGATCCGACCTCCAAGGTCGTGGTCATTGGCCACTACAACGATGTCGGCCTTTACCGCGAGCTCATCCGGTCCGGCATTTCCGAATATGTCATCGCGCCGGTGTCGATGGCCGACATCGTCAGCGTGATCTCGTCGATTTTCGTCGATCCGGAAGCCGAGCCGATCGGCCGCTCGATCGCTTTCATCGGCGCCAAGGGTGGCGTCGGCTCTTCGACCATTGCCCACAATGTGGCCTGGGCGATGTCGTCCCTGTTCAAGTCCGAAGTGGTGGTCGCCGATCTCGACTTGGCTTTCGGAACGGCCAACATCAATTTCGATCAGGATCCGGCGCAAGGTATTGCCGAGGCCGTCTTCTCACCGGAACGCGTCGACGAGGTCTATCTCGATCGGCTGCTTGCCCAGTGCGCCGAGCACCTGTCGCTGCTTGCAGCACCCTCAACGCTTGACCGCGTCTACGATTTCGACCCCGATGCCTTCACGCAGCTTATCGACATGGCCCAGCGCAGTGTGCCGCTTCTGGTGCTCGATGTTCCGCACATCTGGACGGGCTGGACCAAGAACACGCTGGTCAAGGCCGACGAGATCGTGATCACGGCGACGCCCGAACTGGCCAATCTGCGCAACACCAAGAATCTGGTCGACATGTTCAAGCGGCTTCGCCCGAATGATCCGCCGCCGAAGCTGATTATCAATCAGGCCGGCGTGCCAAAGCGTCCGGAGATTACGTCATCCGACTTTGCCGACTCGCTCGGCCTGTCACCGATGTCGGTCATTCCCTTCGAGCCGCTGCTGTTTGGAAACGCCGCCAACAACGGACGCATGCTCGGCGAAATGGATGCCAAGAATCCGATCGTCGGCACAATCAACGAGATTTCGCATGTGCTGACCGGACGCAGCGAAATCAAGGTAAAAAAGAAGGCGAGCCTCGGCAATTTCCTTGGCAAGCTCTCGCGCAACAAGAAGTGATGCTTCCGTAGCGGAATTGGTAGTCGATCATGTTTGGTAAAAGAGGCAGCGACGACGGTAGCCGGCTCACCCCGGAATTCCGTCAGCCGGCACCCGCGCCTGCCGCAAACTCTGTGGAGACGGCGGTTCTTGTCAAGCCCGCGCCGCCGCCATCCGGCGCGTCTGCTGCGCCGCCGCCCGTGCGCCGTGCGGTCGAGGCGCCGCCATTGGCGCCGGAGCCAAAAAAGCTCCAGCGTGGCAAGAGCGAAACCTACTACGACACCAAGAGCCAGGTCTTCTCTGCGCTCATCGACACGATCGACCTGTCGCAGCTTGCCAAGCTCGATCCTGAAAGCGCACGCGAGGAAATCCGCGATATCGTCAACGACATCATCGCGATCAAGAATTTCGCGATGTCGATCGCCGAGCAGGAAGAACTGCTCGAGGATATCTGCAATGACGTGCTGGGTTACGGGCCGCTGGAGCCGTTGCTCGCCCGCGACGAGATCGCCGACATCATGGTCAACGGTTCCAAGGATGTCTACATCGAGGTCAACGGCAAGGTCGAGCAGACCGGCATTCGTTTCCGCGACAACCAGCAGCTTCTCAACATCTGTCAGCGCATCGTCAGCCAGGTTGGCCGCCGCGTCGATGAATCGAGCCCGATCTGCGACGCACGCCTTCCCGATGGGTCCCGCGTCAACGTCATCGCGCCGCCGCTCGCCATCGACGGCACCGCGCTCACCATCCGCAAGTTTAAGAAGGACAAGCTGACGCTCGATCAGCTGGTCAAGTTCGGCGCCATTTCGCCGCACGGAGCCGAGATTCTCAAGATCATCGGCCGCGTCCGCTGCAACATCGTCATTTCCGGCGGTACCGGCTCGGGCAAGACGACGCTGCTCAATTGCCTGACCAACTATATCGACCGCGACGAGCGCGTCATCACCTGCGAGGACTCGGCCGAGCTGCAATTGCAGCAGCCGCATGTCGTGCGTTTGGAAACCCGCCCGCCCAATCTCGAGGGCGAAGGCGAGGTAACCATGCGCGATCTGGTCAAGAACTGCCTGCGCATGCGGCCCGAGCGCATCATCGTCGGTGAAGTGCGCGGACCTGAAGTGTTCGATCTTCTGCAGGCGATGAACACCGGCCATGACGGCTCGATGGGCACGATCCACTCGAACAGCCCGCGCGAATGTCTGAACCGTATCGAATCGATGATCGCGATGGGCGGCTACACGCTGCCGCAGAAAACCGTGCGTGAAATCGTAGTCGGTTCCGTGGACGTGATCATCCAGGCTGCACGCCTGCGCGACGGATCGCGGCGTATCACACACATCACCGAGGTGATCGGAATGGAGGGCGACGTCATCATCACGCAGGACATCGTCCTCTACAATATAAAAGGTGAGGACGCGAACGGCAGGCTGCTGGGCGAGCACGTGTCGACAGGCATTGGTCGCCCGCATTTTTGGGAGCGCGCCCGCTACTATGGCGAGGAGCAGCGCCTCGCCAATGCGCTCGAGGCGATGGAGAAACGTGCTGAGTGACGCGTTTGGAGGCGTAGGGGCGAGGGTCGATGTTCGGAATTGACGGCACCGTATTGGCGTTCATCGTGCTCGCCGGCTTCAGCGCCGGCGCGGTCGCCTATGCTCTTTTGTTCAACCGGATCAGCACCGAGAAGCAGGTCGGCAGGCGGCTCGAGACGATCAAGACCGCGGAGACGGACGGTGCCGTCGTCAGGGCCTCGCGTGATCGCGTTGCGGAGGCGGCCAAGCGGCGTAAGTCGGTCCAGGATTCACTGAAGGATCTTGAGCAGAAGCAGAAAACCAACCAGCGCATCGTCAAGAAGCCGCCACTGAAGGCCCAGATCCGTCAGGCGGGTATGAAGGTCTCGCTTGAGCGCTTCTATCTCTACTCGGCCGTTTGCGGCGTTATCCTGACGTTTCTTGCCTATTTCGTCGGCGCACCGCTGCTTATCTTGCCGGGTGTTCTGCTGGTCGGCGCCCTCGGCCTGCCACGCTGGTTCGTCTCGTTTTGCCGTGCTCGCCGGGTCAAGGCGTTCCTGAACGAATTTCCGAACGCGCTCGACATCATCGTGCGTGCTGTCAAATCCGGCCTGCCGTTGAACGACGCCATCCGTATGATCGCCAACGAATCTCCCGAACCGGTCAAGACCGAGTTTCGCCGCATCGTCGATTCGCAGCAGATGGGCCTGTCGATCCCCGACGCCAGCCTCCGCATGGCCGAAACGATGCCATGCACGGAGGCGAGCTTCTTCGGCATCGTCATCCAGATTCAGTCGCAGGCTGGCGGCAATCTTTCCGAGGCACTGGGCAATCTTTCGCGCGTGCTTCGCGACCGCAAGAAAATGAAAGCCAAGGTCCAAGCCCTGTCCATGGAGGCGAAGGCGTCCGCCGTGATCATCGGCGCCTTGCCTTTCGTCGTCGCTTTTCTCGTCTACCTGACAAGCCCCAACTACATCATGCCGTTGTTCACCACCAGCGTCGGCAATCTGATCCTCGGTTGTTCAGCGGTCTGGATGTCGATCGGCATCCTGGTGATGCGCAAGATGATGAACTTCGAGGTTTAGGACTGAAGATGGCATGACCGACCAAGTCGTCAGAACCCTTACCGATCCGGCATTCCTGATTGCCTTGCTGGTCGCCATCGCGGTGTTTGCGACCGTCTTCACGCTGCTGCCGGCCTTTGGTGGAAATCAGCTGAAGGCGCGCATGAAATCCGTGGCGCTGGAGCGTGACGAACTGCGTGCCAAGCAGCGTGCGCGGCTCGCCGTCGAGGCCGATCGCCGCCGCAAGGGCCTGCGCGAGGAACAGTCGATCGGCATGCGCAATATTGTCGACCGGCTGGATCTGAGGCGCGCCTTGGCCGATGAAGGCACGTTGCAGAAACTCAAAGTGGCGGGCTTTCGCGGGCAGAACCCGCTGACGCGGTTCCTTTTTTTCCGTCTGGTCCTGCCCTTTGTCGGCTTCGCGCTGGCCGCGATGTATATGTTCGTGCTCGGAGGATTGTCCGAGCAGCCGCCTCTCATCAAATTGTTCGTCTGCGTCGTCGTCGCCTATGCGGGTTTTTACGCGCCGGTGCTCTATGTCAACAACCGCGCCACCAAGCGCAAGCAGTCGATCCAGATGGCGTGGCCGGACGCGCTCGATCTGATGCTGATCTGCGTCGAATCCGGCATGTCGGTGGAGGCGGCCTTTCGTAAGGTCGCGGATGAGATCGGCTCGCAATCGGTGGCACTTGCGGAAGAGTTCATTCTTACCAACGCCGAACTTTCCTACTTGCAGGAACGCAAACAGGCTTACGAGAACCTTGCAAGCCGCACCGGCCTGGAGTCGGTCAAGTCGGTGTCGCAGGCGCTGGTCCAGGCCGAGCGCTACGGCACGCCGGTGGCGCACGCGCTGCGCGTGCTTGCCGGCGAAAGCCGCGACATGCGCATGAATGTCGCGGAGAAGAAAGCAGCGGCCTTGCCGCCGAAGCTCACCGTGCCGATGATCCTGTTCTTCCTGCCGGTGCTGTTCGCCATCATTCTGGGCCCTGCAGGGATCCAAGTGAGCCAACGCGGTATCTTCGGCGATCAGCCTAGATCCAGCAGCGAGTAGCCTCGCCAGGGCGGCAATACATGCGAAAGCCGCGTGCTGATGCAACGCGGCTTTTGGCATTTCCGGCACATCGGATGAGTGTAGGTAGGGCGGTCAGTTGGTGGCAGGCTTCGCCTTGTCCTGGTCGTCGAGTTGGCTCCAGGCGTTCTGCTGGGCGAGCATCTGGCGAAGGTAAGCCACGTTCGCCTGCGCCTGTTCGGCCGAGAGCTCCTGCGAGGCGATCTTCTCGGCCTCGTCGAAGCGGCCCTGCAGGCCGACGACCAGCGCCAGGTTCTGGCGGACGCGGCTGTCGGCGTTCGGCTGCTGTGCGGCCGAGCGCATAGAGGTCTCTGCCGTGCGCAGATCGCCTTCCAACAGGTAGGACATGCCGAGATTGGAAAGGATCGACGGTTCGTTCGGCTTGAGGTCCAGCGCCTTGCGGTAATTCTGGCGTGCTTCGTCCCTCTGGCCGAGCTGGTCGAGAATCGCGGCTTCCGCCGACACCAGCTTCCAGTCGGGATATTCCGGCGTCTGCGCGCGGCGCACCGCGTCGAGCGCCGGCTCGAACTGGCCGTTGGCGGCGAGCGCCTTGCCATAGGCGGCGAGCACGTCGCGGTCCTTCGGCAGGGCGATCGCCAGCTTGCGCATCACGGCGAGCGACTGGTCGGCGTCGCCATCCATCTGCAGCGCCGCTGCATAGTTTGTCGCGATCCGCTTATCGTTGGGATTCTTGGCGTAGGACTGACCGAGCGCGATCGTCGCGTTGTGCAATTCGCTGGCCGACATGGTTTCCAACGGCTTGCCGCTGGTGCGAGAGATGGAGCCGGTCGTCAACTTGCTGGTCCCGCAGCCGGCAACGCTGGCCGCGAGCGCCATCGTGAACGCCGTGGTGATCAGCCGCTTACCCGTGGCGTTCATCATGCGTTTGATCAACATCGGCACCGGACCCTCCAGTAGGCGTAGCCATTGAACGGCCATCTTCCCTCCCGCAGAAATATTCTGTTAACCCTAACGGATAGTTAAGAAACACCGACTCGGAAGCCGGAGATCACTGAATGCCTGTCGAACTCGTCGAGAAGCGATTGAAGGCCGCGCTGCCGGTCTATCTGGTTGCGAAGGACAGACTGGAGGCGGCAGGCCTGGCGTCGTCCACGCTCGCCTGGGCCAGGGCCAACGGCTTTTCCGGCGAGGCGGGAAGGACGCTGGTCGTGCCTGGCGAAAACGGTGCGGTTGCCGGGGCGCTGTTCGGCATGGGCGACAGCGAAGGCGCGCTTGTCATCGGCGCGCTGGCGAGAGCCTTGCCGGAAGGCGACTGGCATTTCGCCTCGGCGCCCGCCGAACCGGAGCTCGCGGCCATCGCAGTGGCGCTCGGCGGCTATGTTTTCACCCGCTACGGCAAGAAGCCCGGCAAGCCGTTACGTTTTTCTCTGCCGTCGGGCGCCGACGCGGCGCGTGTTCGCAGCATCGCCTATGGCGTCTTCCTGACGCGCGATCTGGTCAACACGCCGACCAACGACATGGGGCCGGACGAGCTGGAGAAGGCGGTGCGGACCCTGGCCAGGACACACAAGGCCGACGTGTCGGTGACCAAGGGCGACGACCTGCTCAAGAAGAATTTCCCGATGATCCATGCGGTCGGCCGCGCATCGGTCGGCGCGCCGCGTCTGATCGACATGATTTGGGGGCCGAAGAACGCGCCGAAGGTGACGCTGGTCGGCAAGGGCGTCTGCTTCGACACGGGCGGTCTCGACATCAAGCCGTCCTCGGGCATGCTTTTGATGAAGAAGGACATGGGCGGCGCCGCCAATGTCCTGGGCCTCGCCTCGATGATCATGGCCGCCGGGCTGAAGGTCCGGTTGCGCGTGCTGATCCCGGCGGTCGAGAATTCGATTGCCGGCAACGCTTTCCGGCCCGGCGACGTCCTGGTGAGCCGCAAGGGCATCACGGTCGAGATCGGCAACACCGATGCCGAGGGTCGGCTGGTGCTGGCGGATGCCTTGGCGCTGGCCGACAATGACGAGCCGCAGCTGCTCATCGACATGGCGACCTTGACGGGGGCCGCCCGCGTTGCGCTCGGTCCCGACCTGCCGCCCTTTTACACCGGAGACGAAGCGTTGGCGTCCAATCTGACCGCGGCTTCCGTCGCGGTCGAGGACCCGCTGTGGCGCATGCCGCTATGGCGGCCCTACGACGCAAAATTGTCCTCGAAGGTTGCCGACATCAACAACGTCACGTCGGACGGGTTTGCCGGCTCGATCACAGCGGCGCTGTTCCTGAAGCGCTTCGTCGAGAAGACCGCCGCCTGGGCGCATTTCGACATCTTCGCCTGGAACCCGTCCGATCGTCCCCATGGACTGGCTGGTGGCGAGGCGCAAGGCATCCGGACACTGGAGCGGGTCATCTCGAACCGCTATGCTTGACGTTCTGAGGGACCACGACAGTCTCGGGACTGAAACGGAACCGAAACAATTTGCCGTCATGCTGGCCGGATGTCGATCTCGATGCGCCCGAGCCAGGCCTTGCGACTGTGGCAGCAGGTGATGCTGTCTCAGGTGCGCGACGACGCGCCGGACCTCACCATGCGGCAGACGGCGATCCTGTTCACCATCTATCTCGACCCGCCGCCGCATACCGTGCGCGGGCTCGCCGCCCGACTCAATGTCACCAAGCCGGTGATCACCCGCGCGCTCGACACGATGGGCGCGCTGAAGCTGGTGTCGCGCCATCGCGACGAACTCGACAAGCGCAACGTGCTGATCAAGCGCACCGTCGAGGGCGCGCTCTTTGTCGAGCGCTTCGGCGATGTTATCATCGCCAAAGCCCAGGAACTGCCCATCTGACCGAACCGCTCCTCTGAACGACCCGCTTTTTTGAACAACCCGCCCTTTTGAATGAGTTACCGATTTGACCGCCAGGGATGCCCGCCTTCACGCCTTCCGTTCCGATCTCGCCGATGTCAGGCTGAAAGGCGAGGTCGCCGCCGACCGCTTTGTCGCCGGCCGGCCTGCGCGGATTTCAGCGTCCGTGGCCGATATGCGCAAGGCGCCGCGCCCGGATGCCGGCGTCAACACGCAACTCCTGTTCGGCGACAACGTTCTCGTTTTCGAGAGCGTTGGGGGCTGGGCCTGGGTTCAGGCCGAGCGCGACAGCTATGTCGGCTATGTCGCAGACACCGTTCTGGGGTCGCAGGACCATGAGCCGACCCACATCGTTTCGGTGCCGCGCACCTTCCTCTATCCCGGACCGGATTTGCGGTTCCCGGTGAGTGGCCAACTGTCGATGGGATCCGCGGTTATGGTGACGGGCGCCGCCGAAACCCGCGGCACGCATTATGCGTTGCTGCCGTCCGGCGAGGCCATCATATCGGGCCATTTGCGGTCTGTCGCCGAGACTGCCCCTGACTATGTCACGGTCGCGGAGACGTTCCTCGGCACACCCTATCTATGGGGCGGCACTTCCGGTTTCGGCATCGACTGTTCCGGGCTCGTGCAATTGTCGATGCGCATCGCCGGCAAGAACGTGTTGCGCGATTCCGACATGCAGGCGGCGACCGTCGGTGAGCCGCTCGACCCGGGTCCGGACTTTGCCGGTCTGCGGCGCGGCGACCTGGTGTTCTGGAAGGGCCATGTCGCGATCATGACTGACGCAAGGACGATGATCCACGCCAACGGCCACACCATGCTGGTCTCGCGTGAAGAGTTCAGAGAAGCTCTCGCCCGCATTGGCTATCTCTATGGCGGGCCGACAGGATTCCGACGGCCTTAGGGCGGAAAGCCTGTCCTTCTCCACAACAGGGAGGAGGAAGATGGCTTTCGATCACCTTTTGTTCCGATTCTTCTTGGCGATTGCGCACGGTCGCGCTACCTCTGCAGCGTGACAGAGCAGCCGCGCCTTGCCAAACAGAATGCCGCCGTGCACCTGCCCGAGCCGTTCCTCAAATGGTTCGCGCAAAAGGGCTGGTCGCCGCGCGCCCATCAGGTCGAATTGCTGGCGACCGTCCAAGCGGGGCGGTCGGTCCTGCTGATCGCGCCGACTGGTGCCGGCAAGACGCTGGCCGGGTTCTTGCCCTCGTTGACCGAGCTGGCCGGCCGGCCAAGGAGAAAGCCGGGGCAGGCGCGTCGCGGCATCCACACGCTCTATATCTCGCCGCTGAAGGCGCTGGCCGTCGACATCGAGCGCAACCTCGGTAAGCCGGTGGAAGAGATCGGCCTGCCTGTCACCATCGAGACGCGCACCGGCGACACGCCCGCGCACAAACGCCAGCGGCAAAAGCTGGTGCCGCCCGACATCCTCCTGACCACGCCCGAGCAACTGGCGCTGCTGATCGCGGCACCCGACGCCAGGCGTTTCTTCGAGGATCTGCGCTGTGTCGTGCTCGATGAATTGCATTCGCTGGTGACGTCTAAGCGCGGGCATCTTCTGGCGCTCGGCCTGGCGCGGCTGCGCAGCTTCGTGCCCGGCCTGCAGACGATCGGGCTTTCCGCTACCGTGGCGGAGCCCGACGAATTACGCCGATGGCTGGTCGGCCAGAATTCATGCGAAATCTCAACAAAGCCCGCGATGGCCGGGCTGATCACCGTCGCCGGCGGCGCCAGGCCCGATATATCTATCCTCGACTCGGAACAGCATGTGCCGTGGTCCGGCCATTCGGCCCGCTACGCCATTCCCGAAATCTACGAGGCGATAAAGCACCACCGCACGACCCTCCTGTTCGTCAACACCCGCAGCCAGGCCGAGCTGCTGTTCCAGGAACTGTGGCGGGCAAACGAGGACTCGCTGCCGATCGCCTTGCATCACGGCTCGCTCGACGTCGGCCAGCGCCGGCGGGTCGAGAAGGCGATGGGCGAGAATGCGCTGCGCGCCATCGTCGCCACCTCGACCCTCGATCTCGGCATCGACTGGGGCGACGTCGACCTGGTCGTGCATGTCGGTGCGCCGAAGGGTGCGAGCCGGCTGGCGCAACGTATCGGCCGCGCCAACCACCGTATGGACGAGCCGTCCAAGGCGATCCTGATTCCTGCCAACCGCTTCGAGGTGCTGGAATGCCGGGCGGCGCTCGACGCCAACTATCTCGGCGCACAGGACACGCCGCCGCTGATCGATGGTGCGCTCGACGTGCTGTCGCAGCACGTGCTGGGCAGCGCCTGCGCAGCACCGTTCGACGCCGACCTTTTGTTCGAGGAAGTGCGGAGTGCCGCCCCCTATGCCGGACTGGAACGCGACACCTTCGACCGCGTCGTCGATTTCGTCGCTACAGGTGGCTACGCGCTCAAGAGCTACGAGCGCTATGCGCGCATCCGAAAGACAATCGACGGGCTGTGGCGCGTCTCGCATCCGCGCATCGCCCAGCAGTATCGGCTGAATGTCGGCACGATCGTCGAGATGCCGGAGCTGAACGTACGCTATGTCAGGCAAGGGCGTGGTCTTGCCGGGCGCGGTGGGCCGGTGCTCGGCAAGATCGAGGAATATTTCGCCGAGACGCTGCGTCACGGCGACAGCTTTTTATTTGCCGGCAAAATTCTTCGTTTCGAAGGCATCCGCGAGAACGAGTGTATCGTCTCCAACGGCGCCGGCGCCAACATCATCGTGCCGTCCTATGCCGGCGGCAAATTCCCGCTCTCGACCTATCTCGCCGACCAGGTGCGCGGCATGCTGGCCGATTCCAATCGCTGGCAGGCGCTGCCCGAACAGGTGGCCGACTGGCTGAGATTGCAGAAGGAAAAATCGGTGCTGCCGAAGCGCGGCGACCTGCTGGTCGAGACCTTTCCGCGTGGCCACCGGCACTACATGGTCGCCTATCCGTTCGAAGGAAGGCTGGCGCACCAGACGCTCGGCATGCTCTTGACGCGGCGGCTGGAGCGGGCGGGCGCGCGGCCGCTCGGCTTTGTCGCCACCGATTATTCGCTGGCAGTCTGGGCGCTCGACGATATGGCGTCGCTGTTCAAAGCCGGGAAGCCTTCGCTGGCTGCCTTGTTCGACGAGGACATGCTGGGCGATGATCTTGAAGCCTGGCTGAACGACAGCTGGATGCTGAAGCGCACCTTCCGCACCTGCGCGGTAATCGCCGGACTGATCGAGAAGCGCTTCCCAGGGCAGGAGAAGAGCGGGCGGCAAGTGACGGTCTCGGCCGACCTGATCTACGACGTGCTGCGCAGTCACGAGCCTGACCATATCCTGCTGCAGGCGACGCGGACGGATGCCGCGGCTGGTCTGCTCGATGTCAGTAGACTTGCCGAGATGCTCTCGCGCGTCCGCGGTCGAATCGTGCATAAGCACCTTGAGCAGATTTCGCCGCTCGCCGTGCCGATCATGCTGGAGATCGGCAAGGAATCGGTGAATGGCGGCGCCAACGAGACGCTGCTGATGGAGGCGGCTGATCTGGTCGAAGAGGCCATGGGTCCGGGGATGAGCTGATGAATTTCGCGGCGAGGGCATCGACATTCGCGCAAGCCGATCGAGTCGGCATCGCCGATGAGCGCGCGGTCTGCGATCCGCGCGGTGTGCTCTACTTCCCCGAGCTGAAGTTGCTGGCGGTGTCGGACCTGCATCTGGAAAAGGGCTCGTCCCTGGCACGGCGCGGCGCGCTGATTCCACCTTATGACACCGGCGCGACATTGTTGCGGCTGCAGGCGGTGATTGCCGATTATCAGCCGGCGATCGTCATCAGCCTTGGCGACAGCTTTCATGACGGCGGCGGCGCCGAACGCATGCATTCAAGCTTCCGCGAACGGCTGGAAGGGCTGATCGCCGGCCGCGACTGGTTCTGGGTCGCCGGCAATCACGACCCGGACGCGCCGGCCGATTTGCCCGGCGAGACGGTGCGTGAACTCGCTGTCGGTTCCCTGGTCTTCCGGCATGAGCCTTCGGCCGTGAGAGTGGAGGGCGAGGTCGCCGGCCATCTGCATCCCTGCGCCCGCATCGTGCAGCGCGGCCGCTCGGTGCGGCGACGCTGCTTTGCCGGGGACGGCGGCCGCATGATCATGCCGGCCTTCGGCGCCTATACCGGCTCGCTCAATGTGCTCGACCGCGCCTATACCGGGCTGTTTCGCCGCGAGACGCTGATGGCCTATATGCTTGGCACCGAGCGCATCTTCGCCATTTCCCAAGCGATGCTGAGGCCCGGTTGAACGGCTCTACCTGCCGTAATAGAGGGTGACGGTGTGCTTCGCCTCGGCGAAGAACAGCCAGCGCTCGACCAGCATGCCGGCGAATTGGACGATCGCCGCGAGTGCCGACAGCACCGCCGCATAGGGCCATGGTAAGGCGAACGCAGCGGCAAGCAGCACAACGGGCAAGGCAAAGGCCAGAAGCTGTGCGATCCGGCGGAGCCTCGCGCCGTGCTTGCGCGCGATTCGAAAGCCCATCTCCTTGAGCAGGTAGTTTTCCTCGGTGTGCGGCCATTCCAGCGACCGCACCGTGCCGCCGGCAAGTCCCGTCGCGGTGTTGGCGGTGGTCGGGATTTCCAGCCGGTCATTGTAGCGCCAGGTCGCCAGCTTCCAGCCCCAGCCGAGTACGGTCAGCAGCGCGGAGACCGCCGGAAGGGTGTTCGAGCCGATGGCGAAACCCTGCAGCAGCGCATTCAAAAGCACGCTGCCGGTCATCGCCGAAAAGATCAGATAGCCGGGCAGAGTGAAGCGGCTGTGCCACTGGGCGATCGGCTTCAGCGAGGCGTAGATCATGCCGGTGGTGCACACGGTGACGACCGCGCCGATGGCAGCCAGCAGCCCGGCGATGGCCATCCAGCCGTCCGTGCGGCCGAGGAACACCCAGCCGATGGCGAACAGCCCAGCCGGCACGAAAGTGGCGACCGACGCAACGCCTTCGCGTGACAGCCAGGAGCTGCGCCATTGCGACAAGGCCCGCCAGGCGCGTTCTGGCCGGCCGAGATGGCCGGCTGACGACAGCAGGCCGGCCGAGATCAGGCCGAGCGCCAGCCCCATGCCGACGAGGCCGAGCCAGAAATCGGGCGGGACAAGTCCCTGTACTGCCAGCACGCCGAGCAGCGCGAGCAGGCCGTAACCGGCGCCCGTTGCGGTGGTGAAAAAGACGACGGAGAAGGCTGGATGCATGAGGCTGGTTGCTGGTCAGTTAGAAAGCATTCGGTCGACCCAGCCAAGGAAGCCGCCTTCGGCCCGCACCGGTTCGAGCACTGGCGCCGGCACCGATGCGGCGCGCTGCGTGTGGGCGCGCGGCGGCAAATATTTGTTGGTTGGATGATAACCGAGTTCGGGCATCAGGTCGACGCCGCCGCGTTCGGTCACCAGTTGCGAGATCGCCGATGCCGGATCGCCGAGATCGCCGAAATGCCGGGCGCTGGTCGGGCAGGCGGCGACGCAGGCCGGCACGCGGTCTTCTTCGGCCAGATTGTCGTTGTAGATGCGGTCGACACACAGCGTGCATTTCTTCATCACGCCGATATCGGTGTCGAATTCGCGCGCGCCATAAGGGCAGGCCCAGCTGCATAATTTGCAGCCGATGCATTTGTCCTCGTCGACCAGCACGATGCCGTCCGAGGCCCGTTTGTAGGAGGCGCCGGTCGGGCAGACGGTGACGCAGGCCGGCGTCTCGCAATGCAGGCAGGAGCGCGGGAAGTTCACGGTGCGCCCGCCTATCTCGGTCGTGTGCTCATAGCTGTGCACGCGATTGAACCAGACACCGTCGGCATTGCCGCCATAGGGATCGATGTCGGTCAGCGGCGCCATGTGGCCGCCGGTGTTCCACTCCTTGCAGGCGGTGACGCAGGCCTGGCAGCCGACACAGGTGTCGAGGTCGATGACCAGGCCGAGCTTCCTGTCGGTATGGGCGGGAAGGCAGGTCATTCGGCAGCTTCCCTTTCCCGGCGGAACTCGGCGCCAAAACTGAGCTTGTCCGGCGAAGGCTCGAAACGCGGCGGTTGCTGGAACCGTTCGAACTGCGGCTCCGTGAAGCCGGCTTCCTCAGCCGCGCATTTCATGATGCGCACCCTCAGGTCGAACCATGCCGCCTGGCCGGTGACCGGGTCCGAATTCGAATAGCGCTTGCCATTGGCGTCAGCGGAAGTCTGGTCGCCGATGATGTGGTTGAGCAGGAAGCCGCGATTGGATTCGGCAGCATCGTCCTTCAGCCCCCAACTGCCGCGCCGCTTGCCGATGGCATTCCACGTCCACACCGTATTCGCGTTGACGCCGTCGATCAGCTTGATCTGTCCCTTGACCTTGCCGTTGATGCTCTCGATCCACACCCAGTCGTCATCGGCAAGGTCGAGCCCGGCTGCGGTCTGGTGGTGCACGAACAACCGGTTCTGGCTGGTGATCTGCCTTAGCCAGGCGTTCTGCGAGCCCCAGGAGTGATACATGTGCATCGGCCGCTGCGTCAGCCCATGCAGCGGATAGATCTGCGTGTCGACAGCGGCTTCCTCGAATGGCGCGTACCAGAACGGCAGCGGGTCCATATAGGTCTCGATGCGGCTCCGCTCCGCCTCCGGCGGCAGCACCCGCCCATGGCCGCGCGCGGCGAGGCGAAACCGCTGGATCGGTTCCGAATAGAGCTGGAAAACGATCGGCTCGGCTTTTGCGATGAAGCCCATGTTCTCGGCGAAGTCGAGATAGGAGCGGTTGGCCATCTTGTAATAGCGCTGGTCGTCGGTGAACTCGTGATGCCAGAAGCCGCCATTGTCGATGTAGCGCTGCAACTGATCGGGATTGGCCTCGCCTTTGCCGATCGAGTTTCCGTCCTTGCCGCGCCAACCGGCGAGCGGACCGATGCCTGGCGTGCGCTCATGATTGACAATGTAATCGGCATAGTCGTGGTATTTGGCCGCGCCGTCGTCGTCGACGAAGCCGGGCAGGTCGAGCCGCGCGCCGAGCTCGATCAGTACCGTCTGGAATGGCCTGACGTCGCGGTCCGGCTCGACGACGGGATGGCGGATGGCGTCGCCCGGGCCGTCGGCATGGCTGATCGGCCGGTCGAGCAGGCTGATGCAGTCATGCCGCTCCAGATAGGTGGTGTCGGGAAGCACGAGATCGGCGAACGGCACGGTCTCGGAATAATAGGCGTCGGAATAGATGATGAAGGGGATCTTGTAGTTTCCGGCGTCGTCGCTGTCGGTCAGCATCGCCATCGTCTCGACGGTGTTCATCGACGAGTTCCAGGCCATGTTGGACATGTACATCATCAGCGTGTCGATCCTGTAGGGATCGCCGGCCCAGGCATTGCGGATCACCGTATGCATGAGGCCGTGTGCTGCGAGCGGCGCGTCCCAGGAATAGGCCTTGTCGATACGAACAGGCGTGCCGGCGTCATCGACCAGCAGGTCGTCCGGTCCGCAAACGAAGCCGAGCGGCATGCCCTCGAGCGGCGTCGTTGGCCTAATGTCCTTGCCCGCCGGCTTCGGCCCCGGCGGCGTCGAACGGGGATAGGGCGGCTTGAATCGGAATCCGCCCGGCACGTCCACTGTGCCGAGAAGCACCTGAAGCAGATGGATGGCGCGGCAGGTGTGAAACCCGTTCGAATGGGCCGAGATACCGCGCATCGCGTGCATCGACACCGGCCGGCCCTTGATCGTCTCGTGCCGGCGGCCGGCCCAGTCGGTCCAGGCGATCGGCAGCTCGATCGCCTGTTCGAAGGCGACGTGCGCCAGTTCGGCAGCGATCCGGCGGATCGTGTCGGTTGAAACGCCGCAGCGTTCGGCGACTGCGGCGGGAGAATAGCTGTCTTGCAGATAGCGTTCGGCAATGAGCTGGAAGACCGGCACGCAGCGGCGGCCACCGATGGTGACGTTGCCGGTCAGCGCCGGTTTTGCATCGGCATCGGTGGCCTTGACCGGCGTCTTCGCCACTCTGTCCCAGGCTAGCGGATTGCCGTCACCGTCGCGTACGAACAGGCCGTCGTCGGCAGCATGCGGCTCCTGGACGACCAGGACATGGGCGTTGGTGTAACGCAGCAAGTAGTCGAGATCGACGCGGCCGGCCTTCAGCAGTTCGTGGATGAGGGCGAACACGAACAGGCCGTCGGTGCCGGGCCGGATGCCGATCCAGTCGTCGGCGATGGCGTTGTAGCCGGTGCGGCACGGATTGATCGACACCACCTTGGCGCCGCGAGCCTTGAGTTTGCCCAAGCCGATCTTGATCGGATTGGAATCATGGTCCTCGGCAACGCCGAACAGCATGAAATATTTGGTGTTCTCCCAGTCGGGCTCGCCGAACTCCCAGAACGAGCCGCCGATCGTGTAGAGGCCGCCGGCCGCCATGTTGACCGAGCAGAAGCCGCCATGGGCGGCGAAATTCGGTGTGCCGAACTGGCTTGCCCACCAGCCGGTCAGCGATTGCGACTGGTCGCGCCCGGTGAAGAAGGCGAGTCTCTTCGGATCTGTCCGGCGGATTTTCGAAAGCCGCTCCGTGGCGATGGAAAATGCTTCCTCCCACTCGATTTCGCGAAACTCGCCTGAACCGCGCGGACCGGTGCGCAGCAATGGCTTCTTCAACCGGGCCGGACTGTAGTGCTGCATGATGCCGGCGCTGCCCTTTCCGCAGAGCACGCCGCGATTGACCGGATGGTCCTTGTTGCCGTTGATGTAGCGGACCTTGCCGTCCTTGATGTGGACGTCGATGCCGCAGCGACAGGCGCACATGTAGCAGGTGGTCTTGGCGATGCTGTCGGAGACGTCAGGCGACGTGTCGACGCCGTCGCCCTCGTCGGGCGCGCGGGTGTTAGCAAGCGGCCGTTGGGACGGTGCGGAATTGGCGCCGCGCAGCGGTCCTTGGTTCATGATCTGGCGCTTTTGCAGTCCGTGGATTTGGCTCTCGTCTTCGGCCCGGGGCCGCGCATGTAGTGCTCTTCCGGATGATAGCGCTCGCCGGTCAGCCGGCGCCGCAGGCCGCGGGTCCAATGGGCAAACAGGGATTTGAACCGCCCGACCACTTTCTATCCTTTGCTGCTTCGCCGCGATATTTTTCCAATTTCCCTCAAAAACTTAGAACAAAGCAATTGATCTGTCTAATAAGTTGCTCTTGTAATTCCAATCGAATTTATTTCTTAATTTCGGCATGACCCTGGACCAATTGCGGATTTTCGTGGCCGTCGCAGAACGAGGGCACATGACCAAGGCGGCCGAGCTGCTGGGCATTTCCCAATCGGCGGCTTCGGCCGCCATCCGCTCGCTCGAACAGCAGCATGGTGTCCAGCTCTTCAATCGGGTCGGCCGCAACATCGAGCTTGCGCAGACCGGGCGCAGGTTCCTGCCCGAGGCCAAGGCCGTTCTCGAACGGGCCGCTGCCGCCCACAATGTGCTGGAGCACGTCTCGCAGACGATTACCGGCAGCCTTTCGATCGCCGCCAGCCAGACCATCGCCAGCTACTGGCTACCGCGCCGGCTGGCCTCCTTCCACGAGGCGTATCCCGCCGTCAGGCTGAGCGTCACCATCGGCAACACCAGACAGGTCGAGACCAATGTCCTCGACGGCACGGCGGATTTTGGCCTGGTTGAAGGACGCACTGAATCCGATATCTTGCGGCGCGCCAAGCTCGATGTGGATCGCCTGATGCTGGTCGTGGCACATTCGCATCCAGAAATCGCGGAAGTCTCGTGCGGACATCCCGATATCAGGGAGCTTCGCTGGATCATCAGGGAAGGCGGCTCGGGCACGCGCGAGGTGCTGGAAGATCTTGCCCGCCGCGAAGGGATCTCGTTCGCGGACCTGCAGATATTCCTGGTGCTGCCCAGCAACGAGGCGGTTCGCCAGGCGGTCGAGGCCGGTGCCGGCGCCACCATCATTTCGGAGCTCGTCGTCGCGCGCGCGGTTGCCGAAGCCAGCCTGCGGTCCGTGCCGATCGATTTGCCCAAACGCGATTTCGCCATGATCACGCATCGAGACCGGCAGGCAAGCCTGGCCCAGATGGCGCTCAAGGCGCATCTCGGTGCCAAGGCCGGCGAGACCGTTCCGAAGTAGGCAGAAGTCAGCCGAATTTCCGCTGCGCGTCGAGTGCCAGGCCAAGCCCGACTGAGCCGAACATGTCGCCTTCAATAACGGACGCCTGCGGCACCAAAGCCAGGATCTGCTGCCTGGCCAGCGGGATCGCGGTCGATCCGCCGGTCAGGAACACCGCGGTGATGTCGGACGGTTTCACCTGCGCGTCGCGGATGGTCTCACCGACCATGGCAGTAACCCGATCGATGTCCCTGGCGATCGTGGCGTCGAGCCCGACGCGCGTAATTTCGGTGGCGAATTCCGCCCCCGGCAGCGCGACCGCGATAGCTCCGGACAATTGCTCCGTCAGTGCGATCTTGGCTTTTTCGACCAAGGCCGCCAGCGCATGCCCATAGCGATGCTCGACGATGTGGATGAAACGGCTGACCAGGTCGGCGCGTTTCGCCTCGTAGCGGATCTGGCGCAGATGCGTCATTGCCCGGGCGGTGTAGACCAGATTGATGCGCTGCCATGTCGCCAGGTCGATGAAGTAGCTGGCCGGCAAGTTGCGCTTGCCGTCCTTGGTCGGCGAGAGATAGCCGAGCTGCGGCATCACGTGGGCGATGCTCAACAGTCGGTCGAAGTCGGTGCCGCCGATGTGGATGCCTCGGCTCGCCAGGATGTCGTCCTTGCGATCGAGGGAGCGGGCACGCTGCGGCGAGACCCGCACGATCGAGAAATCGGAGGTACCGCCGCCCATGTCGACAATCAGGGCCAGTTCTTCCCGCACCACTTTCTGCTCGTAGTCGAGCGCCGCCGCGATCGGCTCGAACTGGAAGGCAATATGCTTGAAGCCCTGGGTGCGGGCCGCGTTTTCGAGTTCACTCTCGGCCCTGGCATCGGCCCCGGCATCGTCGTCGACGAACTGCACCGGCCGGCCTAGCACCACGCTCTCGACCACGTCGCCGGCATCCTCTTCCAGCCTTTTCCTGAGTTGGCCGATGAACAGGCCGACGATCTCGGTAAAGGCGATCGACCGTGCTTTGATCCGCGTCTTTTCATGGACAAGCGAACTGCCGAGCACGCTCTTCAAAGAGCGCATCAGGCGGCCTTCGATGCTGTCGGTATAGTTGGCGACGGCGCGGCGCCCGAAATAGGTGCGGTTGTCCTCGAAGTTGAAGAACACGGCGCTGGGCAGCGTAACCTGGTCGTCTTCCAGCGCCACGAGCCGCGGCTGCCCGTTCCTGACCACGCCCACGGTGGAGTTCGAAGTGCCGAAGTCGATACCGCCGAATGCTGGTCGCATCGAAAATGTCCTGGTGATTTTGGGGAACTACAGCTCGTGTGCGGCCAAGCCGGGGGTCGCGATCTATCGCATGTCCCTGAAAAGCGAAACCACTTTTATGAGAGCTTCAGTCTTTTCGGAAGACGAGCCTTCCGAGCCAACCTGTCAGCATGGCCAGGAACACGGCGAAGATACCGTAGAGGAAGGAATAGTCGTGGGCGACGCGGAAGATCGACTGTTCGAAGCCCGACTTTCGGATCTCGAGCTGGGCGGAGCTTTCCTTGATGAACAGGCCGCTCTTGAACAGGAACGCGCGCGCCCTGTGGGTGCCGACCGGAACATTGGGGGCAAGCCTGACAGTCGCGCGAAACAGGTTCTGCGACAGGAACCGCACGCCGCCGACATTCTCGCTGTAGAGGCCGGTCGCCGACTTGCGGTCGCGCAGCGCTGCGGTGAATTCCTGGATCGTCGCCGGACTGTCGCTGTCATCGGCCGGCTGCATGTAGATGTTGGCGGCGCCGAGCGACAATTGCTTGTAGCTGTTGGGATCGGTGACGTCCTGCAGCGGGCGCGTCGTCGCCACCGAATAGGACACCGGCACATTCTCGAACGTCTCCGACTCCAGATTGATCCAGACGCCGAGCACCCGGTCCTTGCGGCGCACGACGACGGGCCGGGCTGGGCCTTCCAGCACGACGATGACGTCGTAGCGCCCCTGGCGCGCGACGAGCGGGTTGGCATTTTCCAATGAGCCGAAGATGGTGAGGTCGGCACCGGAAAAGCCGGCGGTGATCGAGACATGGTCGGTGGACAGTCCGATCTGGATGTTTTCGGTCGGCGGCGTCTGCGCTCTTGCCGATGACAAGGCAGCAAACAGCGACAGCGAGGCAACGGCCAAGAACGTCCTCAACCCCGCCATCAGGTCAGATCCACGCCGGACAGGGAATAGAGGTTGGGCGGGGTTACGAACAGGTCGATGGCCAACCGGATGGCGACCGCCAGCACCAGCAGTGCCAGCAGTGCCCTGAGTTGCTCGCCGCGCAGCCTTTGGCCGGCTTTGGCGCCGTATTGCGCGCCGGCGACGCCGCCCGCCATCAACAGGAAGGCGAGCATGACATCGACCGTCTGGTTGGTGGTGGCGTGGACCAGCGTGGTGTAGGCCGAGGTGAAGATGATCTGGAACAGCGAGGTGCCGATGACGACGTTGGTCGGCACTTTCAAGAGATAGATCAGCGCCGGCACCATGATGAAGCCGCCGCCGACGCCCATGATCGACGACAGGAAGCCGATGCCGGCGCCGAGGCCGAGCACCGGGATGACGCTGACGAAAAGCTTCGAGGCCCTGAACCGCATTTTCAGCGGCAAGCGGTGGATCCAATTGTGCTGACCGGATTTCTTCAGCACCGGTGCCGCCCCGCTGCGGGTGGCGCGCAGCGCATTGACGCTCTCGATCAGCATCAGCCCGCCGACGGTGCCAAGCAGCAACACATAGAGCAGCGAGATGAACAGGTCGAGCTGACCGAGCCGGCGCAAGAAGCCAAAGACAAAGATGCCGCCTGTCGAGCCGACGATGCCGCCGGCCAAAAGCACCCCGCCGAGCTTGAAGTCGAGCGTGCCGCGCTTAACGTGCGACAACGCACCTGAGAAGGAGGAGGCGATGACCTGGTTGGCGCCGGTGGCCACCGCGATCGCCGGCGGTATGTTGTAGAAGATCAGCAGCGGCGTGATCAGGAAGCCGCCGCCCACTCCGAACATGCCCGACAGGAAACCTACCGCCGCGCCCATGGCCAGCAGCACGAAGATGTTGACGGAAATTTCCGCGATCGGGAGATAGATGCCCACCCGTCAGTCTCGATCAGTTTGCCTCTCGGCGAATGCAACCGTTGCGGGCATTTCGCGCCAAAAAGCCTATCTCGTTCTTGCGCCGGCCGGCTGGCGAAGTCAAACCTCGCTGCGCAGCCGAAACAAAAAACAACTCAATCAGTTAACAGGCAAATGTGTGGCAAGGGCATCGTGTAAACGACGCATCTGCCGTTATTTGCGCGCAAGCAGCGCCTTGACCAGTTTTTCGTCGACCACCCCCGTCGCCTTCATGTCATTGTCGGTCTGGAAAGCAATGATGGCGTTCTTGGTTTTCTCGCCCATCACACCGTCGGCATTGCCAGCTTCATAGCCGTTCTTGTTGAGGATGCGCTGGATGTTCTGAACCGCTTTTTTCATGTCAATACCGGCGGTCGTCTGCGGCGTGCCGTCCTGCCACGATTCGGGAATGTCGGCCGAATTGGCCGCGGGATCGAGCGGCTTAGCCTTCCACAGTTCGGCGGCGGCGCGTGCGCGTTCGAGCTGCTCGGGCCTGAGCGCATTGGCGATCTCGTCGCGCTTTGCGGCCGCGTCCTTGTCGCCGGTCTTGGCGACGAGGGCGAACCATTTGTAGGATTCCTCGAGATTCTGCTTCATGCCGACGCCCTTCGCCGCCAGGATGCCGAGATTGAACTGGCTGTCCTTGACGCCGAGATCGGCGGCGGCCTCGAACCAGTGCGCGGCCGAGTCATTGTCGGTCACGCCGTCCGCCGCCATGGCAAAGAGCACGGCGAGATTGTGCATGGCGCTGGCGTTGCCCTGTTCCGCGGCGAGCTGATACCAGGTCTTCGCCTTCTTGACGTCGCGCGCGACGCCGATGCCCTTCTCGTAGAAATTGCCGATGCGGTATTCCGCCGGTGCGAAGCCGAGCTCGGCGGCCTTCTCATACCATTTGGCGGCCGCTGCCATGTCTTGCTTGACGCCGCGCGATTCGGCGTAGCGCGAGCCGATCTCGAACAACGCCTTGGCGTCACCGCCGGCCGCTGCGTCACGCAAGGCAACCGGGCCGGCGTCGGCTGGGATGTCGATCTTGGCAGTGGCTGCCGCCGTTGAAGCATCCGCGGGCGTAACCGTGCCGGTCATGTCCGGGGTCGTATCCCGGGTCGTCGCAGCGGTGGCCGGCGCTGCGGCCAATGAGTCGTTGTCCAATTCTCCATCTGCCGAGGCCGTTGCGTCCGCCGCCGGATCGGGTGACGCCGTCGAAGCCATGGGCGCAGCAACAGGCTCGGCCTCAGGGTCAGTGCCCACCGGCATTTTGGCGTCCATCGGCGTTCCGACGTCCGACGGCGCGGCGACGACGGTCTGCGCCGCCATGTCGTCCTCGGCCATCGGTTCGGAGGGTTCTGCCTGTCTGACGGCGCGGGCTGGCTCGCTGTTCTGCGCTGCAGTTTGCACGTCCGCCTTCGGCTCGCGGGCGACACCGGCCGATGCGGTATCGGCCGGCTGCGCGGCTACAATCGGTGCCGCGTCGTTGCTGGCTATTTCCACGGGGTCGGAGAAAAAGGCCTTGCCCAGCTGCAGGCCGGCGAGCGCCAGCATGACTGCGGCGGCCGCCATCAGGATCGGCTTGCGCCGCGCCTTGAGCAGGTCGCCGATCCTGAGCGCCTTCACCGGGCCGCTCTTCGTCGATTGCCGCTTGAGAACCTCGGCCTCGGCGGCGGCCGCTTGCGCCGCGCGTCTGGCTGCGGCGATGAAGTCGGATTTCGATGCATCGGCATCGCCGGTCCTGACGGGCGGCCCGCGTTCGTCGCGCACGCGTTTCATGATGGCGTTGAGGTCGGGTGGGCCGGAGCCGGGCTCCAGCGGCCGGTTGGCAAGCTTCGGATCCAGCGGCTCGTCGAGATCGGCACTCGGTATCTCGACATCCGGCGCCGAGCCGGCAAGCGGCGGAACGTCCGCCTCCTTCTTGCCCTTGAAGGCGCGCGCCAATCCGCCGAGCATCGACCTCCGCCCGCCACCCTGCTCGCTTCTCTCTGGTGACGTGTCGGAACCAAGCGCCGCCATCGCCGCGGCCGCAGCGGCTTCGGCCGGCGTGCGCGGGCTTGGCTCATTGCGCATCATGGCGGCGGCACGGCTGTCGAGGTCGGCCATGTCTCCCGTCAGCGGCAATGGCTGGTCGATATCCATGGACGGCGCGTTCCGAACGGCCATCTTTGACGATCGCGCGCCGCGCCAGCTGTCCTGCGTGGCAGGTTGCGCATTCAGAAGTTCGCTCACCACATCGGCCGGCTCGCTGGTCTCCAGCGACCCCAGTCGGTCGACGATCTTGAGCAGCGTGTCGTGGATGGCCTCGAAGGTCCTCGAATTGCGCTCGTCGGAACGGCGCGTCAGCGCTTCCAACGTCTTCAGATCCTGGGCGAGGCCGGAAACGGCCGCCGTATTGGCGCTGGAGTCGGCCAGCGAACGGACGGCGCTCTCGGCTGCCTCGCGCGCCGCGCTGAGGATGGAGTCGCGGGTTCCAGCCAGTGACTTCTCGATCTCATTTAGACGCGGGCTGATGTCCTCGAACTCCGGCAGTGGCGCGCCAGGTTTCGAAAGATGCGCCGACAGACCCGCGACCTGCGCTTCCAGGCTGCGGATCAAGGCCGGGTCGATGCCGGCGACTTGTGCCGCGGACGAATCCAGCCGGCTTGAAATGTCTTCGAGCCTGCTTTCCAGGCCACGGATCGCCGCTTCGCCCGCGGGATCGGGAACGCGCGCTTCCATGCGCTTGGCCAGCGCGCTGAAACGGGCATCGATGGCGTCCATGATGCCGGCGCCGTCGACCTGCGGCATGCGCTGGTCCAGTCTGTCGGCGACTTCGTCCAGCCGGCGCTCGAGATCGCGAAACAGCATGTTGCCTTGTTCGATCGCATCGCCCTGGCGTCGCTCCAGCATGCCGGACAGCACGTCGAAACGCTGTTCCAGCCCCTGGAAAATATAGTCGGCATCCGGCATGGCAGGCGCCCGGTCGATCTTGTCGGCAATAAGCGCGATCTGCTTGTCGAGCCGCTCCATCGCCTGCTCGGGCAGATTGGCGCGGCCGGCAAGATCGTCGACCCGGCTCGACAGCATGTTGAGGCGATCGATGACCTCGCCGTTCGGGAGAACCTGCGTGACTTCCTCGATCTGTTGGGCAAGCGAGTCGATCCGCTTCTCGATGCGCTCGAAGGGTTCCGGGTCGAACGAATTGGCCTGCGCGACGACGGTCGAGGCGACGATAGCGCGGGAAATCTCATCCAGCCGCTCGTCGATCATGCCGAATGTGCCGCTGCCGCGATTGTCCTGCTGATTGGCGAAATGATCGACGGCGCTGGCAAGCGTGCGGACCTTGTCTTCGAGCGAACGCAGCGAAAGCGATTCCGGCAAATTGTTGACCGCATTGTTGATCTGTTCGAGCCGGTCGGTCAGCGTCGAAAGGCCGGGCGCGTCCGACCGTTTACGCTGATCGGCATCGACGCGGTCCTCGAAAGCGGTCCAGCGGCGGTCGAAATCGTCCCAGCGGCGGCCGACCGCCTGTACGCTCTCCTCGCGCGCCAGCGTATCGAGCGCTGCCTTGACCTGCTCAAGCTCGAGCCGAAGCATGTTGACGCTTCTGTCGTCGCTCTTTTCGGCCAGTGTCTGGATGGCACCGGAAAGCCGCTCGAACTCGACGCCGAGTTCGGCGCTGCCCTTGCTGCCGCCCGGGCCGCCCGGCTGAGCGCTTGCCTGGAAGGCCCGCTCTATGTCCTTGCGCAGCGCTTCGAATTCACGCTGCAGGCCAGCGGTCATTTGATGGCGCAGTTCCTCGCGCAGGCCGCGCAATTCGCCGGCGATCTTGCCAACTGCGGCGACGCCATCTTCCTGGCCGCGCACGCGGTCGATGTCGCGGGCGATCGCCTGGTAGTTCTGGTCGAAGGCAGCCGGCGCCGGGCTTTTCGGCGGCTGCGCGGCGCGCGCATCCTCATAGGGCCGGGCGCTGGCATAGCGCGGATCGGGACCCTCGCTGATGTCCTCGCGCGTCCGCTCCAGCCGCTGCTCCAGTGTTTCCAGGGAACGGTTGAGCTGCTCAAGCGTGGTGTGTGACCTGCGCTGCCTGCCGGCGTTGAGTGTATCGAGATAGGACCGCTTGCTGTTCATCGATGCGCCCGTTTCAGAATTACTGGGTCCGTCTGTTGCTGGCTTATCACCAGTTTCCCAAAGTCCTGCCGGAAACGAAGGCGGCCGCGGCTTTGCTGCGGTGGAAGACGAACTCCCCGGGTTTCACCCGCGCTCCGAAAAACCGTGAAAAATTCGCTACAGGATAAACACGGGTAACCGACATGCGCACATTTCGCCCAACGTGGTAAACAACGCGTTAACCAAACTTAAGAAGTTGCAACTTGTTGGCAGACCACCCAAAGGCCGTGGGGCATTGCTGGCGGATGCGGCAAAAAGCTCCTCCCGCACAACGCCCTTGCTTCGTGAGGCGGCTATCGGTATAGAATTGACGTAAACGTAAAACGTGCACAGACCGTGCCGTTTGCGATTTTGTTTGTTGAAACCACGACTGGGAGCACGCCCCTGCTTCCACTCAGGCGACGCAAGGTCCGGGACCGCGACGCCACCAGACGGGGAAAGCCAGTGACCATGAAACTTGTTTCGCCCGGCGAAGCCGCGGCCAATACCAATGATATGTCTGATAAAGCCGGCGAGGACCTTGTCCGCATCGGCGAGATGGCCAAGAAATACGGAGTAACGCTGCGCACGCTGCGTTTCTACGAGGACAAGGGCCTTCTCAATCCGCAGCGCGACGGCTCGACCCGCCTCTATACGCGCCGCGACAAGGCGAGGCTGAAGCTGATCCTGCTCGGCCGCAAGGTCGGATTCTCGCTGCGCGACGTCAAGCAGATGATGGATCTGTATGACCCGACCGGCTCCAACACCAAGCAATTGCGGCTAACGCTCGACAAGTCGGAGAAGCAGCTTGCCCGCCTGCAGAAGCAGCGGGCGCTGATCGAAGACGCGATCAACGAGTTGAGCAACTCGATGGCGGCGGTGCGCCAGATGCTGGTCGAGCGTTCGGCGCCGCAGGCCAGCGCCGCCGGATAGTTCGGCCTCTCCGGCTTCCGGGGAACGGCCTTCTGACGAATGAGAGCCGCGTAGCCTTGGCCGCGCGGCTCTTGCATTGTCTTCCGGCTGCGTCCGGATGCACTGGCTTCAAGGGCGTGGCGCCGGGAAAATTTGTCGCATCAAAAAAATTGACGTTTACGCAAACGTCAATTTTTGCTATCCCGATTTCAATATTGGTCCGCCCGCCGTGCGCGGCTTGATTTGGGGGCCAAGTCCGCATGGTGGAGGGAAAGCATGCCGATCTACAGGGCTCCGGTCCAGGACACGCTGTTCGTGCTGAACGAGGTGCTGGGCTACCAGCGCTATTCCAATCTTCCGGGCTTTTCCGATGCGACGACGGACGTGGTCGAGGCCATCCTCGCCGAAGGCGCCAAGCTCGCTGAAAATGTCATGCAGCCGCTGAACCGCGTCGGCGACATGGAAGGCTGCGTGCGCCATGACGATGGTTCGGTGACGACGCCGAAGGGTTTCAAGGAGGCCTTCGACCAGTATCGCGAGGGCGGCTGGATGGGGTTGGCCGCGCCCGTCGAATTTGGCGGCCAGGGCCTGCCTTACGCGGTGCATACCGCTGTTTCCGAATATATGGTTTCCGCCAACATGTCCCTGATGATGTATCCCGGCCTGACGCAGGGCGCGATCGCGGCAATCATTGCCCACGGCACCGACGAGCAGAAGGCGACCTGGCTGCCGAAGCTGGTCGAAGGCGCCTGGACCGGTACCATGAACCTGACCGAGCCGCATTGCGGCACCGATCTCGGCCTGCTGCGTACCAAGGCGGTTCCCAACGGCGACGGAACCTACAAGATCTCTGGCCAGAAGATATTCATCTCGGCCGGCGAGCACGACATGTCTGACAACATCGTCCATCTGGTGCTCGCCCGCATCGAGGGCGCGCCGGAGGGCGTGAAGGGCATTTCGCTGTTCATAGTGCCCAAACTCAAGCTCGATGCCGAGGGCAATCCGGGCGACAAGAATACCGTCTCCTGCGGCTCGATCGAGGAGAAGATGGGCATTCATGGCAATTCGACTTGCGTCATGAATTATGATGAGGCCGAGGGCACTTTGCTCGGCGAGGCGAATGGCGGCCTGAAGGCGATGTTCACGATGATGAACGAGGCTCGGCTCGGCGTCGGCCTGCAAGGGCTTTCGCTGTCGGAGGTCGCCTACCAGAACGCCGTGTCCTACGCCAAGGATCGCCTGCAGGGCCGTTCGCTGTCCGGGCCGAAGGCGCCGGACAAGAAGGCCGACCCGATCATCGTCCACCCCGACATCCGCCGCAGCCTGATGACTATGAAAGCCTTCAACGAGGCCGGTCGCGCGCTGGCGCTGTGGACGGCGATCAAGTCTGATATCGCCCACCGCTCGGACGACGGCAAGGACCGCCAGGTTGCCGACGACTACACCGGCCTGATGACGCCGGTCGTGAAGGGCGTGCTCACCGACAAGGGTTTCGACCACGCGGTGATGGCGCAGCAAGTGTTCGGCGGCCATGGCTATATCGAAGAGCACGGCATGAGCCAGTTCGTGCGCGATGCCCGCATCGCCATGATCTACGAGGGCGCCAACGGCATTCAGGCGCTCGACCTCGTCGGTCGCAAGCTGGCCTTGAATGGCGGCCGCGCCGTGCAGGCCTTCTTCAAGGAGGTCGGCGAGTTCTGCGAGGAGAACCGCGCTGATGAGAAGATGGCACCTTTCACCAAGGCGTTGAAAAAGGGCCTCAACGATCTGCAAGCGGCGACGATGTGGCTGATGCAGAACGGCATGGCCAGGCCCGACAATGCCGGTGCCGCCTCGAGCGACTACATGCATCTCTTCGGTCTGGTGGCGCTGGGCTACATGTGGGCGCAGATGGCCAAGGCAGCCGGAGCGAAATTGGCTAATGGCGCCATTGGGTCTTCGGCCTTCTATGACAGCAAGCTGGTGACGGCGCGCTTCTTCATGGAGCGGATCATCCCGGAGACCTCGGCGCATCTTGCCCGCATTTCCAGCGGTGCCGATACATTGATGGCACTGCCGGCGGAAGCGTTCTAAGTTCGACGGGGTCGGTACGGCCGGCCTTTTAACATGTCGATACGCGGAGGAAATCGTGGCGACAAATCCTGCCGAAGTGCTTGCTTTGCCCAAACCCGCCTGGGCTGCGGACGAGGTCGGCATGCTCTACGACATGGCGCACCGCTTCATGTCGGAAGAGATCGCGCCGCGCTATGACGAGTTCGAGAAGAACGAGATGGTCGACCGCGAGAGCTGGCTGAAGGCAGGTGCCGCCGGTCTGCTCTGCGCCTCCATGCCGGAGGAATATGGCGGTTCGGGCGGGACATTCGCGCATGAGAGCGCCATCATCGAGGCGATCGGCCATGTCGGCGTCGACGGTTTCGGCATCGGCCTGCACAATTCGATCGTTGCCCCTTACATCCTTCACTACGGCTCCGAGGAGCAGAAGAAGAAATGGCTGCCGAAACTGGCGACCGGCGAGCTGATCGGCGCCATAGCGATGACCGAGCCCGGCGCCGGCTCCGACCTGCAGGGAGTCAGGACGCGGGCCGAGAAGGATGGCAACCAATACAAGGTCAACGGCTCGAAGACCTTCATCACCAACGGCCAGCTCGCCAACTTCATCATCGTCGTCACCAAGACCGATCCGGAGAAGGGCGCCAAGGGCACTTCGCTGATCGTCGTCGAGACCGACGAGGTGGAAGGGTTCGAGCGCGGCCGCAACCTCGACAAGATCGGCTTGAAGGCCAACGACACGTCAGAACTGTTCTTCAACGATATGCGCGTACCGACCTCCAATCTGCTCGGCCACGAGGAAGGCCAGGGCTTCGTCCAGTTGATGCAGCAATTGCCGCAGGAGCGGCTGCAGATCGGCACCGGCGCCATCGCCATGGTCGAGCGGGCGCTGGCGCTGACCATCGACTACGTGAAGGAGCGCAAGGCCTTCGGTAAGGCGATCATCGATTTTCAGAACACCCAGTTCAAGCTGGCCGAACTGAAGACCGAGGCGACCATCGGCCGCGTCTTCTACAATGATTGCGTCACCCGCCATATCGAGGGCGGCCTCGACCCGGTAACGGCCTCGATGGCCAAATACTGGCTGTCCGACCTGCAGGGAAAAGTCGTTGACGAATGCCTTCAATTGCATGGCGGCTATGGCTACATGAACGAGTACCCGATCGCCCGCATGTTCCGCGACGCTCGCGTCCAGCGCATCTACGGCGGCACCAACGAGATCATGAAATTGCTGATCGGGCGCTCGCTCTGAGCGGCGTCAGGCAAATCCAAGGAGCAGAAAAATGGCCGAAGCATATGTCTACGACGCCGTGCGCACGCCGCGCGGCAGGGGCAAGAAGGATGGCTCGCTGCATGAAGTGCCGGCAGTAAGGCTCGGCGCCAAGGTGCTTGAGGCGATCCGCGACCGCAATGGGCTGGACACCGGCGCCGTCGACG
Organism: Mesorhizobium sp. WSM4821; assembly: GCF_055901555.1. Lineage (NCBI taxonomy): Bacteria > Pseudomonadati > Pseudomonadota > Alphaproteobacteria > Hyphomicrobiales > Phyllobacteriaceae > Mesorhizobium > Mesorhizobium sp. WSM4821. The sequence continues at coordinate 485,473 of NZ_CM148371.1, read as the reverse complement.
ACATCATCTTCGGCTCCGTCGACCCGGTCGGCGAGGCGGGATCCGTCATTCCGCGCGCGGCGGCGTTCGAAGCTGGCTATGCGACTTCGGCGCCCGGCATGCAGATCTCGCGCTTCTGCGCCTCGGGCCTGGACGCCATTAATTTCGGCGCAGCCAAGATCGCGCAAGGCGCTGATGAGATCGTCATCGCCGGCGGTGTCGAATCCATGTCGCGCGTTGGCATGGGCGCATCCGGTGGCGCCTGGTTCATGGACCCTTCTGTCGGTCTGCCAGGCTGGTTCGTGCCGCAAGGCATCTCGGCCGACCTGATCGCCACGAAATACGGTTTTTCGCGCGACGACGTCGACGCTTATGCCGTCGAGAGCCAGAAGCGCGCCGCCAAGGCCTGGGACGAGGGCCGTTTCAAGAATTCGGTGATCTCGATCAAGGATCAGAACGGCCTGACCATCCTCGATCATGACGAGCACATGCGCCCCTCGACCGACATGCAGTCGCTGGCGGCACTCAATCCATCCTTCGTCATGCCCGGCGAAATGGGCGGCTTCGACGCCGTCGCGGTGCAGAAGCATCCCGAGGTCGAAGAGGTCAACCACGTCCACCACGCCGGCAATTCTTCGGGTATCGTCGACGGCGCGGCCGCCGTCCTGCTCGGCTCGAAGAGGGCCGGAAAGACGCTTGGCCTGAAGCCCCGCGCACGTATCCGTGCATTCGCCAACATCGGCTCCGAGCCGGTGCTGATGCTGACCGGTCCGGTCGACGTCACCGAGAAGTTGTTGAAGCGCGCCAGGATGAAACTGTCGGACATCGACCTGTTCGAGCTCAACGAGGCTTTCGCCTCGGTGGTGCTGCGCTACATGCAGGCCTTCGACATCCCGCACGACAGGATCAACGTCAATGGCGGCGCCATCGCCATGGGCCATCCGCTCGGCGCCACAGGTGCGATGATCTTCGGAACGGTGCTGGACGAACTGGAGCGCCGCGATCTGAACACCGCGCTGGTGACGCTCTGCATCGGCGCCGGCATGGGCACCGCAACGATCATCGAACGCGTCTGACGGGAGAGAACGATGAGCTACACCAATTTCACCCTCGACGTCGACGCCGACGGCATCGCGCTCGTCACCTGGAATATGCCCGGCCGGTCGATGAACGTTTTTACCGAAGAGGCGATGCTGGAACTGAACGCCATCGTCGACAAGGTGGCGAGCGAAGCGGCGATAAAGGGCGCGGTCATCACCTCCGGCAAGGATACGTTCTCCGGTGGCGCCGACATCGCCATGCTGCAGAAGATGCTGTCGACCTTCGCAGCCGACAAAGCCAAGGACCTGGACAAGGCGACAAAGGCGCTGTTTGACAATGCCGGCTACATGACCGGCCTGTTCCGTAAGCTGGAAACCTCGGGCAAGCCATGGGTATCGGCGATCAACGGCACCTGCATGGGTGGCGCGTTCGAGCTTTCGCTCGCTTGTCATGGCCGTGTCGCTGCCGATTCCGACAAGGTCAGGATGGCGCTTCCCGAAGTGAAGATCGGCATCTTCCCGGGTGCCGGCGGTACCCAGCGCGTGCCGCGGCTGACCGATCAGCAGCAGGCGCTGCAGATGCTGACCTCCGGCCAGACGCTGTCGCCGCAGAAGGCCAAGTCGATGGGCCTGATCCACGAGATCGCCGAGCCGCAGAAGCTGGTCGAGACCGCCAAGGCCATGATCAAGAATGGTTTGAAGCCGGTGGCGCCATGGGACGAGAAGGGCTTCAAGTTGCCGGGCGGCCCGATCTATTCGGTGGCCGGCGCCAATCTGTGGCCACCGGCCATAGCTATTCTCCGTCGCGAGACCTATGGCAACTATCCTGCTGCCGCCGCCATTCTGAAATGCGTCTATGAGGGCCTGCTGGTGCCGTTCGACACCGCCTTGCGCATCGAGCAGCGCTATTTCACCGAGATCATGCAGACCAGGGAAGCGGCGGCGATGATCCGCTCGCTGTTCGTGTCGCTGCAGGAACTGAACAAGGGCGCGCGCCGTCCGGCCGGCGTGCCGGAGACCAAATTCAAGAAGATCGGCGTGCTCGGCGCCGGTTTCATGGGCGCCGGCATCGCCTATGTCACGGCCAAGGCCGGCATTCCGGTGGTGCTGCTTGATCGCGACATGGAAGCCGCCGCCAAGGGCAAGGCGCATTCGGACAACCTGATCTCGGATCAGGTCAGAAAAGGCCGCGCCAAGCCAGAGGACAAGGACAGGGTGCTGTCGCTGATCACGCCTACGGCGGACTATGCCGACCTCGCAGGCTGCGACCTGGTGGTCGAGGCGGTGTTCGAGGATTCGGCCGTCAAGAAGGCCGCCACCGAACAGGCGGAAGCCGTGCTGAAGCCGTCGGCGATCTTCGCCTCGAACACCTCCACCATCCCGATCACCGCGCTGGCCAAGAATTCGGCGCGGGCGAAGAATTTCATCGGCATCCATTTCTTCTCGCCGGTCGACAAGATGATGCTGGTTGAGATCATCCTCGGCAAGAAGACGGGCGACAAGGCGCTGGCCACCGCGATCGACTTCGTCCGCGCCATCAAGAAGACGCCGATCGTGGTCAACGACACGCGCGGCTTCTACGTCAACCGCTGCGTGCTGCGTTACATGTCGGAAGCCTACAAGATGCTGATCGAGGGCGTTCCGGCGCCGATGATCGAGAACGCGGCGAAGGCCGCCGGCATGCCGGTTGGTCCTTTGGCGCTCACCGACGAAACGGCGATCGACCTCGCGCAGAAGATCATGAAGCAGACCATCAGGGATCTCGGCGAAAAGGCGGTCGACCCGAAGCAGATGGCGCTGATCAACACGCTGGTCGACACGCATGGTCGCTTCGGCCGCAAGAACGGCAAGGGTTTTTACGACTACCCGCAAAAACCTGCCAAGAAGAAGCTGTGGCCGGGTCTGAAGGGTCTCTATCCGCAACTGGCGGCCGAAAAGGTCGACTATGAGGAACTGAAGCAGCGGCTCCTGGTCACCATCGCGCTGGAAGCCGCACGGGTGATGGAGGAAGGCATCGTCACCGATCCGCGCGAGGCGGATGTCGGCTCGATCCTCGCCTTCGGCTTTGCGCCCTTTACCGGCGGCGTGCTGTCTTACATCGACGGCATCGGTGCGAAGAAATTCATCAAGATTGCCAAAGCCCTGCAGAAGAAATACGGCGCCGAGTTCAAGGCGCCCAGGTTGCTGGTAGACATGGCGGAGAAGGGCGAGACCTTCTACCAGCGCTTCGATCCTTACGCGAAGGGCGAGGTGAAGAAGGCAGCCTGACGCAACCCGATCTATGTCTGGCGCGACCGATGGACAAATCAGGGATCGAAGATTAGAAAGGGGAAGGTATTTTTTCCTGTTTTGAAGGAGAGCAAAAAGTGCTCTCGCATGATCGAGTATGGGCCGCCATCGACGCTCTCGCCGAGCGCTATTCGCTCTCGGCCTCCGGGCTGGCGAGGCGCGCGGGGCTTGATTCGACCGCCTTCAACAAGTCGAAGCGGCTGTCTTCGGACGGGCGACCGCGCTGGCCATCGACCGAATCGCTGGCCAAGATCATCGAAGCGACAGGCGCCTCGCTCGACGAATTCACGGGGCTGGTCGAAGGCCGGGGCAAGCCCGTTCCTGAATATCTGCCCGCGCCGAGGTCTTCGGTGCCGCTGCTCGGCTTCGCCCAGGCCGGCGCCGGCGGCTTCTTCGACGACGCCGGCTTTCCGGCAGGGCAGGGCTGGGACCTGATCGAGCTTCCGGCGCGAGCGACCGAGACCTCCTACGCGCTGCAGGTCCAGGGCGATTCCATGCTGCCGCTCTACCGCAACGGCGACGTGCTGATCGTCGAGCCGGGCGCTACCACTCGCAAGGGCGACCGGGTCGTCGTCAAGACCAGTGCTGGCGAGGTGATGGCCAAGGTTCTGGACCGGCAAACGGCGAATTCGATCGTGCTGCTCTCTCTCAACCCCGACCATCCGGACCGCGACATCCCCATGCGCGATGTCGAATGGTTGGCGCGGATTGTCTGGGCAAGCCAGTAGGGTCGCCGGTGCGTCCGCTTCATGCAGCCGCCGCGATGTTGACGATCCTGGCGATTGCGGCCGCGATCGCCGCTGGTGGCCGCGCCGTATTGCATGGCGAAGAAGATGATCGCATCGCAGCTCCGGCGCAGGCCGGCACGGCGGCGCAATCCGAAGCGTCCGCCATCGCCGCAATCCCGCGCCCCGACGCGGCAAGGCCGGAAGCGCATTCCAGGACGATCGATCCCGAGATCATCGCGCCGCCGCAGCTTCAGGCCGAAGAGCTCGAACGGCTGGAGCCGCGTGCGCCGCTGAGTGACTTGGCGCTGGCTGGACCGCCGAAGCCGCCCAAAACGAAAATGCCCGACGACTGGAACGGGACAAAACTGTTCCAGCCTGTTGCGTCGGCCGCAGGGGTGATCGAGGCCAACGGCTACTCGGTCGCGATTTCCGGTATCGACATCGTCGGGCAGGACGAGACTTGCACCGATGGCGGCACGTCCTGGACGTGCGGTACCCGGGCGCGAACGGCGTTCCGTGCCTTCCTGCGCGGCCGGACGGTAGTCTGCACGGTGCCACCCGAGGGCGGCCGCGACCTGATCGCCGCCGAATGCCGCGTCGGCAACCAGGATGTCGGCCAGTGGCTGATCGAAAACGGCTGGGCGCGCCCCGCCGAGAGCGGCCCGTATGTCGAGGCCGGCGAGAAGGCGCGCGCGGCGAGAAAGGGCATTTTCGGGCCGGCGCCAAACCTCTGGGGCCTGCCTCCGGCACCGGCGCCCGTCGCGGCCTCATCGGAGCCGACGCAGCCGATTCTCGATCCGTCGCCGACGACGCCTACGTTACCAGCTGACCAGCCAGCGCCTTCTGAATGAGCGCGCGGGTTTCTGCGATTCCGTAGAGCGCGGCGAAGGAACCGAAGCGCGGGCCGCGCTCCTGTCCGATCAGCACTTGATAGATCATCTGGAAGAAGGCGACCGAGACGCCCGGCCCACCTTCCGGGCTCTGCTTCGAATGGTCCTGATAGCGCTCGATCTTGCGCGCGACGTTGAGAGCGGCATTCTGGATCGCCTCGCCATCGGCGTCTGGCGGCAATGCGGTGAGCGCTTCGGAGAGCTTTGTCAGCGCCTCGCGCTCGATCGCGTCGGCGGCCCGGTACACCTTGGCCGGCTTCACGAAATCGTCGAAATAGCGGATCGCATATTCGGCCAGCCGGTCGAGCTCAGGGTGGGATTTGGGCGTCACACCCGATGTGTGGCGCGAAATGAACCCCCACAGCACGTCCCTGTTCTGGGCGTTCGAGGCGCTGACCAGATTGAGCAGCAGCGCGAACGACACCGGCAGGTCGACGACAGGCGGATTGCCGTCATGCATATGCCAGACGGGGTTTCCCAGCCGCTCCTTCCACTCCTGCCGGCGATAGGCGGACAGAAAGGCGTAATACTCGTCCACCGCCTTCGGAATGACGTCGAAATAGAGCTTCTTGGCCTGCCGCGGCCGCTGGTACATGTAGAGCCCGAGGCTTTCGGTCGGTGCATAGGTGAGCCACTCGTCTATGGTCAGTCCGTTTCCCTTCGACTTCGAAATCTTCTGGCCGTTCTCGTCCAGGAACAGCTCATAGACGAAATGCTCCGGCGCCCGCCCACCCAGGATGTTGCAGATCCGATCGTAGATCACCGCATTCGTCTGGTGGTCCTTGCCAAACATCTCGAAATCGACGCCGAGCGCCGCCCAGCGCATGCCGAAATCCGGCTTCCATTGCAGCTTCACCTTGCCGCCAGTTACGGGAAGCGTTGTCTCGGTACCATCATCATCGAAGGTGATGGTGCCGGCCTTGGCGTCGACATGCTTCATGGGGACGTAAAGCACGCGGCCGCTTTTGGGGGAAATCGGCAGGAACGGGCTGTAGGTCGCCTGGCGTTCTTCGCCGAGCGTCGGCAGCATCACGTCCATAATCTTGTCGAAACGTTCGGCAGCGCGCCGCAGAACTTCGTCGAAACGGCCGGCCTTGTAGTATTCCGTCGCGCTGGCGAACTCGTAGTCGAAGCCGAACGTGTCCAGGAAGCGGCATAGCATTGCGTTGTTGTGGTCTGCGAAGCTCGCATAATCGCCGCCGAAAGGATTGGGGACGGATGAGAGCGGCTTGTGCAGGTGCGGCTCGAGTGCGGCGCGATCGGGAACGTTGTCCGGAATCTTGCGCATGCCGTCCATGTCGTCGGAAAAGCACAAGATCTTGGTCTTGACCGTGTCCCCGGTGAGGACGCGGAAGGCATGGCGCACCATCGAGGTGCGTGCGACCTCGCCGAAAGTGCCGATGTGCGGCAGCCCCGACGGACCGTAGCCGGTCTCAAACAGCACTGTCTCGGGAAAGTCAGTGCCTTTGTAGCGCTCGACGATCTTCCTGGCTTCCTCGAACGGCCAGGCTTTGCTTTCGGCCGCTGCCGCAAGCACCTCGGGATTGAGATCGATGATGTTTGATCCCGCCATGTCACTGTTCCAAATCATTCGCCGGCACCGTCGCAAGAAAGGGGCCGGATGAGGTTTTTCCACCGGTCTCTAGGCGTGCCTGACCGGAGCGTCAACGATCGCGGCTCTTTTTCCTTGCGGCGTCGACGCCGCGTTCCTAACTTCGGGAGCCATTCGAGGAATTTTAGATGCCGTTGTCACCGCACGAAGCCCTTATCTATCTGATGGTCATCACCTCGGCGTCCGACCGTGACATGACCGACGTCGAACTGGCGCGGATCGGCGACGTCGTCCGCACGTGGCCGGTGTTCGAGGATTTCAACGACGGCCGAGTGGTCGGCATCGCCCAGGACTGCCAGAAGATGCTGCATGAAAAGGCCGGGCTGGAAGGTGTCTTGACGCGCGTCGCCGAGGCGCTGCCTGAGCGGCTCCACGACACCGCCTATGCCGTCGCTTTCGAGGTTGCGGCCATAGACTTGGAAATGCGGATGGAGGAAGTGCGGGTGCTGCAGCTCATTCGGCGCCAGCTCGATCTCGACACGCTGACCGTCGCCGCAATCGGCCGCGCCGCCAAGGCTCGCCTTCGCACGCTGACTTGATCCAGGCCTGGAGGGTCAGAAGAAGCTCAACGGACCGGATCAGAAAAAGCTGACCGGGAAATAGCGCAGATAGAATTCGGCGAAGATGCCCTTCACCGAAATCTCTTGCAACGCGTAGTCGAATGCCGCGGCCAGCGTTGGATCGTCGGCCCTGGTGGCGATGGCCATGCCCGAGCCCAGATATTCGGGTGCCAGATAGGGACCACCGGCAAAGCGACAGCACGCCGCGGCATCGGAACCGCCCAGCCAGAAGGCGAAACGCATGCCGTCGCCGAAGGCGGCGTCGACCTTGCCGGCCTTGAGGTCATCGTAGAGCGCTTCCGGCCGGTCGAAGGGGACCAACTGAACGGTGCCGAAATAATCGCGCAGCATCCGCTCATGCGCGGAGCCGGCGACCACGCCGACGCGCTTGCCGCGCAGTCTGTCGAAGATCGGTTCCGTGAGCGCCTTTGTCTTCGGCATGATGAAACGCGCAGGAAACTGCAGGTAGGAGCGTGAGAAGGCATATTTCGACCGCGACTCCGCCGTGGCGGCGATGCCGGCAATAATCGCTTCGCCTTCGCCCTTCTGCAATGCCCTTTCGAGCTCGGCCCAGGGCAGCGCCTGGATCTGGCATTTTGCCGCGATGCCGAGTTCGGCACAGATGGCGCGCGCCAGATCGACATGGAAGCCGGACAACCGGCCTGCCCCGTCGAGGAAATTGAAGGGTGGGAAATCGGTGGTGGTCAGGAATCTCAGACGCGGCAGCGCGGAAAGGTCGGGTTTCGGCAGCCGCTCCTTGGCGTCCCACAGCACCGGCACTTGCGGCTCCGCGGCGCGCGCCACACCGGTGAGCGACTGTGCTACTGTCATTGCCAGCATCAAGACGATGGCTGTCCAGCGAATTGCCACGATTAGGCTCGGCCCTGTTCTGTCCAGATTGGCTTTTGGTACGAAAATGGCAGAGGCACAATGGTTTTTGATTTCATCACGCCGATTTAGGGATATGGTTAGTCGGAGCTTGCAAACGACTGAGCGGGGCCGGCTGGAGGGTAGCCGCGGAACACTGCAAACAGGGAGGCAGATTTGCAATCCGGGGTCGATGGTAAAGTGCAGGTCGGCACTGGGACCGTTGAGCTCAATGCGGAAGGCAACATAGGGTTGATGTTGCGATGGGTCAGTTCGATCGCACTTTGGAATTCATAGACCAGCTGCAGCATGCCGACACGGCAGCCGCTGTCTGCGAGAAATTGCTTGGCGTCACGTCGAGTTTCGGCCTGATGGCACTGATGGCTGGAACTGTTCCGCAGCCAGGAACGCCGCGAGGCCAGCAAAAGGACCATGTGCTGCTCTGTGACTGGCCGGGAGAATGGCTGGAGCGCTATGTGGCGCGCAACTATGTCGACCATGATCCCATCGTCAGCCACATGAAGCAGCTGCAAGCGCCGTTCCAATGGCGGGAAGCGTCTCAGAGCATTCGCATCGACACGAGCAGCGGCGAGGTGATGGGCGACGCCAGCGAATTCAAACTCCGCGACGGCATGGCCTTCCCGCTCGTTACGCTCGATGGCCAGATCGTCATGGTGTCGCTGGGGGGCGAGGCTGTGGAACTGTCGGAAGCCGAGTTCGGGCAGGTGTTGCTGGTATCGACCTATGCGATCGGCCGCGCCATGCAGCTCCATACGATGGCGGACAAGACCATCGATCACATCGAATTGACGCCACGCGAGCGCGAATGCCTGCAATGGGCCGCCGTCGGCAAGTCCGAATGGGAGATTTCGCAAATCCTCGGCATCTCGGAACACACGTCCGAGAAACACCTTCTTAACGCCAAAGGCAAACTCGGTGCCGTCAACCGGGTTCAAGCAGTCGCGGAAGCGATAAGGCGCGGCTATATTAGCTAGCTCGGCCGCGCCGGCCTAGAAATTCTTGCCTACGTGATCACGTAATTTTCTCGGGAAAGCCCGGCCGTATCTTCCTCTTGAACCCAGGAGACGGCTAATGCTTTTTTCCCTTACCACACAGGAATTGATGGAACGTCCCGACCTTTGGGAGGCCGTTCATCGTTTGCGCTACAAGATTTTCGTCGAGGAGATGGGGTGGAGCGATCTGCAGCGCCCCGATGGCCTCGAGATCGATCAGTTCGATCACGATGAGGCGGTACATCAGATTGTCATCCGCAACGGCGAACTCGCCGGCTATCAGAGGATGTTGCCGACAACGCGGCCGCATCTTCTGACCGAAGTGCTGGCGGACCTCTTTGAAGGGACGCCGCCCTCCGGACCGAACGTCTGGGAACTGACCCGCTACGCGGTGGCGCCGGGCTTTCGTGACGGCAAGCGCGGCGTATCGACGGTCGGCACAGAGCTCATTGCCGGCTTCGTCGAGTGGGGGCTGAGCCGGAACGTCAATCAGGTGATTATCGAGTTCGAGCCGATGTGGGTCCTGCGGGCACTGCAGTTGCATTTCCTGGCGAAGCCGCTTGGCTACCAGCGCACTTATGGCAACCAGCAGGTCGTCGCAACGCTGCTCACCTTCACCGAGCATACGTTGCAGGTAGTGCGTTCGCGTCGCAACTATTTCGCGTCGGTTCTGGCCAAGGGATATCCCGACAGGCTCGGACTGAGACGGGCCTCGTGAGATTGGAGGCAGTCATGAACGTCCATACGCAAACAGAATTCCGCAACCATACGCTGATCGTCACGGTGTCATCCGATGACGGCCGGCCGGTGCTGGACAGGCGGGCCTATGAAAGCCTGGCCAAGACCTTCCATGAAGCCGCCGTAGACGACGACGTACGCGTCGTGGTGCTGCGCGGCCTCGCCGGCTGCTTCTGCCTCGGCGGCGACTTTTCCGAGTTCCTCGATGCAACCAAGCATCAACAACTGATTGCCGCCGTCACCGACATGTTCCGCACGCTGGCGACGTTTCCAAAACCGGTCCTTGCCTGTGTCGATGGCGACGCGGTCGGTGTCGGCTGCACCATCCTGTTCCATTGCGACATGGTGATCGCATCTCATGAAAGCACGTTCCGGGTGCCGTTCGTCGATTTCGGCCTGGTGCCGGACGCGGCGACCAGCATCTTGGCACCGCAGAAACTCGGTTATGCCGGCGCTTTCCGCTTCTTCTGCCTGGGTGACACGCTCAGTGCCGAGGACGCCAGGATGCTTGGACTGGTCACGGAGATCATCGTGGAGGGCAGCGTCGAGGAAGCGGCACTTGGCAGAGCCAGACAACTCGCCAAGAAGCCGGCCGCTGCACTGCTGCAGACGCGCGACCTGCTCAAGGGCGACACAGGCGCGCTCTGCGATCGCATCGACCAGGAGATTTCGCTGTTTCAGCAGGCCTTGCAGGACGACACCACGCTGCGGCGGCTGCAGCGGATTGCCCGGCTGGCGGCATGAGAAGTCATCCGGAAGGATGACAGCATCCGCAATCGTGCCGCGCGTCCCTTCCGGCGCGCGGCAGTGCTTCAGGCCCGTGTTCCCAGGAACGAAGGCCCTTCCCCAATGATCTTCTTGTCTTCCTTGCCGATGGCGTCGAGATCGCGGCCCTCATAGGGAAGCGACAACAGGATGCGCTTTATGATGGCCAGGCGCGCGCGACGCTTGTCGTTGGCCCGCACGATAGTCCAGGGCGCGCACTCCTGGTGCGTGCGCTCGATCATGAGATCGCGAGCCTTGGTGTAGTCGTCCCATTTCGTGATGCCGGCAATGTCGATCGGCGAGAATTTCCAGCTCTTCAACGGGCTGTGACGGCGATCGTGAAATCGCTCGAGCTGCGTTTCCCGACCGATGTTCAGCCAGAACTTGAAGAAATGGATGCCCTCGTTGCAGATCATCCGTTCGAAATACGGCGTCTCATCCAGGAATTTCTCGTGCTGTTCGGGCGTGCAGAAACCCATGACCGGCTCGACGCCGGCGCGATTGTACCAGGAGCGGTCGAAAGTGACGAACTCGCCGGATGTCGGAAAGTGCGCGACATAGCGCTGGAAATACCATTGTCCTGTCTCAGTCGGTGTCGGCTTGGTCAGCGCCACGTTGCGCGCCGTCCGAGGGTTCATGTACTGGCGCAGCACGAAGATCGTGCCGCCCTTGCCGGCGGCATCGCGTCCTTCGAACAGCGACATTACCCGCTTGCCCGTCGATTGCAGCCATGCCTGTGCCTTGACCAGTTCGATCTGCAGCCGCTCGAGCGTCTCGTCATACTCGTCGCTTTTCATTTTCTTGTCGTATGGGTAGCCGCCGGCGGTCAGCTTGTTGTTGTCGACCCAGTCCGGAAGCTTGGGATCCTCGATGTCGAAGGTGAACTCCTTGCCGTCGATCCGGACCTTCAGCGGACCTGCAACGGGCGCGGCGGCATTTTCCCTAGGGTTTTTCATCGAGACGAACCTTTCCAGCTCTAGGACTCATGCTATTGGGAGCCTTACTGCATCGGCCCGAAAATCGGAATCGATTTTCGGAAAGCACGATGCAGCAGATTGAAAGTGGTAGAGCGTCCTTTGTGCGCCCAATTGGACGCACGGCGCTCTAGCGCCGGTCCAGCGGGATGTTTCCAACCGGCCGGCCGACATAGGGTGGAGGCACGGCGCGCGAATGGCTGACAATGGCTGACATGGGCGCAGGACAGCGAAGCACGATGCAAGCCGTCGCCATCCGGCTGCGGAGCAGCCGCTGGCTGCTGGCGGCCGGCATCGTCGCGGTCCTGATGGTCTATGTCTTCGCAGATATGTCCGGCTATGTGGTGCTCCTGGCATGTGCCGTGCTGCTGCTTGCCGCCGCGATGCCGCCGGCTGGCGTTGCACGCCAATCGGCCGACGATGCCGCGGCGATCGAGGCGGGCGGGTTGCAACACCTGTCGGGAGAATATCTGGCGGCGGCAGTTGCCGATCCGCTGATCATCTTCGATCGCACCGCCGCGCTCGTCCATGCCAACGCCGCCGCCTTCGCCGCCTTCGGCGGCATCGCGCCGGGCATGTCGTTGTCGCTGAAATTCCGTGCGCCCGAAATGCAGGCCTTGCTGGATAGTATCTTGTCGGGGGCAGCCGCTTCGGATGTCGTCGACTATACTGAAAAGCTGCCGGTCGAGCGGGCCTATCGGGTGAGTGCGTCTTCGGTCGGCCACGGCACCGACCTCTATGTGCTGGTCTTCAAGGACCAGAGCGAGGCGCGCCGGATCGAGCGGATGCGCGCCGATTTCATCGCCAATGCCAGCCATGAGTTGCGCACCCCGCTCGCCTCGATCTCCGGCTTCATCGAGACGCTGCGCGGCCCGGCCCGCAACGACCCGGCGGCGCGCGAACAGTTCCTGCAGATCATGCAGAACCAGACCGGCCGCATGGCGCGCCTGATCGATGACCTGCTGTCGCTGTCGCGGCTGGAGATGAAGCCCTACCTGAAGCCGGGAACCAAGGTCGATCTTCGCCAGATCCTCGACAGCGTCATAGATTCGCTCGGACCTCTTGCCAGGGAGAACGGCGTCGCCATCGAGCGGGATTTCGCGGAGAGGCCGCTCGACGTGCCCGGGGATCGCGACGAACTTTTCCAGATTTTCGAGAATCTGCTGGAAAATGCCTGCAAATACGGACAGTCGGGTGGACGTGTCGTGGTCACGATTGCCCACAGCGAAGACGGTCCCGAACCGGGCATCGACGTCACCATCCGGGACTTCGGTCCCGGCATTCCCGAGGAACACATCCCGCGCATCACCGAGCGCTTCTACCGTGTCGATGTCGAGAACAGCCGGACCCAGAAAGGCACCGGCCTTGGTCTGTCGATCGTCAAGCATATCCTGACGCGCCACAACGCCAGGCTCTCGATCAAGTCGGAGGTCGGCAAGGGGGCAGCTTTCACGGTTCATTTGCCGGCGCACTGACGCCGCACTATCTATTAACCGGCTTTTTCTTTTTTCTGTCATCCGGCTAGCTTATCAGCGGGGATTCGAGGAGACGATTCAGGATCAAAAGACCCCGGGAAGGCATGTCCATGCAGTCCGTGCACATTGTCAGCGCCTATGACGAGGAGCTGAAATATCTGTCGAAGCGCATCGCAGCGATGGGCGGGCATGCCGAACGCATGGTCGAACAGGCGATCGCGGCCCTGGTCAACGCCGACCCTGGCCTTGCCCAGAAGGTCATCCGTGACGATCTCGTTCTGGATGAAGGGCAGCGCGAGATCGACGACAAGGCAATCGTCATCATCGCCAAGCGCCAGCCGATGGCGACGGATTTGCGCGAGATCGTCGGTGCGATCCGCATCTCTGCGGATCTCGAACGGGTCGGCGATCTCGGCAAGAATGTTGCCAAGCGCGTGGTTGCCGTCATAGAAGGGCGCCAGCCGACGAGCCTGTTCCGCGGTATCGAGGCCTTGGCCGACCTGGCGTTGACGCAGCTCAAGGAGGTGCTCGACGTCTACGCGTCGCGCTCGGTGGAAAAGATCGGCTTCGTGCGGGATCGCGACGACCAGATCGACGCCGTGTACACCTCGCTGTTTCGCGAGCTGCTGACCTATATGATGGAAGATCCGCGCAACATCACGCCTTGCACGCACCTGCTGTTTTGCGCCAAGAACATCGAACGGATCGGTGATCACGCCACCAACATCGCCGAGACGATCTACTACATCGTCACCGGCGACCAGATGCCGTCCGAGCGGCCGAAAGGCGACAAGACAGACAAGATTGTTGTCCCGGGAGCGCGCTACCCGCGAAGTGAGAGCCCGAAAGGGAGCGAATAGTGAGTAGCGAATGGCAAAGGACTTCTTGTCCCCGATGCACTGGAGATTGAGGCTACTCTTATTCGCTCACCTGCTGCGCCGCCGCTCCGAAGCGGGCTGGAAGGCAATGCGGGCGTGGTACTTGCAATAAGGTCCGGTTTCGGCGGCGTCATTGCCGCAGAAATGGAAGTCTTCCGAAAGCGGGTCGCCATTCGGCCATTTGCATGTCCGCTCGGTCAACTCGACGAGTTGCAGATGCCGCGAGATCGGCACGACGACGTTCTCGACCGGACGGATGTAATGACGCGCCACTGGTTCGACGTTGAATTGCGCCTGCAGTGCGGTCGCACCGATCGACGTGGTGATGTGCCGTGCAGTGCTTGCCGCCCGCGACACCGATTTCTGAACGCTCGATCCCTGTACGCTCTTCTTCTGGCGTGCCGGCGCAGCGGTCGAGCGTCCGCGGCCCGACAGTTTCAGCCGATGCACCTTGCCGATGACCGCATTGCGGCTGACACCCCCAAGCTGTGCGGCGATCTGGCTGGCGCTAAGCCCCTCCGACCACAATTTTCTAAGAAGTTCGACCCGCTCGTCAGTCCAATTCATGAGACCGCGCTCCTGCTGAAACATGCGGCGATCGGAATCCTTCCACGATCCGGCTTTCGCCGGGCAGACACCACATATATCGGGTGATTAGGTCCGCCGCACGAAATCTAGTTATTTTCTCGACTACAAATACCTTATGCGCCGACTCGGTGACAAGAGTCCGAGGGCCAACACGAATCGGTTTTTTCGGTTTTCCCCAACTTGCCCGGTCGCTGATGAGCCGGCGCCTTGCTGGAGGGCTTGCCGCGCATCCTTGCGCGACGTTTTCGTTGACTTCATGGCCGAAAAACACGATAAGCCGCAAAGGCCGCCGCTTTGGCGGCTTTTTGATTTTCCGGTTCCGGAGACGCATATAATGAGCGGTTCGGCGCTTTACGAGACCTTTGCCCGCGCACCTTTGGTCTTCGACCATGGGGAAGGCACCTGGCTCTTCACCGACAAGGGCGAGCGATATCTCGATTTCGCTGGCGGCATCGCCGTGAATTCGCTGGGCCACAGCCATCCGCACCTGGTCGCGGCGCTCACTGAACAGGCTGCCAGGCTCTGGCACGTTTCCAACCTCTACGAGATTCCAGAGCAGAGCCGGCTGGGCGAGCGGCTGGCCGACGCCACCTTCGCCGACAAGGTGTTCTTCACCAACTCCGGCGCCGAGGCGCTGGAATGCGCCATCAAGACGGCGCGGCGCTACCACTTCGTCAAGGGCCATCCCGAGCGCTTTCGCATCATCACCTTCGAAGGCGCCTTCCATGGCCGCACGCTGGCGACCATCGCCGCTGGCGGCCAGCCTAAATACCTGGAGGGCTTCGGACCCAAGGTCGAAGGCTTCGACCAGGTCGGTTTCGACGACATCGACGCCGCCGAAAAGGCGATAACCTCCGAAACCGCCGCGATCCTGATAGAGCCGGTGCAGGGTGAGGGCGGTATCCGCCCGGTGCCGACGCAGTCGCTGAAGCGGTTGAGGCAACTTTGCGAGCAGCATGGCCTGCTCCTGATCTACGACGAGGTCCAGTGCGGCATCGGCCGCACCGGCAAGCTGTTCGCGCATGAATGGGCCGGCGTCACGCCCGACATCATGGCGATCGCCAAGGGTATCGGCGGCGGCTTCCCGATGGGTGCATGCCTCGCCACCGGCGAGGCGGCCGCAGGCATGACTGCCGGCGTGCACGGCACCACTTTCGGCGGCAATCCGCTGGCGATGGCGGTCGGCAACGCCGTGCTCGACGTGGTGCTGGAAGACGGGTTCCTGGAGGATGTCCAGCGCAAGGCGCTGTTGCTGAAGCAGGGGCTGGCGGGTATCGCCGACGAATTTCCTGATGTCATCGAAGACATCAGGGGCACTGGCCTGATGCTCGGCCTGAAATGCGTCATGCCCAACACCAAGGTGAACGCGGCGTTGCGCGACCAGCATCTGCTGGCGGTTCCGGCCGGCGACAACGTCATTCGCCTGCTGCCTCCGCTCACCGTCACCGACGCCGAGATCCGTGAGGCGCTCGACCGCATTCGCGCCGGCGCCCGGGGCTTGGCCGATGCCATCGCCGCGGCTGCCGCGAAGTAATCCTGGAACCAGCCCTGATGAGCCTTCGCCACTTCACCGATCTTTCCGCCGTTTCCGAGGACGATCTGCGCTTCATGCTGGACGATGCGGTCGCTCGAAAGGCAAGGCTCAAGGCTGGCGAGCGGGCAAAACCGCTCGAAGGCAAGGTGCTGGCGATGATCTTCGACAAGCCGTCGACGCGCACGCGTGTGTCCTTCGACGTCGGCATGCGCCAGCTCGGCGGCGAGACCATCATGCTGACCGGCACCGAGATGCAGCTCGGCCGCTCCGAAACCATCGCGGACACGGCCAAGGTGCTGTCGCGTTATGTCGATGCGATCATGATCCGCACCACATCGCATGACCGGTTGCTGGAGCTGACCGAGAACGCCACCGTTCCGGTCATCAATGGGCTGACCGACGACACCCATCCCTGCCAGCTGATGGCTGACATCATGACCTTCGAGGAGCATCGCGGTCCGGTTGCCGGCAAGACGATTGCCTGGACCGGTGACGGCAACAATGTGCTGCATTCCCTGCTGGAAGCCTCGGCACGATTTCGGTTCAATCTGAATGTCGCGGTGCCGGAAGGCAGCGAGCCGGCACAGAGGCATATCGACTGGTCGAAGACGCATGGCGGCAAGTTGAACTTCACCCGCTCGCCCGAGGAGGCCGTTCACGAGGCCGATTGCGTCGTCACCGACTGCTGGGTGTCGATGGGCCAGGAGCACCGTGCCCGCGGCCACAACGTCTTCTTGCCCTACCAGGTCAATGCGACGCTGATGGCGAAGGCAAAGCCGGACGCATTGTTCATGCACTGCCTGCCGGCGCATCGCGGCGAGGAGGTCACCGACGAGGTCATCGACGGGCCGCATTCGGTGGTGTTCGACGAAGCCGAGAACCGGCTCCACGCCCAGAAGGCGGTTCTGGCCTGGTGCCTGGGCGCTTGATCCGGGCAACCTTGATCCGGCGATGCGTGATGCCTATCTCAGGCGCATCACGTAAATCGAGCGCGTTTCGACGCATGCGCCCCGGAGGGCGGCATGGCCGCGCCCCGGAGCTTTGTCATGTTGGAAACTTATCAGTTGGCTGAACATCAACCCAAACTCGGCGAATTCGGCTACGCCGGGGACGATCACGTCGTGCCCTTCGAGGTCGGCCCGCTCGACGTGCGCGGCCGTACTGTCCAGCTCGGGCCGATGCTTGATGCGATCCTCAGCCGCCACGACTATCCCGAACCGGTCGCTCGTCTCCTCGCGGGAGCCTGCGTGCTGACGGTGCTGCTTGGCACCTCGCTCAAGTTCGAGGGCAAGTTCATCCTGCAGACCCGCACCGACGGACCGGTCGACATGCTGGTCGCGGATTTTTCTACGCCGCATGCGTTGCGCGCCTATGCGCGCTTCGACGCCGACCGGCTTGAGGCCTTGACTGCTGCCGGCGAGACGTCGCAGCAGACGCTGCTCGGCAGTGGCGTCCTGGCGCTGACCATCGACCAGGGCGCCCACACGCAGCGCTACCAGGGCATCGTCCAACTCGATGGCGAGACGCTGGAGGAGGCCGCGCGCACCTATTTCCGCCAGTCGGAACAGATCCCGACCGACCTCAGGCTTTCGGTCGCCAAGCTGTTGACGCCCGGCGTCGGCGGCGCGCGCGAGCAGTGGCGCGCCGGCGGCATCCTGGCGCAATTCCTGCCGCAATCGCCGGAACGCATGCGTGTGCCCGATCTTCCGGGCGGCGACGGCGATCCACGCGAGGAGATCCACGATCCGGCCGACAATTCCTGGCAGGAACTGCTGGCGTTGCTTGGCACCATCGAGCCGACCGAGCTGATCGACCCTACGATCGGCGCCGAGCGGCTGCTTTACCGGCTGTTCCACGAGCATGGTGTTCGCGTCTTCGGCGGCGTTCCGGTCGCCGACCAGTGCTCATGCTCAAGGGAGAAGATCCGCGGCATCCTCGAAGGCTTTTCCGCCGAGGAGATCAGCGACAGCACCGAGGATGGCGGCATTCACGTCGCCTGCGAATTCTGCTCGAAGCAATATGACTTCGATCCGGCGGAGTTTGTAGCGGCGCAATAGACCATGATCCTGAATCGAAGGTCCGCGACAGCGAAATGTGGAAACCGGTTTTCGGAAAAGGTCATGGTCAATAAGAGATAGAGCCCCATCCCGATTCTATCGGGGTGGATCAGGCTC
This sequence comes from Mesorhizobium sp. WSM4821, assembly GCF_055901555.1. Lineage (NCBI taxonomy): Bacteria > Pseudomonadati > Pseudomonadota > Alphaproteobacteria > Hyphomicrobiales > Phyllobacteriaceae > Mesorhizobium > Mesorhizobium sp. WSM4821. Next base: position 467,369 of record NZ_CM148371.1, on the reverse strand, counting down.
TAGCCGTCAGTTCACCGTGCGCCGCGTGCCTGGCAGGTCCAGCGAAAAGGCGGGGATGGCGATGTCGAACGTCTCACCCCGCTTGTTGCGCATCGTGTAGTGGCCGACCATGATGCCGGACGGCGTCGAGAGCGGGCAGCCGGACGTATATTGATAGCTATCGCCGGGGTTGAGTTCGGGCTGGTCGCCGACAACACCGGCGCCTCGCACTTCCTCGACCCGGCCGGTGCCGTCGGTGATGTGCCAGTAGCGTGACATCAACTGCACGAATTCGTCCGACTGGTTGTCGATCGTCACCTGGTAGCCCCAGACGTAACGGTTCTCCGACGGTTCCGAGCGATCCTCCAGATAGAACGGCCTGACCTGCACTTCGATGTTGCGGGTAACGGCGCTATACATGGGCTACTCCAAAACAATGCGAACGGGACCTTCGGCGCTCTCCGTGGCTTGGTCAACGGGATGTTTCCTGTCCTTGCCCGACCTCAAGGGCAGGTGCCGAAGAACAATGTCATTTAAGTGACACATGACAATGATGGTGTGCAGAGCCGGGCGACTCAGCATTCTCCCGAACTGCTGAAGACGGCCATCCTGCGGCCGGTCTTTTCCGGAGTGACCAGATATCGATGGAACTGACAGTCACAGCCGCCCTGCTTTCGACAGCTCTGCTTCTTTCAAATCTCGCCAGCATCCTGCTCGCCTCGCTGAAGCTGAAGCGGCCAAGCGAGGTTGCGCCGCCTACCGGCATGGCGCCGCCTGTGTCGATCGTCGTACCGTCGCGCGGCGTCGAGCCGTTTACCGAAGAAACGCTTGAGCGCGCCTTTTCACTCGACTGGCCGCGTTATGAACTCATCTTCTGCGTCGCCCATGCCGACGATCCCGTGGTCGAACCGATCACCAAGGCCATCGTCCGTTTTCCGGCCGTGTCGGCCCGGCTGCTCGTCGGCGATGACCGCATCAGCGGCAATCCGAAACTCAACAATTGCGTCAAGGGTTGGCAAGCGGCGCGTCACAAATGGGTCGTTCTTGCCGATTCCAACGTCCTTATGCCGAAGGACTATCTTCAGCATCTGATGGCCGCATGGCAGCCGGACACCGGCCTTGTCTGCTCGACGCCGATCGGCTCGCGGCCGGACCGGTTCTGGGCGGAGGTCGAATGCGCTTTCCTCAACACGCTGCAGGCGCGCTGGCAATATACCGGGGAGGCGCTCGGCCTCGGTTTCGCCCAGGGCAAGAGCATGTTGTGGAACAAGCCCATGCTCGAAGCCAATGGCGGTATCCGCGCGCTTGCCGCCGAGATTGCCGAGGATGCCGCGGCGACCAAGCTGGTCAACGGGCTCGGGCTGCACGTCAATCTGGTCGCCTCGCCCTTCGAGCAGCCGCTCGGTTTGCGCACATTTGGCGAAATCTGGTCGCGCCAGGCCCGCTGGGCACGCTTGCGTCGCGTCACCTTCCCGCAGTTCTTCGCGCCCGAAGTCCTGGTCGGCGCGACGCCGCCGCTGGTGCTTGCGCTGGTTGCAGCGGCCGGCGCCGGCTTCAGTCTGCCGGCAACCGCCCTTGCCGTGCTGATGGCTGCCTATCTCCCGGAATGCGCCCTGGCCTCGGCCAAGGGCTGGCACCTGTCTCTGCGCATGATCCCGGCGATGATCGTACGGGATGTGATGCTTCCCGCCATTTGGGCGCGAGGCTGGTTCGGCGGTGCCGTCGACTGGCGCGGCAATGCAATGACCATCCAGACCAAAACCGTCGCGGAGCTGGAAGAGACACCGTCTGGCGCCTGAAGCCGCCCTATCCCTATTTGGCGGCGTTCAATGCCTGCTCGACGTCCGCAAGCAGATCGTCGGTGTCTTCCAGGCCGACAGACAGCCTGAGCGTGCCCGGCCCGATGCCGAGTTCGGCGCGTGCCTCGTCGCTCAGATTCTTGTGCGTCGTCGTCGCCGGATGGGTGATCAGGCTCTTGGCGTCGCCGAGATTATTGGAGATCAGCACGATATCCAGCGCGTTCTGGAAGGCGAAAGCCGCCTGCTTGCCGCCCTTGACGTCGAGGCAGATCAGCGTCGAGCCGCCTGACATCTGCTTCTTGACGACGGCCGCCTGCGGGTGATCGGCGCGGCCGGGATAGATGACACGGGCAATCTCCGGGCGCGCGGCGAGAAAATCCGCGATCCGGCCGGCACTTTCCGTTTGCTGGCGCACGCGCAGCGGCAGCGTCTCCAGGCCCTTCAGCAGCGTCCAGGCGTTGAACGGCGACAGGCTGGGACCGGTGTGGCGGAAATAGTCGTGCAGGTTCTCGTCGATCCACTTCTTGTCTGACAGGATGATGCCGCCGAGACAGCGCCCCTGGCCATCGATGTGCTTGGTCGCCGAATAGACGACGATATGGGCGCCGAGCTGCAATGGCTTCTGCTGCAAGGGCGTGGCGAAGACATTGTCGACGATCAGCCGCGCGCCGATCGAATTGGCGAGCGAGGCGACGGCGGCGATATCGACGACTTCCAGCGTAGGATTGGTCGGGCTTTCCAGGAAGAACACCTTGGTGTTGGGTCTGACCGCCTTTTCCCAATTGGCGATGTCGGTGCCGTCGACCAGCGTCGCCTCGATGCCGTATCTCGGCGCCAGCGTCTCGACCACCCAGCGGCAGGAGCCGAACAGGGCGCGCGCCGCCACGATATGGTCGCCGGCCTTGGCGCTGCACAGCAACGCCGCCGTCACCGCCGCCATGCCGGATGCCGTGGCGCGGGCATCTTCGGCGCCTTCCAGCGCGCACATCCGCTTTTCGAACATGTCGACCGTCGGATTGGCGTAGCGCGAATAGATGAAGCCTGGCTCCTCGCCCTTGAAGCGCGCTTCCGCCGCTTGCGCCGTGTCGTAGACATAGCCTTGCGTGAGATACATTGCCTCGGAGGTCTCGCCGAAGCCGGAACGCAGCGTTCCCGCATGCACCAGTGCAGTCTGAGGCTTCCAGTTGCGCTTCATGGTCGTCATCGCCTTGTTCCAAACACCAAAAGTGGTCCAAACACAAAAAAACCGGTCGCGAAAGTCGCAACCGGTCCAAACGGCCTTGCGGCCTGACGGTCCTTTAGCGACTTGTTTAACGTGGCTGCAAGCCGACCGGCCAAATCACCACGGGATAACGACCCTTTAGACCTGCACCGCGCTTGCGTCAATTGCCGGCATGATTAAGAGGTTTGTACCAAGCTTTGCGGCAGGAACCCTGCGACAAAACAGGGACCTCGCCCGGCCTTTCGAGCGGAGCCAGACTTTGCGGCAGACAGGCATTCTTCCTGATCAGGATATTTCCGCGCTGTTCCAGTCGGGCGCGCTGAAGTCGCGGCGCGCGCTTGATGCCGACCAGATCCAGCCGGCCAGCCTCGACCTCAGGCTTGGCGACAGGGCCTGGCGGGTGCGCGCCTCCTTCCTGCCCGGCCCGAACCACAGGGTTGCTGAAAAACTCGACCGACTGAAGCTGCACGAAATCAATCTCGCCGACGGTGCGGTGCTGGAGACCGGTTGCGTCTATATCGTGCCGCTGCTCGAGTGCCTGGCGCTTCCGGAAAACATTTCGGCTTCGGCCAATCCGAAGAGCTCCACCGGACGGCTCGACATCTTTACCCGGGTGATGACCGATCGCGGCCACGAGTTCGACAAGATCGCTGCCGGCTACGATGGCCCGCTCTATCTGGAGGTTAGCCCGCGAACCTTTCCGATCGTCGTTCGTGCCGGCTCGCGGCTGTCGCAGATCAGGTTCCGCACCGGCAACGCGCTCTTGTCCGAGAGCGAGCTACACGAATTGCACCGTGCCGAGACGCTCGTCGCTACCGAGCCACCCAACATTTCCGGTGGCGGCATCGCGCTGTCAATCGATCTCGATGGCGACAAGGACGGCCTGGTAGGCTACCGCGGCAAGCACCACACCGGTCTGGTCGATGTCGACAAGCGCGCCGCGCAGGACATCGTCGATTTCTGGGAGCCGCTCTACAAGCGCGGCGCCGGCGAATTGGTGCTCGATCCGGACGAATTCTATATCCTCGTCAGCCAGGAGGCGGTGCACGTGCCGCCGCTCTATGCCGCCGAGATGACGCCCTTCGATCCATTGGTCGGCGAATTCCGTGTCCATTATGCCGGTTTCTTCGATCCGGGTTTTGGCCACTCGGCGACCGGCGGCACCGGCAGCAGGGCGGTGCTCGAAGTGCGCAGCCACGAAGTGCCTTTCATCCTCGACCACGGCCAGATCGTCGGGCGGCTGGTCTACGAGCATATGCTGAAGCGGCCGCAGGCACTCTACGGCACCGATCTCGGCTCGAACTATCAGGCGCAGGGCCTGAAACTGTCCAAGCATTTCCGCGCCGCGCGCTGATCGTTCATCACAATCAGACCGTGCTTGCCTGACCTTGCGGGTCGTGCTTGGCTGTGCTCAGCCGTCAAGGTGACTGGAAAAGGGAACAAAATGCAGATTTCAAGATGGATCGCATCAGCAGCAACAGCTGCCATGCTGGTGATATCGGCCGGGTCCTTGTCGGCGCAAGCACAGGAAAAATTGAAGATCGGCACCGAAGGCGCCTATCCGCCATTCAACACCATGACCGCGGATGGCAAGCTTGTCGGCTTCGATATCGACATCGCCGAGGCGCTTTGCGCCAAGATGAAGGTCGAATGCGAACTTGTCACCCAGGACTGGGACGGCATGATTCCGGCGCTTCAGGCCAGAAAGTTCGACGCCATCATCGCGTCCATGAGCATTACCGAGGAGCGCAAGAAGCAGGTCTCCTTCACCAACAAATACTACACGACGCCGCTTTCACTGGTGGCCCTGAAGGACACCGATATTGCGTCGACCGAACCCGCCGCACTCGCCGGCAAGATAGTTGGCGCCCAGGCTTCGACCACCCAAGCCGACTTTGCCCAGGACGTCTATGGCAAGGCCGGCGCCGAGGCGAAACTCTATCCGACGCAGGAAGAGGCGGTCGCCGATCTGATGAACGGCCGCCTCGATGCCGTCCTTTCGGACAAGTTCGTGCTGATGGACTGGATGAAGAAGTCGAGCGACGGCTGCTGCAAGATGGTCGGCGACGTCGAGGGCACCGAGACGGAAGCGGGGATCGCCGTGCGCCAGGAAGACAATGCATTGCGCGAGAAGCTCAACGCCGCCATCGATGCGATTGTCGCCGACGGCACCTACAAGAAGATCCAGGCGAAATATTTCGACTTCGATATTTATTGAGGTTGGAACTGCCAATCTTCCCCATTGAGGGGGAGATGTCCGGCAGGCCAGAGGGGTCGTTGCGCGTAACGTGCCACCGCCCGCCACGAGAGACTGCGTTGGCCATTTATGTGAGACGACGCCCTTTGTCACCTTCGGTGACATCTCCCCCTCAAGGGCAGGGCTATCGCATATGGCTCAGAGCGTTGATGAGGTAGTCGTCGTTCCATGCGCATTTCTTGATACGGTGACTGATGGGAACTTTCTGCAGATCGGCGCTCTGCAGGATGTTTTTTGCGATCCTGTTGAGGATAGCGGTGTTGGCGGGAGCATTGTCTTTTCGGGCACGGCTAAGGTCTTCATCGAAGTGAACATCGAGCATCCAGTGGAGGCCGTTTTCGATCTGCCAGTGGGACCTTGTGATATCGAGCGCCTGTTCGGGCGTGAGGAGGCTGGAGCCCATGAACAGACGGCTTTTCGGCTTGTCTTGGCCGCGGCGCGTGGTGATGCGGAGATAGGTGGTATGACCCGGCATGAGAGGTTTTTCGGCGGGAATGACTTCGGCTTGGCGCCACTCTTCACGGCCATGGCTGAACTCGGCCTTTTGTGCGCTTTGCGGGATAGAGCGGACGAACTGCTCTACGGCCTGGCGTCGCCAATAACGGCGGTTGCCCTTCAAAGCCAGCACGTAATTGGCACCGCGATCGATGATAGCCTTGGCCATGCGACGGTGGCAGTGGAGGGCATCAGCGGTAACGATTTTGTCCGTCAAATCAATCAGTTCGACAACTTTCAGCGCCGCCTCGACCTCGTTCTCGCCAAGCCCCGGCGACGAAGCTGCCAGACACAACCGGGTCGTGGTGGCGAAGGCCGAGACCGTCAGTGGCGGGCTGGCAGCCTGCCCTTTCTCGTAGGCGCGCCGCAGGGCTTTACCATCGAGTGCCACGACTTCACCATCGGTCTCGGCAACGGCCTGAGCGAAACCGGCGGCAAAGACGGCGAAAGCGCGTTCGAACGCCTGCCGGTCCATCAGCCGCAGCAACCGCGAGAAGGTGTCGTGGCTAGGCGCACTATCATAGTCGATCAGCCGCGAAAGCACCGCCTTGCGGTTCTCGGCAAACAAGGCAAACTCGGTCGCCGTCGTCGCTCCACACAGGCTCGCAGCCACCATCATCACCATGATGTCGCCAAGCCGATGCGAGGCATTACCAGCCCGCGGGTCAGGCAGCGCCTCAAAACAACTATCCAGACAGGAAATGGCAGTCGCTCCTTTGCTAAACTGCCATTCTCAAGAATCCTTCCCCGCCTTCAACGCAACAGAAAAATCCCATATGCGATTCCCCTGCCCTCAAGGGGGAGAACACCCGATCAAAGCGCCTTCACGGCCACCTTCACCGGCTGCTCGATTTCGAGCGGGTTGCGCAGCGGCAGGCCGAAATCCTTGGCCTCGATCTCGAAAACGTCGCCAGCCTCCGTCCTGATGCCGTCGGCGAACGACAGCGTCGCTGTGCCGAACATATGCACATGCACGTCGCCCGGCTGGCGGAAGGCCGAATATTTGAAGTGGTGATGTTCGAGATTGGCGATGGTGTGCGACATGTTGGCTTCGCCCGACAGGAACGGTTTTTCCCATAGCAGCGTGCCGTCGCGGATGATGCGCGAGGATCCCCTGATATCGGACGGCAGGTCGCCGATCAGGATCTCCGGTCCGAACGAAGCGTTGCGCAGCTTGGAATGCGCGAGGAAGAGATAGTTTACGCGCTCGGTGACGTGGTCGGAAAACTCGTTTGACAGCGTGAAGCCGACGCGGAACGGGGCGCCGTCGTCGCCAATGACATAGATGCCGGCGATTTCCGGCTCCTCGCCGGCATCCTGGGCGAAGGCGGGCGACAGCAGTGCCGCACCGGGCGCCACCGCCATGGTGCCGTTGCCCTTGTAGAACCACTCCGGCTGCACGCCCGTCTGGCCCTTGGCCGGCTTGCCGCCTTCCAGCCCCATCCGGAACATCTTCATGGAATCGGTGAGTTGCTCTTCGCCGTCGAGCTTCTTGTGCATGGAATCGCGGGTCGCGGCGGAGCCGAGATGCGTCAGCCCGGTGCCGGTGAGGTGGAGATGCGCCGGGTCGGGATGGTTGATCGGTGACAGGAGCCGCCCCTTCTTGTAGGCGGCATCGAGATCGACCGCTTCACCGAACCCCTTGCGCTCGATGAGGGCGGCGAGCCCGGTGCCGGTGCGCGCAGCCTCCATCGCCAGCGAATAGACGCTCCGGGCGCCGTTGATGATCCGGGTCTTGCCGCCGTTGCGGGCGACGACGCGGATGGTCTCCGCCTCGTCGAGGATCTGGGAAATCAGCATGATGTACCCTCTCTCAATTGCCTTGGCCTGGCTGCCGCTCGGCCAACCCCACCTCGCGCAGCGCGGACGGTATCCGCGCCACGGGTGAAATTCTTCGTTGGGATTGCGCTCGCGAGCCTGGTCCTTCAGGGACTTCTTTGCGCCGTTCTGCCGCGCCGCGATGTGACCCGTTTGTCTTCTTAAAGCGCGCCGCGTTTGAAGAGAGGCGCGCTTTAACCCTTGCCTTCATGCATGTTGGGCGACATGCATTCGTTTCCTCGCTCGGCTTAACCCTTGTTCTTGTTGTAGACGTCGAAGACCACGGCGCCGAGCAGCACGAGGCCTTTGACCACCTGTTGCCAGTCGACATTGACGCCCATGATCGACATGCCATTGTTCATGACACCCATGATGAAACCGCCGACCACAGCGCCGATGACCTGGCCGACGCCGCCCATCGCCGAAGCGCCGCCGATGAACACGGCGGCGATGACGTCGAGCTCGCTGCCGAGGCCCGCCGCCGGCACAGCCTGCCCCAGCCGCGCCGCGATGATCAGGCCACCAAGCGCCGACAGCACGCCCATATTGACGAACACCAGCAGGGTCAGCCGTTCGGTCTTGATGCCTGACAGCTGCGCCGCTTTGGCATTACCGCCCATTGCATAGATGCGGCGACCGATCGTCATGCGTTTGGTGACGAAGACGAACAGGGCGATCAGCACTCCCATCACCATGAGGACGATCGGCAGGCCTCTGTAGGTGGCGAATTGGTAGACCAGAAACAGCGCCAGAGCGCTGGTCACCAGGGTTTTGACGACGAACAGCGAGAAAGGTTCGGCTTCATAGCCATGCCGCTCGCGGCTGCGCCGCGCCCTGAGCCCGAAATAGGCATAGGCGAACACCGCGACGAGGCCGATCACGATCGTCGTCATGTGCAATGTCAGCCCGCTGCCGACGATGGTCTTGCCGGCGGCGTTCACGACCGGCGGGATCAGCGTCAACGAGCCGATCACGTCCGGAATGAAGCCGGAACTGAGCGCCTTGAAGCCGATCGGAAGCGGCCCCACGGAAGACCCGCCACCCAGCAGCGCCTGGCAGATGCCGCGGAAGATCAGCATCCCTGCCAGCGTGACAATGAAGCTGGGTATTCGGTGATAGGCAATCCAGTAGCCTTGTGCCGCGCCGATTGCGCCACCGACGATCAGGCAGATGATCGACACCACCAGCGGATTGCTCAAAGGACCGAGCGGCCAGATGACCATCATCATAGCCGCCAGCGCGCCGATGAATCCCGCGACGGAGCCGACGCTGAGATCGATATGGCCGGAGACGATCACCAAAAGCATGCCCAGCGCCATCACAATGATGAAGCTGTTCTGCTGCACCAGATTGCTCAGGTTCACCGGCTTGAACAGCGTTCCGGACGTTGTGAACTGGAAGAACACCATGATGGCGATCAGCGCCAGGATCAGGCCGTATTCGCGTAGGTTGGTGACCAGCGCCGAGACGGCAACGCGAGGTGTCTGCTGTAGGTCTTGGGCGACGCCGCTCTGCGGCCCGGGAGCGCTTTCGGTGCTCATGATGCTTTTCCTTCTCCCCGGACGATGGCGCGCATGATTTTTTCCTGGCTGGCGTCGGCGGCGGCCATTTCTCCCACCATGCGTCCTTCATTCATGACGTAGATGCGGTCGGTGATGCCAAGCAGTTCAGGCATCTCCGACGAAATGACAATGATCGCCTTACCCTCGGAGGCGAGACGCGCGATGATCGTGTAGATTTCATATTTGGCGCCGACGTCGATGCCGCGCGTCGGCTCGTCGAGGATCAGCACTTCCGGGTTGGCGAACAGCCACTTCGACAGCACCACCTTCTGTTGATTGCCGCCCGACAGATTGCCCGTCATCTGATAGACGCTGGACGAGCGTATGTTGGTCTTGGCCTTGTATTCGTTGGCGACGGAGAGTTCGCGCAAATCGTCGATCACGCTATGGCGCGACACGCCGGGGAGGTTGGCCAACGTGATATTGTGCTTGATGTGATCGATCAGATTGAGCCCGTAGGTCTTGCGGTCCTCGGTGACGTAGGCAATGCCGTGTTCCACCGCCTTGCTCACCGAAGAGAGATCGATCGGCTTGCCGTTGAGGCGCACCTCGCCGGTGATGTGGCGACCATACGACCGGCCGAACAGGCTCATCGCGAATTCGGTGCGGCCGGCGCCCATCAGCCCTGCAATGCCGACCACCTCGCCCTTTCGGACGTCGATATCGATATTCTTGATCACCTGCCGCTCGGCATGGATCGGATGATAGACCGACCAGTTCTTCACTTCGAGCACGGTCTCGCCGATCTTCGGCTCGCGTGGCGGGAAACGGTTATCGAGCGAGCGGCCGACCATCGATGTGATGATGCGGTCCTCGCGGATGTCTTTCTTGGCCAGCGTCTCGATGGTCCGCCCGTCACGGATGATCGTAACTTTGTCGGCGACCCGGTTGACCTCATTGAGCTTGTGCGAGATCAGGATCGAGGTGATGCCTTGCCGCTTGAATTCGAGCAATAGATCGAGCAGCGCCTGGCTGTCCTTTTCAGACAGGCTCGCGGTTGGCTCGTCAAGGATCAGCAGCTTCACTTCCTTGCTGAGCGCCTTGGCGATCTCGACCAGTTGCTGCTTGCCGACCCCGATATTGGTGATCAGCGTCTTGGGGTCCTCCTTGAGGCCCACCTTCTTGAGCAGGACGCTGGTGCGCGTCTCATTGGCATTCCAGTCGATGATGCCGTATCTGGCGTGCTCGTTGCCGAGAAAGATGTTCTCTGTGATCGACAGCATCGGCACCAGCGCAAGTTCCTGGTGGATGATGACGATGCCGTGGCGCTCGCTGTCGTGAATGCCTTTGAAATGGCATTCTTCGCCACGGTAGACGATCGCGCCGTCATAGGTGCCGGACGCATACACGCCCGACAGCACCTTCATCAGCGTCGACTTGCCGGCACCGTTCTCTCCGACCACGGCATGGATCTCGCCTTCTTCGACGCGCAAATTGACGTTGGACAGCGCCTTGACGCCGGGGAACGTCTTGGTGATGTCGCGCATCTCCAAAATCGTCGAGGTCATTAGGAATTAAACTCCTCCGAGGTCGGCAAAACATACCGGCCTCGCTGGTTAACGAAAAGGGGCCCTGCGCTGCGCAGGACCCCAGTCTCTATATCAGAGGTTACTTCAGCTCGTCGGCCTTGATGTAGCCGGAGTCGACCACCAGCGCTTGGTAGTTCGACTTGTCGACATCATGCGGCGTCAACAGGATCGAGGGAACGACCTTGACGTCGTTGTTGTAGGTCGTGGTGTCGAGGCCTTCCGGCTTGCCGCCCGAGAGCACCTTGTCGACGAGTTCGACCGTCGCCTTGGCGAGTTCGCGAGTGTCCTTGAACACGGTCGAGTACTGCTCGCCGGCGATGATCGCCTTGACCGAAGCGGTCTCGGCGTCCTGGCCCGTGACGATAGGCCATGGCTGATCGGCCGTGCCGTAACCGACGGCGCGCAACGAGGCGATGATGCCGCGCGAGAGGCCGTCATACGGCGAGAGCACGCCATCGACACGGCTGCCATCCGAGTAGTTGGCGGAAAGCAGATTGTCCATGCGTGCCTGGGCGGTCGCCGCCAGCCAGCGGAGCGTGCCGACCTTGTCCATGCCCATCTGGCCGGACTTCACGACGAGGGTCTTGTCGTCGATCAGTGGCTGCAGCACCGACATTGCGCCGTCGTAGAAGAAGAAGGCATTGTTGTCGTCCGGCGAACCGCCGAACAGCTCGACGTTGAACGGACCCTTGTTCTCGGGAAAGCCGAGGCCCTTGAGCAGCGATTTGGCCTGGATGACGCCGACGCCGAAATTGTCGAAAGTGGTGTAGTAGTCGACGTTCGCGGTTTTCTTGATCAGGCGGTCATAGGCGACGACGACGACACCGGCGTCAGCCGCCTTCTGCAGCGCGTCCGACATCGTGGTGCCGTCGATCGAGGCGATGATCAGCGCCTTTGGGCCCTTGGTGATTTCGTTTTCCAACTGGCTGAGCTGATTGGGGATATCGTCCTGCGCATATTGCAGGTCGACAGTGTAGCCCAGAGCCTCGAGCTGGGACTTGACGGCGTCGCCGTCGTTGATCCAGCGCTGCGAGGTCTTGGTCGGCATCAGCACGCCGACGAGGCCTTCGCCTGCCTGCGCCGGGACCGTCATGGCCGCAATGCCAAGAGCCGCGACGGCGGCCAGTGTCTTGATGATCTTCACATTATTCTCCCTGGTTGATGGACGCGCACCCTGGGTTTCGTGGGCCGCGCGATCGTGCAGGAGCGCCAAAAACGCACCGCTGCCGTCATATCGATCTCCGGTATCCTCCCAATCGGCCCTGAGACTCTGGTTCCGATCGATGCGATTTTTTTCGCTGGCGACGGTCAAGCTTCAGGACGCGCAAAGGGTGTGGTCCTTTGCCATAACTGTCAAATGCGATCTTTGATGGTTGCTATATCGAAACTGATATGTATTAGGGCGGATGGAAACTTGGCCGGATTGCCGGACCATGCGCGGGGAGCAAACGAAGACCCATGGCGGCACTGCGGAATCCTGCCGGACTTTCAGTCGGTTACGAAGAAATTCCCGGTAACGGCGAAACTCTGCTGCGCAGCGGCCTCAGCCTGCGCCACATGCGCATGATCGCAGCCCTCGACGACCATGGCCGGGTGAGTGCGGCGGCCCAGGTGATGAACATTTCGCAGCCCGCCGCCTCGCGCATGATCGCCGAGATGGAGGCGGTCCTCGACGTGAAGCTGTGCGAAAGGCTGCCGCGCGGAATCACGCTGACGCCTTATGGCAAGGCGCTGGCGAGGCGCGCGCGTTCGATCCTGCTCGAGATGCGTGAGGTCGACCGCGAAATATCCGAACTCAAGGCGGGCAAGGGCGGCTCGGTGTTCCTGGGCGCTGTGACCGCGCCGGCGATCGAGCTTGCCGTGCCGGCCATCCGCGAAATCCGGCGCATCTATCCGCGCATCGAGATCACCATGCAGGTCGAGACCTCCAATGTGCTGGCGCGTGAGCTGATCGCCACGCGTCACGATTTCATCATTGCGCGCATCCCCGACGACCTCAATCCACGGCTGTTCGAGGCTCGCGTCATCGGTGTCGAAAAAGCCTGCCTCATCGTGCGCCGCGGTCACCCGCTCACCAAAAGCAAGGTGGTGCGGCTGGAGCAGACCGCCGCCTACGACTGGGTCTTCCAGTCGGGCGGCTCGCCGCTGCGCCAGGCGATGGAAAGCAATTTCCTGAACCGCAACATCGCGCTGCCGGACCGCATCCTCAACACCAGCTCCCTGCTCCTGACCCTGGTCATGGTCGCGCAGTCGGACGCCATCGCGCCGGTGTCGGTCCAGGTGGCGAAGTTCATCCAGAACCCCGAGGGGCTGGCCGGCGCCATCGACGTCGTCCAGACCGAGTTCGACATCGAGGTCAGACCCTACAGCCTGATCACCGTGAAGAACCGCGTACTGTCGCCGGCGGCCAAGATGCTGCACGACTTCATTTTAAGGGAGGTGGGCTGAGAGAGGAGGCTGGAGCGGGTAGCGGGAATCGAACCCGCGCGTTCAGCTTGGGAAGCTGACAAGCTACCATTACATCATACCCGCGCAATTGCCTCGTTACCACGCAAGCCGGCGTTCGGGCAATCGTTAAGCGCGCACTCGTGCGTTTGCCAGCCGCCCGTCCGTTACTCCGTCGTGGCAAGGGCATTGTCAGCCGCAAAAGCCGGCCAATACTTCGAAATCGCCAGCGTGGCCCCGATCGACGAGAAATGGCCATAGTCGAAATAGAGAAACTGGCCCGCGTCGGTGTAGGAGCAGCGTCCTGCACTGCAGAGGAATTTCAGCGGATCGATGAAGGTGGCGCCTTTGGTGAATGAGCGCACACGTTCGTTGATGTCGGGATCCATGGCCATTGGCCAGGATGTATCGTCGAGATTTTCGCGCTTTGCGAAGAACGCGATTTTACGAACGTCGGTTATGAACTGCGGAGACTGGCCGATGACGAACACGCGCACACCCATGCCGCGAAGCGTATCGATCGTTTGCTGGAGGCCGTCGAAACTTCTGGCCTCGTAGTCAGTCCACCGGCCGCTGAGTACAACCGTCTTGATGCCGGCGTCCCGGATGACCTTCAGAGCCTGCTGATTGAACCGCTTACAATCCGGGCGTGCGTAGGAGAAGTAAGAGAGAATCGGTGGGCAGCCTGCGTAGGTATATTCCACGATGTTGGCTTGAAGGTGATTTGCGTTGGCGTCCAGGCCTGAAACATAGTGGGCGGCGAACGAGTCGCCCCACAGCAAGACGGTCGTGGGAAAGCCGCTGGTGAGCGTGCAGTCCTCGATATTCCAGCTTTCGATCCGGCTGGAGCCCTCGTTGAAACAGATGCCGTTACGCCAGTCCCCGACAGGAATCCGCTGCTGGGCAAAGTCGGGGAACCGTTGCGGAAAGCCGTTGCCGAGCGCCCCGGCCGTCCCGCCAACGCAAAGCAGAGCGATCGCGCCCGCTGAAAAGGCGAAGATGGGCGCCGGGGCGGTGAAGGTCCTCTTCTGCCGAAACGGCTGCTCGATGTACTTCCAGGAGAATGCAGCCAGTGCGAAGCTTGCAACCGTCATCGCAACGGTCACCGACGGGTCGAGTTTTTGTAATGAAAGATAGTGCGCGAACGCATTGATCGGCCAGTGAACGAGATACAGCGAATATGAGATGAGACCGATCCAGACCAGCGGTCGGACTTCGAGTATGCGGGTAACGGTCACCGAGGGGGTATTTTGGCCAACATAGATAAGGAGGGCCGTCCCGAGGCACGGATACAAGGCATTATAGCCCGGAAACGGATCGCTCTCCGAAATCGTGAAGAATCCGATGGCGAGAAGGCCAAATCCGGCCAACCCGACCAGTTCCATAAGAAACCGGTTGCTCAAGGGCGGGGGGCGTTTCAGCATGAGCACGGCGCCCAGCATAAGTTCCCAGATCCGTGTCGGCAGCAGGTAGAAACCCGCATTAGGCGCCAGCCATGTCGCCATGATTGCGAGCACGAAGCTGCCGAGAATGATCGGCAGCAGTATCGTCAGCCAGCGCTTCGCAAAGTAGCGATAGATCAGGAACATCAGGATTGGGGCAAAGATGTAGTACTGTTCCTCGACCGAAAGCGACCAGGTGTGCAAAAGCGGTCGGAGTTCGGCATCGATGGAGAAGTAGTTCGAGGTTTTCCAAAAGTAGATGTTCGACCAGAACGTCGAGGCCGCTATGACGCTGAGACTGAATTCATGCAGATCCGACGGCAGAAGAATGAACAATGCCGCAATGGATGCGAGAAGCGTGACAAAGATCAAAGCAGGCAGAATGCGTCGGGCACGGCGCCAGTAGAAGCTGACGATCGAGAACTGGCCGCGTTCAAGGTCGTCCAGAAGGCTTCCGGTGATCAGGTAGCCGGATATGACGAAGAAGATATCGACGCCGGTAAAGCCGCCGGGAATTGCCGAGATTCCGAAATGGAAGAGTACAACCGGCAGCACCGCAACGGCGCGAAGGCCATCGATATCGCGCCTGTACTTCATTCAATAAGTCCTATTTTTGCAGATTACGGCAAGCCGGCGTAGTTCGTCCATAACCGGGCAATACGAGTGTATCTGGCAGATCGATATCAACTGGTTACCCTCTGCCGTCCCAATTTTGCTGCGCTGCAACATAAGTGTCAAGGCTGGCGAGCAGACAATCCGGCAAACGGCCGTCCGGGGCAACTGGATTCGGGCTGCTGCCTTGATGCTAGCGCGGCAAGTGCGTATTTCTGAACCTGTACCCCCGAAGAATCGGGGCAACGGAATCTGGAGACAAGCCTTGTCCGCACTGACGCGCTTTCTCGGCGATACGCCGCTCCGGGTGATCCTGAAGCTGCTGGTGGTGTCGTTCCTCGTCGGCCTCGTCATGAACGCCTTCGGCTGGTCGCCGATGGATGTGCTCTACGGCATCCGGGAATTCTTCGTCGACCTCTGGAATCTGGGCTTCCGCGCCATCGACCGTTTCCTCGGCTATATTCTGCTGGGCGCGGCGATCGTCGTTCCGGTTTTCATCTTGCTCAGGATCGCCAACTACCGGAAATAAAGCAGGGCCGAACCGAAGGTCCGCATCAGGATCATGCCCGAGCGACAAGGCATGATCCCGAAAAGTGGAAAACGGTTTTCGGAAAGGATCATGCCCCGAACGACAAGCTATAGGGCGAAGCCTGAAGCCACTTCGAACAGAATGGCATGGCGCGCGGCGAGGGCCGCTACGTCAGTCGAATAGCCGCCGCCGATAACGCCGCAGACCGGGATGCCGAGGGCGCGGAAATGACGGATCACCATGTCGTCGCGGTTCCGCACCCCCTCGTTCGACAGCGACAGCCTGCCGAGCCGGTCTTGCGCATGGACGTCGACCCCGGCATTGTAGAAAACGATGTCCCAGCGCGCCCTGGCGGTGAGTTCCGGGAGGATGCCGCCCAGCCGTTCGAGATAGGCAGCATCGCCGGTGCCGTCGGGCAGGGCGATGTCGAGGTCGGAAGCGATCTTGCGCGCCGGATAGTTGCGGTCGCCATGCATGGAAAAGGTGAACACGCGCGGCTCGTCGCCGAGAATGTCCGCCGTGCCGTCGCCCTGATGCACGTCGAGATCGACGATCAGAATGTTGCTGGTGCCAATTTCGGCAAGCAGCACCAGTGCGGCCACGGCAGCATCGTTGAAGGTGCAGAAGCCGGCGCCTTGCGCGCGCCGCGCATGATGGCTGCCGCCGGCGGTGTTGCAGGCGATGCCGTTCAGCAAGGCCAACCGCGCCGCCAGCACGGTGCCGCCCGTTGCGAGCTGCGCCCTGAGCGAGACGCGCGGGCTCACTGGAAAGCCGATCTCGCGCTCGATTTTTTCAGACACTTCGCAGGCCAGCACCTGGTCGACATAGCCGGCGGCATGGGCAAGCTTCAGCCATGATGCCGGCGCCGGTTCGGGCACGTTGAGCGCGGCGGGCCCGGCCAGTCCGCGCGCGTGCAGGGCTTCCATCAGCAGCTTGTATTTGCTCATCGGGAAGCGATGGCTGACGGCGAAGCCGGCGTCGTAGTTGGGATGATGAACGATCTGCAGGGGCATGAGGTGGTGTCCGACAGGCCTGCGCCAGCTCTGGAATTCGGTTGGCCGTGGCGCGATGAGTGCTTGCGCGGCGTCCGGAAACTGGGGCACATCGGCTGTTCGATCAAGCCGCAATGGGGAAGCGGACCCTGGATCAGGTGTCAGCAACGGCCAACGGCCGGTCCTTCGTCGTAACCAACCGCTCGGTGCTCGCCATCGCGGTGCCGATGACGCTTGCCTATCTGACGACGCCGCTGCTCGGCATCGTCGACACCGCGGTCGTCGGGCAGTTCGGCGACGCTGCCCTTCTCGGTGGCCTGGCGGCGGGCGCCCTGGTCTTCGACGTCGTCTTCACCTGCTTCAATTTCCTGCGCTCCGGCACCACCGGCCTCGTCGCCCAGGCTGTGGGGCGCGGTGACGAACTGGAGGAACAAGCAGTGTTCTGGCGCGCCGTGCTGATCGCCGTCGTCGCCGGTATCGTTTTTGCAGCCCTTGCGCCACTGGTCGCCATTGCTGGACAATGGTTCATCAGTGCCGAGCCGCGCGTCAGCGAAGCGATGGCCGTCTATATCCGCATCAGGCTGCTCGCCGCACCGTTCTCGCTGATCAACTACGCCATCCTCGGCTACGTGCTGGGGCGCGGCGAGGGCGGGCTCGGACTGATGCTGCAAATGGTGCTGAACGGCATCAACATCGCGCTCTGCATCCTGCTTGGGCTGAAGCTCGGCTGGGGCGTTTCCGGTGTCGCCTGGGCGACCGTCGCCGGCGAATTTGTCGCCATGCTGCTTGGCCTGGCGATCGTCATCAGGCGTTTCCGGGCAGCACCCCGGCTGCCGCGCCATCGCCTCCTCGACCTGTCGGCATTCCTGCGCATGCTGTCGCTCAACCGCGACATCATGATCCGATCGTTTTCGCTGCTCGCCGCCTTCGCGCTGTTCACCCGCCAGGGCGCACAATTCGGCACGGTGACCTTGGCCGCCAACGCCGTGCTGATGAATTTCTTTCTCATCGCCGGCTATTTCCTCGACGGTTTCGCCACGGCGGCCGAACAGCTTGCCGGACGGGCTGTCGGCGCGCGTGCCGCCGTGCAATTCCGCCAGGCGGTGCGGCTGACCCTGTTCTGGGGCTTCGGGCTGGCGGCCACGGCCACGCTTGTCCTTTTGCTGGGCGGTACTGATCTGGTCGCCCTGATCACGACCTCAAAAGACGTTCGCGCCGTTGCCGACATCTATCTGCCCTGGGCGGTGTTTACCGCGCTCAGCGGCGTGCTGGCGTTTCAGATGGATGGCGTCTTCATCGGTGCGACCTGGTCGCGCGACATGCGCAACATGATGCTTTTGTCCTTCCTCGTCTTCTGCGCGGCGCTGCTGACGCTGGCGCCGGCGTTCGGCAATCACGGCCTGTGGGCAGCGCTGCATGTCTTCCTGCTGGTACGCGGTTTCAGCCTGCTCGCCATTTTGCGTCTGCGGGTGCGGACTGCGTTCCAAGCCGTGTCCTGAGCGTCGGCGACGCGCTTGCACTTCGGGTCGATTTCGTTACGTTTTCCAGCAGCCCGATCACCAATTCGTTCCCGGGGGAAGCTTGTGCGAAGTTACCTGCTATATATCTTGGGCGCGGCGCTGGGGCTGCTCGTCGCGTTCATCCTCTCCCCAATTTTCGGCGTCGGCGGAACGCCCCAGTTGCTGCTTTTTGGGCTGTTGCCTGCCATCGGCGGCGCCATCTGCGAGCGGACCGTCAGTCGCAATTGACCACGACCGCACGAGCGCAGAGAGCGGGTGCTCGAGCCGGGACATTGGAAACAAGCGCCTCGCATGAATCCGTTCAAACGCGATGCGCTTTAGAGTTGCTTCGACGCCCAGAAGTCGAGGCGGCTGTCACGTAGATCGCGGACGGATTTAAGCCGCTCTTTTTCCATAAAACGGATCATCCCGGAAAGAATGCGGCCCGGCAGCGAAGGCCCGGCATAGATCATGCCGGTGTAGAGCTGGACGAGATCGGCGCCGGCGCGGATCTTCTCCAGCGCCGTATCGGTGGAATCGACGCCGCCGACCCCGATGATGGCGCGGTCCGGGCCAAGCAGTTTCCGAATCTTGGCCAGCACGACGGTCGAGCGCTCGAACAACGGTTTTCCCGAAAGCCCGCCGGTCTCGCCGGCAAGGCCGGCGCTGCGCAGGGCCGGCCGCGCAACGGTGGTGTTGGAGACGATGACGCCGTCTATTGCCTTGTCGGTGATCTCGGCGGCGATGTCCGCCAGTTCGGCTTCGAGCAGGTCCGGCGCGATCTTGAGGAAGATGGGCGGCTGTGCCGAGGCTGCCGCGCGTGCGGCCATGACGCGCGACAGGAGTTCGCCAAGTTGCTGGCGCGCCTGCATGTTGCGCAGGCCAGGCGTGTTCGGCGAAGAGATGTTGACCGTCAGATAGGAGGCGTGTGGCGCAAACCTGACAACGCCGCGCTCATAGTCACCGACGCGGTCGGTGCTGTCCTTGTTGGCGCCGATATTGATGCCGACGATGCCGGCGCGGCCTTTGCGGGCGGCGAGCCGCTTCTCGGCGGCCTCATGGCCCTCATTGTTGAAGCCCAGCCGGTTGATCACTGCTTCGTCCGATGTCAGCCGGAAAATGCGCGGCTTCGGATTGCCGGCCTGCGGCAGCGGCGTGATCGTGCCGACCTCGGCAAAGCCGAAGCCGAGGCCAAGCAATGCATCGGGAACCTCGGCATTCTTGTCGTAGCCGGCAGCCATGCCGAGCGGATTGGGGAAATCCATGCCGCAGATGCTGGCTGTCAGCCTCTCGTCGCGCGCGGGACCCCGGATGACCGGCAGCCCGCATTTCAGCGCTGCGATCGACAGGCCGTGGGCTGCTTCCGGATCAAATGCGAACAGGAACCTCTGGCCGAGACGGTCGAGCACGCTCATTCGGCCTCCAGCGTCGGGAATTGGTGCAGGCCATCGGTGCCGAGCGGCAATGGTTGCACCCGGACTACGGCCTTGAGGTCGAGCGGGCCGTAAAGATGCGGGAACAGCGCGCCGCCGCGCGAGACCTCGTATTTCAGCGCATCACCCAGCTTTGCCCCATCGATGGCGACCAGCAGCAGCCCGGTCCGGCCGGCAAAGTGTTTTGCCGCCGTTTCCCTGGCCTGGCCGGCGGTGGAAAAATGGATGAAGCCGTCGGCGACGTCGATCGGCGCGCCGGTAAAGCTTCCATTTCTTTCGGCCTCGCGCCACAGCGCTTCAGGCACTATCTTGTAGATAATCTGAGACATGGTTGCGCTATAGTCCGAACCAACCATACGGGGAAGGGTGCGCCAGGGTTCTTCCCCATTTCCGGCGCAAATATGCGATAGATTGCGCTTACTAGCTCATGGAGGACACTATGCGTCCGCAACACGTCTTGATCCCCGCAACACTCGTCTCGCTCGTTGCGGTATCAGCCTTTTCCCAGGAAACCGACCGCTACCGGCTGGAAAAGTCGCCCAACGGCTATGTCCGCATGGACACGCAGACCGGTGCCATGTCGATCTGCGAGGAGCGCTCCGGCCAGCTCGTCTGCAAGATGGCGGCCGACGAACGCGCCGCCTTCCAGGACGAGGTCGACCGGCTGCAGAGTTCGGTGAAGGCGCTCGACGAGCGTGTCGTCAAGCTCGAAAACTCGTTGTCCGCCCGCTTCGAATCGACCTTGCCCAGCGAGGAGGATTTCAACAAAACGATGAGCTACATGGAACGCTTCCTGCGCGGCTTCATGGGCATCGTCAAGGATATGGAAGAGGACAGCGGCGAGGATGGCGCCAGACCCAATTCGCAAAAGACCTGAGCACGTTCGCCGGGGAAAGCCCGGCGCATGAGCTTTGTACTTGAAAATGGCTGATATCGCCGCATAATCGTTCGACTGATCCCGCAAGAAGCAGACAATCAATGGGATTCGGGGAGGAACATGTGCCGTCAGGCTACACTTTCGTCATCGCCGACGACCATCCGCTTTTTCGCGGCGCTCTGAGAGAGGCGCTTGCCGGCATCGGCGATGTCGCCGGCATTCACGAGGCCGGCGATTTCGAAAGCGCCAAGGCGTTGGTCGTGGCCAATGAGGATGTCGATCTGGTACTGCTCGACCTGTCCATGCCGGGCGCAAGCGGCCTTTCCGGTCTGATCTCGCTACGCGGCATCCATCCGACGGTGCCGCTGGTGGTGGTGTCGGCGCACGACGACCCGGTGACCATCCGCCGCGCGCTCGATCTCGGCGCCTCGGGTTTCATCTCCAAATCGGCCAGCATGGAGCAGATCCGCAGCGCCGTGCAGTCGGTGCTTGCCGGCGACATCGCCGCGCCCACCGGCATCGATCTCGGCGTCGAGCGCGATCCCGAGATCTCCGATCTGATCAAGCGGCTGCAGGCGCTGACGCCGCAGCAGACCCGGGTGCTCGGCATGCTTGCCGAAGGCCTGCTCAACAAGCAGATCGCCTACGAACTCGGCGTCTCCGAAGCGACGATCAAGGCGCATGTCTCGGCCATCCTGCAGAAGCTTGGCGTCGACAGCCGCACCCAGGCGGTGATCCTGCTGTCCAAGATCGGCAGCGACCCGCTGCCGGCGGCGGGCTGAGCTCGGCGTCCGGGTCAACAGAACGATATGGTCGCTACTCGGCCGCCGACGCCAGTGGCCTGACCCTGGCCATCATCGAGCGCAGCACCGCTGGTTTGAGCGGCTTGTTGATCACCGGCACGTCCAGCTTGCCGGCAGCCGCGCGCACCTCGCTCGAGCGGTCGGCGGTGACCAGCACGGCCGGCAGGTCCTGGCCATGGATCGCGCGCAGTTTAGCGATCATCTCGAGACCGGTTTCGCCGTCGAGATGATAGTCGGCAAGCACGATGTCGGGGCGATGCATGCCGGAGCCCTCGAGATCATCCGAGCCGGAAAAAGTGTCGACGCTGCAGCCCCAGCCCTCGAGCAGCAGCCGCATGCCGCCGAGGATGCGGGCGTCGTTGTCGATGCAGAGCACGCGGAGCCCGGCAAGCGAAGCAGCAGTGCGGACCGGCGCCTTCGCCTCGACCTCGCGCCGCGGCTCCTGCACCGTCGCGACCGGCAAGATGACGGAGAAGCGCGTGCCTTTGCCGGGGTTTGAAAAGATCTGGAGCTCGAGGCGCAAGACGCGAGCGATGCGGTCGACGATGGACAGGCCGAGACCGAGGCCTTCTGCCTCGCGCACGCCCTCGTCGAGCCGGGTGAATTCGTGAAAGACCGTGTTCAGCTTGTCGCCCGCAATGCCGATGCCGGTATCGATCACCTGTATCTCGGCCAATTCGCCGCGCCGCCGCACGCCGACCAGTATGCGGCCATGGCGCGTATACTTGATGGCATTGGAGACGAGGTTCTGGATCAGGCGGCGCAACAGATTGCGGTCGGTCGTCACGCTGAGCGACGATGGCATGATCGTCAGGCCGAGTTTCTTCTCGGCGGCAAGCGGCTGGAAGTCGTTGCCGATCTGGCGCAGCAGTCCGTCCAGATTGAAGGCCGTATCGTCCGGTTTCATCGCACCGGCATCTAGACGGGAAATGTCGAGCACCGCTCCGAGAATGGTCTCGACCGATTCCAGCGAGGATTCGATGTTGATCGCGGCCCGGCCGGCAGCGCCCTTGCCGGCCTTTTCGATAAGCGATGAGCAATAAAGGCGGGCAGCGTTCAGCGGCTGCAGGATGTCATGACCGGCGGCAGCGAGGAAGCGCGTCTTGCCGAGATTGGCCTCCTCCGCCAGCATCTGCGCCTGCGCCAGCTCCTCGTTGACACGGGTCAGTTCGACGGTGCGGTGCTTGACGCGTTGTTCCAGCGATTCATTGGCGCGCTTGAGCGCCAGGTCCTGCTCGACGCGGCCCGAAATGTCGGCATAGGTGGCGACGATGCCGCCGTCCGGCATCGGGTTGGAGCGCAGTTCCAGGATGCGGCCGCTGGTCTTCAGTTCCATCTGCCACGGGCTGACGAAACTGGTGAGGCGGTTGAGCATTGTTACCCTTTGATCTGCCGGAATGTCGCCGCGCTCGGCAAGGTGGCGCAGAATGCGGTCGAGCGAGACGCCGACCTGCCCCATCTCGTCGGGCAGGTCGAACAGGGCCCGATACTGGCGGTTCCAGCAGATCAGGCGGAAATCCCTGTCGAAGACGGTGATGCCTTGCTCCATCTGGTCGAGCGCGATCTGCAGCAGGTCGCGATTGTGCTGCAGCGCCTCGGTGGCGTCGTCGAGCAGGCGGAAGGCGTCCTTGGATTCGCGGTCGTTGCGGCGCAGCAGCAGCGACAGGATCAGCCGGGCCGAGGAGGAGCCGACGGCACTCGCCAGAAGCTGCTCGGAGAAGCGGATGACGTCCATGCTGGCCTGCTCGTTGCCGTGCAGCGAAGTACCACTGCTCTCTTCGAACGACTGGAAGGACCGTTCGGTACGTTCGACGCCGAGGTATCGCGCGATGGTGTCCTTGAGATCGTTGACGGTGACGGTGGTCCGGAAGCGGCGCAGGCTCGGCATAGGGCTCGCCTCGCGTGGCACGAAAATCGACGCCTGGATGCGCTCCAGCGGCACCGACGCGCGTGACAGCGAGCCGAACACGAAGAACAGCGTGTTGATCGACAGGCTCCACAAGACGCCGTGGTTCAGTGGCTCGGCGACGGTGCCGAACAGCGCTTGTGGGCGCAATGCTTCGAAACCGAAGAGGCCGTGGACGACGATGCCGGTATCCGGCACGGCAAGCGAGGGGAGCAGCAGCGTGTAGCCCCAGACGACGATGCCGGCAACCATGCCGAGTACGGCTCCCCTGCCGTTGGCGCCGCGCCAGATCAGTCCGCCGATAAAGGCAGGCGCAAACTGCGCGATCGCGGCGAAGGACATCAGGCCGATGGAGGAGAGCCGTGCGCTGTCGGTGCTCTCGCGATAATAGAGGAAGGCGATGAACAGCATGATAAAGATCGCCGCCCGCCGCACGTTGAGGATGAGCGTCGACCAGTCCTCGTTCTCGGACGTCGTGGTCTTGAGGAGGCGGCGCACGAACAGCGGAATGACGAGGTCGTTCGAGATCATGATCGACAGCGCGACGCTTTCGACGATCACCATCGCGGTCGCCGCTGACAGACCGCCGATGAACGCAGCCATGGCCAACACATCGTGGCCGCTGAGCAGCGGCAGCGACAAGACGTAGAGATCGCTGCTGGTTCTGGTGCCGACCAGCGCCAGGCCGGCAAGCGCGATCGGCAGCACGAAAAGGTTGATCGCCACCAGATAGAGCGGAAACACCCATGTCGCGGTGCGCAGCTCGGCCTCGCTGCGGTTCTCGACGATGGTGACGTAGAACTGGCGCGGCAGCATGATGATGGCGAAACCGCTCAAACATGTCAGCACCAGCCAGGTTGCAAGCGACGTGCTGTAACCCATCGCCTGCCTTACTTGCGAATTCTCCGCGAGCTTGTCGACCATATCGCTTGGGCCGCCGAAGATCAGGAAGGTCACCAGCAGGCCGATCGCCAGGAAGGCGGCGAGCTTGACCACGGTTTCGACCGCCACCGCCAGCACCAGCCCGTCCTGATGTTCGGTGGCGTCGGCGTGGCGCGTGCCGAACAGCACCGCAAACAGCGCAAGCAGCATGGCGACGACCAGCGAGATGTCGCTGACAAAGGGATCGAAAGACGGCGGCGCGCCGGTATAATGCTCGACCATCAGGCTGACCGAGCCGGAAATCGCCTTCAATTGCAGCGCCATATAGGGCACCGCGCCGATCGTCGCGATCAGCGTGGCGATCGCCGCAACGGTAAAGCTCTTGCCGTAGCGGGCGCCGAGGAAATCCGCGATCGAGGTGATCTTCTCGGTCTTTGCCAGCCTGACGATGCGCCGAAGCAGCGGAAAGCCGAACACGAACACCAGCACCGGTCCGGTATAGATGCCGAGGAATTCGAGGCCGCGCTCGGAGGACAGCCCCACCGAACCGAAGAAGGTCCAGGAGGTGCAGTAGATCGCCAGGCTGAGCGCATAGATGAAGGGTCGGGCCAGGTCGGACCCGGATGTCGTCGAGCGCCGGTCGCCGAGGCTGGCGATGGCGAACAGCAACGTCACATAGGCGATCGCGATGATGACGATGAACCAGCCCTGCACGGCCTGAAAACCCTCCCTTGCCGGTTTTGCATCCGGCCTGCTGAGACGCAATCACAGCTTGGCGAGCAAGTCCATCGCGGCTTTCGGCGCATGATGGCCGCGGCTTCGGGCAATCATGGCCGGTGGAAACCGGCTTTTGCTCCTGTTGCAACCGCAGGTTTTTGCTATCTTGCCTGTGGGGCGGCGGCGGACGGCTGGAACCAGCACGTCATGGCAAGGAGGGTCGAATGCTTAAAGAATTCCAGGAGTTCATTTCCAAGGGCAATGTGATGGACCTGGCGGTTGGCGTCATCATCGGCGCTGCCTTCGGCAAGATCGTCGATTCCCTGGTCAACGACATCATCATGCCTTTCATCGGCGCACTTGGAGGCGTCGATTTCTCAAACTATTTCATAGGTCTGTCGTCTGCGGTAAACGCAACCAACCTCGTTGACGCGCGCAAGCAAGGCGCGGTGTTTGCCTATGGCAATTTCATCACCGTGGCGCTGAATTTCATCATCCTCGCCTTCATCATCTTCCTGATGGTCAAGGCGGTGAACGATCTGCGCAAGCGAACGGAGGCCGAGAAGTCCCCTGCGCCTGCGGCTCCGCCGCCGGCCGATATTGCGCTGCTCACCGAAATTCGCGATCTCCTCGCCAGGAAATAGTCCGAAGACAGGTTCCCTGGACCAAAACCCCGGCCGTTTTCGGCCGGGGTTTTCTATTTTCGCCTGTCGCAAAACACGCTAGCAGTCGAGAAGACGAAAACGGATTTATCCATGACCCTGATCGAGAATTTGCGCGCCGAGGCTCGGGCCGCGCCGGAAAGCGGCATTGTCGCCGTGATGAACCGCGGCCGCGGGCGCGACGGCATGATCCCGCTCTGGGCAGGCGAGGGTGACCTGCCGACGCCTACCTTTATCGCCGATGCCGCTGCCCGGGCGCTGGCCGGCGGCGAAACCTTCTATACCTGGCAGAGGGGTATTCCCGAACTGCGGCAGGCGCTCGCCCGCTATTACGTCAGGCATTTCGGCAAGTCCTTCGTCGAGGAAGAATTCATCGTCACCGGTTCGGGCATGCAGGCCATCAAGCTGGCGCTCGACGCCGTCGCCGGCAAGGACGACGAGGTCGTCTATCTGTCGCCGGCCTGGCCGAACTTCGCCGCTGCCGCCGGCTTGGCGGGCGCGGTCCCGGTCGCTGTCACGCTCGACCACTCCGGCAATGGCTGGTCCTGCGACGTCGGCAAGATCGAGGCGGCGATCACGCCAAGGACAAAGGCGCTGTTCGTCAACACGCCGTCCAACCCGACCGGCTGGACCGCCGACAGGGAGACGTTGCAAGCGATCCTCGACCTTGCCCGCGAAAGGGGCCTCTGGATCGTCGCCGACGAGATCTATTCGCTGTTCCACTACGGCCATGGTCGCGCGCCGTCCTTCATCGACGTCATGGCCGACGAGGATCGCATCCTGTTCGTCAACAGTTTTTCCAAGAACTGGGCGATGACCGGCTGGCGGGTCGGCTGGATCAAGACCCATCCTTCGCTGCAACAGGTGTTCGAGAACCTGGTCCAGTATTCGACCTCGGGCGTCGCCCAGTTCATGCAGCGCGGCGCGGTCGTCGCCCTCGATGAAGGCGACGCCTTCATCAAGGAGCAAGTGGAGCGGGCGAAGGCGGCGCGCGACCTGGTCTGCTCGATCCTCGCCGAGACCGGCAGGACGCGCTTCACTGTGCCGCAGGGCGCGTTCTATCTGTTCTTCGCGGTCGACGGCATCACCGATTCACGTGCTGCCGCCTTCGACATTGTCGATCGCGCCAATGTCGGCCTGGCACCCGGAACCGCATTCGGTCCCGGCGGCGAAGCCTTCCTCAGGCTGTGTTTCCACCGCCGCCTCGACCAGCTCGAGGAAGCTGCGCACCGGCTGGCGAAGTGGATCAGAACTGCTTGAAGCGAGTTCGCCCCGGCGGGTCAGATCGCCGTCGGAGCAGAGTTTCAAACGGCTTCACCCGCCGGACTTCGGCACCAGCAGGGGAATGACGCGGTCGGTCTCGGCTACCGAAGGCCGGCCGGCGGAGCCGTAAGGAATGCCCAACGCATCCCAGGTCTCGACCAGCGCGTCCTGAAGTTCGGCGATCAATTGATCCGAATGGAACGGCGTCGGTGTGATGCGCAGCCGTTCGGTGCCGCGCGGCACGGTCGGGTAGTTGATCGGCTGGATGTAGATGCCGTGGACGCCGAGCAGGCGGTCGCTGGCCATCTTGCAGAGCTCGGGATCGCCGACGAGCACCGGAACGATGTGGGTGGCGGAGTCCAATACCGGCAGGCCGGCGGCGGCAAGAACCTGCTTGGTCCGCGCCGCCTGGCGCTGCTGTGCGCCGCGCTCGGCCTGTGAGCGCTTCAAATGGCGGATCGACGTGGTCGCCGCGGCGGCGATGGCCGGCGGCAGCGCCGTGGTGAAGATGAATCCCGGCGCATAGGAGCGCACGGCGTCGATCACGGCACTTGTGCCGGTGATATAGCCGCCGAGCGTGCCGAACGCCTTGGCCAGCGTGCCTTCGATGATGTCGATGCGGTCAGCCAGCCCTTCGCGCTCGGTGATGCCGCCGCCGCGCGGTCCGTACATGCCGACGGCATGGACCTCGTCGATATAGGTCATGGCGTTGTGGCGCTCGGCGAGCTCGACGATCTGCTTGATCGGCGCGATGTCGCCATCCATCGAATAGACGCTCTCGAAAACGATCAGCTTGGCGCGTTCGCGGCCCGCCGCCTGCAGCAGGCTTTCGAGATGCGCAACGTCGTTGTGGCGGAAGATCTTCTTCTCGGCGCCCGAGCGACGCACGCCCTCGATCATCGAGGCGTGATTGAGTTCGTCCGAGATGATCAGGCAGTTGGGCAGGAGCCGCGCAATGGTCGAGATCGAGGCTTCGTTGGAGACGAAGCCGGAGGTGAAGACCAGTGCCGCTTCCTTGTCGTGCAAGTCGGCCAGTTCCAGTTCGAGCTCGACAAGCGGATTGCTGGTGCCGGAAATGTTGCGGGTGCCACCGGCGCCGGATCCCATCTTGCCGGCGGCGTTCTGCATCGCCGTGATGACGTCGGGATGCTGGCCCATGCCGAGATAGTCGTTGGAGCACCAGACGGTGATTTCCTGGGCGCTGCCGTTGGCGCGCCAGATGGCGCGCGGGAATTTCCCTACGATGCGCTCGAGGTCGGCGAAGATGCGGTAGCGACGCTCTGCATGAATCTGGTCGATCGCGTCCTCGAAGAACCGCTGATAGTTCATTTCGGCTTCCCAATTTTTGCGTGGGATCATAATCACTGCCCTATTCGACGTCCACCTGGGCTTTTTGGTCAAAATGCCACGCCCCAAGCCTGTTCCTAACGACCACGGATCATGGCCTATTCCCTTGATGTGGATCAATTTTGTTTCAGGACGATGCCATGCGCCGATGAGACCGGTTACCGCAGATACCAATGGGCATGTACTAATGGCCTAGCGGCAGGCTTTCCAGTAAGGCGGGTGTTGAGACAGTTTCCGATAAATCTTGAGCAGCGAGGACGCGGATGACGGTTTTGGTGACAGGCGGTGCCGGCTATATCGGCAGTCACATGGTCTGGGAGCTCCTGGATGCGGGCGACAGTGTCGTCGTTCTCGACAGGCTTTCGACCGGTTTCGAATGGGCGGTGGCGCCCGAGGCGAAGCTGGTCGTCGGCGATGTCGCCGACAAGGAGCTGGTCGGTTCGATCATCCGGGACAATCATGTCGACGCGATCATCCATTTCGCCGGCTCCATCGTCGTTCCCGAATCGGTCGCCGACCCGCTCGGCTATTACGAGAACAACACCTGCAAGACGCGCACGCTGATCGAGACCGCGGTGCGCGAAGGCGTGCCCAATTTCATCTTTTCCTCGACCGCCGCCGTCTACGGCGGCGCCGGGCTGGAGCCGGTGCGCGAGGATGCCCGCCTTGCACCGGAATCGCCCTACGGCCTGTCCAAGCTGATGAGCGAATGGATGCTGCGCGACGCCGCAATCGCCCATGGCTTGCGCTATACGGCGCTTCGCTACTTCAACGTCGCCGGCGCCGACCCGAAGGGCCGCACCGGCCAATCGACGCCGGGCGCCACGCATCTGATCAAGGTCGCCAGCGAGACGGCGCTCGGAAAGCGTCCCTTCATGCAGGTGTTCGGTACCGACTATCCGACACCTGACGGCACCTGCATGCGCGACTACATCCATGTCAGCGACTTGGCGGCGGCGCATCGGCTTGCGCTGGAGCGGCTGCGCGCCGGCGGAACAAGCCTCGTCGCCAATTGTGGCTACAGCCACGGCTATTCGGTGCTCGAGGTGATCGACAGCGTGCGTCGCGTCTTCGGCGATGATTTCGAGGTGCGGATGGGCGAGCGCCGTCCGGGCGACGCCGCGGCGGTGGTTGCCAATTCGGAGCTGGCGCGCCGCGAGCTCGGCTGGATCCCGCAGCGCGACGACCTCGACCTGATCGTCGCCGACGCGCTGGCCTGGGAGCGCATCCTGACCGGCAAGAATTCGGCGCGGGGCTGAGTCTCTTAGGCTCGAAACCCCCACGCAGAAGCGCTATTGAAGGAGC
The DNA here is from genome assembly GCF_055901555.1 of Mesorhizobium sp. WSM4821. Taxonomy (NCBI): domain Bacteria; kingdom Pseudomonadati; phylum Pseudomonadota; class Alphaproteobacteria; order Hyphomicrobiales; family Phyllobacteriaceae; genus Mesorhizobium; species Mesorhizobium sp. WSM4821. The sequence goes on along the minus strand of NZ_CM148371.1, from coordinate 437,994 downwards.
TGCGCGGCAGCGTGGACGCATTTGGCCGCGTGTGACCTTTGGGGGGCGGCATGAGAATATTGGTGCTCGGAGCCGGTGTCGTCGGCACGGCGGCCGCCTATTATCTGGCCGGCGACGGCCACGAGGTCACGGTGATCGAGCGCCATCCGGCAGCGGCGCGCGGCACCAGCCAGTCGAATGCCGGCCTGGTATCGCCCGGCGACGCCACCGCCTGGGCCTCGCCCGCTGCGCTGAAGACGTTCCTGCGCGCGCTCTACAACCACGATCTCGGCATCAAGGTGCGGCTGCGCTTCGATCCTTATTTCTTGGCCTGGAGCCTGCGTTTCCTGCGCCAGTGCACGCATGCGCGCCTGCGCGCCAACACCGACATCAAGCTGCGCCTGGCGCTCTACTCGCGCGAGTGCATCAACGCCATCTCCGCCGACACCGGCACTCACTATGACGAGCGCAAGAAAGGCATCCTCTATTTCTTCCGCTCGCAGCAGAGTCTTGATACCGGCACCGGCAATTACCGCTATCTCGCTAAGCACGGTCTGCCGATCGAGATCGTCGGCCGCGACCGGCTGGTCGAGCTCGAGCCCGGCCTTGCCGGGGCCAAGGACAAAATAGCCGGCGGCGTCTATTCGCCGATCGACCAGACCGGCGACTCCAGCCAATTCACCCGGAACCTCGCTGCCCATGCGGCCGAGAAGCTCGGTGTCCGCTTTCTCTACGACACATCAGTTGAAGGCCTCGATATCGAAGGCGACCGGGTGCGCGCGGTGATGACCTCGGCCGGCCCGATAGCCGGCGACGCCGTGGTCATCTCGATGGGGCCGGAAAGCGGCCTGCTCGGCCGCCGCTATGGCATCGACCTGCCGGTCTATCCGGTCAAGGGCTACACCGCGACTGTGCCACTGGAGGACGAAAGCAAGGGCCCGACCATGGGCGGCGCCGACGAAGATCAGCTGATCGCCTATTCCCGGCTCGGCAACCGGCTGCGGCTCGCCTCGACCGCCGAGTTCACCGGCTTCGACCGCACCCACAAGCCGAGCGATTTCGCTGCCATGTTTAGGACCGGCAAGGAACTTTTCCCGGGTGCCTTCGACGAGAAGAAGGCCGAGCTTTGGGCCGGCTTAAGGCCGATGATGCCGAACTCGGTGCCGGTCATCGGCCGGGCGCGGTACGAAAACCTCTATCTCGACACCGGCCATGGTCATGTCGGCTGGACCATGGCCTGCGGTTCGGGAAAATTCCTCGCCGATCTGGTCGCCGGCCGCAAGCCGGACATTGATCCGCAAGGGCTGGTCTACAGGGGCTAAAATGTCGGGACCTCAAGTCGCCATCGACCTTGGCCGCATCGAGCGCAATGCGCGCACGATCGTCGAGCGCTGCGCCCTATCGGGCATCAAGGTCTTCGGCGTCACCAAGGGCACCTGCGGCATGCCGCAGGTGGCGCGCGCCATGCTTCGCGGCGGCGTCTTCGGCATCGCCGAATCGCGCTTCGAAAACATCCGCCGGCTTCGCGACAGCGGCATCACCGCCCCGATCATGCTGCTGCGCAGCCCGCCGATGGCGCGCATCGAGGAGGTGGTCCGCACCGTCGACATCAGCCTGCAGTCCGAACTCGCCACCATCCGCGAGCTATCGCGCATCGCCGAACGCATGGGCCGCGTCCACGACATCATGCTGATGATCGATCTTGGCGACCTCAGGGAAGGCATCTGGCCGAACGATCTCGTGCCCACGGTCGAGCAGATCCTGGCACTCAAGGGCGTGCGCATCGCCGGCATCGGCACCAATCTCGGCTGCTTCGGAGCCATCATGCCGACGGAAGAGAACCTCGGGCAACTCGTCGCCCATGCCTACAAGACCGAGCGGCTCTCCGGCAAAAGCCTCGACTGGATCTCAGGCGGAGCCTCGTCGTCGTTGACGCTGCTGCTCGAGGGCAGGCTGCCTGCCGGCATCAATAATCTGCGCGTCGGCGAGGCGATCCTGCAGGGTGGCGTCGAAACTTTCCGTGAGACGCCGTGGGCCGAACTCGAACCCGACGCCTGCCGGCTGACCAGCGAACTCATCGAGGTCAAGCTCAAGCCGTCGCGGCCGATCGGCCAATCCGGCTACGACGCTTTCGGCAACCAGCCGGTGTTTCCAGACGAAGGCGACAGGCTGCGCGCCATCGCCAATATCGGCCGCGAGGACGTGCTGGTCGAAGGGCTCACGCCGATCGCCAAGGGCGTGCGCGTGCTCGGCGCCTCCAGCGACCATCTGCTGCTCGACGTGCACGACGCCGATCCGCCGCCCGCCGTCGGCGACCGCGTCGCCTTCCGCATGAGCTATGGCGCCATGCTGCTGGCGATGACCTCGGAATATGTCGAAAAGGCCCCGATGCACGACGTCGAGGATTTTTCCGGCCGCAAGATGGTGTCGATATCGGCCGAACCGGCGGCCGCCGGCATCCTCGCCAGGGAAGCGACCGGCGCCCGGCTGGAGGCGATGAATTTCGATGTCGTCGAACTGGCCGATATCGAGCGGCCGCCGTCAGGCTTGATGCGGCTCACAGCCGGGAGCGACCGGCGCATCGCCCACAAGGCCCTGACAGCGACCGCGCGGGCGACACACTCCTTCGGCCTGATCTGGATCGATTCCATCGCAGCACTCATGCCGGAAAGCGAAGACAGCATCGACCTGCCGGAGCGTTCGGTGCTGGCGCGTGCGCTTGGCCTCGACCACAAGCCCGGCGCCTTGCTGCCGCAGCTGTCGCCGGAAAACGTCGTCATCGTCGGGCTGCGCCATGCCGACCCGGCCGAGGCCCGGGTGCTGAAGGATTCGCGTGTCTCCGCCTTCACCATGACCGACATCGACGCCATGGGCATGCGCGACCTCATGCACGAGGCGATCCGAATCGCCACCTCCGGCACGCAAGGCTTTCATCTCAGCTATTCCCCTGACGTGACCGAATTCGCCGGCTGGGCGGCAGGGTCCGGCGGCATCACCGTACGCGAAACGCATCAGGCGATGGAGGCGATCGCGCTGTCCGGCGGTCTGTTGTCGATGAATGTTTCCGGCCTGACATCAGGTTTCGAGCCGCGATTGGCGACCGAAACGGTCAATTTCGTCATGTCGGCTTTCGGCAAACGGATTCTCTGAGCATGATCCCGAAAAGTGGACACCGGTTGTTCGGAAAAGATCATGCTCAAGAAATTATCATCTCTGCGCCTCGACCGCCGCACGCCATGAGCGCGCATAATCCGCCCAGGCTGGATCAGCCGGCGGTTCGATCCTTTCGCCTTTGCCCAGGACCATTCTCTGGTCCGACGCCAGCAAGGCAGCGCCGATGCTGGTGCCGGTCGCGGCCTCGGACGCAATGACGGCACGCGCCGTCGCTCCGGCCAGCATCTGCGTGAAAAGCCGGTTGCGGGCGAACGGACCCTCGACGATTGTCTGGCCAGCGGCGCCGATCAGGTCGAGACAGGTCGTCGTCATCAGCGCCAGGTAGAAAGAGACGGCGGCAAAACGCTGGCCGTTGATCAAGCTTTCGGCGTTGAGCCATGCGGCGGTGTGATGCGGAAACGGTCCAGAACCCTGTTGGGTCGAAGGCAGCAGGAACCACTTCCGCCCGAGCACGGTGGCGACATCCTCTTCACTCCAGTCTTCCGATTGGCCTTCCGTCAGCAGCGAAAACTCGCGGCCGCCCATGAAGCGCGCCGACGGCACCGGATCGCCGAGCGCATTGACGTTGACCAGCGTGTCGCGTGTCGGGTCGAGCGCGATCTTGTTGCCGCCGACAGCCATCGACACCACCCAGGTTCCGGTCGAGACGACGGAGAAGGGCGGTGTGCCGGACAGGAGATGCGGCAGCAGTGAGGCATTGGAATCGTGCAGGCCGCACAACACCGGCGTCTGCGGATCGAGCCCGGTGCGGACGGCAAGGGCTGGCAGGATCGGGCCGAGGCGGTCCTTCGCCGGCCGCACCGGCGCCATCAGCCGGCGCCATTGCGTTTTGTCGACTAGTGACGAAAAATCCGCTCTCCACGGGTTCCACAAATCCGTGTGACAGCCGAGCGAGGTCACTTCGTTGGCGGCGACGCCGGTCAGGCGCAACGCCCAATATTGCGGGTACATAAGGATGGCGGCGGCCTTGGCGAAATCCGCCGGAAACCGCTTCTGCTGCCAGAAGAGTTGCGCGCCGAGATTGAGGCCGACCGGCAAGCGCGGCGTGCCCGTCTCGGTGAAGGCCGGACGGATCGCGTCATAGACCTCGGCAAGGGCGTCAGGCCCGTCGAATTCATAGTCGAGCACCGGCAGCGCCAGTTCGCAGGCGGCGTCCACCAGCACGCCAGTCGCGCCATGCGTGGTGATCGATATCGCATCGATGCGCTGCTCCTGGTTGATCCCGGCGAGGCTGTCGAGGATGAACGACCACAGAAGTTCGACATCATGGTGCGGGTAGGGGGGCTCGGCAACGGGCGCGTTCGCCGCGCGGCGCAGCGCGACTTCGCGCATATCGGCGAGATCGACCAGCGCCACCTTGGCGTTGGTCTTGCCGATATCGATGACGGCGACGTGGCGGGTCATTTCATATGGAACATTGTTTCCAGCGGCACCGCCACCGGCTCGTTATCAGGCTTGGTTTCCATGATGTCGGCCATCTCGGCCCACCAGCGCAGCATCACCGGGTGCTTCGGCAATTCGTCCATGCCATGGCCGTCGCGCCGCCACAGCACGCCGAACAAGGTGTTGGTCTCTTCGTCGAGATGGATCGAATAGTCGGCGACGCCGGCCTGTTTCAACAGCGCCACCAGCGATGGCCAGATGGCGTCGTGGCGTCTTTTGTATTCGGCCTTCATGCCAGGATTGAGCTTCATCTTGAACGCGTACTTCTCGGCCATCAGGTGAAGCGCTCCCGGCGCACACGCCGCCACAGGATCGGCAGCGCGATGACGATGATCAGCAGCAGGCCGATGAAGATCGACATGACGATGCCGGGCACGTTGAGCAGTCCCAAGCCAAAAGTCACCAGTCCCATGATGAAGGCGGCCAGCACCACGCCCACAATGCTGCCTGCGCCGCCGAGAATGCTGACGCCGCCGAGCACCACCATGGTGATGACTTCGAGCTCGTAGCCTTGAGCGATCGACGGCCGGGTCGAGCCGAGCCGCGAGGTGATCAGCACCGAGGCGATGCCCGCCATCAGCCCGGTCAGGCAGAACAGGATGAACTTGATGCGGCCGACGCGCACGCCGGAAAATTGCGCGGCGACCGGATTGTTGCCGATGGCGAAGACGCGGCGGCCGAAGCTCGTCCGGTGCAGCACGAACCAGTAGACCACCGCCGCGACCAGGAACAGCGCCAGTTCGAACGACACCACCCACCAGACATAGCCCTGGCCGAAGAAGGCGAAGCTCGGGGGATAGCCCTTGTAGGCCTGGTCGCCGAGGATGATGAAGGCGATGCCGCGAAACAGGCTCATGGTACCGATGGTGACGACGATCGACGGCAATCCCAGCCTGGTGACGAGCAGCCCGTTAAAGGCGCCGCAGCCGAGCCCGACGACGATGCCGATCGCCACCAGCACCGGCGTGCCGGCGCCGGCCTGCACCGCCATGCCCATCATCGTCGAAGCCAAGGCAATGATCGCGGCGACCGACAGGTCGATCTCGCCGGAAATGATCAGCAGCGCCATGGCGAGCGCGATCAGCGCCTTTTCGGTGAAGTTGAAGGTCAGGTCCGACAGCGACCACGCGTCGAGGAAATAGGGCGAGGCGAAGCTGTTGACGGCAAAGATGGCAACCGCCACGGCAACCAGCAGCGCCTCCCATGAGAAGATCGCCGAGTTGAATGGCTTGTCGAGCCGGTCCGGAATGTGGCGTGGAGCAGGGGTGTCGGTCATGCCGCTTCCGCCTTTTTGAGGATGATGCGGCCTTGCCGGCGTTCGCCGCGCGCATTGAGCACCACGGCCAGGATGATGGCGCTGCCTGAAATCGCCATCTGCCAGAACGGCGAGATGTTGATGACCGGCAGCGCGTTGGAGATGATGCCGAGGAAGAGCGCGCCGAGCACTGCGCCGCCGACCGAGCCGATGCCACCGGCGATCGAGATACCGCCGATGACGCAGGCGGCGATGATGTTGAGCTCGTAGCCATTGGCGACCTCGACCGAGGCGATGACGTAGCGCGAGATCCAGAGATAGCCGCAGAGACCGGCAGCCATCCCCGAAATGCAAAAGACGATGAACTTGGTCCGGCCGACATCGATGCCGGCATAGACCGATGCCGTCGGGTTGACGCCGATGGCGTAGATCGAGCGGCCGAGCGCGGTGCGCGTCATCAACAGGAAGAACAAAGCAATGACCAGTATGGCGATCCACGACAGGACGGGAATGCCAAGGAAAGCCGTCCGCTGCAGGCCGATGAACTCAGGGCTCATCTGGTCGGCATTGACCCAGGCGCCGCCCGATATGACGAAGGTGGCGCCGCGGTAGATGGTGAGCGTGCCGAGCGTCACCACGATCGAGGGGATGTTCAGCCGCCACACCAGCAGACCGTTGATCGCGCCGAGCACCAAGCCGACCAGAAGTGCGATGACGATCAGCAGCGGGATGGGGATTGCCGGATGTGCTGCATTCAGCATCGCCACCACCATGCCGGTGAAGCAGAGGTTCGACGCCATCGACAGGTCGATCGAGCGGGTCAGGATCACCACCATTTGGCCCAGCGCCAGGATCATCAGGATCGAGGTGTCGTTGAACAGCTGCCGCAGATTGCCGGGGGCGGCAAAGCCCGGAAAGCGCATCGAGATCAGTCCGATCAGCACGGCGATGGCGGCAAGCAGCCAGACTTCGCGGTATTTGAGAAGAGCCTTCATGCCGCGATCCCCGCTGCCGTCCTGACCAGCGTTTCTGCGTCGAGCCCCTTGTTGTCGTAGACCGACGCGATGCGGCCTTCGCGCATGACGACGACGCGGTCGGACATGCCGAGGATCTCGGGTAGTTCGGACGACACCATGATCACCGACAGGCCTTGCGCGACGAGCTCGGCCATGAAGCCGTGCACGGCGGCTTTCGAGCCGATGTCGATGCCCTTGGTCGGCTCGTCGAGGATGATCACCCTGGGCGCGGTCGCCAGCCATTTGGCGATGACGATCTTCTGCTGGTTGCCGCCGGAGAGCGTGCCGACGTCCTGGCTGAGCGAGGAGGCGCGCAAATCGAGCCGCTCGGTATAGGAACGGGCCAGCGCGAACTCTTCCGCCAGCCGCAACATGCCTGACTTGGACGTGCGCTTGAGCGAAGGCAGAGAGATGTTCTGGAAGATCGGCAGGCCGATCACCACGCCCTGCTTGCCGCGTTCTTCGGGCACGTAGACGATGCCGGCGTCGATCGAATCCGCCGCCGATTTCGGCACGATCGCCTTGCCTTCCAGCGTGATCGTGCCGCTGCTGGTGCGGGTGATGCCTGCTATCGCCTGCATCACTTCGCTGCGCCCGGCGCCGACAAGCCCGTAGAAGCCGAGGATTTCGCCCCTGTGCAATTCGAAGCCGATATCGTCGAACTCGGTCGGGTGCGACAGGCCGGAGACGGCAAGCACCGGCGCGCCGATCTCGGCCGTGCGCTGCGGAAAGATGTGATCGACGGCGCGGCCGACCATCATGCGCACGATCTGGCTCTGGCCGGCGTCCTTGATCAGGCCTTCGCCGACCATCTCGCCATCGCGGAACACCGTGTAGCGGTCGGCGATGCGGTAGATCTCGTCGAACTTGTGGCTGATGAACAGGATCGCCTTGCCTTCGCTTTTCAGGAATTCGACCAGCAGGAAAAGCTCCTCGATCTCCTTCAGCGAAAGCGCCGCGGTCGGCTCGTCCATGATGACGATCTGCGCATCGATCGACATGGCGCGGGCGACGGCAACGAGGTGCTTGTTGGCGATGCCGAGGTCCTTCAGCCGCGCGTCGGCGTCGATATGGCCGGCACGCATCGTGTCCAGCACCTCACGGGCTTGTTTGCGCATGGTGCGCCAGTCGATGGCGCCGAAGCGCGACCGCGGCGCATGGCCGAGAAAGATGTTCTCGGCCACCGTCAGATCGTCGAACAGTACGGTCTCCTGATGGATGGCGGTGATGCCGTGTCCGAAGGCGGCATGGGCGCTGGGCAGTGTGACGGGCTGGCCATCTATGCTGATGGTGCCCGCATCGGGCTGGTAGATACCGGTCATGATCTTGACCAGCGTCGACTTGCCGGCGCCGTTTTCACCGATCAACGCGGTCACCTGGCCGGGATAAAGCGCCAGGCTGACATCATGCAGCGCGCGCACGCCGGGAAAACTCTTCGAGATGCCGGACAGCGTAAGGCGCGGAGCCGGAGCCAAAGGCTGCTCGATCGTCGGATTGAGTTGGGCTGTCGTGTCCATAGTCGTATCAAGCCCTGAAGCAGGTCCGTTTGAGACACGGCGGGGCCTGAGGTCCCGCCGTGCCGGCTTGAAGGGCTCCAGGATCAATAGATCTTGGAGAATTCTTCGATGTTGGTCTTGTCGAACTGGAAGGGCGGAGCCATCGCAGCCGAGTTGGTGTCGTCGAGCGTGATCTTGCCGACGCGCCCGATCGACAGCGTCGCACCGGGCTTGGCCTCTTCCTTCTTCACCGCCAGGTCATGGGCGAGGTAGACGGCCGAGTAGCCGAGATCGATCGGGTTCCACAGCGCGACGGCTTGGCTGGCGCCGTTGTCGATGAACTTCTTGAACTCCGACGGCAGCGCCAGGCCGGTGACATTGACCTTGCCGATCAGGTTCTCGTCGGTCACCACCTGGGCGGCGGCGACGACGCCGACCGTGGTCGGTGCGATGATCGCCTTGAGGTTCGGATAGGATTTCAGCAGGCCCTTGGCCTCGTCGGTGCTCTTGGCCGAATCGTCATCGCCATAGACGGTGGCGACGAGTTTGATCTTCGGAAATTTCTCCGGCAGCACCTTCTTGGCCGCGTCGATCCAGGCGTTCTGGTTGGTCGCGGTCGAGGACGCCGACAGGATGGCGACTTCGCCGCCTTCCGGCAGGTAGTCGGCGGCAAGCTTGATGATGGTCTCGCCGATCAGGCCGGTGTCGGACGGGTTGAGGTGCAACTGGCGGCCTTCCGGAGCGACGCCCGAATCCCACGAGATGACGGTGATGCCGCGATCCATCGCCTTCTTCAGTGCCGGCACCAGAGCGTCGGCGTCATTGGCCGAAATGGCGATGGCGTCGACCTTCTGGGCGATTAGCGAATTGACCACTTCGATCTGCGCTTCGGCGGTCGCCTTGGTCGGGCCGGTGTAGATGATGTCAACGCCGCCGAGTTCCTTGGCCGCCTCCTCGGCGCCCTTGTTGGCGGCGTCGAAGAAGCCGTTGCCGAGCGACTTCACCACCAGTGCGATCTTGACGTTGTCGGCATAGGCGGCATTCACGAACATGGCGGCGGAGAACGCCGCCGTCACCATCAATTTCTTCAAAATGCTCATTCGAATATCCTCCCTTGAGCGTTGCATTCCATCGCCGCTGCGGGTCGTCTCAGGCCTGCAGCGAAGATTCTTCCTTATTGCTTGCCGTCGTGCGGGCGACGATCAGCGCCACACCGGCGGTTTCCAGCATCTTGGCCTCGCGATCCTCGATGCCGTCGTCGGTGATGACGATGGCGATGCGCGACAGGCCGCAGAGGATCAGGCTCGAGCGTTTGCGGAACTTCGAGGAGTCGACCAGCACCACCAACTCGTCGGCCTGGTCGATCAGTTTCTGCTCCGCCTGGATCAGCAGCGGATCGCCTTCCATCAGGCCCAACGGTCCGAGCCCCTGCGCGCCCATGAACATGCGGCGCGCATAGAAATTGCGCGTCACGTCGTTGTCGAAGGGGGACAGGATGATGTTCTGCTCGCGGTAGATGGTCCCGCCCGACAGCATCACCGTGTTCTTGGAATGCTTGAGCAGGTGCTCGGCGATCGGGAAGGAATTGGTGAAGATCGGCATGCGGCGGCCGGTCAGGAAATGCACCATCTGGAAAGTGGTGGTGCCGCCATTGACAATGATCGGCTCGCCGTCCTTGCAGAGGTCCACGGCTTCCCGTGCGATCGCCCGCTTCTGCGAAGCGTTGATCGTCTCGTTGACGGAAAAGGGCCGGCCGGCAAGGCCGATGAATTGCGGCGGGGTGATCGCCTCGGCGCCGCCACGCACGCGCCGTAGGCGCTTTTGCACATGCAACGCCGCGATGTCGCGCCGGATCGTCGCCTCGGACGAGTCCGTCAGGTCGACCATTTCCTGTACCGTCACCACAGGCTTTTCCTGGACGGCGGACAAAATGATCCTGTGGCGTTCTTTCTCGTGCATGGTTCCTCCCTGCCTGCACATCTAGGCACTCAAAACGCGCAGTGTCAATCATTTCCGATCATTAAATCCCATTGTGCAGCGCAATATGATCAATAATGATCGTTTATGATTGACAATCCAGCCGCTTCCGTGGACATTCGACCAAAGCTGACCCGCTATGCGGTGGCAATCGACCGCATCGTTTTGCGCGTCTCACGTCACGGGAGGATTACCTATGCTCGACAAGCGCTCCGGCACGCGCCTCGCCAATCTTTGGGATGAAGCGAAAGCCCTGGGGATGAGCGAACCGGAACGTCTCGTCTATCGCTCGAATGTTCTCGGCTCCGACAAGCGCGTTACCAACTATGGCGGCGGCAACACCTCCTCCAAGATATGGCAAAGGGATCCGCTCACCGGCGAGAGCGTGGAGGTGCTGTGGGTGAAGGGGTCGGGCGGCGACAGCGCCTCGATTAAAACAGACGGCTTCGCCACGCTCTATATGGACAAGCTGCGCGCGCTGAAGGGTCTGTATCGCGGCCTCGAGCACGAGGACGAGATGGTCGGCTATCTGCCCCACTGCACCTTCAATCTCAATCCGCGCGCGGCCTCGATTGACACGCCGCTGCACGCTTTCGTGCCGAAGCCCTATGTCGACCACATGCATCCCGACGCCATCATCGCCATTGCCGCCGCCAAGGATTCCAGAGCGCTGACCAAGGAGATTTTTGGTGACACGATCGGCTGGCTGCCATGGAAGCGTCCGGGCTTCGAGCTCGGCCTGTGGCTGGAAAAATTCTGCGTTGAAAACCCTGAGGCCAAGGGCGTCGTGCTGGCAAGCCATGGCCTGTTCACCTGGGGCGACACGCCTCGGGAATGCTACGAGACGACGATCTCGGTGATCAACCAGGCGATCGAGTGGTTCGAGCGCCGGTCCGAAGGTTTGCCGATCTTCGGCGGCGAGGCAGTCAAGTCGCTCGACGCGCCGGCGCGTCGCGCCGTGGCGGCGAAACTGATGCCAAGAATCCGCGGCCTGATCTCGGAGAAAAGCCACAAGCTCGGTCATTTCGACGATTCGCCCGCCGTGCTCGAATTCGTCAATTCGAAGGATTTGCGTCCGCTGGCCGCACTCGGCACCTCCTGCCCAGACCATTTCCTGCGCACCAAGATCCGGCCGCTGGTCATCGGGTTCGATCCCGAGAATCCCGATGTCGACGCCGTCATTGCCCGCCTAGCCGACGACGTGGCGGCGTATCGCGTTGGTTACCAGGCGTATTACGACCGCTGCAAGCATGCGGATTCGCCACCGGTGCGCGATCCGAACGCCGTGGTCTATCTGATGCCTGGCGTCGGCATGTTCACCTTCGCCGGCGACAAGGCGACGGCGCGCATATCGGGCGAGTTCTACGTCAACGCCATCAATGTCATGCGTGGCGCCTCGACGGTGTCGACCTATGTCGGCCTGCCCGAGCAGGAAGCCTTCGACATCGAATACTGGCTGCTCGAGGAGGCGAAGTTGCAGCGGCTGCCGAAACCGAAAGCGTTGGCCGGCCAGATCGCGCTGGTCACCGGCGGCGCCGGCGGCATCGGTCGGGCGACGGCCAACCGGCTGCTGCGCGAAGGCGCCTGCGTCGTGCTGGCCGATATAGACGAGACGGCCCTTGCCAGCGCCAATGACGAGCTTGCGAAAGCCTATGGCAAGGATTTCGTGCGGCCGCTGGCCATCAACGTCACATCAGAGGATCAGGTGATCTCCGGCTTTGCCGAGACGGCGGTTGAATTCGGCGGCATCGATATCCTGGTGTCGAATGCCGGCCTGGCGACGTCGGCGCCGATCGAGGAGACGACGCTGGCGTTGTGGAACAAGAACATGGACATCCTGTCGACCGGCTATTTTCTGGTTTCGCGGGAAGCCTTCCGGCTGTTCCGGGCGCAAAAGATCGGCGGCAACGTCGTCTTCGTCGCCTCCAAGAACGGTCTTGCCGCATCGCCCAATGCCGCCGCCTATTGCACGGCCAAGGCCGCCGAGATCCATCTGGCGCGCTGCCTGGCGCTGGAGGGCGCGGAAGCGCAGATCAGGGTCAATGTCGTCAATCCCGACGCCGTGTTGCGCGGCTCGAAGATCTGGACCGGCGAGTGGAAGGAGCAGCGCGCCGCCGCCTACAAGATGTCGACCGACGACCTGGAGGAACATTACCGCTCGCGCTCGATGCTGAAGCGCTCCGTGTTCCCCGAAGACATCGCCGAGGCGATCTATTTTTTCGCTTCCGACATGTCGGCCAAGTCGACCGGCAACATCGTCAATGTCGACGCGGGCAACGCGCAGAGCTTTACGCGGTAGGCAATCGCCTGAGAGTTGGCGCCAGCGCCGACGCATCCTCTTCTTCCCGCCCCTATACGGGGAGAAGGTGCCGGCAGGCGGATGAGGGGCAGCGCCGACCAACGCATACTGGGAGGAAACCACCATGTCCGAAACCATCATCTCCACCGACATCGTCGACAAAGATAACGCCGCGCGCGAGGCCGACCTCAAGCGCGATTACGACTCGCTCGGCGAGCGCCTCGACCGTCGCGGCATTGCCATCGACACCATTCGCGGCAGGGTCGAAAAATTCGCCGTGGCGATCCCGTCCTGGGGCGTCGGCACGGGCGGCACCCGCTTTGCCCGCTTTCCCGGCACCGGCGAGCCGCGCGACATCTTCGACAAGATCGAGGACTGCGCCGTCATCCGGCAACTGACGCAGGCCACACCCACCGTCTCGCTGCACATACCTTGGGACAAGGCCGATCCGAACCGGCTGAAACAGGCGGCGTCCCGTTTCGGCCTCGGCTTCGACGCCATGAATTCCAACACCTTCTCCGACGCCAGGGACCAGACGCTTTCCTATAAGTTCGGCTCGCTGTCGCATGCCGATGCCGCAACGCGCCGGCAGGCGATCGAGCACAATCTCGAATGCATCGAGATCGGCAGGACGCTGGGCTCCAGGGCGCTGACGGTGTGGATCGGCGACGGCTCGAATTTCCCCGGCCAGGTCAACTTCGCCAGGGCGTTCGAGCGCTATCTCGACGCGATGAAGGAGATCTACGCCGGACTGCCGGACGACTGGAAGCTGTTCACCGAGCACAAGATGTACGAGCCGGCCTTCTATTCGACCGTCGTGCAGGATTGGGGCACCAATTACATGATCGCCACCGAGCTCGGCGACAAGGCCTTCTGCCTGGTCGATCTCGGCCATCATGCGCCCAACGTCAACATCGAGATGATCGTGTCGCGGCTGATCCAGTTCAAAAAACTCGGCGGCTTCCATTTCAACGATTCGAAATATGGCGATGACGATCTCGACGCCGGCTCGATCGATCCCTACCGGCTGTTCTTGGTCTTCAACGAACTGGTCGATGCCGAGCTTGCCGGCGCCGAAGGTTTCGATCCGGCCCACATGCTCGACCAGAGCCACAATGTCACCGATCCGATCGAAAGCCTGATGCTGTCGGCGGTCGAGGTGCAGCGCGCCTATGCGCAGGCACTGCTGGTCGACCGCAGGGCGCTGGAAGGCTATCAGGACGCCAACGACGCCTTGATGGCGACGCAGGCGCTGAAAGCCGCCTATCGCACCGATATCGAGCCGATCCTCGCCATGGCGCGGCTGAACACCGGCGGCGCCATCGATCCGGTCGCCGCCTACCGCGCCGCCGGTTACCGGGCCAAGGTCGCGGCGGAACGGCCGGCGGTTGCGAGCGGCGGCGGCGGGATAGTTTGATATCAGCCCGAAACGAAAAACCCGCCTCGGGGCGGGTCATTGGCGCAACTCAGCACTATGAATAAATTCCTAGCATAGCTGCCGTCATCAGTCAAGTTGAAATTGCCCGGCCGATCCACGGATGCTCAGAATATATCGCGGCTGTCGCTTCGTGGGTCGTCGTCCACCAGGTGCGATTCGTAAATGCCGGCCCGTGCCGTTCGCCTCCAGGATCGGGCGATGTCTCCCGGATCGTTGTTGATGTCGACAACGGCAACTGAGGGTGTTCCATCCGCTGCACATTGTGCGGCCCATTGACCGCCGGGAGCAACGATCCCCGAAGGGGCAGTCATGCCATGTCGCGCGAGCACAGAGAAACTGATCCAGTAGCTGTTGCTTGCTGCGTGCCCCTGCGCCTCGGAAGCGAAAGGCAAGTCATTGGGGGAGGATTAGGATTGATGAAGCGGCCGGTGAGCCGTGCACCAATCCCTTTACGTTCCATTGCCATGGACTCGCCCGCTCCGACAGGGTCTTCTAGGCACATCCAACGCCCTTCGGAGAACGGCCATGCACCAAACCCGCCGAACGCTGATCGCCCTCGGTCTTTCCCTCACCTTGACCTTTGTGCCGCTGGCGGCCGCATTCGCCGCCTCGCCGCAGCCGGCGAAGGGCGAGCACGGCATGGTGGTGACCGCCCAGCATCTTGCGTCGGAAGTCGGTGTCGAAGTGCTGAAGAAGGGCGGCAATGCCGTCGATGCGGCGGTCGCCGTGGGCTACGCGCTGGCTGTGGTCTACCCGAACGCCGGCAATATCGGCGGTGGCGGCTTTATGACCATCCGCTTCAAGGACGGCCGCTCGACCTTTCTCGATTTCCGCGAGCGCGCGCCGCTCGCCTCGACGAAAACCATGTATCTCGACAACGACGGCAAGCCGGTGAAGGGCGCCAGCCTCGACGGCTATCTCGCGGTCGGCGTGCCGGGTTCGGTGGCCGGCTTCGAGATGGCGCGAGAGAAATACGGCACGCTGACGCGGCAGGATCTGATGGCGCCGGCGATCCGCTATGCCAGGGACGGCTTCGTGCTGGAGCAGGGCGATGTCGCCGCGCTCGAAGGCGGTGCCGAGCGGCTGGCGATGGACCCGGTCGCGGCCGCCATCTTCCTGAAGCCGGACGGCAAGCCTTATGCCATCGGCGAGCGCCTTATTCAGGCCGATCTCGCAGCCGCGCTCTCGGCCATTTCGGACCAAGGTCGCGATGCCTTCTACAAGGGGGCCATCGCCGACGCCATCGTCAAGGCGAGCGCGGAGAAGGGCGGCATTCTGGCCAAGGCGGATTTCGAGGCCTACGCGGTCCGCGAACTCGAGCCGGTGACCTGCAACTACCGTGGCTATGAGATCACCTCCTCGCCGCCGCCGAGTTCCGGTGGCGTCATCATCTGCGAGATACTCAACGTGCTGGAGGGCTATCCACTGTCCTATCTCGGCGCCGGTTCCGCCGAGACCGTTCGAATCATGGTCGAGGCGATGCGCCATGCCTATGTCGACCGCAACTCGGCGCTCGGCGATCCCGACTTCGTCGACAATCCGGTCGAAAAGCTGCTCGACAAGAACTATGCGAAGGAAATCCGCGAAAAGATCGATCCGTTCCGGGCCGGCGTCTCGCAGGATCTGATGCCGAAGGGTTTTGGCGAGAGCCAGGAGACGACGCATTATTCGATCGTCGACAATGACGGCAACGCCGTCGCGGTGACCTATACGCTGAACGGTTCGTTCGGCGCCGCCGTCGTCGCCGACGGCACCGGCATCCTGCTCAACAACGAGATGGACGATTTCACCCAGAAACCGGGTGTGCCCAATCTCTACGGCCTTGTCCAGGGCGAGGCGAACGCGATCGAGCCGAGGAAAACGCCGCTGTCGTCGATGAGCCCGACCATCGTCGCCAAGGACGGCAAGCCGTTCATGGTCATAGGCAGTCCCGGCGGCTCACGCATCATCACCATCACGCTGGAAGCGATCGTCAATGTCGTCGATCACGGCATGAACATCCAGGAAGCGGTCGACGCGCCGCGCATCCACCACCAGTGGCTGCCCGACACGGTCTCTATCGAACCGTTCGGCCTGTCGCCGGATACCGAAAAACTGCTTGCCGGCATGGGCTACCGCCTCGATGTCACTGACACGACCTGGGGCCAGGCGGCCGGCATCCTGGTTGGCGGCAAGAGCCTGGCCGACATCGAGAAGGGCGGCGGCGCCCGCTACAACGGCGCCATCGACAGCCGCGCCGCGTCCGGCAAGGCCATCGGATACTAGATTTCGTGCGCTCCGGGTCCGTTAAGATTCAGGTCAGCCACCTGAATAGCGGCAGAGCCGTCAGATGACCAAGGTGATCGTGGACGCGATCAGCATCACGGCCGCGATGCCGACGAACAAGGCATAGATACGCGGCCGGTCGAGCAGGAGCGCATTTCCCGATATCCACGCCGCGGTGGCGCCGCCAAGCGCGTAGAGGAAGCCGTTACGATGCCCAAAAGTCAGGGATGCGGCCATCAGGCCGCCAATGACGAGAGCGCCGAACACGATGATCACGGCGACCGCGTATTTCTCGAAGTCGTTGCTGCCCACAGCCGGACCCATCACGTTCAACGTCGACAGATCGTCCGGGTCGAACGGGTTGGCCGCCCCATACTCGTCTTGACCGACAGGCTCGCGCATCATTCATTCTCCTTGAAGCGGCAACAAATCATCAAGCCTTGCCGAGCGCAACCGGATCGCGCCGCGTTCACTGCGATCGGCACGGTCTTCAACACTTTCTGGCGCCAGCATGCCACTGTTTTTTGAATCCATGCCGGATCGTCCTGCCGCAGCAGGCGATCTGTCGTCGAACTCATGGCTGAACTGGTAGCCGATCGAACCATGGTCGGCACCGAAGCGGTCGAAGTCGGGCGAGCCGGTGAAGAAATTGCGCGGCAGATTGCCATACTCCGCCGGCAGAAACTGCTCGAAGGGGACGCACAGCTTCCTATCGGACCTGACGACGACCGCGCGCAAGTGCCGCCCAAGGCGGGTTTTGATTTTGGCGGAGAAGGCGGCCGGCGCCACTTTTGGGGGGGCGTGGGGTAGGTTGCCTGATCGGCGCCGGCCTAGCGGAAATCAGGTCCGCCGCAAGGAAACCTAACATGCGCGACAAGGTGTGACAGTGGTGTGATCACGTAAGCTCGTTCGCGCTCCCTCAGTGACATTGGGTTTGAACTTGCCGACTCAAGTCGGCTTCGCGCCTCATGTCGTTCAACTCGACATACGCGGCGCATGAACTCGACATACGCGGCGCATGAAAAAGGACGCCCGACAACGAAATTCGACTCCGCACTTTTTGCGCAGACGCCGGCGATACGGCCAGGAAGGTCTGCCGCCCGCCGCAGAGTGGTCCGTGCGCTAACTCGGGTTCTCCAAGCGGTTTGTTTTGCGCCACTCCTCGTACTCCCCGCGGGCATCGTCATGCAGCGGATAATAGCGCTGCAATGGCGCCCCCTCCATGAGCTTCACTCGTGAGAACTCCTCCCAATCGTGATGCTTCCGTGATTCTTCGATCACCTCTGCGGCCATTGCGACGGGAAGCACCACCACCCCGTCGTCGTCGGCGACGATGATGTCGCCGGGGATCACCGTCACACCGCCGCAGGCAATTGGAACATTGACGGCATTGGGATAGATGCTGGTCTGCACATGGTAGTTGGGCGTCCAGCCGCGCAGCCATAGGGGCAGATCGAGCTTTTCGACATTAGGCCGGTCGCGCATGCACCCGTCGATGACGATACCCGCGCCGCCTCTGCCCTTGAAATACGTCGACATCATATCGCCGAAGACGCCCGAGCTCATGTCGCCGCGCGCGTCGACCACCACCACATCGCCCTCCTGCGCGTGGTAGAGCACGTGCCGGTGCAATTGCGTCTCCGGATCGGCATACTCCCCCTCGGTAAAGAGGTCCGGCCGCTGCGGGAGGAACTGCAGCGTCAGCGCCGGCCCGACGATCGATTTCCCGTGGTTCTGCGCCACCGGGCCGACCATGTGCGGATTGCGAAAGCCCATGTGGCCAAGCGTGCCGGCAACGGTTGCGGCGCCGATCTCCCTGAGTGCGTCGACCAAGTCTTTCGGCGGCCTCGTGATATCGGGGGTGTGCGTCATGATGGACTCCGGTTGAAAGGGGGTTACCAGTTCGTAACAGAACCGTCGCGGCGCTTAAGGTGAGGCGCTTCCCAGAAACGCAAGCTCTCCGCCTGGACCGCCGCTTCGTTGACCTCGACGCCGAGCCCCGGCAGATCGCTGACCGGATAATCGGGGCCGTCGAGCCGTGGTTGCACGGGGAAGAAGTCGGAATTGTCGAAGCCCAACTTTATTTCGGGCACCCTGGTCTCGAGCCACGCGAAGTTGGGTACCGCGGCGGCGAGATGCACGCTCGCGGCCGTGCACACTGGACCAAGCGGATTGTGGGGCATCAGGTCCACATAGTGCGCTTCGCTCCAGCCAGCGACTTTCATCGCCTCGGTGAGCCCGCCGACATTGCAAACATCGAGCCGGTTGAACTGGTGGATGCCGCGCTCGATGTAGGGCAGGAACTGCCACTTGCTGGCAAATTCCTCGCCGATGGCAAAGGGGATGTCGGTCATCGTACGCAGGGATTCGTAGGCCTCCGGTGTCTCGTCCCGTATCGGCTCCTCGAGGAAGTCAAGCACGCCGCGGCCGAGCTTGTTGCAGAAGCTCGCCGCCTCTGCCACCGACAGCCGATGATGATAGTCGATGCCGAGGACGACGTCGTCGCCCAGTGCCTCGCGCGCCTTGTTCAGCATGTTCGCGGTGGCGCCGATCGACTCGCGGGGCTCGAAGATGTCCCTGCTGTTTTGCCCGATCGGGAAGAAGCGGATCGCCTGCCACCCCTGTGCACTTAGTTCGCGGGCTCGTTCGATGGCAACATCGCCCTCGGCCTCGTCTCCCGTCGAGGCGAAGGTGGGGATGCGGTCGCGCTGCTTGCCGCCTAGCAGTTCGTAGACCGCCACCCCCAGCGCCTTGCCCTTGATGTCGTGAAGGGCGATATCGATGGCGGAAATCGCCGCCTGCAGAACTCGCCCGCCTTCGAAGTACTGGCTGCGATAAACTTCCTGCCAGATCCGGCCAATCTGCATCGGGTCGCGACCGATGAGAAACTCGCGATAGTGCTCGACCGCGCCGGCCACGGCCCTCTCGCGACCGCTCAAGCCGCTCTCGCCCCAGCCGAAGATGCCTTGGTCAGTCTCGATCTTGACGAGCATCTGATTGCGCGTTCCAACCCACACCGGATAGGGCTTGATCGCGGTGATCTTAAGCTTCGTAGTCATCCACGCCTACGTTCTACACGCATCCGCCCTGTCTCAGTTGGCCTTGAGGGCCATTTCAGTTTCGCCGTCGAACAGATGCATCCGTTCCTGGTCGAACTCGAGCCAGATATGCTCGTCGGGCGCGACGGCGATGTTGGGGGACACACTGATGTTGACGATGGCGCCGGAGAGGAACGCCTGCACGAAGGTGACGTCTCCGGTTGGTTCCACCGTATAGGCCTTGGCCGGAATGGCACCGGGGACCGCGCTCTTGTGCAGCTTGATCGTCGAATGTCGCGCTCCGAGCACAACCTTCCCAGTCGTTGTTCTCGCGACCTTCTGGACGTTGCGCGGCGAGAGCTGAAGGCTCCAGCCCTCCGCGCTGGTCAACACGGTGTTGCCGTTTGCCGTCGATGCTTCCAGCGGAATAAGACTCATCGCTGGACTGCCGATAAAGCTGGCGACGAACATGTTCACCGGATGGGCAAAGACCTGCGCCGGCGAATCGTATTGCTGCAGATAGCCGCCGTTCATCACGGCCATCCTGTCTGCCATGGTCACGGCTTCGAGCTGGTCGTGCGTCACATAGATGATTGTCGCCTTCAGGTCCTGATGGAACCGCTTGATTTCGGACCGCATCTGCACGCGCAGCTTTGCGTCGAGATTGGAGAGCGGCTCGTCCATCAGGAATACCGCCGGGTCTCGAACGAGGGCGCGGCCCAGGGCCACCCGCTGCTGTTGTCCGCCTGAGAGTTCACGAGGCTTGCGCTCGAGGAGTTCGGTCATGTCGAGCACGCGTGCCGCTTCTTTGACCTTCTTGTCGATCTCGTCCCTGGGCAGTTTGCGCATCTGCAGCGGGAACGCCAGGTTCTTGTAGACCGATTTCTGCGGGTATAGCGCGTAGTTCTGGAACACCATTGCGATGTCCCGGTCCTTGGGGTCGAGGTCGTTGACCACCCGGTCCCCGATGACGATGTCGCCCGATGTGATCGGGGTCAGCCCCGCGACGAGATTGAGCGTGGTTGTCTTGCCGCAACCTGAAGGCCCGACCAGCGCGACGAACTCACCGTCATTGACCGTCAGCGAAACGTCGTTGACAGCTTTGAAAGTGCCATAGGTCTTGACGAGATCTTTGAGGACCACGTGGGCCATCGGCAACTCCCTAGTGCTTGACCGCGCCTTCCGTAAGGGCGCGTACGAAGTATCGTTGCAGGACGAGGAACAGCACCACGACGGGCACGCTCATCATAAAGCTGGCCGCCATCAGGCCCGGAAAGTCCGTCGTATTTTCCGAGAAGAAGCGCTGGATGCCGACCGGCAGGGTCAACTGCTCGTTCTTGGAGAGGAAGGTGTAGGCGTAGATGTACTCGTTCCACGCGCCGATGAAGGAATAGATCGCGGTAGCGATGATCCCCGGCGTCGACAGAGGCATCACGATCAGGATGAAGGCCTGGAACCGCGTTGCGCCATCGATGCGCGCCGCCTGCTCGAGCTGCACCGGGATGTTGTCGTAAAAGCCCTTGAGCAGCCAGATCGCCAGCGGCAGGCCGAAGGTGAGATAGGTGAGAATCAGCGAGCCATGCGTGTTCATCAGCCCGAGCACGCGCATCAGGATGAACAGTGGCACCAGAAAGATCACCGCCGGGAACATGTTGCGCAGCAGAACGGCGAAGAACAGAAAGTTCCGGCCGGGGAAACTGAAGCGCGAGAACGCGTAGGCCGCGGGGACGGCTACGATCACGGAAAGGATTGTCGTGACGGTCGACACGAAAAGGCTGTTCCAGAAGAAGCGGAGAAAGTCCTGGCCGACGCTGTTCTGCGGATCGAGCAGCTTCTGGTAGCTGGCGAGGGTAGGCTCGTCCGGCCACCATTGCGGCGGGAACTGCGTCGCCGCGAACCCGGACTTGATCGAGGTGATCAGCATCCAGATCATCGGCACCGCGGTGTAAAGCAGCATGAATGCGAGGAAGATGCGCCCGGCCCACCGCCATCCGTCGACGCGCAAGCGGCGACGGGTCCGGTCTCGAGAGGCTGTCTCGGCAATCGTGCTCATGCGCTCCCCTCTTTCCGCTCGTTGCCGGTCAGCGCACGGACGTAGAAGTAGCCCAGCGTCATCAGGGTGAGGAACAGGAGCACCGAATAGGCCGATGCCACACCCCAGCGCTGCCGGCCGAAGGCGAGCTCGTAAATGTGGGTTATCCAGATATGCGATGCGTTCGACGGCCCGCCGCCGGTCATGATCCAGGGGATGATGAAGGAATTGAAGTTGGCCACTGCAAGCAGCAGGATGGTCACCACCGAGACGTTGCGCAGGTGCGGGAAGGTGACGTGCCAGAAGCGCTGCCATGCATTGGCCCCGTCGACTTTTGCGGCGCGCAGCAACTGGTCGGGGACTGTCTGCAGGCCGGCCATCATCATGATCATGGCAAACGGAAACTCGCGCCAGATATTGACGACGATCAAGGAGGGCAGCACCGTGCTGACGTTGTCGATGAAATTCGGCGGCCGGTCGGCCAATCCGAGGCCGACCAGCACCGCGCCGATGATCCCGAAGTCCGAATGGTAGATCCACTTCCAGATATAGGAGGCAGCGACCGCGCTGATGACCCAGGGAATGATCAGGGTGGCGCGCAATATGCCACGGCCGATAAAGTCGCGGTGGAGCGCCAGCGCGGTGGCAAACCCGAGGACAAAGGAAATCAAAGTGGATCCCAGTGTCCAGATCAGAGTGTTCCAGGTGACTGTCCAGAACACCTCGCTGGTGAGGATGGTCGTGTAGTTGTCGAAGCCGATGAAGGTCCTGTCACGGAGCTGCAGCCCAGGCGGCGTCTTGAAGAACGACAGCTCGACCGTGTAGTAGATCGGATAGGCGATGACGATGAGCATCACGGCGATCGCGGGAAGCACGTACGCGTAGTCGGCGCGATGCTCCCAGATACTCCGCGGCACGCCGGATCTACCGGATTGCAATCTTCGGCGAGCCTCGGCCTTGCCGGTCACGATCGTCACTGTGGCGTGCCCTTGTTCTTCGGAACGGACCGGCTGCACTATCGGCGCAGCCGGTCGGATCACAGGTCAGGCTTGGACTGAAGCAATTCAAGGAAAAGCGTGAAACGGTTTTCCGTCCGGAATTGCGTCAAAACAAACGGATAGAGCAGTTCACCGTTTCCGTGAAACGGTGAACCGTTCTAGAGTCCGCCCATCAGCTCCTTTACCCTCTTGGCCGCGTCGTCCGCTGCCTGGTCGACGGTCATCGCTCCGGTCAGGGCATTCTGCAGCATGTCCGGGACGATGATGTTCATGATCTCGGGGGCCTGCGGCAGCGCCGGGAACGGGATGCCGTATGGCAGCATCGAGGTCGTGACATCGAGGAACTCGATGTTGTCGAGGCGTTCCTTCATCCATTTGGTCTTGAAGCCGTTGAGGTTGCCCGGGTTCGAGCCGGCGTAGGCCATCTTCAGCGACCATTCAGGGCTCGTCCACATGCAGATGATGGCCTTTGCAGCCGGCTCGTCTACCTTGCCGCCCTCGACATATTCGGGCTTCAGGATGTGAATGTTCGAGCCGCCGAACACGACGGCGCGCTTGCCGTCGGGACCAGTCGGAATCAGGCCGTAGCGCATGTTGTCGATGACGGTCTGCGCCTTGTCCTTGTCGGTGCCCGTCGCCTTCTTCTGCAGGTCGAGCATCACGTCGTAGTCGGACGGGTGCGAGATCATCATGCCAAGCTGGCCGGCGACGAACAGGGGCTGGTTATCGGCCTGCTGGTTGGTGAGTGCCGAAACCGGAACCGACTTGTCGCGAACGTACATGTCGTACGAGGCTTGCAGCGCCGCCTTGCTCTGCGGGCTGTCGAGCTGGACCTCCTCATAGGTCGGGTCCGCGGTGGCTTCGTCGAAGACGCCGCCGCCATAGGCCCACAGCTGTGGCATGAAGCGGTACGGCGTATTGCCGGCATTCTTGCGAGCCACGAGGCCGTAGCCGGCAATGCCGAGCTTGTCGTGGATCTGCTTGGAATATTTGACGACGTCGCCCCAGGTTGCCGGCGGCTTGTCCGGATCGAGGCCCGCCCGCTTGAAGATGTCGGCGTTCCAGATGAATGCCATCGTCTCGTTGTTGGTCGGAATGCCGTAGGTTACGCCTTCCCAGGTCACGGCCTTCATGGCGCCGGGCCAGAAATCATCTGTGGAATAGCCCACATCCTCGGGCTTGAGCGGCTCCAGATAGCCCTTTGACGCGAACTCGGTACCACCCAGGATTTGCAGGCGGACCGCCATCGGCGCGGCATTGCCCAGGAGCGCCGTGCGGAACTTGTCAAGAAGGTCGTTATAAGTGAGGGCTTGCTCCTCGAGCTGGATATTCGGATAGGTCTTGCGGAAGGTCTCGAAGAAATCCTTGTAGTACTGGCGCAGCAGGTCGGGGTCGCCCTCGAACACGCCCTGATACCAGAAAGTCAGCCGCCCCTTGTAGTCGAGCGGGGTGACCTTGGCGCAATCGCCCGCCGTGTCAAAATCCTGTGTGCCCGCTATGGAGCGCACATATTCCGGCGACCACTTGTTCAGGTCGACCGGCGGCGCGGCCAGCGCCGATGTGGACATCAGCGATGCCATCAAAGCGGTGACGACAGTGCCGCGCAGGACCGCACTGCCGAGTGTAATCCTCGTCATAGGTATCCTCCTGGTTCTCCCATGCCGCTCTGCACCGGGGCAAGCGGTCCTTGCTTGTTCGACCGCCGGGATGCGCCTTTCTGCTCTATGTATCCCTTTGATCACTTCATACGTTTTCAGATCGTGGATTGCCTGTCAACGAGTTGGATCGTACATTGTTTGGGGAATCTGCGCGTGATATCGGGCAGTACGTGTATGATAAAAGGAGCCGGCCTTGGCCGAAATAAGCGATTTCAAAGCCATGCCACCTGTGGGGATTGATCCCATCGGAGCCTCCAGCGAGGGCGCCTCGCTTTATGAACGGATCAGGGAAGACATCATTGAGGGACGGCTCGCCGCCAACGAACGGCTTGTGGTCACCGATCTCGCCCGGCGTCACGGCACCTCGACCAACCCGGTGCGCGAGGCGCTGCAGCTGTTGCGTGGGGAGGGCTTCGTCACCTTTGTCGCCAACCGCGGGGCGCGCGTCCGACCCATCGATCAGGATTTTGTCCGGGACATCTACGAGATCGGTGTTCTGATCGAGCCGGCCCTGACGCGATGGTTCGTGAATATGGCCACCGGCGAGGACATCGCCGAACTCGAACGTATCCAGGGCCTGATCGAAGAGAACAACTTCGCCGACACCTTCAGGCACAGTGAGCTGGATACCGCCTTCCACACCGTGATGTACCAGCGCCACTATAACCGCCATGCCGCCGAGCTTTGGTGGAAGCATCGCGAAGTGCTGCGAGCCGTGAGCCGGCGTTTCAACTTCACGCTCGCGCGACGGGCCGCGATCATGCGCGAGCACCGCGAACTCATCGCACTCGTAAAGGCAGGAGATGCCGACAAGGCGGCCGAACTCGTTTCCCGCCATGTCGAGGGTTCCGGCCGCCATATTCTCGAACAGATGCGTGCGCGCAACGCCGCTCGGGCCGGATAGGACCAGGGTCCAGTCTAGAACATCGTTAGCCTGACCATTTCAGACAGAGGTATGAGATGAAAATCACAAGCATTCGGCCGTGGCTGATCAAGTCCGATGCTTCTTATTGGGGAGAGTTCCTGTTCGTCGAGGTGATGACCGACGAGGGGGTGAGTGGCTGGGGAGAGATCACTACCACTACAAGGCTCGCCAACCGCGCGCTCTGCACGATCCTTCGGCAGATTGGCGTCGCCGTGACAGGCGAGGATCCAGCACGTATCGAGCATCTCTGGCACAAGATTTTCCGCAGCTTCACCTACATGGGCAGCCGCGGCGCCGCCGTCGAATGCGTGAGCGCCATCGATATAGCCCTCTGGGACATCCGGGGCAAAGTCCTGGGCAAGCCGATCTACGAGCTGCTGGGCGGACCGGTACGCGATGAAATCGCGCTCTACACTCATCCCAACCAGGCCAAATTCACCAGCAAGGAGGCGGTGGTGCGCGAAATCTTGGACATCGTCGAGTCCGGACACACGGCGCTCAAGTTCGATCCTTACCCCCATCAGGGCCGCAGCGCCGATGGCCTGTCCCGCGAACAGCGGGACGGCTACCTCGATGGCGGCATGACCCGCAAGGACGAGCGCGAAGCCGCCGAACTCACGGCTCTGATCCGCGAAACGACGGGGCCCGATGTCGACATCCTCATCGATGCGCATGGCCGCTTCGATGTTCCCACCGCCATTCGCCTCTGCCGGAGTCTCGAGGAAGCCGGCCAGATCGACTGGTTTGAGGAGCCCTGCCCGCCCGAGAGCCTCAACGCCCTCAAGCAGGTGCGTGAGAAGGTCAGTGCCGCCATCTCGTGGGGCGAGCGCGGCCACACGAAGTGGGATTTCGTGCCGGTGCTCGAGAACAAGCTCGCTGACTACATCATGCCTGACGTCACCTGGACCGGCGGCATTACCGAGCTCAAGAAGATTTCCGCCCTGTGCGAAGCCTACTACATCCCGGTCTCGCCACACGACGCCGCGGGACCGATCAACGTGGTTGCGGGGGCGCAGGTGATGATGACCGTTCCCAACTTCTACAAACTCGAAACGTCGGAGTGGAACCTGGGCAAATACGATCACCTCATCGACAGACCGCTCGACAATTCGAACGGCAGCCTCAAGCTGACGTCGAAGCCTGGACTCGGTATCGAGATGAACCGCGACTACCTGCAGGCCCACGAGATTGAGCTGGGCTAGCAATGCCCTATGCCGGCCCAGCGTGCCGGGCGACAAGCGCCGCCTGCCAGAACGAGGATAAGTCATG
Source organism: Mesorhizobium sp. WSM4821 (assembly GCF_055901555.1). Classification (NCBI taxonomy): domain Bacteria; kingdom Pseudomonadati; phylum Pseudomonadota; class Alphaproteobacteria; order Hyphomicrobiales; family Phyllobacteriaceae; genus Mesorhizobium; species Mesorhizobium sp. WSM4821. The sequence continues at coordinate 411,732 of NZ_CM148371.1, read as the reverse complement.
CCAAAGACGGATGGGGCCGACGAGGCGCTCAATCGGGTGAACACGAATTCCAAGCCATCCCAGCTTCGCATCACCGACATGCGGGTGGCCGAAATCGTCGGTGCGCCGTTTACCTCGGCGCTGCTCAAGATTTACACCAACCAGGGCCTCGTCGGGCTTGGCGAGGTCCGCGACGGTGCCAGCGCAACCTACGCGCTGATGCTGAAGAGCCGGCTGCTGGGCGAAAATCCCTGCGATGTCGACCGCCTGTTCCGCCGAATCAAACAGTTCGGCGGCCATGGGCGGCAGGGCGGCGGCGTGTCGGCGGTCGAACTCGCGCTCTGGGATCTCGCCGGCAAAGCCTACGGCGTCCCGATCTACCAGATGCTAGGCGGAAAGTTTCGCGACAAGGTGCGCATCTATTGCGATACCGACGCTGAGAAACCGAGCGGCACCGAAACCGGAAAGCGCCTCAAGGAGCGCATGGACCGCGGTTTCACCTTCCTCAAGATGGACCTGGGTTTGATGCAGATCGCCCATGTCCCGGGCGCCGTCGTCGCGCCCGCCGGGGTGCTCGAAGGGTTTCGCGCCAATCCACGCGGCCGTGGCGGCGCGCTCGAGGAGCGCAAGGCTCGTAATCTCGCCTACGATGCGCAGAACGTGCAGCACCCGTTCACGGGCCTGCATTTCACCGAAAAGGGTATCGACCTGCTCGAGCAGTATATCCACGAGGTCCGCGAGGTGATCGGATACGAGATCCCGCTCGCCATCGACCATGTCGGCCACATCTCGCTGCAAGACGGCATTCGTCTCGCCCGGCGGATCGAGAAATATGCACCGGCTTGGCTCGAGGACGTGATCCCTTGGCAGTATACCGAGCAGTATCGGCAGTTGCAGCAGGCTACGTCCGTGCCGATCTGCACGGGCGAGGACATCTACCTCAAGGAAGGCTTCGAGCCGCTGCTCAACTCAGGCATCTCGGTCATCCATCCGGACTTGCTGACCACCGGCGGCATCCTCGAGACCAAGAAGATCGGCGACGCGGCACAGGACCGTGGCGTCGCCATGGCGATCCATATGGCGGAAAGTCCAATCGCGGCAATGGCTGCGGCACATGTCGCGACCGCAACCGAAAACTTCATGGCGCTCGAATTTCACTCCGTCGATGTCGACTGGTGGGACGATATCGTCACCGGCGTTCCCAAGCCGCTCGTGCAGGACGGCTTTATCACTGTTCTGGACAAGCCGGGCCTGGGGATCGACGACGTGATCGACGAGGTAATCTCGCTGCACCTGCAACCGGGTGTCACGGGGATATGGCAATCCACCGAGCATTGGGACAATGAATATAGCTGGGACCGGACCTGGAGTTAGCCCAGACCCCTTCCCTCAGGCTCACAGGGCCAACGACCGACCATTCGTGTCGACCCCTCCCAAGGGAGAGGCGAAGAAAGAAACGGACGAAACCATGATCTACGAACTGCGTATCTATGACTGCCTGCCGGGCAGGCTGCCGGCTTTGCTCAAGCGCTTTTCCGACCAAACGCTGGCCATCTGGGAGAGGCATGGCATCCGCCAAGCCGGGTTTTTCACCACGGCGATCGGCGAAAGCAGCAATCGCCTCACCTATTTCCTCGCCTGGGAATCGCTGGCCGAGCGTGAGGCGAAATGGGCGGCTTTCGTCACCGATCCGGCATGGCACAGAGCCCGGGACGAGTCTGAGCGCGACGGGCAGATCATTGCCAATATCAGCAGCCAGCTGCTCACGCCGACAGCTTTCTCGTCTGTGAAATAGGATTGCGCCATGAAGATCACCGACCTGCGCTGCGCTGTGATAGGCAAACACCCCATCGTCCGCATCGTTACCGATGAGGGCCTTCATGGCCTGGGCGAAGTCGAGTTCACCAAGACCTACCTCAAGCCCTGGGTGCTGCATTTCCGCGAGGCGTTGATCGGCGAGGACCCGACCGACGTCGAGCGGGTGATGCTGAAGATCCGCCAGCGCGGCTCTTTCAAGCCCTATGGCGCGGCGGTAAGCGCGATCGAGCATGCGCTGTGGGACATCGCCGGCAAGGCCGCAGGCGTGCCGGCCTACAAACTGCTCGGCGGTAAGGTGCGCGACAAGGTGCGCGTCTATAACGGCTCGATCCGCAAGAAACGCACGGGCGACCGGCCGGAGGATTATGCCGCCGACGTCAAATGGATGATGCAGCAGCCGCAGAACTTCTTCATGATCAAGCAAGGAATCTCGTTCCACTCCAACATGAAGGACACCGTCGAGGGCTTCCATTACGGCGTGACGCAGAAGAAGGCCGGCTATCACGGTGCCATGGATCAGGGCGTGATCAGCGAGCGCGGCTTCAATCACATGCTCGACTGCGTGATCGCGATGAAGGAAGTGCTGGGCGACAAGGTCAGCCTGGCGCTCGACTGCGGCCCGGGCTGGATGCTGCCCGATGCGATCAAGTTCGCTCGCGCGGTCGAGAAGTACAATTTGATGTGGCTCGAGGACATGCTGACTGGCGACTATGTGCCGTGGGTCAATCCGCAGGCCTATCGGGAGCTGACCACCTCCACCTCGACGCCAATCCATACCGGCGAGCAGATCTACCTGCGCCATAATTTCAAGGAGCTGATCGAGACGCAGGCGGTGCGCGTCATCGGCCCCGATCCTGCCGATATCGGTGGCATCGCCGAGCTCAAATGGGTCGCCGAGCACGCCTACATCCATTCGATCCTGATGGCGCCGCACGGCACGGCGAACGGCCTGCTCGGCCTCGGCGCGCTGATCAATGTCTGCGCCACCTTGCCCGCCAATTACGTGGCGTTCGAATATCCCAGCGCCTCGGACCCGTGGTGGAACGACATCGTAATCGGCCTGCCCAAACGGGTGGTGAAGGATTCGATGATCGACCTGCTGGAAGCGCCGGGGCTCGGCCTCGATATCGACGCCGAAGCAGCCAGGAAGTATCTCAGGGAAGAGGATGCGGGCTTCTTCGACTGAGCCATCCCTATTTCGCCACCTGCACCACGCGGGCCGCTTCACGCTAATTGACATCCGCAATCACCGCTTCGGGTGTGCGCCGTGACAAGGCGGCACTTTCCAGTGGGTGCAAGCCCCACCCGGCAACCGCTCCAGCCGGAAGCAATCGGAGCAGTCATGGAGGAGACGAAATGGCTGGTGCGCCAGGAAAGCTGGCGAGTTATCATCGTGCGCTATGCCGATGATGTAATCGTCGGCTTCGAGCGCGAGGACGACGCCCATCGCTTCCTCGATGCGATGCGCGCGAGGCTTGAGGAGTTCATGCTGTCGCTCCATCCGGACAAGACACGCCTGATTGAGTTCGGCCGCTTCGCAGCGACCAATCGCAAGAGGCGCGGGCTCGGCAAACCGGAAACCTTCGCGTTCTTGGGGTTCACGTTCATCTGCGGAAAATCCCGCCAAGGGCACTTCCTGCCTCAACGGAAGACCCGAAGCGACCGCATGCGGGCGAAGCTCCAGGACATCAAGGTGGAGCTGCGGCGTCGAATGCATTGGCGATCCCCAAACAGGGGAAGTGGCTGAGGCAGGTCGTGACTGGGCACTTTGTCTACTTCGCGGTCCCAACGAACAGCCGGCCGCTATCGGCGTTCCGGCTCCATGTAAGCGACCTTTGGAGGCGCACGCTTCAGCGACGCAGCCAGAGGGGCGGCTTCACCTGGGACCGTATCGAAAAGCTGACCGGTGACTGGCTCCCCACGCCGCGTATCCTTCATCCGTGGCCGGACAGGCGTTTCGCCGTCAACCACCCAAGGTAGGAGCCACATGCGGGCAAGCCGCACGTGTGGATCTGAGCGGGGGGCGCCCAGCAATGGGCGTCCCTACCGCGAAAAGCCTTCGATTAGCGGGTCACGAATTGGTGACCGCGCGAGTGTGCAGGCCGCAACGTGAGTGAACGCTGAGCAAGCCTCGAAAAGGTCGATGAGGAGGTGGATGGCCAAGCCTATCGCGACATAGACGATGCAACGACAAGGATCGGCGAGTTCATCGAGGTGGTCTACAACAGGCAGCGCCTGCACTCTGCCTCGACTATCTCTCGCCGGACGCATACGAGACCAGTCTCATGCAACTACGGCAAAAGACACCAAACGCAATCCACAACAAGGAGAACTGTTACTGATTACTGTCTCACCGAAGGGGTGCACTACACTATGTCTCCGGTATAAAATGTAACCCATGTGTCCGGAACGGACCCAGCAATGCTGGTGCCCAGAGGCGGAATCCAAATGATGGAAAACTCTCTCTGTTTCCAAACGGTTAGGACTCACGCTATATCAGGGCTAGCCAACAAAAATACCAACGAAATAATTCTGTGGATTGGTTCGGTTCCCGGATATCGCTCTATCAGCTCAATGCCATCGCGTCCCGACTTTATCTCAAAAGCCCATTGCTATCGTTACTCGAGTTTGGTCCAGATAAGTCCTGGCGATCGCATTCCATGGTGCGTGAGCAAATCGCAGGTCCGCTGCCTCCGATTTCCCGACCTCTCATCGCTCCACCAATTGAAGATGGCGGAGCAAAGAGGCAGTTCAGGATACGCCTCGTCCATAACTTTGATGTTTATATCACACAGATCCGGAACGGTACGGCGGAAAAGTCCCTTTTGTCCTGGTCGGAAGCCTCATCTGAGGTGAAAGCGAGGTTGGGGGTGTGACGGTGCGGGCGTGAAGAGCATCGTCAGATTGTGCAGATTGCCCCTATCATCGCCCGCATAGGACATGATGGTTGCGCAACGGCACGCAGCAGCAATGCGCCCAGCGAGTCAAGGGTTAGGGTGATCGGACGCAAAGCCTGTTGGTGCTGGGTTCTTGCGAGCGCTGGACCGGTCGCGGCAAGCGGCCGCGCTACGTGCGCATCTTCGAAAGGGCAAACGGCGAGCTCTACGGGGATCGAGCGCATGCGTTGCGGCTTGCCAAACAGGTCATCAGAGCCCTCGACCAGAAACCGCTTGAGCCGATCGTCGCAGCGATGCTGGCGGATGGTCACAAGGCTGCGCTTTCGGCAATGGCCGTGTTGCGTGCGCGAGGACCACTGATGCGCGCTCCTACCGGGATTGGCCGCGGGACATCAGTCCGGCCAGTTTTGCCTGCCGTACCAATCGTCGATGTCGCGGCGGACGCGGTCCTTTTCGATGCCGTAGCGCTCCTGGATCGTGCCTTCGAGCTGGTCGCGGCGTCCTGCGATCCTGTCAAGGTCATCATCGGTGAGCTTGCCCCACTGCTCTTTTACCTTGCCCTTGATCTGCTTCCAGTTACCTTCGACGCGATTCCAATTCATGGTCGTCTCCTTTGCTTCCAGCCGCCGGCGACGGCGACCAGGTGGTACGGGCGGTGTCGCACGGCACTAAGCTATGAAAATGCCGCGCCAATGATCGGTGATGTGGCTGAGGCTCGCCGCAGAACTCGGATTGAGCCGAGCAACGATCTACCGACTGATCGAGGTATCCCGGAAAGGCGGGACCGTCACATCGCTTCTAGATCGCAAGCGCGGGCGGCCGAAGGGGTCTCGGACCCTCCACGAAAAGCGGCAAGAGATCATCCGCTCCACGATCGCGGGTTTCTATCTGAAGCCAACGCGCCCGCCTTTTTCGCGGCTGGTCCGGGAAGTGCAGGTAAATTGCATGTCCGCGGGGCTCAAGTCGCCGAACTGGCGCACGATCAAAGCACGCGTTGAGGAGATCGACCTCGAGAGGCGCGCCAAGCGGAGGGGCGAGAAGAAGATCGTAATGGCGACGACAGCGACGCCCGGCGAGTATTCCGCTTCACGACCATTGGAGATTGTCGAGATCGACCACACGAAAACCGAATGTTCATCGTCGATGAGGAGACGCGAAGCCGATCGGCGTCCATGGCTGACGCTGGCATTGGACGTTTGCAGCCGCATGGTGCCTGGATTTTACCTGACGATGGAGGCGCCGTCTCGGCTGTCAACCACTCACTGTCTGCTGCATTCCGTATTCGACAAGTCGGCCTGGCTGAGGGAGCGGGCCATAAACGATCCCTAGCCTATCGCCGGCACACCGGAAACGCTGCACGTAGACAATGGCCCCGACTTCCGCAGCCGCGCCTTTGAGCGGGGATGCCAGGATGCAGGGATCAAAATTGTCTAGCGACCAGCAGGCGAGTCGCATTATGGCGGCGGCCACATCGAGCGGTTGATTGGAACGCAGATGGGGGCGCTGCACCTTCTGCTCGGCACGACCCTCAGCAACGCGGAGGAACTCGGCGACTACGATCCCAAGCGCCACCACGCCCTGACCATGCGGCAGCTTGAGCACTATACCGCGCTCGAAATCGTTGGCTCCTACCGCCAATCGATCCACAGCGGCCTCGGCCGGCCGCCAATTGCCGTGTGGAGGGAGGACGGGGGTGAGATCCCGCTTCGGCTGCCGGAGGACCGGATGCGCTTCTGGCTGACATTTTTGCCCGAGGAAGAACGCACATTGAGACCGGCATTCACCTGTTCGGCCTGCGGTATTGGTCCCCTGCGCTGAGCGCCGATGTCGGGCGATGGCGTTATCAACTTAACTCGCGTTCAGGGATTTGCGGCATAGACCCGATGTCATGAACACCGCAACCGTCAGCTACAAGCGCCATCGTTTCCCGCCGCAGATCATCGCCAATGCGGTCTGGCTCTACTACAGGTTCCCCTTGAGCCTGCGTCTGATAGAGGAAATGCTGCTGGAGCGCGGGATCGTGGTTTCGTATGAGACAATCCGCCGGTGGGGCATCAAGTCGGTCCGCATTACGCTCGCCGCTTGCGCTCGCAAACAGCACAGCCGAAACGATGTCTGGCACCTGGACGAGGTCGTCATCACCATCGCCGGCAGGAAACACTGGTTGTGGCGCGCCGTTGACCAGGATGGCTATGTGCTCGACGAGATTGTCCAGAACCGCCGCAACACCAAAGCGGCCAAGCGCTTGCTGACGCGGCTGCTGAAGAAGCAAGGCGTCGCGCCGAAGCGCATGATCACCGACAAGCTGCGCTCCTATGGAGCAGCCAGGCGACAGGTGATGCCGGACGTCGAGCATCGGGCGCATAAGGGATTGAACAACCGTGCCGAGAATTCGCATGTGCCGCTGCGAAAACGGGAGCGGATTATGCAAGGCTTCCGATCACCAGAAGCACTGCAACGCTTCGTTTCGATCTTCTCGGCTCTGCGCAATCTCTTCGTCCCGCCCCGCTCAAAACGCTCCGCTCTCGCTACACATATTCACCGCCTGCAGGCCATGGCGGAATGGAAAGCCGTGGCCATGGTCAGCTGACATCAGCGGCTGCAGGTCTCAACGCGTGTATATGCAGACAACGTGACATCCCCGTTGGCGCAGAAATTCAGCATCTTCTCGCCGCCGACTTCGATCTCCGCCGACTGCATCGAGGAGATGACCCGCTCGGATTTGTAAAGCCCAGCTTGTTTAAGCCCCTGAAGTTCGCCCGAGATATGGGAAATAAAAGCACTGGTCATTGCAGGGCGGCCGTTCAATTGAAAGCGCCTCAGCCGGTTTATCGAACCGAGGCGCCAGGGGTTCCTTTGCGAGTCTAGGGATATGTGATTTCCGTCGACCAGGCCGGATCTGAATGCTTCTTCCAATAAAGATCCATCAAGCGCCTCGTAACTGGTCCGACCGACCCGTCCGAGATCGGCGTGCCGTCTACTTTCGTCACGGGCATGATGCCGCCAGCGGTCGAGGTGATGAATACCTCGTCTGCTCCGGACAGATCGGACCGGGAAACGTCTTCGGCGACCGCTTTGAGATTGGTTTCCGCGGCAAGATCGAAGACGCTACGACGTGTGATACCCGGCAAGACACCGAATGCCGGCGTACGCAGCCCACCGTCCTTGACGACGAACACGTTGAAGCCTGGGCCTTCGGCAATATTTCCATTCTCGTCAAGGACAAGGGCAGTCTCTCCGCCCGCGTCGTAGGCATCGAAAAGACCCTTCACGAGATCGAGCCAATGATAGTTTTTCACCTCCGGATCGACGGACTTCGGCGAGATGCGGACGCTCTCGCTGACAGATACATGCAGTCCTCGTTCGAGCTGCTCTTTGTTCGCGACTGAGCCGAACGGGACGGCGAAGGCGATGAAGCGGTTCTCAGATTGTCGAGGATCGCGACTGAACGTCGGAGATCCACCACGGGTGCAGATCATCTCGACATAAGCAGACTTGTGGCCGGAAAGTGCCACGCAGTTGTGCAGAATGTCCGTCACCTGCTCTCGGGAGTAAGGTATCTTCATGCGCAGACGCTGCACGCCACCCCAAAACCTGTCGAGATGAAGGTTGAGGCGGAAGAAGCGCCCTTCCCAGACGTGCGCGGTGTCGTATGTGGCGTCCGAATGGAGAAAGCCCCAGTCCAGCACCGATATCTTGGCTTCGGACATCGGCAAGTACTGACCGTCCATATATGCCACGCCGTGAGGATAACTGCGTGGATCTGTATGCGCGGTGTCCACTGCCGGCAAGTCTGCCGCTGGCTTGATGTTGGCGATTGTCATGATTGTCCTTCCTTCGAACCCCTGCTGATCGAGCATCCCTTGCCCGCCCACTTCTAGGCGCGCAGCAAAGACACCTCGCGCCACCGCGGATGTTTCGTCGATTGGCGGCTTTGGCCGGAAAGGCCGGCAGCCGTCGACTGCGGCGTACGGGTTGAGGACAGAGCCACCCCAGCCCGGCACGCCGCCGACCACACATTTGATCGCAGGAATTGGTGGGGAGAAATGAGCAATCTGCCGAAGCAGACGCAATGCTCACCTCAAAAAGCGTGCGGGCATGTAGGAAAAGTTGCAGAAGTCACGCTTCAGACTAGGACTCGTGGTTCGAACTTCACTCGGTCCAGAGTGATCATGCTGCGAAACTTCCGAACATTCGGGTTCGTGTAGAGCTTGGTTTTCACGAACACGTCGAACGCCTCCACATCCTCGACGGCGACTATCAACACGAAGTCCGCGTCTCCCGTCACCATGTAGCACTGGGTGACCTCTTTGGCTGCGCGCATGGCACGCTTAAAATCGTCGACGAGGTCCAGCCGCTCCCTGTCCAATTCAACGGTCAGTACCACGGTTAGGGACTTCCCCAACGCCTTCGGGTCAACCAGTGAGATGTCGGCGATGATCACGCCGTCCGCGCGGAGCTTGTTAACGCGCCGCATGCAAGAGGCTGCGGAAGAGCCAACGAGGTCGGCTAGCTCCGCGAAAGATAGCCGGTTGTTCTTCTGGAGGGCGGCCACGAGGCGCCGATCGAGATCATCAAGCATCGGAAAGTATGCTCCCTTGCTCATGAGCGATAGCTACTCCCCGGGCCGGTGACAAGTGTTGGACCGCAAGAGAATAACCGTCCTGCCTGCTGATACATGCCATTGATCCTCAGTTTGAGATCGAAACGTTTCACATCTCCAGTGATTTTGCGGGATGTGCGTCATCTCGTACGTGCACTCTCGCGTTCGACAGACTGAGGCGCCGCTCTCTCTTTACCGACTGGGCGCAGGACGGGGATGTCACGTTGTCTGCATATACACGCGTTGAGACCTGCAGCCGCTGATGTCAGCTGACCATGGCCACGGCTTTCCATTCCGCCATGGCCTGCAGGCGGTGAATATGTGTAGCGAGAGCGGAGCGTTTTGAGCGGGGCGGGACGAAGAGATTGCGCAGAGCCGAGAAGATCGAAACGAAGCGTTGCAGTGCTTCTGGTGATCGGAAGCCTTGCATAATCCGCTCCCGTTTTCGCAGCGGCACATGCGAATTCTCGGCACGGTTGTTCAATCCCTTATGCGCCCGATGCTCGACGTCCGGCATCACCTGTCGCCTGGCTGCTCCATAGGAGCGCAGCTTGTCGGTGATCATGCGCTTCGGCGCGACGCCTTGCTTCTTCAGCAGCCGCGTCAGCAAGCGCTTGGCCGCTTTGGTGTTGCGGCGGTTCTGGACAATCTCGTCGAGCACATAGCCATCCTGGTCAACGGCGCGCCACAACCAGTGTTTCCTGCCGGCGATGGTGATGACGACCTCGTCCAGGTGCCAGACATCGTTTCGGCTGTGCTGTTTGCGAGCGCAAGCGGCGAGCGTAATGCGGACCGAACTTGATGCCCCACCGGCGGATTGTCTCATACGAAACCACGATCCCGCGCTCCAGCAGCATTTCCTCTATCAGACGCAGGCTCAAGGGGAACCTGTAGTAGAGCCAGACCGCATTGGCGATGATCTGCGGCGGGAAACGATGGCGCTTGTAGCTGACGGTTGCGGTGTTCATGACATCGGGTCTATGCCGCAAATCCCTGAACGCGAGTTAAGTTGATAACGCCCTCGAATGACTTCTCCGCGGGACGCCAAAAGCCGTCTCAGGCACCCCTAATTTACTCCCGCGTCTCACGCCGCCATTCGCGTCAATAGCCCTTGTCGGACGAGATCGATATTCGCGGCAAGTGCGCCTGCGACGTCGTCCAGCGGGTGGGCTGCGTCGACAAACGGTGCGAAGGAGAAGGGGCCCTCATAACCGCCATCAAGCAGCGCCTGGATCTGGCTGCCATTGTCGGAACCTGCTAGGACGCGATCCGGGTAAATCCAGTGGATTGGATCGTTCACGCTTGAAATGTGCACGAGACCGGTCAGGTCGCAGGAGAAGAACGGCTCCCCGGCGAGCGTGTGATGAAACGTGTCGTGCACGAGGCGGAAGACGGACTGGCCATCAATGGCGGCAATGGCCTTAGCCGCTTCGTTCTTCGATCGAAGCGAGCAGGTCTGGAAGCCCAGCGGCTCGATGAGACCGATCAGGCCGCGCGACTGGAGGATCGGCTTCAGCGCCTTCAAGGCAAAGCGGAGATCGCCCCGGCGCTCGCCATTGGCGGGCCCGTTGACCGGCACGAGCATGAGCGTCTTGGCGCCGCAGGCCGCCGCATAATCGGCGAGCTTGCTCGCTTCGGCCTTGCGGGCGGGTGTCCACTCATTGAAGCGCTGCAAGGCATTGATGGAAATAATCCCAACGCCTGCTTCAGCGGCGGCAGACCGGACGTCCGCCGCCGGCATGCCGCGTGCAATAGCATTGCTGCGCTGTTGGCTGCGGATCTGGACATCGGTCAGGCCCTGGTCACGGGCAAAAGCGAAAAGTGCCCTGACGTCGAGTCCGGACGTCGCCATGTGGTCGAGTGCAAAGCGGGGCGCTGCTTGGCGCATGGCTTGGCTTTCCTTCAATGTTCCGGGAAATCTTTCTTTAACGCTATTGCGACACTTGACTTAAGACAAACGATTAGATCAGATGTTTTTCATCTGAAAAGGAGATGGCTGATGAACAGCGCCGCCCTCCGGTTTTTCCAGGCGGTTGTGAGAGCAAACAGCACGGATTGGAGCACAATGGCTGGCCAGGGTGCTCCGCTTGCGCGTGCCATGCGGCCAAACTCATTTCGAGGTCAGCACTGCTGCTCTTAAGACCGAGGTTCAACAATCAAATCGAGATCAGTAAGTGTGATTGTCGTCGAAGGTGACCCGCAGCAGCCGAGTGCCCCATCTGTGGGATGCCTCTCGTTTTGCCAAAACTTGGAGGGTCACACGATCTTCGCATGATGGGGTCGGAACAAGAACTGCTCAAAATCGTACGAGGCATTTATCAACCAAAGGCAGCTACGGTTAATTTGATGATGATTCCTCCACCCAGGCTTCGGCGCATCTGACGCCCCGTGGCGACGCGAAAAACGCTCAGTAGCTGCAGCGCCGGCGGCACGCGCGACCAGATGGTCCTCAAGACTTCTAGACCATGCCGGGTTTTCCGAACGGCGCTCCCGGATACCACGCGCTGTGACCATCGGAAGCCAACCTCGTGGAAAGGTCGGCATGCTGCTGGCTGATATGATGAAAGACGCCGGCGATGGTGCGGCGGACGCGGGAGTTGAAGCCCTCTACCGAATTGGCGTGGACGGCATCGCGAACATACTCACCACTGGAATGCTTCACGGTCTCCTGCTTGGCAAAGCTTCTCACCAATGGCCATGAATGCTTTCCACTCGTCGCTCATCAAATGAGCTCTCGACTCGATCTGCGCTTTAATGACGCGTCGCTTGCTCGCGCTGAGAGACCGGTCACGACCGCGGCACGCGCGTCACCGGCCGGAGCGCCGGTCGTGACGTCGGTGGTCGCTGCACCATGGCCATAACCGGCGCCTATCGATACTGATGCCGCGCTCGGCCATCATTTCCTTCAAATCGCGAAGGCTCAAGCCGTAGGCCAGATACCAGCGAACGCAAAGCAGAATGACGGACTGGTCGAAATGGCGGCCCTTGAACATCTGAACTCTCCGGCGAAACTACCAGAGGCCGTGCCATGCGCCTGGTTACCGAAGACTTTGCAACACAGCCTCGCGCACATCTTCTGCTGAAAACCCGCACGCAGACCCTCGATGGCTCCCTGCGGTCGACCTTCCGGCAAATGGTATCCCGGCATGGCGAACGACAATCACGAGAACGGCGAAATGGTCCGCGCGGCTTGACCGCCCCACAAATCCTCATGCTCCCCTCGTACGGGCGTGAAGCATCTCGAGCATCGCAGGCCCGGCGCGTTCGACGATGGCGACGCCGGCCAGCAATCCTGCGCGCAGTTACGGGGCAGGAGCGGGTTAGCCGCGGAAGGAAGGGGCTTCCATTGCGCATGGGGATATTGAACCAGTCGAGGACATGCTCGCTCGCCTGCGATCATTCCGCGTGCGACGGGACTTCTTCCCAACTGCCGATACGAAAGGTAATATCCTGATTGGGTGCTTCTTGGTCGAGAGTACGCCGTTGCAGTTCGCGATCATAGCCGCGCCGTCTTCAGCCAGCGAGCGGCCTACGATCAGCTCGAATTTTTCTTCCGGTCGTCACGGGGCGGATGTACTCGGGAACCGGGCAGGTTCACGCGGGCATGCATCCTGCATGAAGGATAACTGACAGGCGAGCGTTACCGCTTTCGCTAAGACGCCGCCAATTCCGGCGGCATTGGCGGCCGAGCGAGCGCCGTTCGACGCGCAAATTATTCGCCATTGGACTTTAGAAAGGCGATCGTCGCTAAGATCAGCTTGTCCACGGTCTTGGCACTCTGTTCAACGCCGAAACCATGATCAACGGGTTCAGCCCACAGTTCTTCCGGACCGTCGTGATAAGCCAGCAACGACTTGGCGAGAACGGGTTGGGGAAAGACGATGCTGTCGCGCGTGCCGACCGCGAGGAACAGCGGCCCCTTGTAGCGCGAGATTTCGCCGGCGGGCTGCACCGCGTATAGGCTCTCGAAGAAGCGGCCTTTCAAGGGAATTTCCTTCCCATCTCCGACGCGCTTGGCCGGATAGACTTTATCGCCCGCTGTCACAGCTTCCGCCATCTGCTTCTCGCCAAAAATGGAGATGAACGCTGCCGGAAGATTGATGCCGGGGTTCCAGAGCACGACAGACTTTAAAGGCGTTTTCGTCCGGCCGGCAACTGCTGTCGTGACCGCACCGCCCAGGCTCATTCCCATCAACGAAATACGTTTGCCGTCGACGCTGTCATTCGTCGATAGGAAGTCGAGCGCCGCTTGTGCGTCCGTTATCTCGGTTTCGACGGTCATGTCTTCGAATTTGCCGTCGCTCGCGCCGCTGCCGCGAAAATCGATCCGAAGCGAAGCGATGCCATTCTTTGCGAGCACCGGCGCGGCACGCCCGAACAGGCCTTCCTTCACCGCCTCCGAACTCCATTCGTTGCGGCTGCCGGTGAAACCGTGAAGCATCAGGATGACGGGAGGATTCGCGACATCATCCGGCGTGACCATCGTGCCTACGATTGTCTGGCCTTCGACTTGGAACTTGATGGTGGCCTCCTTGGCTTGCGCCGAAACTAAAAAAGTTGTCATCAGCATTCCCAGTGACGCTGCAACGGTTCGGTGTAGCTGTTTCATAGCTGCTCTCTCCTTGTTGTTTGAATTTGCGCGGCCGGTCAAAAGCTGATGGCGCGGCCGTATCGGACTGGCATTAGACATTGACGTGTCTCACCGCCGCGATGCCTAATTTCCGCGAAGATCGCCGGTTATGAATTGAGCTCGACCAAGGCCGCAGGACCAATCCGCGTCACCATTTTCTACGATACTGACCACAACATCTGCAGGGTCGATCGCACACACATCCAAAAGCCCTGTTGCAACGAAACGATAGAAGGCCTGTTTGTCGTCAGTTGACCGCGCTCGCGAGATCACCTCGATAATGATCAGCCTGTCACTGCGAAAAAGACCAAGACCGGTATCCTCCGCGCGCACATGCGATCTCTCGTGTTGGATCAGGATCTGATAGCGATCGGCTGGCGGTACATGGAAAGCCCTGACCACCGCCTCATGGATGCAGTCGAGGATCTTGTCCTGCTCCCCAGGCGATCGGCCCTTCAGAAGGTTAATTTTTATCAGCGGCATGGGTCGTCCTCGGAAATAGGAAGAGGGCGGGGACGCGCACTCGGCGTCCCGGTGAAGTTTCAGATTGCCCTCGCAGGTAGGCCGGTTGGGGCAGCCTCGGGCTCCCCAGCCAGCGCGCAGGGGAACCAGAGAACATTTACGACTGCGCTCATGATCGCGATCGCAATGGGATAGGCCAGGCCCGCATAAATGTTGCCCGTGTAGGCAACCAGCGACAGGTTGATGAGGGGAACAAAGCCGCCAAACACGCCTGTTCCGATGTGATAGGGCAGCGAGAGCGAGGTGTAGCGCAATTTCGCCGGGAAGAGCTCGACGAGGAAAGCTGCCATAGGGCCATAGACCAATCCGACGAAAACGAGTTGGGCGACGATCAGCGCTGTTACCAAAACGAAGTTCTGGGCAGCGACGGCGGCGGCGATGCCCTGATAGATTGGAACATAGAACACGGCTGCCAGAATGAAACCGGTGACAATCAACTTGCGACGGCCGATCCGGTCGGACAAGGCGCCGAAGAAAACGATGAGGGGCGTTCCGATCACCAAAGCAGCAGCAAGGCAAATGTTCGCTGTCAGGAAGTCAAGCTTCAGCACGCTTTGCAAGAAATACAGTGCGTAGAACTGGCCTGTATACCAAACGCACCCCAGGCCGGCGGTCGCCCCGAACAGTGCAAAGGCTGCATAACGCACGCCATCACCGGTGGCGAAACTCTCACGGATTGGGCTCTTTGCGGTCTTCCCGCCTTTGCGAAGCTCCTCGAAGACCGGGGATTCGCTCAGCTTGAGGCGCAGATAAAGGGACAGCACGATCAAAACCGATGATAGCAGGAACGGAATTCTCCAACCCCATTGCTTGAAGAGTTCTTCGCCGAGCGACAGCCGACACGTAAGCACGACGACAATCGCCAGAAAAAAGCCGACGGTTGCCGTTGTCTGGATAAAGCTCGTGAAGAACCCGCGCCGGTTCGCCGGTGCGTGTTCTGCAACGTAAACGGCGGCGCCGCCGTATTCGCCGCCTATCGCCAATCCCTGGATCAGCCGAAGGACCACAAGAGCGATCGGTGCGAAATATCCCGCGGTCTCAAAGGTTGGCAAGACGCCGACGAGCGCGGTCGCAATGCCCATCAGAAGGAGCGTCATCAAGAACGTGCTCTTGCGTCCGACGCGGTCGCCGATGCTGCCGAACAGCAGGGCTCCCAATGGGCGCACGAGGAAGCCTGTGGCAAAGGTTGCGACGCTGATCAGAACAGCTGCCGTCGGTTCATTGGCAGGGTAGAAGAGCGTTGAGAAGAAAATCGCCAGACTTCCGTAAAGATAGAAGTCGTACCATTCGATGACCGTGCCGGCGCTTGATGCAAGGACGACGGTCCAGATACCTGGTTTGCGCACGGAGTCGCCCCTTTCCTGTAGCTGTTGCATGCTGCAGTTCCCCTTTTATGTTTTGAAAGCAGTCGGCCCTCTCTTCAGGGCCGTGGTAAGTCAGCTCGCGATGCGCTGATCGAATGCGTAGACCCCAAGTCTTTCGCCTGCCTCGCGCACCGTTCGGCGAACGATGTCCTTCGCCGACGGCAGATCGTTGATGAGGCCCACCGCCTCACCGACAGTCACGTTGGCCGTGTCATAGTCGCCGGAGGCCCATGCCGCCTCGACCTTCGACAATTCTTCGGAATGCAGCGTGCGCAGCTCTTCTTCCCGCCCGTGCCACTTGTCGATGAAGCCGTTTTTGAGCAGTCGGCCGGTATAGCCAGCGGGCCAGGCCTTCTGACGGACGATATCGTAGACGGAAGTCCGGATTGTCTCGTCGCCAGAGGCCGCGACTACCTTGTCCTTGGCTGCCGGAGGGATGAGCGACTCGCGCGTAGCCCAGAACCTGGTTCCCATCAGGACCCCGTCTGCTCCGAGCATCAGCGAAGCGGCCAGGCCCCTACCGTCGGCAATGCCGCCTGCCGCCACGACAATGACAGAAGGCGAAATCTTTGCCACCAGATCCACGACTGCGGGAACGAAGGGCATGGTTGACCGCGCGACCAGGCCATGGCCGCCGGCCTCGGTCCCCTGAACAATAAGAACGTCGGCGCCAACGTCGATTGCGCGCCGGGCATGTTCGAGTGTGTGGATCATGCAAATCAGCGGAACACCCGCCTGCTTGACCCGTGCCGCGAGCTTCGCCGGATCCGAAAACGAAAGCATCATCGCGGACGGACGCTCCGCAAGTGCGCGGTCAAACAGATCAAGGTCGGCTTCGACTGCCCAGGCGATGAACCCGCAGCCAACGCGTTCATTGGTAATCAGCGACGACTCTGTTTCGTACCATTGACGATCAGCATATCCCCCACCCAACAGGCCCAGACCGCCGGCGTCGGCGACGGCGGACGCAAGCGCGCCACCCGCGGCCGGGGTCATCGGGGCAAGGATGATGGGATGCTCGATTTCGAAAAATTCTGTCAGACGCGTTCGTATCGTCATCAATACTTCTCCCAGCTTGAGGAAGTTCCCGGAAATTTTTCTTTGACGCTATTGCGACACTTGACTTAAGACAAACGATTAGATCAGATGTTTTTCATCTGAAAAGGAGATGGCCGATGAACAGCGCCGACCTCAGGTTTTTCCAGGCGGTGGTGAGAGCAAACAGTATCGGAGGGGCTGCCGGTGTGCTCAACACGGTGCAATCCAACGTCACCGCGAGAATAAAATCGCTTGAGGAGGAAATCGGTGCTCCGCTTTTTCATCGCTCCAGGCGAGGGGTTACACTGACAGCCACCGGCATTCAGCTCGTTCCCTATGCCGAGCGCGTCGGAGAGCTCCTGGACGAAGCCAAGCGCGTCGTCACAGACCGCGGTACGCCGTGCGGTTTACTCAGGATCGGCTCCATGGAGACCACTGCAGCGCTTCGCCTTCCGCCGATCCTGATCCGCTATGCTGCAGAATATCCAGAGGTCGACGTACTGGTGGAGGCTGCCCCGACGGAACAGCTCGTCAGCGAGGTCGTCGGACGCAAACTGGATGGCGCGTTCGTCTCCGGCCCCATCGCTCATCCCGAACTGAAGAGCCTATCGATCGTCGAAGAGGAGCTCGTTGTGATCTCCTCGCCGCGGTTTCGCGAGCTTTCGGATCTGAAGGCCTTGGCCGCATCGCCGGCTCTGAAGGTCCTCGCTTTTCGATCGGGCTGTTCTTATCGCCGGCGCATGGACATGTTCCTGGCGGCGTGTGGGGTAACTCATGTCCGCTGGATGGAACTCGGAACAATGGACGGGATCATCGGCTGCGTCTCCGCCGGGGTAGGGATGGCCATGCTACCTCGGGGGGTCGTTCAGGATGCGGCAGCCGACGGACAGGTCATCATACACCAGCTACCTGACAATCTGCGGTCGGCGCCGACTGTTTTTGTGACGCGGAGCGACGAGTATCTCTCCGCGGCACTTCAGGCTTTCATGGCGGTGGCGTCTGAGGCGCATTCACGGCCTCAGCCGGAAGGACCAGAGCCGGCCCGACAACTGCAGCGGGCTTAAGAAAGGTCGAGCAAAAACGGGTCAGTCAGATCTATCTGACGCATCACCAGCATCTTTGCGATATCGCCCGGCGGGTTTGCCCCGATGCGCGCATACACGAGCTGGCCGTGCCGCTCGAGCCGGAACGCCGAGCTGCGTGACACGTCGAAGCCCAGAGCTGCCCTATCAAGGCCGGCCGGGCCGGCGACTAGCACCCGGCAGCCGGGCAGCGCGCCAAAAGGACCCCGCCCGTCATATGAACTGCATCCCTCATAGTGCGTCGCAACATTTTGATGCTGCACTGCGGAACTTTGCGGTAAAGCGGGAGTTCTCTGTGCTTCTAGCAAGCGAGGGCTCGATGAGGCGCTACAAGATTCTGCCGTCGCAACCAGGGCTATGGTCTGTGATCGATAGCCTGACAGGGCTTCCCGCCGAGAGATACGGTCGGCCGCTCACCGGGCTGACCCGGTACGAAGCCGAAGAGGCTGCCTTTAACCTCAGCGAGAGCACTCCGCCATGGATGGCCTTGGTCAGACGTCGCAGACCTTAATCAAGGCTGCCGATTCCACGGATGGCCGAACGCGATGCGCCTCCCACTCCATCACACCCGTTCGCGTAATAAGATGGCGCGTGGCATCTGGGCCATGCTGACGAAACAGGAGGACTACCGGAAGCCGGCGACGGTGCCTGCGTGATTTGCAACAACGCACCTGAGACCGGGACGTCGGAGATGTGAGGAAGGCATGAACTGCATGGGCAAATGGTCGATCAGATCGGGGTCAGGAAAACCAGAGTCAAGTTGAGAGCCCACGCAAGCTCGCTTTGCTGATTTGGACCTGATCCGCGCATCACCATACCGGCCCGCGGCACATGGAACGGCCGCAAATCAAGGCCTGACACATGACCGCACTCGATCACATGTCCAATGCTTCAGGTTCCTCCTTGCAAAATGGCTGGCATCCACACAAGAACTTGACACACACAACTCGTTGAAACGGCATCCACCGACTAAGTGCAACGGGACATTCTATAGCCAAGGCATTCCGCGCTTCCGGTCTCAATCCCGTCGTCAGCGCCATCGTTCATTGGAACACCGTCTATCTTGACCAAGCAGCGACGCGCCTGCGCACTGGTGTTCCTAAGGAAGCGACCAACTGCCACAAGTACGTGGCCAGCCAGCCTTTCCGCCACATCGAATGCCTCTCGTGTCATCGGCACGTTCCCACCTCGCCGGATGCGTTCCACCTCGACAGCGATCAGCCGTGCGGCCTCATCGCGCCAATGTCGGCTTGGACGACTTCCGGCAGCCGGCAAATTTCTCGCTTCGTCATCGCGATAGCTCATCCACTGGTCAGAGTCAGATACAATGTTCGGTCGGCCGTTACTCCAGAAAGCGTTCCTCGTCGACTTTGACCTGATCCATCCTTTGCAAACGGAACACCTCCTCGACGGAAACGATGTCTCGGTTGACGTTGTGGATGCCGCGATCCTTGAGGATGCGCGCGAAGACATCCTTCATCGCCGTGACCGAAGCGCGGATCGCGTGGTTGCCATAGATCACGATCGCGATCCTGCCGAGCGCGTTGATACGTTCCTCGTTCATCTCCGGATACGCCGTCGGCACGATCACGATTGGCGCCTTGCCGCTCCAGGCACGCACGAAGCTTTCAACTTCGTCCGGCGCCTTCTGTTTCGAGTGGATGAGGATCATGTCGGCGCCGGCCGCTTCATAGGCTGCTGCGCGCTTCAGGGCCTCCTCTTCGCCGAGACCGGCGATCAGCGCTTCTGTCCGGGCGATGACGAGGAAGTTAGGGTCGGTGCGGGTGCTGATGGCCGCCTCGATCTTGCCCTGAAACTCCTCGACCCGAAGTAGTTGCTGGCGGCCGCCGGCGGCGAGGCTGGTGACCTTCGGGAAGGTCTTGTCCTCGATGACAACCGCCGAGGCGCCGGCGCGTTCATATTCGGAGATTGCATGGATGACATTGATCGCATTGCCGTAGCCGGTGTCGATATCGGCGACAATCGGCAGCGACGACCGGCCAGCGATCGCCCGCAGCATGTCAAGGTGCTGCGTCATCGAGATGAGGCTCATGTCCGGCAGACCGTAAAGGGCGGAGAGCTCGAAGCCTGAGGCCCAGATCCCGTCGAAACCGGCTTCCTCGGCCAGGACGGCCGAAAGCGGGCTATGGGCGGCCATGATCCGGACGAGGCCGCGTTCGGCCATGCGGTCACGCAGTTGCTTCGCTTTGCTCATACGTCTTCTCGCTTAGTGGACAGGGCGGTGCAGGCGGCGAGAATGCGGCCGCAGGCGCGCTTCAACTCGTCCTCTGATGCGGCATAGGAAATGCGAATATAGGGTGAGGCCATGAAGCCGCTGCCGGGCACCACGGCGACACCGAACTGCCCCAGCAGATACATGGCGAAGTCCATGTCGCTCTCGATCACCTTGCCCGTGGCGGCCACCTTGCCAATGACGCCGGCGCAGGAGACGAAAACATAGAAGGCGCCGTCGGGCACGCGGCAGCTCAGGCCCTCGGCCAGATTGATCTGCTCGAGGACGAGATCGCGACGCTTTCGGAAGGCGGACACGAACTCGGCGATGTGATCCTGGTTGCCGGCAATTGCCTCAATCGCGGCATATTGCGAGATGGAACTTGTATGCGACGAGGTCTGGCCCTCGATCATGTTCATCGCCTTGATGAGGTCTTTCGGACCAGCCCCGTAGCCAAGGCGCCAGCCGGTCATGGCGCTGGACTTCGATACGCCGTTGACCGTCAGCACCCTTTCAATGAGGTCCGGCGCGGCCTCGGCCATCGTCACGAAGGGCACGTCATAGACGAGCTTTTCATAGATATCGTCCGAAAGGACGTGGACATGGTTGTGTCGGCGTAGGACCTCGGCCAGCGCGGCCAGATCGGCCCTGGAGTAGACCGCGCCGGTCGGATTGTTCGGCGAGTTCAGCATCAACCATTTGGTGCGCGGCGTGACCGTCGCCTCCAGATCCTCCGGCTTCAGCTTGAAACCCGACTCCTCAGCACAGGGGACGAGCACCGGTTTGCCGCCGGCAAGCAGCACCATGTCCGGATAGGAGACCCAGCAGGGTGTGGGGATGACGACCTCATCCCCCGCGTCGAGGCTGGCGAAGAGACCGTTGAAAACGATCTGCTTGGCGCCACACCCGACGGTGATCTGATCGATCTCGTAATCGGACCCGTTGTCCCGTAAGAGCTTCTCTCGGATCGCCTCGCGCAGAGGCTTGACGCCGGCAACCGGGGTATATCGCGTCTTGCCATTGCGAATGGCGGTAATGCCGGCTTGCTGGACGGCCTCTGGCGTGTCGAAGTCCGGTTCGCCCTGGCTCAGCGTGACGATATCGACACCTTGTTCGCGCAAGTCACTCGCCTTGGCAGTCATGGCCTTTGTCTGGGATGGGCGGACGGCCTGCAGTCTTTTGGCTAGTAAGGGCAATGGACTTTCCTCAAAGCAGGAAGTTATGCCCAGAGCTAGATGGGGCGCCCTTAGCTCGCTAGTTGTGGCATCGCGAAACGCGGCCAAAAGGATCGCGTTCTGCGATGCATCATCGCGGCCAGCATTTATTTCCCGGTGCTCTCCTCTTCGGTCTTTTTCCGGCAGAGCCTAGTGAGCCAGCGGCAGAAGGCTCGGGCGAGATCCGGATTGCCGCTGCGATCGACCGCATAGGCCCGATATTGCATGCCGCTCGGTGCCCGCGAGCCGGGAAGCACGTCCAGAAGGCACTGCCTGATCAGGTCCGCTACGATGATATAGGGTGTTACCAGCAGGGTCTGGCCGGTCGTTACCGCCGGGAGGGCCAGATAGTGGTGGTCGTAGCGCGCCCCCGAAAGAATATCCGACGTCTTCAGGTCCATGCCGCGAAGCCAGATCGGTAGGATGTCCGGCCGCGAGGTGACTGCAATCACCGGTGTGGTGCGCAGCGCTTCGAGCCCGCGGCCGGCGACACAGTTTGGCGATCCGACGCAGACGAGGTGCTCGTCATAGAAATCCCAGCGATCCGCCGGTTCGCTTACTGTCAGGTCCCGGGTCAGGAGCACGTCGAAACTGTCGTCCGAGGCAGGGGCCGACAGGGTGCTGATGACGTCGACCGTGACGCCGCCCATTTCCTTCGAGAAGTCGCTCAAGTTCGGAATGAGCAGCGTATAGGCGAAGGTCGAGAGCGAGGTTCTGATGACGAGCCGGTTGGCATCCTTCCTGTCACCGCGGCGGCGCATCCGCCTTGCCGTGAAGAGGATCGTCTCGAGAGGTTCGGCGACGGCATCGGCGAACAGCCGCCCGAAATCCGTGAGCTGGCTTTGACGCCCGCGCCGTTCGAGCAGCTTGGCGCCGAAATACTCCTCCAGCACCGCGATGTGGCGGCTCACCGAGCTCTGGGTGATGCCAAGCGTCTTCGAGGCCCGGGTGACGGTCTTGTCGCGTGCGACCTGCACGAAAGCCCGAACAGCGTTGAGCGAAAGATCTTTATCGTCTGCCATGACCGATTGTAGCCGCCTCCTGAATCATCCAAAAGCGCAGGTTTGCTATCGCATTATTCGATGATTGTCATGCTGTTGTAGCACATGAGGTGAGTAATCCCGCTGTCTCGCCTGGCACCGAGAAGTGCTCATGGACGTAGAAAAGAAATCCCCCAGCCCGAAGCGATGTCGTTGCTTCGCGAAGCTACACAGGAGCCAAGTACGCACATGTTTTCGATAACGCGACGTAATCTATTGGTAGCCGGGGCGGCCAGCAGTCTTCTGGGAATGACCGGGGTACCTTCAGCGAAGGCCCAGGGCGCCGCTCGCCGCACCCTTAGAATCGGCATGTCCGGCTTCCCGCCCGCCGTCGAGCCTGTTTTGTATGCTCACACCGCGACACGGCGCATAGCGCCGCAGATGTTCGACACACTGCTCGCCTTCGACCAGACGTCCGCTATGAGGTTACGTCCGGCCCTTGCGGAGCGTTGGGAACGTGTGAACGCCAAGTCAGTTCGTCTTTTCCTGCGAAAGGGTGTGAAGTTCCATGATGACGGTGAGTTCACCGCAGAGGATGTCGCCTTCACTTTGAGTCCTGAGCACCTGCTTGGCCCAGACATGGCAGGAAAGGTCACTGCCATGGAGACTCTGGACACCGTCGACAAGGTCGACATCGTCGACAGCCACACCGTCATCGTTCATGCCAAAGGCGATGATGCATTGCTCGAGAAACGGCTGGCCTCGTGGGGCTCGGAAATCGTCAGCAAGCGTGCTTTCGGATTGGCAGGTTCCTGGGATGCCTGGACGGCTGCGCCGGTCGGAACAGGACCGTATCGGATCGTCAGCCAATCTCTCGATGTCGAAGTCGTTCTGGCCGCGCACGATGCCTACTGGGGTGGGCTGCCGCCCTTAGAAGGGGTTCATTTCAGGATCATCCCGGAACTGGCTTCACGGGCGAACGCGCTCATGGCTGGCGAAGTGGACTTAATCACGGATCTCTCTCCCGACATGTTCTCGGAAATCGAGAAGCACCCCGAACTCGAAGTTTCCGGCGGCCCCGTTCAGAATATCCGGGCGCTGAATATCGATACGACCGGTCCGATCCTCGGCAAGGAAGGCGTGCGCCGCGCCCTCAGCCTCGCGATCGACCGAGAGGCCATCGTCCGGGCGCTCTGGCATGATATGCTACTCATTCCCAACGGCTACCAACTCCCCAGCTTCGGCGATGCGTATATCGAGGACTTCCCCGGTCTCGCATACGACCCCGATTTGGCGCGTCAACTCCTACGCGAGAGCGGCTACAATGGTGAAACAATCACCTACCGATTGCTCAACAACTATTATCCCAACCAGGTCTCTGGCGCGCAGATAATGGTCGAGATGTGGCGAGCGGTCGGCATCAATGTCGAGCTTCAGATGATGGAGAACTTCGCCCAGATCGAAAGCAAGCCGATCAACGCGATCTACGACAGTTCGAACACCGCCACCTTCCCCGACCCGCTCGGCCACGCTTGGCGCGTCTTCGGACCATCTGGGGCGAACGTCAAAGAGGGTATCTGGAGCAACGAAGAATATTTCGGACTTGGCGAAAAGCTGAAGGAAACCGCCGATCCGCAGGCACGCCGGTCGATCATCCGCCGGATGCTCGACATCGTCGACCGGGAAGATCCTCCTTGCGTGATCCTCCACGGTTCCGGTCAGTTCTATGGCAAGCGTAAGGATATCGCCTGGGTCCCGGGGCAGACACTTGACCTGAACTTCGGTCCGTTCAACGCCGCCTATACGCAAAACTGATGACCACGCGAGGAGGGACGGCGATGGCAAATCTCGCCGGCACTGCACCAGCATCCGCTTTGCCGGCGGCTTCGTCGTCGCAACCGTTGCTCACGATCGAAGGCCTCTCCGTCGACTTCAGCGGCGTCCAGGTAATTAGGGGAGTCGATCTCACGGTCGCACGGGGCGAGTCAATCGGTATTGTAGGCGAGTCAGGTAGCGGCAAGTCGGTTACCTGGCTTGCTGCGCTCGGGTTGCTGCCTCGCACGGCTACCGTGTCGGGAAGCATTCGGCTGGAAGGGGAAGAACTGCGTGGCGCATCAGCGATGCGGCTCGACCGGATCAGGGGCGGACGCGTGGCGATGATCTTCCAGGACCCGTCCAGCGCGCTCAATCCTGTCATCCGAATTGGTCGGCAGGTTGGCGAAGTTCTCGCGCGACATCAGGGGGTGTCGGGCTCGAACATCCGGGGCGAGACAAAACGTCTTTTCGAGCTCGTTGGCCTGCCGGACGCGGGACGTCGCTTCGACGCTTTTCCCCATGAACTGTCCGGCGGTCAGAACCAGCGGGTCATGATCGCCACGGCGCTCGCCGGAAAGCCGGACGTCCTGGTTGCCGACGAGCCGACCACCGCGCTCGACGCGACCATCCAGGCTCAGATACTGGACCTCTTGACCACCATTCGGCGCGAGACGGGCATGGCTCTTGTTCTCATCAGCCACGATCTCGGCGTCGTTTCCGAAACCTGCGAGCGCATCATAGTGATGTATGGCGGCCGCGTCGTCGAGACAGCGCCGTCAGACTCGATCTTTGCTAGTCCGCGGCATCCCTATACGCAGGGACTCCTTGCGGCCTTGCCGCCTTTCGGAGGCGCGTTGCGACGGCTCATTTCCATCGAGGGGCAGGTGCCGGAGCAGGCAAACATGCCTCCAGGGTGCCCGTTTGCGCCCCGCTGTCCGCAACGCATGCCGGTTTGTGAAGCGACCATTCCGCCACTCAAGCAAACCGAAGTCGGCCGCTTCTCCGCCTGCATAGCAGGGCCCGCCACGGAGGCCCAGCAGCCCTTAAAACTAAAGGCAAGCGTGCTGGCATGACTGCAACCATTCTTGACCTGCACGGCATTTCGCGCAGCTATTCGACGCGGCAGGGGCTCTTCGGAACAAAGGTGCCTGTCCACGCTGTTGAAGAAGTCTCACTGTCTCTAAAAGAGGGGCAGACGCTGGCTCTCGTTGGCGAATCCGGATCGGGAAAATCAACCACAGGACGAATCGCGCTCGGCCTTGAACGGCCGAACAGCGGGTATGTGCTCTTCCGAGGGAATGAACTGCCGCCCGCCGATACACCAGCGTGGCGCCGCATGCGCACCCATATGCAAATGATCTACCAGGATCCACTCGCCGCGCTGGACCGCCGACTGTCGATCCTCGATCAGGTCCGGGAGCCACTGGACATCCATGACATCGGCGCTGCATCGAAGCGGAACAACGAAGCGCTGACTATGCTCGATGCAGTTGGCCTGAATGCGAGTCATGCCTCGAGCCTGCCCTATCAACTGTCGGGTGGGCAGCGTCAGCGTGCTGTTCTTGCTCGGGCGCTGATCATGCAACCGGCGTTGTTGGTCTGCGACGAGCCGGTCTCGGCTCTCGACGTATCGATCCAGGCCCAGGTCGTCAACCTACTGATGGACCTTCAAAAGGACCTACGTCTTACCCTCCTCTTCATCAGTCATGATTTGAAAGTGGTTCGCCAAGTCAGTCAGCATACGGCTGTGATGTATCTCGGTCGTATCGTTGAATATGGCGAGACAAATCTTTTGCTCTCGAGCCCCACCCACCCCTATACCAAGGCGCTTGTCTCAGCGGTACCTGTTGTAGGCCGGCGCACGCGCGAGCGCATCATACTCAAGGGCGAACCACCCAACCCTGCAGCCCGTCCGACCGGCTGCGCGTTTCACCCTCGCTGTTCCATCGCGCGGCCGCAGTGCGTGAGCGTCTCCCCCACATTCTCGACTCTGCCGGACGGACGATCCGTTGCTTGTCATGCCGTCCATACCAACCCGCCGACCAAGAAGGTTGGAACCTGATGTTTCGGTTCTTTGCTATCCGTGTCTTGCGTGCCGTTCTGACAATCGCGCTGGTGGTCACGTTCGCCTTCATCGTCCTGAGGCTCTCGGGAGATCCGGCCCGCAGCATCATGGGGGACGACGCCTCGCCCGAGGCCATGGCCGCCTTTCGCCGGGAGTGGGGTCTGGATCTGCCACTCTGGATGCAATATCTCCATTACTTCGCAGCGATCTTTCAGGGCGAGCTCGGCCGGTCGATGCGTGGAGGCGGGCCTGCGCTTGACCTTGTTCTGGGACGTATCCCGGCAACGCTTATGCTGACCCTTCCTGCGCTTTTGATGAAACTGGCCATCGGTATTCCAGCCGGTCTCTATGCCGCTTTGCATCGGGACAGCGCCATTGACCGTGCCGTCATGGTCACGGCGGTCGCAGGATATACGGTGCCGAGCTTTGTCCTCGGTCTCGTATTGGTACAAGTCCTTGCAATCTGGTTTGGGTGGCTGCCGACCGGCGGCACGGGCGATCTGCAGCATCTAATCCTGCCGATCATCACTCTCGGCGTTGGTGGCGCTGCCGTGCTCGCACGGTTCATTCGAAGCGCAATGCTGGAGGTACTGGGGCAGCCGTACATTCGCACTGCCAGTGCCAAGGGTATCCCCTGGTCCGCGGTTGTGCGTGGTCACGCCCTGCCGAACGCCGCAATTCCTGCCGTTACCATTGTCGGCTTCATGGTCGGCAATCTGATCGCTGGTTCGGTTGTGGTCGAGAGCGTGTTCTCCTGGCCGGGTGTCGGCAATCTGCTGGTGGTGTCGGTGACAGCGCGCGATCTGGCGGTTGTGCAGTGTATTCTCCTGCTGGTGGCCGCCACAATGGTGGTCTCCAACCTCATCGTGGATTTCCTCTACGGCATCCTCGATCCGCGCCTGGCCAACGCGAACTCGACCGGGGGGCGCTGAGCAATGAACATGATGGGAAAAGTAACCGAAACGGCGACTGGCACGCGAGAGACCACGAAACACCGCCGAATTCCTTTCTCCGTCATCGCCAGCGTGCTCTGGATCGTTTTTATCGTCATAATGGCGCTGCTTGCTGATGGAATCGCTCCGTACCAATACACCGCGCTTGATCTGCCTAACCGGCTGGCCTCGCCCTACCATCCGCACCATGTGCTTGGAACAGACGAACTCGGACGCGATATTCTATCGCGACTGATCGTATCTGTTCGTATCTCAATTCTGGTCGCCCTTGGGGCAACGCTGATTTCGGCGTGCGTTGGCACCACCATGGGCTTTGCTGCGGCCCACTTTCGTGGGCGCGTCGAGCAGTTCATCCTGATGCTCGCTGACTTTCAGGCAGCCATGCCTTTCCTCATCCTTTCCCTGTCGGTGCTTGCGTTTTTCGGAAACGCTTTGCCGCTGTTCATTGGACTGATGGGACTTTATGGCTGGGAACGCTACGCGCGTATCGCACGCGGGCTTGCGGTCGCCGCCAGCGCGCAAGGCTACGCCGGAGCTGTTCGTCAGTTGGGTGCGAGCCCAATGCAGGTATATCTGCGGCACATCCTACCGAATATCTCGTCGACGCTCATTGTTTCCATGACGCTGACCTTCCCGGAGATCATCCTCATGGAAAGCAGCCTGTCCTTTCTGGGCCTTGGCGTTCAGCCCCCGATGACGAGCCTCGGAAACATGCTCGGCTATGGCCGGGAGTATATGACACGTGCGCCCTGGATCATGTTTGCACCTGCTGTGCTGATCGTCGCGACGACGCTCTCCATAAGCTTGTTGGGCGACTGGCTGCGCGACCGGTTGGATAAAGGCCCGCGTTGACGCTCAAGCAGCCTGACTCGTCGCCCTCAGCCCCTTCAAATCGGAGCGCCGATGGTCTGACGTTTTCAATACCGCCATGTTGGACCGAGTGGTGCAGCTAGGCGTCGCCAGTAAATCATCTCTCGTACAGGAACATCTCATTGCTTTTTCCCGCCTACTTAACCGTCCTTGAAAAGGCAGGGCTGGACGGAATGATGCTGATCCAACCGGAGTCGATTATCTGCGGCACCGGACAAGGTTCAGGCAGCGCCGATTGCGCGCGCACGGCTGTCGTCGGTCGGCCATGCGCGGATCAGCAAGCAATCTATGGCGCTCTGCGGAACGCCTTCGAATCCGTTTTTGGCACGTCTCCGCCCCGGCGGGCCTTTCCATGCGTTGCCCTGATACATCCGCGGTCTCGTGGACGCTTGTTGGACGTTGTCAAGTGAACTGGCGATCTGCGACTGACGAACTGCACGTTCACTCATGTGGGCAACTATAATTAAGATATCATGCGGTTTCTCATCATCAGCTTTGACGGCCTTCGTCCCGACCTCGTCTTGCCAGATCTGACGCCGAACCTCTGCCGTTTGCAGTACCTGGGTGTCACGCTGGCGAAGCATCGGACGATCTATCCCAGCGAAACCCGCGCGGCCTTCCCGAGCCTCGTGACAGGCGCCACTCCTGGTCGACACGGCATGGTGGGAAACCGATATGTCGACCGATCCGTTACGCCGCCGCGCTATATCGACACGTCAGATGCCGTGCTCCTGCGCAAGCTCGACCTCAAAAGCGGTGGAGGACTGATGTCGGTGCCCACGCTTGGCGAAATCCTCGCTGGGGCCGGGCGCAGCATGGCCGTGTTGGCCACGAATACACCCGGCACGACACGCATCTTCCATCACAAAGCCGAGGACTTCGGCCACATTCGCCTCTCGGGCCATTTCCGGGAGGCCTGCACTCCCGATGATGTGCTAGCAGAGGCCCAACGTCGGATTGGCCCGCTGGAGCCGGCACCGCTAGAAGTCGAGCCCGACACGGCCGGGCAGGACTGGATAACCTCAGCGTTTCTCGACGTGGTCTGGCCGAAATACCGGCCGGACGTCACGATCCTTTCCTATGGCGAGCCCGACATCACCTCGCATTTCCATGGCACCGGCGCCGAGGCGACGCGCGGCATCATCACTCATTGCGACCGCCAGTTTGGACGTGTGCTCGACTGGTGGGAGGCGGAAGGGCGCGCCAAAGGCGTGCAGATTATCGCGATGTCGGATCACGGACACATCTCGGGTCATACGCGGGTTTCGGTGATTGACAATCTGCGCGAAGCTGATTTTCGTGCCGGTACGGCACCCGCGCCGGATGTCGATGTCGTTGTCGTGCCTGGGCAGGTCGGAGCTCTCTATCTCGCCGACCCAAGTGACCGGAAGATCGCCCGGCTGGTGGCGACGATTACCAGCCAGCCGTGGTGTGGTCCGGTATTCACACGCGCAAAGAATGAAACTGAGGGCATCGCCCCCGGAAGCCTTGGCAGTCGTCTGGTCTTTGCTGATCATCCTCGTGCACCAGACGTGTCCTTTTCCTTCCGAGCAGATGATGGCGTCGATTCATTTGGCCTCATCGGGGGGACGTCC
This sequence comes from Mesorhizobium sp. WSM4821, assembly GCF_055901555.1. Classification (NCBI taxonomy): domain Bacteria; kingdom Pseudomonadati; phylum Pseudomonadota; class Alphaproteobacteria; order Hyphomicrobiales; family Phyllobacteriaceae; genus Mesorhizobium; species Mesorhizobium sp. WSM4821. The sequence goes on along the minus strand of NZ_CM148371.1, from coordinate 382,074 downwards.
TATGACAATGACCGCCGCACGGGGCTTGGCGTCCATGGCGGATTGCATCCGAAAGAACTCGCTGCCCTCGGCATTGTCGCTGGCTCGGCATTCCCCGCGCAAGGCTCAGTCTCCAAGGCCCCCTCCGGCATCTGCGATTTTGCTCCGACCTTTCTGCACCTTCTCGGGATCGCCGTGCCGAACACGGTTACAGGCCGCGTCCTGCATGAGGTCTTTGGACATGCATCGCAGGCGATCCCGGACATTCGGAGCGAGGCCTTCGAAGCAAGGCTCGGCAGCTTCCGGCAGGTTCTGCGGCGCATTCACGTTGGAGAGGCGATCCATATCGAAAGCGGCACGGCGGAAGGCTGAGCGAGCATCAAAAACTCGAGCAGCGGCTACGCCGACAGGATTGCCCATGAAAGCTGCGTTCCCCGGGGGGAAAATATGCGGAGCCTGCGGCCCGCATAATTTAATTCCGACGCAGGCAGGATAGGCGCAAAGACGATCGCGGCCCAAATGTTCATTCCGCTAACACCGGAACGGCTGGAGCAATGCGTAACGGCCGCCTAACCCGACCGTTGGTCCCGTTGATTTGCCATCTTTCTCCGTTTCGTACCGACACTATGTTTCGGCAACCTCCTGAAGGCGCTCTACAAGAAGTCTGTTTTCGTCGAATGTCCGCGCAGCAATACGCAGGTACCGAGTTCCCTTGCTGAGCGTTTTAGCCCCACTGTGGCGAATCAGGACTCTATGGTGCGCAAGGAGCTTTTCCGCGAGCGTGGCTCCATCTGGCCAATCATCTGGAAGGCGGCAGAAGACGAAGTTTGCATCGGGCCGAAGTACCTGCATATCAGGGATCTTCGCGAGTTCTGAATAGAGCTGATCGCGATCCCGGCGCACCTGAGTCCAGCTTTCCTCTGCTTCGCGCTGGTAGCTCGGCAGAGCGTGGAGGAAAAACTCTCCTAAAGTATTTACATTCCAAGCCGGCAAATTTCTTCGCACGGACGATATCAGCTTGTGATCGCTTGCGAGCATGTAGCCGAGACGTAGCCCGCAAACGCCGAATATCTTCCCGAGGCTTTTGAATATCACTAGGTTTGGATACTCTTGTATTTTGCCCTCGATACTTCCGGAAGCACCCTCTGAGGTGAATTCGACGAACGATTCATCGACGATTAGTCGAATGTTTCGTTCTAAAAGTATTTTTGTGAGATGGAGAAGCTCCTGCGGTAGCACTCCCCTAGAGGTTGGATTGTTGGGCGAAATGACAACCACCGCGTCGGCGTTGTGCGCTATCGCATGCCAAGCGAACTTCTCGATATCGAGCTCGAAGTCTGGAGCAGGTAAAGGAAACCGCGCCAGTCGTTCGGGCGACACTACCTGCTCGTATGGATTGAAGGACGGTGTCGGAACGGCTAAGCGCCAGTTTAGCGCTTGGATGCTCGCATGAATCAGTTCCGCAACGCCATTGCCAACAGCGAGGTTCTGCGGATTTTGGGAAATCAAGCTGCCCAACTGCTCAGCAAGATGTGGCTGCGGTGACGGATAGCAACTGATCAGCTCGGGAAGCCGCTCGCCAAGCGCGGTATAGAAACCATGGGGCGGAAAGTATAGATTCACCAGCAGAACATGATCGGTGACACCATAACGCCAATATCCGCCGGGAAAATCGTGAACGAGTGAACGACTAAGCGCCTCGCTAGGCATTGGTTTAGGTTGCATGATCTAGGCCCCCAATCCACTTTTGGTTCGGTCAGATTGACCGAACCGTCCATGCCAGAGTGTGATGAGTGTGATGCCCTCGGTTTTCCCAGTTACGCGATTGGCAATCAGGTTTAAGGTCTCGCCCAGCATTCGGAGCCGATTTGGCTCGGGACATTGTGGTAGGATCTCAAGATGTCCGAGTAGGTGGCTGCCTGCCAAACAATTTGTAGATGTTTTTTTTGAACCCGTTGAAGACCCGGGTCGCGCCTCAATCTCCGCTTCGATTTCTTTCACCAAGAAGTCATCGGGGTCGTTGAGGTTCCAGATCGCCATGATCCTCCGCTGAACCCGACCGTCCATTCGAACCGTTCGACAGGCGGTCCGAAGGGTCGCCGATCCGACTTTCCCTCGCTCGGTTCGATTGCGTAGGCCAACATGCCGGTGAGCTCGCCGGTTCCCGCCCCGACATCTGCAATTACTGCGCCCGGTCGTCTTGCCAGGATGAAGGAGGAGAGCATCGAGCGCTACCGCTGCATAAAGAGGGCGGTTAACATGGTGTTCGGCGACAGCGCCACGATCGTCCATTTGAGCGGACCATTCATTTGCGGGTTCCTTTTTCGAAGATGAGAGACGGACTGGCTTCGGCTGGCTACCCGGCCGAAAAGCCGCGATAAGCTAGGAATATTGACGCCACGACCGCGAAGACGGTGACCACTGCATACATTGCGCGATTCATACTTGGCACGGCGATGGGCAGCACGTGCAGAACCGCGAGCAACAAGAAGAGTCCGCATGTAGCATTGTTCCACAGTGGAACAGGAATCCACGCTGCGATAAGCAGAAGAACTGCCATGAGCGGAACGTCGTAGGAAAGCGGAACGCCGGTGAAATACCCTTTTGTGGACATCCCGAAATTGCTGAAATAACTTAATCGCAAAGCACCAGCGAGTATTAGAGCAAGTCCCGTTACAAACGGTAAGACACCGCCTGTTCCGATTTGCATGAGTACCGCAGCCGGAATGACGGCGCCGTACAGGAGATCAGCAAATCCATCCAGACTCTTCCCCATACTGGCCGTCTCTGCCGACCGGTTTTTCGTTCGCTTCGCGACCACTCCGTCGAAATGGTCTGCTAAGACCGCCCAGAGCGCTGCTGCGATTGCAAGCTCCGGTTTGCCCGATTGCGCAAAATAGAGCGCGGTTCCTGATGCCAGGAGGCCAAGCATGGTGATCTGGTTTGCGCGGTCTGAAAGATAGATGATCATTGGAAGCCGTCCGATCCTATCTCGACGCGATTTGATGCCGGAAAGGCGATCCGCATAAGGGTGAGAATATGTTCTCCGCAGTCCTTAGATCGGCCTCGCTGTCTATCTCGTACCATCGCAGCTCATCGCAGCGGGCAGCCGCAAGCAGGAGGCCGCGGCTTTCGATAAGATGAGCAAGAAACTCCTCCATGTAAGCCTTGATCGAACCGGAACCGATGAGATCATCAAGGGCAGGCACGATTATCGTGCGCAGTGTCGCGTCGGAGAAGCGCATGAGATTCACTGTCTTGAAGAGAGCCGGGCCGCCGGAAACCAGGTCCGCAGCTGTTTGTTTAAGCCGAAACTCGGAAATAAATCCGCCTTCGGACAAAATTACTGCAGAGCCCTCCATCGACGGATGGAAAGGCGCTACTGCGGCTGAATTCGCCGCGTCATCTATCGTCAAGCGCCGAAGCGCGTCTTCCTCAAAGAAGACGTCGCCCTCAAGAAGATAGCAGTCTCCCGAGAGTAACGCGTCGCGTGCCAGCCAGAGTGAATAGGCGCTGCCCGTGCGGTCGAAGACCGTCGACTCGACATAATTGATATCGAGCCCACCGAAGCGTCGGCCGCAGGAATATTGGATCGCGTCTTTGCGATAGCCGACGACGATCGTCACCTCCCTTACGCCGACTGCCTCGAGGTTCTGCAAGGCGTTGTGAAGGATCGGCGTGCCGTTGACTTCGACCAGCGGCTTCGGCCGCAGATCGGTGAGCGGACGCAGGCGCGAGCCAAACCCGGCGGCAAGAATCACCGCCTCTCTCGGACCAATTGCAGTCATGGGTCTAACCCCTTCTATTTTGCTTGCTGCGACGATTCTTTCGGTTCCAGCCGTTAAGGACGCCGACTACACGCTCGAGGCCCACCTCGAGTTGCTCCGGCGGAACGCCATAGGAGAGCCTGAGCCCCATGGGATCGCCGAAGGCAGTGCCTGACACGCCGGCCACGCTGGCTTGGGCGAGCAGCGCGGCCACGATGTCGTCGGCTGTCCTGGCGTCATTGGCGAGCGTCGGCCGCAACAGGCCGGACAGATCGAGATAGAAATAGAACCCGCCCTGTGCTTCAGGTACCGGAACGCGCTGCAGCTCGGAGAGGGCAGTAAGCCCAGCCTGCCGCGCCGCCGTCAATCGACACTTGAGCCGGGCCTCAAAGGCGCCATCTCCCTCACGGAGGTGGTGCAGCACTGCATGCTGGGCAACGACATTCGGGTTCGATGTCGTGTGCGACTGAAGCGCCTTGACAGCCGAGATCAGTTCTTTCGGCGCAGCGAGATAGCCAACGCGCCAGCCGGTGAGGGCCAGGCTTTTGGAGAAGGCATTGACGATCACCGTCCGGGCCCGGACCTCGGGGGTCAGTGACACAACCGGATGATGCCGATGGCCATCATGGGTGAAAGGGCCGTAACATTCATCGAAGATGATCCAGAGGTTTTTATCCATCGCCAGCTGGGCGATGCCCGAAAGAGTCTCCGCGTCGTAGACGGCGCCGCTGGGGTTGGCGGGCGTGTTGACGACGATGGCCCGGGTCAGCGGCGTGATGACGCGTTGGATGTCGTCGATCCGTGGAACGTAGCCGTTTCCTCGCGTGTCGATATGGACTGGGGTGCCGCCGGCGATCTGAATCTGCGCTGGGAATGTTGTCCAGTAGGGCGCGGGAATGATGACCTGGTCGCCGGGATTGATCAGCGTCATCGCCACGTTGAAAAGAGCCTGCTTGGCGCCGTTCGTCACGGCGAGCTCGTCGGCCCGCCAAAGCTGCCCCGTCTCGACCGATACCTTCCGTGCCAGCGCCTCGCGCAACTCCATCGAGCCGATGGTGTCAGTGTAGCGGTTCAGGCCTTGTCGAATCGCCTCGATCGCTCCGTCCCGGATCGTCGGTGCCAGATCGCTCGAGATCTCGCCGGCCGTGAGATCAACAATCTCCATCCCGGCATCGGCGGCAGCCTTCGCCGCGGCGCGGGCGGCCGCGGTCCCCGACGATTTAAACAAGTTTGTCCGTTGCGCCAACATGCGCGTCTCCATCCATTCTTTTCGAAGGAACCTCTCGCTGCGGTCCTTGGCCGTCCACTGCCCGCGGAAGGTATTTCTCTTTTGCCGCTGAGAGCTCGCCGTAGTTCATCAGTTCGAACAGCTCGTCGAGCGTCGCGACTTCACCTTCGACACCGGCAATGCTCTCCTCCTGGATGATGCGGTCGCACACCTGACGCATCGCCGACATCGCGGCGCGCAGGTTGTGGTTGGCCCAGATGACCGTGGAAATACCGGCCGCGCGATAATCAGCAACGGGCGTACGGTGGTATTTTGTCGGTACGATCACGACGGGCAGTCGGTTCTGCCAGGCTCGTGTGAAGGTGAAGATCTCCTCCGCATCGGACTTGCAGGAGTGAATCAGGATCGCATCGGCGCCAGCGTCCGCATAGGCGTGCGCTCGTGCAAGCGCCTCCTGCTGACCGTATCCGGCGATCAGCGCCTCGATACGAGCGACGAGAACGAACTCCGGATCCGGAACCTGATCCTTGACCGCCTTCAGGCGACCGCAGAACTCGCCGATCTCCGCCAGCGGATGGCGGTCCCTGACGAAGGAGTTCATCTTCGGGAACGCCTTGTCTTCGAGGCAAACGCCGCTCGCGCCGTGCTGCCGCAGCTTGCGAGCGACCAGACGGGCATTGTTGAAATTGCCGAATCCGCTATCTCCGTCGACAAGGATTGGAATTTCCGCTGCGTCCGCCATCCGTTCCACGACGTCGACCACCTGGGTCCAAGAGGCCTCGTTCGCATCGCGGTAGCCGAGGCTGGAGGAGATCGAGAGGCCGGACGCCCAAAGCGCCTTGAAACCGGACCGCTGCGCGATCGCCGCGGAGAGCGCGTCATGGGCTTCCATAAGGAATGACGGTCCGTCACCAGTGCAAATGAGGTCATGAAGCGTAGATTCGCTTGTTTTGCCGCCCGGGTTCCGCAGGTCACGTCCTTTTTGCGATAGTGAACACACCCGACGCAGATGTGGCATGCTGCTTTCCTCCCTTCGTTCCACCGATCGCGATATCACCACGACGTCACATCGGTCGGCAGCTCTGCCGCCATCTAGAAGGAAGCATCAAAAGTCGTGCCAACTGAGCAGGAAAGCCTCAGAAAAAGTGTTCTCGATACTATTCAATAACTTGAATGATGGTGAGAGCAGGAGCCAAGCCGAACAACCTGTGTCGCTCACTCGACAACCCGGCATGCCCACCGTCTTCCCAGTTCCCAGGCCCTGATGCCTGCCTTTTTTGCTGCCGGCTCGTTTCCTCGGCGGCATCCAGAATGGCCCGGGTCCGGCGCGGCACCGCTTGGCCAAGGGCTGGCACTTCAGGGGCTGCGCATCTCGGCGACCTCGCGCATTTCCGACAGATCGAATGACGGAGCGTCTTTCGACCTCCTCGCCCTCGCATGGAAAATATTGATCTTTTTTCGGCCCCTGTTACTCAGTTTGTTACACAGCAACACAAGCTCCGTTTCCAAGTAATCTATTCAGAGCAACGCTCCAATCGGCGGTCCCAGTAGCCGGCGCAATCGCGCCGATAACCTCGACAATTGGGGCATGTAAGGGTATTCCGTTGAGCCCGAAATCGCTGTCATAGTTCACGCGCACATGCTCAAAATCCCGCAGACGGATCTCCTTGAAAAAGGCTCTACTGCTTCGCGCGAGCGCCTCGATCTACCAGCCAAACTCTCTAGACCGCGTTGATGCCCCGAAAAGAGCAGAGGGAAGCGGGTAGATGGCCGCTTTACGCAGCATTCTGGCGCCAACGCTGATATCCAATATCCGAAAAACGTCCGTTTTGTTCATCATTGCCCGAAGCCGGTGAACCATTTTCCTTGCCTTACCGGCAGGCATCATCTTTAAGCACTTGACCTTCAGACGGGCTCCCGTCAACTTCCTGATCGGGGTGGGAATCTTGGCAAATTCCGCAGTATCTTCAGTATCGGATGCGTCGCGTCCGCAACTTTTCGGTCAACTCGGCCCAGACATCTTCACGGTGTTTTCTGGCGGGAACCGGCTGCTATATGAGCGTGCGATCCTCGCCGTCTACGACGACTTCTACCGGTCAGACCTCCTGTTCCCGACCGAGGCAGAGGTAGTCGGCGTGATCTACAACTGCATCACGAGGGAGCCTAGCCTCTGGGCCGAGGACGAAGCCGCCGTCGATCTCGACCGCCTCGTGACGCGGACCGGTCGGCGGGTCAGGCGTCGACGCGTCCAAGGCGCGGACAATCAAGCCACCGGGACCGCGATCAGCCAGTCCCGGCACATCTACAACCGGATGCTGCAGACGGGCTGGCTGGACGAGGCGAGCTATGGCCTCAAGACAACCGTGGAGATGCCGTCCGGAGCAATGCGTCTCGCCGAATTCCTGTGCTCCTTGAAGGAGGGCGGCGCCGAGCAACTCGGCGGCCTTGTGGTGGAGGTGAGGAATGCGATCCGTGCGGTGCGGGAGAAACCCGCGGAGAACGCTCTCGGCCTCAACAAGGCCGCCCATGACTCGGCACGTTTCGGACGCTACATGAGAAGCGTGCTCGCGGCCCTGCGGGAGGTTGATCGGCAGGTGCTCTCCTCGGACACGCTTGCCGAGCGGCTGCGACACTACTTCGAGGACTTCGTCGAGCGGGTGCTCCTGCGAGACTACACGTCCATCTCGACCACGGCGCATCCGTATCGGCATCGGCGGACCATTCTCGCCTCGCTCGACGAGTTGGAGGATTCCGAGATTGACTTGGCCGCCGTAGCCGACGCGTATCTTGAATCCCGGCTCGTTCCCGATGGGCAAGCGGCGCGCGACCTCGTGCAGGAGGACCTGTTCCGGATCCGCCGCGTGTTCGAACGGATCGAGGAATCCTTCGAGGCGATCCAGCAGCACCGGTCCAGGCTCGAGACGCGGCTGCGTAACGTGGTCAGGTACGCAGGGCGCCGGACCAACTTCCTCCAACGCAGCGAGCATGTGATCCAGGGGCTCGACGATGCTCTCTCGCGGGGCGTGGACGATCTTGCGGTACGAGGATTGATTGAGCCCCGGATGACCGTGGTTGCGCCCGAGCTCCTCGCGAAGCCGCGCGGCTCGCGGCCGGAGATCGCCGACGCCGACCTTGCCCTTCCGCCGCCAGATCCGATACGTGAATTCAGGCGTCAGCTCGAGCGGGAGTACTTGGATCGCCTGACCATCTCGCCGGCAAAGGTTAGCCGTTTCCTCGAAAGACGGGTACCGCCCTTTGGCAAGACCACGGCGGCTTATATGAGAATCGAGACTGTCGATGATTTCCTGGCCTTCGAAGCCATCCGAGTGATGGTCGCCGGCGGCCTCGGTGCCGACGCCGACTCGCGGCTCGCGAAGACGCTTAAGGGCCGGTTCGAGTTCGTGGTGTCCGACGACGCAGTGTCAAACGAGTGGCTGGACTGCGGCGGCTTTCACGTGAAGCGCCTCGACGACAGCATCACCCTCGAGGTCGGGCATGCTGCTTGAGTTCAACGCCCTCGAAAACTCGAACCCGCGCGGTTTCCTAAGAGTCACGCAACTCATCGCACATCTGATGCGGAATCAGTTCGTCCACGTGGAGGACCGTGGGGCCGCGACGCTGCTGGAAACGCTGCACCGTCCAGAGCTCGCGAAGCTTGTCGAGGCTTACTTTGATGTCGGCGGCTACCGTCTCGTCCACCGGGAGACCGAAGGCTGGGCGGGGATCTTGCCCGATCCTGAGCGCACGGCGCTGCCGCGGCTGCGTATCGATGAGACGATCGCGTTACTCATCATGCGACGGCTCTGGGAAGAGGCGCTCCAACTCGGCGAAATCTACACCAACGGAACTACCCGCACGACACTCAACGAGGCGTATGCGGCCTATCAGGGGATAGTCGCCGGCAGCCGGCGCGCGGCGCTTGCGCCAAACGAGTTCCGCGACGTGCTCCGGATGCTCGAACGCAAGGCGATCGTTCGCCTCGGTGAGTTCGACGCGGACGCGCAGAATATGGATCTCGACATTCGCGCGCTCGTCACTAGCGTCGCCGGCGACGACTTCGTCGCGTCGCTCGAGCAGATCTTGTCGCGTCCAGTCGCCACCACGCCCGACGCAGACGATCAGGTCGTGGGAGGCGAGGCATGATGGAACTGCGGCGCATCGTCCTAGTGAATTGGCACATGATGGTACGGGCCGACCTCGATCTGGCCGGCGATGCGGCCATCCTCGGCCAGAACCGATCCGGCAAGTCCACAATAATCGATCTGATACAGGCGATCATGGCCGGCGGTTCGTCGCGTCTGTACCGGTTCAACCGGTCCGCTGGCGAGAGCAGCGGCCGTTCGGACCGCACGCTCGGGGGCTACTGTCTCGGGCAACTCAACCAGGACATTTTCCTCAGGAACCAGGCTAGAAGCCACATCGCGCTTGTCTTCGAGGACACGGAAAGGCGGCGGATGCCTGTGAGTCTCGGGCTGTCCATTGAGGCCGCCCGCGGACAACAGACAGAGGTACTGGGACGGTTCGTCGCCGAGGGTATTAGCGTCGACACCTCGATGCTGCTGGATATCAGCGAAGACGCGTCCCGGCCGACCGTGTGGCCTGTCGTCCGCCGTCGGCTCGACCAGGCCTGCAGTGAAATGGGCGGTCAGCTTCTCACGCCGGACGACGCCAAGACGTTCATTCGCGAGTACATGCGCGCGCTGTTCACAGGGCGCCGCGCGTCGGATCCCGAGCGGTTTGTCCGCACTTTCGTGGCCGCGCTTTCCTTCACGGACATCTCGTCTGTCGAGCAGTTCGTGCACCGCTACCTGCTCGAGCCCAAGCCGATCGACATCGCCGAGCTACGCGATTCTATCCGCCGCTACCGCGAGATCCAGAAGACCATTGCCGACCTCAATCGAAGATTGGAGGTGCTTCGCGCAATCCGCGCCCAGATAGAGGAATTCGACCGGCTTCTCGCCGAGGAACTTACCTGCCGCGCGATTGGGAGGACCGCCCTGCTGGTCGAAGGATTCGCCAGGCTGTTGACGAATATCGGTGAAAAAAGGTCGAAGGCGCACGAGCTTCATGTGGTCATGGAGGAGTTCGCGCGGATAGAGGAGGAAATAGAACATCAGACCGAGGCGCTCACATCCGTCCAGCGACAGCTCGCCGCGACCGGCGCGCAGGGACAGCGCGCCATCGTTGAGCAGGAGATTAGAGGGCTGGAGCGGGACCATGCGGGCGTCATGGAGCGCCTCCTAACTCGGCACCTCAGCGCTGCGCGCGCGATCCAACTCCTGGATTTGCGCGACAAGCTGAGCGTCATAAACCCAGGCGAGTTGTTCCGTGCGCTCGAGCGCGTTGAAGAGGCCAGCCGTGGGATCGCGCCGCCCGGTTGGCCACGCGATCCGGCGAAGATGGACCAACTGCTGGGTGCAGTCTCAGAAGCCGCGAGCGCCCGGATGGAAAAGGCGACCGACCAACGAGACGAGGCCATCGTCTGGGTCAAGCAACTTGAGGCTGAGGCAGCCGAGGATAGCAAGCAGCTTGCCAACGCCAGACGGGGACAGATCACCCTTAATGCCGCAACTTCGAGACTTATGGAGGCCCTGCGCCGCGAAGGCATGACGCCACGCACACTCTGTGAAGTCGCTGACATCGTCGACGAACGGTGGCGCAATGCGCTAGAGGCGCTGCTCACCCGCGACCGCGAGGCCATTATTGTCGATCCAGAGCACGCGTACCGTGCGACCGAGATCCTGCGGCATGGACGCGACGCTTATCCGGGATGCCGCGTAGCCAACACCCGCAAGCTCCAGTCGAGATCCACCGTGCCCGAGGGCGGTACGCTAGCTTCGATGATCCGCAGCGACGATAAGCTGGCCATGGCGTTCGTAGTCTTCAGGATAGGCAACGTTCGGCTTGCGGAGAACCAGGATGAGCTTCTATGCAGCGGCCGCGCAGTAATGGCCGATGGTGCGTATTACGACGGCCTGATCACCGAAATGCGCCGGCCGGACGGCCTAAAGATTGGGCGGGCTGCGGCACCACTGATGGAGACCACGCTCCGGGAGCGGATCGAACAGCGTTCGCAGTTTTTGAGGGTTCATCTTGAGAAGAAACGCTTCTTCGAGGACGCGATGCGGCGGCTCGAGGATTGCAGCAGACCGGTCGATGAGAAAGACAAGTTGGAAGCGCTCACATTGGCGCTGGGGGATCTGGCAGACAGGCGTGCCGACGCGCGGCGCCGACTCGATCGGATATCGGCCCAGGTCGACCCTGAACTACTCGACGCGGAGAAGCGGTTGCAGACCTTATTGAACAGCCTCAAGACTGATCGCGATGAACTGATCGATAGTCGCGCGTCGCTCAGAACGAAGATTGAGGAGGTCAAGGAGAGGCTGGGCGCGGGCGAGCAGAGCGTCGGCTCTTACCTGTGCCTCGCCCATCGCCGTCGACAGTTCCGCAGTGTCGTGACCTCCGCGGCACAAATGCGATCGCTCCGACAGCGATATAGGGGGCATCCCGCTAGAAATCCGGCCAGGATTGCTTCCGACATGGAGAAGGCTGCGGACGATGCGAAGCAGGGGTATCGAGAGCTCAGTCACGACATCAGGGCGGCCCTTGGGAGGTATGCCATCGACTTCCCCGACGCACTCGAGGGCTATGCGGACGTGCCGATCATCGGCACGGTGAAACCGTGGGTGTCAGACGGCATTGCGATGCTGGAAGACAACGAACTCATCCGGTACCGCGAGCAAGCGGACGAGGCGGCAGATCGGGTTTCGCGTCTCTTCAAGACGACTTTCATTCATGAGCTGAACAGCCGCTTCGGGCAGCTTCATTCGGAGATGGAGAAGCTGTCGGCGGCGCAACGCCCGCTTCACGGTGAGATCTATCGTCTGGCGGAGCTCGTCAAACCGGAGTTCGACGACCTCTATCATCTCGCCAAGGACAGCGAGACCGACGAGCGCGTGCTGGACGCTCTGTTCGGCCGGGCCGAGCCGCGCGACGAGCGGCACGCGCGGGCGCTCAGGCAGATAGAACAGCTTCTCGCCGACGAGTCCTTCGACTTTACAGTCTTTCAGGACTACCGCAGCTATTTCACCTACGATCTCAGGATGCGCGACGTCGCCACCGGGCGGACGACGAGCTTCGACCGCCGACGCGGCGTGGCCAGCGGTGCCGAACGCCAGGTGCCGTTCTACGTCGTCATCGGAGCGGCCCTCGCCAGCGCCTACCACGGCGTCCGCCAGGCAACCGCTCCAAGCGATCTTGGAATAGGGCTTGCCGTGTTCGACGAGGCCTTCAGCAAAATGGATGGTCCCAACCAGCGGACGCTGCTCGAATTCTACCGGGCGATCGGCCTTCAGGTCGTCATCGCCGCGCCGACCGAGAAACGCGCGGTCGTCTACGAGAACCTCGATTATATCATCGACGTATTCCGCAGCGGCGACGTTTCCCTCGCCGAATCCATCCGGGTCAAGGACCGCGTCCGCGAGGAGATGCGCGCCATCAACCCCCAGCACGCAACGGATGGCGAACTCGCGGAGCGGCTTGGTCTCGAGGCGAAGGCGGCCGAATGAGACGGCGCGGGTTTTCGACCGTCATTTCACTCATCGACGATCTGCTCACGCGGCATGAACGCAACCCCGCCGTGCGAAACCTGATCGCCTTGATTGACAATGACGGCTTCGCCAACATCGACCTGCGGGACGCCTTCGATGAGGAACTCGCAGCGCTGGAGCGAGCAGGCGGGATCGAGCTGGTCCAAACCGGCCCGAAGACGGAGCGTCGGGTAACCGGTGCAAGGCTGAAGGATGCCGGGGTGCTCTACCGCAAGGTCGAACGACGGCCGGCTGGCGAACTGGCATACCGAGCCGTCTCAGAACTGCGGTCGCAGCCGGGGCTGCCGGCCGGCGCCGCCAGTTTGATCGATGACGCCGTCGCGGCCTGGACGCGGGGCGTTTCCCACATCGGAATTCGGAATGGAGACGGGCGAACGCTTGCAAACGTGATCGGCCTCGCCATCGCAGCACGTGGTCGCATGTCGGGCGATCCGCAGGGGGAGCAGGACTTCCGGACGTTCTCGCGGTTGACGGTCGGCGACAGTAAAGCGCTGGAGAAGAATGTTCGGCAAGTCGCCGCAGCAATGGCGAAGATCTTCGTGGGCATGGAGGAGCAGACTCGCCTCGATCCGGAGGAACTGCTTGCCACCGCCGGTATCAGGCGGTTGCCGCAACCGATCCTGCTGCACGGTGACGTATCGCTGGACGGGCGGTCCTTTCCGGCGATGCCCTATGTCGGAATACCTACCGACTGCGCCGGCGGGATCGGTCTCCTGACGAAGCCCGACTACGTCCTGACGATCGAGAACTTCGCGTCATTCGTCCGGCACATTCGGGAGGTCGCACGGTCCGAACGGGCCCTCGTCATCTATTCCGGTGGCTTCCCTTCGCGACCGACGCTCGCGACGGTCACAAGGCTGGCGGCCCAAGCGCAGGTGCCGACGTTTCACTGGGGAGATATGGACGCCGGAGGCGTCCGAATATTCCGGCACATCGAGAGACATCTTGCCGGTGTCGACATTCCGCTGCGCGCCCATATGATGAACGTCGAACTGCTTCGCCGCTTCGGCAGACCCGCACCGGGTGTGGCCGGTCCTGTCGGCGACATGCTCGCAAGCGCGATCGCGGGCTTGGCGGACCTCCTCACCACGAGTGGTCTCGTGCATGAGCAGGAGGAGTTCGATCCCATAAGCCCGATCACGGAGAATCTTGCTACCGCGGAGCTCGGAAAAAGCTTCTAACGCTTGGGTGAGGAGGTGACTGCTGGGGCCGAACGACGGCGCTTCTGCTAAAGTGCCCGACAAATCTCAGGTGGCAGAATGGACGATCTCTCATGGCAAGATCTGCGCCACCTACTAGATAGCCAATTCAGCGGTAGGACTGGAAAATTGGCTGAATTTCTCATTCGCGACATGGTGAAGTTGTTCCGGGATGATCAGTCGCTACGGGAGCGTCTAAGGGCTGCAATCTACGATCCAGATACATTCGCTAACATCCGGGATTTTCTAGCACTGAAGAGATAGACGGAGATGACCACGGGATGCCATCAGAGCTGGTAGGCGGCACGGATCCGGTCTGCAACATCCTCTCGCGTCATATTCACCTTAAACTGCTCGGGGTTATAATCGACCTCCGCTGTCGCCAGCTCGACGAACGCCCGCATGTCTTTTGCAACGGTCTCGGGCAGCGGATAGCTGGCTTCGGGGCTTAAGACTTTCAGCAGCCGTGCCACGTCGTTGCGATGTTTTTTGATGTTCTTTTCGTCAACCTTGCCGCCCGCATCGCGCTCCCAGCTAAGGTCGAGCCACGCGAGGGCCTTGAACGGGATGATCGCTGCCTCGTTGAGCACCGGGATGCCGCCGGCATCGCGCACCATCGACTTGAGAAAGGCGTAATAGTCCTCGTCGAGCAGGATCGCCGACAGACTCGCGGCCGCTTCGTCGATAGGCGGCCGCTTCGTCGATAGGAAGCGGCGTAAGATGCGAGTCCTCGGCAAGCGTCAGCCCTTCGGGCGACCGCGAGAACAGCTCGATCATGGCAGGGAAATCTTCGGTCTTCGGCTTCTGGAAGCGGTAGAGAACTTTCTCCCCCTGGCTTCGCTCTCTGATCTCGTACCCACCGTGCTCGACAAAGGCCCAGAAGCGCTCCGCGAAGGCAGCGTCCAGCGCCTCGACGATCAGCACGATGTCGAGATCCTTGGTGGCGCGGAAGTCCAGGCCGACCTCGTTCTGATAAGCGCGCAGGCGGCACCACCGATCAGCACATATTGATGTTCCTGGCCCGCGAAATGAGCGAGGAAGCGGTCCACCCCGATTACCATTCAAACCTCTCCAATAGTTCTTCCGCCGCTTGCGCGACGCGTTCGTCCGTGCTCCCCCGAACACTGAGATACAGCGAGAGCCGATCTATGACAGCATCCCGCGCGAGGATCTGCGGGTCGTAGGTCCAGGTCTAAATCTCTAACCGGTCGTCATCGAACGCCGTGGCTGGGCTGAGTGCGAGCCTCTCCTTGAGGCGCTTCCAACGCATCGACAGAATGGCGCGCGTCTGGACCCTTGGCGCCGCCAACATGGTGTAGCGGGCAAGCGCGCTCTCGCCAGCGAGCGGTGCGATTTGGTTTTCGACCCGGCCACTAACAAGGCGAACCTTGCGCACTGGGGATTGCAACCGCTCTTGGATTGCCTCCCATAGTTCGTGACCACCCAGAAGCATGTGCAGACGGCGTTGTCGGCCGACATGGCGAGCCTTTGCAAGTTGGAGTACCTCAAGCTCATCAAGTGTTCGGCTTATGCTCATGATCGACACATGGAGTCGCTCGGCAAGGTCGGTGAGGTGTTCCTCCTCAAGGGCGATACCCTGCAGGACCGCGAGGAGCACCAATTGCGTAGTAGGGCTGATCTGGTCTGCGGGGGCGATCGCGGTCGTCCGCGCTCGCTCGCGCAGGTCGAGCAATGCTTCCGGGACATAAAGCTGCGCACCCGGCGCGATGAAGCCGATCTGCCGCTCCACCATCTGGCGCCGGACGGCGTTCGGCACATGGTCAAGCAGCAGCAGAATGAGATCGACGCCAAGTTGGCGACGGACAGGATCACGATGCTTGAGGTAATCCGTTGTGGCGCCTTGCCGGGGTTCGCAAATCGCCATGACAACCAGAGTGCGACCGTCCAGCAACCTTCCCACAACAAGTAGCGGTCAAGCACGAAGTGTGGGACGTTTGTAGGCGCTATCGGCGTGAGTTCGAGCCGCCGCCCGAAGGCGTGCTGGACATACGCTTCCGCCGCCTGAGCGAGCGCTTCTAACCGCGCGGCAGGAATTCTTTCTAACACCATGCCCCTATTTAACAGCGCTTCTGTTAAATGTACGTGCACTGTTAGGTATGGGTCGCTTTCTACGACACCGGCTCAAGAGAGAATAGGATTTCGACAAATCAGCCGGATCGGGCGCAGTGGATGATCGGCTGGAACGAAATCCTCCAACCGCTTCATCGTGAACAGCTGCTCCATGAACACATCGCTCCCGCGCATCGAACCGCTTCGCCAAGGTGGATCAGTAGTCTATGTTTGGCATAGGCATTTCAGCAGCCTGCTAGCTGCGCCCGCCGCCACGTGCGGGCGACGCAGGCATCAACCGGCGGGCGGATGCGCCGAGGGCAACAAGCGCGCCTGACGCAATGCCGCCAGATCAGCCGAGCCGGTGCAGAAGCAGGCGACGGCCAACTGGCGGATGACGATCTCGAAATGCGCGACAACCGCCTCGGTGGACACCGTCGCCGCGCGCAGCACGCCGGCCGCCTGCCCGGCGATGTCCGCGCCCAGGTGGATGGCCTTGGCCACGTCGACGCCGTCGCGAATCCCGCCCGACGCGATCAGCTTCACCGTTGGCAGCGCCCGACGTACCGCCTGCACGCTGGCCGGGGTCGGAATCCCCCAATCGGCGAACGCCATTGCCACTGCACGGTCGGCGGCATCGCGGGCGCGCTCGCCCTCCACCGCGGCCCAACTGGTGCCGCCGGCGCCGGCGACATCGATCACCGCCACGCCCGCCTCGACGAGCGCACAGGCCACCGAGGCGGACAGGCCCGACCCCACTTCCTTGGCCACGATCGGCACGCCCACGCTGCGCGTGGCCCGAGCGATCTGCGCCAGGACGCCTCCCCAGTCGCGGTCGCCCTCCGGCTGTACCGCTTCCTGCAGCGGATTGAGATGGACGATGAGTCCATCGGCCTCCAGCGCATCTACCGCCCGGCGCGCTAGGTCCAGGCCGTCAGCCTCGCGCAGTTGCGCGGCGCCGATATTGGCCAGCAAGGGAATGTCTGGCGCCAGGCGGCGCAGCGCGCGCGTCAGCCCCTGTGAGTTGGGGGATTGCAGGCTCACGCGCTGCGAACCGACGCACATGGCGATCCCCAAGGCTTGCGCTGCCTCGCTCAGATGTCGGTTGACGGCCTCGGCGCGTGGCATGCCGCCGGTCATGGAGCTGATCAGCAGCGGCGCGTGAATGGTCTTGCCCAGCAGCGAGGCGCGCAGGTCGATCTGCGTCAAGTCCAACTCGGGCAATGCGCAGTGTTCGAAACGGATGTACTCCCAGCCGGCGGCGACCGTGGCCGGCGCCGTTCGCCGATCCAGCACGATGTCCAGATGGTCGTCCTTGCGCCGGCTCAGGGCGGTGTCGCTCATGCTCGTTCCATCCGTCGCATCGGGCGACGGCGTTGCGTCGGATCGGACCGACGGCAGCGCGCGCACGCCGCCGTCTCCCGCGCGTTCAGGCCGGCGCACGCTGGCCTCCCCCGCAGCGTCGCTGTTGTAGCGGCTGGTCGAGGTCTGGTAGTACTCCGCGCGGATGGCCGCCATGGCCTCAATCAACCGTCCCCACGGCGCGGGAAAGCGTTCTTGCGCCATCACCCGGTGCAGCATGCGCGTATGGCCGGCCAGCTCGTCGTTGAGGAACTCCACCACAGGCATAGCCGGATAGCGCTGCAGTAGCAGGATCGCCGCGTTGTCGGCCTCGCCGGCCGACCTGTCCTTGTCGCGTCCATGCAGATCGTTCTGCAGGCGCCCTATCGCGGAGATGAGCCGCAGGACCTGGCGAAACGCCGGACGCGCGCGCAAGGTCGCCATGTCCAGCCCCCACAGCAACGACAGGCAACAGAACACGTTCGCGTAGGCGATCGAATCGATGCCGTTGTGCAGGTACTCGGCGTAGGACCAGCGTTCCGCCCCTGCCGCCTGCGCGGGTCCGGCGTGCAGCGCCGCGCAGTAGCACTGGGTATCGTCGAGAAGCTGAGCATAGTCGCGACGATCGTAGGCGAGCGCGGCCAGCGAAGCGCGCAGCACAGCGCAGCCCTCGAATCCGGGGAGCGCGCACGGTACTCCCTGCCCCAGCGCCTGCTCCACCGCGGCGAGCTGCTCCGGCGCGATCAGGCCAAGGTCGTTGCAATCGTCGAGCCAGAACAGCAGCGCCAGTTCGCGATAGAACGCCACGATCAGCGTTTCGTCCTGCGGATCGCGGCCGGTGCGGGCGCTGGTGTCGCGCAGGCTCGGTTGGATACGCTGCATGATGTACTGGCCGCCCCTGACCGCTTCCACGGCATGCTCGTCGGCGAACCCGGTCAGGGAACGCCCCCACTCCAGCACCTGCTGCAGCGCGCGTTCGGTCTGGATCATGGCGTCGCTCCTGGTCCCTCGGCCAGGACGCGCCGCCCCCAACGAAGCGCCAGCAACAACCCGGCAAGTTCGGCCACGCGCACGACCCGGGTGGGGCAATACAGTTCCTTGCCGATCCACAGCGGCGTCTGCGGCAGTGCATGCGCCGAATGGCGGGCGAGCATCCACTCCAGCGCACGCGCCACCGCCTGCGCGATGCGCCGGCGCCCTGTCGGCTCTTCGCTCCCGTCCATCACGTGCAACGCGAACAGCGCATAGGCGGTTTCCTCGAATGTGGACGCGCGACCGGTGCCCCAGCCGCCGCCGTCGCGTTGCGCCTGCAGCAGCGCCGCCAGCGCGCGCTCGTCGCGCCACTGGGGGTTGCCTTGCGCCAGCGCAGCGACCGCATGTGCGGTGGGATACAGCCACGAAACGTGCCATTTCTCGTTGTCCCATAGACCGTGCGGGTTGCGATTGGCCTCGACGTAGGCGCTGGTCCCGGCGGCGGGCTTTCCCAACAGTCGCAACGCATGCAGGGCATGGATGTTGGTCGACACCGAGGCATTGCGCTCGCCGGGGAAGGTGACGAACAGCTCGCCGATTTCGAAATGGCGCAACGCATCGACCGCCGGGTCGCGGCCTGCAAGGCGCAGGACGCACAACGCAACGGCGGTGTCGTCCGCATCGGCCGCGAAGTGCAAGGCCGGGCCCAGACCGCGCACGCCCAGGCGGGCGTCGAGCTGCGCGACGATCACGCGCACCGCCTCGGCGAGCGCGGGATGCGCGAACAGCCCGGCCAGATGCAGGGTGTACAGCGACCAGCATGGCTCGAACACATTGATCGGCCAGACGTTGGGCACGACACCTTCGATGCCGCTGCGCGTCGCCCGCGATGCCGCCTGCAGATACGCGTCGGCGCGCCCGACCTGCGGCCTGCTCCCCTGTGTCACGGCGTGCGCACGCCACGCGGCGGTGGCCGCCGGACTGATGCCGATGCTGCCGTCGTCATCCGGGCATGCGGTGGTCGGCGACGTCCCCCAGGCTTCCCAGGAGTGCAGCAACGGATGGCCGCTCGGCAACGTCGCCGCCGCCCCCAGCTTGACCAGGCACGCTTGCCGCAATGGCAACAGCGCCGGGTGGCGCGGAAACGCCGCGCCGCCCATGAAGGATGCGGCCTCACCGCACAACTGCGGCAGGATCAGCTCCGCGCCGATCGGCGCGTCTTCCGGCACCGCATGCGCGTAGGGATCGGGCTGGCGCTCGAGGAACCGGGTTGCAGCCTGGACTGCGTCGGCAGCGCCGGGAAGAGGATCGGCACGCTGCAATGCCAGCAACGCCGCCCACGTGGGCGCATGGCGGAACAGCGGGAAGTCCGCGCTTCCCCATCCGCCATCGGCCTGTTGCTGCGCGAGGAGCCACGCGTATGCGTCCTGCCGACCGGTGACGTTGCCGTGGAACTGCAGAGCTCGCGCCGTGTCGTAGACGGACGGACCGACGCTGCCACCGTCGCTCATCTCGCTCAGCAGGTGGCGCAATTCGGAAAGGATCTGTTCAGACAGCGCATTCAAGCGGGATGTTCCTTCTGCAGAAGGTTGGCGAGAACCAGGATCGGGCAGACGCCGGGCACGTCGCCGCAGGCCCGTCGCGGCCCAGCGCACGGGCAGCGCCGGACGGTCGCCCTGCTCCGGCGCGGCGACGCGCCCCGATGCTGGCGCCGGTCCGACGCGTGCGCCGCGGCCGTGCTGGGCAACCGCTGCGATCGGCACCGCGGACTCGGACACAGTGCAGCATGCACCGCTGCCGCCGGCCGATCGCAGCGGCACAGGGGCGACTCCATGCGGACGCTCATGCGCAAGGCGCGTGCTTGAACAGATACGCGTTGGCCCGCTGCAACATCTGCGCCAACCGTTCCGCACGCGGCCCCATCGGGGCGATGGCCTCCCCGGCGTCGCGCAACAGATCCAGCGCGAACTGGCGCGCTGCCTGCAGCCCCATGATCGACGCGCAGGTCGGCTTCTGCGCCGCCGCGTCCTTGCCGGGGGTCTTGCCCAGCATCGCGGTATCCGCTGTCGCGTCGAGAATGTCGTCGACCACCTGCAACGCCAGGCCGAAACAGGCGCTGTAGCGATCGAGCGCACAGTACAGCGCAGCGTGCGCGGCATCCTCCGCGATGGCGCATAGCGCGCCCATGCGAACGGACGCGCGCACTAGCGCTCCGCTCTTCATCCGGTGCATCGCCACGATCCTGTCCAGCTCGACGTGCTTTCCGACCAGCGACAGATCCATGGCCTGCCCGCCTGCGGCACCCTCGGCGGACACCGCCTGCGCCAGTTCGCGCACGAGCGCGATACGGTTGTGGCCCGGCGCATCCAGGCTCGCCAGGGTCAGGAAGGCGTGCGCCTGCAACGCATCGCCGACCAGGATCGCAGTGGCTTCGCCGAACTTGACGTGCACGGTCGGAAGGCCGCGGCGAAGCACGTCGTCGTCCATCGCGGGCAGGTCGTCGTGGACCAGGGTACAGGCGTGCATCATCTCGATGGCGGCGCCGACGTCGTCGAGCATGTGCGCCGGCGTGTCGGCCAGTGCGCCGGCAGCCAGACAGAGCAGGGCGCGGGTGCGCTTCCCGCCATGCAAGGTGGCATAGCGCATCGCCGTCATCAGCTCGGTCTCACCGTCGTCTTCGGCGCAGAGAAGACGCGCCAGCGCCTGTTCGACCCGCTTTGCACCGTCCTGCATCCAGATCTCCGGCAGCAGCCTGCCGGACGCGCCGCGCGCCTGCGCGCCCAATCCGCCGAGCGAGGAAACGCCAGTTCGGTCGTCGTGTAGCGTGGAACCGGTCTGCATGTTGTTCATGTCCTTGTACCTGACGCGGCCACGGCGAGCGCCGAGCCGCCGCGGTGTTGCCGGTGTCGCACCGAGCGCGTGCGCCGAGGCAGCAATGCCGGGCGTCGCCGGCGCCGCTGCCTCGCCACACGGGGCGTGCGATTCCAGATCATGAGAATCCGAGGCGGATTGTCATGGACGGATGTGCGGTCGGGTAATAACGCCGGCCCTTTTCGACGTCGCTCAGCAACCGCGGCCGCACCCCGGCCTTGTGCATGGTCAGCGCCAAGGCGACGGAGAACTGCACCAGTTCCAGCCATACCAGGTGGTAGCCGATGCAGACGTGTGGGCCGGTACCGAACTGCAGCATGTCCACCGGCCGGATCGGCTCCGTGCGTTGCAGCCACCGCGCCAGGCGGAACTGATCAGGCGCCTCGTGCAGCAGCGCCGAGGTCGAGAAATGCAGCAGCGGGATGCCCAGATGGGTGCCCGCGGGAATGCGCCGTTGGCCGAGCTGCAATTCCTGCAGCGCGCGACGCGGCAGGACCGTGGTCGCCGGATGCACGCGTAGCGTTTCGCGGAACAGCGCCTCGGCGACCGGACACTGCGCCAGGTCCGCGTGCCGGGTCGGCACCGCGCCCACGCGTTGCGCCTCCTCGACCAGGGCGTCCCACAGCACAGGCTGCCGCGCCAGCTCGATCACCATCCAGGCCATCGTCGAGGCGGTGGTGTCGTGACCGCCAAGCAGCAGCAAGCGGATATTGGCGACCAGGACGTCATCGGAGAGCGCATCATCGCTGCGATCGAAGGCGCTCACCATGTCCTTGATCAACCCGGTTCGCGCGGCATGCGCGCGCGCGTCCCGGACGAACTGGCGCAACTGCGCGTCGATCCAGTCGCGGGCGGCGCGGCCGCGCCGCAAGGGCAGTCCGGGCAGGTCGATCGGGGGCGCGACGATCAACTGCAGCAGTTGCCGGTACTTGCGATGCCATCCCGGCAGGTCGTTCGCGGGGATTCCCATGAGGCTGAAGATGAGCTTGAGCGTCAGATCGCCGGTTTCGCGCAGGATGGTTATGTCGCCGCGGTCGCGCCACGCCTGCACCCGCGCCAGGATGATGGGCGCGAACAGGTCGCCGATGCCGGCATGGGTCAGCCCCTTGGGCAGGAACGCCGCCTTGATCGCATCGCGCGCCTGCCGGTGCGCGCCGCCGTCCTGGGCGACCAACGTTCCGCGAAGCAATTCGGGCGCGATCTCTTCCATCAGCGCCGAGGACACGTCCTTGTGCCGGAGCAGTGCGAACGCATCCAGATCCGTGCAGGTCATCAGGTGGCCGGCAGGGCCGAAATCCAGCCAGAAGTGGCTGCCCAGCGTCCGTTCCGCGCGCCGCAGCAGGCGCGGCAGGTCGCAGACGATGGCGGGAAGATGGCCGACGAGGGGGAAAGCGCCGGGCACGACCGGGATGTCGTACCGCAGCCGGTGCCGACGGTCCAGCGGGTTGAGCAGCATGTCCATCAGCAGCGCGGCGCCGCAGCCGCTTCGGCGATGTCGCCGGCAGGCCGCGCGGCGCGGCTGTTGCCACCGTCGGCGTATGTCGGCACATGCGCCAGCATGCCGCCGTCAATGCACAGGACCTGTCCAGTGATGAAGGCAGCATCGTCGGAGAGCAGGAAAGCCACCAGCGCGGCCACATCCGCGGGGCGGCCGACGCGCGGCAGGAGCTGGTGCCGGCGCAGATGCCGTTGCATGCACTCGTCCAGCTTGGCGAGGAGACGCTCGGTCATGATGAGACCCGGCGCAACCGCGTTGCAGCGGATCTGCGCGTGACCGTACTGGGTGGCGAGCGAGGCCGACAGCATGTTCATCGCCGCCTTCGACGCGGCGTAGGACGTCTGCGCGGTGTCACCGCTGAGCCCCTGGCACGACGACATGTTGACGATGGCGCCACCGCCGCGGGCGATCATCCGTGGGATGGCCTGCCGGCAGCAGAGCAGCGTGCCGCGCAGATTGGTCGCCATGATCTGATCCCAGACCGCCAGGTCCAGGTCGAGGATCGCGTGGTCGCGCGTGGTCAGATGCATGGCGCACGCGTTGTTCACCAGCAGGTCGACCCCACCGAAGTGCCGCTCCGCCGTCTCGAACAGCGCTGCCACCGCCTGCGCATCGGCAATGTCCATGGCCAGGGCCAGCGCGTGGCCGGCTTCGGCCGCGATCTGCGCGGTGCAGGCGATGGCCGCCGAGCCATCAATGTCGGCCACCACGACTCTGCCGCCCTCGCGCGCGAGGGCGAGGGCGCATGCCTTGCCGATGCCGGCGCCGGCGCCGGTCACCACGGCCACCTTGCCTTCAAACCGTCCCATCGGGTCCTCCTGGATCGCGTTGGTCTTTTGCGGCATGCCGATAGGCCTCCGCCGGAGAAGGCGCAGGGTTGGCGCTGGCGCGCTCGCCATCGCCAGAGTCGCTTTCGATGACCCGAATGGCGGCGACCGGGCACTGGCTGGCCGCGAGCCGCACGGCGGCGTGCAGCGCCTGCGGGACCGTCGCCACACACACTTCGGCCACGCCGTCCGGTTCGCGCTGGCGAAAGGTGCCCGGCAGCGTCAGCACGCACTGCCCGGTGGTTCCGCACAGATCCTGGTCGACCACGACGCGCATCTCAGCCCCCCTGCGCATGCAGCCGTACCGGCAGCGCGCGGAACGTCCTAAGGAACGCGGAGGGCTCCCGGGTCGGCTGCTCGGCCAATGCCAGCGTTGGGAAGCGCGCGTGGATCCGCGGCAGGCTCTCGGCCAACTGCACCCGGGCCAGTTGCGCACCGAGGCAGAAGTGGATGCCGTGGCCGAAGCTCAGCATGATCTTCCCGTCGCTCGACATGCCAGGACTGGTGCAGTAGAACCGCGCGGGGTCGAAGCGGTCGGGATCGGCGAAGGCCTCCGGGTCGCGATTGCCGGCCGCGATCAGCACGCGCACGTCCGCGTTCTTCGGAATCACCACGCCGCCCAGTTCAATGTCGCGCTGGGCGATACGCGGAATGGAGCTGAACATGGCGGGCGCATCGCAGCGCAGGACTTCTTCCACGAATCCCTTCACCCCCACGGCGTCCCCCTGCAGCCAGTGTCGCTGTTCGGGATACGCCAGCATCGCCAGGACCGCATGGTCGATGCTCGCAGCAGTGGTGGCGAAGCCGCCCAGCAGCATGCCCCACAGCATGCTGATCAACTCCGCATCCGACAGCGTGTCGGTATCGTCATCGTGTGCGCCGACCAGCATCGACACGATGTCGTGGCGGGGATCGGTGCGCCTGCGCTGTATGAGGTCGCCGAAGTAGGCCTGCACCTTGGCGCTGGCCTCGTCCGAGGCGGCGAGTTGGGGATCGCTGGCGTGCGGACTCAGGCCTTCCAGAATGGTGCCGATGCCGGCGGCGAGCCCGAACACGTCGTCCTGGGGCATGCCGAACAGTTCGGCGAACACCAGCATGGGCAAGGCCAGCGCGAATTCCCGATGCAGGTCCACCGCCTCCCCGCGCTCCAGCGCGGGCGCCATGCCGTCCAGGCGCGCTGCGACGATGCGCGCGATGCTCGGCCGCAGGTCGTCGATCTGGCGCATGGTGAAATCGCGCGAGATCAGCCGGCGCAGACGCGTATGCGTCGGGGGGTCCTTCATCGCTAGCGTGGACGCCAGCAGACTGAGCGACAGGCTGGTCGCCGCACGCGGGAAATAGCGCGCCAGTTCGCCCGGCGCCGGTCCCCGAAACGCATCGCCCGTGGCCTTGAGCGCCCAGCAAATGTCGACGTGGCGGCTCAACAGAAAGAGGCCCGACGCCGCGCGATGCACCGGATCGTGCTCGCGCAACCACCGCATGAACGGATACGGGTCGTGGATGCACGCTGACGACGCCAGTTCGGCGAAGGCGTCCCGGCATGCTGCTTTGGTTCCTTGCACGTCCATCCTGGTTACCTGTTGGCTGGCTGATCTGACCGGTGCGCACCCAGGCGCGCCGGCAAATTGCGGAGAAGATCCCGATCTCGGCGGCGTCCGCGCGTCACCAGAGCACCGGGAGCTCGTCGAACCCGCCAGTGATGATCTCCTTGCGCAACTTCAGTTCTTCGGGCGACACGGCTAGGCGTAGCGCGGGAAAGCGCTGGAAGATCGAACCGAACACCACCTTGAGTTCCAGCCTGGCCAGCGCCGCGCCGATACAGTTGTGCGGGCCGTAGGAGAACGCCAGGTGCGGGTTTTCGTCGCGTCCGATGTCGAAGATTTCCGGGTCGTCGAAATGGCGCGGATCGAACGACGTCGCCGGCAGGCCGACCAGCACCTTGCTCTCCGCGGGAATATGCACGCCCGCGATGGTCACGTCGGTCCTCGGATAGCGCATGATGCCGTCCCAGCCCGCGCCCGGCGGGTACATGCGCAGGATTTCCTCCACCGCCTTGTCCACCAGGGACGGATCGCCGACCAGGCGTTCGCACTGTTGCGGATGGCGGAACATGGCCAGCAGGCCAAATTCGATCTGCGCGACAGTGCTCTCGTGCCCCGCCACCAGTATGCCCGCCGCCAGGCCGATCGCCTCTTCCTCGGTTGCCTTGCCCTGGTCGACCGCTGCGAGCAGATCCGTCAGCAGGTTGTCGCCCGGATCCTGGCGCTTGTCCCGCATCTTGCCGCGAATGTAGGCGCGCAGTTCTTCCCAGGCCAGGCGCGACGCGGTGCGCGGGCCGCTTTCATGCTGATGCGTCATCACCTCGTCGGACAGCCGGGCGAAAAAGGCGTGATCCTCGTAGAGCACGCCCATCAGCGCGCTGATGACCATGGCTGGAAGCGGAAAGGAGAGGTGGCGCCGCAGGTCGGCGGGCTGGGGCTGGGCCGCCAGCGTCTCGAACAACTGCGCGGCGATCGCCTCGACCTGCTGCGCGAGCAGCTTCACCCTGAGGTTGCTGAAGGCCGGCGCCACGATCGTGCGTAACCGGGCATGCTCGCCCCCCTCGTGCGAGACCAGCCACCCCGGCGAACCGAGAATCACCGAATCCGGGGTGAATCCCGCCGGCGGCATTCCCGTGGGCCGGAACGCCGGGTCGGACAGCACCGCCTTGGCCTCGTCGTAGCCTGTCACCCACCAGCCTTCGTGCCCGGACGGGAAGCGCACGCGGTGGATCGGACCGTTGGCGCGTAGCGCCAACATCTCGGGCGAGGGCTCGATGTGATCGACGCGCCACATCGGCAGCTTCGGCAGGGGTTGTTCGAACATGGTGGCACTTCACTCTCTAAGCTATGGAAGGGCGGAAGGTGACCGGCAGGCGCTGCGGGCAGCAAATGACGTAAGACGGCATGTAGACGACGTCCTCCGCAGCGATGGTCAGCGCCAGATCCTCCAGCCGCCCGAACAGCGCGGGGAAGGCGCAGCGCAATTCCAGGCGCGCCAGCTCTGCTCCCAGGCAGGAATGCGGCCCCTCGCCGAACGA
Source organism: Mesorhizobium sp. WSM4821 (assembly GCF_055901555.1). NCBI lineage: Bacteria > Pseudomonadati > Pseudomonadota > Alphaproteobacteria > Hyphomicrobiales > Phyllobacteriaceae > Mesorhizobium > Mesorhizobium sp. WSM4821. The sequence goes on along the minus strand of NZ_CM148371.1, from coordinate 355,633 downwards.
CAGGTGCGGGTTGTGCCGCCGGGTGACATCGAACTTGTCGGCGCCGGGACCGAAGGCCCTTTCATCCCGGTTCGCCGCATGAAAGGCCATCAGGACGGCGTCGCCGCGGCGGATCATGCATCCGTCGATCTCCACGTCCTGGGTGGCATAGCGGAACGGCAGATTGGCCACTGCGCTGCCCCAGCGCAGGATCTCCTCGATCGCCTGTGACCACGGAACTTGGCCGCTGCGCACCAGGTGCAGTTGCTGCGGATGCGTCAGCAATGCTAGCACGCCATTGCCGATGACGCCGGTGGTGGTCACGAAGCCCGCAGAGAGCACCATGAACAGCATGTCGATGAGCTCGCTGTCGGAAACGAGCTCGCCGTTGTCGCGCGCGACGATCAGGGCCGAAGCCAGATCGTCGCCGAGCTGGCCCCGCTTGAGCGCGACCAGGCGACGGAAGAACTCCGGGATGCGCTGCCGCGTCTGTCGCACCTCTGCGGCTGTGGCGGAGGTGTTGGCCCGGCTGTAGGTGAGCGAAACGATCTCCTCGCGCTGTTCGTCCGGCAAACCGAACAGTTCGGCGATCACGTTGGTGGGCAGCGGAACGGCGAACTCGCACATCAGATCGGCACTGCCGCCGCGCTGCGCCATCTCGGCCAGGAGTCGATCGACGCATTGTTCGATCCGTGGCGCCAGCAAGGCGATACGACTGGGCGCGAAGCTCCTGGACAGCAGGCCGCGCAAGCGCCGGTGATCGGCGCCATGCGCAGTGACCATGTTGTCCACTTTGCACATCCCGATCAGCGGATGATCCTCGGGAATCTCGCCGTCCTGCAGCGCCCGCCACTGTCGCCAGTCCCTGTTGAAACGCTGGTCGGAAAACATCCGCCTGAGCGTCTGGTGACGGCCTGCCGCCCAGGTCACCACATTGGCTGGCAGCGACACTCGCGCCATCCCCCCTGCTGCAGAATCGCACCAGACAGACTATTAAGTTGCGTGGGAGCGGCCGACACACCGATCACATCGCAATGATCGTTTTCTACGCGCATGCAAACAACTCCATAAAGAACCATTATGTAAGCTACAAATCATTTGCAGCTTCGCGCAAAATTCGTAGCGTCTCATCCCTCAAAAAGCACCAGCAAAATTGGATTTCGACTAACCCTCTTGATCTTGCCGGGTTCGGGCGCCCTAGTTAATTGAATAACAAGCCCCAAAATTCAAGTTAAAAGAATGTTAAATTTATTTGTTGCTGAGACTTCTAAAATTACATAATAACGCAATATATTTCACAATTCTGGCACGTCATCCGATTCCTCTCACGACGTATCGGAACCGCACTCGGCAGGGCTTCGGGCCCGAGAGCCGCAATACGGGAGGGCCGCGCCTTGTCGCAACAGCCCTTGAAGCCTTCGGCGGCGAAGCGCTCAGCCAACGCCATATGCAGCTCTTGGACTTGCCGGTCTGCCGGATCATGTCGACGGTGCCGACGCCATCGTCGGTCCAGTCGGTTCGGAGCAGCCTCAAGAACATGGAGACTTCTGTCATCAGACATAGGCGCAGAGATAGAAATTGACGCCGTAAGCTCCCCCCGGCTCCTTCAGTGTCATCATCTCTCATCATCCCATGCCACGTCAGATGAGATCGCGCCTGCTTCTGTTGTGCCAAATCCATTGTCAGGATCAGAATCGGAAAGGGTTACTTGCTTTTCAAATGTCTGAAACGATGAGTTCATAAATAATTATGAAGGCTTATATCCGTGCTACAAATCGTTAATCAGAAAACGTTTGGTAAATCATATATCGCTTGTCAGTTAACTTGGAGAATGCAGTCGTTCGACGAGGATAGGCATTTAATTTGAGAATATCTAAGTCCGGCTTCAACTTGGATGCAATCGAATGGAGAGCGATCTGCTAGCGCTCGGATATGTCGCCGACGTGTTGGGGCTGCCCGTCAAAGAGGTGGCGGCGCGGTCGCCTTTCGGGCTGAGTAATTGCCCACCCCCTTGCCAACGGGGTCGAAGCCTGAATCCATGACGGTATGGATCGCGGTGATTTGCAGCAGCTGTCGAAGGACGAACTGATAGACTTGGTGCTGCGGTTGCAGCGGCCGGAGAAGACGTCGCGAACGTCGTCGAATCCTCCCTCGACCGACCGCAAGGAGCGACGCGACAAGGCGAAGCCGGGTGGCGCCAAGCCGGGACATAAAGGGCACAGCCGTGCCCTGAGCGAGGATTTCGATCGCATCGTCGATCATCATCCCGACCGCTTTTCCGAGAGCCGACGGATCAATTACGGCCTGGGAAGGGGCCTGTCAGACGACGGGCAGGCCCGAATTGCTGGTTTGGGGCGATTCATTTGCCATGGCACTGGTTCCCGGCTTGGCCAAAACGATCGGAGAGGCCGGCCTGGCTCAGCTCACAATGAGCGGGTGCTTCCCCGCCATCGGCGTTGCTGCCTTCTCCAAGCGCGCAGCGTCTCCCTCCTTCGCCGAGGACTGTGTTCGCTTCAATGACAGGGTTTTGGGTATCCTGAAAAATCGGCCGGAGATAAGGACCGTTGTCATTTCGAGCCCATTTGACGCCCCTGATTCAAAAGAATCATTCTGCAAATTTGATCGGCCGTTACCGTGTTGTGGAAACCGCATATCTGAACAGCAGGTGGCTGAGAACGATGGCGCTTTCAATAGAAGCACTAGCCCACTGCAACATTACCCACCCTGCCTGTCCACCAGCAAAGCGAAGTCATGAAATTCGGGTCAAGCGGCGTTCGAGGTTTGGATTCGGAATTGGTCGGCAAGGCCAGCGGACTTTATACCGAAGCTTTCGCTTGGCGTTTAATTTCGAGCCGGGTTCAGCCGGAATAGTTCGGTCTTCATAGGCCGCGACCACCTGACAGCAGTCAGGCGATAGTCAACAATTGCATGGCGGCGTTGGCCGCAAATGTTTCCAGCCGATGGATCGCGGCGCCATACCTACGCCTGCCCTGGCACTATATGCACGCAGACACGGCACGGCGGCACTTATGGTCACCGGTCGCACATTCCAGCCGATCGCAATGGCATCAAATTCTATGGTCAGAATGGTGAAATCGGCAAGGCGGATGAGGCCGCGATGACGCGCTTTGTAGCCGAAAGATCAGATGCATATTGTTTTCCACCGGCTCCTCTGGGAACGACGTGGCCTATGCGCCATGGAGAAGCGATCGCCTCTTATCGAGAGCGCGCCAATGACATACTGGAGCCGAGCTCCCCTTCCGGTATGAGACTTGGTGTCTACCATCACAGTTCGGTCGCGGCTCTCTATCCACAGGGTGGATGCATCTCATCGAAACAAACGATTTTATCAATTTTCCGGAATCTCGCATTGACAGCACCCCACACGCCCTGATCGCCCGCTTCCCATATCGTGTGACGACAGCGAAAAAAGAGCCCGAAAGGAGAAGTTTTTCCATGAGCTCAGACGTGCTCCGATTGCTGTTGGTGAGTGGCACAAGCCTGGTCAGGGACGATTTTCGCGAGGTGACTGGCAGAGGCATGGCGCCGCACCCACGTCAAAAGGCATTATTATGAAAGGAACAGAATGGCTGACCAACTCACAACGGAAATCATTGCCACGATCAAGAACCGCCTCGAATCGGAGAGCGGCGAGGGAGAGAGTGTGCCCATCACCGGCGAAATAACGACTGCCACGGAACTGACCTCGCTGGGAGTCGATTCGCTGGGTCTGGCGGATCTCCTTTGGGATGTGGAGCAGGCCTACGGCATCAAGATCGAAATGAATTCGGCCGAGGCGTGGTCGAATCTCCAAAGTGTCGGCGATATGGTGGAAGCCGTCCGCGGCTTGCTAAGCAAGGCGTCTTGAATGGATCGGCGTGTCGTCATCACCGGATTAGGCGGGCTGTGCGGCCTGGGCACTGATGCCGCCTCCATCTGGACAGGAATGCGTGAAGGGCGCTCCGCCATCGGCCCGATCGTGACTCCCGAGCTTCATGGGCTTGAGGGCCATATAGGTGCCGAGATCAAGGAGCTACCCGCCCATGACATCGAACGCAGCCAGTCTGTCTCGATGGACCGATTCAGCCTGCTCGCGGTGCTTGCAGCGCGCGAAGCGATGCGGCAAGCCGGACTTTCCTTCTATGAAGATAACGCTCATCGCTTCGGCACGGCAGTGGGCGTCTGCGGCTGGGGCTGGGGAGCCATGGAAGGGAGCTATCGTGTCCTGGACTTCAACAACGGCAGACGTGCTCCCATCCTCACTGCACCTAAGGTGCTACCGAGCGCCGCTGCCAGCCAAGTCAGCATGAACCTCGGCCTGCGTGGTCCGGTCTTTGGCCTGGCATCAGCATGCGCGTCGGCCAACCACGCAATCGCTTCTGCAGTGGATCAGATCAAGCTCGGCCGCGCCGACGTTATGGTTGCCGGAGGCAGTGACGCGCCACTCGTCTGGCTCGTGATGAAGGGCTGGGAAGCACTGCGCGTACTCGCCCCGGACACTTGCCGCCCCTTCTCCGGCGACAGGAAGGGCGTGGTGCTGGGCGAGGGCGCGGGGATGGCCGTGCTGGAGAGCTTTGAGCACGCAAGCGCGCGCGGCGCTACGATCCTTGCCGAGGTCGCGGGCATCGGTTTTTCCGGCGATGCTTTTCACATAGTCGCGCCATCTATCGAAGGCCCGGAAACAGCGATACGCGCCTGTCTTGCCGATGCCGGGCTGAATCCCGAGGACGTGGACTACCTGAACGCGCACGGCACCGGCACCAAGGCCAACGACGAAACCGAAACGGCGGCGATCAAGCGCGTCTTCGGCCACCATGCTTACTCGATGTCAATCTCCTCCACCAAGTCCACCCACGCGCATTGCCTCGGTGCAGCGAGCGCGCTTGAAATGATCGCCTGCGTGATGGCGATCCAAGAGGGCGTCGTGCCGCCGACCGCCAATTATCGCGAGCCAGATCCCCTTTGCGATCTCGATGTCACGCCCAACGTGCCGCGCGAGCGTAAGGTGCGTGTGGCGATGAGCAACGCGTTTGCTATGGGCGGTATGAATGCAGTTCTAGCGTTCAAGCAGGTGTAGAAGCCATACGAGATGCCTCCAGGAACTCTATCTCTGGTATCCGGGGTCCGTTTTTTGCAAAATTCTCAACTGTTGAAGCGACTTGGACGGTACCGCTACCCGGAAGGTTAAGCGAGGCCCTTCGAGTTCGGCTCGAGGACCTGTCCAAAGATGTACCCGATAATGTCTGGAAGGCGCAGGGCGCCAGTGACCGCTTCCGTGCGAAGCCGGTCTTAGAAAGGGAATCGATAAATGTTCGATCTGACCGGCCGCAAGGCGCTCGTCACAGGCGCATCGGGAGGCATCGGCGAGGCGATCGCCCGGGTGCTGCATGCGCAGGGCGCAATCGTCGGCCTGCACGGCACCCGCGTCGAAAAGCTGGAAACACTGGCGGCTGAACTCGGCGACCGGGTCAAGCTGTTCCCGGCCAATCTTTCCAATCGCGACGAGGTCAAGGCGCTCGGCCAGAAGGTAGAGGCTGATCTCGACGGCGTCGACATTCTCGTCAACAATGCCGGCATCACCAAGGACGGGCTGTTCGTGCGCATGGCGGACGCCGACTGGGATACGGTGCTCGAGGTCAATCTGACCGCCGTGTTCCGGCTGACCCGCGAACTCACCCATCCGATGATGCGGCGCCGGCATGGCCGCATCATCAACATCACCTCTGTGGTTGGCGTCACCGGCAATCCGGGCCAGACCAATTACTGCGCCTCCAAGGCCGGCATGATCGGCTTTTCCAAGTCGCTGGCGCAGGAGATCGCCACGCGCAACATCACCGTCAACTGCGTCGCGCCGGGCTTCATCGAATCGGCGATGACCGATAAGCTCAACGACAAGCAGAAAGAGGCGATCATGGCGGCGATTCCGACACGGCGCATGGGCACCAGCGCCGAAGTCGCCTCCGCCGTCGCCTACCTCGCTTCCAACGAAGCCGCCTATGTCACCGGCCAGACCATCCACGTGAATGGCGGCATGGCGATGATTTAGCGTGAAAAGTTCAGTGCGGCCCAATGACGGCTATCAACGGTGGGGGAAGGTTCGCACCCAAAGCAGTCGGTTGGTCTGGCAACTGACGAGCGGGTCGGTCGGGCAACTGGCCGGGTCGAAGCCTCCTGATCAAGCCGGGCGGAGATTTAGATCAAGTTCTTTGAAACGCATGTCTTTTCCTATCCATAGCTTGGATGCATTAATCCAAAGAAACGATTTTGCCAATTTCGCAGAACGTCGCATAGCAAGATTTCAAAGATGTAAGCCACAAGGTAGTCATCGAATTTTTGCATTGGTTCAGAACAGTATTATTCTGGTGTGCGCCTTCCGGTGTGCTCGGAACACAACGGGGCCGCATGTTCATTGCGGCTAGTTTCTTCGGTGCGCCAGCTACATCGAGCCGGCTCGATTCGACAAGCGTCCCCCTGCTAGGCGCTTCCCCAACAAAATAGCAACAAAAGATGAGGTTTTCCATGTGCTCTGACGTGCGGTGGAGGTTGTGCTGGGAAAATGAGTTGCAACAGGCCGACCATGCCGAACTCTCCGAGTTTTTCCGAAAGACCTACGGACCGACTGGGGCCTTCAACTCAGAGCCATTCGAAGGCGGCCGTAGCTGGGCCGGTGCGAGGCCGGAGCTCCGCGCAATCAGCTACGACGCGCACGGCGTAGCGGCTCATATCGGGATACTACGCCGCTTCATCAAGGTTGACGAGGTCGAGCTCCTAGTGGCCGACCTGGGGTTGTACGGGGTGCGTCCGGATCTTGAGGGACAAGGGATCAGTCATTCAATGAGCGTTCTATATCCAGTAATGCAGCAGCTTGGGGTTCCATTCGCTTTCGGCACCGTTCGGCACGCGATGCGGAACCATATGGAAAGGTTCTGCAGAGGCGGCCTGGCGGCGATTGTGTCGGGCGTTCGCGTGCGGTCCACTCTCGCAGATGTGTATCTCGACCTGCCGCCCACGCGCGTTGAGGACGTGCTCGTCGTGGTTGTGCCGATTGGACGCTCGATGAGCGAGTGGCCATCCGGCACCCTGATCGTTCGGAACGGTCCGGAGCTATGAACATCTTGAAGTGCCGGGTGATGGCGCCGGCGCCGAGCACGAGACCGATGTCGAGAATGGGCGCGCTGCTGGTAAGCCAGCCACGATATGAGGTCCACGCCGGTCGCCGCAATTGCCGGGGCGCTCGCCCGCGCTACTCGGGCCCCGAGGCCTCGGTGATCGCGCGGCGCCCGACATAGGCACAGCCTGCGCAAGCTCCTCGACCGACATGTTGTCGAGGAGCAAGGCGTCGACCCCCACTGTAAGGGCTCTCTCCAACTGGTCCAGCCTGTCCACCTCTACCTCGATCTTGACGATGTGGCCTGTGGCGCTACGCGCCCGCTCGATTGCGGTGCGGATGTCGCCGGCAATGGCGATGTGGTTGTCCTTGATGAGCACCGCGTCGTCGAGCGCGAAGCGGTGATTGGCGCCTGACCGCATATCGCTTCGACAAACGCGGCCGTAGCCGTAGCAATGTCGCTCAGACCGCACAGAAAATTGAGCGCGGTCCGCTCGGCCGTCAGCAGGCTGCGCGCCGGCCCGTTTACGATCGTATTGGTTTGACCGGCCGCCGGATTTGCACATCGATTGCTGGATCGCCGAGCAAGAAAGAAAACGCCACAGGTCGAGCCCCGCACCCACCCGCGCTTGGCGCGCGTTAAGCGAAAGCGTGGCCTTGCATCGGCGGCGATAATTGCATCGCTCGTGATATCGCCGGCTCTGCCCAGGTCTTCCAGCAGAGCGGCAGGGGGCGCACGATGGGCTCCATGATGATCTGAGGAAGTGTGCAAGTGAAGTCATGTCAACGGCTCCGTTCGGATGTCGTCGTTGCAGTCGCGATCATGGCCGGCTGACTTGGGTCATGCTGCGTGCTGCCGCCGTAAGGTTCCGCTGGGATTAGCAGTGACGCACAACGAGAGGGTTCAGGTCAACGCCCTGGAACCCATGTCACTAGCCATCCATCACGTGGATGCGTTTCATCGAAACAGACGATTTTACGGATGTTGCGGCACGTTGCATAGAATGACTTCAAAGGATGTAAGCCTTTAGGGAAAGTCGTTGATGTTTGCGTTGGCTCTGAAGAGCATTTTCTGGCGTGCGCCGAATACCAGCCTAGGCGCGCGTCCATCGCGGCGAGGCACCCCGCGATCGACGCAAGGCCACGCCCTGAGCTTCCGGTTGACGTAATCAGCCAGAGTGGACAGGAGCTACATCGCATTGGCGCAGCACGACAAGCTCCCCCGAATTGCGCAGGCGCTTGCCTCAAAGGCAGCAGCAAAGCTGAGGTTTGTGGTGTTTTGGAAAGAGGCAATTTAAATGCTTGTTGATGGCTCAAGGATAGATCGGTTCGTTGTTTCTCGACGGCGCGAGGGTCTCGGTGATTGCCTGTGGTCTCTCGCGTCGGCATGGGACTACGCACATCGGACGGGACGGGCTTTAGCAATAGATTGGCGCGGCTCTTGTTACCTCGACAACCCGTTTGCGAATGCCTTTCCGGCTTTCTTCAAGCCAATTGAAGAGATTGGTGGTGTACGGGTCATTTGCGATGACGAGATCAACCACGTCTCATTCCCCGGTCCCTTCTTCCCGTCGTGGTGGAACAAGCCATCCATCGACTGCGTGTACCGTCCGGATGAACAGATTTTCCAAGAACGTGACGAGCTTAACGATCTTTTCCAAGCCCAGGATGATTGTGAAGCCAACACGGTAGTGTGTGATGCTTGCTTGATGTGGCGCTGCGATGAGCAAGCCGAGCGAACGATATTTCGGAGCATCAGACCGAGGGTCGAAATTGAGGATCGGATTGAAGCGCTCTACCAGGAACACTTTGCCGGGCACAGCATAATCGGGGTCCATGTCCGCCACGGCAACGGCGGAGATATCATGGATCACGCACCTTACTGGGCTGATCCAAAGGTTGCCTTAGAGCAGGTATGCACTGCCATTCGTATGGCCAAAGCGCAACCGCATCCAAGGCCTGTAAGGGTGTTCTTGTGTACAGACAGCGCCCAGGTTGTTGATCACTTGTCGGCCGTATTTCCCGAACTTTTCGCCGTCCCAAAACGCTTCCAAGCGGATCAGGCCGGCCCCTTAAACAGTGCAGCACTGGGCACTGAGGGGGGTATTTCCGCTCTCGTTGAGATGTATCTCCTCGGTAGATGCGATACTGTAATTCGCTTTCCTCCGACTAGCGCCTTCTCCCGCTATGCCCGCCTCTTCGTGCCACGAATTGTCGAATTCGATCTGAATGACCCGCGTCGTTTGATCTTGATTGATAACCCTTCCGACCGTTCCCCGGCCCCATGAAGGGGTTGGCATCCCGCTCGAACTCTCCCTTGCCTTCGCGCAGAGGCCCCGTTCGCCCTGCCCAATGCGCCCCTTCTCGCCACGCAATCCCGCCGCAGGCGAGCATTTTCTTCGGCGCGTAAAAATCAAAAGGATTCAAGCTTGTCAAAAGTCGCTTTAATCACCGGGGTCACGGGGCAAGACGGTTCCTACCTCGCAGAATTGCTTTTGGAAAAGGGCTATTCTGTGCATGGGATAAAAAGACGATCGTCCCTTTTCAATACGGGCCGTATAGACCATCTCTATCATGATCCTCATGAAAGTGGCGTTGATCTTACACTTCACCACGGGGACTTGACAGACTCGTCCAGCCTTACGCGCGTCATCCAACTGGTTCAGCCGGACGAAATTTACAATCTGGCAGCTCAGAGCCACGTTGCAGTCTCCTTTGAACAACCAGAATACACCGCGAACTCGGACGCGTTGGGTGCGCTGCGTATCCTCGAGGCAATTCGGATCCTGGGGCTCGTCGAGCATACGCGCTACTACCAAGCCTCGACGTCTGAGCTCTACGGGCTGGTGCAGGAAACGCCACAGACCGAGACGACACCGTTCTACCCCCGATCACCCTACGCTGTTGCCAAATTGTATGCTCACTGGATCACCGTAAATTATCGAGAAGCTTACAATTTGTACGCATGTAACGGCATTTTATTTAATCATGAGTCACCCGCGCGCGGAGAAACATTTGTAACGCGTAAAATCACGCGCGCCCTGGCCCGGATTAAGCTTGGGATGCAGCCGACGCTATTCTTGGGCAACCTTGATGCTCGTCGCGATTGGGGGCACGCTCGAGACTACGTCCAGATGCAGTGGTTGATGCTGCAGCAGGAGCAAGCTGAAGACTTTGTGATCGCTAGCGGTGAGCAACATTCGGTGCGCGAATTTGTCACCGTCGCGGCCGCTGAACTCGGCATTGGTGTTCGTTGGGTTGGGGAAGGGGTCGATGAAGAGGGATACGATGCAAAGACGGGAGCTTTGATCGTAAAAGTAGATCCCCGTTATTTTCGTCCTGCAGAAGTCGAGACACTTCTCGGCGATGCCCGCAAGGCCAAAGAAAAACTTGGGTGGGAGCCAAAAATCTCCTTCATTGAATTGATTAGGGAGATGGTTCGGGAAGATTTGCGCTTGGCAGAGCGTGACGCAGTGCTGATGACGCAGGGTTATTATTCATACAGTCCACGAGAGTTATGATGACAACGGCGGCGCCATGCTGGCTTGTTGTCCGCGTTACGGTGGCCTTCTTATGGAGCGTCCATAGCGTTATCACATGGGAAACAAAAAGATGAAGAAAGTCTATGTTGCAGGCCATCGCGGCCTTGTTGGATCCGCCACAATGAGTGCCCTCGAGGCGTTAGGATCGTATGAGATAATAACACGTACTCACGACCAAATGGATCTATTTGACCGGACCGAGACGCGCAGGTTCTTCATGTCGCGGCGGCCCGATTACGTCATTATGTGCGCCGCAACGGTTGGTGGTATACTGGCGAACGCTAGATCTCCTGTCGATTTCCTTCATAACAACCTCGCGATCCAACTCAGTGTTTTTGATGCCGCTTACGCTTCCGGCGTCGAACGGATGATTTTTCTTGGCTCCTCATGTATCTATCCACGCGACTGTCCGCAGCCGATACGGGAGGAATACCTTCTGACCGGTCCGCTTGAAGCGACGAATCGTCCCTTCGCTTTGGCAAAAATCGCAGGAGTCGAATCATGCTGGTCTTTTAACCGGCAGTACCAGACGCGCTATCTCGCGTTGATGCCGACCAGCTTATATGGTCCCGGCGACAATTATCACCCCGAAAAATGTCACGTTTTGCCTGCTCTGATACGCCGTTTTCATCAAGCTAAAATAAACGGCGACTCCTCGGTGGGGGTCTGGGGATCCGGAAACCCTCGGCGAGAGTTTATGTATTCGTCGGATGTAGGCGATGCCATTGCGTTCCTGCTTGGCCTGCCAGATTCGGATTTTGACGCCTTGACAGCCGCCGACACCGCGCCCCTGATTAATGTTGGCGTTGGCGAGGATGTCACAATTCGAGAGGTGGCGGAACTCGTTAAGGCGGCGATCTGCTGGGAGGGCAATCTGGTATTCGACACGACGAAGCCAGACGGTACTCCGCGCAAGTTACTGGACGTAACGCGCTTGCGTAAGCTTGGCTGGAAAGCCAAAACGTCTCTTGGTGCCGGGTTGAAAGCGACGTATGAGGATTTTCTTCGCCTTCATGGGGCTTGATGTGGATGCGCGCATCCTGGTTGGACTGCGTGTCCGACCGGGTGCAAGTTTGTTCAGTCAGGCCAAACAGAAGAGAGGGACGCATACATCCGAGGCGGCCGCAATATTGGCCTGTGCTAACGGTGCAAACCGGACCTCTCTGCGACCGGCGGTGCTGAGGACCACCCAAAAGCTTGCCCAGGGCCGCATAACGGGCTGCACATGGAACGGCTGTGCGTGAGCGCCGTCGACTCAAGCCGCCAGTTAGAACTGCTCGACCTCACGGGAGTCGCTGCTTAGGAACCTGCCGTCGATACGAACGCCAACCGGGGCCCCGCCATGCCTCGGGGGCAGGCCTTATCCAAGGCGGTGCATGCGGTAATGGCGGACGTGGACGTATGCTTTCAACTCGCGCTTAACCGCAGGCGGGATCGGGTCCTGGATCGTGTCCCCCTAGGTGGTGTAGCTGACGGACTGCGCTTCGGCCAACATCTCCCTTTATCCGTCATGGCATTGCGGCCATTGCTGAGGCGGTGAACCACAGTCACAGTCATCGTTAGCGTGCTGGCGTCGTAATAAGCTGGCGAGTGTGGTTCGATGTGAGCGGTCGCGGCTGCACGGGATCCACGATCCCAGTGAACAGCATCACGCTTTCCTCCCCTTGTATACGCAAAAGCGTGATCTGCTCTTTCAAGCGTCGTGGTTCGGCCAGGGTCGGCTTTCGGTGCAATTATGGCATGGCCTCCCATCTACGAGCGATCCGGTCGGGACTGCTCTGTCTTCGAACGAGAGAGGACCGCCGCGCTCCCTTCGAAGTTGACCTCCGCCTTATGGCCGTGACCTCCGACCCGCGTAGTGCGCAGCCGGTTCCGTGGTTGCACGCTCGTCGTTCTCCACCATGGTCAGTCGCACCCGGCGCAGCTGGTGATATTCTGCCTCCATCGGTCGTGCCCTGCCCAACACAGCGACCGGGCAACCCGGCATATGCGGCACAAAATGAGGTGGACGGCCGAACGAACCTGCACCTGTCCACCGCCCGAATTGGAAGCAGCGATCCACGGCATTTCCGCCTCGAGGTCTTTCAGGATTGCGGCTCGCTTCGCGGAGCCGACAAAGGCATCGCGGACCACGCCCATTGGCGTGGGGCGTCTTGTGCTTGGTAGCACCGGTGAAGGGCTGTTCATGGATCAGACTGCGGCGGTCCTCCGGCCACTCCTCCACAAACTCGAAGCATCTGCGAGATCGACAATGCAAAGGGTAGGATCCATGCTTGATGAAGACGAGGCTGCTGAATGCCGCGAGCCTCTTCCACCGCGGATCGTCAGCGTCTCAATCGCTGTGTGTGCGGGATTCCCGCCCACCGCAAAGCGTTTGTCGGCCAACGCCACAGAGGCGCGGACCCAGCCACGCCCATTTCCGCCTTCGATGTGTTTAGGGCGTGGATGGTTGTCATCCGAACAATCAATTTTGCCAATCTTGCCGACCCTATTAGGAGTGTGACCGAAATCAAGTGCCTCGGCCTGCAGGCACGCCCGACGAAGAAGCCTGAGCACCAACCACCTATGCGCAGAGGAGTACAGAAGGCAACGATCCGAAGACAGTGGCAATTGGTGCCGGACGTTCCTCCTCATCGGTGTCTATGCGCGCGTCAAACGGACTCTCATTCGCTGAATGGTCCCAGAATTGCACGAGGTGGGCAACCACACGGTGAAGCGTGGTGGTGTTTTGACATCGGGTCTCACGAACGGCCCCGCTTTCAGAATTAGCGTGCCCGGGTCCCGACGCTATCTCTGACGGCGTTTTGCAGCGTCGGTGATTGCTGACTTAGCGAGGTGTGAATTTGACCCATAAAGTCGATCATGAACTGCTGAATCGAGAAATGGCCGCAGACGATCCATGGCGGCTCGATGGCAATCCGTTCGAGCGGGAGCGCCATACGCAAATTCTCAGGTGTCACTTGCGCAAGGTCATGTCGCAAATGCGACTCGAAGTCGGATGCGCTGCCGGCGCTTTTACGCAGCGGTTAGCCCCCAATTAAGTGGTTGCCCCGAGTGGGACAAGGTGCCGAGTGTGATGTCGCAGATGAACGGCCGCGCTGGTCCGGCGCGCTTCACGGCGGCCGCATCCTGTCCAGCGAAGTAATAACCCACACCCATATCGGCAACGCGCCGAGTTAGAAGACGCGGCCTGGCCGAATACCGCACTGGAAAAATTACGATGCCGAAGTACAGGTTTCACAAGCTTGCAGCCATTGTCGTGCTTGTCGGGTTCGCTGCCTGGATGGCGACGGGGGAGTTCTCTTCCGTCGGCAGCGCGGCCGCCGACAAACCCGAGGCGGGGGAGGTCGAGCAGCCAAAGGCGGCTGGCGCCGGCAAGGCCAAGCCCACTGAGGCAGAACAGCCCAAGGCGCCGTTGCGTACCGTCGCGACCATAACTCCGCCCAGGCGTACCCATGCGCGCGCCATCCGGATTTCCGGACTGACCGAAGCCGATAAGCGCGCGGTCCTGGCGACCCGCGCCGCCGGCGTCATCGACAAGCTGCCGGTCAAGCAAGGACAGCGCGTCAAGACCGGCGACCTGGTGCTGATGCTGGCAGCCGAGGAAAAACTTTCTGCTGTCAGCAACGCTAAGCAGCTTCTGGTTCAGCGTCAGGCCGAACTCGATGCAGCATTGCGGCTGGCGAAAACCGGCAATCTGCCCAAGCTGCAGCTCGATACGGCTCGCTCCAACCTGACGCTGGCCCAGTCGCACCTGGAAGCCGCGCAAGCCGAGCTCGACCGCAACGAAGTGAAGGCGCCCTTCGACGGCGTCATCGACCGGGTGCCGGTGGAGCTTGGTAGTTCCGTGATGCAGGGCGGCGAGGTGGCGACCATTATCAAGCTCGATCCCGTGATCGCCCGCGGCGAGGTCAGCGAACGCGATCTCGGCTATCTGAAGATCGGCGACAAGGCGAATGTACGGCTGGTCAGCGGCCAGACCGTCGAGGGCACCGTGCGCTACATCAGCCGCGACGCGTCGTCCGCCACCCGCACCTTCCGCGTCGAGATAGCCGTCCCCAATCCCGAGGGCGCCATTCCCGCCGGGATGACGGCCGAGATCGCGCTCAGCGCGCAGCCTACCGACGCCGTCATGCTGCCGCGCTCGGTGGTGACGCTCGGCGACAAGGGCGACCTCGGCATCCGCGCCGTCGACAAGGACAGCAAGGTCGTGTTCTTCCCGATCGACCTGGTCGACGATACGCCGACCGGCCTGGTGCTCGGCGGCATCCCGGCCGACGCGCGCATCATCGTCGCCGGCCAGGAACTGGTGACGGAAGGTGAAGTGGTCAAGCCGGTCGAGGCCGACCAGGCGACCATCCGAAAGCTCTTGGGCGACGCGACGGCCGGGACGCAGTAATCATGGATATCGTCAAACTTGCCATCAACAATGCCCGGCTGACCATTTCGATCCTGATCTTCCTCATCCTTGCGGGTGCGGTCGCCTATCAGTCGACGCCGAAGGAAGCGGAACCCGATGTTCCGATTCCGATGATGTATGTCAGCCTGATTTATCAGGGCATCTCGCCGGAGGATTCGGAACGCCTTCTGCTGCGGCCGATGGAAGCCAAGCTGAAGAGCCTCAAGGGGCTCAAGGAGATGCGTTCGGCCGCCTTCCAGGGCGGCGGTTACGTGCTGGTCGAATTCCACCCGCAGACGGATCTGGCGACGGCGTTGCAGGACACGCGCAGCAAGGTCCAGGACGGCAAGGCCGACCTGCCGCAGGCAGCCGAGGAGCCTGTAGTCTCCGAAGTCAACGTCTCCGAGTTCCCCGTTCTGGTCGTGACGCTGTCGGGCGAGGTGCCCGAGCGCGTTCTGACGACGGCGGCGCGCGAACTGCGCGACCGCATCGAGGAAGTGCCCGGCGTGCTGGAGGGTTCGCTGCAGGGCGCCCGCGACGATCTCGTCGAAGTGGTCATCGAACCGATGAAACTGTCTTCCTACGGGCTGCAGCTCGAGCAGCTGATCGGTGCGGTTGGTGATTCCAACAGCCTCGTCGCCGCCGGCAACATCGAAGGGTCCGAGGGCAAATATGCGGTCAAGGTGCCGTCGCTGATCGAAACGCCGGAGGACGTGGCGGAACTGCCCATCGTCGCCGGCCCCAATGCCGTGGTGCACGCCAAGGATATCGCCACCGTCCGCTCCACCTTCAAGGACGCCCAGACGGTGACCCGTCTCGACGGCAAGCCGGCGATCGCCATCGAGGTGAAGAAGCGCATCGAATCCAACCTGATCGACACGATCGCCCAGGTGAGGACCGTGTCCGATGCCTTCATAAAGACCATGCCGGAAGGCATGCACGTCACCTACACGCAGGACAAATCGGTCTTCGTCAACCAGTTGCTCGGCGATCTGCAGAACCACGTCATGATCGCCGTGATCCTGGTGTTCATCGTCATTCTCTACGCGCTGTCGGGCCGCGCCTCGCTGCTGATCGGCCTTGCCATTCCATCGTCCTTCTTGATCGGCATCCTGCTGTTGGCCATGATGGGCTACACGATCAACATGATCGTGCTGTTCAGCCTCATCCTGGCTGTCGGCATGCTGGTAGACGACGCCATCATCGTCACCGAATTCGCCGAGCGGCGAATGAGCGAAGGCATGCCGAAGGAAGAAGCCTTCGCGCTCGCCGCCAAGCGCATGGCCGGCCCGGTCATCGCGGCGACGATGACGCGCATCGCCGCCTTTTCGCCCCTACTGTTCTGGCCGGGCATCATCGGCGACTTCATGAAATACATGCCGATCACGCTGATCGTCACGCTTTCGGCCTCGATGCTCTATGCGCTGGTCTTTGCGCCGACGCTCGGCGCCTTGTTCGCCAAGGCGCCGCCCCATCACGAGGACGATAACCGCGATGGCTGGTACATGGCCGTGGTCAAGCAGGCGGTGCGCTTTCCCATCACCGTGCTTCTGCTAACCGTCGCCCTTTTGTTCGGTGTCGGCTTCGCCTATTCGAAATACGGCGCCGGCGTCGAGTTCTTCCCGAATGTCGAGCCCGACTACGGCCTGCTCTATGTGCACGCCCGCGGCAATCTTTCGCTCGCCGAAATGGATGCCGCCACGAAGACCGCGGAAAACCGGCTTCTCGGCTGGCCAGGCGTGAAGTCGGTCTATACCCGTGTCGGCAAGACGCAAGGCGGCGGCCAGGACATTCCCGAAGACGTGGTCGGCGTGATCCAATACGAGTTCGTCGACTGGCGCGAGCGCAAATCGGCGAACTCGATCCTGGACGAATTGCGCGGCGTCATGGCCGGCATTCCCGGCGTCGACGTCGAGGTTCGCGTGCCCGAGGCCGGCCCGCCCACCGGCAAGCCGATCCAGATCAGGCTTTCGGCCGTCGATCCGGAAGGGCTCGACGACACAGCCCGCGCCGTCGCCGCGCGCATCGCCAAGGTGCCCGGCGTCATCGACATTTCCGATGGCCTGCCGCCGCCCGGCGTCGACTGGGCGCTCGAGGTCGATCGCGCCAAGGCGGCGCAATACGGCATCAGCCCGACCTCGGTCGGAACGGTGGTGCAACTTGTGACGAACGGGCTGAAGCTCAGCGAATACCGGCCCGCCGGATCGGATGACGCCGTCGACATCAGGCTGCGTCTGCCGGAGGACCGGCGCACGCTGTCGATGCTTGACGAGCTCAGGGTGCAAACCTCACAAGGGTCGGTGCCGATCTCGAATTTCGTCGCGCGCAAGCCCGAGCCGACCGTCGGCATCCTCAACCGCATCGATGGCGCGCGCACGGTGGTCGTTCAGGCCAACGTTGCCGCTGGTGCTCAGGTCGCGGCCGTCCAGCAAGAGGTCACCCAGGCTGTCGCCGATATGGATCTCGGCAACGGCATTCGCTGGAAACTCGCCGGCTCGAACGAGGACAGCGCCGAGGCCAGCGCCTTCCTCAGCAAGGCGTTCGGCGCCGCGATCTTCCTGATCTTCCTCGTGCTTCTTGCGCAGTTCAACAAGTTCACCAGGGTCTGGCTGGTGCTGTCCTGCGTGGTCATGGCGACGATCGGCGTGTTCCTGGGATTGCTGTTGACCGGAGAGGCGTTCGGCATCGTCATGTCAGGTATCGGCGTCATCGCGCTGGCCGGTGTGGTGGTGAACAACAACATCGTGCTGATCGACACCTACGACCGGCTGCGCGAAGAGGGCTGGGACAAGATGGACGCGGTGCTGCAGACCTGCCGCGAACGTGCCCGCCCGGTTGTGCTGACGGCGGTGTCGGCGATCCTCGGCGTGCTGCCGATCGCTTTCGGCCTCGGTCTCGAAATCTTCCATCACGAGACGACGATCAACGCGCCGTCGACGCAATGGTGGATATCGTTATCCTCGGCGATCGTCTTCGGCCTGTCCTTCGCCACCGTGCTGACGCTGGTGGTGACACCGTCGATGCTGATGGTGTTCACGCGCAGCAAGAACAGCCGCTTCTATGCATTCTTCCGTCGGGTGTTCCGGCGCGGAACGCCAGCCGACGCGACTACGGAGACCTCCGCAGGGCCGGGCTTGCTCGACGAGCCGGCGATTGACTTCCCGAAGGCCGCCGAATAGGCCAACTTTGCTTGGAGCGCTATGCTGAAGAAATCGCTGGCCGAGATGACACGCATCGCGTGCCGGGGCGCGTCGATCAATGAAGACTGGCTGCTGGCCCGCTTCCGAAAGCCGATTTCCGCTTCCTGATGAAACGAATTGTCGAAGTTGACTTGGAGACACCGTGCGCTTCGTGGTGTCAAACTGACCCTATATGTGGACGTATAAGAGCGCCCGATTGCAACAAGTTAGCTGGATCCAGTTGATGGTCACAATTGCTGACGTATATCCGGCTTCTTCATGCGGCTCGATGTTCAGCGCGGCGAGCCTCGACGGGTTTTCGCCCGCTTCCACCTCAACGGCCCCAGACGTCGGCCGAAGCTTTTGCGGTCCACACATCAGGTTCGGAAGCGACGGGGTGACCGTTTCCCCATCTCTGCCATTTTGCTGCAAGGCCGAGGTGCGCCCTCCTTCTCGCTCTCCAGGTCCGTCAGGCTGCTTTAACCGACAGTACCGCTTGCCAGGCAGCGAGCATCGACCAGACGATTCTTGTTGCCGAGCGCGACCGCCGCGCCATTGGGATGCCGCCTTTGCCGCAACTTGTCGAGCCTGAGGCTTCGCGGAACCTGTTTGCCGCCGGCGCGATCCAGAGCTGCGCGATCGCCTATGGATCATCAGCGTGCGTCAACGGTCGCCGCGTTTGCTGACGCCTAACAGTCAGGCCCATCCTCCGCTTGATCGCAGCTTCGGCACGAGGCGCAGCCACGCCGCTGGCGGCCGCTCTTGAAGCAGGTTGTGTCACCGACAGCTGCCTCGGTGCCGTCGCTTTATGGGCCAATCGAGCACGGCCGGAAGGTTCAGATCATGGCCTTCGAAACGCATGGTTGTAACATCCATAGCGTGGATGCTCGCGATCTAAACAATCAATTTTACCAATCTGGGCGGGTCGTTCATAGACCCCCCACATGACATGCACCGCGTTGCTCTGCCGCGTGAGGTGCACAAAAGAACCTGAAAAAGAGGAAGTCTTCGCATGCGCTCTGACGTGCAGTGGAGGTTGTGCTGGGAAAATGAGTTGCGGCTTTCCGATCACCTCGAACTCTCTGAGTTCTTCCGGAAGACCTATGAGCCTACCGGAGCCTTTAATGGAAAGCAGTTCGAAGGCGGTCGAAGTTGGGCCGGTGCGAGGCCGGAGGTCCGCGCAATCGGCAATGATGTGCACGGGATAGCGGCTCACTTGGGCCTGCTGCGCCGATACATCAAAGTTGACGACGCTGATCTGCTTGTCGCTGAACTCGGTCTATACGGGGTGCGTCCGGATCTTGAGGGGCTAGGAATCGCCCATTCGATCAGCGCGATGTATCCAGCGCTGCAGCAGCTTGGCGTTCCATTCGCTTTCGGCACGGTTCGGCCCGCGCTCCGGAACCATGTTGGGAGGTTCTGCCGCAAAGGCTTGGCGAGCATTTTGTCGGGCGTTCGCGTGCGTTCAACCCTCCCGGACGTGTACCTCGATCTGCCTCCCACGCGAGTCGACGACGACGTACTCGTCATGGTGCTCCCAATTGGACGCTCAATGAGCGAGTGGCCGGCCGGAACTTTGATCGATCGGAACGGTCCAGAGCTATGAAGAGCACCCGCAATGATATCAGTCAGCGCGACCCGCCCCTCATCGCATTGATCGATCCGAATCCAGCATTGACCGCGGATTTATCGTCCGCTCGCTTCCTCAAATTCACTGAGAAATCTGACATCTCATGAACCTCTTTGCCCCAGCCAGTATTGTTGCAGTCTGCTCTTATGCGCTGCTGTCGACCGTCTATAAGACCGCGCAGGTGTTTTATGCCCTGCCTACAAACGTACCGCCGACCTCGGGCGAACCGGCCGGCTGTGAGCCTTGGCCGAGCGTCGATGTCATTATCCCTTGCTACAACGAGGCTCCTCGCACCCTCTCGGACTGCCTGGCTTCCATAGCAAGTCAGGACTACGCCGGAAAACTGCAGGTCTATGTTGTTGATGACGGTTCTGGAAACCGCGATGCCCTCGTAGGTGTACACGAGGAGTACGCTCGTGATCCGAGATTCGACTTCATTGCGCTCCCAAAGAATGTCGGAAAGCGCAAGGCACAGATTGCGGCGGTTCGCCGCTCGTGCGGAGATTTGGTCCTCAATGTAGATTCGGACACGATACTCGCGCCGGACGTCGTCACAAGGCTTGCAATAAAGATGCAAGATCAAGCGATCGGCGCCGCCATGGGCCAGTTGGCGGCTAGTAATCGCAATGAAACTTGGCTGACGCGGTTGATTGACATGGAATACTGGCTCGCCTGCAACGAAGAGCGGGCAGCGCAGGCTCGGTTCGGTGCCGTTATGTGTTGCTGCGGTCCGTGTGCCATGTACCGGCGATCCGCGCTTGTTTCGCTGCTGGATCAATACGAGACGCAGCGCTTTCGAGGGAAGCCGAGCGACTTCGGTGAGGACCGCCACCTTACGATCCTGATGCTGAAAGCAGGCTTTCGAACAGAGTATGTCCCGGAGGCCGTCGCGGCAACAGTCGTTCCCAACAGCATGGGTCCCTATCTGCGCCAACAGCTTCGCTGGGCCCGGAGCACGTTTCGTGACACGTTGCTGGCGCTCCAACTGCTGCGCGGCCTTAATATTTATCTCACATTGGACGTGATTGGGCAGAATCTTGGCCCATTATTGCTCTCTTTGTCGCTCCTGGCTGGGCTCGCGCAATTCATAACGACAGGTACTGTGCCTTGGACGGCATGCCTGATGATTGCGGTCATGACTATAGTTCGCTGCAGCGTGGCAGCGTTTCGTGCGCGCCAACTTCGATTTCTCGGTTTTTCGCTCCACGCACTCATCAACATCTTTCTCTTGCTCCCGTTGAAAGCATACGCGCTGTGTACATTGAGCAATAGCGATTGGTTGTCGCGAAGCTCGGCCGCCACTGTGACAGACAGCGACGGCGCCATTCCAAAGCCCGCCTTGGTGGGATCTGACGCTGCTTACAGCGAACAGCAATAGTCACGTGATCGCAGGTGGAAGAGTTTTGAGCCAGGACCAGAAACAGCAATTGTTGAAGCGAAAGTTAGACCCACAGGATTTGCGGCGGATCGAGACTCCTCCGATCGAACGGGAGTCTCACGGTCAAACAAGCGCGAAAAGCTCCATGCCTGACTCTCTGTCGACCGTGGCAGTCGATTTCGCCGGCGTAACCAAGTCGTATGGGAACAAGGTCGTTGTCGACGACCTGTCGTTCACCGTTGCGTCGGGAGAGTGTTTCGGCCTCCTCGGACCAAACGGGGCCGGCAAAAGCACGATTGCGCGTATGCTCCTCGGCATGACATGCCCTGACGCGGGCACGATCACGGTGCTCGGCGTCCCGGTGCCGGCGCGCGCTCGGCTGGCACGTAGGGGCATTGGCGTGGTCCCGCAATTCGACAACCTTGACCAGGAATTCACGGTACGCGAGAACCTCCTGGTGTTCGGCCGCTACTTCGGCATGAGCACACGCGAGAGCGAAGCGGTCATCCCGTCGCTTCTCGAGTTCGCTCGCCTCGAGCGCAAGGCGGATGCGCGCGTCTCGGAACTGTCCGGCGGCATGAAGCGATGCCTGACGATGGCGCGGGCGTTGATCAACGACCCCCAGCTCATTGTGATGGACGAGCCGACCACCGGCCTCGATCCGCACGCGCGCCACCTGATCTGGGAGCGGCTGCGCGCGCTGTTAGCTCGCGGCAAAACGATTATCCTCACGACGCATTTCATGGAAGAGGCTGAGCGATTATGCGATCGGCTGTGCGTGCTCGAAAGGGGTCGCTACATCGCCGAAGGCCGCCCGCAGGCGCTGATCGACGAGCATATCGGATGCCAGGTCATGGAGATTTATGGCGGCGATCCGCACGAGTTGCATTCGCTGGTCAAGGCACATTCTCAGCGCATCGAGGTCAGCGGCGAAACCCTCTACTGCTACGCGCCAGACCCTGATCAGGTGCGCACGCAACTCCAGGGGCGACCAAGTCTGCGCCTTCTTCTGCGTCCAGCCAATCTCGAGGATGTTTTCTTGCGGCTGACCGGGCGCGAGATGGAGGAGTGAACGATGATTGAAGGTCTTGCGGCGGTGCTGCCCGCCAATGCGTGGAACTGGGTTGCGGTGTGGCGCCGCAACTATCTGGCATGGAAGAAAGTCGCATTCGTGGCGATTCTCGGTAACCTCGCCGATCCAATGATCTACCTTTTCGGCCTCGGTACCGGCCTCGGCATAATGGTCGGCCGCGTCGACGGTGCGCCGTACATCGCCTTTTTGGCGGCCGGCATGGTCGCGGTCGGTGCGATGACCGCCTCTACCCTCGAAACACTGTACGCGGCTTTCGCTCGCATGCATTCTCAACGCACATGGGAAGCCATGCTGTATACGCACGTTACCCTCGGCGACATCGTTCTGGGGGAACTGGCGTGGGCAGCCACCAAGGCCTTCCTGGCCGGTATGGCAATTACCATTGTCACCGCAGTGTTGGGCTATACAGCCTGGCCGTCCGTCTTCTATGCGCTGCCATTCATTGCTCTGACAGGGTTCGTATTTGCCAGCCTCGCGATGGTCGTCACCGCACTTTCGCCCAGCTACGATTACTTCGTATTTTACCAGACGCTTATCCTTACACCGATGCTGTTCCTGTCGGGCGCCGTTTTCCCATTGAATCAGCTGCCTGACACCTTTCAACAGATAGCGCGATGCATGCCGCTGGCACATGCGATCGACCTCATTCGTCCGGTCATGCTTGATCGCCCGATCGGCGGCATCGCCCTGCACATCGGGGTGCTCGGCCTCTACGCGCTGTTGCCATTCTTCCTCTCGATGGCGCTGTTGCGCCGCCGACTGATGCGCTGACGCAAAAGAGAAGGAGATAAACCATGCGCTATGGACGCAAATAAAAACGACATCGCCAGCGTGTGCCGCGAAGGGTTTTGGCTGGCGTCGATTCAATCTCACAACGCTATGGAACGCCCGGCGTCTCGAGCACAGGATCTTATGTTGATCTCGGCGGACCTAATAGAATTGCTTGAGGCCGGTGATGTTTGGCTGGCGTTCGGGCGCGAGCGACAACGCGGCCTGTCTTTCTGATCGAACGGTCTCGAGAAGGCCAATTTAGTATTCCTGTACGACAAATGGAGAGCGAGATGCTGTGTCTAGGATTGAACGGCGGATTGGACAAAGTCTATGAAAACAGATTTCAGATTCCAAACACATTCATGCACGATGGCGCTGCGGTGCTCGTCCGGGACGGACAGGTCATTGCGGCGGTAGAAGAGGAGCGCCTCAATCGGATCAAACATTCCAACAAGCTCCCAATTAGTGCGGCTCAATACTGTCTTTCAGCAGCTGGGGTTCAGCTCAGCGAAATCGATCGAGTGGCGTTCTACGCTACCGAAGACTATAGCAACGCAATGCTTGAAAACATGCTTGTTTCCCAGCCGGACGCCTCCATTCCGTTGGATGCTAAACTGTTGATGCAGCAGCTGCTGGCGCAGGAGTTCGGTACCGAGCTCGACGCTTCGCGTATCTCATTCGTAAGTCATCATCAGGCGCACGCCGTGAGTGCTTTTGCAATGTCGGGCTTCGAGCAAAGTCTGATTTTCGCGATTGATGGCTCTGGTGATTTCCTTTCGGGCCTTGTGGCGGTTGGATCTGGTACTGAAATTACGCAACTTGCGACTTTCCCAGAGAACAATTCTCTCGGGCAATTTTATCTCGAGACGATCCGGTATCTCGGCTACGGCTTGTTCGATGAATATAAGGTAATGGGGCTTGCCCCCTACGGCGATCCCGTTCCCTATCGCGAGCTTTTCGAGCAATTCTATGAACTCTCTGCAAACGGCGAGTATCGCGTCCACCTCGACCGCATCGGTCCGACTTTGCTCCGCAGCATTCAGGTTCGGCAAAAGGGAATGCCATTTACTCAGCAGCATATGGATGTGAGTGCGTCGTTACAGGAAGCGCTCGAACGCATCGTGTTTCACATTCTTCGCCATTATCGTGAGGCCACCGGGATGACGCGGTTGTGCCTGGCCGGCGGAGTTGCGCACAATTGCTCCATGAACGGCAAGCTGCTCTATTCAGGGCTTTTCGAAGACATCTTCGTGCAGCCCGCATCGCATGACGCTGGATGCGCATTAGGCGCCGCGCTAATCGTGTCTAATGAGCTGGGCCGCCCAGCGCCGCGTACGCGATTGCAGGAGGTCTATTGGGGGCCGGAACTCGCGAGCGATCACGCTGTCGAAGAGGAACTAAAGGCGTGGGCGGGGCACCTGGAGTTTGAACGCACTGAGGAGGTGGCGGATAGGGCAGCCGAGTGGATGGTCGGTGGCGCCGTGATCGGCTGGGTGCAAGGTCGCTCGGAGTTCGGGCCGCGAGCGCTCGGAAATCGCAGCATTCTTGCCGACCCCAGGCCCGCCTCAAACAAGGACCGGATCAACGCTATGGTCAAGAAGCGGGAAGGATATCGCCCGTTCGCGCCATCAGTGTTGGAGGAGGATGCGCGCGAATTTTTCGACCTCCCGGGCAGTGCGTGCGAATTTCCCTTCATGAATTTCGTAGTTCGTGTGCGCGATTCCAAGCGTAATTTGCTCGGCGCCATCACGCATGTCGACGGTACGGCTCGGCTGCAAACAGTATCGCGCAAGGCCAGTCCGGCCTATTGGGACGTCATCAATGCCTTCAAGCAGCGGACAGGCATCCCAATTCTGCTCAATACGTCCTTTAACAACAATGCAGAGCCGATCGTAGATTCAGTTGCAGACTCGATTGCCACGTTCCTGACAACAGAGCTGGATGGACTTGTGGTCGGGCCGTACCTCGTCAAAAAACGGGCCGCAACGCTGCAGGATTGGACTGCGCTCGCGGTTTCATTGCCGCCTTATGTATCCCTGCATAAAGTCCGCGCATACACGGCGCAGGATCGCCACGAGACCGTCTGCGAAATCCGAACGGATCACCGTGAGTGTGCGCGTATTTCACATGGCTTGTTCGATCTGCTGACGCGGATCGAAGGCGAAGCCGTGCTCGCGGATCTCCTCGACACAATTACGCCGGATCAGGGCCTGCGCGAGGCTCTCACAGGAGAGCTGCGACTATTGTGGGAGCAGCGCCACGTTCGGATGCATCCCTCGCAAGCTGCTCGCGTCCACCAAAACTGATGCCAAATCCTGGACGACCGATGACAGGGCCGGAACTCCGGTCTGCACCTTCATATGACTGTCTCCGACCCAGTAGGCCGAGGCAAGGGTTCTATGAAAGATCTTGATGACAGAAGGGAGGTGCGGAGTGAATGCGCTGATGGAACCGGCCGTCGGAGCGTTTATCTGACGTTTGACGACGGTCCCGATCCATTTTTCACGCCACAGATACTCGATGTGCTGGCGCAAAATCGGGTGTCAGCAACTTTCTTCGTGATTGGTGCCTACGCCGCGGAGCACCCGGACCTCATCCAGCGCATGATCGCAGAAGGGCATGAGGTAGGCAACCACACGATGTCTCATCCGGATCTGTCCACATGCGGCTTGGGCGAAGTCCAACGTGAGGTGTTTGAGGCTAACCGTGCCATCATGGCAGCATGCCCCCAGGCCTCTGTCCGCTACATTCGCGCGCCATACGGCGCCTGGAGCGAGGAAGTATTCATTGCCTCAGAGATCGCCGGGCTGGCGGCCCTTCACTGGTCGATAGATCCAAAAGACTGGTCGCGCCCCGGCGCCGACGCGATCGTCGATTCAGTGCTCGCCGCGGTCCGGCCCGGCGCAATCGTGCTCTTGCACGACGGTTGCCCTCCCGACGAGTCCAGATGGAGCACTCAAGCCAGTCTGCGTCACCAGACCGTAACGGCGCTATCCAATCTGATTCCGGCATTAGATGCCTGCGGATATGAAATTCGCTCGCTTCCAGAACATCACTGAAATCCGAGATCCTAGGACCTGCTTTCCCAGCCAGTACGGTGATCTCGCTTATCAAGAACCGTTTACGCCTGCCGGCAAACTGGTCGCCATTGCCGTTATGGGGATACGCCCGACCTCGGCTGCAAATGACCCAGGGGTCCTCGACTTCGCACACCCCCGGAGATCCGGCGCGCGACGGGCATCTTTCAGAACTGGACCACGTCGATACCTTCTGACTGGCTGTTTCCAGCAGGCCAGCTTGCCGGTATGTCTTGGTAAGCAAGGAGTTTCGCGATGTACATCCCCCCCGCTTTCCGCGACGACGACAAGGAAGGCCTGCGCGCGACGATCCGCGCGGCGCTGCTGGCGAACTTCGTTACAGTCACGTCGGAAGGGCCGCTCGCAACGCCACTGCCGCTCTTGCTTGATGAGAGCGAGGGCGAACACGGCGTGATCTACGGGCACCTCGCGAAGGCTAATCCCCAGTGCCATGTTCCTCCGATGGGCGACGGCTTGGCCATCTTCATGGGACCGGACGCTTATGTGACGCCGGCTTGGTATGCGACCAAACGGGAAACCGGGAAGGTCGTCCCGACCTGGAATTACATCGCCGTCCACGCCTATGGTCCGGTCGAGTTCTTCGAGCATGCGGGAAGACTGCTGGACGTCGTGAAACGTCTGACTGACCACCACGAGGGCAAGCGCGCCTCGCCTTGGGCGGTGTCGGATGCACCGCCGGATTTTGTACAGGCGCAACTCCGCGGAATCGTTGGCTTGCGCATGCCGATCACGAAGCTGGAGGGCAAGCGCAAACTGAGTCAGAACCGGAACGCGGCCGACCGCGCTGGCGTGGCTGCGGGCCTTGCGGCGAGCGAGCGGGCATCTGACCGAGAGATCGCCGCTCTCATCCCAAAACAATCATGAACTTTGTCGAAATGAACCAATGATGCCAGAACTGACCCCATTCGCCCTGTACCTCGCTGCGGCCTCCGTGCTCGCCATCACGCCCGGTCCGGGCACCTTCTATGTTGCCGCGCGCACGCTCGCAAGCTCGCCGATTATGAGGCGGCTTGCGGAGCCAAGACGCTCATGCTGGTTCCGGCCGACGATGGCTCCTGGCCTGCCGATGGCGGGTGCCGAGGCGATCTCCGCGTCTCGTTGAAGGCGCTGAAGCCGATCCTCCAGTCGCGCGGCCTGATCGGTCTCATCGAGCCGCTCGGCTTCCAGACCTGCTCGCTTCGATCGAAGAACGAAGCGGCTAAGGCCATTGCCGCCATTGATGGCCAGTCCGTCCATTCTTCTCCTGCGAACTGACTGGTCTCGTGCACATTTCAAGCGTGAACGATCCAATCCACTGGATTTACCCGGATCGCGTCCTATCCGGTTCCGACAATGGCAGCCAGATCCGGGCGCTGCTTGATGGCGGTTATGGGGACCCCTCCTCATTCGCACCCTTTGTCGACGCAGCCCACCCGCAGGACGACCTCGCAGACGCACTTTCCGCGACTATTGATCTCGATCGACACGCTGGTTGACACGAGAGCCGGTGTGAGACGTGCTATCAATCAGGGCTTGCGACCCTTTTTGGCGTCCCGCGGAGAATTCATCCGAGACGCCTCCTGCAACAATATCTCTCGCATCCAGACGCTTGCCACATCGCTGTTGTGAAGGGCGGGCCATTGCAGGGCCTCGGTGAATGCGGGAAGCGGCAGCGGAAGTTCGATGATCTTTAGTGGGAAGGTTTTCTTGAAATGCTCAACCAGCCGGGAGGGCATGGTCGCTATACGGGCTGTGCCTGAGACCATCGGCGGGATCATGCTAAAGGCCTGCACGATAACCTCGACACGTCTCTTGAGGCCATGCTCAAGCAAAAAACGCTCCTCGATCGAGCCTTTCAGCGTCGGCCCGAACTTGGCCGCAACGTGCCTCATCGACATGTATCTCTCGAATGTAAGCTGCTGCGGCAGTTGCTTGTTCGTGGGGCAGCCTACGCACACGAACGCGTCGTCGAACAGCGCCGCTCTTGGGTGCGCGCTCGACATGAACCATTCTGGACAAATCAGAAAATCGACGTCACCGCGCCGGAGAAGCTCATCGGGATCGTCGTCGAGCGGCAGCAATTCGAAGCTGACGGCGGGTGCTTCGCGTGCAACACGCTCCACGACTTTTTCAAAAAACACGAGTGTGGCGAAATCGGAAAGGGTGATCCTGAAACGGCGATCGGACTGAGCCGGATCAAACGGATCCCAAGAAATAATCGAACTCTGGATTTTTAACAGTGCGCCGCGAACAGCGGGCGCGAGTGTTTCCGCACGTGGGGTTAGAACACGTTCGCGGCCGTTCATCGTAAACAGTTCATCCTTGAAATAATCGCGCAGCCGGCCGACGGCCGCGCTCATGGCCGGCTGACTTAGGTTGATGCTGCTTGCCGCCGCCGTGAGGTTGCGCTGGGTCAGCAGCGCGTCGAGCACAACGAGAAGGTTCAGATCAAGGCCTTTGAAGCGCATCGCTTTCACTTATCCATAGCGTGGATGCTCGCGATCTAAACAATCGATTTTACCAAACTTCCAAGGCGCTGCATAGACGACCGCACCTGAGATACACCCGATCAGGCCACTGCTTCTGTAGCGTGTGCTGGGAAATAAGTTGCAAGTCGCCGATTATATCGAACTCTCCTCCATCTTCCGAAAAGCCTGTTGGCCGATAAGGGTTTTCAGGTGGTCGTAGCTGGGCCGGTGCAAGTCCGCAGGTTCGCGAAATCGGCCCTGTGTGCACAGCGCAGTGGC
Source organism: Mesorhizobium sp. WSM4821 (assembly GCF_055901555.1). Classification (NCBI taxonomy): domain Bacteria; kingdom Pseudomonadati; phylum Pseudomonadota; class Alphaproteobacteria; order Hyphomicrobiales; family Phyllobacteriaceae; genus Mesorhizobium; species Mesorhizobium sp. WSM4821. Next base: position 326,730 of record NZ_CM148371.1, on the reverse strand, counting down.
TCACTTGGTCCCGCCGTTTCATCATGGTTGGCGAGGTTGATTTCTTGGTAGGCGAACTCGGATTGTACAGTGTGCATCCGGATCTTGAGAGACTCGAATGAGCCATTCTATCCGCATCATGCGTCCGGTGCTGCAGCAGCTTGGCATTCCATTTGCATTTGGCACGGTTCGGCACGCGCTGCGGAACCGTAGCGAGAGGTTCTGCAGAGGCGGCCTGGCGACAATAGTGCCGGGCGTTCGCGTCGCCACACTGATCACGACCGCCACTGCGCTCCATCTTTGCCATCAGGTACTGGGAACTTGTGCGCTCGGTTGCAGCCAGTCGGCCTTCGATACCACGCCGCGATCCGCGCAAATTTCGATCCTTTTTCACCGAAACTGGCGCGCTCGCCGTGCCCAGAAACGGCCGGTAGCAACCGCAACAGATGGGCTGGAGTCTGATGCCTGATAAAATAATAGTCGGAGCGAAGGGACGCGGCTTGCGCCCGGCGGAAACAAAAAACCGAGACTTAAGCCTCGATTTCGCCAAAGGTATACTAATTACGTTGGTAATAATTGGACACTTAGTTCAATATATAATTTATAGAGGCACTGGCGATTTCTGGACGTCTCCATATTACAAGTCGATATACATATTTCATATGCCTCTCTTTATGGCAATAAGTGGATGTGTTTCTTCTGGGGCAATTTTGCGAAAACCGTTGACTCAAGGGGTCCGACATCGAGCAGTGCAGTTACTACTGCCAATGTTTTGTTGGTGCGCGTTTATTTTCGCACTAAAGTCAGCTGCGATTTATCCAACGAAGGGTCCAACTGGTGTATTGCTGGACCTATTGAAGGAAGTCATCGGAACATACTGGTTCATATGGGCGGCCTTTATTTCATTCGTTTTAGTTAGTTTTTTTGCGAGTTTCAAACGGCTACCGATGTGGATCATAGGCGCATCCGCCATTGCGGTCGCATTGGCGCCCATCACATTGTCAATAACCCCGTTGGTACGATACACTTACCCATTTTATTGTTTGGGGGTCTTGTTTGCCCAGCCAATTGGATGGCAAAAAAGTATCATCTGGACCCGCAAATCGACCTTTGTACTCTTACTTTCGATAATAGCTTTCATATCCTTATTTTTGTGGGACAAGCAGACCTACGCCTTCAACAATCTTGTTTTAATCAATGATGAAGAGTCAGCCAAACAAGTGCTGCTGATGTTCGCCGGCTCTGCAGCGGCTTCAGCGGTGGCAATGCAGTTTATGGTCCAATGCTGGAGGGCTGCCTATTCAACTAGAATAGCTCAGTTTGTCGCGGTGGAGCTCGGTCAGAGCACGCTGCTGCTTTATCTGGTTCAGGGTGCCGCGTTTCGCCTCATGGATTTTATCCAGTTTGGAGAAGCCTGGAATCTCACGACCAGAATCGCGTTCGCAAGTGTGATTGGAGTGACGATTGTCGTCACGGCGATGGCAATTCGCAAGATTGCGCACGAGCTTGGATATGTGTCGCAGATCCTTGTCGGAGCGCCGCCACGCCCGCGTCTGCTCACATCTCAATCTGCAATAAATTAGCCACCAACATGGTCGCGATGACAAGCAACCACGTTACGGACAGATAAGGCATGCGTTTCAAAGGCCTTGATCTGAACCTTCTCGTTGTGCTCGACGCGCTGCTGACCGAGCGCAACCTCACGGCGGCGGCAAGCAGCATCAACCTAAGTCAGCCGGCCATGAGCGCGGCCGTCGGCCGGCTGCGCGATTATTTCAACGATGAACTGTTTACGATGAGAGGCCGCGAACGTGTTCTAACCCCACGTGCGGAAACACTCGCGCCCGCTGTTCGCGGCGCACTCTTTCACATCCAGTGCTCGATTATTTCTTGGGATCCGTTTAAACCGGCTCAATCCGATCGCCGCTTCCGGATCATAGTTTCGGATTTCGTCACACTCGTGTTTTTTGAAAAGGTCGTGGAGCGTGTTGCACGCGAAGCACCCGCCGTCAGCTTCGAATTGCTGCCGCTCGACGACGATCTCGATGAGCTTCTCCGGCGCGGTGACGTCGATTTTCTGATTCTTCCGGAATTGTTCATGTCGAGCGCGCATCCTAGAGCGGCGCTGTTCGACGAGACATTCGTGTGCGTAGGCTGCCCCACGAACAAGCAACTGCCACAGCAGCTTACATTCGAGAGGTACGTGTCGATGAAGCACATTGCGTACAGGGTCGGCCGTGCGCAGATGCCATCCATTGAGGAACGTTTTTTGCTTGAAAATGGTCTAAAGAGACATGTCGAGATTATCGTGCCGGCCTTTAGCATGATCCCGCCGATGGTCTCAGGCACAGCCCGTATAGCGACCATGCCCTTCCGGCTGGTTCAGCATTTCAAAAAGACTTTCCCTCTGCGGATCGTCGAACTTCCGCGGCCACTGCCCACGTTCACCGAGGCCGTCCAATGGCCCACCCTTCACAACAGTGATCCGGCAAGCACCTGGATGCGGCAGATAATGTTGCATGAGGCATCCCGCATGTGAAGCCGCGGGCGCTCCGGGTCAACGGCACCCAATTCGATGATCTTGCATGACAGTGTGGTGCTGATTCCGACGCTGGTAGCCGGCAACACCAAAAACATGAAGTGGAAGAAGTTCTTTTACCGCAGGCTGTGCGAGGCTGAAGGTCTACTCCTATGCACCGCGCCCAATTGCCGGGAATGCAATCAATTCAAAAGCTGCTTCGGCCGGAGGCATGGAAAGCCGCCTCACACGGATCAAGCACGGGATCGCCCTTGTATTATAGCCGTACGAGGCGAGCGATCGACGGCGAGGCGATCCGCTTCGGTCCGGCACTTTTAGCTTCTCTCGTCGGCACCATCATTCAAAACGCCGCCGCTGGTCGAAATCGACCGGACAACAACGTGAGATCGCGCGGAGACGATGGCTGCAACCGCCAAAAAATCGTGGGCAGGATCGCACCGCGCGGCTGATGCGATTGCATCTTTCCCCGTGCTGCACTGGCCTGTGTCAGTCGGTCTAGGGTTCGCGCTTCGGTCCGAGCAAGAACACTGTCAGGGCAGCGAGGAACGAGGCAACGGCGCTGTAGGCAAAGGCACTAGCAACGCCGGGATTGTCCACCAGCAGTCCGCCGAAAATCGCGCCGGCGGCGATGGCCACTTGGAACGTTGCGGTCATCAGCCCACCAGCGTTTTCGGCCTGCTCGGGAGCGGAGCGCAGCACCACGCATTCTGCAGTCCCACCGGCACCGCGCCGAAGGCAAAGCCCCATACGGCACCGCAATCGCCGAGGCCCAGGCCGATGCTCCCAACGTCAGCAGCGAGACAGCGGCCATCGCTATGAGCAGGGGCGGCAGGGCCGCGACTGCCTTGAGGCTGTGCTCGGCCAAGAATCCGCCGGCCAAATTGCCGAAGAAGCCGCCGATGCCAAAGGCGAGCAACACGAGCGAGATCGTCTCGATGTTGAGCGCGGGAACATTCTCGAGGAAGTCGCGGATATAGAAGAAGCCGGCGAAGTGCCCGGAAAATCGCGACTTTGATCATCGGATTCTTGGTCACATCGGAAGCTGGCCGCTCCAATCGGAGGCAGCCTCGGAAAAGTCATGAGTTGCGCTACCAGTGTAACGCGCCGAAGACTGCAGCGATCATGAAGGCGCTTCGCCACCCCCAGACGTCGCCGACATAGGCGCCGATTGGACCGCGCAAACGGTAGCGACGGTGCGCCGGTGAGGGGATGATCGACATGGCGCGACGCAGGAGGTGACCTGGAACGAGCCGCATCGCCAACGCTGCCGACATCGACCAGAAGCCTCCGAGCGCTATTCCGAACACGACGCGAGCGGTCAGAAGAACCGGCAGTGACCCCGCGACGGCACCAGGACCGTGCGCTGGCAATTGTGCTCTTCGGCATCGGGTTGCTGCAACCGATCTCGCACGTATGGGTCCTGCAAGGAGCATGCTCGAGGATGTGGACCTCTACTCCGACTTGCTGACTGACGGAGGGTGTCGGGTCAACATGATCGGCCACATGCCCGGCGCCATGGCGGAGTGGTTCGGTGCTGAGCAAAGTCGCGGACGGCAAGGCGGACGCTCCCAGGGATTAACGCGGCTGGCGCAGGCAATGCGGGATTCCGTTGGCAGAAGGAGCTCAAACAGCTAATTCGCTCAAGCTTGCCACCACCGCAGCAGACGAATGGCGTGCCGGTCGGCAGGGCCGTGCAGGCCCTGGTGTTCGAACCCCTCCATTCACATCGCTAAGCAAAAGCATTCGCGTGCTTGCCAGCTCAACAGCACAGTCTCGGCGCTTTATCGGCCATGACGATCAGATTCGTTCGTCAGATCAGGGCAGCTTCAAGGGCCGTAACCGCACACACCCGCAGTATCCGGCTCCCTCAGCGATGCTGCCGGCGATTGCAGCGCTAGAGCGCGGTAACTCAAGTTCGTTACAGCCCGCCGCTCAGCCCTCGAATTGACCTGTCTTGGTCAACAGCAACCCATCGCACCAAACGTGGTCTACGCATCCCCACTCACAGGCGGCAGCCGCATCCGGAAAAAAACCACGTCCATTGAGATTTGCACTCGTGTTGCAGAGCAGCGAAATGCCCGTGAGTTTCTCATATTCTATCAGAAGTTCTGCAATTGGGTGTTCAGAAGTTCTCGAAACTGTCTGAAGTCGCGCAGTCCCGTCGAGATGGACGACCGCCGGGATTTTTTCTTTCCACTCCGAACGGGTTCGGTGATCGAACAGCATGTAAGGATCCGGCGTGCCGGGGTCAAACATGTCAGGTGCACGATCCTCCAAGCATATTGGCGCTACCGGTCGGAAGTGCTCTCGAACTTTGATTTTGTTGAGATGGTCCTTCATTTCCGGCGAAGTTGCGGCCGCCAGGATGCTTCTGCCTCCCAAAGCACGTGGACCAAGCTCTGCGCGACCTGCAAGGAACACCACAGGCTTGTTGTCGGCTAGCACGCTGGCAAGTTCTTTCAGGCTGCAAGCAGCAGATTGCCAACCAGGCGGAACCTTGCCATGGCTCACATTTGGCCCGCTGTAGACTGACCAGTCGAGATGCACGAAACCTTTGTCGGCGGCCAGCGCGCAGCAAGCGGCACCGATCGCCGATCCGCTGTCGTTTGGAAACGGAGGCACCCAGACTGCGTCGAACAAACCGCTCGCCCGAAGAGCGCTGTTCCATTTGATGTTCAGCCCGCATCCGCCGGCTATGCACAGGTTTCGGGTTTTGGGGACTGAGTACCCACGCAGCGCCCTTGTCATCCCCTGGACGAGAAGACGCTCCACGAAGGCATGGAACGAAGCAAGTATGTCCTCGGGCGTTTCGGGGATTAACCGCGACGCGCTTGCATCGAAGAAGTCGTGCACAGCCGTGAGTAACGCGTCTTCGCTGTGGCTGTTGTTCCCGTAGCCAAAAGCAAGGTCCGTATCCCAGGCAAAATGGTCGTCGTAAAGCTCCTGAAACACATTCACGATGTGTTCATGGACCACTCCGAGCGCAATATAGGCCATCAACTTGCCGGCGATACCGAGATTCCAGCCAGTCCGCAGTTCTTGCCTGTAAGGACCGAAATGTTGGCCCGCGGCCGCATAGGCATGGCCTATCATCGGAAACAGGCACCCAACAAATCGGACTCCACTTGGCTCGACGTAGTAAAGCCGCGGAAAGATGCAGCCGTCCCATACCAGACAAAATGCCGGTTCCTCTGCTTTGGCGAATGAGCTGGTGCAGTATGCGGAAGCTACGTGCCCAATAACATGCGGGTAGCTTTCATAAGAACATACCCCATTGTCGAGCATGAGACCGGAACCTTGATAGGCTGTCAGAGGATTTTCGGCGTCCCGCTCCACATATGGCGCGCCGTTGAGAGTGATAGGGGAGCCGTTACTCAGAACCTGGAATTCTGACTGGATTTCACCGTCCCATCCGTCAATAACGAACCGGTCGATATCGCGCGGAGCAAGCCCGTTTTCCGCCAAAACGGCGGCGACCGTCTCAAGCCGCTCGATATGTTGGTATCGTGGGTTATTGTCGAGCTTCTCCTGCTCGATGCAAAAGAGTAATCTGCCGTCTTCCACGACAGCAATTCCCCCGTCGTGCGTCAGCTTGATACCGCAAATGCGCATAGCAGATCCTTGTTGAGGTGACCGTAGAGCAACCGCAGAAAACGGCTGGAAAACATAGCCGTGGGTTTTGATGTCGCGCTATGCAGGATCATGAGGAACCGGTAAATTAGATTGTTTGGATGTGAGGCATCCGCGCGATGAATGGTAAGGTGTGCCGCGTGATCTAGAACAAATGGCTGACACGCAAAAATCACCAGATTTGCGAGGCAGCGCTGTGCGGCACTGTAGAAGGCCTGGCCACCGCAAGCGCTGGGCAAGGATGTGCACGGTCACACATCACCCGCGCGACGGGAGGTGCCGCGCTCCCTCGGCACCGAGCGCGCGTGCTGAGCACGAAGGTGGTCGCGCTAGAAGCGAGCCTTCCCTGATCAAGCTACTCTTTAGGTCATCGACAAGATTTTCGATGGCGAGGGCAGCGCCCAAAGGGCCTATTCGGCTTTTTGAATCGCGCCGTCATGTTGGAGGAACAACCTCCGACAACCGATGGATCCCGCCTGCAGATCGGCAGCGGAACAGAGCGGCCAAGCGCGTGTCAGGCTAGCGCGGGGTCGGTCAAAAGGGGATTATCTCGGCTCACAGATGTCGGCTCGGCAAAGAAGACGAGCTGGGCCCTATTGACGGATGATCGCCTTGGGGGGCGGAGAGATGACCGGCTTGCACAGATTTGAGAGGGCGGTCGTTGTTCAGGTTGGCCGCCACAGTTCTGAGCGTATCGTATTCGATGTCAACCAGGCGGCCGCTATCCTGATCCGTGCCCTTCATCATCGGACCGAGAAACGGAGGGTAGCGATGGACGCTTGTCTGCAGGTATTGCGTGGTGAGGCCCATCCACCATCTGCTCGAAGGGCTTTTGTGGCAGCCGCGCTTGAAGCAAAGATCCTGCGCAGCGATTGAATGCTGTTAGCGCATCAAGGCTTTGATGCTTCGAGTGGAAGTCGTCTGGCCTGCACACTCTTCCGGAGAATGTAGGCGTTGGCGGCCCCGGACGCCTACCTCCCTCGCCGATAAGACGTTCTGCCAATCGAACACGTTGACGAGGACGTGATTGGCGTCGAGACCTGTCGATCCATCGGTGATCAGCACGCCGCGCGCATTGTTCCCGATCAGATTATGGAGAACATCTCGGCTAGTCATCGAAAGGGTCGGTGCGTACATTTTTCCCTCGGCAAAATGAAGTCGCGCGGCTTACGATCCGACACCTGATCCTAGACGGTCCAGGACGCCGGCGAGCTGGCCCTTCGCCGCAGCGGAAAGCGGCTTGATTGGCCGTGGGGGCTCGGCGGAACAGATTTCGAGGAGCTCGGCGATTGCGTAGACGACGCGAAGGCTCGAGAACGTCTTGAAAAGCTCCCACACCGGGGCCAGGGTGGCGTCGATCCGGTGTGCTTCTGCGTGGTCGCCGTGCTGAGCGGCTCTGACCATCCTCAGGCAGGGGTCGGGCAAGATGCCACCGAGGACGCTGTACCATGTATCGGCGCCGGCGATCAGGGCCTCGGTGGCGTTCCAGTCGCCGCTGTAGCCGATCGAGAATCCTTTCGGCACAATTTTTTTCTGGTGCGCAAGTTGGCCTTTGATAGCATCGCCCCGGTCGGCTGAGTTTTTAATAGCGAGGATCTCAGGCAGCTGTCCCAGACGCTCGATGAGCGCTGGCGTGAAGCGAAAATGCGTGTTTGCAGGATTGTCGTAGATCACGATCGGCAGGCCGCTTTCGCGCGCCACTGTCGAAAAATGCTCGAAAACTTCGTCGTCAGTAAGCGGGGTGTAGGAAACAGCCGCGAGCAACCCCGCGGCTGCGCCAAGGGCCTTCGCATCACTTGCATAGTGTATCGCTTCATCGGTGCGCAAAGCGCCCACGCCCACCACGAGCGGGACTCGTCCACGCGTCTCGTCCAGCGCCTCGCAAATCGCCCGGCGGCGTGCCGCGCGCGACAGATACATGTAGGTGCCGGTGCTACCGAGCAGGCCGATGGAATCCACCTTTGCTGCGCAAAGCCGCGCTATCAGCTTTCGAAGCGCCAGGACATCGACGCCGCCGTCACTGTCGCTTGGCGTTATTGGGAAGGCCGAAAGGCCGCTCAGGAAAGCCATGCTGAAGCTCCCGTCGTTAGATTGGGTGAAGCGTTGGGCATCAGACCCCGTCCAGCGCCTGCTCTAGATCCGCGATCAAATCGGCGGCGTCTTCGAGCCCTACCGACAGACGCATGAGGTCGTCGCCGACTCCGTCAGGCAAATGCGCGTCCTTGCGGATTGACTTGCGCGAGCGGGTCAGGCTTGCCGGATGATAGATGAGACTGTCAGCGTCGCCGAGGCTGACCGCCCTGATGATCAGCTTGAGCCGGTCCATCATACGGCGCGCGCCCTCGAACCCCGTTTGGAGGCCGAGAGCCAACATGCCCGAGCCTTGCGACATCTGTCTGCGCGCGATCTCATGGTCGGGATGAGAGCCGAGAAATGGATAGCTAACCCAAGCCACAGCCGGGTGCGCCTCGAGCGCCTGAGCGACCGCAAGCCCAGAGACACTGTGACGCTCCATACGCAACGTGAGTGTCTTCAACCCGCGCAAAATCAGGAACGCCGACATGGGCGAGAGCGCTGCCCCGGTGAGATAGCGCAGGCCAGTTTCGCGCAGCAGGTGCAGTGTTTTCGCATCGCCCAGTATCACACCGCCCAGAGCATCGCCATGGCCATTGATGTACTTGGTCAGCGAATGGGTCACGATGTCGGCTCCGAGTTCCAGCGGACGCTGGAGGGCGGGCGAGGCGAAGGTGCTGTCGACGGCGACCTTCACGCCGCGAGAATGGGCGTGTTCCGCAATGGCAGCGATGTCGAGGATACGGCTCAGCGGGTTGATTGGCGTCTCGAAGAACACGAGACGGGTCCTGTCAGTGATGGCGCCATTGAGATTGCTCGGATTCGACAGGTCGACGGCAACGACCTTGATGCCAAACTGCGGCAGCCCCTGTTCGACCATGGCGAGCGTATTCGAATAGAGTGTCTTGTGGACAATGAGTTCGTCACCTTGCGAAAGCAGCGAAAGGATCAGCGTTCCGAAGGCGGCGATCCCCGAGGCGAGTACCAGCCCAGCTTCGGCTCCTTCGAGATTGGCGAGCCGCTTTTCGAGGATCTCGGTGGTCGGGTTGTATTCGCGTGCGTAGAGCCTTCCGCCAAGCGCTGCGACGGCTTCGTTTGCTGCCACGCTTTCAAATCCATAGGTCGATGTAAGAAACACCGGCGTCTGAACGGAATTGGAAAAGCCGGCCGGATCGTAGCCATGATGGATTGCCCGGGTGGCGAATGCGAGACCGACGTCGTTCCGGGACGGCGTTGATGTTGCCTCGGCTTCAAGCTGATCTTCGGCGCTGGTCATCGGCTTTAACCCTCTTGATTTCGGGGACAATGCCGTCACACTAACTCAGATGGAACGTCCAGTTGGCGATGAAAGAAATGGTCCAGCCTTCTCCTGCCGCGTCGACAGCTCGCTCGCAAGGTCTGGGCGCGCGCCAGATCTGCGAAGCTCTTCGCGAGCAGATCCTGGGTGGGATCTATGAAACGGGCAGCCAGCTGCCGTCGTCACGCGGCCTCGCAAATGAACTCGGTGTGTCGCGAACCACGGTCACCGTGGCGTATGATCAGCTGGTCGCCGAAGGTTTCATCGAGGTCATTCAAGGCGCAAGACCTCGCGTTGCATCTTCGCTAGTCCGAAGTAAAGAGACCAGCGCGGTGCCGAAACGGACTGGCCCGATCCACCTTTCCTGTTACGGCGAGCGACTGCGCGCAAGTCCGCCACGGCGCGATTACCTCCCCAACCACTTCAAGGTTGATTTCCGTTATGGCGACCTCGCCCCATCTGATTTCCCGGCGCTGACGTGGAAGCGTGCGATGAACGCGGCAATGTCACAAAGGCCCGGAAGGCTAGCCTATCACGATCCACGCGGCTCGCATCGCTTGCGCCAGGCGCTGCAGGGATATTTGTGGCGTGCCCGAACACTTAGCTGCCAGGTCGAGCAGATCCTCGTCGTCAGCGGATCACAACAGTGCCTCGACATGTGCGCGCGCCTGCTGCTCGATCCTTCAGACAGCTTCGTGATCGAGGATCCCTGCTATAGAATGGCGCGCCAAGTCTTTGCCAGCACAGGAGCGACGCCCGTCGCTGTCGCCGTCGATAGCGAGGGCATGAAGACCGAGCTGCTGCAGGAGATCCCAGCGCGGCTAGCCTATGTCACCCCGTCGCACCAATTCCCCCTCGGTGGCGTCTTGTCGATTTCGCGGCGGTATCAGCTCCTCGAATGGGCTCGGCGCAATGACGCCTATATTATCGAGGACGATTACGATGGCGAGTACCGGTACGACATTCGACCGGTGCCCCCGCTGCATAAGCTGGAAGACCGCAGTTCCGTAATCTATGTTGGCACGATCTCCAAGACACTGTCGCCGATGCTGCGCATCGGCTACCTGGTGGTTCCGGCCGAGTTGCAAGACGTCTTTGCGATGGCCAAGCAGCTTCTCGACAGGCATTCTCCGGTTGCGGAACAGGAGGCCTTGGCCTCACTCATTGAGAGCGGTGGTTATGAAAGCCACGTGCGCCGCGTCCGCCGTCTTAACGGGGAGCGGCGAGAGGCACTGCTTGCCGTCCTTCGACGCGCGTTCGCAGACAGCATTGCCATCGAGGGGGCCGATGCAGGGCTGCATGTCGTCGTCTGGTTCAAGGATCTTTCTCGGTCGCTGGAGGAGGTCATGGTTGAAGAGGCGCGGCGGGTCGGGGTTGGCATCCATCCGATTTCATCGCTGTACATCCGAGATCAAGACCGCGCTGATCGGATTGGATTGGTAATGGGCTATTCCGCCCTGACCATTCGGCAGATCGAGAATGGCGTTCGTCTCCTTACTGGCGCTGTCCAACGGGTCAGAAGCTTTGCCGAAGATTCGGCAAGACGCTCAATGCCCGCCCGGACAGCGAGCGGGCCTGGCTCGTGACCCCAGAGTCGCGCCGGCATTGATCGCAGACTGGATCAGCAAGACTTGCCAGGACTGGCTCTGTCGGCCAGGCCGGGTCCAGGGCAGGAGTATGCCCCCCTGGGACCGGGGAAGGGAATTCTTGAGGAGCTCTCAAATCCCGTCGAAACAAAGGCGCCCTCGCGACTGGCTTGAAGGAGGAAGCGTTGTTGGATTTTCCGCTGATCGACGAAGAAATAGCAGAGATCGCACCTGACTTTCGCGCAATCAGCATTCTTGTTGATGCACAAGACAGTGCGCGAAGCGTCATGGCTCGGGACGTGTTGGGAGAGGCTTGCGATTTCGCCCGAGCGGGGGGGCCGGCCTGGGGAGAAGCGCACTTGGCCAGTTGGGCGGAGGCATACGTCCGGTTCGGCGCGAAACCAAACCGGACTCCGTGCTCGGCGCAGGCATTGAAAAAACGGGTGGAGAAGGATGGCCGAATCCCACCAATAAATCCTGTCGTTGACCTCTACAATGCAGTGAGCCTGCGTTTCGCAATACCGATTGGCGGCGAAAATTTCGATGCATATGTCGGCAAACCGCGGCTGATGATTGCCGGAGGAACGGAGTCCTTCCACACTGTTTTGAATGGGGAAGCTGTCGTCGAAAGCCCTTACAAGGGGGAGGTCATCTGGCGCGACGATCTGGGAGCTACATGCCGCCGCTGGAATTGGCGGCAGGGCACGCGCACCCGGTTGGAGACGGTGGGCGGCCGCATGTGGTTCATTTTGGAAAGCTTGGCAACGATGCCGGAAGAGGCGCTCGAGCAGGCGGCTAACATGCTGGTGAGCGGTCTGAGAGAGCTGGCACCAGGGTGTAAGGTCTACAAGCAGGAAATCACGCCGCTAAAGCCTTTCGCCGCCAGTCTCGACAGGCGGGTCGGTTGAGGAACGTGCCCGCCCCGGTGTGATCGGTTCGCTCGCAACCAGTGTGCGTTCCTTTGCGGCTGGGTCTCCTGGGGCTGCGAAGGTCAATAGGCGGTAACGCCTCTGGCCATTTCGTACTCAGCAGGCCAGCGGAAGGTGCACCGCATTCATAATTCGACCCAGCGCCACGGTCCAAAGATTACGCACCTCTTCGGGTTGCTGCTTTGATCAATCTCGATGTCAGACGCCAGTCCTGGCACTCCAAGCCAGTATAACATTTCGTGGCGAAAGCCGGATGGAATTCGGATCGAAGCGGTCGCGAGACATCTGCCATCCTTGGGCAGACTCGTGGCTCCGCCGAGGGGGATGCGGATGATGATTCATTCCGGTTGCCTTATCGGGGGGCGACCACGGCAGTTGTACCCGATCCGCCCTCGGCCGCGTGTGCCTGCCGTGCTGCAGTGCTCGATCACCGACATGACCTTGAGCTGCCGAGGCTGAACTGGCCTGCATGCGCGACCTGATAGGCAGGCCGGGCACGGAGCATATCGGCGATCTCGATCGAGTCGCCGCACGGGCGAGCTCTCCGCCTGCTTGAAAAGGCTAAGTTCTCGCGCGGACTGGCCTGCAGCATATCTACAGGTCAGGCTTGCGTAGAGGGCCGTGTGTCGAGCTTGCTTCCCCCCAAGAAGGACCCGGGTAATTCCGACGTCGGCGCCGGTCTCAAGGCGTGGCGAAGCTGTGACGCAGCGTGTGCCGGCCGGACCCCTTGACGGTTTTGGTGCTGTTGCAGTCTCGGCGACGATCCGATGGATCTGCAGCGTCGGGTAATCGCGTGCTGCCCCGGGAACAGCCAGCCGTCGCAACGACGCCCGACCTTCCATCCGTAGCGCAGTCGGCCAAGCCGGCCGGCCGACAGCATGGCATCAAGGCACCGCGCGCCGTGCCAGGCTCGATAGGAAGCAGCATGCGCTCGTGGTGGCCGTGGGCCACAATGCACCGGCCGCTCCTCCTTCCTTGAACGAGCCGCACGAGTTGCGCCATCTCCGGGGTAGATGTCTTCAACAGCACCCATCAGGGCCGCCAGAGAGATTGCCCCTGATTCTATCTTTATCGCGGGCAACTCGATCGGTAGCACCAGGCTGGCCACGGCGGACCCACGGACGGTTGAGCCAGACATATCGGGGCGCAGAAGCCGTGGAGGGCCTCTCTGTTGGATCGCCAAATTATTAGCCCGATGATCCGGCACGCCATGCCACTTCACCAACTGGACGGCTTCAAATGTAACTAACTGGCTGTTTCCAGAGGGCCAGATTGCAAGTATCTGATCTGTAACTCACACACGGAGTTCCGCCGCTGGGCGACGGCTTGGCCATGTTCATGGGGCCGGACGCTTATGTGACGCCGGCATGGTATGCGGCTAAGCGGGAAGCCGGGAAGGTCGTCCCGACTTGGAATTACATCGCCGTCCACGCCTATGGTCCGGTCGAGTTCTTCGAGCGTGCGGGAAGACTGCTGGACGTCGTGAAACGTCTGACTGACCACCACGAGGGCAAGCGCGCCTCGCCTTGGGCGGTGTCGGATGCACCGCCGGATTTTGTACAGGCGCAACTCCGCGGAATCGTTGGCTTGCGCATGCCGATCACGAAGCTGGAGAGCAAGCGCAAACTGAGTCAGAACCGGAACGCGGCCGACCGCGCTGGCGTGGCTGCGGGCCTTGCGGCGAGCGAGCGGGCATCTGACCGCGAGATCGTCGCTCTCAAGATAATCATGAACTTTGTCGGAATGAACCAATGATGCCAGGACTGACCCCATTCGCCCTGTACCTCGCCGCGGCCTCCGTGCTCGCCATCACGCCCGGTCCACGGAGAGTCTATGTTGTCGCCCGCAGTCTCGCCGGCTGTCACGCCGATTGCGTTCAACACGCTCGCCGACACGTTGCCCTTGTGGCCAGCCGGCATTCAAGGCCGCACGGCAGCGCGTCCTGGATGGATCCAGAGCCTGAGGGAGGGGGTCGGAGAGGCGCTATGATCGCGCTGGGCACCTCGCTACGAAGAAGCAGCCTGCCACATCAGTTTGGCTCCGGAATCGGTTCAGCATCTTTCCGGGCGCCTTCTCTGCGGAAGAAACTCTTCCGTCATTTCGCAGCAGATCAATGTTCTCAAGAGGCGCGGTAGTATCCGTTGCGTGAAAGTCGGCTCACAATGAATCACGATCGTGTGAATAGAGAGCGGGTCAGTTCGATTGGCTCGCCTCCCCATGCCGATCATTTCGGCCAAACGGCAGAAGCCAGTCAGCCGAGAATGGCGGCCGCCTTTATGAATGAAAGCCACTCAGTGCGCGAGGCGCCAGTTCGGTTTGCACTTGACCACATGGCGACGCCCGGACTTGACGTCAGCATGTTCTTCGCGCTCGCCCGCGATCTCGGTCTGACCGACGTGCAAATCCGGAATAATCCCTGCAGTAGCGCTGTTATGCGCGGCAAGCCGCCGGCGGATGTTCGGTCTGCCGCTGCGGAAGCGGGCGTCACGATTATCTCAGTCAACGCCCTACAGCGGTTCAACGAATGGACTCCCGCTCGTAAGGCCGAGGCCAGCAAGCTCGCCGATTATGCGGCCGCCTGTGGCGCTCAGGCGCTCATGCTGGTGCCGGTGAACGACGGTTCGTGGTCCGCCAATGGCGAGCGCAATGGCAATCTCCGCGTCGCCTTGAAGGCGCTCAAGCCGATACTTCAGTCGCGGGGTCTGATCGGACTCATCGAACCGGTTGGCTTCCAGACCTCCTCGCTTCGATCGAAGAACGAAGCGGCTAACGCTATTGTCTGGGTTGATGGCCAGTCCGTCTTCCGGCTTGTGCACGATACATTCCACCACACGCTCGCCGGCGAGACGTCCTTCTTCTGCGATCTGACCGGTCTCGTGCACATTTCAGGCATAAACGATCCAACCTTCTGGGTTCACCCGGATCACATCTTGGGAGGTTCCGACAATTGCAGCCAGATCCGGGCGCTACTCGATGGCGGCTATACGGGCCCCTTTTCTCTTGAGCTCGTCGAGGAAGTCCACGCGTTGAATGACTCTGCAGGCGCATTTGCCGCCAGCATTGATCTCATCCGAAACGGGCTACTGGCGCGAGTGCCGGTCTAAGGCGCGTAGGCAACTTGAGCGGACAAATCATTCGAGATCGCTCCTGTGTCCCGCTCATGCAGATGCTTGCCGGACCGCCTTGGGCGGCCGCGGCAGTACCATGGGTCCGCAGAGGGCGGCGGGAATTTTCGGACGAAGGAGCAACTGGTGGCGGACAAGGGCGAGCGCGCGAAGCCAACCGCAGGTGCTCCTGAGGTGATCCTTTCTAGGACCGCGGTCGCGCAGCTGCTGCTTCACCTAGCCTGGCCTCTACGGGATCGCCGACGCCCGGTTCCTCCGATCAGAAGCGCCGGTGCCAGACCCGTAGCTATGAGCTCTCGGATAGCGCGTCGGACAAGAATTTCAGCGTTATTGAAACCCCAGCTTCCTCTTCAGTTCCGCGTTCTCCTTGCGCAGGCGTTCCGCGAGCAGGCTCTTCAGTCGTTTGTTTTCATCCTCAAGAGCGACGAGGTCCTTCAGATCGTCACCAACCGATGCAGGCAGTGCAGCTTTCTTCCATTGATAGTAGGTCTGTTCCGAGATACCGGCCTGCTTTACGGCGCTCTTGTGAGTGGCGCCGCCACTGATAGACTTCTGGATCAGGGCGAGCATCTGGGCCCGCTCCTTTTCAGAGTAGATCTTACGCCCGGTCCGCACGGCCGCTGCTTGCTCCGCCTGAGACGCCGCATCGGGCGCATTCTTCCGAGCAGGCCTGGGCTCCGCCTTCGCTTTCGGCGACCGTTGGGCATTCTTCTTTTGAGGCCTCTCTACTTTGGCTGCCGGTTGCGTTGTGGTTGTTACTGGTTCTGGGTCCAGGGAATTTGCCATGAGATACTCCGCTCGCGGTTTCTGAATGTGTTCAGCATCAAGCGCTACAACACTTGAGTCAACAGGGGGACCATTTGGCAACTCCATCTCCTCGAGTTCCCTTGTTGTCTCGGCCATTGCTGCGGTAAGATCGACACCGCTCCAGATCGAACCACTCCGTTTTTGAGAGCTGCGCTTCTGTTTGATCTCCACCGTGAAAGCTCGGGGCTGCCGCCTCATAGGTCGTTCCTTGTTGAACACGAATTATGCAGGAAGTCGCGGAAGACGACGAATGAAGGTCTGGCCGCCTCTTCTGTAGCCGAGCTATATGCATCCGACCGCCCGAGCAAGCCCTGCTGGCGACGCACACACCTGAACAGACCGGTTCCTATGAGCACCTGAGAGCAAGTAGGCAATGCCATGCTTAGCTTCACTAACGTGATTGAATGGAGGCGATCCCCCAGCACGGCTTTGCCCTCGATCTGAATGAGCAGAGCCTACACTTCATTTGAAATGCGCATACCGTCCCGAGTGGAGTGCGCGGCAATTATGAAAGGAATGTCGGCCATGGCGATAGATCGCATCATTTCAGATGTTTTCCGGCAGATAGATGTCAAACGGGAGAAATGTCTGCCCCGGCGTCTCCGCAGTGCCGGTCTTGATAGCGCGATCCATCAGCAACGTCAGCTCCTGGCAAAGTCGGCGCAGCGGCGTCGCCACCGCCATCGTAATGATGTCGTTCGCGAGGGCCGACCGCGACTCCGGCGTGATTTCATTCACGATCGCGACGAGATCCTGGCCTTTGTCCTCTTCCCGGAGCGCGGAGATAGCCCCCTCCATACCACCGCCTGCCATGTAGAAGCCGACGAGCTCAGGTTCCCGGTGCATAAGATCCAGCAGCGCCTCGTAGGTGATCTGTCGCTTCTCAAGATTGACGAGCGTATCCAGCACCTCGAATGCTGGCTCGTTCTCACGGAAATAGGAGCGAAACCCGCTTTCCCGCAGCTCATGACCGTGGAAACGGTGGCTGCCGACGAACACGGCCACCTTGCCGGACCGTTTAGCGACCTTGGAGAACATCCAGGCTGCCGTGCGACCGACGCTGCGGTTGTTGAGACCTATGTAACCCTCGCGCACGCCCGCGGCGAAGTCAGAAAGCAGCGAAAAGACCGGGATGCCCTTCGCCTTGAGCTCCTCGACTGCTGCGGTGATCTTTGGGTGATCTGGCGCCACCATGGCGATCGCGTGGCATCGGCTACCAAGATCCTTAAGCAGTGCCGTCAGATCCCCAGGCAAATGTGACGGTGCGAATTCGATGAGCGGAATGCCGTGGAAACAGTGGGCCGAACTGACAGACGCCTCGACCTCGCGCGCGAACTCCCGGTAGAAATGCTGGGCCGGTTTTCTCAAGATGAAGCCTAGCCGGTAGCGCGGCAGGTCCTGTCGCATGCGCTGTTTGATAAGTCCCGCATTATGATAGCCGATCGCTTGGGCCGCGTGGTGAACGCGCCGCACGGTCTCCTCCCGCACCGGAAGGCGAGCGTTCAGGACCCGATCGACCGTTGCCACGCTCACCCCGGCTTCGCGGGCGAGATCGGCAATTGTAGGGCGCTTTGCCGTTGCTCCAATTTTGATCGCCTGGCTCTCCGTCATCACGTGCATCCCGGCGATGAATTGCGGCGGCAACCTGAACATTTCGGCATCCTCGCCGATCGACGGCCCATACAGTGAACAGCGCTCTGGACGCACCTGGGCGCGTCTCGGTCTAGGGTCCGTTTTTTTAGGGCGTTCATGTTTCTTGTCCTCACCGTTTGGTGCTTCTGATCTGTGGCCCCGCGAAGCGCTGTGTAGACCCAGCGAGCCGATTGTTTGGTGCTGATGAGCCCGGCGCGTTGGCTGGTCGCGCTGCAGCAATCTTGCCGGGGCGAGGGGCGCTTAATCTCTCGAGCAACCCCTGAAGGCGGATTTCATGCGCGTTTCGTCCAGTTCGCCTTCCCAGCGGGCGACAACCAGCGAGGCCACCGCGTTGCCGACCACGTTCGTCAGCGCTCGGCATTCGGACATGAAGCGGTCCACGCCCAGGATCAGAGCCATCCCAGCAACGGGAACGCTTGGTATTACGGAGAGCGTAGCGGCCAAGGTGATGAAGCCGGCGCCAGTTATACCTGCGGCACCCTTCGAGGAAAGCATCGCGACGAGCAATAGGAGGATCTGGTCATAAACCGACAAGTGCGTGTTCGTCGCCTGGGCCAGGAAGAGGGCGGCGAGCGTCATGTAGATATTGGTGCCGTCCAGATTGAAGGAATATCCAGTGGGGATGACGAGACCCACGACGGAACGCTTGGCGCCGGCCTTCTCCATCTTCTCCATCAGCGAAGGCAGCGCGGCCTCCGAGGAGGACGTTGCCAGGACCAGCAGCAGCTCTTCCTTTATGTAGCGTATGAGAGAGAAAATCGAGAAGCCGTTATATCGGCAGACGGCGCCAAGAACCCCGAAGACGAAGAGGAAGGCGGTGAAATAGAACGTCGCGACCAGCATGGCGAGGTTGGCCACCGAACCGATGCCGAATTTGCCGATGGTGAAGGCCATGGCGCCAAAAGCGCCGACAGGCGCAGCCCGCATCAGAATGCCGACCAGCTTGAACACCGGCGCGAGGAGCGCCTGAAGCAAAGAAAGCACAGGCTTGCCCGTGTCGCCGACCATCGCGAGAGCGATTCCGAACAGAACCGAGAAGAACAGGACCTGCAGGATGTCGCCGTCCGCGAAGGCACTAACGATCGTTGAGGGAATAATGTTCATCAGGAAGCCGGTCACCGACTGGTCATGGACCTTGGCGGCATAGCCCTTCACGGCCTGGGCATCGAGCGAGGCCGGATCGATGTTCAGTCCGGCACCTGGCTGAACGACATTTGCGACAATGAGACCGACAATCAATGCGAGACTCGAGAAGGTGAGGAAATAGATCATTGCCTTGCCGGCGACCCGGCCGACCTTCTTGAGGTCATTCATGCCGGCAATGCCGGTCGTCACGGTTAGAAAGATCACCGGCGCGATGATCATCTTGACGAGCTTGATGAAGGCATCCCCAAGCGGTTTCAGGCTCTCGCCGACGTCCGGGTAGAAATACCCAACTGCGACACCCAGCGCGATGGCGGTAAGCACCTGAATATAGAGTTGAGCGTAGAAGGCCTTGCGGGTCGCTGGACCCGCGCTTCGGATTGGTGAAACCAACAGCTTTTCTCTCCCTGACCGGATCGGGGGCTGGGCCCTCCTCCCTTCCCGCGCTTCTCCCATCGCGGCGCTCCGGTCACGCGCTGCTGGCATGTGGCCGCAAGTTTTGTGCCAAGTGGAGGCCCGCGCCCAAATATGTGTATCCCTCCGCTTGGGAGGCAGCCTCAGCAAGGGCGGGTTGTGCGGGTTTTCGCACTGTTGCCGTCATCTCGGGCGAAATCCCGCACTTACGCCCAGCTTTGCACCCATGGCTGTAAGCCCACCAGTCGGTATCCGGTATCCCCCGTGCCTGTTCGCTTCTTGGTCGTATTTGCGACCTGTCCGGGCGCGGAAGTGGAGGACTCCCTACACGACCGGACTCTTACTGCTCTCCCGCTGCTGCCCTGGCCTCTCGACGGTCGTCGACAAGACCGAATGGTTCACCCGACCTGGCGCATCGGTGCGAGTCAGAAGATGCTTCGTAGCGCGAACACTTTTAGCCGTTCGACGACACTTCGGGCCGTACTGTCCGCCGCAGCCGCCCTAATGCCGACAACAAGCGTCGACCTCGGCGGGCTCAGCGTGCCGGGCATCCGTGAACACGCCGGGTAGCTTTGCCGTCGACGTGGATCTGTCGGCAAATCTGATGGAATTCTATCATGTCCGCCTGCTTTCCTTTCATAAATGCGAGAAAAGCTCGGTTGACTAGCCCATCCTCATCCCGCTCTGTAGGGCAACGTGTGGTTGCGCCCCAGAGCCTGAACCGCGCCTCAGTTCAGTAAGGATAGCCAAGCCATGCATCAAGCCTTGCCTCCGGCCTCTTTCGTGCTTGCCCCTCGTCAGCGCCTGACGGACGCCCGAAACCGTGACCCACTCTTGATCCTATGCAAGGCAGTACGTCACCTGCGGAACTCTGGCGCACTGCCGCCGACACATCACGACTACCCGCATCAACGTCAAGCGTTCCGGCAAGCGGCACCCACGCGCGAGCAAGTTCGCCAATCATGCGGCGGCTCGTGGGGCGAAGACATGCTTGTTGATGCCGGCCATCGATGGCTCGGACCCTGATGCGATCTGATGCGTCTACGCCGGGGGACATCGCAGATCCAGGTGGCGCGGCGTTGCTGTCGCGGCCCAAGATCGAGGATGACATGTCAGATCAGAACAATGGTCGCCAAGCTGAAGACGATGCTGAGGAGACTTCGTCAAGCTGCACATCACTCCACGACTCCAAAAGGGATGACTGGGAACCCGCGATTCTGCCCTCGCGCGCGAGCGCGCTTGCGGGCATCCACGAAATTTCGAAGGCACTCACCGCCTCCTCCGCGCTCGAGGTCAGGCTGGCCAAGGTCGTAGATCTGCTGCGATCGTTCCTTCAGATGCGGCACGGCATCATCTCACTTGTCGACTCTGATGGCGAACTGGAAATCATCGCAGGCGCCGACCGGACCGAGAGCTGCAGTGAGCGCTGCCGGACGTACCTGCCGCGGAATGCAATCGACCAGGTTTTGGCGACGGATAAGCCGCTGGTCACCGAGAACATCGCGGTTCATTCGGCTTTCACCGCCGCCGACAGGGACGTGCTCGGGGCTTCCGACTACATACCAGTGTCCTTCATCGGCGTTCCCATTCGCGTCGATGCAAATGTGGTCGGCACGCTGACCGTCGACCACGCACTGGGCCATGGTTCAAGAGTTTGGCTCGATTACGGCCTATGTCTGCTCCCGCTAATCGCCAACTTGGTAGGGCAGACAGTGAAGTCGCATCGCTCTTTCGAGGGCGGCCGCGAGCAACCGCTGGCAAGGCAGGACTTGGTGCCGAAGCAGAAGCGCCTGGCCCCGCAGCCTAACAGAACTCACGTGGAGGGGATGATTGGCAACAGTTTGGCGTTGCGCGGCCTACTTGAGAAAGTTGCGCTCGTCGCCAAGGCCAAGATTGCGGTTCTGTTGCGAGGCGAATCCGGTACCGGGAAGGAGCTGGTCGCCAAGGCCATCCACGAATTGTCCCCGCGCGCCAAGCGGCCCTTCATCAAGCTCAATTGCGCGGCGCTGCCCGAGACTGTGCTGGAATCCGAATTGTTCGGCCATGAGAAGGGAGCATTCACGAGCGCTTTCAACTCGCGCAAGGGGCGATTTGAGCTCGCCGACAAGGGGACATTGTTCCTGGACGAGATCGGCGAGATTTCGGCCTCGTTCCAGGCAAAGCTGTTGCGCGTGCTGCAGGAGCAGGAGTTTGAGCGCGTCGGGGGCAACCAGACCATCAAAGTCGACGTCCGCATCATCGCCGCCACCAACAAGAACCTGGAAGAGGCAGTTGCCAGAAACGAGTTCCGTGCCGACCTCTACTACCGCATCAGTGTTGTTCCCTTGCTGGTGCCGGCGTTACGCGAAAGGCGCAGCGATATTCCGCTCCTTGCAGCTGAGTTTCTCAAGAATTTCAACGATGAGAACGGCCTTATGTTGACGTTCGATCCGAGCGCAATCGAAGTGCTGATAAACTGTGACTTTCCCGGCAACATTCGCGAACTGGAAAATTGCGTGTATCGGACCGCGGTTCTGGCCGCGGGGCCATCAATCGGGAAAGAAGACTTTGCATGCTGCCAGGGCAAATGCTTCGCCGAGGCGCTGCATAATTGCAAGCTTGGCAAAGTCGCGCTGCAACCTTCGCCGTTCGGGCCGCTGCCACTGGGTCGGGCTGTACCGCCGGCTGCTAGGGTTAGTTCTGCCTCCGTCGCAGCCCCATCAGACACCCTAGGGCAGCCGCCGCTGAACGCAGCTGGGGTCGTCCACTCCGCGAGAATGGCCGATGCCGAACGTGTCATCCAGGCGATGGAGAGATGTGGCTGGGTCCAGGCGAAGGCGGCACGCCTGCTCGGACTGACGCCGCGCCAGATTGGCTACGTGTTGAGGAAATACGGCATCGAGATCAAGCGTCTTTGAACAAATCACCGAGCCGAGCAGCTGGGACAATAAAGCATTCGTGCCTTGGCGCCTTGAGACGAGTGATGCGGTGCTCGTCCAATTCCGATCCGATCCCATAGGCCGCGCTGCCCCCACGGTAGTCCCCACGAGCGGTCTGACGGCGGCGCTTTCGGTGGTCCAGCCTATGTCTCAATCCCAACTCGTGCCCGACACACGGAAACAGAAACGGAGAAAAATTGATGTCTGATGCAAAACTGCAAACTGTGCTTTCTTCCCTCTCGCAAGTCGCGAGACAGTTGGATGTTCTGCTGTCCGACAAACCGGCGTCGGATCCTTGTTGCGTCAAGCTAAACACGAACGAGAACCCGTTTCCGTTGCCGGAAGCCATAATGCGAAGTGCGATGGCCGCTCTCGGACAGCAATATCTATATCCAGAAGACGACAACGCCAGCTTGAGGCAAGCAGCGTCGGAAGCCTACGGCGTCTCGAAGGATCAGGTGATCGCCGGAAACGGATCGTCTGAACTGCTCGGGCTTATCTACAGAGCTTTTCTGGTTCCAGGAGACAGAATGGCGATGTTGTCGCCCGGTTTTTCGTTCAACCGAAAACTTGCCCGTTTGCAGGGTGCCCAATTCATCGAAATCGGATGGGGCGCGGATCATTCCTTGCCCGTCGACGACTTGCTCTTGGGACCAGCAAAAGATGCCAAGTTCATTCTGCTGGCTAACCCAAACAATCCCACCGGAACGTTCGTTCCTGTGGCCGATGTCGAACGCCTGGTCTCACAATCAGACCGCCTGATTGTGTTGGATGAGGCGTATGTCGATTTTGCACCGGACAATGGTCTGCATCTCCTCAATCGTTATCCAAACCTCCTGATCTTGAGAACATTCTCGAAAAGCTATGCCACCGCCGGCGTTCGCGTCGGTTTCGGACTTGGCCACCCTGAAGTCATTGGCAGGCTGCGGGAGCTCCAGAACGTCTTCAACATGAATGTGATCGGTCAGGCTGTTGGCATCAGTGTGCTTGGGCACCGCGGCGCCTATGCCGAGAACCATAGGCACATCAAGCATGAAAGACAGCGAGTGACGGTGGCACTGTCGAAACTCGGATTTTCCGTAATACCTTCTCACGCAAATTTCCTGCTAGCGCGTGTGCCAGCGGGGCAGGAAGGCTCATGGTGGCAAGCAGCCTTGGAAAGGCAAAAGATACTCGTTGCCTTCTTTGAGGATGCAGGGCTGGAAAATTACATCCGTGTCAGCATTGGTACAAAAGCCGAGATGGATGAATTTCTCGAGGTCGCCACAGAGATAGCTGCAAGGGCGAAGGAAACGATCCCGTTGTGCCGTCCGTCAGCGGCCGCTGCTTCTGCCTTAGCCAGTCGGTAGTTCCCCGGCGATTTCAGCGCACCATTAATTTGAATTTGCTTGCACCATTGCGAGCCACGAACTGTTGCAAAGAGTTGGAGAAATTCGTGAAGAATGCCTTCCCCGGCGGCCTAACCTTCGGCATATTCGACCATCTGGACGAGGACGGCTGCGAGATTGCGCGGCAATACGCCGATCGCCTGAGTTTGGCAGAGGCGTGCGACGAGCTTGGCTTCTACGCATATCATCTGGCAGAGCACCACTGCACTCCGCACGGGATGGGGCCATCGCCGAATCTGTTCTTATCCAGCGTCGTCCAACGCACCCGGCACCTTCGCGTCGGCCCGATGGTAATGCTCCTTGCCCTTTATCATCCGCTGCGTGCGTTCGAGGAGATCTGCATGCTAGACCAATTGAGTGGTGGCAGAGTCGAACTGGGTATAGGGCGCGGCTCTCTCCCAGTCGAACTGGGTTACTTCGGGATTGCTGCGGAGGCGGCGCCAGGTCACTATGCGGAAGCCAGCGAAATCCTCATCAAGGCGATGAAGGGCGACACGCTGTCCTATCGCGGCCGCCATTTTGAGTTGAATGACGTCCCTTTGACGCTGAGATCGCATCAGCGCCCCCATCCACCGACATGGATCGCCACCAATAGACCCGAGTCGGCCAGCTGGGCCGCTGCAAGTGGTGCCAACATCGCGTGCCTGGGACCTGCCTCTTCGGTTCGCAGAATAACGGATGCATTCCGAGCCTGCCGGGAGCGCAGTGCCGACGGGGACGAGCGACATCCATTTCTTGGGATGCTCCGCATGGTCGTGATCGCGCGATCTGAAGCAGATGCATATGCGCTTGCGGCACCCGCTTACGATCGATGGCTCAAGAGCTTCAGGTTCCTCTACGATCTCAATGCGCTCCAGACACCCCCCAATCTGCCGCTGAGCTTGGATGCAGCAATCGAGAGCGAGTTGTGCGTGGTGGGAACGGCATCTTCCGCGCGACAAGTTCTTCTTGATCAGCTCGAAGAGGCCGGTGCTAATTATCTACTTTGCCAACTTGCGTTTGGGAATCTGTCCTTAGACGCTTCGCTATACACCGCAAGGACGATCCAATCTGAAATCATGGCTCGAGTTACCTGACGTGAATGCGCGTTCCGCGTTCCGAGTTGAATTTCTCCGGCGCACCGGTCCCGCGCATGTGCCGACATTGTGCTTGGTGTGTGGTGGAGGGCTCGCACGCTTGTGGAGGCCCTAGATAGTTGGAGCGACCGGCCTGCCGATTAAGAAATCGCCTTGATTTCGTTTCGCGAGACAGGGCGAACTTGTGCGTACCAGGGCAAAACCCCGGTTTCTGAGGCATAGAGAGGATTGCTATAGCTCAGAATTCGTGCCACCATGAGTTATAAAAAGGTGCGCTATAACTCATGGCATGGAATTGGGAGCAGGCTGACTGGCCATGTTTTACCTACGACAAGACGGCATTGGAACCGCTGGAAAGCGAGTTCCTGTTGCGATCGGGCGAGTTCCTGGGTGTCTTTCGTCATGTCGGCGCCGACGATCGCGACCAGATCCGCGTCGACCTTATCAGCGAAGAGGCCTTGAAGACGTCAGCGATTGAAGGCGAGTACCTCAACCGCGAGAGTCTGCAATCATCCCTGCGCCAGCAACTTGGGCTGGGCGGCGAGACCAGGCGCATTCCACCTGCCGAGCGCGGCATCGCTGAAATGATGGTCGATTTGTATTTGCATTTTTCCGATACCCTCTCGCATCGCACGCTCTTCGCCTGGCACAAGATGGTGATGTCGGGTGAACGGCGTATCGAGACCATCGGCAACTATCGCCAGCATGCCGATGCTATGCAGATCGTTTCCAATCGGCTGGATAAGCCCAAAGTGCATTTCGAGGCACCTCCCTCAGCGTGGGTAAAAGCCGAAATGGATGCTTTCACCGCTTGGTTCAACGATACCGCGCCTAAAGGTAAGACGCCGCTCCCGGCGTTGACCCGAGCCGGTATCGCGCACCTTTATTTCGAGAGCATCCACCCATTTGAGGATGGCAACGGCCGCATCGGGCGTGCCCTTTGCGAAAAGACGCTTGCTCAAAGCCTGGGTGAGCCAAGTCTCATCGCTTTGGCATACACGATCGAACGCCATCGCAAGGCCTATTATGACAACCTGCAGGCCAGCAATAAGAGCAACGCGGTAACACATTGGCTGCTCTACTTTGCCAACACGATCCTTGAGGCGCAGCGTGTAACGCTTGCCCGTGTCGAATTCTCCGTCGCCAAGGCCAAGTTTTACGAACGCTACCGAAACCAGTTCAACGAGCGGCAGGAAAAGGTCATCGCCCGAATGTTCCGCGAAGGCATCGACGGCTTCAAAGGAGGGCTCAGCGCCGAGAATTATATCGCCATCACTCAAGCATCGCGCGCGACGGCGACAAGAGATCTGCAAGACCTCGTTTCCAAGGGCGCGATGATAAGAACTGGCGAACGGCGACACACACGTTACGCCCTGAACATTCTGGATGACCGCAGGTAAACCGCAGCACAGATTTATTGCCACCTTAATCGCGTAGCGACAGGTGCGAAGTTTTGAGCAAAAAAGGTCTATGAATCCAGGATCGCGCTGGGCAAAGCCTGAGCGCACCAAGTCCGACTGAAACGGGTCCGTCTGCATTTCGCTGAGAATTTGAGGGCAACGGTTGCGGTCCCAGCGTGTTTTTGTCTTCAAGTGTCGGCAATGTTCATGGCCGAAGCGATACGGCCAACGCATCGGCGGTGCCGCTCCGCCTTTCTCAAAATCACCTTCGGTCTGGCCCATCTGGTTTGTTCCATGGGCAAAGCAAATCACGTCCTTGTGACGCGCCGATGCAAAGGAATAGAGGGCCGCCGCTACCGGACAATTGCCGGAGTGCAAGCCGCACTTCAGCTCGTGGCTTAGCCGTGGTCAAAATCATCACCTCGCCGTGCAGTCGCGCCTCATGACCTGGATGGTGGCGGAAAGGCCGGCTCACGAATGATTAGATCGTTCGAGATCGGGTCCAGTCAGGGCCGGGCGTGTTCGCATTGGCTGTGATCGGCCAGCACCTCAATCACCCGGCATTCGCCGACCTTCCCGTGCCGGCAGCCTTCGACCATGAGTTCCAGTTCGGCCTTCAATGCCGTGAGGCTGCGTATCCGCTGAACGACGTCGGCCAGCCGCGCCTGGGCTATGGTGTCGGCCGTGGCGCAAGGTTGGCTGGGATTATCCTGCAACGTCAGCAGGGTGCGGATGGCCTCGATGCCGAACCCCAACTCGCGTGAATGGCGAATAAACGCCAGCCGGCGCAAATCGCTGGTTTCATAGTGCCGTTGATTGCCTTCTTTGCGGTTCGGCGCGGGCAGCAGGCCGATCTGCTCATAGTAGCGGATGGTCGGCATTTTCACGCCGCTCTGTCGTGCCGCTTCGCCAATCGGGCCACTACGCATGATTTTTTCGCTTGCTCCTCTAGTCGCTAGAGAATGTAGCCTGCCGCTGGAATGGTTCTAAGGAGTGAGGCGATGGCTGCAACCGCCGCACAAACCCCTTATCGCGTCGAAGGCATGGATTGTGCCGGCTGCGCGACGAAAGTCGATAGCGCGCTGCGGCGCATGCATGGCGTCCAGGATGTGAACGTCTCGGTCACTGCCGGCACCATGACCGTCAGGCACACTGCTGAAAGCGACCTCGCCGCGATCGAAAAGAAGGTGACGGGCCTCGGCTATTCTGTGGCTCAGCTCAGGAGCGAAACCAGACGGAATGCCAAGCCGGCCGGGCACGGCACCAAAGGCGGCCATGATCACGCTGGCTACGACCATGCTGGCCGCGACCATGCCGGCACAGCCAATGATGACCACGACGACGTGGAGGGCTTGCATGGCCACGACCGCACGCCGGCCACGGGGCCGTGGTGGAACAGCGCCAAAGGCCGGCTGAGCATCGCCAGCGGCGCCGCATTGGCCGCAGCTTTTGCGATTCACTATGTCTGGCCGGCCACCGGCGTCGAGCTTTTCATTGCCGCCATGCTGATCGGACTGGTGCCGATTGCACGGCGAGCTGTGATGGCCGCGCTCGCCGGCATTCCCTTCACCATCGAAACGCTGATGACCATCGCCGCGATCGGCGCCGTCATCATCGGTGCCGGCGAGGAAGCCGCCACCGTGGTCTTCCTGTTCCTCGTCGGCGAGTTGCTGGAAGGCGTGGCCGCCGGCAAGGCGCGCTCCAGCATCCAGGCGCTGACCACGCTGGTGCCCAAGACGGCATTCCTGGAGGAGAATGGCGCCACGCGCGAAGTTTGGCGCCGTCATTCTGGTGCGGCCGGGCGATCGCATTCCAGCCGACGGCAAGATCATCGAGGGGGAAAGCGCCATCGATGAATCGCCGGTGTCGGGGGAAAGCGTGCCGATGCGCAAGGGCGTCGACGCGGACGTGTTCGCCGGCACCATCAATGGCGATGGCGTGTTGCGCATCACCGTCACGGCTGCGGCGTCCGACAACACCATCGCCCGCATCGTCAAGCTGGTCGAGGAGGCCCAGGAAAGCAAGGCGCCGACGGAACGCTTCATCGACCGTTTCTCACGCTGGTATACGCCCGCCGTCGTCGCCGTGGGGGCTCTGGTGGCCGTCGTCCCGCCGCTGGCCTTCGGCGGCGACTGGAACGAATGGGTCTACAAAGGCCTGGCGCTGCTGCTCGTCGGCTGCCCCTGCGCGCTCGTCATATCGGTGCCGGCGGCAATCGCCGCCTCGCTCTCGGCCGGCGCCAGGCGTGGTCTTTTAATGAAAGGCGGCGCGGTGATGGAAGGCTTGGGCAAGATCACCGCCGTGGCTTTGGACAAGACCGGGACGCTGACTGAAGGCAAGCCCGTGGTGACGGATGTCGTGGCCATCGAGATCAGCGAAAAAGAGGTGCTGTCGCTGGCCGCTGCACTCGAAACCGGATCGAGCCATCCGCTTGCCCTGGCTATCCTGCGAAAGGCCAAGGCCGATCGCGTGCCGGTGCTGCCGGCGGCGGAGGCCAAGGCGCTCGGCGGCAAGGGCGTCGTCGGTCGCATTGGCGGTAAGAACGTCTTCCTGGGCTCGCCGATCGCTGGAGGCGAGAAGGTCGCGCTGCCGGCCGAGCAGGCGGCCTGCATCGCCGAACTCAACGACCAGAACAAGTCGGTGTCGGTGCTGCTGATCAACGATGTGCTGGCCGGTTTCATCGCCATGCGCGACGAGCCTCGGCCGGACGCGCAGGCCGGCCTCAAGGCGCTGACCGATGTTAGCATCAGGACTGTCATGCTGACTGGCGACAACCAGCGCACGGCGGCAGCAATCGGCAAGCACCTCGATATCGAGGTGCGCTCGGAACTGCTGCCCGAAGACAAGCAGCGCATTGTCGGCGAGTTGAAAGGGCAGGGGCTGACGGTCGCTAAGGTCGGCGACGGCATCAACGATGCGCCGGCGCTCGCCGCGGCCGACATCGGCATTGCCATGGGCGGCGGCACCGATGTCGCCCTGGAGACGGCAGATGCGGCGGTGCTGCATGGCCGCGTCGGCGATGTCGCGGCGATGATAAAACTGTCTCAGGCGACCATGGCCAACATCAAGCAGAACATCACCATGGCGTTGGGGCTGAAGGCGGTGTTCCTGGTGACGACCGTAGTCGGCATCACCGGCCTGTGGCCCGCCATTCTCGCCGACACAGGCGCGACGGTCCTGGTGACAGCCAACGCCATGCGGCTGTTGCGCTGGAAAGGTGGGGTGTAGATTGCCGCCTTCTATGTCATTTGGGACGGCTCGATGCAGTGAGCCGTGCCGGCTCTTCATGGCCATGCGCGGCTTCCGACGCTCGCGCGAAGCCGCACACGAAAGTTCTGCTTCTCTTCTTTTTTCGTTCGCACGAATGAGCCGCCGAGCCCTCTTTCGGACGCTCTTCTGTCGCCGATTTTGACCGACTTAATGCGGATGTTCGCCGGGCTATCTTTGAACCTCCTTGTCTGCCGCGGCGTCAGTTTGCCTGGGGTTCTTGGAAGCTTTTCGAACTTTCTGGGTCGCGCCTCCGCCCGAATTGCGGGCGCTTATGGACAACGTAGGACAGTAGACTCGGTTTTAGGATACTTTGGGAGGCATCGAGTGTGGACGGCAGCTTTGCGCCCCATCGGTCATTAGGCAAGGCAACAGCGTCGCTTGAAAGCGGACGTCGTTTTTGCACTAAGGTAGGGTCGTTGGCTATGTCCCGCAGTTGCGCGCTCGAGCCTCAGTCGCGGTCCCATGGGGGATGCGCTTGAGGTTGCAGGATGGTAGTGGTTCATCCTGCACTGGGTCGCCTTGCAAGCGCTCAGGACACTGCCTAGGACAGGGAGTGGGCTGAGGGGTAAGGCAACGGGGGGTTGAGAAAATGGTTTGTTCGCTCGCGTCGCCAAGCGATTTGTGGGTAGCGTTGGGTAGCGATGGTCTCCGCTGAAACTCCCGGCGGCTGGGTCTGCACGACCCTAGAGCGCATCACACTAAGTGTTCGTCACGGGGTCGAACCTGCCGCCGCAGCAGATCTTCCGTACGTTGGTCTTGAGCATATCGAACGCGGGACCGGCCGTCTCCTCGGCTTTGGACGATCCGGAGATGTGCGTAGCAGCAAGCTCCAGTTCCAGGAGGGCGACGTCCTCTACGGCCGGTTGCGCCCCAACCTGAACAAGGTTTGGAGGGCAGATCGTGCCGGCATCTGTTCTACCGAATTTGAAGTCTTTCGTCAGCTCGACGGCGTTGATCCCGACTTCCTCGCTCTCCGCCTGAGGTCTCCAGATTTCGTCGCTTTTGCCTCGAGCCAGGTTGGCGAAAGCCTTTACCCTCGCGTGCGGTTGCAGCAAATCGGGCCATTCAAACTCCTGCTGCCGCCCCGTCCGGAGCAGACCCGCATCGCCGAGCAGGCCAAAGCCCTGATGGACCAGGTCGACGAGGTTGACGAACGGGTCCTTCGCGCCGCCTCCAATCTCCCGTCTTACCGGCGAGCCATATTGGAGGAAGCCGTCTTCGGCCAACTCACCGCTCAATGGCGCAAACAAAATCCTGCAAAGCCCGATGAAGCCGTCGCGCGCTTGGCCAGCATGGCCGATCCCATTCCGTCGAACGATGAAGCGGCGGATGCTGACACCGCATCAAACAACTTTCGTGCTGACGGAGCACTGCGATCCTTAGACCTGCCTCCTTCATGGTTGGCGCTCCTCTGGCGCGACATAGGGCATGCGCAGAACGGCCGATCGTTTCCGAGCAACGAGTATGGATCCAGCGGTGCACGGCTGATGAGACCGGGTAATCTCGCCCCCGATGGCTCAATAATCTGGTCCGAGGCCAACACGAGATACCTGCCACCCGCTTACCTCGACGTTTATCCGGATCTGGTTATCCAGCCCCATGAGGTCATTATGAACCTCACGGCACAATCACTCGCGGATGACTTTCTTGGCCGGACTTGCCTGACCGGGCCGAACGACCGGTCGTTGCTCAACCAACGGCTTGCCCGCCTGAGCGCACCTGGGATCAACCCAGCTTATCTTCACTATGTTTTTCGTTCCCCCCATTTCCGACGGTTCGTCGATGGCCTCGCCACCGGCACCGTCATCCAGCACCTTTCGACCCGGCAGCTCGGCTCATTTGTCATTCCGGTCCCACCGCTCGCTGAACAAGTCGAGATTGTCAGAATGCTTGACCAGAGCCTGGCGAAAGCGGCGGCGACGGAAGCCGCCGCACGCGCCGCTGCCGCCCGGACCGCAGATCTGCGTCTAAGCATCCTGATCAAAGCCGCTTCCGGGCAGATCACCGATCAGCGTTCCCAGGATGGAGATGCTTCCAACCTACTCAACGCCTTATCTGACGAAATCGAATGGCGTCGTGCAGACGCGCAGTCCGCGCGCGCGCGCAGGAGATCCGAAATGCCTGAAGCCATCCCGCCATCTATGTCGCTGCGCGAATCCCTTCTGGAGCAAAGCCGCAATCTCACCGAGCCGTCGCTACTGGACGGCACTCGCCACGATTTTGACGACGTCGTACAACTTTACGATGACCTGCTGTCCGATGAGACCCTTCTCAAACAGTTCAAGTCGGCCGGTCAGAAATTCCGTCAGACCGTCACCCGCGCGTCAATCGAGGCCGTGGAGGAAGAGCATGTGCCGGGCAGCAAATTTCGCCTGGTCAGCCTATGGATCGACGAATTCAAAAACCTGCGGAACTATGACGTTCAGTTCCAGCCCGATTTTGCGATCGATGTCGTGTTGGGCTGGAATGGCACCGGCAAGTCCAATCTCTTCGAAGCACTCGTGATCATTTTTCGTGATCTGTTCATGTCTAAGGGTAAGCTACCCGCTACACCCTTCGGTTATAATATCCGTTATCAATGCGGCGGCCGGACCGTGGAAGTCGAATGGACTCCCAACGGTCGCAGAAGCCTGAAGACCAAGGCATCGGCCGCTGGTGACGAGGACGGTCGTCTTGGTCGCATCACGCGCGATGAGCTCCCGCTGCCTCGTTTTGTTTTCGGCTATTACTCCGGCCCGACCAACCGGCTTGCCGAGCACTTTCTGCCGCTCGACCGCGAGCATTATTTTCGTCTGGTCAACAGCCCGTCCGACAGTCCCGAAACGATGGTCCGCCTTCTCGAAAAACGGCGGTTCTTCTGCGCACATACCCACCACGCTAAATATGTGATGCTCGGCTTCTTCTACAAAGAGGACGACGCGATCGGTCGCTTCCTGCGGGAGCGCCTACGCATCATCGGATTTCGATCAGCCGTTTTCGTGATCAAAAAGCCGGATTGGGCCCGGCCGGGAGAGGATGAAACGACTTTCTGGGGCGCAACCGGCATAGTCCGGCACTTCCTCGAGCGTCTGCGCCGTATTTCCGTTGCGCCGGTGAAGGTCGTGCAGTCTGTTGACGAAGGCTATCGTCGCACGCAGGAAGAGCAGCTGCATTTCCTCATACCGGATCTCGACAGCCTGCGTCTCCTTGCGGCCGAGTATCCCGATGCCCGAAGCTTCTTCCTCGCTCTCGAAAGCACGGATTTTTCTCGAATGGTGCGAGAGGTGAAGGTGAGCGTCAAGGTGGCCGGCGAGGACGGAACTCATGTTCCCATCACCTTCCGCGAAATGAGTGAGGGCGAGCAGCAGCTTCTGACGGTCCTAGGTCTCTTGCGATTCACCAAGGCCCACGACTCGCTCGTCCTACTCGATGAGCCCGACACCCACCTTAATCCACACTGGGCGGTCGACTATCTCGACCTGCTCAGCCGTGTCATGGGCGACGGCGAGCCATCAGAAGAGGAGAGGAGCAGCCAGATTCTCATGTCGACCCACGACCCGCTCGTCATCGTCGCGCTTGATCGTGAGCAGATCCACTTGCTCAAGCGCAATCGCTCGACAGGACGCTGCGAGTGGGAGACGGCCAGCGAAAATCCGCGTGGCCTGGGCTTCACCGGCATCCTCACGAGCGAAATGTTCGGTTTCGGGTCGGACCTCGATCGTCCGACCATGGATCTTTTGCGCGTGCAGGCGAGACTTGCGGGCAAAGAGGGGGCGCTCGACGAGGGAGAAGCAAAGGAACTGGAAGAGGTAACCGCGGCGATCGATCAGTTGGGGTTCGCCACCGCCGTGTCCGACCCCTATTATCGCTCGTTTCTGCAGGGCGTGCAGCGGCGCTCGCGCCTAGCCGAGCTAATGGGGGCGGAGTTCCGTGATAAGTCGGATCTCGAATCCCTCGCTCGCGAAACCGACGAAATCCTGGCAGAGATCGAAGCCGAAGAGGCCGCATCGAAATGAGATGGATCCTCGCCGACGACGTCGAGGACGAGCTTCCAGCCGATTGGGACGACATTGTCGCTGCGGCCGTTGCGTTCGTTGAACAGGAAGCGCAGAAAGCCCGGCAGGCCGCTCAAGCGGCGGGAAAGACCGCCGGAGAGGTCGAGCAGGCGTACCGTACAGGCCTTCACAAAGCCATCGGAAAGCGTGGCAACGTGTGGGCGACGGCGAGCGCGGCGTTGAAGTCAGCCAGCAATGGTAAATGCTGGTACTGCGAAAAAAAGCCCGCACGCTCCGACATGCCGATCGATCACTTCCGGCCAAAGGCCAGCGTCCACGAAGCTGCCGAGCATTCGGGCTATTGGTGGCTTGCCTTCGAATGGCACAATTTTCGCCTTTCCTGCACCTTCTGCAATAGCCGGCGCCGAGACGTCGTCACAGGCGTCACAGGAGGCAAACAGGACTATTTCCCCATTCTTGAGCCACCACCCCGCCAGCTCTGTGCAAACGATGCGGACGACAGACCTATGCTGCTCGACCCTCTGGTAGATGCCGATACGAAGCTACTTGCCTTTCACCCAAATGGCCGCTCCGCGCCGTCGAACGATGATGAAGGGCACGAGGATCATCTTCGCGCTGAGACCAGCATCGATCTCTACCATCTAAACCACACCGCGATCGTTCGTGAGAGGAAAACGCTCGCCCGCCAGATCCGACAACTTGTCGAGGAGGGCGAAAGAGCCGTTGCAGTCGGCGATGAGAATACCCGCCGCCTGCGCAAGAAGGACATTCTCAAACTAAGTCGGTGCAAGGCCGAGCTCTCCACCGCTGCGCGCTTCTATCTGGGCACTTACAGAAATCTCCCTTGGGTTCAGGAAATCTTTGAACGTGACTTCTAAACAGGACATGATGTCGGATGCGGACATCAAAGCCATTATTCAACGACTTTGGACTTTTTGTAGCCTTCTCAAGGATGATGGCGTTAGCTACAGCGATTATGTCGAGCAACTGACCTATCTCCTCTTCCTGAAGATGGAAAAAGAGGCGGTTTCGGCCGCAGGCACCCGCTCGACCCTCCCCGGGCAATACCGCTGGTCCAATCTGGTCGGCCGCTCCGGGCTCGACTTGGAAACACAATATTTTGCGACCTTGCAGGCGCTGGCTAAGGAGCCGGGTTCTGTTGGTCGCATTTTCGTTCGAGCCCAGAATCGCATCCAAGACGCCGCTAAACTGCGCCGCCTCATCCAGCTGATCGACGCCGAGCGTTGGTCAGACATGACAGCCGACATCAAAGGCGCGATCTACGAGGGATTGCTTGAGCGGAACGCCGAAGACGTGAAAAGCGGCGCCGGCCAGTATTTCACACCTCGCGCCCTCGTCCGCGCAATCGTCGCGGTCCTCGATCCCAAACCCAACGACCGCATCAATGACCCGGCTTGCGGGACCGGCGGCTTCCTCCTCGAAGCGCATCGCCGGATCGCCAAGCAGCATCCAGGCCAGGTGGCAAAAGTCTATTCGGGGTCCGAAATCGTCCCCGCAACGGCGCGGCTTTGTCTCATGAATCTCTATCTTCGCGGAATATCCCAGAGCGCCACCCACATCCAAACGGGTGATGCACTGGTTTATCCGGCTGACGAGACTTTCGACCTCGTGCTCTCAAACCCGCCTTTCGGCCGGCGAAGCAGCATGACGTTCACCAACGCCGCGAAAGGTGATCCGGATCAACTAGTTTACGAGCGCAGCGACTTCGTGGCAACGACGAGTAACAAGCAGCTCAACTTTCTTCAGCACATAATGTCAGCGCTCGCGGACAAGGGCAGAGCCGCCGTCATCGTCTCAGACAACACGCTGTCCGAAGCCGGCGCGGCCACATCCGTCCGCCGTCAGCTTCTGGAGAACTTCGACGTTCACACGCTGCTCCGCCTCCCGGTCGGCATCTTTTACGCTGGCTCGGTGCAGGCTACGGTCATCTTTTTCGAGCGACTGCAGAGTCCTCGACTCGGCCGACAAGTCTGGACATACGACCTGCGATCCGGAACGCGCTTCTCCCGCCGCGCAAAACCCTTCGACGATGACGCGCTTGCCGACTTCCTCGCCTGCTACGGAGGCTCGCATCGAAGTAACAGGAAGGAAAGCGAACGCTTCAGCGTTCAAGAGGTGGACGACATCCTCCGCTCCGAGCGTTGTAGCCTCAATATCGGTTTGCGAAAGATGGGCGCCACGGTCGACCAGATCGACGCCCCAGATGTCATTGTCGCTGACATTATAGAGGACTTGTGCGCCGCCCTTGATGCGATCCGTTCGCTGGAGGAGCAAATGGCACAATAGGTCTGTGTATGGCATGCGGGATGCCGAGCCCCCTGCAAGAGCTTCGATGGCAGCTTTCCTGCGACCGTTGCCATAAGCTGCCAGTCCGCTGTCGTGAAGAGTTTCGGGCGCCGGCAGGCGTACGAAAGTCCCCGAGGAAGGAACCCGCGGGGCACAGTCGACGGCTATGGGGATTTCGATCTGCGGCCGATGTCGGCGATGGTGCTACTGCGGCTGGGAAGCGTGGGGATTGATGCGGAGAGGCCGCATCGTTGGGCCTCCGCGCGGTCCAGCCAATCCCGCACGAGGCTCGTTGCGACCCTGTCGGCGGCGATATTGACGGTGGACGCGCGCGGGTCCGTTGCCGGAGGCGAAGCGCCTGCGGGTGAAGGTTCGACCATGCCATGCCGGGTCATGGAGTTGTCTCCCGGTTCGTCGCGGTTGCATCGGGCGGACCGCGTGGCTGCCTCCAGCGCTCGAACGTCTCGATGATGATCATGCGTCCGCCGCAGCAAGGGCATGGCGGGCGGAAGTCTTCCGGTACGTCGGGATCCCCGGGGCTGGGCAGCTCGGCGACATCCAGGAGTTCGCGGGCGAGCGCAAGGCTGGCCTTGCGGGCGGAGCCGGCGAGCAGGCCGTAGTGCCGGATGCGATGGAAGCCGCGCGGCAGGACATGGAGCAGGAAGCGGCGGATGAACTCGTCGGCCGCCAGCGTCATGGCCTGCTGCCGATCAACGCCGTCGCGGCGATAGTCCTTGTAACGGAAGGTGACGCCGTCCTGGTCGAACGCGATCAGGCGGCGGTTCGAGATCGCCACCCGGTGGGTGTAGCGCGACAGATAGGCGAGCACCGCCTCCGGTCCGGCGAACGGCGCCTTGGCATAGACCACCCATCGCTTCCCCCGAACGGGAGCAAGGTGGCGCAGGAAGGCGCGTCGCTCGACGAGGTGCGCCATGGTCCCGAAGAAGCCGAGCTGCCCGGCGTCGTGCAGAGCGACCAGCCGGGTAAGGAACAATCGGCGGAATAGCTTGCCAAGCACGCGCACCGGAAGCAGGAACGCCGGCCGCGACGAGATCCAGCGGCTTCCGTCAGGTGCGATGCCGCCGCCCGGCACGATCATGTGCACGTGCGGATGGTGGGTCATCGCCGAACCCCAGGTGTGGAGAACGGCGGTGATGCCGATGCGCACCCCGAGGTGTTTTGGATCGGCGGCGATCGTCAGCATCGTCTCCGACGCCGCCTTGAACAGCAGGTCGTAGACCAGCGCCTTGTTCTGGAACGCGATGTCGGCGACTTCGGCGGGCAGCGTGAACACGACGTGGAAGTAGCCGACCGGCAGCAGGTCGGCCTCGCGCGCGGCCAGCCATGTCCGCGCCGCCGCGCCCTGGCACTTCGGACAGTGCCGGTTGCGGCAGGTAATGGGCGTCGCCCATTACCTGCCTTATGGGCAGATCCAGTAATGGGGAGCTGTCGTGCTGACATCGACATTTTTCGGTGAATTGTTGCGCTTTTTGTCTCCATAACAGCGCGGTCCTGCGCCTCCGTCGGCTCGGCCATCGATGGCCGGTCACAAACGGAGACGAACATGTTGGAGACCTACTTCTCGGCATCGAAGCTGCTGGGGCATCTGCGGAGCGGACCAAGCGGACCATACCTTGACGGTTTCGCAGCCGCGCTCGAGCGGCAGGGCTATAGTGCCGGCACGGCCGCGCGATATTTGCGGGCGGCGGCGCACCTCGGCCATGTCGTGGCTCGGCAAGGGGCAATGCCCAACGATATTGATCTGGCGGTGTTCAGCGAGCACTTGCGCAGTTGTCGATGTCCGCGCGCCATGGGAGGGCGTCGCAACCACCACACCATTTTCGGCGCCAGGCTCTTTCGCGAGCACCTTGTCGAAATCGGCGTTTGCGAGTCCGCCGCTGCCGCATTGCAGCGTGCCGAGCCGTGCTTGGTGGCTCACTTCAAAGTGTGGCTGCGCAAGCACCGCGGGGCGTCCGATCCCACCATAAAGCTCTACGCCCGCGACGCCGCCCACTTGATGGCGGCACTCGGGGACGATCCAGAAAGGTGGGAACCAGCCGCCATTCGCAGCTTTTTCCTGGACCGCGCGAGCCATTGCGGCAATGGAACCGTCGAGAAGCTGACGACCAGCCTGCGCGCGTTCTTGCGGTATCTTGCTGTCGAAGGCCGCTGCCGAGCGGGTCTCGCCGATGTCGTTCCTGGCTATGCCCGTTGGCGGCTTGCCGACTTGCCGCGATATCTATCGGCGGAGCAGGTGAACCCGCTGATCGCGGCATGCGATGGCGAAGTCGTTGCGCGTCGGCGTGATCGCGCGATCGTCCTGCTCTTGGCGCGCCTCGGGCTGCGGGCCGGCGACGTGGCGCAACTCCACCTCGACGACATCGAGTGGGAGACGGGCTCGCTGCGGGTCTCGGGCAAGTCGCGCTACGAGGTGCGTCTGCCGCTTCCGCAAGACGTCGGGGATGCGATCGCCGCCTACCTCGCGTGCCGCCCTTCGACCTGCCCGAGCGATCACGTGTTCCTCCGCAATATCGCGCCGTTTCGACCGTTCCGGAACGGTGACGGCATCTCGTCGGTGGTGAAACGCCTCATGCAGCGGGCCGGCATCGTGGCGCCAGTCAAGGGCGCACACGTCCTGCGACACACGGCGGCGACCGAGATGCTGCGCCATGGCGTTCCGCTCGAGAAGATCGGGTTGGTCCTGCGGCACCGAGGCATCGACACGACGGCCCATTACGCCAAGGCCGATGTCATGCTCCTGAAGCAAATCGCGCAGCCCTGGCCGGAGGTTCTGTGATGTTGAAGGCCATCGAGACTTATCTGGCGCTCCGCCGTGCCACTGGATTCGCGATGCTGAATGCGGAATATCTGCTCAGGAGCTTTGCCGCCTTTGCGACCGAGCGCGGGCAAACGCATGTAAACACGCAAACCGCAATCGATTGGGCGGCGCGCGGACCGTCTGTCGCGCAACGCGATGCCCGACTGAAAGCCGTTTGCCGCTTTGTGCGTCATGTCCGGGTTGAAGACGCCCGGCATGAGCTGCCGCCGGTTAATCACTTCGGCGCCCGCAAGACGCGGCGCTCGCCGCATATCTACTCAGCAGCGGAGATCGATAGCCTGATCGAGGCCGCCGTTCGGCTTCGACCCAAAGGCGGCTTGCGCTCACGGACCTATGCGACATTGATCGCACTGCTCTCAGTCACCGGGTTGAGGATCTCCGAAGCGCTGAAGTTGACGGTCGCCGACGTGACGCGCGACGGCCTGCTGATCCGCGAGACGAAGTTCCGGAAAACCCGCCTGGTGCCGCTGCACGACACGGCAGTAGCGGGCTTGACGGGCTATCTGGCGCGTCGCCGGCCCTGTTCCGAGACTGATCCGGTGTTCGTTGACGCGCGTGGTCTGCCGCTGCGCTACATTGCTGTCAAAGAGACCTTCGACAGGCTGGTTGACAGGGCAGGTATCGTACCGGCGGCGAAGCGCCGCCCGCGTCTGCACGATCTGCGCCATAATTCCGAGGCCCAGATTATTCCGAGCTCCCCGTTCGAGTTCGCTTGATACTCGTTGAAGTTCAAAGGCCTGGGCCGAGCCTTAACGGTTTATGCCTCGGTATTATTCGGCTGTCGTCTCCGGGCGGGGATTGTCCCGACTCTGAGGAGGCGAACGATGACGGATCGGAACGGCGGCGCAACGGCGCCAAGCAAGGGCCCCCATGTGAGCCCGTTGGTCATTCACATTGTTGGATTCGGCGCACGTCTTGGCGGTGAGGGTTACACGCCGGGGTCGGTGCACGATAAATGCGAGCTCGTAGCGGATCTCAGTCGCTGGCTCGATGGGTGCAGCCTTTCGCTGGATGTGCTCGATGAGGAGGTTCTCCGCCAATATCATGCAGCCCGCCACCGCCGGGGACATTTGCGGCGTGGCGAGGCGGCCACCGGTCGGCAACTGCTCAGGTACTTACGTGACCTCGGTTGCATTCGAGCCGTCCCGCCAGAGGTTGATCGGAGTCCTCTGGGTGAGCTCACCCGAGATTTCGGGCGCTACCTGAGTGCGGAGCGTGGCCTCTCACCGGCGACCTTGAGCAACTATCTGCCGATTGTTCGATGCTTTCTGATCGGGCGGTTTGAGGACAAGTCGATGCGGCTAGATGAGCTGCGCCCAATCGATGTCCATCGTTTCGTTGTCCGTTACGCAAAGACGGGAAGCCGTCGCCGGGCGCAGCTGATGATCACAGCATTGCGCTCGTTTCTGCGCTTTCTGCAACAGCGGGGCGCAATCGCGACGGATCTCGCTCGCGCAGTGCCTGGGGTGGCCAACTGGAGCTTGGTGAACCTACCTAAGTCGCTTCCGCCTGAACAGGTCGAGCAGATGCTCGCGTTTTGCGATCGCGGCACGCCGGTCGGCCAGCGAGATTATGCGATCTTGTTGTTCCTGGCCCGCTTGGGGCTGCGTGCAGGCGAGGTCGTCGCTTTGACCTTGGACGATTTGGATTGGGAACTGGGCGAGATTGTCGTCCGCGGCAAGGGCCAGCGGCTGGGACGACTGCCATTACCGGCGGATGTCGGTGCGGCGCTGGTCGACTATTTGCGGCACGTTCGTCCGATCTGCTCGACGCGGCGGGTCTTCATCCGCATGCGAGCGCCATTGCATGGTCTGGTCGGCTCCAGCGCCGTCGACTGTGTCGTCTATCGCGCGCTCAAGCGCGCCGGACTGAACCCAAAGTTCAAAGGGGCTCACCTGCTACGCCACTCCCTGGCCACCGAGCTGCTGCGCCGAGGCGCTTCGCTTACCGAGATCGGACAACTCCTGCGCCATAGCCAGCCGACCACCACGCAGATCTACGCCAAGGTGGATTTCGCGGCGCTACGGACCGTTGGGATGGCTTGGCCGGGAGCTGCGTCATGAGCCCGTTGCAGGCTGCGCTCGACGAGTATCTGGCCATGCGTCGTGCCCTCGGGCACGAGCTCCGTCTGGCCGGACACCTGTTGCAACAGTTCCTCGCGTTCGCCGATCAGGCTGGCGCGACCTACGTCACCGCCGATCTCGCATTGGCATGGGCAACCCAGCCTGCCAGCGCGCAGCCCGCCGAGTGGGCGCGACGCTTGGGGATCGCACGTCGTTTTGCAGAGTACTGCGCCGCGCTAGACCCACGCAACACCGTGCCGTCTCGGGGGTTGCTTCCCGATCGGTATCAACGTCCGCCGCCTTACATTTATCGCGACGAGGAGATCGCTAGTTTACTCGAGGCGGCGCGGCGACTGCCCTCTGTGACCGGATTACGGCCTCACACCTATTCCACGCTCTTCGGATTATATGCGGTCACCGGCATGCGGTGCAGCGAACCGCTGAAGCTCGATCGCAATGACGTGGACATGGCGAACGGCGTGCTGACCGTCCGCGGCACAAAGTTCGGCAAGTCGCGCTACGTGCCGCTGCACGCCTCCGCTGGGCGTGCTCTGCAAGATTACGCAACACGCCGAGGTGATTTGTGCCGCAACCCGGGAAGTCTAAGCTTCTTTGTCTCCGAGGCCGGCGCCCGCCTGACCCATTGGAGCGTCCGATGGACGTTCGTCAAACTGTCTCACCAGATAGGCTTGCGCGGCGCCGGCGACCGCCGGGGGCCACGGCTGCATGATCTTCGCCATCGCATGGCCGTCAATACCCTGCTGCGCTGGTACCGCGACGGGGTCGATGTCGAGCGCCACCTGCCGGTGCTCTCGACTTACCTCGGGCACGCACACGTCACCGACACCTACTGGTATCTCACCGCAACGCCAGAGTTACTGCAGTGCGCCCTACTGCGAGTGGAGCCATCCGAGCGGGGAGAACCGGCATGAAGAGCGCTAGCACATTTCCCACTCTGCTGGAGGG
Source organism: Mesorhizobium sp. WSM4821 (assembly GCF_055901555.1). Classification (NCBI taxonomy): domain Bacteria; kingdom Pseudomonadati; phylum Pseudomonadota; class Alphaproteobacteria; order Hyphomicrobiales; family Phyllobacteriaceae; genus Mesorhizobium; species Mesorhizobium sp. WSM4821. The sequence continues at coordinate 285,333 of NZ_CM148371.1, read as the reverse complement.
GTTCTTCATGGACCGGCTCATGCGACAGAGACAGGTGAGTCCCCACACGCTCGCGAGCTACCGCGATACCTTTCGTTTGTTGCTGCACTATGCGCAGCGATTTCTGGGCAAGGCGCCTTCGGCGTTGACGCTGCCTGATCTGGACACCCCCTTTCTCGGCGCTTTCCTCGATCATCTCGAACAGGACCGCAATAACAGCGCCCGCAGTCGCAACGTTCGCCTCGCTGCTATCCATTCATTTTTCCGCTACGTGGCCCTGCACGCACCAGAGCACAGCGCCTTGGCCCAGCGCGTGCTCGCGATGCCGAGCAAGCGCTATTTGCGGCGACCAATCGACTTTCTTACGCACGATCGAAGTGGCCGCTCTGCTCGCCGCTCCTGACCTCAATATCTGGAGCGGGCGGCGCGATCGGGCGTTGCTGCTTCTGGCCGTCCAAACCGGACTGCGCGCCTCCGAACTCCTCGGTCTGCGCTGCCAGGACGTCGTGCTCGGCCCCGGCGCCCACGTACGATGTCAAGGCAAGGGGCGCAAAGTCCGCAACACACCCCTGCGCAAAGAGACCATCGCGGTTCTGCGCACTTGGCTTCAAGAGCGCCAGGGCCAGGCCTCAGAACCTGCCTTTCCGACCATCACCGGCACGGTGCTGAGCCATGACGCCCTGCAATACTTGCTCAACAAACATCTTGCCATTGCGCGTCGTCACTGCACCTCATTGTCCGGAAAGCATGTGACGCCTCATGTGCTTCGACACACGCTGGCGATGGACTTGCTTCACCACGGCGTCGACCGTTCCGTGATCGCCCTCTGGCTCGGCCACGAGTCGGTGGAAACGACATCCATTTATTTGCAGGCCGATATGAAGCTCAAGGAAGACGCACTTGCCAAGTCGCCGTCCGCTGATGTTCGCGCCAGCCGGTATCGTCCCGACGATCATCTCATGGCCTTCCTCAGGAGCCTCTGATTATGCCGACACACATGTGAGCATATCCCGAGAAACGCTTGGGGTTTTCGCGCCATCTGGGGGCCCACTCGGAATAATCTGGGCCTCGGAATTATGGCGCAGTGTGTGCGGCCCGACCCGCTTGGCGATGTCGGCGGCCCGGGCCGCCTCGACGACGATGCGATAGAGCTGCCGCGTGCTGATCGGCTTCATCGCGTGCTGTCCCGGGAACAGCCAGCCGTCGCGATGCATCACGCCTTGCTGGCGCCCGACCTTCCACCACTCACGCAGCAGCGTCAGCAGATCCGCCGAGAGCATCGCGTTGCGATAGCGCCCGCCCTTGCCACGCTCGACGCGCAGAAGCATGCGCTCGCTGTCGACGTCGGCGACCTTCAGCATCGACACCTCGGCGACCCGCAGAACCGCACCATAGGCGACAGAGAGCGCGGCCTGGTGCTTGAGACACGTGGTGGCATTGAGCAGCCGGGCAACCTCGTCGCGGCTCAGCACCACGGGCAGGTTGCGCCGATGCGCCAGCCGGACGAGCCTGCGCGCCAGGTCCGGGCGGTCGAGCGTGTGGATGAAGAGGAAGCGCAGCGCCGACACGATGCTGTTCATCGTCGGCACCGGAACGCCGTCCTCCTGCTGCTCGATCTGGAACCGGCGCAGATCGTCGGCGGTAGCGGTATCCGGTGAACGCCCGAGGAATGCCGCCAGGCGTCCGATGTCGCGGAGATAGTTGCGCTGCGTCTCGCGTGAGAAACGCCGCAGGTTCATGTCGTCGATCAGCCGCTGGCGCAGCGGGCTGATGGGTGTGTCGGGATGGGGGTGCTGCATGGTCGGGCTCCTTGTTGAAGAAGCCCGTCATGCTCCGCCGCTGCCGTGCGACGCTCAATGGAGGCCCGACCTCCGGCCTGCGCCCACTACCTCAACCCCAGGCCCCCTCCCGCGCGAGCGGGTTCGTTGTGTGCCCAGCATGTTCAACCGCTTGGGGGTGAAAGTCCCTTAGCCAACCTGATGGAGGTGAAGGCTTAGCGAAGCGCAAGGGCATTATCGCGAGGTGGTGTCTGAAGGAAGCGTGGAGCAAAACCGCGACCTGACGAACAGAAACCGGATGTGAGGCATCCCTGGCCGGACGAGCGGGCAACGTGTCGCGAAGTCCATATCCATCAAGGGCAGGGCTGTAGATCCGGCAGGTGCGCGGGGAAGGCGATTGAATTTACCTGGGGAGGCCTGCGTCATGTTCCGACTTCGGAACTGAGGGAACCGCAAGGTGACCTGACCGTGATGCAGGAGTCAGCAGAGGGCGTAGTAGGTGATGCTGTCGGCAAGGCTAGTGAGGCACTCCAAGGCCGAAAGGCGGAGCAAACGGATAGGCCGAGCCGGAAACGATGACCGAAGGCCCGAACGATTGGAAGTGGCAAGTAGGACCGGCAACTCATGAGTGGAAAGCGGCAGAAGACCCAGTATTCACTGGCCCTGGAACCGAGGGACCGGGGTGAAGCCCCTGTCAGCGGTCACCAAGGGGCCGAACCACTCGTGGCGAAGTCGGCACCCGAAAGCCCGGCTTGGATTAATGGAGACGGTATGTAGCCGAGAGAATCTGGAAACAGCGTGGAAACGCGTTCGAAGCAACAAGGGCGGTCCAGGCGTGGATGGGATGACCATCGACGACGCCAAGGGCTACCTGCGTGAGCACTGGCCAAGCATTCGGTCTCGATTGATCGAGGGAACCTATCAGCCGCAGCCGGTCAAGCGGGTCGAAATCCCCAAGCCGGACGGCGGGGTCAGAAAACTCGGCGTACCTTGCGTCGTCGACAGACTGATCCAGCAAGCCCTGCTGCAGGTCCTCCAAGAGCAGTGGGACCCGACGTTCTCGGAGCAAAGCTACGGCTTCCGCCCGGGACGCTCTGCCCATCAGGCAGTAGCCCAAGCGCAATGCTACATTGCCGAGGGTTCCAGCTACGTGGTTGACCTCGACCTCGAAAGATTTTTCGACCGGGTTAATCATGATAGCCTAATGGCGCGCGTTGCCGCGAGGGTGTCCGATAAGCGTGTGCTCAAACTCATCCGAGCATTTCTCAATGCGGGGGTGATGGAGGATGGCTTGGTCCGTCCGGTGGACGAAGGGACCCCGCAAGGCGGTCCGCTCTCGCCCATCCTAAGCAACCTCCTGCTCGACGACCTCGACAAGGAACTGGCCCGACGTGGTCTCCGCTTCTGCCGTTACGCGGACGACTGCAACATCTATGTTCGCAGCCGCCGCGCCGGCGAACGGGTCATGGCTTCCGTAAGCCGGTTCCTGACCAAGAAGCTGCGGCTGAAGGTCAACGAGGCGAAGAGCGCGGTGGCGCGACCGGAGGAGCGGAAGTTCCTCGGGTTCAGCATCTCGAATGACGGGAGCGAGCGGCGCATCGCGCCGAGGGCCCTCGACAAATTCAAGACGCTGATCCGGGACATGACACGCCGGACACGGGGGATCAGTCTGCCGCAGTTGATCAAGGAGCTGAAGCCATACCTCATCGGATGGCGCGGTTACTTCGGCTTCTGCCAGACCCCACGGGTGCTTACGAACTTGGAAGCGTGGATCCGCCGAAGACTACGGATGTATCTCTGGCGGCAATGGGGGAACGGGCACAACCGCTTCAAGGAACTGCGCCATCGTGGCGTCCCAAAGTTCAGTGCTGCGGTTGCAGCCGGTTCGCCGACGGGATTCTGGCGCATGTCAGGACACCCGGCGGTCCAACAGGCCCTGCGCAACCATTACTTCGAGTCTCTCGGCCTCCCTCGACTCCATGTCTCTGCCCAAGCCTAATCCGATCGAACCGCCGTGGTACGGACCCGTATGCCCGGTGGTGTGGGAGGGGTGGCGTCGCGAGGCGTCCCCCTATCCCGATCATCGGCCCCAAAACCATCTTGACTGAATGTCAGGAATGCATGCGAAGTCACATTCCTCGGCGGGCACTCCCTCCGCCAGTCTTGCGGCGCGGGGTAGCAACTTCGCTCATGGCTTCCTCCGAATCTGCGGAAGCCTCTTTGAATCACGCTAACCTGCGGCGGGCCACAAATTACACGCCGTCGTTAACCTGAACTCGTTGCCCTGGCCTCCCCAGCCATCGGCTTAGGTGTGGGGTTTATCGCATTGATGCAGTGGCGCACTGCACACGACCGTGTGGTCATGGAATTGTTCGAACGGAGGATCGAGATTTACGATCGGGCAAATGAGCTTCTGAAAGATGCCCATCGGCATGGCGTATATGTCGACCCGATGGTTGTTGGGCAGTTTCACGCTATCCGCAACAAGGCGCGTTTCGTATTCGGCGCCGACGTAAATGCGTACCTTAAGATTTGGCATGAAACTTTAATTGACATGACTACCTCAGCTGAGATGTTGAAAGACGCAGGGACCCCGGAGCGATCTCACCATGTGAAGATCGCCCACGGCTCGCTAAAGAAGGTCCTCCGCTTCAACGACGAGTTTACCGATCTCTGCGCTCCGTACATGAAAATGGATCAACGCCGCGTTCGTTCTTTCTCCGAATGGCTGCGCCAAAGGAATACGCTGCGACTGAGCTTCGATGACCAGAACCGCGCGACGTGAAATGAGGCGCGCGATTTTGGCAATGGCGTCGGCATCTGGCGTTCTCACCGGTTGCTAGCTTGCTAGCCGCACCGTAGGTCGCATTGGCCCTTCTATTGCTCGTCTTCCTTTTTAGGGGGCGCCTCCTCCGAACGGTGGACCTCAATTTGTTTCTCGACGATCGATTTAATTAGCTCATTTAGCAATGGTGCGCGCCGCTTCAAAAGAAGATTGGATGGCGTGATATGGTCTACTGAGGCGAATGGTGTGCTTAAATCTGCCACCGTAGTTAGCGTGCTAAACAACATGTCCCGCATAAGGGACTGGCTTCGACCAAATTGTCCCAATTGGTCTATTATTTGAGCTAACGCTGATGCAACCTTGTCCTCAGTTGGCACGACTTCGTTTAAATCTGGGTAGTCAGCCGAGATTTTGATGTATTGTTCTTCCAATTTCGGCCACCAAAGCTCAAACGTCTTTTGGAGGCGAACATCGTCAATTGGATTATCAGCAACCGCGTTTACTGATTTAACCAGCTTTCGCATCCCCTCCATTTCAAATTTGTTGTGCTGAAACTGTTGAAGCGGACTATGTAGCAGCGAAAGCGGGTCCATATCGCACAGTACCGGCGCAACCTTTCCAGGAAGTATGTTTGACAAGGCGCCAGCTTCGAAAAGAACCCAAGGCGCAGCAAAGTTCATTTTTGTCAGCACGAGAACGCCAAACCGCGCTTCGTTTAGGTTGGTGGCTATGCTGTTTAAACCACGATCGCCCGATGCGATGTCAGATTCGGACATGAAGACATCGGCAAACTGCAGAACGTCCGGCAGCCAATCCTTCAAAGCCATTGCAATTTGCTTGCTCTTTTGGCCCGACCAACTCGCGAATATTCTCATCGCCGCCTCGAAGAAACGTTAGGTTTTTGGGGCGCCGCAGCGCCCCTTGAGAATTGCGATCTCGGTTTCGTGGTCGCCGCCCGACATCGAGGAAACCGGCACGCCTATTAGAAAAACGCCCAATGCGTCCCCGGTCACAGCCTTGTTTTGCTGATTTGATACGATAGCCAAACGCTCTCTGTCCGCCTTCGTGCAGGGGCCGGCATTCGGAACGCCCGCGATCTTGTCGGGCGGCGTGGCGCACGCCACCAGTCCAGTAAGCATTGAAATCGTCAAAGCGAATCGCTTCACAGTCCTCACCCCTTTTTACAGCCCGGCGGCAACATCGCGTAGTGGAAGACTGCGCGCAAGCTCGCTCGTCGACAGATTCGACAACAAAGTGCAAAAGGCGCATGATCCCATCTGGTGTCGGGGGATACCTTCATGCATTGGCGTTTGTATTTCGCCGCCAAATCAGCGGTTCTTATTTCGGTGACGCTGCGTCCGGCCGAAAGCCGCTCAGGCGGCGCGATGTGATGATGGGCTACAGGTCTCGCTACGATAATCGGTCCGACCAGTGGCGGAAGCGCAGCGGGCCAAAGCGGCATCATCGGCGCTGGTTGTCGGGCGTGCCTATGCGGGTTTTCGTGACCGTGGCCGCAGCTTCGGCTTTGGTAACGCAATTCGCCCTGCAACACACAGGCTCGCTGCCTGAGATCAATCTACAGAATTTGACCAAGCCGACCCCGGCCCCGATCTCTGGGGTGGCTTCGGTCATCGACGGCGACACAATTGAAATCCATGGGCAGCGCATCCGCTTCAATGGCATCGACGCGCCCGAGAGCCAGCAATACTGCAACGACGCTAAAGGTTTCGAATACCCGTGCGGGCGCCGCTCCGCCGAAGCACTGGACGGCTTCCTGTCGGCGTCAAAGCCGGTCCAATGCACTTTCGTCACGTGGGATAGCTATGACCGCTATGTTGGCGATTGCCGGCGCGCGGACGGCTCCAGTGTCGCCGCCTGGATGGTCAAGCATGGCCAAGCGCTCGATTGGCCGAAATACAGCAATGGTGCCTATGCAGGGCAGCAAACTAAGGCGAAGGCGTCAAAGATCGGTGTTTGGGTAGGGACGTTTCAAGTTCCATGGGACTGGCGAGCGCAGCGTAGCGACGATCCGCAAGCGACGCCGGCACCGCTCTTTGCGATCGGCAACGGCAGCTCAGGATGCAACATCAAAGGCAACATTTCAGCGGACGGTGAACACATCTATCACGTGCCTGGCCAAAAGTATTACAGCGTCGCCAAAATCACCGAAGCCAAGGGCGAAAGATGGTTCTGCTCAGAGGCAGAAGCCGTTGCCGCCGGTTGGCGACAATCGAAAAGATAGTCGGTTGGCGGAAGCATGTTCCGTCGGTTTCGTTGATTCCTGCGCTTCAGCCACGACTGGCCGAAACGGGTCACCACTTTCTGCGTGAAAGATACGCTCACAGGAGAATTTCTCTGCGCACCAGACGCATAACAGCATAATTAGATGTTAGTTATTTGGTAAGCTTTCCACAATTCTAATTTAAGGTATGTAAGACATTGTCGTTTAGCGCAACTAGGGCGGCGACGATGAACAAACTATTCTTTGGTGACAATCTCCACGTTCTTCGCGAGAGAATTAGCCGGAATCTGTCGATCTCGTCTATCTCGATCCGCCATTCAATTCTAATGCCAACTACAACGTACTTTTCCGAGAGGATGGCGGGGCGCCGACCGAAGCGCAAGCCGAAGCCTTCAGGGACACTTGGGAGTGGGGCGAACACGCAGCTGAGGCATATGAAGATGTCATGCGTGCATCTGGCGATGTTGCACTTGCGCTTAGAGGCTTGAAGGCTTGGATCGGACAGAATGCCATGATGACTTACTTAGCCATGATGGCGGCGCGAATGCTTGAGCTTAGAGACGTCTTGAAGCCGACCGGATCGCTCTATTTGCACTGTGACCCGAAGGCCAGCCACTATCTTAAGATCCTTCTGGATGCTGTTTTCGGCCACGATAATTTTCGCAACGAAGTGATTTGGAAGCGAACCGGTTCTCATAATTCGGCACGCCGCTACGGACCGGTACATGACGTGCTTTTGTTCTATGGGCGATCAGACAAATGCATCTGGAATCCCCAGATGCAGGAATATGATCATATCTACAAAAAGAAGTTCGGGAAAATAGATCAGGCGACCGGTGAAGCGTTCCAAGACGTCGCTTTAACCGGGCCAGGAACGCGAACAGGGCCAAGTGGACAAGCGTGGCGTGGGTTCGATCCTACCGAGCAAGGCAGGCACTGGCAGCCGGCCTCGTACCTCTATGCGAAGTATGAGAAGGTCACGGGCCGGCAGCTCAGCGATTTTGATTTTCTGGATCGGCTGGAAGAATTGGACCGGATCGGCTTGCTCTATTTCCCGCGGAATGGCGGATTTGTCCGATACAAACAGTTCTTAGTAGATGCGCCGGGTGTGCCGCTGCGAGATGTGTGGACCGATATCGACGCGATCAATTCGCAAGCTCAGGAGAGGATGGGCTATCCAACCCAGAAGCCGGTCGCCCTCCTAGAGCGCATCATTGCAACATCCTCGAATGAGGGAGATGTGGTCCTCGATCCGTTTTGCGGGTGCGGTACTTCCGTTGAGGCCGCTGAGCGGTTGAACCGTCATTGGATCGGTATCGACGTTACCCACTACGCTGTCACGCTCATTGAAGCTCGGCTTAAAGCAAATCACCCAAATGCCATTTATGAGGTTCAAGGCCGCCCGGTTGATCTGGCATCGGCGCGCGATTTGGCGAGGCGTGACAAGCATCAATTCCAATGGTGGGCGGCGTGGCGCGTTGGTGCGCAAACCTACCGGGAAGAAAAGCGAGGTGCGGACCGGGGCATTGACGGCAACATCCTGTATAAAAACGGTCCCTTTGGTGACGGTCGGATTATTATTTCGGTGAAGGGAGGCGAGCATGTCGGCGCGCAGATGGTGCGGGATCTTCGAGGTGTGACCGAACGGGAAGAAGCGGAAATGGGGATTCTGGTCACGTTGACTGATCCCACGCAACCAATGATCCGGGAAGCCGCCGACGCTGGCTTTGTGGCGCGTTCTGCCCATGGCCGAATACCTAGAATGCAGATCGCAACCGTAGAAGACATGCTTTCCGGCCGCATGCCGAAATTGCCGCCACTGCCGATCCCGGAAAAGAAGCTGACCCCATCCATTCGAAGGAAGGACAAGGATCAGCTCGAACTGCTTCTGCCATTCGAGGGAGAGAAGATTATTCCGGCGAAAGGCGTGATTGTCGATCCGCGTTTCGTGGCGCTCACGGGCTAGAGTGCCGATCGAGCCAGTGGCTGCCAAAGACTGACGGAGGATTGCTCCGCTTTGCACGATGATTCTTTTCGATTTTTTTTGCAGGCGTACCGGGTCGCTAACCAAAATGCTCAACGGCGCTATGCGAGCATATTATGATGGCGAGTTCCACTCCACTCTGGCCGTGATGTGCTGAGCCAAACTGGCGAGGTCGGCGATACAAAGCCCATTGGTTGAAAGGCCGTGTCTGAATGTCAGGAACGCGCCTCAACTCCGCCGTCCACGCTTGGCCTGTGTGCACGGCCGTAAACCGTCTTTCGTTTACGTTGGGTGTAGGCAAGCCCCAATCGGCGCTGATAGCTTGCGCAGAGGCGCTCCGTTTGTGGCGATAGGTAATTCCATCTGGGACATGGGCGGTTCGGCGATATCGTTTCTCGACGATTTCGAACAGATGCGAGCGCTGTTGGCCGGTAGGGGAGTGGGCCATCGAGGACGAGCAGGCGCGCCCGGATGAGTTTGTCGAAGAGGCGTGGGAAGCTTCCATCGAGATGGGCGAGCGCAATCCTCCAACAGGGCCACGCGCACATAGAGCACGAAACGATCGAGCCCTGCTGCTTGCCGGCCGAAGGCGCCGGCCAGCCACGACTTGCCGGTTCCGGTCGGACTGGGCTCATAATGCCCGTTATCAGGATGGCGAGGCAAAGAAGATTGTCCGTTACGCCTTTCATCCGCGTTCGGGCGGGGAGATTTTTGTCACAGGCCGTCAGCGTTATTGCGGTGAGCCGGCCTATGTCGGGCGACAACCGGATGGCAGCCTGGCGCTGATTCCGATCTGGATGACGGAAGAGATCGCCCTGACGATGGCGGTTCGCGAGGCGCCCCGTTTTCCCCTTTCATGCCTGCGCGACCTGCGCAGCGAGGTGGATGCAGGTCTACGTTTTCTGCAGAGCGACTCACGCCAGCCAGGAGACGACCATGCAGCGCAGGCAATGCCGAACCGACCAGCCAGACCTGTTTTCCACGAAGGCTCCGCCATCGAGTCTTCCAGGCGAAGTCCGGGAACGCACCCTCCCGCTGATCGAGACCTTGCTGAGGGAAGCGGTGGTGAGCCAGACGGAACGGGAGGCAGATCATGAAGATCACCGCTGAACATCTCGCGCGCGGCGCCTATGTCTATGTCCGGCAGTCGACGGCCGATCAACTCGTCAACAATCCAGAGAGCCGGCGACGCCAATATGGCCTTGCCGAGCGAGCGCGGTCCCTTGGCTGGAAAGAAGCCATCGTCATCGATGAAGATCTCGGTCGTTCAGGGTCTGGCATCAGCCGTCCGGGCTTTGAGAAGCTTCTGGCGGCGATCTGCGAAGGTCGGGTTGGTGCGGTCCTCGCCATTGAAGCCTCCCGGCTGGCCCGCAATGGCCGGGACTGGCATACGCTCATCGAGTTTTGTGGCCTTGTCGGAACGCTCATCATAGATGAGGACGGCATCTACGAACCGCGTCATCCCAACGACAGGTTGCTGCTCGGCATGAAGGGCACGATGAGCGAACTGGAGCTTTCGATCCTGCGGGCCCGCTCGATCGAAGCCCTGAAGCAGAAGGCACGCCGGGGCGAACTTTTCCTGACGGTGGCGATCGGTTACGTCAAGTCGGGCCGGAACCGGATCGAGAAAGACCCGGACCTGCGGATCCGCGAGGCGATCGATCTTGTATTCCGGCGTTTCGACGAACTGCAGAGCATCCGGCAGGTGCATCTGTGGCTGCGCAGCGAGGGCACTATGCTCCCTGCCGTAAATTACACGCGCGCGGCGGACAGGGCGATCGTCTGGAAGCTGCCCGTCTACAATACTGTGCACCACATTCTCACCAACCCGATCTACGCCGGCGCCTATGCGTTCGGGCGAACCTGCAGCAAAGTCACCATAGAGGCCGGACGCAAACGGATTTTGCGTGGGATCAGGCGCGATCGCGCCGACTGGGAGGTCTTGCTCATCGACCATCACGAAGGTTACCTGAGCTGGCACGATTTTGAGAGGAATCAGCGCCTGATCACGGACAATGCCACAAGCAAAGGCTTGGTGCCGCGCGGTGCTCTTCGCCGGGGCGAGTTGCTGCTCGGCGGTCTCTTGCGCTGCGGCCATTGCGGCCGCAAGCTGCATGTCTCCTATTCCGGCAGCAACGGCAATACGGGGCGCTATCATTGCCGCGGAGCGCAGCTCAACCACGGAACCGACCCGTGCATTGGCTTCGGATCGTTGCGGGTCGATCAGGCGGTCAGCGCGGAGGTTCTTCAACGCCTTCAACCGCTCGGCATCGAAGCGGCGATCAAGGCCATCGAGACCACCACCGTGCAGGCTGGAGAGAAGCGGCGCCATGTGGAGCTCGCACTCGAGCAAGCACGTTATGAAGCCGCCCATGCACGCCGCCAGTATGACGCCGTCGACCCGGACAACCGGCTTGTAGCAGGCGAACTAGAGCGACGCTGGAATGCCGCGCTCGTAGCCGTCCGCGAGCGTCAGGACGAGCTTGACGCGCTCGACCGCCACAAGCCTGAGGCTCTGGGAGAAGAGGAACGGCGGAGCCTGCTGCGCATGGGCGCCGATCTCGAACTGGCATGGCATCATGCCAACGCCACCGCCACCACGCGCAAGCGGATCATCCGCGCCGTGATCCGCGAGATTGTCGTCGCCATCGAAGACGACCACATCAAAATGCTGGTGCATTGGCAGGGCGGCGACCATACCGCGCTTTCGGTCAGGAAGAACAAGGCAGGCCATCACCGTTGGGGCGCCCCGCCGGACATCGAGGAACTGATCCGTGCCCTGGCACGCCAATTGCCGGATAGAGCGATCGCATCGCTTCTCAACCGGCTCGGCAAAACCACGGGTCGTCAGAACGGATGGACGCAGTCCCGTGTCTGCACTTTCCGCAACCAGCACGACATCGCCGTCTACAAAAAGGACGAACGGTCGGAGCGCGGCGAGTATACATTGCAGGAAACGGCTGCAAAGCTCGGGCTGCGGCCAATGACCGTGCTGCGCATGATCCGCGCCGGCGATCTGAAGGCCGAGCAGTATTGCAAGGGTACGCCCTGGATCATCCGTCATGAAGATATCGAGCAACTCGATATCCAGCACCATTCCGGCAGGAGCGGACACAGTCCATTATCACAATCACAGGATCAGCAGATCCAGCTTTTTCAATAACATAGCGAGGTGTGCATTATGTCGTGGGATCGGTCTGGCCAGTAGTGATCAGGTTCCCATGGCCGTCCGGGATCTAGCGCAATATCTGTTCGCGCTTTCGCCGGTGCCCCTGGACGGTCAGATACGGCTCGCAAGGAGCATCAGGTACGAGAGTCGGCTTGTCCGGCCGGATCGGCTTCCTCTTCGGGAATGTCGTCGAAGGACGAGTAGTTGAGATTGTAGAGTTTGGAATAGAGCCCGCCCATAGCCATCAGTTTGTCATGGTTGCCGGTCTCAGCAACCTGGCCGTTCTGAAGCACGATGATACGATCGGCACCTCGGATTGTGGCGAGACGGTGAGCGATGACAAGCGCGGTCCGGCCTTCAAGGAGCTTTCTGAGAGCCTTCTGGATCAGCATTTCCGTGTAGCTGTCGATGCTGGCGGTGGCCTCGTCAAGAACAAGAATTTTGGCGTCGGCAACGAGAGCGCGGGCGAAACTGACAAGCTGGCGCTGGCCGAGAGAAAGGTTGCCGCCGCGTTCGCCGAGTTGAGTTTCATACCCGTCAGCAAGGCTCATGATGAAGTCGTGGGCGCCGACCACCTTGGCGGCCTCGATCACTTTGTCCCGCGTGGCTTCCGTCTTGTGGTAGCGGATGTTCTCGAAGATCGTCCCGGTGAACAGAAATGGCTCCTGCAGCACCATGGCGATCTGGAGCCCGAGCGATTCCTGGGTAAGATCGCGCACATCATGTCCCCCGACCAGGACTTGACCTTGCTGAACATCATAGAAGCGGTGGACGAGGGCCATCGCGCTCGATTTACCAGAGCCGGTCGGCCCGACCAAGGCGACCGTCTCGCCGGGATTGACCCGGAAGGAGACTTTTTTCAGGACCGGATGGTTGGGCTCGTAGCCGAACGCGACGTTCCTGAACTCGACCGAGCCGTCCATTTCGGGCGAAAGGATCCTGGCATCCGGTTTGTCCTGGATCTCGATCCTGACGTCGAGCACATCGGTCAGGCGCTTGCCGGAGGCCATTGCGCGCTGCATCACGGAATATTGCAGAGTAAGTGAGCGAATTGGGTCAAAGAAGCGTTGGATGTAGAATATATAGGCAACCAATACGCCCACATCGACGCGGTCATTCATGATCATGGAGCCGCCGACCACAATGACGACAGCCATGGCGAGGCCGGTTAGGCCATCGACGATAGGGACCATGACCTGCGCATACCTGGCAGCGGTCAGGTGAGTCGTGAGGTCGGCATGTGCCTTGTCGTCATACAATACGAAGTTGACGTACTGGCGGTCCATGGACTGGACGGTTCGGACGCCTTGAATCGCTTCGGCCAATGCGCCGTTGACGACTGAATTGGTCTCTTGTGCAGCCATGAAGGCCTCGCGGGCACGCGGCAGCCACACGATGCGGATAATCAACAGGGCCGGCAAGACCGAGAGCGTCAGAAAGCCGAGATTGAAGTTGACCGACAGTATTACGAAGATGATGCCGAAGAGAAGCGCAATGTCGCCTACGGAGTAGATCGAGTTTTCGAGAAATTCGTGGATAGAGTTGACGTCGCCCTGAAGGCGAGACATCAGGCGTCCTACCTCGGTCTTGTCCATGAAGGAAAGCGATACCTTCTGCAGATGGGCAAACATGGCGCGGCGGATGTCGAAGAGGACGTTCTCGGCCATTTTCCCTACCACGGTTTCTTGCGCGTAGGCGGCGCCGAAATTAACCAGAATGGCAAGCGCAAACGCGATGGCGGCCTCAAGCAGGGCGGAGGCATCAGCGCCTACCGGAATTATGGCGTGGTCGATCGCGTAGCGGATGATCAGCGGGATGAGAAGCTGCGTGCCAGTGAAAATCAGCAATGCGGCAAGGGAGACGACCGCCATGACTCGGTAGGGACGAACGAAGGCCCATATGCGGCGAATGATGTTTTTGTCGAAAGCCCGGCCAAAGATCTCCTCCTCGATGCGATGGGACCCGACGACCGCGCGCCGAGGGCGTCTACCGCTATCATTCGGTTCGATTTCGAGTTCGTTGGCGTGCCGCTTGGCCATCAGGGCGCGCCTCCAAACGTGGTCGCAATGTCATCTCCCGGGCGCAACTGAAGATCATAAAGGGCCTTATAGCGTCCTCGCTTGGCCAAAAGCTCTTGATGGGTGCCGCGTTCCACGATCTCGCCGTTGTCGACAAACAGAATCCGGTCGGCGTGCTTGAGTGAACTCAGCCGGTGGGCGATGATGATCGTCACCCTATCCCTTGCGAAACGCCGTATCGCCGCGCGGATGCGCAGCTCTGTGGCGGCGTCGATCGCGGCCGTTGAGTCGTCGAAAACGACGATTGATGGGCGCAACATCATCGTGCGAGCTATGGTGAGACGCTGACGCTGGCCGCCCGAGAGAGAGGCGCCGCGTTCGCCGACGACCGTCTTGTAGCCAGCGGGGAGGCCGAGAATGTAATTGTGCAACTGGGCGGATTCGCTAGCGCGCTCGATCGGCTGTTCCTTCGCCCAGGGGTCGCCATAAGCGATGTTGTTCTCGATCGTGGTTGTGAACAGGAATGCATCCTGCTGTACGACCGCGACCGCCTTGCGAAGCGATGCGAGGGTGACCCCGCGGATGTCTTGCCCGTCAAGCATGATGGTGCCACCAGTGACGTCGTAAAAGCGGGGGATCAGGTGAGCAATTGTCGACTTGCCAGAACCCGGCGGACCCACGATCGCGATCGTCTCGCCCCTACGGGCGCAGAAGGTAATATTCTTTAGAATGACTCGGTTTCCGGTGCCGGGATATGCAAACGAGACATTGTCGAAGCGCAGAGTTCCTTCACCGATCTCGAGCGGTCTTGCACCGGAAGCATCCCCGATCATGATGTCCCGGTCGAGCAGACTGAAGAGGCGCGAACCGCAAGTGTAAGCGCGGGCGAAGCCGTTGACCATCAGTCCGATCTGGCGGACGGGCATTTGCAGGATCGTCATGAACGTCAGGAACGTCGTGAGCGTTCCAACGCTGATCTGGCCGGCGATGAGTTTGTCGCAACCGACCCAGAGGACCAACCCCATGGCGACAAAGAAGGCGAGGGTCATTGCCGACGTGTTGGGCACGTACACGTCGACCTGCTCGTGCGCGAGTTCGAGCGCATTTGTCGAGGCGATGTCGAACTTCGCCATCTCATGAGCCTGTGCCGAAAACGCCCGGACAACGCGGATGCCTGCGAGATTTTCTTCCATCACGCGTCCCAGGACGGAAAGCCGCTCCTGCAGGTCGAGCCAGATGGCGCGTAGCTTAAGCTGGGTGACCGACGATCGCCAGGCTACGAAAGGCACGAAGCTCAGCGCGATCAAACCGAGCACCGGGTCGGTTGAGATCATCATGCAGGCGCCTATCCCGATCAGCATGGTGAGCAGAAAGAACCTAACCAGGGCGGTGGAAAAATACATCCGCACGCCGTCGAGATCGAGGATGCCGAGGGTGATCAGGTCGCCTGAATGCACCCGGTCGTGAAAGGAAAAGCTCAGGCGCTGGACCTTGTCGTAACAAGCAAGCCGCAGTTCGTACGCGACGTGGTGCCCGACGGCTTCGGCAAAGTAGTTTTGCGCCATCGTAAAGAGGCCGCGTAGCGTACTCGCGCCGAGCAGCAGGAGAGCAGGAATCCAGAGGGCTTGTTCTGCAGCCGTCACCGTGACACCGCCCCCGATGGCTACTTGGGTCTGGTCGACAGCCCGGCCGAGAAGCTGGGGAATGAGCAACTGCAGGATTACGGCTACCATCGTCGAACCGATAGCTAACGCGACCTGCCACGGGTGCCTCAAATTCATGCGCGTAATGCGCAGTAGCGTGCTCAAGCCCCGGCCCCACCCGGCCGCTTTTACATGCGCGGACGATTTGAGAGAGGTCGTGCCAACAGCATCACTGCCCACCGAGTGCCCCCGACTGAATTTTCCGCCTTCGGAAGCGAGCCGGTCGACTCACATCAAAGACGTCCCTCCAAGTTGATCCTGGCCACCATCGGTTCAACATGCTGATCCGGCGAGTTGCGCCACGGCTTCGCTCGCTGGCATGTCGATCACCGTGATTCCGCTTCCCGCAAGGAAACGGGCTTCGTTTCTGGTCAGCGTTTGTCCGTCCATTATCGCGTAACGGGGGCCTTCCGAGCGCTTCATGATCTGCCTGGCGTAAGTGCGCAGCATCTGATCATTGAAGCGGCAGCCGACGAAGAAAAAACCCCGGTCGACGCGTCGTTCCTTGACCACGTCAGGGATAGGCGTCTGGATATCGATTTCAGTCAGGGCTTCGACATAGTCGGAATCGGCGATGAGGAAATTTGCGGCCGGCCTAATACTGCCATGTGGCGCATAGAGAACCGTCTTTGTCGCTGCTCCAGCCTCGAGTTCCCTTCCCGACAAGTCGTAAGTTCTGGTCCAAATGTCGCCAACTTCGTTCGCCCGCGTGACGCCTTGTATCTCGACGACGTCGGTTCGGCCGACCTCCGCCAGCGCCGCGCGCATGGCGCCTTCGTACCAGCTGTCGATGATGAGGGAGAGCGGGAGTTTTGCGAGCCAGGCGTGGAGGATGCTCGGCGCCGCCGGCCCGGCAAATATATCAGTCATCCAAGCTTGAAGTGTGCGGCGATGCCGGCGCTGTTCGATGAACTGCGCGACCGACCACATATTGGTGCGGATCTTCGAGGGGGCTGGCGCCCGCGTGTTGAGTGCCTCGGCAACGGCTTCGGGGGTACACGGTACAGGCGGCTCAGCAGAGCTGAGCCGGAGGAGACCCGGACCGAGATACGGGATCACCTGATCGGAGACTAACGCTCGTCTGGCCAGCTCAAGCAGCTTTCGGGCAAAACTGTCCCGGACGACGACTAGGTGGCCCGAGGTCGGGATCGTGTTCATGCTCGTTTCCTCTTGACGCCTCTCATTGACGGGCGGCATCAGTCCCCGTCGGAAAGCTTCCTTGCCTCGACGGTGATCGGCAGACGCGTATGCGGCGGAAGATCGGGAAGGAGGAGCCGCCAGCCGTTCCTGAGCGTTACGACCCCGCCCCACAGGTCCTGGTTCTCGAACTTGATAATCGGCTCCTCGAGATCCTTTTTGGGGACATACGCCGACAACCCGGCCTCGGTCTTGCGGATCATTACTTTCATGCGGCCGTTCCTTTATTGGCGTTTTCTTCGGCACGGCAGGGAGCGTCGGCGTTGTCGAGGCTCGTCAATTCACGCGCTCGCATGCCGACGACCGTCCCACGGTCGATCCATTCGACCGCGTAGATGAAGAACTGCTGTAGAAACGTGCCAATGTCGCGCACATAACCCTCTTCGCCCTTGCAGACGAGATTTTCGCCGATCTCCCTGCCAGGATAGGTGCCGTCATTCTTAATGTGGCGAGTGGCACGGACCCGCTCTCCCGGCTGAAATTGGGGAGGTCTGCGGATTTCCACCTCCTGTTCGCGTGCGAGCCGCATGGCGGTTCCTGGTTTCTGAGGCTAGTGTCATTGATGAGGCGCGCAGGCATTCCCCGGGCAGCCAGTTGTGTGGGTACCCAGTGGACTCAGGCAGGAACGCAGGTCTTCGGCACAGGACACACCGAAGCACATTGCTGCGTATCGAAAGCTCCCTCGCATTCGGTGCACTTCTGCAGCTCGACCACGTAGCTCTCGCCTTTGAACTTGATCGCACCCGACGGGCATTCGAATTCGCAGGCGCCGCATTGTGTGCATTGGGATGCGATGATCTTGAAAGCCATTTTGATTCCTGATTCGAGTAAATGAGATAGGTTCAGGCCGTCGCGGCGAGTGCCTGGACGCCGAACTCGGCGGCGTAAATCGAGCTGATTGCCGTTTCGATGTAGTCATGGCCGTAAGCGTCGGTTGCTCGGATACCGGCGGCCGCGAGCTGATCCTTGGGGCAATCTCCAATTTTGACGCAAAGCACTACGTCTACGCCTTCAAGCGCAGCGATGACCCCGTCGAGAGTGGCCTTCTCGCCCCAACCCCCGAGGCAATACTGCTCAACCTTGCGGTGCCCGATAAAGTTGATCCCTATCGGCGACGCTTCATACACCTGGAATTCCTTGGCATGGCCGAAGTGTTCGTTGACGCGGCCGCCGCCCTTAGTCGCCACCGCAACGAGGAGGGACTTGCCGGAGCTCGTTGTCTTGACCATTCCGATCGCTTCGCTCCTGGCTGCCAGGCGATCACGGCGCTCGTCCGCGACCAGCTCCCGATAGGCTTCGCGCTTGCCGGCATCGTAGGTGAGCTCGCCGGGAATCTGGTCGAGTGTGAATTCCTGGCCACGATCCTCGCCCAGCAGGCCGACGGCATCTGCCCGGCACTGCCGGCAGTGGCGCATCAACTTGGCGCCGCCTTCAAGACGATCCTGAAGAGCCTTCATCTCCATTGCATTTGGGCCGCGCTGCCCGGTCAGTCCGTAGTGCGTTCCGTGCGCGGGGTCCGAAATCAGGGGCATGACGTTGTGCAGGAACGCGCCGCGCTGCTTGACCCACTTATTCACCTCAATCAGGTGCTGGTCGTTCACTCCAGGGATCATCACCGAATTGATTTTGGTGAGGATGCCGCGCGCGCTCAGCATCTCTAACCCCAGCATCTGCCGCTCGTGCAGAATTCTGGCGGCTTGGATGCCGACGTAGCGGCGATGGTCGTAAAAGATCCAGGGATAGATCTTTGCGCCGACTTCCGGATCGACCATGTTGATCGTGATCGTCACGTGATCGACATTCATGTCGGCAAGCTCGTCGACGTGGTCCGGCAGCGCGAGCCCGTTCGTAGAGACGCAGAGCTTGACGTCGGGGATTTCCCTGACGACGCGTTCGAACGTCGCCCTCGTCTTCTCCCAGTCGTAGCAGGCATCGCCCGGTCCGGCGATGCCAAGCACGGAAAGCTGCGGCACTTCATTGGCGACCGCGATCACCTTGCGTACTGCCTGGTCGGGCGTCAGCTTTTCCGAGACAACCCCGGGCCGGCTTTCGTTGGCGCAATCATATTTGCGATTGCAGTAGTTGCACTGGACATTGCAGGCCGGCGCGACGGCGACGTGCATGCGCGCGAAATAGTGGTGCGCCTCTTCTGAAAAGCACGGGTGATCCTTGATCTTGTCCCAGATGGCCGGATCCACATCGTCCGGCCTTGTCGACGACCCGCAGGACGAAGATGCGCAGCCACCTGACTTCGCGTTCACCAGCAACTGGTCGGAGACCCTCGCGCCGGTCAGGCTCTCAACTGAAATCACCGGTGCGGCCATTGAACGGCTCCGTTACGGGTTAACGTCGCGGTTCGAAGCGCAAGAGCAATGCCAACTGAAAAAGTGGCGCAAGTTCACGAATTGGCTTTGCGCGTCGGATATCATGGAGTTGCTCCGACATAGCTTTGTCGGACTTCTAACAGGACTATGTGAGAAGGTGAGGAAGACGACCCGGCCGGACATCAGTTCAAGATAGAAATCCCGCGTCGGCCGCTCGGCCGTGATCGCCCTCGGCACAACTCCCGACCGGTCTTCCGACGAGGATGTCGGTCTCGGCGACGGCGAGCTCGTCCGCGCTGAAGTTGCCACTGCTCACTTGGGTCTGCATGGTTCCGATTCAGAGTGTGGGGTGACTCCTTTCTGCGATCGGCAAGACGTCGGCAAGGGCGGGTGATGAAGGGGTGTGACAGCATCACACACTCGCGCAGCTTTGGCCCGGGCTCCGACACATTTCGCGTAGCTGGCGCAGTGTTCTCGTTCTCCACGTCATGAGAATGCTAGAATTTCTTCACATCGATACCGTGTCGGCGCAAAGCGTATCCGACCTGTCGCGGCGTGACGCCGAGGACACGGGCGGCCTTGGCCTGAACCCAGCCGACCTTCTCCATCGCGCCGATCAGCCGATCGCGTTCCGTCAGGCGCGGGACTATTGCAGGGAGAGCGGGATCGTTTGCAGGGTCGGCAGTATGGGGTCGCACGTTGTCCTGCGGGGCGCCGAAGCGCCCGGCCGGCATCGGCAATCCGGCGGGCATCATATTGCTTCGAAAGCGCTGGTTGCCGGTATTGCCGCTGAGCGAATGATCAGCTTTTTTCCAGAGGAGCCAAGATAGGCATTGGTTATTGTTGCAGGCAAAATCTGATGGAGCGATTGTCCTTGAGCGCGCTAGCGTGGCCGTCCTTTGCACGCAGTTCTCCAATTCGCGGACGTTACCAGGGAAGTAGCATTGTGAGATAAACTCGAGCGCCGACGGCGCGAAGGCGAGTTCGAGATGGTTCTCCTTGTTGAATCGTTCGAGGAAGGCGTTCGCAAGGCGAGGGATATCCCCCGGTCGCTCTCGGAGCGGAGGCAGGATGATTGGCACCACATTGATGCGATAATAAAGGTCGGCCCTGAAATCCCCGTTTACGACAGCCGACTCGAGATCCCTGTTGGTGGCGCATATAAGTCGCACGTCGACCTGCAGCGTCTTGGTACCGCCAACACGCTCCAGTTCGCCTTCCTGCAAGACGCGTAACAGCTTCGCTTGGAAGGCAGGCGAAATCTCGCCGATTTCGTCGAGTAGCAGCGTTCCCCCGTTTGCCAATTCAAAACGGCCGGCGCGCTGGGAAATTGCCCCAGTGAAGGCGCCTTTTTCATGTCCGAACAGCTCCGACTCCAGAACGCTTTCCGACAGTGCGGCGCAGTTCAACTTGACGAAAGACTTCCTCCGCCGGCGCGAGAGCCTATGTATGGCTTGCGCGAAAAACTCCTTGCCGGTGCCGCTCTCGCCCCTCAGAAGCACGGTGGAATTCGTCCTTGCTACAATGGAGACGGTTTCGAGAACCTGCTTGAGTGCGGGGCTCTCCCCGATGATCCCATCCATCTTGACGGGCGCATGCGGGACGGGGTCGGTCCGGTCCTCATCGGACGAATTCTCCGCTGTCCAGCTCTCATCGACGCGCCGCTCACGATCCCTAGTCAAACCGCGATGGAGGCGAATAGTGCGGCCTACGAGGTTGGCCACCATCGTCAGGAAGCAGATGTCCTCATCGTAGCGGGACCCGTTTGCGCTGTCTCTTACGATCGACAACGTCCCAAGGATCCTGTCCTCAGCCTTAACCGGGACGCCGATAAAGGCCATTGGGAGGGAATTGACACCAAGACGGGTTTGAAGCTCGGCCTGAAACAACTCGGACGTGCTGAGGTCCGCGATGACGAGCCGCGTGCCCGTAGCGACGATTTGATCTATTGCCGCCTTTGGTATGATGGGGTGAGTGCCTGATGGGCCGCTGCCGGCACTCGCGGCGATCTCCGGCTCACCTTCAGAGTCCAGGACAAAGATTGCTCCGTGACGCATTTGCACAAACGACGGGAGAGTGTTCGCGACATTGGCAAGCGTAACCTCCAGCCGGGCGGGAGCCATCAGCGCCTTCGACACCTCGTAGATTCCCTTGAGCCAGTCATCTGCTTCGAACATCCCATCACTGGCGGGTTTGCGGAAGGTGTCTCGAGGTCCTACTCCGTTGACCCGATCATCCGGCCGTATGTGAGCCATGGAAACACCTCAGCGGTTGTGGTCCAGGGTGCTCCTCCCAAGCGCCTTCATCAGTTCAGGAAGTTCATTCGCTCCGCAATTTGGCGAGATGGTGCCGGCAAGATTGCGCTTTGTCGCGAGTTCGGGAGTACACAGGTGCACACCCGCCGAAACGGTGCCAAAGCCGATCATCCAAACTTGAAGAGGACGCCGAAGCCACCACGCGGATAATTCCATTCGATCTCGCCACTGGCCTCGCACAAAACGCGGCAGGTGCCGCACTCCATGCAGCCATCGGCGGTGATTTCAACTTGACCTTTGTCGTTCAATTCATAGCATTTCGCCGGACATACGCGGGTCAGCGCGAGCAGATTCGCGCTTGGTTGCTTGTGCGGTCGCACCTTTATATGCGGACGGCCGGAGTCCACAAGATAGCGGTTCTGGTAAAGCTTGTCTTCGACACGTAATTCTGTCCCTGGGTTCGTCATGTCGTCAGTGCCTCACCGCCACGCCAATGCCAGCCGGATCGCGTCGCTGACCAGCCCCAACCGCGAGCGCGCCTTGATGAAGGCTGCCGTGGTAGCCTTTTCCTTTTCGATCTTTGGCGTGCCGTCGACACGCATGAAGTTCTGCGCGGCTTGTGACATTAGCCGCGGGTAGGTCGTGAAGAAATTGCAGGCGTTGGTGTGGAGTAAAGCTGGCATGTCTTTGTATTTCCGCAGGTCTTTGACCACGAAGGATTTATCCAGCATCGTCTTGTAAAGGGCGAGGTTCTGTTTGGTCATAGGATCGTTGCGTCTCTTCAGCTGGATGATAGCCTCAGCCGCGATGCGACCCGAGGTCATGGCGAGGTTAGAACCCTCGCGGTGAACGGTATTGTTCAATTGCGCGGCATCGCCGACAACGACCCAACCGTCGCCAAAGAGCTGCGGAATAGCCTTGTAGCCACCTTCGGGAATGAGATGAGCCGCGTATTCTTTCACCTCCGAACCGGCGATCAACGGCCGAATCGAAGGGTGGTTTTTCAGGGCGTCGAGGAGGCCGTATGGGCTCTCCATCTTCGCGGCGAAATCCGAGACGAGGCAGCCGACGCCCAGTGAGACCGATTCCTTGTTGGTGTAGAGGAACCCGAGCCCGGCCATGCCGTGGGATATCGTGCCGACTGCCTCAATCACGCAGCCTTCACTCCCTTTGACCCCGAACCGCTGCTCAATGACCTCTTCGGGCAGGAAATGCATCTCCTTGACTGCGAGCGCCACGGCTTCCGGCTTCAGCATCTTGCGCAGGCCGCCCCGCGTGCCAAGCAGCCCGCAAACACCTTCTGCAAGAACAACTACGTCCGCGTAGATAACTCCGCCGGCCCGATCCGTGCGGACGCCGATCACCTTGCCCTTGGCGTCACGGACGAGTTCCGTCACCGTCGTCTCGCACAGAACCGTCGCGCCGGCCTCGCGCACCCTGCGCGAAAACCATTTATCGAACTGGGCACGAATGATCGTATAGCGGTTGGGCTTCACCTCGTTGAAGTCGTCCGACCGATAGTGAATCCCGGTGTGGGAGGTGTCGTCCATCACCCAGAGCCGCTGTTCAACCAGATGACGTTCGAGAGGTGCATCATCCCGGAAATCCGGAATGATCTTCTCCAACATGTTCGCATACATGATGGCACCCTGGACATTCTTGGAGCCCGGATATTCACCTCGCTCCAACTGCAGCACCTTCAAGCCGTTGCTTGCCATAGTGTAGGCAGCTGCGTTCCCGGACATGCCGGCGCCGATGACAATGGCGTCGAACTTTTCCTTGATCATCTCCATCTCCCTTAGCTCGCAAGCTTGTCGCGACTGTGCGGTGACAGCCGCCGGGTGAAGGCCTCGGTCAGCGCCGGCAGGAAGCGAACGGCATCGGTGACGATCCCGAGGTGAGCGAAATCGAAAATCGGCGCGTTTGGGTCGGTGTTGATTGCCACGATGAGATCGGCTCCCTCAACTCCAACGCGGTGCTGGATGGCGCCGGAAATACCGGCCGCTATGTAAAGCTTCGGCCGGATTGTCTTGCCTGTTTGGCCGATCTGCCGATCGGCCGACATCCAGCCCTTTTGGACCAGCGGCCGCGAACAGCCGAATTCGGCGCCTATCACTCGCGCGAGACTCTTCACAAGCTGCAGGTTCTCCGCTCCGCCGAGACCGAGCCCTCCCGCAACCACCACATCCGCATAGGCGAGATTGGCGTTACCCGACTGGCTGTCCGGAAGGAATCCTAGCACCTTGGTGACGATTTCATCCTCGGCTAGCGACAGCTTGTGCGGGATGACACGCCCGATCGCTTTGTCGGCCCGCTGGGGCATCGGCATGACCCTCGGTCGCACCGTCGCCATCTGCGGCCTGTAATTGAGCGTGTAGATCGTGCATAGCAACGAACCGCCAAAAGTCGGGCGAGTCGCGGCGAGCGAACCGTCAGCATCCACGTCAAGTTCGGTGCAGTCGGCCGTTAGCCCTGTGAGCAAGGTGGTTGCGACAGAACCGGCGAGATCCCTGCCGAGCGTGGTTGCACCGAGAAGCAGGATCTCCGGTTTGTAAGTAGCAACCAGATCGGTCATCGCCTTGGTGAAAGGCTCATTACGATAGTCGGCGAGCACCGGCGCCTCAACGAAGTAGACGAGGTCGGCGCCATAGGCGAAGGCCTCGGCGACTGCGTTCTGGGTGGCTTCTCCCGGGGGTCCGAGCACAGCACCCGCGAGCTGGACGCCAAGTTTGTCCGCCAGCTTGCGGCCCTCGCCAAGCAGTTCGAAAGATACTGGATGGACCTGCCCTCGTTCGAGCTCGATAAAAACCCAGACGTGCCGATAATCCCTGAAACGCTCGGGAAGCTCCTTCTTCATCCCGGCACGGCCGGGGGGCTGGCGAGGGGTGTCTGAGTTCGTGCTCGACATATGGTCTGCTCCTTGCCGTCACGCGCCCTCGAAGGCGAGTTCCGGTTCCAGCGCCGGCTGGCGGGTGAAGATTGCACCGATCAGTTCGTCGGCGACATCGCGCAGCGTCTTCTCCGCGGTCTCAATTTGCGCGGCCTTTTCCGACCGGGCGATAGGGGCAAAAACGCGTTTGACGACCGTCGGCGAGCCACGCAAGCCGCATTTGGTGAGATCTTCAATGCCGGCGTCGGCCGCGCTCCATTTCACAATCTGGCTGCGCGCGGCGCAAAGAGCGTCTTCGATCGAGCCCCGGCGCATCTCGTTTGTGCCTTCCAGCATGGTGATGAGGCAAGGCAGCCTGCTCTTCAGCTTCTGGGTGCCGCCCTCGCAACGGCGCTCGACCGTGATCTCGCCTGCAGCAAGGTCAATGGAGGCGATTTTCGCGACATAGGTGAGTTGGAGCAGATCGAGACGCTTGGCGATGCCGGGCCCGACTTGGGCGGTGTCGCCGTCGATCGTCTGTTTGCCCGTGAAGACCACGTCCGGCGTGCCGAACGTCTCGCCGATCTTTGCGATTGCCTGGGAAAGAGCAAAGGAGGTGGCCAGCGTGTCGGAACCGGCAAAATAGCGGTCGGTCAAAAGCACCGCCCGATCGGCGCCATAGCCGAGCGCCTTGCGCAGGGAGTCCTCGGCCATAGGTGGACCCATGGTGAGCACGGTGACCTCCCCACCATAGGCGTCGCGGAGCCTGAGTGCTTCTTCGAGGGCGAACAGGTCGTAAGGGTTGATGATGGTCGGCACACCCTGGCGCATGATTGTGTTCGTCACCGGATGGACCCGTATCTGTGCCGAGTCCGGCACCTGCTTGATGCTGACGACGATATGCATTGGCGTTCTCTGCGCTGTTATCCCGATGCGGGCTGGCGGTGCGAGTTCTTGGTTGCATCATTCGTGCCAAGTGATTTGCGAACGTCCGTTCCTTGTAAATTGCATTGACCTTTTCTGAGGCTCCCCGGATTCGGTGCCCGAATTGTCGGCTTGTCGACATTGTCGCGTTGCAACTATGTAGCGCTTATTGGCCGAACCGCTTCAGGACGGAGTCGAACGGAATGAATGTGCGGCCTGGCGTGTGAGGTTTGTTCGGATTGTGATCTTTGAGCACCTTGAAAACCCGGTGCGTGAGCGGCGAGGAAAGCGCGAAATCCTCGTAGGCGCGTTCCAGCATGGCGCGCATGCGCGCGGCGATCACCTGGTCGGGCAGACCGGAGAAATCTTCCTCGGCAAGGTATTGGCCCACACGTTTGAGGATATGCAGCCGTGAGACATTGAGCACCTTCGGATCATACGAGACGCCAAGGACAGCGAAGAACTCCTCGGCGGATGAGAGGCCTTTCAGGCGCGTGAGGATGTTGGTGACGTCGATGGGACTGCTTTCAGCGGAACAATTCATTGCATTCTCCCTTGTCGGAAATGGTGGTTCTGGTGCGTTTGTCGCACATTCGACATGCAGCGCCGAAAGCCGCGGTTTGATGAACGAATGCGCTCAGCCAGCGCGGCAATCGCCTCGTCGACACAACTGGGCTCCGTTGCCTGGCGCTCGGTCCCGACCGAGGTCTGGCGCGAGCACCAGTGACAAGAGCCGCATTGCGCGCCTTGAGAGCCGCACACGCCGCTCTCGAACGACGCATGGAGATCGTGCGAGGTCATCTGGCACCATGCCGTGAGCCGCACCGGGACACTCCGTGCGACCACGGCGCCAATTGCGTCGATTTCGTCGGTTCCCATCACCGCGTGCCGATCTCGATCTCAGGCACGCCTGCCGCAAGCAGGCGGTCGCAGGTTTTTGCGCCACCGTCGAGGCAATGCCAGTTGCCTGCTCGCCCTCGCGCAGGGTGGCATCCTTGAGAAGACCTGGCTGCTCACAAATAATTTGGAACGCATTGGAGATCCTCGGCGCTGCGTCCATTCGACCCGGAACTGTGGGCGTGGCGCAGCGTCTCCACGATCGAAGGCAAGACCTCGAGCACCCGGTTCACGTCTTCTTGTCCGTTGTCACGCGCGAAAGAGAATCGGACCGCCCCATGTGGCATTTTCATTGCCCTCAGCACATGGCTTGGCTCCGAACGGCCCGATGTGCAGGCGGACCCCGAGGAACAGACGACACCCTCGCGGTCTAGGAGATGCAGGATTCCATGGCCGCCCTCAATATGCTCGAAGGCGATGTTTGCGGTGTTCGGCAAACGCTCCAGGGGATCGCCATTGACGAAGCTGTTTGGGACACGCTGCAGAAGCCCGTTCTCGAGCCGGTCGCGGAGCCATCTTATCCGGGTGATCTCGTCATCCATGAATTTCAAGGCAAGTTCGGCGGCCATGCCGAGCCCGACTATGCCGGGCGTGTTTTCGGTGCCCGCGCGCCGGTCGCTCTCTTGGTGACCCCCCTTGATCAGGGACTGGAACGGCACGCCGCGCTTGACGAAAAGTGCGCCGACCCCTTTTGGTCCATGAAATTTATGGCCGGAGAGCGACAGCATGTCGATCGCGGTTGATTTCAGGTCGATCGGGAGCTTGCCGACTGCCTGCACGGCATCAGTGTGGAAAAGGGCGCCGACTTCCTTGGCCAATTCGGCGAGCTTGGCGATGGGGAAGATTGTACCAGTCTCATTGTTGGCCCACATGATTGAGACGACCGCCACGTTTGGGGTAAGAGCGGCCCGGTAAGCGTCGACATTCAGCCGGCCATGGCGGTCCACCGGGATCCTGTGCACCTTAGCGCGGCGCGTCTCCTCAAGATGAGCGCACAGGGTCAGCACAGCCGGATGTTCGACAGCGGACGTCACGATCTCTGTTCGGTCCGGCATCACCTCGAGCGCCGAAAGAATGGCCGCATTGTCACTTTCCGTTCCACCCGAGGTGAAGGTGATCTCATCGTCGAAGGCCGCGCCGATCAGCGCCTGCAACTGACGCCGCGCCATTGCCAACGCAGCGCCGGCAGAGGCGCCAAGACGGTGCGCCGACGAAGGGTTGCCGAATTGGTCGGTAAGGAACGGCAACATCGCTTCAACGACCGCGGGATCGAACCGGGTCGTTGCGTTGTTGTCGAGATAGACAACTGTCATGGTGGTCTCCAATCGAGCGGAATGACGTTAAGCGCGAGCTGGTCTCATCGAGCCTGCGCCATTGAGAGTGCGACGATCCAGCGCAAGTCCTCCACAGGTTGACGCAGGCCCGGGACCAGGGTCACCGCCAAGCTCACCAAAGGCGCCCTCTGTTTCTTCGACGATCAGCCGAATGACTTGCCGCAGGAGCACTTTTCTCGCGCGTTAGGATTATCGAAAACAAAGCCGGAGGATTCGAGACCCGTGACGAAGTCGACGGCCATGCCGGCGACATGCAGTTGCGAGTCGGCGT
Source organism: Mesorhizobium sp. WSM4821 (assembly GCF_055901555.1). Lineage (NCBI taxonomy): Bacteria > Pseudomonadati > Pseudomonadota > Alphaproteobacteria > Hyphomicrobiales > Phyllobacteriaceae > Mesorhizobium > Mesorhizobium sp. WSM4821. The sequence goes on along the minus strand of NZ_CM148371.1, from coordinate 257,604 downwards.
CCACAAACACTTTGATCCCATCTGTCTCGACAATGGCGTCGCCCTCGCGCGGGACGCTCTCCAGGCCGATTGAATATTTGAAGCCGGAGCAGCCGCCGGCCTCAACCATTATGCGAAAGCCGTCTGCGGGCTCACTAGCGGCGGACAGAGCGGTCTTGACGGCGGCAACGGCCTTGTCGGTGAGCGTGATCATGGCTCGCTTCTCCTCGATGCGGACGAATTGCGGATTACCGTGCATGGACCGTGCCAATGGAAAAAGCCGTTTTCGAACAGCGAGACATCCCCAACATGCCCCACGATTCCGCCTTCGGAATTGCCGCGTAAGCGTCGAGCATCGACGCGTATTGTCGGATTTGTCGGTTCCGCCACACTTGGATGGGCCCGAGTTCCTCCTCGAACTGCATTCAAGCCGGGTTTCCGGGATGCTTCCAGGAATTGGTACGCCTTTTGAGGCTCCTCTTGGCGCGGGCTAAGGCTCCCAACCGACAATGTGCGCAAAGCAGGGGTATAAGACATGCACCAGCACGAGAAACCTTCGCCGGAGACAATCCGGCGAGCACGCGAAGACTGTCCCAGCATCCGCGGCCGCGATCTCGCCGGCAAACTGGGCATTTCGGAAGCGGAGCTCTACGCAGCACATTGCGGTTTTGGCGCGCTGCGTATCGAGCCGCGCGTCAATGATGTGCTTACCGGTCTCGAGGCCGTCGGCGAGGTGATGGCGCTGACTCGCAATGACAGTGCCGTGCATGAGAAGATAGGCATCTACGACAAGGTGTTCACCGGCAACCATCGCGCCATGGTGCTCGGCAATGACATTGATTTGCGCATCTTCCCGAAGGTGTGGACGCATGGCTTTGCCGTGGAGACACGCGAAGCCGAGGAGATCCGCCGCGGGCTGCTGTTCTTCGACGCGACAGGCGAGGCAGTGCACAAGGTGCATCTGAGATCCTCCTCAAACCTCCATGCCTATCGAAAACTGATAGACGAGCTCCAATCCTCCAACCAGGAGCCGATCATCTCGGTTGAGACGAGGTCGGCCGAAAACGACGCAAAGATTCCGAACCAAGCCGCTGCGGTCGGTGACCTACGCGAGCACTGGAGTCAGCTGACCGACGTGCACCAGTTCTTCGGCATGCTGAAGGCGCTCAACCTCAGCCGCCGCCAGGCGGTGCGAATGGTCGGCGAGGACTACGCCTGGCTGCTCGACCATGCTGCGCTTGGCTCCATGTTCCAACGTGCGGCCGAAGACGAGATGCCCATCATGTGCTTCGTCGGCAATCGTGGCTGCATCCAGATCCATTCCGGCCCAATCAAGACAGTCAAGCAGATCGGGCCTTGGATCAATGTGCTCGACAAGACCTTCCGCCTGCATCTCAGAACCCACCACATCCGTGAGGTTTGGGCTGTTCGCAAGCCGACCAGGGACGGCCACCTCACATCACTTGAAGCTTATGGTGCCGACGGCAAGATGATCATCCAGTTCTTCGGGATGCGGGAGGAAGGCGAATCCGAGCGCGACGACTGGCGGTCACTGGCCGAAAACCTGCCGCGCATTCCCCGTTCAACCGCTGCTTGAGGCAACGCCGATGCATATTGATTTCCGTTCTCGCGCGGTGTGCGGGCCGTTACTTTGGACCTTGTGACCATCGCTCTGTCCGCGGAGGCCAACTAGGGCCGGGCATGACGCCTGACGCGTTCGCGATAGAGATCATCGCTCCTATGTGCGCAGGTACCTGAGGGGAAGCTTGTTAAAATTCGCTGAGCAGGCCGAGCGGGCCTTGACGAAGTTGCTCGGGTCTGTTCCCCCGATCAAGGTCGACCGGCATCAAGCTTCGCCTTCCGGCCGAGATCTTGGGATCGATATTATTGCACACATTCAGGCGTTCGGCCTGAGACGCACATTGCTGGCTGAGGTCAAATCAATAGGGCAGCCCCGTCAGGCTCGCGACGCTATTTTCCAGCTACAGCGTTCAGCCGCGCGGCTTAACGAAAAGCAAGCCGTTCTGATTTTTATCGCCCCATTCCTAACGCCGCAGACGCGGGACATCTGCACCGAAGCCGGCATTAATTTTCTGGATTTCGAGGGAAATTGCCGCCTGGCTTTTGACGGGATCTTTGTCGAACGCATCGTGCCAACAAAGCCCGCTACGGAACGGCGTGAAGTCAAATCGATCTTCAAGCCCAAGTCGGCCCAGGTGCTACGAACAATGTTACGAGATCCCCGGCGTTTTTGGCGCGTAGCGGACCTTGCGGAAAGCGCTCAGGTCAGTCTTGGCCATGTAAGCAATGTACGGGCTGCGCTGATCGCGCGGGAATGGGCACACATCAGCGAGGACGGTGTGTCCTTGGCCGATCCGGATGCTTTGCTCGATGCCTGGCGAGACGCTTATGAACCACCGGGGGGACGGCGCCTGGGATTTTATACGACACTGCATGGAAAAGCCTTCGATGAAGCAGTCCAAAGCAGGCTCGAATTCGATTCACCGCAGGGCCAGATCGCGCTCGCGTCATTCTCGGCTGCGCAGTGGATGGCGCCATATGTCCGTATCAGCTCCCATTTTTTCTATGCCAGCCCGGCTGGCGCAAACCACCTTCAGACTAGATTGAATCTCACCTCTGCCGCGCGCGGTGAGAACGTCTTTGTGACGGTTCTCAAGGATCCCGGCCTTCTAGTCGATGCGATCGAACCTTTGCCTGGCATTTACACCACCAGCCCCGTACAAACGTATCTCGACCTCTGGGTCGCGGGAGAGCGTGGCAGGGAGGCTGCCGAACATCTACGAAAAGAAAAACTCAGATGGCACGAATAGCCGCTCCAGAGGCCCAGTCAGCCGCACAATATGATAACCGCACTACCCAGGCGGTCAAATCCGTGTTGCTCGAAATTGGCCAGATTCTGGGAAGCTTCAAAGGCAAGTTCGCCGTCATCGGTGGCGCGGTACCGTGGCTTTTGCTCGAGAACGAGGAGATGCCCCACGTGGGTACGCTCGACGTCGATCTGGGGCTGATGCCGAGGCGCTGGGCGACGGCGAGTACGCCAAACTGGTCGAGTCCCTCATCGAGAACGGTTACAAGCAAAGCGAGGACCTTCGTGCCTTTCAACTCGTTCGCAGCGTACCTGCCAAGGATGGCGGCGAAGCCATCAACGTGGTGGTAGATTTCCTGCGACCGATCGACGTCAAGATTGTGAAAAACAGGCCGCCGATCATCGAAAAATTCGCTGTGCAGCGCGCCGACGGCGCAGAGCTTGCTCTTCGATTCTATGAGTACGTCGCAATCGATGGCGACATGCCGGCGGGCGGCACAAACCAGGTCAATATTGCTGTTGCATCGATTCCGGCCCTGCTGGCGATGAAAGGTTTTGCGATTCAGAACCGACTCAAGCGCAAAGATGCCTATGACATATACTACTGCGTTCGAAATTACCCCGGAGGCATCGACGCCTTGGCCAAAGACTGCGCTTCTCTCTTGGAGGAAAAGGAAGGGGCGACAGGCTTCGGCTACGTAGCTGGGAAATTCGAGAACGCAGATAGCTTCGGTCCGACCAGCGTGCGCCAATTCGTGGAAGAGACCGCTCTGCTCGGCGATCGAACCGCAGACCAATGGCAGCAGGACGCATTTGGTCAGGTTGACGCCCTACTTCGCGCGCTCAAACTGCGTACCTAATCAATACCAGGCCGGTCACTCACAATCACCCCGCATCGCTGCAAGGATCGCACGAGCGTCCAGCGCGGAACGCCGATCGCCCTCGCGAGGCTGAACCCGGTCTCGCCAGTCTCTCGCGTGCCGCACCAGGTCGGCCTCCGACATCAGCGGGGGACGGCCGATTCGTTTTCCCCGTGCTCTGGCAGCCGCAATCCCCTCGCGCGTTCGCTTCGATAGCGTGTCACGTCGAACTGGGCGAGCCCGCTCATGATGATGTAGACAGCGTCCCGTGAGGTGTGGGTGTGTCGAGATGCGGATGGCGATGTGAAAATGAACGCCCGATCGCGCAATAGGTCTAGCGCGTTACTCGCGTTCTTCGCCGAGCGGTAAGCCCGGTCCAGATCCCACATCACCAACATATCCCCTGGCTGCAGGATGGCGATGACGTTTTCGTAGTCAGGGCGGCGCTTTGCTCACCGCCGACACAGTTTCGATATGAAGTTCATCTGAAATGGCCTTCAGACCGTCGATCTGGCGATCTGGCGATCTGGCCCTCCCGCGCCGCGCTCTCAGCCTCCTCTGCCTGCGCCGCTTCAGCTGAGGCGGGGTAAGGCCACCCAGCACCCAATGCAGCGTGTTATTCTTCTGAGGATGAACGAACTGGTTAGACGACTGCCGCATCTGAACCACTGACGATAGGTCCGTCCTGAGCGTGAAGGCTTGCTGACAGTCGTCTTTAGCGACAGGCAGGGCTGCGGTGACGGCAGAAGTCGCTCATCGGTGAGGCGGATCATCGGGCCGCGCAGGAACGCTCCGAACGCCAGGTGTCGGCCGGATCGGCCAAAGCGTGGAGCAGCGCTAGGAGATCCTGTGTCTCCTGACGGCGCATTAGGACCTGGCCTGCCTGCGATGCCACGGGAATCCGCTAGTCCTCCAACGCCTGCTCGTAGCGCCAGAGTTCCGAGCCATTGGGAGCAAGCAAGGCGATATCTCCCGGTCGTAAGGGCCGTATCGCCGCGCCCTCCTACGTCCACGGCCCTGACAAGTCGCCGGCAGAGTCAGCGACCCTCTGGGCTAGTTCGCGGAGCCTGGCCGCCGACATCGCCTCTTGCACGTGCGCCTTCGTTGTTCGAACGGCTGCTTCCGGCCAACCAGTCCCTGCAATTCGGTGCCTGGCAAAAGCTCGCACATCGCAGTTCGTGCCACACTGCTACTGCACAGGCTACAAAATGGGTTGTCTTCGCGGCACGGCCGATCGCGGCCCTGATATCCGGCTCGCCAGCCGCTCGACGGCGAAGCAATCGTCTCGCGCCAGTGATCGGGATAGGGAGGCTTCTTCCATGTGCGCGCAGGTTCACGATGTCGTCGGTCCTCGAGCCTCCCTCGGATTGGTCTCAGCAATCCGACGTATCGAGCAAGTGTCGATGACGACGCAAAGCCGCTCGCTCGCTACGGCGCTTGTGGAGGGCGCGCGGCGAGCGGCTTTTCTGCCGCGGAGCTGCTCTGGGGTGGAAGTTGACCTCGATCGATACTTGGCCTCGATCCACTAGGCTCCCCGTTCGATCTTCGTGCGCCATCCTGTCGTGTTTGGAACGGACAAGAATGTCTGAGGCCTGCCAAATGGTAGCCTCATACGGACCGCCGCAACGCAGAATGAGCGGGCGCCAGTGGTGCGCTCGCTCGGCACGCAACTTGCTTGATTTTATCATCGGAGGCGTGTCGGCGGTGCGTCGCGGAGCCCAGCCTTGACGAACAGCCTTGCGATCTCAGCCGAGCGCGTAAACGCCTGAATGCAGGAGAACCAAATGGCGACCAACCCGGTTCCAGATCATGTCCCGCCGGAAATGGTGGGCGACTTCAGCCTCTTTTCGTCACCAGGCATGTCTCCGGCGCCCAACGGCGACCCGCACGCAGCAGTCGCTTGCGTGCATGCCGGACCGCGAATCTTTTATTCCCCCTGGAACACGCGTACGGGGCAGGGTGCTTGGGTCATCACTCGCGCCGCAGATCAGCGCCGGGTGCTGCAGGAGACCGAAAACTTTTCCAGTCATCGCAACGTCTTCGCATCCGCGCTGGGCGAAGACTGGCCCACGATCCCGCTCGAACTCGATCCCCCTTCCCATGCAGTCTTTCGCTCATTGCTCAATCCGCTCTTTTCGCCGAAGCGTGTAACGGAACTGGAGCCCGCCATCCGCGAGCGAGCGATAGCGCTTATCACGAGGATCGCCTCGTCGGGAACAAGCTGCGATGTCATGAAGGATTTCGCCTTTCCTTTCGCGGTCAGCATCTTCCTTCGCTTCATCGGACTGCCGGAGCACCGTCTTGAGACGTTTGTTGCCTGGGCGAGAGATCTGCTCCACGGCGATGATGTGAGACGGCCGGCGGCGGCTCGGACGATTGTGGCGTTCATAGACGAGCTGGCGGCGATGCGCCGCAAAAAGCCCGTCGACGATTTCATGAGCTTCATTGTGCAGGCGCAGGTCGAGGGCCGCGGGCTGACAGACCAGGAGGTCCGTGGCATTGGCGTGCTCGTTTTGGTGGCGGGGCTCGACACGGTCGCTACAGCCATAGGCTTTGACTTGGCCTATCTAGCGCGAAACCTGGAAGATCAGGAATTGCTCCGAAAAGAACCGGACCGGATCGTGCGCGCAGCCGAAGAACTGCTGCGCGCCTTTCCGACCGTCCATTTGATTCGCGTCGCACGGAAAGATATCGACTTCGAAGGCGCGCCGATCCGCAAGGGGGATTTTGTTTCCTGTGCCACCATGATTGCAAATCGTGACCCGGCGGAATTCGAATCTCCCAACACGGTCGATCTGACTCGAGAAGGCATCCGCCACGCCTCCTTTGGCTATGGTCCCCACCGTTGCCTTGGCTCACATCTCGCCCGGCGGGAAATTGTCATTGGCCTGGAGGAGTGGCTGGCGCGCCTGCCGCCCTTTCGGATCAAGGAGGGAACAGCACCTATCACCCATGGCGGCCAACTGTTCGGGATTGAAAATCTGATCCTGGAGTGGGGCTAAACCTAGCCCGGCCTGAAGCCGGGGCACAGACGTTGGAGGTCGCCTTGCGCATCATCGTTCACCAAGCCAGATGTCAGGGTCATGCGCAATGCGCGGCGCGAGCGCCGGCAGTCTTCAAGTTGGATGAGGCGGGTTACATCCTCCCCGGTAACATCGAGGTTGCGGACGGGGAGCAAGTGCTTGCGTCGGATGGGGTGCGATCCTGCCCCGAACTTGCGCTGGAAATCGACGATCCACCCGCTGCGCGAATCGTTTCGGAGGCCACCCTCAAACCGAAGACAGAGGTCCCGGAATACGTCAGAACCGCCGAATTTGCGACAGACCAGACGAGCCAAGCAAAAATTGTCGAACTGCTCGACCGCGAGGCGATCCGCGACTGCATCTATCGGTATTGCCGCGGGACAGACCGCGCCGATGAGGCGGTGCTGCGCAGCGCGTACTGGCCCGACGCGCATGACAGCCACGGGGCGTATCGCGGCTCGGCCGAGGGCTTCATTCGGTATGCGCTCGATGTCTTCAAGACCGGACCGCGCAACATCCATCAGATCACGAACATCCTGATCGAATTCATCAACGCGGCGGAGGCCACGGTCGAGAGCTATTTCACCGCGCTGCAACGCGGACCCGACAAAGACGGAGAAGTGCGTCAGATCTTTCTATGCGGGCGCTACTGCGATCTGTTTCAAAAGCGGGAAGGGGAGTGGCGGATTGCCGAACGGACCGTTGTCTATGACTGGCTGGAGGAGCAGATCCCATCCTTGGTCCTGGAGGCAGAACGCTTCGGCACGCGACAGCCGATTGGAGCACCGTATCCGGACGATCCGGTCTATGCGCTCGGGAAGCGTCGCATTGCTTTCCCATGACAATGCCATCACAACCTCGGAACCGCATCAGTCTGACTACGGACTGTGAAACTTCCAACGCCACCGCGACACCTGCAAGGCAAAGATGGGCCGGCAGGAACCCCGGCGTGAGAGCGGCAACGCTCTGGTCTGAAACCGTGAGCGCACCGAAGACGCCGGTGGTATCGATTTGCTGGAGCTTGGCAGAGCCCATCGATCCTGAACCGATCCAATCGCGTTACGGCCCAGCTGAGAGAACGACCAGGGACAATGCTGCCAGACCGAACTGGGGGAGACCGGATTATCCCCCATCAACAACGCTATGGGTCATGATCTAGCGCGGTGACTTCGAAGGGCCAGCTCGAGGCCCGGTCATGCGGTCGACCCGCGGCCCGCGCCGGCGCATGCCCGTAGTCGGACCATGTGCTCTCGGCAGGGCCGCGGCATCGCGAAAACAAACCAGGAGAACGGGACCATGTCCGCCCAGAAAGACGCATGTGTCGGCGCCGGCCAATGCCCCACCATCGAGCCGAAGAGGGGGTTCGACGAGCATGTTCTTGCCTGCGTTCTCTCGTGTGCGCTCAAGGAGGTCGAGGCTGGCGAAGCGACTGCGACGGAGTCGACAGGCCTTTCCTTCGCCGAGCTGCGCCAGGTCCTGCCCCGGGGTTTGCCCGCAACCGCACTGGCAGCATTAGCCTTGGAAGACGTCAGCGATCCTGAGCCGAGCATGGAGGAAGAACTTCTGCGCGGCCTGCTGCTGGCGCATGCCCGGCCGAGCGACCCGGCGAGCGCGCGCTTCGCCAAGATCGTCGCCCGGCGTGCCATGCGCGATGACCATCTGTGGCAGGATCTTGGTCTTCTCAATCGGGCCGAGATCAACCGCCTGCTTGCCACGCATTTTCCGATGCTCGCGGCCGGCAACACCCGAAACATGAAATGGAAGAAGTACTTTTACCGCAAACTCTGTGAGGCTGAAGGGTTTTCGCTATGTACTGCGACCAATTGCCGGGAATGCAGCGATTTCGACAGTTGCTTCGGCCCGGAGGAGGACGAACGCGAAGAACGCATCACATTCGATTTAGGGGCCAATCTTGGTCACGAGGCCTTGAGGCCTTGATCGCCGTCGCGCCACAAGCGCTTTTCCCGACGCCGCTGTATGGAGGAGGGGATGTTCATCGCCTCGCGATATTTGGCGACCGTGCGGCGAGCGAGATCTATGCCGCATTCCTTGAGCCGGTCAGCGATGTCGTCGTCAGAGAGCATGTTATCAAGCGATTCTTCGGCGACCATCGCTCTGATCCGATGGCGGACAGCTTCAGCCGAGTGCGCGTCACCTCCTTCGCAGGAGGCGATCGCGACAGTGAAGAAATATTTGAGCTCGAACACACCGCGTGGGGTAACCATGTACTTGTTCGACGTCACCCGGCTGACTGTCGACTCGTGCATGTTGATCGCCTCAGCGACCGTCCTGAGATTGAGCGGCCGCAGGTGGGCGACCCCATATTCCAGAAAGGCATCTTGCTGGCGCACGATTTCCGTGGCGACCTTGAGGATCGTCTTGGCGCGCTGATCGAGGCTGCGGATCAACCAGTTCGCGTTTTGCAAGCATTCATTGAGGAATGTCATGTCCTTCGATTTCTTGGCGGCTCGGCAGGAAACCTCCGCTACATAGCTTTGGTTGATCAGCACCTTGGGCAGCGTGTTCGGATCAAGTTCGATCTGCCATCCACCTCCGGGCGAGCGCAGGACCCATACGTCCGGTATGACGCACTCCGGCGTTCCAGACTGGAATGTGTTTCCAGGCTTGGGATCAAGCGCGCGGATTTCCTGCAGCATGTCGAGAAGATCTTCTTCATCGACGCCGCAGCGCTGCTTCAATGTCTGAAAATCGCGTCGCGCAAGCAGATCTAGGTTGGCAACCATAACCGCCATCGCCGGGTCGAAGCGGTTTTTCTCGCGCAACTGTATCTCGAGACATTCGCTGAGCGATCGTGCGAAGATTCCCGGAGGATCGAGGCGCTGCAAGACGCCCAGCACCCGTTCCACTTGAGCCAGCCCGACGTTTAGGGTCTCAGCCAGATCCGAAGGACTTACCCGGAGATAGCCGGTATCATCCAGGTGACCGGCAAGCTGATGAGCTATCACCCGCTCGTGCGGTGTGAAGGCGGTGAGGGAGATCTGACGAGCGACATGGTCGTGCAACGTTTCGGCTAGGGCGACAAACTCCTCGTAGGCCGGACGTTCGCCCGGCGCGGTGTTGGTCGCGTTCGGCTGGGACTTCCCTTGCCTAGGCAGGTCCGGGGACCCTGCCCAGATCGGTCCTTCAACCTCGCCGGACAGCCCTTCATCTTTTGGCGCATGCTCCAGCAGCGGATTTTTCTCGAGCTCCTGGTCCACGAACTGATGCAGTTCGGCATGCGTCAGTTGCAGCAGACGAATCGACTCGATGAGTTGAGGCGATGCTGCAAGAGACTGTTTCTGAAGGAGGCTGAAGGACGATTTCATGGTCGGTTCGGTATTTCTGTCAAAGAAGCTCTTGGCCGTGGCTAATTGGATCTCTCACAGGTCGACGCTGCAAAGCCGCGTCACATTTGAACGACCTCAGGGGCCGCGGGCTTCAGAGCCTCGCCCTTTGCGTCCCATAGCGTCGCCCAAAACGCAGTTGCGCATGGTCGATCTGCACCAGGTCACGCCGCGTCCTTCAACGATTGAAGGACGTTCTGCGGGGATGAGACGCCATAGGGGTCGGTCTCGCAGTTATCGGAGAAACCTTCCTCCTCGAACCACTGCTCCACCACGCCATTGTTGAGCAGAGCCGCGTAGCGCCAGGAGCGCATTCCGAAGCCCAGATTGTCCTTGGCAACCAGCATGCCCATTTTGCGCGTGAACTCGCCAGACCCGTCCGGGATCAGCTCGACCTTCTGTAGCCCCAAGGACTTTCCCCATGCATTCATGACAAAGGCATCGTTGACCGAGAGGCAGTAGACCGCGTCGACTCCTTGTTTCTTGAAATCCTCGTAGAGATCTTCGAAATTGGGCAGTTGGTAGGTCGAGCATGTCGGGGTGAAAGCGCCAGGCAGCGAGAACAGGATGACACGCTTGCCGGCAAAGTAGTCGTCGGACGTTTTTTCTTCCCAACGATATGGATTTGGCCCCTGGACTGAATCATCGCGAACACGCGTGAGAAACGTGACGAAGGGGACCTTCTTCTGACCGGTCATCAACTTGCTCCTTTTGAAGAAACTGGCGCACTGGGTGTGACTGAGGCTGGCGGATTGCCGCGCTGGGGTGCTGCCGGGGCGCGAGAGATGCCTACGCGGCTTCCCACTCTTTCCCCCGTCGGGCGTATGGGAAACGGCCCGGCTCCAGATGCTTGGATTTCCAAACCGGGCGATGCGCAGTCTTCAGCGAGGACAACCAATGCCGCCCTTGCCGATCGGTTTGAGCTTCGCGTGCCAGCCATGGTTCGGTATCCGTTTTCATCGTGTTCGATGGACTCTGAGCATGAGGAGCAAGAGGCATGCCATTGCAATTGAATCTGCTCTGCACCAACGCTTCGCTCTCGGGACGACGTCTTTCGCCAAGCCGGATGCGTGCCATAGCCGTCACGTGTGTAGCCCGGATATTTACGCGCCGGCCTGCAAACGACGCACAACACAGCGCAAGCCCATGCCGAGGGCACCGCAGCGAGGGCAAAGTGCGCCCCAGGGTGCTTTTGTGTGCGCAGACGCATGACTGACGCGGACACACGCCTGTGGCAGCAATCCATGGCGGCCACTGTTCGGCAATCGGGTCAGAGTCGATGAAGATCGAATTCGGCTCGGCAACGATGATGACATTCTCGGCGTCCCAACGGTGTCGCCGTGCGCGGCCCTCAAACCTTCTGTGTCGGAAACCGGACTAGAATTGTCGCAAGGCCGACCGAAAGGTCGCCAAGCCGCCGCCGGTTAGCGGGAAGGGGCGGAACGCAAACGGAGCGCCAACCGGGCACGCAAATTGCGAGGATCTTGTCGGTGGGACCTCGAGCGAGAGCCTCGGCTGCGCCTGTGGCTCGGCATTTGCCGATGATTGGCGGGTCTCGCTGGCTCGCGCCGAAGTGTGCTGCACGTACGCCTCCTGACTTTCAAACGGTCATTGAAGAGCAGATTACGCGCTATCTCCCAAGCTCGTCGACGCCTCCCGTGGGGCGAGTTCATGAAGCTGTCGGCCATGGTAATTGCGACGGTGAAGCCGTTGCGCTGACATCTTGCAATATCAGGACGTCGATATAGGTGCGGCCCTTTCAGGCGTCCCCCGCCAAGTCACCTTGGCGATTCCCCTTGAGCACCACGCTTCCATCTCGGCGTAGCCCATACCGTCTCAGGTGGGACCGGCCCGGTGAGCCGATGGCCTCAATTGCGGCCAGGTGTGCTTGCCTCGGTCGCACCGAGGCGCGAGCGCTTCCCCGGCTCTTCAGGTCCAGGAGGCGCCGAAACCCGATCCGCTGCAGTTCGGCGAATCTTGAAGGACGGTGGCTAGGGCCAGCCGTTCATAAAACGGCTGAAGCTGGCCGCGATCACTGAGGCCCCCGCAGCGTGCTGGTCGGATAGTCCGTGTTCAGTGATCTCTCGGACCGCTCATCCGTGCAAAACGTCGGCTGCGCGACACCTTGTGTGTCGGATTTGTCAGGTCCGCGCCAACAGGCTCGGCGACCCAAGTCTGTGTTTGCCGCAGGCTGTAGCTCGATCCGCCAGATTGGCACGAGCTTTGCTCCCTCGGGGCGAGACCACGGCAGCAGCCGACGGGCCCTCCTATCGCGGGTCCCGCGATGAATACAACCAACGAAGGAATCCACCATGGCACTGCCGCACCGCATCTCCGAGAGCGGGTCACGAGATGGGTGGGCTGCAGCTCGGTTGGTCGGCATCGACCTTGCTCGCGGCTTGGCTGTCTTCGGCATGTATGCCGTCCATGTGGGTCCCGGCAGGGGCGAAGGACTGGTCGGTCATATGATGGCCTTCCCCTTTGGGCGCTCGTCCGTCCTGTTTGCCGTATTAACGGGTTTTTCGCTCATCCTGATTACCGGCCGCAACCCGCCGAACTCGGCGCTGGCCGGTAGACATGCCATTGCCAAGGTTGCAATTCGCGCCCTTATTCTGCTCGCGCTTGGCGAAATCCTGACCTATGTCAAGGCGCCGGTCTCCGTCATTCTGGCATACTACGGAGTCTGCTTCCTGTTGGTCCTGCCGCTATATCGGCTAAGCGCACAGCGGCTTGGGTTGATAGCGGCGGTGGCAGCATTGGTTCTCCCGCAGGTGCGTTTCCTCCTTCTCAAAACGTTTGGCTCCGGGAGCTCGGACCCCGAGCTGTTCACCCTCCTGGTCAGCGGCAGCTATCCCGCCTTGACCTGGGTTCCTTTGCTGATCGCAGGCATGGCCATTGCGCGCTTTGACCTTCGCACGCGCGCAATGCATTTGCGCCTTGGTGTAGCCGGCGTCGCGCTGGCCGTGTTGGGCTTTGGGGGATCCTCGCTCGCGCTGCATTTAATGCCTGGTGTAAGCGCCGAGTTGGCCGATTTGCAGGAATTTGACCCGACTCCCCACTTCTGGTGGTGGCTGGACTTGGACGATCTCACAGCGAGTTGGCTATGGATTGCCTCGCCTCATAGCGAGACGACGTTTTGGATTTTTGGCAGCGCCGGTTGCGCAATGATCATCGTGGCGGCTTGCTCGCTTGCTATGGATGCGCTCCCGTTCGTGCGAAAGCTGGTCTCGCCAATAATCGCGGTCGGCTCGATGCCTTTGACGGCCTATCTTCTGCATATTCAGGGAATATATATGCTTGGAGAACCTCACTCGCTGTCCGCGCTCTTTGGCCTGATCGTGGTTGTAAGCGCTTTCGCGGTGCTTTGGCTGCGCTTCTTCCAGCGAGGACCGATGGAAGCGCTGATGGGTTGGATCGCAGATCGAGCGACGCGACGTCCGCTGAGCATCACGTCGGCCCGACTTTCGGATCGACAGTGACGCTCGCCAAAGAAAGCGACTGACCGATGGGCCGACATAGCTGACAACTAAAATATCGCGCCTGCTCGGTACCATGGTGGTGGCTACCGCCGCCTTGGAACCATTGGCCCGCGCGCCGCTTTGAGGATACGAAGTCCGAGTATCCTGGTGCATTGTGCGCGGTGTGTTTGATGCATCGCGAAAGTCCTTAATTTCGGATTGAGCGAAGCCCTGTCGATCTCCACGATAGGAGGCTCGCAACCTGGCGAATACGCCCGTTCCGCCGCTGAAGACGAACTCGCATTGAGATCAGGCGGCGCCATGCGCGCAAGTGCTTGCCAAAGCCGTCGCTGTCGGTTGACCGTGCCGTGTCGTTGGCTTGGTAGAGCCTGCTGGGCCACCGATGTGCCGTATGGCATTCGCTTGCCTTCTTTTCGCGGAAGTCTTTCGATATGAAACTGGTTAGTCGCTCTCGAAGAGAGATAGTCGCGCGAGCTGAGAGCGAATTGACGCTCCGCAACTTGGATCCGGCGGGGCAACGCGCATTCTGCGCGCGCTTTTCTGTCACAGCCTGCTCGAGTTTCTGGACCTTCGGCACTCGCGCAGCTCATCGCGGGTTCGACTTGAGTTTCGGATCGTGCAGGCGTGCTGTCGGGAACCGCCTCTCAGCGACTGTTGCGCGCGATAAAGGTGGCGGGCGCAACGATCGAACTACGGGCCGGCCCGGCTTTTTTCATGCCGGGATTTTGCATCGAGACCAGAGCGAGTCGACGCCTCAAGAACGGCACCTGCTCAGCCATCCAAGCGCGACCCGCGCTCGCCCCGGCTGCGTAACCAACTCAGTCCGTGCGAACGCTGATGCACTTCCTGTAGCCGCGAACGGTGAAGCCGGCGAGGCGAGGCGCCCGGCACTGGTCGGGCCCCAAGCGGAGGCAGTAGCAGCGAACTCCACGCGGCCTATCCGATAGGTGAGACGAAGCCCTGAACCGACAAGATAGTCGTGGGCAGGATCGCGCCGCACGGCTGGTGCGATTGCATCGAGGGCTGAGCTGAAGGTCTCCCCCGTCAGGAGGTGTAGGTTGCGCCTTTCGGGCCGAATAGGAACGCTGTGAGAGCGGCGAGGAACGTGGCTACTGCGCTGTAGGCAAACACAGTGGCGACGCCGGCATTGTTCACTAGCAATCCGCCGAAAATCGCACCGGCGGCGATGGCAATTTGGAAGGTTGACGTCATCAGCACACCGGCGCTTTCAGCCTGCTCGGGAACGGCGCGCAGCACCATCCAAGTCTGTACCCCCACCGGCACCGCACCGAAGCCAAAGCTCCATACAGCAACCGCAATTGCCGAGGCGGAGGCCGATGCTCCAGGCATCAGCAACGAGACAGCGGCTATCGCCATGAGCAGGGGCGGCAGCGCCGCGACTGCCTTGAGGCTGTGTTTCGCCAGGAATGCGCCGGCTAAATTGCCGAAGAAGCCGCATACGCCAGAAACGAGCAACAGCAGCGAGATCGTCTCGATATGGAGCGCGGGAATCTTCTCGAGGTAAGCCCGGACATAGGTGAAGCTAGCGAAGTGCCCAGAAGCGACCAGCAATACGACCAAAAACGCGACCTTGATGGTTGGCTTCTTGATTACATTCAGCAGACCGCGGAACCCAGCCATTTCAACCGGCGGCAACGTCGGAATGGTTACGAGTTGCACCAGCAGTGTAACGGCATTGACGGCTGCGGCGATCGCGAAGGTGGCTCGCCATCCCCAGATGTCGCCGACATAGGCGCCGATCGGTGGCGTGCAAACGATGGCGACCGAAACGCCAGTGAAGATTATTGACATGGCGCGCGGCAGGAGGTGATTTGGAACGAGCCGCATCGCCAGCGATGCCGAAATCGACCAGAAGCCTCCAAGCGCAATGCCGAGCACGACGCGTGCCGCCAGGAAAACCGGCAGCGACCACGCGACCCCCGCCAGGAGGTTGGACAGGATCTGAAGCAGCATCATCACCCACAGGACGATCCTGCGGTCGAGGCGCTTTGTTATGAAGGCGACCGTTGGCGCAGAGATCGCCGCGGCAATCGCCGTCGCTGTCATCGTCTGTCCAGCCGCACCCTCTGTGATATGCAGATCATGCGCGAGCGGCGTCAGCACGCTGGCAGGCAAAAGCTCTGCCGCCACCAACCCGAAGGTGCCCAGGGAAAGCGATATGACCGCGCCCCATGCGGGACGAGACCGTTGATCCGGCTTTTCTGGGCCGTGCAGAAAAGTCTCCATGAAGCCTGTCGCGGATCCGGTCATGAATAAGCTCGCCAGCTTGGGTGCAACTGCAACATGGGTTCGCTGCAGCGACCCGCCGTTGCCGGCGGCGACGCACGAAGGGAATGTTCATCGCTGCCCGACATGTTTTGACAGCGCCGCGTGCAATATCAGTGCCGGTTTGTCCCAGCCATACGAGGATGTGATCGTCGGCAGGCGTCGCATCAGTCATGTTCCATGCCGACTTCGCGGGCCAGTCTCGAACCAGCCATGCGCAACCAGCTACCAGCACGGACGGCTGATGTCCCGCAGCGGGGCACGCAGCCGGTCGCTTTGCCGCGCCTGTATGCAGCCAAAGGCGGCTCTAGCTCGAAGGCCCAGCTTCCTCCCTAGCGGTCTCGAAGCTGACGCCTTTTGTCGGGCTTTGTCGGGTCCGCTACAGGGCTTGTTCCGACAATCACTTGTCTGGCAGCAAACACTTGTGGGAGCTCAGGCTAACTCGCGGGATATAAACGAAAAACTCCCTGTTGGTTATAAGCCAGTCTACTTGGCACGAGTCTTGAGACCTTTTTCGGTGTGAGGCGGCAAAAGCTGCCCATCGGCATTCATATTGCGGCCAGCCGCGACGGATGGAACGAAGGAAGGAAATCTATAATGTCAGGTCTGCGTCAGATCGCCTTTTACGGAAAGGGCGGCATCGGCAAGTCCACCACCTCCCAAAACACGCTCGCCGCCCTGGTCGACCTCGGGCAGAGAATCCTCATCGTCGGCTGCGATCCCAAAGCCGACTCCACCCGCCTGATCCTGAACTCGAAGGCTCAGGATACTGTCCTGCATCTGGCGGCACAGGAAGGTTCGGTGGAAGATCTCGAGCTGCAGGACGTGCTCAAGATTGGCTATAGAGGCATCAAATGCGTGGAATCCGGCGGCCCGGAGCCGGGTGTTGGCTGCGCCGGCCGAGGCGTCATCACATCAATCAACTTCCTCGAAGAGAACGGCGCCTACGACGACGTCGACTATGTCTCCTACGACGTGCTCGGCGACGTGGTTTGCGGCGGTTTCGCGATGCCAATCCGCGAGGGGAAGGCGCAGGAAATCTACATCGTTATGTCCGGGGAGATGATGGCGCTCTATGCCGCCAACAACATCGCCAAGGGCATCCTGAAATATGCCCATTCGGGCGGCGTGCGGCTCGGAGGCCTGATCTGCAACGAACGTCAAACCGACCGTGAGCTCGACCTCGCTGAAGCCCTGGCTTCCAGGCTCAATTCCAAGCTCATCCATTTCGTGCCGCGCGACAACATCGTTCAGCACGCCGAGCTCAGGAAGATGTCAGTTATCCAGTATGCGCCGGATTCCAAGCAGGCCGGGGAGTACCGCGCTCTGGCCGAGAAGATCCATGCCAATTCTGGCCAGGGCACCATCCCGACGCCGATCACCATGGAGGAGCTCGAGGACATGCTGCTCGACTTCGGCATCATGAAAACCGACGAGCAGATGCTTGCCGAGCTTCAGGCCAAGGAAGCGGCCAAGGCGGCCGCCCAGTAACGACCGATATTGGTCGCCTCTCGAGTTGGGGCGCCTTGCAAAGAACGGCGCTTCATCGGTGAGGCGTCATCAGACACCTTGAAAGGGGTCCCATGAGCCTGGAATACGAGAATGATGGTGCTCTCCATGCGAAGCTTATCGAGGAGGTGCTATCGCAATATCCCGACAAGGCGGCGAAGCGCCGCAAAAAACACCTCAGCGTCGCAAAGAGCGGGGATGAGGCTGGCGGGGAAAGTGAGATCCTTTCCGAATGCGACGTCAAATCGAACATCAAGTCCATCCCCGGGGTGATGACAATACGCGGCTGCGCCTATGCCGGCTCAAAGGGCGTGGTCTGGGGCCCAGTCAAGGATATGGTCCATATCTCGCACGGCCCCGTCGGTTGCGGCCAATATTCCTGGTCACAGCGCCGCAATTACTATGTGGGCACAACGGGCATCGACACGTTCGGGACAATGCAGTTCACCTCCGATTTCCAGGAGAAAGACATTGTCTTCGGCGGTGACAAGAAACTGGAACAGATCATCGACGAGATCGAGGTGCTGTTTCCGCTGAACAACGGCATCACCGTGCAATCCGAATGTCCGATCGGTCTCATTGGTGATGACACCGAGGCAGTTTCTCGCAAGAAGGCCAAGGAGTACGAAAAGACCATCGTGCCGGTGCGCTGCGAGGGCTTCCGGGGCGTCTCGCAATCACTCGGCCACCACATCGCCAATGACGCGATCCGCGACTGGGTCTTCGACAAAAAGGACGTCGAGTTCGAGGCCGGAGCTTACGACGTCAACGTGATCGGCGACTACAATATTGGCGGCGACGCCTGGGCCTCGCGCATCTTGCTTGAGGAGATAGGATTGCGCGTGGTCGGCAACTGGTCGGGCGACGCAACACTGGCCGAGATTGAACGCGCTCCAAAGGCCAAGCTCAATCTCATCCACTGCTACCGCTCGATGAACTACATCTGCCGGCATATGGAGGAAAAGTATGGCGTCGCCTGGCTGGAGTACAATTTCTTCGGACCGTCCCAGATCGAAACCTCCCTGCGCAACATAGCCAGGCATTTCGGGCCGGAAATCGAGGAGAAAACCGAGAAGGTCATCGCCAAGTACAGACCGCTTGTTGACGCCGTCATCTCCAAGTACCGGCCGCGCCTCGAAGGCAATACCGTCATGCTATACGTCGGCGGCCTGCGCCCCCGCCACGTCATCACAGCGTACGAGGACCTCGGCATGGTCATCGTCGGCACCGGCTACGAGTTCGCCCACAACGATGACTATCAGCGCACGGGCCACTACGTAAAGAACGGCACGCTGATCTATGACGACGTCACCGGTTACGAGTTGGAGAAGTTCATCGAGGGAGTTCGCCCCAACCTCGTCGGCTCTGGCATCAAGGAAAAATACCCGGTGCAGAAGATGGGCATCCCGTTCCGTCAGATGCACTCCTGGGACTATTCGGGGCCTTATCACGGGTATGACGGCTTTGCCATTTTCGCACGTGACGTGGATCTTGCCATCAACAATCCGGTCTGGGACCTCTACCACGCCCCTTGGAAAGAACGCCCGCCCACTGGGCGGGCGATAGCTGCCGAATAGACGCGCTGTCCTGGCCTAGTCTCCCCAGAGAGACCACGAACCCGGCGGGCTTGTGAGCCCCGGGAAACCGGAAACGTCTTGACGTACTGAGCTGCCCAATGGCGCGGCCAGATTAAACAGAGGAATACCAATGCCGCAGTCGGCCGAAAAGATTCTCGACCACGCTCCCCTGTTCCGCGAGCCGGAATACAGGCAAATGCTCGCCGAGAAGAAGCTGAATTTCGAATGTCCGCACCCGGATCAGATCGTCACCGATCAAGGCGAATTCACCAAGACCTGGGAATACCGCGAAAAGAACCTCGCCCGAGAAGCGCTTGTGATAAATCCCGCCAAGGCCTGCCAGCCGCTCGGCGCGGTGTTCGCGGCTGCGGGCTTCGAGCGGACCATGTCCTTCGTCCATGGCAGCCAGGGCTGCGTAGCCTATTACCGCTCGCACCTGTCGCGCCATTTCAAGGAGCCTGCTTCGGCGGTTTCCTCCTCGATGACCGAGGACGCGGCAGTATTCGGCGGCCTGAAGAACCTGGTCGACGGGCTCGCCAACACCTACCAGCTTTACGACCCGAAGATGATCGCAGTTTCGACGACCTGCATGGCGGAAGTCATCGGCGACGACTTGCACAGTTTCATCGAGAACGCCAAAGACGAAAATTCGGTCCCGCGCGACTTTGACGTGCCCTTTGCCCACACGCCCGCCTTCGTCGGTAGCCATGTCGACGGCTATGATGGCATGCTGAAGGGCATTCTGGAGCACTTCTGGAAAGGCCAGGAGCGCACGGAAGCCAAGGGAACCATCAACGTCATTCCGGGCTTCGACGGCTTCTGCGTTGGCAACAACCGGGAACTCAAACGCCTGCTCGATGTGATGGGTGTGTCCTACACCTTAATCCAGGACGCGTCTGACCAGTTCGACACGCCATCGGACGGGGAATACCGCATGTATGACGGCGGTACGAAGATCGAAGAGGTGAAGGGGGCACTCGACGCCGAGGCGACGGTTTCACTGCAGTACTACAACACCCGAAAAACCCTCGACTACTGCGGGCAAGTCGGGCAGGCCACGGCTTCGTTCCATTATCCGCTCGGCGTCCAGGCGACTGACGAATTCCTGATGAAGATCTCGGCGCTTTCCGGGAAGGAAATCCCCGAAGCAATCCGGCTGGAGCGCGGCCGACTGATTGATGCCATGGCGGACAGCCAGTCCTGGCTGCACGGCAAGAAATACGCGATCTACGGCGACCCGGACTTCGTGTACGCCATGGCCCGCTTCGTCATGGAAACGGGCGGCGAGCCGACACATTGCCTCGCCACCAACGGCACCTCGGCGTGGGAAGCCGAGTTGAAGGAACTGCTTGCATCCTCGCCCTTCGGCAAGGACGCTCAGGTCTGGGCGGGCAAAGACCTTTGGGCTATGCGGTCGCTGCTCTTCACCGAGCCAGTGGACCTGCTGATCGGCAATTCCTATGGCAAGTATCTGGAGCGCGACACCGGCACGCCGCTGATCAGGCTGACGTTTCCGATCTTCGACCGGCACCACCACCATCGCTTTGCGCTCATGGGCTACCAGGGCGGGTTACGCGTGCTGACGACGATCCTCGACAAGATCTTCGACAAGCTCGATCGCGAGACGAGCCAGATGGGCGTGACGGACTATTCCTATGACCTCACCCGCTAGAACACACGGCCGGCTTTTCGCACAGGCGGTTCGTTGCCGAATTGGCTTTGGGGACTGACGCGATGACCTCGCTCAGTGCCAAGATCCAGGACGTTTTCGACGAGCCCGGGTGCGACAAGAACCGTGGAAAGGATGCCAAGGCACGCAAGCAGGGCTGCACAAGCCCGCTGACGCCAGGAGCGGCAGCGGGCGGTTGCGCCTTTGACGGGGCCAAGATCGTCCTGCAGCCGATCACTGACGTTGCGCATTTGGTCCATGCGCCGCTCGCCTGCGAGGGCAATTCCTGGGACAACCGCGGTGCAGCTTCGTCTGGGCCAACCTTGTGGCGCACAAGCTTCACCACCGACCTTACCGAACTCGAGGTGGTGATGGGGCAGGGCGAGCGGAAGCTCTTCAAGGCGATCCGCGAAATCAAGGAAGCGTATGCGCCGCCGGCAGTCTTTGTCTATTCGACCTGCGTGACGGCGCTCATCGGCGATGATATCGAGGCCGTCTGCAAACGCGCCGCCGAAAAATTCGGCTTGGCCGTCGTTCCGATCAATGCGCCGGGCTTGGCCGGCTCCAAGAACCTCGGCAACAAGCTCGCCGGCGAGGCGTTGCTCGAGCATGTCATCGGCACGGTGGAACCCGACGACGCCGGGCCGTACGACATCAACATCCTCGGTGAATTCAACCTTTCCGGCGAATTTTGGCTGATAAAGCCGCTCCTTGATCGGCTCGGGATCCGGGTGCGCGCCTGCATTCCGGGCGACGCGCGCTATCTCGACGTTGCTTCCGCGCATCGCGCCCGGGCGGCTATGGTGGTCTGCTCGACGGCCCTCATCAATCTAGCCCGCAAGATGGACGAGCGCTGGGACATCCCTTTCTTCGAGGGCTCCTTCTACGGGATCTCGGACACATCGGAAGCCCTCCGCAAAATTGCTGAGCTGCTGGTGAGGAAGGGCGCCGATCGGGAGATCCTCGACCGCACAGGGATGCTGATCGCTGAGCAGGAGGCGATTGCATGGGAGAAGCTCGAGGCCTACCGGCGGGGGCTGCAAGGCAAGCGCGTGCTGCTCAACACGGGTGGTGTGAAGTCCTGGTCGGTCGTCCATGCGCTGATGGAGATCGGCATGGAGATCGTCGGCACCTCGGTCAAGAAATCCACGGTCGAAGACAAGGAGCGCATCAAACAGATCCTAAAGGACGACAATCACATGTTCGAGCAGATGGCAGCGCGCGACCTTTACGCCATGCTCTCAGAAGGCAAGACCGATATCATGCTGTCGGGTGGGCGCACGCAATTCGTCGCGCTCAAGGCCAAGACGCCCTGGCTCGACATCAACCAGGAGCGCCAACACCCTTACGCCGGTTACGACGGCATGGTGGAACTCGTACGCCAGATCGACCTCGCCATTCACAACCCGATCTGGTGCCAGGTGCGCGAGCGTGCCCCGTGGGAGTGCCAGCCCAATGGGAAGGACGAATTGCCGAGCACCAAGAATGACACGGCGACCATGCGCGCCGTCAAGGAATTCGCCGGCACGACGCGGACTATTTCGGCTGGTGTTGAGGAAATCCGATGACCCGCATCCTTTCCCAGACCAAATCAGCTTCGGTCAATCCGCTGAAATCATCACAGCCGCTGGGTGCCGCCTTGGCCTTTCTAGGGATCGACGGCGCAGTGCCGCTGTTCCACGGCAGCCAGGGCTGCACCAGCTTCGCGCTCGTGCTCTTCGTGCGGCATTTCAAGGAAACGACCCCCCTACAGACCACCGCCATGGATGAAGTGACAACCATCCTCGGCGGGTCGGACAATCTGGAAGAGGCGATCCTCAATCTTAAGACTCGCACGAAGCCAAAGCTGATCGGGGTCTGCACGACGGCGCTGGTGGAAACCCGTGGCGAAGATTCCGCAGGCGACATCGCCGACATCAGGCTGAAACGGGCGGAAGAACTCGCGGGTACGGAGATCGTGCTGGCCAACACGCCGGATTTCAGCGGCGCCCTCGAAGAGGGCTGGGCCAAGGCTGTCACCGCGATGATTGAAGGCATTACGCGGCCTGGCGAGCGGGCGCGCCAGTCAAAGAAGATCGCAATCCTGCCCGGCTGGAACCTCACTGTGGCTGACATCGAGCATTTGCGCGAGATGGTTGAAAGCTTTGGGCTGCACCCGGTGATTTTGCCGGACCTCTCAGGCTCGCTTGACGGTACTGTACCAGACCACTGGGTCCCGACCACCTATGGCGGTACGAGCGTCGAGGACATCCGCGAGCTCGGCGCGGCCGAGCACTGCATTGCCGTCTGCGAGCATATGCGCCGGCCGGCCGAGGTGCTGCACAAGGTGACCGGTGTCCCTTACGTGCTGTTCGAGTCACTGACCGGATTGAAGGACGCCGATCAGTTTGTTTCCCTGCTGTCCACGATTTCTGGCGAGTCTGTGCCGGCCAGTGTGCGCCGCCGGCGGGCGCAATTGCAGGATGCGCTGCTCGACGGACATTTCCATTTCGGAGGCAAGAAAATTGCTATCGCTGCTGAACCAGACCAACTCTATCAATTCGCAACCTTCTTCACGGGCATGGGCTCCAAAATCGCGGCGGCGGTCACGACGACCGATATGTCGGAAATTCTGGAAAAGGTACCGGCGGAGTCGATTCAGATCGGCGATCTCGGCGATTTGGAAACGCTTGCCGGCGGCGCTGATCTTCTGGTCACCCATTCACATGGACGCCAGGCGTCGCAGCGCCTTGGCATTCCGCTCATGCGCGTCGGCTTCCCCGTGTTCGACCGGCTCGGCAGCCAGCACAAGCTCTCAATCCTCTATCAAGGGACCCGTGATCTGGTTTTCGAGGTTGCCAACATGTTCCAAGCCGACCGGCATGCGCCGACGCCTGAGGAACTTGATCCATTCCGCAAGCGGGAAACGCCAGGTGGGCCCCGTTCGTCGCCTCTCACTCGTCACTGACGAGGTTCAAGGTCCGATGCGTGAACGACAAGCAGGCGCTTTGCGCGTGGCAATCGCAACCCAGGACATGAAGGAGCTCAATGCACATTTCGGGTCGGCCAAGCGCTTTGCTGTCTACGACGTGACGCGCGAGGAGTGGCATCTCGTGGAAGCCGTGGCCTTCGATGAGGTTTCCGATGAGAGCGGGAACCGTCGGACCGGGGGCGATGACCGCATCACGCCGAAGGTGGAGGCGCTGAAGGGCTGCCATCTGCTGTTTTGTCTGGCCATCGGCGGGCCTTCGGCAGCCAAGCTTGTTTCGGCAAAAATCCATCCAATCAAGGTGCCGCAGCCACAAACCATCCAAGAGGTGCTGTTGCGCACGCAGACGATGCTGAGGACATGTCCTCCGCCCTGGCTGCGCAAAGTGCTGGCCGAAGCTGGTGTCGCCGGAGAGAAACCGTCCTTCGAGGACGACGACTGAAACGAGGAAAGAGCGAAATGTTTGAAGTCGCGGTTAGCCCTGCTGCCCACGAGGACGAGGCGGCCCTTGCCAGCCCGTTCGTCAAATGCCTCGTGCGGCTGATCCGTGCTCAGGATTCCCACGGGTCATGGGACGGCAAAGCGGACGCTGAGTTGCTGGCCGACTTTATCGTCAGCAAGGAACAGCGCCGTACGATTCCAATCATCGGCGATCCCGATCCGGACGTGCTGTGGAGGCTCGACAAGTTCTACACTGCCGTCGCCCTTGCGATCGAGGAGCGCTCCGGCCTGATGGCATCGCCGATGATCGAAATGAGCCATGAGGGCTTCGGGCGCGTGCTTTTCACCGCCGGGCGGCTGGTCGTTCTGTCCAAGACCCTGCGCGACGTCCACCGGTTCGGCTTCGAGACGTTCCGGAAGCTCGCCGAGGCCGGCACGAAACTGGTCGGCGACGCAATCGCAGCCATCGAAACCTATCCCGAGGTAGCGCGCGCGTGATGGGAGCAGGTGTCGAGCGAAGGGGTCATGACAAGTCTTGAGCAGCCGCGATGGCCAGCCTACGCAGCCGACGCGGTCCGGGCCGATGGGGCTCTTGAGGTAGCGCCGATGAAGCCACTCGTCCTGATCTGTTCGCATGATACCGAATTCTATCTGTTCCTGAGCCACATACTGGAGGTGGACGGCTTCGCCAGTGAGCCGGCAGGCGGCGCCAAGGAAGCGCTTGCATTGGCCGACGAACGGGAATTCAAGGCCGTGGTGCTGGACTGCGGGCCAGCGAGCATAACCGGGTCTGCAATCTGCGCCCGGCTCAAGCGGGAGCCCCGGACCGGCGGGCTGCCGATTATTGCCCTGATCGCGCCCGGCGCCGAGAACCAGCACCTCGATCTCCTGAAGGCTGGCATTGACGAGAGCTTTGTGCGGCCGATCGCCCCGGCCAAGCTGCTCGACTGTCTACGCGCGAGGCTGGCGCTGACGAAGCGGGGCGCAAATGGTCTTGAAAACGGCGGCTGGCTCTCCTGTGGCGGCCTCGAGATAAAACTCGACGCCCACCGGGTGCGGGGCAATGGACACGACATCCACCTCGGACCCATCGAGTTCAATGTGCTGCGGCTTATGATTGAAGCTCCCGGGAAGGTCTTCAGCCGGGACGAACTTATCGGCGCGGCCTGGCCGCCCAACATCCATGTCGGTGCACGCACCGTCGATGTCCATATCAGCCGGATCAGAAAAGCCCTGAAAACAGCTTCGCCCAGCAGCGTCATCCGCACCGTCAGGTCGGCCGGCTATTCGCTCGAGAAGCCGGACGACTGAATCAAGTGCGGGTGTGGTGCCACTCCCCTCCCGCGCGCGGTGAGCCGGTCCTGCGGCCTGAAACGCCCTAAACGAATACTCAGGAGAAGCAGGCAAATGGCTTTTAAAAGCGTACTCTGTGCGACCGGCGCTGACAATTCCGATCAGGACGTCAGAACTGCCGCCGGCTTGTGTGCCGAAGTCGGCGCGCACCTTTCCGTACTGGTTATACCGCCTCCGATGCTCCTTATGTCGTATCCGTCGATCGGAGATGGTGTCCCCGAGTGGCCTGGAGGACGTGGACAGGCAATTGCCAGATTGAATGACCGGTTTCGACAAATCGACCGATTTACACAGGACGTGGCCAGAATGGAAAGACGCTCCAAAGATATCCAGAGACTGCTGAGAGCTATGTCGCTCGCCTATGACGTTGATACCGACTATTGCGATCCGGCAAGCCTCGGCGAAGTGGCACGACAGCGGGCGCTCTGCGCCGACCTCACGATCATCGGACCGTGTCTCCTCAATGACGAGAATCTCGGACCTCCTGTTGTCAACGGCTGCTTGTTCGATACGGGAAGGCCGGTGCTCGTTGTGCCGAAGGGCACTGAGGCGACCTTGTGGCCACGGCGCGTCCTGGTCGGTTGGGATTCGCGAGTCGAGGCGTCCCGTGCGGTTCGGGAAGCGCTCGGTGTCTTATGCGCTGCTGAGGAAGTTCGTGTTGCCCTGGTCGATCCGAAGGCGAACTATAACAGGAACGGCGCGGAGCCTGGAGCCGACATCGCTGCCTATCTCACTCGGCACGGTGCTCGGGTGTCGGTTGACCTACTGCCAAGTGCCGGCAAACCGGCGGCCACGGTGCTTGCGCAGCACGCAATCGAGACGTCTGCCGACATGATAGTCATGGGCGCTTATGGCAGCCGTCGGCTGCGTGAGCGGCTCTTTGGCGGCGTGACGAGATGGATCTTTGAGAAGCCGACATTGCCGCTGTTTTTGGCTCGATGACGGTTCCGGTGCCGCACCGATGCTGTTCGAAGCTCTACCGTGATGCCCGCATTCATACCGTAGATGCGCTCCATCGAAACAATCATTGAACATGAAAAGCATTGCTCGGGAGGCGACGCCCGCCGGAAATCTCTCCAGTCATGCGCAAGGCGGAAAGTGGAACGGAGTCCTCCCAATTCTGAAGGGTACACCACGCAATTTAATCGCTCGCTTTCATGGCGCAATCCTGCGGACACGAGCCTGACGATTGTGCTCGCGAACGCGAGACGCTTTCCGTCCGCAGCTTTGTCGAGGCTGCCTTCAGGCGTGTCGGGAGGGAGATCGACTGGAAGGGGAAGGCATTGATGAGGTAGGCCGCGAACACAGGAGTAACTAGGCGCTGATCCGGATAGAAGCGGCTATTTCGGTCCCGGCCGAGGTGGACCTGCCGATTGGCGGGGCCTGCTAAGGCGGCCACCAAGCACGGTTGGAAGCCAAAGACGACTTTTGATGAGCTCGTCTAATGGTCGAGATCGATTGTCACGCTTCGGAATCACGCTCGTTTAAAGGGAAAGATAATGATCTCGCTGGAGGGCAAACGCGTCTGGTCTCCGGCCACGGCCGGCATGGTTGGGGTGCGCAGTGGTGCGCCGCTGTCCGGCGCGCCCGAGGCAAAGGCCCTACGTGGCCAGCTCGCCGGATAGCCGGAGACTACGCTGGCGTTGTCAACGGAGTTCGGGCCAAAACCGTCTCTGTAGAACCCCACCGTATGAAAGATGAAGGTATCTCGTTCGATATCGACGAGAACGATGATGTGCGGCTTCCACCCGAACCTCGGGTCGAAGCCGTTCATCCGATCCTGGAGCCGTGAGTCAACGCCCGCGGTCAGATAATCCTTGCTGCTTCCAGCGTAGAGAACATCTGCGCCGGATCCGCAGAGCTTGTCATTGTCCCTCCCGAAAATGCGCAGTTCGTCGCGGCCATTGTCACCGGAGAGTTCGTCCCATGCCTTCTCGCCGCAGGATCCGTGATCGCTTTCCCGGGTCAAAGATTGGTCGTCGCCTCCGCAATCGGCGATCCGGTCGATGCCACTAGAACCTAAGCTAACATCGTGACGCTCGTTGCCGAAGGCTTCGGAAGCTGGTTGACCGCTAAGAAACCGTTTCAGCTGTACGATGAGTTTTTTGATTTCAATTCTCACAGATGCAGCCCACCACGCGACGAAGCGCCTCCATATATCGCTCGTCGAGTCATCGCTCTAATCGATTGCCATTATGCTCTCATTTGCACGATGAATGTTCCCACGTGCATTTCGCCTTTCCGCCGAGCAGTGCATGGCACTGCGGCGGCCCCACTGGGTGGCCAATCATCTGAACATTCGAGATGCCAAACCGCCGACCGTGGGGTGGTCACGTATCTCGGCCACATCGTCGAGCAGGGCACCACAGACCAGATATTGTCGCCGCCCTACCACCCCTATACCGATGCACTTTTATCGGCCATCCCGATCGCCGACACCTGTGTCGTCTAGAAACACATTGTGCTCGAAAGCGACATTTCCTCGGCGATGGATCCGCCGAGCGGCTGCCCCTTCCAGACGCGCTGTCCGCGCAAGCATCTCGTTCCCAGAGCAATTTGTGAGCATCGGGATAGGATCAATTCGCGGTCGTGTGTGCGCCAGCTGCTGTGCGGCCGTGTCGACGTCTCTAAGGTGGACACGCTTGTCGTTGGCGGCGGCCAAGGGGGAGTGGCTATGAGCGAGCACCTGAGCAAGTGCGGGGTGCCTCATCTAATTCTTGAACGCGGCCGGATTGCCGAACGCTGGGCGCTTGGAGCTTGGAGCTTGGAGCTTGGAGCTTGGAGCTTGGAGCTTGGAGCTTGGAGCTTGGAGCGGTAGGACCTCCCTCGTTGCCAATGGCCGGGCCTGGCATGACCGGTTCCCGGACATGGAGTTTCCGGGGACCGGTCCCGATGACTTTGCCTCCAAAGGAGGAGGTCGCCGACTATCTTGTCGCTTATGCAAAGCAAATCAATGCGCGATCCGCTGCGGCGTGGAGGTCAAGCTCGGGCAAAGAAATGTCGGGCGGCCCGGATTCCGCGTCGAGACGCCGGACGGCGTGATCGAAGCCAACAGCATCATCGCCGCGACCGGACCTTTCCAGATCCCCGTCACGATCGCCCGCCGCGGGCCTATTGCGGGCGCGACTTCTAATGGTGGCTGGGCGCCCTCGGCAAGTGGGACGCCGAGACCCCGAGACCCGGCACCGAACACGTCACGGTTGCGGTGAGCGGCGGGCGCGGCGGCGAGACGATCGACTTCGGTCGTCTGGCCGCGCAGGGGCTTACGCTCCTCGGTATGACAAGCAAGTACCAGGACGGCGTGATGAGCTTCGCGCCCGATCTGGCGAACAACATTGCCCGCGGCGACGCAAGCTTGATGTCGCTGCTGGATGAAGCCGACGCCTATGTCGCTCGCAACCGTCTCGACCTCTCGGAAGAGCCCGCGGACCGTTGCATCGACTAGGATCCGGAATGCGTGACCAATCCGATCCGCGAGCTCGACCTGGGCGAGGCCGGGATAGCGGCGATCGTCTGGGCGACAGTTTGCTGTCGACTACAGCTGGCTGAAGGTCGACGCCTTCGACGAGAAGGGCCGGCCAAGGCACCACCGTGGCGTCTCGAGCGAGCCCGGCTCAATTTCCTGGGTTTACCTTGGCAGTCGCAAAGAGGGTCCAGCTTCTTCTGGGGCTTCTGACATGATGCCAAACACGTGGCCGACTGTATTTCGACGCAGTGAAACTATCTGGCCTACCATGCTGCCGCGAAGGGCCAGCCCGTGGATGCCAGACCTGACCCTGCCCGGCCTGCGGTGTGGAAGGGTCACTGCCGCGAGCATCCATCTGCCCGCATCGTCGATTATCCGACAATGTCGGGTTCCGGACGAGCTGGAATTCGAGAACTCATTGCTTGGGCAGACTTCTTTTCCGGCACGCTTCATGCATGGGAGTTTTCGAACGCATTTGTGAGATGTCATCCCATGCTACCCCCTCGAAGAACGAGCCGCGCCAGTTTGAAAAAGCCAAATCCTGTGGTGGAGGCGGCCGCTAGAAGCCGCCCTAACATCCGGAAAAGCTGCGCGACAGCATCACACGCGTCCTTCTCGCCCTTGGCGTGGGTTTGGCGCCCGCTGTCGATGTCGCCGACCTTGAGCCCAACGAGGACAGGATTTTGCCTTCCTCGCAGTCGCGACCGCGGACGGCAAGGCCATTGTCCTGGTGAGCGACGATGGCAGCCGGCATTTCGCCGAGCAACCAGGCGCGCATTTTCGAGCCATTCTTCACCACGCGCCGCGATTGCGGCGGCACCGGCATGGGCCTCGGCATCGTTCTGGCCCTCCTGAAAGCGCATGATGGCACGATCCGCCTGGTTGACTCCGAGCGCGGCGCGCGCTTCGAGATCATCCTGCCGGCTGCATGAATTGGAGCCTGATCGTTTCAGAAAACCGGCTTCGGGATCATGCTTAGAACTGGAGAAATGAAAAGTGCGCTACGACGTCGTCATCATCGGCGGAGCCATCATTGGCTCCTCGATCGCCTATTATCTGCGCGCGGAAGGGTTTTCGGGCTCGATCGCGCTGGTCGAGCGCGACCCGCAATTCGCCCATGCGGCAACGACGCTGTCCTGCGCTTCGATCCGCCAGCAGTTTTCGATTCCCGAAAACATCCGCCTGTCGCAGTTCACGCTGAAACTGTTCCGGCGGCTAACGGAAGAATTCGGGGCCGACGCCGATATCGGCTTTCGCGAAGGTGGCTACCTCATCCTTGCCGGCGAGAACGGGTTGCCGATCCTCAAGGCCAACCACCAGACGCAGTTGGCCGAGGGCGCCGACATCGTGCTTGAGGATGCGGAGGCGCTCGTCCGCCGGTTTGCATGGCTGTCGGCCGAGGGCATCACCGCCGGCGCCTATGGCCGCACGGGCGAGGGCTGGTTCGACGCGCATGCCATGCTGATGTTGTTCCGCAAGGCGCTGCGCGAGAAAAAGATCGATTTCATCACCGCCGACGTGACCGGCATCGAACGGCAGGGCGACCGTGTCACCGGCGTCGGCCTCGACAATGGCGAAAGGCTCGACGCCGGCATCGTCGTCAACGCCGCCGGGCCGAATGCCGGAAAAGTTTCGGCAATGGCCGGACTGATGCTGCCGGTGGAACCGCGCAAGCGCAATGTCTTCATCTTCGAGGCGCGCGAGAAACATGACGACATGCCGATGCTGGTCGATCCCTCAGGCATCTATGTCCGACCCGAAGGCTCGGTCTACATCACCGGCGGGGGCGAACCCGAAGAGGGCGACGGCCCCGCCGACCCCAGCGATTTCGGGCCCGACTGGCCGTTGTTCGAAGAGGTAATCTGGCCAGTGCTGGCGACCCGCATTCCGGCCTTCGAGGCGATCAAGCCGACGCGCGCCTGGGCCGGCCATTACGATTACAACACGCTCGACCAGAACGCGGTGATCGGCCCGCATCCGCAGGTGCAGAATTTTCTCTTCGCCAATGGTTTTTCCGGCCACGGCCTGCAGCAGGCGCCGGCGGTCGGCAAGGCGCTGGCCGAGCTGATCGTGCATGGCGGCTACCGCACGGTGGACTGCTCGGCGTTTGGGTATGAGCGCGTTGCCGAGGGGCGGGCTTTCAGGGAGTTGAATGTGATCTGAGGCTGGCGGGACAGCACCCCCCCCTCTGGCCTGCCGGCCATCTCCCCCGCAAGGGGGGAGATCGGCAGCTTAACCGATGATTGAAAGATTGCAGATCGGGCGGACATCAACACGTGTTCTCATTGATGCCCTGTATACCCACTTTGTTCTATAAGCATTTCCCAGTGAACCTCGTCAAGCGTCCACTACGTGGACGCCCGCGCCGCAAACCATCGAAGAGGTGCAGAAATTGCTCGCATCATGCCAGGTAAAGTCGGCCGCGCTCATCCGCAGGTATCGCAAAGGCGCCCTGTTCAGCACGGTCGAAATATCGCTGCTATGCACGAGTTGCGACAAACGGCGGGGCCTGTTAGCTGGAGATCCACAAGCTGCAACCGAATTGATGACGCTCATCTCCGCGCCATCTCACGGGGTTCAAATGCCGCTGAAAACCGCAAGGAACCGGACCGCGATTCGGTAGTTTCTTCCATGGCGTGACAAACTGGCCTGTGGACAGTTTTCGGCCGATTTGGCTATGTATTTGAAAACAGAGTCAATTTTCGATGGTTAACCCATTGAGACTTAATAAGAATTGGATTGACTGAGCAGAAGAAGTATGAGAACAATTCGTCAACAAATGATCGCCGGTTCGAGGGGAAAGCGAATGTATTCGGCGGCTGCAGAGACGGACCGTCCTTTGGGCAAGGCAGATCTCTCATATGTTGTGCCCACACAAATCTCATCCACCAAGCTGTCCATTTCGTTGAGGGGCACAAGCCGGCTTCCGTCGCGGCGCCAGTTGGACTTTCTTGGCCAGCCGGGCTCAGAGAACAAGGACGATACTGTTTTCTACTATGCGGGCGATATTTCGCTCCTGATGCGGCCATGCGTTGCGATTGTTGGAACTCGTCAGGTGTCCGAAAAGGGCCGCGCTCGGACTGCCCGTCTTGCGAGAGGGCTGGTCGAAGCGGGTATTGTTGTGGTTTCCGGTCTGGCTTACGGAGTTGACACGATTGCGCATCGCACGGCTATCGAAGCTGGCGGCAAAACAATCGCGGTGATTGGGACACCGCTTGATAAGGCGAGCCCGTCGGAAAATACGGAAATGCAAGAGGAGATTTATCGGAATCACCTCCTGATCTCTCAGTTTCCGATCGGCCAAAAAACCTCGCGCGCTAGTTTCCCGCAGAGGAACAAATTGATGGCGGCACTCACCGATGCCACAGCGGTTATGGAAGCATCGGACACGTCCGGAACTCTGCACCAAGCAGCTGAGTGTACAAAGCTCGGTAGGTGGCTGTTTATCGCACGATCGGTTGTAGATGATGAGACGTTGACTTGGCCGGAAAAGTTCCTTCGATACGAGACGTGCTTGCCGCTCGACAGTGTCGATCAGGTTATCGAGCGAGTATCTTCACCACGTGCTACCTAAGGCAACGCACTGAACTGAGCGCGCGCCTGCTTTCAACAACGCTGACATACAAGCCTTCAGCGAGTTGCCCGACTTTTGAACGTCGTCCAAAAGTAGGACATCGCGGCCCCTAATCAGATCAGGTCTTCTGACCGCGATGCTATCGAGATGCACCT
The DNA here is from genome assembly GCF_055901555.1 of Mesorhizobium sp. WSM4821. Lineage (NCBI taxonomy): Bacteria > Pseudomonadati > Pseudomonadota > Alphaproteobacteria > Hyphomicrobiales > Phyllobacteriaceae > Mesorhizobium > Mesorhizobium sp. WSM4821. The sequence goes on along the minus strand of NZ_CM148371.1, from coordinate 225,094 downwards.
GCATGCTTCGGTCGCCGCCATGAGCCAGTTTTTGAATCTTCTTCGTTCGAACGAGTGCCTGCGATGCGTCGATTCGTCTTCCAGTTGCGCTAAGAGAGGCCGCTATCGATGCTAGTCCACCTCCGGTTTTACCCGGATCGTGGGAGGGCACAACTGCGATTGCGATTCCGTCGTGAAGTTGCGGCTCCAAACGTTCTGCGAAATGCTTGACGCCAGCCGCCTTGCCGTCCTTTACGTCGAGGATGTACCCACTGTGGGCAGGATAGGTTCTGGCGTCATATCCTTCTGACTTGTGGACGCTCCAGGGCTTATAATCTCCAAGCGACACAATGCTTTCATCGCTGCCACGCAAAACCTGCCCCAATCCAACCTCCCAGTGTGTTCTTCTTACAATAGAAGCCGAACCCGCCTGATCATAGTTATCAGACAGAGCGCTAGCAACGCCGTTTTTCTAACATGTCTTTGCGCCTTACTCGATAGCATTTGGTATAGGAAAATCCTGACATTTGAAGCCGAGAGACGGAACGACGCAGCGGTTATTACAGCGAACTGACGATCTCGAAAGCGCACCTTGACAGGAACGGCGGCATGACCCAAATCGGCCCTTCCAAGACCGACAAGATACGTGTCTCGAATAGCGGCGGACATGCTCGACAAACGCCCGATTCTCCCGCACGGCGATCCTGCTCCGCCTGGGGGCCCGGCGTTAGGGGTCCGCTGCGCGTTGCCGCGGGTGGGCAAGGGCCTGAGCCTGACGCCGTTGAACTAAGACGTGATGGCCATGATTCCCATGAAGGATCAGATCGCAGCGTTTGAAAAGAAGCTCGACGCGGAATTGGCGCGGCGGCCGACCATGGGCTTCGACGCCAACAAGGCGCTTATGTTGGCCTGCAATATCGTTGAGGCAGAGGCAGTCATGCGGCCGTTCGACGGGCTAGCCGTACTTCTGAGCGAGGGTATTGAAACGTTCGCATCGCATTTTGTGAGCGGTCGTTCCGGGGCAGAGCCAGATCTCGAGTTGCTGGTTCAAGATTTAATATTCGGCGCATATTATCACCACCTTCGGGAAATTCTGTACTACAGCTACAATGCTCCAGACGCGATCGACTGGACGTTCGCGGAAAAGCAACTTGAGTTGCGGTATCGCGATAGATCGATCCCGCGTCAGTTTTTTACGACCTGGAACGAATATGTCTTCCTGTCAATGAAGACGTTCGACGGCTTTACGGCGCCGGACCAGCTGCGAAATATTCTTAAGGATGTACCAGAATGGGAATATGGTGAGGCGCACGAAGCGGCGGGCGGCTATCTCAAGACATATGCTGATCGCAAGCTTGCTGCCTATTTTACTATGTTGGATCCGGACTCCGATATCGATCTCGATGGCTATACTTATCGGGAATTCTATTTGGTCTACCGCATAGCAATGGCAAAGGCGCTCTACCATCGCTATCAGGCAGAACTGAACGATGCTTTTGGCTGCATCTTCATGGACATGTCGGAACTTGTGGACGGTGTGGCTGAGGAAACGGGCATTCCGGGGAACACAGTGGCCGCGATCTTCAAGGATATGATCTATGACACGGGGGCCGTGAAGGATCGCCTCGATCCTTCGTATTTTTCGATGATGAGAGAGGGCGCTGCGCCATATCGTATCATCATGCGTCCGATCGATTTTTCGAAAGCGGAAGGGCTGGTTCAATTACTTCGCGTGGTGGCCCAGCGTAGGCCAAAAACCTTCCTCTCGAACGTCAGCAATCCGCTCGGCTCGCGGTTCGTGAAGCGGGCGAAGGCTGCCTTTGAAGCGCAGGGCTTTCTTTGCCACTCAGAGGTATCACTTGCCCGCATTGATCCGGCGCTGCCTGACATTGACCTTCTGGTTCTGGCAGAGGAGCCGACGCTGGGTTATGTCATGCTGGTCTGCGAGGTGAAGAGCCCCTTGCCGCCGCGCTGGGCGAAGGACCAACTTCGTGTTCTCTCCAAAGACAGCGTCTCCAAGGCATTCCGGCAGGCGGAAGCGATTGGCGAGTTCCTAAAGCGGCCGGAAGGAGTCGAGTTCATCCGCTCAGTCATTCCGGAAGGCGGCCTCGAGCACTTCGATGACTTTGTCACCGTCATTGACCAACTCGTTATCACGTCGGACAATGCTGGCATGTTCTTCGGTCACGAAGAAACTCCGATCGTCAACTTCCGCACATTGGAGCGCCTACTAGATCGCTCAGATGGCGACATCCTGCACATCCGAACCTGCATCAACACCTACAATGATGGCGCAGACTCCTATCTCGAAACGAAGATGATGGAGATCGAAGTCGGAGAGCTAACTGTTTTGGCGGAGGGTTTCACGCCGACAGTCCTTATGGATTTTCCGCAGAATACCTGGCGTAACAGCCCGGAGCGCCAGCAGCTTATCGATGACTTCATCGCTGGATGGCACCACCCGTTCGATTGTCTGGAAGGCCGTGGCGTTATCCTGGGACCACCACCGAGTAAAAAAAAATTCAAAGGCAAGTGAGAGGCGAACTAGACGCCGATCTCATGAAACTGTTCACGCCGCCCCTATGCCACTACAACTTTGCTCGGGGCGGCCTCCGGCGAAGGCCATTCTAAAAACACGGGCAATGTCCGGAAATGGCGGCCTGCACTCTCTCCCGCCAACCCATCCAAACGGCCGCATCCTTGGAAAGAACGCACCCGGCTGCGGAAGCTTTGTGTTTGTGAGGGAAATAACCGAGTGAAGGGAAATAACCGATCTTGCATCGGAGGGCTTAGAGAGTACCGATCTCGCAACGGAAGCGTTGCGCAGGAAATAACCGATTTGAGGCAAAATCCCCGCGAAGGGAAAAACCGATTTAGCTCTTCGCAACGCTCCCTAAAATGGTCCCGGTCCGTCCTTAGACTCCAGATTGCTCTTGAAGGACAAGTGGCCAGGGGACCGCAATGTAGGTGGGCAACCTCATTCCGGTGCGAGTCGTTGCCGGTCAGCAAAGGCGAACGAGTCGCTACTTGGTCGCCAGTTAAAACGATGATTTACGTGTGAAAATGGCGGAGAGACAGCCAAGTCTGTCCTCAAGCGTCTGTGTGAATTCGCCGATCCAAACGACCGGGTGCTGACTGGGTGCCGGCCGACCACCTGAGAGAGGCGGGCCGGCGAATGCTGCTGGACTGCAAATGCCCGGCGAAATCATTGCGTTTTCGCGTCAGGCGAGCGTGATCCCGTACGCGCGGGAGTCGGCCTCGATCATTTACGAGGCGAGCTCATCGAAAGCAGTCGTCGGCTCCAATCGAGCTTGATGGCCGCCTTGGAGGCATCACCGATCGGCAGGTCAACCTCGATTGGCCCGAAACAACGTTTGGATCAGCGCCTGGTTATTCCTGGGTTCGCGGCCCAACTCGTCAACACCTTCGCCTTCCCAGAATATCTCCTTCCCGACCCGCCTGGAGGCAGCCTCGACAAAGCTGCGGACCGAATGCGTCTCGCTGGTCGCGAGCACCGTCAGGCTCGTGGTGCTGCAGGATGGGGCACACGGCCTCGACATAGCTGTGTGACCGTTTTTAGCTGGATTCCGCGTCTCAAAATCCGGATCTCGCCTCCATCTTCCGCAAGACGGGAGAGACCTCCTGGGGCCCCCGGCTTCCAAAGGCGTCTTTCCAGATCCCCGCCGCGAGAAGTGGCAAGAGCCTTTTTCCGCACCACAGTCCATGGACCTGGGATGCTGGCCGTCCTAAGAGAAAATTCCGATGCGGAGCTGCCCTATTAGCTACCGGCTCCTGGCAAGAGGACCGCGACGCGGCAAATCGGCCACCGGCGCAAGATTTCCCCCTCATTGTCGGATACCCGACAGGATCACAAACCCGCTAACCGTTGCTTTCATGAAAGTTTCCTTCTGGCACGTTTGATGCAGGGGATCTTCCGAACACATCAGCGGATGCCCTCCGATGAGCAGGCTCAGGGAAAAATGCTGTCGCCGCATTCGAGACCGCGCCCTTCGCTGACCACCAAGTCGGTCAAAGGTCGGCGCCTCATGGTGGAGGGGGGCGACTTCGCCCGATTAAAACACGGAATAAGGTTGGAAGCATCGACCGAGACGCGATCATCGAAGCGGGCGGAGATACGTCGATCCCGTCCACGCCCACAAGTCGTGGACATGAGTGTCGATCTCATCACTTGGCCGGGATCATGGGCTTCATACCCGACCATACGAAAGCGCGATCAAACTCTAGCAAATCCAGCACCGAGGTCGAGAATGCCCGCATGGACAGTAAGCCCAATGGCCATGGCCGATATTCGCCGCGAACATCGCCTAGTTGGGAAACACCTATAGGAGCAAGGCAAGTGGAACTCTGGTGCGTTGGAGTGGGTGCTGGGCCTTCTAATTTGAGCCTTGCGTGTCAGATACACGAGCAAATCGGGCAAGGGGCACTGTTCCTGGATCGGCAAGTCGACTTCCGCTGGCACCCAGGCATCGCATTCAATTCCTCGGAGCTCCAGGTCAGCCACTTCAAGGATCTGGTCACGCTGGTGAATCCGCGATCAGCCTACACTTTCGTAAACTACCTGCACGAGAGCGGGCGTCTGTACCACTTCCTGAATGCACAGTTCTTCGAGGCCGTGCTCAGAGCTGAGTTCGAGCAATACCTGAACTGGGCCTTCCACAGGAACCCGCTTGTCCGCGGCGGCGAAACAGTGCGCCTAATCCGCTTTGACGGCGAGTTTCGGGTGCACACCGATAACGCGGTTATCGGCGCGAGAAACGTCGTGCTCGGCATTGGCAAGCAGGCGCATATTCCGCCTCAGTTTCAGGGCTGGACTGGACGCAACCTGTTCCACTCATCTGAATTGCTGCACATTCGTCCTGAGGTGCACAAAAAGCATGTCTGCGTGGTCGGCGGGGGACAGTCCGGAGCCGAGGTGCTTTTGCACCTTGTTGGTCTGCCAAGAGAACGGCGACCTGCCTTGATCACTTGGGCCTCGCAACGCGAAAACTACCTGCCCATCGACAACAGCCCGTTCACAAACGAGTTGTTCATGCCCTGCTTTTCGGATCGTTTCGCGGCAATGAGCGAGTCGCAGCGCAAGCTGTTCCTGCGGCGCTTCGTGCTTGCTTCGGAGGGCATTTCGGAAAGCACGTTGCGAGCGATCTATCAGGCGCTATACCGCCACGCGTTTCTAGAGCCAAACCGATGCGAAATCACACTGCGGCCGGGCTGCACGGTCTCGCACTGCATCAACGCCGGCGCGGGCCACAGACTCACCCTGCAGCACGGCATGGAGGAGGTCGAAGAAGTCACGGCCGACATCGTCATCCTGGCCACCGGTTACGAGAACGCGGTGCCAGGCTTCTTGGAACCGATGGCGAACCGGCTGGAAAAGATCGACAACGAATTGGCTATTCGCGAAGATTTTTCGGTGTGCTGGGACGGACCGCGTGACAGACGCATCTTCGTACAGAACGCGAGCCTAGGACAGCGTGGGCTGGCTGATCCGAATCTAAGCCTGCTGGCCTGGCGAGCGCGTCGCATCCTCGACAGCCTTCTGGGGCGCGCGCCGCGCGCCAACCCCGAGCATCCCGGCTTCATCAGCCCTACCTCTGTCGAGAGCTGGTCCGACACCGTCGCAGAAGAAATGGGCAGCGGGATATGACTGGCCGACTACTGATCATTGGCGGTGGCATCCAAGGAATGATTCCGCCTTGACTGCAGCGGAGGCCTGAGAGCGAGACGCACTTAGCGTCGTCCCATATGCCGTGGAGTACTGTTTCCGTCGACCCACAACCTGACCAGCGCCCGATTGCCCTAATCGAAATGTTCGACCAACCAGTCTTTCCAACAGGAGGCTTTTCGCATGTTGACTGATGCACAAAGAGAAAAGTGGAAGAAAGACGGATATGTCAGGCTCGAAAAGTTCTTCGATCCCGCGGCTCTGGAAGGTATTTCCAGATTTGTTGAAGACATATCACGCTGGGATGTCAGCGATGTATGATCAATCGCGGCATGTTGGCAGCGAATCAGCTATGCAAAGGTGCGCCTAGATCATCCGCCTTTCGGATACCGAGGAGGACATTGTGCGACGTGAAGCCGATGCCAGGCGATCACGGCGTCCGGCGTCTTATGATCCGCGCCAAAATGTCCTTAGTTTATAAGGCGATCGACAGATGAGCAGTATAACGCGCCGGCGTCAGAGCCGGCGAAGACGGCGTTCTTCCGATTGAGTGCGATCGGGCGGATTGACCGCTCGACGTATTGGAGTCGATCTCGATGCGTCCGTCGTCGAGGAAGCGGACGAGCCCCTCCAGCGTGACAGCGTATAGCGGATCGCCTCGGCGAGCTTGGTCTTCTGGCTCATCAGGCCGAGCATCTCGCGCAGCCACGGCTCGAACTCGGTCAAGATCGGCCGGCTCCTTTCCTGGCGTACGACACGACGTGCGTCTGCCGGCTGGCTGCGGATGTCGTCCTCGACGTGATAGATTTCAGTCACAGGCTCGCGCAGGCGCTGCGGCACAGGCATGCACTACACGATACCCGATCCCGAAGATTTCACACGCCTGAGCGACACCGAAGACTGGATGGAGGCGATTCCGGGAATCTTGGTCAGCGTCCCTGTCAGAAACGTCTCATAATCCTTCAACCCGGGTGTCAAAACTCGAAGGAGGTAGTCGGTGTCGCCCGTCATCAGCCAACAGTCCACAACTTCAGCATGCTTCCTGATCTCGGTCTCGAAGGCGACGAGTGCGGAGTCGATCTGCCGTTCCAGCTTCACCGACATGAAGATTGCGACCGGCAGCCCCAGCTTTTCCTCATCGAGTGTCACAGAGTAGCCGGTGATGATCCCTTCGGACTCCAATCGGCGCAGGCGCCGCAGGCACGGGGAGGGGCTAAGGCCCACCTTTTCGCTTAGCTCCTGGTTCGTCAGCCGAGCGTTGGCCTGCAATACATGTAGGATTTTGCGGTCGGTCGCATCCAGCTTGGCAGACGTCACCTGCACTCCGATCAATCTGGGACAGATTCTGCTTAATTCATGCCAGACCAGGAGGGGATAGCAAGGAAATAGCGCTCGCTTGGTAGTATACCTACTATAGAACGTCATGCAACAAGAGCACCCTGAAAATGGCTAATGCAATTCGTGACCTCAAAATGCTCCGCCTACTGGAAAAGAAGAGTCTCTGGCTAGCCTGCTGGATGATTGACCAGGCGAACCGGCGCGAGAAGGTAGACGGCGTCAAGGTCGGCGGCCACCAAGCATCCTCGGCCTCGATCGTGTCGCTAATGACAGCGCTCTATTTCGACGTGTTGCGGCGGCACGACCGCGTCGCGGTCAAGCCTCATGCCTCGCCCGTCTTCCATTCGATCCAGTATTTGATGGGCAATCAGACACTCGAGAATCTGGAGAACTTCCGCGGCTACCACGGGGCCCAGTCCTACCCTAGCCGCACCAAGGATACGGACGATGTCGATTTCTCGACCGGCTCCGTCGGGCTGGGTGTTGGCATTACGCCGTTTGCATCATTGATCCAGGACTACATCGCCGCCAAGGGCTGGAACTCCATCGGCGATGGACCTGGCCGGATGATCGCGCTGGTCGGCGACGCCGAGCTTGACGAGGGCAACGTCTACGAGGCGCTGCAGGAAACCTGGAAGCACGATTTGCGCAATTGCTGGTGGATCATCGACTACAACCGCCAGAGCCTCGACGGAGTGGTGCGCGAGGGTCTTTACGATCGCATTGAGACGGTGTTCAAAGCGTTCGGCTGGAACGTTGTTACGCTGAAATATGGCGCGTTGCAGCGTGCAGCATTCGAAGAGCCCGGCGGCGAGGCGCTGAAGAAATGGATCGAAACCTGCTCAAACCAGCTCTATTCGGCGCTGTTGTTCCAAGGCGGTGCCGCCTGGCGCAGACGGCTTCTGGACGATCTCGGCGACCAAGGCAAGGTGACTGCCCTCATCGATCGGCGCTCCGACGAGGAATTGTCGGAGCTGATGAACAATCTCGGCGGTCACTGCCTCGAGACCCTGACCGACACCTTCAACGGCATCGAAGATGACCGTCCGACCGCCTTCATCGCCTACACCGTAAAGGGATATGGTACGCCGCTCGCCGGCCACAAGGACAACCATGCGGGGCTGATGACCTCTGCACAGATACAGGCCTTTCAGGAACAAATGAAGGTTCGGCCGGGCCGCGAATGGGAGCGGTTCGAGGGGCTGGACGGCTCGGCGGTAGAGATACAGGCCTTCCTCGACTCCGTGCCGTTCTTTGCTAAAGGCCGCCGACGCTACCGGGCGGAGCGCATCGAGGTTTCGCAGAGCGTTGCCGTAAGCCCGGCCGCGGTGCGCGAGGAGATCTCGACCCAGGCCGCCTTCGGCCGCATACTCGATGCGATCAGCAAATCCGACAGCGAACTCGCCGCCCGCATTGTCACGACCTCGCCCGACGTGACGGTTTCGACCAATCTCGGGCCGTGGGTCAATCGCCGCCGGTTGTTCGCGCGTCGGGAGCTCGCTGACGTCTTCCGCGACCAGCGCATCCCGAGCGCGCAGAAGTGGGATTTCTCGCCTAAGGGCCAGCACATCGAGCTCGGCATCGCCGAGATGAATCTGTTCCTGCTGTTGGGCGCGGCCGGGCTTTCCCATTCCCTGTTCGGCGAGCGGCTGCTGCCGATCGGTACGCTCTACGATCCCTTCGTGTCGCGCGGCCTCGATGCCTTGAACTATGCGTGCTACCAGGATGCCCGCTTCATCGTCGTCGGCACGCCGTCTGGCGTTTCGCTTTCAAGCGAGGGCGGTGCGCATCAGTCGATCGCTCAGCCGCTGATCGGCATGAGCCAGGACGGGCTGGCGAGCTTTGAGCCGGCCTTCGCCGACGAACTCGCAATCATCATGGCGTGGGCATTCGACTACCTGCAGCGTGACGGGGAGGGCGATCCCGACGAGCGCACATGGCTGCGCGACGAGACCGGCGGCTCGGTTTATCTTCGCCTCAGTACCCGTCAGATTGAGCAGCCGGGCCGGAAGCCAAATCTACATTTCGCCCAAGAGGTGATCGACGGCGCGACCTGGCTGAAGGAACCCGGACCCAATGCCGATCTCATCATCGCCTATCAGGGGACGGTCGGAACCGAGGCCATTGCAGCGGCGGGCATGCTAGCCGACAGGCGGCGCGATGTCGGCGTCCTGTCCATCACGTCGGCCGATCGCCTGAATGCCGGATGGCAAGCTGCCCAGCGCGAACGTGCCCGCGGCAATCTGCGTGCACTAAGCCATGCTGAACGCCTGCTTGGCAAGTTGCCACGTCATTGCAGAATTGTCACCGTGATTGACGGCCACCCGGCGACGCTGTCCTGGCTGGGTGGGGTGATGGGTCACAGAACAGTCAGCCTTGGAGTCGAGCATTTCGGCCAGACTGGCACGGTAAGCGATCTTTACCGGCGCTACGAAATCGATGCGGTATCGATCGCTGACACGGCGGCGAGTCTGACAAGTGGGAAGTCTGAATACATTCGCAGAATGAAATCCCTCTAAGGGGAAATTTGCGAAGGCGAACAAAATGGCCTGCTCGATGCATAAAGGAGGACGACGAGGCGAATCAGCGAGGAGCGGCGATTGAGTGATTTTTGAATCCTGCTAGAACTGCCGGTCAGAGCTCTCGAAGTAGCTTCGTCGTAAATACCATGCCGGAATGCAACACTGAGTGAGGCGCTTAAGCAGATCACGTGCAGGATTCTCGGAGATGACGCGAAGTCTTTCGCGGGCAAGATGGCTTAGAAGACCGTGCGCCATTCTCAATTCCGCGGTGATCGGCAACGAAGAACCAGACCCACATTCCATTCGGCGGCGGCAGGAGCGACGAAACCAGACGGTCGCCAAGGCGCTGAAGCGGATGACAGACAAGACATTTCCCGCCGGCATGCGTGACGACTTTTTAGAAGGAGGCGCGCGGATCGATCTCGTTTGTTCCAGCCCCGAGGGTGTCCTGCGCAGCGCCTAGCTAGTTGTCGTCGCTTAACGCCGTACGCATCGAGCGGAATGCCGCGCGGGTTCATCGTTTCCGAGGTGAACGCCGCCTCCTCAGTTGGCACTATGCGACGCGGCAGAAGCGATAACCCCAGTCACGTGCTGATCCAGGCCCCCGAATCGAAAAGACTGGCGTCGTGACCCGCGTTTAGTGCGATGTCACGTCCGCATGAGGCCGGGTGAGATCCACGGCCTCTTCCAAGACAATAGCAGCGGAAAAGCACGCTGGGCATGATCATCATCGGGCTTATCCCTCGCGAGAACGGCGGGATGCGCTTCGCCTCCGAGCGGAGCAGACGCGAATTCCTGAGCACTGCGGTGGTTCGCCAGGAACCTGCAACGCTACCCAACCTCTGTCACGAAATAATGGGAGGTGCATGCGGCATCCGGCGTCTAGCGAAACAGCATACGCACTATCCGGCAGCTCGCACTCGACACGCTGGGCCTCATCGACCCGGCTCGATGACAGAAAGATCAGCATGAGCCGGCAGGCAGTCGCTGCACGTGGGAGCCAGTCTTGGACATCGCCCGAGCACTTTCGAGGGGCGCGGAAGTGCTGCCGCTGGGGGAGCCGATGCCAGTCTTGCGGCAGTCAAGGCAGCCAAGCTCTTCGCTGTACCAAGCGACTGACGCATGAGTGATGCGTGTCCAAAACCTGACAGCCGGCAGAAAACATGTTGGGTTCACAACAACCTGCCGTCTTGGGACTGTGAGGCTTTCAACGCCTAACCACACACTTAATGCGGGCTAGGCGCGCTGGCACGGCCTTTGCTGGTGAGATGCGGCAATAGCGGGTGAGGGGTGATCGCATGCGAATGCGCAAGACGAGTGATGGCCTCCATAACCGGTGTGTTGCTTTTTTGAGAGAAGAACCAGCACGCGCATAGACGCCAGGAAAGGTGTGGGAATAGCTTTGGAGAATAACATGGTGTTGCGGATTGAATCCCCCGCTCCTCCGATCAAAGTCAACGGCTGGCTGCGTGGCAAGCCCCTCACGAACTTTCAACCGGGCAAGGTGTACCTTGTTGAGTTTTGGGCGACTGGATGCGGACCTTGTGTGGCGGCGATGCCCCATCTGATGCAGCTACAGGAAAAATTTCAAACCAGCGGATTTGAGGTCGTCGGAGTCGCAGCTAGCGAAGAGGGCCCGACCGCGGAGGAGACGCGGACGAGCTTGGATGCTTGGCTGATTCAGAGGTTCCCCAATCTAAATTATCGGATCGCGTTCGATTACACAGGCGAAATGAACAGGCTTTGGATGAAGGCGAGTTCTTCTCTCGGAATTCCTGCCTCGTTCCTGGTGGATCGCGACGGCCGCATCGCATTCATCGGACACCCGGCGGAACTCGATGACGTTTTACCCAAAGTTATGGACGGCAGCTGGCGCAGCAGCGATGAAGCGAAAGCCGCCGATAAGGGGCGGATCGATAGGAACCAACGCACTGCGCGCGAGCTGGCGCTGACCGAACCGACGTACGCCAAGCTCCAGCCGGCGCTGCAGGCGGAGAATTGGAAGGCGGCTCTCTCTGCCGTCGAAGGAGGCCTCGCCTTGGTGCCAGACAATTACGGGTTCCGGCATACTCAGGCGGATCTTCTGCTTCACAAGCTGCGCGACATCGAGACCGGCTTGCCAGTTATGCGTCAATTGGTCGAGGACGCTATCGACAAGAAGTTTGAGGCCGTGTCCTGGATGGTAATGGCCCTGAAACAACTCTTCGATCCCTCGACGAACAACTCCCATCTTCCCCATACTGAGCGCTTCGCAATGGGCAAGGAGCTGTCTGAACAGATCTTGGCACTGAGTTCCCCACAAAGCGACGGCCCCCTTAAATTCGTTTGGTACGTTCCGGTCGCTCAGTACCACTACGAGTGTGGCAACAAGGTTCGCGCGATCGAGCTGATCGACGTCGCGCTGAAATCGCTCGATTTTCCGGAGCCAATGCCGGACCATCAAACAGTACTACCTTACCCCATTGCTCCAAGCCCTGGCCAACTACACAGGTGAGAACGCCTGTTACGCGCAGGTTTGCGTGGTTCCGCAAAACAAGGCTCCTGAAAATCAAAGCGCAATCGCCTGATGAGCAAAGATCGCAAAGGGATCACATGTGGAATGGAACCCTGGTCAGTTCGCCCATTTTCTGCGGCGCGCCCGCAGCAACTATGTCCATGGAGCACAGGGTCGACCGTTTGCTCCAGGTCAGGGCTCGGACCTTAATAACTTCCAACCGAATAGCCGCGGCCGCGATATTCGACGCGAATTTGGCCCGTCGTTGAAGACGTTACAGTCCAGGACGTGTTCAAGGTCGGCCACAGGGGCAGCATTTACGGGGAATCGGCCTGGCCAGGCCGGACGTCGGCTGCGTAAGCGAGCCCGAAGTCGGCGTAACCGAAAGCAGAAATCCTCCGTTGAGGACGAGACCTGAAATTGGGGAAACGAAATGTCTCACGCAGCGCTTTGCCCCGCCGTCAACAAGGATGGCGAGGCCCTTGCCCGCCCGTTCGTCAAATGCCTCCTGCGGCTGATCCGTGCTCAGGATTTCCACGGCTCATGCCACGGAAATCGGACAGCGGGCTGCTGGCCGACCTCATCATCATCAAGGAACTGCGCCGGAATATCCAATCATTGGCAATCCGGATCCGGACGCGCTGTGGAGGCGCGACATGTTTTAGACCTTAGTGGAGCTTGCGATCGAGGAGCGCTCAGGCGTGACATAGTCAACAACAGAAATCAAACCGACCGGTGGTTTCGGACGCGTGCTTTTCACGGTCGGGCAGTTAGCCGGTCTGTCGAGACGTCTACCGGTTCGGCCTCGAGGCTCTCTGGAAACTCGCGGATACCGGCGCCAAACTGGTCGGCGATGCGACTGCAGCTATATCCCGACGTGGCGCGGGCGTGAAGAAACCGATTTTCGAGGAAGTATCATGTCAAACGTGGATGAGATGGCGAAGAAAGTCCGAAAGCTTCAACTGCGCGCGGCAATTGCCAAGACGAACTTGCGCGACCTTGCCGAGGGTCTCCCGGTCAAATGGATTGAGATAGAGGAAGTCGCCGAGAAAACGCATGCCGCTTATGCCGAGTTGGATGGTGCCAAGAGAGAGCTTGCTACAATGAAGAAATTAGGATGACGAGCACATTCATCAGCCGCGACGGCTCCACATGGGTGCCGGAATATCTGATCGCTATAGATGGCAAGATCTGCATCGGCTGCGGCCGCTGCTTCAAGGTCTGCTCGCGCGAGGTCATGCATCTTCATGGCGTCGATGACGCGGGCGAAATCCTCGGCGCCTGCGACGGCGGTGACGACGATTTCGATGGTGAGCTCAATCGTATCATCATGGTTGTCGACCATGCCGGCCGCTGCATTGGCTGCGGAGCCTGCGGCCGCGTCTGCCCAAAGAACTGCCAGACCCATGTCGCGGCCGACCAGATCGCAGCATCAGCTGCATGATTTGACGAGACAAATCCGGAGAACGGCATGCGCTTCATCATCTTTTGTCGGCTCCTCGGGCTGGTCCTGTGCGGCAACGCTGTGACGGTTTACTTCGCCTCGCATTCGTTCCGTCTAGCAGTCGTGACGACGCTGGGCTGTTCGCTACTTCTTCAGCTGGGCTATTTCGCAAGTGTGCTCTTTCTGATTTGGCGATCCATCTGCGCTGGCAAAGCCGGGCAAGGGGCTGAGCTTTTCGATAGGTCCCAGGAAGTTCGGTACCAGTCGCGCGACGATGAGCATAGGAATGAAACTCAATATGTGCCCCAGCGCAGTCAAACGCTCGGCATATTGCTGCTCCTCCCTGAGGCGCCGTAACAAGATCAGATCTCAGATTCATCACTTTGTTCAAGTTTGATTATTCAGGCCATGGTTCCCTGGTAAGGTCGAAGGCGACGGCATTCTCATCGTTCTAACGCCAAGGGAATGCTGTTTCGGTTCTCCGGGCGGATTCGCCGATGACGGCCCTGTGTTTCGGCGTGCAATTTTGAGACCTGAGGCGGGGAATCGGCGTCCAATTTGACCCCCCCGGTTGGAGTGCGCCCCTAGGGGTGGACACTGATCAGGCTGCGGTTTGCCCGTCTGCCGGATGTGTTGATCCTCGCGATCATCTGCGCGACCGCCTTCGCCGCGCCGTCTCTCGTGGCCGCGCCAGTTCCTGACCGTGGGGGTCGAGGGTGACAAGACTGGCCTATACGGCACGTCTTATGCGGCACCTGTGATCTCGGGCTATGCTGCCATCCTCGGCAGCAAGTTCACATCGGCAAAGCCCACGCAAGTCACAAATCAGTTGCTGGATACCGCTAGGACCGACACGCTCGTCAAATACAATCCGGCGACTTACGGCCGCGGCGAGGCCAGCCTTTCGAGGGCATTGGCACCCGTTTCGATCAGGTAGACGAGCACTTCGATCGAGCAGCTGAAATTTCTGTGAGGCGTTGAGCGCCACAAAAATCGCCTCCCAGAATTCGCCTCAGCAACTGTGCGGTTCTGCCGATCCAATCGCAAACAAGACTACTGCGTTTTTATCGAAGTATGTTGGTTTGGCGGTCTGGCTGCGCTCGCAAAGCTGGCAAAACGCAGACGCCGACCGCGTGTCGTCTTTGGTCCTAGGGATGGTCGCCTCATCGCAGCATGCCGGCATGTGGGTCGCTTCGTTTCAATCGCAAGGAAAGCGCTGGAAATCCCCAAGGCTCTGATGGGAGGTCGAAGAGCGCGGCCGACCAATCCAAGCAGCGCTTATGGAACGAGTTTTGCGTGGCTATTTAAGCTGAATGATCATCGCCGGAGAGAATATGCTGGAAAAATTCGAGCGTTACCCGCTCACCTTTGGACTCACACCCATCGAGAAGCTCGACCGGCTCGGCAAGCATCTGGGCGGCAAGGTGGAAATCTATGCCAAACGAGAGGACTGCAACTCCGGTCTGGCGTTCGGCGGCAACAAGCTGCGCAAGCTCGAATACATCATCCCCGACGCGATCGCGTCAGATGCCGATACCCTCGTCACCATCGGCGGCGTGCAGTCCAACCACACGCGGATAGTCGCCGCCGTTGCCGCCAAGATCGGCATGAAATGTCTCCTGGTTCAGGAGAGCTGGGTCCCCCATGAGGATGCCGTCTACGACCGGGTCGGCAACATTCTCTTGAGCCGCATCTTGGGCGCAGAGGTGCGCCTGGTCGACGAAGGCTTTGACATCGGCATCCGGGACAGTTGGGAAAAAGCGCTCTATGAGGTCAAGGCAAGGGGCGGCAGGCCCTATGCGATACCGGCCGGGGCGTCTGTTCATCCGAATGGAGGCCTCGGCTATGTAGGGTTCGCGGAGGAAGTGCGTGCCCAGGAGGAACAGCTAGGGTTTGCCTTCGACTACATGGTCGTTTGCACGGTCACCGGTTCAACGCATGCCGGCATGCTCGTCGGATTCGCCAAGGACGGTCGACAGCGCAACGTGATCGGTATTGATGCCTCTGCTATCCCGAAGACCAAGGCGCAGGTGCTAAGCATTGCCCGACATACAGCGACCCTCGTCGAGCTCGGATCGGAACTTGCCGAGGATGACGTGGTGTTGCTCGAGGACTATGCGTATCCGCGTTACGGCATTCCATCCGAGGAAACCAAGGAGGCGATCCGTCTGTGTGCGCGGCTCGAGGGTATGATTACCGATCCCGTCTATGAGGGCAAACCGATGCAAGGGATGATTGACCTCGTCCAAAAAGGCTTTTTTCCAGAGGGCTCGAGGATCCTCTACGTGCATCTCGGCGGCGCGCCGGCCATCAACGGTTATGGCTACACCTTTCGCAATGGCTGATGCTCGACAGATCTCGACGTGCCGTGTCTGCCGTGACAGCGCTGCGCCAAGATCGTCTGAACGCCGTTGGGAAACCGCAGTGGGCTGTCACTGCTGCCGCGACGTGTGTCGTGGTGCTGGCATGCTTGCCAGTATTTGCCTGTGTTCAATGTGTCCTGGAGCCGCATAAGAAGGCAGCAGACATGGCCGTTTAACGTTTTGTTGTCATTTCGCGGTGCGGCGATGATCGCCGTAAATTTGATAAATTGTAAGCCACCGAAGATGTCGCGCGGATGCGGAGGTATCTTCTTGATCAGGTGTGGAAGCTGTGACCCAAGCGTGCTCGATCTGGTCGTCGTCGGCGAGCACGTAGCGGGACACCCCCAGCGCAGTGGTGAGTTGGGCCAGCATGGGCGATGGAAGAGGCGTTCCCCGCGAGCGTGACAGCGGGGAGGTCGGTATCGGTTTAACGAGGGCTTGCTCATACATATTGCGAGCGTAGACGAGACTTGTCGTCGCTTCGGCAATTTTGACCGAAACGGCGCGTTCAGCCGGCGCGTTGCCTTCGGGCGGGTTCGTCCACCTGGCGCTCTTTTAGCACTACGTGCGGGGGTGGGGGCTACGACGTAGCTGAGCCGCTCTATTTTGAGGGGCGCGCGCGAGGCGAGGCGACGATGAGGTCGCGTTGTCCCCCATCGCCTCTACGTAGCTCTAAGTGTCGACAGATACATATCGGCCTGTTTCTCGATCTTCGAGACAGAGGGCTGCTTGATCTTGAGGGTCGAGGCAATCTCTGCCTGGGCTTCCCCGCCGCACGGCGCAACTCGCCGAGGCTCTCGACCTTCGTCCTTTAACTCTTCGAAACGTGCGTCGACACGCTCCCGACGCTCCTCAGGGAGGGCTGCCGATCACGTCATCAAGCTTGCGTTCCATCACTTCCTCTCCTTCCTCGCCGCCGCCCGGCGGTGAGATGCCCTTGATGGCATTTGTCCAATGGCGTGCTTATTGGTGGCCCGGAACGGAAGTCGCATCTGGCTATCGCCATCGGGCGCTCATCGCGACAGCGGGCGCGGCCGCCTCTTCAAAGGGAAAACGACCGCACTGCTCCGATCATCTCACACATCGTTGCGAGATCATCGAAATCAGACATGAATCCTGGCGCTTCAAGAACCGCGCCTGATCACCACATCGCCCAAGACGATCCGCGCTCGCCGGGCTTCGCAACCCGGACCAGCTCCGCCCAGCGAGCGCTAACCGCGATGCGCTGCAGCCAACTTTTACCGGGATACTCGCTGCGGCCAAGCACGAGGGACACCTTCTCAAAAAAAGCAAAACTGGGCTCATTATCGATGTAGCACGGCCAAAGTGCTCTACTGGGCGGATTTGCAGAGCGCGATTGACCGGTATCTGAGACGGTTTTGCGCCGAGCTGGAACGCTCCGTGCAGTCCAAAATGCGTTCATAGGGAAATATGATCACTTGGCAAAAACGGCTGTTTGACCCGAACCTTTTCTTTTCAGTGGCTGAGCGGAGTCAGATTGGTCGATGTCTGCAGCGTGATGGGTGTTGCAATCAACGATGCCCAAATGGCGAGCAGCATCTGGCGGTCAAGCCCTCAAGGATTTGGCGGCCGAAGCACCCTTGAGGTGGTCAACGACTTAGACCGGGATACCTATCACGCCGTCCATACCGTCGCTTCGCTGGTGTGATCTACATCCTTGCTTCCAGAAGAAGGGCAGGGACGCCCAAGTGCGAAATCGATCTCGTTACGGCGCGATTGAAGACTGCCGAGAGCACTATCGCGAAAAGTATCGGAAAGAACAAAGTCACGACTCAAGACATTACCGGCGAAATGAACGGCGGCAACGTGTTTGCGGATTTGGGCTTTGACAATTCCGAAGAGAAATTGCGGCAAGCCAAGCTCGCCCGCGAGATCCGCGCCGTCATAATGCGTCGGCGCCTCACTCAAGCCAAAACGGCTCGATTGCTTGCTATGAAACAGCCCGACATATCCGCCGTAGTCATGGCGAACAGGCAAGTTCTCTATAGATCGCCCGGTGCGCTGCCTCGATCGACTCGCTTATAAGGTGGACGTTGTAGCGCGCCACAAGCCGCGCAATCGGCACGAACTGCCGCAGAAGCAGCCTAATCATTGGCGTAAGCGTGGGGTCCAGCTCTCGACAAGATCGTTTTCCTCGGGGATTTCCATCTCCTCGTCCTCCTTGCCCATTTCGGTTGCTACGAGGATCGTGAGTGCCGAACTGCCCTTGCGTCCCAGTTTTCCTCCAGGAAGCGGTCGTCGCTTCGCAGCGGTACGGATGACCTTATCCGGACGACGATGGCTCTTCCGATTCTTAAGTCCAAATGCTCTCTGGCGTGAGGATCTCGAACGGAACAATCCGCTGTTCGATTAGCCGTGTGTCCGTGCGTTCGATCATGCGCAGCATCACATCGATGAGTTCTTCAGGCATCCTGTCGACGGCATGGCACAAGGAAGCAGTAATCAACCCTTCGCTCAATCCCTTGCGTGTCTCGGGCCCGATGTCGCGGCAGACGACCCGGATTTTGCAATGCTCCACAGCGAGCTCGCGCATGGCACGCAAAACATCGGAAATGCCGCCGCCATTAACGAAGATGCCCCTGAGCTCCGGCTCCTCCGCTATCAGCCTGCGAACGATTGCATAGGCGTTCTTCTGCGCCTCATGGGTCAGGAGGGTTTCGCTGACGTAGAACTCGAGCGCGTGCTCGCGCATGTAGGAGCGAAAGCTCGCATCCGAGATGTCTTGGAACTGATAACGGTTGCTGCCGATGAGAGGAAAGACCTTGCCGGGTCGACCGGACGTCTGGCTGATAATCAATGCGGCGGTGCGGCCGGCCTACCAGTTGTCGGTTCCGACAAAGCCTGCCCGGCTGGCGGCGGACAGGTCGGTGACGTAAGCGATCACCGGAACGCCTTTGACGCGCAACTCATCAATCGCCTGGCCGACGAGCGGGTGATCGGCCGAGATCATCGCGATTGCATCGGCGCTTCGGGGAAGGGTCGTCCTCGAAGAGCACGGCTGGCTCAATAACCGCATCTGTGCGTCGCGCGCAGGCACCTAGAAACGCCTCGGCCCAGATCCGACAGAGCGGCCGGTGCGATTGCTGCATAAAAAGCTCAAGTGCCGATGCGGGAGATTGTCCCGCCTGCGTTCGTGCAGCGGCCCCGAACTGCGGAAGCCGATCTGCTGCGCTGCGCTCAAGATGAGGTCGGCCGTCTGCGGTCGCAGTGTGCCAGTTCCGTGCAAGAGCCTATTGACCGTGGAAACACTTACGCCCGCGGCTTTCGCCAGATCGGCGATCGTTGGCCTGTTCATCAGCCGCCTCTCATATGCAATTCGTGAATGACTTCTTTCAAGTGCAAAGGCCATGTCAGCGGCGAAAGACGCGTAGCTCTCCAGATCCTTCGAGGAGAGGCCTGACATGCTGGACGAAATCTCCGCGTCGCCTGACGCCAATCGGCAAGATTGTTCGCCCGCGGCCGCCCGTTTTTCCCGATGGCACCACGCGCGCTGCGGCTGTGCGATCCCAAGCCGCGCGGCGCGCTGCAACGCAGGCGCCAATCTGGCTGACGTCAACGGACAGTGCTTTGTGGACCTCGACAACACTTTCGCCATTCTGATTCATAGGGATGGCTTTGCCCCGGCGATTGATACGGTCGCGTGTATCCTTCGTGACGGCAGCCGCCTTTTCAATTCGACGGCACATGAGATCGACCTTGCTGAATTACCTTTGCTCGATTGTCTTCCTGCAGTCGAGCAGATCCATTTCGTCAAACATCGACACTGAGGCTGTGACGGTCGCCATCAAGGCGGCACGCGCATTCACTGGACCCACGAGCATTGCCAGATCGAAGGCGCTTATCAGGAATTCCTTTGATTGGGCCGAGGCAGGCCAGGGGAGGGATATCCGCAACATCGCTTCGCCGCAGGCGCCTGCGCCGTGCTGGCTTACGCAGGCGCCGGCATCGATTGCCGATGAGGTCGTCATTCGTCGCTTCAATGATGCCGATGGTGCGGCGATGCTGGTATGGACGTGCATGGACGATAAGGGCAGGCTCGGGCATCAACCGCCTCTCGTCGAAACCACAACCTCTCCTTTTTCTTGGCCGTACGCTCCACGATCGATCCGACCGGGATTTAGGATAACAACCGCAGCCTGCTCGCCAAGGTGCTGCACTCCCCTTCCAAACAGCACCACGCGAACGGCAAAGATCATCAAGGTCGATGGTATGGAACAGCCCTTCGAAACGGCATCGAAGGCGCCCACCCTGGTCGTGCTGAACACCACAAAGAGAAGGAAACGATCTATGGAACAGATTGCCACCGTCGGCCTGGATTTGGGCGCTCACGTCATTTCATGGGCGGCCACCGGTGCCTCTTTGCGGGATCGGAATTGCTCCCATCCTGCTGCGCGAAGATTACACTCGACGCAGGTCCCGCAACCGAAACCCCAGCTATGTCTATGCTCGCGATCTCCGCTATAGCAGGTGTGGCTTCCCTCGCAGATGAGCTTCACCAGCGCCTCGCCGCCCAGCCAATCCGCCAGCGCCCAGGTCTGCGCCTTGTCGCGCTGCATGAGGGGTGTGTGAATGATGAAACTCGTCTCCATTCCAAGGTTCAGGGCAAGTTGCATCGCTTTAACTGCGTCATCTCGACAATCCGGGTAGCTGAAACGATCCGTCTCGGACACGCCGATCACGAGGTGTTTCGCGCCCATCCGATAAGCTATCGCGGCCGCAAAGCCGAGGAACAGAAGGTTGCGGCCAGGCACGAAGGTATTTGTTAGACCGTTCGCGTTCCGTGCGATCTCGACGTTGCGCGTGAGCGCGGTATCACTGATCTGGCCGAGCACGGCCATGTCAATCATGTGGTCCTCGCCTAGCTGCCCACGCCAGGCCGGAAAGTCTGTTCGAATGCGCTCGAGCAGGTAGGGCCGCACATCGAGCTCGACCCGATGCCGCTGCCCATAGTCGAAACCGATTGTCTCGACGCGCTCGAAGTTCTCGAGCGCCCAAGCCAGGCAGGTTGTCGAATCCTGGCCGCCGGAGAAAAGGACGAGTGCGGTTCCCGGATCTCGTTGCATCGGGTCAACCCTCGTATTCAGCCCAGCACAGCGGTGTCTCATAGACTGTTACCGAGCACATTTGGCCAAGAAGCGGCTTGGTTTGGTTCCAGATCCAGATCGCAATGTTTTCCGCTGTCGGATTGTCGAGACCCTCAACCTCATTCAGATGCTGATGGTCGAGACGTTGCAGAAGCGGTCCGAACACAGCCTCGACATCGAAGAAATCGATGACAAAGCCCGTGTCTGGATCGACGGGCCCTTCCAGACGCAGTTCCACACGGTATGAGTGGCCATGCATGCGGTGACAGCGGTGGGTCTCTGGCACGCGCGGAAGACAGTGCGCTGCCTCGAAGGTGAAAGCTTGCGTAATTTTCATGGGATCCCGAGAAGTTTGTGGGTTTGCAGGCTCAAGCGCCAACGTGGGTTGGCAAGACAATAGGCCACCGCAGCGGTCGTATTCGCCTCGCGCTCGGGCCCATCCATCGGCTGAAGCAAAAGGTGCTCAAACGCGAGAACTTCGAAATGTTCGGGCTCCGCGCCAATCTGAGGATATACAAGCTTTAGCTCGTCCCCTGCCATGACCACGAGGCGTGCATTGCATTTCGGACTGACGCACAGCCAGTCGATGCCGGCGGGTGTGGGGATGGTACCGTTGGTCTCCACGGCAATTTCAAACGCCAAGCAATGCAGCGCTTCCAGGAGTTCTTCATCGACCTGGCAGAGGGGTTCCCCTCCGGTGAGCACGACAAGACGCCGCCCAGTACGCGTCCCGCGCCAGGCTTGCTCGATCGCCAACGCAAGCTGCCGTGCGGTGTCAAAATGTCGGCCACCGGGGCCATCGACCCCAACGAAATCGGTGTCGCAAAATCCGCAGAATGCTTTTGCCCGGTCGCCTTCACGTCCCGACCAAAGGTTACAGCCGGCGAAGCGACAAAATACGGCGGCCCGCCCGGCATTTCGTCCTTCGCCTTGAAGGGTGTAGAAAATTTCCTTGACCGCATATGACATTGCTTAAGCGGCCTTCGAGTGAGCAAGGGAGCATCTCTGCTGGCTTACGAGACGCGGCAAAAGGTGGGAAATGTCCCACTGCACGTTTTGCAGCGCGTTCCACCGTCGAGGCTCGTTACCGAAAACCCACCCGCTCGAACTCCACGCAGAATTAGGTTTCAGCGGGTGGAGACTGCGGGGAAGGGCCTCTCGCTCCTCGAAGCCTATCACCAAGAGAAACGCCTCGATCACGCCGCTCATGGCGAGGATGCCTTGACGAGCACGAGGCGTGAGAATCCTGGTGTCTCCTCGAAAGCCTTCCTAATTGCACGGAAGAACTCGCTCATCAGCCGCAAGCCGCGCTCCAGGATGAGGCGGTCGAGCGATGAGAAGGCCGTGTGCGGCAGCAGGGCGCCGAGAAAATCCGCCATGTCCTGATCGGTGATCTGAAGGGCTTCATCGATGGTCTTGCCGACGATGAATTCGGTAAATGTCGAGGAAGCGGTTATGGCCGAGCCGCGGCCGAAGGTCTGGAACGTTGCGGCAGTAATCGTCTCGGTCTTGGGGTCGAAACCCATTATCAATTTAAGCCCGTCGCCGCAGGCGACGGCGGCGACCTCGCCGGCCGCATTGGGGGTGTCCAAAGCGCCGACATTGTGCGGGTTGATGAAATAGAGCTTGTCGCTGAAGAGGTAGACGTTGTCGGTATTATCCCGCACGGCGCCGATCCTTGTCGTGATGGCGGCTAGCCGAAGGACTTGCCGCAGGCGCATTTGTCCCGCGCATTGGGATTGTCGAAGACAAAGCCCGAGGACTCCAGGCCCGTGATGAAGTCAACGGTCATGCCGGCGAGATGGGGCTGGGAGCTTGCGTCGACGAACACCTTGACCCCGTCCGTCTCCATGATGGCATCCCCCTCGCGCGAGACGCTCTCCAGACCCATCAGGTATTTGAGGCCGGCGCAGCCGCCCGCCTTGACCATGATGCGAAAGCCTTCCGCCGGCTTGTCGGCGCGGGAAAGCGCGGCCTTGACGGCGGCGACGGCGTTTTCAGTGAGTGTGATCATGGGACTATTTTTTGCTGATGCGTTCGCAAGCCACTCTGCACAGAACGTGCCAAAGAGGAAAATTCAATTAAACACTGGTTAGCGGATTTGGGGCCCTGTCTGATATTCAACAATTGTCGGATGTCGGACAGAGTGAACCTTGCGTACAAAAAGCGGCATCGGACACATCGCCAGTGGCGTCGCCTGAGCCAGCGTTTTCGATCACATGAATGTTGACCAGTGTAAGGGTGGGAACTCTTAAGTCGTGCTGCGCTCCAAAAGCCGCGCCATCGTGACCACGCAGTGCGGTGGCGAACACCGGGTGGTCGATAGCCGCATCGATCGCGCTTCCTCGAGGGCGCAGTCGATTCTGCGTCAGCTCGTGGGTGCCGAACACCACTCGCGTGCTCGGCGCGTGGCCTGCAGTGCGGCCGTCACCTCGGGAGGGCCGCTAGGCATTGTAGACGTTGCGAAGCTAAGGGTTGGCCAACGCGCCGCCCAGCGAACGGCCCCATCACCGCCGGCGGCCACGGCCGCGATTAGAGGCCGCGGTCAGTTCCAGTTCTGTCGCCAGTTCGCGGTCTGGCGTCCGCGTTCCAAAGCGAAACTCGAGCGAGCATCGGTCTCGCCGTCACATCGAAGCAGAGAAATCGCTATCTGTCACAGCTACTCGTCGGCAAGGATCCCGTCACAGCCGACATAGAGAAATACCCAAGCATCGTGGTTGCAGTCATGCTTGGAAAAACCGGTGCGGCTATGTCAGTGGCCCCCGCCAACAACGCCGCCGATAGCGTTGCCGCAAGGCGGGTACTGACTGTCACGCTATCGCTATCCAAAGCGTTGCAACAGATTCGTCAAACAAGTTTACAGACTCTTTGCGAATGCAAGTCGCTGACCATGATACGTTCGCTTTAAGTCAGAGATTGGCCGCAGCTAATCGTCGAAATCAATGGTTTGGAATGCGTGGACAAGAACCTGCAGCGTTGATCGCAAGACCCATACAGAGAGGCCCTTTAATGGATATCGACATTTTCGAAGCTTATGAGTCTAACGTTCGTCGCTATGGACGATCATTTCCAACAGTCTTTAAAAAGTCACTTGGGGCGACAATCTGGGACGAGTCCGGAAAGCCATATATTGATTTCCTTGTAGGGTCCGGCGCGCTCAACTACGGTCATAACAACCCGGATATCATTGCCCCGGCAATTCAATATCTCGCCGATCAAAATATTGTCTTGTCGCTTGATATGTATACAGCTGCAAAGCGTGATTTCATCGAAGCGTTCGTCAATTCGATCCTGAAGCCTCGGGGCCTTTCTTACAAGATACAGTTTCCTGGGCCGACCGGGACAAACGCTAACGAAGCGGCGTTGGCGCTGGCGCGAAAATATACCGGTCGCTCGAGTGTCATGGCCTTTACAAATTCGTACCATGGCATGTCGCTCGGCTCCTTGGCGGTGTCGGGTTCAGCGTCAACCAGACAGCTTGGCGGCGTTGCTCGCCACGATGTGATCCGTGTACCTTACGAGAACTATCCGAACCAAACTTTCGATTCCGCGAGTTACATTGATCACGTGTTAGGCGACCCAGGCAGCGGGATAGAAAAGCCGGCCGCAATCATCCTGGAGCCCATCCAGGCAGAAGGCGGCATGAACACCGCATCCGCACCATGGCTTGCAGAAATTCAGCGCATTTGCCGTAAGCACGACGTTGTTTTCATCGTCGATGACATTCAGGCAGGTTCGGGACGAACGGGCGATTTCTTCTCATTTGAGTTCGCGAAAATCGAGCCCGACATCGTGTGTCTTTCGAAATCGCTAAGCGGTTCAGGTAATCCGTTGTCCATAGTTCTGATTCGCCCTGACATGGACATATGGAATCCGGGAGAACATAGCGGGACCTTTAGAGGGAATAATCTCGCCTTTGTGACTTCCGCGGCCATGTGCAAAATGTGGTCCGATAGGCAGTTTACTAAAGCCGTCGAGGGGACGGCCGTAAAGCTGCAAGAACACCTTGATCGCCTCGTTGCGAAATTCCCGAAGTGCATCGAACAAAAGCGCGGCCGTGGTCTGATGGCCGGCCTCAAGTGCCGGTCACAGGCCGTTGTTGGCCGTGTGCACGATGTCGCGTTCGAAAACGGCCTGCTGATCGAATCCTCCGGGCCAAATCGCGACGTCATCAAAGTCCTTCCGCCGATAACAATCTCAGATGACGAACTCGATCACGGCATTGCCATCCTCGATCAGGCACTACAGGAGAAAACCAATGGCGACTAACCAAGTACCTCAAACGCCGGCCATCTCGCCTCTTACGATCAAAGAACGAACCGGCTCGATCAGCACCGCCGAGATCATCTCAGTACTGAAAGGTGAGATCACAGCTCTGCACATCAAGCAAGCTTTCAGCACCGAAGTAGCCGAGGAGATCACCACGAAGTTTTTTGGCAGTCCCGGTCTCAACGAGCGCAACGATGGCGTCCCCGGACAATATGTCGGCGCATCCCACTACAGGAAAAATGCAGCCACCTATTTCAAGGAGGCGGAAAATGCGCGGCCGCACGTTGACGCCCTTTTGGGCAATTTAGTTGACCCGGTCCGAGCCCTATTCGACGCGTTAAAGCGCGAGCTTCACAAACAGGGCGTTGAATTGCGGCTGGCCCGTTCAGAACATGGCCAGGCCAATGTTTGTCGCGGTCTCAGTTGGTCTGGCAGCGGCACGTTTTCCTTGGACCCTCACGACGATGTCGCTCAAGTGTTACGTGCCGGGAAGGATTACGAGCTTTCTGCGGTGGCGCACAACACTGTCGCGGCGCTCAACCTCTACCCCAGCATGTCCGACGAAGGTGGCAATCTGCGGCTCTGGAGTCACAAGCCGACGGTTGCCGACCGAAAGTCGCAGGGGGTGGAGACCACGGGCTATCCCTATTCGGCAGCCTATCTCGAGGGCGTACCTTCTCACGACGTCCAGCTCGAGGCCGGGGATATCGCCCTGATCGATGGCGGTTTCGTTCACGGGGTCACTGGTCAGTCGGGCCAAGGAAAGCCTCGCTTGGTGCTCAACAGCTTTTTCGGATTTGCTCGGCCAGATCTTGTTCTCTGGTGGACCTGAAGTTGGATGTCGCAGCAACTGTCGGTAGCTGATCAAGTTGTCCGGTTTGGCAGCACATCATTTATCCGCTTCCGTTTTGCGTCGAAGCGGTTCACGCGGCTTGCCCGATGCGGCAGGTCTCTTGGATTGCGGCGCCGTCAGGCATGTATCGAGCAATGCGGCGGAGGCCATGGTAGACCGCGAGCGTGCCATCCGGGTAGTGCCTGATCTTGACCGTAGCTTTGACGAAGTGATGTCGGATCGGGCTCTGCGGCAGCTGCAATCGCAGCCGCGCGAAGGCGATCGTGTTGTCGCGGGCAACAACGCGCTCCTCCTCGATGCACAGGATCTGAGCCAATTGCTGCGGGTCGGCGGCGACAAAGGCGCTATCTTCAACCGCGGCCGGCCTGGCGAAGCGGGCATTGTCAGCCGGCAGATAGGCCTGTGCGATGAAGCGGTTGGCGGCCTGGATATCAGCAATGCCGGCCAGCGCCAGTTCCTTAGGCAGCCGATCCTGCAAAGTGGAGAACATCCGCTTGGAGCGGCCCCTGGGTTCAGGCGAATAGGCCGGGATATGCTCGATGTCCAGTTGCCGCAGCGCCCGCCCGACCTGGGTCAGCCGGCTCTTGTCGACCGCCTTGAGCGTCACGAAATAGTGGCTGCCGCGATCGGTGTAGAGGCTCGCTGACCCGCCCAGAGGTCGATGCCTTGTTGGCCGCACCGGATCAATCGACTTGGTCCGGGCGACGCGATCACGCGTTCCTGCTGGTCGCGGTGCAGCCCGGATTGCGGCAATCGGAGATCACTGGTCTCAAGCGGGACGATCTGTTCTTCGGCACGGGCGCCCACCTGCGGGTCATCGGCAAAGGGCGCAAGGAACACTGCACCCCGTTCGCCAAATCTACCACCGCAGTCTTGAGAAGCTGGCTGAAAGAGCCTCAGCGCGGAGAAAAGAGTATCCTGTTTCCCAGCGCCAGAGGTGAGCGGCTGAGCGTTCATGGCGTTCAGTTTTACTGAACAAACACCGCCAGACCGCTTCTGCCATGTGCCCGTCTCTGAATGGAAAGCGCGTCGCTGTTCATCGTCTGAGGCACACGATGGCCATGGACCTCCTGCAGGCTGGCGTCGATCGTGCCGTCATCGCCCTGTGGCTCGGCCATGAATCGGTCGAGACCACACAGATCTATCTCGAGGCGACGTTGGCGATGAGGACGGCAATGGTAAAGATGATCCCATATTCCGGTAAGTCATCCCGCTTTTGGCCCGATGACAATCTGCTGGAGTTCTTGAACAGCCTGTAGATCGCGCTGACTATGTCGGGTGACCCGGGTGTTTCTGCGGAAAACCCCCGTATTCCTCAGACGTCTGTAGTTCCGGTCTAAGCTACCCGACATAGTCCGGCTGGGTAGATAGTGGCGACTATGTCTTGATCGATATAGCCGGCACAGCGCTGCCATGGAACTGCTGCACGATGTTGAGCCGCTCAGCTACCTCGCCGACGTCCTCACCAGGATCGTCAACAGCCATTCCACATCGACTGGTCATTTCGCGAAAGCGGTGCCGGCGCGACGACGCAGGACCAGCAACAGGCTTATCCCTCGCACGAGCTGAAAAATGTGAAAAGCGGCCCAGAGCCCGTGGTTGCCGAACATCTGGCCGAATGCGAACAAAGCAGTGACAAAGGCTGCGAAGGATAAGAGCATCATATTGCGCACGTCGAAACACCAGGTTGCACCCAAAAAGACGCCGGTCAACTGGAAGGCCAGCACGCCGGTCGGTGCCGCGAAGGCCGCCCAAGGAAGATAGAGAGCCGCCTCGGCTCGCACGTCCGCTGCCATTGTTATGGCGCCGATGAGCTGTTCGCCGAATGCAAAGATCACGACGCTCGCAAGGCCCGCAAGCGCGAATCCCCAGCCCGCGGTCAGTCTGACGGTTTGCCAGAAAGCCAGCCGATAACCTGCGCCAACGGCTCGCCCGGCGAGCTGTTCGGCGGCCGCCCCAAATCCGTCAAGGAAATACCCCGCGATCAGGAATATATGCATCAGCACCGCATTGGCGGCGAGGGTCAACGCACCAAGCTGGGCCCCTTGGCGCATGAACAGCATGTAGGCACCCAGGAGCACGCAAGAAGGGGTCATGATGTCACCGCTGAGGTGAAGCATCCGCCTCATCGCCACCATGTTAAATGTATGCTGACGCGACATTTTCGGCATCGCACGGAAGCGTCTTAAAAGGACTGTCATGCCGGCGATCATGGCGATGGCTTGGCTGAAGACGGTTCCCCAGGCGACGCCTGCAACTCCCCAGCCGAGATAAAGACCTAAAAAGATCGTAAGCGCGACATTCATCCCATTTAGGAGAAGTTGCAGGAGAAGCCCGACGACCGAACTGCCGCGACCTAGGAAATAGCCTAGAATGGCATAGTTAATAAGGGCGGCAGGGGCCGCAAAAAGGCGGATACGGATGTAAAGATCCATCGCGGCGGTCACAGGCTGTCCCGCGTTCATGAGCCATTCGCCAGCCGCGGCAATCAACGGCGAAAACAGGACTAGGGCCAAGCCGGAAATCGCGGCGATGAGAAATGCCCGCCAGAAGACTGCCCTCTCTTCCAGAGCGTCGTTCCTCCCGAAAGCCTGGGCGACTAGCGCGGTCGTACCGAAGCGCAGGAAATTGAAGGTCGCGAAGACGATGTCGAAGAGCGCGGCCCCGGCTGCAAGACCTCCAACCAAAGCTGCATCGCCGAATCGGCCGACTACGGCCATATCGACGAGGGCGAGCACCGGCGTCGTGAGGTATGCGAGCATCATCGGAATGGCGATTGACAGTACCTGCCGACTGGTCACTCGGAACGGCCTGGAGTCTCGGATCGGCGGTTTCTGTTCCATTTTCGGCTCCTGTTGGATCGTGTTGCAACACTTTAATTACCAGCGTGTGAGTTCAAGGCCGTGGCCTGAGAACAGCCAACCGTGTGGCGACGTCGTCTGACGAGCACGTTGCGCAGCTACGTTCCCAATGGCGTCGGGCCTCGCGGCAGCGAAGGTAGCGCGGCCCTGGCGCCATGGATCGGCAGGCTGCGCGGTATTTGTTGCCGCGCTTGGAGATGCCGAGCAGCCTGGGTTTGCCGCCGGTGGTATGTTGCCGGGGCACGAACCCCAGCCTGCGCCTAGATCGCGCGCCGTGGCGAAGGTCGCGCCATCGCTATCTTCTGGTTTGCCCGCGGGCGGCAAGGGTGTTCATGGCGGCGAACTTTGCAGCCAGGTCGTTGTCCTGTTTGACCGTAATGCGATGACGTGCTGTCCAAGTCCGCAAGTTGGGCCAAGACGCGATGAGCAGGATCGTGTGGGCGGTATCGGCAGGCCGCTTGGCCAGCCTGTTCGTCTCCAACGCAAGAAGAAGCTTACGGCCGGATGGGCGTGAGCTGTTGAACGAAAGCCTGTTCTTCGGACCTCAACCACGCCCGAAGCGCCATCGCCGAATGGCGGGAGGCCTTCAATACCGCGAGGCCCTTCGCTCGGCTACCAGACCCGGCGGCCTTCGCCGATGTTTTCACCGCAACCGGCTCCGGCGCTGTGCAGTTCGAAGGCTCCGCGCCTCCGCCAGTCGCTCAACCCGCGCCTCACGGCGTAACAGAAATGGCCGAGGCTCTCATCGCCCCGGAATGACAGTTCGGCGGCAGATTCAATGTCGTGGCGTTTCGCCAACCCGTGCAGGGTCTTGCCGGACAGATATTCCTGCGCGACATGACGCGTAAACTCGACGCTGTGTGCGTATCTTGCCATGGTTCTCCCTTCAAAAACGCGACATCAATCCCTCATGCCATTCTGTCCACCCTTAGGGGCGCACTCCAATCGAGGGGCAGTTTTGAATGCCGTTTGACATCCGTGCTGTCCATCAACGTGGAGAATTTTGCAGAGCATGGGACGGATAAGTGCACCGATTTGACCACGGTCATAAGTTAGTAGGATATTATTGTGCCTAAGCCGTGCTGTTCTGCGATGTCGAGTATAGCAGAACCTATAGCGACATCATAGATTGCGAGGCCGACATTGAACACTACAATGCGATCAGCGTTGCGAGTTCTGCCGGCGACCCGTCCTGCGATCACATCGCTGAAAGATCCACGAACTCGGGAAATATCCCGATAAGGAGAGCCTGTAGCGATGATGTAATTTTTGAATTGCTCAACGTCGTCAGTCAATAATACGTCCGAAGCTGTCGTTATATCCTCTGACCATCCTCGGACATGGACGGGCAGAACCAAGCTGCCCTCCTTGACCCATCCGAACCGGAATGCCACGTCGTCCAATCGGCTTGTTGCGGTCACTACGAGATCAGCGGTGCGGATCGCGGCCTCAGCCTCTTTCACATGAACTACTGTTGCTTTGGAACACATCTGTTCAGCCAACCGGCTCACGGCATTCTCATTGATATCCACGATTTGGAATTCGGCAGCGGGGTAAATCAAGGATAACATTTTTACGTGGTAGAGGCCCTGAAGACCAGCGCCGATTACCGCAATCCTGTCCACGCGAGGCGGCGACAAATACTTGCTGGTAACAGCCGACGCTGCCGCTGCGCGAACTGCGGTCAGGTAAGCAGCATCCATCACGCAGACTGGTAGACCCGTGTCCGGATCGTTTAACACCAAAAGCCCTGTGATGTTTGGCAAGCCAAACCTGTGATTGCTGGAGTAACCGGCAACCCATTTAAGGCCGGCGCGGCGTTGCTTGGGAAGCCAGCCGGCCATTGCGTGAATGAATGCGTCATGCCTCGGGTGGATCCCGATCTTGGGCGGGTTCTCGAATGCGACGCCATCGCCGTGGTCACGAAGCGTCGCTTCGATAACATCTAATGCTGAGGCGAATGGCAACTTCGTCTGAGCAACGTCGTTTCGACTTAGCCATCTTACAATAGGCGTCGTCATATTACCTCGTCTCCTGGTGCTGAGACCGGCGCTGGAACAGTCCGGCCCTTCGGTTTGGAATGTCGGTAGCTCTGAATGAGGCTACACGGTTTTCAAATGGTCTCTCGCGAACCGGTGTACTGTTGTGGGCTACGTTGCCCTCGCGGGAAAGGAGATTTGCGCCGTTCTGAGTGTCGCCTCTATGTCAGAAAACAAGAGTGACAGTTTCGGAGCCAAACGCTCATTGTTTTGTTCGATGAACCGAAGAAATTCTTCGTCATACATGCTTACATAATTTAGCTGTTTGACTGATGAGCCCGAAAGTACTGGGATTGATGACAGGTCCACTATGGTGCGCGGCCCCAACCGCAGAAGGGTGTCCTGAAGAGTGGCTTCGTATTCATCATTGACGTCTGCGGTTGCAATAACAACGATGGAGCGCGGTTCGTGTGGATACCCGATCTCTGCCGGACGCTTGAACGCGACTTGAATGTCATTCGAAGGGCGGAGACGTTTGCGAAGGTTCTTAGGGTTCCGCGTTACGACTACCGTAGAACGGAAGCGCTCTCCGACACCACTCCTGATTAGCCCGCGACCCAGCATACCCGCCCCGATTATATAAAGGCGATCGGGTACCTCTCCGTCCCGAAATCGATCAGCTATGATGTCTCGGACAATCTGATCGTAGTTGAATGAGGCGATGAAACGCTGTCGCTCGCGCGCGGCGCGACCCGTATCTATTGCCAACCGAGCGATCTGGAAAATCGGGAGGTTTGGATTAAGAGATTCGATAGCCTTCGCGAGCTGACCGCTGATGTAACTCTCGCCGAGGATTTGGGAATGAGCGCTGGATGCAATCTCGGCGAGACGTTGAGCAATTGCGGCCGCACCTTCAATGCGTACGTATGAAAAACCAGAAAAGATTGTGCTATCGACATTTCTGAGTACGGACTCCTCACCATAGACCTCGACTCGTGCGCAGGTTGTGATGAGTAGAATTCCACTTCTCGCAAGGTCGGTCGCAAGGGGTTTAATGTGCGCCGAATGCTGCGCCACTGCGAGGGGCGCGGTCATCTGGTGATCACTATACAATCCAAGAAGCTTGCTCATCGTTGATTACTCCAGTTGATTGAGCTCAAGCGGCAGTTGACGCGGAACGCCCACGAGTTCTAGGGCTTGCCCCGAACCTCGTTTGCCTGAGATGCAGATAGTCTCCTGTGCTTTCGAGTTCAGGATCAGGCGGTGCAGTCGGTATTGGGTCACGGGGACGATGAGGATCTTCCGGCCGAGGTCGACATGGCGGGCGTTTTTGGGAGTTGGTGAATTTGCCGATAGCTCCCATAGAATGCGACCTGACGCCAAGCTGGCATGATTATTTCCTTTTTTCTGGAGCGATGCCGTATCGGTGGCAGTTCCTGCGCCCTGCAACGAGGGCGTCCCAAAAATCGTGCCAACTGCGCAGAAGGGCTCAGAAACAACTTGTCACTCAACGGTTTAGATGAGCTCGTGGCAGGACGCAGGGCCGAACACCGCCGCGTCGTGGACCCAACAAACCCGACAGTTTGTCGGTTCCTCGCCTTTTCCCCAGGACACCGTCTGCGGCTTATCAACCGGAACTGTCGGTGAAAGCAGCTTGACGAACCCGGAGAGCGGGAAGGAGGACCACCTCGGCAAGTGGACCGGCACGGTTTCGGCCGATGTCTGGGGGCGTGAGGTGGAAGCGGGCGAAAACCTGTCGAGGCTCGCTGCGCTGCCGCATCAAGAAGCGGGATATACGTCGGTAGTTTGTGACTATCAACCGGATCCAGCGACCTGTTGCAATCGGGCGGGGCCCATATACGTCCACACACGCATCGAGGCGGTTCTCGCCGGCTTCGGCATTCGCAGCCTCCGCTTAGATCTGCGCAATTCGGGTGACAGGCTCATGGCCATCCGCATGGCAGAGGGAACGCCGCTGTCGCTGCCGGAAAACACCCGCGCCGAGTTGGACCGCTTGCTTGAGCGGCTCGATCTCCTGCGTGCGCAGATCGCACCATCGAGCGCCTGCGTAGGCTCGCCGCGGCTCCGGCTGCATCGGAAGGCCCGCATGCGATGGTGCGCCTCATCGCACGGGTCATCGGCGTCGGTGTCGAGACGGCGGACATGCTGATAAGCGAGATCCTGTCGCGCGGCTTGCGCGATCGTGGCGCGGTGGCGCGTTATGCCAGGCTCACGGGTTCACCCGACGAGATCGGCAACGCGGGCGCGAGAGAAGGGGCTGACACGCGCTGGCAGTGCCGCGTGCCGCATGGTATGATCGAACCGGCCCGACGCTTTCTCCTCTTCCAGAAGGATAGTGCGCTGGCCCAATGGTTCTAGGCGCGCACGGCCGACGGCAGCAAAGCCACGCGCAAAGACGATGATCGTGGCGCTTGCGCGCAAGCTTCCGATTGCGCTGTGGCGCCTCGTCGCCACAGGCGAAGCGCAACAGGGCGTCAGCTTGCGTGGGGCGGAGGCACGCGGGAAGAGGAGAGCAACGCACACCCCATTGGCTGGCCCGCACAGGTCTGCCGATGATGATCCAAGATGGCGGCAACCCGAAGCTATACATGGTGGACCGCAGACGTAGAATGGGCTCGCCGTCCTTCCCGGAGCTTCGCCCACCGATGCGCGTGCTGCCCCATGCTTCAGATCCACTGAGATCGACCGAATACAAGCCTGCCGCGCGGCACCCCGCGCCTGCTCATGGCGAACTCCGCCTCGGAAACTATTGTCGCACCTCGCAGGGCTCGCTGCTGACCGCCCAAGCCTGCCGCCGTGCTCGTGACCGTCAAGGGCACGTCGCTGCGCGATCGGGCCTGCGGCCCAGCCTTGATCGTCGCTGTGCGCCGCGGCCAAGCCGAGGATCGCTCGGGACGAGGTGCAGGAGCAGGAGCAGTCATCTGAGCCTCGTGCGTAACGCGCTCCAACTGCCGATCGTGTAATCGTGACGCTATGCGTGAACTCCAAGCAATTCAACAATGCCGCCGACCTCGCAGCCGATCCGCGAACGGAGCACCAACACGCCGCCAAGCTCGCGCCTCTCGGCGCCCATCGATCTACGCGCCGCATGCTACGATATGTATCCGGAAGGTTTCGCCAGCCACGGTCTTGGTGGGTGGAGTGAGCGAGGACATGTGCGGTCGTTCCGCCCGGGCCATTTCGACGCCGTGCCAACAGTCGTCACCAAGCTTCTTCTTCAGAAGGGTGCCGATTTGGCCTTCTTCGGCGAGAAGGATTTCCAGCTATTGCATGTTAGTGCGGCGGCTTGCCCGCGATCTCGATCCCCATCGAGATCGTCGCCTGTCCGACGGTGCGCGAAGCAGACGGTCTGGCCGTCGCGCAACCTCCGCCTATCGTCTCAACAGCGACAGGCGGCGCCGCGGCTCTCGGAAATGCTGTTCGCGGCCGCCGAGCGGTTGGCGACAGGGGCGGCAGCCGGTAGCCGACGATGTACTCGCCGAGGCCAGCAGGCCTTGCTGTCGGCCGGCTACACAGAGGTCGAGTATCTCGAATTGCGGGCCGAATGACCTTTCGCTGCTCGAATGAGCGGACAGACCGGCGAGTCTGCTCGTGGCCGCTTGGCTGGCGACATACGTCTCATCGACAATGTGAGCGTTCGGCCAAAGCAAGGCACAACGAAAATGTTCGCTCCAAGCGCAGCTGCCTGAGGCTTCAATGAGCAGCCGTTTCAGGCGATGGTGAGCGTAGGTGCTACGGCTTCGGCTACATCGCCACGAGACCAGAGCGATGGCCCGCGAGATTGGACTGAAGCCGAGAACGACGCCAGTCTAGAGCCCGCAATCGAACGGAATGGCCGAGGCCTTCAGGACGAGAAGTGAGACAATGTCCGCGTCTCACTGCCGCTAACGCCAAAACCGTGATAGATCGACCACCATAACAGCCTTCATCCGCACAAGGCCCACGGCTATCGTTCACCCCGCGAGTTCGTCGCGGACCAAACCCCACCCTGATTGTGTTCCGATCATTCGGGGGCAACAACACTCTCTCGGGGTCTCAATTGCACCAAAGTTCGGCGACGTTACCTAGGGAAAGCCTGCGCTGGTGCGGAGAGGTGAGAGGTCTGCTGATTTTTCCTATTCGGTCGGAAATGGCGTAATCGACCAACTGATTAAGTCAACCGCGCGCTGAAGTATCGCATGGGTCTGAGCAAGACTGTGTGAAACGACGATGACATATCCCATAGAGTCTCGGTAATCACCTTTCCTGACGATCGGCGTCTTGGGTTGAATATGAAATTTCACGTCGGCAACACCTGGCACTGCAGCCGCCCGATCGCCGCCATCAATCCAATCAAGGGTGCCGTCGCGATCTGGAAGGAGGCACCGCCAGGCCGAAATGTGCGAATGCCTTCTACGCAAATCCCATTCCTCCCCGATGACAAGCTTGATGTGCTCGGTGATGAGGTCGACACCGTAAGCCAGTTGAACCGGTTGAGGACCGCCACTAATGCGCGGATTGACTTCAATCACCACTGGTCCACGCTTCGTCCACCGGAACTCAATGCAGGTTGGCCCCCAACCAAGGCCGAGAGCTTGCAAACAGCTCAGCGAAACATCGACGATGCGCCTGTACTCGTCATCAGTTAAGGGGGCCGGGAAGGTGCCCTCACGGAAGACGAAATGCGGTGGGGGATCGAAGGCGCCCGCCTCAATTCCAATGACATCATGTCCCATTATATGAACGATGTAAAAAGGACCCTGTGCGAATTCTTCGACCAGTGTCTTCGGCGAAGACACCCATGTGTGGTTCCCGCCGAACAGATAGGCCGTATGTTCGGCTAGCTCATCGACGTCACGGCACAATCGGACACCGCTGCTGCCGCTGCCTGCAGCCGGTTTAACAATCACCGGCAGGCCGATCTCCGCGGCAGAGCTTTCCACCTCCGCCGCATTCGCTGCCAAGCGATAAGCAGGTATTGGAACGCCCGCTTCGGCGAGAAGTTGACGTTGAGCGAATTTATCGCAGCATCGTTCAATCGATGCGGGGTTCGGTCCCGGTAAATTGAAATGCCGGCACAGCTTGCCAACTGTCGCATAGAGCGACTCGTCGAGGTCCGTGAAACCAGTAATCCCAGCAATGTTATACGTCGCACGTAGCCGAGAACATTCGCGACTCAGCGCATCGAGATCGTCTGTATCGACACGGATTGCCTCAATGTCTTCCGCCGCAAGATAGTCGTACTGAGTTGGATCAGCCGACAGGGTAATTGGATAAAGGCCAAGACGCTGGGCCGCTTGGACGTATGGCAGACCAATACTCCTGTGGCCTTCAACCAGGATGAGCGCTCTTCTTGCCATCGGCTGTTGACACTCCATTGCGTGCTGTGTGGCGGTCTGAGCGTGAACAGGCATCAGCCTTTTCACCCGTGCCTGACCTCAGATCTTGCGGCAAACGTACCACTATCGGCGAGTTGAGCTCGCAAAGATTCTGTAAATTTGTTTGAAGGATCTGTTGCAAAATCTTGGTCGCCGACGGTGCGGCCTCTCGAGGATTGGGAGGAGGTTGCGATGTTTCAAGGGACGCTGAAGCGTGTCGCGATTAATCGGCCTCATATCCGGCCGCTTTGAAGAAGTTTCTGCATTCGGTTGGCTCGAACAGATGGCAGATATCGCCGAGAGCCTCGCAGAGTGCGTCGAAGCTTCTGGCTGCCTTCTTTCGCAGCCTCGCCTTGAGTTTTGAATAGGCCATCTCGATCGGGTTGAGGTCGGGCGAGTATGGCGGCAGGAACAGGAGCCATGCGCCCCTTTGGCGAACCAGTTGCGCGGCGCGCTCGTTCTTGTGGAAGCCGACATTGTCGAGAATGACGACATCGCCGGGCGACAGTTCGGGAGCGAGCTGAGTTTCGACGTAGCGTTCGAAGATGGCGGCATTCATCGGCGCGTTGACGATCCACGGAAACATCGCAACCTCCTCCCAATCCTCGAGAGGCCGCACCGTCGGCGACCAAGATTTTGCAACAGATCCTTCAAACAAATTTACAGAATCTTTGCGAGCTCAACTCGCCGATAGTGGTACGTTTGCCGCAAGATCTGAGGTCAGGCACGGGTGAAAAGGCTGATGCCTGTTCACGCTCAGACCGCCACACAGCACGCAATGGAGGGTCAACAGCCGATGGCAAGAAGAGCGCTCATCCTGGTTGAAGGCCACAGGAGTATTGGTCTGCCATACGTCCAAGCGGCCCAGCGTCTTGGCCTTTATCCAATTACCCTGTCGGCTGATCCAACTCAGTACGACTATCTTGCGGCGGAAGACATTGAGGCAATCCGTGTCGATACAGACGATCTCGATGCGCTGAGTCGCGAATGTTCTCGGCTACGTGCGACGTATAACATTGCTGGGATTACTGGTTTCACGGACCTCGACGAGTCGCTCTATGCGACAGTTGGCAAGCTGTGCCGGCATTTCAATTTACCGGGACCGAACCCCGCATCGATTGAACGATGCTGCGATAAATTCGCTCAACGTCAACTTCTCGCCGAAGCGGGCGTTCCAATACCTGCTTATCGCTTGGCAGCGAATGCGGCGGAGGTGGAAAGCTCTGCCGCGGAGATCGGCCTGCCGGTGATTGTTAAACCGGCTGCAGGCAGCGGCAGCAGCGGTGTCCGATTGTGCCGTGACGTCGATGAGCTAGCCGAACATACGGCCTATCTGTTCGGCGGGAACCACACATGGGTGTCTTCGCCGAAGACACTGGTCGAAGAATTCGCACAGGGTCCTTTCTATATTGCTAATATAATGGGACATGAAGTCACTGCGATTGGTGCCGCTGACTTCGGCTACCCACCGCATTTCGTCTTTCGTGAGACGATTTTTCCGGCCCCCCTAACTGATGACGAGTACAGGCGCATCGTCGATGTTTCGCTGAGCTGTTTGCAAGCTCTCGGCCTTGGTTGGGGGCCCACGAGCATTGAGTTCCGGTGGACGAAGCGTGGACCAGTGGTGATTGAAGTCAATCCGCGCCTTGCAGGTGGGGCCAGTCCTCGGCTGGTTCAGCTGGCTTACGGTGTCGACCTCATCACCGAGCACACCAAGCTTGTCATCGGCGGGGAATGGGATCTGCGCGGAAGGCATTCACACACTGCGGCTGTGCGGCATCTAATTCCTGATTGCGATGGCACCCTCGATTGGATTGATGGCGGCGATCGGGCGGCTGCAGTGCCAGGTGTTGCCGACGTGAAATTTCATATTCAACCCAGGAGCCGGATTGTCAGGAGGGGCGATTATACAGATACTCTTGGACATGTCATCGCCACTTCACCTAGCCTTGCTCAGACCCGTGCGATACTTCAACGCGCGGTCGACTTGATTGTTTGGTCGATCGCACCTTTTTAATGCCGCGCGTCACAGACCCAAGTTGCAGCTTGTCTGCGCAATCGGACGTTCTTCTCCTGGCTGAGGCCAATGCCCCCATTTTCCAGGCACTCGAACGCATCAACGATCATGTCATGCGCCGGCTGGACATCGCCGGCAGGTCTTCGAGACCGTCGAGCGCCCGGCTTTGGCCAGTCTTCCACCGTTTGCGGGCGTTTGGCCGGCGTCTCGACGGATTGCCACGTCGAGTTCAAGATTCCGTGCCCCCCAGCCTCATTTGTCAGCAGGTCGATCTGCGAGAACGGCGCGCACCATCGAGATCTTCCACCGCGGCAAGCGCGTCGCGGGTGCATCAGCGCCGCTATGGAGGTCCTCGCCATGGACCGATCCGGATCACATGCCCAGTTCCCACCGGCGCTATGCCGAATGGACACCGGAGCGCTTTCGGCGCTGGGCCGCATCCATCGGACCGCAGACGGAAGGCTTGGTCATCGCAATCCTTGCCAGCCGTCCGCATCCCGAGCAGGGCCTTCGAACATGTCTTGGTATCCTCCGCCTGTTTCGCAACATCGATCGCAATCGGGCCGAAGTCGCGCGAGCTCGCCGTAGGTATCCATGCACAACCCCATTGCCGATCCCAAGCATGCGCGCAATGATGCGCTCGGTGAGGCCCTGGAGATGCCTTAGACGCAAAACTTCTCTGATCCGGCGCATCGACAATCTCTGGGCTCATTGCACTGACGAGGCAACCTGTAGCCGGTTGAGATCTCGGACGAAGCGTCCACAAGCTTCGAGAAGGCTGCTCACGATCCCGCGAAATCCGTGCTGACGATGCGATAAATCCGTGCTTACGATCGACTGAAATACGCAGGCCAGCATGGTCGGTTATGCTCCTCCTGCCCAGCGCTAGCACAGCGAGGAGTCGCGGGCCCTCACTGTTCTAAAAGGGTCAACGATGGAGAACATAAGACGTCGAGTGCTCGGCTTTGCGAGCGGGGCCCGTCGGTCGCTCGATCAAAAGTGTCAATTGAGGTGGAAGCTCTCCCTCGTGCAGGAGGAGGCCCCTTTCGTCCAGATGCCTATCCTCTGTCGTGAGGCGGTGGTTGAGGCGAAGGTAGTCGGTCCAGGTCGGGGTGCGGAATGTCTCTGTCCACTGCATAGGCTTCTGAAGGTTGCGCTGGAGACTCCAGTGTCGAGCTCCGACGCGGCTGTGTACATGCCGCCGCTCGCGCATGAGGTCCAGGAAAGCATCGACGTTTTTCGCGGGTATCAGATATTCGACTTTGACGACGATGGGACCGCTTCTTGGCTTGAGATTGAGGGCGACTGCTGGGGCGTTGAATTGCTCTAAAGGATCGGGCTCGGAGTCGTGGCGCTCGCGAAGAGGAAACAGGACGCCGGCCGCAGTGACGAGCAACAGAGCACCAGCGGAACCCTCCAGCGCCCAGGCCAGGGAATGGTTCTGGGCCACCGTACCCCACACCCAACTGCCGGCCGCGATGCCGCCGTCTATCAACGCATAATAGATCGAGATGGTGCGCCCCACGACCCAGCGCGGGCTTGCCAGCTGCACGCTCACGCCAACCCCGGACCAGGCCGTGACCCAACCCGCGCCGCCCAAAGCGAGCGCGATCGCCGCCACTGCAATCGAGGAGGTCAGTGCAAGGGAGAGGGAGCACGCCGCGCAGGCGATGCAGGCGAGCGTCATCAGCCGTTCTTGAGACAAACGCCTTCTGAACACGCCGTTGGAGACGCCGGCGAAGACAGCGCCTGTCCCGAATCCGGCCATGAGGGACCCATAGGCGAGCGGTCCTCCTCCCAGCTGATCCCGGACAACCAGGGGCAGCAGCGCGAGTATGGCGATGCCCGCCAAGCCAAAGAGGGTTCCGCGAGCGATCGCCGCCTTGATTTCCGAAGACATCGCCGTGAAGCGCAGCCCGTCATAGATCGCCGTGCTCATCGGCTCACGCGGCAGAGGCGAAGAACGAACCTTCCATTTGCAGCGCCATATGGTCCCCAGAGGTACCAGATATGTGAGTGTGGTCACGGCGAGAGCCGTCACAAGCCCGAACGAGGCGACCAGGATGCCGCCGAGCGCCGGGCCTACGGTCCGGACAGTGTTGAAGCCGACGGAGAGGAGGGTGACGGCAGCGGGAACATCGCGTCGGTCCACGATATCGCCAACCGAGGCTTGCCATGCGGGGTCATTGAGGGCGCCGCCACATGCGATCAAGAAGCTGAAGCCGAGGATCATCCAAGGGTCTACAAAGCCCAGCGCTACAGAGGCGGCCAGCATCGCAGATGCTATGACCATAATGCACCGGCCGGCGAACATGACCTTGCGGCGGTTGAAATTGTCGGCGATGGCCCCGACGAAGACAGATAGAATGAAGGCGGGCAGCGTCGATGACGCCGGTACCAGCGCGACCATAAGATCGGAAGTCGAGATCGTCGCCATCAGCCAGCTGATGGCAACAGTCTGCATCAGCCAGCCCAAGCTAGAAACCTGCGTGGCGAGCCAGATCGAACGAAAAGTCGGATTCCTGAGCGGCGCAAAAGTCGTTCGCGAGCCTGGGTCCTCGTCTGCGCCCTCCGCCCCGTTCATTCCGCAGCGTTCGCCTCCGTCTAATGGTTCGCACAGGCTCGCTTGCGCGGAGGTCGAAGCATGCATCCTCGCGCAAGTGCAGACGGTTTGATTCAATTAAGTGTACTTGCCGGACCAGAGTTCGAAACGCCGCAGGTACGCAGCTTGTGCAGGTTCGCAACTTCATTCAATCAAGGATCAATCATGTAGCAGCTTGCGTCAAATGCAGTTTCCATATTGTCGTCATCTAGCACCGAGATGAGTGTAAGTTTCCTGCCGTAAGGCAGCCCCGCACCCGATCCATGCTGCGTCCACGTCCTGCCGGATTGATCGTTTGATGCACTGTCGATCGGCTCCGAGCTTCAGCTTGAGCAGAACGCGATTCGTCTGGGCTTTACGCGGCCCGATCTGACGTTGCGGTGACACGCTTCTGGCGTCGGGATATGCACCGATTGTGACCTGCGCACAACGTAAGTGCGCCCGGTCTATGGATGCCTTGGGCCGGAACTTCCCGGAAGTCTGGCTCAGGGGTTGGAAGCCAAGCACCGCAGCGTCGGACACAACAAAAATACCGTTGAACCCTGCAGGAAGTTATGTCTGTAATAGGTCAATCGGTGATAGACGCTTGCATTGAACCGTAGCAATCTTATGGAGGAAAGGACGGGCCGTGAAGTTCGCCTGCATCTCCCCGTATTCAAAGTGCTGATCTCAAGGGCAGCTACAAAGAGGTGATATCCCATGGCTGAACAACGTACCGTAGCCGTCATTGGAGGGGGCGTAATTGGCGTGAGCTGCGCTCTCATGCTGGCGCGGGAAGGGCACCGCGTCACCGTGGTCGAGAAGGGTCGCATCGGCCATGGCTGCTCTTGGGGCAATGGCGCCCAATACACTGCGGGATCGTCTTTTCCCATGGCTCATCCCGGTGTCGTGTGGCGTGCGCTGCGCTGGCTCGCCGACACCGACGGCCCGGTGCGCCTCGCGCCGCGTGAGCTACCTCGCACCCTCCCATGGCTCGTGCGCTTCCTGCGAACCGGCCGCCGGGGTGCCTGGGAGACAGCCTATGCGGCGTTGCACGCTCTCCACGCCCCCTGTGCGGAGCTTTATCGCGATATGCTCGGCGACACCGAGTGGAAACGGGTGTTCCGGCCGAACGGTGCCCTGCACGTCTGGCGCGACCTGTCACTCGGCGCACTCGACGGGGTTGTGGACGAGTTGCGGGCCGCCCATGGCGTCGCCTTCGAGAGGCTCAATGCCGACGAGTTGCGCGGGTTGGAGCCCGGATTGGCCCGCGACTACCAGCGCGGGATTTTCTTTCCTGGCGGCGGTCACGTGACCTCGCCGTTAGCTCTAGTGGAGGGCCTAATGGGGCGGGCCGCCGCATTGGGCGTTGCTATTCGCACGGCTCGGGTCTTGGCTATCGAGCCCGGCATCGACGGGGTGACGCTCCAGACAAACTCGGGGCCTCACCGCTGCGACGTCGTGGTCATTGCAGCCGGTATCGCCAGTCGCGACCTTGCGCGCTCCCTGGGAATTTCTCTTTCGCTGACCAGCGAGCGTGGCTATCACATCACTGTGCCGGGCATTTCCAGCGTTATCAGCCGCCCCGTGACCGACGCCGCCTCGGCCTTTGTCGCCACGCCTCTGGAGGAAGGGCTGCGCATCGTGGGTATCGCGGAGTTCGATGCACCCGATGCGCCTCGCTATCCGAAGCAGAGCAACAAGCTGCAGGCTTGCGCGCGCGCGATGCTTCCAAACATACCCATCAGCCAGGTGACTGACTGGATGGGCGTAAGACCATCGACGCCTGATAGCGTGCCGATCATCGGTCCCCATCCTAAGCATGCAGCCATCCTGTTCGCCACTGGCCATGGCCACATGGGCATCAGCGGCGCCCCCATGACGGCGGCCATTGTTTGCGACCTCGTCGCTGGACAGGCTCCCCGGCTCTCCTGCGCTCCTTATCGTGTGCGGTGACGTGAGCCGAGCGCAAGGTTTAATCTTGCGACGCCTCTAGAAATGATATAGTGCATTCGCAAATTGATATAATCCAATAGGACGGAGGAGACTTCAATGAAACGCTGGGTAAGTGCAATTGTCGCGGCCGCCGTGAGTGTGGCCACCCTACTCGGACCGGCCTCCATGCCGGCTCGAGCCGAAGACCCCTCCCTGGTGCTCGACCGCATCAAAGCGAGTGGCAAGTTGCATTTTCCAGTTATGGTCGCGGAGGAGCCGGGCTACATCAAGGACCCGCGCACCGGCGAATGGAGCGGCTTCTTCGTAGACTGGGGCAAGGATATCGCCGGTCTGCTGGGCGTTCAGATCGAGTATTATGAGACCACCTGGGGCAACCTCGCCGCGGACTTCCAGGCCGGAAAGATTGACCTCGCGGTGGCGCTG
Organism: Mesorhizobium sp. WSM4821; assembly: GCF_055901555.1. NCBI lineage: Bacteria > Pseudomonadati > Pseudomonadota > Alphaproteobacteria > Hyphomicrobiales > Phyllobacteriaceae > Mesorhizobium > Mesorhizobium sp. WSM4821. The sequence continues at coordinate 181,849 of NZ_CM148371.1, read as the reverse complement.
AACCCCAACCCCCGCCGCGGCCTCGTCGTCGATTATGTGCCAGGCGCCATCGTCGAGGGCATTTGGGCGCTCGTTGCCCGTTCCGACTTCGAGCCGAAGACTTGGCGCGAGATGGACACCAAGGACGTTCGCATCGCGGTGCAGAAAGGGGGTACCATGCAAGTCATCGCCGAGTCGGTCATCCCCAACGCCACCATCGTCGTCGTCCCCTCGCGCGACCAAGCCATCCTCGAACTTCAGTCGGGCAAGGTCGACGCCATGATAGTCGCCGACCAGGACGCCGCCTTTCTCGATGCCAAGGGCATCGGCAAGGCCGTGGTACCCATGCCGGTGCTGCGCAACCCCTCCACCATCGGCATCCGTCGTGAGCCAGGCAATGCTGGGTTTGCCAACTTTCTGGCGAACTGGATGTCCCAGCAGAACTCTCTGGGTCTCGCCTGCTCGCGCATCACCCGCTACATGCTCGAGCGCGGCATTGACATGAAGGTGGTTCCCCAGTCTGGAAAGTACTGCTGACCATGCGCACCAGCCGTCTCTTCACCGTAATCGACAGTCATACCGCAGGGCACCCCACCCGAACGGTGACCGCAGGCATCCCTCCATTGCGGGGGCACAGTGTGCGCGAACAGCGAGACGATTTCCGTGCCGTCCATGACGGGTTGAGGGGGCTGCTGCTTCACGAACCGCGCGGGCATGCTGCCATGGCGGCGGCGGTGCCCGTGCCATCCCGCGAGGCAGATCAGGGGCTGTTTTTCATCTTCTCGTATACGTACGCCGACATGTGCGGTCATGCCACGATTGGCTACATCGCCAGCCTGGCCGCTACGGGTGCGCTTCCTCCAGGCTTCGAACAAACCGGTATGTCCATCGAGACCCCGGCAGGCATCATTCATGTGACCGGCACGTTCGAGGCAGGTCAGTTGACCTCAGTGGTGCTACGCAACGTGCCCTCCTATCTCGCCTCCGCCGACGTAACAGTTGAAGCCGAGGGTCTCGGCACAGTGACCTGCGACATTGCCTATGGTGGCATCACATACGCCTTGGTTGACGCGAGCCAAATGGATCTCCCCTTCGACATCAACCACGCCAGCCGCTGGTGCCGCGCGGGCATAGCCATCAAGCAGGCGCTCAACGCCGCCAGCGGCCACCCTCAAGTTGACAGTGTGCTGTTCCATAACGCGATCGAGGGCGGCGCCCGACATCTGGTAATCTTGGCAAGCAATAAGTTCGATCGCTCACCCTGCGGTACTGGTACCTCAGCGCGCCTGGCGCAGCTCCACGCGCGTGGAAAGTTGACGACTGGCGCGCCTTACCGCGCCGAAAACATTCTAGGGGTGCCCTTCACGGCCAAGGTCGTGGAGGTGGCTGAGGGCAAGGACGGACAGCCCGCCGTGGTCCCCGAGGTGCGGGGCATGGCTCATATCAGCGCATTTTCCACCCTCGTGCTGGAAGCAGACGATCCGCTGGCAGCTGGATTCCTTCCCAACTGACGGAGAGCGCTATGAAATTTGACCCGTCTGTCGTCCTCGCGAACTGGGACATTCTCGCCTACGGCCTGCTCATCACTTTGAAATACACGTTTTATACCTGTGCCATCGGCCTCGCTATCGGTCTATTCGTGGCCCTGCTTCAGCTCACTCCCTGGCGACTATCGCGCTGGACCGGCCGAATCTGGGTAGAGTTCTTCCGCAACATCCCGCTGCTGGTGTTGCTCATGTGGATCTATTATGCCCTGCCAATCTTTCTGCAGATCCAGATTGGCAAGGAAACGGCGGGCATCCTCGGTCTCGGGTTTTATGCCAGCGGCTTCTATGCCGAGATCCTGCGCGCCGGTATCCAGTCTATCGACCGTGGCCAGACTGACGCCGCCGTTGCGCTGGGCATGGGGTACATTCAGCGCATGAAGCGGATCATCCTGCCGCAGGCACTGCGCCGCATGGTTCCACCGCTGGTGGGCCAGACTATCATTCAGCTCAAGAACACAACGCTCCTCTCGGTGCTGACCATCCCCGATCTGCTTTATCAGGCGGGCTACATAGCCAGTTTCACGTACCGGCCAATGGAGGTCTACACCGTCATCGGCGCCATCTTCATCCTCATCCTTTTCCCCCTCAGCGCTCTTTCGCGCCGGTTCGAGCGCAAGGAGGCCGCGTGATGACCGGAACATCCACCGAAGTAGTACTGAGCGTACGCGGCATCGAGAAGTCCTTCGGGAAGCAGCATGTACTACGCGGCGTCGATCTTGACGTCCATCGCGGGGAGGTGGTCTGCCTGATCGGCGCCAGCGGCTCGGGCAAGACCTCGCTGCTGCGTTGCATGAACCTGTTGATGGAGCCTGACCAGGGCGAGATCATCCTCGAGGACGAGCCTCTTTTCCGCCGCACCAGGACCGGACGGCTGAAGCTGTCCAGCGCGCAGGTTAGCGCGGTGCGCATCAAGACCGGGATGGTATTCCAAAACTTCAACCTGTTCCCCCACCGCACCGCGCTGGAGAACATCATCGAAGCCCCGCTGGTGGTGAAGAAGGTGCCTCGTGCCGAGGTCGAGGCACGGGCTCGCGAGCTTCTCACCCGCATGGGCCTTCCTGACGCCGGGCACAAATACCCGTCACAATTGTCGGGCGGCCAGCAGCAGCGCATCGCCATCGCCCGTGCGCTCGCCATGCAGCCCACCATCATGCTGTTCGACGAGCCGACATCGGCGCTGGACCCGGAACTGGTGGGCGACGTGCTCGCCGCCATCCGCCAACTCGCCGCCGACGGGATGACCATGGTCATCGTCACCCACGAGATCGGCTTCGCCTATGAATTGGCCGATCGGGTGGTCTTCATGGACCAGGGCGTGGTCGCCGCCAGCGGCGCTCCGCGCGAACTCCTGCTGTCGGGTGTCAACCCTAGGCTCGCGGCTTTCGTCGGACGCTTCACGGAACAGGCCCGCCTTCTCGGTCCGCTTGCGGCCGCGGCGGACGCACGTTCAACCATATCTCCAACTCAAGGATAGTAATCATGGCCAGTGCAGACTGGGGTGGCATCTTCCCCGTTCTCGTAACCCCCTTCGGAGCCGATGGCTCCATCAATGAAACCCGGTACAAGGCGCTCATCGACGACGCCATTGCCAATGGCGCGCGGGGCGTCGTAGCGGCTGGCAGCACCGGGGAATTCTATGCTCTCACCAAGGCCGAGCGCGCGTGCCTCTACAAATTGACGGTAGACCATGTGGCCGGCCGCGCGCCTGTCCTGGCAGGTGTCGCCGACCTGCGTGTCGAGGATGTACTGGAAGCGTGTCAGTCGGCCGTGGCGGCGGGCTGCGCGGGCGGAATGATCCTGCCACCTATCTACGCCATGCCGAGCCCGCGTGAGATCGTGGCCTTCTTCGAGCACATCTCCCGCAACACGTCGCTGCCGCTGATGCTATACAACAGCCCGCGCCGCGCGGGCATCGACATCACCCCGGCCCTGGTGGAGCAACTCTCCGCCCTGCCAACCGTGGTCGCCATCAAGGACAGCTCCGGCGTCATTACTCAGGTGAGTGAGCTTGTGCAGCGCGTTGGCGACAGGCTTCGTGTCTTCGTCGGCTACGAGACCATGATCGTTCCGGCCCGCGCCGTTGGCGCTCATGGAGTCGTCGCCATGGCGCACCAGATCGCCGGGCCATTGATCCGCGACTACTGGGACAAGGCGCTAACTGGCGATAAGGCGTTGGATGACCTCGGCCGCGACGTCTTCGCCTTCTACCGTTGCTTCCAGTCCGGGGCCTATTACGCGGCCATCAAAGAGACCATGAGCCAACTTGGCCGCGACGCCGGTGGTCCGCGCCTGCCGCTGCTGCCCTTGGCAGACGAACAGAAAGCGGCCATTGCCAAGATCATCGCCGACGCCGGCCTAGCTCGTTGGGCCAACGCCTAAGGAGAGCCAACATGCGTTCTAATTCTATCATCCAAGAGATTTGCGCTTTCGTGCTGGAGCCCGCATCGGCTCTCGGATGTAGAGATAACCAGCGGCTGCAATGCAGACAAACTGCATCAACAGTTGGCAGCCGCGCCAACATTAACGACTCGCTAAAGAACTGCTTCGACTCAAGGGATCGGTTCCAATGGGACTTCAGACTACTGGCGTCTGAGCGCACCTTACTCTGTCCAAGGAATAAATTATGTATCCGAAACTGGCACTGCTCATCGACGGCGAATGGATCGAGGAAACCAATGCTGGGAGCGAAGTCGTTCTCAATCCTGCCACAGAACAGCCCCTCGGCAGACTGCCGCACGCCGGAACGGCAGAGCTTGACCGCGCGCTCGCGGCGGCAAACCGGGCCTTTGAGGGCTGGAAGCGCACCTCGCCTTACGAGCGTGGGCAGATCTTGCGCCGGGCCGCTGACCTGATGCGCGAGCGTTTAGACCACATTGCTACGGTGCTAACGTTGGAGGAAGGTAAGACTCTGGCGGAGGCGAAAGGTGAGATCACCGCCGCGGCAGAGTTCTTTGACTGGTTTGCAGAAGAGGGGCGGCGCAGCTACGGCCGCGTTATTCCGGCGCGCCTGCCCGATATGCGCCAGACGGTCACACAGGAGCCGGTTGGCCCCGTCGCTTGCTTCACGCCGTGGAACTTCCCTGCAGTGACGCCCGCGCGCAAGATCGCTCCTGCTCTTGCCGCTGGCTGCACCTGCATCATCAAGCCGGCTGAGGAAACGCCGGGCACAACGCTAGAAATAGCGCGGGCGCTCACCGATGCAGGGCTGCCCAAAGGCGTGCTGAACGTGGTCTTCGGTGTGCCCGCGGACGTCTCCGCGTACCTCATTCGTTCACCGGTGATCCGCAAGATCTCCTTTACCGGATCTACTCCGGTGGGACGTCACCTCGCTCGACTAGCAGGAGAGACCCTGACAGTGGCCACCATGGAACTGGGCGGCCACGCGCCCGTGATTGTCGCGAAAGATGCTGAAATTCAGCGCGCGGCGGAGCTCTCGATGGCCATCAAATTGCGCAATACTGGCCAGGTCTGCACCTCGCCGACGCGATTTTTCGTCGAACGCCCGATCTACGAAGAGTACCTTGAACACGCGCGTGCCTTCGTGGAGAAGCAGGTAGTGGGCGACGGCCTGCGAGCGGGCACCACGGTGGGTCCCCTCGCAAATACCCGCCGTATCGCTGCCATGGATGACCTAATCGCCAACGCCCTCTCCCATTCGGCCCGGCTGGTAGCCGGAGGTGAACGACTGAAGGGGACGGGACTGATGTATAGACCCACCATCTTGGCGGACATTCCCGACCAGGCAAGGGCCATGACAGAGGAACCATTTGGCCCGCTTGCGCTGGTACAACCTGTTGATGACATAGAACAGGCGCTCGCACGGGCGAATGCATTGCCTTACGGTCTGGCCGGATATGCCTTCACCCGCTCCGCCGCGACTGCTAACCGCATAGCGGAGAAGCTGGAGGTGGGCGTTATCGGCATTAACCAGATGGTGGTGACGATCCCAGAAACCCCCTTCGGCGGAATCGGCGACAGCGGCTGGGGCCGCGAAGGCGGCATCGAGGGTCTAGAGTCCTACACTGTACGAAAGTATGTTGGCCATCTTCATGTCTAGCAGGGGTTAAGATGGGAAGGAAAAGGGGCGCGGAGCATGGATGAGAGACTGTCGGGTTGGCGACCACGGCAGCTCGCCTCTGAGGGGCCGCGCTACCTTGCCTTGGTCAATGCTCTGGAGCAGGACATAGCCGACGGCCGGCTGTCGGATGGCGACCGACTGCCGCCGCACCGTGACCTAGCGCGAGAGCTTAGTCTTTCTGTCGGCACCGTGAGCAAAGCCTATCAGGAGGCAGAGCAGCGCGGCATCGTCAGCGGCCATGTCGGGCAGGGCACCTTCGTCCGTCGCCGTTCAACCGCCCGCGCCGAGCCGGCGGCAATACAAGAACAAATCAATTTAGCGCTGAATGTACCCGCCAAGGGGAGCGAAACCAAGATCCTGTCCGCGCTGTTTGGCGAGGTGGTCTGCGAGCGCGATCTTGCACCGTTGCTGGGCTACCACCCCCACGGTGGCATCCATCGGCACCGCGAAATCATCGCCGCTTCGCTGTCAGACAACAGCTTCACCGTCGAGCCGGCACGGCTATTCCTGTGCAACGGCGCCCAGCACGCCATCGACACCGCGCTGCGCTTGGTGGCAAAGCCCGGCGACAGCATCTTGGTCGATGCCTTCACCTATTCCGGCTTCAAGGCTATCGCTGCAGCCAGCCATTTCAACTTGGTACCTGTGGAGATGGATGAGGAGGGGTTAGACCCAGAGGGCCTGAAACAGGCCTGCCGCACGTCCGGCGCACGGGTGCTCTATTGCATGCCAACTCTCCAGAGTCCCACAGCACGCACCATGAACCTTGCCCGGCGCCGGCGCATCGCTGAACTGGCCGAGGAACTCGATCTCGCCGTCATCGAGGATGACGTCTACGGCTTTTTCTTCCCCGAGCGGCCTGTGCCTATTGCCTCGCTGGCACCGAACCGCACCTTCTACGTCACCTCCTATTCCAAATGCGTTGCGCCCGGCTTCCGACTCGGCACATTGACCGGGCCGGCGACCTACATTGCTCAAGCCGAGCTCCTCCTGCACGCCTCCGCCTGGTTTGTCGCCCCCATGCTGAGCCAGGCCGTGGTGCGGCTGATCGAAACCGGCAAGATGGAAGAACTTCTGCGTGAGCGTCGCCGGCAGGCGCTGGAGCGTTACCGTGTGTTCATGGACGTCTTTCCCAAAGCGGCAAAACTTCCGTTCCCAGCTTTCTACGGGTGGTTGCCGTTGCCGCAAGAGTGGTCCGCGGATCGATTTGCTGCCGCTGCGCGAGGTCGCGGCATACTGGTAACTCCACCCATCGCCTTCGCGGTGGGTAACGGTGACCCGGGCGCAACCCGCATCTGCCTTGGCGCGCCGAGGGATCTTAGAGAACTCTCCACCGTTCTTCAGATTCTGCGCGATATATTGGGTCGCGACCCAATAAGAGTCGCTTCTGTGGCATAACTCTTTTCATTCTGCTTTCGGTGAGCCCAGCGTTGTTCGCCGCTCAGCACAGACTTTTTCGGGAAGATGGGCGCCTGGCTCCTCGATGCGAACCGCGACTACCCAGTCCGCTCTCCGTTTGACGATGTGATGGGGTGCAAAAGGAAGAGGCACAAACGCTACGTCTCCCAGAGCATCGGAGAATATTGAACAGCTACATGCCACATTACGTGGGGCGCGTGGTGCGGACGTACGAAGTTGTCGGATGATCAGGCCTTCGACACTGTGTCGACGATATGCTTCTCGCTATCGATAGAAGCTTGAACGCCCGATCCCGAAATAGCGGCGCGTAACCGTTACCGATCCGGACTTCTTGGCGCGATCGAGAATGCCCAGCTGGCGGTGTATCGCGCTCATCCTTGTTGATTGGAAACACCGTCCTTCCTCCTTCTCGCAAACGGAGATTAACGGATGTGTCCCGCAAGGTCCTACATATCTACACGCAGCTCATGTCGATGAGCCCGCCGGCGATGCCGGCGATGGCGGGCCGTTCCGAGCACCATCGCATGGCCAGATGACTACAATATAAAAACCGTATTTGACGCAAGCCACTGTTAAGAGGGAATCTTCGCCGAGAAAAGATATGAATTGGCCGTGCATTCGGATTGTCACCGAATCTCCGGTCGCGGCTCGCCCCCCAAACAACAAGTAAGCAATTGAGGTGATCTATGACTACTGGGTCTTCAGCTGTTCCACAGACAGGCCTTCCGTTCCCATATACTGAGTATGAACGGCGACAGCAGAAAGTGTTCGAGGCTATGGAACGAGCCAACCTCGACGCCCTCTTAGTAACCGCTCACGGCCACCTCCAGTATCTTAGCGGATATGACGCGCGCGGGGCATATTTCATGCCGTTCCCTTTGATTCTCGTACCGGGACAAAAGCCGACCTTCGTTGTCCGCGAGTATGAACTGGGTGGCGTTCGTCCAAGCAGCTGTGTCCAGGAAATACTTCCTTACAGAGAGCAGTTTGATTTTGCCCCGGTGTGCGCCGATGCTATTCGGCGTTTCGGCTTGAAGGGGCGCAGGATTGGGCTTGAGCTCGGCTGCTGGGGTCTTGCGCCAGCAGACGTTAATGCGCTTCAAGCGCAACTTCCCGACATGAAATTTGCTGACGCGACTCGTCTGGTAGCGACGGTGGCAGCTGTAAAGACTGACGTGGAACTCGAAGCCATGCGCTTCGCAATGGAAATGACCGATGTGGCCGTTAGAGCATTCCAGCAGTGCCTGCGGGATGGCGTCACTGAAGCGGAAGTGGCTGCGAACATTGACCGGGAGGTCGAGAAGGCAGGAGGTGTAGTACGGGCGGCATCCTCAACTCTGCTGTTTGGCGAGCGGACGAAACTTTCGCACGGAAGCCCTAAGCCGCATCCGATCAGAAACAACGAGCCAGCCTTCATGGAACTTGGTGGCGTGAAGAACGGCTATGCTTGTGGTCTGGTCCGGAGCGCCGTACTTGGTCGACATGCCGAGACTGAACTTCTTCACGACCTCTCAATTGAAGTTCTAGAGGCAGTTATTTCTGCCATTAAGCCAGGTGCAACCGCCGGTGAAGTTGATTACGCTGGACGAGAGGTGCTCAAGCGACGTGCGCGTCCTGAGTTTCTTAATCACCGGGTCGGCTACCAAACAGGCATCAACTGGGTGGAGCGCGGTAACATCAGCCTTGAGCCCGGAGCTACGGACATACTCGAGCCAAACATGACCTTGCATATGCCAATCATCCTGTGCGGAGAAAGTGGCCACCTGTTTGGAACCAGTGAGCACGTCGTGGTGACAGAGCAGGGCGCGGAAATACTCAGCTCCACACCTCACACGCTCTATCGTGCATGAAAGAGGGCCGGAGCTTACCCATAGAGGCAGCCGAACGGCTGCCGCTATCTCCATCGGAACTCTGAGATCGGGCAGGGGTACATAATACGGTGTGTCCCCGAGCAAACGGTTGGCTTCGGCCGGTACTAATCATCAATCCCATTGAAACCGGGATAGCGCACCGGCGTCGTACCTTGGTCAAGGCGAGCACGAAGCCTACTGGTTAATCGCTATTTCAATTTACATCGGCGGCTGAAGCAATGAGCAAGACATCACACCTTACGATCGACCTCGACAAGCCTGGCATGAGCACAGGGCATCTTATCGTCTCCAAAGGCGCCGACTTCGAAGCTCTTTCGCTTCCCGTCTTCAGTCTCAATAAAGGGGCCGGACCGCGCCTCCTTGTCACTGGCGGATGTCATGGCAATGAATTGGAAGGGCCAATTATCGCACGACGGATTATTGACTGGCTGCCCGGAGCGCAAACCTGCGGAAGGGTCATCATCGTACCAGAGCTCAATCCGCTGGCCGTTCAGGCTTGGAGCCGTAACACGCCCATCGACGGCTTGAATCTCAATCGAGTGTTTCCGGGCCGCGCCGACGGATCGGTAACCGAACGCATCGCGGATGCGGTTTCCCGCCTGTTGGTGCCAATGGCCGACACAGTATTGGATCTGCATAGCTTCGGACCCCTGTGGGAATTTCCACCGGCGAGCACAACGCATCCTATTGCTGATGCCGATCTCATGGCCAGGACGCTGCGGATGGCAGACGCATTCAGGTTCCCCGTGACATTGGTGTGGGAAAACGACGAGACGCCTGGAATGTTCGATACATTTGTTCAGAACAACGGCAAGGTATTCGTTTGCGCTGAACTTGGCGGAGGTGCGGTCGGCGCCGAAGATCTCGCGATCTACGAAGCTGGAGTACGTAACGCCTTCATCGCCCTTGGACTTGTCAAAGGGCAAGCAAAGTATCCGATGTTCCGTCAACAGAAGTCTAGCCAGATACTTGAGACGCTGTCGTCTGACTGGCTGAAGTCCCCCGCGCGGGGAATCTTTGAACCTCGCTGCTCGGTGCTCGATGAAGTGAAGCAAGGAGATCTTGTAGGCATCCTGCATCCGATGAGTTCGCTGTCGGCTGGTTCCATTGATATTCGCGCGCCTACCACGTCCATCGTCTGCGCTGTAAAATCCGGGGTGTATGTCGACGCCGACGATGGGGTAGCGCTCCTTGGACGACCACTGAACCCTTGAGCCTCAGTGCGCATCAACGGACGAAATCGACCAAGATCAAGTTCCCAAGTGTCCTCGAAAACCGGGCTACTATAGCCGACTACATAAGCCGAGAACGCTCATCGCGGTGCGTGACCTGATCCGAGCCCGGGTTCCGGCCTGGTCGCGACGGCGGGATTTGTAATGGTAGGTCGACGTGTGAATCCAGAACCTCGGCAGGCCGCCGGATCTACACGTCCCATTCATGTGTCCACCACCAACTCGCGTTTGCAACCAAGGCCTCGCAGTTTTCGGCGGATCACGTCCTGCAGCATCGCATGTCCAGTGACAGATCGGGCGACCAACTTCCGGAGCTTGCCATTCGCGTCATGGACCTGCTTCAACTGCGTCATCTGGGTCGGCAGTCGTCCGTCGTATTCTTCTTTCCAGTTGACGTAGGTCGCAAGGCTGATGTCCGACGACAGATCTTCGCCACCGGAATCCCATCCGACCCCTGCTTCAAGATGAACTCCTTCTGCGTGTCCGAGAACTCGATGCCTTCATTGTCTTACGCTCCTCCCAGCCAAGGCATGTTACCGCGGAAAACTTCGCTTTCGAACGATCCAGTTTTCAGGAATCAGAGCACCTCCGCAAGACGTGCTAAAACCGTCAGCATCACTCGCGTCGATTTGTTCGGAGGCATGTCGAGCGCTGCTTGGCATGGCGCATCGATGCAGGAAGTAACCCCTCTTTGCGAAGCGAATGATAGAACACACGGATAAAGCGGCACGGTCTCGAACATCACGTTTGGGCCGATGGTGCGTTTCTGCGTCATCTCGATTCTAGATGACGCAGATATACAAACTGCATTTGACGGAGGAAACCGGAAGATTGATTTTATATGAAAGTGCCAAGTCGGCTCAAGGCCTATCCTATGGGAACAACAGATGCACTGTGTTGACACATTCCGGGAGCTTCAGGATGAGGCAGCCGAATGGCGCCGCTACCTCCATCAGAATCCCGAGCTCGGATATGGAGTACACAACACAGCTGGTTTTGTGGCCGAAAAGCTGGCTTCATTCGGAATCAATCATATCGAAACGGGGATTGCTGAAACCGGTATTGTCGCCCTGATTCAGGGCGAAGGCGGAGTCGGACCTACGATCGGGCTAAGGGCCGACATGGACGCACTGCCGATTCGAGAAGCCTCGAACAAGCCCTGGTCGTCGCAAATACCAGGCAAGATGCACGCATGCGGTCATGACGGTCACACGGCCATGCTGCTGGGGGCGGCGAAATACCTGGCAATGACGCGCAACTTCAAGGGCTCCGTTGCTCTAATCTTTCAGCCGGCGGAAGAAGATGGACTGGGCGGTCAAAGGATGGTCCAGGAAGGCATCATGGACCGGTTCGAGATTTGCCAAGTTTTTGGGATGCACAACGCACCGGGCCTGGAAGTTGGCAAGTTCGCAATTTGCAATGGTCCTGCCGCTGCCGCTCTTGATGAGTTCGACATTGTGGTGAAGGGCAGGGGGGGGCATGCAGCCAGCCCGCATCGTACCATCGATCCCATCGTTATTGCCGCACAAATCATCCTCGGCCTGCAGACTTTGATCTCGCGTGGCACGGACCCGCTCGAGTCGCTCGTTGTATCTGTCACCAAATTAGAAGCCGGTACGGCGTACAACATTATTCCAGAATATGTGGAGATATCCGGCACCGTGCGGTCCCTTACCTCTGAGCTCAGAGACTCTGCTGAACGACAGATCAGCAAATGCGCCGAAGGAATCGCGCAAGCCTATGGCGCGCATATTGAGTTCAAGCACCGGCGGCTCGAACCCTCCATGGTAAACCACGTGGAAGCAACTCATATGGCGATAAAGGCGGCATGTGGTCTCGTCGGATCTGAGTGCGTTAACGATAGGAAGCGACCCAGCATGGGCGCGGAGGACTTCGCGTACATGCTTCAGGCGCGACCTGGCTCTTATATTAATCTCGGTAATGGCCCGACCGCCGGATTGCACAACCCGGCGTATGACTTCAACGACGAAGCCCTGCCTTATGGCATCGGCTATTGGGTAAGCCTCGTCGAGACAGCGCTGCCTGTTCCAGACTGCGCCGCACGACTGACCGCGACAACAACACATTCCCGTCAACTGGCGGGTGCAATGAGGGAGAGCCTAAAATGACCCACTCAATAAACCGGAGACGTTTCATCCATGCGGCATCCGCCGTCGCGGTAGGTGCGATGTCTTACCAATCCCGCCGCGCTGCTGCTCAGTCCCCGGGCGAACTGAGAGTCTTACTCAATGGTGGCGATTACGCAAAGGCATGTATTGAAGCCTATGTAAAGCCATTTGAAGCCGAGACCGGAATCAAAGTGACCCCGATTTCCGAAGAAGCCAGCATGGCGAAGCTTGAGCTAATGGTTTCGACCAATAGCGTTTCGGTTGATGTGATCCCCATTGGCCCATCCACGCAACTCCAAGCTGAAGGGAAGGGCTACCTCGAAGAGATTGATTACTCCATCTATAAAAAAGACGAGTTGGACGCGATGTTGGACTTCGCCAAAACTCCGTACAGTGTCGGGTCGATTGTTTACGCGCTATGCATGGTCTACAGCACCGAGAAGTTCCCAGTTGGCAAGCCGCGTCCGGCCACTTGGGCTGAGTTTTGGGATGTCGCCAAGTATCCCGGAGTTCGTACGATGCCGTCCGGTTCATTAGAGGCTCCGCTGGAGGAAGCTCTGCTCGCGGATGGTGTGTCTGCTGACGCCCTTTATCCTTTGGATATTGATCGAGCGTTCGCAAGTCTGGACAAGATCAAGCCGAACATTCGCAAATGGTATGAGACCGGATCCGAGATCCAACAGATGCTGCACGATCAGGCTGTCGACCTGGCGGACTGCTACGATGGCCGGGCCACTGCATTGATCGACCAAGGCGCGCCGATTGAGATCAATCGAAACCAGCAAAAGATGACTTGGGAAAGCTGGTGTATCCCGAAGGGTAGCCCGAATCCGGAAAACGCACAGAGATTCATTGAATTCATCACCCGCGCTGACCGGCAGGCAGCCTTTTTGCATTTCATGCCTTACGGTCCAACGAACCGAAACGCGTACAAACTGGTGCCAGAGAATATCGGACGAAAATTCGCTAGCCACCCAGATTACCTGGAGTCCAGCATAACAGTGAACTCCAAGTGGTACGCTGAGGTGGGATCAGACGGCATGACAAACAACGATCGGGTTATCCAGCGTTGGAACGAGTGGATTCTTCAGTGATCCACGACCAGCCGGTATGTGGTGAGGGCGGCAACGAACCAGTCGGCCGCCTTCCCGATCTCCGAAACCGTTGACGGAGCCGCTTCATCCGCACCCTAGCGATTGGGAAGCAGTGCATCTGGCCGAGCCGGTCGTATTCGAGGATCTAGCGTGACCTTGCATCTCAAAAACATCACCCTGCCCATTGTTGAGGATGAAGCGTTGGAGAAAACCCCGAGTCCGCCGCAGATTGAATTCTGCAGCGTCACCAAGATGTATGGGGCCGTCGCTGCGGTCAAGAACTTGTCACTTGCAGTCCGTCGTGGCGAGTTCCTGACCATTCTCGGGCCAAGCGGTTCGGGCAAGACCACAGCGCTGATGCTGCTCGCCGGGTTCGTCGCGCCGACCGAGGGAGACATCCTCATTGCTGGGAAGTCGGTCGGCTCGGTGCCGTCCTACCGGCGCGACCAGGGCATTGTCTTCCAGAGCTATGCGCTGTTTCCGCACCTCACCGTGCGTCGGAACCTGGAATTTCCGCTCGAAATGCGCGGCGTGAAGGCCGCCGAGAGAGCAACACAGGTCGACCGAATGCTTGGGCGCGTCGACCTCACGGATTTTGGCAGCCGCATGCCATCGCAACTGAGCGGTGGCCAGCAACAGCGCGTGGCGCTTGCTCGAGCCCTGATCGCCGATCCTCCGTTTCTCCTGCTAGACGAGCCACTGGGCGCCCTTGACCGCAATCTTCGCGAGCAGATGCAGGGCGAACTCAAGAGCCTGCACAGGGAGTTTGGCAAAACCACAATATGTGTGACGCACGACCAGGAGGAGGCGCTCACACTATCGGACCGTATCGTGGTCATGCGCGCCGGTGAAATCGAGCAGACAGACACGCCGGAAGCCCTCTATGACCGGCCCAGGACGCGATTCGTGGCGAATTTCTTGGGCGAAGCAAACATCCTCGAAAATCCCGGGTTCAAGGTCGAATCCGATGCCACGCGGCCGTCCGGTACCGTGCCCATGATCCGGCCGGAACGTATCTACGTTGCTGCTGCCTCGGCTCCGAAGCGCGCCGATGCGGACCAGCGCCAATTCGTCACCGGCATTGTCGAAGACATGATTTATGCTGGCCCGTTGCGGAAATATTATGTGCGCGCCGGAAGCAGCGTGCTGATTGTGCGAGAGCACGTCGCGGCGGGACAGCAGATCTTCCGATCTGGCGACGAGGTACGCCTCGAGTGGCTGCGGTGCGACGTTCGCTTTGTCACTGTGTGAAGCGCTGAGAGGGAATGCAGATGAAGACGCTTCAGACATTGGGCCGAATGCCCATCGTACTCACTGGGCCTGCCCTGGTTGTCCTGCTCGTTGTATTCGGCATACCGATTATCCTGCTATTCCTGACCAGCCTTAACGCCCCAGCGTTTTCGGTCGTCAACTATCAAACGTTTTTCGGCCAGCCAGCGAATGTTCGCGTTCTCTTCCAGACTGTTGAGATTAGTGTGGTGGCCACGGCAATCTGCCTCCTTATTGGCTATCCCACGGCCTATCTGATCGTGGCCGGCTCGAAGCACCTGCGAATGGCGCTCATTGTGCTCGTCCTTTTGCCTTATCTGACCAGCGGATTGGTGCGGACATATGCGTGGATCGTGATTCTTGGCGATCGCGGCATGATCAACAATCTTCTGCTCGACCACGGACTTATCTCCAGTCCGCTGCCACTCATCTACACCAGGATGGCCGTCTATATCGGAATGGTACACATCATGCTGCCCATGATGATCCTGCCTCTGGTCAGTGTCATGATGGGCATTGACAAATCCCTGATGGCGGCGGCTCGTAGTATGGGTGCGCGGCCGCTCACCGCTTTCTGGCGCGTTTTCTTCCCGCTCAGCATGCCGGGAGTGCGCAGCGGCTGCCTTTTGGTTTTTGTGATCTGCCTCGGCTTCTACATCACGCCGGCCGCCCTTGGAGGATTGGGAGACGCCATGCTGTCGACGTTCATCGCGTCGCAGGTCCAGACCTCTTTTCACATGCCGCGCGTCGCCGCCTCGGCCTTTATCCTGCTGGCAGTAGCCATCCTCGTGCTCTCCGTGGTTGGGCTTGACCTTTCTGGTACACAGGGCCGCAGGGCCCAACCAGCGCGGAAGCCCTGGCTGAGTCGGCGCCCTTCATTCGGCGTGCTTAAACGCAATTTCGGTGAGTTTCTCGCTCCCCGTCGGGCGAAGCGCTGGACGGCTCAGCTCTACAAGGCCGGCGGTGGTAGCCGTTGGTCGAAGACCGTCGGCACGGTGTTCCTGGCGGTCGTCATGTTCTACCTGCTGTTTCCGGAACTTCTGGTCGTCATTATGTCATTCAGCGCGGGGAGGTTTTTGGAATTCCCACCCTCGGGCTTTTCACTGCAGTGGTACCGCTCGTTCTTCGGTGATCCGGGCTGGTACGAAGCCGCCTGGACCAGCATCCAGATCGGCATAGTGGTTGTTATCCTGTCGACCACCGTCGGCACTCTTGCGGCCTACGGCCTTAACCGCACAAGTCGCCGGCTGCGCAGCTTCTTGACCATGGCGATGCTGACGCCGATTACATTTCCGGTTATCGTCGTCGGCATCGCGACCTATCTCGGGCTGGTCAAACTCGGGCTGCTCGGCTCTATGACCGGCATAGTCCTGGCGCATACCGTCGGCGCTATCGGCTATGTCGTCGTGATGGTCTCCGCTACGCTGGCGAATTTTGACCTGCGGCTGGAGCAGGCGGCCATGAGCATGCGGGCCAATCCGGTGCAGACATTCATGAAGGTGACGCTGCCACTGATCCGGCCGGGCATTATCGGCGGCGCCATGTTCGCGTTCCTTCACTCGTTTGATGAGGTCGTCATTACATCTCTGATAGGCGGGTTCTCGATTCGCACCCTGCCTCTGAAGATGTGGGAGGATATTCGCCACCAGATCGACCCGACAATTGCCGCGGTGGCATCGCTACTGATCCTACTGCCCCTGTTCTGCCTAATCGTCCTCTATCTCACGAGGCCGAGGGTTGACGCGCTACCCGTCCCAGTGGCGTAAGCCAGACCCTTAACTCGTTGAAAGACGGTCGGTGTCGACCCAGCGCATGTCGCTGGCGGCTTTGATCTTCTTCCGGCGTCATAGCCGCGCGGCCCGACACTCTCGCAGGTCCTTACAGTATGGCTGTCCATGATGGAGGCCGTGGGTGAAGCCTGACGTTGCCCCCTGGGATGCCCTCGGTTTGAATTGGACTCCGTCGAAAGGAGACGGAGATGAAGAAGAGCCGGTTCAGCGAGGAACAGATCATTGGCGTTCTGAAGGACCACCAAGCGGGAATCCCGACAGCGGAGTTGTGCCGCAAGCACGGGATCTCGGAGGCGACCTTCTACATCTATGGACGGCTCTCCCGGTGCGCATTTCGCAAAAGCCGGACAGGGGTTCCGCTAATTCCCGGACAGTGGTTTCGCTAATGTCGGGACAGTCTGGCGGCGTCGGTCCTCGGGTGCCTTGTTGCGTTCATGGATGATTGATTTCGCCGTTTTCGGTGCCGGTCAAGAGGGGCGCAGCCTTTTGCTTTCGCATGCTGTCGCCCTGAAGCACGATGCGGTGGGCGTTGTGCACGATCCGGTCGAGAATGGCGTCGGCGACGGTGGGGTCTGCGATCAGGTCATGCCATCTGGCCACCGGGACCTGGGCGGTGATCAGGGTGGATTTGCGGCGATAGCGTTCCTCGACGATTTCGAACAGATGGAAGCGCTGTTGGTCGGTGAGGGAGTGGGTTCCGAAGTCATCGAGGATGAGCAGTTGTGCGCGGGTGAGTTTGTCGATGAGGCGTGGGAAGCGGCCATCGAGACGGGCGAGCGCCAAATCCTCGAACAGGCGCGGCACGCGCACATAGAGCACGGAATGATCAAGCCGTGCTGCTTGCCGGCCGAAGGCGCAGGCTAGCCACGACTTGCCGGTTCCGGTCGGACTGGGCTCATAATGCCCGTTATCAGGATGGCGAGGCAAAGAAGATTGTCCGTTACGCCTTTCATCCGCGTTCGGGCGGGGAGATTTTTGTCACAGGCCGTCAGCGTTATTGCGGTGAGCCGGCCTATGTCGGGCGACAACCGGATGGCAGCCTGACGCTGATTCCGATCTGGATGACGGAAGAGATCGCCCTGTCGATGGCGGTTCGCGAGGCGCCCCGTTTTCCCCTTTCATGCCTGCGCGACCTGCGCAGCGAGGTGGATGCAGGTCTACGTTTTCTGCAGAGCGACTCACGCCAGCCAGGAGACGACCATGCAGCGCAGGCAATGCCGAACCGACCAGCCAGACCTGTTTTCCACGAAGGCTCCGCCATCGAGTCTTCCAGGCGAAGTCCGGGAACGCACCCTCCCGCTGATCGAGACCTTGCTGAGGGAAGCGGTGGTGAGCCAGACGGAACGGGAGGCAGATCATGAAGATCACCGCTGAACATCTCGCGCGCGGCGCCTATGTCTATGTCCGGCAGTCGACGGCCGATCAACTCGTCAACAATCCCGAGAGCCGGCGACGCCAATATGGCCTTGCCGAGCGAGCGCGATCCCTTGGCTGGAAAGAAGCCATCGTCATCGATGAAGATCTCGGTCGTTCAGGGTCTGGCATCAGCCGTCCGGGCTTTGAGAAGCTTCTGGCGGCGATCTGCGAAGGTCGGGTTGGTGCGGTCCTCGCCATTGAAGCCTCCCGGCTGGCCCGCAATGGCCGGGACTGGCATACGCTCATCGAGTTTTGCGGCCTTGTCGGAACGCTCATCATAGATGAGGACGCCATCTACGAACCGCGTCATCCCAACGACAGGTTGCTGCTCGGCATGAAGGGCACGATGAGCGAACTGGAGCTTTCGATCCTGCGGGCCCGCTCGATCGAAGCCCTGAAGCAGAAGGCACGCCGGGGCGAACTTTTCCTGACGGTGGCGATCGGTTACGTCAAGTCGGGCCGGAACCGGATCGAGAAAGACCCGGACCTGCGGATCCGCGAGGCGATCGATCTTGTATTCCGGCGTTTCGACGAACTGCAGAGCATCCGGCAGGTGCATCTGTGGCTGCGCAGCGAGGGCATTATGCTCCCTGCCGTAAATTACACGCGCGCGGCGGACAGGGCGATCGTCTGGAAGCTGCCCGTCTACAATACGGTGCACCACATTCTCACCAACCCGATCTACGCCGGCGCCTATGCGTTCGGGCGAACCTGCAGCAAAGTCACCATAGAGGCCGGACGCAAACGGATTTTGCGTGGGATCAGGCGCGATCGCGCCGACTGGGAGGTCTTGCTCATCGACCATCACGAAGGTTACCTGAGCTGGCACGATTTTGAGAGGAATCAGCGCCTGATCACGGACAATGCCACAAGCAAAGGCTTGGTGCCGCGCGGTGCTCTTCGCCGGGGCGAGTTGCTGCTCGGCGGTCTCTTGCGCTGCGGCCATTGCGGCCGCAAGCTGCATGTCTCCTATTCCGGCAGCAACGGCAATACGGGGCGCTATCATTGCCGCGGAGCGCAGCTCAACCACGGAACCGACCCGTGCATTGGCTTCGGATCGTTGCGGGTCGATCAGGCGGTCAGCGCGGAGGTTCTTCAACGCCTTCAACCGCTCGGCATCGAAGCGGCGATCAAGGCCATCGAGACCACCACCGTGCAGGCTGGAGAGAAGCGGCGCCATGTGGAGCTCGCACTCGAGCAAGCACGTTATGAAGCCGCCCATGCACGCCGCCAGTATGACGCCGTCGACCCGGACAACCGGCTTGTAGCAGGCGAACTAGAGCGACGCTGGAATGCCGCGCTCGTAGCCGTCCGCGAGCGTCAGGACGAGCTTGACGCGCTCGACCGCCACAAGCCTGAGGCTCTGGGAGAAGAGGAACGGCGGAGCCTGCTGCGCATGGGCGCCGATCTCGAACTGGCATGGCATCATGCCAACGCCACCGCCACCACGCGCAAGCGGATCATCCGCGCCGTGATCCGCGAGATTGTCGTCGCCATCGAAGACGACCACATCAAAATGCTGGTGCATTGGCAGGGCGGCGACCATACCGCGCTTTCGGTCAGGAAGAACAAGGCAGGCCATCACCGTTGGGGCGCCACGCCGGACATCGAGGAACTGATCCGTGCCCTGGCACGCCAATTGCCGGATAGAGCGATCGCATCGCTTCTCAACAGGCTCGGCAAAACCACGGGTCGTCAGAACGGATGGACGCAGTCCCGTGTCTGCTCTTTCCGCAACCAGCACGACATCGCCGTCTACAAAAAGGACGAACGGTCGGAGCGCGGCGAGTATACATTGCAGGAAACGGCTGCAAAGCTCGGGCTGCGGCCAATGACCGTGCTGCGCATGATCCGCGCCGGCGATCTGAAGGCCGAGCAGTATTGCAAGGGTACGCCCTGGATCATCCGTCATGAAGATATCGAGCAACTCGATATCCAGCACCATTCCGGCAGGAGCGGACACAGTCCATTATCACAATCACAGGATCAGCAGATCCATCAGGCCGAGCCACTCGTCACGGCTGAGCTCGTTGGCGTTGTTCCGTTCGGCCAGTTCGCGCCAGGCGGCAGCCATGCCGGCCAGACCGAGGGTTTGCATCTGGTCGAGGGTGGGGTTCGTCAGCATTCTTTCTTCCTTTCCTTCACTGGTAATAGGTGGAGCCGCGGATGTTGGCGTGCTGGGGTGTCGGCTTTGCCGGTTCTGCAGAGCTGGCTCGGTCGAGACCGGCTTTGAGGATGGCGGTGACGGAGGAGTAGGCGATCGCGTTGATCAGCAGCGCCCGCTCGCAGGCGGCATCGAGACGCTCCGGCCCATAGCGCGGCGCCAGCGACAGGATGCCCATGGCCGAGCGGTATCCCTGTTCCGGATGCGGTCGGTCGCGCATCATGCGCTCGACCAGGATGGCGGCGTTGGAGCCAATCCTGGCCGCCCGGCTGATCAGGCTGGCCGGCGTGGTGTTAGCGTAGCGCTGGTGCGCCTTGGGCATGTGTTCGTTGACGGTGACATGGCCGGAACGCTGCGAGCGACGCACATGGCTGGCGACACGCTGGTGATCGTGGAAGATCTCGACCACTCGATGCGTGAGCCGCACCTCGACGGTGCGCCCGATCAGCCGGTGCGGCACCGAGTAGAAGGTCTTGTCGACCTCGACATGGTAATCAGGATGGACCTTCGCCGACTTCCACTCGGCGTATTCGAACGGTGCCGCCGGCAGCGGCTTCAAGGCAGCCCGCTCGATCTCCTCGAACAGTTCGCGGCGGCTTTGGCCGATATGGCGCATCGGCCGGTTGTTCAACTCCTCGAGCAGTTCGGCGATCGCCGCGTTGAGCTCGGCGATCGAGAAGAAGGATCAATTCCTCAGCCGCGCCAGAATCCAGCGCTCGACAATCAGCCCCGCGCCTTCGACCTTTGCCTTGGATAAAGCCGTCAACTGCAGCCCGTGTGGGGACGACCGGCCTCACGGTCCGCATTACTCACCCATTCCACCCGCTTAAAGGCCAGACCTTCGACATGATCAGCCGCAGCCCGCATTGGGGCGACGACCGGGTGATCTACCGAGCGGCGGACGGGACCTTGCCCACGATTGCCGCCGCAATGACGGACATGGAGCAGCCTGACGCATTCCGGCGCGTCGCGGCCGGGCGCGCGGCGTTCCGGACGGTCGACCTATTGGATTTGCTCACACTGCTGGATCGGATCGCTGCGCCGGTGGAGGCGGAGGATGCGTAAGGTTAAATACGCCGCTGGTGTAAGGCAAATTACGCCGCAGCGCCTGCTCGGATACCGGAGATACGCCCAGCATTGTGGGAGTTACCTTGAGCGTCGTGGAGTTGTCTTGTTTGACGTCTCATCGTGTAAGGCGTATTTATATTTACGAATCAGTTTGGATGATGGTCATGGCGAAGCCAAAGCCAAGACGACGCGACCCAAAGGCCGAGGCCTTGGCCCGCGACGGCGCGCTCAACCCCCACCCCGAGGCCGTGCGCGACACGCTGTTTGCCGCCAATCCCTTCTTCGATGCCAGGGACCTTGTGCAGGTCCGCTACGAGATGGTGCGCCGCCATCAGGCCGATCGCGTGCCGATCAGCGACGTCGCCAGCGCCTTCGGGGTCTCGCGGCCGACCTTCTACAAAGCTCAGAGCGCCTTGGCCGACCAGGGCCTCGCCGGGCTGGTGCCCCGGCAGCGGGGTCCAAAGGGCGGACACAAGATCTCTGCCGAGGTCCTCGCCTACATCGACCAAATCAGGACGACGCGGCCCGACCTCACCGTGCCGCAATGTGTAGACGCTATCGCCACACGCTTTGGCGTCAGGGTGCACCGGCGAAGTCTGGAGCGGGCCATGGCGCCCAAAAAAAAACGACTCGATCAGCCTTAACCGTCCGCGCGACCAGCCTCGTCGGCACATACGAAGAACTGCGCGCCGCGGTGCTCAGCGCCCGGCTGATCACCGGATCAGGACTCGTAACCCTGCACCGTCAAGGCATGGTCGCCTGGATCAAGGCCGCAACGATAACACCCAACTTTACGCCGCCTTGCCCGGTACATCGCCCCCCGTCGGCAGGCGCGATCGCCACCAGCGAGCTCACCCTCATCCTTGCCAGCCTTGTTGTCACGCTAACCGCGGAGCCAGCACATGCCTGACCTCAAAGTCACCGCCGATCACCTGCGGCGCGACGCCTACCTCTACATCCGTCAGTCGACGCTTCGACAGGTCGCCGAGAACGGCGAGAGCACGCAGCGACAATATGGGCTGCGTGATCGCGCCATTGCCGCCGGCTGGCCGACCGAACGCATCCACGTGATCGACTGCGACCTGGGCAAATCGGGATCCAGCGCCGTTGCCCGCGACGGCTTCCAGGAACTGGTCAGCGAAGTCGCGCTCGCCAAGGCCGGCGTCGTCATGGGGCTGGAGGTCTCGCGCCTGGCCCGCAACTCCGCCGACTGGCACCGGCTGCTTGAGCTGTGCGCCCTGACCAGCACCCTCATCCTCGATGAGGATGGCATCTACGACCCGGAAAGCTTCAACGACAGACTTCTTTTGGGTTTGAAAGGAACGATGTCGGAAGCCGAATTGCACTTCCTCAAGGCGCGCATGCGCGGCGGCCAACTCAACAAGGCAAGCCGCGGCGATCTGAAGATAGGCCCGCCCGTGGGCTTGGTCTACTTGCCCGATGGCGCCCTCGCACTCGACCCGGACGCCGAGGTGCAGGCCGCGCTCCGCATGGTGTTCACCACCTTCGAGCGCCTGGGCAGCGCAACCAGAACCGTCAAGTTCTTCCTCGACGAAGGCATCCTGTTCCCGCGGCGACTGCGCAAGGGACTGCACAAAGGCGAACTCATGTGGGCGCCGCCACGGCACGCCCGCATCCTCCAGGTCCTGCATAATCCGAGATATGCCGGCGCCTTCGTCTACGGTCGAACGCATGGACGGCCCCGGCCGGGCGGCGGCGTCTCGCAGATCAAGGTGGATATGGCTGACTGGCGGTTCGTCATGCCCGACCTGCATCCGGGCTATATCGACTGGGAGCGCTTCAAGGCCAACCAGGAGCGTCTCGCCACCAATGCGCAAGCCTACGGAATGCAGCGCCGCGCCGGGCCGGTCCGCGAAGGATCCGCCTTGCTCCAGGGCAGAGTTCTCTGCGGCCTTTGCGGCGGGCGCATGGGCGTCCATTACAGCCAGGAGCACGGTAAGCCCGTCCCGACCTATATCTGCCAGGAAACCGCCACCCGCCGTGGCGGCAAGGTCTGCCAGTCCGTGCCCGGCAAAGTCGTTGACCCGGCGGTGGGTGCATTGCTTGTCGAACTGATGACGCCGATGACGCTTGAGGTCACCTTGGCGGTGCAACGCGAATTGGAGGCACGCGCCGCCGAGATGGACACGTTGCGCCGACAACATATCGAGCGGACGCGTCATGACGCCGAGCTCGCCCGGCGCCGCTACATGAAGGTAGATCCCGACAATCGCCTCGTTGCCGACACTCTCGAGGCCGAGTGGAACGAGAAGCTGCGGCTTCACACCGACGTCGTCGAGGACTATGAACGACGCGCGCCCGAGGAAGCCGCCGCCCTTGATGCAGAGACGCAGCAACGCGTCCGCGATCTTGTCGCGCAGTTCCCCCGGATCTGGAACGATCCGCGCATCGACGTCCGCGAGCGCAAGCGCATCTTCCGTCTGCTGGTCGCCGATGTCACCTTAATCAAGGCCGAGACGATTACCGCAAACGTGCGGCTCTCCGGCGGGGCGACCCGAACCTTGACGCTGGACCGGCCGCTGCCGATCTTCCAGATCCGTAAATCCAAGCCCGACTTGATCGCCGAGGTCGACCGCTTGCTCGACCGTTATTGCGATCGCGAGGTCGCCGACATCTTCAATGAACGCGGTCTGCGGACCTGGGACGGCAAGCCGTTCAATCTCAAGAAAATCGCTTTCATCCGCAGAACTTATAACCTGCCCGGTCGTCGCCAGCGCCTGCGCGATTGTGGTATGCTCACCACCCAGGAAGTGGCCGAACGCTTCGAGATCGCCGAGACCACCGTGCATCAATGGGGACGTCAGGGGCTCATCACCAAAGTCTACAGCGACAATCTCAGCCGGGGTCTGTGGGATATTCCTTCCCACCTCGAGATCATCAAAGGTCGCCCAGGCTGTAACGCTAATCCCGCCCGCCCTGCCTCCATTACCGTGCCATCAGCCGAACAGGACGCACTATGAAACCTTCGCCTTGTCGCGCGGCTTGCGGCTGCGGGTCGGCAGGACGGTGGTGTCGTAGTGCTCGGCCATGGCGGCAAAGGTCGCGTTCAGCGTCGGCTCGAACCACAGCGCCTTGACGACACCGGCCTTCAGGTTGTCGCACACGATCGCTCTGGTGACGCCGCCGAAGAAGGCGAGCGCTCGTACCTGGCCCTCGATCCAGTCCGGCAGCTTTTGACTGGAGCTGGCAAAGGCGAAGGTCAGATTGGATGCGCCCAGCACCGCGACAAAAATCTGCGCCGGGTAAATGACGCCGGTCGCCGGATCGATCACCGGCACCGTCTGCCCGGCATAGTCCGTCTGCATCACCGCGCCCGCCGCATGCCGATTGCGGAATGTCGCGCTCGTCCGGCGCTCGAAAGCGGCGAAGTGCTCGCAGAACCAGGTGTAGCCGTAGCCGTCGGGATGGGCGGCGCGATACTCCTGCCACAACAGCGTCAGCGTCACCCCCTTGCGCTTCAGCTCCCTGGCGATCAGCGCAAAGTCCGGTTCGCTCAGGTCTTGCGGCGGACGACCGGCACGGCCAAACAGCAGCCGCTCAAGTGTCGCGTCGTCGTGGCCCGGCGGCAGCGGCCAGCATGACAGCCCGGCCTCCCGCGCCCGTAGCAAATAGGTCGATACTGTCGTCTTGCTGATCTTCAGCCGTTCCGACACTTCACGCACCGAAAGACCCTGCTCATGGGTCAGGCGCAAGATCGCTTGGATGTCCCTCACACTCGTTCGTCTCGCTTGCTTCCGTCTCGGCATGGCCCCTCTCAACATCATCGTGAGAGGCCAAACTGCCAGAACGGCGCAGCCAAGAACCGACCGCTAAATCCGCTCCCGAAAACTGTCCGGGATTTAGCGGAATCGCTGTCCGCGAATTACTGAAATCACTGTCCGGGATTTAGCGAAAAGGGTGTCCGGGAATTACCGAAACACGCACTCCCGGTGTAAGCGATTCGAGTAAGATCCCGGCAGACTTGGGCGCCAACATCTATCCGGCGTCGCCAGGAATGCTGGCGCGCCCAAATGGGTAATCCGCGCGGCGTGAGCCTCAACAACTGGGCGGCTTCTCAGAGCCATTATAAAAGTCAGGGTCCTCACGCGCCGATCACGTCGGCCGGTACACTTCTCTGATCGTTCACACCTCTCCGGACGTCCGTCAGGCCGCCCGGTATTCTGTACCCGCTTTCAGCATCGCGAAGATGACGCGCATTCTTGTTGGCCACCGCGACGATTGTCTTGGCTGCGCCGCGCCGAGCCTGGAGGTCCCTAATCCAGGCACCTTGTGCGTCGTTGCGGGATGCTGATGTACGAACAACAGCTCGTGCGCCATGGATTAGCAGGGTCCGCAGATGACGGTCTCCGCGCTTGGAGATGCCGAAGAGTCGCTGCCGATTGCCACTCGAATGCTGACGGGGCACGAGACCCATCCACGCAGCGAGATGCCTACCATTGGTGAACTCGGCTCCGTTGCCGACCGCGGCCACAATTGCGGTGGCCGTCTTCGGACCCACTCCCTTGATCTTGGCAAGGCGACGGCAGGTCTCACTTGAGCGGAAGACCTTCTCAATCTCTCGATCGAACCAGGCAATCTGTTCGTCGAGGGTGCGGAAGATGGCGTAGAGCTGCGCGAGCATCGATCGGAAGAGTTCACTTATCTCAGCGGCACCATCCTCCAGCAAGGCCCGAATCTCGCGTCGCGCGCGGGCAATCGACTGTGCGAATGCAATGCCTCGGTCGAGCAGCAAGCCAATCGTCCAGTCCGTCAAATGCTGTTCGACGGACTGGCTGGCGATACGACACCACCCCACCTTCGCGAAGGTAGCGACGAACCGTATTGCGCGCGCAACCGAACTCCTGCGCGATCCGTTTCGCAGCCGGCTGCACATCCTGCTTCGGCGTGAAGGTATCGAGCTGAACCACAAGAAGCTGTTTCGGCTCTACCGGGAGGAACGGTTGACGGTGAAGAAGCGCGGCGGCCGCAAGCGAGCCTTGGGTGCGCGAGCGCCCATGACGCTGCCGCAGGGCCCGAACCAGCGCTGGAGCCTGGACTTCGTGTCGGACATGCTGGCCGACGGTCGGCGGTTCCGGGTCCTGGTGGTGGTCGACGACTTCACCGCGAGTGCCTGGCGCTCGTGGTGGACATATCGCTGTCGGGCCTGCGGGTGGCGCGGGAACTCGATGTTCTCGTCGAGGCGCGCGGCCGGCCGCTGATGATCGTCTCTGACAACGGCACCGAGCTGACCTCGCGGGCGATCCTGCAGTGGCAGGAGGACAACCGCGTCGAGTGGCACTACATCGCGCCCGGCAAGCCCACCCAGAACGGCTTCGTCGAGAGCCTGAACGGCCGCTTCCGGGACGAATGCCTCAACGAGCACCTGTTCCGCGGCATTGCCACCGCACGCCGCATCATGGAAGAGTGGAGGATCGACTACAACGAGCACCGGCCGCACACGAGCCTGCGCGGCCTCACCCCGAATGAGTTTGCAACCCGGTCCAGAACGGACCACAAGGAGAACAGAGTCCAGTTATGAACGAGGGCTGATCGGGGGCAACGTCAAGCCTCTCGGCCGCACCGTTCGCGATCCAGCACTACGACTTTGTGGTTGATCTTCTCGAACTGGCAGTGTCGCCGAATAGGCAAAATCAGCAAATACCATGCTCCTCGACGGAGAATCCGATGGCGAAATAATGATCCAATCCTCCAATCCCGCCGCGGATGACGAAGAAGATCACGTTCAAGATCTCGCGCAATGGCCATTTGCGCCCCGTCGGGCGGGGCGTGGCCATGAGTAGCGTGATCAAATTCCACTCTGCCTCAGTCGTCCTGTTTCGTAACGCGGGCATTCGCGACTATGCTGGAGGCGGGCAACCGGTCCTCATCGGGCATCGACACCCGTTGGCTTCACGGCTTCTCGAAAGAATGCCGGCAGTTGGCCGCGACCTAGCTGACGACCCCGATTCATCGATACATTGGGCAATCGGGTAGTGGTCAACCTGCCTTTCGACGAAGTCTAATTCAAACGTGCCATCTCCCAAGGGGCAACTCTTGTATCTGAAAACGCGATGGTACCATTCGCGACTTTATGTTGGTGAACCAACGCCGTGTGGCGCATATTTGGCGGGCAGTCTTCAAACTGCATCCAGCCTGTCAACGCAAAGTGAATTGCAGTGCAGATCAAATATGTCCGTCTCGCGCCTGGCAACGGTGCGACCCTGGGCAAGGATGTGTGGTGCCGGCTGATGGAGGTCGGCGCGCCTTTCGGCCTGAAGCCTTACGGCGTCGAGGCTCTGGGCGCTCTGCGCGTCGAGAAGGGCCATGTCGCGGGACCGGAGATCGACGGCAGGACGACGCTCGATGACCTCGGGCTCAGCCGCATGGCGAGCAAGCGCAGCGGCTATGTGGGCGAGGTGCTTGGCCGCCGCGAGGCCTTCAGCGACCCGGCGCGCCCGCGGCTGGTCGGGCTGCGCTGCGTCGAGCCGGGCAAGCAGTTGCGCGGCGGCGCCATCCTGTTCAGGCCTGGCGAGCCGATGCATGGCCACGGTCTCGGCCGCATTACCTCGGTGACCTACAGCCCCACGCTTGACGCCTGGGTGGGGCTCGGACTGCTTGCCCGGAATGCCGCAGAGGAGGGCGCCGAGATCGTCGCCACTTATCCGATCGAAGGCCACACGGTACGGGCTCGGGTAGTCTCGCCCATGTTCCTCGACCCGAAGGGAGAGCGGCTCCATGGCTGATGGTTCGAACATGGCGGGGTTCGCGACGGCGGCTTATGACTGCGCGATCGTCCAATTCGAGGGCTGGGACGGCGAGATGGCGCAATTCGAGGCGGAACTACACCGGATGCTAGGCGGGCCGCTGCCGAACAAGGTCGGCGATACGGCGCGTCATGACGGCTGGCTCGTCGTTCGCATTGCGCCGCGCCGGTTCTGGCTGCTTTGCGACGGCCCGCCGCCTAATGCCTATGTCGATCCGGAACTCGGTTGCGCGCTCCCGCTCGGCGAGGGCAGCGTGCGGTTGCGCCTCTCCGGCGGGGGCCTCAAACATGTGCTGGAGCGGTGCGTCGCGGTGGATTGGGAGACGCTTGGCGAGGGACGGGCGGTCCAGACTGGCCTCCATCGCGTGCCGGTCCTGCTGCTGCGCAGGAGCGCATTCGAATGCGACCTTCTCGTCCCGCGCAGCTTCAGCAAGAGCCTGACCGAGTGGATGGTTGACGCCTCCGCTGGCGTTACCTGACTACCGCCTCGAACGGGTCGAAGTGGGCTGCCTACCTAGCCAAATGGACGATCGGGTTCAAGGCGCCTTTGAGAAAAACAAAGCCAATTGATTGCCTCGTGCAATCGTCATTTACCAGAGAGAGGAAAACTGCTCATGCCCACATCTAGTCAACAGGAACGCGCGCCTGCATTTAGTCAACAGGAATACCGCGAGCGCACTGCTCGGCTGCGACAGCAAATGGCGGCGAACGGTATGGATGCGCTGCTTGTCATGAACGAAAATAATATGAACTATCTCACCGGCTATGACGGGTACTCGGAGTACGTTCCGCAGCTCGCTCTCGTGTGTCAAGACGATGAAGATCCGTGGCTGATTTTGCGCGAAATCGACACTTTGTGCGCAACGCCCACCTCGTACTTATCGGAATCGCGCATCCTCAGTTATCCCGAGAAGTACATTGGGTCGAGCCAGCGGACGGCATGGCAGCCGATTGCCGATCTGATCCGCGAGCGCACCAAGTCGAGCCGCATCGGGGTCGAACTGACGGCCAAAACGTTTGGAGTAAAGGACCATGCCGCCCTCGGAAACAGCTTGGACTCCTCGAAGTTCATCGACGCTGATGGCATGATTTCTAAGCTCAAGAGGGTAAAATCACCAGCTGAGCTTGCCTACATGGAACAGGCCGGAAAGATCGTGGATAGGGCCATGCAGGTGGGCCGGCTCGAGATCGCTGCTGGGGCGCGCGAATGCGACGTAGGGGCTGCCGTCACGCATGCTTTGGTCAAAGGCACACCGGAAATTCCCGGGGGTGTTTGCGCCTTTCCAACCATGCCGGTTGGTTCTCCCGCCAACGCACCGCATCTTAAGTGGTCCGACGCGAGCTATAAAATGGGCTGTCAGACTAATTTCGAGATTGGCGCCTTTCGACACCGTTATGCCTGCGCCCTGTCACGGACGGTTTTTTTGGGCGAGCCAACGGCTCGGGCCCGGCACCTGCATCAAGCCGCCCTCGACGGCTTCCTCGCGCAGGTCGAAACGCTACGGCCGGGAGTTAAGTGCTCTGAAGTTTCGCAAGCATTCCAGCGCGCCTTTAAACCATACGGCGTGCGTAAGGAATCCAGGAGCGGCTACTCCATCGGCCTTGGTTGGGTCGACAGCGGAATCAGCTTCCAAGAGGACGACGACACCGTGATTGAACCCAACATGACCTTCCACGTCCTCATCGGCATTTTTGAGAAGGATGACGGCTACATCTTCAGTGAGACTGTCCGAGTGACCGAGAACGGCGCCAAGTCGCTGAGCAGCATGCCCCGTGACCTGCTGGTAAATTACTGACTGTCCAGCATTGCGATGCCGGCGTAGCGCCAACACCAATGCGCCGGCATCGCAGCACCATAAGCTGTTTTAGATGCCGTAACGGGCCGGCGCTCCGCGCAGCCAGGAAGGCGGGTCTCCCCGGGATCGCACAGTTGCTGCGTCCTGTGCACACCAAGTCTGCAGATGCCCAGGAGGTACGCGCACTGTTGGTCGGCCGGAAGCTGTTGCAGGCCCAGCTACTTGACGTTGAGCTCAGCATCCGCGGAATCCTACTCGCTTACGGGCTCAAGGTTGGCGAGGTGAGCCGGGGGCATTTCGAGGCGCGCATTCGCGAACCGATCGAGGGCCATGACATGCTTGCCACGGTGATAGGCGATACCGGAGGCCCGGGCCATATTGTGGAACGAGTGTACCCGGCTGTACCGCGCGATGCGGAAGACTGCCCGCGCCAGTCCTGTCTGACATAACGGATAGGCAAGGAACCTCCCCAGGCTCTCGTGCGGCAGGGTGGATGGAAGGCCGCGTGCCCACTCTGCGACGGTCGCCAAATCTTTGACGCTCGCCGCTGCCTTCACCATGCAGGCGCGGCAGGACGGGCTGCTGGAAGGATTGAAGACACCCAGGCTCATTCTCACGAGACAATCGCTACCCGGCTGGTCGGATGAACTGCTTGTGTGGGGGGGAGCCAATTTTGGTTATCAGAATTCCAGATGGCCGCAATATAAAAATTATACTTTTCAATCGGGTGTGGCGGCGCTTTCATTCCACCACGACCAAAGTAACAAAAGGGGAACAATGACATGTTTAAGAATCCGGTATCACGACGCAAATTGCTGAAAGATGCAGCGGCGATTACGGCCATAGGCACTCTGGGCTCGTTGATGGTAGACAGGGCGTATGCCGCCGACACAATCACGGCCACAGAATGGGGCGGAAGTTACAGCGACGAGATGAAGAAAATCGCGGACAAACAGTCTGATATCCAAATAAACTGGCAACTGTATGCCGGCGGGGCCGCACTTATTCTGCCCAAGATCAAGGCTACCTGGCCGAACCCTGGCATAGACCTTGTGGCGGGGTGGGATCTTTCGATGCAAGCAATCGCGCGGGAAGGCTGGGCAGAGCCGGTCACCGCGGAGAAGGTACCGAATTTGGCTGATGTCCCGAAAAAGCTGCTGATCAAGGATGATGCGGGGAATGTCATAAACATACCCCGTAGCATATCGTCGATCTTCTGGTTCTATCGAGAGGATAATGCTCCATTTGAGATCACCAAGATTGATGACCTCTTGGACCCTAGGCTGGCAGGGAAAATTTGTTTTCCGGCACCAAGCAACAACTCGAACCTGCAGATGGTTGCGCTTGCACTTCACAGAGGTGGTGACGAGCGGAACATGGAGCCGGCTTGGGACTTCGTGAAAGAGCTGGCGCGTAGCGGAAATATCGGCAGAGTGGCTTTCGGTGATACTGATATCGGGAATTCCATCAGCTCCGGCGAAACTTGCATAAGCTTTGCAGCCGGTACCGGTGTCCTTAAGTTGGCTCAAGACTTCAAGATCAAATATCTTTCCAAAATGGATCCGGCGTCAGGATTTCAGACGTTCCTCTACCAGGAGGGATGGTGCGTACTCAAAGGAAGGAATGCTGACGCGGCGTTAAAATTCGCCAACTTTGCGATCAACCCGGAAAACAACGAGGAGTTCAATCGCGTCATTTCGGGCGTCCCCGTCAATATAAAGGCGAAAACGTCGGACGAAGTGAGGCCTATGGTTTTCAACAGCGAGGAAATGGACCGATATATCTACATTCCAGACTGGGCTTATGTTTCCGAACAGGCTGATGCTTGGATGAAGCGATGGGAGCAGGAGATCATGCCGCTTCTCTAAGAAAAAAAGCGCTGCCAGAAAAGAACTCAAAGCCGGAGAGAGTGGATGAGGAGCAGGAGATCTCAAACGGTACTGCTATTCCCCGCAGTGGCATCATTTTTCCTATTCCTTGTGCTGCCGATGTTGGCGGTGTTTGATCAGAGCTTTCGCATCTTCGAGCCCGGGCGGATTGGCTCGAAGGAAGGAGCTCCGCTTACCACCGAAAACTATACCGAACTCATTCTCCCGGTTTATGCGCGATACTTTATTCAGACTTATCTCCTGGCCTTCATCGCCGCAGCTCTGGCCGTCCTCATAGCCTTTCCGATAGCATATTGGGTTGCAAGGAGTGCATCGCCGCTAGTCAGAAAGGCGGCGATTTCAACTCTCATTGGGCTGATGTTCCTGAGCGCCCTGGTTCGTGTCTATTCGATTGATTTGACCTTCGGCTCCGTCGGAACATTCGCGCGGATCATGTCCGCCGCAGGGATAAATACCAATGGCCATCTGTACATTGATTTCGTGGTCATCGCGGGGTTGCTCCACTACGCAATACCAATGTCGATCCTGGTTTTGGTCGGGGCGATACAGAATCTCAACCCGCGCCTCGCAGAAGCGGCTCAGTCCCTTGGCGCATCAGCAGCCAAGACGCATATCACGATAACGTTGCCATTGTGCATCCGCGGACTTGTCTCTGCGTTTCTGGTATCGATGACGATTGGCGTGAGCGCCTTCGTTATCCCTTTGATCTTGGGCCGAGGGCGCGTGCTATTTATATCAAATCTTATCTACAGCCGCTTCGGCGAAGTTGCGAATTATCCGAGTGGAGCGGCAATCTCGATTATTATGTTGGCTCTTTCGTTCCTCCTAATTTTCGTCATGTCTAGAATCGCTACTTCATTTGATCGGCAGTGAAAGAATGCTCAGCAAGAGAAATGCAGATGCCCTGCTTGTTTTGTACGTAAAGGCGATTATCACAGGAACCGCAATATTCCTTCTTTTCCCGGTGATTATTACCGTGTCGATGGCGTTCGACGGGCGCGATTTCCTGGGCTCATTTCCTCCTCCGAGCCTTTCGATGAAATGGTTCGACCGGCTTTTCAATGATGGTAACTTGTGGTCTGGGTTCCGGACGAGCTTGCTGCTTGCGATTGCAACGGCGTTCCTTGCAACGGCGATTGGCACATCGGCGGCGGTGGCGATCAGCCGAATGCCTCCGCGATCGCGGGACGTGACAACCAGTATATTTTTGTCACCTCTTGTAATACCCGGGGTGATCGTTGGGTTCGCCTTACTTATAGTCTTCTCTGTATTTGACTTCCTCCCGACCTTCGCCAGACTGCTTGCCGCGCATTTAATCATCGCCCTACCATACACCATAAGGATGACACTGGTTGGGCTTACTGGCATAAGCGAAACGCTAGGCGAGGCCGCCTTGAGCCTCGGCGCTAACGCGCGACAGACATTTTTCACGATCACTTTGCCTCTTGCCAAGAGCGGCATTTCCGCTGGTGCGATTTTTGCATTTGCGTTCTCTATGGAAGACGTCGCCATCAGTATATTTCTAAGTGACTACAATACCTATACGCTGCCAGTTGCATTAATCAGCTTAATGAGGTCGAAGATGGATCTCACAATCGCTGCGGCAGCAGTCCTCTTAATGGGAATGACCTTAGCTGTACTTTTCGTACTTGACCGCGTAATTGACCTTGAGAGAGCAATTGGGCTTGGCATCAATAAGGCTTGATCGAATGAGTGTTCTAGAACTGAAAGACGTCACTAAAAAGTACGGAGAGTTCACCGCGGTCGATGCCGTGTCTTTGCAAATCGAGAAGGGAAAAGTGCTTTCTCTTTTGGGGCCTAGCGGCTGCGGCAAGACGACTACTCTCCGCATCATTGCGGGTTTCACACTGCCCGACAGGGGGATCGTGAAAATCTCAGGCGACGATGTTGGCCATTTGAGGCCCTATGAACGCAACGTCGGGCTACTATTCCAAGATTACGCGCTGTTCCCTCATATGACCGTGGCTCAGAATGTCGCCTACGGAATGCGATATCGCGGAACGCCGAAATCCGAGATACCCTCTCGGGTCAAACAGATGATGTCACTTGTTCAGTTGGCCGGCATGGAGGCCAGATATCCGAGCCAGCTAAGCGGCGGACAACAGCAGCGCGTCGCGCTTGCGCGAGCGCTTGCAACCGACCCCCAGATTGTTCTTCTGGATGAGCCTTTATCTGCACTTGATGCGAAGCTTCGCCTAGAACTGCGCATTGAGTTGAAGGAGATCCTTCGGTCGGTCGGCGCGACTACCATAGTTGTCACCCACGATCAGGAGGAAGCTCTCAGCTTGGGCGACGAAGTCGTCGTCATGCGGGGGGGGGGAATCGTTCAGCGTGGAACGCCGGCGCAGATATACGCGGAGCCCGCCGACAAATTCGTCGCCGAGTTCGTGGGGAGGTCCAACTGGTTTCATGGATCAAGGCGCGGCAGATCGAGTGAGGGCGTGAGCATCTATGTCACAAGCGAAGGAATTGAGATCCACGCAAGCACTCCGCTATCCAATCAACACCACCATGCCGATCTATGCGTTAGGCCGGAAAACATCGCGCTCTCGGGCGGGGCAGCGAGTGACGTAGCTCAAAACGCAGAATGCAATGTACTAGAGGGTGTCGTACTCGACGTGGCTCTGCTGGGCGCCGACATGCATGTGGTCGTCGAACTTCCAGGAAAGGGCAGATTGCTGGCAATCAGCAAGAATGTCGGGGGAACTCCGGGATTTGTAGCGGGACAACCCGTGAATGCCCATTTTTCAGCGTCGGACGTTCTATTGTTTCAGGCTGGAGCGCATATGTGAGGTGGAGGAATGTCAGCTGTAGCTGAGGTTTAGGTCAGTCGGTCTGCCGCTTAGCTGGTACATGCTCCGGCATGCGGATTGCGCTACAACGAATCATGCCTCTGCGCGCAGTTCGCGAGCCAGGCGAGATAACAAGGGCTAATTCCTAATGAAAATAACTCGCATATCAGTGTTTGGAATTGTGACGCCTTCTCTACAAGGCTACACCCTATCGCGTGGTCGGATCTGGAGATCTTTCGAAAGGACCGTTGTAGCAATCGAGACTGACGCTGCGATCGTCGGATGGGGCGAAGTCCTAACTATGGGAGGGAACTATCTGCCGGCGTTCGCAAAGGGCGCCATAGCAGCTATTGGCGAATTAGCTCCTCACCTCATTGGAGAAAATCCGCTCCAGCTCGATCGAATCAACTATCTGATGGACCATTTCTTGTTTGGTCACCCATATGGAAAATCACCAATCGACATGGCCTGTTGGGACATCCTCGGCAAAGCAACGGGAATGCCGCTGTGCGATCTTCTCGGCGGACGGTTCGAAGGTGGCTTAGATCTGATGTGCGACCCTAAGGTAGGGTCGATTGAAGAGATGTTGGCAGAGACGGCGGCCTTCCGTGAGAAAGGATATCGGCGTATGTCGTTAAAGCTGGGCGGAGATGTCGCGGAAGATGTGTCAAGGATACGGGCAATTTTCGAACATGCCCAACCCGGTGAGGAATACTACGCCGACTGCAATCGCGGTTGGACACGGGATCAGGCCCTGCGAGTAATGCGACAAATTCGTGATCTTGACGTCTATATAGAGCAGCCTTGTTATTCCTACGAGGACTGTCTCGCGGTGAGATGTCGGACGGATCATCCAATGATCCTCGACGAAATAGTTGACTCGCCTGAGATGGTGATGCGAATTATCGCCGATAGTGCAGCGGATTTGATCAATATTAAGATCTCGAGAGTGGGAGGCCTGACAAAGGCCCGCCGCGCGCGTGATATGTGTGTGACGGCAGGAATTCCGATGACCATTCAAGATGTGGGGGGTAGCGGGATAGTACAGGGAGCGATTTACGGTTTGGCGCAGTCTGTTCCGAAGGAGCTCCGCCACTCTGTATACAACCCCCTAGGACGTAGCCATGCCGACGCATTTACCGATGCACCCATCGGGTTTCAGAGGGGGAGTGTAGTGGAAGCCTCGGATCGGCCTGGACTCGGTCAAGAACCGTTACCGGGCAGCCTCGGTGATCCAATAGCTGTGTACGACGGCAGGGGATAGGACAATGTAGGTCATTTTTTTAAACCTGTCTCGGCCAGCCATGCAGCCGATGGTGTCTGGAAGGGCTTGTCAGGTTGTGTGACTGGTCGGAGGAATGCAGAGCTGCGGCTGAATCTAGGCGAGCGAACCAGCAACGGCCTTCCTTTGGCCGTGGCATTGAGGCGGAGAAGTGGATCTGAAATGCGGCTCGTTCAGATTTGCGGGACAAAGAGAGTTCTGAGGGCTAAGATAAGATTGACACGAAGCGCTGAAGGCCTCCCGGCGATCGAAAGCCCTGCATCATCCGCTCTCGTTTTCGCAGCGGCACGTGGGAATTCTCGGCCCGGTCGCTCAAGCCTGTATCGGATCGGTGGTTCCAGAACCGGCGCAATACCAAAGCCACCAATCGATTGCTGACACGGCTGTTGAACGATCTCGTCGAGCACATATCCGTCCTGATCGACAGCCCGCCACAGCCAGTGCTCGCGGCCGGCGATGGTGACGACGACTTGTCCGCGTGCCAGATTTCATCGCGGCGCGCCTGCTTGCGACGCAGTGTATCCCCACGGTGACGCTTCCGATTACCCACATCGTCGGCGGGCCTATTGCCTCGTATGAATCTGCCGTGATTCTGTCCGTGACGCCGAATCACGGAGGCGTCAGGGATGCGAGACAAGACCAGCAGCAGCGAAGCCGCTTGGCAGGAGGAAGAGCTTTCTGCGGCGGCCCTTCCCGACAAGCGTCTGGCCCGTCGGCTGCAACGGTTGCTGGATCAGATGTCAGCTGCGCCGGGCAAGCCAATCCCGGCGGCCTGCGGCGACTGGGCGGCGGCGAAGGCGGCCTACCGCTTCTTTGACAACCCGCGTGTGACAGAACATAGCGTTCTCGCTGGCCATTTCGCTGCGACCGCGGCGCGCGTTGCGGCGAGCGAAGGTCCGATCCTTATCCTGCAGGACACGACCGAATTTATCTACAGCCGCGCGCAGCCGGGCAAAATCGGCTTCACCAAAACCATCAACGCCGGGCGCTACAAGGCCGGGCAGCCCAACGTGCTGACCTTGTGCGGGGTGCTGATGCATTCAAGCCTGGCCGTCACCCTCACCGGCACACCCCTCGGTCTGACGGCGGCGAAGTTCTGGACACGAACGAAGTTCAAGGGAACGCTCGCGCTCAAGCGGCACATCAATCCCACGCGCGTGCCGATCGAGACGAAGGAGAGCTACCGCTGGCTGGAGAACCTGCGCCAGTCCATCGCGCTCGTTGGCGCGCCCGAGCGCTGCGTGCATGTGGGTGACCGGGAGAGCGACATCTACGAGCTCTATTGCACCGCGCAGGACCTTGGTACCAGCTTCCTCGTGCGGGTGCAGACGAACAGGCTGGCAGAGCGGCCTGCCGATGCTGCCCCACACGATCCTGCTCATCGCGTCTTTGCCCAACTTGCGGCGGCGCCTTGGGCGGGACGTCATCGCATTACGGTCGATCAGGACGAGACGACCTGGCTGCAGGTGAAGTTCGCCGCCATCAACACCTTGCCGCCGGTGGGCAAGCAGAAGCGCTACAGTCCGCAGGTTCTGACTTACATCCACGCCCTCGAAGAGAATCCGCCGCCCGGCCGCGAGCCGATCGACTGGAAGCTGGTGACCAACCTGCCGGTCGAAGATCTCTCCGTGGCGGTCGAGAAGCTCGGCTGGTACGCCCTGCGCTGGAAGGCGGAGGTGTTCCACAAGGTCATGAAGTCCGGCTGCCGTGCCGAGGAGGCTAGGCTCGAGACCGCCGAGAGGCTGGCGAAGTTCCTCGCCCTCATCGCGGTGGTCAGCTGGCGCATATTCTTCGTCACTATGTCGGCGCGCGCCAAGCCAGACGCCGCGCCCGACAGCGTTCTCACCTTCGCCGAGATCACTGCGCTCGACCGGATCGACGCGTCCCGAATGCGACCGCGCCTCCAACGGCCCACGCTCGCCGCTTACCTGCTGCAAATCGCCATGCTTGGTGGCTATCTCGCCCGCAACCATGATCCGCCTCCTGGCAACATGGTCGTCTGGCGCGGCATGACCCGCTTGCACGACATCGCCTTCGGCATCTCCAT
The DNA here is from genome assembly GCF_055901555.1 of Mesorhizobium sp. WSM4821. NCBI lineage: Bacteria > Pseudomonadati > Pseudomonadota > Alphaproteobacteria > Hyphomicrobiales > Phyllobacteriaceae > Mesorhizobium > Mesorhizobium sp. WSM4821. Next base: position 144,203 of record NZ_CM148371.1, on the reverse strand, counting down.
TGGATCAAGCCGACGATGTGGGTAATCGGAAGACGGTGACGGCCGCCTTGCTGAGGTAGGCTGAAGGCTGCAAGTCCTAGTGCAAGCACTAGGAGTAGCCCTGTGACGAAGCATCAGATCGAAGTGATCACGTCGGTCGAGCGGCGCCGGCGCTGGTCTCGCGAGGAGAAGGAGCGGCTGGTCGCCGCGACGTTTGAGCTTGGGGCCAGTGTTTCCGAGATTGCGCGATCGGCTGGCATCCATGTGAGCCAGCTTTTCCGGTGGCGCAAGGAGCTCTGCCAGATCTCCGCGCCGTTCGTGCCGCAGCTCGTTCCCGTGGAGGTCGTCGAGGCACTGCCAGCGCCACCTGCGCCTGCGCAGCCACCGCCGATCTCCCGACCGCGCAAGAAGAGCAGCATGGTGACGATCGAGCTTGGCGGCGCCCGCCGCCTGCGGGTCGAGAGTGATATCGATAGCGAGGCGCTCGGCCGGATCCTGGATGTGCTGGAGCGGCGATGATCTCGATCCCGAGCGGTGTGAAGGTGTGGCTCGCCACTGGCTATACGGATATGCGCAAGGGCTTCCCCGGCCTGTCGCTGATGGTGCAGGAGACACTGAAGCGCGATCCGCACAGCGGTCATTTGTTCTGTTTCCGCGGGCGGCAGGGAGGGCTGATCAAGGTGATCTGGCACGACGGCCAGGGTGCATGCCTGTTTACGAAGAAGCTCGAGCGCGGCCGCTTCATCTGGCCCTCGGCGGCCGACGGCACGGTGGTGATCACGCCCGCTCAGCTTGGCTATCTGCTCGAAGGCATCGACTGGCGAATGCCGCAAAAAACCTGGCGTCCAAGCTCGGCGGGATGAGCAAAACCGCTGGCATGGCGGGAGCGAATATGATTCCATCGCGCCATGACCGATGCGGCCGATCAGCTTCCTGGTGATCTTGCCAGTGCGCACGCGATGATCCTCGCCGAGCGTGCCGCCCGCCGGGAGGCGCAAGCAGTCGCCGCCCGCGCGCAAGCCGTGAACTCGCACTCGGATGCGCTGATCGCCCGGCTCAGGCTGGAGATCGAGAAGCTGAAGCGCGAGATCCATGGCAGCCGCTCGGAGCGCAAGGCGCGGCTTCTCGAACAGATGGAGTTGCAGCTTGAGGAACTGGAAGCCGACGCCAGCCAGGACGAATTGGCGGCGGAACTGACGGCACGCTCCTCGACGGTCAGGGCGTTCGAGCGCAAGCGACCGTCGCGCAAGCCTTTCCCCGAACATCTGCCGCGTGAGCGCGTGGTCATAGCCGCGCCGGCGAACTGCCCGTGTTGCGGTTCGGGCAAGCTGGCCAAGCTTGGCGAGGACGTTACCGAGACGCTGGAGGTGATCCCGCGCCAGTGGAAGGTGATCCAGACCGTGCGCGAGAAGTTCTCTTGCCGCGAATGCGAGAAGATCTCGCAGCCGCCGGCGCCCTTCCATGTGACGCCGCGCGGCTTTGCCGGGCCGAACCTTTTGGCGATGATCCTGTTCGAGAAGTTCGCCCAGCACCAGCCGCTGAACCGGCAGAGCGAGCGCTATGCCCGCGAGGGCATCGACCTCAGCCTTTCCACACTGGCCGACCAGGTCGGAGCTTGTGCCGCGGCGCTCAAGCCGGTGCATGCGCTGATCGAGGCCCATGTGCTTGCCGCTGACCGCCTACATGCCGATGACACGACCGTGCCGATCCTGGCCCGCGGCAAGACCGATACCGGTCGCATCTGGACCTACGTCAGGGATGACCGGCCGTTCGGCGGAACATCGCCGCCGGCGGCGCTCTACTATGCCTCGCGCGATCGGCGGCAGGAACATCCCGAGCGTCATTTGCGGAGCTTCACCGGCATTCTGCAGGCCGATGCCTATGGCGGCTACAATCCGCTCTTCAAGGTGGACCGTGATCCCGGTCCGCTGACCCAGGCGCTGTGCTGGGCGCATGCGCGCCGCAAGTTCTTCGTGCTTGCCGACATCGCAACGAATGCCAAGCGTGGCAAGGACGCCGCGCCGATCTCGCCGATCGCGCTTGAGGCGGTCAAACGCGTCGACGCCCTGTTCGATATCGAGCGCGACATCAACGGACTCGTCCCCCACGAACGTCTGGAGCGACGCCGGCAGGAAAGCCGTCTTCTCGCCACCGAACTTGAGGCCTGGATGCGGGCAGAGCGGGCAAGACTGTCGCGCAGCTCTCCGGTCGCCGAGCCAATCGACTATATGCTGAAGCGCTGGGAAGGGTTCACGACCTTCCTCGGCGATGGCCGGATTTGCCTCACTAACAACGCGGCCGAACGCGCGCTGCGTGGTTTTGCTCTCGGCAGAAATTATGCTCAGGCCCGGATTATGCGCAGTTTGTGTGCGCGACGTTTGGGATGCGAGCGGATGCCGGGCATCCCCAGCAGGCCGGGCGACCGTAGGTTTACATAATCCTGATCTCCTCTGCGCGCCAACCGTAGAGGAGATCGTCATGAACCAAATCAAACTGCAGCCGGCGCCCCGTCAGTGGCTTGAGAACAGCCCGTTGGGGCCATTCTCGGAGCGCTATCTTGAGCACCTGGGCCGTGCCCGCTATGCGCCCAGCACCGCACGTGTTTATCTGTGCTGCATTGCCCATTTCGCCCACTGGATCTCGACCGAACGGCTCGCGTTAGAGTCCATAGGCGAAGCCGCGCGAGTTCGGTTTATCAGCGAGCATCTTCCCGTCTGTGACTGCCCTTATCCGGCCCGTCGCTTGCCGCACGAACTCAGGGCGGCCATCACGCATTTGCTTGCAGTGCTGCGTGCCGAAGGCGCCATTCCCGCAGCTACCGCACACACCACACATGGCGGGGAATTGGCGGCATTCCGGGCCTACATGCGCGATGTCGGCGGGTTAGCCGTCAGCACACGAGCGAGGCGCGAGCGGATTCTTCGACGCTTTCTTGAGGAACAGTTTCCGGAAGGGGAGATCTCTATCGCCGGCCTTGAGCCGGCGCGTGTGAGACGCTTCATCCTCGGCGAACTGCAGGGCTGGACGACCGCCACCATTCGCATTGTTGGGGGTGCGATCAGCTGCTATCTCCGGTTTCGGCAGATGATGGGCGACGACGTTCAGCATCTACTCGGCGCAATCCCTCGCGTTGCATGCTGGCGGCTGAGCAGCTTACCGGATGTGCTTTCCGACACGCAGATTGAGATTCTGCTCGCTTCATTCGACAAGGATTTCCCGTCGCGCCGGAGGGCCTACGCCATGGTCCGGTGCCTGACCGATCTTGGGCTCCGAACCAGTGAGGTTGTGCAACTGCAGCTCGGCGACATCGATTGGCGGCAGGGTACGATCCGCATTTCCCGGTCAAAGGGCCGGCGTTTCGACGTCCTTCCCTTGCCGCCCGAGACGGGTGACGCGATCGCTGCGTATCTGCGGCATGAACGTCCACCGAGCACGAACCGCGCAATATTCGTACGCCACGTCGCGCCCTATGACCTGCCGATCCAAAAAGACGTTGTAAGGCGCGCCGTTTTCGCCGCCTACAAACGTTGCGGCTGGTCTCAGACACGCGTTCATATCCTCCGGCACAGCGTCGCCAGCCGCATGCTGAACGCTGGTGTGCCCATGAAGCAGATCGCCGATATCCTGCGCCATCGGAGCATCGACACCTCCATGATCTACACGAAGGTCGACCTTCAGCGGCTCGCGGCGGTCGCTATGCCGTGGCCGGGGAGTGTGGCATGAGCCGGTCGCTGACCATGCAGGCGCGGATCGACGCCTATCTTGTGGAGCGACGTCGCCTTGGATTCTCGCTCGAGACCTCTGGCATAATGCTGCGGTCGTTCGCTCGCTTCGCCGATCTGTCCGGCCATCGCGGCCCGCTGACGACGACGCTCGTGGTCGCTTGGGTTCAGGGGGAGGCGCGGAACGCGACGCCAACCTCCTGGGTGCGCCGCCTCGAAGTGCTGCGGCCCTTTGCCGAGCATGAGAGACGTCTCGACCCACGGAACGAGCTTCCCGTAAGCAGCATATTCGGCAAAGCGCACCAGCGCCGGACGCCACATATCTACACCGACCAGGAGATCGTCGCTCTGCTGCAGGCGGCGCGGCGGCTGCAGCCGCAACACTCCATTCGACCGGCAACATACGAGACCATGTTGGGGCTGATCGCAGCCACGGGATTGCGGATTTCCGAGGCACTCAAGCTCCGATGCGGCGACGTCGACATTGCCGGCCGATGTCTGACCGTGCGCATGACCAAGTTCACCAAGTCAAGGCACGTACCATTTGATGCCAGCGTCGCCGCTGCGCTCTCGCGCTATGTGGCAATCCGCGCCCGCTCCGCTCCGGCCGAGTCGGATGCATCTTTCTTCGTCGGCGCCTCAGGGCAAGTGCCGTCCAAGCGTCAGGTCCATTGGACATTTCAGCAGTTGCGTCGGGACGCAAATATTGTTGCTCGTGGGGCCTATGACGAGGTTCGCATTCACGATCTGCGCCACACCTTCATCTGCCGGCGAGTGCAGCGCTGGCAGAACGAAGGCGCGGATATCGACAATGCCATCGCCGCGCTGGCCACCTATGTCGGCCATGCCAAGGTCTCCGATACCTATTGGTACCTGACCGGCATTCCCGACCTGATGGTCGCGGCCGGCGATCGCTTCGAAGCATTTGCGGCGGAGGAGCGCTGTCATGGGTGAGCAGACAACACCGTCGTTCGCCGCGCTGGTGCAGCGCTTCTTCGTCGAGCATCTGGGCCAACATCGCGCCGTCAGCCCGCGGACCATCGCGGCTTACCGCGATACGTTCCGACTGCTTCTGGCGTTTGCCGAGACGTCAATCGGCAAGCCTCCGAGCAAACTCGCGCTCACCGATCTGAACGCGCGACTGCTGCTCGATTTCCTCGACCATCTGGAGAAGGTTCGCGGCAACAGCGTACGGAGCCGGAACGCGCGGCTTGCCGCGCTGCGAACATTCCTCAAATACGCGGGACATCATGATCTTGACGCCCTCGGGATCATAGAGCAGGCGCTCGCCATTCCGATGAAGAGGGCCGATCGCCCGCTGATCGGCTTCCTGACGCGATCGGAGATCCAGGCCATCCTCGACGCTCCCGACGATGCGACATGGGCGGGGCGGCGGGATCGGGTGCTGTTCAGTCTCATGTACAACACCGGCGCACGCGTCTCCGAGATCATCGGAATCCGCTGCCGCGATATTGTTCTTGAAGGCCAGCCCGCCGTGCACCTGCATGGCAAGGGGCGCAAGGAGCGGTGCGTTCCCTTATGGCGCCCGACAGCCGCCCTTGTTCGGCGATGGCAGCGATCGCTGGGAGCAAACGCGCAGGACGGCTTCCTGCTGCCAAACCGCGCAGGCGCGAAGATGACCCGCTCCAACGTCACGCAACGGCTGGATCTCGCCGTCGCTGCAGCACGGCGCCATTTTCCCTCTCTCGCTGGCCGCTTGATCTCGCCCCATGTGATCCGGCACACGACAGCAATGCATCTGCTGCAGTCCGGTGTCGACATCACCGTCATCGCGCTTTGGTTGGGGCATGAAGACACCGCGACCACGCACATGTATGTGGAGGCCGATCTATCCATGAAAGAGCTGGCGCTCGGGAAGTTGCAGCCCCAGGAGGCCAGGCTTGGACGCTACCGACCGCCCGACAATTTGATGCGCTTCCTCGAAGCCCTCTGATTATGTCAAGGTCACCGAGGTGGAAACGGCGACTGGCCCACATCCGCCTCGGCCAACTGCGCATAATCCGGGCCTGAGCATAATTCCTGTTATGAAAAGGTATGCATAACCGCAAAGCTTGGTTGTTCGCGGGCTCCGATCGAGGTGCCGATCGGGCTGCCTTCATGGCGACGCTGATCAACACCGCCAAGCTCAACGATATTGACCCCCAGGCCTGGCTTGCCGACGTCCTCTCCCGCATCGCCGACACGCCGATCACACGACTCGAGGGCCTGCTGCCTTGGAACTGGCGGCCCGCTCGGGCGCTCATGGCGTCGGCCGCGTAAACAGCGCGCGAAACAGTTCCTCCGAGCGCCGAAGACCCTCGTCCGTCAACACCAAGGATTTTGCCTTGTTGACCGGGTCGGCGATCAGTCCCTTCCGGTGAAGTCGATCCGTCACGTCCCAGTCAAAGCCCTTCCAGGCGCACCGTTCATTGTGCAGGGTCAGCCAAAGCAGTGCCAGGACCGCATCATCGATCTTGTCGGTGTCGATCTCCATCGCTGCAGCTTAACACAGACCGCACCCCGCCGCGGCCCAGACCGGATGAATACAACGCAGTCGGCCCGGCCCGAACTTCTTTGCCCAGCGGCGGATCGTCTCATAGGAGACCACGATCCCGCTCCAGCAGCAATTTCTTCGACCAGGCGTAGGCTCAATGGAAACCAAAAAGAGCCAGACCGCGTGCGCGATGAGCCGGAGTCGAAAACGATGGCTGACAGCAGTCGTGTTCGCGCCACCGCGTCTATGCCGAAATTCCTGACACTTGGTTTATGCAACAAGCCCATGCCGGCAGTTGGCCGCGATCTAGTCACACCTGCATGACCGAACGGCTCAGCGGCGCTCGAACCACAAGGCTCATGAATAGGACGGGCTAGGGTCAGGACCCATTAAATTGTTGAATTGAATGAGCGATGATGATTCAAGGTGGCTGGAGGTGGCCACCATGGTGATTTGTTACTGCTGTCGCCGACGGATCGAGCCATTCTTTCCACGTTCGCACGGGGGTACCAAGGGTCGATGACCGACGGGTGCTGAGCGGGATTCTGTTCGTGATCCGTAACGGGCTGCGCTGGCGGGATGTGCCGGCCGCCTATGGTCCGCACAAGACGATCTACAACCGGTTCATTCGCTGGAGCCGGATGGGTGTGTTCAACCGCATTCTGGCCGAACTCTCGGCCCGGGGCGGCACAGACAAGCTGATGATCGATGCCACCCATCTCAAGGCGCATCGCACGGCAGCCAGCCTGTTCAAAAAGGGGCTCTACCCCGATGTATCGGACGGACCAGGGGCGGTCTGACCACCAAGCTGCAGGTGGTTTGCGAAGACCAGGGACGTCCGTTGCTGCTGCACCTGAGCGAAGGCCAGGCCAACGATCACAGAACCGCCGCTGCCGCGCTCGACGAACTGCCACCTGCCCGCCATCTGCTGCCCGATCGGGCCTACAGTTCCACTGGCTTCCGCGAGGCGCTCATCGGCAACGGCATCACACCCTGCATCCCGCCTCATGCCAAGCACCGTGTCCAGCACAGCTATGATCCGCTGCTCTACAGGCAGCGCCACAGGATCGAGAACATGTTCGCCCGCCTCAAGGACTGGCGACGCATCCACACTCACTCGATACGACCGATGCGCGCACAGATTCCTGTCAGCAATCGCCTTCGCTGCAGCGTTCATCTTCTGGATCAATGAGTCCTGCCCTAGGTCGTGTGGACACTTACCTTAGCCAGAGCACAGTTGCGGCGATGGTGACGACGGCGAGGTAGTTTCTGGCTGTCTTGTCGAATTGTCGCGACGCGTCTGAACTGCTTGAGCTTAGGGAAGCAGCATTCGATCAGATGGTGCTGGGCATAAAGGTGCTTGTCGATTGGGTATTTGCGCGCGCGTGACGGGTTGTTGGGAATGACGGCGATGGGTCTGCGATTTCCCGGCGCAAGGGGTCGGCGTCGTAGGCGGCGTCGCCCATAACGACCTTTGCGGGCAATCCCTCGATCAAGGTCTATGCTTGCGGGCAGTCGCCGCGTTGGCCGGCGGTTAGGGTGAAGCGCACCGGGCACCCAAGGCCTCGGACGGCCATGTGGATCTTGGTGCTCAGGCCACCGCGCGAACGGCCAAGGGCCCTGATCTTCAGACCCCCTTTTTTGGCACCCGAAGCGTGCTGGTGGGCGCGGATGATAGTGGAATCGACGATCAGATATTCGAAGTCGGGATCGTCCGACATCGCCGAAGATGCGCCACCAGACGCCCTTGTGGCTCCAGCGGCTGAAAACTTCGGAAGACGCTGTTCCAATCCCCGAACGCATCGGGCAGGTCGCGCCAGGGCGAGCCCGTGCGCACGATCCAAAGCACCGCTTCCACGAACATGCGATTGTCGCGGCCCGACGAACCCCGCGTCCGCTGGTCGCCGATGATGTGCGCCGACATGTGCTCCCACTGGTCGTCACGAAAAATCAGACGTTCGAGAACACCCATGGCTGTCTCCAAAAGACAGCCTTGAATCTGATTTGCTCAGCCATGGGAAATCCCAAGAGTCCACACGACCTAGCTGACGATGCACAAGAGCCCGACTCATCGACACATTGGCATCGGGTGGTGTTCAATCTTTCAACGAAGTCTAATTCAAACGTTCCGCATCCCAAGGGGCAACGTCGTCTGTCATCTGAAAACGCGATGGTACCATTCGCGACTTTATGTTGGTGAACCAACGCTATGTGGCGCATGTTTGACGGGCAGTGGTCGAACTGCATCAACCCCATCAACGCAAAGTGAAGTGAAGTGAAGATCAAAGATGTCCGTCTCGCGCCTGCCAATGGCGGATTTTTCTGTTGCGACCAAGTTGCTGTCCGGACCGGCGCGACTCAAGACATTCTCATCTATCTTGGTGAACTGACCACGCCCAAGTCTACGTCCGGCCGCATTCCTGCTTCTTCACTCAACGTTGGGCTTCTTCTTCCCGGCGCCACTGTGTTCAAGGACGATCTGACGGGCACCCGTTGCGCCGATCCCACTTACGACGCCAATTCAATTCAATATTGTTGATTCGCCAATGCGCTATTCCGGTTTCACTCTAATCTCTCAAGCCTTGAAAGGGCACACCGGCTGGCGGCCGGTTTGGCGTGACGCTTCGCCCAAGTCCACGTATGACGTTCTGATCATCGGAGGTGGCGGGCACGGCCTGGCGACCGCCTTCTATCTCGCCAAGAACCACGGTATTCGCAACGTAGCCGTGCTAGAGAAGGGCTATATCGGCGGCGGCAACGTCGGTCGAAACACCACGATCATCCGGTCGAACTACCTGCTCGACGGCAACACCCAGTTCTACAAATTCTCGATGAAGCTCTGGGAAGGCCTGTCGCAGGCGCTGAATTTCAACGTCATGTTCTCGCAGCGCGGCATGCTTATCACTGCCCATTCGGCCGACCAGTTCGACGGCTTCAGCCAGCGCGCCAATATCATGCGTCTGAACGGGATCGACGCGCAAGTGCTCGATGGCGACGAGGTGCGCCGGCTCGTTCCCTATCTCGATTTTTCGGAGACTGCGCGGTTCCCGGTTTGCGGCGCGATCTTTCTGCGTCAGGCGGGCACTGCGCGCCATGACGCGGTCGCCTGGGGCTACGCGCGCGCCGCGGACGCCCATGGCGTGGACATTATCCAGGGCTGCGAGGTGACGGGTTTTGTTCGTGACGGGGAGCGCATCGTCGGGGTTGAGACGACGAAGGGCCGGATCGGAGCCGGAAAGGTTGGGCTTGCGGTGGCGGGGCACACCTCGATGCTTGGCCGGAAAGCCGGCCTCGAACTGCCGATCGAAAGCCATATTCTTCAGGCTTTCGTGACGGAACCAATCAAGCCTCTCGTCCACCAAGTCGTCGCCTATGGCAGAGACCATTTCTATGTTAGCCAGTCGGACAAGGGCGGGCTGGTCTTCGGCGGCGGCCTCGACGGCTATAATTCCTATGCCCAACGCGGCAATCTCGGCATCGTGCGCGAGGTCGCGGAGGCGGCAATCGCCCTGATGCCGTGTATCTCGCGGCTGCGCATCCTGCGCCACTGGGGCGGGGTGATGGACATGACGCCAGACGCCAGCCCGATCATCTGCCCGACGCCAATCGACGGGCTCTATATCAACGGCGGCTGGTGCTACGGCGGGTTCAAGGCCACACCCGCCTCCGGCTGGTGCTTCGCGCATACCCTCGCCACGGGCGCACCCCATCCGCTCACCGCCGCCTACAGCCTCGACCGGTTCCGCACCGGCCGAACCATCGACGAGGCCGGCACTGGCCCGTTCGCCTGGCTACAATAGTTGGAGACTTTTGGATGCTGCGCATCGAATGCCCCTGTTGCGGCCCGCGCGACCACGACGAGTTCCGCTATGGCGGCGACGCGTCCTTTGTCCGTCCTGCCCACGACGACGCCGATTTCGAGGCCTGGTACTGTTCCGTCTTCGTGCGCGAGAACCCAGCCGGACCGCATCGCGAGTACTGGCAGCACGTGATGGGCTGCCGTCAATGGCTAGTGGTCGAACGCGATACACGCAACCACGAGATCGCCTGGGTCCGCTTCGCAAGGGAGGTGCGCGCATGAGGCGGCTTCACGAAGGCGGGCGGATCGACCGGTCGCAGCGGATCGACTTCACCTTTGACGACAGGGCTTTAGCCGGCTTCCGCGGCGATACGCTTGCTTCGGCGCTGCTGGCGAACGGAATCGGCCTTGTCGGCCGCAGCTTCAAGTACCACCGGCCGCGCGGCATCTATTCGGCCGGGCCCGAGGAGCCAAATGCGCTCGTGACTTTAGGCGCCGGTGGGCGGCGCGAGCCGAACGTGCCGGCGACCACGGTGGAGATAGCGGATGGCTTGGTCGCCGAAAGCCAGAACCGCTGGCCATCCCTCAAGCTCGACGTTCAAAGTATCAACGGCTTGTTCTCGCCGTTCCTGTCAGCCGGTTTCTACTACAAGACCTTCATGGGGCCGACGCGGCAGGCCTGGATGTTCTACGAACACTTTATTCGCAAGGCGGCGGGGCTCGGCCGCGCGGGCGAAAAGCCCGATCCTGACCGCTACGAAGTCCGTCATCTCTTCGCCGACGTCGTAGTGATCGGCGCCGGACCGGCGGGACTTTCGGCCGCGCTCGCTGCAGGGGAGGCGGGGGCTAGGGTGGTTCTCGTCGAGCAGGATTTCGTGGCCGGCGCTAGGCTTCTGTCGGAGCCGGCGGACGGCGAGGCCGGGGCTTGGCTTTCCCAAATATTCGCACGGCTAGCCGACATGCCGAATGTATCGGTAATGACGCGCACCACCGCGTTCGGCGTCTATGACGGCAATGTGCTCGGCCTTTTAGAGCGGTACTGCTCAGGAAACGCCGATCCGACAAAAAGCGAGGCGCGCCAGACGCTGGCGCTTTTGCGCGCGAATTCGATCGTGTACGCGACAGGGTCGATCGAGCGGCCGCTCACTTTCGCCAACAACGATCGGCCCGGCATCATGCTGGCCTCGGCGGCGCGGACCTATCTGAACCGCTTTGCGGTACTGGCGGGTACGCGAATGGTCGTTGCGGCCGATAACGACAGCGCCTACTCCGCAGCCTTTGATGTTGCCGCAGCCGGGGCGGAAGTGACGATAGCTGACAGCCGCGCCGAACCGACACATGAACTTCTGGAACAGGCGCGCCGTCGGGGCATCACCGTCCGCGCGAAATCGCTGATTTCCAATGCTTTCGGACGTCATACCCTGCACGCTATTGCGCTTTCCGAGCCGGGCGGTACGGCCACGGTAGAGTGCGATCTGGTCGCGGTCTCCGGCGGCTGGTCGCCGACGGTGCATCTGACCTCCCATCTGGGGGTTAAGCCGGTCTATCGCGAGGACATTCGCGCCTTTGTTCCCGGAAAACTTGGAGCGGGGCAGTTCGTGGCCGGCGCAGTCACCGGAACCTGGACCACAGCGGGGGCAATCGAGGAGGGGCATCGTGCAGGGGCCGAGGCATCTGCGCACTGCGGCGCAACGAAATCAGTCGGTTCGCCGGTCAGGCTCAATCTTAATGATATCAATGCGGGACCGAGCCCCCTCTCCGCCTCACTTCGTTCGGCGCCCCACTCCCACTTCGTGAGGGGAGAGTATGGGAGCCCTGCCATGCAGCCGAAACATACTCTCTCCCCTCGACCGGGGAAAAAGACATGGTTCGCGGAACGAACCGGAGAGCGGGCCGAAAAAGAGTCCAAAATTACCGAAGCCAAGGCCTTCGTCGACCTGCAGATGGACGTGACCACCAGTGACATCGCGCTGGCGCATCGCGAGGGATACCAGTCGGTCGAGCATCTGAAACGCTACACGACACTCGGCATGGGCGCCGACCAGGGCAAGACAAGCAATATGCATGCGCTCTCGGCCATGGCCGGCCTGCGTGGCGTGCCGGTCCCGGAAGTTGGCACCACAACTTTCCGGCCGCCCTATACCCCGGTCGCCATTGGGGCACTGGCCGGGCGCAGCATCGGCCATCATTACAAGCCGATCCGGCGCACACCAATGCATCACTGGCATGCCGCAAATGGCGCGCAGATGATGGAGAGTGGCCTCTGGATGCGCCCGTGGTTCTATGGTGCTTCCGGCCGCGACGCAAACGAAGCCTATGTCGCGGAGATGCGAATGGTGCGCGGGGCGGCCGGCCTGATGGACATCTCCACGCTCGGCAAGATTGAGGTCCAGGGCAAGGACGCCGCTGAATTCCTTGACCGGGTCTATGTTAACGGCTTTGCCAGGCTGCCGGTCGGCCGGGCGCGTTACGGCGTCATGTTGCGCGACGATGGCATCGTCTTCGACGACGGTACCGCGAGCCGACTCGGCGAGGGGCGCTTCTTCATGACCACATCGACCGCGAAGGCCGCAGACGTGATGTCCCGGCTGGAATTCCTGCTTGACACCGCCTGGCCGGCCCTGCGCGTTTCGGTGACTTCGGTTACCGACGAATGGGCAGCCATGTCGGTCGCCGGGCCGAAGAGCCGTGATATCCTCGCTGCAGTGTTTCCCGATCTGGACGTCTCAAACGAGGCGTTGCCGCATATGGGGCTGCTCGAAACGAAATTTCGCGACAGGGCCCTGCGAGTTATCCGCCTCAGTTTTTCCGGCGAGCGGGCTTACGAGATCTATGTCGGTGCGACCCTGGGCAAGGATGTGTGGTGCCGGCTGATGGAGGTCGGCGCGCCTTTCGGCCTGAAGCCTTACGGCGTCGAGGCTCTGGGCGCTCTGCGCGTCGAGAAGGGCCATGTCGCGGGACCGGAGATCGACGGCAGGACGACGCTCGATGACCTCGGGCTCAGCCGCATGGCGAGCAAGCGCAGCGGCTATGTGGGCGAGGTGCTTGGCCGCCGCGAGGCCTTCAGCGACCCGGCGCGCCCGCGGCTGGTCGGGCTGCGCTGCGTCGAGCCGGGCAAGCAGTTGCGCGGCGGCGCCATCCTGTTCAGGCCTGGCGAGCCGATGCATGGCCACGGTCTCGGCCGCATTACCTCGGTGACCTACAGCCCCACGCTTGACGCCTGGGTGGGGCTCGGACTGCTTGCCCGGAATGCCGCAGAGGAGGGCGCCGAGATCGTCGCCACTTATCCGATCGAAGGCCACACGGTACGGGCTCGGGTAGTCTCGCCCATGTTCCTCGACCCGAAGGGAGAGCGGCTCCATGGCTGATGGTTCGAACATGGCGGGGTTCGCGACGGCGGCTTATGACTGCGCGATCGTCCAATTCGAGGGCTGGGACGGCGAGATGGCGCAATTCGAGGCGGAACTACACCGGATGCTAGGCGGGCCGCTGCCGAACAAGGTCGGCGATACGGCGCGTCATGACGGCTGGCTCGTCGTTCGCATTGCGCCGCGCCGGTTCTGGCTGCTTTGCGACGGCCCGCCGCCTAATGCCTATGTCGATCCGGAACTCGGTTGCGCGCTCCCGCTCGGCGAGGGCAGCGTGCGGTTGCGCCTCTCCGGCGGGGGCCTCAAACATGTGCTGGAGCGGTGCGTCGCGGTGGATTGGGAGACGCTTGGCGAGGGACGGGCGGTCCAGACTGGCCTCCATCGCGTGCCGGTCCTGCTGCTGCGCAGGAGCGCATTCGAATGCGACCTTCTCGTCCCGCGCAGCTTCAGCAAGAGCCTGACCGAGTGGATGGTTGACGCCTCCGCTGGCGTTACCTGACTACCGCCTCGAACGGGTCGAAGTGGGCTGCCTACCTAGCCAAATGGACGATCGGGTTCAAGGCGCCTTTGAGAAAAACAAAGCCAATTGATTGCCTCGTGCAATCGTCATTTACCAGAGAGAGGAAAACTGCTCATGCCCACATCTAGTCAACAGGAACGCGCGCCTGCATTTAGTCAACAGGAATACCGCGAGCGCACTGCTCGGCTGCGACAGCAAATGGCGGCGAACGGTATGGATGCGCTGCTTGTCATGAACGAAAATAATATGAACTATCTCACCGGCTATGACGGGTACTCGGAGTACGTTCCGCAGCTCGCTCTCGTGTGTCAAGACGATGAAGATCCGTGGCTGATTTTGCGCGAAATCGACACTTTGTGCGCAACGCCCACCTCGTACTTATCGGAATCGCGCATCCTCAGTTATCCCGAGAAGTACATTGGGTCGAGCCAGCGGACGGCATGGCAGCCGATTGCCGATCTGATCCGCGAGCGCACCAAGTCGAGCCGCATCGGGGTCGAACTGACGGCCAAAACGTTTGGAGTAAAGGACCATGCCGCCCTCGGAAACAGCTTGGACTCCTCGAAGTTCATCGACGCTGATGGCATGATTTCTAAGCTCAAGAGGGTAAAATCACCAGCTGAGCTTGCCTACATGGAACAGGCCGGAAAGATCGTGGATAGGGCCATGCAGGTGGGCCGGCTCGAGATCGCTGCTGGGGCGCGCGAATGCGACGTAGGGGCTGCCGTCACGCATGCTTTGGTCAAAGGCACACCGGAAATTCCCGGGGGTGTTTGCGCCTTTCCAACCATGCCGGTTGGCTCTCCCGCCAACGCACCGCATCTTTCGTGGTCCGACGCGAGCTATAAGATGGGCTGTCAGACTAATTTCGAGATTGGCGCCTTTCGACACCGTTATGCCTGCGCCCTGTCACGGACGGTTTTTTTGGGCGAGCCAACGGCTCGGGCCCGGCACCTGCATCAAGCCGCCCTCGACGGCTTCCTCGCGCAGGTCGAAACGCTACGGCCGGGAGTTAAGTGCTCTGAAGTTTCGCAAGCATTCCAGCGCGCCTTTAAACCATACGGCGTGCGTAAGGAATCCAGGAGCGGCTACTCCATCGGCCTTGGTTGGGTCGACAGCGGAATCAGCTTCCAAGAGGACGACGACACCGTGATTGAACCCAACATGACCTTCCACGTCCTCATCGGCATTTTTGAGAAGGATGACGGCTACATCTTCAGTGAGACTGTCCGAGTGACCGAGAACGGCGCCAAGTCGCTGAGCAGCATGCCCCGTGACCTGCTGGTAAATTACTGACTGTCCAGCATTGCGATGCCGGCGCTTGCTCAACACCAATGCGCCGGCGTGCAGGAGGTCGATCATCGAGCCGGGCTGCCGAGTTCAAGGACTAACCAGCAGACCATAAGCAATAATGGTTTTTAGGCAGCTATTGCGGGTGCCAAGCGCGGTCACGAGAAGCCACAAAAGCCAGATCACGATCAAGCCTGCAGCCGCTGGGATACCCTGCAGGTTCCTGTTTGTCTGCCATCGCCCAAAAAATCCGGTTACAGCTGGACCAGTAGCACGTGGTCCCATAACCGCTTCCGAGCCTCAAGCCGCTGTGCCGCTGATTGCCATGTTTCATCACGGCGTGTCAGTCAACTTGAGAATACGATTGTTTTATATCCGTTGAGCATGATCCGCCGCTCCAAATGTAGCTTGACCGCCCGCGCAAGAACCCGGCTTTCGATGTCGCGGCCCGTTGCGACGAAATCCTCCGCGCTCATCGCATGCGTTACGCGCTCAGTCTCCTGATCTATGATGGGACCTTCGTCGAGGTTGGGCGTCACGTAATGCGCGGTAGCGCCGATGAGCTTCACTCCACGCTCGTATGCCTGATGATAGGGCTTTGCGCCCTTGAAGGAGGGCAGGAAGGAATGATGGATATTGATCACCTTGCCGAAGAGGTGAGTTGACAAGTCGTCGGACAGGATTTGCATGTATCGGGCCAGGATCACGAGGTCCGCGCCAGTCTCGCGCACGAGACCCAGCAGCTTATGTTCCTGCTCGGTCTTGGTGTCCTTGCATACCGGCAAGTAATGATAGGCGATCCCCTCCCGCTCGGCGACCCCACGGCTGTCTTCGTGGTTAGAGACGATCGCGACCACGTCCGCGTTCAGCCAAGCGACTTTGATCTGGTAAAGCAGATGAAGCATCGCATGGTCGAATTTCGACACCATGATGATGATTTTCGGCCTACGGCGCGCATCCACGGTCTGGACACACAAACCGAAGCGGTCGATTGCCGCTTTGAGCGCACGCTCGATTGACGCTGTCGCAAGCGACTCGTCTCCTTCAACGGCCAGACGCATGAAGAAGCGATTGCTGGTGCGGTCCCAAAACTGGCTGCTCTCTGCAATGTTGGCACCGAGCGCAGTCAGTCCGGTAGCGACGGCCGCGACGATGCCGGGGCGGTCATCGCAGGTTAGAGTTAATATCTGAAGTTGAGACATTGTACCCTCGTGTCAAATAGATCTGGGCAGAATGACGAAGAGATCGCCGACGAGGCCGTTGTCGGCGACCTGGAAGATCGGCGCTTCCTCGTCCTAGTTGATGGCGACGATGATCTTCGAATCCTTCATGCCGGCGGGTTGCTGGATGGCGCCGGAGAGGCCGACGGCGATGTAGAGATCGGGTGCGACCACCTTGCGGGTCTGGCCGACCCTGCCAGTCGCGGCGCGTAGCCGGCATCAACGGCGGCGCGAGATGCGCCAACCGCCGCACCGAGCTTGTCGGCGATCGGCAGGATGACTTCCTGGAACTTCTCCGACGAGCCCAGCGCCCGGCCGCCCGAGATGATGATCCTGGCCAAGGTCAGTTCGGGCCGGTCGATCTCCGAGGGCCTGTTCTCGACGAAGATGGAGAGGCCGGGGTCTGCTGCCGCCGAGACATGCTCGATGACAGCCGAATTGCCTTGGCAGGCTAACGGAAAAGAAGCCGTCAGCACCGCAATGATCCATGCATCGGTGGACTGCACGGTCTGGATGGCGTGGCCGGCCTAGATCGGCCGCTTGAAGGTGTCGGACGAAACCACGGCGATGATATCGGGCACCTGCATGACTTCTAGGAGCGCGGCGGCCCGCGGTCGCCGGCGCGACCAGCGTGTCATAGCCGTCGGGCGTCGGCGAGCAGCATCTTGCGCCGCCCTTGAAAAAAAACGCGCCGTTGCCCGGCATGAGCAGGATATCAATGGTCCGCACTTCGGTTCGCTCG
The DNA here is from genome assembly GCF_055901555.1 of Mesorhizobium sp. WSM4821. Classification (NCBI taxonomy): domain Bacteria; kingdom Pseudomonadati; phylum Pseudomonadota; class Alphaproteobacteria; order Hyphomicrobiales; family Phyllobacteriaceae; genus Mesorhizobium; species Mesorhizobium sp. WSM4821. The sequence goes on along the minus strand of NZ_CM148371.1, from coordinate 127,069 downwards.
ATTTTCGGACCGCGTTGACGGCCGGCTGCTGTGGGGTGGCTGATCCGCCAAGTATCTGCCACTTGGCTTCGGTTCCGCCAATATAATGTTCCGGACGGTGCCATCGCGTTTTCAGATGGCTGGCGCCTGCTCTTGACGACAGTCGCTCTCTAAAGTCGAGGGCCCGAACAAATACGGCTGTAAATTGGAGCCCATGCGAGACTCTTGCGTAAGCGGTTGGATGCTAGCAATGAGCCAAAATTCGGCGAAGGCGATCGTTCACTCGAACTTTTAGCCATGCGCCAGCAGCGGCCAGCCAAGCGAATGTTCGCTCAAATTACCCAGCGGCTTGGAAGGACTCCAAAGCCGCAGCGCCATCAGGCCGGATGACGATCTCAAGCACGAAGATTCCAACCTTCTGGAGTCCGCCATTAAGTTCGGGTTCGCATAACCGCCGTTGGGGAGACATGACGAAACCATGTCGCCGCATCAGGGTGCACACCTATGCCGAATGATGGTTGTAAACAGCTCTGTTTTTTATAGAGGTTTATTCGGTCGTAGGCGCTTTTCGTATGAAACCAAGCCTGGGAGGTGCGCCACCATCCGCGATGAGCTCGACCGCAATTATCAAGAGCGACCGCACCAGCGGCGCTCAAACTCACCGCGCCCCAATCGCGCCATCAATCAGGCTTGGCCCATCTCGCTTCTAGATGACGACAATATAGAATCTCTAATTGACGCATACCGCCCGGCCGCTGATGTTCAACGAAAGCCGCGATGGCGTTCGCTCGACCGGCCACAATCAAATGAAAGACTCGCCAATAGTCGAAAAGAAAAGGGAGGAATACCGATCAGTTCAGTTGCCTGTTCTACGTGAAATACACGTGGCGCAGCTTGAGATGATATGGGCCGAGCTATCCGGGATTCAGGTGGAGGGCGTTCGGTGAACCGAGGGGGTAGCTTTGGTGGAGCCGACATCGCACAGAATAACCGACGCGCCGGTCTTGCAGGCGTCGGATCTGCGGATTGTTTTCAGGACCCGCGGCACCGCGATCCATGCCGTTAACGGTATCAGCTTTGAACTCCAGCCCGGCGAGCTACTGGGCGTTGTCGGTGAAAGCGGCTCTGGCAAGAGCGTTACGATGATGTCGCTCATGAAGCTTGTGCCATCGCCGCCTGCCGAAATCATGTCCGGAAGGGTGCGTCTCGGGTGCCGGGATCTTTTGTCGCTTAACCCGATCGAAATGCGTAAGGTTCGTGGCGGCGAGGTTGGGTTCATCTTCCAGGACCCGATGACGTCGCTCAACCCCGTATTGACGGTCGGCTACCAGCTGATGGAGCCGTTAAGGAAGCATTTCGGTCTCAGCCGTAGCGAGGCGCGCAAGCGTGCGATCGAGCTTCTCTCCCTGGTTGGCATACCCTTGCCACAGGACAGGATAAACGACTATCCCCACCAGTTCTCCGGCGGGATGCGCCAGCGGGTGATGATCGCTATTGCACTTGCCTGCGAGCCAAAGGTGCTTATCGCCGATGAGCCGACGACGGCGCTTGACGTGACGATCCAGGCCCAGATTCTGGAGCTCGTCAAGAAGCTCCGTCAGGAAATCGGCATGAGCGTCATCTGGATCACGCATGATCTTGGTGTTGTGGCCGGGATCGCCGATCGGGTGATGGTCATGTACGGCGGGCTCGTTGTCGAGCGCGCCGCTGTCGACGATCTTTACGCAAATCCCAGTCATCCTTATACACGCGCGCTTCTGGAGACGTTGCCGAGGCCCGACCAGGAGGGACGGGAGCGATTGAAGAGTGTCGTCGGCCAGCCGCCACACCTTGCTGCCTTTCCGACGAGCTGCCCCTTCGCACCACGATGTCCGCATGTCTTCGATCGCTGCCGTGTCGAGAAGCCGCCGCTGATGACCGTGCGAGAAGATCACGAATCTGCCTGCTGGTGGGATTTGACCGGGCAGAGGCCGCGCGACGATGTCTGAGACAAGTATCCCCACCAGAGAAGCACAGCTTAGCCCGGACGACGTTCTAATCCGCGTCGCTAACTTGGCCGTGCACTACCCGACTTATCGTGGTGTCTTCGGGCGCCAAGCTGGCGCCATCAGAGCGCTGGACGGTGTGAATCTGGAAGTCAGGCGCGGCCAGACGCTCGGGCTGGTGGGCGAGAGCGGCTGCGGCAAGTCGACGACAGGACGTGCCATCTTGCGCCTTTGCGACACTACCGGGGGCCGCATCGTGTTTGATGGCGAAGACATCACGCATCTGGAGGGCAACAAACTGCGCCGGATCCGCCCGCGCATGCAGATGATATTCCAGGATCCGCAGGCATGTCTCAATCCGCGCATGACCGTCGGCTCCATTGTTGCCGAGCCGCTGAACGAGCACGGCGCACTGAAAGGCAAGGAAAAGGAAAGGCGAATTCGCGAGTTGCTCGATTCCGTCGGTCTCAATCCGAGGTTCGCCAACCGCTATCCGCACGAATTTTCTGGTGGCCAGCGCCAGCGCATTGGCATCGCCAGGGCGCTCGCGCTCAATCCCGATTTCATTGTCTGCGATGAGCCGATTGCGGCCTTGGACGTCTCCATCCAAGCCCAGGTAGTCAATCTCCTCAAAGACCTTCAGGAGCAGTTCTCGCTGACATACCTCTTTATCAGCCACGATCTTTCAATGGTTCGTCACCTCTGTGACGATGTCGCGGTGATGTATCTGGGCAAGGTGATGGAACTCGGCCCACGCGAGCTCATCTACAAAGACCCATTTCATCCCTACACGAAGGCGTTGCTCTCTGCGGTTCCAGTGCCGGATCCGAGGGTCGAACGTGCGCGCCACCGCATCATCCTGACGGGCGATGTGCCGAGTCCGGCCAACCCGCCTTCAGGGTGTCGATTTCACACCCGCTGCCCGGTGGCGTTCGACCGGTGCGCGTCAGAGCAACCCGCTTGGCGAAAGGTGGCTGGCGACCGGTGGGCCGCTTGCCATAGGACCGAGTAATCAGTGGAAGCGAGATTTCTCTCAGGAGGTTTGCACTAGCGCGTCCGTGATCGCAAGAGGCCGGATTTGGCGTGGGGCAACAAGGCCGGAGTAAGCCAGGCCGAGGTTTAAAAAAAGGAGAACAACAGAATGTCTAGATTGAAACCACTTCCAACTGCGGGGGTCATCGTCACCCTACTCGTTACGTCTGCATTTGCCGATCGCGGCACAGACGGCGCCGTCAACATCCTGAATTGGCAGGCGTCTTCGATGATGAACCCGTACCTCTCGGGGAGCGACATTGACGCCGTCCCTGCCTCGCTGGTGCTTGAACCGCTAGCCGGCTATGACGATAACGGCCAGCTTTTCCCCCGACTTGCGGCGGATATCCCGACCATCGAAAACGGCGCGGTCTCCAACGATCTGAAGTCAATCACCTGGACGCTGAAGCCTGGTCTCAAATGGTCGGACGGCACACCCGTTACCGCGAAGGACGTGGTTTTCACCGCCAACTACTGCATGGACCCAAAGGGCGGCTGCGCAGCACTTAGTAGGTTCCAAGGTGTAGACAAGATCGAGGCGCTGGACGACCTGACCGTGAAAGTAACCTTCAAGGAGCGGACCGCAGTCCCCTATACGCTTTTTGTCAGCATGTGGTCTCCGATCATCCAGGCCAAACAGTTCGCTGACTGCCTGGGGGCTAAGGCCCCGACCTGCACGGAAGCCAATTTCTATCCGGTCGGCACTGGGCCGTTTGTCGTCACCAATTTCAAGCCGGGTGACGCGATCCAGCTTAAGGCCAACCCGAACTACCGGGATTCAAATAAGCCCGATGTCGCGGAGGTAAACTACAAGGGCGGGGGCGATGCGCTCGGCGCGGCCCGTGCAGTGCTGCAGACGGGCGAATATGACTATGCCTTGAACATGCAGCTCGCTCCGGACGTGCTGACCAAGATGGAGAAAGCAGGCAAGGGCAAGGTGCTCTCGTCCTACGGGACGTGGGTCGAAACCCTCTTCATGAACCTGACCGATCCCTCGCCCAGTCTCCCGCCGGACGAGCGTTCGACGGCTAAGCATCCAAACCCGATCCTCGGCGAAGTTCGCGTGCGCAAGGCTCTGTCGATGGCACTAGACCGCGCGAAGTTGAGTGAGCTCGGCTACGGCTCGATGGGCAAGCCCACCTGTGACTGGATCCCGGCGCCGGCAAACTTCGCCGCCGGCAATACGGAGTGCCTGAAGCAGGATACTCCGGGTGCGATGACGCTTCTTGATGAAGCGGGCTGGAAGCCGGGTCCGGATGGGATCCGGGAGAAGGACGGCAAGAAGTTGAAGCTCACCTTCGTGACGACGACCAATTCGACACGCAATCAGTTCCAGGCGGTCATCAAGCAGTGGTGGCACGAGATCGGCGTCGACGTTGAATTAAAGAGCCTCGACACTTATGTCTTGTTTGGCAGCGATTCGAGCAGTCCGGACACAGCCCAGAAGTTCTATGCCGACGTCCAGATGTGGACCAATTACTCTAGCGGTACCGATCCCGGCTCATATGTAGAAACCTTCACCTGTAGCGCAGTCCCGCAGCCGAACACGCAATGGCAAGGCTGGAACATGCCTCGCTACTGCGACAAGGACTACGATGCGCTGGTGACAGAACTCGCTCATACCGCTGACGTCAAGACGCGCGGCGAGATAGTGAAGAAGCTCGATACGGTGCTCGTGGACAGTTACGCGATCATGCCGATGGTCTGGCGCGCCAACGTCTCTGGGATTTCCAACACGCTGGGCGGCCCTGCTATGAACGCCTGGGATTCGGAGTTGTGGAACGCTCAGAACTGGTATCGCAAAAAGTAAGATTTCCTGCGCGTTCTTGTAAGGGCGCCTAGCTTTCTATTTCCCACGCCGGCCGCAGGCATTATTGCCCCGGCCGGCAGCAATAGGTCCGACGCATGCTCAACTATACTATCCGACGGCTGCTTATCGCAGTCCCGACGCTGTTCTTGATCAGCCTCGTGATCTTCTCGCTGCTCAAAATAGCGCCAGGGGATCCGCTATCGCAGTTGCCACCTACCATTCCACCTGAAGTGCGCGCGAACATGCGCGCCGCTCTTGGCATCGACGAGCCGCTGATCGTGCAGTATCTCCTTTGGCTGAAGCTGTTCTTCGTAATAGAGCCGCTGCATGGCTTGGACGTTCTATTCGGGACCCATTTTTCGGACGGTATGCAGCGCATCATCTCCTGGCAATCGCGCGGCCCGGTCTTCAGCGTCATCGCCGAGCGCCTTCCGCAGACGCTGCTGGTCGTTGGCCTCGCCTATATAGTCGGGGTGCTGATTGCTCTGCCGATCGGTATCGTATCAGCCTACAAACAGTATTCTGTGTTCGATCAGATCGGCACTTTCGTTTCGATGCTCGGCCTTGCCGTGCCGCCTTTCTTCTCGGGCGTTCTGGCGATCCTAACTTTCGCCGTCTACTTCGACTGGCTTCCGACCATCTACAACACCAATCTCGTCGTCAACACGTGGAGCAGTTTCGTGGAGCAGCTTCGGCAAATGGCGATGCCAGTGATGGTGCTGGCAGTTCAGACCACCGCCTCCATCAGCCGCTATCTACGCTCGTCAATGCTTGACAATCTCAACCAGGACTATGTCCGCACGGCTCGCGCCAAGGGCATAAGCGAGGCCGCGGTCGTGTTCATCCACGTGTTGCGCAATTCGATGATCCCGGTCGTGACCGTAGTCGCGCTTGGCCTGCCAAGCATTTTCGGCGGCGCCATCGTGACCGAACAGATCTTCAAGGTAAACGGAATCGGCCAACTTCTGATCACCGCCATATACGCCAATGACGTACCGATGGTGCAGACATTGGCCTTCATCTTCGCAGTGCTAATCGTCGTCTTCAACCTGATCGCCGATCTGCTTTACGGCTTGCTCGATCCCAGGATTCGCTATGACTGAGCTGCTTCGCGACAACGAACCGAAAGAAGTCGCCGAGGCGCTTGTTTCGCAAACACGAGCGATCGATCCTATCGCCGGTGTGGACCCTGTGGTGCTCGCAACGCCGTCGCGCAACCAGCGGTGGGACGTGTGGCACCAGTTCAAGGCCCACAAGGGCGCCCTCGCCGGGGCTGCCGTCTTCTTCCTGATTGTAGTCGGTGTCGTCTTCGGCCCCTTCGTTTGGCGCGTAAGTCCCACCTATATCGACTTCACGACTTTAAACTCGGGACCAAGCTGGGCCCATCCGTTGGGCACCGACCAGCTTGGGCGCGATCTACTTGCGCGGACGATGACAGGCGGTCGCATATCGATCGCCGTCGGGCTGACGGCGATGGTCATCTCGATTTTTCTCGGCACTCTTGTCGGGGTCGTTGCCGGTTATTTCAAATCCCTCGATGGCCCGCTGATGCGGCTCACTGATCTCTTTCTGTCATTACCGGTGCTGCCACTGCTTTTGATCACAGTGATGCTGTTCCGCGACGCTGTGGCGAACATTCTCGGAGTCGAGATGGGGAATTTCATCCTCATCGTGTCGGCTATCGGATTGACGAGCTGGATGCAAACTGCGCGGATCGTTCGCGGCGAAGTTCTGGCCGTCAAACGGCGCGAATTCGTGTTAGCGTCGCGCAGTATCGGCGCACCGCCGCGTCGGATTATCCGTCGTCATGTGCTGCCCAACATCATGTCGCCGATCATTGTCTCAAGCACTCTCCAAATAGCCGATGCCGTGATTTCGGAAAGCTTACTATCGTTTCTTGGCCTCGGTTTTCCGCCGGATTTCCCGACCTGGGGGCGGCTGCTCTATGACGGAATCGAATACATCCAGGATTACCCGCAACTAGTGCTATGGCCGGGCATTGCGATTTCGCTTACAGTTCTCAGCGTCACCTATATCGGCGACGGTCTCAGGGATGCGCTCGATCCGCGACTGCGGCGATGATGCACGTTTGGGACCGAAATCATACGACGGGAAGAACGTACTTCCAGCCGGGACGTGGGCGAGGCCTTTGTCGTGGAGCGAGGGGTGCGTGTAGAAGCCGGCTAAAATTAATGGCCATCTCCACGCTTGGCAGATCGAGGTCCAGGGACCGGACGCGGCTGAATTCCTCGGCAGGGTCTATGTTAATGGCTTTGCTAGGCTGCCGATCGGTCGCGCACGTTACGGTGTTGCGCGACGATACGGCCCGGCGAGCGAGTGCAAGGAAGACTTTTCCACCTCGATATCACGTTTGGCGAGTTTGAAAGAAGTTACATCGACAGACCGCAGAACCGGACGGCAACTCGGCAAGCCATATTTCGGGATGAAATCTTATCTGCTGCCAGATATCGGGTTGATCCGTAAGCGATGCGCCGAGGCACCTTTTCTGAGATCGTCCGGTGATGTGTCTGTGGTAGGTCGGTCGTTGGTCCGCGCACCGCCGCCGATCTCACCGGGTCGTCATAACGGGTGACGTGGTGGAGTTCGCGTAGGGCGGGGACGTGCTCGATGAATGCGCGGTCTCGGGCCCCGGCCTGGGCTTGCCGAGGACGGGCTTTCCTTTTTGTCGACGCAGTAGGTCAGGATCGGCAGCAGCAGGCCGTGATCGATTGTCGAGGTCGAGTAGCCGTTTCCAGGTTTTGATGTTGAGATTCATGGCCGCGTAGAACCCCTGGCACCACGGCCGGGGATCGATGCCGCCGCTGGGCTTGCGAATCGGGGCGCATAATCCTGCGGTCTGTCGAAGAGCGTCTCGTTGATTCGATCGTAGATCCTGGCGAGGCTGGCAAACACGGCGTAATCGATTGCAGATCCTTTACCCCGTGAGCATCCAGTATTGCGGGTCCGGGAACCGCGGCCCGGTGACCGCTGCCGTTACGATGCCATCCAGCGCCGACATGGTCCGCACCAGCGGGCGACGGTTGGTTCTGACGGCCCTCCAGGCCTCCAGTGCCTCGTCCGATAGCGCCATGTCATCGATCGGCGCTCGTGCCGCCAAGGAGAGTGGCATCTCTTGGCGGCGCACCCAGCTCCACGGCATCAGCTTGTCCCAGCGCGAGGCTGGCCAGTCGTTCTGGATGCGCTCCGTGACATCGGCCATGTAGGCTTCGACATCGATGTCGCAGAGCTTTCAGGTCTCGATGATGCTGAGCACGACCGCTGACCGCTCTGCCGCGGCGAAGTTGCCCGAGAAAAGCCAATTGCGCCTGCCGACGTTAATCCACGAATGGCCCGCTCCGCGATCAGATTGTCAGGCTCGAGCTGGCCATCGTAGAGGAAACGGTTGAATGCGCGGCATCGCTTGGTGCCATTGGCGAAGACCTTCGATATCGGCATGGCGCGAAAAACCGTTACCCTGGAGCATGAGCTGTCGTCGCAGCGCGCGGACCAGTGGTCGGGTCCGCGTTCGACGTGCGGCCTCGCTCGGCGGGCGGGAGCCCCGTATCTCTTCCTCGATCCGGTAGATCGCCTGGATACCGGCCATGCCGTCGTGGCTGAGCTCGGTCGGCTGGCTGTGGTGAAAAGCGGGATATTGGTGCAGCCGTTCCGGACGGCGACCGCATGTGAGTTGGACCAGGCTCGGAAATACGCCGCGCCGCGTCAACGCAGTTGGGCTCAAACCTGGATAGTTCCGCCAACAAAAAAGGAAGAATTGCGCCTTTGATATCACTTGACCTGAAACTTGTCATCTGAGCGGCAGATGAACTCGTCCGCCGAGACGGTCATGACCTTTTGCCGATTACTGGGCCGGCAGTTCTTTCAGCGAAACGAACCGTGCCGTGCTCGAAGTCGATGAGGCGGTTCTTGGAGATGGCGACGCGGTGCGTATAGCGCCCAGCGGGAGAGAGGGCGGAGCAGTGCCTCAAGAAACCCCATGCCGGCGCACGGTACAATCGCCAACACGGCATGGTCAATGACTGTTGCAAAAGTTTAACGAGAGTATGAAAACATTCACAAATATTTTCTTTAACTATGCTACGACATATGCGAAAATTCGATCATAAGGTCAGAAGATATCTAAAAAATCATCAAAGTAGAAGGAGAAACCATATGAACGATAAGAGTGGCAATGAGGTTTCTTTATCAGAACTTGAGTCATACTTCAGTGAAGATTACGTCCATTTTGGAAATGTGATCAATCCGCCGAAGAAAAGTGACCGACAAGTGGAAGTAATTTTGAAGCTTCTTTCTCTTGCACAAGGCAGCTTAGTTCTTGAGCTTGGGTGCGGCTATGGGCGGATTACCAACCGATTGGCGGAAAAAGGGGCGCAGGTAGCCGGACTTGATATCTCGCCGATCTTGCTAAAAAAGGCCGAAGCGGATGCGGCTGAACGCGGAGTAAATGTCGAGTATGTTCTGGGCGACATGCGCTCACTTCCCTGGCGAAATCGATTCGACGCGGCTTTTCTGTGGTACACGACCTTTGGCTATTTCGATGACGCGGATAATGAGAGAGTTCTTCGTGAAGCCGCTTCTTCACTTCGAAAGGGCGGGCGTCTGCTAATCGATAACCCCAATCGCTTCGAGTCCCTGCGCCGCAAGTTTCCTACATGTTCCGTTGCGCAGCGTAACGACGATGTACGAATCGATATATTTAGCAACGATGTGCTAAGCGATCGCGAAAACCTCGAAAGGATTATCGTCCGTGATGGACGCGTTACACGAACGCACCTTTCTTATAGGCAGTATGGGTTTTCTGAATATGTTCGGATGTTGCGAAGCGCGGGGTTCGAGACTGTTGAAGCTTATGGGGGGGAAGGTGAAGCGTTTACATCCGATAGCTCGCGCCTGGTGGTTGTCGCACACAAATAATATAAACGGCATAGCCTAGCTGAATTGCGTGTCCGAAAAACCATTACTAGGCCAGCGGCGAAATCCCTCGTTAGGCGCCGTATCTTAAAGGATTCGGCAAGACTCATTGGCACCTTGCGCGTTACCAAAATTACGCCTTCGAGAAAGTATGCCAATTGATTGCCTCGTGCAATCGTCATTTACCAGAGAGAGGAAAACTGCTCATGCCCACATCTAGTCAACAGGAACGCGCGCCTGCATTTAGTCAACAGGAATACCGCGAGCGCACTGCTCGGCTGCGACAGCAAATGGCGGCGAACGGTATGGATGCGCTGCTTGTCATGAACGAAAATAATATGAACTATCTCACCGGCTATGACGGGTACTCGGAGTACGTTCCGCAGCTCGCTCTCGTGTGTCAAGACGATGAAGATCCGTGGCTGATTTTGCGCGAAATCGACACTTTGTGCGCAACGCCGACCTCGTACCTGCCACAATCGCGCATCCTCAGTTATCCCGAGAAGTACATTGGGTCGAGCCAGCGGACGGCATGGCAGCCGATTGGCGATCTGATCCGCGAGCGCACCAAGTCGAATCGCATCGGGGTCGAACTGACGGCCAAAACGTTTGGAGTGAAGGACCATGCCGCGCTCGGTAACAGCTTGGACTCCTCGAAGTTCATCGACGCTGATGGCATGATTTCTAAGCTCAAGAGGGTAAAATCACCAGCTGAGCTTGCCTACATGGAACAGGCCGGAAAGATCGTGGATAGGGCCATGCAGGTGGGCCGGCTCGAGATCGCTGCTGGGGCGCGCGAATGCGACGTAGGGGCTGCCGTCACGCATGCTTTGGTCAAAGGCACACCGGAAATTCCCGGGGGTGTTTGCGCCTTTCCAACCATGCCGGTTGGCTCTCCCGCCAACGCACCGCATCTTTCGTGGTCCGACGCGAGCTATAAGATGGGCTGTCAGACTAATTTCGAGATTGGCGCCTTTCGACACCGTTATGCCTGCGCCCTGTCACGGACGGTTTTTTTGGGCGAGCCAACGGCTCGGGCCCGGCACCTGCATCAAGCCGCCCTCGACGGCTTCCTCGCGCAGGTCGAAACGCTACGGCCGGGAGTTAAGTGCTCTGAAGTTTCGCAAGCATTCCAGCGCGCCTTTAAACCATACGGCGTGCGTAAGGAATCCAGGAGCGGCTACTCCATCGGCCTTGGTTGGGTCGACAGCGGAATCAGCTTCCAAGAGGACGACGACACCGTGATTGAACCCAACATGACCTTCCACGTCCTCATCGGCATTTTTGAGAAGGATGACGGCTACATCTTCAGTGAGACTGTCCGAGTGACCGAGAACGGCGCCAAGTCGCTGAGCAGCATGCCCCGTGACCTGCTGGTAAATTACTGACTGTCCAGCATTGCGATGCCGGCGCTTGCTCAGGCGCATGCGCTCAGATCGGGAAAGGCCGAGACCCGTTCGCAGCAGATAGTCGACAAAGGGGGCCGCCCCGCCTGTCGCGGGCCATAGGCGGGGAGTTCGAGCCGCGCTCGATGTATTTGCGGACTGTCTTGGGATCGCGGCCCGTTCGTCGGGCGATCGCGGTCACGGACAGACCCTGACGGTGTATATCCAATATCATCAGCAGTTCTCCAAGTTGGACCACCAGCGCCGCTCCCGTCCCGCAAAGACCGGAACGGACTATCGACGCCAAGCGAAAGTCGCCAGTTCCGGGACGCGTCCCGGCACTGGCGGCAGCAGCGCCAACTAGGGAGTTTTCGATGCCCACAATCGGGGAATATTCACCGCCCGATGACATCCAGTCCCTGCAATCCAGAAACTATCCGCTATTTATTTAGCTCAGTCGAGGGGTGCACTCCAGTCGCGGACGGATGTGCGGACCGGCTGCTCCGGCATGCCGTCGTCATCAAGATCGCAGCCACCGTGCCTCAGGAGTATGCCTATCTCGTCCCCGAGCACAGCCCCCTCATCAGCCCTTGCCGGCACCCAAACCGCCCGGCCGCCAGTCCCCCGTCGGCAGCCGCTGGCCATCTGGAAGCGCGATGGCACCATCCGGGAGATTATATTGGCGACCTGAATGCCATATGGCGCATATTTGGCCAGCAGCGGTTCGTACTGATCCGTCCGTCAACATAGTCCGGCAGAAATCGAGCAAAGTAAGTGCAGATCAAAGACGTCCTCCTTGCGCCGGGCAATGGTGCATTTTTCTATGACGACCAAGTTGCGATCAGGGCCGGCGTCCCGCAGGACGGTTTCATCTATGTGGGCGAACCTGTCACGCCAGGCTTCACGTCCATTCGCGTTCCGGCATCTTCTCTCAGCGTCGGGCTTGTGCTCACCGACGACGCAGTGGTTTGGGGCGACATGATGGGGGTTCAGTACTCTGGTGCTGGCGGACGCGATCCTTTGTTCGATATTGCTCAAATTTCAGATTTGACGTCGCGGGTCATGGCACCGCGGCTTCTCGACGTCGATGCATCTCGTTACTTTGATGCCTGTGCGAAGGTCTTCGAGCCGTTCGAAAATACGAGCCTACCTCTCGCGCTTGAGTACGGCGTCAGTCAGGCGATGCTTCGAGCGGCGGCCCACCTCCGCCGCACGACGATGGCAGAGATCGTATGCGCTGAACTCGACCTCCCGCTGCCCGCACACAGAGTCCCGATTTACTGCCAGAGCGGCGATGCTCGCGAAATCAATGTAGATAAAATGATACTGAAGGCCGTGGATGTGATCCCTCACGGCCTGATCAACTCCCGGCAGAAATTCGGCGTCGACGGCCAGGCCTTCATGGAGTTCGTGAAGTGGGTTGCAACGCGTACGCGCCAAATCGGCCGCCCGGGGTATCATCCGGTGCTGCATTTCGATGTGTATGGCTGGATCGGCCTAGAAATCGGCCTGGAGGCCCAACGGATCGCCGACTTTATCTGCAGGGTGGCGGATATCGTTCCGGGTTTTACGCTCAACATCGAATGCCCGGCGGATTTTGGTTCCACGCAGGCTCAAATCGATAACTACGCCGAGATCGTATCGGTTTTGGATGACCGGGGCTCCGGCGCTCGCATTGTCGTCGACGAGAGGTGCAACACGCTCGAGGATATTCGACTCTTTGCTGAAGCGAAGGCCGCGCATCTCGTTCAAATCAAGACCCCGGATGTGGGCTCCATTGCCGACACGGCGCGTGCCGTTCTCCTCTGCAAAGCGAACAAAGTGGGGGCCTATGTTGGGGGAAGCTGTACGGAGACCGATCTCTCAGCCCAAGCTTCTGTCCACGTATCGGTGGCAACCCAGGCTGACATGATGCTTGCAAAGCCCGGAATGGGTGTCGACGAGGCATTCTCTATTGTTGGGAATGAACAAAACCGGTTGCTGGTGATGCTGAACCGTCGTCGGGCTCAAAACGAAAACGTTGGATGAAAAGCGCGGTGTGTCACCAATGCACAATAGCCTTGAGGGGATCACCGTCGTCACTGTGGAGCAGGCCGTTGCCGCGCCTTACGCGTCGTCTCGCCTTGCGGATGCCGGCGCCCGGGTAATCAAGATCGAACGGCCCGAAGGGGACTTTGCTCGAAACTATGACAAGCTGGTCCGGGGGCAGAGCGCTTACTTCGTCTGGCTCAACCGGGGTAAGGAGTCGGTGTGTCTGGACCTGAGATTGGAGGCGGACCGCGAGGTTCTCGATACGCTTATTGTCGAAGCTGACGTCTTTATCCAAAACCTGAAGCCGGGCAGTATCGAAAAACTGGGTTTCGGGTCTGCTGATCTCCGTCGGCGATTTCCGCGTCTGATCACCTGCGATATCTCTGGTTTCGGCGACACAGGGCCGTACTCCCATTTGAAGGCCTATGATCTCATCGTCCAGGCCGAAACCGGTCTATGCGCGATCACGGGCAACCAACAGGGGCCTGCGCGTGTAGGGGTCTCGGTTTGCGACATCTCCGCGGGCATGACGGCGCACAGTGCCATTCTTCAGGCACTTTATCACCGCGAGGTCACCAGCGAAGGGGCCAGCATTCAGGTGTCGTTGTTCGATGCCGTTGCCGACTGGATGAACGTGCCGGTTCTGCAAAACGACTATAGCGGCTATCACACGGTACGCGCGGGCGTGAAGCACCCGTCGCTGGTGCCGTATGGTGCCTATCGTTGTGCCGATGGCAAAGAGGTCATCTTTTCGGTTCAAAATGACCGCGAATGGGTAAGTTTCTGCGAGAAATTCCTTAAGCAGCCGGAGCTTACGCGCGCATCTGGTTTCGCCGATAATATGGAGCGCCTCGGTCACCGTGCGCAACTTGATGAGATTATTGAGAGACGCTTTTCCGAACTGTCCTGTCATGAAACGATGCGGGAGCTTGAGGCCGCCGGTTTGGCATATGGCCGACTGAACGAAGTGGCGGATGTTTCAAGACATCCACATATTCGCAGGGTGCAGGTTGGCACACCCGAAGGAACCGTCGAGACCATAGCGCCGGCGGCGATTTTCAACTCTGAGCGCCCCTCGCTGCGTCCGGTTCCGGCTCTTGGCGCTCACACGGAGACTGTCCGAGAAGAGGTTCTGCGGATTTTGCGTGAAAGAGCCGCGTCGGCGTGAGCGTGCGTCTTGTCGGTAAGGCGGGTGCGCTCACGATCTACAGGAGAGCGTGTGTACCTCGGATCATCCAGCGAATCGGAGGCCCAGCGAGCTCGCTAAAATCAACCGCAGAGGCGACTCCATGATCAAGGACACCTTTCCGGCCATTGAAAGCGCTATGTCTGTGCCCCGCTGGAGATCCCTGCTCTTCGTTCCCGCTCACGTTCCGCGCTTTGTTAAGAGGGCCCATGAGCGGGGTGCAGATGGCGTCATTCTCGACCTGGAGGACTCTGTTCCCCAGGATCAGAAGGGCCAGGCACGGCGGCAGCTCCCAGAATCCGTGACAAAAGTGGGTCGTAACGGCGCGTCGGTTTTGGTCCGCGTGAACCGTGGCCTGCGCGCGCTGGCTGCCGACCTTGAAGCAGCGATCGTCGCAGGCGTCAATGCGCTTGTCCTTCCCAAGGTGGAGTCGGCCGAATGGGTGATGGAAGTCGCTGCTACCGTGACTGAACTTGAGCACGAAAGGAATCTTGACGCGGGAAGCGTTCGGTTCGTTGCCCAGATCGAAACTCCGGGGGCATTGGCGAGACTCGCGGCAATAGCTTCGGCCCATCCACGGATGGCCGCGATGGCGCTTGGCCCGGAAGATTTCAGCGCGGCCGTTGGCGGGACACCAGGTCCGGAGCTTCTTTTAGGACCGAACCTTTCGGTCTTGTTCGCCGCCCGCGCGAGAGGTCTGCTGCCTCTGGGATTCGTTGGAAGTATCGGGGAGTTCTCGGACACGCAGAAGTTCCGCGATGTCGTCATACAGGCAAGGCGGCTCGGTTTCGTCGGAGCGTTGGCAATTCATCCGAAACAGGTTGCCATCCTGAATGAAGCCTTCTCGCCTAGCGCGGAGGAGTTCGAGTGGGCCCGGCGCGTGCTCGCGGCCGAAAGGGATGCTGCGGCAGAGGGTAGAGGTGCTTTTACCTTGGACGGAAAGATGGTCGATGCCCCGGTTGTCAGGAGGGCCCGTGAAATCATCGCCATGGGTCCGAGCCGAGTTGGGCATTTGAACGGCTAATTTAGCCCAGACTCGGACGACACGACACGAAGGTGCTCCACTTGCCTCGGCCGTGGATTGCCACGGCGATTGCTGCAGTGCGGCACAATTATTGCTTTCTCGCCATCACTTTTCGAGATAGATAGGGGGAAGTGGGGAAAGTGCCTCAGTTGGGCTCTTCAAGTTATGGAAATTAGGCAGTTAAAATACTTCGTCGGCGTAGTCGAAGCAGGCAGCTTCACGAAGGCCGCTGCGTTCCTCAATATTGCTCAGAGCGCTCTGAGCCTGCATGTGCGTCAGTTGGAGGAAGGCTTCGGCACTCAGCTGCTGATACGCGACAGGACCGGCGTGAGCGTGACGACGTCAGGAGCCAAACTGCTCGAACGAGCGCGGGCAATTCTCAAGGAAATTCGGCTCACCGAGGCGGAATTGACCAACACAGCCGCTTCCCCTGCCGGGGAGGTGACCATTGGCATTCCGTCTGGAGCCGCTCGCGTGCTGAGCGGCCCCCTGCTTGAATCAGTGAGAGCCGAGCTGCCGAGGGTCTCACTAAAGATGATCGAGGGCATGACGGGACCGCTGGAGGAGTGGATGGCTGCTGGCCGCTTCAATCTGGCAGTTCTCTACCGCACTGCGGATAGTGTGGCACGAATGACAATCTTGGCGCGCGAAGAGCTCTGTCTCGTGGTGCCGTCAGGTGAAGCGCCTTTCGAAGATTCGATATCTCTGGCGGATCTACACGCGTTCCCGCTGGCGGTTCCCATGCGCAATAACAATGTCAGACGTTCGGTGGCTGACGTCGTCGCACAACACGGTTGCGCGCTGGACGTCAAGTTTGAAGTGGACTCGCTCTCAACGATCATCAACATGGTTATAGAAGGAAAAGCCCATTCTATTCTCGCCCCCTCGGCCGTTCAAAAAGAAGCCTCTCAAGGGCTGGTTAGGACGGTCAAAATCGTCGATCCGGTTATCACCCGTTCCGTCGTGCTTGCCGTAAATCCGAAAGATGAGCGTTCTGCGGCCGTCTCCGCGGTCCGCAAGCTCATCCCCAAGGTCGCCAGAGAATTAATTGAGAGTCGGGCCTGGGCAGCCGCGGCACCTGACGCGGCCTGAACTCTTCACCCTATTTGGCAAGGCTATGTCTTCTTGCGGCCATCAGGATCAGATCGATCTGGATTCCAGATGGATTTCGGCAATATTCGATATTTGACCTGCCGCGACACTCGCGATGAAACTGGCTCAGGCGAGTTAGCGGGTTCGGTATCGAACGGCGCTCGTATGCAAGAATTCACTTAAGTGGAGCACGCGATGTTCGATGCCAGGAGCTACGAACTCTTCATCAACGGCCAATGGCGAGCCGGTGGTAGCAGAGCTACATTGCCGGTGATTAATCCGGCGACGGAAAAGGTATTTGCCTCGGTGGCCTCGGCAACGGTTTTTGATTTGGATGAGGCTCTTGCTTCGGCAGAACGGAGCCGCAAGGCGTGGTCCTCACGAGCAGCCAAAGATCGGGGCGAGATCCTCGTAGCCGCCGCCAGGATTCTAGCAGAGAAAGTTGGAGCCGCAGCTAGGGACCTATCGTCCGAACAGGGAAAGACGATTGCCGAAGCGACAGGTGAGTACGCGCGCGCTGTCGAAACGCTGGAATGGAACGGCAGGCATGCTGAAGAGCTGTCGGCCCCGATTCCGTTGGGCCCGAATAGGATGATCGTCCCGGAGCCGCTCGGTGTTGTTGCTGCCTTCACGCCCTGGAATTATCCGGCCGTTCTCATAGCCCGCAAGCTCGCCCCCGCGCTGGCGGCAGGCTGCCCGGTGATTCTCAAAGGGGCTGAAGAGACACCGAGCGTGGCGGTCCATATCGTTGAATCGTTGCGCCAAGCAGGCATCCCGGAGGGCGTGGTCAATCTGGTCTTCGGTGTACCGGTGCATATATCGCGGCATCTCCTCAGTTCGCCAATCGTGAAGGTCTTGACTTTCACGGGTTCAACCGCGGTTGGGAAACAGCTGGCCACGCTCGCTGCGAATAACTTGCAGCGCTGCATCCTTGAACTCGGTGGACACTCGCCGGTCGTTGTGTGCGAGGATGCCGATCTGGCAAAGGCAATACCGGCAATTTCGGAATACAAGTTCGAGTGCGCTGGCCAGAGCTGCAATGCGCCGAGCAGGATTCTCGTCGCTCGGTCTCTCAATGAGGAATTCTTGTCCCGAATGACGGATGCGGCTCGCAAGATCAAGATCGGGCTACCAGACGACCCTGCAACGGAAATGGGGCCGATGGCGAACGCACGGCGGATTGAGGCCATGGAACGCCTGACTAAAGACGCGGTCGAACGCGGCGCTCGCATCGAGACCGGTGGAACACGCCTCGACGGACCGGGCTTTTACTGGCCGCCAACCATCCTGACGGGCGTGCCGAAGGATGCCAGAGTGCTTCATGAAGAGCCGTTTGGACCGATCCTCACCGTGGCTCCGTTCGATACGCTCGAAGAGGCCATCGAGGAAGCCAACGCCACTGAGTATGGCTTGGCCGCTTACTTCTTCACGGACGCTGCCGATACGCAACGAAAGCTGACCAACAGTCTTTCGGCGGGCGCTGTCAGTGTGAATTACCTGAAAGGGGTTTCAGCGGATGCGCCTTATGGAGGCGTCAACCAGAGCGGCTATGGATATGAAGGAGGCGAGCAGGGGGTACGGAGCTTCCAGATCTTGAAAATGGTGAACGGCCTCGGTTCATTTGGATGAAATCCGGTGGGAAATAGAACACGGACCATTGCCGGCAAGGACATCGTAAGGAGTGTGGCCGACGCCCTTCAGTACATCTCGTACTACCATCCTCCAGATTATATCCGGTCTCTTTCGCAGGCATACTCGCGCGAACAGAGCCCAGCGGCGAAGAACGCCATAGGGCAGATTCTCCTGAACTCCCGCATGGCGGCCTTCGGGCGGCGCCCGATCTGCCAAGACACCGGCCTAGTAGTGGTCTTCGCAAAGGTCGGCATGGAAGCCCGCATCAAATCAACGCTCAGTTTCGCAGATCTCGTGAATGAGGGCGTCCGTCAGGCCTATCTGGACCCTGACAATCCCCTTCGGGCATCGATCGTTGCCGATCCGCTTGCCGGACGGGTTAACACCCGTGACAACACGCCGGCAGTCGTCCACGTCGAACTCGTGCAAGGTAACCAGATCGAGATCACCATTGCCGCAAAAGGCGGCGGGTCAGAGAACAAGGCGCGCTTTACCACCTTGAACCCCAGCGGGTCCGTTTCCGATTGGGTGGTCGATACCGTTTCGACCCTCGGCAGCGGATGGTGTCCGCCTGGCCTGATCTCTGTTGGCATCGGTGGTAGCGCTGAAAAGGCGATGCTGCTGGCCAAGGAGGCCATGAACCAGCCCATCGATATGGCGGAATTGATCGCCAGGGGGCCATCAAGTGCGGAGGAGGCACTGCGGGTCGAGCTTTATGAACGAATTAATGCCCTAGGCATCGGCGCTCAGGGCCTAGGCGGCCTGACGACAGTCGTTGACGTCAAGGTTGCGACCTATCCTACCCACGCCGCGTCCAAGCCCGTGGCACTCATTCCGCAATGCGCCGCCAACCGGCACCTGAAGTTTACGTTGGATGGCTCTGGACCAATCACGCTGGAGCCGCCCGATTTGCGCGCATGGCCCGACATTGGAACCGACGAATTGAGTCCAGCCGGCGTGCGAAGAGTCAACCTCGATGCGTTGACCAAGGAAGAGACGGCATCGTGGCGCTGTGGTGAAACGCTCCTTCTGTCCGGAAAGATGCTGACAGGCCGTGACGCCGCCCACAAGCGGATGGTCGAGTTGATCGACGCCGGCAGGCCGCTTCCGTTCGATCTGAAGGGACGCGTTATCTACTACGTTGGACCCGTCCGCGCCGTGAGAGATGAGGTCGTCGGACCGGCAGGCCCAACAACCTCCAGCCGCTTGGACGATTTTACGGAGAAGGTGCTCGCCGAAACCGGGCTTTTCGCGATGGTGGGCAAAGCGGAGAGGGGGCGGGCGGCCATCGAGTCGATTGTAAGATACAAAACGCCATATCTCATCGCAGTGGGTGGGGCTGCCTACCTGATATCAAAATCGATCAAGTCAGCGCGGCTCATTGCCTTCGACGACCTGGGCATGGAAGCAGTCTATGAATTCCAGGTGCAGGATATGCCTGTCATCATGGCTGTCGATATTGAGGGAAACTCCATTCACAATTCCGGGCCTCTTGAGTGGCGCAAGCGCATGGCGGCGGACAGCATCGCACGCAACATCGGCGTTTGAGCCTTCCGACCAAGCTCGGTTGGGCGGCGTCAATTCCATTGTCGACAACGGCTTAAGAGCACAACGTCATGAAGTCGAAACCCAATCCTGCGCGCCTAGACGCTTGGGACTTCCGGATTCTCTCCGAGATTCAGTCAGACGGCCGGATTTCAAAAAGCGAGCTTGCAAAACGCGTTCATCTTTCGGCGTCGGCCTGCTCGGAGCGGCTCCGTGCACTCGAGATAGCAGGGATTATTGAGGGGTTCTACGCGCGGCTGAGTCCGGCCCTCATCGGCGGCATGGTCTTTGTCATGGTGGAGGTCGTGCTGGAACGTCATCGCCTCGAGGACCAAAGACACTTCGAGACTGCGATCGGAGAATTTCCGGAAATCCTGGATTGCTGGGCTATCGGCGGGCGGATCGATTATCTGATGCGCGTCGCATCTCCTTCTATGGCTGCGTATCAGGATTTCATGGAGGGACTGCTACAGGCAGGCTTGGGAATCGATCAATATTACAGTCTTGTCGTGACCAAACCAGTCAAATCCAATTCACCAATCCCCTTGTCCGCACTAAGGCGACGGTAAACCCCGAGGCCATGGTTTCCACGGCTTTTGATCCCCATTCCGCGAATTCGTCGGCGAAGGACGTGCATTCCCGCGAAACTGGAGAGGCGTTTGCGGTATGCTAATTGCTAAGGAGGCGGCCGGCCGAGTGCCCTCCGCCAATCCATCGCGAGGAGAGGGACTATGCGGTTGAGTAATCTTGGAACCGAGCAACTCAGAGAGAAGGATCGAAGCTTCGTCTTTCATCCGTCTACGCATCTGGCCAAGCACAGCCGAGGCGAGACCCCAAATCGGATCATGGCCGGTGCGGAAGGCGTGTACATCTGGGATACCGAAGGCCGAAAGAGCCTCGACGGGTTCGGTGGGCTCTACTGCGTCAATATGGGATATGGCTGCACGGAAATTGCCGAGGCCATCGCCAGGCAGGCACACGAATTGCCGTTCGCCCATGTCTATGCAAGTCAAGGAACAGAGCCGGTCGCCCTCTTGGCAGAGGCCGTGGTCGAGTATTTTGGTCAGAACATGCGAAGGGTCTTTTTCGGCCTTTCCGGCTCCGACGCCAACGAAACCAACATCAAGCTGGTCTGGTACTACAACAACATTCTGGGACGCCACGAAAAGAAGAAGATCATCTCGCGACATCGCGGCTATCACGGTTCTGGGCTGGTCACCGGGAGCCTGACGGGCCTCGCCTTCTTTCATGATTTCTTCGACCTGCCGTTGGATCTGGTGCGCCATACCACGACGCCGCACCACTATCGCCAGGCGCATGACGGGGAAAGTGATCAAGCGTTCTCGGGGCGCTGCGCGGATGAACTTGAAGCCCTTATCCTCGCTGAAGGCCCGGAGACCGTTGCAGCTTTTATCGGAGAGCCGGTGCTTGGGACAGGCGGTATCGTCCCACCCCCAAACGGATACTGGACCGCTATCCAAGGCGTGCTCGACAAGTACGATATCCTGCTGATCGCCGACGAAGTGGTCTGTGGGTTTGGACGAACCGGTGAGAAATTCGGTTCCCACCTCTATGGCATGCGGCCGGACTTCGTGACCATCGCCAAGGGTTTGAGTTCCGCCTACCTGCCCATCTCCGGATCAATCATTGGCGACCGCGTCTGGTCGGTCTTGGAACAAGGAACAGAGAAGCACGGCGCCCTCGGCCATGGCTGGACATATTCGGGTCACACGCTTTGCGCTGCGGCCGCGCTCGCCAATATTCGACTCCTAAAGGAAAGAAATATCCTGGAGCATGTCCGCGATGTCGGACCGTATTGGCATGCCCGCATGAATGCCGAACTGGCGGGACACCCTATCGTCGGCGAGGTTCGTGGTGTCGGAATCCTCTCCGCCGTAGAGCTGATGCGAGATCCAAAGCAGAGAATACCGTTTGAATCCGATCTTCAGGTCGGCGTTCGCGCCGCCGCAGCTCTGTTCGAGAACGGTGTCATCGGCCGCGCCATGCCGCACGGCGATATCCTCGGCTTTGCCCCGCCTTTGATCATCACCCGGAAGGAGATCGACATAATTGTCGACGCAACCGCGAAATCGGTCGAGATGACCTATCGCGCGCTGAAGGCCGAGGGTGCGATATGAACATACGAGCGCCGACGGAAGCGAGCCCCGGGTTCGACGCCGGCCCGGCTAACCAATGTGGTGGTCCCTGGGATGAACTTTCCCACGGAGCAGACGCTTTGACGTCAGCCTGTCGTTAGGACTGGTCGCCCATTGGTGTCCCATTGGTGAAGACGGGTTGATAGCGCATTTCGCGCCAAGCCGACCGAAACCGCTAAACTTGAAGCCGTCAGATTCTAAGCATGCTTCGGATAACTTCGATCGCAAGCGATAACCAAATCAGTTCTGCCGCCGCTGTCCTGTTGCCCAACGACCGGGGGTTTGTGCGGCGCGCCCTGCCGGTGTACCTCCCTGCCGGCAGGGCGCCTTTTTTGACCCGCTGGATCTGGGTGATTGTAGCGCGTCCGCAATCGAGAGTTCGAGAAGGAGGTCATCTGCATATCCGGATGGCACATCGAGCTTCGATATTTCTGTTATGCCATGGCAACCGCCCACAATCGCAGCTTCCGACGCGCGGCTGACGGCAGCCGGCGTGGAGGTCGCACGCATCTCCCTTCACATGATCGAAGGTCCGGGGAGTAGTCACCGCGGTGAATTTTCTCCAGCGTCGAATATCTCGGGGGCAAGTCTTCTCGCCGTGGCTGCCACGAAGCCAGAAAGTCCCAGGTTTAATTGAAAACATAAATGCAGCTTGTCTTCGAAACTTTGCTGGAACAGTTGTCTTTGAGCGTTGATGAAGTCGACTTCTATAACGCACTGGCCAGCGCCGCCGGCGCCTTCGATATTCCCGCATTCGCCTATCTGTCTCTGGTGTCTGATCGCGTCACAAAACCCAGGCTGATATCGAACTATCATTCCGGCTGGACGTCGCGCTACTTGCGCCACCAATATGAAAGGATCGACCCGGTCATAGAATGGGCAAGGTGCAGCGAATGTCCCTTTCAGTGGGGACCGGGTTTCGGCCATGCCGGCATTTCAACGCGACAGCAACAGCTTTTCGATGAGGCTGCCGAATTCGGCATCTGCTGCGGACTGACGATACCACTTGTCGACCGCCGCGGCGGTGTCGCTGCGATGACCTTCGCGGCAGACAGGCTCGATCCGACCTTCCTGCGCATCGCCGAGCAATATGAACAGGCGCTCGAGATTATGGCGATGTGCTTTCACATTGGCGTTCGCCGCAAGCTTTCGGGTGGTCTGGCGGTGGATGGTGTTTCGCTGACGCCCCGTGAGTACGAATGCCTGCAATGGACGGCGAAGGGCAAGTCCGCCTGGGAGATCGGCTGCATCTTGGGGATCAAGGCGCGCACGGCCGCTTTCCATTTGGACAATGCCAAGAAGAAGCTCGGCGTGCGCACCAAAAATCAGGCGGTGACGCTGCTGGCCTCCTCACGATCATCAATTCTCTGAGGAACAGAATCCCTCTTTGATCTACCTGTGCAAATGCACAGGCAGTCGCGGCATGAAGGTTCGCCTCAAATGGCAGGGTCACACCTGCGAGGAGACCCTCATGATTGAGCTTATTGCGCCCGGCTGGTACGTCGCCTTTGCCGACGAACTTCACGAAATACACCGCCTGCGCTACCGCGTCTTCAAGGAACGGCTGGACGGGCGCACGACCGGCGGCTTCGAGATCAATTCATTCGATTCCCTGAAACCGCACTATCTTGTCTGGCGCGATTCCGCCGGTCGCGTCGGGGGCGGCGCACGCCTTCTGCCCTCGACTGGGCCGACGATGCTGCGAGATGTCTTTTCGAGGCTGTTGGAGGGGAGAACGGCACCCGAGGAACCGAGTGTGTGGGAAAGCAGCCGTTTCGCCCTTGATCTTCCACCGTCTGCACCGAAGGGCAGTGGGAGCATTGCTGTTGCCACCTATGAACTCTTCGCCGGCATGATCGAGTTCGGTTTGTCGCGGCGGCTCACTCATATCGTCACGGTTACGGATTTGCGGATGGAGCGAATCCTGCGTCGCGTCGGACGGCCGCTGGCCCGGATAGGTCCGCCCCAGACAATCGGCACCACGCGCGCCGTTGCCGGCTTTTTGGATGTCTCAGATGAGAGCCTTGCTGCGGTCCACCACAATGGCGGTCTTGGCGGTCCCGTGCTGTGGCCGCCGGTGCTCTGCACGGGCGCCTGACATGGTTATGATAGGTAACAACGCCGACTGGCGCGACTGGCAGGATGAGAAATCTTATCGCTATACACGCTACCTGACGCGACGCGGCTGGGCCTGGGAATTCCTGCGGCGCAATCCGGCCTTCCAGCGTGACCTGGAGCGTGCGCTTGAGCAGGCAGAATTTGCAGAAAGGCGCTTCGAGGTAGAAGTGGTGAGATCGTCGCTCGATCTCACGCGGTGGGGGCTCCTGTTTCGCAAGCTCGTTGAGGCGTGATGCGGCTGCGTTCTGGTGCTCCCGCCAATGCCCGCATGTCCTGCCGGTCATTGCGGAAAAGGCATTGTCGCGCGAAACGCTTTCGTTTGATCTCGCTGCATTGCCATGTCGGGTAGCAATCGTGATCACGGCGGACGGTCGCCAGCATGTCGCGCTGCGAAATGCTCACCGGGATTTACAACTGGTTGTGGAGGGCGCGGACGTTTTGCGCCCCGTTCGGCTTTCCGTCGACGCGATCTGGCCCGCCGATCGGATGAGGCAGCAGTTGAGTGCGTTCGAATGCCTTAATGCTCTTCACGCGACCGGACAACTTCCCGACAGGCTGTTTCCGCCCGAAGCGCGCGCCAGCCGTCTGCGCTTTGTCCTTCAGGCGCTTGACGGCTCGCTAGGCGGTGCATCGCACCGTGAAATCGCAAGGGCCCTGTTGGGCCGGCAACGCGTCCAGGCCGACTGGGCGGATCCGCGCAACCACCTTCGCGATCGCATTCGCCGTGCTGTCCGGCGCGGTCACATGCTCATGGATCGTGGCTATCAGGATTTCCTAGCCTGAAAGCAATTGGAATAGCTTACCTGGAGGCGGTCAGCGCGCGAACAGTTCTTTGTATCCAGTCGAAACCATCCAGTTTGCCCGATCGAGATGGCTGCGAACCGCCATTCGGGCGCGCTCAGGTTCTCGCATCGGATCGATGCCGAGGACGAGCTGCGCCATCTCGTCTTCGCTGGCATCGTCGGCGGACGCGTCCAGGAGCCTCATATAGATCGTGAAGTGCTCGTTGTCGTAAGCGGTCAGACGGTCCGACCACGGGACTTCGTCTTGAACTTTGGGTTTCATCGCGACCTCCTGCGGTTCGGGTTTGTCGTCATCGGATAGGGCGCGGCTGCTCCTCGGTTGGGCTCACCATAGCGAATAGGAACGATCGTTCCTAGAACCATAGTTCCGGTTCTGGTCCCTAATCTCGCCATGGACCTCAAGGAGATCATGGCGATCAACATGCGTCGTTTGCGCCATGATCAGGACCTGACGCAGGAAGAATTGGCTGCCCGCGCAGAGCTGAGCATGCGCTATGTGGGTTCGATCGAGCGTGCTCGGGTTTCCGCAAGCGTCAGTGTGCTTGGCCGGCTCGCAAAAGCGCTTGACGTTGATCCTTGTGAGTTGATTAGGCCGCAGTAACAAAGGCGATCTGGCCCATCCCGGATAGCCGAAATCGATTTTGATGGCGCGCAACCGGCCGCAAGTGAACTGAGCCCGCTTTCTTCGACATGGGTCTAGACCACTCGGCTTCGCTCCCTGGCGCAGCTTGCATGGCCTACAGCGCTGACCTTGAGCGATAATCATCGTCAGATCGCATCCGGGAAGTCGCGATCGCT
The DNA here is from genome assembly GCF_055901555.1 of Mesorhizobium sp. WSM4821. NCBI lineage: Bacteria > Pseudomonadati > Pseudomonadota > Alphaproteobacteria > Hyphomicrobiales > Phyllobacteriaceae > Mesorhizobium > Mesorhizobium sp. WSM4821. Next base: position 101,564 of record NZ_CM148371.1, on the reverse strand, counting down.
AACAGTAGGTAGTTCGGGCAAAGTCGATGCTCGTGCCAGTTGCTCCCTAACTTTGTAGAGCATACTCCGTGGTGAAATCCTCAACAAGAGGGTGGCCTCTCGCCTATGGGAATCCGAGAGGTCTTTGCCCGCAATCTGCGTAGGCTTCGCGAGAAAAAGAAGCTGTCGCAGGAGGCGCTGGCACATGAAGCTGGTGTTGATCGAACCTACATCAGCGCTCTTGAGCGCAGTGTATATGCTGCTAGCATCGACATGGTCGAGAAACTCGCTATGGTGCTGGAGGTTGAGCCGGCAACGCTGCTCGATCCGCGATCTGAATAGACTTAAGCACCATCTGATGCCGGCATCTCTTCAATCGCCCCGCCAACGCCGGCTGCTGGAACAGCCGATAGCGGCGCGCAAGAACAAGGGCTTAACCCAGGCCAAGGTTGCCGAAGCGCTTCGCCGTCCGCAGTCTTTCGTGGCCAAGTATGAGGGCGGTGAACGTCGCATGGACGTCATTATTCCTCGACGTAGCGGAAGCGCTCGAAATCGACCCTTGCGAGGTTCTCGCACATGTGCGTCGCTTGCGTGACCGATAGCTCGTGCTGTGCTTGGCTTGAGGCGACCAACGTCATCAAAATCGCATCCCTGGATTTGCTGCCCCCGCGGCAGATGGTTTTGGCAAATCGATGACAATGTGGATTACATATTATAGTTGATATACTCAAGGCCCGTGATCCGCTGACCTCCGCGCATGGAATGCGCAAGCTGGTCGGACGAAATGCACGCAGGGTCAGGGAGAAGGCCGGCTTGACGCAGGAGCAGCTTGCCGAGTTCTCCGGCTTCAGCCAGCAGTACATCAGCGGGCTGGAGAAGGGCAAAAGGAACCCCACCATCGTCACTCTTTATGAACTGGCACAAGCCCTCCGTGTCAGCCACGTCGATCTGGTGCGACCTGACTGACCAGGATTAAGCGCTATTTGGAAATGCCGCCGACGCGCCGCGGACATTCGACTGCATCCGTCGTGTAAATGATGCTGCGCACACTCGGATAGGCGAAGAACGGCACGACGTGCTGCCAGTCGCGCCGCCACCTCTGGGTGATCGGCGGGTATCGCGGCCCAGTCGCCGGCCTCGAAGTCCTCCAGAGCCCCTTCATGCCGGCTTGGCGTCCGCGGCCCGGCAGATGGCGCTGAGCGTCGGCACGACGGTTTTGCGATCCTTCCGTGACACGAAATCAAGTAAATGGCGGATCAGGTGCACCATGCGGGTTAGAACTGTCGCCTAGGGAAAGGTGGCGCCGATCGCCTCCCTCTTGGCCAAGCTGTTCGCCAGCTTGCCGTCTTACCAGCACCTAGCCAATCTCGTTGCGTTCTTGTTTAGGCCTTGCAACAGATCCTTCAAGGAAATTCATGGAATCTTTGCGACCACAAATCGCTGTCAATGGTACGCTCACCACAACTATCAAGTTCAGTGGCGGCAGAAATCTGGTGTGTTTATGTTCTGCGGCCGAACAGCATTTGCGAAGAGCCCGATATGACAAAGCGAGCAGGACGAGGGGTTCGGTTCTTCTATTTGGCGCCGTGCTGACCAATGATGATACTTGTCGATCGCCTAATGACAGCAGCGCATCTTGATCGCCTACGGATCCTGGGCCTTTGCGCGCATGCCGACCTGACTGTCCGCGAACTGGCGGAGATTCTCGATCTTCGTCGGGAGCGTGTTGCGCGACACGTCCGGATGCTCGCCCGAGCCGACTTTCTTTGCGGCAACGGACAACGTCCTTTGTCCTCATATCATCTCAATGCAGGGGGCAAGGACGGAGGGTTGGTTCAATTCTTGGTCGATCTCCTGCCCCACGACGATGGGTGTCATAGGCGGGACCTGGAGCGGCTCGAGGCGGTACAAGACGCGTGGTCGAAGGAGACTGCTGCTTGATCGTGAAAAGATCTGCCCAGATGGGAGCGCGAAACTACCATGAAGAACTCCGCTGACCTAGCCATCGCAGAGCCCGGCAAATCTGGATGGTCTTCCTTGGTCCACGTCGATTGCCACGTTCACGAACTGCTTTTACGACAGAGGCGGCAGGAGCGGACGACGCTCAAACTCATCGCATCTGAGAACTTTGCCTCCTCAGCCGTACTGGAAGCGACCGGCTCGATCTTCACGAACAAGTACGCCCAGGGGTACTCGGGTGAGCGCGACTACGCGGGAAACGAGATCGTCGATGAGCTTGAGACCCTCGCGATTGGGCGCTTGAAATCGCTGTTTGGCAGTGAGCACGCCAACGTCCAGCCCTATTCCGGCTCACCAGCCAATCAGGCCATCTATCGAGCACTGTTGAGTCCGGGAGACAAAGTGATGGGCTTGCCTCTCGCCGAGGGCGGCCATCTGACTCATGGTTGGTCCGTCAACTTTTCCGGCACTGATTATCAACGCGTCCCCTATAGGCTGCACGAAAAGACGCAGCAAATCGACTATGACCGCTTGCGCGAGACAGCCAGGCGGGAACGGCCGAAACTCATTTGGGTCGGCGGAACTGCCTATCCGCGTGTCTTTGACTACGCGGCAATGGCAGAAATCGCTTCGGAGGCGGACGCCTATCTCGTGGCCGACATTGCGCACATCAGCGGCCTGATTGTCGCCGGAGCGCATCCGAATCCGGTGGCCGATTGCGACGTCGTCACCAGCACGTCTCACAAGTCGATCCGCGGCCCCCGTGGAGGCTTTATTTTGTCGAAGAATGAAGATCGCTATCAGGCGCTCTATCATCCTACGAGTAAATACAATCTCGCCAGACGGATTGATCGCGCGGTGTTTCCTCAACTGCAAGGTGGGCCGCACGTGAATATCATCGCCGCGCTAGCTGTTGCTTTGCAGGAAGCCGCGACCCCCTCTTTCCGCACCTACGGTCACCAGATCGTCAGGAATGCCAAGGCTCTGGCCGAGGCGCTTCTGGATCGGGGTTATGACCTGGTCACCGGCGGGACTGACAATCACATGCTGATCCTTGATCTGCGGGACCGGCCGCTATCAGGCAAAGCCTATGCCGAGCGCCTGGAAAGGGCAGGCATCATTACGAACTTCAATATGGTTCCGGGCGACCCGCGCGATCCGGCGCTCACAAGCGGCATCCGCTTAGGCACACCAGCGGTGACCTCCATGGGGATGCGTGAGGGGGAAATGGTGCAGATCGCCGCTTTCATTGATTTGGTCTGCCGCCAGCCCGACGACCCAGATGTTCATGCGAACGTGCGAAGAGACGTTGCCGACTTCTGCGCTGCATTCGATGTTCCCGGCATCAGCGACCGGTAAGGCCGCCCCAGTCCAGAAACCTCCCACCTGACTCCAACACTTGAAGCAAGGACATTCCATGACCAGGCAGTTCGTGTTCTCTTCCGAATCCGTCGGCGCGGGACACCCGGATAAGATGGCAGACAACATCTCCGATGCCATCCTCGATGCCATTCTCCGCACCGACCCGAAGGCGCGCGTGGCCTGTGAAACGTTGGTGAAAACAGGGATGGTCGTTCTGGCTGGCGAGATCACCAGCCACGCGGAGATCGATTACAGCCAAGTTGCCCGCGATACGATACTCGATATTGGCTACGACGACGATGCCATCGGCTTTGATGGTCGACGTTGCGCCGTCGTTCTGGCTCTCACCGAGCAGTCGCCCGACATAAGCCAGGGCGTTGACGAAGGACGAGGGCAGGATCTCGAGCAGGGGGCGGGGGATCAGGGCCTCATGTTTGGATTCGCATGCAACGAGACGGATACATTGATGCCCTTGCCGATCCAACTCGCTCACGATTTGACGAAAAGACAGGCAGAGATCCGGAAAACGGGACAGCTTGGCTGGCTGCGTCCGGACGTAAAATCTCAAGTGTCCGTACGATACGAGGGTCTCCGGCCGGTGGCGCTCGACACTATAGTCCTGTCGACGCAGCATGACGAGGCGGTCTCACAAGCCACGGTCCGCGAAGGCGTCATTGAGGAGATCATTAAGCCGCTCTTGCCGCACGACTTGGATACGACGGCGACCCGGTTCCTGGTCAATCCAACCGGCCGGTTCGTGGTCGGTGGGCCGCACGGCGATTGCGGGCTGACCGGCCGCAAGATCATCGTCGATTCCTACGGCGGGATGGGGCGTCACGGCGGTGGTGCCTTTTCGGGCAAGGACCCGTCCAAGGTTGACCGCTCGGCGGCCTATGCCGCCCGGTATGTCGCGAAGAATATCGTTGCCAGCGGACTTGCGGAGGTCTGCGAGGTTCAGCTTGCCTACGCTATTGGCGTGGCCAGTCCGGTTTCCGTCATGGTCAACACCTTCGGAACCGCAAGGATTGACGAGAAAACGATTGAGCGCCTTGTTCTTGAGCTCTTTGATCTCCGACCGAAAGGCATCATCAAGATGCTAGATCTCTTGCGCCCGATATACCGCAAGACGGCGACATACGGACACTTCGGCCGTGAAGAGCCTGAGTTCACCTGGGAGAAGACGGACAGAGCCGACGACTTGCTGCGTGAAGCAGGACCGGCAGCTGCGTGAAGGCGGCTTCATCAAGAGCATGCGGCACCCCTTTTCAACTCGCTACACCCGCGCCCGGCCGGCATGCCAGATAGCCGGATGGATTCTTGGCGGAGACATTGATGCCGGAATATGACGTGCTTTGCATCGGCAATGCCATTGTCGACATCATCGCCCAATGCGACGAGGCATTTCTCGAAACCAATGGCATCATCAAGGGCGCGATGAACCTCATCGACACCCGGCGCGCCGAGCTGCTCTACAGCCGCATGGGGCCGGCGATCGAGGCTTCCGGCGGCAGCGCCGGCAACACGGCGGCGGGCGTGGCCGGCCTCGGCGGACGGGCCGCCTTCTTCGGCAAGGTTTCCAACGACGCGCTGGGCGAAATCTACACGCACGACATCCACGCCCAGGGCGTGGCCTTCGATACCGGACCGCTGGAGGGCGAACCGCCGACGGCGCGCTCGATGATCTTCGTCACGCCCGACGGCGAGCGTTCGATGAACACCTATCTCGGTGCCTGCGTCGAGCTTGGCCCCGAGGATGTCGAGGCCGACAAGGCCGCCGGCGCCAAGGTGACCTATTTCGAGGGCTATCTCTGGGATCCGCCGCGCGCCAAGGAGGCCATCCGCCAGACAGCGAAGCTGGCGCATGCGGCGGGCCGCGAAGTGTCGATGACGCTGTCGGATTCCTTTTGCGTCGACCGCTACCGCGACGAGTTCCTCGAGCTGATGCGTTCGGGCACTGTCGACATCGTCTTTGCCAACAGCCACGAGATCAAGTCGCTCTACCAGACCGCGTCGTTCGAGGAGGCGCTCGCCGCCATCCGCAAGGACTGCAGAATAGCCGCTGTCACCCGCTCGGAAAAAGGCTCGGTGATCGTGCGCGGCGAGGAAACCGTCACTATCCAGGCGACAAAGATCAAGGAACTGGTCGACACGACCGGCGCCGGCGATCTCTATGCCGCCGGCTTCCTTTACGGCTACACGACCGGACGCAGCCTCAAGGATTGCGGCGATCTCGGCTCGCTGGCGGCCGGGCTGGTGATCCAGCAGATCGGCCCAAGGCCGAGGCAGGATCTACGCCGCGAAGCCCAACAGGCGGGGTTGATCTAACCGGACGATTCATCAACAAGCTGCCCGTCTCCTCTCCTGCAGGCTGTGCAGGGAAAGTGCGTGTAAATCGAAATGCCGGATGCCCCGAGTGAGACGGCAGCCGCTGAATGTCACGATCGATGGTTGATGGCGGTGCCGCCCTCCAGTGCGATCCTTCTGGCGTGCGATACAAGAAAGCGTTCGGATCAGCAGCTCGAGCTGTCGCAAATTGCTCGCCCGCCATGGTCGACGTCGTGTGCCAACAGTCGGCCCGGATCGCGATACGACAAAGCGGGTCAAGCGGCCAACTGGTCAGTTGACATCAACGCATCGCCCGATTGAGATTATCCTGCCGGGAGCGTAGTCATTCTTCATGCCAGTCGGACGATCATGGGCAAATATAAGGACCATCGTGAGCCACGCCGACATCGTCATCACGATGACGCGGTTTCTTTTGCGGAACGGCCTTCCGAGCCAAGCTACTTTCAGCGTTCATCGATCGTAACCGCAGACCCTGTCGACGCCGAAGTGATCTGGTTCAGCGCCAGCAAGGGTTTTGGCTTTGTCAAATTGCCGGAGGGCACCGAGGCCTATCTGCATATCCGGGTGCTGGAGGCGGCCGGGACCCACGGAGTTTCCGAAGGAACGCGTCTCAAGGTCATGACGGAAGTAAGTCCAAGAGGTCACCAGGTCTCGCAAGTGCTGGAGGTCGGCAATCAGACCGCGAAACCTCAGGTGCATACGCGTTGCACTGGAGAGTCCACCGCCGGGACGAGCGCCAAGTTGGAGAGCGAGGGCACGGTCAAGTGGTATAATCCCCAAAAGGGCGTCGGCTTCATTGCTCCTGAAAACGGTGAGAAGGACATCTTCGTTCATGCCACCGCGCTGACCCGCTCAGGACTGAGCATGCTGATGGAGGGTCAGAAGGTGTTTGTCCAATGCGGGCAGGGCAAGAAAGGCCTGGAAGTTCGGAGCGTTCGCCTCGCCTAGAGCCAAGTGCTCGGCCCTGGACGAAATCGCGTCTCAAACAAAGAAAAAGCCCGCTGCCGGGAGGAGATGGCAGCGGGCTCGATTACGAATGAGACGCGGGAGGAGGTGCGCCCCATTCAGGGTCGGCACCACATCTGGGAGGAGTAGATGGCCGACAGCATGATCATACCGATCGTGGCGGATATTGCAATGCACAATTCATCTCGCAATTGCGAAATGAATGCCGGATCTCAGCCGATCCTGAAAAATTGTGGTCAGGCTGCGCCATTCTTGCGGGCACGCTTGGCAGGTACCGGCGTTCCCGGTTCCTTCGGCTTGCGGCCCAGCCCCATGGTCTTGGCCAATGCCGAGCGCGCCGCAGCGTAGTTCGGCGCCACCATGGGATAGTCCGCCGGCAGCCCCCATTTCGCGCGATATTCGTCGGGCGTGAGGCCGTAGTGGGTGGCCAGGTGACGCTTGAGCGACTTGAACTTCTTACCGTCCTCAAGGCTGACAATGTAATCGGGTGTAACCGATTTTCTGATCGGTACGGCAGGCTTGAGAGCTTCCGGCTTTTCTGGTGCGGCACCACCAGCAGTGCTTTTCAATGCGATGTGGATCTGGCCGATAAGCCCAGGCAGTTCAGAGACGGGAACCGGATTATTCGAAACATAGGCTGAGACGACATGGGCGGTGAGTTCGATGAGGTTATCAGCTTTGCTCTCGGTTTCTTCGGTCATGAAAACGCTCCTGCGGACTTAGACTAGGCGGGGAAGAATCACTTCATAGCTTAATAGTGACGACCGCCTTTGATAGCAACCAAGCCATTGCATGATGTGTTGGCGGATCGCTGCACGTCCGGCCGCAGGCGCGGATCTTCCTCTTGAACCGTCATCGCCCTGACAACACATTGTGCCAGGGTCGCCGTGTCGATGCGGCGCCTCTTCACCGCAAATTGGCTATTTAGAAAGTTGGGAGAAACCAATGAACGCTGAGGCTTTCAGCAGCCCCCTTTTCGTGAAGCGCGCAACGCACATCATCCAAGAGATTGCCGGCCTTGCGGATGCAATCGATTTTCTCAATGAATGGCCAGAAGATCGCAGAGACCTGATCCACGAAGCCGCCCTGAGGGCATGCTACGATGCGTACGATGGGCGCAAGCCGGTAAGCACCGCGCGCAATGCCTTTTTCGGCTTTGCGAAGCGGGTCGCCATATTGGAAGATCCAACCTCCGCGATGCAGTGGATCGCCGCCTGCAGATCGGGCAGTGGAAAAGTGCAGGTGTAGACTTCGACGACATGTTTGAGACTGGCGCGAGACGCGTCAAAGAGTGCAGTATGTCCAGGTTTCACAGCTAGACCACGCGAGTGAGAAGCAGTTCCTACCACCGACTACAAAACCGCAGATCGCACGCAACCTGACCATGGCCAGACGCAGCTCATAGCGATCGCTTGGTCGGCAATGGCCAGGTTCGGCGGCGCAGATGCAGCGGTGGCGTTCGGCTGAGTAAATAAATGCGACGCGGGGCTGTTTGCCGCATAGTGGCTGTGGAGGAGGGGAGAGATGACCGGCTTGATCAGATTTGAGAGGCCAGTCGTTGTTCAGGTTAGCCGCCGCAGCTCGGAGCGTATCGTGTTCGACGTCAACGACGCGGCCGCTATCTTGCTGCGGGATCTGCATCATAAGACCGATAAGCGCAGAATAGCGATGGACACCTGTCTGCAGGTGTTACGCGGTAAGACCCATCCACCAGCCGCTAGACGAGCCTTCGTCGCAGCCGCGCTCGAAGCACGCATTCTACGCAGCGATTGAGATTTAGGACGCCGCTCATGAATTTCGGCCATATCCGCATCGCTATTGGCCGGGGTCCGAACACCCCTGCCGGCATCCGCCAGGAGCAAACGAACCCCGCTCTTTCCGCGGTGGCTTTCCCGATCTGGCGCCGGAACTTCCACCATCAAAACACAAGGGGTTCGCCAGCAAGTTGCGGCCGCTCGGCTTCGCCGTTGCGGTGATCGTGATTGGAGCCAGAGGCAGACGAATCCATCGAGCGGGAGTTGATCCGCTGCAGATGGCAGAGCGTCGATGCCGCCTCATAGTCTCCAGAAGTGCCGTTTGAACCTTTCCCCAGCTAAGCCCTGCATCCGGTCTCCTAGAACGCGCTCCGCGGACCGGCGGCGCGTGATCGCCGATGCTTCTTCCGACGGTCGGTAGCGGGTTCGGCGATCGCCCCCCTCGTGCGAGACCAGGCGCCCCGGCGAACCGAGAATCACCGAATCCGGGGTGAATGCCGCACTCTCTAAGCGACGGAAGGGCGGAAGGTGACCGGCAGGCGCTGCGGGCAGCGAATGACGTAAGACGGCATGTAGACGACGTCCTCCGCGGCGATGGTCAGCGCCAGATCCTCCAGCCGCCCGAACAGCGCGGGGAAGGCGCAGCGCAATTCCAGGCGCGCCAGCGCAGCGCCCAGGCAGGAATGCGGCCCCTCGCCGAACGACAGGTGCGGGTTGTGCCGCCGGGTGACATCGAACTTGTCGGCGGGCGATCACGTTGGTGGGCAGCGGAACGGCGAACTCGCACATCAGATCGGCACTGCCGCCGCGCTGCGCCATATCGGCCAGGAGTCGATCGACGCATTGTTCGATCCGTGGCGCCAGCAAGGCGATACGACTGGGCGCGAAGCTGCTGGACAGCAGGCCGCGCAAGCGCCGGTGATCAGCGCCGTGCGCCGTGGTCATGTTGTCCACTTTGCATATCCCGATCAGCGGATGATCCTCGGGAATCTCGCCGTCCTGCAGCGCCCGCCACTGTCGCCAGTCCCTGTTGAAACGCTGGTCGGAAAGCATACGCCTGAGCGTCTGGTGACGGCCTGCCGCCCAGGTCACCACATCGCCTGGCAGCGACGCTCGCGCCATCCCTCCCTGCTGCAGAATCGCAGAAGACAGATCATCAAGTTGCGTGGGAGCGACCGGCACACCGATCACATCGCAATGATCGTTTTCTACGCGTATGCCAACAACTCCTTTAAGAACCATCGCGGGTCCACTTCTCGGCACGGATGATCCGCGCGCGGACTTCGAAAAGTGCCCCTTCAGGTTCCTTTCCACATTAGAAGCGGTAAGTGACACCTGCGCCTATCAACCAGGGATCGAGCTCCGCCTTCCCGGTCTGCTTGTTGCCGGCCACGGTGACGTCGAAGTCTGGCTTCAGGAAAAGCTTCTTCACGTCGAAGTTGACGCCCCAGTGCTGGTCGAGCTTGTAGTCAAACCCGACCTGCAGCGCGGTGCCGAACGTGTTCTTGACCTTGAGATCATCGGCGCTGCTGGCTTGCTGATGATAGAAGATCGTATAGTTCACGCCGGCGCCGACATAGGGCTTGAAGGCGCCGAAATCGGTAAAGTGGTACTGCAATGTCAGCGTGGGCGGCAGCAGCCAAACCTTGCCGATATTCCCCAGCCCGCCGATCGAGCCTTGGCCTGTGATGTTGGCATAGGTGGTGCCGAGTATGAGTTCGGCGGCGATGTTGTCCGTGAAGAAATACGAAATATCGAGTTCCGGCGTCAGCGTGTTCGAATAGGAAAGACCGGAGCCGGGCACCGCGTTGACGTAGCCCGAATCCTCAGTGATCACCCCCAACGCGCGCAGGCGGATCTGCCAGGGGCTTGGCGCTTCCGCGACCGGGGCTCCTGCCTGCGGAATGCTCGCGGCTTGCCCAACATCTGCCGCGCCGGCCTGTCCCGCAACGATGAGGACGACAGCCGCTGCTATTGCCCGCGCCACCCCAATTCGCGCTCTCGCCATGCTCTTCTCTCCTTGATCTTCAGAAACGACGCACTTCGCCTTGATTGGATCCTGCTCGTATCAATCGAGATTGACCGAGCGCTCATGCGGGATAGCCCCCGCATGTGTCGTGCCAAATGAGAAAATCATTGCGAAACAGTGCGACCACTCTGATAGCGCTGTGTCTCATGTCCGACTTCGTCGAAGATCCGACAATGAGTGCAGCCGTAGCCGCCCCGGGTAGGCGAATGCAGTCCCCAGGCGCTTCGGTTCCGGGACGGCAACGGCCTGCACGTTTCAAAACTCTCGCAGATTTCACACGACGTCAGGGATGTTCACGATGCCGTCGCAGACTGCGTACCGTGGACACCCCCAGAATGGCTTGCCCGCGTACCAGCGGCAGTTGTCTATGGGACGCGGCCATCTGCAAACGCGATGGTATCGTCCGGAATATTATATTGGCGAACTGAACACCACGTCGCGCATACTTGCAGCTGGCGGGGACAAACGCCCATGCGGCCGGTAGAGATTTCCTCGGGTGCCTACAATGAGCGAAGTACCACACCTTACCTTCGATTCTCGATACGACTGGCGTGAGCACGGGGCCTGCTGGTCGGTAGTGATGCGGTCGCGGCGCCTGGTCCTTCGGCCGCAGATAGTTCGCCGAGGCACCGGATAAAATCTGCTCTCCCTGCCGGGAAGCTCTTAGGAGTGGATCCAGATGATCTTGGAAATAAAACGCCCAAGGACGGGATTTCAACCTTTGTCATGAAGGAGGCGACGCGCACCTGGCCAATACAATTCGGCAACAGTGAAGCATGTATCCGCGTTAAAGGCGGTCGTCAAAGTTTGTATCCGAATGTACAGTTTTATAAATGTGCAAACTTTCAATCTGTCCAAGTAAAATACGAAGACGCTGGCACGCTAAACTTTGAATTCGCACAAATTGGCGTCGCGAATAGCAGCACGCTTCGAAGAATGCGCTGCGATGTGCATCTGTTTCGATCGTGGGGGGCAAAGACAGTCGTCCATCGACGTTCTCCCATTTTTTATTAAGAGGAAAAATTTGAAACCGCAAGACGGCTGCTAGGTCGCGAGCATACGAAGACGCAACATTGTCGCTGTCCTCCAACCCGCAGGTCTTCAACGCTCTTTCAGCGGCTTGCTGAGGGAATACTATTGGGAAAGCCACATATGTCCGGGTCGAGTGATCTTGCGGATGAAAAGCGCCAGAGCGAGCTTTCAAGCTTTGTCCTGAGGGAGGTGCAGCGCATTCTCGCCCAATGTGATGGGGCGAGGCAGGGTGACAGGGCTGCTGTTGCGCCTTCGGGTTCTGCTTCCGCCGATTTGACCGCCGTGGCCGCGGAATTGCTTGGCAGGCTTGAGGCCGAAGCAGTGCGACGGCTGAACGTTCAGGCGTGTGAGATCGCTTCGCGACCCCGGCCAGCCGATCATCCGCTCGGGCATTCGGTACTGAAAGATTATCCGAGAGAAGGCGCGCGCATTGCAGAGTGGGCCGGTCCAGTTGCTGGCTCGACGCATCTCGAGAGACGTTTTGGGATACCGCGGTCAACGCTGCATTGGTGGCAGCAGCACAATGATGTCGTTGCCTTTCGAAGAGGCTCCCGCAAGCATGTATTTCCCCTGGCTCAGTTCATCGACGGCAGGCCCATGCCCGGAATCCGGCAGGTGCTCTCCTCGATCTCCGATCCCAGATTGGCTTGGCTGTGGCTGATCAGTCCCTCGCCTCTTCTCAAGGGCCGCGTTCCTATCGAATTGCTCAGGGAAGGTACGAACACAGAAGTCGTTGCATCGGCCGCCCAAGCCATTTCTCTGATTGGAGCTGTCTGACGTTGGTCAGGCATCGGTGGTTGTTCGTGCACATTTGATGCGTACGCAAATAGTCAATGTACCAATTGTTCAGTTTGTATAAATGTATAGTTGTTCAATTTGTGCAAGTAATACTGAGAATTTCGTGATAAAAATACAACTGATACTGCAAGATCTGGTCAGAAGGCGGAGTTTGAACTTGCACTATTCCGCCCGGTGAATAGCGTTCGAGCCGGGAAGGATGCTTCGTGATGCGCATCTTTTTCGATCGTGGGGACAAGGGAGCGGTTCGTCCATCGACGTCCTCGCCCTTTTCAAATCATTCAAGGAGATCAAAATGAAGATCAAGAGCCTTCTTCTCGGCTCAGCTGCGGCACTGGTCGCAGTTTCCGGTGCGCGCGCCGCCGACGCCGTCGTCGTCGCCGAGCCGGAACCCGCTGAATACGTCAGGATCTGCGACGTCTACGGCGCTGGCTACTTCTACATTCCCGGCACGGAAACCTGCCTGCGCATCGGCGGCTATGTCCGCTACGACATCGGCGTCGGCGACATCGGCACATACACAGGTGCGGGGACCGTCGACGTCGAGGACGGCGACGATCAGGATACCTACTGGAAGCGTGCTCGCTTGTCGCTGAGGACCTGGACCGGCCAGGAAACCGAGCTCGGCACGTTGAAGACGTACACCGAAACCCGCTTCAACTTCCGCAACACTCAAGGCGATACATCTCCCGACCTCAACGAAGCCGACAACAGAGCCGTTTCGCTGAACTACGCCTGGATCCAGCTCGGTGGCCTGCGCGTCGGTAAGGACGACTCGGCCTTCGTTGCGTTCAGCGGCTACGCCGGCAACGTCTTGAACGATACGCTGGTTCCCTACGGTGGTTTCGACACCAACGTCGTCCAGTACTATTTCGACGCCGGCAACGGCTTCTCGGCCGTCGTCTCGCTCGAACAAGGTTATGGCGACTTCACGATCGACAGCTACGTCCCGCATATAGTCGGCGGTGTGAAGTGGACGCAGGGCTGGGGCGCCATCACCGGCGTCATCGCTTACGACAGCAACTATGAAGAAGTGGCCGGCAAGGTTCGCCTCGACGTCACCCCGATGGAGAACCTGTCGCTGTTCATCATGGCCGGCTATGGCACCGACGACAACTACACGGATGGCGGCTTCGCAATCCCCGCCGGCGGCCGCGGCATGTACAAGCTGTGGAGCGGCAATTGGGCGCTCTGGGGCGGTGGCACTTACACCATCAACGAGAAGACCTCGTTCAACACCCAGATCTCGTATGACGAGGGCGAGAATCTCGGCGTCGTGGCGAACATCGCATACGACATCGTTCCGGGTCTCAAGATCACGGCCGAAGCCAGCTACTTCCATCTTGGTGATGAGACCGTCAGCAACTGGACCGGTGCCGATGACGACGACAACTTCGGCGGCCTCCTCCGCTTCCAGCGCTCGTTCTGAGGGGATAGGGCCAGGTCCCAGCGCTCGCAGCGACAACTACGAGCGCCACCACCCCAGACCAGCCCGGTCGGTGAAGGGACCACAAAATTGTCGGCGCATTGCTTGATTACGGACCTCCAATCCGAGCATTTCGTCGATGAGAAGGGGCGCCCTGTTCCCGGGCGCCCCAGACTGCTGACAAACCCCTGGCTTTGGCCGGGGGTTTTTGATTCATGTGTGGATGCCCCCGGTTTTGCAAGTTGGTTTTGAACAGCGCAGAGCATGCGATCGAGTGCGGTCATGTGTCAGGCCTCACAACTGCGGCTCGTTGACATGGCCGCGGGCCGGTATGGAGATGCGCGGATCAGGTTCCAAATCACTGTGGGCGAGCTCGGGGCTCCGTGAATCACACTGGCTTTCCTGATCCCGATCTGATCGATCATTTGCCCTTACCGTTCGCGACCTCCTCGCAACACCGATGGACGATTGGCCCGATCAGGCTGCCGCCACCGGATTCCAATAATTCTCCTTCTTCGTGAGCATGGCCCATACAGCTCGTGCCATCTTGTTAGCCAGCGCGATGGCGACCACCAGGCGAGGCTTGCGACCGATCATGCCGGCCAGCCACGATCCCTTCGGCGCGCCGCGGCGGGCGGTCCATCGCACCACGGCCATGGCGCCGATGATCAGCAGTCTGCGGATGTCGCGCTGACCCATTTTCGAGGTCTTGCCAAGGATCTGCTTGCCGCCGGTTGACTTCTGCAGAGGCACAAGCCCGAGCCAAGCGGAGAAGTCGCGACCGCGTCGAAAGCTTTCCATCGGCGGGGCAAACGCTTCGATAGCCAAGGCCGTGACCGGCCCGATCCCCGGCATAGTCTGCAGCCGCTTCGTCACCTCACCCCCTGCCGCTTCCGCACGGAGTTTCTTCTCAAGATCGGCGATCTCTTCAGTGTAGACGGCAATTTGGTCGAGATAGGTCCGCCCGATCTCGCGGACCATCGGCGGCAGTCCCGTCTCCAACTCATCGATCGCATCATTCAGCTTCTCGAGATGGACGGAACCCTTCGCCACCACGATGCCAAATTCGGCCAGATGACCGCGTAGCGCATTGATCAACTGCGTGCGTTGGCGCACCAGCAGGTCGCGTGCGCGGAAGATCATCGCTCGAGCCTGCTGCTCCTCGCTCTTCACGGCAACAAAGCGCATGGTCGGGCGCGATGCGGCTTCCGCAATGGCTTCGGCATCCGCCGCGTCATTCTTGTGCCGCTTCACGAAGGGCTTCACGTAAATTGGCGGGATCAGTCGGACGGTGTGCCCCAGCTTCATGATCTCGCGTCCCCAGTAGTGCGACGTCGCGCAAGCTTCCATAGCCACCAGGCAGGCCGGCTGCCGACTCAGGAACGCCAGAAACTGCGAACGCGACAGCTTCTTGCGAAAGACAACTGACCCCTCAGCCGCGGCGCCATGAACCTGAAAAGCCTGCTTTGCCAGGTCAACGGCGATAATGCTAACTTCCTTCATGGATGCCCTCTCCTTGTTGGATGATTCTGACATCACCAATTTGGCACATTGCGATGCCGTCGGGTGGGGGCATCCACTCCATCACTGGGTCATGTTGAAGCGACCCGCCCCTGAACAGACCGCCCTTGAGATTGTGACGTTGGATCAGCTGGTGCCGGCTGAGCACTTGTTGCGCAAGATCGAGCGTGCGATCGACTTTACCTTCATCCATGATCTGACAGCACCGTTCTACTGTCCGGACAACGGCCGCCCGCCACTCGACCCGACGTTGATGTTCAAGGCGCTGTTCATCGGCTACCTGTTCGGTGTGCGCTCGGAGCGGCAGCTGGTGCGCGAGATCGAGGTCAACGTCGCCTATCGCTGGTTCTTGCGGCTGAAGCTGACGGACAACGTGTTCGATGCCTCGACGCTCAGCCAGAACCGGCGACGGCGCTACCAGGACGAGACGATTGCGCAGTCGATCTTCGACAGGATCGTCGAGCAGGCGATCAAGGCCGGGCTGGTCGACGGCACCGTGCTTTACACGGATTCGACACATCTGAAGGCCAACGCCAACAAGAACCGCTTCGACCTGGCGGTGATTGCCAAATCGCGCGCCGACTACTGGGAGGCGCTCGATGCAGCAATCGATGACGATCGCGCCGCGCACGGCAAGAAGCCGTTGAAGGAGAAGGAGCGTCAGCCGGTCGAGAAGGAGAGCAAGGTCAGCCGCACCGATCCCGACGCCGGCTACATGGTGCGCGATGGCAAGCCGAAGGGCTTCTTCTATCTTGACCACCGCACGGTCGACGCCGCTCATGCCATCATCACCGACACCCACACCACGGCGGTGGTTCACGATTCGACAGTCTATCTGTCCCGCCTCGATCGTCAGATTGCGCATTTCGCTGATTGTGAGCAGCCATTTCACGCGATGGTGAGCGCTCGTTTCATTTGATCGTGAGCAGGTATTTCGCGCGATCATGAGCGGCCGTTTCGACCGACGTGTTCATTGATTCAGGTGTTTGAGGCGCCGTCAAGAGGGCGGGCGCGGGCATTGTGTTTTCGCATGATTTCTCCGGTGAGCTGAAGGCGGTGAGCATTGTGAATGAGGCGATCCAGGATGGCATCGCCAAGGGTGGGATCCGCGAATGCTTCATGATGCACCTTTCCTTGATCGCCTGGTCCGTTGCAGTCGGCGTTGTTGATCGATCTGGTCGCTGGAAAGGCTGATCTGCCAAGGCTGGCCTTTCGTGCTTTGCCGACCGTTGATAAGTCCCTGGGCGAGGTAATCGAAGATGGTTTGAGCCGTCACGCCGATTGCAGCGGCAGCGCCCTGTACAGAGTAGGTCCCATCAGGCCAGCGTGTCGGATTGGCTGCGACACCGTTAATCTTGGCTGTCGGGATTCCCCAGCGGTGGCGCAGAAGCCAGACGTTCTCGTAGGTGAATGGTCTGCCTCGGGCTGGACGAATGCCCTCGTCGTTCAATTTTTTGGCGATTTGCCTGTCCATATCGCCCGCAGCATTGAGTTGCGTGATCCGCTCACGCACAAGCTCGAGTTCGCCATAGTCTCGATCGTAAGATTGAACTCGGCGTTGGATTTGATGTTGGCTGGTTGCGCCGGTCTGCCAAAGAATCCTGATGGCGACCTGGCCGCGTATCTTCTTCTGGTCGAGAACGACCTCCTGCACGATGAAGCGCAAGATACGTTTGCGGTCTTCTGGTTGGGTCGTTTCTGAGTGCCAGATAGCCGGCAAATTCTCGGCGAGTTGCTGAAGCGCCGCGTGATCCTGTGTCTGTAACACCAAGGGCTCTCGGTCTCTCCACCGACGATATTCCTGCTCGATCTCATCGACCAAGCGCAGCTTGTCTTCCCATGCCTTTTCCAGGGTTCTGGCGACGAGACGATTTTCCGGTTCCACGGTGTCGTATTGTCGTCGAGCCCGCTCGGCGTCATACCGCGCACGTTCCCGCCGTAGCGTCCATTGTTTCTCGAGGCTCCGCGTTTCCTCCGCAATCTCGTCGAGCGCAGCGATGGCGATGGCGATTTGGTCAGGTTCCAACGCCTTCAGGAGGGTTTGGGCGACCAACTCATCTACTGCGGGCGCCCGAACCTCCTGACAGAGAGAGCTGCCGGTCTGGTTGCGGTCCGCCAGGCAGCAGTAAACGGGGCATGCACTGTCGGGGCCGCTGTAGCGCACGGTCATCCGCCGCCCGCATTGGCCGCAGACCGCCAAGCCCTGCAGCAAAGCAATGCCCTTGCGCGGCGCGCCGCGGTGGCCGGCCTCGTATCGATTGGTGTTGTCGGCGAGGCGGCGCTGATTGACCATGAACTCCTCCCAGTCAATATAACCAGGGTGTGCGTCTTTGATGCAAACCTCCCAGTCGTCAATGGCCACCTTCGAGGTTGCGCGGTGCGAACCCGGACCTTGGCGGACCGCATTTATTCGGCGCCGGCCGTAGACATATGCGCCGGCATAGGCCGGGTTGTGCAAAATATAATGGACATGGGCGATGGTGGCGTCTCGCCACACCAGCTCATGGGGTCCCGGCCCGCGGAGCGGCCGCACCGGTATGCGTAGGTCGTGCGTGCGCAGGTAACGCATAACGCGTCGCGCGGTCCCAAGCTCCCTAAATTTGTCGAAGACCAGACGCAGCCGAGCCTGCACCTCTTCATCAGGATTGAGCACGATCTGGCCGGAGCGGTTGTACGCCAAGCCACCTGGCAGCGGTATGCGAAGCTCGCCTCGCGCCGCCTTCTGCCGCTCCCCTTGATGCAGGCGGATGCGGATCTGATGCAACTCTGCTTCGCTCACGATCCCCGAGAGCCCTAACGGCAGCCGGTCGTGATAAGCGCAGGGATCGTAGAGGCGCTCGCCATCAGCGATGATAACGCCGAACAATGAACACAACTCGAGGAGTTGATGCCAATCTTGGTTATTGCGTGCCAATCGAGATGCATCGAGGCTGACCACCAGACCCGCGTTGCCGAGCCCGATCTCGGCAATGAGCCGTTGGAAGCCGCCGCGCTCGACTTGGCCGTTTCCCGATTTTCCAAGATCCTCATCGATGACGACGACACGATCCGGCGGCCAGCCCAATCTGACGGCTCGGTCCACCAAGCTGTACTGAAGTTCGGTGCTTTCCTGATGGTGGCGCACCTGGTTTATCGAGGATTGGCGTACATAAACGTAAGCGAACTTTGAACGCCGGACGGCCGTGAGACGCTCGTCAGAATTACCCGAGACGGCCAACATCAAACCGTTCCCTCACCGCCGGCGCGGTCTGCCGCATCCGGCGGATCAGAGTCGCAAGCATCTGCGCGAGTTGGTGCTGACATACCGGTGGGAGATCGTTCCAAAGGCTGGGCGAGTCTCGCTAAATCCTTACCAGTGGAACGCTGGCCTCCGGAAGAGATGCTGCCATCCGAAGTGCTAATGAATGAGCAACCATTGCAACTCGCTATTGAGTTACCAAAGGTGATTCGCACATAATACACTAAAGGAAGCAAAATTCTAACGGATATTAACTTTTCAGTCCCGCCGCGATGCTCATCGTCATCATCGATAGCGCGCGACAAATCCGTCGCTGACCGGCGGATATTGCGTAACCGCCCATCCGGCAGGCGGATGACAACAAAGGCAGGTCCGCGCCACGACCGAAGTGATGCCACCTCAAACCGCTGTCCACAGAGCGCGTGTCGACGGTCAACCACCGTGATGTGAGACACCAGCCGATCAATGACAGGGGCATCCTGCTCTGCTTGGGTCTGCGATCAGGTCATGCCATCTGGCCACCGGGACCTGGGCGGTGATCAGGGTGGATTTGCGGCGATAGCGTTCCTCGACGATTTCGAACAGATGGAAGCGCTGTTGGTCGGTGAGGGAGTGGGTTCCGAAGTCATCGAGGATGAGCAGTTGTGCGCGGGTGAGTTTGTCGATGAGGCGTGGGAAGCGGCCATCGAGACGGGCGAGCGCCAAATCCTCGAACAGGCGCGGCACGCGCACATAGAGCACGGAATGATCAAGCCGTGCCGCTTGCCGGCCGAAGGCGCAGGCTAGAGCAGATTCGACTTACTCCGGGTCATAGCCGGCTGCCTCGAAATAGTGCCTGCATTCCTCGGCTGTGAAAGCTGCGAGGCAGTTGGCCACGACCGACCAGAGTTCATCGATGGTTCGGGCTGCAGCCTTTCTCAGGAGGGCCTTGAGTTTCGAGAGGCTTGGGCATCGCGGCGCGATCTGTTCCCGGAGGGGTAACGCTTGGGTTTCCTGGCGAACTTGGCCATTCCCGCCAAGCATTAAGCGTCGATTCGTGCGAGCTCGTAAAACCGCCGCGCAAGGGCGGGCATTCGCGATCAACCTCGGTGAATCCAACCGGCTCCTAGGGGCGCCGCGCGCCTGACGGCGCGTGCCGGGTGCTCGTGAACCGAGCCCGCTTTTTACCTCGGCAAGGCGGCTTCACCGCGCGGTTACGAAGTAACCGGGTTGATTTTCTGTAAAAAGGTCTCCTATACGCGCAATTCACCGCAAGTCATCCGGAGTCATGCATGCTTGTAATATTTATTTTGCATTTTTTATCGTACTTTTGATGAAAAATGCTGTTCCTTCGTCCGAGTTACTTAAAAGAGTGAGTCGGATCTGCGCGGGTTGCAGCATGAATCGGAATTTTGACCACTAGCAGGAGAAAATATGTCTTCCATATCTACTCGCCGCGCCAACGCAACGGACGCAGAGACGGTCGCCCGTTTCAGTCACGCGCTACTCGATGAACTCACTGGCGGGAAAGCGCCCACGCCCGACGGCGTCAGACAAAGCGCGCAGACGGTGCTTGCCGACGCCGGCGTGCTCGCTGTGATCGCAAGCGCAGATGACGAGCCGGTCGGCATCATGGTGCTGAATGAATGCACGGCGATCTATGCAGGAGGCAAGTTCGGCTACATTTCGGAGCTGTATGTTCGACCCGACATGCGCTCCAAAGGGATTGCCCCTCATCTGCTTGAGGTCGCCTCGCAGGAAAGCCGTGCTCGTGGCTGGAAGCGACTTGAGGTTGGAGCGCCCGGGCAACCAAAATGGAAGCGCACGCTCGATTTCTATCTGCGGAACGGGTTCGAGGAAGTCGGCCCTCGGCTCTGTCGGATAATCTAGACTCAGAGTGTCTGCTGTGGACTGGCTCAAAGCAACCTGCACGATCTCAGCGGATTGAGGTCCGGCGTGGTCGCTGCCTGCCGCTGCAATCGTACCAGCATCGTCATCCCAAATGTGTGCCTCAGATAATGCAAGGTTCCGGTCACGCCGACCGCCCGGAACGCATCGGCAAAAACCGCCGTCAATCGGGTCACGCTAACGGCGATCGGCGCATGGCAGAAGGTGCTGCGCGAGGAAAATCGCGCCATCTTCCGCGCCGCCAGCCTTGCCTCCAAAGTCGCCGATTTTCTTTTTGGCTTTAACGCCGAGACCGAAGGCGCGCAACAAGATGAGATCGCGGCATGAGCGGCGCGCGACCCGACACCCTGCAGACCGAACCGACGCCGCAAGGCGAGCAGACGCTCATTCCCGTGTCCGGCCGGTCACCACGCGCGACCGGCTTGCCCTCTTGGCCGACGCGCCCGCGCGCGGCGCAGAAGCCGCTCGATACCGGGCTGCTCAACGAAGCCGACAGAAGTTAACTCGACCTGATTTGAGAGGAGTTTTCCCATGATCTTGATCACCGACGAACTGCGCGCCCAGCTGCTCGCCAATGGCGCAACCGACATCGAGACCGACCAAGTCCCGGTGGTAAGACTATTCGATCCAACCGGGCCAGCAACCTGGCTTCTCACCGAACTCGACGCCGACGGCGACACAATGTTCGGCCTTTGCGACCTCGGCTTCGGCTTCCCGGAACTCGGCAGCGTCAGCCTTGCCGGAGCTTGCAAGCGCCAAGGCCCGGCGTGGCCTCGGCATCGAGCGCGACCTCTGGTTCAAGGCGCGCTTTCCGCTCTCCGTTTACGCCCAAGCGGCGCGCAGCGCCGGCCACATCACCGAAGCCGAGCGGCTTCTGCGGCAGGCAGCGGAAGCACTTGCCAAATCCCATTCCGAGCTTCCGCCAGACGCGGCGGAGCAAGAGCGCCGATAAGGCGCAAAACCGCCCCGCCGCGCCGGCCTTCCGCCCTTGCGGCGGCGACAATTCCACCCCCAACGAAGGAGACGAACCATGCAGCTTGCCCACATTCCTTTCGACTGGCTCAACATCTCCACGCTCAACATGAGCCATTCCAGCGCGCCCGACGGGTCGGGCATCCTGCCGTCCGTTCGCGCGCGCGGCGTCCTTGTGCCGCTTCTGGTGCGGCCCAACATCGAGCCGGATCGAGATCGTCGCCGGCCGGCGCCGCTATTTCGCCGCGAAATCGCTCGCCGACGAGCGCGGCGAGGGCGATGCCTTGCCCTGCGCCATCATGGAAGACGGCGACGACGCCGATGCGCTCGAGGCCTGCTGATCGAAAACTTCGCCCGGCTCGATCCCGACGAGGTGTCGCAGCGGGAGACGTTTTCGCGGCTGATCAAGGAGGGCTGCAGCGTTGCCGCCATCGCCGCCACTTTCGGCATCACCGAGCTTTTGGTCAGACGCATTCTGGCGCTCGGCGACCTGTTGCCGAAAATCCGCGAGGCCCATCGGCGCGAGGAAATCGACGCCGAGACGGCGCGCAATCTGACCATGGCCTCCAAGGCGCAGCAGAAGGATTGGCTGGCGCTTTATGCCGATCCGGAGCAATACGCGCCGCGCGGCGACCAGTTGAAACAATGGCTGTTCGGCGGCCAGTCGATTTCCTCAGAGGTGGCGCTGTTTGCCGTGGAGGATTATCCGGGCCTGATCGTCTGCGACCTGTTCAGCCAGGACAGCTATTTCGCCGACGCCGACCTCTTCTGGCAAAAGCAGAACGAGGCGATCGCTGCCAAGCGCGACGCCTATCTGGAAGCCGGCTGGCCGACGTGGCCGTGCTGGAACCGGGGCAGTTTTTCCAGTCTTGGGACCACGAAAAGACGCCGAAGAAAAAAGGTGGCAAGGTCTTCATATCAGTCTCGCATCGCAGCGCGGTCGAGTGCCACGAGGGCTGGCTGTCGCGCAAGGATGCCCGCCGCGCCCGCCCGCAAGGCGAGGGCGGCGAGCACGAAGAAACCCCCGCATAGCCGTCGCGACCGGAACTCACCGGGCCGATGCAGAACCATGTCGATCGGCATTGCCATGCCGCGGTGCGCGCGGCCATGCTCGACCGTCCGGGTGTCGCGCTGCGCCTGATGGGGGCGCATCCCATCACAGGTTCGGGCCTGTGGCAGGTTCGCCGCGAGCCGCAGCGTACCGCCAATGAAGCGGTGGCGGCAAGCCTCGCAGCCTGCAAGGCCGAAGCCGTATTCTGCGAAGGCGGCGCGAGGTTTTGGCGCTGCTGGGGCAACCGGAGGAGGATGGCGCGGTCGCCGGCGGCAACGGCGATGCCTTTGCCACAGCGCGCGTCTTCGCCCGGCTGTCGACGCTGTCCGACGACGATGTCCTGCGCGTTCTCGCCATCGTCATGGCCGAGACGGTCGAAGCCGGCAGCGCCGTCATCGAGGCGCTTGCCAATCACCTGAATGTCGATATGGCCGCTTGCTGGCAAGCCGACGACGCACTCTTCGACCTGTTGCGCGACAAGGAAATTGCCAATCTGATACTTCGCCGATATCGGCGGCAAGCATGTCGCCCACGGCAGTGTTTCGAGAAGGTGAAGACGCAAAAGACAACCATCCGCGACTTCCTGTTCGGCGAGAACGGCAGGGAGAAAGTCGACGCATGGCTGCCGCGCTGGATGAAATTCCCCGCCGAAAGCTACACGACCCAGGGCGGCTTCCGCACCGCCGATCAATGGGCCAGAGTTCAGCCGCTGTTCATGGCCGAATGAACCAGCCAAGCCAGGCGGCGGCAATTCGAGTGCCGCCGCCTGGCACCTCTCTCGGGCGATGCCGGCTGCACCTTTGCGGCTTTTCCGGCGCGCACCGCACGCGAAATCCCGACGCCAACTCATCGCCTTCGCCAGCCCTGCGCCGCGCCGGGATGCTTGCCGAGGCGCAACGCGGATATAGCCACGTCCGCCCCTGGTCGACGGTGTCTGAACCTGCGCAAGCCCGATATCCGCGACGCCGCTTGGGCATCGTGTCAACCGATCGCGCGGCCTGTCTCCTAAGCGGTCTTGCGGGACAACGCGATAGCGGCCATTCGCGGCAACGTTCGTCGTTATCAGCAGCGTCTGGAGGTGCTCGCCCGGGACCTACAAAAGAACAAGGAAGAGCTGAAAATCCGCCGGTTGTTCAATCGGGACGAATGGGCGATCACCAGTGCGAGCCCGGTTTGCGAGCAGTCGATCGATGGTACGCTCTCCTCGGTCATGCTGGCGATGCGATCAATGCGCTGCTCGTCGCCGCGGCCAAAATCTGCGCCTGATCCTCACGGTTCTCGCGCTTTGGCTTGCCTGGGGCCTGCAAGCACTCCAGCCAAACGGCGAAATCGGATGCTGCCACTCGTCTTCCCGGGTTCGCAATATCAACAATATCAACGCCTTAGACGTTGTTCAGGGCCGACTACCGAGTATCTGCGCCGCGGTAGGGTTCGGCTCGGCTGAGAGCATCAAGCCGAACGCCCCCGATACGTAAGGGCTCGCCTATACTCGTGCCGGTCATCTAGGGCTCGGCAGATCGCCAAGGCCTGGCGGCAAGCATTCCGGATCAGGGCGAGGTTGGGTTTTGGCCATGCGTCGCGTGTGGGTCGCTGACTTGAGGTGATGTGCGTCCGGCGGCCCGCCTCGTCGCCTCGTCGAGGTTAGTCACCGAAATGATGCGCTGACCGCCGGCCAGCGGACTGACCGAAGACGCATCCACATTCTGACTCGCTGAAAAGATGATTCAAGAGATACGAGCCATCCCCAAGGTCGGCCGGAGCGTCCCGCTCGGCCCAAGCGTGAAAGATATCATCGCCACCCACGAGGCTCTGAGTCGAACCGCAACCCTTCGCTCTCGCTTCGGGTCCTTCTCTTCGTTCCGGTCCTTCGGATGCGGTCCGCCTGGACGGCGGCCCTTCCGGTCGCAACTCGCCGCCCGCCCCGCTTCCGTCCCGCTTCCGGGGAAAGCCGCGATTGGCGAGCGGAGGCAAAACGAAGCATGCAAGATAGAAGCGTGCCGTCATCGAAGAGGCAGGCAGAGGCGGGGCGCCATGTCCTTAATTCCCGCTTTGCGGCCGTCGAGCGTCGGAATCGTTCCTGTTTCCGTCTTGCGAAGGCCCGTGGCGCAGGAATCGGCGCAGGCCCTCGTGGGAGCGGTTCTCCGCTCGCTCGCCGCCTCGATCACAGCCAACAAAACGGGCGCGAGGATTGCCACAGGCAGAAGCAGCCGAAGCCATCATCGTGACGATTTGCTCTTTTGCAGCTCGGTTCGTTCAGCGTTCCAGTCGGGTGGGGTCTGATCGAGAATGTTGCGAACGAAGAAGTCCAGGAGTTTGCGCTCAGTGTAGATGCCTGGCGCGTTGTGATCGGCACCAGGCACATAGACCATGTCGAAATCTTTTCCCGCCTTGATGAGTCGGTCGGCAAGCTGCAGCGAGGAGGACGGGTCGACATTGCGGTCCATTTCGCCGACGACGATCATCAGCTTGCCCCGCAGCCTGTAAGCATTGTCGATGGCGGAGGATTGGGAATATTCAATGCCGACTGGCCACCCCATCCACTGTTCGTTCCACCAGATCTTGTCTATCCGGTTGTCGTAGCAGCCGCTGTTGGCGACCGCGACCTTATAGAATTCGGGATGGAAGAGCAGCGCGCTCACCGCGTTCTGGCCGCCTGCGGACCAGCCGAAAATGCCGACATTGGAGATATCGTACCACGGATACCTCGCGGCGGCCGCCTTATGCCATAGAATGCGATCGGGAAAGCCTGCGTCCTTCAGATTTTTCCAGGCAACGTCATGAAAGGCGCGCGAGCGCTTGTTGGTACCCATGCCATCGATCTGCACAACGACGAAGCCCAGCTGCGTGAGCGGCTCTGTCCGCCCTGAGAAGGATTTTGGGACGAACGAGCCCTGGGGCCCGGCATAGATATTCTCCACCACCGGGTACTTCTTCTTCGGATCGAAATTGGCGGGCAGGTGGATCACGCCCCAGATATCAGTCGTGCCGTCGCGCCCCTTGGCGTGGAAACTGAGTGGCGGCTGCCAGCCTGCGGCGACGAGCTCGGATAGGTCGGCGGTCTCCACCTGCATGAGTTTGACATCGTCGCTGGCGCGGTAGAGCATCATGCGGGGCGGCAGATCGATGCGTGACCAGAGATCGACATAGTAGCGGCCGTCGGGAGAGAACTCGACATGGTGGTTGGCCGGCTCGGGCGTGAGCTCAGTCAGCCCCTCACCGTCGAAGCCGATGCGGTACGCATGGACGAAATAAGGGTCTTCCCCCGGGTGCATCCCGCTCGCCTCGAACCAGATCTGGCGCTTGACCGGATCGACATGGTTGACCCCCCGCACGACCCACTCACCGCTGGTAATCTGGTTCTTGAGCGCGCCGGTCCGGCCGTCGAACAGATACAGGTGCTCGTGCCCGTCGCGCTCGGACGCCCAGATGATCTCCTTCCCGTCGTCGACATCGTAACGAAAGATTTTGCCGGTACGGCGCTGGTTCATCACCAGCGGCCGGTAATCAACGAAGGTCGTGCTGGTCTCATCGATCAGCGAGCGTGCGCGGCCCGTGGCGGCGTTTACCTCGACCAGCCGATAGAGCTGATGCCCGCGCTGGTTATATTCGAAAGTGAAGCCGCGACCGTCCGCCCACCACCGGAGAGGGGAAAGTTCGAAGGGGTTGGAGAACAGGGCGTCGTCGATCGCGATCTGGCGCTGGCTGGCAATGTCGAACAGGACCGGCTGGGGCAGCGGAAGGACATCGCCCGGCTTGGGATAGACCCTTGCCGAATATTCGCGCTGCAACCGGTCCGTCGACGAATTGAGGTAGGGGACCTCCCGCTTGTAGCCGGGGCGAACGCGGTAGGCCGCGAGATGGCGCGAGTCCGGCGACCAGCTCAGTGTCGAAAAGACGTAGCCATTGTTTTCGGATCCATCCCGGCTCAGCGCAACATTCTGCAATCCATCCTTGCTGCGCAGCAAGACATTGTGGTTCCTTATATAGACGATCCATTTGCCGTCGGGCGAGACGCTCCTCTGGTCGGGGTTATTCTTAGCCGGGGGGGTGTAGTCGTGGCGGAGCTGAAAGTCCGGCGCGTCCACATCCAAGTTTGTGCTGGTGCAAACATAGCTTGCAACGTCGCAGCTCCACCGGACCTGCTTAATCAGGAAGTCGAGCCTGCGACCATCCTCGGTCAGTTCGAAACGCTCGAAGGGAAGATCGCCGGCCTGATAGCTCTTATGGCTCGCTTCATTTAGCGCCGCCGCCAGACGGGCCTGGTCGAAGGCGGCCCGTTTCAAACCCGTGGCAGCATCGACCCGCATGAACTGGCGCTCGCCGTGGCTAGTCCGGCGGTAGACGAAGGCTTCACCCCCAGTCAGCCAAAAAGGCATTTCGGGGACATTGGCACTGAGTCCGCTATAGCGATCGTTGATCGTAAGTGCCCGCTCGAAATCCGCCAGCGCCAGCGGTGGATGTGCACCATTCGAATCGTTGGCCAGCACCCGAGCGGTTGCCGATCCCGATGCCCCTTGAATTAATGACGCGAGCGCCAAAGCGCCGATCTCGACCATATCTGTTCACCTCTTTCGGTTTTCGGAAGACACATTGTTGGATCTGGCTTTTCATCGCCGGTGTGCAGCAGCGTTGAGCGTTGCTCGAAGGAGTCAGCACGCGGGGTGCAGCCGAGACGGCAGTCACCATGACCCGTGCGCCCTACGCGGATATCCAGGACTGGCGGGGTGAACCAGACTGAAGAGTTGGCGCCGAGCCAGCAGGGTATTTTCCATGTCCACAATGATGGAAAATTCAAAGCCCGATGACGCTTGCAATCACACTTCCTTCCTTTTTCTGCACCTGGAAGGGCCGGAATTGGGCCCGGCACAAAGCGTTGGCTATGGACATTCTCTGCATGGCTGTCGTCAGTCCGTTGATCCGTGTCCGGATGAACGATGCAATATGCGCGCCAAAGGAGATCCTTTTAGATCACGGCAATCGATCGGACTGGCTGTGTCGGGTGAACGACATTAACGTCGCACATCCGACAGCTCGGACCACCCAAAGTCACATTGACCTTGGGTGTATGTCGGGTTGACAAAAATGGACCGTCGGGCCCACGGCAAAAGGGCGCACGAGGCGCCCTTCATTCGACTCGGGCTGCGCGTAAGCCGACTTCGCCGGCGTCAGAAATGGTACGTGACGCCTGCGCCAATCAGCCAGGGGTCGAGCTCCGCCTTCCCCGTCTGCTTCGTGCCGGCCACGGTGACGTCGAAGTCTGGCTTCAGGAAAAGCTTCTTCACGTCGAAGTTGACGCCCCAGTGCTGGTCGACCATGTAGTCGAACCCGACCTGCAGCGCGGTGCCGAACGTGTTCTTGACCTTGAGATCATCGGCGCTGCCGGCTTGCTGATGATAGAAGATCGTATAGTTCACGCCGGCGCCGACATAGGGCTTGAAGGCGCCGAAATCGGTAAAGTGATACTGCAATGTCAGCGTGGGCGGCAGCAGCCAAACCTTGCCGATATTCCCCAGCCCGCCGATCGAGCCTTGGCCTGTGATGTTGGCATAGGTGGTGCCGAGGATGAGTTCGGCGGCGATGTTGTCCGTGAAGAAATACGAAATATCGAGTTCCGGCGTCAGCGTGTTCGAATAGGAAAGACCGGAGCCGGGCACCGCGTTAACGTAGCCCGAATCCTCAGTGATAACCCCCAACGCGCGCAGGCGGATCTGCCAAGGGCTTGGCCATTCCGTGAACAAGGCACCCTTATCCGGGTCGCACGGTTCTGCAAGGTCTGCCGCGGCCGCCTGCTGTCCTACCAGCAACAGGACGACGGCCGCTGTGAGTCCCCGCAACACGTTCATTCGCTTTGTTGCCATAATGTTGTTTCCTTGCTCGTTAGACTTCACTGTGAATAGTCCTGCCGTGTTGATTGCTATCTACAGAATACTGGCGCGCATTATTCGAAAATTCTGCGCGCATTGTTAGACATGTACTCACTTCGTCGAAGTTCGCCCTTGTTGACCTGCCGGTCGCCAATGAACGCTATCGGCGTGCGAGCCGATCGCGCTGCCAAGGAAATTGTCGCCCAAGGCAATGAATGCGGCCCGCTCGGATTGTCCTTGCCGTAGCTGTGCCCGCCTGCGCTGGTCCGTAGAAGTAAGCGGGATAGGCATCGTATTAACGTAGCCCGAATATGTCCCCGAGGCGGCGCAGGCGGAACTGCCCAGAGCTTGGCTCCTAGATTGGTGTCGTAGACGGGCACGGGTAAGGGGGAGGCGGAGGGGGAGGCGGAGAGGCGCAGGGGGCTTTTGGAGTTGCGATAGCCGGCTGTGCCAGCAGCATCAAGACGACGGCCGCTGTTACTCCCCGCGCCACCTTCACTCGATTTGTTGCCATGATATTTCTCCTTGCTCTTCAGAAATGGTAGACTGCAATAGTCCCGCAGTATTGATTGATATCGACAGCGTGCGGGGCGCGCATTTGCGCAAACCGTGCTCGCATTATTTGCACCTTGTCGCAGTCCTCGACCTCTACTCACTCATTCGACGCCCGCCTTTCTCTAGCTCCCGGTCGTCTATGAAAGCTATCGGCGTGCCAGCCGATCGCGCTGCGAAGGAAGTGGATGCCAAGACTGATGAATGCAGCGCGCTCCCGATTGTCCTTGCCGTAGCCGTGGCCGCCCGCGCCGGGCTCGTAGAAGTACGCGGGATAGCCAAGGGCCTGCAGCTTTGCCGCCATCTTGCGCGCGTGGCCCGGATGGACGCGGTCGTCCCGCTTCGTGGTCGCGAGCAGGATAGGCGGATAGGGCTGTCCGGGCGTCGCGGCGTGATAGGCGGAGATTTCCTTCAGGAAAGCCCAATCGTCAGCCTTGTCGGGATCGCCATATTCGTCGATCCAGCTCGCGCCCGCCAGGAGCTTGGTGTAGCGGCGCATATCGATAAGCGGAACCGTGCAGAACAGCGCGCCGAAATGCTCAGGATAGCGGGTAAGCATGTTGGCGATCAGCAGACCGCCGTTTGAGCCGCCCTCGGCGGCAATCCGCCTCGGCAGCGTAATGCCCCTTCGCACGAGGTCGGCGGCAACGGCGGCGAAATCGTCATGGGCGAGACGCTTGCCCTTCCTCCGCCCGGCATCGTGCCACCGGGTGCCGAACTCGCCGCCCCCGCGGATGTTCGCCACCACACACGTGCCGCCGCGCTCGAGCCACAGCTTGCCGAGCGAGGAGTTGTAGGAGGGCAGGAGCGATATGCCGAACCCGCCATAGGCGCTGAGATGAACCGGGGCATCCTCGTTCCCATCCGCCGGACCGACCTGTGTATAGGGAATCATCTCACCATCGATCGATACTGCCTCGTGGCGCGTGACCACCAGGCCGGATGCGTCGAAATTCTCCGGGCTGCGCTTCAGGATTACTGAAGCGCTGACAGGCGGGGCGGCATTGAGATCGAATAGGAAAAGCTGCGGCGGGGTGATTGGATCATGAGCCCCGACCAGAACCTCCCCATTGGTCTCGTGATCTGCGGCATCGAGTGACCAGAGGTGAACAGTCCCTTGCACGGGAACGGTGTCCAGGGCTCGGCGCGTCCATTCCTGCGGGCCCGGCGTGAACACCTCGAATCTCGGAACGAGGTTCGCCAGGTAGGCGATAATGAGCTTCCCGTCATTCCAGAAGAATGACTGCAGACAGCGCCTCTCGTCCGGTTCAAACAGGGTACTGAAACGGCGTTCGCCGGCCAGCAAAGAGGAAAGCGAGATGCCGATCAGCGCGTCGGCGTGATAGGTCGTCCCGGCTACCGTCCATGCTGTGCGCGGCTTTACCGCCAGCCAATCGCCGAAGTTACCCCACCAGGCGTCCTTAGGAAGGTCGATTTCAATCTTCGGCCCGCTTTCATCGCCAATGCGGACGATCTGCTCGAAGCAGGCCAGCTGCTCGATGAACCACACGCGCTCGCTCTCGGCGGTACGGTCCAGATGGCCAGACACACCCAGGGTTTCGGAACCGGTCTCGAAGATTACCGGCGCGGTGAGGGGATCCGCGCCACGCTTCCACAGTCGCACGGTGCGCGCGTAACCGGAGCGGGTGGCCATGCCATGACCAAGCGCACTGGAAAGCAGAAGCGTGTTGGGGTCGAGCCAATCAATGTCACCCTTGGCCTCGGGGAGATTGAAACCGTCGGCGACAAAGCTCAGAGAGCTCAGGTCGAATTCGCGATGCACGACCGCGTCGCTGCCGCCGCGCGACATGCGCAAGACGGCTCTTTCGCGCGTCTCCGGCTCGATCGACGCGCCGCCCCAGACCCAGTCTTCTCCGTCGCTCGCCGCGAGGGCGTCCAGATCGACCAGTAGCTCCCATTGGGGATCCGCCTTCATGTAGGCGGCAAGGGTGGTCCGGCGCCACTGTCCGCGCGGGTTTCCGGCATCTTGCCAGAAATTGTAGAGGTACTGACCACGGCGCCAGATGGTGGGAATCTTGTCAGGACGGTCGAAAATCGCTGTCAGGGCCGCCCGGTCGCGCTCGAACTGCGTTCCCGCGAAGTGCTTCAGGGTCTTTGCCGACTGGCTGGCGGTCCACGCAAGTGCCGGTTCGCCTTCTACATCTTCAAGCCAAAGATGGGGGTCATCGTCGGGCGCATTCAGCGTTGGGCGGACATCGAATTCGCTCATGTCCGAAAGACCTGAGGAATGAAGGAGCAATGGCTCTCGCCTGCTCGAGAATGATCAATGTTTGCGGCGGCGCCCGCATGTTCGAAAAGCGCGATCATGGATGAGTTCTTCCCAGTCGGTGCGGCGTCGCAGTGCTTTTGCGCATAGGACCGCAACCGTCGTGCCAACTGGGAAATCCTTACGGAACAATGGGATCGCTCTGGCAGCGCTGTGTCAGATGTCAGACATCGTCGCGAATGCGACAACGAGCGTACCCCGTAATCACCGGATCAACTTCCGGCGCGAGCGGTGACACCGTGCAGCACTCAAGCAGGAGTGGCTGGGCTGTGGTCCAGCGGCAAAAAACCGGAGATTCCAGGAAAAGGGCTGGGCGCCGCTTGGGCGACCTGATGGTGCCCAAGCCCTGCCGCAATCTTGGCCTGCACCGTTCCCTTGATTGCATTCTTGAAGTCTGTCGATCAAGTCACCAAGCTGCATTCGGGCGAACGCATGGGACTCGTCCCTCTGGCAACCTGGGCTGATGTCGGGCCGCCGTCCGATATGCAAGGTATAAGGGTCAGGAACAGGGAAGCTCCGGCTCGGCATCCTATCTCGGTGAGACGGCCAACGATCGGCGGTCTTTGGCTGACGCTGCGAGTTGTGCGCCCGCACCAAAGGCAGCGTGGGGCAAGTCTGCTTGGAAGAATCAGCTGCAGCAGGCGCTAGTGGACCCCGGCCGCGCTCGGATCTCCATACCGTCCGCAAAGAAAGCTCGGCGTGAGCACCGGCAAAAAGCGATCTGCGCGCCTCGCCGGTTCGTTTTGCGGTCCACTGAGCTGTCGGCTTAACCTGTACAACTATACAGGCTGCCATAGCGCGGAACTTGGCCTCCAATGGCGGAAATTCCCCCGAGGAGACCTCCATGACTGAGCTTATAGCGCCGGCGCTACGACAACTTTCCCACAAGCAGCGTGCAATCCACCGCCACGCCACTACGTCTCCAAGGAACCTCTTGAACGGGACGGATGAGCCGATCACCGATACGAAACCGATATCCTTGGCGTGCTCAGGCCGCGCTGGCTGTCGCTGCGCGGGTTCGACGGTGTTCTTGCTGTTTGCGCGCGCCTTCTGCCCTCCAAGGTGCCAATGGCACACTCTTCGACCAAATGGCGTCATCGGGGTCTGGTGGCCCCGGCGCCGGTGCTTTGCCAAGTGGCATAAACTTTCGACCCCCCTGGGGGCGGGCAGGGGAGCACAGTCGTGCCTACAGTTCTCGTGACTGGCGCGGACGAGGCTGATTGGCGCGATGAAAGATCATATGATTACACCGCTGGTCTGACGCCGCGCGAGTGGGCCTGGGAGTTCTTGCGCCGCAACCCAGCATTCCAGCGTGATCTGGTCGCTGCGCGCCAGCAGGCCCATACTCTGTCTAACCAACCCTTTCTCGACGTGGTCGCGTTGGCCGGTGACCTGTCGCGCTGGGGTGTCCTGTTTCGCCGAGTCTTATGGGCGAAATTCGCTCGTATTCTGGTCTCCGCTCTGGTGCGTCCATGTGCTGCCGGTCATTGCAGAACAGCTGTCCGCATCCTCGGCGACATTGCCGCTCGAACTCTCGGCGTTGCCATGTCGTGCGACGGTCCTGCTGGCGCCCGACAAGGGCCAGCATGTTCTTCTTCGCAATGCGGAACATACGCTCCAGCTCGCCGTCTCTGGCGCGGATATCTTGCGCCCTGTTTGCCTCCGCACCGAGGCGATCTGGCCAGCGATGCTTTCGAAGCCCCGTCTGAGGGCGCTCGAGTGCCTCAATGCTCTAAGTCTGGGTCAACACCTGCCCGCCCGCTTGTTTCCGCCGGAAAGACGCGGTCCGCGTTTGACCTTCGTTCTTCGTGCGCTCGACGGCTCACTTGCTGGGGCGTCACATCGTGAGCTCGCCGAAGCGCTGGTTGGTCAACGGCGCGTCCATGCCGACTGGAGGGATCCTCGCGATCATCTGCGCGACCGCATTCGCCGCGCCGTCTCGCGTGGCCGCGCCCTCATGAATGGAGGGTACAGAGATTTCCTTCTTTAAAAAGTGACAGTCCGCCCTGTGCGTCAGCCGGCGAACAGTTCGCAGGTAGCGTACCATGTCACCATCAGTTGGTCCGGTCGGACATGGCAGCGAACGGCCTTGCGGGTGCGCTCTGGTCAGGCGTCGGTCCAAACCGAGAGGCATGTTCGGTATTGTCCGAGGTCGTGTGAAAACGCGATTGCGTACGACGGCCGCTGTTTTGAGCGTGGCAGCGATGAGGCCGCTAGCAGGCGGGGCGTGGATCAGGCGGCGATTGC
Organism: Mesorhizobium sp. WSM4821; assembly: GCF_055901555.1. Taxonomy (NCBI): domain Bacteria; kingdom Pseudomonadati; phylum Pseudomonadota; class Alphaproteobacteria; order Hyphomicrobiales; family Phyllobacteriaceae; genus Mesorhizobium; species Mesorhizobium sp. WSM4821. The sequence goes on along the minus strand of NZ_CM148371.1, from coordinate 68,294 downwards.
CGTCATCAGCGGCTTGACCCCGAAGATGTTGATCATGCGCTTCATGTTGTAGGCGAGCACCTGCAAGCTCATCTCGGTTTTGACCTTTTCGAGGGTCCTGGTCAGGAAATGGGTACTGCCCATCCACGCCTTGAGCGTTCCGAACGGGTGCTCGACGGTCTGCCGGCGGATGGTCATGGCGTCCGGGCATGCGATCGAGCCTGTCCTGCATCTTGTCGAGGACGCCTTCGTGTTCCCAGCGCTTCAGGCGCTTGTGCTTGTCGGGCGTGCATCTGGGTTTGAGCGCGCAGGACGAACAGGCCGTGAGATTGCGATAGTGATCGATATTGTCCCGGCGGTCCGAGCGTACCTTTCCCTTGGTCAGGTGCTTGCCGGCCGGGCATGTGTAGCGGTCCTTCCCGGCATCATAGATGAAGTCGGCAACGGTGAAGAGGCCGCGCTTGGCGTTGCCGGATGTCTGTGTTTTGGGAATGCAGGGCAACACTCCGCTGCCCTCGCAGGCCAGCACCTCGTCGCCGTTGTAATAGCCACGGTCGGCCAGCACCGTGATCTCTTCGCATCCGGTAGCGTCCCGCGCCCGTTGCCCCATCGAGGTCAGCTGCGCCCGGTCGCCTGCCAATATTGGTGACCTCGTGCGCGACGATCAGATGGTGCTCGGCATCGACGGCCATCTGGACATTGTAACCGACGATGCCGGTGCCCTTGCCGCTGGTCGCCATCGACCGGGCGTCGGGATCGGTCAGGGAGACCTGTTTATCAGGCGCGGCCTCGACCTGCTTGCCCATCTCCTTGAGGGACTGCATCTGCCGTCGCAGGCCCTCGATCTTCTCCTTGAGGCGCACCGTCTTGGCCTCGGCGACATCATCGTCCTGCCGGTCCGCACGGTCGAGCGCCGCCAGATAGCGCGCGATGCTGGCCTCGACCTGCTCGATGCGCTTGGCGACCTTGGCCACCGTGAAGTTCTTGTCGCGGGTGTTGACGGCTTTGAACTTGCTGCCGTCGATGGCCACGACAGCCCGGGTGAACAGACTGAGCTGGCGACACAGCACGACGAACTGGGCGCAGGCCGCGCGGATCGCCGGCCCATTGTCGCGGCGGAAGTCGGCGATCGTCTTGAAGTCCGGCATCAATCGGCCGGTCAGCCACATCAGTTCGATGTTGCGCTGGGTCTCCCGCTCGAGCCGGCGGCTCGACTGGATGCGGTTGAGATAGCCGTAGAGATAGATCTTCAGCAGCGTCGCGGGATGATAGGCAGGCCGCCCGGTCGCTTCCGGCACGACCCCGGCAAAGCCCACAGCGCCGAGGTCGAGTTCGTCGATGAAGACTTCGACGACGCGGACCGGATTGTCGTGCGTCACGTAATCGTCCAGGCACTCGGGAAGCAGTGTCGCTTGCCGGCGATCCTCGCCCTCGACAAACCGCTTCATCCCGACTCCCCTCGCTGATCGGGAATCACTTTACCAAATCAACGCGTTTCCACACAGCCTGGACCGATAGCCGACAATGTCGAGTACGCAACGTAGAGGAAGCCGACTCTCGGGTGTTTATACGCTTTTTGCCTTGGCACAGTACATGCATGCTATTCATCAAAACACGCGGACTGAGTGGTTCCCACCATCACGAGAGTCGCTGAATTACGCCACCTCCCAAGGCGTACCCGGCCCGGCAGCGAGCTCAGTCTCCTGCCGGGCATCCGTGTTCAGACCTACTCGCGTTCAGAACTTCAAATTAGAGGCGCAACCTTTCGCGTCCGGCTATGCGAACTGGTGCTGAAGAATTGTCAGACTTCGAGCGCGGTCGTTGTGGCTCCGTATTCCCGGCAGCGACTATTTCGGCCATTGCCAACTCAAGATCCGCCTTTGGAGTAAATGTGGAAAGGCTCACTCGCAGCGTAGGCTTAGCATCTTCATAGCTGACCCCATCGTCGCAGCACATGCGACGGATCGGTGGCGCCAGCGCGGCAGGCGCAACCTGTGGAGAGACAGATTCCGCGCATCGCCAAGCGCTCGACAATCGCATCGGCGTCACACCACGCGATGGTCAAAGAGCACGTATTTGGAAAGCGCGGTGCTCGAATCCCAATAAAACGTACTTGCGGCAGGCGGATTGCCAGCTCCCGTTCAAAGTTGTTTCGAAGCGCTTCGATGCCACTCGCTACACGCAGCCGCCGAGCCGCCTGTTTCGCGGCAACGGCCAGTCAGGCGGCTGCTTCGCTGTTCAGCGTTCGCGCCGTCGCCCGTCCTCCTGTTCACCATAAAAAAGCGGTTCGAAGGGCAACCCCTCCCTAATGTACAACGCGCCCACGCGTTTCGGGCCTTGGAATTTATGCGCCGATAGGGAGAGCAGATCGACTTCGACGAACTCGTCTGTCAGATCGATGGGTATTCGACCAACAACCTGCGCGGCGTCCATGTGTAGGATTGCCTCCGGAGCGAGGCGGCGACGATATCGGTCAAAACTCCAATGGGTTGAACGACACCCGTCTCGTTGTTCGCAGCCATGACAGAAACGAAGGCGGTGTCGGGCGTGAGTGTCGCAGCGAACGCATCTGGCTGGTATCCAACGGCCACTGCCCCAGTCACCGGCGCCAAATAGAAAGAAGCGAAGACGAAGCCCCCACAGCCGACTGCCATCCATCAGTTCCCACGTCACACGGAATTGGGCCAGCCTGGCGTGAAGAAGATCATTGAGGATGCGCTGCGGGCGGCCGGCCTTATGCGCTAGGCGACTGCGCAAATCGCTCGCCATCGTCTATGCCGGCCTGCCGGTCTCTCCCTTCGGGTAGGTGGCATCATTGCGTCCCTCAGCCGGGGCAGCGGCAGCGGTATCTTAAATGGTTTTCACGTGACCTTTGGCTCTGCCAAGTCTCAGCCAAATTTTCACGTGTAGAATCTCGCATACGGGTTGCAAAATCGCGCTGTTTGTCGACAGTCCTACGGTGGGCCTGGTCAACCTTTGATGCTATCCCGACGTCTGGACCATGCAGTGGAATGCTAGAACAAGGGGGGCGTCGCTTTTGCGCCGTAGTCAACGTCCGCTCCTGGCGCCCGAAACAGCCATCGCGACACGTGTCATTTAACGGCGAGATGGGTTCACGCAAGCTGTCGGACTGCTTTTCAGCGGAAGGACTGGATAGCGGGCATTCGTGCCCAGCACCTAGTCTTCCAGCGCAAATTCGCGCCGGATTACAATGTGCAGGAGTCGCGTTGCACGACGGCACACGGCCTGGGCCGTATGTCTAAGCCGTGAGCGTCTTGCTAGTTGCCATCAGAATACGTTGTCATCACTGCGAAATGGTCAGATCCATAGACTGACTTTATGGCCACCTCGAATTTCGAGGAAACGGCGGCCGGAACAGTGATGTGGTCAATCGCTCTGTCAGCAAACGCGTCATCATCGTACGTCCTGCCAAGTTCCTTGGTCAGAACCTTCCACGGAGCGCCCCCGGTCAGACCCAGTTCAAGGATAGGCAGGATGTCGTCATAACCATCACCAGCGACGCAGGCGTTGACTGGAAAGGGCATTTTGGCGCAGCCGTAGTTGGCGAGATTGGAGTCGTCGAATGTCCTGCCAACCTTCCCGGTCTCATACGAAGTGTTGAAATCGCCCGCTATGACAACAATGCGACCTTCGCTGGAGGCCGCTCGGGCTTGCTTCTCGACTGCAGCGATCCGACACAAAGTACATTGTGGTCGTTGCCAAAACGACCGATAGACCAATCGCTCGGATCATGTGACATCCCTCTCAAAAACCTATAAGCAAGACTGCGCCCACCAGCCAGGGGTGGCAATAGCGCGTAAGCAGTAAGGTCTTTGCTTTCGCGATGACGCGCCGGTCTGACGACTTCAACCCTCCTGCTGCTCGATCTGGAACCGACGCAGGTCGTCGGCGGTCGCTGTGTCTGGTGAACGGCCGAGGAATGTCGCCAGGCGTCCGATATCGCGGAGATAGTTGCGCTGCGTCTCCCGTGAGAAACGCCGCATGTTCATGTCGTCGATCAGCCGCTGACGAAGTGGACTGATAGGTGCATCGAGAGCGGGATGGGTCATGGTCAGGCTCCTTGTTGAAGAAGCCCGTCATGCTCTGCCGCCGCCGAACAACGCTCAATGCAGGAGCGACGACCGGTCCCTGATCTCTACCTCAACCGCAGGCGCCCTCCCGCGCAGCGGGTTCGTTCTTCGGCCCGAAGCGGTCGCCATGTTATTACACGACCGGGTTCGCGATTTATCGAACAGCTATCAGATCAGGAATTTCGTTCTCCCAGATACGCCTTCACGATTTCCAATGCACAGACTGCGCTCGTATGGGCGGCATAGTCCTGGTAAGTATCGTTCTTCTCCGAATTGGCGAAGTCGCAGACGGACTTCACTACTAACGGGAGAGGCCTTGGTGCTGGCATCTCCGCCGCCGTTGCGTAGACGGCGTAAGCCTCCATCTCGACGGCCACCACTTTTCGCTTCGCGCTAGCGAGCTCTTCGAAAAATCCATCATCAGCCCGTACGGCCGCCCCTGACGCCATCGCCCCGATTTCGACGTTTAAGACGCTGTTGATCTTCTGCTTCGTGTATCCTCGGCGAATTTCGTCCAACCTCGCTTCATCCGCCTTGATAGCTTCAGCATGCTTACGAAGCATCGGATCCAAAGCGATTTGAACAGGATCGGGAGCGAAACGGAGCGCTTCCCCTTCCTTCTTGTGAAACTTGCCGCTCCCGTAGTCCCAGGAGATGTTGACCACGACGACGTCGCCGAGTTGAATATCACCTTCCCTACCTGCGCATATACCCGTCATGACGACGAGGCGCGGGCGGAAGGCGGCGGAGACTTTCGAGACCGCGGCCGACGTGGCCACCATCCCCATCTGAGCGGCGTGGCAGGCGACGCACCTGAATGACCTTCCCTCCACGGTGAAGCTTCCCACCCAGTATCTAGTCGGGTCGGTGACACGTTGGAGCTCTTTCCAGCCGCAGTCGAGTGCCAATACCGCTTCGAGCTCCGGGTTGGCGAGCGCACAGACGAATGCAACGTCGTAGTCGTAATCTTGGCCCAACGTGGCCGCTTCGACCGAGGACTTGATATATCGCACCTTGCTGGTCAGTTGATCGATCCAATCGGCGGACTTGGTGTCGAATTTGAGGATGGACCAGAGGCCATTGTTGAAGTCCGCTTCGGATTGGTCGCGGGCATCGTCGTACGACGTAAGCCCGACAATGTACCGGGGCCTAAGGTAAGTGGCCCTAGCCAAGATGTCGCGGAGCAGTGTCTGGCCGCCATCTATCTCGGCCTCCGCCAGTCTGGCTTTAGGTATCATGAGGTCCAGAATGAGCAAATCGAACTGGGTTCTGCGCATTTCCGAGCTAGCGTCGTACGCGTTCGTCACATGCGCGATATCATCCGTAGACGGCACGCCCGCTTCAAGCAGCACCTTGGAAACCGCAGCAGCTTTCGCGATGTCATCATCAACAATCAGGACTTTCATTTCAATTCCAAGCCTTCGATCATCGTTTTCAAACTCTTCTCCCATTCGTTGATCGAAGCATGGTAGTAGACTGCTCCGACATAATGCTCAGGGAATTTCAGTTTGAGGTCCGCATCCAGGTCGTTCAGCCCCGTTACGTTGGGAGCTTCGCCGAAGCTCTCGAACTGAGTGAGGACGATAACTTTGCTCCTACCCGACATCCTGGCCATCTGACGCAGGAATTCCTTTCCGCCGAATGCATGCATACGCCCATCCGGGTCCGGCCCGCTGGAATCGTAGTTCGGCAACGTCATGTCGAGGATCACGAGATCGGGGGTCACGCGCTTGGCCTCACGCAACCCTGTGACAAGCGAGGCGCTGTGTATCACCTCGTCGTCCGCGAAATAGGAATTGAGGAAATCAAGGACCCTGCGCCGCTTGTTCTCGTCGTCTTCAACTACCAAAAACCGCATGATCTCGCTCCTCTGTGGGCTGGCGAATGAACCGGAAGCTGAATTTCAGTTTACAGAAAAATCGTCCGCTTTCCTCGTCAACTCCGAACACAACCGGATCGGGAGCAACCGAGAACGCCATGATTTTGGCGAGCTTGGGGAAGCCGGTACCGCCTTCTCCACTGACGTCCTTGGAGACATCGGCGCTCTTGAGCTTGGTCATCGCCTCCTCTATGGCCCGTCGATGGCGGGATATGTCACGGCATTCGCTCTGGAAAGTTAACTCCAAGACGCCAGGATCGATTTGCTCGAACTCGATGTTGACTGCGGGACGGTCCAGGTCCGCATGTTTCGCCACATTGCCGAAAAGTATGAAGAGCGCGTCAGTGAAAACGGTGAGAGCGTTCGTCATTGGCATATCGAGTTGGCCTGACAGCTCAACATCGGGGTCGAAATTGGGATTGAGCCGACGCACCATCTGCTTGCCGATTTCCACCAGGACGTCGATCCGCAGCGGGGCGCTCTCCACGGCCTGAGGCACGTCGAACCATTCCGCCATTTCGTTGAGTGCATCATGGACCCCGGTCCGCGCGCGGACGAGAGCATCGTTCAGCATGGGCAGGCTCGGAGCGTTCGTTGCTTCGATGAAGTGTTGCCCCAATTCGTCGAACAACAAATCGAATTCCTGCCTGAGATCAACGCGGATGTAAGTCTGTACGGTCCCGAGAACGTTGCCCAGGTGGGCCCAGTAGATTTCGAAAAAGGTATCTAGGAACTCGTCGAATTCGAGGATGCTTTGCGCTTCCGCAGAAAACCCCATGACGACCGCGTCGGCAAAACGGTAACTGATAAGTCCCTTTGGCTTCTCCACTCGCCGTATCTGCACGAAATCGGAGGAGAACCGCTCTACGAGCATGTCGTATTTCTTGGAGAAAGCGCCAAGACCTCTGGATACCCGGTCCGCATTGTCATGGCCTACCAATGGCTCGAGGAGTTCGTACCAATGGTCGTTCGCCGCGTAGGATCCCCCGGATGATACGCTGGTCAAAAGGTGCTGTTCCTGTGAAGGGCGTCTTAGCTGGCCCGAGATGGTGCCATGGCGTATCCTCAAGCTCAGATAGCTGTTGATGCCATGCCTGCTGTTGAGACTGCTTTCCCGGCAGAGCTGATCTAGGATTTCTGCGAACAACGCCGAGACCTCATTGTCGGGTATCTCATACGGCTTGGTATCCGAAGCCCCCGAAGCGAGACGATCGAGCATCTCCAGCAAATATTTATCCGAGACGGTCTCCATTCCCGCTTCGGTAAGGGCTCGGAAGCGATCGAACTTGCCTCTGAGATTTTTTCGGGCCCAGTCCCGTATCAGCTCCTCGTCCATGGAAATCTTGCTTCGATCCAGGGACTTGATTGCCTTAACCACCTCTTGGCGGCGCAGGATGAGCTTGATCTCTTCGTCGTAGACTTCAGTCCGTTCTGATGACAACGATTTGAGGGTTGCCAAGATCGCTAGCCGTTCCTCATCCAGCTCGAACTGGTTTCCGTAGGTGAGCGAAAGGCTCAGCATGTCCTCCGTGCAGATCGCCCACAGCAGAAAAATCAGTTTATCCACGTTGTCGACACGGCTCGGTTGCAATTCTGAAGGGCGGAGCACGCCACTGTCATCGAGGAACCGCTCGACCGCGTATGAAAGTGAAGACCTGAATTCACGGTCGAAATTCTCGGCCAGAAGCCAAGTTGCCAGCGCCATGTTCGTGGAGCCGGAATACCTTCCAACGGTCTGATCATCGAGGCGCGTGGCGAGGCGCTCGAGCGGCAGCCATTGCAGAAGGCCGTTGTCACGTCGATAGAGCTCGGCGACTAGGTCCACAGCCGAGTTGATCCTGCCCGACGCCAGAAGTCCCTCGATCTCGCACCACGTTGCGAGCCGGGTAGCCGGAAGACCTCCGGATCGAGCCGTTTTCAGCACTTCCACCATCGAAGGGTTATCCTTGGCCCGTGCCAGCACAGACATCGTCCACCAAGCTTGAGAGCGGTCTTCTATCGCGCCAGGTTGAAGGGATGGATCGAAGCGGTGAAAGTTGGCCACAAGGGCCGGGCATCCTGCCGAAGTCGTCAGCACCCCGGCGTAGTGAGGCACCAGCGGATCTGGAAGGTATGGGATTATGGTAGGGTCGTGGTCGTTGTTGGCCATGAACCTACGTCGTTGGGTGGAAGCGTCGGCCAGCGAAGACGGAGTGTCCGACAGCCTTGATATCGCTGTGGCGAATTCTCCGATATTGAAACGAGGAAAAAGAACCGCATGGCGCAGAATATGCTCTCGAGCAGTGTCCAGCTTTTCGGGGCGCAACTGTACATCCGCGATGGACGCCGCCAAGTCTTCGGAGACGTTTTCGACCTTGGGAGCAAACCCCAGGTTTGAGGCGAAATGAACCTGGTGCAGATTTCCTGCAGCCGGAAGTCCTTCGATGCCGAAGCCGATCAACCTCTCATCGAACTCGAAATCGACTGCGTCGAAATTGTCCACGGCTGCCAAATTGCCCATGAGATATGAAAGCTTGAGCACCCTGATGTCTCCAATTTCCGACATCAGCGGCACTACGTATTGATAGAGTAGGCCAGCGGTAGGGCGGCCCTCCGCAGCGCTCACGCGCGCCAGGTGGACCAGGCATTCATAAAGATCCAAAACCGACAATGTTTGAGCCTGCGCCAACATCTCGGCTTCGTCGCCGTCCTCGATGTCGCTGTTGGCGAGTTGGTAGTTGAGAAAGCGCTTGCCAGGGGCATCGGTCCACACCCGATGTATGTGTCCAGCGATCTCAGAAAGAAACCTGCTCGGATTCTGGTCGTTTTCAGAACGGACCCCAAACCAATAAGAATAGAAGAGGGCGGCGACCGATGCACCACCCGATGTCTGCGACGCGATCCATGACTTCTGCGCTTCAAGTCCATGGACCAGACTTGTTAAGGCGATGCGCGCCGAAAGCATTTCTAGCGACCAACAAACCTCGCCGTTGATCTCGTCAACCAACCCGATTGAGTCTTCGTAACGCGATTGCTGAAGGCAATTCTCAAGGTTCTGACGCAGCTCGACGTAGCGGCGTACCTTGTTCAGCACTGCCCGCAGAGTGCCGAGCGCCCAAGCCAATTCGCGTTCCAAGGACACGGCAGCCAGTGAAGGCACCGAGCTGATTTGTGTGAGCGCTCGGGGTACAAGCCCATCTAGGGGTGAACGATGACGCTGGCTGCGAACGACCCAGTAGGCAATGGTGGGCAAGGTGCCAATAGGTGACGAAGCCCTCAAGTGCGCGATGGAAATCTTCGGGTCGGCCCCACCCCTGACCGCGTTCCGCCAACCGGAATGAGGGGGAGGAGGTCTTTTTCTGCTTAGCGGCAAATTGAAGTCCTCATCGAAAGAACTTCGATTACATTTCAAACTACATCAATCAAGTGTGCTGCACGATGTGCTCGCGCAATTCCACAGTGGAATTTGAATGATCAGAATTTCCAGATCATGCAAGTGGCTCAATATGCAAGAGGGGCAGTCCTGATGTCCGCTGCTGGCGCAGCATGCCAACTCACCAGAGGGGCTGAAGTCCGCTCGTGGGGAGCCGGTCGCCGTAGTCTCTGCGTCCAATAATCAGGATACACGTAGTTTGCGATGCCGACATTGATCTATGCAACCCGCACCGTCTCGACCGGCCCAAGCCTGCCATTGACCCGTCTTTCGCGGCGCGACGTGCGTACAGCGGGAATTGAGCGTATCTAAAAAACGCCGAGAGTGTTATTGCTTTTCACTATGAGCAGAGCCAGACCAACAAGAACAGCGAACCCAATCCGTTTCGAAGACCTTGACCCCAAACGTTCGAGGACCTGGTCCGTGAGTTGATCTATGACATCCGGGAATGGCAAACGATAGAGGCCACGGGCAAGGGCGGGACGATGACGGCTTTGATATCAGAGCCTACGAACGCGCCACGACAACCACCATTGACGATGACGGTGACGAGGTTGTCCGCCCAATAGACGGCTACGCGTGGATGATCCAGTGCAAGCGCGAAAAAGCAATTCCCTAGCAAGATATAGAAAAGCTTGGAGGACATCGCTCCAGACAATCCGCCATACGGGTATATCCTGGCTGCCGCGACAAACTCCTCGAAGAAGGCTTACGATACCTTCCGCGATGAGCTCACCAAGTTAGGCGTCTTACAAATTCTATCTTTGGGGCAATGCGACGCTCGAAACCGAGCTCCATCAACCGAAGAACGATAGAATCCTATTCACATTCTTCGGGATATCGAACGTCCTGCGCAGAAGATCACGCGCTACAGAAATCAGGTCCGAAGTCACAAACAAGAACCGCGTTGTGCGAGTGCTTGGAAATAGCCCCGCGCTCTCTTGGATTCTAGCACGAGACTCGAAGGCAGGCGCTATCCGTATGAATCCAAGTATGCGGATTTCGCGAAAGACCCCGTTGGAAGGGCTTTGAGGTTGTCGAACTTCACCCACGTGGCGTGATCGTATTGATGAAACGGTGCTATGCGTACTTTGACGAGTCGGAGAAGACCTTTGATCTCGCTGAGCCACCTATAGTGCTTCGAAAACCCATACGATAGAACGCGCGACACAGGAAGCGACCGAGAAGAACGAGAGAAGCCTGATCTTGTCAGGAATTATTGGGAAAGGCTGCGTCAGAAGAGCCAAGAATGTTTCATCTAAAGGGCATCATTCGTTACGAGGATATGCTTGAGATCGATGATAAAGGCGATAGCTGGAATGAGGTTCCACACATATTTGTCGACTTCGTCGGTGGGTTTCCAGTGTCCGGTACGCTTGTGTGCTTAGAAAAGGGACACCGGGAAATTGGGCTAGATGGTTTCTCCCGAGAGGCTGTCTTCCCCAAGTCTTTTCCCGAACCAGAGTTTGGAAAAATCTACGACGAGGAAGGGCTGGCGTTGCGCGAAGGGCTCTGTGAACGATGTGAACTTCCACGGCGGCGACCTGGATAAGCTGTTCGATGTTGACGGACGATTTGCGCACCTGAAACCAAGCGATGTTGCTGTCGTTCGGTTCGGACAAAAAGACGACCGTTTCGTCCAGATCACTCATCGGTACGAATTGTCGAGCGGCGATCTAATACGGATCACCCCCAGATGGTTTGGCAGGTGAAGCAACACATCGGTCGAGATCCATTGGCGGATGATGTGATCCAAATCCTGGAGTGCCGCAGCTGTTACAAGCAACAATGGGAAGGCAAGCATTAGCCTTGCCAAACCTTGGCGGGCATTAGATCAACGCGGTGAATGGCCGCTTTCGAGTAGAGGGTCTGGAGACGTGAGCGACCGGGATCGGGCGCAAAGCTGTCGCCCGTCGGACGTCGCTCTTGGGTCATGATTTTCCCTTGATCTCCCCTTTAGGAAAGGTCTGCAACAGGTCGGAACAGGTAATCGCGTCGGATGGCTTGAGCTGCCCCGTGATCTCAATCGCGAGCCCGGCTTAGCCACCACCTTGCCGGCGTTGCCCGCGTTTTGTTTCCGTGAGCGGCAACACCTTTCGGCGTTCTTTCATGTTATCCGATGACTCGCATCGTGACGCTGAAGGGCTGAGCGAACTCTTGCCGCCCGACGCTCAACATGCCCACCTCCTTCTTGAGAGGGTGTCCACGTATCGTCGACCCGTCACACTTCAGCGCGTTTGACATCCACGAGCATATTGCAACGCGTTGCACTTCATTTTGGTGTTGAAGATGCGCCGAGTTCTGAGGCGACACTCGAATAGCCCGCTACCTCGACCCAGCTTTTCGTTTTGCTGCTTCGCTTTCGATCCCAGAAGACAGCTCGCAATCTTCTCAGAAATATCCTCGATAGTGCGCTTGCAAAACCGGCAGAAACAGCAGCGTCGATGGTAGGTCGCACTCAGCCACTGAAAGCGGTTTTGCAACGGGTTGCACCAAAGTTTGCCTGCCTTAAGGCTGGGGCGCTCGGCTAAGGTGCCAATTTGTGCCAAATGAACCCCCAATCCATCTACATGCAGCCCACAATTGTTCACATTGGCACCGATTTGCGAAATCTTAGGCGCGATCTCTAGCGTCTATCTCTTTGAAACTGTTACTATTTTCTCGCAGTCAGCCTGACCCATTCGCTGGTAGCCTACTTCGGCGCGCGAGACTCTTCGGTCGAAGACTCTTGCTCCATAGGGTCAAGACCCGCCTGCATTGGGCTACATGGGTGTACTTCGACTAAGTTGTCACGCTTATCACTTCTTTTCTGGATGCGGCAGCTGTTCCTCCCGATCATTGCTCAGGTTGACGGCCGCCATGCGGAACGTAGGGGGAGCGTTCGGTCTTCGTGAAGGGGTGCGTTCGGCTTATTGGTTCACGATGATCTGGCCCAGATCGGCAAGGCACTCAACCACGTGGTCCGGTCTGAATGGAAACCGCTCTATGTCAGCCAGTTTGGTCACCCCAGTAAGCACAAGGGCTGTCTTCAGGCCCGATTCCAGCCCGGCGAGCACGTCGGTGTCCATGCGGTCACCGACCATGATGGTATCGACAGCTCGCACTCCGAGCCGGTCGAGCACGTTGCGCATCATGAACGGGTTCGGCTTCCCGACGAAATAGGGCTGACGGCCGGTGGCCTTCTCGATTAGTGCTGCGACTGCACCGCATGCCGGATGGGAGCCCCGCTCGGTCGGGCCAGTCGCATCCGGATTGGTGGCGAGAAAGCGCGCGCCCTTCGCCACAAGCTCGGCGCCAGTTGCGATCTGCTCGTAGTGGTACGAAGTGGTGTCTCCGAGGACCACGAACTCGGGGGCAAACTCCGTTATCCGGCAGCCTGCCTGCCGCAAGGCCTCTACCAGACCGTGGTCGCCGATGACATAAGCAGATGATCCGTGCTTTTGCAGTTCCACGAACCGCGCAGTGGCGAGCGCCGATGTGTAGATGTGCTCTGGCTGCACGGTGAAGCCAACCGCTCTTAGACGCTCGGCGTGATCTTCGGGCGTGAAGCGCGAGTTATTGGTGAAGATCTGAAACGGCTCACCCTTGGCGACTAGCCCGGCGACATAGTTGACCGAGCCAGCAATCGGTTGGCCGCCGCGGACCAGGACCCCGTCCATGTCGAGCAGATGCGCTATAATCATTGGATCTCACCCCTCAATGTCTCTCGTGGATGCGCGGCCTGGGCACGTCTAATGTCACTGTATCTTCTCCAGGCCGGAATACCGGCGACTGTAGCGATTCAGAGCCATGCGCGAAGGGCGCTCAATTGCTTGTGCGGCAATAAGGAGGTTGCGGCGTAAAAAGTGTCCGCAACCGCTCGCCGTGCGGACGCGCTGCACCGTTGGGTTGACGACATTCGCTGTGTCAGCGCATCTGATGGACGATCGCGTTCTAGTTCGCGTGAACCACCTGGCGAGACGTTTCTCTGCAGAATCATCGTGATTGACGGCACCACAGTGATCCAGCATTGTCTCGCGCCGCGGACGCAAACACGCCGGAGTCTTGGCGAACTTTCCAATGGTCGGACAGCCTATCGAACGATTTCGAGAGTCGCTCCCGCGCCCAAGGTGTGATTCAGTACCGAATATTGACGCCGACCGCGAGTGGTTTACCCGTTCATTTGTTTTCGCGTTTCCGCCAAGTCAGGGTAACAGTCGGGCGCCTGCGATATCCCTTCGCGAAGAGCCTGATCCGTTCAAAAGCCTGCTAGTCGCCGAGCTTGGGCCGCGGCAACAGAAGAGGAGGTATTGCGACTTAGGGCATTTTTTGAGGCAGCCCGAGACACTTCGTTTCGGGGGCGGCGGCCGGGTATTGATGCTTGGCAGGAGTGAAGATAGAAAATGGCAGCGGCCGGCGTTGCAAAGAAGGGAAGGCAACAGGGCAGAGCTATGACAAGGGCGAGCGTCGATTCAAGCACGTCGGAAAGGGCGCTCATCCCCTGTTTGAATTTCACGACAGCGAGCCGAAAACGTGGGTTGGAAAATGCCCCTCAACCCTATCTGAACGTGATCGGACAAAATTACTAAATGAGGCAATTGGGGCGCCGAACTGTGATCGGCACCTGCCCGTTCCGAAGAAGCTATACGTCGTTTAACAGGGGACATTTATGAGGCCCAAACGAGCGATTACGGCCGAACCTATCAGGATATCCATATAAGGGTGAGCTGTCGGCGGCGTGGATCTCCGGGTACTTCTTGATGCTGTCGCCCCGCACAGATGAGATGCTTGCCGCGGTTGGATAGGATGAGCAACGTACCGTCAGGTACCGGCGCCTTGGCTCGTCGCCGGAGAGGCGGTTCAACGTACTGGGCGCCTAGATGCACACTTAAGGCGCGCAGGCCGGGGTCGCGATAGACGACCCGAACCAGCCGCAAGCAGGTTCGCCAAAGCGCTCGATCATCCCTTTGGTTCATTCTGAGCCGGAGGTGTCCATCCATATAGAGATCAGATTCCGCCTATGCAGAGATATTTCATTTCGAGGTAGTCTTCGAGCCCGTGGCGGGAACCCTCCCGCCCGATGCCGGACTGCTTCATCCCGCCAAAGGGCGCCGCTTCCGAAGACATACGCCCCGTGTTGATGCCAACCATGCCATATTCCAATGCCTCGGCCACGCGCCAGACACGCTTCAGGTTCGAGGCATAGAAATAGGCGGCGAGGCCGTAGATCGTGTCGTTGGCCTCACGCACAACCTGATCCGCCTCGTGGAAGCGAATGATCGGCGCCAGCGGCCCGAAAGTCTCCTCTTGCGCAACCGCCATCATGCTGGAGATTTCGGTGAGGACTGTGGGTTTGAAGAAGGTGCCATCCTTGCCGATACGTTCGGCCCCGCATCGAATTGTCCCACCCTTGGCAACGGCATCTGCGATGTGGGACTCGATCTTGGCCAAAGCATTCAAGTCGATGAGCGGTCCGACGTCCACTCCGGGGGCGAAGCCGTCGCCAACCGACAAGCACCGGACTTTCTCCACGAACTTCTCAACGAACTCATCGTGAACGCTCGATTGGACGTAAAGGCGGTTCGCTGAAACGCAAGTCTGGCCGGCGTTGCGGAATTTCGCCTGGATCGCGCCGTCAACCGCAGCGTCGATGTCGGCGTCATCAAAGACAATGAAAGGGGCATTGCCGCCGAGCTCGAGGCTGACCTTCTTGATCTGGTCCGAGCACTGGCGCATGAGCAGCCGGCCAACCTCGGTCGAGCCTGTAAAGCTGATCTTGCGGATCTTGGGATTGGAGCAGAGTTCGCGTCCAACGCCAGCACCTTCGGACGCATAGATCAGGTTGACGACACCGTCTGGAAAGCCGGCTTGATGCGCGAGGGCGAACATTGCGCCTGCCACGAGCGGCGTCTGTTCAGCAGGTTTGAGCACGATCGCGCAGCCCGCCGCCAAGGCCGGCGAGATCTTGCGCGCCACCATCGACGCTGGGAAATTCCACGGCGTAATCGTGCCGACGACACCGATCGGCTGCTTGATCACCAGCATGCGACGGTCTCTCGACGGTGCGGGGATCGTCTCGCCATAGATGCGATTGGCTTCTTCGGCGTACCATTGCAGATACGCGGCCGCATGCGAAATCTCCGACTTGGCTTCGGCAAACGGCTTGCCCATCTCTGCAGTGAGTATGGCGGCAAGATCACCGGCGTGGTCGATGATCAGCTCATGCCATCGCCACAGAACGTCGCTGCGTTCTCGGGCGGTCAGAGCCGCCCATCCAGGCTGCGCTACGTAGGCCTTTTCGATCGCAGCGCGTGTCTCCTCCACACCCATGTCGGGAAATACTGCCAGCACTTCGCCGCTCGACGGGTTGAGGACCTCGAATGTCCGCTCGCTAACTGGCGTGCCGAGCGCCGGCAGGCGATCGATGGCGCCAAACAGGTCCGCGGATTTCAGGTGGCGGACCATCGGCAGGCACAGGGGCAATACTGAATTCCTCTCAAACACTGCGGATACGCATGTCAGCAGGCGTCGGTGTATATTCCGCGTCCGGGGATGCTTATAGGGCCTCGGCCTGATGGCTGGTAGACCATTCCACTCAACTTAAAGGGAGAATTCTTGAACTGTCGTGGTCGATGGCTTGCGGTTCTCATTAAGTGACAACCTGAACAATGGACATCGGCTTCCGACCGCGCAGCCAGTTCATGTGGCCTGAACGGATCGCGATCTCTGCCATCGGAAGGGAGGCTCCCATGAGGAGAAGGCGAGCCACGATTCGGCGGATCGGTCGACTGACCCGGCAGGTGCTTCGCACGCCCGCGAAAACAGCTCCGCCGGCCTTTCTCACCGAACCGAATCTATTTCCCCGAGAAAGGGAGAAGGAAGGCGAACTGGGCTGCCGGGCTCATCCTTGCCCCCAGCGTCAGGCCGACGACCATAAATGCCGGACTCGGCCGGAAGCAGCTCCGCCGCTGCCCTGACTTGATCGAGCATCACCGATCGATCAGGCTGCGCGGCGCTGAGTGTTGTTGATGCCGAGCTTCTCGAGCTGCGATTCGAGGGGCGGGGCTGCAATCGACCTGGAGGGATCCAGTTTGTAGATAGCATAGGCGCCGATCCATGTTTCTTGGTTGCCTTGAGCTCGGCCTCTATCCTTGAAAACCAGGAGATGTTCCTGTTTCCGGCCGTGTCCGATTGAAGACGTCTTAGGTTCGAAACCCGACACAACTGACGCGCCGGCATCCCACCCGCGTGGCACGAATGCGTGCTTTTCTCCTTTTGATCGCGCTCCTCGGTGGCACGTCAATTGCACGTGACAGTTAACGGCCGGGGGGCCCAGACGAATTGTTCCTCTCGATCAGCCAACTGTGCGCAGAACGTGACGGTGCGCAAACTGAGGGAGTAGCTGATGCGAGTAGTCGTCGTATAAATCCATGGTCACACCGGCATGATCATCGGTTCGGACAGCCGCGCCCGGAGGTCGACCACCGCGGCGAGGTCGAAAGCATGACGGCGGTACTGCGAGAGGGCGGCCACCAGACGCCGGGGTGCGACGGCGATAAAGAACTGCTCGTGTGGTTTATGCCGCCCATCCGCAGGCCCGGCCCTCGGGGATCGCCTTCAACATGCGTACGGTATTCAGGGCGAGAAGTGGTCTCACCCACGTTCCCGCCATGCCCCGGCGGGCATCCCGTACACCGGATCCGGCCCGCCCCGGCATGGGCTAGCGCTCGACAAGATCATCGCCAAGAGACTAGCCCGCGATGCCGGCGTGCCGACGCCGCAGTTTCGCGTGATGGTTGCGGCACCGAGAGTGCCGGCGAGCTGCGATTCCGCCACGAAAGTAGGCAGCATTCTCGATCCGTGTTGATGGTGCAAGCACCTCCATCAGAACTCGCTCCAGCGCCAAATGGCATCAAAGTTTCGTAGAGCCTCGCCATCTCGACAAAGGTAGTCAAGGAGTTCGGACATGCAGCGCATTTCAGGGCTGGGCCACAACCGGGGAGAGGTCGTTGGGCCAAAATCTCGCGAGGAGTTTCAACGAGCGCTAAAGATCACGCCCGGCGGCAGCATGCGTGCTGCGCAGTTCTTCGCTCCCCACCCGCCCTATGCTGTGGCAGGAGCGGGCGGCTGGATCACTGACGCGGACGGCAGCAAGGTCTTCGACTGCGCAAACAACTCCTTCTCGCTCATTCACGGCCATGCCTTTCCGCCGGTGATCGAGGCGCTGCACAAGGTCCTGGACGACGGCACCGCATTCGGGCTTCCGACCACAAGCGAGACCAGGCTCGCGGAAGCAATCACGACGCGTTCGCCGAAGCTTGAGCAGGTCCGCTTTACGAGCTCCGGCACCGAGGCTGTTATGTTCGCTGTCAAGGCCGCTCGCGCTATTACAGGGCGCCCGATGATTGCCAAGTTCGAGGGCGCATATCACGGCGCCTATGACTATGTGGAAGTGAGCCTTGATTCTGCACCAGACAACTGGGGCGATTCGTCGCCTAACAGTGTGCTCTATGCCAGTGGAACTCCCGCCTCCACCGCCGCGGATGTCCTTGTCCTTCCTTACAACGAGGCCAAGTCGTGCAGAGAGCTCATCCGTGCACACCATGAGCGCCTCGCCGCGATCCTTCTCGATCCAGTTGCTCCCCGCGTGGGCATGGTTCCGATAGAGGCGGATTTGCGGGAGGTCATCCAGGATTGCTGTAACCGCTACGGTATCCTGCTGGTGGTTGACGAGGTCGTTTCTTACCGCGTCGGTTTCCGTGGCGCCCATGACATCTTCGGCTTTGAGCCGGATCTGGTCGCTTTGGGCAAGATCATCGGCGGAGGTTTGCCCGTTGGAGCCGTAGCGGGGCCTGCGTCGTACATGGCGGTCTTCGATCACACCAGGGGCAAGCCAGCCGTGTCTCACGGCGGCACGTTCAGCGCAAACCCGCTCAGCATGACAGCTGGGCTGGTGGCACTACAATCATACACAAAGGATGCCGTGGCCCGTCTTAACCAGATGGGCGAAACGCTTCGTAGTGAAATCATCGAGCAACTCAGAAGGCGCGAACTCCCCGCGCACGTTACCGGCGCGAGCTCCTTCTTTCGGCTCCACCTGAAGACTGAAGTGATCCGAAACTACCGGACGTCGTTCCCGAGCGCGTTGCAGAAGGCGGCGCTCGCAAAGGTGCACCTTGCAATGCTGGAACGGAGTTTTCTAATGACGACGAATTGCTCTGGCGCGCTCTCGACTCCGATGAGCGAGACCGATGTCCAAGATCTAGCCGCAGCGCTGGTGGATGCCGTTCATGAAACTTGGAAACAATCTCCGTGGGACTGATCGAGCAATGGTGGAAAGCGCAGTTTCGCGGCAGCGCTCGCGTCGGCGGCTTCGCCGATACCTGTTATTGGATCCGAGAAGTGATCGGGAGCGAAGCGGGAAAGGAATGCACGACAATAACGTCGGCACCGACGAACGTCGTCACGTCGAGAACACGCTGCCGTTCAAGGGGGGCGGTTATCGGAGCCGCTCGCACCCGGTTCGACAAACTAAATTCGACCGTTAGCTGCCAATTGCGCTTGGCGCAGTATGGCAGCGCCTGGCGCGGCTGGTCCGGGATCGACCGGTAATTGTCAGCTTGCCTGCCCGTGCACACGCGCAAATCGAGTGCCGCGCGCAACGACGCCCCATCGGCTTTGCGGTTTGACTGCAGTGAAGAGGTTTGCGTTCGTTTTTCACCGAACCTCCAGCATTCCTGCCGTTTTCTGAGATTTTGCAGGGTTGGTTTGCGGCATTTCCGAGTCCTTCTACCCAGTGTGATTTGTTTTTGCTGGGAGCCCGCTTCCTGCACAATGGCCCGGACCTGCGCCATCAAGAAGGCTCCCATCGCGTCGTTGTAGAGGCCAAGCTCCTGCGTGGCCTTCAGCGAAACAGAGTCTTGGCCCATACGGGTGACGATCCTTCGCGCAGAAAGACTATGGGAACATCATCAAGAATTATGATTCCAATGTGAAATTTTGGATTATTGATAAAGAACTTGTTCTTTCACGACAGAGAAAAGTTGCAAGTCCGCAGCATCGATGACTTGTCACCTGTCCACACGAGTCCTGGCGCTTCAAGAACCGCGCCTGATCACCCTTCAGCTGCCAAGCGCGATCCGCGCCCGCCCGGGCTGCGCAACCTTGACCAGCTCCGCCCGGGCGAACGCTGAGGTCGCACAGTCCATAAGGGGGTCAAAAAATTGGACGCGGATGGGAGGCCGGATTGGGAAAAGCGCAAGCTCAAACTCGAACGCGATATGGGTAGGCGGTTCCGCCAATAAGGTGTTTGGGTCTGAGAGCGGAACCGGCGTATCAATAGATCGATCATCTACGCAATCCCTTCGATGCGTTCGTGGACAATCGCGCGCATTTGCTCCGCCATCTTTGCGCCTTGAGAGCCGTCTGATAGGGGCGGCGGCAATTCGAGGTGGTTGAGAGCGCGTGAGAGGGCTGCAACGAGATCATCGATGCTGCTATCCGCATCGGCTGCCTTGATGCCCGCCGTGCTCGCGAAAGCCTTGAAGTCGGCGCGCCGCAGACGATCGTCTTTGCCGTTCAGCTTGAGGGCCATCCGGTCTTTTTCGAGATGTGGAAACACGCGAGTCGTGACCGCATCGTAGAGCGGAGCCATGCGGACTGAGCTGAACTGCGCGCTGCCGGGCTCTGCGATTTTCAGAAGTGCCATGTTCTTCAGGTGCATGTCGCCATCGGCGATCAGCCAGGCGAATAAGGATCGCTTGAGGACAAGCAGGACGTCGTCTTCGGGGGAGGTCGATAACGGTCTTAGTGCCCGCGCGATTCGCTCCATTGTGCCGTCGTATTTTGCTTCCGTGGGCACACCGAGCACTGAGCAAAAATCCTCAAGCGCCAAAAGGCGCTTGTCGTCAAGGCTCGTTCTGATGTCGAACCGCTCGACGAGGAGCGCCGGAGGCATCCCGTCAGGCATGGGGACGAGCGCCGTCGCGGGCGTCTTGAAACCGGCCGCGCTGCCCAAAGCGAGCGACTGCCATTCGATAACCGGCAGGGCCTCAAATCCACCTGTACCGGCAGGCTTGAGGATGTGGGTGAACGGTTTGCCGGTACTGGGGGAGAGAGTACCGTCGATATCGAGGAACATCGGCGCTTTGATCTGAACGCCCGATAAACGGGGCGTATCGGTACGCTCGAAAATCTGCGCCAGATTGCGCTCGAAGCTCTGCTCCAGATCGCCCCGACCCGGCCCTGCATACTGGCCAGTGAAGATAGAATTTCTAGTGAAGTCAGTGAGCCGGGTTAGCAGGACGTCGGGCGGCAGGGCGGAGAGATCGCTCGCACGCTCGACGATGGTGATGTTGGACATGTAGCGTTTTCCCGAGCGCAGCGTCGCGCGCTCGTCGCGGTCATTCAACACCGACTCAAGCCAGCCTTCAGGCAGCAGCGAGAGGATGAAAGGAGGGAGCTTGCCCGGCGTGGTCTGGCGAACAAGTGGCGGGCCATCCTGATCGTCTGGATTCCAGCGCCACTCAAAACCATCATGTTTGAGATTGCCGAGTGGAGCGCCGTGCCAGGCTACGATCAGATCGAACGCGGCTTCATTGCGCGCGGGCTCCGCCATCAGTGGACGGCGGAGGAGGAAGCGCTCGGCGTGCTCGCCTTCGCGATACCACTGGTTTGCGCGGGCAAGCGCCCATGTCGCGTCGGCAGCGCCTTGGGGGCTGCCGTATTCTTCTATGAGGCGGTTCGCGATTGTCTCACGCATCGTCTCGTCGATGGATGCCGCGTGTTCGCTGCGCAGGCGGAAAGCTTCGAGGAAGCGCTGGCGCATCGAGGAGACGTCGATCCGGAACTCTCCCATGCCATCATCGACAATCGCTTGGGCGACTGATGGGTGGTCGGGAGCTGCGTTCTGAATGATTTCCAGCGAGCGCAACCGCGTGCGCTGTATTCGTCGCCCGCTCAGGAACAGACGGCCATCGCGGGTCGGGCCGAGAAGGACAGCGCTCGCCGCCGAGAGGTAAGCGTTGGGATACAGGTATTTGGCGATGCGGACGGCGTGTTTGAGTATCGTGGCCTCGATATCCTCCCCGGCATCGACATAGATGCCGCGCATTAGCTGGACGAGCTTGCCCGTTTCAGCCTGATAGTGGCTGCGGGTTTTATCGATGTTTTCCCCGACGAGGTGAAGGGCCATCTAACTTTCTCGTATCTGAAATACGGGAAAGTAGCATAGTGAGCTCCAAAATTCAAGAGAATCTAACTTTCGCGTGTTTCATATACGTGAAAGTTAGAATGCTTTCTCGGAACGTCGGGCGTTCTCCGGCTCGGCAATCGGACCGCCGGGCGAGAACCTGGTCTACGAGGGCGAGCAGGCAGAAATCAAGGCGTGCATTCTGCCGCACCATAGTCGAATCAGCCAAACGTATGTGGGCGGAGTCCTTCAGCAACTATTCCTAGAGCGCGAGATTATTCGCTGTCACGGGACACCGACAAGCCGCGGGCCAACGCCCATAATGGCGGGCTCGACCGAAAGCAGTTTCTTCGCCGCCGCCCTGACTTCGTCGAGCGTCACCTGCTCGATGAGGGCCGGGCGGTGCTGGATGTAGTCTATGCCGCGCTTGTCGAGCTGCAGCCTGAGAAGCGTGGCTGAAATCGCCCTGGAGGAACCAAGATTGCTCATAGCATAGGCCCCGATCAGATACTTTTTGCTCGCTTCGAGCTCGGCCGCTGTTGGCCCGGTGTCCACCAGCTCCTTGATTACTTGTCTAATCAGGTCGAGCGTCTCCGCCGCCCTGTCGGCGCGCGTCGACGTGGTCACGACAAGCGTGTTGGAATGCTGGTGGCCTTCCAAACTGGAGGAGACACCGTAGGCCAGGCCACGCTTTTCCCGCACTTCCTGGAACAGACGTGAGGTGAATGGCGAGCCTCCGAGTATATCGTTTATCAGCTGCGCGGCATAGAATTCCGGGTCGCTGCGTCCGACGCCGGGAAAAGCCAGCTGGAGCGAAGTCTGGGGCAGGGCGTATGCGACCAACGTCCACTGGCCGAGCTTCGGGGTGACATCAGGTACCTGGGCGAGCGCCTGCTTCTGAGGCAAATCGCCGAACAACTGGTCGAGCCTTGCACTCAGAGTTTTGGCATCGATGTCGCCGACAACCGCCACGTGCAGCCCCTCGCGGGCGAAAGCGGCCTTGTGGAAGGCGCTTAGATCGGCGGGCGTTATGCGGGCCAGGCTTTCCTTGGTGCCCTCGGGCGGCCTCGAATACGGATGCGCGCCGTAGAGCCTGCGCCGCCATGTATCCCTGCCGATCGCGTGAGGTTCGCGCTCGTTGGCAATAATGCCGGAGAGAAGCTGAGCGCGGATTCGGTCAAAGGGTTCCTGATCGAAGCGGGGCCTGTTCAACGCGAGCCTTATGAGATCGAAAGCGGCGTCCTGGCGCTGGGAAAGCATGCGCACCGAGCCATAGATGCCGTCAGGCCGTGCGTGGAAGCTCATCTCAGCGCCGGCATCATCGAGCCGCACCTGAAAGGTGTCGCCGCCGTGATCGCCTGCGCCCTCGTCGAACAAGCCGGTCATCAAATTGGCAAGCCCCTCCTTACCGGCCGGGTCCTGGCTGGTGCCGCCGTCAAACACGAACTGGAGCGTGACGATCGGCAGCTTATGGTCTTCCACCAGCCAGGCGGTGATCCCCTTTTCAGATTTCACCTCCTGGATGTTCGCCGCAGCACGGGCGGTACACGCTGGCAGGGTGAGGAAGAAAATAGCAAGGCAAAGGACGGCCAGCCAGGAGGCGAGGCGCCAGCCTTGTCCAAAAGGAGAGGGCAATGCTTGTGGAATGGCCCGGAATTGGTTCGTCATCATATCAATTTTCCTTGGGCAGGAGATAGCCGGTGGTCGAATGGTTGGACACGAGGTAGCGGGCGGCAACGGCCTTAACCTGATCGGCCGTGACCTTGCGGATGCGGTCCGGCCATTCCTCGACGTCTTTCACATTGCCGCCTGTGGCAAGCGTGGCTCCATACATCCCAGCGACGGAGGCCTGCTCGTCATGGGCGAAGATGAACGAGCGGATATAGCGGTTTTTCGTCTTCTCCAGTTCGTCGCTGGTGATGCCGCTCTTGGCGATGCGCGCTATCTCGGCGTCGACTGCGGCCTCGACATCCGCAAGCTTCGCCTTGCCGCGCGGCCAGCCGCGGATGCTGAACTTGCCGGCATCCAGCATGGTGCCCTCGAAATCAGCGTCGGCCGCTGCGGCTATGCCCTGCTTCACAACGAGCTCCTGGTACAGCCGGCTGCGGTTGCCCCCGGCGAGAATCTGTGCCAGCAGGTCCAGCGCCTCGGCTTCGCCGGGCTCGGCGGTGCGATAGGACGGCACCACCCAATATTTGGAGAAGATGGGGACCGAAACGCGGCCATCCCTTAGCGTCAATGTGCGCCTGGTGTTCTGCACCGGCTCAGACGGGCGTTCGCGTGGCGGCAGATCTGGTCCACGCGGGACCTTGCCATAGGTCTTCTCGGCCAGCGCCTTCACGGCCTCGGGCTCAACGTCGCCTGCCACCACCAGCACGGCGTTGTTCGGCCAGTACTTGTCATAAAAAGCCACGGCGTCGTTGCGGCCCAGCTTTTCGATCTCGTGCATCCAGCCGATCACCGGGATCCGGTAGGGTTGGCTCTGCCAGAGCGTCGTGACGACCTCCTCATCGAGAAGCGCCTCCGGATTGTTGTCGACCCTCAAGCGACGCTCCTCGCGGACCACGTCCCGCTCGGTGTTGATGACGTCATCCGTGAGGGTGAGATTGCGCATGCGATCAGCCTCGAAGCTCATCATCTGCTCCACTGCCGAGGGCGCCACTCTTTCGTAGAAGGCAGTATAATCGTAAGAGGTGAAGGCGTTTAGCGAGCCCCCGATCTCCGCCACCGCGCGGTCCAACTCGCCGGCGCCGTGATTGGCCGTCCCTTTGAACATCAGATGCTCCAAGAAATGCGCGATGCCGGATTTGCCCGGAGGCTCGTCGGCACTGCCGACCTTGTACCACAGCATATGGGTGACGATGGGCGCGCGGTGATCGGGTATGACGACCACCTCCATGCCGTTGTCGAGCAGGAAATTCGCTATGTCATAGGCGGCCGCCGGAGACGGCGCGGTCGTCAGAAATGCCAGCGCGGTCGCAAAAAGTGCGCCCCGCAGCCAGGCAGACGGTGGCTTCGGTTGTGGTGACCGGGCGATGGACAAGGTTCGCAGGGAAGTGAGTTGTCCCTCAATTTGAAGGGGCTGCGTCCCTGTCGCCCCCACTGGGAGAAGGTGAATTCGTGGGCAGCGCCGGTCCTGACGAGCCCTCACAATGCTGCCAGGCCCGGCTCGGATGTCAGTTTTGAGTAGGTCGGCGAAAGGTGGGGCGGCATTTTTCTGTGTGGGGATCATGGGACGACTCTCCTGCGCGTTTTGCAATGACCTCGCAGGAACCGTGCCAGATGAGAAAGCCGTTTCGGCGATGCGATTCAACGGACTCTGTGTTGCGTACCTCCGACATTGTCCGACGTCAGACACCGCCGACTGGGGAGCGCTTGCCGCTTAAAGGCGTGGCTAGGTGAAATACCCTTAGGACAGCGGCGAACATGGTGGCGTCAGCGCGCGCCCGTAGTTGCTGGTCGTCCGCGTACTCTTGCTCACATCGGCCGATCGCAGGTCCCTAACAGGACTCCAACCAGCGATAGACGCGGTTCTGGAATTTACCGGAGCGTTTCAGAACTTGTGTTTGCCATTCGGAGCGCCAGCGCGGGAGACGCTGTCCGCGACAGGCGGTCATGATGGAGCTTGCGAGCCGCTTTAGCGATTGACCGGGCTTTTGCTATTTTAGCTTTTGCTGCCCTAAAGTCTCGGATATGAAGCGGACCTGGCTTATGGCCTGCCTACATTGAATGGTTACAAAGGAATACGCTATGGCGACTGGAACGGTGAAGTGGTTCAACAGCACCAAGGGATTCGGTTTTATCCAGCCTGACAACGGAGGTCAGGACGTTTTCGTCCACATTTCCGCTGTCGAACGAGCGGGCCTCTCCACCCTTAATGAGGGCCAGAAGATCAACTACGAGGTCGAACAGGACCGCCGTACTGGCAAATCATCCGCTGGCAGTCTCAGCAAAGCTGGCTGACCTTTTTCTGCTTCTGCCCGGCAAGAGCCGGGCAGAAGTGCCACAGACCGCGCCATAGAAGCGGGCAAGAACACGGATCCCCGCCGACTGGGGCAGCGGATTGTAGCAAGCTGCTAAGTTCTACTGCCACAAGATGTTGCAAGCGAAGAGGGGCGGGTCCCAGCCCTCTTGCTTTCTGCAGCAGATGCTTATCGCATTCTCGATCGAGCGTGCCGGGGAATGAACGAGCAATTCAGCCAGCCTCCAGCGATCGACACCTCCTGGATCAAGAGGGCAGGGTACATTGGCCCTGAGGGGACCTGGACCCATCAAGCCTCGCTGGACCTCTTTGGTGAGCAAGTTGAACTCGTTCCGTTCAGCGACGGATTGTTCGAAGCATATGAGAATGGCTGCGTCCACGTTGCATGCGTCCCAGCTACGACCTCTCTGGTCGGAGCCACTCCCTACCTCGACCAAGTCTTGAGCTTGAGGTCTCCCACGGTTATCGCCGAGTACCCGAAGGCCCTGAGCTACAGCCTTATGGCCAGCAAGGATGCGAGTTTCTCGATGATCATTAAGGTGGTGGGCCACCCCGTGGCCCTGCAGGAGGTGGCCGGGTGGCTCGACGAGAACATGCCCAATGTCGAGCGAGAGAGCCGTCGGGGATCAACATCTTTCGTGGCAGAGCAAAAATCTCCCTCGATAGCAGCCTTTGGTCCTGCACTCGGTGCCAAGCTGTACAATCTGCAGATATTGCGAACAGGAATTGAAAAAGGGCTGCATAACGCTACGCGGTGGTGGGTGCTCGGGCGCAGGACCCCTGCGCCGACAGGATTTGACCGGACAACACTTCACCTCCGCGTTTCAGAGCAAAATTTCGGTTGTGTCCTGATCAGGTTCTCGAAGGACAATTTAGCCGTTCTCAATGTCTATCAGCGTCCGACCTGCGAGCGGCTGGACACCCATCAATATGTCATCGATGTCGCTGGACACGTTTTGACGCACCCGGCGCTGGCCGCGTTGGCGGAGATTGATGGCCTGAGAATTCTCGGATCGTACCCACGTCGCTATTAGCTATGGCTAGGGCTAATTTCCGCCCATTACCCAAATCTTTATTACTGACGAACAGGGGACCGCCGCATCGAACTTGATGATGTACACGTAATGCGCGAGCCATGGACGAGATAATCGTGCCGACGATGCGAAACGGTAGTATTCATAGGCACAGATGTCGACCGGCCGGGCATCTCACAAAACCAGTGACCGTTGTATGACTGTGACGCATTGTGGGCGGCACGCTCGTCATTCGGGAAGGTCCAACACTTCAATCCGCGCAGGGGCGCCGTGACCGGGGCCTGCGGCATTTTTACGAGCGTGCCGTTTGGCACGAGCTTATCGCTTTGGCGCCCCTCACGCTGCTTGGCTGTGCTTATGGGACAAACCGGTCCACAAAAGCGTCGAACGCGGCAGCAACTGCGCGAATGACGAAACGATGCTCATGCCGCACCCGGATGAAACCGGTTTCGATGTCCATTAGCCCATCCTCGGCCAGCTTCGCCAGGCGTTCAGCAGCCGGATCGAGAAGGCGAGTTGGATCGAATCCATAGGCCGCACAAATTGCCGGCACATCGGCCTGCAAATCGCACATCAGCCGCTCGATGATGGCGGCTCGCACGCGGTCTTCATCTGTGAGTCGGTAGCCTTTTGATGTTGCCAGACGGCCAGCTGCTATGCGCCGGCCGTAGGATTCACGTGTCACGTCGTTCTGGACGTAACCCTCGCCGACCCGCCCGATAGAGGACGCGCCGAAACCGATCAGGGTTTTGCAGGTGTCGGCCGAGTAACCCAGCGAGTTACGCCGTAGGCGACCGCTGGTCTGCGCCAGCGAAAGTTCGTCGTCCGGCAAGGCGAAATGGTCCAGGCCGATCTCACGGTAGCCCGCCGCAACCAGCGTCTCTGCCACGGCGGCAGCCTGTTCGGCGCGGGCGACGCTGTCAGGCAGCGCAGTCTTCTCGATCAGACGCTGATTCTTTCTCACCGCGGGAATGTGGGAGTAGGCGAACACCGCAAGCCGGTTGGGACGCATGGCGACAGTGGCCACTGCAGCCTCGACGCAGGACTCTACCGTCTGGTTCGGGAGACCGAAAATGAGATCGAAGTTTATGCCGCTTACGCCATGCCGGCGCAGCTCTTCGACGGCAGCGGCCGTCTGCGCCTCGCTCTGGACCCGGTTGATCGCTTTTTGAACGATTGGATCAAAGCTCTGCACCCCAAGGCTCGCGCGGCTCACGTTCGCTGCTCCCAACGCTTCGGCGATCTCGGCGGTGAAGGTGCGCGGATCAATTTCGACGGCGATCGTAGCGGGTTCCCTGAACGCGAAGCGGCGGCGCAGGAGTTCTATCGTAGCCAGGAACTCGGCTGCCCCGATCAGGGTCGGGGTTCCACCGCCGAAATGCACGTCGTTCACGACGAGCCCCTGCTGCACTTTCTCCGAGACCAAACGGATCTCGTTACGCACAACGTCCAGATAGTTGAGGATCGGCCCCTGATTGCGGGCAATCGTAGTCGGGAAGCCGCAAAACCAGCAAATCGATTGGCAGAACGGAATGTGGAGATAGAGCGATACCGAATCGTCAGCCGGCAGACCTCTTAGCCATTCCTCATAGCTTTCGGCCCCGACGCTGGCAGTGAACTCCGGCACAGTCGGATAGATGGTGTACCAAGGCAGGAGAGCCTCGCGATATTCTTTCGTGATAGAGGTCCGCAACGGTTTCCGTCCCAAGCTGAAAAGTTGGTCCTTTTACCGCTGCGGTCTCCTGTGTCTCTGCGCTATGTCAGTTCCATTCCGCTTCGTGGCGTGTAATCACACCGTGCAAGGAAAAGGCGGGATTTTGATCCCGCCTTTCGAGTGTTTCGCACATCATGCTGATCGAGCCGCCAGCCCCACAACGGGTCTGGATGGAGGAAGTCACGCTGGTACCTTCTTTCTGGACCGCTTCTCGGGCGCCGAGACTTCAGGCTCTTTCGGTTTGCGGCCGAGTCCCATTGTCTTGGCCAAGGCAGAGCGCGCAGCCGCGTAGTTCGGCGCGACCATGGGATAGTCCGCCGGCAGACCCCATTTGGCGCGATATTCATTAGGGCTCAGCCCGTAATGGGTCGACAGATGACGCTTTAGCGATTTGAATTTCTTGCCATCCTCAAGGGAGACAATGTAGTCCGGCGTCACTGATTTTCTGATCGGCACCGCCGGCGTCAACACCGTCGGCTCTTGTGCCGAGACGCGACCGGCCGCCGTGCGTTTCAAAGCTTCGTGCACTTGGCCGATCAGGGCTGAAAGGTCCCCCACCGGAACGGGATTGTTGGAAACATAGGCTGAGACAACATCTGTGGTAAGCTGGATGAGGTTGTCGATGTTTTTGAAGTCTTCTTCTGGCATGAAACTCTCCGGTGGATTGATCTGCGGAGCGTCGCTTCTAGTGGTTATTTCCGGTGAAAGCAACAAATGTCACGACAGGATTGTTCGTTGCTCGTCCAAGATTGAGGTCTATAGCACCACATCACGCGGTCGTGACACTGATCTGCCTGGTAGTCGCTGTCCCATAACTGCGCCAGTGTCCGCCTTTCCGTTCCGATCTCGTCCGTTTGAATCGCAGGCGACGACGCACAAAGCTTGTAAAGCACCATGAGCCGTGCACTCGCTGGGGGCAGAAAACCTTGCGAGTATGAAACAGGTTGGCGTTGCGGCAGCATGTGGCGACAAGCCACAGAACCGACCAAAACCTCAGGCGAACAAACAGCGATTGCGCGCGCCCACCAATGGAATCCGCCGTCGGGCGATGGATACACCGCAGTTACTGTTTCCGCCGCTCGATCGGCTTGGTCGGCAGGCACGATTCCCTCGATCCGCTGATCTAGCGCAGGGCGTTCGCAAGCCGCATGTGGAGAATGGTTTCCGTGCACATCGTAAGGACTCCATTTATGAAAATTCTATTCCCTGCGGTGGCTGTTGCGCTTGTGGCAGCCACAGCCTTTGCTGCGCGGTCCATTCCGCCAGACCTCAGAGAAACGGCACTGGCCACCTTCAAGCCCTTGCCATTCACGCCGGCGCCCGCCAACAACCCGAGCACGCCGGAGAAGATTGCCCTCGGCAAGGCACTGTACTTCGATCCACGCCTCTCGTCCTCAGGCGTTTTCTCCTGCAACTCGTGCCACAACCTGGCCACCGGGGGCGACGACAATCGTGAAACTTCGATTGGCCATGGTTGGCAGAAGGGGCAGCGCAACGCCCCGACGGTGTTTAACTCTGTCTTCAACAAATCACAGTTCTGGGACGGTCGCGCCGAAGACCTGAAAGCTCAGGCCAAAGGGCCGATACAGGCCGGTGCCGAGATGGCCAACACATCGCACCAAGTGGTCGAGACGTTCAAATCGATGCCGCAATATGTGGAGTGGATCCACTCAGCTTTCCCGGGGGAGGCCGACCCGATCACCTTCGATAACCTAGCCACCGCACTCGCAGATTACGAGGCAACACTGGTCACGCCAGCCCCGTTCGACGCCTACCTCAACGGCGATGACACCGCCATCGGCCCCGAAGCGAAACAGGGCCTGGCCCTTTTCATCGAAAAGGGCTGCTCGTCCTGCCATTCCGGTGTCAATCTTGGGGGGGACGGTTATTATCCATTCGGCCTGGTTGAGAAGCCTAGCGCCGACATTCTGCCGGAGAACGACAAGGGACGATTTGCCGTCACCAATTTACCAGAGGATTCCTATGTCTTCCGCGTGCCGTCGCTGCGCAATGTAGCAATCACCGCGCCATACTTTCATTCGGGCAAGGTCTGGGACCTGGGCAAGGCGGTCGCGATCATGGGCACCACCCAGCTTGGCGAAGAGCTAACCCAAATCGAAATCGATCGGATCGTTGCCTACCTTCATTCGCTGACCGGAAAGCGACCGGAGATCACATATCCCATCTTACCGCCTGAAACGCCCACAACACCTCGGCCTCGATCCTAGCATTGGAAAGCAGACGATGGGGCCTGTGAGCATTTTCCTTGACCGATCTGGGCGAATTGCTACGAGCTGACCTGCCACGGGTAATTTCCTCCGGCTTTGATTAGAGTCCGGCCTGATTGAAGGACGGACAGATGAAGAGAAAGCGCTTTACGGAAGAGCAGATCATCGCGGTTTTGCGCGAGCACGAGGCGGGGGCGAAGGCGGGCGATGTGGCGCGCAAGCACGGGATCTCCGAGGCGACGCTGTATAACTGGAAGGCGAAGTATGGCGGCATGGAGGTCTCCGACGCCAAGCGGCTGAAGGCGCTGGAGGAGGAGAACGCCAGGCTGAAGAAGCTTCTGGCCGACCAGATGCTGGAAGCCTCGGCGTTGCGCGAGCTCCTGTCAAAAAAATGGTAGGGCCCGCCGCCAAGCGCGAAGCCGTCGCGCATCTGCAGACCGTGCTGGGTCTGTCGGAGCGTCGGGCCTGTTCCATTGTCGGCGCCGAGCGCAAGATGATCCGCTACCGGCCGCGGCGGCCGCCGGAGACGGAGTTGCGCGGCCGGCTGCGTGATCTCGCCAACGCACCCCGCCGCTTCGGCTACCGGCGGCTGTTCATCCTGCTGCGGCAGGATGGCGAGCCGGCGGGGATCAACCGCATTTACCGGCTCTACCGCGAGGAAGGGCTGGCGGTGCGCAAACGGCGTGCGCGACGGCGTGCGGTCGGCACCCGGGCGCCGATCCTGATGGAGGCCCGGGCCAACGCGCGCTGGTCGCTGGATTTTGTCCACGACCAGTTCGCCTGTGGCAGGCGCTTCCGCATTCTCAACGTCGTCGACGACGTGACGCGAGAGTGCCTGGCGGCGATCCCCGACACCTCGATCTCGGGCCGGCGTGTGGCGCGCGAACTGACGGACCTGATCGCCCGCCGCGGCAAGCCCGGCATGATCGTCTCCGATCACGGCACGGAATTCACCTCGAACGCCATGCTCGCCTGGTCGAAGGACCACCAGGTGGAATGGCACTACATCGCACCGGGAAAGCCGATGCAGAACGGTTTCTGCGAGAGCTTCAACGGGCGGATGCGGGATGAACTCTTGAACGAGACCTTGTTCTTCGGCCTCGACCATGCCCGCACGACGATTGCCGAATGGAGGGACGACTACAACCGATCACGCCCACATTCAGCGCTCGGATATCTCACGCCCGCGGCCTATGCCGCCAATCTCACCGCAACGGACGATCGGCTGCGCAACCCCGACCAGCTCCGCCGTTGCTCAACCCGCGCCATACGGCGTAAAACCCGCCGAGGCTCTAATTGCGGCTGGATGAAAATCCGGTGGCAGGTCAGAGCCTCGTCCGATTGGGCCACCTACGTCGCCGACCATTCGGCTCACGTTGGAGGGGAGCCATTGCACCAGCCAGCTCCCAGGCGAGGAGATCGCCGACAGCCAGGCGGTGTCCCGTCACCACCTTCGCAAAGTTAAGCCGGCCATCGCCCTACCAGTCCATCACCACCTTGCCGGAACTGCCGCTGCGCATCGCATCGAAGCCGGCCTGAAAATCGTCGATGCCGATGCGGTGGGTGATCAGGCCGGAGACATCCAGCGGGCCCTGCACAAGCGCGATCATCTTGTACCAGGTTTCGAACATCTCGCGGCCGTAGATGCCCTTGAGATGCAGCATCTTGAAAATGACCTTGTTCCAGTCGATCTCGAAGCCGGTTGGCGCGATGCCCAGAATGGCGATCTTGCCGCCATTGTTCATGGTGTCGATCATGTCGCGGAAAGCGGGGGCGGCGCCCGACATTTCGAGGCCGACGTCGAACCCCTCTGTCATGCCGAGCACCGGCATGACGTCGCGCAGCTTTTCCTTCGAGGCGTCAACGACATGCTGGACGCCGAGCTTTTTCGCCAGCGCCAGCCGCAGCGGGTTGATGTCGGTGATGACCACTTTGCGCGCGCCGACGCATTGCGCGACGAGCGCGCCCATGATGCCGATCGGCCCGGCGCCGGTGACCAGCACATCTTCGCCAACCAGATCGAAGGAGAGTGCGGTGTGGACGGCATTGCCCAGCGGGTCGAAGATCGCGGCGATCTCGTCGGGCACATCATCGGGGATCGGCACGACATTGTGCTGCGGGATCGCCAGATACTCGCCGAAGGCGCCAGGACGGTTGACGCCGACGCCGAGCGTGTTGCGGCACAGATGCCCTCGCCCGGCGCCACAGTTGCGGCAATGGCCGCAGACGATGTGGCCTTCGCCCGATACACGCTGGCCGACCTTGTATTCGGTGACCGCTGCGCCGAAATCGGCAACGGTGCCGACGAATTCATGGCCCGTCACCATCGGCACCGGCACCGTCTTCTGCGCCCACTGGTCCCAATTGTAGATGTGCACGTCGGTGCCGCAGATCGCCGTCTTCTTGATCTTGATCAGCACGTCGTTTGGGCCGATCTCCGGCACCGGCACCTCTTCCATCCAGATGCCCGGTTCGGCCTTGGCCTTCACCAGCGCCTTCATCATGTTCGACATTAGATGCTCCTTACACCTTGATTGGTTCCACTCCTCGCCACTCCTCGGTAGCTACACAACGGAAAGGTAGGCTCGGAGAGCACACCTGAGATCTTTGGGCCGATCGGAATGCCGACGGGGGCCTTTGTGTCAAAGCAACACTCCACGGCGAGCCGTGCGCGTGAAAAGCTCTGTTCCAGCGAACCTCAGCAAAAGCGGAGCACACGCCGTGCCAGATGCAGCCAGCTTCAATTCAAGCGATGAGGAATGGTCGCAGCTTGCGGCTGGGCGGTATGGCTATTTGTCGATGCCCGCCAAATGCGACGCATATCCTTTGATATAGACACTCTGGATGGTCAACCTCGCCGCCGATTTGTCGATGGTGCCGGTGCACAGGCGGCATCTGCAAGCGTTGATCCCTCGCGTCTGTCGGCCGCTGGCCCTGTTAGGCAGAAGCTCACGGACAAAACCGCCTTCCTTCGTGGTCGAAATCACCCGTCCGGGGACTAAGCGGCTTCCCAGATCCTGCCCCGGCGCTGAGCCGTCGTGCCGACCTTCGGCTGGACGACAAGGGTGGGGACTCGCACGCGTCGACCGATGTCTTCGCGGCTTTCGATGCCGTCCTTTCTGCCTCAAATTATGCGCGAGGCCCGCGGGCCAAATGTTTGGTCACAGTGGCTCGGCGGCCCGCGCCTGCGCTTTCTCCCGTAGCGCGCATGCTGCGGCGACCATGTTGATGAGGGCAGGGCGGACCTCTTCCCATTTCCTTGTTTTGAGGCCGCAGTCCGGATTCACCCACAGTTGGCCGTCCGACAGTCGCTCGCGAGCAAGTTGGGCGAGATGCAAAATCTCGCCGATCTCGGGGACACGTGGCGAGTGAATGTCGTAGACGCCGGGACCGATTTCGTTCGGATATTTCGACTTGGTGAAGGCGTCCAGCAGTTCCATTTTGGAGCGCCACGTCTCGATTGAAATCACGTCCGCGTCCAGTTCAGCGATCGAGTCGATGATCTCATTGAACTCCGAATAGCACATGTGGGTGTGAATTTGGGTCGCGTCCTCTACACCCGTCGAGGCGAGCCGGAAGCATTCGACAGCCCAGCCGAGATAATGTTTCCAATCGGACGTCCGCAGGGGTAAGCCTTCGCGAAACGCGGCCTCATCGATCTGGATCACCCTTGCGCCAGCTCTTTCGAGGTCGGCCACTTCATCGCGGATAGCGAGTGCGATCTGGCGGCAGACCTCGGCGCGGGGTACGTCGTCGCGCACAAAAGACCAGTTAAGAAATCGTCACTGGACCAGTGAGCATGCCCTTCACCGGCTTTTTCGTCAGCGACTGGGCAAATTGCCACCAGAAGACCGTCATCGGATTGGGCCGCGATACGTCGCCGAAGATGATGGGAGGGCGCACGAGTCGGGAGCCATAACTTTGCACCCAGCCATGCTGGGTGAAGGCGAGGCCGGACAGCTGCTCGCCGAAATGCTGCACCATGTCGTTGCGTTCGAACTCGCCATGTACCAGCACGTCCAGCCCGATCTCCTCCTGCCAGCGGACCGCCGCCTCGGTCTCCTTCTTCAGAAAGGCCTGGTAGTCGATATAGCTCAGTCGGCCCTTCGCATGAGCGGAGCGCGCCCTGCGCACCTCGGGCGTTTGCGGGAAGGACCCGATGGTCGTCGTCGGGAACAGCGGCAGGGCGAGCGTGTCAGCCTGGACTCTCGAGCGCTTGGCAAATGCGCTCTTTCGTTGCTTCATGGCGCCGTCAATGCTGCTGACGCGCCCGCGGACGAGCGGATCGTGGGCCTTTGTCGACATTGCGCGCGCGGCGGCCGCCTCATCAGAAGCCTTCAGCTTGTTACGGCCTCCCTGCCTTCGGACAAGGCTTGGGCCAGCACGAGCAGCTCTTCAGTCTTCTGGGCGGCGAATGCCAGCCACGAACGGACGTCTACATCGAGCGCGGTCTCCATCCGCAGGTCCATCGGCACGTGAAGCATCGAGCAGGAAGGCGCAATTTCGACACGGTCCAGCGGCCAACCGGCGATGACCGGCTTGATGCCGTCGAGAATGGCGGTCAGGTTCGCGCGCCAGACATTGCGGCCGTCGATCAGGCCAAGTGAGAGCACCAGATCCTTCGGTGCGAGCCGACCAACCGTCTCCAACTGCTCGGGAGCGCGCACGAGGTCGAGATGCAGCCCCGCCAGGCTCAGCGAAAGCGCGGTCTCGAGATTGTTTCCTAGCGGCCCGAAATAGGTAGCCAGCATAATTTTCACCTTGGGCGCGGCTTTCGACAGCTGCCCGTAGGTGAATTCGAAGGCAGCTCGTTCGTTCGGGTTGAGATCGAGCACAAGCGCCGGCTCGTCTGCACCCAGTCGGCCCCCGAGAGCTCCAGCCTCTGCAGGAGTTGCTCGTAGACCGGCAGCAGGCGCGGTAGCAGCGCTATGGGATTGAAGCCCTGGTCGGGAGACTTCGCCAGCTTGAGGAAGGTCACCGGTCCAAGGATGACCGGGCGTGTATGGATGCCGAGCTCTTTTGCCTCCAGAAAGTGATCGACTGGTTTCGTCGCCGAGAGGGCGAAGGTCTGATCGTCGCCAAGCTCCGGCACGAGGTAGTAGTTGGTGTCGAACCATTTGGTCATTTCCATCGCGGTCACGCGCTGCCCCTGAACTGCATGCCCGTGACTGGCGTGTCCGCACCCCGCGCTATCGCCCTGCGTCCCGCGCGCCATCGCGAAGTAGATGTCAAGCGGGACCTCGCCGCCCGTCCAGCCGTAACGAGCTGGGACGGCGCCGACCATTGCTGCGGTGTCGAGCACATGGTCATACAGTGAGAAATCGTTCGACGGGATTTTCGACACGCCGCGGGCGTGCTGCTCGCTCCATCTGGCGGCACGCAGTGCCTTCGCCGTCGCCAGAAGGTTGGCAGCAGACGATTTTCCGGACCAGTAGCTTTCGAGCGCGAATTTCAGTTCACGCCGGCGACCGATACGCGGCACGCCAAGCGTTGCTATGGGAACTTGCTGGGAGACATTCATTCCATACCCCGATGGTTGGGGCCGGGACAAGGAAGGCGCTGGCAGGCCGGCATCAACGCCGAGCTGCCGCGACCACCAGACACCCCGCCCGCGGACGTTGTTCGTCGTGACAGGTCTCCTGACTCGCGGGTCACAGCCTCTGCCACGTCTTCCGGGGCAGTTCGCCCCAGTGACATTGATGGGTTTGGCTCGCCGCTTACAGTTGCGGGGGCAGCGTAGGCATTGCACCGGCTCCCCTCTTAGCTCCGCTACGGCAACGCCTTGCGGAGAACCACGACATGCGGACAATCGCAGTAGCCCACTTTCTTGTCAATTTCGTATAAACAAATGTATATGTGTTTATGTGAATTGTTAGCCTGCGGCGTGTTTCCAAGTCGCCGTCGAGCTGAGCCTTCTGCGCGACTCTCCGGTGTTTGCAGACTGTGGCTCGGCCCTCGGGCAATCTGCCTTTTGTACGATCCGGTCTCAAACGACTTCGTCAAAATGGCGCGTGTTGGCCATTCGTGATCGGACGGCAGTGCTGGTCGAAGTGCGACAACGTTCCTGAGCCTCAACAATCAGTAATTTTGGAAAAAAACCGGCATCCTTCTCGGGCTGGTACGTTCGATTTACACGCGCTTGTCTGGACAGCCTGCACAACGGAAGGTGGGCTATACGTGGCCGAAAAGCCGCCTTACAGCAACCCAGTCTGCTCAGCCTCGCGGCGCAGATTCTGCCGTGGCCTGGGGCCGATCTGCTGGATCACCAAGCCGGCCGCCAGTGAGCCAAGATCGCCGCAAGTCTGCAGGTCGCGGCCTTGCGTGTAGCCATGCAGGAAGCCGGCGGCATAGAGATCGCCGGCGCCCGTCGTGTCGACCAGTTCCTTGATGGCGGTCGCCTGGATGACCACGGTCTCGTCGCCGCGCACGATCACCGAGCCTTTTTCCGAGCGGGTCACGGCGGCGATCCGGCAATCCTTGCGGATCTGCGCCAGCGCCTCGTCGAAGGACGACGTCTGGTAGAGCGACTTGATCTCGTGGCTGTTGGCAAAGACGATATCGACCGTGCCCGAACGCATCAGCTCAAGGAATTCGTCGCGGTAGCGGTCGACGCAGAACGAATCCGACAGGGTCATCGACACTTCGCGGCCTGCTGCGTGCGCCAGCTTCGCCGTCTGGCGGATTGCCTCCTTGGCGCGCGGCGGATCCCACAGGTAGCCTTCGAAATAGGTGACCTTGGCGCCAGACGCCTTGTCGGCTTCGACATCCTCAGGGCCAAGCTCGACACAGGCGCCGAGATAGGTGTTCATCGAGCGCTCGCCGTCGGGCGTGACGAAGATCATCGAGCGCGCCGTCGGCGGCTCACCCTCGAGCGGCGTGGTGTCGAAGGCGACGCCCTGCGCATGGATGTCGTGGGCGTAGATTTCGCCCAGCGCATCGTTGGAGACCTTGCCAAAGAAAGCGGCGCGGCCTCCGAAGCTGGCGACGCCGGCCGCCGTGTTGCCGGCGCTGCCGCCGGAGGCCTCGATCGCCGGGCCCATGCGGCTGTAGAGCAGCTCGGCGCGCTGTGTGTCGATGAGGTTCATCGCGCCCTTGATGATGCCGTTGGTCTCGAGGAATTCCTCGTCGCACTGGGCGATGATGTCGACAATGGCATTGCCGATGCAAAGCACGTCATAATCCGGCATCAAAATCTCCGCCAAAACCCGAGCCGGCTTTTTGCCACGCCGGGGCCGGCCTGTTTTGGCCAGTTTGGAATGGGTCGCCCTATGCCGACGCATCCAATACCGGTGCATCACGCAGCTGCCGGTCCTGCCTCTCGCAAAAGATCGTCAGCTCTGTCCGTCTTTTCCCAGGTGAACTCCGGCTCTTCGCGGCCGAAGTGTCCGTATGTAGCGGTCTTGCGGTAAATCGGCCGTAAGAGATCAAGCGCCTTGATAATGCCTTTCGGCCGGAGATCGAAAAGCTCAAGGACGGCGTGCTCGATCCTCTTTTCATCAATCTTCGCGGTTCCGAATGTATTGACGAGGACTGACACCGGTGCGGCCACACCGATCGCATAAGCAAGCTGAACCTCGCAGACCTCCGCAAGTCCGCTGGCAACGACGTTTTTTGCGACGTACCGCGCCGCATAGGCGGCCGATCGATCGACCTTCGACGGGTCCTTGCCCGAAAAGGCACCGCCGCCGTGACGTCCCATACCGCCGTAGGAATCGACGATGATCTTGCGGCCGGTAAGCCCGCAATCGCCGCGCGGCCCACCGACCACGAACCGGCCTGTTGGATTCACCAGGAATCTTATCCCCTTCGTATCCAGGTCGTCGTGAGGCAAGACCGGCCTTATGATCTCCTCAATGACGCCTTCGCGCACCGTGGCTTGTGAGACCTCCTCGTCATGCTGCGTCGACAGGACTATGGTATCAAGCGCTACCGGGCGCAAACCCTCATAGCGGACGGACACTTGAGATTTAACGTCTGGGCGAAGCCAGCCAAGGCGTCCGGTTTGGCGCACCTCTGCCTGTTTTTTTGTCAAATCGTGAGCGAGTTGGATTGGCAACGGCATCAATGTTTCGGTCTCGTTGCACGCGTACCCGAACATGAGGCCCTGATCCCCCGCTCCCTGCTCGAGATCCTGCCCTCGTCCCTCGTCGACCCCCTGGCTGATGTCAGGCGACTGCTCGGTCAAGGCCAAGATCACGGCGCAACGCCGGCCGTCAAAGCCGATCGCATCGTCGTCATATCCAATGTCCAAAATGACATTGCGGGCAACTTGGCTGTAGTCGATCTGCGCATGGCTGGTAATCTCGCCAGCCAGAACGACCATCCCTGACTTCACCAACACTTCACAAGCAACTCGGGCCGTAGGATCCCTGCAAAGGATCGCATCAAGCACGCCATCTGAGATATTGTCGGCCATCTTGTCGGGATGCCCCGCGCCGACGGATTCGGAAGAGAACACGAATTGTCTGGTCATGGAATGTCCTCGCTTCAAACGGTGGAATTGGATGTGACAGTTGATCCGGCCGCCTTACCTGTCGGAGATGCCAGGCACGTCGAACGCAGCGCA
Source organism: Mesorhizobium sp. WSM4821 (assembly GCF_055901555.1). Taxonomy (NCBI): domain Bacteria; kingdom Pseudomonadati; phylum Pseudomonadota; class Alphaproteobacteria; order Hyphomicrobiales; family Phyllobacteriaceae; genus Mesorhizobium; species Mesorhizobium sp. WSM4821. Next base: position 29,240 of record NZ_CM148371.1, on the reverse strand, counting down.
GAAGTCGGCAACGTCTCTGCGCACGCGGGCATGGACGTCCGAATCATCGGGCTGGCGGCAAACCAGGTCGATGAAGGCTGCAATCTGCACCATCTCCGCCTCGCGCATCCCCACCGATGTCACTGCTGGCGTGCCTAGCCGAATGCCGCTGGTGAGCGCGGGATGGCGCCGGTCGCCCGGCACCATGTTGAAATTCGTAATGATACCTGCTTGCGACAAGCGCTCGGCATAGGCTTTCCCCGACAGCGGCCGGTCCCTAAGATCAAGGATCAGCATGTGATTGTCAGTGCCCCCCGTGACGAGTTCATAACCTCGCTCCAGAAGGGCCTGGGCCAGAGCCTTGGCGTTGTGGACGATCTGCTGACCGTACACACGGAAGGATGCATTCCCTGCTTCGTGCAGAGCGACAGCTAGCGCGGCAATCGTATTCATGTGAGGTCCGCCCTGGAGGAGAGGGAACACGGCACGGTCTATGCGTTTGGCCAGATTGTGTTTGCTCTTGGAATGGTAGAGCGCCTGATAGCGGTCTTCATTCTTTGACAAGATGAAACCACCGCGGGGGCCGCGGATCGATTTGTGAGAGGTGCTGGTGACAACATCGCAATGGCCAACGGGATTCGGATGCACTCCTGCGACAATGAGGCCGCTGATGTGGGCGATGTCGGCTACCAGATAGGAGTTCACCTCCGAAGCAATGTCGGCCATTGCCTCATAGTCAAAGATGCGCGGATAAGCAGTTCCGCCGACCCAAATGAGCTTCGGTCGTTCCCGTTTGGCTATCTCGCGCAAGCGGTCAAGGTCAATCTGCTGTGTCTTTTCGTGGAGCCCGTACGGAGCTCGCTGATAGTCAGTGCCGGAGAAGTTTACGGCCCAACCGTGCGTCAGATGCCCCCCGCCGGGAAGGGTCAATCCCATCATCTTGTCTCCCGGACACAACAGCGCTCGACAGACAGCCTGATTGGCCGGCGAGCCGGAATAAGGCTGCACGTTGGCGTGTTCACAGCCGAATAGCGCCTTCAATCGCTCAATGGCGAGGTTCTCAAGCTCATCGACAATCTCGTTTCCGGTGTAGTAGCGCGCGCCGGGATATCCCTCGGCATACTTGTTGGTGAAAATAGACCCGGTCGCTTCCAGCACCGCGGAGGACGCGAAGTTCTCGGAGGCGATAAGTTTGAGGGTCGTCCGCTCCTGGCGCTCCTGTCTTAAAAGCAGCTCGTGAACGCGAGAATCTGCGACCGCCAGGTGAGGCCACTCGCAAGTGTCAAGCTCCGCGATGGCGCCGCCAGTCGAATTATCCATATCAGCTTCGCGCTCCATTGGGACTAAGTTTCAGGACAAGCAGGCGGTCACCTTGGACCGCCCGCCCTGTATCGCCTCCAGGCGCTGTAGGTCTTGTCTGTGATGGCCATCGCCGTGGGGCAGGAGATCAACCAACAATTGAACCAAGCCGCCTTCCGAGCCTCCTGCTTCGAGGTGGTACGAAGGCCAGGGGCGCTGTTCGTTGCCGAGAAGAAAGCCGGCTCTGGCGAGCTGGCGAACGTGTGCGACCACGTGCTCGCGAGACAGGCTCAGAATTTCTGCTAGCTCGCAGACGGTTAGGTCCGCATGCGCACAAAGTCCCAGGATTCGAAGTCGATCAAGATGAGCCGCGGCCTTTAGGCGCCTGACCAGTGTCATCATCGGCCGGCACTCCTTGTATTGACTTCCTCCATTTGGCGTTCTCCCACGCTTTCAGAGGCAATCTTGCCGTCCCGACGAGGTGAATACGCCCGACCGCATCGCAGATTGCTTCCGATACATCTCCTCGACCAAGGCAAATGCTCCCTCCGGCTCTGCTTTGGTCGGGCCACGGCGCCACGGTCTCGACCCGCGGCCCAAGTGATTGGCTCAAGGTACATATTCTCAGCGGTTTAGAGTGCAAAAAGTCCGCGATTTTCTTTGAAGAATCTGTTGCGTCGCGTGCATTCCGGCGTTGAGGCCTCAGGAGATCTTCACCGAGGTTCTTGCGCAGGCGGCGAGGCGACTCGCTTACTGCTGGACCCGCTTGTGTTGGATCTCGCCGCTGCCGCCCCTAGGATATCACGGCATGTTGCTGTCGCGTTCATTTCGAGAGCGGGCTTAGTGATACAAATCTTCGGATAACTATGTCAAACTCCGAGGTGTTGTACCTAGCCTGAAACCCCGCCCGGCCGCCATATTGCCCCCCCATCAGCCGGAATCTGGGTCTGTTTGGGTCGAGGCGGCCGCCATTTTGTCCTAAAGGCGCGGCCTTCCCCGGCATATCGAAATCGGTTCCCGGAAGATGAAGGGCGTACCCGCGCCGGTTGGCGTCAACAGCGCGTCCAGGATTGGACTACGCGCCATATGCAGCCCCTGGCGTCTGCAACACTTCGCGAATCCCAGCGTCCTCGATCTCCGAGACGTCGAGGTCGACGGTCGCGCCCGTGACGGGCTGAATGCTGGCGGATCGAAATTGTGCAGGAAGGTCCTCGTCATAGCGCCAGCGCCCGCTTGAGATCGTCATGCTCGAAAGCGCTGGCCATGCGGCTGATCTCCACCGATCGAGCGCCGACCGCCTTGGCTGTATCGCGCCAGGTCGCGGTCACGCTCGCGACCTCTTTGATAATCGCGCGGGCCTGCGGCAGGGTGAGCGCGAAAAATATCGACGCGGCTTCAAGCAGATCGAGCGAACAGGTCCCCTCGTCGAGATCGATGTTCGTGGTCAGCACCCGCGCCTTGAGATCGGTCGGAACGGGATTTAGGTCGTATGCCGGCGAGAGAGACCACCCCGCCTTTCCCAGCCACAGGAAACCGTGATTGCGGAGGTGGTCGTCGACATTGGAAATCAGCACATTGAAGACGACCCGCCAATAGAGGGCGTGCGCGTCCGCCTTTCCCTGAGCGCCGTGTTGAGCAAGGGCGTCGACGATCTCCGGATAGCTGCCGCTCTCGCCGTCCTTGGCGCCCGTCATCGCCATCGCCGACAGGAACGGGATGCGGATCGCACCGTTACGATCGAAGCGTCGCGACAACATGACGGGCTTGCCGGCGACCTCGATCAGCTCGTGTTGAGGCGTGGCAATACCTGCCTGGCCAGCTAGCCGCAGCGCGATCTCTTCCCAGGTCTCCATACTGTAATCATCGGTCTCCTTCGGGAATTTCGCTATGGAGAGGTGACCATGTTGGTCGATGACCGACGCCTTCGGTCGGGCACCGCCAAGGGAGGAGCCTGGGGCAAAGATGAGCTGCAAGTCTTCATCCGTTTCCTCGTCCCGGAGGATACGTTCGGTGATCTGGAGCAACCGGCCAAGTTCGATTAAAGCAGGAATGCCCGTGCGGATCGGCGCTTGGAAAATCTCTTCGCCGACCCAGCGGAAGCGGAGCGCGCCAAGCCGCGTCTCGTCGGCGACGCTGAGCAGGTAGTCGCTTTCTACAAGCGTGCGAACCGCGCGGCCTTCTCGGTCGGCGAGGCGGCGTTCGGCGCGCTGCATGAGGCGACGGCCCCAGGTATCCGGCGCTGAGTCGCCGATGGAGCCGAAAGTCGCAAGACCGGCAGGAGGGGCGAAGGCTCCGCGGGTCAGAGCAAGAGCTGGCTCCAGCGAGAAGCGGTCCGGATCCTCAAGCCATGCGCCGTCATACTCGAAGAGGATGGTCTCGGTGCCCCGGACGCGATTGCTCCTCGACAGTCCTATCGGTCGTGTGCGGCCGCCCAAATCGATATGGACCTCGAAGTCAGCCACCGTGGGACGATCCGGTTGGCCGCTTGAGGTGCACATGCTTGGGCAGGTCCGCACTGGCGAGCGCCTGACCGACGCTGTCGTTGCTGATGTCGGCGACCTGGCTCAGGCCGTCGAGGAGGCCGAGCGCCTGCAGAACGCCCGCGTAAATGCCGACGCTGACGTTGGTGTCGCCGGCTTCGACCCTTTGCAGCGTCGAGCGAGACGTGAAGGCGCGCTCGGCTACGACCGCCATCGGCAGCCGTCGGCGTCGACGGGCATCATGGATGTCCTCTCCAAGCTTGCGCAGCGCGCGCCGCACCGCAGCAGGAGGGTTGTGTGGAGTGGGCATTGTGTCACCTTCGCACTACAGATTGGCTCATTGTGTAGCACGAAGATCACAATTTATATAGCCCCTCGAGGGCCTCTTCTCAATAGAGAACAAAGGTTCTGTCTTACCGCCGTCGTGACGGCATAGACTGGAACCTCCGGACGTCAGCGATCGCAGCGACCGTGGTTTTCACGTCAGCGGAACTCGCTGGGCCGACCGTCGACGTGAGTGAAAGGGCCTGTCCTCCGTCAGTATCCGATCGATGGGCAAGTCGCAGACGAGAGAGCGGCCACGATCCGAACGGTCATCTCGGCACTGACAGAGAAATAGCAGCCGAGCGTTGCCGCACGTCGAGCCTCGATTATGCTTCCGGTGAACCAGTGAAGCACAACTGTTCAGAAAAGTATGGCGAGCGCTCAGACCCCCGTATCACGATTCACTAAGGCTCACGTGTTCAACTCCGCGCTTCCGACGCGACCACGCTCTGAAGCTGCACCTCTAATAGGTTTCCCTTTGCCGGTCAGAAACCCAACGCTTTGGCCAGCATCGGTTCAAGAACCAGATGCGGCCGACCTCCTTTTTCGCGAAGCTCCATTGCCCTGATGATCTTCGTGCCTTCGTGGCTGTGCTTCCAGTCCCGAGACGCTTCGGCCGCGACGATGAGGTAGTCGGTCTGGCCGCAGACGGTGTCCTTCCAATCACCGCCGCGTTCGCAAATCATCGCAGCGATTGCCTTTCGCGGGCCGATGGCGAACTTTCCCGTGAGGACGAACATCCGGCTCGGAATCACGAACTGGCTTGCATCCTCCAAGGCGCCGTCAATGACACCCACATTGCCGAAGGTAGGCAGCCCCGTGTCTATCGCGCTGTCGCCGACGAGACGGGCAATCCATCCGCATATGTCTTCTGCCTCGTCGGCGGTTATGCGACCGTCAGCAAAAGACCTTCTAGCAGTTTCTCCGAGAGATGCCACGCGGCTGTCTCTGCGCAGGACCACACTCGAGTCCAACCTGGACAGCAGTTTTTCGACCTCTGCTGGCGTGATGGAGTTGTCGCAGGCGATGCCGGCACAGAATCCGTAGAACTCGTTGACTTGGTCCTTGTCGTCAGCGGCGACAAACTCCCGTGAGCGTATGCCGATTATTGTTTCAAGGACGGCGTAGATCTCTTCGGGCGCGTTACCCCAAATATCCAGATCGCGGATGAGCTCGGCAGCATCATCGTCGCGAAGAAGGGACAGGAACTGCTCAGCTTCGACCCTGAGTGGCGGCATCTCCGCCCACTCGACCCGCTCGCTGGCCATCACGCCCTTCAAGAACCCGAGCCAATACCCCAACGCCTTGCGGTGATTTGCCTGCGCATGGACTCTACCGAGCGCGGCCCCTTCGTGTTCGAGTTTACCGCTCCTTCCGCGGAACACTTCAACCATTGTCGCCCCCCTCGACTCTACTTTTCGATTGTAGCAGAGATCACAACACTCATCTATCCGCCGACCAGACAACGGGTACCGAAATTGGAAGGCTTAATCCCCTTAGCTCCTTGCTTTCGAAATGGCAGGGCCAGGTTGTCGACCCCAGGAACGGCGTTTCGCCCGATCGGCCGACCAAAGAAGACGCTGGACTCACCAAGGATTCAGGCCGCCTGAACCCGGTCCGCTCCGACGCGCTCTGTCCCTCGCTCAGCCGTGCTCGTCCTCAAGGGAACGCTCCGCTCAAGCCCTTGCGGAATGCGCGCGCCTGCGCTTGACGGGACGCGCGACGGCGGCTCCGGGAATCAGGCTTGGTTCCAGACCGCTTCGTGCGGGAACCTAAAGCTCGCAGACCGCCTTTCGCCCACTATGCCGACACTGTTCTGCCCCTGGCGCTACCGTGCTTGTCACCTTTGATTGCATCTGCCGAATTCTCGCGTATCCTGCGGCTGCGCATGTGAGCACAAGGTGGCGCCTGGCGCTTTGACGAGCCACCCCAGCAAGAACCAGCGTCGGCATGGCGACCGAAAATGCTGAGGCAAGAGACCGCCACTCCAGAAGGACAAGTTCGTCATGGATTCCCATCCCGTTATTGCGTCCCTGCCAGTCGCCGGGGCCGACCGTACCGTGCTTATCGAGGCCGCCAACGCCGCGTTCGAAAGAGTCATTGAGCGGATTGAGCCGGCCAACGAGAAGCTGACTCGCACCCTTTGGGACGCCGAGTCCTATATCGATAATGAAATCACGGCAGACATGTTGCCTATTTCCCGGGACGAGGCTGCGTACCTCGTCGACGTGTTCCTGGTGCATCATGTCACCGGACTAGCTGTCGCAGCAGACGAGGAGGCCGCTGAATCCCGGCCGTGAACCTCCCAGGAGGCAGCTGGATCTCCTGCTGCAATCTCGCGGGCCGCGCGATCAATGCAGTGACCTGCGCCGCTACCTCTTCAAGGGTGGCGGTGAGCCGGTTTATCTGCGAGGCGGTGGCGGCCACTTCCGGGCCGTAGCGGTGACGAGATATTCCGGTTCTGGCTAAGGGAGTGAGATGCTTGGCCGTCTTCCCGCGAAGGCGCAGGCCCGCCTCCAGGGCGTGCTCCGTGCGTCTCGACAGGTCGTGCTGCAGTTTGCGGATCTGATTGGGATATGCCCACGATGGTGCAAAGCGCTGTCGGGTTGGAGTTCATTGGCATGCCGAGTAGCCGCGCGATGGAGTGGCCGTTCCGACGGCCTCTCCCCAAGACTTAGACTACTAGGGAGACGGCGCCGCCACTTCGTCCTCCATGTCGAGCGATTTTTCGACTGCCTCCGGATTCCGGGCGATGGTCCAAAGCAGAGTATTCGCCGCTGAATCCGGTTCCGAGCGACCTTGCTCCCAGTTTCGAAGCGTTGCCAGATCGAGGCCATACCTCACGGAGAACGCCTCCTGGGACAGCTTGGTGCTATCCCGAACTTCGCGAACGCTTATCGGCCGCGGCGCATGAACCTTCGCGATCACTCCTGCGGACGAGAGTTCGTCCTTCAGTGCCCGCAGGTCGTCGACGCAAGGAACGGTCACGAACGCCTTGCCCTGATCGACCATCTCCGTGAGAACCGCATGGGCCGTCCTCAGCGGCAGCTGTCTCCTGACGAGAACCCTGGCAGCCTCAGGAGTATTCGCGCCGTGTAGAAAGCTGAGGCTCAGCCGGACGGGAGAGCCTGACGACACCTGGACGACGTCCCGGGTTCGCACCCGTTGTCCGAACCGCTCCATGAACTTCGATGTAGTCGACATTGAGCTTCTCCGCGATCACTCGACCGAGCTTGCGCAATTTGGACCAACCCCATTGGACCTGGGCATCGCCCCCAATATGGAGGTCACGGACAACAAGATGGTTGCTGCCCATCTCCACGTCCGCCAATAGCTGAAGCACGCCATCGGGCGTGACGACATCAAAGAGGAGGCATGGGTCCTCCGAAATTTCAGCGTCCACAATGAGTTCGATATCATCGGGCTTCACACGCGTTCCCTACGCAAATTGCTTATAGAAAGTATGTCAGGTGCTGGCGAGGGTCAAGGCCGCACCGGTCTTCGAATTGGCGCGGTGCTAGCAGTCCCGAATCGCGCCAACTTGGCGCTGCCGGGCGCTCGGAGGAGGTGAAAAACTCACCGCTGCGAGCTTGGCCCGCGAGCGCGTGCGATCCCTCCTTTTGGAGGGCTTCAGCAAAGCAACCTCCGGGGCTGACAACAGCCGCCTTCTATTTGGGGTCTTTGAAAAAACATTGCCTGCTATGTTGTTTAAAATCGTTTTTGTTAAACGGAATTTGCGGAAACCCCGATGACGAAGACGGCTGTACGTATGCGTCGCGGCCAAGGATCCAAGGGCAAGCGGACGAGAACCCTTTCCAAACTGGCCGAGAAATTGCAGATGCGCCGCTTGGCCAGGATTAACGCCGTTCTGCAGAGGGCGGAAGAATCCGGCCTGCGCGCTGAGAAGGACGGCAGGATTGCGGGACGGGTGAGTGCTGATCTCATTAAGATGGCCAAAGCTCGAACTGGATTGACATCTGATGCCGAGCTCGTCGAATTTGCGTTGGCCAATGTGGCTCTGGAAGACGACTTCGGCGAGCCCTTCAGGAAAACACGGGGAACTGTGGATCCGACGCTGAAGCTCGGATTCTGAATTGGCCGATTTCGACTTCGGTGCGGCCGTAAGATGGTCGCGATTTGATTCCCAAAAATCTTTGAGCCGCGGCCCCGACATGGAGCTGCCGATCATCGGCAACCTCGTCGGGCCTGAAGTTGCGGGCGAGGCAGTAATGACTCGACCAACTTCCACAGCCGCCTTACCCGGGATGCCTCATTCATCCGTGCAGGAAGGCTCGAAGACCTGCGGCAGCCTGATCCCGTTCCAAAAGCTCAATGCCAGACGGCGGGTAGGGACAGGCAGGCCGCGTCATAATTTGGGTGGAATATAGCGTCCAGATTTGGGCCATAGCCCATCTTGAACTGTTTCTTTGCAATCAATATGATAAGAGCCAATTCGGTCAGAAACTCGAATCTTCTCTCTGACAGGAGCTAATGCCATGGAAGAGGTCACGCGAGCGGTTCAAATGCGTACGAAAAGAGCCAAGGAAGGTGCTTTGCTCACTTCGAAGGAATTCGTTGGCTCTGGAAACCGTGCGGCAGCCGATCAAGCTCTGAGCAGACTTGCGAAAAAGGGCGAACTGGCGCGCGTCTACAGGGGAATGTACACGCCCTCTAGAAAAACGCCCTATGGATATGTGCTGCCGGAAGCGGAAGCCGTCGTGAAGTCGTACGCCTCGTTGTCAGGTGAGAAGGTCGTCAATTCCGGTGCTACGGCGGCGAACCAGCTGGGCCTGACGACACAAGTTCCGGTTCAAAAAGTCTTTCTCACGACCGGAAAGTCGAAGAACCTGAAACTTGGCCGCCGCACAATACGCCTCAAGCACGCGCCCGCTTGGATCACGAGTCTGCCAAAGAACAGGTCGGGCGAGGCCATCCGGGCAATCGCGCACCTTGGCCGAGCTAACGGTGTCCACTACGCGAAATTGCTCAAGAACAGACTGACCCCCGAGGAATGGACTCGCGTAGTCGCTCTCAAGGCGAAAGTGCCCGCTTGGGTCCATGCGGCGATCTCGAAAGCAGAAAATGAGCGGTGAATCCTTCTTCGATTTGAAACGTAGCCAGCAAAGAACGCTCTTCTGGCCGCTTCGGAAACATTGGGACGCGAGCCGCATATCCTTGAAAAGGACGTCATGGTCGTCGCGACGCTTGACGCTATCTACACATCCGCAGTCAAGGACCTCCTGTATTTCAAAGGGGGAACATCGCTTTCCAAAGTCTATCGGCTGATCGACAGATTCTCTGAAGACTTGGATCTGACCTATGACATGACAAAGTTCCTTGATGGTGGGAACTTTGACGAGGACGGCATTCCTCCGAGCGGATCGCAGGCGAGCAAGCTAACTGAGATGGTCAGGAAGCGCTTGCCGGGGTGGATCAAAGACGAATTCGCTCCGATGATGGCGCGAGCCATGGCCGACAAAGGCATCAAGGTGACCTTGGCCTATAATTCCTCGGAAACGCTCAATGTCGACTTTGAGAGTCGTTTCGATGGTCACTCTTACGTTCGCTCATCGGTTCTTTTGGAGTTCGGCGCTCGGTCCACGGGGCGGCCCGCCGAAGAACACGCAATAGCTTGCGATGCGGCTCAGGCGAACACGGGTCTCGTGTTTCCGACGGCGTCAGTCCACGCGATGGCGGTGGAGCGCACCTTCTGGGAGAAGGCGACAGCGGCTCACGTTTATTGTCTTCAGCAGAACCTCAAGAAAGACCGCTTCTCGAGGCACTGGCACGATCTCCATTACATCTACAAGTCGAAACATTGGGCATCTGCGCTCGAAGACGCGGAGCTCGCGAGGAAGGTCGCGCGCCACAAGTCTTTTTTCTTCAAGGAGAAGGACAAGGACGGCCAGATCGTGGACTACGGCAAGGCGGTCTCCGGCGAGATCGTTATGGTACCTTCTGGCACCGCCTTGAAAGAACTGGAGAAGGACTACCGGATCATGCAGGAAAGCGGCATCACAGCCGCAGACGCGCCGGATTTCGGGGCGGTCGTGCAGAGCTGCAAGGAGATGGAAGTTGCCATCAACAGTGTCTTGGGTTCGGCGGGGAAGAAGGCTTAAACTGTGCAGTGTTGGCTGCTGTCCTTTTGTATGGACGCGCCGGTCACCGTGGCATTGCCGGGAGAAGCATCTAGCCCACGCAACTGCAAACGCTGGTCGGCAGTCCTGAAGCGCGGTTTCATCGCGATGATCTGCTGTCGCTCGACGCGCGCGCTATCTCAACAGCTTGGTGTCAGCTGCAAGAACGGGAATAGATCCTTTGATTTGAAGCTGCGCATGCCCTCCAACAAGAGATGTTGAGCCCGCCAAGCTTCCCAACGCTGCCGTCGGAAGGGCATTTTTGGGACCGCGCGTAACACTGATCGATGTCAGCATTTTTCTATGGCCCAGTCGGCCAGTAAACAAGACTTGACCAGGCACACCGAAAGCAAACGTAATGAACCGCGATGCGAGGCGTGCCGTGCAAGCGCAGGCACAAACGAGAACCAATTGACCGTATTGCGGCAATCAAGGGGACAGGCCTGCGTCCCGGAAACAGACCGCCCGTATTGGCTGCACGTCGACATGATGCGCGCCGACAGGCCAAATATCCAGGAACGCCTGATTGCCCGACCTCAGCCCTGTACTAGGCCGGGCGTGGTCATGATCACGTGACGGACCGCCTCATAATAACGGACATAACCGGTGCAACGACAAATGTGCGGCTCAAGCGCCTGCTCGATCGTGCGTTCGACATCTGCCCTGCGGACCCGCTTCTCTTTGAGATGCTCAACCCAGCAGGGTCGCACCGTTGACAAAACCCAGCGTGCAATAGCCGCACTGGAACGAAAAACGTTCGACGAAGGCCTGCTGAATCGCCGAGAGCCGGACGATGTCGCCATTTGCGTCGCGTTCGGCATGGTCTTCGATGGTGCGGACGGACTCGCCCTCGAAGAAATGCGCTCCGGTGATGCAGCTCCGCATCTCGCGGGAGCTTCCTTCCGGCCCATCGAGAACGATCGCGCAGGCGTGGCAGATGCCTTGGCCGCAGCCAAGCCGCGAGCCCGTGAGGCTGAGATATTCGTGCAGGAAGTCGATCATCATCAGATCGTCAGGTACGTCGACAGGACCGACCTTGCGAGTGTTGACCCGTCATCGAAAGTGGTCGCGTGGCAACGGTCACGGCAGGGCCTGCAAAATCTCCTCTGGCGTGATCAGCGTCTTGCCGATGGCGTGGTTGACGGCATTGACGACTTCGGCCATTCCCTTTGGTGGTCGATTTCGGAAAGCGGCGCCAACACCTCCGATGTCTGTGTCCAGACCGCGACATCGCTGGCATTCGGCAGGCGACACCGGTTCCAGTTCCACGTCCCCTCACCGGGACCGTCCTCATAGAGCGGCAATTCCTGGAGCAGGGCGTGGCCGACGCCCATAGCCAAGCCGCCTTGGAACTGACCCGAGACGAGTTCCGGCACGATTTGAGTGCCGCATTCGAGGATGGAATGATGTGCAAGGAGCTTCACGTCGCCTGAGACGGTGTTCACTGCGATTTCGGCGATCGTCGCCACGCCCGTGTAACAGGTGCCGGCGGCGTTCTGGCGCTGTACCGGCGGATAGAAGACCTGACGCCGGTCGAGAAATGGAAGCCGCCGCAGGTCATCAGCGCCTTCAAACCAGCCGGCGCGCTTTGCCCCTAGCAGACGGAAAGCGCGTCGACCGGCAAGCGGATGGCGCTGACATTCGGCACATCGAACACCGCCTCGGGCCATTGCCAGCGGTTGAACACATGGACGCTGACTCCCGTTACCAGGCCGAGCCTGTGCGCCGCCGCCGCGAGTTGTTCCATGCGAGCGGCGCCATCCCTCCAACCGTCAATTTGCCATCTGCGATCCGCACGTCCGCCAGTCGACAGCGAGCGGCCCGCCCGCCCGCCGCCCGGTCAACTCGACCAGAGCGCGACCGCAGCCGGCCAGAGCGACAGGCGCAGCAGCGCCCGCGCCGCCGCCGCGTGGCCGACGAAATAGGCGCTGTTTGAGGCGCTCATCGGTGAAATAAACGAGGGGCGTCCAGCGCGGATTGCGTGCCAGCGCGTCCTCCCTGTCCCGCGGCGTCGTATAGGGCTCCTCGGGCGGAGAGGAGAGGCATCTCGGGCCAGTCGACGATCCCGAAGGCATAGTCGTGCGGCACTCGGCCGATGATGTCGGCGACCATCACCGCCTGCGAGGTGGCAAGGCCCGTGCCGATATCATTGCCGTTCTGGCGCATGGTGAGCCGGCCGGACGGATCGAATGACACCGCGGTCACCGCTGCCTCGGCTCCGGTGCCGTAATCCTTCTGCACCTGCGCGAAACCGATGCCGTAGCGCTTACCCGGATTGGCGGTATCGAACGCCGCTTTGTTCGCATCGCGATCCCTCCACAACGGATGGGCACGGACCCGCTCCAGGATCTCCTCGGTCCTTAGCGCCTCGCCGGCAATGGCGCCCTGCGAGTTCTTCATGCCGGCCTTGAACGCGGTCTTGAGGCGAAGCTCGATTGGATCGATGCCGAGCAGTTCGGCCGCTTCATCGACCATCATCTCGGTCGCCGGCCATGGTCTGCAGCGTTCCGTACCCGCGCGTCGAGCCAGCATCGACAGCGCGCGAAGCGCGGACCTCGACCGCCCCGCAGAAACAACATTGCGAGTTTTTGCCTTCCTGAATCCGACGTCTGATCGGGGGGCTATTTTCACGGCCAAGCTAGCGGCCCACGGGCGGAGCTCCCGACAACTCAGCAGCGCTGCGCGGTTTCTTAGACGTCCAGTCACGTTTGCAATGCGCGTGTTGGAATCGGTGAATCCACGACACATTACCCTCACGTTTTGGCCACGAAGTTGCCGCAATATCCCACGACATACCCGGGCGTTGCCTGAGACGGTTCGGTCCGGCACCGGCTCACCCCAGCCCCCCGCCCAAGGGCCTGTGCCGGATCGAACCACTCTCTTCTTGAGGGACACGGGTCCGAACCCCGAAATGCGCTCAGCAGAAGCAAGCTGATCCGATTCATTGACGCGTGGTCTCCCAAATTGCACAGCGCGGCAAGGACCCTGCCAGGCAACAATCGTTTGAGGCGCGCCTCGGCATCAGGCGAGAGGCAACTCCGGCCGGCTCTACGATGCCTTCGATGTGAGAGGCTCCTTCAAATAGCAACCTGATGCTGGTCGCTAAAAGCCGCGCGGCAATTGCACTGGTCACGGTGGCGCTGAAGTATGCCGTCCGTCTCGAGTGGCTGCGCCAGGCGGCTCCCGTTGAGAAAATCCCGGCACAAAGGCATTGAAGATGTCGCGATCGCCCAGGCGACGGTTGGCTCGCCAGAGGCTGGTGCTGACGACCGCGGCGCATCGACGACAGGCGGCCGCGTCGCCGAACGGAGCGGCATTGCGCGATGCCGTGCTGCCCGCCCGCGCGTTTTCGCCGTCGGACCTTTGCTCTTCGCCTGGCGCCGGTTGGGCCGAGGGATTGCCACTTGTGGCCTGCGGCAGGAATGCCTTGGCGACGGCATGGTACAGCGATGCTATTGGCGCGGCGCTGCGCAAATTGCCGGTCAGGTCGCGACTGATTTCCTTGCCGAGGGAGCACGACAGCTCAGCCGCGGCTGATCAGCCGGAGTGGGCGATGGTCCTCATCGAAACCCTCGAGCATGCAAGCCTGCGCCCAAAGGAGAACCTACCGCGGGGATATCATGCCGGGCTCTTGCAAGGACCGGAAAGGGAGGCGAAGAGTCGGCGACGGCGTGCCATTCATGTCCTCTGGCAGACCCCACTCATCGCATTTGATGCCAGCCTTATCATATTTTCTTGGCTCGGGCGGGCTCTTGGCAGACCCACAGAGCTGGGAACCCTCTGCCAGACTACAACTGTAACATCATATCGGTTCAGCAGGTCAAGCTTAGGTGGTAACCTCTTGGGTAGAATAACGACTTTGGAGGCCGAGCAATGGATCGCGACAGCAAACGTGCAGCTGGAAGTTCATCCCGCGAGGGGAGGAGGGCCGAGCAACGGCGTAACCACGATGGCCTTCCAGTCGGGCCACTGACCAATGTTGCAGAACGGCTAGTAACCGCTAACCCGCGCGAGACAGCACGCGATCTTGGGAGCTTCAAATCCGCCGAGAGGCAAATGCGACGCGCCGTTCAGGACATGGCCCCCGGGCAAGAGTCTGACCTCAGCAGATTTGATAGGCGCAACAACCAGCTCGGAGGATCAGCCAACGCTCTGGCCGACAGATTGACGGACGGATTGGGGTTCAACTCGGCCGATGTAGCATTGTTCCAAGTCCACGCGGCTAGTAATGTAGCCCATTTTCTGGGACCCCAGAAGCAGACTGCTCTTATCAATCGCATTGGCGACATGGATCCAATGGAGAAAGCTCTAGGGGTCATGTTTGTGGCGCAAAACTTCAGTAAATTTAATGATGAACATAAATCTCGTATTTTTGACCAGGCGATGGAATTGGCTGCTGATCCTCATCAGCACCAAATGGTCAAGGCGACCGCCCAAAATGCTGTTGTCGCCGTGTATCATCAGTTAGACCCAAATCAACAAGCGCAAGCTAACTCACTTCCCCACCTGCATGGCCTGTTGCAGAACATGCCTCCGCCGCAACATGCAGCGGAGGAACGGAATGCGAATTTGGACGGCCACATAGCAGATATTGCGGCTTCAGTCCGTGATACAGTAGGCCCGCAAACCTCCCATCAGCAGCTGCAGCGGGGTGGTCAAGTCGGGCAGTCCATAAGCCGCGCCTACAATCACGCCCGCGAGGATCTGATGGCTGCCTCCAGAAGCAGAGATCGCTCCGGCCGTTGAGGTCTCGTCAGGTGCAGTGACGCTTTCTCCGTTCGCGGCCTTGCCATTTCCAATTCGCTGGCCGCTGACGTACCTGCCTTGGGGTAATTTCAAAAGTACCACGTCTACCGTGGTGCGATGCAAGCATCGCACCACCGGCTCCGGCATCGATCTGTGGAGCGGCGACAGCGCGCGACGTCGCTGCGGTGTCTGAGAAAAGCGCAGCATTACCTATTGCTAGTCCGGCACTGGAACAAATGCCTTCAACAAAAACGACGCCCCCCAACATTGCCGTTAGCATCGCCTGCTCACTCGCCTTGGGCTTCTGCGCGGCAAGTCTGTACGCAACGTTCCGCCATGGGGGTAGCGGCGAGGCTTTGATGACGTTTGACGTCCGTGCCTTTTGGTTCGAGACGCCCTTCTATCTGGGTTTCGTAACCCTCGTGTTCTATCAGGGCGTAGCTATCGTGCTCGCCACGTCGGCGGTCGTCTTACTGATTCAGCAGATCGTATTGCGGCGCAAACTCGAACATCACGGGACGGCACGCTGGGCGCGAGTGGATGAAATGCGACGCACCGGATATCTGCGACGATACCGTAGCGTGGCAGGGCCGGTATTTGGGAAGACAAGTAGCCCTTTCTGGCCTGGGTACTACCTGACCAATGGCGAGCAGCCTCACAGCCTCATCGTTGCACCGACCCGCGCCGGCAAGGGCGTCGGCATAGTCATTCCAACGCTCCTTACATTCAAAGGTTCGGTGATAGCTCTCGACGTCAAGGGGGAGCTCTTTGAGCTTACCTCGAGGGCGCGCAAAGCCGCAGGCGACAACGTGTTCAAATTCGCGCCGCTGGATTCGGAGCGGCGCACCAACTGCTACAATCCGCTGTTGGATCTTATAGCGCTGCCTCCACAGCTGCAATTCACCGAAGCCCGCCGCTTGGCCGCAAACCTGATCACGGCCAAGGGGGAGGGCGCGGAAGGTTTCGTCAGCGGCGCGCGAGATATCTTTGTCGCGGGGATTCTTGCCTGTATCGAGCGGGGCACGCCAACAATCGGCGCCGTCTATGACCTCTTCGCCCAGCCGGGGGAGAAGTTCAAGCTCTTCGCGCAACTTGCCATGGAGACCCGGAACAAAGAGGCACAACGCATCTTCGACGACATGGCGGGGAACGATACAAAAATCCTGACCTCCTACACGTCCGTCCTCGGCGATGGCGGGCTCAATCTGTGGGCGGATCCGGCTGTAAAGGCAGCTACAAGTCGCTCGGACTTTTCGGTCTATGATCTTCGCCGTCGCAGAACGTGCATCTATCTGTGCGTGGGTCCGAACGACCTTGAGGTGATCGCGCCTTTGGTACGCCTGTTCTTTCAGCAAATCGTTTCAATCCTACAGCGGTCGCTGCCCCGCCAAGATGAAAAGAACGAGGTTCTCTTTCTGCTCGACGAGTTCAAGCACTTGGGTAAGCTGGAGGCGATCGAGACCGCAATTACGACCATCGCGGGCTACAAGGGTCGTTTCATGCTCATCATCCAAAGCCTTTCGGCACTGACGGGGGCTTATGGAGAGGCTGGCAAGCAGAATTTTCTCAGCAATACCGGCCTGCAAGTGTTCATGGCCACTGCCGATGACGAAACTCCAACCTACATTTCCAAAGCCATCGGTGAATACACGTTTGAAGCCAAGTCGATTTCCTACAGCCAGGCGCGAACGTTCGATTGGAACATTCAGAATTCGCATCAAGGTGCACCGCTGTTGCGTCCCGAACAGGTTCGGCTGCTCGACGAAGACTACGAGATTGTTCTCATCAAAGGCCTGCCACCATTGCAATTGAGGAAGGTGCGATATTTTTCGGACCGCATCCTTAAACGCATCTTCGAAAGCCAGACAGGCGCCCTCCCGGAGCCGGCACCCTTGATGGAAGCTCATCCAGATGACACTGACGGTTAATCGCCCGTTCGCGTATCCCGTCCTCGGCGATCAGAAACTCCACAACAGGTGAACGGCTATGGGAATTTGCATCTCCAAATCCTCCGGATCGACTCGACATGCCACACATGACACGGAAGAGTCCCCGCGAGAATCCACGGCAGCGCTGAGGGTCTCCCTGGGCACGCCTGCCGACAGGTTGCGACGGGGCGGAGATGCGCCTCTGGAGCCACATCAGATCCAGCAGGCCGCCTACCATATGGGAGCGTGTGTCGTCGGTGACGAGGTCACCAGCCCGATAAGACTCGCGGCAGCGGGGCAAACAGTTCACGACGTTCGCGTGCTGCTCAAGCATGGCCGGGGAAACGTTAAGGTGGACGACATTCCCTCTCACGGCCACAACAGCATCGGATCGGCGGTTGCAATGGTGGGAGCAGACGCCCACATTAAGGTTGCATTGGCCGTAGTCATGGGAGCGGCGTGCTGCAACCAGACCGCTCCCCTTTCCGCTATCGTCCACGCCCCACACATGGCGGCCGACGAGCGGAGCATGACCTCTAGTGCTTCCGTGTCAATGAAAGAGATAACCGGCGAAGGTAACGAGATCCCAGTCAAGACGGGTCACATTTGGAACGAACTGCGGCGCGGAAGCCGCGACCCGAGGTCGACCGTGGTGATGGATGCCTGGGCCAACGGTCCCGCTGTTCGGTTGAAAGACAGCGCATGGAGCGGAGTGCCGGCCGAGGAAGGTCATTGGTCGATGGACAAAAGCACCGCCGAATTCCTGAAAAACCGTGTTGAGGGGTTGATTCCGTTCGTGCATCCGGACACAAATGAACAGACTGCCCACGATTTGCGCCGGAAGCAAAACGCACCCGTATCGTGGGAGAAATATGCAGAAGTACAAGTGATCTCACCCGAGTTCGCTGATAGTGTACGCAACGCATTGTCCCGTATTCCTGGAGACCATCAAAAGGAAATCGCATCACTGATGATTCAGGAAGCGTACGGAATGGATCCTTCCTCGCGCACGCACCAAGACGCAGTGGAATCAGTTCTGGTGGCCGTCAACCAACTGGACTCGCTGCCCCGGCCTCCTGTCGAGCCGCCGCAATTGGCGGCGTATCACCAGTTCGACGCAAATCAACAGGCCCAAGCTTACGCAGTTCCCGGCATGCAAGATATCTTGCCGCACATGCCTCCGCCGCAGCATGCAGCAGAGGAACGGAATGCGAATCTGGACGGCCACATAGCAGGTATTGCGGCGTCAGTCCGTGATACAGTAGGCCCGCAAACCTCCCGTCAACAGCTGCGGCGGGGTGGTGAAATCGGGCAGTCCCTAAGTCACGCCTATAATCACGCCCGCGAGGATCTGATGGCTGCCTCCAGAAGCAGAGATCGCTCAGGCCGTTGAGGTCTCGGCCATGGTAAGTGACGCCGTCTCCCCGAATTCCGTGCACGGCCTTGCCCTTTCCAATGCGCTGCCCGTGGATGTACCTGCCTTAGGGTAACTTTCAGAATCACGTCTGCGGGCGGTGCAACGCAAGCATCGCACCATCCGCTCCGGCATCGATCTTTGGAGCGGCGACATCGCGCGACGTCGCTCCTGTGTCTGAAGCAAGCGCAGCATTATCTATGGCTAATCCGGCAATGGAACAATGCCTTCAACAAAAACGACGCCCCCCAACATAGCCATTAGCATCGCATGCTCACTCGCCTTGGGCTTCTGCGCGGCAAGTCTGTACGCAACGTTTCGCCATGGGGGTAGCGGCGAGGCTTTGATGACGTTTGACATCCGTGCCTTTTGGTTCGAGACGCCCCTCTATCTGGGTTTCGCAACTCCCGTCTTCTATCGGGGCCCTCTTCGCCCAGCCGGGGGAGAAGTTCAAACTCCTCGCGCAACTCGCCATGCGGACGCATCTCGAAAGCCAGACAGGCGCCCTACCGGAGCCGGCACCCTTGATGGAAGCAGACGAGGGGCTCTTGGCAGAATCTCAACCGATGAGCAGCTGCGCGGATTGGCACAGAACTTTGACGATACAGTTTGATGTGAGGCTAGTATGAACCCGCGAAATAGTAACCCATCCCGTGTAACAGCTTTGTCGCAGGTGCAGGGCGCCGGCTTGGGAGAGGGGCAGGCGGACCAGGCCCGGCAAGTGGGCTATAACCAGCACCTTGCCGAGGCCCGCAGGCTGTTGGATCAAGCTGACGAGTCGCCAACGAATCCAGAAGAGGTTCTGCGACTTGAACAGGGGTTCCGCGAAGTGCTTCAGCGACGGCAGGATGATCAAGCCGCCTCGTCTCTTTTCAGCGACCCAGGAATGCCCGCTCGACCGGGTGACCTCAACAGCATCGTTGCCGACGCTTTCGCAGCCACCGGCTCTGGGCACGCCGGAGTTGAGGCCGCCGCCCCGCCGCCGTTAGCTGCCAGCCAACAGCAGATTCGGCCCTGGCCGGAAGCGCTTGACCAGGGCAACCACCTGCGACCCGAGTGGGTGATCATCAACGACGAACATTACACAGCGCTGGTGCGGCCAGCCGAGAGGCAGAGGGTCCTGAATACGCCGCAGGCCGCCGCCATTCAGCCGCCGCTGAGCGAAATCGGCAATTCAGGCGGCCGCGTGCCGATGCAGCCCCTCGTGCAGCAATTGGGTGAATTGCCATTGGAAGCGGTACCCGTTCAAGGGATAGGGTCCGAACACACCCGAAGGCTGCATGCAGAGGCCGCGCCGTCCGCATGGTCTGAGAAGCACCTCGCTGCGATCGAGAACTCCATAAACGTCTCATTTGCGGTCCCCAAAGGCTTCTCCCATGGGACTCAACGCGTCCCAGACGCGATGCTCCCTTTCGTGGGCCGCCACGACCCCTTGCCTGATGCGGGCCAGGCCCGGCAAGCGGGCTTTGAGCCGCACGTGGCCGAGCCGCGCCGAGCCGATCCTGTCGCGAGTGGCGCCCGTGCCGCCGGCTATCCCCATTTGTCCTACGAACACCGGGACCTTATCGATAAGGCGATCGCCCACGCTGCGGCTCAGAAAACATATGACGAGAGCACGGTTCGAAAATACACGTCTGCACTTCGCCGATTGGCAAATGATCTCGGCGCTCGTGGCCAAGCGATTGACCTAAAAAATCACCAATCCCTGGTCGATCACGCCAATGCTTTCTTTCCGAAAAAGGAGGAAATAAAGAGGGCGTTGAACGTCCTGCGTGCCTATCATGAGCCGGGCTATTCAGCGGCTGTTGGTGCCTCTGCCACCCGCTATCCCCATCTGTCCGACGAACACCGGGACGTGATTGATAAGGCGATCGCCCATGCTGAGGCTCAGCAACACCATAGCGCGCAGACGCTCGGAATATACACGTCTGCACTTCGCCGATTGGCGAATGATCTCGGCGCTCGTGGCCAAGCGACTGATCTAAGAAATCACCAATCCCTGGTCGATCACCTCGAGACTTTCTTTCCGAAAAACAGGGACATAAAGCCGGCGTTGAACCTCCTGCGTGCGTATCATGAGCCGGGCTATTCAGCGACTGGCCGGTGGCCAGTGACGGCGCCCCCAAAGGCAGACGCGCATGTCCTGGAACAAGTGGCCAGTGACAGCAGCTTGGCCTTAACCACCCGTCTTATCTATGGTCGTAATCTTCGCAATTTTTCTATGGCGCTTGAGAGTCAGGGCCAGACGATCTCTGGGCTGGATCATGATTCGCGGATCAAACTCGCCGAGGGGTTGTTTCCAGGCAATCGTTATCTCCGCTTGGCGTTGGGACGGGTTCGCGATGCGAAGCCCGCGTCAGACAGGATCGTGGCGGACGCTTTGGCAGCGGCCGGCTCTGGACACGCCGGAGTTGAGGCCGCCGCCCCGCCAGCGTTAGCTGCCAGCCAACAGCAGATCCGGCCCACGCCGGATGCGCCTGACCAGGGCAACCTCCTGCCACCCGAGCGGTTCATCATCAACAATGAACATTCGACGGCGCCGTTGCGGCCGACGGAGAGGCAGTGGGCCCTGAATCCGCCGCAAGCCGCCGCCGTTCAGCAGCCGCCGAGCGAAATCGACAATTCAGGCGGCCGCTTGCCGATACAGCCCCCCGTGCAGCACTTGGGCGAATTGCCATTGGCAGGGGTACCCATTCAAGGCACAGGATCCGAACACATTGGAAGCCTGCATGCGGAGGCCGCGCCCTTTGCAAGATCTGAGGCGACCCCCGCTGCGGTCGAGGACTTCATAAACATCTCATTCGCCGTCCCTGAAGGCTTCTCCCATGGGACTCAACGCGTCCCAGACGCGATGCTCCCTTCCTTGTACCATTATGGCCTCTTGCCGGACGCGGACCAGCCGGAATGGAACTACGAGATTAAAGGTCACGGCTACACCGCCCGGAGGCCAGAGGGAGGCAACGACGTTTGGCTTGTCGATCGCGGTGCGATGAGGGAAGCTGCAGTGACGGCAGTATCGGCAAAGGCTCCAGGACACGCCTTGCCTGCGACCGCGAGGCTGTCAGACACCTATCGCGGTGTTCCGTTGGTCGATCTGACCACCTCTTCCCATGCACGGATCGGAGCTTTTCCGTCAGGCTCGTCCAACCTCCCCGAGGGGGCGGTGCTCGGCGCCGACCTGCTGGGCGACGCCCATATTCACAGGGATTACCAGTTGCTGGAGCAGAACCTGCAGGCGGCCCACCCAGCGCTCGCCGCCCGAACGCGGCTGGTGGATCCCTTGGTCTCCCAGCAACTGCGCCGTCACGACCGGGACCCGCAACCTACATTGCTGTCCATCTATCATCAAAACGACGTCGCAGCCGACTTCGTGTTCCTGCCGGTGAACAGTGGCAATCCCATGGCTATGGTGGAGAATGATGGACACAACGAGCATTGGTCGTTGCTGCTCGTTGATCGCCGCGACCCGGAAAGAGCGGTCGCCTATCACTACGACTCCATCCATCAGCGCGATGGACGGGGATACAATGACGCGCCTGCACGAGAGCTCGCAGCAAGACTGGACGCGACCGCCCTGGTGACACCCGAAATGGCCCGGCAGAACAACGGTGTTGATTGCGGCGTCTTCGTGGTGGACGGCACGCGCGCGCTGGTTCAGAGATTGGCGAACCAAGAGTGGCCGGAACGGCAGCGGCCGCTGCACCTCGGCAAGCTCGTCGCCGATCGGCAGGCGCTGCAAAACCGACTGAGGCAGGGCCGCTTGCCGCACGAGCTTGCCGCAATCCCCGCGGAAGCCTTGGGAGCAGCCGGGTCGCAGGTGCAACACGCCGTATTCCAAGAGCAGCAAGCCCGACAAGTCGCGCCAGCGCCGTTTGACCAGCACTTGGGCCAGACGCGCGAGGCCCCTAACGAGCTGCCGAGCCCACCTGACGGCAGCAACCGCGTGAACAGCGGGGGCGTCATCATCAACGACGAACATTACACAGCGCTGTTGAGACCGGCGAAGAGGCAGAGGGTCCTGAATACGCCGCAGGCCGCCGCCATTCAGCCGCCGCTGAGCGAAATCGGCAATTCAGGCGGCCGCGTGCCGATGCAGCCCCTCGTGCAGCAATTGGGTGAATTGCCATTGGAAGCGGTACCCGTTCAAGGGAGAGGGTCCGAGCACACCCGAAGGCTGCATGCGGAGGCCGCGCCGTCCGCATGGGCTGAGAAGCACCTCGCTGCGGTCGAGAACTCCATAAACGTCTCATTTGCGGTCCCCAAAGGCTTCTCCCACTGGACTCAACGCGTCCCAGACGCGATGCTCCCTTTCGTGGGCCGCCACGACCCCTTGCCTGATGCGGGCCAGGCCCGGCAAGCGGGCTTTGAGCCGCACGTGGCCGAGCCGCGCCGAGCCGATCCTGTCGCGAGTGGCGCCCGTGCCACCGGCTATCCCCATTTGTCCTACGAACACCGGGACGTTATTGATAAAGCGATCGCCCACGCTGCGGCTCAGCAAAAATATAGCGAGAGCACGGTCCTAAAATACAGGTATGCCCTTCGCCGATTGGCAAATGATCTCGGCGCTCGTGGCCAAGCGATTGACCTAAAAAATCACCAATCCCTGGTCGATCACCTCGATGCTTTCTTTCCGAAAAACGATGATATGAAGAGGGCCTTGAACGTCCTGCGTGCCTATCATGAGCCGGGCTATTCAGCGGCTGTTGGTGCCCCGGCTAACCGCTATCCCCATCTGTCCGACGAACACCGGGACGTGATTGACAAGGCGATCGCCCACGCTGCGGCTCAGCAACACCATAGCGCGCCGACGCTCCGAAATTACACGTCTGCACTTCGCCGATTGGCGAATGATCTCGGCGCTCGTGGCCAAGCGACTGATCTAAGAAATCACCAATCCCTGGTCGATCACCTCGATACCTTCTTTCCGAAAGACACTGACATAAAGGATATAAGGCCGGCGTTGAACGTCCTGCGTGCGTATCATGAGCCGGGCTATTCAGCGACTGGCCGGTGGCCAGTGACGGTGCCTTCAAAGGCAGATGCGCATGTCTTGGAACAAGTGACCAGTGACAGCAGCTTGGCCCCAAGCACCCGTGTTGTCTATGGTCGTAGTCTTCGCAGATTTTCTGAGGCGCTTGAGAGGCGGGGCCGGACGATCTCTGGGCTGGATCATGATTTGCGGATCGAATTCGCCGAGGTGTTGTTTCCAGGCAACGATTATCTCCGCTTGGCGCTGGAACGGGTTCGCGATGCGAAGCCCGCGTCAGACAGGATCGTGGCGGACGCTTTGGCAGCGGCCGGCTCTGGACACGCCGGAGTTGAGGCCGCCGCCCCGCCAGCGTTAGCTGCCAGCCAACAGCAGATCCGGCCCACGCCGGATGCGCTTGACCAGGGCAACCTCCTGCCACCCGAGCGGTTCATCATCAACAATGAACATTCGACGGCGCCGTTGCGGCCGACGGAGAGGCAGTGGACCCTGAATCCGCCGCAAGCCGCCGCCGTTCAGCAGCCGCCGAGCGAAATCGACAATTCAGGCGGCCGCTTGCCGATACAGCCCCCCGTGCAGCACTTGGGCGAATTGCCATTGGCAGGGGTACCCATTCAAGGCACAGGATCCGAACACATTGGAAACCTGCATGCGGAGGCCGCGCCCTTTGCAAGATCTGAGGCGACCCCCGCTGCGGTCGAGGACTTCATAAACATCTCATTCGCCGTCCCTGAAGGCTTCTCCCATGGGACTCAACGCGTCCCAGACGCGATGCTCCCTTCCTTGTACCATTATGGCCTCTTGCCGGACGCGGACCAGCCGGAATGGAACTACGAGATTAAAGGTCACGGCTACACCGCCCGGAGGCCAGAGGGAGGCAACGACGTTTGGCTTGTCGATCGCGGTGCGATGAGGGAAGCTGCAGTGACGGCAGTATCGGCAAAGGCTCCAGGACACGCCTTGCCTGCGACCGCCAGGCTGTCAGACACCTATCGCGGTGTTCCGTTGGTCGATCTGACCACCTCTTCCCATGCACGGATCGGAGCTTTTCCGTCAGGCTCGTCCAACCTCCCCGAGGGGGCGGTGCTCGGCGCCGACCTGCTGGGCGACGCCCATATCCACAGGGATTACCAGTTGCTGGAGCAGAACCTGCAGGCGGCCCACCCAGCGCTCGCCGCCCGAACGCGGCTGGTGGATCCCTTGGTCTCCCAGCAACTGCGCCGTCACGATCGGGACCCGCAACCTACATTGCTGTCCATCTATCATCAAAACGACGTCGCAGCCGACTTCGTGTTCCTGCCGGTGAACAGTGGCAATCCCATGGCTATGGTGGAGAATGATGGACACAACGAGCATTGGTCGCTGCTGCTCGTTGATCGCCGCGACCCGGAAAGAGCGGTCGCCTATCACTACGACTCCATCCATCAGCGCGATGGACGGGGATACAATGACGCACCTGCACGAGAGCTCGCAGCAAGACTGGACGCGACCGCCCTGGTGACACCCGAAATGGCCCGGCAGAACAACGGTGTTGATTGCGGCGTCTTCGTGGTGGACGGCACGCGCGCGCTGGTTCAGAGATTGGCGAACCAAGAGTGGCCGGAACGGCAGCGGCCGCTGCACCTCGGCAAGCTCGTCGCCGATCGGCAGGCGCTGCAAAACCGACTGAGGCAGGGCCGCTTGCCGCACGAGCTTGCCGCAATCCCCGCGGAAGCCTTGGGAGCAGCCGGGTCGCAGGTGCAACACGCCGTATTCCAAGAGCAGCAAGCCCGACAAGTCGCGCCAGCGCCGTTTGACCAGCACTTGGGCAGGACTCGCGAGGCTCCTAACGAGCTGCTGAGCCCACCTGACGGCAGCAACCGCGTGAACAGCGGGGGCGTCATCATCAACGACGAACATTACACAGCGCTGTTGAGACCGGCGAAGAGGCAGAGGACTGAGAATCCGCAAAGCCTCGCCGTGGGGCGCCAGGCGACCGAAGCAAACACGTCTTCCATCAGGCGTGACTCCGATCAAGCCCGAGCGGACCTCATGGCTTCCTCCAGAAGCCGAGAGCGCTCCGACGCGGGGCGTTGAGCTCGATGGCCAGGATGGGGCAGAACAGCTGTTTTGGCGACGGAGAGGCTATGCGATTCCCGGACTGGTAGCTCTCGCCGCGATTCAGGCTGGCATTGGAAGGCGATTGTAGGCCTGGAACGCGCCGATCGCCAGCCAGGCGCGCTGAGACGGATCGCCGACCTCTATAGGATCGGGCACGATATCAGCGGACGACCGGCCGATGTGCAACGTGTCAGGAAAACAGCCGCGCTATTGTCGCCGAGCCTGAACCTTGGCTGCACGAAAGCTCGGCCTGATCGATCTCAAGACCAAGCTCGCCCGGTCAATACGCGCTCTCACGTTGGGAAGGCGTTCCGCGCTTCATTAACGAAGGCCGCATCGAGATCGACAGCAACACCGTCCAGCGCTCAATCCGTCCGATTCGCGCTCAACCGCAATTATGCTCAGGCCCGGATTATGCGCAGTTTGTGTGCGCGACGTTTGGGATGCGAGCGGATGCCGGGCATCCCCAGCAGGCCGGGCGACCGTAGGTTTACATAATCCTGATCTCCTCTGCGCGCCAACCGTAGAGGAGATCGTCATGAACCAAATCAAACTGCAGCCGGCGCCCCGTCAGTGGCTTGAGAACAGCCCGTTGGGGCCATTCTCGGAGCGCTATCTTGAGCACCTGGGCCGTGCCCGCTATGCGCCCAGCACCGCACGTGTTTATCTGTGCTGCATTGCCCATTTCGCCCACTGGATCTCGACCGAACGGCTCGCGTTAGAGTCCATAGGCGAAGCCGCGCGAGTTCGGTTTATCAGCGAGCATCTTCCCGTCTGTGACTGCCCTTATCCGGCCCGTCGCTTGCCGCACGAACTCAGGGCGGCCATCACGCATTTGCTTGCAGTGCTGCGTGCCGAAGGCGCCATTCCCGCAGCTACCGCACACACCACACATGGCGGGGAATTGGCGGCATTCCGGGCCTACATGCGCGATGTCGGCGGGTTAGCCGTCAGCACACGAGCGAGGCGCGAGCGGATTCTTCGACGCTTTCTTGAGGAACAGTTTCCGGAAGGGGAGATCTCTATCGCCGGCCTTGAGCCGGCGCGTGTGAGACGCTTCATCCTCGGCGAACTGCAGGGCTGGACGACCGCCACCATTCGCATTGTTGGGGGTGCGATCAGCTGCTATCTCCGGTTTCGGCAGATGATGGGCGACGACGTTCAGCATCTACTCGGCGCAATCCCTCGCGTTGCATGCTGGCGGCTGAGCAGCTTACCGGATGTGCTTTCCGACACGCAGATTGAGATTCTGCTCGCTTCATTCGACAAGGATTTCCCGTCGCGCCGGAGGGCCTACGCCATGGTCCGGTGCCTGACCGATCTTGGGCTCCGAACCAGTGAGGTTGTGCAACTGCAGCTCGGCGACATCGATTGGCGGCAGGGTACGATCCGCATTTCCCGGTCAAAGGGCCGGCGTTTCGACGTCCTTCCCTTGCCGCCCGAGACGGGTGACGCGATCGCTGCGTATCTGCGGCATGAACGTCCACCGAGCACGAACCGCGCAATATTCGTACGCCACGTCGCGCCCTATGACCTGCCGATCCAAAAAGACGTTGTAAGGCGCGCCGTTTTCGCCGCCTACAAACGTTGCGGCTGGTCTCAGACACGCGTTCATATCCTCCGGCACAGCGTCGCCAGCCGCATGCTGAACGCTGGTGTGCCCATGAAGCA
The DNA here is from genome assembly GCF_055901555.1 of Mesorhizobium sp. WSM4821. NCBI lineage: Bacteria > Pseudomonadati > Pseudomonadota > Alphaproteobacteria > Hyphomicrobiales > Phyllobacteriaceae > Mesorhizobium > Mesorhizobium sp. WSM4821. Next base: position 2,175 of record NZ_CM148371.1, on the reverse strand, counting down.
GATCGCCGATATCCTGCGCCATCGGAGCATCGACACCTCCATGATCTACACGAAGGTCGACCTTCAGCGGCTCGCGGCGGTCGCTATGCCGTGGCCGGGGAGTGTGGCATGAGCCGGTCGCTGACCATGCAGGCGCGGATCGACGCCTATCTTGTGGAGCGACGTCGCCTTGGATTCTCGCTCGAGACCTCTGGCATAATGCTGCGGTCGTTCGCTCGCTTCGCCGATCTGTCCGGCCATCGCGGCCCGCTGACGACGACGCTCGTGGTCGCTTGGGTTCAGGGGGAGGCGCGGAACGCGACGCCAACCTCCTGGGTGCGCCGCCTCGAAGTGCTGCGGCCCTTTGCCGAGCATGAGAGACGTCTCGACCCACGGAACGAGCTTCCCGTAAGCAGCATATTCGGCAAAGCGCACCAGCGCCGGACGCCACATATCTACACCGACCAGGAGATCGTCGCTCTGCTGCAGGCGGCGCGGCGGCTGCAGCCGCAACACTCCATTCGACCGGCAACATACGAGACCATGTTGGGGCTGATCGCAGCCACGGGATTGCGGATTTCCGAGGCACTCAAGCTCCGATGCGGCGACGTCGACATTGCCGGCCGATGTCTGACCGTGCGCATGACCAAGTTCACCAAGTCAAGGCACGTACCATTTGATGCCAGCGTCGCCGCTGCGCTCTCGCGCTATGTGGCAATCCGCGCCCGCTCCGCTCCGGCCGAGTCGGATGCATCTTTCTTCGTCGGCGCCTCAGGGCAAGTGCCGTCCAAGCGTCAGGTCCATTGGACATTTCAGCAGTTGCGTCGGGACGCAAATATTGTTGCTCGTGGGGCCTATGACGAGGTTCGCATTCACGATCTGCGCCACACCTTCATCTGCCGGCGAGTGCAGCGCTGGCAGAACGAAGGCGCGGATATCGACAATGCCATCGCCGCGCTGGCCACCTATGTCGGCCATGCCAAGGTCTCCGATACCTATTGGTACCTGACCGGCATTCCCGACCTGATGGTCGCGGCCGGCGATCGCTTCGAAGCATTTGCGGCGGAGGAGCGCTGTCATGGGTGAGCAGACAACACCGTCGTTCGCCGCGCTGGTGCAGCGCTTCTTCGTCGAGCATCTGGGCCAACATCGCGCCGTCAGCCCGCGGACCATCGCGGCTTACCGCGATACGTTCCGACTGCTTCTGGCGTTTGCCGAGACGTCAATCGGCAAGCCTCCGAGCAAACTCGCGCTCACCGATCTGAACGCGCGACTGCTGCTCGATTTCCTCGACCATCTGGAGAAGGTTCGCGGCAACAGCGTACGGAGCCGGAACGCGCGGCTTGCCGCGCTGCGAACATTCCTCAAATACGCGGGACATCATGATCTTGACGCCCTCGGGATCATAGAGCAGGCGCTCGCCATTCCGATGAAGAGGGCCGATCGCCCGCTGATCGGCTTCCTGACGCGATCGGAGATCCAGGCCATCCTCGACGCTCCCGACGATGCGACATGGGCGGGGCGGCGGGATCGGGTGCTGTTCAGTCTCATGTACAACACCGGCGCACGCGTCTCCGAGATCATCGGAATCCGCTGCCGCGATATTGTTCTTGAAGGCCAGCCCGCCGTGCACCTGCATGGCAAGGGGCGCAAGGAGCGGTGCGTTCCCTTATGGCGCCCGACAGCCGCCCTTGTTCGGCGATGGCAGCGATCGCTGGGAGCAAACGCGCAGGACGGCTTCCTGCTGCCAAACCGCGCAGGCGCGAAGATGACCCGCTCCAACGTCACGCAACGGCTGGATCTCGCCGTCGCTGCAGCACGGCGCCATTTTCCCTCTCTCGCTGGCCGCTTGATCTCGCCCCATGTGATCCGGCACACGACAGCAATGCATCTGCTGCAGTCCGGTGTCGACATCACCGTCATCGCGCTTTGGTTGGGGCATGAAGACACCGCGACCACGCACATGTATGTGGAGGCCGATCTATCCATGAAAGAGCTGGCGCTCGGGAAGTTGCAGCCCCAGGAGGCCAGGCTTGGACGCTACCGACCGCCCGACAATTTGATGCGCTTCCTCGAAGCCCTCTGATTATGTCAAGGTCACCGAGGTGGAAACGGCGACTGGCCCACATCCGCCTCGGCCAACTGCGCATAATCCGGGCCTGAGCATAATTTCTGTTATGAAAAGGTATGCATAAA